>NZ_CP174292.1:2500-742500 GCF_052466775.1 Microbulbifer sp. CnH-101-G
ATATTGTGTGTCTCTCAAGCACACAATCCGGCGTTCAGGCCAATGATTTATTGTTGAGTCTGAATGTTAAAGTCGTTAGTAGTCGTTTGTGTTGTATGGTCAAGCGACTAAGCGTATACGGTGGATGCCTTGGCAGCTGGAGGCGATGAAGGACGTAGGAGCCTGCGAAAAGTCTAGGGGAGCTGGCACACAAGCTTTGATCCTAGAATGTCCGAATGGGGAAACCCACTCCTTTTAGGAGTATCCCTAACTGAATACATAGGTTAGGGAGGCGAACCCGGGGAACTGAAACATCTAAGTACCCGGAGGAAAAGAAATCAACCGAGATTCCCTGAGTAGCGGCGAGCGAAAGGGGATTAGCCCTTAAGCTCTTTATGTTTTAGTGGAAGGTTCTGGAAAGTACCGCGATACAGGGTGATAGCCCCGTACACGAAAAGGCATTTAGAGTGAAATCGAGTAGGTCGGGACACGTGTTATCTTGACTGAATATGGGGGGACCATCCTCCAAGGCTAAATACTCCCAGCTGACCGATAGTGAACCAGTACCGTGAGGGAAAGGCGAAAAGAACCCCGGAGAGGGGAGTGAAATAGAACCTGAAACCGTATACGTACAAGCAGTAGGAGCCCTTCGGGGTGACTGCGTACCTTTTGTATAATGGGTCAGCGACTTATTGTCTGTAGCAAGGTTAACCGCTTAGGGGAGCCGTAGAGAAATCGAGTCTTAATAGGGCGTTTAGTTGCAGGCAATAGACCCGAAACCCGGCGATCTATCCATGGGCAGGTTGAAGGTTGAGTAACATCAACTGGAGGACCGAACCCACTAATGTTGAAAAATTAGGGGATGACCTGTGGATCGGAGTGAAAGGCTAATCAAGCCGGGAGATAGCTGGTTCTCCTCGAAAGCTATTTAGGTAGCGCCTCGCGTCTCACCCTCGGGGGTAGAGCACTGTTTGGGCTAGGGGGTCATCCCGACTTACCAACCCCATGCAAACTCCGAATACCGAGGAGTGCAATCGCGGGAGACACACGGCGGGTGCTAACGTCCGTCGTGGAAAGGGAAACAACCCAGACCGCCAGCTAAGGTCCCAAATACCAGTTAAGTGGGAAACGATGTGGGAAGGCCCAGACAGCTAGGAGGTTGGCTTAGAAGCAGCCATCCTTTAAAGAAAGCGTAATAGCTCACTAGTCGAGTCGGCCTGCGCGGAAGATATACCGGGGCTAAAACTGGTAACCGAAGCTGCGGATGCTCTTAGGAGCATGGTAGAGGAGCGTTGTGTAAGCCGTTGAAGGTGGATCGGGAGGTCTGCTGGAGGTATCACAAGTGCGAATGCTGACATGAGTAACGACAAGGGAGGTGAAAAACCTCCCCGCCGGAAGACCAAGGGTTCCTGTCCAACGCTAATCGGGACAGGGTTAGTCGACCCCTAAGGCGAGGGCGAAAGCCGTAGTCGATGGGAAACAGGTTAATATTCCTGTACTCGCTATTACTGCGACGGAGTGACGGAGAAGGCTAGGCCAGCATGGCGATTGGTTGTCCATGTTTAAGGTTGTAGGCTGGGGACTTAGGCAAATCCGGGTCCCTAAGGCTGAGAACTGATGACGAAGCCCACTTAGTGGGTGAAGTGGTTGATGCCCTGCTTCCAGGAAAAACTTCTAAGCTTCAGGTAATAGTGAATCGTACTCTAAACCGACACAGGTGGTCAGGTAGAGAATACCAAGGCGCTTGAGAGAACTCTGGTGAAGGAACTAGGCAAAATGGTACCGTAACTTCGGGAGAAGGTACGCCGGTTTTGGTGATGGGACTTGCTCCCTAAGCTGAGGCCGGTCGAAGTGACCAGGTGGCTGCGACTGTTTATTAAAAACATAGCACTCTGCAAACTCGTAAGAGGACGTATAGGGTGTGACGCCTGCCCGGTGCCGGAAGGTTAATTGATGGGGTTAGCTTCGGCGAAGCTCTTGATCGAAGCCCCGGTAAACGGCGGCCGTAACTATAACGGTCCTAAGGTAGCGAAATTCCTTGTCGGGTAAGTTCCGACCTGCACGAATGGCGTAACGATGGCCACGCTGTCTCCACCAGAGACTCAGTGAAATTGAAATCGCTGTTAAGATGCAGTGTACCCGCGGCTAGACGGAAAGACCCCGTGAACCTTTACTACAGCTTTGCACTGAACTTTGAGCCTACTTGTGTAGGATAGGTGGGAGGCTTTGAAGCAGTAACGCTAGTTACTGTGGAGCCGTCCTTGAAATACCACCCTGGTATGTTTGAGGTTCTAACTCTGGTCCGTTATCCGGATCGAGGACAGTGTATGGTGGGTAGTTTGACTGGGGCGGTCTCCTCCCAAAGAGTAACGGAGGAGTACGAAGGTGCACTCAGCATGGTCGGAAATCATGCAATGAGCATAATGGTATAAGTGCGCTTGACTGCGAGTCAGACATGACGAGCAGGTACGAAAGTAGGTCATAGTGATCCGGTGGTTCTGTATGGAAGGGCCATCGCTCAACGGATAAAAGGTACTCCGGGGATAACAGGCTGATACCGCCCAAGAGTTCACATCGACGGCGGTGTTTGGCACCTCGATGTCGGCTCATCACATCCTGGGGCTGAAGCCGGTCCCAAGGGTATGGCTGTTCGCCATTTAAAGTGGTACGCGAGCTGGGTTTAGAACGTCGTGAGACAGTTCGGTCCCTATCTGCCGTGGGCGTTGGAGATTTGAGAAGAGTTGCTCCTAGTACGAGAGGACCGGAGTGAACGAACCTCTGGTGTTCCGGTTGTCACGCCAGTGGCATTGCCGGGTAGCTATGTTCGGACGGGATAACCGCTGAAAGCATCTAAGCGGGAAGCCTCCTTCAAGATAAGATCTCCCTGACTCCTTGAGAGTCCTAAAGGGCCGTGGAAGACTACCACGTTGATAGGCTGGATGTGGAAGCGCTGTGAGGCGTTGAGCTAACCAGTACTAATTGCCCGTGCGGCTTGACCATACAACAGAGATGGTTACTAACGACTAGCTAAGCTAGCGGATTGTGAGTTAGAGACATACAATCGCTTGCGGTGTATTACTACAGATTGTTTCACCGAATTATTTGGGTTGATTGTTAACTGAGAAAAACTCAGTGGCAAACGAACAGTCAAACGGCAGCGCAGGGCAAACGCCCATAAGACCAACGCCAACCCAAGCCAGTTTGCCTGACGACAATAGAGTTGTGGAACCACCTGATCCCTTGCCGAACTCAGAAGTGAAACGCAACATCGCCGATGGTAGTGTGGGGTCTCCCCATGTGAGAGTAGGTCATCGTCAGGCTTCTAATCCGAAAGGGCCACCCATTGGGTGGCCCTTTTTTTATGTGTGAAAAAATAGTTAATAAAAATAATAAAAACAGAAAATAAAAAAGAGCTGGAAGAAAAATGTGCTCTGGAGAAAAATAAAAACTCCGTTCAAACCCCAACCGAATTTTTACTCGCAATACTTCCGCCGAAAAATCCAGCTCGACAAAAACCCCAGAAAAATACAAAGTCTCTGAAAAAGTCCGAACGGCTTCCAGCCCTTTAAACAAAGCATTTTTCTCAATATTTACGTCAAGCAAAAAATAAGAAATACAGAAAAATACGCCACGTTATTTAATCCGCATCTCACATACCGCAAAAAAATCCTCCGAAATGAAAAAATGATATCCAGTACAAAAAAGTCATTGCACTAAAAAACTGACCAGAAATATCAATAAAAAGTTCGGTGATTTTTTGCACGTTTTGGTGAGCCTGAGCAACCACGGGCCCTGGCGCGGATATACCGCAGTTATGCACAAGTCTATCCAGACTTTCTGTGAGTAAAGCCAGCCTGTGGAAAGTGGATAAATGGCTGGTGTTTTTTTACCCGCTGAAAAGGGCCCCACGTAAACAGGGGCCTGAGCGTGGATATCCCGGAGTTATACACAGGTCTGTCCATGGATTCTGTTAGTAACAGCCTGTTAATAGAATTGTCACTATGGGGAAATAGAGATGGGCTGTTAGTTTGTGAATAACTTAGAAGTGGCACAAACATGGCAAAACAGCATAGGGAATTAAGATATAAAAAAGCCCCACGTAGTGGGGCATTTTCTTCTGCTTCGCGGAGCTAGTTTATTTTTCCGCCTTTACTGGCACTCGCCCGAAATTGCCCTCCATTTCGGTAGCCAGGAAGGACATCACTACCCAGGCTGCAACGTTTTGGCGTAGATTCTCAGGCTTTACCTTATCCAGAGTATCGTTGGGGGTATGGTGATAATCGAAGTAATCGGTGCCATCTTGGTATAGGCCGAAGGCGGGAACCCCTTCAGCTACAAATACACTGCTGTCTGGTCCGCCATAGGACTGGTTATTGCCGCGTTCAATACCAAGGGGCGCCAGTAGTTGCATCATTTGATCGGCAATATCGAACTTGTTCTCCGGCAAACGCGTATCAAAACGCCAGATCTTACCAGCGCCAAAATCAGACTCAGAGATGGCAATAATGTTATCCAGCTCGTGGCGGTGTGCATCTAGGTACTGCTTGGCACCAACCAGGCCTATTTCTTCGGCGCCAAAGAGAACTACGCGCAGGGTGCGGCGCGGGCGTACTGGGAGTTCTGCAATCAGACGAGCGGTTTCCATTACAATGGCGACACCGGCGCCATCATCCAGCGCGCCTGTGCCTTCGTCCCAAGAGTCCAAGTGTGCGCCAATAATCATGACCTCTTCAGGGGTCTCGCGACCGGTGATCTCACCGATTACATTAAATGAGGGGCCATCACTGTGACGCTGGTTGTCTATATCGAGCTTCACTTCCACGGGTTTGCCACGACTCAACATGGCCTCTAAGAGATTCGCATCTGGGGCGGACAGCGCCAGTGCGGGTACCGGGTTTTCGATATTGTCGATGGACATCATGCCGGTGTGAGCAAAGCGGTCAGAGTCAGTGCCCACGGAACGTAATAGTAGCGCTGCGGCGCCTTTCTCTGCAGCTGCGCGCATACCTTTACTGCGACCTTGCACAGCGGGGCCGTAGCCCTCTCCCGTACGCGCTTTTGCCATACGCTTATTGATAAAGGCAATTTTTCCCTTCACCTGTTTTGGTGAAGCCTCCAGCAAACTCTCTACATCGGGAAATTCGACGATCTCTGCAGTGAGGCCACCTTCGGGAGTTGCTACGCTGTAGCCCAAGGAAGAAACCACCAGCGGTTGTGGATAGGGGGAGATTACCTGGGCGTGCGCATGTCCTCGTGTCCAGCGGGGGACTTCGATTTGCTCTGTATAGACTCTGTCGAATCCCAGGGATTTCATTTTTTCCTGGGCCCAGGCCACTGCGCGCTCATCACCTTCGGTACCCGCGCGACGGGGTCCCACTTCCACGGTCAATGACTCAACGATGCTATAGGCATTCGAGGAAGCCAGGGCGCGATCGCGCAGCACTTCGGCCACAGATAGGTCTTCCTGAGCCAGTGGCTTTGCTTGGGCGATACTGATCGCTGCGGTTGCAATAAGACCCCCAGTAAGGGACAGCAATGGTTTAAACATACGTTTATCCTTGATTAACACTCGTTGACTCAAGATTTGATTATTTGTTAGGTGTATTGATCAGCAGCTTGCTGCGAATCTGGCGCAGCTGTTCCAGCCCCTTCTCGGTGAACAAATAGGGCGGGCTATCACTGGACTCGTGCTCTTCTATTTCCAGGCACTTGAGGCGCATCTTTTCCAGTTCTGGATCGTGGCGCATTGGAATTGCTACCAAAGCACGCCACTCACTTTCACTGGCTTGGCCGGTAATGGCATCTTCGAGGCCTTTGATAAAACTAGCTCTGTCCATTCGAAAGCGCGGGGTGCGCAGGTGCATTAAAGTCCAGATGACAATCACAAAAGCACAGAAGGACAGCAGCAAGGTAAGGAACAGGGTCACTTTTTACGGCTCCAGTAGCAATTTTATCGCGATGGCCAGGGTAACGAAAATAATCACAGGCTTAATTAATCTGGCCCCATGGGCGATAACCAGGTTTGATCCGAGCCTTGCACCGATAATCTGGGCGGCAGCCATTGTGATGCCCAGTATCAGGGAAAAGTGGCCGCCCAGCATAAATATCGCTAGTGACGTGATGTTGGTGGCTAATACTAGCGGTTTGGTCGATGCAGTGGCTTTGCGCATGTTGAAACCGAGTAGCCCGGCGAATGCCAGGGCATAGAATGCCCCCATACCGGGACCAAAAAAACCCCCATAAAAACCAATTCCACCACCGATTAGTAGGTTAAAGGGCCCTGAGCCCATTCTCGGCTGGGAGTCGATATCGGAAATTCGCGGTGAAAAAGAGAAATAGAGGGCGATGGCAATAATTAGTATCGGTAGGAGTGTTTCCAGTGTTTCAACTCCGAGTTTGGTGACTGCCCAGGTACCTAGGCAAGAGCCGATCACTGCAGCCACCAAGCCGGGCCACAGAGGCCTGAGTTGTAAGTGCCCTTTTTGGAAGTAGTTAAAACTGGATGAGAGAGTACCGAATACGGCCTGGAATTTATTGGTGCCTAGGGCATCCAGCGGCGGGAGGCCAGCCCATAAAAGTGCGGGCAGGGTAATCAGGCCGCCGCCACCGGAGATGGCGTTGATAAAGCCCGCGGCGAAAGCCACCGCGGTGAGTATCAGAAGTGTGGTGAATGTTAAATCGTTACTAAGTTCTATCACGGGAGGATTCACTGCCCTCCGAGGTATCGGTTTCCATATTGTGGTGGAAACCCTGGTACTTACTGAAGCGGTACTGGATTTCTCTCATATCTTCGTCCAGATTCCCAGTGGGCCAATAGAGCGAATCCAAACAAAAACGTTTGCGTGAAAAGTCCCAGGCGATTAGTAAAATAGGTACTTCCGCAGCGTAGGCGATTCGTAGGAAGCCGCTCTTCCACTTGGTGACTTTCTTTCGAGTGCCTTCCGGGGTGATACCCACCCACATTTTTTCATTTTTCCGATACTGTGTGGCAACCTGTTTGGCAATCCCCCCGGCGGAACCACGGTTGGTGGGCACGCCACCGAGCCACATAAAGAGCCCTTTAAATGGGAAGAAAAAGGCTTCTCTTTTCATCAGCCAGGAAATCTTCACGCGATAAGCCATGATAAAAGGCATGGCCACGATAAAATCCCAATTTGACGTGTGCGGAGCCAGGGCCACCATTACCTTTTTTTCAGCTGGAAAAGTACCCTCCAGTTTCCAGCCCATCAAGCGTATTATGATCTTGCCAATAGCGGCGGTGATGCTATTGCCGAGGCGGGGGATTTCTACAGGTAAATCAATTTGCTGACTCATTATCGGTATCTCAATCTACAGCTCATGCGTTCCGGGAGGAAATACTTCCTCCACGAATAATGCCGGTAAATTAGTGTTCGCGAGTTGCATAGAAGCGAATATCTGGATAACGCTCTTCAGCCAACTGCAAGTTCACCCGGGTGGGCGCCAGGTAGGTTAGGTGTCCACTGCCATCTATAGCGAGGTTGGTGCTCGCTTTGCGTTTAAAGTTTTCCAGTTCTTTGACGCTTTCGCTTTCCACCCAGCGAGCGGTATTCACATTTACATTTTCGTAAATGGCTTCCACCTTATATTCGTCCTTGAGGCGATAGGCGACCACTTCAAACTGCAGAACACCCACGGCACCAACGATAATGTCGTTGTTGTCCAGTGGGAAAAATACTTGAGTGGAGCCCTCCTCAGAAAGCTGCTGCAAGCCTTTTTGCAGTTGCTTTAATTTCAGTGGGTCTTTTAGGCGAATACGGCGGAATAACTCGGGGGCAAAATTGGGGATGCCGGTAAATTTTAGGGGCTCGCCTTCGGTAAAGGTGTCGCCGATCTGGATAGTGCCATGGTTGTGCAGGCCGATAATATCGCCGGCAATAGCCTCTTCCACATGGGTGCGATCGCCAGCCATAAATGTCACCGCGTCGGCAATTTTTACATCTTTACCGATGCGCACATGTTTCATTTTCATACCCCGGGTATAAGTGCCGGAACAAACGCGCATGAAGGCGATACGGTCGCGGTGCTTGGGGTCCATGTTGGCCTGGATCTTAAACACAAAACCAGAGAATTTTTCCTCGTTTGGTTCTACCTGGCGCTCCTGGGTAGCGCGAGACTGCGGGCCTGGCGCCCACTCGACAAATCCATCGAGCATTTCACGCACACCAAAATTTCCTAGGGCGGTGCCGAAAAATACTGGAGTGAGTTCACCAGCCAGATAAGCTTCCAGGTTGAACTCGTGGGTAGCGCCGCGCACCAGTTCAATTTCCTCGCGGATGTCTTCGGCGTATTCGCCAAGCAGTTCATCGGCTTCAACAGAGTCGAGCCCTCTGATCTGAATATCGTCGGGAATGGTGTGGCCCTGGCCTGGGGTGAATACATGGATGGTATCGGTGTAGAGGTTATAAACCCCTTTAAAGCTTTTGCCAGAACTGAGAGGCCAGTTGATCGGTGCGGCCTGGATGTTCAGGACTTCCTCAATTTCATCCATCACTTCGATGGGGTCGCGAATATCCCGGTCCAGTTTGTTGATGAACGAGAGAATCGGTGTGGTGCGCAGTCGGCACACATTCATCAGTTTGATGGTGCGGTCCTCGACGCCTTTGGCACCGTCGATCACCATCAATGCGGAGTCCACTGCGGTAAGTACCCGGTAGGTGTCTTCGGAGAAGTCCTCGTGTCCAGGTGTATCGAGTAGGTTAACCGTGCGCTCTTTGTAGGGAAACTGCATGACCGAAGAAGTAACCGAGATACCTCTCTCCTGCTCCATGGTCATCCAGTCGGAGCGCGCGTGGGGACCTTTTTTACCCTTTACCGAACCCGCCAGCTGAATGGCATTTCCGAATAAAAGTAGCTTTTCGGTCACGGTTGTTTTACCGGCGTCCGGGTGGGAAATGATAGCGAATGTTCTACGTCGTTGATATTGTTGAGAAAAATCTTTGTTCACTTAGATTTAACCTTATCTGTGTACGCCCCTGTGTACACATATTGAAATATACCCCAAGGCCGAATCTGAAAGGCCGCATTATAACAAATTGGCCTTTGGTTTTGCTTTTGGGTGGTGACTAGCGGATGGTATCCAGTCAGGCTTGCCGATGCCACTAGAGTCGTTCTTGGGGCAGCTTGGAATCTTAGCTGTGTACACGAGAGTGGCTCAATTGCGACTGACTGGCTTGATTTGGTCACGATTGATGGCTAGAAATAGATAGAGAGTTAGTCCCCCAGGCTTTATAAGCAAGAGTAGTTACCGCCTCTGTGGGGCTTCCTCTAGAAAAAATGGTAGGTAGCTATGTCCCTCACCCTCTTCCAAATCTAGTAAGGGGTCCTAACTTTGGGGGAGGGTGCGAACTTGCTTAGTTTAAATTAGAGAACTCTTCCCGAATAGCACAGCTTGATGCAGATTTGTAGGCATAACACGAGCAATGGAGCCATCATTGCTGCCGACTTTGAAAAAGTGAATACCAGAATCCATTTTCACGGATTGAGCACCACCTTGTCTCAAGGCGTTGTGCAATTCAGTTTTGGGAATTTTATGGTTCTTGGAAGCACTATATATGTAAAAGTTGACATCGCTAGTTACCCCTAGAATTTTTGCTGCCTCAATAATTGTATTGGTAACGCCTTTATACAACCCCTCATTAGCCTTGATTCGTGCGAGAGTATCCATTTCATTCTCGCCTTCGACATTAAGGTTTTTTACGTACACACTGTTGATAAAGTCAGCAGGTCTAGCGTTAAATCTCCAGCATGCGATTCTTACTGAATCCACCAAGTGCTGAACATTATTGGCATCAACACCGAAGACCCAAAGTTCTTTTTCATCGACAACTGCTGCGTCCTTTAGAGGTGTGCCTTTAGGGTGGAAAGGTGATATCCCTTTCTTGTATTTCGACTTCCACTGATCTAGCGTGTTGAAGGTTGTCCTTAACACAAATTCTCTAAATACTGAGCCATTTAGAATCAGGCTTACATCAGTTTTACAATCAAAATCGCCTTCAGCGATTGTCATAGCTCCTTTTGGCACGGCTTCCAGTCCTTGTGTAGATAGTCCATAGCTTCTTGAGAAATAAAGGTGCCCAGGCAAATTTCAGGCCCAATAGAAGCTTTCTCATAAGATTGATTGAGATCAAAAATATCGTCGGACCAGTCCCCTTTACTGTAATCCGTAACAGCATAAATCTCAGTAATATAAATTTTTTGTTCTGCAAGAGTGGCTTTTAATAATGTTAAAGCTTCTTCTTTAGATTTGGCCGGAACTACTGAACGGCCATAACTTATTTCGCATCCATCACTGGGCATAGAGCTATCTTCACGGTGCTCTACCTTAGCTTCAACGACCCAAAAAGTTGGCATTTTCTATTCCCTTTATAAATATATCGTCTTGAATCCCTCACCGATCAGGTAAAGGGGGTCTAAAGCTGCACATCAGTACCAGGGTCTCAGCTAGGAGACTTTTACACTAGTTTCTATAGCCATTATTGTTGACTTCGGAGCAGTATAAAGATGATTCCCCAGCCCCAGGGAATTGATTTTTGGGCCGCAGACCATGGCTGTCAAGTTAACGTACTTTCATGTATGCAGCGATGAGAGAATTTTGCTTTAAATTTCCACATTTTGGTCAACTAAAGTTCCCTATCATTACGCATAATTTACCAAAATTTTGGGCTTTTTAATTAATTCGTATGTGGTTCTGGAAAAGAATTTCTTTCAAGTTTTATTCATCTGAAGATTTTATAGTTTAAAGAGCAACAGCAATTGCATCAGTCATTGGTAGAGCAATGCCCCTTACCATGGTTTTCCCTTATAGTTACCGCCTATTTTCTGTGGTTAACGTTGTTACAGGGTTGGCTTCGAGTCATTGCAAATGAAGTTCTAAACCCGTTGTAGGCCATCTTATCGGTTCTATTTTTACGTGTGGTGCCATTGGTGATGATTTGTAGCTCTGGGAGGCTGCTGGGGTCCATCGGCACCCATATAGGGTGATGTATACTGCGAAATTGGTCTCTAAAACTGGGGCATATAAACCATTTCGGTGGTGTCAATGGGCGGAGCTGCCAGCGCGGCTGGCACTCCAGAACATCTTTTTGAATCAATTCGACTTTTCAGTCGAGTCAAGGTCATCACAAAGAGCAGCAGCTGGTCACTCGGCTGCATAGGTGGCTTGGGTGCTGGAAAACCATGGGGGAAGTATGAGTCAGGAACGATTACAGCTATTGCGGGAAGAGTTGCGGCGACAGGGCGTGGAGGCTTTTCTGGTTCCCCGGGCCGATGAGTATCAAAACGAGTATGTGCCTGCGGCAGATGAGCGTCTGGCCTGGATTACGGGCTTTACCGGATCAGCGGGTATGGCGGTGATTGGACTGGATAAAGCAGCCTTGTTTGTGGATGGCCGCTATACCCTGCAAGGGCAGCAGCAACTGGGGGATTTGCCGATCGCTCTGGAGGATCTGAATAATCAGGTCATCGCCAAGTGGGTGGGTGATCAGTTGAGCGCCGGGCAGTCGCTGGGTTTTGATCCTCGTCTACATACCGAGCCGGGGCTGGCGCTGTTGAGAGAATATCTGACTGAACGGGATATCGCCCTGAAGCCCCTGGAGCAGAACCCAATTGATGCGATTTGGCGGGATCGGCCGGCCTCTCCCAGCGGTCAAGCCTGCCCCCACCCCTATGTGTTTACCGGGGAGCACTCCAATGACAAGCGCCAGCGCATCGCGACGCTTTTGGCGGAAAAACGTGTAGACGCCTTGTGGCTACCAAACCCCGAGAGCTGCGCCTGGCTGTTTAATATCCGAGGTGACGATATTCCCCACTTGCCTGTGGCGCTTTCCAGCGGGGTGCTTTTTAGGGACGGCAGCGCAATTTTGTATCTGGCCGAGCAGGCGGTCGGCGAAGGGCTTCTGGAGCATCTAGAGCGGGAAGTGATGGTGGTGACTGAGAAGGGCCAACTGTTTGAAGGTTTGCGCCGCCGCCATGTAAATAGAATCTGGGTAGACCCTGCGATCAGTAACTGTTGGACTCTGCAGCAGCTGCGCGCCCTGGATTTACAGTTGCTGTTGGAGCGGGACCCGGTGACGCAGGCAAAGGCGTGCAAAAATGCCGTGGAGTTGGCAGGTTCCAGAGCGGCGCACGAGCGCGATGGTGCAGCGCTGTGTGAGTTCCTGGCTGAGTTGCCCACTGCGGTGGAAAAAGGGCTGGATGAACTTGCGGCGGTGAAGTTGCTGTATAGCAAGCGCGAGGAGCGGGAAGGCTTCCGCGGCAACAGCTTTGAGACAATTTCCGGTTACGGCCCCAATGGCGCCATAGTGCACTACCGGGTGAGCCCGGAGTCGAGCCTGAAAATGCCGGCAGAGGGGATTTACCTGTGTGATTCCGGTGCCCAATATCCCGATGGCACCACCGATGTCACCCGCACGGTGGCCTTGGGCGAAACCTCCACTCTTGCTCGAGAGCACTTTACTCGAGTGCTGAAGGGGCATATTGCTATTGCCACTCTACGCTTTCCGCAGGGCACCTGTGGAGAACAGATCGATGCGATTGCGCGCAGACCCCTTTGGGATGTGGGTTTGGACTATGCCCATGGAACAGGCCACGGTGTCGGCAGTTTTCTCAGTGTGCATGAGGGGCCGCAGCGTATCGGTAAAGCGATCACCAATACCCCGCTGCAACCGGGCATGATCCTCTCCAATGAGCCTGGTTTTTATCTCACTGGTCAATACGGTATCCGTATTGAAAATCTGGTGTTTGTAAAAGAGAGTACGGATTATCCTGGTTTTTTACAGTTTGAGGAGTTAACCCTGGTGCCGATTGACCGGGAGCTGATCGATATAGCGCTCCTTTCCTCCCAGGAGCGGGATTGGTTGAATCGCTATCACCAGCGTGTTCGGGAGGCCGTTACACCGCTGGTAAGTGAAAAAACCGCTTCCTGGTTACAGGCGGCCACCGAGGCATTGTAGTGCTATCGCTGGGAGCCTGGCTCCCAGCTTTTTTCAAAGTAAAGTGAGACGGTAATAATTACTGCACTTCAAATTTATACCCGGCTCCATAGACAGAATGGATTAATTCCTTATCCGGTAGCAAGGCCGCAATTTTCTTACGCACTTTTTTAATGTGGCTGTCGATGGTTCGATCGCTGATTACCCGGTAGTCCGAATAAATGCGATCCATAATTTGGTCGCGTGAGAAAATACGGCCGGGCTCACTATAGAGAAGCTCGAAAAGGTGAAACTCCAGTGCGGTTAAGCCTACATCCTGCCCTCCGATCAGCAACTGGCCGGTACTACACCTCAGTTGGATCTCCCCGTATCTCTGCTGCTCTGAACTGTGAGTGCGACGTAAAACGGCTTTGACTCGGGCCACAATTTCCCTGGGGCTATAGGGTTTGCATACATAATCGTCCGCGCCAACCTCTAAACCGCGCAAGCGGTCCGCCTCTTCAATTCTAGCGGTCAGCATAATGATCGGCACGTTGCTGTAGCGGCGGATTGCCGTGCAAATCTCCAGGCCGCTTTTCCCTGGTAACATCAGGTCCAGCAAAATCAGGTCTGGGGGCTGGGCGTCAACATGGGGGATGACTTCATTGCCATTGGTGAGTATATCGGCCTGGTAACCAGCTGCTTCAAGATAATCCAGCAGCAGGTTGGCCAGTTCTGTTTCATCTTCGACAATTAAAATCCTTGCAGCCATTATTCCTACCATTTAATCCTCTCGGTGAGAGGGAGAAAAATACTAATTTCCAGACCACCCAGGCGGGATGGGCCGGCGGAAATACTACCCTCGTGGGCTTTAACAATATTCTGGCAAATCGATAGCCCCAGACCCGCACCTCCGGTTTCCCGACTGCGTGAGGCGTCGGTGCGGTAGAGGCGGTCAAAAAGGTGGGGGATGTCCGCACTGGTGACCCCGGGGGAGGAGTCGGCAAAGGTGATAATAGCTGTTTGCGCTTCCGCGCGGGCACTGATTTTTAACTGACCGCCACTGTCGGTATAGCGCAAGCTGTTGGTGAGGAGATTGCCAAACAGCTGTTGCAGGCGCGCCTCATCGGCGTAAATGAATTTATTTTCAGCCAGCTCACACTGTAATTGCAGGTCGATATTTTTCTGGGCAAACGCACTTTGAAAATCCTCTACCACCCTGGTCAGCAGTGCTCCAAGGGGGAGGTCGGATTTGCAATAGTTCAAGGCGCCGGCATCAGAGAGAGACAATTCGTAGAGATCATTGATCAAACGGCTGAGTTGGCGAATCTTATCGTGCAAAATATTGAGGTTTTCCGGTGTGGCTGTGCGTACACCATCCTGCAACGCTTCAATTTGCCCTTTGAGTACTGCCAGTGGTGTACGTAACTCATGGGAAATATCGGCCATCCAGCGATTGCGCGCGTGTTCATTGGCTTCCAGAGTTGCTGCCAAACGGTTGAAGTCTGCACTCAGCTGGCCCAGTTCATCACGTCTCTCGATATCGATTCGGGTTTTGTAGTCTCCCGAAGTGAGGCGGTGGGTTGCTTCGGCCAAGCGGCGGATAGGGCGTACCAACTGCCAGGCCAGGGGCAGGGCGATGGCCAGGGCAAGAACAAAAGTGGCGATGGAAATCAGCGCAAAAGTGCGGGACAGCTCCCGAATAAAGCCCTGTTCGTAATTGTTGGAAAGGGCGGGAGGGGGGTTGATCGTGAGATAGCCGACGGTTTTACCTTCCACTTGAATGGGCTGAAAAAGTAATTCCTTCGCTGGGGCTGGACGCCCAATGACCAGCTGTTTTTCACTATCGAACAGACTTAGGCGGGGGCCCAGTTGGTTACCCATGGGGGGGCGATGCCTTGGACCTGCCCCCGGTGGTGGGGGTGGAGGGCGGCGCCCCAGTTGTCTAAAAATGGTTTGTCGGTGCAGGTCCACCCATTCCGAGCCATTGGCTTCCAGTGATTGCCAGCTGCCCTTGCGACTATAAAAGCGCTCCAGTGCCTGCACCAGCCCCTCTACATCACGCAGCTCCTGTGCACGCATATAAGCCTGGAAGCCGTGGCTGAAACTCCACTGGAAGAATACAAACATACCGCCGACCGTAATTGCTGTAGTCAGTAAAAAGGCCAGGCTGAGTTTGTTGCGAATATTTAATGACATCTTTTATGTAGTCCTTCCTGCGGACAGTCAGTACAGCGGACTCTCCCGTTCCGCCACTTCGGGCATTGCCCATGCGGGTGATTACCCAAGCGTACACCTACAGTAAATAGGTGGGCAATCTAAGTTCCTGCCTACTACCAGTGCAGAAGTAAAAGGTAAGCGGCTTTCGAAATTCATAGTCAATATATCTTTGCGTCTGCTTTCAACAGTCATTCTGAGAAGCGACTGTGCCGAATTTTCTCCGCGCAAGCTTGGTGAAAAACAGTGGGGTAATCACCAGCTGCTCACCGGCCATTATGGGCTACACCGAGCGAGGCGTTCCCCTTTTCACCGCCCTCACTTGGGCCAATAGGTGAAGTGGAAAAGCGGTGCAGAACAAAGTTGTCCTTATCGCGCTGGATAAACAGGGTTGCCAAAACCCGCTTGCCGCCGCGACTCCAGGTGCTGTGGTCGTGTGCATTAAGAGTCACAGTAATTTGGTTGAAGCCCGGCTTCAGTAGTTTCTCCGGCAAGTGTACGTCGGCGGCGTAAAGCCGCTGTACTTTTTCACCGTTGATATAGAGATGTGCATGCCCCTCCAGGAAGCGTTGGGGCTTTTCGCTGGCATAGCGGGGCGACTCCAGTTCAAAGCGGTCATAGGCAATATGTAAATTAAAACCGGACATGCGATCCCTGCTGATATCCAGTTCAATTCTCGGTGCGGCCATATGCACGGGGATTTCTATCACAGGGTGTTGATCGCCGTTGTGACCCGCATGAGGGTTGGGCTGGGCCGACAGTGTAGGACTGCTTGCCGCTATCAGCCAGGCCAGGGACCCGGCAGTAAAATACCTGTGCATTTTCATAAGCTGCTCTCTCCTGGGTTACGCATCAATTATCGGCCAACGGTGGTTGAGCACCGGTTGACGATGGTCTGGTCATCCAGCCTTCCATAGAAGCGGGGACCAAAGGTAAATGGGAAGGCCGGAATTAGTTTTCCACTGTTGTCTTCGCTCACGGTCAAGTGATAGTGGTAGCCGCGCTCACTGTCGCTATGCCCGTTGTACTGGTCCAGGTAAGCGCCGCCACGGGCGGTCAGGTTGGCATCCCAATAGTAATCCTCGTAAAAGAAGCCGGCGCTGGTGGTAAATTCATTACCGGATAGGGAAGAGTAGCTTCCGCCGGTGGAGGGGCCGCTGCTGTTGGTGCTGACTACTCCACGGTCGATATCGTACTCATCGACCAGCAGGCAGGTACGTGCACCGGCCTCGCCACAGCCACTGGCGGAATTGGGATTGTCATAGTCACGAATGGCCCAGCTGCTTTGTGCCAGCACGCCAGCGTCTTCCCATGGGCCATAAATGGCGTAACCGTCGGCGGTGTAACCGTAAACCGGCGAGTGGCCGCTGCCATCATCGCCCACCAGTTCCGCCAGGCAGCTGCTGTAGAAATGGTGGTGGTAATCGCCATTGGCTGCGTGACCACCACAGATATCCACATCATAGACTTCGGCGAAGGGTGCCAAGGTATGCCAGGTGTTGTTGACGGACTGGCCATCGCTCCACTGATAAATAGAAGTGCCGTTAACCCAGTAGCCCTGTACACCGAGCCCGGTTTCACAGTCTTCCGTAGCGGCTTCCGGGGAGTTGGGGATATAGCCCTCATGGGCAACATTTTCCGGACATACCGGGCCCGGCGGCCAGAACCCATAACCAGCATCGGCACCACAGGAAGAGTTACTGCGGTAGCCAATATTCTCACCAAAGCTGATGACATCGCCCACCTGTACCATGGGGCTGCCGCTGAGAAAGTCGCTGTAGGCTTTCGGACGATTGAGCAGACTGTCGAGAATTTCCTGGGTAATTTCAATTTTATAGTTGGGAATACCGGTGGTGGTGATACGGGAATATTCCCTACCATTTAGGCTAACGGACTCTACACTCTGCACATTCACCAACACTTGCTCGTTGCTGTTACTTTCGTAAATAAAGGGAGCGCGCTCGCCGCTGGAATTTAAAATCCAGGTTGATTCGCTGTCGGCTGAGCCCTGGGTATTTTCCTCTGAATGCTCGCCGTCCGCAGAGGTATCGCTCGAATCTTCCGGCTCCTCGCCAGTTTCAGTATTGTTTTCATTAGAACTGTTTGTTGTTTCGTCCAGTGTTTCCGTTGAGTGATCACCACTCTCAGTGGAGGAAGTATTACTGGTATCTGTATCACTGGTTGCTGGGTCGCTGGTTTCTGTGTTATCGCTATCAGCATTGTTCTGGGGCCCTCTGGAGGCGGGGCCGCGAACAGGTATTTCCCTTACCGAGCGTTGGTCGTTATTGCGGCTCGAATTTGGGCTGGGTTGGGCAGCAACCTCAGCCGCAACGGTCCAGGCCAGGAATCCGGCAAGAAAATACCTGATTATTTTCATAGGAAATTCACCTCAAATGATGCTCGGTGTCAGCGCCCAATGGTCGAAGAACACCGGTTTACAATGGTTTGGTCATCCAGCTTTCCGTAAAAGCGTGGTCCAAAAGTGAAAGGGAAAGCGGGCACCAATTGGGCGTCATCGCTGAGGGTGACGGTTAAGTGATAGTGGTAGCCGCGTTCTTCATCGGTGTGGCCGTTGTATTGGTCCAGGTAGGCACCGCCCTGGGCGGTCAGCTCAGGGTCCCAGTAATAGTCCTCGTAAAAGAAGCCGGCGCTAGTGTCGAACTCGTTACCGGATAGGGAGGTGTAACTGCCGCTGGTGGATGGACCGGTATTGTTAGTGCTCGTAGTGCCCTTACTGGTGTCGTATTCGTCGACCAACAGACACGAGCGCTCACCGGCGATGCCACATCCAGTTTCGGAACTGGGATCGTCGTAGTCGCGCACTGCCCAACTGCTCATTGCCAATTGGCCGTCGCCTTCCCAGGGGCCGTAAATCGCGAAGCCGTCGGCGGTATAGCCATAAATTGGCGAATGGGCATCACCCACATCCCCCACCAGGTTTGCCAAACAATCGCTGTAGAAATGGTGGTGGTAGTCGCCGTTGGCGGCGTGGCCACCACAGACATCCACATCGTAGACCTCGGCCAGGGGAGCGAGCGTATGCCAGGTATTGTTGACAGACTGGCCATCGCTCCACTGATAAATGGAGGTACCGTTAACCCAGTAGCCCTGCACACCGAGGCTGGTCTCGCAGTCCTCTGTCGCGGCTTCCGGGGATTTGGGGATATAACCCTGGTGTGAGACATTCTCCGGGCAGATAGGGCCCGGGGGCCAGAAGCCATAGCCGGCTTCTGCACCACAAGAGGCGTTGCTGCGATAGCCGATATCCTGGCCAAAACTAATAAATTCTCCCTCTTGAACATTGGGGCTGCCATTAAGGAAATCGCTATTGATTTTGGGGCGGGTCAACAGGGCGTTGAGGATATTTTCGGTGATCAGAATTTCGTAATCGGGGATTCCGCTTGCGGATACCCGGGTGTATTCCTTGCCGCCTACCGTTACGGATTCGACACTCTGCACATTGACCAGGACCTGCTCATTGCTGTTGTTCTCGTAGATAAAGGGAGCGCGTTCGCCAGTGGTATTGACGATCCAGACGCCGGTATCCTCTGAGCTGCCGCTGTCCTCGCCAGTGTCTTCATCCTCGCTGTTGTCGTCTCCGCTATCAGTGTCAGTCGAAGTGTCGCTGCTCTCGCTACTGGTTTCTGTGTCGGAAGAGGAACTCCCTCCACCACCGCAGCCCTGCAGAATGCCGGTGAGTAGTGTGAGAGCGAGGGCATAAGATAAAAGCGAGCGTCCGTCTGGATGGAGTGTTTCTATTATTTTCATGGGAAACCCTGGCATCAAAGGAGAAGTCACCTGAAAGTACTGAAGAAAAGAGGACAAAATATGGACAATTAAGGAGCCAGAGGAGCAGGTTTTCACTATAAAAAACGTTTTTCATAACTGCCTTTAAACGGACCTTTGCGTGAAAAGGGCTATGCCTGAAAAACCGTTTCTCCCCAATGGGCCTGGGGAAGTCATTCATTTTCTCTATGCCAATTTTTCAGCGCGTTGAAAAAAATTTGGTGCGGCTCTCTGGCACAGGTTTGTCACTGTTAAATTTTGCAAAGTTTGCCGCTGGGATGAGCCATGAGAGGGCGTTACAGCTGTGGGGGTGAGCTTGCTAACCGCACCGCAGGGAAATCCCACAGCACGGTCCAACCGCATCAGTGCTTAAAGATAAATGCAAATCTTTAAAGGCTCAGGCTTACCTTGGTGGCGGCCCTGGCGGTACACCGCCGCCGACTGCATCGGAGCAGACACTGACAATGGTCTGGCTATCCAGTTTGCCGTAGAAGCGCGGTCCGAAGGTGTAGGGGAAGGCTGGGGTGAGCTGTCCGTCCTCGCCCTGGGTCACGGTGAGGTGATAGTGGTAACCGCGTTCACTATCGCTGTGGCCGTTGTACTGATCCAGGTAGGCACCGCCCAAGGCAGTTAAGTCACTATCCCAGTAATAATCCTCATAGAAAAAACCAGACTCGGTAATAAAGATATTTCCCGATAAAGAGGTGAAAGTATCACTGGTGCTGGGGCCACTGTTATCCAGTGCTTCAGTACCCTTGGTAAGATTGTACTCGTCGACTAGTAGACAGCTGCGTTCCCCGGCAATGCCACAACCACTGGGTGCACCGGGGTCGTCGTAATTGCGAATGGCCCAGCTGCTTATGGCCAGTTCTCCATCGGCTTCCCAGGGGCCATGGATCGGGTAGCCATCGGCGGTGAAGCCGTAAATGGGGGAGTGGCCATCGCCTGAATCCTCAACTAAATCCGCCAAGCAGTCGCTGTAGAAGTGGTGGTGATAATCGCCTCGGGCCGCATGGCCGCCGCAGATATCCACGTCGTACACTTCTGCCACAGGCGCCAAGGTGTGCCAGGTGCCATCCAAAACCTGGCCATCGCTCCACTGGTAGATGGAAGTGCCGTTGACCCAGTAGCCCTGTGCCCCAAGCCCGCTTTCACAACTTTCATCGGACACCTCCGGTGCCAGGGGAAAATAGCCCTGATGGGAGACGTTCTCCGGGCACATGGGGCCGGGGGGCCAGTAGCCGTATCCAGCACCCGTGGCACAACTCTGAGAGTTGCTGCTGTAGCCGATGTCCTGGCCAAAGCTGACAATATCGCCGATTTGTACAATGGGGCTGCCGCTTACAAAGTCCGTGGCGGACTTGGGCCGATTGATCAGCCAATCGTATAGGCTGTCGGTGATTTCTGTTTCGTAATCCGGGATGCCGGTTGCGCTCACCAGGGTGTAATCCTTGCCATCTACCGTGACCGATTCCGCACTCTGAACGTTCACCAAAACCTGTTCGTTGCTGTTGCTTTCGTAGATATAGGGAGCGCGGGCACCGGTGGTGTTCAGAATCCAGGGGTCGCTGTCACCACCATTTCCGCCATCATCGCCGCCGCCATCTCCGGAATCGTCTCCCGGGGGAGGATCTGGATCGTCCTGGTCACAACCTACCAGGCTTGTTGAGACTAGGATCGAGAGAAGGGCCAACAGGATTGCGTCGCGCCACAGTTGTCGCCGAAATAATAGACTTTCCTCTTCTTGCATAAGTCACCATCCTTGATTGGGAATTAGTAAGCTTCACCAGACCCTGGGCCCAGCTCTGGCTGAAACTAACGTGCAAAGAGGGAAGCAATATGCAAGTTGGTGGTTGCGGCGGATGTTTCCTTTTGTCGCGCCGCAGTGTGAGATAGCGCACCGCAAAATGAGGAAAGGGCAGCCCTGTTCAATATTGAACAGGGCTGCCGATCAAGGTTCTCGAAATGTTGAATTTAACTGGCGGACAGGGACTCTGTCGGGCTGACTTCCGCACTGCGTTGGCGGGTATCGTGACGCAGCCACCACCAGGATAGGGCACCGAGTAGCAGGTTGGATGCGGCGGTTGCGGCAAACAGCCCGGCCATACCCCAGAAATAATTGCCGATCCAAGCCAATGGCAGATAGACACCGAGTACCCGCAGGAAAGAGATCATGGTCGCGGGCAGCGGCCGACCCAAGCCATTGAAGGCGGCATTAGCCGACATCACAAAACCGTAGCCGGCATAGCTGAACGGCACCAAGCTTAGATAGGCTACAGCCACGGCGATAACTTCTGGGGAGTCACTGAACAGGCGCACCACAGGTTCGCCGATAAAATACAGCAGTACCGCCAGGCCAGCCCCCAGCACCAGGCAAAAGCGTGCCAGCACACTGACGGTTTCCCGCAGCCGGTCTATGTTGCCGGCCCCGGCATTTTGCCCCATGAAGGGCCCCACCACGGCAGACAGTGCATAAAAAACAATCAGAGCTACAGGCTCGATCCTCAGGGCCACACCGAGTCCGGCCACGGCCTCGTCGCCGTGTACGGCCACCAGCGCCACCACCACGCCACCAGCCATGGGAATAATCACATTGGTGAGAACTGCGGGCAGCCCCACGGCGAGGACTTTGCGCCAGGATTCAATCAGTGTGCCGAGATGCCACTGGGGCGCGGCCACCAGGTTTTCTTTGCGAATCAGGTAATAGAAGGCGATAAAGAAACTGAGGGCGCGCACGACCACCGTAGCGATGGCTGCGCCCTGTAATTCCAGCCGGGGAAAACCCAGTAACCCGAAGATCAGAATGGGGTCGAGGATCAGGTTGAACAGGGCTACGCCCACCATGATTCGCCCGGTCAGTGCGCTGTTGCCGATTGCGCGCAGAGCCGAGAGAGCAATGGTGGGTACGATCACGAAAATAGTGCCGAGATACCAGGGCACCATATAGTCCTCGATCAGCGGCATCAGCTCATCGCTGGCGCCGAGCAGGGAAAAGAGGGGGCGAATAGTCAGCAGGCCGACGACGGTAATGACTAGAGAGATGAGCAACGCCAATACCGAGGCGTCTGTTACCAGCCGACGTACATTGCTCACTTCCCTTGCGCCATAGGCGCGGGCCACTGCGGAGGAGGTGCCGGCGCCGAGGCCAATGGAGAAACTGTTGATAACCATCACCACCGGGAAGGTGAAGCTCATCGCTGCCAGGGGCGCATTACCCAGTTGTGAGACAAAGTAGGTGTCCACGATATTGAAAGACATTACCGCGAGGATACCCCACACCATGGGCAGAGCCAGTCTCTGCAGGTGGCCGGAAACGGAGCCTTCTAGGAGTGAGGGACTGCTTTTTGATAGCGACATTCGATAACTCTTTCCAACAAATCGGTTGAGTGGGCAGATTTACTGATACTGCCCTGGAGTGGCCTGACAATATAAAAACGGCTCGGCAGTATCGCCTGCGGAAAACTGCGCTGGGATGCGCAGCAAGAAAAAGGGCTAAAAACGTCCGCCGTATGATTCTACGGTTGCGGTTCTGCCAGGGCGAGGCTCATGAGTACAGCATTTTCGCGTTCGCCGTTATCCGCGGGATAGTAATTCTTGCGCAAGCCATCCTCGGAAAAACCCAGTTTGCGGTAGAGTGACTGCGCGGCGAGATTGGAGGCCCGCACCTCTAACAGCAATCGCCGGATATCTTCCTGCAGCTCACCGATAAGACGCTTCAGCAGCATTTCTGCCAAGCCGCGCCGGCGCCACTGCGGCGCTACAGCCACATCGAGAATTTCCGCCTCGTCAAACAGCTTGCTGACGACACAGCAGGCGACAGTCTCAGAGCCGCTGCAAAGCAGCCAGCACTGGTGCTTGGCTTTAATGCTTTGCAGATATTGTGTCTCACTCCAGGGGTGGCTGTGGGCACTGAACGCCAGAGTTGCCAGGGCAACACAGTCCGCCTCTTCGGCGAGCCGTAAATTCAGTCCGTTACTCTGAGGCATCATTGAGCGCGAGTCTCAGCGGGGTAGGCTTTGCGTAGAAGCTGCCAGAGCTCGCGCTTGCGTAGCGGTTGTTGCAATAACTGGGACAGGCTCGGCATGGGTAGGATACGTGCGCTGCCCCAGTGATTGATATCGCTCTCGAGGGGTTGTGGGGTACAGAATTCCTGTGCCTCTCGCCCCATCAGCCAGATAGATTGCACCGGGTAGCGCGAGCAGGAGGCCTCCAGCCAGCTGGAAAAGGTATCGCGGGCCTCTGAGGCATCTGCTGCCGGGCCGAAACGGTTTTCTGCCATGGGCCAGTGCAGACGCTCCTGCTGACGAGGTAATTCGTGCCAGTTGAGAGCGCGCACAATGTTGCCGAACAGGGCATCGAGCGGTAGTGCGGCACCGGGTTCGTGGCTGTCCACAGCGAGCAGGGTTTCGCCGAGACGCCAGCAGTTGAGCACGAAAGGCTTTACTTGCTGGCTCGGTGCTGCCACGGCGGTAGAGATGGCCGGCTTTGCCGGAGCCTGTACTTTTGTTGAGCTGGTGAGTGCGCTGATCTCTGCCGCGACAGTATCGCGCTTTTGGATTACCGGGACATCGACAATCTGTCCCGCAGACTGCGGCAGGGGATTGTTAGCTTGCTGCAGCGGCTGGTCTGCGGCAGTATCCGGCTCCGCCGGTGGCAACTCCGCCTGGCGGGGCTCGGGAGCGAGTGGCAATACAAAGCGCGGCACATAGCTGGCTATGCCCAGTACCGACAGATATTCCGCTCGCTGCAGCTCGTTCACTTACACGCCCTGTTTCTTACTCTCACTAATGGCGAGCAAGTTTAACGCATCCATGTAGGCTTGTGCCGAGGCAATCAAAATATCGGTATCGGCGCCAACACCATTCACCAGGCGGCCGTCTTTTTCCAACCGCACGGTTACTGAGCCCTGGGAGTCTGTCCCCTGTGTGACGGCGTTGACGGAATACAGTTTTAAGTCGGCGCCACTGCTAACGATATGCTCAATGGCCTTGAAAGTGGCATCCACCGGGCCGCCGCCCTGGGCCTCGGTCTGGTGGGACTCGCCATTGATAGATAGCTCGATAAAGGCTTGGGGCGCGCTGCCGATTTTAGTGCGCACATCCAGGTCGAGCAGCTTGAAGCACTCCGCCGGTTCCTCGCGCAGGGCCACCAGAGATTGGAGATCCTCGTCGAAAATTTCGTGCTTTTTATCGGCCAGTTCCTTAAAGCGTTGGAACACTAATTGGAATTCGTCCCCGTCCGCGAAGGCGATACCCAGCTCCTCGTAGCGGGCGCGCACTGCAGCTCTGCCGGAATGCTTGCCCAGTACCAGGCGGTTTTGTCCCCAGCCCACATCCTCGGCACGCATGATTTCGTAGGTCTCGCGGTGTTTGAGTACCCCGTCCTGGTGGATGCCGGATTCGTGGGCGAAAGCGTTAGCGCCAACAATGGCCTTGTTCGGCTGTACCGGGAAGCCGGTCACCGACGAGACCATACGCGAGGTGGGCACAATATGGTTGGTGTCGATGCCGGTTTGCACCGGGTAGAGATCCTGGCGGGTCTGTACCGCCATCACGATTTCTTCCAGGGAGGCGTTACCGGCACGCTCGCCCAGGCCGTTGATGGTGCATTCCACTTGGCGCACACCGTTCATAACGGCGGACAGGGAGTTGGCCACCGCCAGACCCAGGTCGTTGTGGCAGTGGGTGGAAAAGATGGCTTTGTCGGAATTGGGGACACTCTCGATGACCCGGCGGAACATGGCGCCGTACTCGCCTGGTTCACCATAGCCGACAGTGTCGGGGATGTTGATAGTACCGGCGCCAGCGGCGATCACCGCCTCGATGATTCGGTACATAAACTCCGGCTCGGAGCGACTGCCGTCCTCCAGGGAGAACTCCACATCATCGGTAAACTGGCGCGCAGTCTTCACCGCTTTAACGGCTTGCTGCAGTACATCCTCTGGGTCCATCTGCAGCTTGTATTGCATGTGGATCGGGGAAGTGGCGATAAATGTGTGGATACGGGAGGCATTGGCCTTTTTCAGGGCTTCACCGGCGCGCACTATGTCGGCGTTGACGGCGCGGGCGAGGCTGCAGATACGGGACTCGGTCACAGCTTCGGCAACCGCCTGTACCGCTTCAAAATCTCCGGGGCTGGCGATGGCGAAGCCCGCCTCAATTACGTCTACACGCATACGTTCCAGCATGCGGGCAATACGCACCTTCTCCTCTTTGGTCATAGAGGCGCCGGGGCTCTGCTCTCCATCGCGCAGAGTGGTATCAAAAATGACTAATTTATCTTTTTTAGTGCTCATTTCTGTCTTTTCTCCTTATTTGTTTCGAGGCTAAACAAGGGGCTTCGCCGCTGTCTATGCGCCGTCCAAATAAAGTTGGGAATTCTGTTCAGGGTGGGGGGGAGAAAAATTATATGCCGCCTAGGGGCAGTCGCAGCGAGAAAGCTAGGGCGAAATGGCAGTGGCTGTAGGTGCAGTTGTCAGTCTTCATATGTGGAGATACCGGCTTCGGACTGGATTTCGCACATTATGGATGTTATTTGATCTGCGGGTCAATGCCTATCCTAAGAATACGCTTAAATAATCTTTTTGGGGTGTGTTTGTCCTATTTTAACCCTTGTTTTTTGGGCGTCTTTCTATATTTGGCGGTATTTGCCCCCAGGCTAGTCAAGTCATGGGGGCTGGGGAGGCCATTGCCGAGGGCTATTTAGCGGGCACTTTGGGATTGTTATCTTCCAGCTTGTGTAGAAACTGCCAGAGGTCACTGTGGAGTTGCTTTACCTCGGCACGGGTAATGTTGGAGCCTTGCAAGTTTTGCTGTACCCACTGCTTGGCCCGGGGTTTTAACGCCAGCCCAGCACTGGTGGCGGCGATTAAGGTGACGCGCTCATCCCATGGTGCGCGGCTTCTCTCGACCAGGCCGTGCTGCTGCATGCGCTTTAACAGTGGGGTGAGAGTGCCGGAATCGAGCATCAGCCGCTGCCCCAGAGCGCCGACACTTCTGTCCGCATTGCTAACCGCGTCTTCGTCTGCGCCTTTTTCATTTTTACTGGCCCACTCCCACAGCACCATCAAAACCAGGTATTGGGGGTAGGTGATACCCAGATCCTGCAGCATGGGCTGGTAGGCTTTTGTCATGGCCCTGGAGGCGGCGTAGAGGGCAAAGCAGAGCTGGCGGTTTAGGGCCAGCTCGGAATCGTCATCACAAATCACGCTTACAACATCCGTTCGATTTCTTCCTGCAGGGACTCTGGGGTGTCCTTTGGCGCGTAGCGCTTAACTTCCTTGCCGTCCTTACTGATCAGGAATTTAGTGAAGTTCCATTTGATGCCCTCGGTACCGAGGAGTCCCGGTGCACGTTTCTTTAACTCTACAAATAGTGGGTGGGCGGTGGGACCATTGACATCCAGCTTGGCGTAAACGGGAAAGCTGACGCCAAAATTCAGTTCACAGAACTCCTGGATCTCATCATCGCTGCCGGGTTCCTGCTTGCCGAACTGGTTGCAGGGGAAGCCGAGTACGGCCAGGCCGCGGTCTTTATATTGATCGTAGAGCGCCTCAAGCCCTTTGTATTGCTTGGTGAATCCGCACTTACTGGCGGTGTTGACCACAAGGATCAGCTTGCCCTTGTAGTCTTCCAGGGATGTGGTTTCGCCACTGGCAGTCTTAACGGGAATTGAGTAGAGGTCGGACATAGTGTGTTCCATCTATTTAAGTTGTTCACAATTTAATTGCACGCAATTCAAAATGCAAGGCTTTCAATTTACAGGAGAGGTATCAGTAAGTTTCAGGCGGGCCTTATTGTGAGAATAATTATCAATTATATTATGTGACCCATAACCGATATTGTTTGCTGCAACTGAAAAGGACTCTCCATGCGCCTTTCCCATTATCTGGCCCGCTTGTTTATAGTGTTGCTGGCCATTTCGATAACTCCCGCCCAGGCCCAAAAATCGGGCCTCTCCGAGCAGGAGCTGCGCCAGTTGATGCAAATGGCGGAATATATTGGCGTCGATTACCCGGAGGCAGTCGCCGGGGGCGAAATTATCAATGCCGATGAATACGCGGAAATGGAAGAGTTCGCCGAACTGCTGATCGACCGCGGGCAGCAGCTGGAAGACTCTGCCGAGGCCAGCGCAATCCGCTCCGAGGCCCAGGCCTTGCAGGCGGCTATCCAGCGCAAAGCCGATGTCGGTGATGTTCAGGTTCACACGGCCAGGTTGCGCCAGGGACTGCTCTCTATTGCTCCGGCACTCTCCTTGCCGAGTGATCTCCTCAGCATTGAAGAGAGCCGTGCGATCTACCAGGCCCAGTGCATTGCCTGTCACGGTGTTGAGGGTCGAGGCGACGGCCCCCTGGCAGCGGGGCTGGAGCCGGCACCCACCAACTTCCACGAGCGTGAGCGCGCAGAGAATCGTTCCCTGCTGGGGCTTTACGATGCCATCAGCAACGGAATCGATGGCACGGCGATGACGCCCTTCGCAAATCTCACCGAACAGCAGCGCTGGTCCCTGGCATTTTACGTTGGCGGTCTGGCATTTGTTGGAGAGAGCGCCGCGGCTGCGGATTCTAAGCCGAGCTTGCAGGATCTGGTGATGTACAGCCCCCAGGTACTGCGCAATGATCGCCCAGAAATCTCCCCGCAAGCGGTGGCGGCTCTGCGGGCAGATCCGAGCGCCCTGTTTTCCTCAGAGGGTCTAGAGGAAAGCACTCCCATCGATGTGGCGCGCACTCAACTACAGGCATCACTGGTTGCCTACCAACAGGGCGACTTCGCCAATGCCCGCACCTTGGCTATAAGCGCCTACCTCGATGGTTTTGAAATGGCGGAAAACTCACTGGACTCGCTGGATGAGGATCTGCGTCTAGCAACTGAACGGGAGCTGCTGGGATTGCGCGCTCAGCTCAATGCTGACAGTGATCCCCAACTGGTTCAGGCACAGGTCGAGACAATTTTGCAACAGCTGGCCCAGGCTGAGTCGCTGATGAAGGAGAGTAATCTGTCAGGCGCCGCGCTATTTATTGCGAGCCTGGTGATCCTTCTGCGTGAGGGGTTGGAAGCGCTGTTGGTGGTGATTGCACTGACCACCATTCTGGTCAAAACCGGTCGCCGCGACGCCCTCAAGTTTGTGCATGTCGGCTGGATCGGCGCCTTTATTGCCGGCTTTGCCACCTGGATTGCAGCGCAGACCTTGATCACTATCAGCGGTGCCGGTCGCGAGGTGATGGAGGGCGTGGCCGCCTTACTGGCTGCCGTAGTGCTTTTCTATGTGGGCTTCTGGATGCACAGCAAGACTCAGGCGGACGAGTGGCGGAAGTATATTCGTGAAAGTATTAATCGCAGCTTGAGCAGCGGTGCACTCTGGGGGATTGCGGGGCTGGCATTTATCGCGGTTTACCGTGAGATTTTCGAGACCATCCTGTTCTATCAATCCCTGTTGGCGCAGACCTCTTCCGGTCATTACGGCACTCTGTGGGCTGGGGTTGGCGCAGCTGTAGCTTTGCTTGCGGTGCTGGGTTTCGTCTTGGTGCGTTACTCCGTGAGCCTGCCTATAGGCAAGTTCTTCAGCGTAACGACTTATGTGTTACTGGCACTGTCATTTGTGCTGGCAGGTAAGGCGGTTGCAGCTCTGCAGGAGGCGGCCTGGATTGGAATTTCACCACTGCCGGTACAGTTCAGCTTCGATTGGCTGGGCATCTACTCCACTTGGCAGGGTATCGGTTTGCAGGCTTTGGTATTGGTCGGCGCTTTCTGGCTGATGAAAAAAGGTGGTACTGCGACCGAGGTTTCAGCTAAGACAACATAAATTGGCAGTATAAGTCTTGTGAGGCACCCGCTCATTGCAGCGGGTGCGCTCAACTATTAAGTAGCATTTTCCCTATCCCCTCCACCTATCTTGCTTGCCTGGTCCGTTTAGCTCACTAAGCCGCTGTGTGCCGTCACCTCTATTTCTTTTCTTTCCATTAGTTGTTCTCTTTGTTTTTCTTGAGATCTCGCATTTGTTTTTGCAGGCTCTGCGAATCTGTATTGATACTCTCTACCGGCTGCCCTGCGATAACCAGGACTTCGGGAAATAAGCGTCGCTTCCTTTTCTTTTTTGGCTGCTGCGCTGTGTTTTCGGCCTGGGCATCGGCGCCATGTAAGGCAATGGGGATAACCGGCACAGACTTGCGTCGTAAGATTTCCTCAATGTCTTTCAGAAATGGCTGCAGCTCACCATCTTTGCTGATTTTCCCCTCGGGAAAAATACAGAGTAATTCCCCGTTTTCCAGGCTCTCCTCTATGGCTTTGTAAGTGCGCTCACGGCTGTTTGGATCATCGAGGTCCAAGCCTATGGGAATGGCATCGCTCATATGCAAAATACAGCGCAGCAGGCGGGACTTAAAAATAGCTGGATGGGCGACAAAGCGTACATAGCGTTCGACAATATCTGCCAATATCACTGGGTCCAAAAAGCTGATGTGGTTGCTGACAATGAGGGCGGGCCCCTCATTAGGGATTTGATCCAGTCCCTTGAAATTGACCCTATAGAGGGTTCTCGCGGGCAGTAACAGTAATACACGCATAATGAACTCTGGCAACTTGGCAAAAATCAGGCTGACCACTACCAGATTCAGTAAAGCGATAATGACAAAGTACTTTGGGATAGAGATCTGGAAGATATCCAGGAAAGTAATGCTCAAGAGGGTAGCTGCGACGATAAAGAGTGAATTGAGCATATTGCTGATGGCGATGATTTGTGCGCGGATCTCTGCACTGGAGCGGTCCTGGATCATTGCATACAGCGGCACGGTAAAAATACCGCCAAAAACGCCGAAGAGAGCGATGTAGAGAAGAATTAAGAAAGAGCCCCGGCTGTTTAAAAACTGTGTCAGGTCTGCATTGGTGAGGGTATGAAAATGACTGGAGTGAAAACCCAGCGCCATGCCGGTGCAAGTGATGCCAATAGCCCCCAATGGTATCAATCCCGGTTCAATGCGCCCTCGGGATAACCAATTGCACAGTAGTGATCCAAGCGCCGTGCCCACGGTGAGGCTGCATAAAAGCAAGGTGATTACCTCTTCACTTCCCCCGAGGACATCGCGGGTAAAATTAGGTATTTGGGCCAGGTAAGCCGTAGTAATCAGCCAGAACCAGGAGATGGCAAGAATTGAATAAAATACCGAGGGTATTTGCCATGCCGAGTACATGACCCGCATGGCGTGTGCTACCGGATTCCAATTGATATGCAGTTTGGGGGACGGAGCTGGTGCTTTGGGGATGGCGCAACTTGCCAGATAACCGCTGAGAGCCACACATATCAATATAATGGCGATAAATGTCAATCCATGTTGACCGGGATGCGTGAATCCAACCAGCAGAGTACCGACGATCGTTCCAGCCAATGTGCCAATAAAAGATCCCATCTGGATCAGTGCATTGCCCCCAAGCAACTCGTCTCTATTTAACTGTTGTGGTATCAGGGAAAATTTAGCGGCACTGAAGAGTGCTGCGTAGGTGCCATAGCAGAAAATAACCGCCAGGCTCAGGGCATAATGCCGTGTAAATAGCGCGACAATACCCACGAGTCCTATGCCAATTTCGGCCAGTTTGTAAATTCTGATGAGCTTACTTTTATCTATTTTGTCGGCGAGTTGTCCTGCGGATGCTGAGAAGAGGAAATACGGCAGAATATACAAGCTGGTGGCAATATTGATCAGTGTATTGGCTTCTTCCTCCGTCATACGGAATACGAGCAATACAATTAACGCATTCTTATACAGATTGTCACTGAAAACTGCTAGAACCTGAGTGATAAACAGCGGCAGGAAACGCCGTGTACCGAGCAGCTTAAACTGGTTTTGAGCCATTTTTTATCGCTTTAAAGGGCTGCCCTCTGAATGGCGGTGACTAATTGACTGCGATGAAATTCTCGATCGAAATCTGATGTTGTAACTGAATATAGCGAATATCATCTTTATGGCATGCAATATTGGCACCGATACTCGTATCTGCTGCTGCCTGATTAGATTGAGAGTACCTTGCTTTGAAGTTGATAGGTTTTTACAAAGTATAAAGTGTTAGGTGTGGCGTAATTATTGGGGGTAAAGTGGTATTGCAGCTATCAGTTTTTGGGGTTACCTAGTAAGGATTGAGTCGTTTATATTCTCCACAGCGATAGGCTGCCCGGTGCTGATATGGACTTTGGGGATAAGATTAAATCTTTTGGCGTTGCGGTTGCCTGGAGCCTGGTAGTTCAAACCTTGTAAGACAAGAGGGATTAGCGGGGCGCTTGTATCGATCAAGGCTGTTCTCAGCGGTTTCTCAATGTCAGTCAATTTACTATCTCGCTGATCTTGCGTGTAAAAAAGACACATTAATTCACCATTCTCTAGTGCCCGGCGTATTTCAGCAGACAATTGGGTTTTGTCTTCTGATGGCCCATAAACAATGGGGGCAATATTGTAGTTCTTAAAAATAAAGTGCATTAGTGGAGACTGGTAGAACCATTGGGGCAGAATGAAACGAATAGGCCTTTGTAACGTGTCCATCACTAGTAAGGGAGCCAGTTTGACAGTGGCGTTGCAGGTCAATAAGGCGGCGCTTTTTTTGGGGATTTCTTTCAGCTTTCCATAGGCGGTGCGGGCTAAGAGGTGTGAGGAGAGCCAGATCAGCAGGTGCACAATAAATTCTGGCAGTCTGTAAAACAATAAGGCCATTACTGCAAAATTGATCAGAGCCATCAGAATAAACAGCTGCGGAATGGTAATTTTTACCACATCCAGAATAAATATATTGATCAGTGTAATGATCGTAGTAAAAAGGGCGTTCATTACATTGTTCAGTGAGAGCACCTGCGCACGCACGGCGCGATCTGTCCTGTCCTGCATAATGGTGTAAAGGGGTACAATAAAAATACCACCGGAAATGCCAAGTAACGCTGTGTATATCAATACGGCATAAGCGCCGTCACTACGCAGGTATTCGCCAACGGATGCCCCGGACAGTGTTTCAAACTGGGCAGTGGTAATACCGAGGCCCAGTCCTGCCAGTGTCATACCCAGAGCGCCAATGGGCACTATGCCAAAGGTAATACGTCCTCTAGACAGGGTTTCACACATCAGAGAGCCCGCCGCCACACCAATAGATAAACAGCACAGGATAATGGTGATGACCGGTTCGCTGGCCCCCAGTACATTCTTGGTAAGGCTGGGTACCTGAACCAGATAGGCGGCACTGACTAGCCAGAACCAGGAGCAGGCGAGAATTGCGTAGAAAACCGATGGATTCTTTGTGGTCAACCGCAGTATGCGCCAGGCTTGCGAGACAGGGTTCCAATCGATTCGTAAATCTGGGGCCGGTGCTGGTGCCTGGGGAACTTGGCGACTAGCGATATAGCCCAAGACTGCTATCACCGTCATAGTCGCGCTCAATTCATTGAGTCCAGGTTGACCGGGATTGGTATATCCGGCTAATAGAGTGCCGGCAATAGTGCCACTCAACACACCGGCAAAAGAGCCCATCTGTGCAAGGCCATTGCCTCCCATCAATTCTCTACGCTTTAGGTGTTGGGGCAAAATCGCATATCGCACCGGGCTGAATATGGCTGTATGGCTTGCCAGTAGGAAGAGCACAATAAAGTTAATAGTTTGATTGTTGTAAATCAGACCGTAGGCTCCAAGTAAAACGATGAAGATTTCCGCTAACTTCAAAACCCTGATTATTTGGCTTTTGTCATATTTATCTGCCAACTGACCGGCAGTAACGGAAAAAAGGAAATATGGCAATATATAAAATCCCGTTGCCAGATTGATTAAGGCGTCGGCTTTTGCTTCGGAGAGACGAAACGCCAGCATCACCAGGAGCGCATTTTTAAAAATATTGTCATTGAAAGTGGCACTTGTCAGTGAGAGAAACAGAGGCAAAAAGCGGCGCTTGAAAAGAAGCGTGAACTGATTGTGTTGGGCCATTGGCACCTGTCCATGGTTGGGCTGCTTCTAGTAAACGGGTGCAGTAATTAAATGATCACTCTGTAAAAGTATAAATAGTAAAAAGCATAGGCTAGGAATGGGGTTTTGAATGCTGGGGTGTCAGCAGAAACTTCCGCCAACAATAAGAGTATCTACAGTCTAATGCTATTGCTGTTTAGAGTTTGGTTTTGATAGACGCTGATTTGGCTTGATAGAGGGTTCGATAGAGGTCCTGATGAGTAATGTTGTCGCTACTTAAAGGCTCTCCAGCAGTCAAAAACACTTTGCCGCTCAATTTACTCGCTGCTTTTTTGCTTTGAATAATTAGTGGAATAATAGGAATAGCTAGGTGTCGTAAGAATTCATTCAGCGGCATTTTTAAATTATTGGAGGGTTGAGAGGGTGCGATTTGATCAAGCATCAAGCACAAGAGTTCCCCGCTCTGTGCGGATTTTTCTATCTCAGCAAGAGCTAGATTGTCCTCAGTCATCTCCTTCGTAGCATAAATAATTGGGGGCGTACCCCCTTGGTTAAGTGAAAAGCGTAACACTTTGTTTTTATACAAGGATTGGGAAAGTATAAATCGAACTGGGCGGGGCAGGGTGTCGTAGATAAGTAGAGGAGCGCGGTAATCTGTAGAGTCACAGATAAGCAATGCGGCCTCTTTTGAAGGTACCTGCTCCAGGTTTTTACTCCGTACTCGGGCCAATAAATTTGAGTAGATCCAGGTGATCTGGTGAACCAGTAACTCGGGCAGTTTGAGGCAGATAAAAGCAAGGGTAAGAAAATTCAGAATGGATGTGAATATAAATAACTGTGGAATGGTTATTTTCACGATGTCTAGTAAGTATATATTTAATAAACAGACGAGCATGACAAACAAGGCAAAAAACATATTGCTGAGTGCGAGGATTTGTCCGCGTAGCTGTTTCTCTGCTCGGTCTTGAATAATGGTGTAAAGTGGTACGATATAAATCCCACCACAGAAACCCACTAGAACAGTGTAAAGCAGAATTGGAATGGAGCCATCGCTCCTAAGAAATTCAGTGATACCGGCTCCAGACAGCGTATGAAATTCCATAGCGCTAAAACCCAATCCCAGTCCTCCCAGAGTGATACCAATACCACCAATAGGCACAATCCCAAAAGTAATGCGGCCTTTGGACAGGCCTTCACATATCAGTGAGCCTAGTGCCACACCAACTGTCAGGCAGCAGATCATCAGGGTGACCACCATCTCGCTGGCACCCAGGGTATTTTTTGTAAAACTGGGAAGTTGTGCCGAAAAGGTGGTGCTTATTAGCCAGAACCAAGAAGAGGCAATGATCGAATAAAAAATGGCAGGGTTCTTCATTGATTGATGTAGGATTTGAAGGGTCTGCTTGGCAGGATTCCAGTTAATTTTTAAGTGAGGCGTAACTGGCGGCGCTAATGGAATTGCCCGGCTGCTTAAGTAGCCAAATATTGCGATAAGTAACATGATGAGGGTGAGATATAACACCCCATGTTGACCAGGTTTCATAAAGTCTGCGATTAGTGTTCCTGCAATTGCACCGCCTAGGGCACCAGCAAACATTCCCATCTGTGTCACCCCATTGCCACCCATGAGTTCCTGGCGCTTCAGGTGTTGGGGCATAATCGCATAGCGCACAGGGCTGTAGAAGGCTTCATGGCTTGCCAATAGAAACAGAACAAAAAAGCTTAAGGGCGTATTGCTGATGTAAATTGCAAAGGCGCCGAGGAGTACAATGGGCATCTCCAATAATTTAATGAGCTTAAGTAATTTGCTTTTATCATACCTGTCCGCCAATTGACCCGCAGTAATTGAAAATAGGAAAAAAGGTAAAAGATAAAGGCCTGTAGCGAGGTTAATTAGGGCGTTAGCTTCAGCTTTTGCTAAATGAAAAGCAAAAATGACTAATAACGCGTTTCTGAAGAGGTTACTGTTGAAGTAGATGCTAATAAGTGTGAGGAATAAAGGTAGGAATCGGCGTTTTCTCAGTAGTTGGAACTGATTTTGTCGAGCCATTACCATTTCCTTGCATGGGGCTGCCCGCTGACTAGTGCTTGTTCGTCACCAGGTGCCTTCGGCAATTTATAAAACTGATGCTTAGCTCCTAGTAATTCTCAGCTTATGACTGTGAGCTTACTTTTGATGGGGTTACATTTGATGGAGCTTAGATAAGCATAGGTTAGCCGTACGGCGACAATAACTACCGCTTTATTGTAGGGCTTGGCGTAGCAAGGATTGATTACTGGCGTTAGATTACTGGGCTGGTTGTGATCCAGCCCAGTAAGGCAACTCCAGTAAGGTGGCTGAAGTCTTACCTTTTTTCTCCGCGAAGCTCTAGAACCTCATCGCGCAAAGCCTGGGCTTTGGCTTCCGGTGCCTCAATCGGTGAACCCGCCACTACGCAGACCTTGGACCAGAAGCGCTTTGGCAATGTGGTGAAAGCATGTCCGCCCTTATGGCTGAAGAAGCTACCCCAAAGTCCACGCAGGGCCATGGGTATAACTGGAACTGGTGTGCGTGCCAGAATCTTTTCTATGCCGGCTTTAAAGGGTTGTAATTCGCCATCCTTGGTGAGTTGCCCCTCGGGGAAAATGCACAGCAGGTCGCCACTTTTTAGGCCCTGCTCAATATCCCTGAATGCCTGCTCATAGCCTTCTGGGTCCTGGGTTTTGGAGCAGATGGGAATGGCGCGTCCGGTGCGAAAGATAAAGTGCAGCACTGGGATTTCGTAAATCGGCTTGTACATAATAAAGCGAATCGGCCGGCGTACGGCGCCCGCTAGTAGCAGGGCATCTACATAGCTCACATGGTTGCATACAATCAGAGCCGGCCCCTCTGCGGGAATTTTCTCCAGTCCTTGGTGTTTGACCCGGTACATGGTGTGCGAGAGCATCCAGATAAGAAGGCGCATGGCGAACTCTGGCACCTTGGTGAATACAAAGATTGCTACCGCAGCATTCATCAGCGCGATAATCAGGAAAAACTCTGGAATCGAGGCCTGCAGTATATTCAGGAACAAAATGCCCATCAGCGCCGAGATCACCATAAATAAGGCGTTGAGGATATTGTTGACCGAGATAATCTGAGCGCGAATCTCTGCTGCCGAGCGGTCTTGCATCATGGCGTAGAGGGGCACTATGTAGAGACCGCCGAAAATACCCAGCAATACGATACAGGTAAGAATCGCGAGGGCGCCATCGCTGTTGAAGAAGGCGGTCAGCGTGGGTTGCTGTAATTCCTGGAAACTATGCCCGGCGAAGGATAGGGCAATGCCGGCAATAGTGAGGCCGGCTGCGCCCAGCGGCACCAGGCCCAGCTCGATATGACCGTCGGATAAGCGTTCGCAAAGCATGGAGCCCAGCGCAATGCCGATAGTGAAAGCGCATAGCAGCAAGGTAACGAGAGATTCATCCCCTCCCAGCACGTTTTTAGTAAAGCTGGGTATCTGAGTCAGATAGGCCGCGCCTAGCAACCAAAACCAAGAGATGCCGATGATGGCATAGAAAATCGACGGGGTTTTGGCGGTGGTACTTAAGATGTTACGGGTTTGTGTGACGGGGTTCGGGTTGATACGCAGGCTTGGAGCGGGCGCGGGACTCTGAGGAATCCAGCGGCTCGCGAGGTAACCGAATATCGCAGCGCCCATAATAATCAGGCTTAGATAAAAGAGACCGTGCTCCCCCTGACCGGTCAGGCCTGCGAGCAGGCCACCGACAATGGTACCGGCGAGGATACCGACAAAAGTGCCCATCTCCACCAGAGCGTTGCCTCCGACCAGTTCGGAGCGCTTTAGGGACTGGGGCAGGATGGCGTATTTGACCGGGCCAAAGAATGCAGATTGCACCCCGAGCAAGAAAAGCACAGCGAGACAGAACACGTGGTTGCCGCTGTAAAGGGCACCAATACCAAGGGCGCCAATCACGATCTCCCCCAGTTTGATCAGCCTGATTAAGCGGCTCTTATCGAATTTATCTGCAATCTGGCCAGCGGATGCAGAAAACAAGAAAAAGGGCAGGATAAACAGGCCAGCGGCAATGTTGATCAGCGCATTGGCTTCGCTCTCCACTAGGCGGAAGGCGATCATCACGATCAGCGCATTTTTATAGACATTATCGTTAAAAGCGCCCAAAAACTGGGTGATAAAGAAAGGCAGAAAACGGCGACTGGCAAGCAGCTGAAACTGGGTGCGATGGGCCATTGGTGTTATCTCTTATAAAAGCACGCTGTCCATCTTAAGCCATTGGGGCAAGGGGTTGTCCAGCTTGTAGTGGCGACGAAATAAATGGTACGAAAGTGAGGGGGGATGCGGGAGTCGGGAAGTCTGGCTAGCGGAATATTCAGGTGGCAAACCGGCCGCCGGGGCGGCCGGTGGTGTTCAAAACTGGTAATTATTAGTCAGATTTTTCCAACGATTACCAGATCTTCACACGCTCTTCTTTCGGCAGGTACATGCCGTCACCCTCTTTCACATCGAAAGCTTCGTAGAAGGCTTCGATATTGGGCAGAACACCTTTCACCCGGTACTCGGCGGGGGAGTGGGTATCCACCTTCATGCGGCCGCTCAGAGCTTCATCGCGGATCTTGCTGCGCCATACCTGGGCCCAGCCGAGGAATACACGCTGATCGCCGGTAAAGCCATCGATTACCGGGGCTTCTTTGCCGTTCAGGGACATTTTGTAGGCTTTGTAGGCGATGCCCAGACCGGACAGGTCACCGATGTTTTCCCCCAGAGTCAGGTTGCCGTTAATGTGCTCGCCTTCTAAAGGTTCGAATGCATCGTACTGGGAAACCAGTTTTCCGGTGAGGTTCTCAAAGTTACTGCGGTCGGAGTCGGTCCACCAGTTGTTCAAGTAGCCCCTGCCATCAAACTTACTACCCTTGTCGTCGAAGCCGTGACCGATTTCATGGCCGATAACGCCACCGATGCCACCGTAGTTCACCGCGTCGTCGGCATTCAGATCAAAGAAAGGCGGTTGCAGAATGGCCGCAGGGAAAACGATCTCGTTCATTGCCGGGTTGTAGTAGGCATTCACAGTCTGTGGGCTCATGCCCCACTCACCGCGATCGATGGGCTTGCCCAACTTGTTGCGATCGTAGCTGGCTTCAAACAGATTGGCTGCAAGCACGTTGTTCACGAGATTGTCGGCGTCCACTTTGAGGGCGGAGTAGTCGCGCCACTTGTCGGGGTAGCCGATCTTGGTCGTAAAGTTCTCCAGCTTGAACAGCGCCTGCTTGCGGGTGTCCTCGCCCATCCACTCCAACGACTCGATGGATTCACGGTAGGCAGCTTTCAGGTTGTCCACCAACACAGTCATGCGTGCCTTGGCTTCCGGTGGGAAATACTTCTCCACGTAGCGCTTACCGACCAGCTCACCGACTGCGCCATTCACAAACTCTACGCCGCGCTTCCAGCGGGGTTCCATCTGTTCTACACCGTGCAGCTTGGTGTTGTAAAAGTCGAAATGCGCCTGGGCAATGTCACTATGCATATAGGGCGCCATGGCAGAAAGTACCTTGACCTTCAGGTAGCGCTTCCAGGTGGCTATGTCGGTATCGACGATGATCTGGTTGGCGGCTTCCAGGTACTCGGGCTGACCCACAATAAAGTTGTCGGCCTTGGCCAGCTTGGCGGTTTTCAGGTAGCTGTCCCAGTCCACTGCGGGCATCAGTTTTTTCAGCTCGGCAACAGATTTCTTGTTGTAATACTTTTCGGGATCGCGGTTATCCAGGCGGGTGCGGTGGTGTTTGGCCAGGCTCTCTTCCAGTTTGAAGATTTTGCCGGAGAATGCCTCGGCATTGTCGAGCTCAGCCAGCTCCTGGATTTGTACCAGGTACTCTTTATAAGCTTTGCGTAGGCCTTTGCTCTTCTCGGTATCTTCGAAGTAGTAGTCGCGGTCTGGCAGACCCAGGCCCGCCTGCCACAGGAAGGTGATGTAGTCCTCGACCTGCTTCAGGTCCTGGTAAATGCCGCCACCGAAGGGGACGTCATAGCCGGCGATGTCGGCATAGGCGAAGAAGTCGGTCAGATCCTTGCGGGTTTTAATAGCATCAATCTTGGCGAGTTCGGAGGAAACGGCGGCAATGCCTTTCTTCTCAATCAGCTTTTCATTCATAAAGCTGTTGTAAAGATCGCCAATCTGCTTGGCGTCGGCACTGCTGGCGCCTTTGCCGGCCTCCATAATCAGTGTTTTAACCTGTTCGGTACTCTTGTCACGCAGGATAGAGAAACCGCCCCAACGGGACTTATCTGCGGGAATCTCGGTGTTTTTCAGCCAGGTACCATTCACATATGCGAAGAAGTCATCCTGTGGGCGCACGCTGGTATCCATGGCGCTGAGGTCGATGCCGGAGGAGAGTTGCGTTTGCTCAGCTGCGGCCTTGTGATGACCTGAACCGCTGTGGTCGTGGGCCTGGGCCATTAGGGATAGTTGGGTGCCGGCGAGGATGCCTGCAATCGCGACAGGTAATAGTAGTTTTTTCATTTTGGCTAATTTTTGCTCAGCTGAATCAAGGGTACATGGTAAAAGGGGACACTGAGGTTGGGCAAGAGGGCTGCGTCTAGCGGCGGATGGGCTGCGGCAGATGGTGGCTTCTTTCAAGCCGGGACCGCGCTAGCGAGGAGGGGAAATCAGGAGAAATACTAACAGTATTTTTTCAGCAAAAGCCCCACTGAGTGGGGCTTTTAGGAGAGCAATTTAGTCAGGCAGGTTAAAGGTAATTGGCAGCGAGAAGCTGAAGGATTCCTCTCCCAGCTGTGCGGGTACTGCAGGGTAGGGGGCCGCCCTCTCGACGGCTGCGCGGGCTTCTCGGTTAAGTGTGCCAAATCGAGACTCCTGGATTGCCTGAATATCCACTACCTCACCGCGCGGATTGATCACTACATTCAGGCGCACACTGCCTTCCTGGCCACGCTCCTGGGCGCGTTTGGGATAGCGAATATGACGGAAGGTGTGGCGCAGCAAATTAGAGGTGTAAATTTGGCGAGCGAGTATCATGCCGGCAGTCAGAGGCGCCTCATCTTCCTCTTCAAATTCGTCATCCATATCGACAGCGGCCATATTTTCAGGGCTGCTTGCCGCTAGTTGCGTTGGCTCGCTGTTGTTCTCACCCTCGAATTCCAAGGGCTCTCCCTCCACCTGGGCAAGTGAATCTGCAGCCTCAGCCACTTGTTCTGTGACTTCCTCGGCCACTTCAAGTGGCTCTGAAGTAAGTGCTTCTGAAGTTTGTGGTGCAGAGGCCGCGGGAGCTGCAGGAGTCAGAGTCATGGTGGGGGGGGCGAGATCCACCTCAACCATTGTGGGCTTGGCTAACTCCTCTTCTTTCTGAGGGGCCTGTGCCGCGGCGAGAGCTTCCTCCTGGCCAATCTGCTTCAGCTGCAGCTCAGCAATACGCTCGCTGCTGGGCTCCAAACTCTCAAAAGTGGAGCGAAGGGAAGCGGGGACATCACCAGCGGAGAGCAGGCCATCGCGGAAATCCGTAGAAGGGGGCACTGGGCCGATCCAAGCGCGCAGCAGGGTATTGAAGAAATCCGGGTTGGCTATCTCACCGAGAGTGATGCCATTGAGGGAAACCGTGGTGATACCGCTGTCGGCAGCGAAGTCTACAGCTAACTGGTCCCCGCGGTGCAGGCGGCCTCTAAATAGGTTGGCGAAGGTCACCATATCTTCAGCTTGGCTGCTCAGTGTGTCACCGCGGTTATTGATGGCGATACTCTCCATCCACTGATTGCGGAAGCGGCGTGCGGGCAGGCTCTTGGCCAACACCCGTACTTCCAGGCGCCGCGGTATCTCTGTGTTGTAGAGGTTGGCGGAGTCCGTGGAGAGACTCTCTGAGTAGATGGCGGCGATATAGAGCTCTTTGTTGAATTGTTGTTCGAGCGCAAGGCCATTTAAGAGCGGTGCAGCTGAGGCAGTTACAGCAAAAGTTAACACCCAAAGTGAGAAGACAATTTTTATCGATTTCATTGTTCTATGGTGTCTGCAAGTCCGGAAGCGTGGCTCCGGTTATTAAGATTGAGGTATCCCTCCCCGGTGCACACAAATCCTATGAATGAGTGCGCATTGAAAGTGTGAGAGAGCACACTGTGCTCAACACTTCGCCTAACTCTACTGCAACTGCAATGGAGTTCAAGCCTAGAGAGGTTAGAATGCCCTCCCGCGCGGCATCGCGGGTCTAAGCCGGGAAACGATTGTCATAGCCATCGACGGGTGTGGCAGACCGATATCGTTTAGAATCCGGCCTCGCCAAGTGGCATCCGCCACACTTCGGGAAAAAATGGAAAAGTTTTCACTAATTTTGCGGTATCTATGGAAATTAAGCCTCTTATTGACTATCCGCGGGAAGCTGTCGATAAGCTCCTTAACGTTATTCATTTGTTTCGTGATATTCGTGCGGCCAGTGAGTGGCAGTACGACGTGCTGTTAAAGCGCTCCAGGCTTTTGAGCTTGCAGCCGGGGGAGCAGTTACTGCGCGCTGGCGATGTCGATCAGTGGGTTTTTTTCCTGCTGCGTGGTGAATTGCAGGTCCAGGTTGAAGCCAGCGGTCATGGAGGGGAGCGGACTCTCGCGGTTATCCGCCCAGGTGAATTATTTGGTGACCTCTCCATGCTGTTGGCGGAGCCCCGTAGCGCCAATGTTTTCGCCGCACACAATAGCCGTGAGACCCAGGTACTCGGACTCGATTGCACCCTGTTTGGTGATTTGGAAGATTTTTCCCTGTTGCAGCTGCCGACAAAGTTGACGTTTTACCGCAACATGGTGCATTCACTGCGCTGGAAGCTGGAGGTGTACCGCTCCAAGTATCCGAGCCACCAGCTGGCCGATAGCCACCGCAAATTAAAACTCTATACCGGGCCGAAGAATTGCCGCGAGGAGTTGGTTGCTTTGGCAGATCAGGCCAGGGCTCTGGCGAGAATACTTCTCGACTGGAATGCAGAATTTGGTTCTGGTGAATTGATTGATGATGAGTCCGACATGCTCGGTTTTCTGGAATCGATGCTGTCTTAATTTCTTATAAAATGATGCGGCCAGTGTCTCTTATGGATTTGTCTGGCCGGTCTCTCCCTGCTGCTTAGTACATATTTTTCCGGCGCTGCCCGCGAAATGATTCCCCCTTCTTATACTCATTGTGCTCAGACATCCGCTGATGTCGCCGGCCCCGCAGCCATGTCATCTGATCTATTTCTCTGAGATTTCAATTTAGGAATATGGCTGGGCTGTGTAAAATTTGGTCTACTCAAATCACTGCGCCAGCGGCGGCAGTTTTATTTGTGCCTGACAGGTTTCTATTTATGAGTGCACTGGTATCCATTTGGTCTAACCGAAATTATCGAATCGCCCTGCTCGTTACCCTGCTGGCCCTTGCCTGGCTGTTCAGTGGAGTTTTATTGCCTGAGAAGGAGGGCGACGACGTTAGCCCTTCTGAAGAGGTTGGAGTTGTGCCCGAGATGGCCATACGGGTTCAGGCTCAGCGAATTGAGGCTCAGTCCTACGCTACACGGGTGCTGGTCAATGGTCATACCGAAGCGAATCGCAGCGTACGCCTGCGGGCAGAGCTAGATGGCGTTATTTCCCGACTGCCGGTAGCTGAGGGAAGCCAAGTGCGGCAAGGCGAGGTGATTTGTGAAATTGAAGCAGAGGATCGCCTGGAAAAACTGGCCCTGGCCGAAGCTGCATTGAATAAAGCGCGGCTGGATTATGCCGGCGCCGAGCGCTTAAAAAATAAGGGCTTGCAGTCTGATACGGCCATGGCTCAACAGAGCGTTGCCCTGGCACAGGCGAAGGCGGATTTCACTTCGGCCAAGGTGATGGTGGATAACCTGAAAGTTCGCGCGCCTTTTGCTGGCGTGGTCAATAAGCGCGCGGTAGAGCTGGGGGATTTTATTCGCCGGGGAGAGGAGTGTGCGACTCTGCTGGATTTGGATCCGATTCTGGTGGTTGGCGAGGTCTCCGAGAATCAAGTGGGCAATCTGGTTCCCGCGGGTCCGGCTAGCGCAGAATTACAGCGCGGTATCCCGGTTCAGGGCAAGTTGCGTTATATCAGCCAGCAGGCCCAAGAAGTGACCCGCGCTTACCGGGTTGAGGTGGCGGTGAATAATCCCGGTAACCTGCTGCGCGGAGGTTTGAGTGGTCGCCTGGCTCTGCCCACCGGTGAAATACTGGCACACCATATTAATTCCTCGCTACTGACACTGGATGACAGCGGCACATTGGGTGTGCGTGTTCTCGATGAAAATAACCGGGTAGATTTTATCAACGTCACTTTGGTGGGCGATGGGGATGGGGGTGTTTGGGTCAGCGGTTTGCCGGACCCGGTTACTCTGATTACCGTCGGTCAGGAGTATGTGAGCCAGGGCGATATCGTTCGGGTCGATATGCATCCACCAGAGCCCGCACTGAATGCGCAATCCCCATCTGTAGATATTCATCCTGAAATAATGCCCGCCTCAAAGGGGCTGCCTGCACAGGAAGATCAGAAAGGTAACTAGCGATGAAATTATTAGAGAGCGCGATTGAGCGTAATCGCAGCGCTATTTGCCTGATGCTGTTGATTGTCCTTGTGGGGCTGGTGGCCCGCGGCGCTATGACAATTGAGTCTAGCCCTGAAGTGAACCCGCCATTTGTCATGGTTCAGGTTACCCATGAAGGCATATCACCCGAGGATGGTGTACGCCTTTTGGTGCGCCCCCTGGAGCAGGAAATTCGTGCTGTCGAAGGCGTTGTCGAGGTGATTGCAGTCGCCCGTGAGTCCCTGGCCTATATCGTGGTGGAATTTGACTCTGCAATTGATGTGGATGATGCAGTGGATGATATCCGCAATGCGGTGGAGCGAGCTCGTGCAGAACTGCCCAGGGATGCGGAGGAGCCCACCGTCGAGGAGGCATCGGCACAACCCTTCCCCACAATTGTGGTTACCCTCTCCGGGGAAAAAGTCAGTGAGCGGGTACTGCTCAGCAGTGCCCAGCTGCTCAAGCGCAAAATAGAAAATATCAGCGATGTCTTGAGTGCAGATCTACACGGCAATCGCGAAGAGGTGGTCGAGGCAACAATCGACCCGGTGCGTCTGGAACACTACCAAGTGACCAGTACGGAACTGATTAATGCGGTACTGGGTAATAACCTGCTGATTCCTGCAGGGGAACTGGATACGGATCGCGGACGTTTTTCTGTCAAGGTTCCTGGCCTTATTGAGAGCGCACAGGATGTCTATGAAATCCCACTAAAGAACTCTGCGGATGGTGTGGTTACCCTCGGTGATGTCACCGATATTCGCCGCACCTTTAAGGACGCTGTGAGTTACACCAGTATCAATGGTCGGCCAGGACTCGCTATTAATGTAGAGAAACGCAACGACGCCAGTTCCGTTAATGTGGCCGACCGGGTCAGATCGGTGGTGCAAGAGGAGTTGGGAGCATTGCCCCAGGGCGTAAAAGTCGAGTTTGTTTTTGACCAGTCCAACTTTGCGCGGGATATGGTCAGCGAGATGCAGGGCAATATTCTTACCGCGATGCTGCTGGTGATGATTATTGTGGTGGCCGCCTTGGGGTTCCGCTCAGGCATCTTGGTGGGCCTGGGGGTGCCGTTCTCTTTACTGTTTGGTTCTATCGTCACATGGTATCTGGGTTATTCCTTTAATTTTATGGTGATGTTCGGCATGTTGCTGGCTCTCGGCATGCTGATTGATGGCTCCATCGTTATTACCGAGTTTGCCGATCGCAAAATGGCTGAAGGTATGAGCGCACGCAACGCTTATATCGCTTCGGTCAGTCGTATGTTTTGGCCGGTGGTGGCCTCCACCGCAACCACGCTCGCCGCTTTCCTACCGATTATGCTTTGGCCGGGGGTAGTCGGAGAGTTCATGCGTTACCTGCCGGTCACCGTCTTTGCGGTATTAGCGGGGTCGCTGCTCTACGCACTGTTTTTTGCTCCGGTGCTGGGCGCTTTGTTTGGCAAAAGTAATCTGACCACTTCCACGCGCGATTATTTAAAGCAGCTAGAAGAGGGACAGCCCGCGCATTTGCCGGGAATTACTGGTTTCTATGCCCGCTTCTTGGCTTTTGTTCTGCGCCGCCCGGCAATGGCCTTCGCCACTACGATTGTTCTCCTGGTTTCTATTTTTATCGCTTTTGGCCGTTTTGGTGCCGGGGTCGAATTTTTCACCGAGACCGAGGAGCAGTACGGCAACGTTGAGATCCGGGCTCAGGGCAACCTCTCCATGGCGGAGAAGAAAGTATTGGTTGCCCAGGTGGAAAAAGCAGTGCTTAGCATTCCCGAAGTACGGATTGCACATACGACGATCGGCTCCGGTGGAATTTCAGGCAACTCCGATCGCGCACCGGACCAGATTGCCAATATGTTGGTGGAACTATTGCCTGCCGAAGAACGCGAGCGGCGCAGCCGCGATATTTTCGAAGATATCCGTGTGCGTACAGCGGATTTTGCCGGGATCAAGGTTACGGCCAATGTGATGGAGGGGGGCCCGCCAGTTGGCAAGGATATTGTGCTGGAGCTACGCGGGCAGGATTACGAAAAATTGTTGGCGGAAACCTGGCGCCTGCACCGGGCGATGGAGGATGACTTCGGTGGTTTGCGGGATATTGTGAATACCGCACCACTGCCCGGTATCCAGTGGGAGGTGCGGGTAGACCGTGCCAAGGCTTCCCTGTATGGAGCTGATTTAACTGAGGTGGGGCGAGCGGTTCAGTTGGTGACCAACGGTGTACGCGTGGCGGAGTACCGCCCCGATGACACCGATGAAGAAGTGGATATCCGTATTCGTTATCCACAGAGTGCTCGCGGTATAGCCGCCCTGGATCAACTAAAAGTAAATACTCCGCGCGGTACAGTGCCAATCAGTAGTTTTGTACAGACGGTGGCCATGCCCAAAGTGGACAAGATTGAAAGGATTGATGGTATTACCCGCATGCAGGTAAAAGCCGATGCCCAGGACGGCGTATTACCGGATGACAAGGTGAAAGAAATCCGGGCCTGGCTTGAGCAGAATCCTGTGGATCCCAGTGTGGAGTTACTTTTTCGCGGTGCGGATGAAGAGCAGAATGAGTCGTTCCAGTTTTTAGGTGTGGCTTTTCTGCTTTCACTGTTTTTGATGTTTATCCTGCTAGTAACACAGTTCAACAGCTTTTATCAGTCGTTGTTGATTTTGTCTTCAGTGATTATGTCGACGATAGGGGTGATGTTGGGATTGTTACTTAGTCAGAGCACATTCAGTGTCATCATGACTGGAGTAGGGATCGTTGCTCTCGCAGGAATTGTGGTTAACAACAATATTGTATTGATCGATACCTATAACTTTGTGCGTAAGAGTGAGCCTGGACTTAGCCCCGCAGAAGCGGCTCTCAAGGCTTCCACACAAAGGTTGCGTCCGGTATTTCTCACTACTGCGACTACGATTCTCGGTTTGTTGCCATTAGCGCTTGGGGTGAGCGTCGATATGGTGGGAAGAAACGTTGTGGTGGATGGTGTTATTGCTTCCTTTTGGGTCAAGCTGGCTAGTGCCATCGTTTATGGGCTGTCTTTCTCCACATTGCTGACGCTACTGGTGACTCCGGTGTTACTGGTTTTGCCAGGGCATTTACGCGATAAATTTTCCAGGAAAAAGGTCGCTAATCCTCAGTTGAGCTAGGCTAGCTATTCGTTAGACTATTTTTGTGATCACGACTTACGGGGGCTAATGCCCCCGTTTCTTTATTGTGATTAAAGGATTTGACTAATAGTTGGGGCAAAAGCCGGAGAAAATATTGGGAAACAGTTAGAGCAGAGGTTAGGAACAGAAATGCTTACACACTGGCCGGAAGAGATTTCCAAGCTTAGCCGCAAGTTAGCCGGGGAAAGCTTGAGAGAAGAAATTGACAGTTTTATTCAGCAGCATCGGCTTCCCTCGGAGTTCTTCCGGGAGATTGAGGCCTATTACCTGCCATTGGCATTGTGGCTGGCTCAGCGACACCGTGTTGGGCAAACCCTGGTTGTAGGGATCAGTGGTGGCCAGGGCACCGGCAAGTCAACGTTGTCGGATTTTATTTGCCAGGTTCTAACGAGGCTGGGCCTCAACAGCTGTACTTTCTCGATGGATGATATTTACCTGACCCGCTCACAACGTTATCAGCTCTCACAAGAGATTCACCCGCTCCTTTGCACCCGCGGTGTGCCGGGTACTCACGATGTTCAACTGGGAATAGAAACTTTGGATGCCCTTCGTGGCGCTCAAGAGCAATCCCAAATACCCCTGCCGCGTTTTGATAAATCCAAGGATGATAGGGTTCCTCGCTCTGGGTGGCCGGTGCATAAGGGCAGGGTGGATATTGTCTTATTTGAGGGTTGGTGCCTTGGCGCTAGGGCATCGGAAACCCCACCGCAGCCCATTAACGCACTGGAAAGGACCGAGGATGCTTCCGGCCTCTGGAGAAACTTTATCAATCAGCAGCTGCAAGGGTCTTATATGGAGCTGTTTAAGCGCGTAGATACTATGGTGATGCTGTGTGCGCCGGGAATGGAGTCAATTGCTGTGTGGCGTAAACTGCAGGAACAAAGATTGCGTGAGCGCACTGGCGTGGGTATGCAAGATTCTGAGTTGGACCGCTTTATTGAGCACTACGAGCGGATAACAAGAAATCTTATTAGTGACATGCCCAACTGGGCTGATTGTGTTTTGTTTTTGGGAGAGGACCACTGTATACGAGAGGTCAGGCTTGCTACTGAGAGCGAAAAGAGCTGAAGTGCAGACCCCGGAATTGCCGGGGTCTATTCAGTTGGAGCCGTAGCCCCAACCGAATCGGCTAAGTGACTTACTTAGCCTTGGGTGGGCGACCGCGGCCACGCTTTACAGGAGCAGCTTCAGTTGCAGCTGGGGTTGCGGCGTCAACTTTTTTGGGGCGCCCTGGCTTTTTCTTGGCTGCTTCGCTTTTGGCCGGGCGACCGGGCTTCTTTTTCGCAGTTTCTGCCTTTGGCGGGCGGCCGCGACCGCGTTTTACAGGAGCAGCTTCAGTTGTTGCTGCTTCGGTTTCAGTTTTCTTTGGACGGCCAGGCTTTTTCTTGGCGGCTTCGCTTTTGGCTGGACGACCGGGCTTTTTAGCTTCTTCGGTTTTCTTGGGGCGACCTGGCTTTTTCTTCGGCTCTTCAGTGCTAGTGGCCTTGGGCGGACGGCCAGGCTTTTTCTTAGCGGTATCAGCTTTGGCTGGGCGGCCGGGCTTTTTCTTTGCAGTAGTTGTTTTCTTGGCAGCAGCTGCAGCTTTTTTGGCTTCTGCAGCAGCCTTCTTCTTCTCTTCAGCAGCCAGCTTCTTGGCAATCGCAGCTTCTTCTTTAGCGACAACTTTGGCTACTTTAGCGGCAAGCTTGTTTGCCGCTTTGATGCTGGCCAGCTCTTCTTTAGCATTTGCAGCAGCAGTTTTGGCCTCTGCAGCGGCTGTTTTAGCTGCTGCGGCAGCATCGCGAGCTTTCTTCAGCTGGTTTTGTTGTGCTGGAGTTTTCTTCTTGGCGCGAACAGCGGCAACTTTTTCTTGAGTAGCTTTCGCTTTCTCTGCGGCTTTCTTGGCACTGTTTGCCAACTTTTCCACTTGAGCAGTCAGGTCCTTCTCTTGTTTGAGACGGGCGCTTTCCAGTTTGGTGGTAAGAGAGCGCAGTTCTGCTTCCAATTGTGCAATATCGCCAGTGGCGACTGCGGGTGCTTTTTTAGTAGCCATTTAAATTTCCCTGCAAAAGTATTGTTTTGTTAAATGGGGGCATTCCTATCAATTATTCTCAGCCATCTTCACAGTGATTTGCACTGCCGAAGACGTCTGTTTTCGGCAGAAAACAATTGATAGTGAGTCCCCCCAAGAGAGCGGCGCTAATTGCAGCTTATTTGTATACCTAAATGCAAGTGTTTTATAAGGAATTTTGCTATTTCCTATAAAAAAATTGGATTTTTTTTATATATTTTCAACTTCAGGGCCTAAAAGGAGAGTTTTCAGAGGTGAATGAGTAAAATTTACATAGTCGGGAATGGTTTTGTTTTTCTTTCAAAGCATTAAGCAAAATGAGTAACCGCAAGTGAATAGTTGAGTAATTTCCTATGGATTGTCGGCGGCTTCCGTTTTTTGCTAAGGAGATAAAACCTATATGTATTTGCAGGTCTGACGCAACTCAAACTCTGACTAGAGAAGCTGTGTATAGGTGGAGTATCGGGTTAACAAAACTTAACGGACTGGAATCGGTGAATTCTTAGTATCTGCTGTCTGTAACAGAGGATCTTTGCCGGCTTGTTCAGGGGGTGAGAGTTCCCATTCTAGAGTTGTTGAATAAAAATGCTCGATACTCGGTTTGCTCATTGGCCCTGCAGTTAAAGAAACACTTAGTCAACTCATGAAACTTGTGCTTCCCTGATTAAGTCACAGGCCATGTGTGGCTTAGTAGAGGTATCCAGTTCCTGTAAGAAACCCTATGAAGGGGCATGGCTCCCTGTGGAAACTTGCATAGATGGGCCTTGAGAGTAGCTGTGATTACAGTACTGCTTTCGCCGGCGGCTAATATATACAGTGATCCACACTTTACCTTTAAAGCCTAAAAGCCCACTAGAAGAGGGGAGTCGCTATTTGGGTATCAGGAAAGAATGCACTGCACTCGAGGCGCACTGTGAATATATCCTTGTGAGCTCGTAATCGGTATCCATCCCTCATACGGTGCCGAGCGCAATGTGTTCCTTCCCCTTTTTAGTTTTAGGCGCTTTCCTGAATGTACACACCCATCTTTGATTATTGATATAGCCTTTGTGTTTATAGGGATATTGCCTGGATTGAGTTCGATATCTACGAAGAATTTTCCCATTGGTGTCAGCAGTCGATTTGCTTTTGCCAGAGATTCGAGGAGGGATTTTTGTGAAATACGCGCAACTAGTATCACCTTTTCATGGCTGGAGTTAACTGGGCCACGAATGCAATAGCAAAAAGTTAGTGGGTATTCGCTGAGCTATAAGATTTCAAAGATTTTGAAATTTATAACTTGCTGAATAGACATATTGAATGGGGATTCTTTGTTATCTAGTGACAGCCTATCTCCTTCTTAACCCTATCTTGCCCGTTAAAGGCCCTTGTCTTAATAATGGTAAAGGCGGGCTCCCCAATTGGGCTTTGTGATGTTCTTTCCTGAAAACAATTTTAACCTTGCCCAGGCAATACTTAGTTAGCCTGTTATTGTCTTGAAATGGACTTTGTCAGTGACAGGGATCACGGGATAAAGGCTGGAATGTTTCAAGGTTTCTGAACTGTATTAGAGAGGCCGAGTGATTCTTTTTTAAGACGTCAATCACTTTGTCGAGAGGACTAGGTGATAGAGGATAGCTTAGTGGCTCTATCACCGTGTCATAAAGAATGGCTATTGTCTTAAATCGGTTATAGCGGTCCGTAAGGAAGGTAGCGGTTATTGGAGTGTTGGCGAATCCAGAGCAGTTGCTCTTTTTGCAGTGGAGCTTTGCGATTGCGTAACTCTTTTGCCAGGGGAATCACAGCGGACTCTGCTCCTGCATCCCATCCAGTCAATTCCATTTCTGCGAGAGTAAAGAAGCGTATGAGCTGCCACAGCTGCTCGTTATTCCAATGTTGGCTTTCCTCTAACCATTGTTGAGCAGGCAGGCGAATAAGCTGTGATGCTCTTAGGTCTTCCTCATTTAGTTTATCGCTTAGGCTGTTATCAGAGACGGCAACACTGATAAGCCTCTGCAATTGATCCCGGTCGAATTCCCAATGGTTTTCTTCTTGCTGGCCACTCACCTGTGGCTCCCAGGCTCCTACGCTCATATTCTCTCCTTATTTAGGTACGAGGTTTTGAATATTATACCGGGGTGAACCTATTTCTGTTGAAAGCAATTCCCTAATACACCGTTGGATCGGGCAGGAAGAGAACAACTTCTGTGTGATTGGGATAATATAGAAGCGTTATATTTTGTTGAGGTCCTCATGGAATTTATCTCTAAGGCGCTACCTGCGAGTAAACGTATTGCTCTGGTTGCCCATGACAATCGCAAGGGGGCTATGATTCAGTGGTGCCTTCGACACCGCTCCCTACTGGAAAAGCACAGCCTTTTGGCTACTGGCACAACAGGCGGAAAGATAGAGGAAGCTACTGGCCTTAAAGTGGAGAAGCTCCTGAGCGGCCCCTTGGGTGGCGATCAGCAATTGGGAGCCCGTATCAGTGAGGGGGTAGTAGACCTGCTGGTCTTCTTCTGGGACCCCTTTGAGCCCATGCCCCATGATCCAGACGTAAAGGCACTGCTGCGGATTGCGGCGGCCTGGAATATTCCTGTGGCCTGTAACTCGAGTAGTGCCGATATGATCATCCAATCGGCCCTGATGGACTGTGAATTTGACCGCGAAGTACCCGATTACCAGCGTTATCTGGAGCAGCGCTAGTCGGATTTTTCGATCAAAAATTGACCTGATCGCTTGAGGCTTTTCTATAACTCATTGATTTGTAAGAGTTATTTCCTTGGGTTATAGGTTGTACTTGCAATGCCCGGCGATTCGCGGCAATCTTGCCCACCAGATGAGACCGGTTAAACCGGCACCCTTGGTATTTGATAACAGCACGGTGTTTTATGAGTAGACGACGCGGAAAGGCCGTAGAAGAAGAAAAGGCGGATATCGACCTGACGCCCATGCTGGACGTAGTGTTCATCATGCTCATCTTCTTTATCGTAACGGCGTCCTTTGTAAAAGAGAAAGCGTTGGACGTAAATGTGCCTGATCCGAATCAGACCCAGGACAATCCGCCTGATCCAGACAAGCAAAATATCCTGCTGGTTGTGAACGCCAACGACGAGATCACTTTAGGTGGTAGTCGCATCGATAGCCGCGCTGTTCGCGCTCGTATCGCGCAGCTGTATGCCGAGAATCCTCAAGCCATTGTGATTGTGCGTGCGCACAACAAATCCAGTGCTGACACCTATGTACAGATCGCAGATGCTGCCAAGGAAGTGAGCCCGGGAATCCAGGTATCTCTGGTGCCCTTCGAGAAGTAATTCAGCGAGAAGTCAGTCTGCTTCTGCAGAAGAGTAAAAAGCCAGCAAGTTGCTGGCTTTTTTTATGCTTGTCTCTATTTGTTGAAAGTCAAAAAACGAGTCTTTCAACAGGGAATGTGTAGCCTTTGACCGTTAGAGTTCAGCGCGAATGGCCCAGAGATCGGGAAATACCGCTTTGAACAGAGTGTTCTTCAGGTATCCAACACCGCTGGAACCCCCTGTGCCCATCTTGCTGCCAATCGTCCGCTCTACCATTTTTACATGTCGATAGCGCCATTGTTGTAAAGAAGAGTCGATATCGACCAGGGCCTCGCAGATTTCACTCAGCAGGGGGTCATTGCGATAGATATCGATGAGAACTTTTTGTATTGCTGGAGACGGTTCGGCAACTTGGCGAAAGTCCCGGTTTAATTCTTGTGCAGGTACCGGGTGACCTTCGTGAACCAGGAATCTCAGGAATGCATCCCACAAGGTTGGAGCATCCAACCGCTTCATTAGGCGCTGGTAGTGGTCCGAGCCGAGCTCATAATTCTCCAGTTTTTTTGGATCTTTGGACCCGTAGAGGAATTCCAGCTCGCGGAACTGAAACGACTGAAAACCACTGGCGGTTGATAGGCGGTCGCGGAATGATAAGAACTCCAATGGTCTCAGGGTCTCAAGGATATCCACTTGTTGGATCAGCGTGCGATAGATCGTATCTACACGTTTTAGGGTGTGTAGCGCGCGGTTGCGTTCGCCGTTATTGAAGAGCCGCACCAGAAAGTCCAGTTCATGTAATATCTGCTTAAACCACAGCTCGTAGCTCTGGTGTATCACTATAAATAGAAGTTCATCGTGTTCAGGGCCATCGGAAAGGGGCTTCTGGCACTCAAGCAGCTCGTCAATTTTCAGGTATGAGCTATAGGTGAGAGTCATTTGGGCGTATTCCTGGTCGAGTTTTGATCAGCGGCGAAATAATGCTCTCTTTAATCTGCCCGGATCAAAACATAAGTTTTGGCAAAGCGATTAGTATGATCCTCAATATTAGGCCCGGAGTTCTTTGAATGGAAAACCCCGCACAACAAATGCGTATCGACGGCGCGCGTCTCTGGCAAAGCCTTATGCAAATGGCTGAAATCGGTGCAACCCCAGCTGGTGGTTGTAACCGGCAGGCACTGACCGATGAGGATCGCAAAGGGCGAGACCTGTTCGTACGCTGGTGCCGGGAAATCGGCTGTGAAATTCGTGTGGATCGCATGGGTAATATCTTTGCCCGGCGTCCTGGCACCGACAATAACTTGCCCGCGGTAATTACAGGGTCACATCTGGATACCCAGCCCACCGGTGGAAAGTTTGATGGTGTGTACGGTGTATTGGCCGGTCTCGAAGTGTTGCGCACCCTTGATGAGCGCGGGGTTAGAACCAAGGCCCCCCTGGAGGTGGTGGTTTGGACTAACGAAGAAGGGGCTCGCTTCTCCCCCGCTATGGTCGGATCTGGAGTTTGGGCTGGAGAGTTCAGCCTCGATTATGGCCACAGCCGCATGGATAAGTCCGGGGTCACAATCGGCCAGGAACTGGAGCGCATCGGATACTTGGGAACCGAACCTGTCCAACCGACACCGATTAAGGCTGCCTTTGAGGCACATATTGAGCAGGGGCCAATTCTAGAAAAGCAGGATCAGGTGATTGGTGTCGTCACCGGGGTGCAGGGGATTCGTTGGTACGATGTCACCTTCTTTGGAACTCCCTGTCACGCGGGACCCACCCCAATGGAAGATCGTCGCGATCCTGTGCAGGCCATGGCGTGGCTGTGTGAGAAGCTTTACGGAGAAGTGAGGGCTTACTCTACAGATGCCAGAATTACCTGTGGTGATTTGCGTGCAGCGCCAGGCAGCCGCAACACAGTGCCGGAGAAAGTCGTTCTTGCACTGGATTTACGTCACCCGACACCGGAGGGGTTAGAGCACTTGCATCGCACCCTCTATCGGGTAGCTGAGCAGGTTCAGGAAGCCAGTGGTGTCGCCATCGATATACGCGAAGAGTGGTACTCACCACCTGTGGCATTCGATAAAGGCTGTGTCGAGGCGGTAGATAGTGCAGTGCAGAACTTGGGTTACAGTCATCGCAAGATGGTTTCTGGAGCTGGGCACGACTCGGTCTACGTTTCCCGGGTTGCACCCGTGTCAATGATTTTCGTGCCCTGTGCCGGGGGGCTTTCACACAATGAGGCGGAGTCGGCTGAACCGGGACACCTGGAAGCCGGCTGTAACGTCCTGTTACATGCCATGTTAAATAGCGCCGAAGTGGGCTGATTATCCCTGCTAATCAATATGAAATAAGAATGCCTGGCGAGTCCGCAGGACTGGCCGTGGTCCTATAAACCGATTTGGATTGATCATGAGTGAATTTACCTTGAAGTACCGCAAGGACAACGGCGGTACTGCTCCACTGACTAACTGGGGAATGGACTCCGAGTACGGTGTATTGCGCGATGTACTAATCGGTCCGGTGGATAATTTCAGCTGGCGCACAGGAAATGCCAGTGCCCGTCGCGCCGAGCGCTTGGGAATGCAGTTCGACCACAAAGTGGCTGAGGCGCAACACAAAGAAATGATGGATGCCTACCGCCATGCGGGAGTGACTACTCACCTGATTCCGGCAGACAGCAGCCTGCCTTACCAGATCTATGGGCGTGATTCTTCAGTAATGACCCCCTGGGGGCCAATTGTCACGCAAATGTTTAGCCCATGGCGCCGGGGGGAGTGGGCTCCCATCGTCAAGAAGTATGCTGAACTGGAAATCCCCATCTACGATGTCATCACCGCCGGCTCTTTGGAAGGTGGCGATTTTATGGTACTGGAGCCGGGAGTTATTCTGTGTGGCTATTCCGGTGAGCGCACCAGTCCCCAGGGCTTTGCACAGATGAAGAGCTGGGTAGAGAAGGAGGGCTGGGAAGTGAAAGGCTACCAGTTTGATCCTTTCTTCCTACATATCGATGTTTTGGTGGCGATGTTGGCGGAAAAGCTTGCGGCTATCTGTGTCGATGCCGTAGAACCTGAGCTGGTGCAGTGGTTCAAGAGCCGCAATATCGAGATTATCGATATTCCCTTCCCGCAAGTGCTGGAGCTGGGAGTCAATGTGGTGGCCCTGGGGAATGATCGAGTGATGCTACCCAAAGCCAATACGGGCCTCGCCGAGAAGTGCAGGGCCCACGGCCTGGAGGTCATTGATCCAGATATTTCCATGATTACTCCAGGGGGAGGCGGCGTTCACTGTATGTGCCAGCCTCTGCGTAGAGATTCCGCACTAAAGCCTTAATCGGCAATCTGAACGAATAGCCCGGTGCCAATGTTCTACCGGGCTATTCCCGTCAACGAATGTGGTTGTTTATGAACTCGCCTCTGTGGGTGCAGCGGTTAATATGAATCGCCTGTCAAAGGCGGCTCGCGGCTATTTACCTGGATATCAAGCCTTTTGTGCTAACTAATAAGATGAAAGTTGCTACCCTTTGTGGACCGCAACGCAATTTTACGCCTATCAACAGTAGTCAGCTGTTTTCGCGGTTGTACGCTTAGGTATTAATCCTATTAGTATCCCGGAAAAACGATTAAGAGCTCTGTGTTTACTCGCGGCTCTGTTTTTTAGCCACTAACGGCTGTCTATCAGTCTCAAATGATTCGAACCCGGAGAACATTATGCAAAGCGCATGCGCGGAAATTCAGGCCCAGGTCAACGAGCGTATCCTGGAAATAACTATCAATCGCCCTGAGCGCAAAAATGCACTGACTATGGCGATGTACACCGCCATGGCGGAGCTCCTCAATAGTGCTGTCAATAATACTGATATCCGCGTAGTTATCCTCACTGGTGCTGAAGGTATTTTTACCAGTGGTAACGATTTGGCAGATTTTCTCGGCGGTTCCGCGGAAGGGGAGGAGTCTCCGGTCTTCCAGTTTATGAGTGCACTCTACAACTTCCCCAAGCCAGTGGTTGCGGCCGTGAATGGTCCGGCAGTGGGGATCGGCACCACCATGCTGTTGCACTGTGACCTGTCATTTGCCGGTCATGATGCCATGTTCCAGATGCCATTTGTGAACTTGGGGCTTTGTCCTGAGTATGGTTCCAGTTATCTGCTGCCCCGTATTGCCGGTCACGCAAAGGCATCGGAGTTGCTGCTGTTAGGCAAAAAATTTAGCGCTCAAGAAGCGGTCAATATTGGTATCTGTAATGAGGCAGTTGAACCTGAACAGGCAATTGTACGTGCTCGTGAAGTGGCTGTTGAGCTAGCAGCTAAGGCACCGGCTGCCGTGCGCCTGTCTAAGCAGCTATTGCGTCGCGCGACTCAAGAAAAGGGGTTGGAGTTTATTCAGGAGGAAGGCCGCCATTTCCAGGATCGTCTCACTTCTGAGGAATTTAAAGAAGCGGCAACCGCCTTTATGGAGAAGCGTCCTGCAGACTTCTCTAAGTTTAATTAGGAAAATGGCCGCTTATGCGGCCATTTTTTTAGTTGCTTAGTATCCGTGTTTTCTATGGTGTGGACGGGAAAGGTAATTGACAGCTTGATCGGGCTGGTCAGTGAAAATACCGTCCACTCGCAGTTGGTAGGCGGCAAAGTGGAGGAATTGGTTAAAGCTTTCGAATTCCTCTGGCAGCTTTTCCGGGTCGGCGCGGAAAGTGTAAGGGTGAACCTGAAGGTCCCTGCGGTGGGCCCGGCGAACTACATTATTTGCCCTTGGCTGACCATTCTCAACTTCCATCAACATGGGATACCAGGGGCCGATGCCATCGGCATAGCTGGCAATTTTACGTAAGCCGCCACGCTCCAGCATCCAGTCGTAATCGTAGTTTTGGATAGTGCCGTTAATTTCAATCAATTTTTCTCCCCAACTCGTTGCCGCAATAAGCTGGACTAGGGGAAGATCCATACCCATTGCGGGCATTAATTCAAACTTAATGCGTTGTAATTCCTCGGCATCGAAGCTCTGTAAGAAAACCTTTTGTTGCTTATCGCTGTAACCGTATTCCTTGAGTTTTTGTAGGGCAATTGCAGCGATATCTTTGCCTTCCCAGTGGTGAAAATAGGGTTTTTTAATTTCAGGATAAATACCGATATCGTAGCCCAGGGATTTATTTAAGCCCTGTATTAGTTCCAACTCTTCTTCGAAAGTGGATAGTTGGAAGCTGGACTTCCAAAGAGGAAAACGATGTGGATATTTTGCCTGAGGGCCGTCTTCGCCTATAGAGAAGACTTCGCTAACCTGGAGTTTTTTTAGCTCCTCTAAAGTGAAATCGATCGTGTAGTAGTGCCCATCTTCACGGGCGCGGCCAGGAAATACATCCGCCACATTGGTTGTACTATCGAGATAGATATCATGCATCACAATTAAGTGATCATCTTTGCTAAGCACCAAATCCTGCTCGATATAGTCCGGTCGCATGGCATAGGCCATGGCTTTCGCTTCGAGAGTATGCTCTGGTAAATAAGCCGATGCACCTCGATGTGCGATGACCATAGTGGTCTTTGCAGGACCGACGTTGTTGTCGGCACAAGTGATGTTCGCAGTGGCTGAACCGATGATCAATAAAGTAGACAAAATTCTTTTGAACATTTGCTAGAGATCCCAGATAAGTGTGGGAAGCTTTCTAGCAAAAGAATATGACAGAGATATATCAGCGCTAAGGAAGCTCAATAGAGTGTGAACCACAGGGCATTTAGTTATTGCCATAGGTTTTAAGAAGTTAACCGGGCTGACTGCCCGGTTAGTCGGGGATTCGAATATACTGAGCGTTATGCCGGAGCTTTATACTGATACCTCTTGGGACCATAGGTGTTGGGAAAATTGTTGTCGCAAGTCTTTTTTGCTGATTTTTCCCGTAGCGGTATGAGGAATTTCTGCGGTGATGATGCAATCATCGGGAATCCACCACTTCGCAAAACGTCCATGATAGGCGCTGAGAATTTTCTCAGCTTCGGGTTCCTTACCCGTCTCTGGGACTACGATCAATAGAGGTCGCTCGGCCCATTTTTCATGAGGTACCCCTATAACAGCTGCCTCGGCGACATCTTCGAGGGTCATGGCAAAATTTTCCAGCTCTATGGAAGAAATCCATTCCCCACCAGATTTGATTACGTCCTTGGTGCGGTCAGTAATGGTTAGGTATCCAGCAGGATCTATAGTGGCTACGTCTCCGGTATCAAACCAGCCATCGGCGGTAAGGGCTGACTCCTCTGCTTTATAGTAGCGCTCGCAAACCCAGGGACCCCGCACCTGCAGTGCGCCAAATGCAGTACCGTCGTGAGGTAGGGGGCTACCTAGGGGATCGACAATACGCATTTCCACGCCAAAGCCAGCGCGCCCCTGTTTTAGGCGCAAAGCTTTGGCTTCACAGGCCGACAATTTGTTGTCCACTCGGGCATTGTAAGTGCCTAGAGGGCTCATCTCTGTCATACCCCATGCATGGTGTGTGTAGACACCATGCTTTTCCTCAAATTCTTCCATAATGCTCCAGGGGCAGGCAGAACCGCCGACGACCACGCGGTTAAGGCTGGGGATGGTTTCTCCGGTTTCGCGCAGGTATTTGAGTAGCGCCAACCAAACGGTAGGCACGCCTGCAGCAATAGTGACAGACTCCTGTTGCATAAGCCGACTGAGTGTCTCTCCGCAACCCATTTTAGGGCCGGGTAGTACCAGCTTGGCGCCCACGGCTGGTGCCGCATAAGGGATAGACCAGGCATTAACATGAAACATGGGAACAACGGGAAGGATGGCTTCATTTTGCCGAATGGCAAAGACATCCGGCATTAGTACCCCGTAGGTGTGTAGTGTCATTGAGCGGTGGGAGTAGAGCACACCCTTAGGATTACCCGTTGTGCCTGAGGTATAGCAAAGTGCGGCAGCACTCTGCTCATTCAGTTCCGGCCACTGGAAATTATCGGAATGATTATGGAGGAGTTCCTCATAACAAAAGTAATTTTCCAGAGTGCTCTGGGGCATATGGGCTTTATCAGTCAAGACGACAAAGCCCTCTACACTGGTGAGCCTATCGGCAAGTTTCTCAATGAGCGGAACAAAAATAGGATCAATAAACAGCCAGCGGTCCTCGGCGTGTTCGATAATGTAGTGAATTTGTTCAGGGAATAAACGTGGATTAATGGTGTGGCAAACAAGCCCGCTACATGATGTTGCGTAGTAAAGTTCAAGGTGGCGATGATCATTCCAGGCTAGAGTACCAATACGATCACCGCGTTTGGCACCCAGTCGGGATAGTGCCTGGGCAAGCTGGGCGGAGCGTTTAAAAGCTTCTTTGTAGGTGTAACGGAAGTGTGGATTATCCGCAGTAACAGAGACTATTTCACTATTGGGTGAATTGCTTAAGGCGTGTTGTATGATACCAGTGAGGGTAAGTTGAGACTGCATCATCATGCCATTCATTTAAAGCTCCTATTATTATGGTTATGCCTACTTTCAATAATTGATCCATGGGAAATAGAAAAAGGATAATCTCAGGTTTATCTATTCTTTTTGGGTCCTAACTAAATAACATTTAGCCCTGGATGCAAGAGGTTACTTACCTTTTATGCTCAATAATGGTATCTCTTTCTCAAAGAGGTTGGGGCACAGTATGCTCTATGCTCACCCTTATTATTAAGTTACCTCAATAAAGGGATAGTAGATCCGTTATAGACCTCTCGCACATTGTTATCTAATTCTTTGTGCAATTTGAACTAGATATACAGAATATTGACCTGATTGCCAAGGGCAATTGTAAGGTTTGAGCTGTATTTCTTATTGTATTATTTTAATCCACTCTCCGGGTTCAGGTTCGCCGCGAGGATAATAGCCATTAAGTAATCGCAGCTGCTCCTCTGCATACTCTCCAATTTCCATATGCCTTGCCAAAGAGGAAAAAGTGGTTTTTTCTGTGGCTTTAACGTAGCGCAGCCGTCTGATATCCTTCTCCACAATATCCGTTTCTCGCAAGGGCCTAAAGCTGCGAATACTGGTTAAAAACATGGTATCATATTGTTCCAGATCATCCTTTTTATGGGATGATGAATCGGTAATTTTACCCTCCAGCATGAATTGCCGGCTTCCATAATAGATAATCGCAACCCTATCCGGATCAACATTTTCTTTTTCCACTGAGGGGACTTTTCCTGTGTGGCCCTCCAGTCGATATTGATTCAGTTTTTCACTTTGTTCCAGCTTGCGTATATCATACTCTTCCCTCAAGGCCATATCTGCGGGTTGGTTACCCTCGCGTTTAGCGACCTTGATAGTAATAGTTGCTGACTTGTCTGGGGCTGTGCCTACAATAGAAGAGCGCTGATTGTTTACTGTCCAGCCATCGGGAAATAACAACGAGAATCCCAGACGCTTGTGATTAAAACGGTTTTTATTGGACTGCCTGGCATTATCGCCATAAATTAGGCCATCGGTTTTCTCGCGATAGTAGGCTACTTTTACGTCTTTGCTTTCTTCGGGCAGAGTGCCCGCTGCCTTAACCACTTCCTGTAGGCGAATATCGTTCCTAGGATGGGTGGAGAATACGCCATGATACGTTTGTGGCTTCTTTCCCTCGACACGAGCGCGTCTACGGGCAAAGGTTTCCTGGTCTTTTAATATGCCGAGCACACTGATCATAGCTGTGGGGTCATAGCCGGCCTTGAACATATACTGAGCACCGAAGCGGTCAGCCTCTAATTCCATCTCCCTGCCATAACCTTTTACCGCGGCGGTACTCCAGAGATTGGCGGCGTCGCCAACAACCCGGCTGCCGGTAACCAGCACAGATAATACTGATGCGGCACTGGCACCGGTGGCTGCAGTCTTCTGCCGTACGGCATGGCGCGCAGTAATGTGCCCAATCTCATGTGCAAGAACGGCTGCCATTTCCGCTTCCGAGTGGAGGTAGGTGAGTAGACCACGATTGATATAGACATAGCCTCCAGGCAAAGCAAAGGCATTGATATCCTGGCTGTCGATAATGGTGAAGTGATACTTGAGGCCGGGTCTGTCACTGGCTGCTGCCACCTTTTGCCCTACATGATTAACATAGGCCGTGAGTACAGGGTCCTGGTAAATGGGAGTGCTTTCTATCAGCTCTTCATGCATTTCCTTACCAATAGAAATCTCTTTGTCCTCTGACATCAATACCAGGTCAGGGCGATTGGTGGCTGGATTGAATGCACAGGCTGTACATGCAGCAACCAGTATCGATACACACAGTCGAAAAACATTCAGCATTACCTCAGCCTCCCTGCTTATAGTTTGTTTATGAACTTGTTCTTACTGCGGGTATTAAGAACTGCTGTAGTTGAACGGCCATTCCTTTGCAGGCATTGTTCTGTACTCGAGCGATCAAGGGGATGGGAATCACGATAGCGGGCATATAGGATGTACCTTTGGCGTCTGCGCTAAGTTTTCCGGAGAGCTCCCGGTCGCGAAAATCCCACACGGCTGCTTCATAATCGGATTCCTTGTCCCAGGTGCCGAAGCCAAAACAGCCAGCCCCGCCGGTACTGATGGTGCAGCTGATAGAACCAGCACTGGCAGTGGTTTCTGTGGAACCGTCTATCCAGACTATGTATTTAACCCCATAGGATTCCATGCGCTCCCGAACTTCTTTATTCTCCATCAGACGATCGAGTGAACGGACATGCATTGGTGCGGTTCTGGGCTCGAACCAAGGGTACATAATATCGACAAACTCTTTTTCGGGGATAATGTTAACCCCCATTTCTGGGTTGTGTAGCTCCCTGCCGACACAGGCGATAAGGTTAGGTTCTGTTTCATAATCGCTGGAATGACGACGTCCTAGTATCACCACGGAATCCCCAGCTGCAAGCTCACCGTCGCTGCGCCTGTACTCATCAATAACTACGGTGGTACAGCCGCTGAGGATTACCAGGGTTAAAACAATAAATGGCTTGAACACAATAAAATCCTCTATTCAGCCTGTGGGGACTTCACTTTAAATTCCTGTAAAGAGGCAGATCTGACCTTGCCAGAAAGAAATGCCTGTAGCTCTGGTACCTTCTCAAAACCTGTATACAAAGTTGCCCCTGCATCTCGCAGGGCGATATTGATAGCCTGAGTTAAAGCTTGCTCCTGAGACTGCAGAAAGGCTGTCGGTGTCTTGCCGTAAGCGGTAATTACCCAGCTGGCCACCTGGTTACCCCGGGAGTCATAGGCGTTCATGTCATACTTGATCCAGACCTCAAAAATATTAACTCTGGTCTCTCGAGGCATAGTAAATTGGAGTTCACGAACCTCCGGGACTATGACGAGTTCTACATTGGCGGGTACATCCTTAGGGTATTCAGATAGAGAAATAGTGTTAATAAACATGGAGCCGAGAACCGTTTCAAATAAATTTTCCTGGGCTCTGCCAGTGTTTATTTTCCACTCTTCACGGTCTTCACTATCTTCTTGATAGGTGTAATTTTTGAAATCCTCGCTGAGGTAGATTCCTACAGAGAGAGGAAATTGATGGCCTACAGGGGCTGGATAATTTCCTTCAACCTGAACTGTATGTGAGCAGGCTGTGACAATTAGAGAGAGAAGAACCACAATCGCCAGATGAAATGTGGAATCCTCCTTTATCCTGTACTTCATGAATGACTCCTGGTATCAATCAGCTAGCGAAAATCATTAAGTCCAACAAAAGTGCCACCATTGCGATAAGTCAGTTCTCGCATCAAAGCGGCAAAGCGAAGCCCGGTAGTTTGTAAATGTGGTGGCCTGGAAAACTGTATGGGAAATCCCACGGCGTGAATGCGAATATTGCGCTTGCCTTCTCCATGCTGGGCATTGACCCGATCTACTGCCAACATGACATTGCGTATGGATTTCCCGGTAAATTCATCGCCGAGCACATAAATACTGATTTTTTTGCTGGGATCGTAAAAGCTGCGAACGGCTTTTTGGATGCCCTCGACAGGGCTGGAGTTACTAAAAGGGTTCCAGGTTTTTAGTCGTTGAAGAATTGCCTGGCGGCGCCCAGGGGTATCGGGGATCCATTTATTTCGGTAATTAAAGAACATGTAGTCACCCATGTCATTCATTACCTGGATGCCTTTGACATTGGGGTAGAGATCAAGAGTATTAACCATTTCCGCCATCATGCGGTCCCAGCCGTAATTAAACATACTGCCGGAGGTATCGATAATAAAAAGAATGTATTCACTATCGACCGGTATACCGCCGATGACATTGTTTTTGCGCTGGTAGTTTTCACCGAGTAAACGGCGCATTTCTTCCGTCATTGATTGCAAAGCGATGGTCAACTCACCCTTTAATTTACCCTCTTCACTTTGGCCTTCGGTTTTACTGGCGTAGACTGCTTGCAGGGCTTCCAGCTCTCCACGTAGGTTGGCTATGCGTTTGCGCTCAATATCAATTTGTTCGCGCTTGGCATTGAGATCCCGGTTGAGGACGGTCGTTTCTCCGCGAATCACTGCGATTTGTTGTTGAAGCTCGATAACTTGGGCTTCCAGGTCTATCTCTGCCTCTTCAAGAACAATGGGCTCGGCGGTTTTGGCAATCATCAATAACAGCACAATGGCGCCAAACCCACAGCAAATCACATCGAGAAAGGAAATACTAAATTCTTCCTGACGCCTTTTCTTGGATGAGCTAATCATGGCCAGTCCCTCGAGGGTGCGAGAAAAGATCCCTGTGTTTGCATGGCCAGCTTCCAGAATTCACTGGCAGCAAAAGGGTCGCCCTCCATGGGAGTGAGAATAATGTTGACTGGGACATTTGTGGGAAGCACTTTCACCGCTTTTTTAAACAAGTTGCGCCGTTCCCTGCCAGAGATGGTGGCACTTCTGGGCGGCTTCATACCTTGGGTAGGCAGACCATCGGTGATCAGAATAATGTTATCGGGTAAAGGCGTCATGGCGTGAATGGCATTGAATACCCTTTCCAAGCTAGTGCCCTTTTCTGGCACGATTTCATCCAATTGTTTGATCGCTTTATCCAACTGGTCGCGATCATCCACATTTAGCCAGCGGTCCTCTGTTCCCGCAATTGCGGCGCGAAATGATGTATTGAAAGTATAGATCTGGTACTGGCTGTCTGGTGGTAGCTGGGCGGTAAGCCAGGAAACAGTATTAATAGCCCGTCGCCATTTTTCTGTTTGGCGTTTAACTCTTGATGACATATTTCGGGCGCGAATGACTTTGATTAGCTCATCACCAAGCATTGATGCGGAGGCATCGAGTAGGATCAAGATGCGGTTGCCGCCAAGTCGAAGCCCAGTGAGATATTGTCTATCGCCATCGCCGGTATATTTGCGAACATTATTGCCGAGTTTCTTGTTCTCATCCTCCAGGTCTTTTTTTGCCTGTTCCAACTTCTTGAGCTTGTCTTGTAATCTTTTTATGTCTTCCTTTTCATCAATACTATCTACTTCGGCAATATTGCCTTTTACTTCTTCAATTTGTTCGAGAATACGGCGTGCCAGCCCCTGGGCCTTAGCCAGCTCATCACTGACGATATCCAGGGTGTTGCGTGCCAATACAAGGTGTTCTTCGCCGAGCTCGACTTCTTCCTGTAGCAGGTTTACCTCAGCACTCAGATCCTCAGTTTCCACCTCGATTTCGTGATCGGAACCATGCTTGATGATGAGAAAAATCAAAGCAACTGCACCGAATCCACAGGACATGATGTCCAGAAAAGACAGACTGAATGTGGAAAAACGCCGCTGTTTACGTCTCATAACGTTCTACGCTGATTGCGGTTATAACGTCATGCCGGTCTGCAATGCCGATTTTATCGCCGGCATTGAGATTAACCGGTGCAGCAATTTCTTCTCCATTGAGCATAAGGCGAATTCCCGCATCCACTCTTAATGCCAAGCGTCCTGCATGATTGGTAACGGTTGCCGCAGGATGTTCTGGGGGGGTAGGTGTTACCTGGAACTTATCCTCATGCCAAAAAACAAACAGCGGTTGTTGTGCCGCAAGAGCGCGATGACCATATAGCAGGTGCGTCGCCGCAGCTTCCGAAGGTGCTTCCAGGTGCAAGCTGATTTCACTCTCTGGGGCCGCGCTGACACTATTAACCAGCCGCAATGCAGAATCTTGACTGCGAATCTCTTTCCATCGATTTTTAATGGATTGGGCTGTACTGTCTCTGGCGAGAAGATGCATACGTTGAGCTAATTGCATACCTCCGGGAATTTCTGACCAGCGGTGGGAAATAAAGCTCACACTGTTGCTGTCGGCAAGATTTTCAATCATTGCCCGAACACGGGAAAGAATGGGGGCTGTGGCATCCTGAAGTTGACGTAGGGATATTTTTGCCGTTCGATCATCCAGCTCAGCAAGAACCTCTCCCTGGCTCATAGCGCGGCCGACCCATTGGGGCATCAAGTCGTATAGTTGTTGTTCAGATTCAGCGGAGTGCAGTGGGTCAAAACGGCACTGCATAATGAAGGCATCGGTAAACACTCTTGCCCAGGCTTCATGAAAATGACATAGGCCTGCATCGGCAACACTCTCTGCCGATTTTACGGTGGCGAGTTGATCTACCGAAATGCGGGAAATCAGGGTTTGATGTAGTTGTAATTCCACATGGATATGTAGCCCGGCTGGGGCTAAGTCGCCAACAGCTGCACTAGCCGAATCAACGAGTCCGACCACATTCATGTTACTTTCTTTGATGATTCCGAGCAGTAGAGCCAGTTGCTCACGGGTAAAGTTTCCGGGTACCGCCAGTACTAATTCTTCAGGGAGGTCGCAGTGTTCGGAGATCTCCTGTAAGTGGCAGTAAGCTAGGTCGGCGTGATGGCGGCAGCGCTGGTTGGCGGATTTTAGTGATTCCAAGCTGAGTCTCCGCCAAAACTGGTTATTAACCTGAGTGGGGTGACTGCGTGCACGCATTTGTGCCGCGGTGCCTATATGGATTCGACCCGGCTCAATTACCGCGATGCCAGGGCTTTCCAGAACTTCCGTAGTGCCGATAAAAACTCTTAAACCACAGTCATTGATTTCAAGGACGCCTTGTCCCATGAGGAATTCCTCGCGGCCAATATCCGAAATGATGGTTTTGATGGTAGTTAGCTGATTTTAAGGAACCTCAGCAGGCGGTTGTCACAATAATTCTGTGTATCTAGCACTAGTCTCTCTTGCATAAGCTGTAACTGATGGGTGAAAAACATAATGACAATACTGATTACAAGGGCAATAAAAGTGGAGTTAAAGGCGACACCAAGGCTAACGGTGACGCCGGCAATATCACCTTCCACTGCCTTGTGGGCCTGAGACAGTGCCTCGCCAATACCGCGTACAGTTCCAATAAATCCAATAGAGGGGATTGCCCAGGTGATATAGCGAACCATCGCCAGTTCTGAATCGAGTCGATCCCCCTCTGTTTCGCACACCTCTTTTACCGAATTGGAAACGGCAGCCACATTTCGGGTCGACCCGAACCGTTGCAGGGCGGTGAGCAATGCTCTGGGTACGAGGTAACTTCGCTCCTCTTCCGGTAGGGCTTGTATGGGGCGGGATAGGTCTCGGGTGTCTTCCGGTAATATGGGTGTGCCCTCACTGATATTGAGCAGGGCTTTATCGAGTAATTTACGCTCGCGCATACTACGACGCGCCTTTAGGCCCATAATCGCCATGGCCCAAAGCATCAATACAAAACAGGCTTCCTGTTCATAATCCCTCATTACGATGTACATAGAGCGCTGCTGTATATAGGTTTCCCCTGCGGCCTCCCGAGCGAGTTGCTCTTCTATAAGCGCGTCTGCATTGGGGCGGATGATGGCAACATAAATGGCATGCACCAGGATAATGGATCCCAGCAGTGCAAATATCTGGAAAATAAAGTCTGAGGATTTGAATTTCATGACGGTGCCCTTGGCGGCTTCTCTTCTAAATATCCACAGGATAGGAAACGGATAAATCTTCAGAAATTTCCTCTGAGGATTTGTAGTCATCAGAGCGGTTGCTCTTACGTTTTCCTTTGTTTTTCTCTGGCTTTTCCTTGTTGGCCTGAGCAATGGTTATCTCATCCGTATCTTCTTTCTCTTGGGCAAGCAGATAAGAGGGTAAAAGAATGATGAGTACTAAGATGATTCTGAACATCTTCTCTCCTTCCTTAATTAATCCAGCGAGCCACTCTGAATCCAATATCGTTGCGGGGGGCTTCACCATAATCGCGGTAAGATAAGCGCAGCTCGGTTAACCCTGAGTGACGCCAGCTGGAGCCTCGAATTACATGGTAGTCACCATCTTGTGGCCCAATCGGGTTTTCTTCTACGCGAGATGAGAGTCCGGTACCAATGGTATAAAGGTCGTGAATCCATTCAGATACATTGCCTCCCAGATCGTAAATACCGAGGGGATTTGGGCTGTAGCTGGCGACGGGGGCGGTAGCCGCATAGCGATCACTATAGGTGCGCAAGACCGCCGGTATGAGTTTTGCGGCGTGGCTGTCGGCGTAGTTACCGGAGTTGGCACCGATGGGCAGTTCATTGCCCCAAGGGAATTTTCGCATAGTGCCTTTGTCATAGCGGGCCAACCAGGCCCACTCGGCTTCTGTGGGCAGGCGATAGCCGTCTGCCGCTGAGTCAAACCCAACTATTTTTCCACGTTCAGTCAGATAGACGGGGTTTAGACCGTCGCGCTCACTGAGCCAGTTACAAAACAGGGCGGCATCAGCCCAGCTGACATTGACGACGGGAAGGTTGTCATTATCCAGGCTAACTCCGTTGACATGCCTTGAGGTGTGCATGCGTTTAAAGCGGCGGAATTCTCCATTGGTTACTTCCGTGGCCCCAATATAAAAAGGACGGTTGAGAGAAACCTGGCGCATTACCTCATTGGCACGGCGTCCCTGTTCTCGACGTGAAGACCCCATGGTGAATACGGCATTGGGGCGCATTAGCTTCATCGTGCCGCCGGCAGCGTGGCGGTAGGACGATGGAACTTGCTGCCAGCGAGCCTGTTCTTTGGTTAACAATACCGCGCGTACTGTTTGCTCTAATTTGTCACTGGGGATTACGCGGGTATCAAATGCTTGATAACCATTTTTCCTGACTTCAATACTGTGACTCTTGGTGGGGAGATTGAATGCCTGACCGCTTCTCCCCGCGTACTGCCCGTCGATATACACTTCTGCATCGGAGGGAACACTTGTTACAAACACTCTTCCGTAAACGGCATTTAAATTAATATTGAGGTCACGCTCCATTCCGGCGGAAAGGTCTATTGTGTGCTCAACAGAAGCATAACCATCTTTAAAAAATCTCAGTCGATGGGTTTGCCCCGATGCCAGCTCGAGTTCCAGGGGCGCGTGACCGCGAAATTCGCCATCTACGGTAACGCCGGCGCCCTCGGGATTTGTAACTACTCGCAGTAGTCCATCGGCTGGGCCAAGATTGACTGTGGGAAGTGTTTGATCCACACCGGCAGTGACTGCTATTGGGACATCTACCGTTTTATGATCCGGTAGGGAAATGGAAATAACTCTATCGCCCTGTACCAATTCTATATTGAGTGGTGTGGTACCGAGAACTTTTCCATCGGCCGTAACAGTGGCGCCAGGTGGGTTACTACCAATACGTATATTGGCCCAACCCGGTCGCAGTTTGGCCTCCAGCCTGTGAATATTATCTAGCCCTTCAATTTTAATCTCCCGAGTAAAAGGCAGATAGCGGTCGGAGAGAACGGTCACCCGCAATGATCCTGGGCGGATATTCTCTACCAGCCCATTTTTATTGGGGACCTCATTGCCATTGATCAAAACTTTGACCGGAACTGGAGGATCGGTTTCTACTTGCAGATGGCCGGGAAGTTTATCCAATGTTACCGAGTGGCGGCTGTGCCCATCGCTACCGACTTCCACTTCGCCTGTCTCGGGTAAATATCCTTCTGCGCTGATGGTGTAATTGTAACTGCCTGGAAGCACCAGGTGCCCATCTCCTAATGGCAAGGCAAAGCCTTCAATACTGACACTGGCGTTTTTGGGCACGGTTTCAAATATCAAAGAGCGGGCGGCAACTAAATATATCAGTGCCAAGAGGCTCAGTAGCAAACAGGCCACCACAATCATTGCGCGCTTGGAGAAAAACAGGCGAACACGGGTAGAGCTGATCTGAACAGGTGTAAAACCTATGGGTTCGATGAGTGGGGAATCATCGACAGTAGGTTTCTCATCACGGACAGGGATTGCCTCTTTCACTGCCATTTATGCTTCCCTATTGCTATGTCATTATGGATTTATCGCAATATCCTGGCACCGATGAGATAGACTCCATCGTACTAACGCCACCAAGGCTGGGGTGGATGTTTTTTGTGTGAAACAAAGCTTAGCTCGCTGCTACCAAAGGGATGGAAGTCAGCGAGACGTTTGTCACAGAACACCTCTTGTCCTGTGAATGAATCCAGTGATTCATTTCAGCTGTCGCCCCTTGCGAATATCCGATTTATTAGATTTTCTTAACTCTCAGGGGTTCTTGTATTCAGCTATTATTAGCGCCATTTACTTTTTCAGCGCACTGAATGACTACTTCGGTGACAGGCTTTCCGGGCTTAACAATAAACTCACGCCTGACATCCCGATATCCGTCGCGTGTGCCAACAGCGGTATATCGACCCGGTTTTAAAGCAATTTCACGCTGATCGAAATTACCCAGCCGTCCCACATGGTAAATAGTGACACTCGTGCTACGGTCTGATTTGAAGCGAACAGGGAGAGGGATTAATGCCTGGGTAAGCGCATTTTCCAGATCTTCTATTTGCTGGACTAGACGCGGTGTTTGCGCGTTTACTTTGCGGGCATCAGCGAGCACTTTACGGGCAAAGTGGTTGCGCTTGCCCTCACTGAGCGTGAGAGGGTCTTTGAGCAGCTCTTGTAATTGGTCATCTAGCTTCGCCCTGGCAGAAGATCGCGCTTTACCTGTGACCGCAGTGACCAGGCTGCTGTCTTTCTTCAGTAAAGCGGTATAACTGCTTAGCGCTTCGTGCCAATCTTCTTTTTGTTCCTGTGAACGAGCTACGTTTAATAGCTTGTTAATCTTCTCCCGCTCTACGCCATTTTTAGCTTGTTTTAGACCGATAGCGGGTGCTTTGGCACTGGGTTTTAATGCTTGGGCTTGATTGAAAAACTGTTTTGCAGATGAATAATTCTTATCGGCGATGGCTGCATAGCCTGCGGACATAGCTTTCTGATAATCCCTATCGGTAATTTCTATTTCTACCTTCGCTAATAAGGCCTGAGCTTGAGCAGTTTCGGGGTCTATCGCGAGTGATTTTTTCAGGGAAGACTTGGCTTGGTCCAGGTCGGAGTCTGAGTAGGCCTCTTTAGCTTGAATGAGCCTCCACCAGGCAATGGGTAGTTTATCGGTCCGTTCTCGACCCTTTAGACCTCTCGGGTGATCTTTAGAGATTGTGAGTACGAGTTCAAACGCCGTCATTGCGGAATCCCTTTCCCCTGCGTTCAGTGCGCGATTGCCTTCGGCAAGGTGCGCCTCAATACGCTCGGGAATACTGTCACGCAATGTTTCCAGTGCCTGCAGAGACTCCTGATATTTTTCCAGGGCCTGCTTAAATTGCCTTTTCCGATAAATACTATCGGCTTTTAATGCCAAGTCTTCAGCTTCATAAAATTCTTCGAAGGCCCATAGCTCTACTTGGCGTTCTTTTAATTCCTCTTTGACTGCGAGAATATCTTGCAGGATCTTTTGCACATCCCTGCGTTGCTGCATGATCTCGGCATCGGAATAGGGTGATGCTTGAGCCGGGCTTTCATCAGGGGCGGTTGTTGTTTTGGCAACCGCGGTTTTATCGGGCTGTAATTTCGGAGTCTGCACAACTTGGGGAAGTCCCCAGAAAACACCCACCAGGCCACTGAGCATGACGGCCCCCAACACAAAGGGCCAGTAAGAGCTTTCCTTGCCCGGGATATCCTTTTGATGGCTGGAATTCTTTGTTACTCGAGCTTCCTCGCCGCCAAAGCTAAACTCTGCGGGCTCGATTGGGGTTGAATCTTCCTTGGCGTTATTGCGGTGCTGCATAGTGGTTCCGCCGTTTTATTCAGTTACCCTGCGAAGATCTTGGGTGCTTACTAAAGTTTAAAATCTGACCGGTTTACCTCGGTAGCATTTCTATTTCATATGCTGGTTTCGGAAGAAGCAGTTTCCGCTTCATAAATCTCTTTTAAGATTTCCCGCCACTGCCGATACTGGTTTTCTACCGTGCCGCTCAGGGTCACGGTGCGGTCTTCTAGCTCGACAATTTGCGGTTCCACCTCAGCTTCCATCGAATCTCCCAGTTCCTGCAACGCTTCGACGTGCATCTTGGCATCGGCGCGACGATCAAAACCGCTCTTGATCAAGTAACCGCCGGCACCAATGCCAACCTGGCCCGCCGCCTGGGCGCTGCCGCCACCCGCACCAGCTGCGGCGATACCGCCAATAATCGCTGCGGCCCCCATAATTGTGTGATTGCGGGCTTTGCGTTTGAGCTCGCGCATCTGTCGGACCTCTTCATAGCTGCGTGCGCGCCACTCCTGGTAGGGAACCTCCATTGTTTTGGCGAAGGTTCCGTAGTATTCCTGAAGCGTGTCCACAAACAGGTAATCGCGTTCGCGGATTTTTCGCACCCGCTGGAGCATAGGATCATTTTCTGCAGGCAGGGCACTCAGATAATAAATACCCTCCTGGCTTTGCTGCAGATAGCGGGTAAAGGCCTCGGGAGAAAAGCTTCTGGCGAAACGCATTTCAGAAATAGTGCGGATTTCGGCAATCTGTTGGTTGGACAGCCCCTGCCGATAATTCAACATGTCATTGGAAACCTGGTTGTAAATTCCCTGAAAGGCATCCCCTTCGGTTGGGTGCTTCCGATCATAGGCGTAGTGGGAGGCGTATTCGGAATACTCCTTGGTAAACCAGCGTTGGCCGCGCGAATCGGTAACCGTTACTTCCATGGTGAGAGTTTCACCGTCGGATTGAATAATCCTTCCCGAAACCGTCACGTCAATATTGGTGCGGGCAGAGGGAATAACTCTTACTGCACCCCACCCCAAACTGGATTGCAAAGAGTTTGCCAGGGTAACCGCCATAAAACGGGATTCAGCTTGGCGCAACTCGGGAAAGATCAAAGTGTCTTCGTCAACTTCAACCGTATCAATGCCTGGATCAAATTGGATAACGCCGACGTCCAGCAGGCGCTCTTCCGCAATATTTTTGTCCTCAATAGTGAGGGGGGTAAAAGCGGTGGTTCGCACTTCGGTTGTGGTACACCCGCTAAGTAGAGTGAGTAGCAGCCCGGTAGTCATGACGGCGAGCCGTACAGTCAGTAAACAGCGGTAGTTGTTTCGAGCTAAAAGTGCCATCTATGCGTCCTCTGTAACTACTTCGTCGCATTTTTATATTTTCGATATTCTTCCCAGAGCTTTTCCCGTAATTCTGGATCGGTTTCCCTGGTAGCCGCTTCACGGATTTGCCGCGCTACTACGTCGTCATCGGTACCGTTTGGAATATCTGCGGGAACCACTGGCTGAGAGCCCGTATGGTTGTACTCTCCCTGGCGACCTTTTGTGGGTAAGCCGGGGCCTGTTACTTGGCCGCTGGAATTGTTTTGCTGGGGGCCACCGCCACTGGGAGCTCCACTTCCCGGGGGGGCGGGGATTTCGGCTTCGGCAGATTCAATTAGGTCTTCCAGCGATTCTCCCGGTGGTGCCTCATCCATTACCTCCTCTTCAGACTCTTTGCCTGCAGAACCGGGTCTGTTGCGAACGTAATCACGTTCGCGAAGGATCATGCCATCGTAGCTCACCATGGTGGATTCAAAGCGACCTTCCAGTTCCGCGACTCTCTCTGCGGCGGTGCTGGGCGCTTCGTTAGGAGCGCTGCCAGTGCGAGCGGAACTGTTACTGGGCTGTCCTCCTGTGGAAGCACTGCTACTTGCGGACGAATTATTGGAGGCGGAGCTGCTGCTACTGCTACTCGATGAGGCGCTGGAAGCCGATGCGGTTTGTTCCTCCTCGGAGAAGTCGATCTCGTCTGGCGGGGTGCCATCCTGTCCAGAGGAGGGGTCGGGAGGCATACGGCGTTCATCCGGGGATTCCTGTGAGTCGCTATAGACTGGGGAAGAGGGAGAGCGACTGCGGGAATCTGCTGTTGGCATACTTTCTCCCGGTGAGCGCTCGCGGGAGGAGCGCTGATTGTCACTGGAAGCTGCTCCCGAATTTTGCTGAGACTCCCTCTGTGCTGTTGGCATATTTGCGCTGGGTTGACTCTTAGAGCGGCTGCCGGGTTGCCCACTACTGCTACTGGCAGATTGCGATTGGCTGGAGCTCTGAGAGCTGCTGCTGGATGAGGAGCTGCTCTGAGACTGGGATTGTGACTGTGACTGTGATTGGGAGCTGGAAGAGGGCATCGACGGCATTGCCGGCGGTTGCGACTGGGTTTGCTGGCTCTTACATCCAGCAATCGCTGTGGCCAGCACAGCGGCAGAGAACAGAGTGTGCCAGCTAATGCCCTGGCGGTGACTTTTTCGTACCGCTTTCCGAGTTGTCATCTCTTTTCTCCTAAAGGGCTTGGCGTTATGCCGGAGGCCGCGGAAAAATTTTTACGGCTCCCTGGCTGCCCAGAAAATGGCTGGTGTGGAAATTTAAAAGTAGTTGTTATTTGATTATTTGCGCGCTCTCCACAACCATCAGCCAGTAGCGGTAAAGAAAAATACTCAATCAAAGACAAAGCGTTGAACGATACCGCGAGTTTCTACCGCTTCGCCATCTTCAAAGCGTGGCCTGAATTTCGCACGCTTAAGAATTTTTCGTACCTTGGATCGAATTTGCACTTTATCGGATGGGTAGGCCCTGAGAATTTTAATATTGCGTGCTTTACCAAAGGCTGTGACGTCGTAGGAAACGGTGATATGAGAGTTGGCTAAGGCCTTGCTCTCCGATTCCAATATCGGGAGGGCCGGAAGCGCGATGGGACGACCAAAAATGTCATCGATTTCATCGCTGGAGGCACCGTTATCCCAGAGTGATTTATAAGCCTCTCCATAAGTGCGACGTGCGGAATGCCATTTGTTGAACATCATATACCAGTCGCCCAATTCAACTTTTGCTTTTGCGGATGCGGCTGGAGGTGATTGGGGATTTCGCTGGTAGACATCGACGATTCGGGTAATCGCCTTTTTACCGGTGTTGAAACTCTTCATCCGGTAATGATCAACCATACTGCGCTGGTTGATATCCGGGCCACCACCAAAGCTAGTATTGACGACGAGCGGTGCCTGGGGCTCTCCTTTGTAATTGGCCAGATAGTAATTCGTGGCTTTTAATCCGCGCAGTGCGTCTACCAGGCGCAGATCATTGGAGCCAAAATTTTTGGTGATGATATCCACCGCCAGGGTATAGAGCTTGGTGGCACTGATCAGGTGCTCGACGAGGGTCTCGCCTTTTTTCTCAACATAGGATTGTAGGTGCCAGCGACTCAGGTTATTGATGACGGGCAACATTCTTGGATCTTTCTTGCCGTAATTTTTTTCGTACAGCCAGTAGAGATACTGTTGGTTGTCGTTGGCCTCTTCCCATTGATTTAAGGCTATCTGGCTTTCAATCAGGCGCTCAATCATCGGAATTTGACTGAGGGAATAGAGCCCCTCATTCACTCTGTTGACCAGCATTGCGCGGCGGAACTCAGTCGCGGCTTCCTCGTGCGCTCCGGCTTTTTGCAGCGCGGTGGCCAGGCCTAACAGCTGTTCATCAATGCCAACACCATAGGCGCCGTACTCGGCTTCCAAGTCTTCAATACGTTCGCGGTAATAGTCGACAGCCTCTGAGGGACGCAGCTGTCTTCGGGTTTTTTTCAGGGGTTTGGAGGCGGCTTCAATAAAGGCCTGGGGAGGAGCCTTGGAGTCCTGGCTCACAGTGGCGTCATCTGCCGCAATGGCGCCGTTACACAGCAGTGCTGTGGCTGTAAACATCAAGCCGATAGCAAGGCGATTGCAGGTATCTATCTGTGTCACGATTGAACCACTTCCATTCCGGTTTACTTTGCCCACAGCTGTGCAATAGGCCTTAGCCATCACGCAGGGGGTGTGGATCTCGTCTCCGCCCGATCGCCGAAATGCCGGCAGATACGGTGGAAGCTCTCTCCTGAAATGTGGTTCTGTTACAACTCTGGGAGCCGTGTCATTTTTTACTCATAGGCCCATCAGAGAAGGCGCATCCGGAGGCTTATATTGCGCTCCTGGCTGCGTATTAAACAGTATAGCCAGCACCATCTGTCATCAGAGGGTTTGTGACGGAGACTTCGACCAACCGGTGAATTGGTTACCGGGATGCCTGCGAGCACCCTTTTGGTTTAGCAGCTGGGGAGAAATAGCAGTGCCGAAGGTCGGCAAGTAAGTGCCAAAAATTTTTAGAGTAAATTTATGTGACCACCTGTTGAGTTATGCGATGGAGGACGTAGGCGGCATTATCTGGATTATCATCCTATTAGGTGGGGTTTGATTAGGTGAAAAAGGCTAAATCGGTGGGGGCTGTGGTCAACACATTTGGATTGCTGAGCGACAGGCGCCATAATCAGCCGATTCGAATGAGAGGAGAGTGCCGGTGAGCATCTATATCGACCCCGAAGTGGCCGTGAGCCTGCGTGGATATGAAATGCCAGAGAGGTTGGGTTTCGGGACGGCAATGGCCCCTGTGATGTTTCGCGCCGTCTGCCAGGATGGCTGCTGGAGCCAGGGTGAACTGATTCCCTATGCTCCCCTGTCTTTAGATCCTGCAGCAAAGGTGCTGCACTACGCTCAATCGTGTTTTGAGGGCATGAAAGCCTATCGCACACAGGCAGGTGGTGTCGCTCTGTTCCGTCCTGAAAAAAATGCTGAGCGTATGGCCTATTCCGCCAAGCGCTTGTGTATGCCCCCGGTGCCAGAGACCTTGTTTCTTGATGCTGTGCGTACTGTCGCTGCCTACTGTGCCAACCTGATACCCGGCAATAGCGGTGAGTCGCTTTACTTGCGGCCTTTTCTGATCGGTACACAGGCGGACCTGACCGTGTCCGCCAGCACCTCTTATGAATTCTATGTGATCGCGAGCCCTTCGGAGGCTTACCACTCCGGAAGTATGCGCCTCTGGGTTGAGCGTGAAGATGCACGCGCCGCTGTGGGGGGCACGGGGGATGCCAAGGTTGGAGGTAACTATGCCGCCTCCTTATTGAGCGTTGGGCGGCTCAAGGAGCGTGGTTACGATCAATCCCTGTGGCTCAACCCGGCTGATCGCAATCATATCGACGAGCTCTCCGGCATGAACTTCTTTGCGGTGATTGAGGGGAAACTGCATACGCCGGCATTGACCGGCTCAATCCTAGAGGGCATTACGCGCTACTCATTATTAGAGCTCGCCAAAAGTTTGGGCTACCAAGTCGTAGAGGAATCCATCCCTATTGATAGGTTACTCAGCCAAATTGCCTCTGGTAGTTGTACCGAGGCTTTTGCCTGTGGCACCGCTGCTATTATCAGCCCAATTAGTGTTATTGGTGATGAAGAGCATTGTTACGAACTGTACCGGGCTCCGGGGCCTGTAGCTGAAACTTTGCGTCAGGCGCTTTTGGATATTCAGGAAGGGCGGGCGGAGGACCAATTTAACTGGATGCAGTCTGTTGAACCCGCGTGCTTCTGAGCCAAGTTAAATAATTAAAAATAGCCAGCTGCGAATCGGCGGCTGGTTATTTCTCGGTAGGCAAATACTAGGTAAAAAACAAACGATATTGCCCCACCTTTTTTCTTTCACTTTACGTAACCTGTTAGTCTGGGGTTGTTTGGTATCACCCTGCGCATAAAAAATGTTTCTGCGAGAAACGCGCATGTAAGCATTCCCGCCAATTGCTTTTCTGCGGTTGACTTGAACGACTGTTGCTCCTACAAATAAATCGAAACAAGAAGAAACGCACTGGAGCTTTGTGGGTGGCCTTTTGGTGGTACCTTCATATTGACCAGCAGTTCCAAGATCAATTTGACTAGATAGGCCGCACTCAGAGTTTCACAGAACCTGAGGAAAACAGAATGTTGACCCATATGTTCGGCCTTATGCTGCAACCTCGCAAGCAGTGGGAGCTGATCGGAAGCCTTCCTGAGAATAAACTACGCCGACAAATCCCCTACGTTATTATTTTGGCGTTATTTCCTGCAGTCGCCTGGTATTTTGGTACTACCCAGGTTGGCTGGAGTATTGGTACTGGAAATCCCGTAAAAATAACTGGGCAGAGCGCCTTGGAGTTGGTGGCGGTTTTCTACTTTACGATGGTATTGGCGGTAGTCTCCATAGGGTATTTTATCCACTGGATGGCCAGGACCTATGGTGCAGAGACGCACCCAATGAAGGGTATTGTTGTGGCAGGGTTTACCGCTACCCCAATATTTTTAGCGGGTATAGCCGGTATCTATCCGGTGTTATGGTTGGATATTTTACTGGCTACAGTGGCGGTTGCTTATGCGGTATATCTACTGTACCTAGGCATTCCTATTGTTATGGGGGTTTCTGAGGAGCGCGGATTTTTATTTGCCAGCGCGATCATCACAGTCTCCCTGGTTATCGCCGTAATGATTATGGTAGGTACGGTGTTGTTTTGGAGTTATGTGTCCGCTCCTGTTTTCCATTGAATTTACCTTCAACAGATTAATTTCTATGTTCTGCTACTGTTGCATGCCAGCCGGTCTTGCCTAGATCGTCTGGCATTCCTCTCTTAGTTTTTTCCTTTACTCAATATTGCCATAAGAAAGCTGTGCTATTTCTGCGGTGTGCACAATTAAAAAGAGACTGTTGCTCTTTGGAGGTTCTAATTGGGAAAGATAAATCCGAAACTCTCTGAATTTCTCAGAGAATACAATGAGTTGCTATTAGAGCAGAAAGCCAGAGATTGCCCTTTTAGTGTTATTGCTTCTCGAGATAGTTCGGAGAGGATGATTCGGGAGTACGTTACGGATATACCAGAGATTGAATGGGTCGTAGATGATGAGGTTTTTTCGTCGGGTTATACTGTGCCTGTGAGGATATTCCATCCTAATCCAGGTCTGGCATTGCCGGTGCTTTTATATCTTCACGGTGGTGGCCATATGGTTGATAGTGTAAAAGCCTACGATCCTATTTGTCGAAAAATGGCTATTGCATCGCAGCACATAGTGGTGGCCCCAGAGTACCGTCTCGCACCAGAAAACCCTTACCCGGCGAACGTTGAAGATACTTGTGCTGTAGCTCGTGGAATTTGGTCGACCCTGGCTCGGAGAAAAATTCACTGCCGTAAGGTTTTGTCTGTAGCGGGAGATTCTGCCGGCGGTTCCCTCTCAGCCACTTTATCTCACCTGGCACAGTTTGATAAAGGCATTGTGATCGAGAAGCAGGTGCTTATTTATCCATGTGTTGATTACACCGCGGAATGCCCATCCTATCAGAAATATGGTACTGGCTATTTCCTGGAGGCGGATAAATGTATCTGGTTTTTTGACAAGTACTTTAGGGAGGGGCAGTGTAGAAAAGTAGCCTCTCCATTGTATATGGATTTCACTGAGAGATTACCTAGGACCTTGGTGATTACCGCGGAGTTTTGTCCTTTATCTGATGAGGGAAAAATTTACTGTGAAAAAGTAATATCTGCAGGTGGATTTGCAAAAAATCTACATTTTGAGGGTGTAATACACGGTTTTTTAAATGTTGAGGACTTGCTTAAAGAAGTGTGTGCAGAGGCATACCGCAGTGCAGGTGAGTTTCTTAATGGTTAATAAAATATAAATAATTTAGCTAGGTTTATAGTGATATTCAAGGGTGTAGCCATTGTTGAGCTCTACCTTCTCAATGGTTTCTTTATCGATAGTTAATTCAATTTCTGTAATTGCGTTAATGATTTGAGTGGGTTGGGTATCAATGCACTGTATGCCCATTGATTCAATAGACCTGTCTTTGCTGTCAACAGAATATTCTAGCACTTGCAGATAAAGCGCATTCTCTCCATATAGAATTTTTATTCCCGGTCCACTGGACAATGAGATGGTATATTTTACCGCTCCCCAGGGGCCGTCACAGCGGATTGCCTGGTATTCAGCGGGGGGCGTTTGCGCCGAAATAGACTTGGACTGACTTTTTAAGGATGCTTCTTCTAGTATTTGCTGGGTATGGAATTGCGATCCCTCGGGAGTTTCTATTTTAATCTGAAGGGTGGCTTGAGCAAGAACCTGACTGCTCATAAAGAGAGAAGACATCAATAGCAGCTTGCGAAATTCCATCATTAATAATGATTCCTCGAAAGGGCAAGGGATGTAGATAACACCTTTAAAAAGATTACGTATTTGGTTGTATTAAGTGTCAAATCATAAAACCTATCGTGTAATCCGGTCTTGTAATTAATAATAGTGTCTTGATGGGTGTCTAGGGGTCGGATAATATGCAGAAGCTTGCCTAGCAAGTTTTTTTGCGCGACTTAATTGGTACATTCGTACCTATCGCTATCGAAAGTAGCTACTAACAACAATTCCAACAAAGGGTGAACCATGAAGATCTTGTCCTACATGGGGGTAGCCATCACATTATTGCTAGCCTCCGCCTGTGGCCAGGAAAGCGCCTCGCAATCAAATCCATCTACTGCGGATATCAGCTTCCAGAAACAATTGTTGAGACAGCTGATTGCCGCTAAACCTGGCGATACCATTGTTATTCCCGAGGGGGAATTTCAAATTGACCGCAGCCTTTCACTCAATGTTGATGATGTCACTATTCGAGGTATGGGGATGGATAAATCTATCCTTTCATTTAAGAGTCAAATCCAGGGGGCTGAAGGATTGTTGGTTAATGCTAACAACTTCACGATTGAAAACCTGGCAATAGAGGACACGGTTGGTGATGCTTTAAAAGTCAACGAGGGAGAAAATATTGTCATCCGCAACATCCGCGTTGAGTGGACGAATGGCCCGGCTACAGAAAATGGTGCCTACGGAATTTATCCAGTACAGACACAAAATACTTTGGTTGAGGGTTCAGTCGCCATTGGTGCCTCTGATGCTGGAATTTATGTAGGGCAATCCCGCAATGTGATCGTGCGTAACAATCGGGCCGAGTTTAATGTAGCTGGTATAGAAATAGAAAATACTATTGGTGCGGATGTTTATGGCAATGTAGCAACTAATAATACTGGTGGCATTTTGGTCTTTAATATGCCGAATTTACCTCAGCCAGGGCATAGCACCCGTATCTATAGCAACGAAATATTTAAAAATAATGTGGAAAATTTTGGGCATGAGGGCACTCCCGTAGCTGCGGTTCCTGCGGGTTCCGGTATTGTGATTAACTCCAATGATCAGGTTGAGATATTCGATAATAAAATCGCCGATAATGATACCGCGAACATCGTGGTGAGCAGCTATTTCACCGCGGGTTATTACAGTGATAAGTCAACCCAGGCGGACTTTGACCCCTACCCGGAAGGTATTTATATCTACAATAATCACTTTGTTGGTGGGGGGGCATCACCGGATCATCTCGAGCTGAAAGCGCTAAAAATTGCACGCTTTGGACTTGGGGGCAGTCTGCCCGATATTCTCTGGGATGGCGTAGTAGATACTAAAAAAATGTCCGAGGGTGTTTTGCCAACACATCTGAAACTTTGTATCGATAATGCCGATACAGGCATCTTAAACATAGACTTCCTGAATAATTATAAGAATATTTCCACCGATATTTCTGCACATCAGTGTCACCTGGAGAAGTTGCCGGAGATTGTTCTAGATTTTGAGCAGCCAGATGAAAAGACGAGCGCGGGTGACCATTTGGCAGTCTTGGAGGAGAAGGATGAATAAGTGGAAATATTGGGCCGGCGCTTTTCTTCTCCATGTAACCACGGTGATAGTTGCTCTAAGTGGCTGTGAAAAGCCTCGTTCCCCCGTTAATTTATTTGCTGAGGATGCTATCCCAGAGAGGCTTAGTGACTGGAATCTGATCAATATTATCGATGGAGGACTGATACCCAATGCGGGAGTACTCCCTTACGATTTAAATACTGGGCTTTTTACCGACTATGCCCATAAACTGCGAACCGTGTGGATGCCCAGCGGCACTTCGGCAGAGTATGGTGAGGAGCATTTTAACTACCCGGTAGGCACGGTACTCACCAAGACTTTTTACTACCCCAGGGGGGAGGGAGATACCGTCCTGCGCACGGAAAGTTTTACTCGTGACTACTTGGAGGGGCGCAGGGGTAAAGCCCTGGATATGCAGGCTGTACGCTTGGTTGAGACTCGACTGCTGGTAAAGCGTCGGGGCGGTTGGCAGGCTATCCCCTATATTTGGAATGCGGCACAAACTGAAGCGGTCTTTGAAATTGCTGGCGACACGACTCCTTTTAAATTGGTGAATAGCTCTGGCGATGTTTCTGAATTTACCTATGTGGTGCCCGATGCCAATCAGTGTGCCGGCTGCCATGCCGATAACTTTACCGGAAAGAAGATTTCGCCACTCGGCCCGAGAGCACGCCATTTGAACAAAAATTTTTCCTACCGTGATGGCACAGAAAACCAATTATTGTATTGGCAGAAAGTGGGATATCTTCGCGGTCTCCCGGCGATGGCATCACTTCCCAGCCAACCCAGTTATGCAGATACTTCAAAACCGCTGGAAGACAGGGCACGCGCCTACCTCGATATCAACTGTGGTCACTGCCACAACCCGGCCGGTGCAGCGGATACATCGGGGCTGATGCTTCATCACGGTGAAACAGATTGGCGCAGGATGGGACTGTGTAAACCCCCCGTTGCAGCGGGTACTGGCAGTGGTGGACGGGTTTTTGCCATAGTGCCGGGAGAGCCGGATCATTCCATTTTGAATTTTCGCGTGGAGTCCGTTGATCCCGGTGCGATGATGCCGGAGCTGGGACGAAGCCTGGTACATGAAGAGGGAGTGAATCTACTGCGCCAGTGGGTGACGGCTATGTCAGGCAGTTGCTCATAGCATCATGAGCTATATCAGGTCAGTTTTGAAAGGAAAAGGCGGCAAAGTGTTTTGGCACCATGCCGCTAACCTGTGAGATAGTCTTTATATTTCAGCCGTAGGCTGCGGTCTCGGCAACTTGAGTGGCTGTTGCGGGAATCAGGCCGCGAACCATCATGGTCACTGTGCGCTCAAGCAATGGGGAATCCAGTGCAATGGAGCCGTTTAAAATTTCATATTCCAGTTTGAGAATAGTGCCGTGAGCGATTTGTGCGGCGGCTTCTGGATCAACTACTCCCAGCAAATGGAAGAATTCCTGAATCAGGGACTCTCTCGCATGGTTTGACATGCGTACCGCCCGCGTCAGCTGTTCGTTGCGCAGTGCCTCATTGCGGAAGGCCAATTCGACCAAACGGCGGTCGCGATCTTCTGCTTGGTTGCGAACATGGGTGAGAATAAAGCGGGTTAGCTGTTGGACTAACAGTTTGTGACTACTACTCGAAGCGCGCTCTTGAGAGGAGAGGTTGCGGGCCGCGCTGAAACTCTCTTCTTGAAGTTGGCGTGTGCTCTCCAGCCCCTGCTCAACGAAGTAAGTGAATGAATCACTGATCAGGTCGTTGAGGTCTTTAAAGTAGTAGGTAGTCGCTGCCAGCGGCACATTGGCTTCGCGGGCTACGGCGCGGTGACGAATACCGCGAATCCCTTCTTTAACGATCAGTCGCAGGGTGGCCTCCAGGATGGCCTTGCGGCGCAGGCGGCTGTCGGCTCGCTGTGCGCGGCGGCCGTGATAGACCAGATCAGACTTTCCGTTGTCTACAGTCATAGCAGTATCCCTGTTCTTTTTGTGTTGGCTCCGATGGCTCTAGCAAGCTGTTCGGTCGTGCCATTCTAGCCAAACGAATTCAAAAAGAGGCAATAAAGCTATTACATTTGATTACACGAAGATTGCACCAGTCAGAGGCTTTATGCGTAGTTCCTCTGCGTGAATATCCTCATATTGGTGCAATAATTTACCGAGGCTATTTTGTGCATAAGATAATAAAGATTTATATGCCAATTACAGGCCTTTAGATCACCGGAAAATGGGAATTGCCTGGCATATGGACCGGCGACAATCAAATAGCTTTCGCTACACTTATTGATTGTCGCGGAGAATGAAGCCTGAGCCGGGTGGCTTTAAGAGATTTTTCCAGTAACACGCACTCGTTTGGAGCCAGGCACAATTTTGATTTGCTGGCTACGACGGCGCTCAATCCCTGCATCGATGGCATTTTTGGCTGCGATCAGCAGACCGGCCACCAAAAATGCACCGGGCGGCAACACAGCCACCAGTACGCCGGGATAATCATTTCCCAGCAGCTGTAGACTCCAGTCTTTGGCCATGGGGCCCAGCAGTAGATCCATATCCGAAAATAAGGTGCCCTGGCCGAGTATTTCCCGCACGGCGCCGATGGCAATCAAAACCGCCGTAAAACCAACACCCATCATAAAACCATCCACCAGTGATGGCAGCACCGAGTTTTTGCTGGCGAAGGCATCGGCGCGTCCGAGAATGGCGCAGTTGGTAACAATCAATGGAATAAATATCCCCAGCACCAGGTAGAGCTCATAGGTGAAAGCTTTCATCAAGAGTTCGACACAGGTGACGAAGGTGGCAATGATCATCACCGAGGCTGGCAGCCGCACTGTATCGGGCATCTGTCGCCGCACCATCGAGACCGCCAGGTTGGAACAGGTGAGCACGCCGGTGGTGGCGAGCCCCAGGCCAATAGCGTTGACTACGGAGCCGGTAACCGCCAACAAGGGGCAGAGCCCCAGCAGTTGCACCAGGGCGGGGTTATTTTTCCAGAGCCCATTGTGGGTAATTTCTGCGTAACCGGGAGTCGCCATCAATTCTGCTCCGTTTTGGGCTGAGCCTCGTCAGTATTTTCCGCTTCGGGGTTCTGCACCTCCACGGCTCGCTTGGACACCGGCGCGCTAAAAATCTGCTGATGGTTTTTGGCGACAAACTCCAGTACCTGGTGCACTTCCGCAACCACGGCGCGTGGGGTAATGGTGGCGCCGGTAAACTGGTCGAAGACGCCGCCATCTTTTTGCACCTTCCATTCATTAGAGGGTGGGTTTTTCAGTGAAAGGCCATCGAACTGAAGTATCCAATTGCTTTTCTTCAGCTCCACTTTATCACCGAGGCCCGGAGTTTCGCTGTGGCTGGTCACCCGTACACCGGCGATGGTGCCGTCGCGGTTTACACCCACCAGCATCTTGATCGGGCCTGAGTAACCATCCGGGGCAACAGCCGGCACAATAACCGCTGAAATTTTACCGTTTTGCCCACGCGCCAAGTTGATGTCGCCACCCTGGGTAAGTCCCAGCTGTTTCCAGTAAGTCTTGGGAATCGGATAAGTATCCACAAGCAGGTCATTGCTGTGGCGATCCAGGGGAATTATTTCCAATAGGGCCTTGGCCGAGGCCGCGCGTATCGCCCGCTCAATGGGCTCCCGGGTAGTGATCTGGGTGACTGCCAGAGTACCAGCGGTGACCAGGGCGAACAGGGTCAGCACGACGGCATTGGAGGCCATAGACTGCTTAAGCATCAGTGCTCCTCCAGGTCAGTGGCGCGACGTGCCCGCTTGTGACCATAGGTGCGCGGCAGAGTGTAATTATCGATGGTGGGCGCGGCAAAGTTCATCAACAGTACCGCGAAGGCCACCGCATCCGGGTAGCTGCCCCAAGCGCGGATAATATAAGTGAAGAGTCCAACACCGGCGCCAAAGATCAGGCGTCCTTTATTGCTGGTACAGCCACTGACTGGATCGGTGATAATGAAAAAGGCCCCGAACATAGTGGCGCCGGAGAACAGATGCAGCAGTGGGGAGCCTTCGGAAAGGGAGCTGCCGCTGTCGTAGAAAAACAGGGATAGCAGTGTGAGGGTTGCGAGCATGGCTACCGGCGCGTGCCAGGTGATAATGCCGCGAAACAATAGAAACAGCCCGCCCAGCAGGAATCCGACACTGATGGTTTCCCAGCCGGCCCCAGCAAAAGTCCCCTGACTGAAAACCGGTTCCATCTCGTAGAGTTGTGACAGCAGCACCGACTCGTTGAGGCGCACGATTTCTAACGGCGTGGCGCGGGTGAAACCATCCACATTGTAACTGCCGAAGACCAGGGAGATCGCCTCGCCGATATCCGGTGCGCCACCAATCACATCCGCCGCGCCAACCCAGCGAGTCATATCCACCGGGAAACTAATCAGCAAAACGACATAGCCCACCATGGCCGGGTTGAAAGGGTTGTAGCCCATACCGCCATACAGCTGTTTGGCCAGTACTATGGCCACGGCACTGCCGACGACTGGCAGCCACCAGGCGCAGTATGGGGGTAGGGCGATACCTAGTAACAGTGCCGTAACCAGGGCGCTGTAGTCTCGCAAGTAAAAGGCGACGGGCCTGTCCCGCAGCTTCATGATTGCGGCTTCGCACAGCAGTGCGGTAATTACGGATAGGGTGATATTGATCAGCACGCCGATGCCGAAATAAATCACCATGGCCAGAACACCGGGTGCGGTGGCGGCCGCTACCTGCAACATGACTTTGGCGGTGTTATCGCCGGAGCGGGCGTGGGGGGAGGTGGCTCGCATCAGGGACATTACTGGTGACCATCCTGTGCGGCTTGTTGCTCTCGCATCTTGTCTTCCAACTTTTTCTGCAGCTTTTCCAAGGCGGTTTCAAAGGCCGCCAGGTTGGCATCATTTTCACTTTTGGCTTTTTGCAGCCTTGCCTCGGCTTTGCCGAGACGCTTCTGCAGTGCCTCGATATCTGCGGCGAGTCTCTCGGCATCACTCATTTGAGAGCGGGCTTCTGCGGAGGCGCGGGCTTTGGTGATGGCGCGCACCGCAGCGCTGGTCTCTTCCTGACTGGGTTCCCTGGCGGGATCGCGATCGGCACGGCGCTTGGCCAGGGTGAGTTTTTGCTCGGCTTCTTGCAGCTTTAACTCTGCGGCCTTGAGTTGGGCCGCCAGCTGATCGCGCTGGCCATCTTCTGCGGCCTCCAGTTTACTGCGCAGGCGTTCGACACGGCTTTCGGCGCTGGAGAAGGTGCGCTGGGCACGGGCGAGCAGCTGCTGGGGGTCCTCCTGGCGGGATTTAACTCGAGCCAGGGCCGCGGCGACGATATCTGCCTGCTGTTTACTCTCTTTGGCTTCCTCGGACTCGGGGCTCTGCTCGCGCTGTTGTCGCGCCAGTTCGGCGGCTTTGCGGCGTGCCTCGCGCTTGGCCTCTTTTTCTTTCTCGGCCTTTTCCAGACGAAGCTTGCGGAACTCAAAGCGATCGCGGGCGCGATCGGATTTTTCTTTCTCCTCTTCCGCCAGGCGTATTGCCCCTTTGGCGGCGCGGTAATACTGCACCAGCGGAATGGTACTGGGGCAGACATAGGAGCAGGCGCCGCATTCGATACAGTCGAAGAGGTTATAAGCTTGCAACTTTTCGCGCTCATCGGCGCGTGCATACCAGTACAGCTGTTGCGGTAACAGTGAAGCGGGGCAGGCCTCGGCGCAGTAACCACAGCGAATACAGGCCTTGGCTACCGGTGCTGGTGGCAGTTCCTTGTTGGTAGGCACCAAAAGGCAGTTGGTGGTTTTGACAACAGGGGCGCGCTCATCGTCGATGGTGTAACCCATCATGGGGCCGCCAATAATCACCTTTTGCATCTTGCCGCGGTGGATACCGTGGTGCTTGAGAATATGGTCAATAGGAGTGCCGATGGGCACTTCGATATTGCGCTGGTGCTCCAGGGCTTGCCCAACAACCGTGGTTACCCGGCTGATTAGAGGTTCACCAAAGTGAACGGCGCGATAAATGGCCCTCGCGGTACCCACGTTCTGGCAGACGATGCCGACATTGGCTGGCAGACCCTGGTTGGGTACCTCGCGGCCAGTGAGAATCTGGATGAGTTGCTTTTCACCACCAGAGGGGTACTTGGTGGGAAATACCACGATATCAAAACGGCTACCCTTGGCAGCTTCGCGCATGGCGGCAATAGCCTGCGGCTTATTGTCTTCAATCCCGATCAACACGCGCTCGGGCTCATCGAGAATATAAGAGATGATGCCAACCCCGGCGATAATCTCTTCGGCGCGCTCGCGCATCAGCATATCGTCGGCGGTAATGTAGGGTTCGCACTCGGTGCCGTTAATGATCAGGGTGTCTATTTCCGCCCCGCCGTGGGGGTCGAGCTTCACCGCGGTGGGGAAACCCGCACCGCCCATACCGGCGATACCACAGTCGCGAATTTTCTCCAGCAGTTCAACCGGAGAAAGCTGGGTGTAATCCTCACAGGGTTGCAGTTCACACCAGCGATCCTCGCCGTCGGTGCGGATCACGATACTGTCCTCGGCGAGCCCCGAGGGATGGGGGACGGCGCAGGGCTCAATGGCGACGACTTTGCCGGAACTGGGGGCGTGCACAGGGCAGCTGATCAGGCCATCTGCCTCGGCAATTTTTTGGCCCTTCAATACGTCATCACCGAGCTTGACCAGGGGCAGTGCAGTGGCGCCACCGTGTTGCAACAGAGGCACGATGAGGTCCTCGGCCAGGGGAACACTGCCAATGGGTTCGCCGGTACTCTGCTTCTTGTTTTCTGGTGGATGCACGCCGCCGTGGAAATCGTTGGGTCGCAACTCCCGCGCCTTTTCACTGGCAATCAGTTGCGCCTCGCGAGCGGCGCGACGCTCTTCTACCGCTTCGCGCCGTTGGTCTTTTTCCTGCAGCGCTACCTGGTTTTCATTTTCGGGGTTCAAACTGCACCTCCCCGTTGATCTGTTGGCTGGGTGCGACGGTCGGTGGCAATCAGCTGGATACCGTCCTCGGGCTTTTGTGGGTGCCAGTCTTGCAGCGGCGTTTCCAGAGGTACCATATCGATACAGTCCACCGGGCAGGGCTCCACGCAAAGATCACAGCCGGTGCACTCGTCGGAAATTACGGTGTGCATATATTTGGCTGCGCCGGCGATGGCATCCACCGGGCAGGCCTGGATGCACTTGGTGCAGCCAATGCATTCGGCCTCGCGAATAAAGGCCACTCTTTTTACGTCTTCGACTCCATGCTCCGCATCCAGGGGCATGGGCTCCATATCCAGCAGGTTGGCCAGCTCGTTGATGGTGGCCTGGCCACCTGGAGGGCACTTGTTGATGGCGTCGCCGTGCACAATCGCTTCGGCATAGGGGCGGCAGCCGGGATAGCCACACTGTCCGCACTGGGTTTGCGGCAACAGGGCATCGACCTGTTCTACTAGAGGATCCCCCTCCACCTTAAAACGAATGGCGGCAAAACCCAGCAGGGCGCCAAACACCAGTGCCATACCGCCGAGTACCAGCAGGGGGTAGGAAATTTCAGAAATCCAGTCCAGCATCATGCAACCCTATACCAGACCGCTAAAGCCCATAAATGCCAGGGACATCAGCCCCGCGGTAACCATGCCAATAGCGGCGCCGCGAAATGGTAGCGGCACATCTGCAGCAAACAGCCGCTCGCGCATGGAGGAAAAAAGAATTAATACCAGGGAGAAGCCCACGGCGGCGCCAAAGCCATACAGGGTGGACTGCATAAATGTATGGGCCTTCATAGTGTTTTGCAGCGCAACGCCCAGTACCGCACAGTTAGTGGTAATTAGCGGCAGAAAAACACCCAGTACCTTGTACATCAGCGGGCTGGTTTTTTCGATAAACATCCGGGCGAACTGCACCACTACCGCGATCACCAGAATAAAGGAGATGGTGCGGAGATACTCGATGCCAAAGGGTTCGAGCAAATAGGTATTCACCAGGTAGGAGCAGATCGAGGCCAGCGTGAGCACAAAAGTCGTGGCGCCGGCCATGCCCACGGCGGTCTCCAGTTTATTGGAGACGCCCATAAAGGGGCACAGCCCGAGAAACTGCACCAACACGTAGTTGTTGACCAGGATGGTGCTGAGCAGGATGACTGCAAATTCGGTCATAACAGGTCCGGTTGAAGCCCAGGGACAAAGTAGTGCGAGTGCCTTGGCGGAGTCGAGGCGCCCCGGTGAGTGGCTCCAGCCTTGGGCTCCGTCGAATGTCGCGCAGGGCCGGTATTATGGGTGAGACGCGGGGGGCCTTCAACTCGATGGCGGATCTTCTGGCAGCGGAGACGCCCGTCGCCCAACCGCTCAGGCTATGGCTTTGAGAATAGTTGGCGCTTGCGGGTTGGGATTAGAGGCTTTCGTGAAGCCGTTGGAGGTTTCTGTTGATTTTTTGGCGGCCCCCTTTACTCCGAGGGAATATGGCCTTATCTCTGTTGGATAAACCCATAACACCAGATGGAGCTTTGTAATGCCGGATCAACCCTATACGCCGCCCAAGGTTTGGAAGTGGGATGCGGAAAGTGGCGGGCAGTTTGCCAAGATCAACCGCCCCATAGCGGGGGCTACCCATGACAAAGAACTGCCCCAGGGTAAACACCCGATGCAGTTGTATTCCCTGGCAACACCCAATGGTGCCAAGGCCACGATTATGCTGGAAGAGTTGCTGGCACTGGGGTTTGAAGGGGCGGAATACGATGCCCATCTGATTCGTATCACCGAGGGCGAGCAGTTTGGCAGCGGTTTTGTGGATATCAATCCAAACTCAAAAATCCCGGCGTTGGTGGATCACAGCACGACTCCACCAATACGGGTTTTTGAGAGCGGCTCCATTCTTCTGTATTTGGGAGAGAAGTTTGGTGCCTTCCTGCCACACACCCCGGAACAACGTACCGAAACCCTCAACTGGCTATTTTGGCAGATGGGGGCGGCGCCCTATCTCGGTGGAGGTTTCGGCCACTTCTATGCCTATGCGCCAGAGAAGCTCGAATACCCGATCAATCGTTTCGCCATGGAAGTAAAACGGCAGATGGATGTACTGGACCGACAACTGGCTAAGCACCAGTTTATCGCTGGGCGCGAATACACCATTGCAGATATCGCCATCTGGCCCTGGTACGGTGCACTGATCCGTAATGAGGCCTACGATGCCAGCGAATTCCTGCAGGCCGAGAGTTACAAACACCTTGTGCGTTGGTCTGATGAAATTGCACAGCGACCGGCGGTACAGCGTGGCCGTATGGTGAACCGCACCTGGGGCGACCCTAGTGAGCAATTGCATGAGCGCCATGATGCCAGTGATTTTGACGAGAAGACCCAGGACAAAATCACGCAAGAGGATAATTAATAAGAAGGTAGCTGTGTTCTCTTTGCTGCCCAGTTCAGTTGGCTAGCTAGGTGGCTGGCCAAATCGCCCATAAATCAATTAGTGCATTTATTTAAAAGCCGCGCAAAGAAAGTGCCAGGTGAATCATTTGCGATGTGCGCGGCAGTTGCCAGAGTTTCTCGGCTATAAACCCGGCGGCAAAAGCGAGGCCCATAATTGCCGGTAAAGGGATTTTTCCCAGCTGCTGATTAACATCCCGTTGCTGTTGATCGAATAGCCGCAACGCACTGCGACGCTGTTTTTCAGCGTCTACGCAGCAGAGTGAAATTTGCCTATTTAATTGTCTCAGCGACATCGTGAAGGGCCTCCCTTACCTGCCGTTTGGTTTCTTCAAACCCCAACAGTGGGCGCAGCTTTTTCTGGTAAAGCAGTACACCGAGGAAAAGGCTGATTTGTATCAGCACAAATACAGCAAATCCAATATATATCGACTGGCTAAAATAGTAGGCAATTAAACCTAAGCCACCACAGAGGCTGACGAGTAGTGCCGTTCCCAGGGGTACCAGCATCAGCTGCAGGAAAATGAGCCGCTTTCCCACGGTCAGGGTTCTTTCCAGCTCTAGCTGAAACAATCGCTGGATGTTACCCAGCCAAGCGGTCAATAAGGTTAAGGTGGCTTCGGCACGGGCTATAGCCTCCTCTAAACCTCCGCCGGAGTCACTGTCCTCACCGGTTTCAGTGAAACCGTCCCGTCCGCGCTGTTGCGCGGCCGGGTCGGGATTCTGATCGGCTCCCTGGCGCTTCTTTCCATTGCCCATCGGCGGTTTCCTTACCAGTTAAAACGGGAAACGCTTTATTTGAAAAGCTTGGCGATCGCCCAGCCGACCACAAAAGCACAGCCGACCGCAAGGATCGGTCTTTCCCGCAGGGAAGACTCTGCTTTTTCCATAACTTCTGTAGCGCGCTTTCTCTGTTCCTGAACAGAAGATCTCGCTCTCTGTCTCAAGTTTTCAGCAGCATCGGAGGCGGCCTCTCCTGCGAGATTATAGGCCTTTTGCAGCTTTTCCCTGCTGGAGTTATGTGGAGATCTTGCAGTTGCCATCGGGTTGCTCCTTTTCAGGGGATGATTGCCGCAGAATTCTATAGTCGCAGCGATCAATTCACAGGAACATTGGCCCCTTTTTTAGGGCAATTAAAAATAACCTTTAGGCGCTTTTACTGGCTTTAGTTATATCACTGTTGATAGGGGCTTCATGGTAATGAATCTTTGCATTTATAGGCTGAGTTCCCGTTTCCAGGTCTCGATATTTTTTACAACGCCATCTAACAGGCGTTGGCGGCTCTCGCGACTGATCCAGGCATTGTGTGGGGTGATAATCAGGTTGGGGATATCATTGGCCAGTAATGGGTGACTCGCCGGTGGGGGCTCCTCGCTCAGTACATCCAGTGCGACACCGCCGAGTTTTTCGCTGCGCAGGGCATCGGCCACGGCTTCCTCATCCACGAGAGCACCCCGCGCGGTGTTTACCAATAGAGCGCCGGGCTTCATGGTGGCGATAAAATCGCGATCGATTAACTTTTCGGTTTGTGCCGTGAGAGGGCAGTGCAGGCTGATAACATCGGATTCCTTTTTCAATTGTGTCAATGGCACCCGGCCTGGATGTTTTTCCCCGCTGAAAGACTCCGCGATTAAAACGCGCATATCCAGGGCTTCCCCCAGTTTGGCAACTCTTTGCCCCAACTCACCGTAACCAATAATTCCCAGGGTTTTACCGGCCAATTCCACCACTGGATGATCCAGTAGACAGAAAATTTCCGACTGACTCCAACGGCCAGCCATCACGTCCTGGTGATAGTGATGCCAACGGGAGGCGAGAGCGAGAATTAATGCCAGGGTGTGCTGTGGTACAGAGGCGCCGGCGTATCCCTGCACATTGCGCACAGAAATATTCAAATCCTGTGCAGCTTCCAGGTCAATGTTATTGGTGCCGGTGGCGCAGACACAGATCAGTTTGAGTGAGTTGGCCTGCTCCAAGAGCGCGCGGTCCAAAATCACTTTATTGGTAATGACGACTTCCGCATCGGCGATGTGCTCGGCGGCCTGTTTTGCGGAGGTGGTTTCGTAGAAATCCCAGTGGTCTAGACTGTTTATTAGGGTCTGTGTGTCCAATTCCCCAAGCTTCATGGTCATTGCGTCCAGAAATACGCCGCGCATGGAATTTCCTCGCTTTCCTGTGTGAGATAGCGGCATGCTACGGTAGCGGTCGCCAAATGCAATGGCTTTCAGGCGTTGGCGGCAGACCTCGCATAGTTGGCTACGGTTAGTTTTCGGGCCTTTCTGTCGCAAATGAAGAGGGCCTATATGGGAATATCGTTAACTGCAGCATCTCTGGTTTTAATCTCGGCATTTCTTCACGCGGGTTGGAATTTACTGGGAAAATCCCGCACACCTTCCCCGGCTTTTTTTTGTATCGCCACACTCAGTGTGGGCCTACTGCTCCTCCCCCTCTGCTTTTGGGTGCTCACACAGGCGGATGCGTTGCCGCGCGCTTTTTGGCTGCTCTTACTGGTCAGCGGTTTTTTTCAGATGATTTATATGGGCGGTCTGGCGTTAGCTTATCAGCGCGCCGATATCGGCCTGGTTTATCCCATCGCGCGCGCCCTGCCGGTACTCCTTGTGGCGCTGGCAACAGCGCTGTTGGGGCAGGTACTGCCCTGGCTCGCTTGGCTGGGCATGTTATTGGTGACGATCGGCTGCCTATTAGTGCCACTGGTTTATTTCCGTCAGTGGCATTGGAGTGTGTACTGGCGGGCGGACTGTGCCTGGGCTTTGGTGGCGGCACTCGGCACGGTGGGATATTCACTGGCGGATAAGGGCGCGCTGCTTTTTTTAGAGGAAGCCTTAGATGGGGCGGTAACACCTCCGATGATGGCTTATGGCTACTTGGGCATGCAGTTTTTTGTCTCTGGGCTGTGGCTACTGTGTGGATGTTTAAGCCGAGCGGGGCGCGGGCAATTGTTAACGTCTCTTGGAGATTTGAAGTTGGGGGTTTTGACCGGTCTGATGATGGGCGCGACTTATGGACTGGTGCTGTTGGCGATGGCGATGACGGAAAACGTGAGTTACGTGGTGGCTCTGCGCCAGCTCAGTATTCCACTGGGAGTAGGGTTTGCTATCTGGCTGCTGGGAGAGCCGGCACACAGGCCCCAGCTTTTAGGAGTGGGATTGGTGTGCGCCGGCTTGATTGCGGTGTCGTTTCGCTAGGGTGGGCCGGCCGCGCCCACCCCAATTATTCTCACATCACACGCATACCGGGTTTGGCGCCCTGGTGGGGCTCTAGAATCCACAGGTCTTTACCGCCGGGGCCGGCGGCCAGCACCATGCCTTCACTCACGCCAAAACGCATTTTGCGCGGTGCCAGGTTAGCGACCATCACGGTGTGCTTACCCACCAGGTCTTCCGGCGCATAAGCGCTCTTGATACCGGCAAATACCTGGCGGGTCTCTCCACCCAGGTCCAAAGTCAAACGCAGCAGTTTGCCGGCGCCCTCGACGTGTTCCGCCTCGGCGATCAGGGCGATGCGCAAATCCACTTTGGCGAAATCGTCGAACTGGATCTGCTCGGCGATAGGGTCTTCTGCCAGCGGGCCACTGGCCGCTTTGGTCTCGGCCTGCAGCTGTGCCAGAGACTCCTGTGCGGCTTCCATCACGGCATCTACTTGGGTTTTTTCCACCCGTTGCAGCAGAGGCTTGAACTTGTTGATCTCGTGGCCAGCCAAGGGGGAAGTGGCCTGGGTCCAATCCAATTCGACGTTGAGGAATTCCGCTGCTTTTTGCGCGGTGTTGGGCAGTACCGGCGCCAGCCAAGTGATCAGCGCGCGGAACATATTCACACCTTGAGAGCAGATCGCCAGAACCTCGGCTTCTGTGCCCTCCTGCTTGGCCAGAGACCAGGGCGCCTTGTCGGCGATCCAGGCGTTGGCGGCATCGGCCAGGGCCATAATATCGCGCATCGCACGCGCGTATTCGCGTTGCTCGTAGTAATCGGCAATACGTGGTGCGGCCTCGACAAACTGGTTCCACAGCTCTTCATCGGCCAGTTCAGTGGCGAGCTTGCCGCCGGCCTTACTGACAAACTTGGCGGTGCGTGAAGCGATATTGACGACCTTGCCCACCAGGTCGGAATTTACCTTGGCGATAAAGTCATCGAGATTGAGATCGAGGTCATCCACGCCGGCGGTGAGTTTGGCGGCGAAGTAATAGCGCAGATACTCCGGGCTCAGGTGATCCAGGTAGTTGCGGGCATTGATAAAGGTGCCACGGGATTTGGACATTTTCTTACCGTTAACGGTGAGGAAGCCGTGTACGCACACCTTGTTGGGGGTGCGGAAATCGGCGGAGTCCAGCATGGCAGGCCAGAACAGGGCGTGGAAATTGACAATATCCTTGCCGATAAAGTGGTACACCTCAGCGTCGCTGTCTTTTTTCCAGTAATCCAGCCAGTCACTACCATTTTTGTCACAGTAGTTTTTCAGACTGGCCATATAGCCGATGGGTGCATCTAGCCATACATAGAAATATTTGCCCGGCGCGTCAGGGATTTCAAAACCGAAATAAGGGGCATCGCGGGAAATATCCCATTCCTGCAGTCCCTCTTCGAGCCATTCGGCCAGTTTGTTGGCCACCTCATCCTGTAGGGTGCCGGAGCGGGTCCAGTTGCGCAGGAACTCGGTAAAGGCCGGCAGAGTGAAGAAGAAGTGCTCGGACTCTTTTTCCACCGGGGTGGCACCGGAGATGGCGGATACCGGGTCGATCAGCTCCGTGGGACTGTAAGTGGCGCCACAGGCTTCGCAGTTGTCACCGTACTGATCGGGAGTGCTGCAGCGCGGGCAGGTGCCCTTGATATAACGGTCCGCCAGGAACAGCTGCTTCTCCGGGTCGAAGGCCTGGGTGATGGTGCGCGAGGCGATATGGCCGTTGTCGCTGAGGCGGCGGTAGATCATAGCGGACAACTCGCGGTTTTCCTCCGAATGGGTGGAGTGGTAGTTGTCCACGCCAATCAGGAAATCGGCGAAATCCCGCTCGTGCTCCGCCTGCATATTGGCGATATGTTGCTCCGGTGTCAGGCCCAGCTGTTCGGCCTTGAGCATGATTGCGGTGCCGTGCGCATCATCGGCGCAAATGTACAGGCAGTCGTTACCGCGGGAGCGCTGAAAACGCGCCCAGATATCGGTCTGGATATATTCGAGTATGTGGCCCAGGTGCAGGGAGCCATTGGCGTAGGGGAGTGCGCTGGTGACTAGGATTTTGCGCGTATCGGGCATCGGTTTTTCCATCGCTGTGGGTTGCGGCCGGAGGCTCCGCTGGAGTGGCCGGAGATCGTCAAAAGACGGCGAAATATAGCAGATTTGTGCTATGCCGGGGAGGCATGGAATACGCCGAGCGAGAAAGTGACTGGATTGATCCAGTCGCTGGCGCTGGGCCGCTTCATCCGACACAATGCGTTTCTGACAAGAAGCACCAAAAGGGAGATACCGTGAGCGATCATCACCACGATCATGAAGAGTTATCAGAGGAAGTGCAGGCCGAACTGGAGCGTCTGGCGGAGTGCCTTGGTCAGTTGCAGGACCCGGCCAGCGGCCTGCCTCTGGATGAGCTGGATGCGGATATTGAAGTGGGCTACGAGAGCGATACCGTGTTGATCGGTATTACCCTCGGTTACCCCTGTGCGAGCCAGGAAGCGCTGTGGCGCAAGTGGGTCACAGACGCTTGCGAACCCCTGATGAAGAGCGGTCCCCTGGCAGGTAGTACGCTGCAATTTGAACTGTTTAGCGATATCCCCGCGACCTCTTCGGCCAATGCCACGGAGTCATTGCGTGGCGTGAAAAATATTGTTGCCGTGGCCTCCGGTAAGGGCGGTGTAGGCAAGTCCACTACCGCGGTGAACCTGGCTCTGGCACTGGCGGCAGAGGGTGCGCGAGTCGGGCTGCTCGACGCAGATATCTACGGCCCCAGCCTGCCTACCATGCTTGGCACCGAAGGGGTTCGCCCCCATGTAAAGGAACAGAAATTCTTCGTCCCCGTGGATGCGCTGGGTATTGAGACGATGTCGCTGGGGTACCTAATGACAGAAGATACCCCGGCAGTCTGGCGCGGCCCTATGGCCAGTGGTGCACTCAATCAGATCCTTACACAAACGCTCTGGTGTGATGCCAAGGAAGAACTGGATTATCTGATTGTGGATATGCCCCCCGGCACCGGAGATATCCAGCTGACCCTGGCACAAAAAACCACTCTGGCCGGGGCGGTGATTGTCACTACGCCTCAGGATCTGGCCTTGAAGGATGCGATCAAGGGAGTGGAAATGTTCCGCAAGGTATCAGTGCCTGTGCTCGGTATCGTTGAGAACATGGCGCTGCACACCTGCTCCAAGTGCGGCCACAGCGAACCAATTTTTGGTTCTGGCGGCGGCGAGCGTATCGCAGAGGAATATGATACCCACCTGCTGGGAGAGTTACCCCTGGCACAAAAAATCCGCGCGGATATCGATAGTGGCCACCCCAGTGTGACCGCAGACCCGGATGGCGAAATTGCCGGTTTCTACCGTGAAATTGCCCGTAAAGCCGCGGCTCAGGTTTGGTTGAATGCCAGCAGTGACGAGGAATTGCCGGAAATCGAAATTAGTTGAGCCCAACCGCGATATCCATCACAAAGCACTAAATTTTTATTTCTTTGTGGTTTTTTGTTGGGTTAGAAATCCTTATATTGAACCCCTTCGAGCGCCCCTGTGAAATTTCTTATTTTATTTGGCGCTCAATATTGATAAGCCGGAGCCAAACACCGGCTTATCTCTTCTTTATCAAGACTCATAACAAGACTTATTAATAATGTTTTTTAATAAAGGCTAGTAATACTGTCTTGCAGTAAAGAGTCTGGACTTACTTTATTTATTGCAATTTTGTGCTTGCAGGGGCTTTGTTCTGGTCTGCTAGACCGTACAGGAATTTTGATGAGTTAATCGTTAGGGTATTAGTATTTATTTAACAGACCCTGTATATGCTGAAGATATCAGTGACGGTTTTTCTTGTAACTGCTTAAACTCAGCCATTGCCACAAAAAAAAGAAAGTATTTATGCTGTATTTTCCTAGGTGATCGTCAAGGTAATTATGTGGTTTTCATTTTTTGGCAGAGGAACCTCATCGGCTTGAATGCCAATGGTAATTTATAAGGTTTAGTGTGGCGGGCCACCCGTGGTCAATGCTCGGCAACTTGGTACAAACCGCCAGTGTCGAGAATAAATCTTTTCGGGAGTGTGCAACCTGTGATGGCCGCCTTGTATCTGGCCGCAGGCAGGGCATCTATCGGGCATTGCAGTAGCTGTAGTCGATAAAAATAACAAAGACAAAAGCGCGAGTGCTTTCATCCATGAATTTTAATATTAGCTATCGACCGATAGGGGGCATAGCGCGGGTATTATTTTATGGCCCCGTAGGATTTGCAGAAAAAATGGAGGCCGCTGCCCGGCTGGTAGAAAAATACCGCCACCGCGTACCACTGCGGGTGCTGTTGGATATGCGCTATGCCCGCGCCAGTGTCACGCTGGAGGAGCAGCGGCAGTTCACCAGCTTTATTGCAGAGCATCCGGTATTGCGGCGTGCATATATTGCGGTTTTACACCCTCGCAATCGCTGTACTTCACCGCTGGCGTCTGATGGAACCTGCTTGTGTCGGCACAGTTCGCGGGAATTTGTTGCCGAGGCCGAAGCAGAGGCTTGGCTCACCCAAACCAAGGGTTCCCCCAGACCTCTGCTGCGCTGAGTATTAAACCTACTGGGCTTTGGCCTGTTCGGCCTCTGCCTGGCGGCGGCGCTCTTCTTTCTTCTGAAGACGCTTGGCGACAGTCGTCTCGCGGGCATCCTGGCCCATATGTTTCTCTCCGCGCTTTTTGGCTAGCTGGATCTGCTTTTCCCGTTCGCGGAAACGGTGGCGGTCCGCGTCGCTCACTTTGTCGTAACAGTGAGGACAGCTGACCCCCTGTTCGAACTGCTCGGATTGCTGGTCTTCCACGGTGATTGGCATGCGACAGGCGTTGCATTGGTCGTACTGGCCGCGCTCCAGGTCGTGGTTGACGGTGACACGCTCGTCGAAAACGAAGCACTCGCCCTCCCACAGAGATTCCTCTTTGGGGACTTCTTCCAGGTACTTGAGAATACCGCCGTGCAGGTGGTAAACCTCTTCAAAGCCCTGCTCCTTCATATAAGCGGTGGACTTCTCGCAGCGGATACCGCCAGTGCAGAACATGGCAACTTTTTTATGTTTGGCCGGATTTAGGTTCTCTTTAACGTACTGGGGGAACTCGCGGAAGGTTTCGGTATTTGGGTTGATGGAGTCTTTGAAGGTGCCGACCTGGAATTCGTAGTCGTTGCGGGTGTCCACAACAGTGACTTCAGGGTCGCTGATCAGGGCGTTCCAGTCCTTGGGTTTGACGTAGGTACCAACCACACGGCGGGGGTCAATGCCCTCCACACCCATGGTGACAATTTCCCGCTTCAGCTTGACCTTGCTGCGCAAGAAAGGCATCTCACCGGTGTAGGATTCTTTGTAATCCAGTTCGGCGAGTCGTTCATCTGATTTCAGGTAAGCGAGCAGGGTATTGATGCCTTCCCGGGAGCCCGCAACGGTACCGTTAATGCCTTCTTTGGCCAGGAGCAGGGTGCCGCGTACCTGGTTTTTCAGCATGACTTCAAGCAGGGGGGCGCGCAGAGACTCGAAGTCCTCCAAAGTGACGAACTTGTAGAGTGCGCAGACAACATATTGATTCATGGAACTTCCTTAAATGCAGTCCGGAGCGTAAATCCGGGGCAGAAAAAATCGCCGCGCATTTTATCGCAAAAAAAACAGCTTGTCGTACATTTAGCAAGCACTCCAGCTGTTGCCCCGGCGCAACAATATTTGTTGACCGGGAAGCCGCAACTTGTCAAAGTTCTGGCCGAAATTTCAGGGTCATAGCGAGGTGAACCCCATGGGCGAAGAATTTGCACCGAAAGAGTCGGAGTTGAGCCAGATCTACCGCGAGGGCGATGTATCTGTGCAGATCGATATATACGAAGATGGCGAGGGTGGCTGGCTACTCGAAATTGTCGACGAGAACAATAATTCCACCGTGTGGGAGGATGCCTTCGAGACGGAGCAGGAAGCCTTAGAGGAAGCCCTGGACGCCCTGCGGGAAGAGGGGATTTCCACCTTTGTAGGCCCTGTGCAGGAAGTGGATGGCAGCTGGTAAGATAGCTGGCCCCAAAGGAACGCTTACTATGGGCGGACGATTGGGGCTCTGCCCTCCTGCGCCCAATCTTTCCACGCTCTAAGACGCTAGTGGCTATTGCTGGTTATTGATTGTTGCTTCCAATCTGCCAGTAACTGCTATGGTTATGGTGAAGGGAATCGCGACTGTGTGACAGCACACCCCAATCACAGCGCCGTCGCGAGGCAACTGTGGAGCTTTTGTCTCCGGCGGTGCTACCCAAGCAGCGGTTGCCTCACCCATGATAGTACGCGGCTTTTTAACCGTGATCTGCTTGCAGATCCTGCCTTTTTCCCTCTGCGCCGATCCCCTGGTGATTACCAGCCAGCAGCAAATTCAAACGGATCTCAAGGAAGTCCGCCTAATCGCAAAACTACACGGTTACGCCATTATGGCGGGGCGTCACTGTATTGATTGCGATGAAAATCTCGCAATTTATATACGGCGTATAGCCAGGCACGGTGATGTAGAGGGTACTGACCAGACAGGTGCTGAGGCTGATCGTTATACCTATCCGGGTAAGTACCTGGACTATATGACGAAAAAATTGGTGGAAAAAACCCGCATGTTCTATGGCCACTGCTATGAAGGGCAGCCCTCCCTTTTATGGCTCACCGAGTATCGCTCGGGAGATACTTGGGTCCAATCCGAGTATCTGATTCTGCTCGGCGATGAGGGGTTGGAGCATCGTTACGTAGAGGGGCAACAGCCAAGCGTTTTCCAACTGGAGAGCGCGGACTGCAAGGAATTGCCAGGGGCTTTAATGGAAATGGAGCCTTAGCGGTAAATAATTTCCAGTAATGGTTGGAGATACTAACCAGCTTAAGACAGAATATTTGGATTCAGAGCCCTAAAAGAAATACGAGAAGATAGAAATAAGAGAAGGTAGAAATACCGATTGCGAGTCTATAAAAGGCTGTATGCGCAAAGTGATGTGGGTTTCATTGTATTTCTTGATCTCTCTCCGAGAGTAGCTGTTGACTCAAAGCAAAGGGTGGTCAACTGTCTTGAGATTTTTAAAATGACTCAAAGAATAAAATAAAAAAACCCCGCTGGAGGGCGGGGCCAAAAGGGTCGTTGAAATCAAAGGGTTGTTAAAAACAGTTCTGCTTTACTTTACCGGCTCGAAGACGATTTTCAGCTTTTTCTTACCCCAGGCGCGGGCCTTACGGATATCTTTTTCCATCCACACATCAATACGGTTAGTGAAACGTTTGTTCATGCGGTCACGCACAGTGTAAGTACCGGGCAGACCTTCAATCTTTACTTTGGCACCGTTAGTCAAACCGTGCTTTTCCAAGTCACGTGAAACGGCGATGATTTTGTCTCCGGGACGCAGACGGTTGTTCCAGGCTGCTACCCAGGGGTCGCTATCTGTCTGGCCGGGTACCGAGTTATAAGCGGTCGCGTCTACGACCATGGTTTTCTTAAGAGCTGCCGATGCATTGACACTCACACCAATAGCAAGCAGGGCGGCGATGAAAAAAGCAGTGTTACGCAGAGTCTGTTTCATGATGTCCCATTACCTCCAGGAATCAAATGGTCACAAGCCAAAAGGTGCTTGCGAAATTTCCAAGTGTTTTTGGAAATAGCTGATCAATATTTAATCAACGCTGGCTATATTACTGGCGATTTAGGCGGAGGCAACTTTTTCTTATTTCGCGACAAATGGCCCTGAAAAACAGCAGGTTATTGCTTGAGGGGAAAACTGATAAACCCAAAATGATTCAAAAGTAAGGTTTTTATTTTTTATTAATTCTTATTTAAAGGTTAAAAATTTATTTTAATTTCTATAGCTGGAAAGTCATTTTTAGAGGGGAAATTGTACTGACAGCGATGTCATCCTACGGCTACCAGATATACACTCGGACCGGTTTTCTAATCAGTACTCAAAAAGTAAAAAATTTCCCTGAAACTTTTTGTGACCATTCCGCCAAAATGGTCTGATTCGCTGAAAATGTGGGTGCTCAGGCGATAAAACTGCATCGTCATTTATCTTTAGGTGAAAAAAATAGAGAAAAACTGAGCCCTTAAAGGGTGGTTTCCCGGTTTTGCTGCACCGGTTCTACCTGCTGACGGAGTGCGGCCAAATAGTCACTATCCTCCTCCAAATCGGGTAACTCGTACTGCAAATCCAGTTGCACCGCTTTCTCCAGCCAGTGAATGGCCTCTTCAAGGTTGCCCTGCCACTCGCAAACCTGCCCGAGGTTGAAATAAGTAATAGAGAGGTTGTGCCACTCTTCCTGATTGAGGAGGCCATCCAGGGCACTTTTATACAGAAGGTAGGCGGTGCTAAGCAGGTATTCGCGCTGTGTGGTCAAATCTTCGCTGGCAGCCTGGCGGTGATAGGTGTGTGCCAGTGCCGAGCGCACCCTGGCACTGGAGTGGGGCAATTGCGCTCCGGAATCCAGGTAACGCAAAACTGACTGAAACTGTGCTCGCGCCAGTGGATAGAGGTCTGGCCTCGATTTAGCCCCCAGTGCATTTAGCACTATGCCGTAGCGATAGCGCAGAGTGTGCTGTTGGGAAGGGTAGTCACCAAGGGCGGAAATCGCTTTTTCATAGAGAGGCAGTGCGTCGCCAAAATTACCTTGGCGAGCTAGCGATTCGGCCTCATTGACCCAGCCAATCGCGCCCAGAGTGTCTCCACCGTGAGATTTGGTGCTGTGGGGTTGGGCGTTGTTGGGGAGTACGTCTGAAATGATAGATATAGCCGCGAGAAGTGCGGTCAGGCAGAAGAGTGCGTAAAACAGGATGTATAAATGGGGCAGTGGTTTATGCATAGGGATTTTCGCGCTTGGCCCGGTGACGGTTGGGGGCCACAGTTGTGGTCCCCATACGTCAGTAAATCCCTAGATGTCGAGTTGTGCCAGCAACCCTTGAAGAGGATGTCGCAAAGTAACACCTGCAAAGCGGCTGGCCTGGCAACGACAGGAGTAACCGGTGGCGAGCTGGTTGTGTTTTCCGCCATTGAGCTTGGGTGCCCAGGATTGCTGGAAAATCACCCGTGAGGTCTCCTTGTGCGCAGCCTCGTGGCCATAGGTCCCGGCCATACCACAGCAGCCAAGGTTCTCACCCTCTAGTTCCAGGCCCAGAGCCGAGAACACGGTTTGCCAGTCTTTCAGCGAAGCGGTGGCATTGGTTTGCTCGGTGCAGTGCGGCAACAGCTGGAAGCTTCCGGGCTTTATCCGCGCACGTTGCTGTTGTAGGTGCTCCTTCTGCTGGGCCAGCCATTCCTGTAACAACTGCACTTTTGGGGCGCGCTCCCCTAGGAGTTTTTTGTACTCGGAACGGTAAGTGAGGGTCATAGAGGGATCGATTCCCACGAGGGGGATACCACTCTCCGCCAGGTTGTTGAGCATCTCGCTATTGCCTTCGGCAACCCGCTCGAACTGACGCAGGAATCCATGGACATGCAGGGGTTTGCCGTTGGCTCGATAGGGGGCGAGAATCGGCACAAAGTCCAATTGCTTGAGCAGACGCAGGATGTCCGCCACCACCTCGGCATCAAAATAGCTGGTGAAGGCATCCTGCACGATGATGACCGCACGGCTGCGCTGGGAAGGCCCCAGAGTCTCCAGGCAGGCTTTCGTGGCGGTGGGGACTCCTAGTTCTTTCATGCTGGCCTGCAGGCTTCTCTGCGAGAGCTGTGGGCTGTCCACCATGCCGAAAACACGCTCCATCAAAAAAGACACAGGTTTTAGCCTTAGCGGCCAGTTGTACAGCTGCGGCAGTTTTGCCAGGTGCGGCATCATGAATTCCAGCCCGCCCACGGCGTAATCCTTAAGCGGACGCAAATAGCGGCTGTAATAAAGCTCCAGAAACTTGCTGCGAAATTCCGGCACATCCACGCGAATGGGGCACTGCCCCACACAGGATTTACAGGCGAGGCAGCCCTGCATGGCTTCGTTAACTTCGTGATTGAAATCGTACTCCCCGCGGGTTTTTGCCAGGGTGTTTATAAAGCGCTTGGGCAGGCCGACAAAAAAGGAGCGCTCGCGGTATTTACGCGCGCTGGCCACCGCGTCTATATCGTGTTTGCTCAAAAGGCGCAGCCACTCCCGCATCAGCGAAGCGCGTCCCTTGGGGGAGTGAATCCGGTTGCGCGTGGCCTTATAGGAAGGGCACATGGCATCGTCTGGGTTCCAGTTGAAGCAGGCACCGTTGCCATTGCAGTGGACCCCTTCATCATACCCCTCCCATACCTGAGCGGGAATCTGCCGGTCGTGCTCACCGCGGGTGCGCACGGCATCAATTTTCAGCAGGCTGGCACTGTCATTGGGTGTGGCAATTTTGCCGGGGTTTAGTTGGTTGCGCGGATCGAAAGCGGATTTAATGTTTTGCAGTTCGGGATACAGCTCGCCAAAAAATTCCGGGGCATATTCTGAGCGAACGCCTTTGCCGTGTTCTCCCCACAGCAGTCCTTTATATTTTTGCGTGAGTGCTACTACGCGATCGGTGATGGGGCGAATTTGTGCGGCCTGCTGGGGATCTTTCATATCGATTGCCGGGCGCACATGTAATACACCGGCATCTACATGTCCGAACATACCATAGTCGAGGCCGGCTTCATCCAGCACTGCGCGGAATTCGGCAATAAAGTCCGCCAGGTTTTCTGGCGGCACAGCGGTATCTTCGACAAAGGGTATCGGGCGCTTTTCCCCCTGGGCGTTACCCAATAAACCCACCGCGCGTTTACGCATGGCCCAGATGCGATTCACCTCGGCATGGCCGCGAGCGATGGAATAGCCGAAGCTCTTGCCTGGCTGGCCGATGGCAGCCTCGACATGTGCGATAAATTGCTTCAGAGCTTTTTCCAGTTCCTCTTCGGTATCTGCAGCGTACTCCACCAGGTTGATACCCTTGACCGGGCGATCCTCAGCGGGGAAAAACTCGCTGACGCTGTGCCAGACGATATCTTCTATAGCCAGCTGCAGTACTTTGCTGTCCACCGTTTCGATCGACATGGGGCCTGCGCCCATCAGGTCCTTGGCATCGCGCAGCGCTTCCTGGAAGTGGTCGTATTTTAAATTGACCAATGCCACGCACTTGGGGATGGGAAGCAGGTTGAGCTTGGCTTCAGCAATAAATCCGAGAGTGCCTTCGGAACCGCACAGTACACTGTTGAGATTAAAGCGATCACCTTCACGGATATGGGCCAGGTCGTAGCCAGTGAGACAGCGATTGAGTTTGGGAAATTTCTGCTCGATGAGTTCGGCTTTTTCCCTGGCAATCTTGTCACAGGTTTTATGCACTTTTGCGGCGCGGCTGTCTTTTCCACATATTTCCTGCAGCTGGGTTTCCCCTATGGCTGAGGAGTGCCACAGCTCCCCACCCATCAGCACCGTGTGCAGTTCCAAGACATGATCGCGGGTCTTGCCGTAAACGCAGGAGCCCTGACCGGAGGCATCCGTATTGATCATGCCACCGATGGTGGCGCGGTTGCTGGTAGAGAGTTCCGGCGCAAAAAACAGGCCGTGGGGTTTCAGTGCGGCATTAAGCTGGTCTTTGACAACGCCGGCCTGCACACGCACCCAGCGCTCTTCCACATTGATCTCGAGGATCTGGTTCATATGGCGGGAGATGTCTACCACCAGGCCATCGGTAAGTGATTGTCCGTTGGTGCCGGTACCGCCACCTCTCGGTGAGAGCACCACAGAGTGAAACTCCTCCCGTTCAGCCAATTCCGCCAATAGTTGTAGATCGCGGTTATTGCGCGGATACACCACTGCCTGGGGCAAAACCTGGTAAATAGAGTTGTCTGTCGCCAAAACGGTGCGGCTGGCGTAACTGGGTGTGGTGTCGCCGCGGAAACCCGCGTCAGTCAGCTCTTGCAAAAACTGCAAATAGAGCGCCTGAACCTCGTCGACTTCGCGCAATGCTGGAATCATGAGCTAATCCGTACTTTCGGGGAGGAAAAGGCCGCAAATTGCCGGGGTAGCTGGTGAGATAAAGAATCGCAGCCCTGCCGCGCGGTAAAAATGCGGCCCTGCATTGTATCCGTGGTGTGTATGTGCGCAAGCAGCCAATGGGACTTGGTTGCAATCCAAAAGTTGTACAAGCAACTCTCTTGTATAACTAATCGGGAGAGGCTATAAAAAAGGAATACAAACTGACTCTGTGCAGCGTAACTATGCATATCCAGCTCTTACCTCAGAAAATCCCAGTTGGTATCAGCCGCTGTGCTGTGGGCGATCCCGTGCGTTACAACGGCAGCCACAAGCACAGTAAAGTCTGCACACAACTGCTGGGCAATTGTTTCGAGTTGCAGGCTTACTGCCCGGAGGTTGCCATTGGTATGGGAGTGCCGAGACCGCCTATTCACCTGATTGTGAGTGATCGCCTGCGTGCGGTTGGCCGGGAAGACCCCAGCCTGGATGTTACTGAGGCCCTGGAAGACTATGCGGATCAGCTTGTGCCCGAAGTGGAAAATCTGCGTGGCTTTATTCTGATGCAGAAATCCCCCAGCTGCGGTGTTCGCACGACACCGCATTACAAGGAGGATGGCACTGGGGTGTTGGCCCATGAGTCCGGCTTATTCGCTGCGCGCCTGCGTCGGCATTTTCCACATTTGCCTATGGAAGAGGTGGGGCGACTGAATGCCAGTGATTTACGCGAGAATTTTCTCACCCGCGTTTTTGCCTACGATGCCTGGTATCGCTATGTAGCCACCGACCTGCGGCCAGCCAGGGTGATTGAGTTTTACACCGCCTATAAGTATTTGCTGCTGGCCCACAGCCAGCCACTGACTCGAGCCTTGGGTCAGTTTGTCTCTAATTCACGGGCGATGCCGGTGGAAGCATTTGCTTATGAAGTGCGGGGCAAGATTATGGAAATTCTCGGCCATCTGGCCAGCCGTAAAGACCGCACCAATGCCCTGATGCACAGCCAGGGTCACTTGAAAGGTTACTTGAACAAGGAAGAGCGTAATGAGTTGGCTCTTCTGATCGACGATTACCGCCGGGGCAACAAGCCGTTGTCGGCGGTACTCACGATGTTGCGCCATTATTTGCCACGCAGTCCCCACCAGTTTATCCACAGTCAGGTACTGCTCGCTGCCGAGCCTGCGGAGTTGGGGTTGTGTGATTTTCGCTGAGCCTAGCCATGGTTGAAATTGAATCCCCCACTAAAGCCCACCTGCCGATTCGTGAGGTGGCGCGTCGCACCGGCGTTCATCCCGTCACCCTGCGGGCTTGGGAGCGCAGATACGGCCTGTTAACGCCAGCCAGAACCAGTAAGGGACACCGACTCTACAGTGAAGAGGAAGTAAGGCGTATAGAAGGGGTGCTCGCCTGCCTAGCCCGTGGTGTGGCTATCGGACGGGTACGGGAGCTGTTGGAGCGTGGACCGGCTTCTCTTGTGGCCACAGAGCAAGCAGAAAATAGGGCTGGCAGCTGGCGCGAAATAATTGATGAGGCCTATGATTTGTCGCAGGACTTTGCCGACTTAAAGCTGCGCCAGCGCCTGGATCAGTGGATTGCCGCCTTCCCACCAGGGCTGCTACTCGATCACTGGCTAAAGCCCCTGCATGCCAAACTGGCCAGGCAGCGACAATCTGAGCCTGCTCAACATTTTTTCTGGCAGCTTTTCTATGAGCAGCTGTTATTAGCTAATGGTATAGCGCGTAAAAATCTTGGCAAAGACCGGGTAACTTGTGAGAAGCGAGTATTGTTGCTGGATTTTCCCGGCAATGATCAGCGGGCCTTCATACAATTATTTTGCGCGACACTTTTGGTTGCTGGTTGTGATGTGGTAGTTCTGGATTATCGCGCTGCCCTGCTTGAGTCGGAGAGTACTGTGAAAAAGCTCGGTGTGGATGCAGTGCTCTGCTATAGCCATCGGGCACTTTCGAAAGCTTTTCTTCACAAAGAATTACCTAGTTCGATACAAATTCTTCAAACACCTCTTTGGTTGCTAGGGGATTTTGTCGAAATGCAGTCTGCTGAGTTGGGTAGACTGAAGAAGCTTCCGATTATCTCGATGTTATCTGGTGATACAGACGGTGTGATGCGGCAATTGCGGGAGCAGCTGAAACGATGAGTGGAAAAAAGTCTCTGCAGCGAGGCCTGGTTTGGTTGCGCAACGATTTGCGCGTTCATGATAATTCGGCGTTGTACCACGCTAGTACCCGATGTGACCAATTGGCCGCGGTTTTTATTGCCTGTCCGGATACCTGGAAAAGCCATGATGAAGGGGATGCACTGGTCTCATTTCGGATGGCTTGCCTACAAGAATTACAAGAACAGTTACGACTTCGCAATATTCCTTTGTACTACCTCGAAGTCTCTAAATTTTCCCAGGTGCCTCATGCGCTACAGCAAATTACCGAGCGCCTGAAAGCGGAGGCTCTGTTTGCCAATGCTGAGTATCCATTGAATGAACAACGCCGGGACAAAGCAGTACGGGGAAAACTGCAGGAAAGCGGCGTTCAAGTGGAATACTACAGTGATCGAACGCTGTTGCCACCGGGGGCGGTTAGAACAGCGAGTGGTGATCCCTACAAAGTGTTTACGCCCTTTAAGCGTGCGCTGATCCAGCTGTGTGCCGAGAGCGAAGTTAACCCCCTACCCATGCCCAAGAAAATGCCTTCTACGGATAAGGGAGAACACTGGCCTAAATGGTTGGGGTTGGAAGTGGAGGGAAGCGGCAAGCTTACGCAGAAAATCCCCTCCCAATTGCCGCAGTATTCGTTGGATATTGATGGATCGGGTAGAGTGAAGGGTTGGGAGAGTGGGGAGAAGGCAGCGCAGAAACATTTGAAAGCTTTTGCTGAAATTATCGATAAATACCAGGCAGAGAGAGACTTCCCTGCGAAGGATAGTACTTCTCGTCTTTCTCCCTATTTAAACTGCGGGGCTATTTCCATTCGTCAATGTGTTCATATGGCCCTCAACCTAAATAAAGGGCTTTGGCAGGGAGGGAATGAAGGAATTGCCTGCTGGATTAGTGAACTCGTCTGGCGGGAGTTTTATACGCATTTGCTTGCGGATTTTCCTCGCCTAAGTATGGGCAAACCATTCAAAGAGGAAACAGAACAGGTTCCATGGTGCTACGACAAGGATTTGTTTTCCCGCTGGACTCGTGGTGAAACCGGGGTACCTATCGTCGATGCCGCTATGCGCCAGCTAAATGAAACCGCATGGATGCATAACCGGTTACGTATGATTGTCGCCTCGTTTTTGAGCAAAAATATGCTGATTGATTGGCGTTGGGGGGAGCGCTATTTTATGCAAAATTTAATTGATGGTGACTTTGCCTCTAACAATGGCGGTTGGCAGTGGACTGCCTCCACCGGCACTGATGCGGCGCCCTATTTCCGTGTATTCAACCCCTATAGTCAATCGCAAAAATTCGATCCTAATGGAGATTTCATTCGTCGATATGTGCCGGAGCTTGCCTCATTGAGTGATAAGGAAATTCATGAGCCGCCCAAGGTTGAGGGATATTCCCAGGTGATTTGTGATGTGGGGGCCGGGCGTAAGCGGGCGATAGAGGTTTTCGCCAATCTCAAGTAGATCCGCGTTTATCCGAGTCTATAAAATTAGGGGTGTCTGCTTTCGGAATAAAGTGAGTCCTATTTAAAGAGTACTTAGTAGTAGAGATACTCACTTATCGACCCTTAAAAGAAGAATGCGGGTGAAGTCCAATGACTTCAAAAAGTTTCATCCTCCCTATAAACATTGACAGAGACACTGGCATCTAGGCCTGAAGTAACCTGGAAAATGATAGGCCTACAACAAACCTGACAATCTTCGGTGTACTCCTGGGGAAGCATAGTGGTATCGACCAGTGTACTGAAATATTCACCGCAATAGGGACACTGTATGGTTTCTTCAATGATTGGGTTCACGCTGACCTTAACTGCTCTATTTATTTAATATTGTAAGCTCTGGGAAAAATTTCGCTTTAAAGGTTATTCGAGCTTTAGAGGTTCCTTAAATGTAAGCGTTCGATAGGGAAAGGGAATTTCAATCCCGGCTTTATCGAGAGCAATTTTCACCGCCGTAACCACCTCTGCACGGGACTGACGAATTTGTAGAGGAGTTGAACCTGTCCACCAGCAGACTTCAATATCAATACTGCTTTCCCCAAAAGCTTTTGGAAATATCTCAATTGGGTCTTCACTGCGCACGGTTTGGCAGGAGGCCACCGCTGACTCAATAACGGCAACAGCATTTGGTATTTTTTCCTGGTAGGCCACGCCCACCATAATCGTTGCTCTGCGCTTCACCCGGTTAGTGATGACTTCACAGGGGTTCTTAAACAAAAAGAGGTTGGGCACTACTACCAACTCACCGGTAACTTTGCGAATATTGGTATTGCGTACCTCAACCACCTCTACTCGCCCGCATATATCTTGACATTCAATAAAATCCCCTTCTTCAATGGGGAAGCGCCAGAGTATTAATATCCCTGCGAAGAAGTTTTCGAAAATATCTTTAAATGCCAATCCAATGGCGACAGAGAGTAGGCCCACCGCCCCCAGTGCTTTTGTAGGGGTAAGACCAGGAAAAAGCACCATAGCGGCAAGAAGCAGACCCACCAGCCAGGTAGCGCTGGTAAGCAGGCGGACAAATAGGTTTTTTAAGGATATCCTAGAGGTAGTATGGCGAAATAGCCGCCCGCCGAAGTGTCGAACAATACGTGCTACGCCCCAAGTGAGCAGCAGCATGATTATGCTGGCGATAATGTAGGGAGTATGCCCTATAAAATTTCCGCCGATACGATCAATAGAGGAAATCACAGTCTCTGTGGCCACAGAGAAAGACTCTGGGATAACCCTATCAATAAATGATTCCTGTGTCTCTTGTTGCTGCGTACTGAGTGACTTAAGGAGCAAAGCCAAGTGGCTGAAAAGAGCGTTCATTCTTATCCGGTGTTAATTTCCCTCAACCACACATTTGCGGGCTGTAGATAAATTGGAAAGTACTTTTGTTCCATTGTAGAAGGATAATTTGTCTTTATCCTAGGTACTAAGTTCTAAGTAAATTCCATTGCCCGAACAGTATGGATAAGCACTCTTAGCGGAGATCGGTCTATAAGTCACTGTTTATCTATTTCAGGGGAAGAGTATTTTCACTCACGTGACACCTCCTTTTTAGACTGCTTGTCTTCTACTTTTTCGTTATGGTTATCTTCATGTACCTCAATGCGTGCTGCTGGCGCTTTACCCTTTTTATCTTCACCAAAGTACAGTGTCTGATGTGGGAAAGGTATTTCTACGCCTTTTTTATCAAATAATAATTTGATACGTCGGTTGAACTCCCTACCTACATACCATTTTTCATGGGCCTTGGTTTTAGTCCTCGCCTTAATTACAACGGAACTGTCCGCAAAAGCATCCACTCCTAAAACCTCCAGGGGTTCCAGAATTAGAGGCCCATATTCATCGCTTTCGCGCATTTCTTTGTCTACCTCATGAAGGTATTGAATGACATCGTCGGTATTCTCCCGGTAGGCAACCCCAATTTCCAGCATGTAATAGCTGAAGTGCTTGGTTAGGTTATCTACTACTGATATATCACTGAATGGAACTGTATATACGGTGCCATTTAATGCGCGGAGTTCTACCTTGCGTAAGGTGATATTGGTTACCTCACCGGTTCGCCCGCCAACTTTTACAATATCGCCAATTTGTAGCAGGTCTTCCAACAACACGGTGAAGCCAGTTAGGAAATCTTTCACCAGGGCTTGGGCGCCAAACCCTACGGCAATACCAAAAACGCCAGCCCCGGCTAAGAGAGGGACTACATTGATATCTAACTCAGAGAGCAGTACGAGTACCCCCATGATTGAAAGTAGAAACAGTAAGATATTTTTTGCAAGGGGTATCAGTGTGCGCATACGGGCATTGCCGGAAGTGCGATGAGTATTAAAGTAGTGTTCCGTCGCAGCGTTGATCATTTCCCAGATGCATACAAAAATGGCCAATACTGAAAATAAAGCTAAAGCAATTTCGGCAAATTCGATGAGTGTATCTTTTGAAACGAATATGCCCACAGTAGCAGGGAATAATTCTGAAGCCGTATAAATCACCAGGAGGGCAGCAAGAAAATATCCAAGCCATCGCTGTAGTCTAAATAGTGGGGCAAAACGATTACTGTTCAAACTCAGTTTTCTCCTGATAGGAGATAGTTTCTTGTGCATGAAGTTAGCGAGTAGATTGTTAGATACAACAACGGCTAGCAGTAGTACAATTGATATCCCCAGAAGTAAAAAAGTGCCCGCTTGGTTTGCTGTTAGTCCAAACACACTCAGAAATTTTGTGTAGTCTTTGACTACCTCGGTAGCTATCTCATCTACTACCAGAACATCACTTATCTTCAGGAGATCAGGATTTTCTTTGTCCGTTGTCGTATCCCGCAATTCTTCCAGGTTGTCGATAAGCGCTGCTCTGCGTTCGGGATTCTGCAAAAGTTGGATGAGCTGATCTAACTCCTGAACCTGGGCATCCTCTCCATTTGGTGCGCTATTGCTCCGAGTAGGTGCGGTTTGAGACTCATTAGATGGTTGAATAGTCGTATTTTTCGCTTTATGTGACCCTGTTGTCTTTAAATTGATAGCTTCCTGAAGCGCTTGGGCATTGGATAGTGCTGATGACAAGCCAATCAGGATAGAAAAAAGGGTAGCTGAGGTAAGCCTGAGGAGATCATTTATGCTCCAGTGATAGTATTGAGATTTGCCTTTGCCCATCATTTTAAGTACCCAATTTTCGATATCCTAAAGATTGTTCGCAATAAATATGCCAATAACAATAGGGGTTATTAGGCGCACAGTTTTCCAAAAGCTTCATATTTGTGACAAAACTGACATAACGTTTTAAGGTAGTATGTAATTTTTTCTAAAGCTGAGTAAAAATTTCATTCAATCTGGTGAATTCTGCAGTTATGCAAGCTTTTTCTTCTGATAGGATTTGATATTGAATCTTCTTACTGGAATGTAAGGTGCTTGGCTCAATCGTCTATAAAGTGTTCACTTTATGGGAGTGGATGCCAACTTTGTGGTGGCACTTCCGCATTAACTGCCTGAGACTAGCAGGTCAGAACTAGTGGTTCGGGGGAAAGCGAAGAGCCAGGGACCTCCATAATCTAAAAGTAAAAATTTGCATCATTTGCTAAAGAGAAAATACATAGGCCTTGTTTGAGGTGGATTTGGTGTTAAATGGGGGCATTCTCTTAAATGGGAAAGTTAATTGAGCTAGGAGTTGTCGGTCTTTTTATTTCTGCATTTCTGGCCGCAACAATACTTCCGGTAAGCTCAGAGATTATATTAACGACGTTGCTGCTCAATGGCCTATCACCCGTTACGTTAGTACTTGTGGCAACTGTTGGTAATGTCGCGGGATCATTGGTTAATTACGCTCTAGGTTATTGGGCAAGCTTGGGTGTGATAAAGAAATGGCTGAGGATGTCTGAAAGCGAGTTTGTAAGGGCTGAACAGCGGTTTACTAAATATGGAATGATCTCCTTATGCTTTGCATGGGTGCCAATTATTGGAGATCCATTAACCGTTATGGCGGGTGTATTGAGGATCTCCTTGTTGTGGTTTTTGATCTTGGTGACAGCCGGGAAATTATTACGCTACATCGTTGTAAGCTATATGGTTTTGAATATTTCTTAAATAAGGAGAGTTTTAGTCTGTTTCCCTACGAGAACCCTTACACTTGGCTATGGCGAAATCACACCTAAAAATATACCAATAAAAATGGTGATTACTGACAAAATTGCGAACACCTGCCGACGATTTTAATTAGTTTATTGTTTTCTCTGCAAAACTAGATTCTAGTATGCAGGCCTCATGAAATGTCGATCCTAAAAGGTGATATGTTTATCAGTTTTCCCTCTTAACCAGTTTCTCCAATTGATTTCTAGTCCTTTTATCCCACCAATGTAGTCTTTATCGACCAGGTAATAGGAGTGTGTACGATTTCCGCGCTCAAGCTTATGCATGAGTCTGATTACAAAGCTCTTACCCGTTGGTTTTGATAGTAGAAAGTAAATAAATTGCCCCGCCTGTGCCTGTAATGGGGCTGATCCATTTCTTTGCTCATGACGCCACTTTGTATTGGGTAGCCTAATAAATGTACCTATATCCATTAGTTTCTCATGGCGCAAAGGTGGGTTTACCCATTTATAGTTTTCCCAGTGGCTGGTAATTCGTAGCTGTCCCTCGACTTTTGACAGGGTTTCCATTTGCTCGGCCAAACCTTCATTCAGCCAGGATTGGGCGTAGGGTGTGACGGTATCTGTTATTGCGTGGCTGACTTCGTGTTTAATGGTACGAAAAGTTCTGGCCCTATCTTTCTGAATATAAACGACTATTTGATTATCGTTTGGGAAGTAAATCCCATATGAAGCTGGTGGGGCTTCTCCCAGCCTTTTTCGTAGGTGCTCATAGTAGGCTTTTTTATTTTTTAGAACTAAAACTTTTACTGGTACTGTCTTGTAAAAGTCGAAAAATAGGACTCTATCGTAAAACTCATAGACAAGATTTACGTCTGCAACAATCTTATTTAATTCCTGTTTGCTCAGATTGGTATCAATGGTTTCAACAGAAATATCATACCGGGACCAACTTGAGGTGTGGTTTCTAGGCTTGATAACCTCTTGTTCAACACTCTCTATTTTCTTATCACTAAAGTGAACTTGGCCATTTTCGTCTGTCCATTTATAGATTTTAGCTGTTACGCTTATGGGAGCTAGAGACAAAAGAGTGGTTAATAAGGCTGGAAGGTAAGAGGTCACTACTTGAAACTTATATCTAATTAATCTTGGTACTATAGTTCTTATGGCTGCTGGCAGAATTAATAGGCGGCTATGGCTTTATGGATAGCCGCTTGAGCCAGCAATCGGTTGGAGTTTAGCGTTGGGAGTACTGAATTGCCATCGTTGATAATTAGCGGTATTTCAGTACAGCCCAGAATCACTGCGTCACATCCAGCCTGTTTGAGGTAACTGATACCGTCTTGAAAGTACTTGACCGTTTCATCTCGAACTATTCCATTGACCAGCTCGCTCATTATCAGATATCCAATTCGTTCGATGACCTCCTGGGGTGGCCGCAACCAATCTATGCCTGTGCCCTCTAGCCTGGACGGATAAACATCACTCTCAACCAACCACTGGGTACCGAGTATGCCCAGCTTCCTATAGCCCTCGACTTGTGCCGCGGCAATAACACTGTCGGAAATATGCAGCCAGGGTAGAGGAGAACCTTCCTCTACATAGTTAAAGGCTTGGTGGATGGTGTTATCTGGGCAAATAAGAAAGTCGGCTCCCTGGGATTTGAGCTTATCCGCGGATGAGAGCATTAAGTCGCTAATGCCTTGAAGATCATTGGAATCCAAATATTCCACATAGCGTGCGAGTGAATGAGTGTGCATAGATATCTCGGGATGGGCATGCTCACCGAGATACTTGCCACTTTCTATACAAATTGTTTTGTAGCAAAGGGCTGCTCCCTCAGCGGAGCAGCCAACGATACCGATATGTTTTATATCTTTGCGGTCCTTCACTTATTCACTCCATTATTCATGTAAAAAAAGAATACTCTATTTTTTGTTGAATTAACTTTTATCGTTATGAAACTTAGTGAGTCTCTACCAGTTTTAATTGCTCTTTAACTTCCTTGAGCAGTTCGGGATGGATTGCAGACGATTGTATGTGTTGAAGTGATAGACGATAACCAATATTAAACGCGTCCTCCTTGAGACTTTTTATATCGGGTTCGACTCCTTTGCCTTCCCAGTTACTTTTGGTTATTGGGTTTACTGCCTTGGCAATTGGAATTACCACTCCGAATCCGTCGTCTAGTTGGAAAAATTGCCAGGGATTCGCGCCTCCTTTGGTTGTTTCGCCAATAATGGTGGCTCGCTTGAGGTGCTTTAGGTAATAGGCAAAAGATTCTGCGGCGGAGAAGGTATCTTTACTGGTCAAAATAAATACTGGAGTATCGAGCATTCTTTTGCCCTTGATGGTTTCGAAAGTCCAGAATTCAGTAGTGCTATCCGTAGCTTTCCAGTAAATACTGTTTAAATGGGTCGGCTCGTCAAAGAGGTAGCTACTAATCAGACGACCCATATTGCCATCACCGCCTCCATTATTTCTCAGATCGAATATGAGGGCATCAGTGTTTTCAATTAAAGCCATAGCGGCTTCAACACGCTTTCGTGATGCATCATTGACTTGATCGAAGCCCCAAAAATCAATATACCCAACATTACCTTCAAGGACCTCTACGCGGTTAAATCCGGAATTTTTTCGGGCCAGTTTGGTGAACCAGTTTTCGTGTTTTGGTTGGCTTTGGGAGGTGTTTTGATCATACCACCGGACACCAAAATGCTTATCATGTTTCTCCAGTACTTTTGAAAGTACTTCGGCAACCCGTTTGGGAGTTCCCGCCTGTTTCATTGTCTCGGATTTCGAGGCTTTTTGTAAGCTTTCACGTATTGCGGGAATATTTTCCTGGAGTACATATTGTCTTGAAATCTCATGCGCAACTTTATTAATTAGAGTATTTTTTTCCTCTGTTGAAAAAGTTGTAGAGAAGCCGAGGCTTGGTAAAAGTAGTGGCAAAATGGCTAAGTGTTTTTTCATTTTTATTAACTCGTTTTTATTAGTCCTTTAGTGCCCGGGCTCAAGCCGTAGGTGGTTGTGTAGGTGGTTGTTATGAGTTGTCTGGGCTGTAACACTGGCGCTGTTCCGACAGTTTTATATGAACTATTACCTTATAGAAAATTTTATCGGGAATTTTTTTTTGTACTTTGGTATCAGTCATCTTGGGAAAACAGCTTGCCAGCATTGATAAGCTTTGGCTGGTAAAGCGGCACCTTAAACCGAGGCCAGGTTATCAAGCGGTGACGCTATCCTAGCGTGAATCTTAATGGCCCCATTGGATGATAGGGTCCTCAGAATAGCCTGACCTTATAGTCACATTGTTATCCCAGAGAGACTGGTCCCCATTTAGCTCCCCCGAATTCCCTAGAAATCTTGATGAGGTTCTTCCAAGCACCTTATTTTGGCCTTCTATAGGCAGGTTCACTGAAGGCAAGTGTCCACAGAATTTTCTGCGGTTATGACTATGGAAACTCCTGAGTAATGCGAAATACATGCCGATATATCGCCATAGATTACTTTGATGGTTGCTACCTTAGCGGGCATAAATGGCAGATAAATAGTGAAACACGTGACAGATTTTACCCCCCAATTCAGCTTGCAAAGTGAAGCTCTGAACTGTGAGGATTCCAACGTCTGGGCCGTCAGCGACCGGGCCCATGAGCTTGCCGATAAGGGGGAGGACGTTATTTTCCTCTGTGTGGGGGACCCCAATTTCGATACACCGGAGCCAATTCTGGATTTTGCTCGTGCTCGCTTGGGTGTAGGGCGCACGCATTACTCCCCCGCGGCCGGTGAGCCGGTGTTGCGCCGAGCCATTGCGGATATCGAGAGTAAGGTATCACCCCACCCCTGTAATCCCGATGATGTTGTGGTGTTTCCCGGCGGTACCAACGCTATCTATGCGGTGCTCTCCTGCCTGTTGAATCCAGGTGAGGAGATTGTGATCCCGGAGCCGATGTATATCGGATATGTCCCCATCTGCGATAGCCTCAGGTTGTCTGTGAAGCGTGTGACCTGCCCGGCGGAGCAGAATTTTGCTTTCGATGTAGAAGCCATTAAGGCGGCGGTCAGTGAAGAGACCCGCGTTGTGATGATCAATACTCCGGTCAATCCCACCGGTGCTATGGCAACCCCAGAGCAGTTGCGCGAACTCGCGGCTTTTTGCCGCGAGCGCGATATCTGGTTAGTGTGTGATGAAATGTACTCCATGATCACTTTCGCGCGCCGTCACACCTCCCTGCGTACCGCTGCCGAGTCTCTGGACAATATTGTGGTAATTGATGGCCTGTCCAAGTCTCATGCTATGAGTGGCTGGCGCCTGGGCTGGGCGGTAGCCCGTGGACCCTTAGTAAATCGACTTGCGGCATTCGCTGGGGCCACTATCTTCGGCTGCCCTCAGTTTATCCAGGAGGCAGCGGCATTCGCTTTGGAGTTCGATTCCTATTTCGTGAAACAGATGCGTGACGCCTATGAACGTCGCCGTAATTTGATTGTTGAACGAATTGGCAAGATTCCGGGGCTTGGCTGTTACAGCCCGGATGCGGGTATGTTTGTGATGGTTAATGTTTCTGAGGTAGCCAGCTCCGGTCAGGAATTCGCCGAGGCTCTTCTGGAGGCTGAGCGGGTATCGGTTTTGCCAGGGGCACCTTTTGGCGAGAGTGCGGTGAATCACGTGCGTTTGACGCTCGCAGCCGATGAGGCTGAGTTGTCACGCGCACTGGATAGAATCGAGCGATTCGTCACCTGCGCTAACCGCCAGGCTAGTTAACCCAGGTGGCGGTGGTCAGTTCCCGGGCACTGTCAATGGGGAGCTGGCTTTTTCATCTTCGGGGGCTGTAGTGTTTCAGCCTCCGGCGAATACCGCTATCCTTGCCTCCTTTCAGATTCAAAAGAAATCAGTTCCGTGAAAATTGACCGGCATAATTTGCGTATTTTGCAGGCTCTGCAAACCAACGCCCGTATTAGCAACCTGAATTTGAGTGAACAAATTGGCTTGTCGGAGAGCGCTTGCCTGGCTCGGGTGAAGCGCCTGACCAGTGAGCGCTATATCCGTGAGTTCCTCGCCGAGATCAACCTGGACAAGGTGCGCCACGCTGAGTTTTATGTGAATGTGGCCCTGAAGCGCCAGGATGCGCGCACCAGTGAAAATTTCCGGCGGATTATCAGTGATATCCCCCAGATCGTTTCCTGCGTGAAGATGTCCGGCGAGTTCGACTATATGCTGCGTTTTATTTGCCCTGATGCTGCGGACTTCAACCGGGTCTCTGAACAGCTGTTGGCAAATGAGGAGGCGGCCATCTCGCGCATGACTTCGCATTTGGTGATCGAGAAAACCAAGCCTTTTACCGGCTATCCCCTGGAGCTGCTCTTTCAGGACTAGCACCTGAATTGGCAGTGGAGAATGAAGTAAACCACTGCCGATTCCCCTGCCATGCAAAGGTGACTTCCACAGTAGCAATTACTGATGTGGAGCTCTAAAGAAGTAGTATTAGCTCTTTGTGGAGGCCTACTTCCACCAAGTCTTTTTCACCCTATAACCCCTTTCTCACTGTCTCTGCTTTTCCCTATGGCCTGGTTGGAATCATTGTTGGTTAATCGAGTGTGAGTGACCCCCATGCTGAGTAAAGATTGCGGAGAGTTACTCAATTAGCACCTTGAATATGACAATTTTATTGCGGTCAGTCTCGCGTTCTTGTACAAGCGTGTTAGTTGTAGCGTCTTCTGTTAGCAAGGAAGACTCAGTACAGGCTATCTGATGGATTTCCCTAGTGTTTTAGTCATTCACTGTGGAGTGCTCTTTCAAACAGACCCGGCTGCCAATGGGCTGAAAGCATTCAATGGAGGGGAATATAGTGGACTTACCTCCCTTTTCTGCCCATTTTGTGAAGTTGGTGGCTCAATTGGAAGAGTGGCGGCTGCAACCTCATATATACTTTAGACAGGCTTCTATGCAGCGACTGTGGTTGGAAAGGCTGCTATTCAGGGGCTGGTAATCATCGCCGGTGCAGGGGAGTGGCAGTTGAAATATTTAGGGCGAGTCTACCTGACTCTCAATCTGTTAATTTTTGCGTCTATAGGTCTCGGGGCCCTGTTTAACCCGGAGCCTTTTGCTGCGGCCGTCGGTTTTACCTTTTCCTCCCCTGCAGCGGTACCTGAATTTCTCGCAACTTATGCCGGCTTTATGTTGGCCATAGCCGTACTCCTGCTCGTAGCCCTGGCCATGCGCCCCCATCGTCGGGCGGCTTATGCTTCTCTTGCGATCTCCTATATTGGATTTGCGGCTGGCCGCCTCTTTGGCATGTTTGCCAGCAGTAGCTTTGATGAGCGCAATTTACTGTTCTTTGCCCTGGAAGTGGTTATGGTGCTGTGGGGGCTCTACTGTTATCGGGAATCCCGTTGGCTCCCCCTGCAACACGGGCATTAATCCAAACCTGCCAAATACTGAGTTGCCCCTTATTTCTGTTAACTAGTGACTTTCGTCGGTGAGCGGTTCTTACTTTTCGCGTTAATACTGAGAGAAGTCCGGTCTGTGCTCTAAGGCACTGGCCTGGTGTTTGCCGCATCATGTCACTGATGGATATGGGTAATGTCTCAATTCCAAAGTTTGGTGGAAGCTCTCGTTATCCTGGTTTCGCTCTGTGCCTGTGCGATTTGGCTGCGCAGTCGTGGGGTATTCTTGTGGCGGAGCAGAGGGTTTTTGGACGTCTGGCAACAGACTTTGCACTGCCTGCGGTGATTTTACACAGCCTAATTAAAGTCCCTTTTTCCTCACAGGCTCTTCTTCCAGCTCCCGCCCTATTTATTGTCAGTTTCGCAATCATGGTACCTGCCTGGATTGTGGGCAAATTGATGGGGCTGGGACGAAAGACCCTTGGCTCCATTGTTCTGGTTGCAGGTTTTGGCGGTTCTTCGACCCTAGGACTCTCGCTCATTCGCCGGGTTTTTCATGATGACCCTCTGGTAATGCGGGATAGTGTCCTCATTGGTGAATATGGTGCACTCCTGTCGGTATTCACTATCGGTGTTGCAGTGGCTATTTATTTCGGGCGGGATGAAGGTGAGCAGGCCAATGTCTGGCAGGCTTGTAAACCTTTTTTCGTGTCGCCTATTTTTATCACGATGGTTTTAGGCACGGTTATTTCCCTATTTGGCCTGCCTCAGGGGAATGTTACCGTGCAGCTGCTGGAGGATATATTACGGATTCCGGACAGTCCTTGATAGTGCTGGTGGCATTTAGTATCGGTCTGGCCCTGCGCCCTATCGCCGTGCGTCAACTGGCGGGCCTGATCCTGGTGGTCGTCCTGTTAAAGTTAGTGGCAGAGCCTATGGTGGCATGGGCTCTGGCAATGCCAATTAAGTTGCCACATATCGAGAGAGAACTATTGGTTTTGCAGGCGGCAATGCCCTCTGGGGCCATTGCCGCCGTACTGGCGAAGCGCTATGGATGTGATGGAGGAGTTGCTTCGGCTATGGTGGTCGCCACCTCCTTTATCAGCCTGATAACACTGCCGTTGACACTCTACTTTGAAAGCCAGTGATTTAAGTAAACCAGCTGATCAAGCGGTAATTTTCCCGGAGCCGCTATCACTGGGGCGCAGCTCCACTTTATCAGTTTCCATTGGTTGCCCGCCGTGTAGTTTGCCGTCTACAGCTTGACGAAATACTTCTTTGTAATCCTTAAATTCCGTGCCCATTAATCGGTCCCACCAGGTGAAGTAAAAACCGTAATTGCCCTGGAAGCGCTGGTGGTGCAGATCGTGATGGGTGGTGGTGGTCATGTTATCCAGAACACCGTCTACCCAGCCACGCGGGTGGAACTCCCGTCCTGTATGCAGCATGGCATTGCGGAAAATCATAATGAAAAGGAAGCTAAGCCAGATACTTGGGTGCAATGGGATTGTCAGAGCAATTAGTGGGGAAAAGAGCCCGTTAATAAAAATTTCACCCACGGAAAAGCTATAGGCTGTCCAGGGGGTAGGGGTTCGCGACATATGGTGTAGTTTGTGGAAGTGCTTAAACAGCTTCGGGTGATGCATTGCCCGGTGGGTCCAGTAGAAATAAGCGTCATGAAGCAAAATAACTACGGGCAGGCTCAGGATGCCCCACCACAGTGGGTAATCACTCCAATTCCAGTATAGCTTGGCGATCCCCATATCCTGGAGCAAATTTATGCTGATGCCGAACAGGGTAAAAATGCAGACAGTCAGCATGGAGTAGCTCACTTCCCGGCGCATATCCCCCCAGCTCGCTCGGCGCTTCTGGATGCGTCGCCGATTCATCCAGGCGCGAAACAGCCAGCTTGCACAGATACTCATTACAGATGCGGCCAATACATAGCGAAATAAGGTCAATTTAAAGTGGGTGGTTCCGTAATGAGCCACATCCGCGAGGAATTCCATATTTTTCACCATCCATTTCGTTGGCGCAGTCAGGAGGAGGCACTGGGTATCCAGAGTCTATTGGGATTCTAGGTGCTACTCGCATGGCTAGCTGGTGCACTAGTGTTCCCAGTCTGGAGAGATTTACTGATGGTGGCTTGCGGAAAGCGAAATAATGCTGACGAATTCCGAACCGCTGCCCATTCAGGCGGGTAGTTTTTCGCGGCGGTATTCAGTCGGGGTCTGGTTATGGCGGCGCTTAAAGGCGGCATTGAAAGGGCTGAGTGATCGGTAGCCGATATCCAGGGCGATGGTCAGCACTGGCAGATGCGCCTGTTCCGGGTCGGCCAGGCGGGCGCTGGCCTCATCGATGCGAAATTGATTGAGATATTCGTTGAAGTTGCGATAGCCCAAATGGCGGTTGATCAGGGTACGCAACAGGTGCTCACGAGTATGTAGCTGTTCCGCTAGTTCGCGAATAGTTAGTCCCGTGTGCCGATAGCCGCCACCTTGCATATGCGCTTGCAATTTAACCAGTTGCATCTGCTGCTGCTCATCCAGGGTTGGCACAGGTGTCGGAGGGGGGATTTCCTCTGTAAGGATATCCGTTGGTGGTCTTGGTAGAGAGTCGCCCAGGGCGCTGGGTGACAGTGCCAGTAGCCATAAACAGGCTGCCAGAGATAGTAAGCTGGCGAGTAGGGCATGCAGGGTTGGCACGCCATTGGGGACGGGGCGATAGGCAAACAGGGATTCGGCGCTAATGACGATCAGCATATAGGTACCTACAGCGATCAACAGTATGGCCCGTAGGCGGCGGCGTTCTTCCACCAAATCCGATTGAAACTGCCCCAGTAGGGTGAGCATGCCGAGGCCGATCAGGCCCAGGCGGGTGAATTGGGACAAGTTAAAAAAGACTTCCTCGGCACTGGTGCTTAGTGGGATTGGCGCGTGATTGGCGGCAATACTAAAGGTGATGGAGAGGCCGATAGGAGCCCAGCCCCAACGCGGGAAGGGTTCTTCCTCGCGACAGAGCAGGTGGGTGAACAACCAGAAGGCGGCGGGCACCAGGATCACCGGTAGGTGAATCAGCAGCGCCATTAACCCGGTAAGAGGGGGGAGCGTTGGCAACAGCAAATAGCAGATTACACCGATCAAAACCAATATCAGCCAGCGCCCTGCAGCGAGTCGCCGGTGATTGACGGAAACCTTGGTCGCAGCCAGTAATAGCAGTGCGCAGGCACCACCAGAAAAAAATAAATAGCCGGAGGTCACGGCCTATCTCCAGCGGCTGGCCCAGGCATCCAGGACCTTGCTGCTATAAGTGTGGCGGCCATAGCTGCCGTTGTAATAGGCGAGGGCGTTGGCCAGGTTACCTTTGGCCTTTTTGATGTAGTGTTTGAGAATGGTGCAGCCGTAGCGCAGATTGGTATCCATATCGATTAGGTTGTCATCGGGGCGGCCGATTTCTTTTTTCCAAAATGGCATTACCTGCATCATACCCTGAGCCCCTACTCGAGAGACCGCGTAGGGGTTAAAGGCACTTTCGATCTGGATTACCGCCAGAACAATTTCCGGGCGCAAACCCGCTCGGGTCGCCTCGCGATGCACTGCCTTTAGGACATGCATACGTCTTTTCGGGTCTTTGATATAGCGTGCCAGGGGCTGGGATTTTGACATCAGCCACACCTCCGCATCAAAGCGATCGGCAAAGCTGTCCGCCTGAGTGATGGCCTCGCGCAGGGCGAGCCGCAGCTCTGGATCAACTTGCTTGGTGTTGGCCTGGGATATCGCACTGCAACAGATCAGGCTGAGTCCCAGTGCAGTTATAGCTTTTCTTATCATGCAGGGAATTTTACGAGATCCAAGGAGATTGGGTAGCGCCTTTTATGGACCTTTTGCTCAAATCTGTGCAGGGAGGTGTGTCTGGATCGAATGGGGCTGTGAAATACCAACGAACTTAGCCTGCTACGTTGGTATTTCAGCGAGAGGGTTTTGAGATAGAGTAAAAATTACCTATCTCATAGCCAGATCAGCGCTTGCCAAACTTTTCCAGCAGTACTTCCTCCAGTTGGGATACCGCAAACTCCTGGCTTTCCGCATCGGCGCGGCCCTTGTATTCCACAATGCCTTTCTCCAGGCCGCGGTCGCCGATGACGATACGGTGGGGGATACCGATCAGCTCGATATCTGCAAGCATGCCGCCCAGGCGAGCCTTGGGTTCATCCATTAGCAGAACATCGACGCCTTTGCTGCGCAGGGATTCGTACAGGTGTTCACATTTTTCCCGCACCACATCGCTCTTGTGCATATTGATGGGCACAATTGCCAGCTGGAAGGGCGCTATGGCATCAGGCCAGATAATGCCGGAGTCGTCGTGGTTTTGCTCGATAGCAGCGGCGACAATACGGGATACACCAATGCCGTAACAGCCCATGGGCATAACCTGCTCCTTGCCGTTCTCATCGAGTACGGTGGCGTTCATGGCGCGGCTGTACTTGTCACCCAGTTGGAAAATATGGCCGACTTCGATTCCGCGTTTGATTTCCAGGGTGCCCTGGCCATCGGGGCTGGCGTCGCCGGCAACGACATTACGCAGGTCTTCAACGCGGCCGAGTTTCACGTCGCGGTCCCAGTTCACACCGGTGAAGTGGTAATCATCGCGGTTGGCGCCACAGATAAAGTCCGCCAGGTGCGCCGCGGCTCTGTCCACAATGGTTTCGACCTTTATGCCGACGGGGCCTAAAGAACCGATATTGCAGCCCAGTTCTTCGGCGATGCGCTGCTCTGGGGCGAATTGCAACGGGCTGGCGATGCCGGCCAGTTTTTCCGCTTTCAGCTCGTTCAGATCGTGGTCGCCGCGCAATACCAGCGCTACCAGCGGTGCGGTCTCACCTTCTTCGCACTCACCCAGCACGATCAGGGTTTTTACCGAGTGGGCCGGATCACTGTTTAGGAATTCGCTGACATCGGCAATGGTTTTTTGTCCGGGCGTGTGTACTTCCTGCATCCCCTGGCTGGGCGCTGCGCGCTCGCCAGTGGGGGCTACGGCTTCGGCCAGCTCGACATTGGCGGCGTAACGGGACTCGGTGGAAAAGGCGATATCGTCTTCACCGCTTTGTGCCAGGACGTGGAATTCATGGGAGCTGGAACCACCGATAGAGCCGGTATCCGCTAGCACGGGGCGGTAATCCAGACCAATACGGTCGAAGATGCGACAGTAGGCGCCGTGCATGATGTCGTAGGTTTCCTGCAGGGAATCCGCATCCACGTGGAAGGAGTAGGCATCCTTCATGGTGAACTCACGCGCGCGCATCACACCGAAGCGCGGACGAATTTCGTCGCGGAATTTAGTCTGTACCTGGTAGAAATTGGCCGGCAGCTGTTTATAGCTTTTGATCTCGTTGCGGATCAAATCGGTGATCACTTCCTCGTGGGTTGGGCCCAGGCAGAAATCGTTGTTGTGGCGATCCTGGATGCGCAGCAGTTCAGGGCCGTACTGCTGCCAGCGGCCGGATTCCTCCCAGAGTTCTGCCGGCTGCACCACCGGCATCAGCACTTCCAGGGAGCCGGCATTGTTCATTTCCTCGCGCACAATACGCTCTACTTTACGCAGTACGCGCAGGCCGGTGGGCAGCCAGGTGTAGAGGCCGGAGGAAAGGCGTCGGATCATACCCGCACGCAGCATCAGCTGGTGGCTGATTACTACCGCGTCGTTGGGCGTTTCTTTTTGGGTTGCGATGAGGTAACGGGATGCGCGCATAGGAATAAACTGGGTTCAATTATCGGTAAGCTGGTTATTTTACGCTATTCACCCGCTAATAAATATTGCTGGATAGCTTCCCATGTGGGCTCTGTTATTTGTGTGGAAGTGGCAGCCTGCTGATACAGGGAAGAAGGCGATTTAAAGACTTTGTAGCGGGTGCGATAAAGTGTGGGTCTATGGCCACCAGAAAATAGTGTTTGCGGCCTATAAAAAAACCCCGCAGTTGCGGGGTTTTGTGCCTGGGGCAGGAGAGTCTTAGGACTCTGCCATTTCCTTCAGCTTCTTCAGCGGGCGAATTTTTACCTGGATGCTGGCGGGCTTCGCCTTGAACACAGTTTCTTCACCGGTGAAGGGGTTGATGCCTTTGCGGGCTTTTTTAGCCGGCTTCTTCACAGTGGTGATTTTCATCAGGCCCGGCAGGGAGAACTCGCCTACAGCGCGCTTCTTGATGTGGCCTTCGATGATATCGCTCAGCTCGTCCAGAACAGACTGAACTTGCTTGCGGGACAGCTCAGTATTTTCCGCGATCTGGTTCAGCATCTGGGTTTTGGTGAACTTATCTTTGATCGCTTTTACTTTCTTGGCTGGAGCGGCAGCGGCTTTTTTTGCTGGAGCCTTCTTGGCGGCAGCGGTTTTGCTGGCAGCTTTCTTGGCGATTGCCATGGCTTACTTCCTTCTTTGTTGTTCGGTGTATATCCGGTAAAAATGTGTTCGGTCTCCCGCTGCGCTGCATCCACAAAACGGCGTCTCAGCGGGTGATGGGGGGAAGTATATATAGTTTTTGTTTGGCCGCACGGGAAAATACTAGAAAAATAGTGCTTTTTCCTTACTTCTTACCCAATTTGAGACCCCAAACCCCTTCTACAAAGGCTAAAAGGGTGTGCCTGCTTCTTCCCTTTGGGGGGCTCATGTATACTCTGTCCCCCTTTTTCCAGCATCGGGTACTAAGTCATGCCGATCTATGAATACCAGTGCAATGCCTGTGGCCACGAGATGGAGGCCCTGCAACGCATGAGCGATGATCCGCTCAAAGACTGTCCGGCCTGCGATAAGGCCGAGCTGCAAAAGAAGATTTCAGCAGCGGGATTCCGCCTCAAGGGCGGCGGCTGGTACGAGACTGACTTTAAGACCGGCAGCAAGAAAAATCTTGCCGGCGATGCCGCCAATGGCTCCAAGGCCAAAAATAGCCAGCCTGCAAAGGCGGCGAAGACGGCTTAAACCCGCTGTGCGGAGCCGCCAGTGCGGTGTACTCTCTATTTAACCTTTTTACCTATCGATAACGGGAATTTTCATCCATGCGCAGCGACTACTGTGGCGTCCTTCGTTCCGCGGACATAGACCGTGTAGTAACCCTCTGTGGCTGGGTCGACCGCCGCCGCGATCACGGCGGTGTAATCTTTATCGACCTACGCGACCGCGAGGGTATTGTTCAGGTGGTATTCGATCCGGATGCGGCCGAGCACTTCGAAATGGCCGATCGCGTGCGCAGCGAATATGTCCTCAAGGTGACCGGCCGTGTGCGCGCCCGCGCCCCCGAAGCCCTCAACCCGAATATGGTGACCGGCGAAATCGAGGTGTACGGCACCGAGCTGGAAATTCTCAATACTGCAGAGACAGTGCCTTTCCAGCTGGATGAGCACACTGCAGTGGGTGAGGACGTACGCCTCAAATACCGCTACCTGGATTTACGCCGCAATGAAATGCAGAACAACCTATATTTCCGTTCCAAGCTCACTACGGCGATTCGCAATTATCTGGACGAGCACGGTTTTCTCGATATCGAGACCCCGATCCTGACCCGTGCCACCCCAGAAGGTGCGCGCGATTATTTGGTACCGAGCCGCACCCACGAGGGCAAATTCTTCGCCCTGCCACAGTCTCCACAGCTGTTTAAGCAGTTGTTGATGGTGTCCGGTTTCGACCGCTACTACCAGATCGCCAAGTGTTTCCGCGATGAAGACCTGCGCGCCGACCGCCAGCCGGAATTCACCCAGATCGACATCGAGACCTCTTTCCTCGACGAGGAGGAGATCATGGCGATCACCGAGGGCATGGTGCGCAAGCTGTTTAAGGAATTGAAGGGGATTGAGCTGGGTGAATTCCCGCGCATGACCCACTACCAGGCCATGTTGCGTTACGGTTCCGACAAGCCGGACCTGCGTATTCCGCTGGAAATGGTAGAGATCAAGGACCTGATGACCGAAGTGGATTTCAAAGTATTCTCCGGTCCCGCCAACGACCCCAAGGGGCGGGTGGCAGCAATCAAGGTGCCGGGCGGTTGTAAGAAATTGACACGCAAGCAGCTGGATGACTACGGCAAATTTGTTGGCATCTATGGCGCCAAAGGCCTGGCCTATATCAAGGTCAACGATCGTTCCGATCTGCAGAATGGCCTCCAATCTCCCATCGTAAAATTCCTGCCGCTGGAAACTCGCGCAGCGATTCTCGATCGCCTGCAGGCGGAAAATGACGACGTCATCTTCTTTGGCTCCGATACCGCCAAGATTGTTTCCGAAGCCCTGGGTGCACTGCGTTGCAAGCTGGGTGAGGACCTCAATCTGTACACCAGCGAGTGGGCGCCTCTATGGGTCGTGGCCTTCCCGATGTTCGAGGAAAACGACGACGGCAGCCTTACCGCACTGCACCACCCATTCACCGCGCCTTCCTGCAGTCCTGAAGAACTGGAGCAGAACCCGCTGGGCGCATTGTCGCGGGCTTACGATATGGTGCTGAACGGTACCGAGTTGGGCGGCGGTTCTGTGCGTATTCACGATCAGGTGATGCAGCAAGCGGTATTCCGTATTCTCGGTATCGATGAAGAAGAGCAGCGCGAGAAGTTTGGCTTCCTGCTGGATGCCCTCAAATATGGTGCTCCGCCCCACGGTGGTTTGGCCTTTGGCCTGGATCGGCTGGTGATGCTGATGACCGGCAGCGATTCCATTCGCGATGTGATCGCCTTCCCCAAAACCCAGAGTGCCGCCTGTGTCATGACAGACGCTCCGGGTGCTGTGGATGCCAAGCAGCTGCGCGAGTTGAGTATTCGCCTACGCCAGAAAGAAGAAAAAATTAGCTAATTTTCCCCGATGGGCCGAGCGAAGCGAGCCCATCAAATCGTGGTGATGGGCATATCGCTTCGCTTATTGGCCCATTCCACGCACTGACTGAAGAGAGATGGAACATGGCCGGACATAGTAAATGGGCCAATATCAAGCACCGCAAAGCGGCTCAGGATGCCAAGCGGGGCAAGATTTTTACCAAGATTATTCGCGAACTGACCGTGGCCGCAAAGGCGGGCCCAAACCCGGACGATAACCCGACGTTGCGCGCCACTATCGATAAGGCCCTAGGCGCGAATATGAAGCGTGACACTATCGATAAAGCCATCGCCCGCGGTGCCGGTAATGCCGATGGCGATAACTATGAGGCCGTGGTTTACGAAGGTTACGGTGTCGGCGGTGTAGCGGTACTGGTGGAGTGCCTGACTGACAACCGCAATCGCACCGTGGCTGAAGTGCGCCACGCCTTCTCCAAGCGTGGGGGCAACCTGGGCACCGATGGTTCCGTAAGCTACCTGTTTACCCGTAAAGGCCAGATGTTCTACGACGTTGGCGTGGATGAAGAGTCCCTGATGGAGGCGGCCCTGGAAGCGGGTGCCGAGGATATCGAGACCAACGATGATGGCAGTGTGGAAGTGACCACCGAATTCCAGGATTACCTCACGGTGAAAGACGCCCTGGTAGCTGCGGGCTTCACCCCGGACAGCGCCGAAATCGCCATGATCCCGTCCACCACAATCCCGCTCGATAAAGAGGGCGCGGAGAAAGTGTTGGCTCTGATCGAGATGCTGGAAGATCTCGATGATGTACAAAATGTCTACACCAACGCGGATATTCCCGAAGAGGTGATGGAAGAGTTGGGCTAAGACCCAGCCGCGGCCGGGGCGGGCGCTGCTTGCCCCAGGCTTACCTTAACCCCCTTTCCAAATACCTACTTTTTCGGCTCAGCCTGCGATCTCCCTTGACGCTTTGCCTTCACCTTGGGACACTCCCACCACTATATAAACATACAGATATTTGGGGAACGCCTCTTGACCCGAATCCTGGGTATTGACCCCGGCTCGCGCAAAACGGGCTATGGAATTATTGATGTAGAACGGAGTGTTGCCCGCTATGTGGCCAGTGGGGTGATTCGTATTCCCGAGGGCCCTTTACCCGAACGCTTAAAACTCATTTTCGATGCGGTTACTCAGATCGCCCAGCAATACCAGCCGGCGCAGATGGCCATTGAAAACGTGTTTATGTCGAAGAGCGCGGGCTCAGCCCTGAAATTAGGGCAGGCGCGCGGAGCCGCCATAGTGGCCGGGGCGAATAGCGGCCTCGCAGTGGCCGAGTATGAGGCGCGCAAGGTCAAGCAGGCGGTGGTGGGCAGTGGTGCGGCCGACAAGCTGCAGGTACAGCACATGGTCAAAACCCTGCTGTCTTTGCCGGGGACTCCCCAGGAGGATGCTGCCGATGCGCTCGCCGTGGCCCTGTGCCATATGCACACGGAGCAGACCCTGCTATTTACCGCCGGTGGAGCGCGCAGTCGTTTTCGCCGCGGCCGCCTCAGCGTGTAGCGAACTCTACAAAATCCCGCTCCTCACGTCCTCACTGTGGGCAGCGATAGATAAACCTGGAATAACACCATGATTGGAAGATTGAGTGGCACCCTGGCCGCGGTTCAGCCCCCTATGTTGCTGATAGATGTGCAGGGTGTGGGCTACGAAGTACTCGCGCCCATGACCACGATTTTTGAATTGCCTCCACTTGGGCAGCCGGTCCAGGTGCATACGCACCTGGCAGTTTCAGAAACGGCCCAGCAGCTCTACGGCTTTATTCGCGATGCTGATCGCAAGCTGTTCCGCACTCTGATCAAAGTCAGTGGTGTGGGGCCCAAGATGGCCCTGGCGATTTTATCCGGCCTCGATGGTGCGGCCCTGGCGCGCTGTGTGGCGGAGGATAATGTTGCGGCCCTGGTTAAGGTGCCAGGTGTTGGAAAGAAGACCGCTGAGCGTTTGATTGTAGAGCTGCGCGATAAGTTGACCCCGGATTTCGGCGATGCCAACGATATCCCGTTGCTGGCTGCGGCTGCCGCACCGAAAGTAGACCATGCAGGCGAAGCGGAGAGCGCCCTGGTGGCTCTGGGTTACAAACCCACCGAAGCCAGCAAAATGGTAGCTCGCGCGGGTAAGGAACAGCCCGAAGCCGATAGTGCCGCCTTGATACGTCTGGCCTTAAAAGGCATGGCGCCCGCCTAAACCGAGTGGCTTGGAGTTGTTGCGATGATTGAAGCCGATCGTTTGGTCGCCCCCGAACCTGTGGGGCCCACGGGGCAGGAAGAGCAGTATGACCGCGCCGTGCGCCCCAAAGCCCTGGCCGACTATGTGGGCCAGCCGGTGGTGCGCGAGCAGATGGAGATTTTTATTCAGGCGGCCAAACTGCGCAAAGAGGCCCTGGATCATACTTTGGTATTCGGCCCCCCGGGCCTGGGCAAAACCACCCTGGCCAACATTATTGCCGCAGAGATGGGAGTGGCGATTAAGACCACTTCGGGGCCGGTACTGGAGAAGGCCGGTGATCTGGCTGCGTTGATGACCAACCTGGAGCCGGGGGATGTGCTGTTTATCGATGAAATCCATCGCCTCAGCCCCCATGTGGAGGAGGTCCTGTATCCGGCAATGGAAGATTACCAGCTGGATATTATGATCGGCGAGGGACCGGCGGCGCGCTCCATCAAGCTGGATCTGCCACCTTTTACTCTGGTGGGGGCCACCACCAGAGCGGGCCTGCTCACTTCGCCCCTGCGCGACCGCTTCGGCATAGTGCAACGGCTGGAATTCTACAACGTGCAAGATCTCACCAGTATCGTGCGCCGCTCCGCCAGACTGATGGGGGTGGAAATGGATGAAGGCGGCGCCTTACAGGTGGCGCGCCGCGCCCGCGGTACGCCGAGGATCGCCAACCGGTTGTTGCGCCGTGTGCGCGACTATGCGGAAGTAAAGGGCGATGGGGCAGTGGACTCAAACATTGCCGATGCCGCTTTGAATATGCTCAATGTGGATACAAAAGGCTTTGATTCCCTCGACCGGCGTATGCTGCTGGCGATGATCGAGAAGTTTGATGGCGGTCCAGTGGGGGTGGATAGCCTCGCCGCGGCTGTGAGCGAAGAGCGGGATACCCTGGAGGATGTGTTGGAGCCCTACCTGATTCAGCAGGGTTATATTGCCCGGACGCCCCGTGGGCGAGTGGTTACCGGGCTAGCTTACGAACACTTTGGTCTGCCCAAGCCGGATAAAATCAGCTGATGACCCAGCTCTCTATGCTGCTGAGCCGGGTGACTGTGGAAGTGAGGGAAATTCAATGAAGGAAGAGTTCGGTATTCCGGTAAGGGTTTATATCGAAGATACCGATGCGGCCGGCATCGTGTATTACGTGAATTATTTAAAGTATATGGAGCGCGCGCGCACAGAACTGCTGCGTTCCCTCGGGTATGATAAGCCGGCGATGCCGCAGGAAGGGCTGTTGCTGGTGGTACATTCCGCCGAGGTCCAATACCGCCGCTCAGCTTGCCTCGACGATGCATTGCGCGCTACTGCGGCGATTGGCAAACTGGGCCGTGCCGCCGTGACCTTTGAACAAAAAATTTGGCGCGGCGATGAGCTAATTTGCGAAGGTGTGGTCAAAGTGGCCTGTGTCGCTGACGACAACCGCAGGCCCTGTGCCCTGCCGGAACCCATTTATTCAGCATTAAAGGCAGTTATTTAAGAAGATGAACGCCGGTGAACAACTTTCTCTTTGGGGGCTAATCCAGAACGCCAGCCTATTAGTACAGCTCGTTATGCTGCTGCTGTTACTGGCTTCAGTGGTGTCCTGGGTCATGATTATCCAGCGCGGGCTCTACTTGTCCCAGGCCAAGCGCGCACTCAATAACTTTGAACGCCGCTTCTGGTCCGGCGCGGACCTAAACAAACTGTTCCGCGAAGGCAATGAGCGCGCCGAGAAAGGCAAGACCGACGGGGTTGAGTCTCTGTTTCGCGCCGGTTTTACCGAGTTTACCCGCCTGCGCCAGCAGGGCAGCAGTGGCCCGGAAGCGGTTATGGAAGGCACCGAGCGCGCCATGCGCGTAGCCATGTCGCGGGAGCAGGAAAAGGTAGAGATGAACCTGCCGTTCCTGGCGACGGTTGGTTCTGTTAGCCCCTATATCGGTCTGTTCGGTACCGTCTGGGGGATTATGAATTCCTTCCGCGGCCTCGCCACTATGCATCAGGCCACCATTGCCACGGTTGCCCCCGGTATCAGTGAGGCACTGGTGGCTACGGCGATGGGCTTGTTCGCGGCGATCCCCGCGGTGATGGCCTATAACCGCTACTCGGCTAAGGCGGAGTGGCTGTTGTCCAGCTACGAAACTTTCGCCGAGGAGTTTTCCTCTATTTTGCACCGCAAAGTGCACTCCGGCTGAGTAGTGAGTAGGCGAACCCTATGAGTGTGTTTCGCAAGGGAACCAAGAAAAAGCTGGTCTCCGAGATCAATGTGGTGCCATACATTGATGTGATGCTGGTGCTGCTAATTGTCTTCATGGTCACGGCACCATTGTTGATGCAGGGAGTCAAAGTGGACCTGCCAAACGCGCCCTCGGCGCCGATGGAGGACACCGATGAGGAGCCTCTGATTATTTCAGTGCGTGCCGATGGCACCTATTACCTAAATCTGGGTAGCGATGAGCAGGAGGCCAAGCCTCTCACTGAGATCAAGGAGACGGTGGCTAAGGTATTGCGGCAGAAGCCGAAAACTCCTGTACTGGTATGGGGCGATACTGAGGCCCGCTACGGTCTGATCGTCAATGCCATGACCGAGCTGCAGCAGGCCGGTGCGCCCAGTGTCGGTCTGGTGACAGAGCCACCGCAGGGGTAGGGTGCCGGTGAATAAAGGCTTTTACGTACTGGCGATAGTGATCAGCCTCCTGTTACACGGAGCGCTGATCACAGCTATGACCTTTGGTTGGGAAGCCAGCAGTATGCCTGAGCGCAAGCCGATGCCGAAGTTTGTGCAGGCCAAGCTGGTAACTATTGAGGCGGCGACACCAAAGAAGAAACTGCCCAAGAAAGTAGACAAAATTCAGCAGCGCGCCCAGCGCGAGGCTGAGCAGAAGCGCAAGGCCGAGGTGGAGCGCAAACGCCGCGCGGCCCTGGAGCAAAAGAAAAAGCAGGAAGCGGAGAAAAAACGCAAGGCCAAAGCCGAGGCCGATCGCAAGGCTAAGGAAGCAAAGGCCCGTCGCGAGAAGGAACGCAAAGAGAAAGAGCGTAAGGAAAAAGAACTCGAAGAACAGCTGGCCAAAGAGCGGGAGAGTTCTTTTAATGAAGCGCTAGAGGATGAGCAAGAGCTGCTTGATGCCAATGAGGGACAGCAGGCGGTGATGTCTGTGGCCCAGGCCATCCAGCAGCAAATTGAAGCGGTGTGGAGCCGCCCGCCGAGCGCCCGCAACGGTATGTTGACCAAGGTAAAAATAAATTTTGTCCCCACTGGCCGGGTGGTGGCAACTAATATCGTCGAGGGCAGCGGTAATGCGGCCCTGGATCGATCGGTACTCACCGCTATCCGCCGGGTGGAAGTTTTCCCGGAAGTGGCCAAGTTGGCCCGGGAAGAGCCGGTGATATTCGAGCGGGAAGTCCGCACCACAATTTTGAACTTTAAAGTCGAAGATCTGCGCCAATGATCAAGAGTTTACTGAAGACAGTCGCCATTATTGCAATCGCCTCGGTCAGCCTGGGGGCTCGCGCCCAGCTGGTGGTGGATATCACCAGCGGAATCGATGACCCCACCCCGATCGCGATCTCTCCATTCAGCTGGTCGGGCGGTGGTGTCCTTAGAGAAGATGTCTCCGGGATTATTTCCGCCGACCTGCGTCGCAGTGGCCTTTTTTCTCCGGTGCCCAAGGAGGACATGCTGTCCTTCCCTAAAACCCCGGAAGATGTGGTGTTCCGCGATTGGCGTATTCTCGGCACCGAATACATTGTTACTGGCCGTATAGAGCCCCAGGCCTCCGGCTATCTGCTGACTTTTGACCTGGTTAACGTATTCGGCCAGCACAAGATGTTCACCAAGCAGGTGCGCGGTGGCCAGACCCAGCTGCGCGATATCGCTCACCGCGCCGCAGATGAAATCTTCGAGGCCATTACCGGAATACGTGGCGCCTTCTCCACCGAAATGGTGTATGTGCAGGAGGAGAGTCGCGGGGGGAAACCCAGCTATGTGCTGATGCGCTCCGATATTGATGGGGCGCGCGCCAAGCAGATCCGCCGCTTCAGCGCGCCGGTGATGTCGCCCATGTGGTCGCCCAACGGCCAGGAGCTGGCTTACGTTTCCTTCGAGACCGGCCGCCCGGCGATTTTCCGCGAAAATCTGCGCAGCGGCGAGCGCAAACAGCTGACCAACTTCAAGGGCATCAACAGTTCACCGACCTGGTCTCCCGATGGAACCAAGTTGGCTATGGTGCTCTCCAAGGACGGCAACCCGGAGATCTATGTTCTGGACTTGGCGAGTGGCAAGTTCACCCGCATGACCAGACACTTCTCCATTGATACCGAGCCAAACTGGATGCCGGATGGTAAATCGCTGGTTTTCACCTCAGATAGGGGAGGGAAGCCACAAATTTATCAATTGACTCTTGCCACTGGCCAAGTCGACCGCTTAACCTTCGATGGCGACTACAATGCGCGGCCGCGAGTTTCTCCTGATGGGAAGACGTTGGTCATGGTACATCGCAACCGGGGAACCTTTACCATCGCCACGATGGATATTAACTCGGGCAGGATGCGTGTCCTTACGGAGACCACCCTGGACGAATCCCCCAGCATTGCCCCGAATGGAGCCATGCTGATGTACGCAACCAAGCGCGGAGACAAGGGCATTCTGGCTGCGGTATCGCTGGATGCCGGGGTGAAGTACAACTTACCCTCACAGAGAGGCGATGTCCGGGAACCGGCATGGTCGCCATACTTTGATTGAGGTGGGGGCCCAGCGCTCTGGGGCGTAGGGTATTTATAAGACCAACTTAAAAAAATCTTTCAGGATTTTCGATAACACTAAAAGCGGAGTAGCTTATGTTGAAATCAGTAAAAACGGGACTGGGACTGGCCTGTGTTTTGGCTGTAATGGCCGGTTGTAGCAATACTAACAGCGATAAAAGCAGCGGCGAGGAGTACACCCAGCCCGAGGTTGACACCCAGGTTGAAACCACTGTTGTCGATGAGAGTGAAACCATGGCTCCTCTGGAGAATGTAGTTTACTTCGACTTCGACCAATCCCTGCTGAAGCCGGAAACCCGTGAACTGCTGATCCGCCACGCTGACCGTATGCGCGGTAATACCTCTGCTGTTCGCCTCGAAGGCCATGCTGATGAGCTGGGCACCCGCGAGTACAACCTGGCTCTGGGTGAGCGTCGCGCCAATGCCGTACGCGACTTTTTGGTACTGCAGGGCGTAGATGCAGCTAACCTGGAAGTGATCAGCTACGGTGAAGAGCGTCCGGCTCAAATGGGCTCTAACGAAGCTGCCCGTGCGATGAACCGTCGCGTTGTTATTAACTAATCGTCAAAATGGATGCCAATGGCTTTTACGATTAGAAAACTGGCGATCGCCGCAGCCGTAATGGCTGCGGCATCGCCCGTCTTCTCCCAGGCCCCGATTGTCGACCTGTCTACAAGTAGCCAGGAACAGTCCCCCCTTTCTAGTGGCACAGGTGCCGAGGACATGTACCTCGCCCGCGCTACCACCTCCAGCCCGAAAGCAAAGACCAACCCCCAGGCCGAGGCCTACTACCAGATGCAGGTACTGCAGCAGGAAGTGCGCGAATTGCGCGGAACGGTTGAGGAGTTGCGTCACGAGCTCAAGCGTCTCAAGCAGCAGCGCACCGAGGATTACATGGATCTGGATCGGCGTATTGCGCGCCTGAGCGGCACCGAGCCCTCGGCACAGCCATCTGTCCAGCCTTCGGTACAACCACCTGTCAAAGGTGGTGGCGGCGCTTCTGTACGGGGAGGCTCTGCCATGCCGCCGAAGCCCCAGGGGCCAAAGGACGGCAAGAGTGAGCGCGACCGCTACCAGGCTAGTTTTGGTCTGGCCCGCAATGGCGATTACGGTGGTGCCAGCGCTGAATTCAAGAGCTTGCTGCAAGACTTTCCCAATGGTCAGTACGCCCCCAATGCCAATTATTGGCTGGGTGAGATAGCGCTGGTACAGGGGAATCTGGAGGAGGCCCGCGAATGGTTCGTGGCGCTGCTGGACGGCTACCCCAACTCCAATAAAGTATGGGACGGCCGCTATAAGCTGGGTACGGTTTACCACCAGCTGGGAGATCAGCAGAAAGCCCGTAACCTGCTGGAGCAGGTGGCGGGGAGTGATGCCCGCGCCTCGAACCTGGCTAAGAAGTATCTCCAGGAGAACTTCTAGCACAGAGCTAGGGCTGTAGCCCTGCTCTTCTGTTCTATAGTGAGCGTCGCTGGTTTTTTGATCAGAAAAAGCCTATGATCCCGCGCCCGGATGGCATGTGCCATCCGGGCGTTTTTGTGTCGGGTGTGTATGACCAATCTGTCTAAAGAATCACTCAGAATTAGTGAAATTTTCTACTCCCTCCAGGGGGAGGCGCGAGAAAGTGGCCTACCAACGGTGTTTGTTCGCCTGACCGGTTGCCCGCTGCGCTGTACCTATTGCGACTCGGAATACGCTTTTTATGGCGGTGAGCGCATGACCCTGGAGCAGATATTACTGCAGGTGCAGAGCCACCCCGCGCGTCATGTTTGCGTGACAGGAGGCGAGCCCCTGGCGCAACCCAATTGTCTACCTCTACTGGAAGCCCTCTGTGACGCCGGTTATTCGGTATCACTTGAGACCAGTGGCGCCATGCCGGTGGATCAGGTGGACCCTAGAGTTTCACGGGTTGTGGATCTGAAAACCCCGGCCTCTGGGGAGCAACACCGCAATCGCATGGAAAATATGCAGCTGCTCACCCGTGACGATCAGATCAAGTTTGTGATCTGTGATCGGGGGGATTACGAGTGGGCCAGATTTACCCTGGATCAGTATCGCTTACCGGAGCGAGTAGGAGAGGTGCTCTTCTCCCCCAGCTATGAGCAGTTGCCCGCGCGACAACTGGCGGAGTGGATTTTGGCCGATGGCTTGCCGGTGCGCATGCAGATGCAGCTGCACAAATTGCTGTGGGGAGATATCCCGGGTGTTTGATTGGCCCGGAGATTGTGAATAAAAACATTGAGGAAAAGATGACTGCAAAGAAAGCGGTAATTTTGCTGTCCGGTGGCCTCGACTCGGCCACGGTGCTCGCCATGGCGCGTGCAGAGGGTTACGAGTGTTATGCGCTGGGTTTCGATTATGGTCAGCGCCATGAAGCTGAATTGTTGGCAGCGAAGCGCGTCGCGGCCGATCTTGGTGCGGTAGAACACAAAGTCGTGAAACTCGATCTGCGTTCGATCGGCGGCTCAGCCCTGACCGATGACAGTATTGAGGTTCCAGAAGAGGAAACCAGCGGAATTCCGGTCACCTATGTGCCGGCTCGCAATACGGTATTTCTCTCTATTGCCCTGGGATGGGCCGAGGTTCTTGGAGCCCAGGATATTTTTGTTGGCGTCAACGCGGTGGACTATTCCGGCTATCCAGACTGCCGTCCGGAATATATCGAGGCCTATGAGAAAATGGCCAACCTCGCCACTCGCGCTGGGGTTGAAGGACACAAGCTCTCTGTAAGAGCGCCGCTGATGCAGATGAGCAAGGCGGATATCGTGCTTGAGGGAACCCGTCTTGGGGTTGATTACAGTTTGACGGTATCCTGTTACCAGGCGCGCCCCGATGGTGCGGCCTGCGGCCGCTGCGATAGCTGTCGGCTGCGTGCAGTGGGATTTGCCGATGCGGGCTTGGCGGACCCCACGGTGTATGCCAGCTGATTGTCAGTTGGTGTCATTTTCAAGGGGAATACCTAACTCCTTAAATTTGTTAGATTTTTTTTCGGGTTAGGTATTGTCTTTTCAGAATAGATCCGTAAGATACGCAGCTCCTCACATCGAGGCACGGAAAAGGGTCGTTAGCTCAGTTGGTAGAGCAGTTGGCTTTTAACCAATTGGTCGCTGGTTCGAGTCCAGCACGACCCACCATTTCCGCCGGGGATACTCACAGTAACCCCACAGCTTTTACAGATCTGCGAAAGAAGTAAAAGCATCCTGAGTTGGGACATGCCAAGTTCGCCCAACTTCCTAAGGGTCGTTAGCTCAGTTGGTAGAGCAGTTGGCTTTTAACCAATTGGTCGCTGGTTCGAATCCAGCACGACCCACCATTTCTCTACTGCTTTCCTCTTAATTGTATTTCTTCCCTGCAAGCATTGGCTTACTCACGCCTGAAAACTCTCTACTTGGCTGAGCGGTTAAGGCATTTATTTGTCTCTATAGAGAGCAGTTTCAGCGGCAAATGAAGTCGGCTGCCATCTCCCCCAAATATAAGCAACTGGTAAGGCCGGGCGACTCAATCCCAAAAAAGGCCACTAATTGCGGCCCTTGTGTTTCGCCCTTGTGGAGCACCTTGAAATCCTGGAGTGGGCCGCCCTTTGCTGCCAGTTTTGGACGAATACCGGCATAGTCCGGTCTCAGGCTTTCATTGGGAAGTTCGGGCCAGTAGAGACGAATACTTTTATAAAATTTTTCTCCTCGGTTTTTATCCACCCTGTACTCAATTTTATCTATCCACTCAACATCGGGTCCAAAGCGGGCATAGCCCTCCATGTCCAATGTGAGGTGGATGCCGAGACCGCCGGGCTCTGGCAGGGGATAGATCAGGTGGGAGAAAGGGGGTTTGTGGTCGAGAGAAAAATAATTCCCTTTTGCCAGAAATTGGCTTGGGACGGCCTGCCGAATACTTTCATCGTTGATGGTGCAGAGTAATCGGTGGCTGTGCAGTCCCGCGGCTACGATTAAATGATCTGCGGCAAGCTGATAACCGTCGCCCATGGTCAGCTGATAGTTTTCGCTTCCGCGCGATACTTTGTTCACTGCTGTATTCAATACAACCTGGCCGCCCTCTGCTTCCAGGGCGCCTTGTAAAGCCAGTAGAAAGGCGTGGCTATCGAAAATACCCGTAGTGGGTGAGTAAATTGCGCTATGGCAGTGCAGTTTTGCTTCTATCGCCTCGGCTTCTTTCCTGTTCAGTAGCCTCAACCTTCCCGCACCGTTCTTATCGCCTTGTGCCTTCAAGGCTTGGAGTTGTGCGAGTTGGGATTCGCTGGTGGCCAGGATTAATTTACCGATGGCTTTATGTGGCACGGCATGCTCATGGCAAAAGCGATAGAGTTTGGCTTTACCCAAGACACAGGCCCGGGCTTTTAAGCTGTTACTGGGATAATAGGTGCCGGCATGGATTACCTCGCTACTGCGGGCGCTTATCTCAGTGCCGATACTAGTGTGCTGTTCCAAAACCAGTACCCGCCGGCCTCTACTGGCCAGAGCGTAGGCGCAGGAGAGGCCGATAGCTCCGGCACCGATCACAACACTCTCTACCTTTTCCATTTAAGGGTCCGCCGATAAGGAAATAACTTTGGTTGCCTAAACGCGCAGTTTCTTGCTCAACTCTGAGCCCCTGGTTTGGTTGGGTGTGCACAGGGGTGAGCAACTTACCTTGCAGCGCTGTCGAATAACTAGTTGTTAATTCTCTAGGTGCACTGATATGGCGTCGCAATGCGTTATAATGCGCGCTTTTCGCTAGTGGTAGTTGGCCATGACCCAAAAGTCCATTGTCGCAGAACAGGTAGATTCCCGCTCTCTGGTGCAGGCGCACCTGGCGGAGCCGGTTGTGCCTCAATACAGTGAAGAGGAGTTGCAAGCCTGGCGCGAGCGTATAAAGCGTCTGCTGAAAGAGCAGAATGCCGTGCTCGTGGCTCACTATTACACAGACCCGCTCATCCAGGCGCTGGCCGAAGAGACCGGTGGCTGTGTGTCTGACTCCCTGGAAATGGCCCGCTTTGGCGCTAAGCATAGCGCCGATACTCTGGTGGTGGCCGGGGTAAAATTTATGGGTGAGACCGCCAAGATTCTCACTCCGAACAAAAAAGTATTGATGCCGACCCTTGAGGCAACCTGCTCCCTGGATCTAGGCTGCCCTCCCGAAGAGTTTTCCGAATTTTGTGATCAGCATCCAGATCGCACAGTAGTGGTTTATGCCAATACCTCCGCCGCGGTGAAGGCACGGGCGGATTGGGTGGTCACTTCCAGTATCGCCCTGGATGTTGTGGATCACCTGGATGCCAATGGCGAAAAAATCCTGTGGGCGCCGGACAAGCACCTCGGTGGTTATGTGCAGCGCGAAACTGGTGCAGATGTTTTGCTTTGGGACGGCTCCTGTATCGTGCACGAGGAGTTCAAGGCGAAAGGGGTGGAGGATCTGAAGGCGCTCTACCCGGATGCGGTAGTGTTGGTACACCCGGAATCCCCGGCCTCAGTAGTGGAGCTGGCGGATGTAGTGGGTTCTACCTCGCAGATTATTAATGCGGCCAAGACCCGCCCTGAGAAGCGCTTTATCGTGGCAACCGACCAGGGCATCTTCTACAAGATGCAGCAGGAATGCCCGGATAAAGAGCTGATGGTTGCTCCCACCGCTGGGGCCGGCGCCACCTGCCGCAGCTGCGCCAATTGTCCCTGGATGGCGATGAACTCCCTGGAGAACCTCTGTGGAGTGCTGGAACGCGGCGATAACGAGATTTTTGTAGATGCGGAGTTGGGCCGCAAGGCGATGATCCCGCTGCAGAGAATGCTGGACTTCCGTAAAGGTTAAGAAGAGTGCCCAGTGGGGTGATTTGATTCCAACAAAAAGAGCGGCCAATGGCCGCTCTTTTTGTTGGTGTTGGTCTCAGGGGTCAAAGCTCCTTGGCTTTCTCCTGCATCTTGATTACATCCTTGAGACGCTGTTTCAAAATGGCATTGGTTTGATAATCGTCCTGGGTCATACGGATGCCGTGGCGCAGGTGTTGCAGCGCTTTGTCGAAAACACCGTTGAGAATGTAGTACTCGGCGCGGGCCTCGTGTACGCCGACGATATCCCCGGCCAAGCCGTGAGTCTCTGCCAGCAGGTACCACACGGCCGGATCTTTCTTGCGCACCCGGCTGTATTTGGCCAGCATGCGCTCGGCAGCCAGGTAGTTACCGGCCTTAAAGTGCGCGTTGGCGAGCCCCATCACCAGGGCGTGATCGCCGGGGTTGCGATCCAGTGCGCGCTGTAAGCGCTGGGTGGCACCTGTGTAGTCATGCCGCACCAGATCGATATCCGCGCGCGCCAGCACAAAGGCTGCTTTGGATGGCTCCTTGTCGAGGAGGGGTTGCAAGGTGTCCAGGGCCGAATCCGGCCTGCCTGCGGCGATCTGTGCCAGTGTCAGGCCGTAGCGAGCGGCATCTTCATTGTCATTAATGCCGTTGAGTTCTGCCTGGAAGCGCTTGACTGCCTGCTGCGGCGTCGCTTCAGTGGCCAGGCGAATCCTGGCGCGCATCATATGGTAATCGCGACTGTCGCTCGGCTCGACATTTTCCATGCGCTGGGAGCGCAGCTTGGCATCGGCAATTCGTTTTTCTGTTACCGGGTGGGTCAGCAGGAACTCCGGCGGGCGGCGATAGTAACGTGTGGCTTTGAGCATCTGCTCGAACATCTCGCCGGCAGCGTCCGGGTCGCGGCCAGATTTGGCCAGGGTCTCGATACCGACCCGATCGGCCTCCTGTTCATTCTTACGGCTAAAGCGCAACTGGCTGTCCAGCGCCGCGGCCTGGGTCGCGGTCATGGCGGCGATACCAGCATCACCGCCGGCGGTAGCAGCGAGGACCAAGGCGCCGAGCATGCCGGCTAGAGTGGGTAGGGTATTGTTGCGCTGGGCCTCCAGCGAGCGGGCGTAGTGACGCTGGCTGAGGTGGCCCAGTTCGTGCGCAATTACCGAGGCAAACTGATCCTCGTTTTCCGCAAACAGGAAGAGGCCGGTGTGAATGCCCATAATGCCGCCGGGGACGGCAAATGCGTTCATGGTTTCATTGCTCACCACGACCACATCAATGTTCTTGTCCTCTAAAGGGCTGTACTCGGCGAGCCCTTTGACAGTTTTCTCGACATACTGCTGTAGGAGTGCGTCTGAAGAGGTTTTTACTTGGCTGCGAAACATGCGCAGCCACATCTGCCCTAGTTCTTTCTCTCGCTGGGGGGAGACCAGGCCGCTGGTGCTGTCGCCGAGTTCTGGCAGACGGATTCCCTCGGAGTCGGCGCTAGCCGCTAAGGGAGTGCTGCCGAGCAATAGGCCGATGCCCAGTGCCTTTAAACTGCCGCGCAGCCGTTGTGAGAGGGTCGAGTTGTACGATCGACGAGGCAGGCTTTTTTGGGGATCAGTCATTTTGATTACTGCTCGGTCTGTCCGTGTAGGATCTATAGTCCAACTCTATACGCAACCCCGTTGAACTGTCGAGAGTTTGACCGAGTGGGTCTGTAAAGGTTCAGGTTTGCGCCAGCTGGCGAGTTAAAAAGGGTAAAGCTTTGACGGTTTCTGGCGCAGATTACGCGTTATAATCCGCAGCCCTGCAAAGCTTGCGACCGAGTAGCCAATGGCCGAGTTTCTCTCCGATACCGCTAGTGAACAGATCGCGCCAGACTGGCATGCGGCGGTAACGGTGGATGCCCGCCAGTTGCCGTGCCCACAGCCTCTATTGGCTATGCGTAGAGCCCTGCATCAATACGAGGCGGGAACCCTGCTGTGTATTATGGCAACGGATGAGGGCTCTTGGCGCGATTTTCACAGTTTTGCTTCACTGAGCGGCAGGCCCCTGCTGCGCGCCGAAAGGCGTGATAACACCTTTCTATATTGGCTGTACGCTGGCAAATGAAGAATCAATCCCGAGAGTCTATGTTGTCGATTGTTAAAGGCTGGGTGAACCGCTACTTCAGTCAGGAAGAAGTGGTGTTGCTCGTGCTGCTGCTCACCGTGGCGCTGGTGGTGCTGGCCACGCTCGGAGGCGTGTTGGCGCCCGTGCTCACGGCCCTGGTGATCGCCTTCCTGATGCAGGGCATGGTGCAGAAGCTGAAGTCCTGGCGGGTGCCCCATTGGCTCGCGGTAACGCTTTCCTGCCTGGTATTGGTGGGCACTATCGTGGGCCTGCTATTTGTGGTGTTACCGATTATCTGGCGCCAGCTGGTGCGCCTCGGCGCGGAGCTGCCGAATATGGTGCAGCGCGGCCAGGAGCTGTTGCTGCTGCTGCCGGAGCGCTACCCACGCCTGATTTCTGCGGCGCAGATCGACGAGGTTTTTAATACCCTCGGCAAAGAGCTCGGTGGTATGGGGCAGACCCTGCTGGCTTTCTCTCTCACCAACCTGCCGATTTTTGCCGGCCTGCTGATTTATGTGGTGGTGGTGCCGATCCTGGTGTTTTTCTTTTTGAAGGACTCCGACCAACTGATCCGCTGGTGTACCTCTTTCCTGCCAAAGCAGCGTCCCATGCTGCACCAGATCTGGCATGAGATGAACGACCAAGTGGCCAACTATGTGCGTGGCAAAGTGGTAGAGATCGGCATAGTGGCTGCGGTGAGCTATGCCGCCTTCCTGTTACTGGGAGTCAATTACGCCCTGCTGCTGGCGGTAGCAGTGGGCTTGAGTGTATTGATTCCCTATATCGGCGCGGCGGTGGTGACTATCCCGGTGGCGGCCATTGGTCTGTTCCAATGGGGTTGGAGCAACGAGTTTTTCTACCTGATCATAACTTACGGCATTATCCAGCTGCTCGATGGCAATGTACTGGTGCCGTTGCTGTTCTCTGAGGCGGTTAACCTGCACCCGGTGGCAATTATCCTGGCGGTATTATTTTTCGGGGGAATTTGGGGGTTTTGGGGCGTCTTCTTCGCGATCCCTCTGGCCACTCTACTCAAAGCCATTATGACCGCCTGGCCCACCAGCGAGCACCAGGCCGAGTGGGAAGCTAAGCGTATATCGGAGTGATGCCCGATCGCGTTTTCGCTAGTCGATTTCTTTTCTTTGTATCGGCGCGGGGCCATTGCTAGAATGCCGCGCTTTCTTTTATTTGGCCCTTCAAATAGGTGAGAGCCCATGAGCCTGGCTGACAAAGTTCTAGCGGTCAATAATGACCTGCCCATCCGTACCGACAAGCCTGTCCACAGCGGCAAAGTCCGTTCTGTTTACTGGCTGAGCGAAGAAGATAGCCGCCGCCTGATTGAGGAAAAAAGCTACCCGGTTTCCCCGGACACCCCTCTCGCGGTAATGGTGATTTCCGATCGCATCTCCGCATTTGACTGCATCTGGACTGGTGAAGGCGGTATGCGCGGCGTACCCGGCAAGGGTGCGGCACTGAACGCCATTTCTAACCACTGGTTCAAGTTGTTTAAAGAGCAGGGCCTGGCCGACAGTCATATTCTGGATATCCCGCATCCGCTGGTGTGGATCGTACAGAAGGCGCGCCCGGTGATGATCGAAGCGATCGCTCGCCAGTACATCACCGGCTCCATGTGGCGCTCTTATCTAAAGGGCGAGCGCGAGTTTTGCGGCATTGAAATTCCCGATGGCCTGCAGAAAGACCAAAAGCTGCCAGAGCTACTGATTACCCCCTCCAGCAAAGGTATTCTCAAGGGCATCCCCGGCGTGCCGGAAGCGGATGATGTCAATGTCACCCGCAAGAATATCGAAGACAATTTTCCGGCATTCGGCTTCCGCAGCGCGAGCGATATCGACCTGTACGAGAAGTTGCTGAAAGAGGGTTTCGATTTGATTTCCGCCGAGCTGGAAAAGCTCGATCAGATCTTTGTCGATACCAAGTTTGAATTCGGCTATGTCACCGATGCCAATGGCGAAGAAAAGCTGATCTATATGGACGAAGTGGGTACCCCGGACTCCTCCCGCATTTGGGATGGTGAACAGTATCGCGGGGGCAAGGTTGTAGAGAAATCCAAAGAGGGTTTCCGCCAGGCTTTGCTCAGCTACTTCCCTGATGCGGATATTCTATTGAACAAAGATCGCATGGATGAGCGCCTGGCCCTGGCTCGTGATAACGAGCTGCCAGAATCTATGCTGATGGATCTCTCTAGTACTTATATAGGTATTGCTGAGAAGATTATTGGTACGAAACTTGAGATATCTGATAATCCTAAAGCGGAACTGCTTGAAGTGTTGCGTAAGGATTATGGTCTGGTCGACTGATCTGGGCCTGAATAAAAAAGCCGGCGCTTGCGCCGGTTTTTTTTGTGTCTGTTTACCTGCTAGCTTCTACAGTTTGGGGTCAGTGCCTGTAATTTCTTCCCTAGAGTATTTCTCCGGTAAAAATAATTTTATTAGCTTTAACTGGGCTTGGTTTCAAGTGGTAACTGCAATTACCTAGGCCTTCTATAGAGTTGGGCTTGGAGTCTGAACCTTGGGGGGTATCTATGCTGTCTCAGAGTTGGCCTTAGATTAAATATATTTTATCTTTCACTTTTCTTATTGCCCGCTGTGTAAACTTGGTAGATATAAAGTTAAAACGCAATTTATATTTGCCAAGTGAAGAGATTTAAAATTAATGAAAGTGATGGCGGCAACCCTTTTATATAAGTGTCTTTTCCCTTTTTATATCCTTCTCATGGTGGCTGCATGTTCCACTGGGTCAGACTCCTCAAAAGGTGATAAACCTACTCGTCACACAGGCGATGAATTTTATGCTTATTACTCGAGAATGGATTCCGGTGAGCCCTGGGAAGCCCATCAGATGGTTAGTGAGTTTGCCGATATCGTCGTTCATTTTTCTGACAAAGAACGGTTCTACTTCTGGCGGGCCTCTAGCTATTTGCCACGGTGGCACACCGACGAAGGTGTCAATTATGTAGAGCAGCTTTTTGACACTCAAGGGGATGGAGCAGGGCTGCGCTGGGATAAACTCAATCGTCACTCCCATGTACGGATTATTCGTCAGTCCCAACGTGAAGTGGTAATACACTGGCGTTATGCCCCAAAGTTTGATGTCCATATTGATCCAATGCTGCCGGGGTGGACAGGTTGGGTCGATGAATACTATACGGTGAGGCCTGATCGAACGGTTTTACGGGAAATATATGATCATGATAACGAACGTAAGTTAACTCACCATTTGACTTTAAATTCGAATGGTTCAATCACGCAGTCTTCTACTGAGCAGTCCCCCTATATCCCGCCTGTAGCCGAGTTCTATAGTGCTAACGCTTTACCTGAGGGACCAGATTCAGGCTTTGGAGCGCTATACACCAAGTTGGGGTATGTGGGAGCGTGGGATGTCGGCCCGGATGATGAATATCAGCCAAGGTCGAGTGTGTGGAGTGACAATTGGCAAGTGCATGCCCATCCCGATGTAGTTGTTAATTTCGATGGCAATGATACCAAATGGGTATTCTGGAGAGGTCTGGGCTTTGTCCCAAGTCTGGTTTCAGAAAACGGTGCATGGTTCAGCAATGAATTTAATGAAAGTTGGGGCTGGCCGGAAATGTGCGAAAGCGGTGGTGCTGAGCCTATGAATGACAAGCAGGCTCGCTACAGCCATGTACGTGTCATTGAAAATACCCCTGCAAGGGTTGTCGTGCAGTGGCGGTATCATCCCACCGGTATTTGTTACAACTTGATTGATACAGATGATTCACCGGATGGGTGGGGTTCAACATCCGAGTTTGTTTTTTACTTTTATCCCGATGGTTCGGTACTCTCTCGAAATACGCTATTCAGTCAGCAGGCCAATACCTATGGCGATGCTCCCAATGGGTTTGAATATCATGAAGCGATGATTATTAATAGTGCTGGCAGAGACCCTTGGGATAACATTGAAATTAATAAAACGCTTGTCCTCGCTAATATGGAGGGGCAGGTGGAGAGTTATGATGGTGCCGATGGAGGTATTAATGACCGAGGTAATGAGCCTTTTGAGTTGCCTTTGCAGGCTAATATTGCCCGTATTAATTTAAAAGATACGGATTTTGATACCTATACCATTATGGAGCACGGCAGCACGCTGGAAATTATTCCATATTCTGAAGTGGATTTTGAAGAAGAATATCCTGGACATCATTTTGTTCGCTGGGACCACTGGCCGGTGAATCAGATTCGAGCATTTGGTCGTGGAGCCATGGATTCTCGTTACCCAAGCCATACATCGCTATTCCATATGGCTTTTAATCCACCGTTCAAACAGGATGATTTTTCACAAACCCGGCTGCTGCTCACTGGATTGTCCGATATGTCAACTGAGCAGGTTGTCAAACTGGCTAAGTCCTGGCTTCAGGCTCCTGCACTCATCAATGTTAAGGGTTCTTCAGACTTTGGCTATGATGAATCTCAGCGAGCGTATTATTTTGATGCAACAGAATTGTTAACTTTCAGGCTAAATGGCTCTGGGTCTAACCCGATATTCAATCCTGCGTTTGTGTTGGAAGGCTGGCAGAGTGAGAAAGATATTGCGGTGAAAATTAATGGGCAAACTACCGACGATTTCAAATGGGGTAACTTCAGAAATACAGCCGGTAGAAAAACGACCATTGTTTATTTGCCATTGCATTCTCAGGATATCGTGGATGTTGAAATTTGTCAGCCTGGAAAGTGCTAAGTGGTTGAGTCATTGTGATATTAACCCGTCCTGTTTGCGTGAAAAGCGATTTTTATTCCGATGGGTTGATATGGTGGGTTGAAGAAGGCGTTTTGGCAAACTGGCTGGTGTAGAGGCGAGCTTATTGTTTAGCTTGCTCTGCATGTACAGTGAAATTGCTTACAGTGTGTGTAAATTGAACTCTAAAACCAAGAGCTTCGGCAATATCATCTTGGCTTGCACGGTAGCTGGCTCAATGTTTACCTCTGTTCAGGATACTAGCACTGACTTTTGCTATTTATTCTCGGCATAGATAGAGGTTTTGAACGGAGAGGGCATATTTACGAATAGTTGTTAATTCTGATTAAGCTCTGTGGACGGATACAGAGCTATTCACTGTTGTTCTTGTAAGCACGAATACTAAAGATTCAGGTAGACAGGAAAACTTTGCAGGAGTAGTGATTTTCAGTGCGGTCTTGATAGATAAAACGGCGCTTCTGCCGGTTTTTTTGTCTTTGCCACAATTCGCCATAATTCCTCCCTTTTCCCGTCCGATTTCCTGCCGCCTTTCGCCAACTTCCCTCTGTTTAATGACTTTAGCATCCAATTAAAAAGTGGAGAAAAGTGAGTGAACAGGGTGATGTTGTTTGGGCAGCGGTTTCATAAAGACGATCTGATGTTGCCGACGGAGGAATATTATCGTCGCCGCCAGAAGACCGGTGGTGCCGGGCGCTGGTTGTTATTTGTTGTAGTGGTATTGGCGGTGGTCATTGCGGCAATCGGAGCTGAGGTCAGTGCCCAGGAGCTTACGTCTAGTAATGCTGATATTACCTCTGAACCGATTACCCTGGACGATGTGCAATCGGGGGATTTACTGTTTACCGGCGCAGAGCCGGGCCGCTATGTGCCCGCCGTGCACCTGGACAGTAGTGTCAAAATGGTGGTGCGCGGCCTGGTTGCGGAAGTGCAATTGCAGCAGGCTTTTCAAAATACCAGCGATGTTTGGCAGGAGGCCATTTATGCACTGCCATTGCCTGATCAGGCGGCAGTGGCTGGCCTTGAGATTCAATTAGGTGAGCGCCGTATTGTCGGCAAGGTACGCGAACGCAAACAGGCGGCAAAGATTTATAAGGCCGCGCGCGCGGCGGGTAAGCGCGCGGCGCTCTTAGAGCAACAGCGTCCCAACCTGTTTACCAACAAAGTAGCCAATATTGCACCGGGAGAAACGGTGCAGGTGAATATTCGCTACCTGCAGCCGGTAACCTATGACAGTGGTGTTTTTTCTTTGCGGCTGCCAACCACTCTGACTCCCCGTTATATCCCCGGTGAACCCATTCCCCCGCAAGCCCTCGGTGGTACCGAGTTGGAGCTGGCCACTCAGAGCAGTGGCTGGGCGCTGCCCACTGATCAGGTACCGGATGCCGCAGCGATTACTCCATTGATGCAACCGGCGGCAGAGTTGGAGGCAGTGGGCAGTCATAATATTGCCATTGAAGTGGAGCTGGAAGGCGGCTTGCCGCTGGTGAAAATCGGCAGCCCCTATCACGATATTGCTATCGATGAAAAAGCCGGAGAGCGCTACTCCATTCGTTTGCGCAAGGGCACGGCAAAAATGAATCGGGATTTTCTTTTAAATTGGCAGCCGGAGCCCTCGGCCATGCCGCGTGCGGCGCTCTTTAGTGAGCATGTTAGTGAGCGTGTCGCCGGGGTGCAGGCGGATGGCAAAGAAAGTGCAGATAAAAAATCCGGTACCTATTTACAGGTGATGCTGCTGCCACCGGATGAGGGCACTCGGGCTCAGCGATTGCCACGGGAAGTGGTCTATGTCATCGATACCTCTGGTTCTATGGGTGGTAACTCCATTCGCCAGGCCAAGGAGAGCCTGGTACTTGCGCTCTCGCGCCTGCAGGGTAATGACCGTTTTAATGTCATTGAATTTAATAACAGTGCGCGCGCTTTTTTCCCGCGTCCAGTGACAGCGAGTGCGGAGAATATTCAGCGCGCTCGCCGGGAAGTGGAACGTTTAAATGCCGATGGGGGCACCGAGATGGCTGCGGCGCTGCGTCTGGCGTTAGGCCAGCAGTTGCCCGATAACAACAATCTGGTACACCAGGTGGTATTTATCACCGATGGTGCGGTGGGCAACGAACAGGCACTGTTCGAGCTAATCCATCAGCATCTGGGTAATACGCGTTTATTTACGGTGGGCATTGGTTCGGCGCCCAACAGCCATTTTATGCGTAAAGCCGCCCAGTTTGGCCGCGGTATCTCGGTCACTATTGGCGATCTTTCCGAAGTGCGCGGACGCATGCAGGCCTTATTCGCCAAGCTGGAAAATCCGATGGCCACCAACCTACAGCTGAGTTGGCCCGAAGGTGTGGTGGCGGATGCCTATCCCAAACGAATTCCCGATCTCTATCGCGGCGAGCCGTTGCAGCTGGTGGCCAGGGTGGAAGGGGAGTCGCTGCAGGGGGATATTCAGTTGCGCGGGCGCATGGCCGGTAAGCAGTTTGTGCGCAACCTGGCGCTGACGCTGGAGCGGGCTCCCAGTAGCAAGGGCATCGGCAGTTTGTGGGCGCGCAGCAAAATGGAATCCCTGCGCGACCGCCAGACCCAGCTGGGCGAGGAGAGCGATGCGGGCCAAGCCCTGCGTGAGCAGATTTTGCAGCTCGCCCTGGATCATCAACTCGCCAGCCCCTACACCAGCTTTGTCGCCGTTGAAGAAGAGCGGATACGCAAGCCCGAAGAAAAGCTCTCCCAGAGTGCGCTCACCAATATGGTGCCTAGAGGGCAGGTGTTGCAGCGCCAGGCCTACCCCAGTACGGCCACTGGTGTTTACGCACAGTTGTTCTCTGCCTTGAGCCTGCTCAGCCTGGCCGTATTGCTGCGCCGTGGCCGCCGGATGCGCGGCCATCTAATGGCCGGGCTGCGTCGCCAACTGCGCAAAGTTATACCTGACTTGCGCCGCGGCAAAAGTGGCCTGGAAGCGCAGCTGGGGAGTGCGTCGCGGTGATACGGCTGCTGCTTTTCTCAACTTGTCTGGTTCTGGGGTTTTGGCACTTGGGCTCCGCCTCCTGGCTGCTGGCCAAGGCTCAGTTGGCCCAGCTGCTGATTACCAGCGCCTGGGAGGAACAATTGCAGGGCGGGGCGCCACAAAAGCCCTGGCCCTGGGCGGATACCCGGCCGGTGGCCAAGCTCAAGTTGCAGGGCCAGCGTCCTTTTATAGTGCTGGCGGGAGGCAGTGGAGAATCCCTCGCCTTTGGTCCCGGCCTGCTTGATGGTTCCGGCAAGCCCGGTGATTTTCGCACCACGGTGATAGCCGCGCACCGGGATACACACTTTGCCGGTCTGCAACATTTACAGCGCGGCAACGCCATTTACCTGCAGGGTGAGGACGGGCGCTGGCACACTTATCGGGTAACGGCGCTGCGTATCGTAAATAGTGAACGCGAACGTATGCCGGTATTCGCGGAGCGCGGCCTGCTGTTGGTGACCTGCTATCCCTTCGATGCTTTGTCGGCGGGTGGTCCCCTGCGCTACTTGGTCTACGCTGAATACCAATCCGGCGGGGAGCTGGTGCGGCTGTGACTGAAGTCGTTATTTGAGACTCGATTTTGTAGTTCATTTTCTCAAACTTTCCATAAAATATTCCGACAAAGCGGCAAAATGAAAAATAATCGTTTTGCCGTTTTGTTGTGCTCGTCACTAACCGCCCTATCTGGAAAATTTTTTGTAGTAATACTACAATCGCCTCCGCTAATCACCGGGAATAGTGTTTTGTCCGCCACGCTGAGTGGGCCCCGGAAAAGATAATTACAGTCAAACTAAGCACTCGCGGCACAGACCGGCGCCGCTTTCCCTCTCCGCTGCGATCGGGTGAAATTTCACGCATTGCATTTCCGCCACCAAAGGTGGTGAATTGGCGGAAGCCTGAAAAAAAGGAAGCATTTTTTTGCCTGCGCTGTAGTTTGCCCGCGAACCGATTTTTGAGAAATAGACCGACTCGACGTCGCCTAATTCGCCGAGGAGCACTTGATGCACGAAGATACCGATAACCTCGAAACGCAGGAGTGGTTGGATGCGCTGCAGGCGGTTATCCGCTATAGCGGCAAAGAGCGCGCCGCCTTCCTGTTAAAGCAGCTGTCTGATCGCGCTACCGATGTAGGCGTGCAGCTGCCAGCGGCAATCACTACCCCTTACCGCAATACCATTCCGCCCAATGCGGAAAAACGTATGCCCGGCGACTTATTTATGGAGCGCCGTATCCGCTCCCTGATTCGTTGGAATGCCCTGGCGATGGTGGTGCGCGCCAATCAGAACAACGACCACCTCGGCGGCCATATCTCCAGCTTCTCCTCTGCGGCCACACTCTACGATGTGGGCTTCAACTACTTCTTCCGCGGCAATGAAGGCGAAGAGCGCGGCGACCTGATTTTCTTCCAGGGCCACAGTGCGCCGGGTATTTATGCCCGTTCTTATTTGGAGGGACGCTTCGATGAGGAGCAGCTGGATAACTTCCGCCGCGAAGTGAACGGCAACGGTCTCTCCTCTTATCCACACCCCTGGCTGATGCCGGATTACTGGCAGTTCCCCACGGTTTCCATGGGGCTGGGGCCGATACAGGCGATTTATCAGGCGCATATTATGCGCTACATGTCGGCCCGTGGTTTATCCCCGCGCGGTGACCGCAAGGTGTGGGCTTTCCTCGGCGATGGCGAATGTGATGAGCCGGAAACTCTGGGCGCCATTTCCCTGGCCGGCCGCGAGCAACTGGAAAACCTGGTGTTCGTGGTTAACTGTAACTTGCAGCGCCTGGATGGCCCGGTGCGTGGTAATGGCAAAATCGTGCAGGAGCTGGAAGGCGTATTCCGTGGTGCCGGTTGGAACGTCGTCAAAGTGCTCTGGGGCCGCCTGTGGGACCCGCTGCTGGAGAAAGACGACAAGGGGCTACTGCAAAAAGTCATGGACGAAGTCGTCGATGGCGAGATGCAGAACTTTAAGGCCAACGGCGGCGCCTATACCCGCGAACACTTCTTCGGTAAATACCCGGAGTTGTTGGAGTTGGTTAAGGATATGTCCGACGACGAGATTATGAAGCTCAATCGCGGCGGCCACGATCCCTATAAAGTCTACGCAGCTTACGCGGCAGCCATGGCCCATAAAGGCCAGCCCACCGTAATCCTGGCGCAAACGGTTAAAGGCTACGGCCTGGGCTCCGCCGGTGAAGCGGCGATGGATACCCACTCCGTGAAGAAGCTGGATCTGGATTCCCTCAAGCGCTTCCGCGATCGCTTTGCCATTCCGCTCACGGACAAAGAGCTGGAAGAAGTGCCTTACTACCGTCCATCTCCAGACAGCCCGGAAATGAAATATATGGCGGAGCGCCGCAAGGCCCTGGGTGGCCCGGTTCCCCGTCGTCCCACCGAGTGCCCCAAATTGGAAGTGCCCGGTCTCGATGCCTTCAGCGCACTGACCAAGGGCTCCGGCGAGCGCGAAATTTCCACCACCATGGCATTTGTGCGCGCTATCGCCGCGCTGGTAAAAGACAAGAATATCGGCAAATACATTGCGCCGATCGTTCCGGATGAGGCCCGTACCTTTGGTATGGAGGGCCTGTTCCGCCAGTTGGGCATCTACTCCTCCCAGGGGCAGCGTTACACCCCGGTGGATCACGGCCAGATCATGTATTACAAGGAAGACAAGAAGGGCCAGGTACTGGAAGAGGGCATCAACGAAGCGGGTGCCATGTCCACCTGGATGGCGTTAGCCACCGCCTACAGCAACCACGGCGTGGCGATGGTGCCTTTCTATATCTACTACTCCATGTTTGGCTTCCAGCGTATCGGCGATCTGGCCTGGGCCGCTGGTGATATGCAGGCGCGTGGCTTCCTGGTTGGCGCCACTGCTGGTCGTACCACCCTGAACGGTGAGGGCTTACAGCACCAGGATGGTCACAGCCATGTGCTCTCCTCCACGATCCCCAATTGCCGCAGCTATGACCCGGCCTACGGTTATGAACTGGCAGTGGTGATGCAACGCGGCCTTGAGGAGATGTACGAAGAGCAGAAGAATGTCTTCTATTACATCACCATCGAGAACGAAAACTACCTGCAGCCGGAAATGCCCCAGGGCGTCGAAGAGGGCATTATTCGCGGTATCTACAAGCTGCAGTCCAATGTTAAGAAGGGCGCCAAGGGCAAAGCGGCCAAGAAACATGTACAGCTGATCGGCGGCGGCACTATTTTACGCGAGGTGCTGGCTGCGGCGGATATTCTCGCCGACCAGTTTGGCGTGACTTCCGACGTTTGGAGCCTCACCTCCGCTGTGGAAGCAGCCCGTGAAGGCCAGGATGTGGCGCGCTGGAATATGCTGCATCCAGAAGCCGAGCCGCGCAAAGCCTGGATCACCGAACAGTTTGAAGGCAATACGTCCCCGGTGATTGCCTCTACCGACTACATCCGTTCCTATGTGGAGCCGCTGCGTGAATTTATCGACGGTGATCTAACCACCTTGGGCACCGATGGCTTTGGCCGCAGTGACAGCCGCGAGCAGTTGCGCCGCTTCTTCGAGGTGGATCGCAACTATGTGGTCATCGCTGCTCTGAACGGGCTGGCCAAGCAGGGTGTGATTGATGCGAAAGAAGTTTCCGAAGCGATCGTGAAGCTCAATATCGACGCCGAAAAAGTTAACCCACGCATCAGCTAAGAGAAGGCAGAACCCCTATGGCAAAACAAGTCATTAAAGTGCCTGATCTCGGCGGTGCCGATCAGGTCGATGTGATTGAAATTACCGTTGCCGTCGGTGACACCGTCGCGCAAGAAGACTCTCTGATTGTGGTGGAAGGCGACAAGGCCTCCATGGATGTCCCGGCCCCGGTGGCCGGTAAAATCCTCAGCATCAGCGTGAAAGAGGGCGATAAGGTCTCTGAAGGCGATGTGATTGGGGAGATCGAAACCGATGCGGCGGAGGCGCCGGCAGAAGAGCCCGCCGAGGCTCCCGCCCAGGAAGAGGCTGCACCGGCTTCAGAGCCGAAAGCCGAAGCTCCTGCGGCTGCAGCGAGTGCTGAGCCCAAAGAGGAAACGATCCAGATTCCCGATCTGGGCGGTGCCGAAGCGGTGGATGTGATCGAGATCAGTGTACAGCCCGGCGATACCGTCGAAGAGGGCGATTCACTGATCGTAGTGGAAGGCGATAAAGCCTCCATGGATGTCCCCTCTCCAAGCGCCGGTACTGTGGTTTCCATCGCCGTCAAAGAGGGCGATAAGGTCTCTACTGGCGATACCCTCGGTGTGTTGAAAGTGGTTGCCGAAGGCGGCGAAAAAGTTGCGACTTCTGAAGAGGCTTCTGCAGAAGCACCGGCAGCGCCTGCTGAGCAGAGCGCGCCGCAGCAGGAATCTACTCCGGCGGAGCCACCTGCGGTTCCGCAGAGAGACTACCAGTTGGAGCGTAATCTCACCGCTGCCGCCCAGGTTTATGCGGGCCCCGCTGTGCGCAAACTGGCGCGGGAGTTGGGTGTTACTTTGAACAAGGTAAAGCCCACCGGTCCGCGCAACCGGGTTTCCAAGGATGATCTGCACAACTACATCCGTGAGCAGGTGAAAAAGGCCGAGAGCGGTGCGGTTGGCGTCGGTGGTGCAATCGGTATCGCCAAGATGCCGGATATCGACTTCAGCCAGTTTGGTCCGGTGAATGTGGAGCCGATGAGCAAGATCCACAAGATCACCGCGGCTAATATGTCCCGTAACTGGCTCAATGTGCCCCACGTCACCCAGTTTGACGATGCGGATATCACCGAGCTGGAGGACTTCCGCAAGTCCATGAAAGTCGAGGCGGAAAAGCGCGGTGTGAAGCTCACTCCAGTGCCCTTCCTGTTGAAAGCGGTAGCCGCAGCCCTGCGTGCAGAGCCCAGCTTCAATGTGTCCCTACACAATGACGGCGAGCACATTGTGCGCAAGGACTACGTGCATGTGGGCATGGCAGTGGATACCCCCAAAGGTCTGATGGTGCCGGTGATCCGCGATGTGGATAAAAAAGGTTTGTATGAGCTGGCGGCCGAGGCCACTGAGATGGCCCTGAAAGCCCGTGACGGCAAGCTGAAACCCAATGAGATGCAGGGTGCTTGCTTTACCATCTCCAGCCTGGGAGCTATCGGGGGTACCGGGTTTACCCCGATCGTCAATTCGCCGGAAGTGGGTATCCTCGGTGTCTCCAAGCTGGCGGTGAAGCCGGTGTGGAACGGCAAGGACTTTGAACCTCGCCAGATGTTGCCACTGGCGCTCTCTTACGATCACCGCGCGGTCAATGGCGGTGATGCCGGACGCTTTATGACTTACCTGGTGAGCGTGCTGGCGGATGTACGCCGACTTTTGCTGTAATAACCAGCCACAGTCAAAACTCGATTAAAAAAGCGGCCATGGGCCGCTTTTTTATTGGTGCCTCTCATCTGCCTCAGGACGGCAGCGAAGAATCTGCTAAAACACTCCTTTCTTTGAGCGAATTAGAACTTACGCATCAGTGCTCGAAAGAGAAGGACACTATAAAAATGACCGCTCCTAAATGATCGCTCTTAAGTGTACTGCAGTAGATTGTGCTTAATTTGGCGTATAAAACTTCTTAAAGATGAAATGCGCGCATAAATGACACGGCGCCAACTGGCTGGGGATTCCTCGCCGGCTAGACTTTTTTAAAGACAGCTATCAGCGCAACACTGAAAGTGGAGTGTCGGATCATGGGGCCTTTAAGGAAATTTGCTCTGCCGCTAGTGGCGGCACTGGCGTTGCAGGGTTGCTTATTCTTACCCGCTGAAGAAGTGGAGGGTGAAGACCCGTTCTTCTTCGAGGTTCAGGCTAGCGGGCAGGAAAGCGGTTTTGTCGAAGCCGGTACGATTGTTTCGTCCACTGCTCAGGCTTTGCCGGCTCATGACGAGTGCGAGGAGCATTGTATAAACTCGATGTACGACTCCAACACTTGGTTCTTCCCGGTCTTGCGAGTGTATTAAATACCGAGCTGTGGCTGCTCCGTCCGATCATTTACCGAAGTACGCGAAGCAGGCTTCGCGTGGTGCCGATACGGAGGCATGTCTATGCAAAAACGCCCCCTCGTTATTTCTGTTTTATCCGCTGGCCTGCTGCTCTCAGCCTGCGGTACACCAGATACACGCAATCAGGTGGTCTATCCAAACAGTGCGCCGATACCCCGCCATATGGAGTACCGCGCCTACCCCTCTCAACCCGCACCTGCAACCCGTAAATCCAGTTATTCCAGTTGCCCAGGGGACTCAGAGGAGTTAGCGCCCGGCTCGATTTGTCCAGCGAGTGCCCGTTGTTTCGATATTTCCGGTGGAAGGCGTTGTATCTCTTATGAAGAGTAAAGTTTTACAGTCTTTGATCGTGGTGCAGCTGCTCAGCGGCTGTGCCGATGGTTTTTGGCAGGACCTGAATGGCACTGCAATTTATTACACTTATAAGCGCAGCCCGGTTCCGCCCGATGAAATAACGGCTTTTCCGCGCTTTTGTCTAGCCTGTGATCCCTATATGGGCGAGCTGGCCAATTGTATTGCTGAGGGTGTCCACTGTTACCAGCTGGATACCGGTGATTGGTGCGCCGGGCCTTATTCACCCTTTGAGTTGAGTTATAGCTATTACTGATTGAGAGAATCTGCAGAAATAGTTGAGAGAAGTTTGGGGCGGGCAACAACCTGATTGGTTTACTTCAGTAATGTTTTGAGGCTTTCTTTAATCGAAGTGCCGATATAGTACTTTAAGCCGTTAAAAGTGCCCTTGAGATTTATTTCTGGGCAGTAGTCATACCCCAGTTTCTTTAACAGGATATGCAGGTTTTTCTTGATGCCGATAGCGAACCAGCTGCAGGGGAAAGATATAACGCTGGGGCTTTGGCCATTGAGCAGATATAGCTCTCTATTGTGAATATGGCTTACCTGATTAAGCAGGTTGAAACTGGGCTCGGCGGCATCAAAATTATAAAAAAGCCTGGACTCTCGATCTATAGCCATCTGAGCACAAGTTTTCTGGGCACAAGTTTGATGAGCACAAGTTTGATGAGCCCAAGTTTGATAAGCATAGTAGCGCCGAAGTATTTTCTGATCATCGGAGTCGTGGGGGTACATCTCTCGAGCGGCCAGAAATAGATCTTGCAGCGCTTTGTTTTTCCCAATAAATATTCCCGTAGAAAAAATATGTTCATCGGGAAAGAATTTCTTTTCAAAAAAACCTTGTATTCCCTTGTGCCGATAGTCATTGGAAAAAATAATGCCCCTACCAAAGGAGAGGAAGTTTTTTTCAAGGTGACGGATTGGCGGCAGTATTAATGAATCGAAACCATCCAGGTAACAGATGATGTCCTCTTCTGGTTGGGAGCGAAAGAAAGGTAACAGGATATCCATTTTTGAGGCGAAATCTTTCCAAGGATGATTGCGCCCGAGAATGGTCAGCGGCACGCCATTGCGTTTGGCGGATTCCTGTAAGATAGGGAACATTCTTTCCGAATGGGTGGCAATGGTGACGACATGCAACATTTTTAAGGCGGATCTCTTGGGGCGGACCTCTTGTGGGGCCGATCTTGGCAATCTGCGATTTTCTGTCACAGCAACGATTTGATTGTTGATGGAGAAAGTCTAGTCGCCCCTAAGCTTGAAATGGTAGATCTGAAGGGCCCAGTGTTACCAAATATTTGCTGATACTAAATGTTTGCTGTTGCTAAAGATTCGTTGCACCTATAAAAGCGCGCCTGCGCATATACCAGTGGGGCTATGGATTATCCTTTCAGTTGTGTTGGCTTTCCCCGGGCATCAAATCCTCTTGCCGAGGCTCTAGTTAGGGTAACAGGGGTAGGGTTACTCTTTAATCAATAGGAAGGTAATGAGAGGCGCCAGAAGAAGCTGGATTATTAATGTCTGCATCGCGATCGATCAGCTCGGTAATGCCATTGCCGGGGGAAAACCCGATGCCACTATTTCTGCACGCTGCGGCTACTTTTCCCGTGTGCAGGAGACACCTTTTCGGCGCTATTGGCGGGTACTCGAGTGGATGATCAACTTTACCTTTTTACCTATTGATGGACCGGATCACTGTTATCGTGGCTATCTTTGGGATCGCGCAGAAAAACATGAGGAAGGCAGTGATTTTATGCGCGCGCTGCTGGGGGTGCTCGTAATGCTATTTTGTGTGCCCCTCAGTGTGTTTACCTGGCTATTTGTGCTGGTGTTTCCCAGTGCCCGCTGGCGCAAAGAAAAAACCTAGTATAAAAAAGCCCCCGCGCAGTGGGTGCCGCGGGGGAATGAGCTTGGGGGTTGGGGGGGATGGCTAGCTGTGCGCTGGCTCTTTCAGAGAGTCTGCGATTAGCGCAGGCGTATCGACTTTTTTAGTGACCGAGAGATCGCCGCCGGAGAGCTTGCGCAGGGCTACATAGAACACTGGTGTCAGGAACAGTCCGAACAGGGTTACGCCGATCATGCCGGTAAATACCGTAATTCCCATGGCGTTGCGCACTTCGGCGCCGGCGCCGTTGGCCAGTACCAGAGGCACCACACCGGCAATAAAGGCCACAGAGGTCATAATGATTGGGCGCAGACGTAGGCGGCAGGCTTCCAGTGCTGCCTCCACGGTACCCTTGCCGTCCATTTCCAGCTCACGGGCAAACTCCACAATCAGAATGGCGTTTTTACAGGCGAGCCCCATCAAAACTACCAGGCCTACCTGAACGAATACATTGTTGTCTCCGCCGGTTGCCCAGACACCAAAGAGTGCGGCCAACAGGCACATGGGTACGATCAGGATCACTGCCAGAGGCATCACCCAGCTCTCATAGAGTGCGGCCAGTACCAGGAACACCAGCAGCACCGCCAGCGGGAAGACCACCATTGCGGCGTTACCCTGGTTAACCTGTTGGAAACTTAGATCGGTCCATTGGATCTGCATACCCGGTGGCAGGGCCTGGCTGGCAACCTGTTCAACCGCGGCCAAGGCTTCGGAAGAGGACAGCATGCTGGGATCGGATTGGCCCATCAGGTCCGCTGCCGGATAGCCGTTGTAGCGGATTACCGGGTCGGGTCCGTAACTCTGGCGCAGGGTCACCATAGTGCTGATGGGCACCATTTCCCCATTCATATTGCGGGTGTAGAGGTTGTCGAGATCCTGCACTTCATCGCGGAAAGGCGCATCTGCCTGAGCAACCACCTGGTAGGTGCGACCGAACAGGTTGAAGTCGTTGATATACATGGAGCCGAAATACAGCTGCAGGGTGCCGAACAGGTCATCCATGCGCACGCCTTGGGCCTTGGCCTGCAGGCGGTCTACCTCGGCATCCATTTGCGGCACATTGGCTTGGTAGGAGCTGAAGGGATAGCTGAGGCCGCTGGCCTGGCTCAGGGCGCCGGCCAGCATATTGGTGGCATTTTGCAGCTCACCGTAGCCGGCACCGCGTCGGTCCTGAACATAGAGAGTATAGCCGGAGCCGGCGCCCAACCCGAAGATGGGCGGCGGCATAAAGGTCATGGCGAAGCCCTCTTTGATTTGTGCGATCTTGCCATTTAGTTCCGCGGCGATTTCCTGGGCGCTGCGTTCCCGCTCATCGAAATCGTCGAACAGGATAAATACGGTACCCACGTTGGGGGTGTTGGTACTTTGCAGGGCATTGAAGCCAACAAAGGCCGCAGCGTTGGCAACGCCCTCTGTTTCCAGGGCCAATTCACTCACGCGGCGAGCAACTGCCTCGGTACGATCCAGGGAGGCACCTTCCGGCAGGCGAATACTGCCCACCAGGTAAGTCTTATCCTGAACCGGAATGAAGCCGCCGGGCACCTGTTGGAACAGCACGAAAGTACCACCGAGCAATATCAGGTAAACCCCAAAAACGATACCGCGACGCTTAAGGCTGCTACCCACCACCCGCTGGTAGCGCTCGGAGTTGCGCTGGAAGAAGCGGTTAAACGGGCGGAATATCCAGCCGAACAAACGCTCGATAATGCGCGCGGGCATATCCGGTTTGGCACCGTGGGGTTTCAGCAATGTCGCCGCCAGAGCCGGAGAGAGAGTCAGCGAGTTGATTGCGGAGATAATGGTAGCGATAGCAATGGTAGTGGCGAACTGGCGGTAGAACTGGCCGGTGATGCCATCCAGAAAGGCCATGGGCACAAACACCGCACAGAGCACCAAGCTGATGGCGACAATCGGACCGCTTACCTCGCGCATGGCCTGGTGGGCGGCGGCTAAAGGTGTCAGTCCCTCCTCGATATTTCGCTCGACGTTTTCCACCACCACGATGGCGTCATCCACCACGATACCGATAGCCAGTACCATGGCGAACAGGGTCAATGTGTTGATCGAGAAGCCCAGCATCAACAGCACCGCAAAGGTACCGACAATGGATACCGGCACAGCCAAGAGCGGGATCAGGGAGGCGCGCCAGGTCTGCAGGAACAGGATCACCACCAGTACTACCAGCAGAACCGCTTCAAGCAGGGTCTTGATCACAGAGCTGATGGAAGTGCTGACGAATACGGTTGGGTCGTAGGCAACTTTCCACTCCAGGCCTTTGGGGAACTGTTGCCCCAGTTCTGCCATCTTCTCGCGCACTGCAGCGGAGACTTCCAGGGAGTTGGAGCCCGGGGATTGAAAAATCGGAATGGCGACCGCCTGACGGCCATTCAAAAGGGCGCGCAGGGAGTCCTGGGAAGAGGCCAGCTCGACACGGGCGACATCTCTCAGTCGGGTGATTTCGCCATCGCTGCCGGTCTTGAGTACAACATCGCCAAACTCCTCTTCACTTTCCAGGCGGCCCTTGGCGTTGATGGAAATCAGGAAGTCGGAGCCGTTTGGCATTGGGGAAGCGCCGATCTGGCCGGCGGACACCTGCACATTTTGCTCGCGCACGGCGCTGACAATATCGGCAGCAGTAATGCCTACGGCGGCGGCTTTCTGCGGGTCCACCCACAAGCGCATGGCGTAGTCACCGGAACCGAATACGGCGGCGAGGCCAACACCGGGGATACGTGAGAGCTCATCGCGGATATGCAATACCGCATAGTTGCGAATATAGGTGGCGTCGAGGCTGTCATCTGGGGAAATCAGGTGCACCGCCATCATCAGGTTGGGGGACTGCTTCTGCGTGGTTACCCCCTGGCGACGCACATCCTCGGGCAGGCGTGGTAACGCCTGGGAGACGCGGTTTTGCACTTGCACCTGGGCCTGATCGGGATCGGTACCCAGTTCGAAAGTGACATTCAGAGTGAGGGAGCCATCACTGCCGGCCACTGACTTCATGTAGATCATGTTTTCCACACCGTTGATGGCTTCTTCCAGCGGTGTGGCAACAGTTTCGGAAATGGTTTTGGGGTTGGCTCCAGGGTAGCGGGCACTTACTTGTACGCTGGGCGGCACAACCTCTGGATATTCGCTGACTGGTAATGATGGGATACTGATCAATCCCACTACAAAAATAATGATCGACAGCACCGAAGCAAAGATGGGCCTGTCGACAAAGAAACGGGAAAAATTCATACGCTGCTACCTGGGGAGCGGCTTTCAGGCCGCTCGGATTCCATTGATAGGGTTCGTTAGACGTTCGGTGCGCAAAACGCGGTGCCCGAAAGCAGTGGGCACACCTGGGCTCAGTGTCCGGCTGCTTGAGCGTTGGCGCCCTGGCTCTGTTGAGCGACCATTTCCGGGGCTACCGGCATGCCGGGGAAGAAAATCTTCTGCAGGCCGTTGACCACAATTTGATCGCCAGTCTGGAGACCGCTGCGGATTAACGTGCGCTCTCCCTGGCGGGGTCCCACTTCGACCGGGCGCCGCTCAGTGAGATTGTCCTGAGTGACCACATAGACATAGCGACGATCCTGATCGGTGAGCACGGCCTTGCTGTCGATCAGTACTGCCTGAGCCATCTCTTCGATGGGCATTTCTACGCGGGCGAACTGGCCCGGCTTAAAGGTGCCGTTGGGGTTGGCGACCACCGCGCGGAACTGGATGGTGCCTGTATGGCTGTTGAGGCGGTTGTCGATAAAGTCCAGCTGGCCCTTGTGCGGGTAGCCTTTCTCACCGGCCAGGCCAATATGGACCGGAGGCCTGGCACCGTCGTTGAGGAGGTTGCGACTGACGGCGAAAGTCTGCTCATCACTTTCGAAATACACGTACATGGGGTCTACAGAAACCAGGGTGGTCAGCAGGGTTGTATCTGCGTTGGCCAGATTACCTCGGGTCACCAGGGCGCGACTGACACGGCCGCTTATTGGCGCTGTCACCTCGGTGTATTGCAGGTCGAGACGGGCGTTTTCCACAGCGGCTTCGGCCGCATTCAGGGCAGCGCGCTCGGCATCCCGCGAAGCAATACGGCGATCGTACTCCTCTCGCGAGATAGCCTTACTGTCGAGTAGCTGCTGGGCGCGGCCGGCCTGCTTCTCACTGAAAGCCAGCTCACTGCGCACCCGCTGCAATTCCGCTTCGGCGGCGCGCAACTTAGCCTTGTATGGACGTTGGTCGATAGTGAAGAGCACATCGCCGCGCTCAACCAAGGCGCCCTCGGCAAAAGACACCCGGTCGATATATCCACTCACGCGGGGGCGGAGCTCTACGGTTTCCGGAGCGACGACACGCCCGGTAAAGCTGCGCCACAACGTAGTGGCTTCGGTACTCACCTGGGCGATTTCCACCGCCGGGGGCGGAGGCTGTTGTCCAGTGGGTTCACCGGAGCCGCAACCGGCCAGGACCAGTGCCGATAGGCCGAATAGTGTGGCGGTAAGTTTCTTCACCATAACGCGTGTACTCCCTTTGCTTCGGAAGAGAGGGTGTCGGGGCACTCCTCTCAGTTGGGAGGCAACTTTATAGGGGAGCAATAGGGGGGCGGTATCTGGTAACTATGGCTTGATTGCCTATTTCTATTTTTCTTTAGGGGGCAGGGCAATGATTTTGAGTTTTCTGACAATTACTTAGTACTGTATGTATAACTAGGTTTTTTGATTTTTAGTTATGTCATTACAATGATTTGACAGGTGCAGATCGCTTGAGGTTACCTATTACTGCACAGTGATTGCCCAATCCTGCAATCTCCCGTGATAGTTGCCTAAAACTCCGTATACTGTGATCCACCTTGTTTGATGCCGTCCAGGCCATACGGGCGCGAGGAAAAACTATGAGCAGTGAAGATAAAGCGCGAGCAGGAAAAGTCCCGGCTGAGCTAGAGCCGGCAAGGCAAAAACTCATTCAGACCCTGATGCGCCAGGCGCCAGAACAGGGCCTGACCGAGACCGAGCTAGATGGCCTGGCTTTAATTCGCTGCAACGAGCCGCTCGCCTGTGCCTCTTCAGTCTATGCGCCCTCATTAAGCTTTATCATTCAGGGCATTAAAACCCTGGAACTGGGGGACAGGGAAATTTCCTATATGCCCCTCAGTTATGTCGCAACCTCGGTGCATCTCCCTATTCTGGGACGAGTAGAACGGGCTTCTGAGGATGTCCCCTTTCTTGGAGTAAAGCTGACCATCGATCCCAATGAGGTGGCGGATCTGGTCTTGGAGCTGGGTGATAAAGCCCCCGGCATCGAGGCTGGCTACGATTGCCCCGAGGTCAGTTGTGGCCTTTGTGTGACCCAGATGGACCAGGGGATTCTCGATGCGGTGAGCCGTCTGGTGCACCTGGCAGAGAACCCTGTTGACGCGCAAATACTTGCGCCGATGGCGCGGCGGGAGATTATCTACCGGGCCCTTATGGGGGAGATAGGTGCGCGTATGCGTAAATTCGCTATGGCAGATAGCCAGGCCAACCGTGTGTCGCGGGTCATTGAGGTGCTCAAAGACCGCTTCTCTGAACCTCTGCGAATCAGTGACCTGGCCGAGCAGGCCAATATGAGCGAGTCCTCCCTGTATCACAGCTTTAAGCAGATCACCCGTATGTCGCCATTGCAGTTCCAGAAGAAGCTGCGCCTGCACGAGGCCCGCCGTTTGATGCTATCGGAAGGACTGGAAGCGGCCTCGGCCAGTTATCGGGTAGGCTATGAAAGCCCCTCCCACTTTAGCCGTGAGTACAGCCGCATGTTCGGCCTGCCGCCCCGTGCAGATGTGAGCAAGCTGCGCGGGGAGCTGCGGGTACCGGCTTAATCCGAAGTGGCATTGCCCTGCTTGAGGACAAACAGGCTACACCAGCCCTCAGGGCTAATATCTCCTTCCACCACAATACAGGCATTGGGCGGCGTAAATAGTTGGCAGTCCACGCACTTTTTGCCGTCTTTTGGTGTGTCCTGGTAGTTGACCGCTTCTTTGGTCGCCTTGATCTGGGCATTGGCCCTATCTGTGGCGATCAGTGTTGCCGGTAGAATTGCCAGGGCACCGCCGGACAACTTAATAAACTTTCTGCGGGAAATATTTTGATGGTTTTCCATTGGCAAAATTTCCAAAATGCTTTGCGATAGTCTTCAGCATTTCAGATTAGCCCGGTTTGGAATTTCTGCAGGGGGGCTGCTTTGTTGCAGAAAATAAGGCAAGTGAGAATCAATCTTATTACTTAATAAAAAGGCGGCACACAGTGCCGCCTTTTAGGGTTACATCAAATCAAAATCACTTTTTAGTGATAAAGATTTTACCCACCGACTTGTCACGGCTTTGGGCAATTACGCGAACCTTCAGACCGTAAGGCGTAATCGCGCGGCCAGCATCGGGGATCTCATCGCTGCTGAAGCTTCTGCGATCGCTGAAGACACGGTGCGGACGGTTGTGAATATCGGTCATGGTAATGCCGTACTCTTCCAAAAGATCCAGGTTCAGCTGCTGAGCCCAGTCGACACCAAAAGTGGCATCGTGGATCTGGTAGCGGGTGGAGGCTACGGAATCATCGCTCCACTTCAGCACCTGTTGGTCTGCATCCACTACGCCGAGGAAGCCGTCACCGGGGTGAATACCAACCCAGTTGTTGTCCTGGCTGGTGTCGGCATACCAAACCAGCAGGCCTTCGTTGTAGGTCAGCATTTGGCCGGCCACATTGATGTGTGCCAGGCCTTGGTCTACACCGCGGTGGGTGCGCCATTCCAGCAGGTAGTAGTGGTCGTGCAGATCGTAGCCGGGGTGGCGGCTGAAGCCAGTCAGGCTGAAGTCACTATCGCTCTCCGCATCGTCGAAGAGGGTGGCTTGGCCGTCGACATTGATCGTGATGTCATCGGCGAACAGGCCAGGGTTGGCTTCATAGGCATCGGTGATATAAGCGATGGACAGGTTGAACTGTTGGCCGGCGTAGGCGCTCAGGTCAAACTCGGCATCGACCCAGCCATCAGAGCTGCCGGTTATGCCGAAGCCAGGGTTTTGGCCGTTGGGGCTGGTATCGGTAGTGATATTACCGGGGATAGAAAGGAAGCCTTCTCCCAGGTCAACCATGACTGCACCGTAGTCCCAATCCTGCTCAATGTCGTACCACACTTTGAAAGTCAGGCTGGCACTCTGAGCATCGGTCAGATCGACTGGGATTACCATGGAGTTCTGCAGGTTGTTGTCACTGCCGCTAAAGTAAGCGTACTCACCGCTGCTGGGCACGGTGACGACCACTTCCTTTTGGGGGAGGTCGATACGGACCGCATCGTTATTGGTGCCCTTGTGTACAGCCTCATCCAACAAGAGTCGGATGCCGCGGCGAGGGATATCTTCCAGGGCGATGGTCTCGCCGTGCAGCCAGTTACCATCGTGGTTGGTCTGCAGATATTCCTTCGCCCAGGCAGAGAAGCCAGTGGGCTCGGAGCCGGGAATAATACCGGCCCAGCTGCCGCTGGACATCACCGACCAGGAGGAGATGGGTTCACCGCGGCCGGAGCCATCGGTATCGTATTCATCGGGCAGGCCCAGGTCATGGCCGTATTCGTGGCTGACAACACCGGCTGCCGCATCGGCAGGCTGTACGGTGTAATCGTAAGCCGCCATGGTGCCGCCCCAATAATCCACCTCTGCGGCAGTGCCCTCGATGGAGAAAACATCGCCGAGGTTCCAGCGGTGTGCCCAGATAGCATCTTCACCCAGTTGGCCGCCACCAGCCTCTTCACCCACGGAGGAGTGGAAGATCATGATGTGGTCAACCAGGCCATCGGCCTCCCAGAAGTCGCCATCGCCATCCAGGTCATAGCGGTCTTCGATATCGAAGTCGGCCAAATTTATGCTGGGGTCTGCCGCGGCGGCTTGCAGGGCTTCGCGCACCAGAGCGCGGGCATCACCATCTTCGTTATTGCCGTAGAAAGCCGCCGGCTGGCTGGCGGTGTACCAACCTGCAACAGAACCCTCTACCGAGTAGCTGTAGCCGGACTGCTGCCAGTAGAACTGCTGCATGGAAAGCAGGTTTTCACCTTGCGGGCCAGTGAAGCCCTGCTGGGAGAACAGCAGGTCAGCATAGTGCTGCGCGGCGTAGTCTTCGTAGTACATATCCGTTTCCCCAGGCTCGATGCTGTTATGGGGGAAATCGGGGAAGTCCATCAGGATGGCGAGAACTTTTGCAGTGCGTACTTCGCCTTCGTAGTTTTCAAGTTGAAGCGGGGCTGGTGCGCGGCCATGGCCATGAAAACGCCCCTTGCCTTTGCCTCTTCCTAATCTGGGATGCTTACCGCCACGGGCGTGCTTCATCATTTGTACCGTTTCACTGGACAAATCCTGAGCAAGACTTTGGTCTTGTTTGGCACGCTCTTTCAGGAACTGGTGCAAAGTGCGCTCGGCTTCGCCGATAGATGCATTTTTACTAATGCGGCCTGAACGCTTGAGCATGTCGATCAGCTTGGCTTCGTTTGCGATCACCAAGTCGATCTGATTACCACCTTGCATTTGAGGTGAGGGGGCAGCAGAGCTGTTCGCAGCCATCAGGCTGAGAGCAAGCGCGCTGACTGGCAGCAGACTATTAACTTTTAGCATTGATCCCTTCTTTCATTTTTATTTTAAAAAACGAACGGCTCGGCAGATATTTTTAAGTTGTGGGGGCACTGTGCCAGTGCGCTACCCGAACCGTATAGGCCGGCTGTAACTTACAGACGGCACATATAGTTCAACGAAGCAGGAGGAATGGGCCGCAATAAATTTTTTGTGATGCTTTTGGCAATTTATTTATTGGCCTATTGAGACAGTTTTTGTGGCGGTCAGGCAGGGAGTAGTCGCGCTTTCCTATAAGACAAATTTATTTAATTATATTTAATCTCTATTTTCTTCGTTTTTTGAAATAGAAACCTAAGGCTGTTCCTTCCAAGGCAGCCAAAGTGAAATTTGTAGCCCCCCTCCGCTGCGGTTCATTAATTGAATTCGGCCTCCATGAGCGTCGACAATTTCTCTACAAAGAGCGAGCCCCAGGCCCACCCCTTGCTCTTTGGTGGAGAAAAATGGTAGCAACGCCTGCTGCAAAACTTTTTCACTCATGCCACAACCACGGTCGGCAATAACCAGCTGTTGACCCAGGCCATCGGTTCGAATTGATAGTTCGATATCTTCGCTATTGGAACCCGCTTCGCGAGAATTTTTGATTAAATTGAGTAACGCTTGCTCGATCTGCACCGGATCAAAGTATCCAGGACGCTCAGGCAGTTCACCTTTTAAAATAAATTCCTGTAAGGGGGCGATACGTTCTGTAAGCTCTCTCCAATTCACTTGTTCACAGCTGGGAGGCGGTAACTTGGCAAAGCTGGCGTAACCCTGGGTGAACTCGGTGAGATGCTTGCAGCGTTCCGCAATAATATCGAAAACCTTTTCAAGCGCAGTGGCTTTATCTGGTTTGGCAATCAGCATCTTGCCTGAGTGGGCCAGTGAGGAGATGGGGGCCAGGGAATTATTTAATTCATGGCTAATCAGGCGAATCACTTTTTTCCATACTTCCACTTCAGCCCGGGTGAGCTCTTTCGTCATCTCGCGTAAAACAATCAGGCGATGCTTGTGCGCGTTGAGGACAAAAGTGCTGTTGCCGATGTGCATGGAATGGGTGCCATGACTGTCGGTAAAGTTAAACAGGCCGTTCTCCCATTTCTCAATGGCGTTGGCTATCTCTCCGGGGCTGTTTGGCAACAGCTGTTGCAGCAATAAACCCTGGATAGGCTTACCCCTATTGAGTAGCTTTTTAGCGCTGCTGTTGGAATAAATAATATGGTCACTTTGATCCACCAGGATCAAAGCCTGGGGCGAGCTTTGTATCACAGTGTCTAGTAGCAGTTCTCGCTGGTAAATGTGGGCACGCTCGCGTCTCAGGTGCTCTCCAATTTCGTTATACAGGTTTGTAATTTGACTCAGCTCTGTATCCCTTGGGGGCACTAGTGAAATAGAGAAGTCACCGTCGCGGAAGTTGAGCAATCCACCCTGCAAGGAGTTCAGAGTGGTGGTTAGGGGCCTCAAGACCCAGCGTATTAAAGTAATATTAACGAAAATACCCAGGATAAGACCCAGAGCCCAGGATGGCATGGAATGGAGGCCCAAACTGACCAGCAGCCACGACAACGTAGTGCCAATCAACAGGGCTACAGTAGTGCTGGCGAGAATACGCCCCTCGAGAGAGAAATTTTTGGACATCAATAGGGGATACCGTGTTTTTCCAAGCGGCGATATAGGGCCTGCCGGCTCATACCGAGTTCTCGCGCAGCTTGAGCGATGATGCCATTACAACTGGTTAGAGTCTGTTGCAACAGTTCACGGCTGGGCTCGAAATTGATCTCAGTCTTTTCTACCTGATGCTGTTGTGGCAAAGCCAATAGAGACTCATCGATGGTATCTCCCCGGCAAAGTACGGATGCGCGTTGCATGATATTTTGTAACTCGCGCACATTGCCGGGCCAGCGATAACGAGTGAGTGCAGTCACCGCCTGGGGAGAGAGCTTTTTAGAGGGATCGTTTTCCTGTAAAAAATTGATGGCCAGAGGCGCTATATCTTCAGGGCGCTCACAGAGGGGCGGTAGACGCAACTCAATCACATTTAGGCGGTAGAACAAATCCTGACGAAAACGGCCTTTTGCAATGGCCTGGGGAAGATCGCTATTGGTCGCACTGATCACCCGGACCTTGACCTTGCGGGTCTGGCTGCTGCCGAGGCGCTGGAATTCGCCGGTTTGTAGTACGCGTAATAGTTTTACCTGTCCACTGGCAGAGAGCTCACCGATCTCGTCGAGAAAGAGGGTACCGCCATCGGCAGCCTCGAAGCGTCCTTCGCGGGCTTTATTGCCCGAGCCGGTATAGGCACCTGGCTCGGCGCCAAACAGCTCTGCTTCCATTAGGTCTTCTGGTAGGGCACCTACATTGACCTTGATAAAGGGGCCTTCGCTCAGTAAGGAGTTTGCCTGCACAACTTCCGCTATTTTTTCCTTGCCGGCTCCATTTGGCCCGGTGATCAGCGCGGGTACATCGGATTTGGCCACCTGGGTAGCCATCTCCAGAAGTTGTTGCATCTTATCACTGCGGTAGATGATCTCGCGCAAGTCAAACTTACCCTGTAATTCGCTGCGGGCATTGATGGCCTTTTGCTGGGACGTTCGCTGTTGCTTTTGCAGTTCACCGAGCTCCAGCAGATTATTGATGGTGGAGATCAGTTTATTATCATCCCAGGGTTTGCCCAGGTAATCGGCGGCACCAGCGCGGACCAGTTCAACGGCCATTTCCAATTGTGTCCAGGCGGTCAAGAGGATGATAGGTAGATCCGGGTTGATTTCGCGAATGGCAAAAAATAGTTCGCGCCCCTCCTCACCAGAGGTGGTATCCGCAGTGAAATTCATATCCTGAATCACCAGGCTAATATCCCGATTCTCACGCAACAGCTGCAAGCCTGCCTGGGGGGTAATGGCGCAGAGCGGCTGCAAGTCATGTAATGACAACAGTATTTCCAGGGCCGTGACGATACCGCTGTTATCGTCAATAATAAGTATTTTATCCATAGGACCTAGGGCCAGCTTGTAAGCTGGCCATTATGCAATGAGTGGTGGTTAGGGGGAACTACTGCCGCTGGTGTTTAAATCCAGACTGTCGGTTAGAAGGTTAGTGTCAGAGGCTAGTGACCACTGTTGGCAGGTTGGTGGTCAAAACTCAAGACTCTAGCGAGCTTCCACTGCCCATCCATTTTTTTCCAGAGGTGGGTGAAATGTCCACTCTCGCGTAACACTTCGCTGTTATCAGCATTTATGCCATAAAATTTATGTGTACCGCTTTGAATGGCTCCGTAGTTGTTCATTGGGAAAATTTTAACACTATCGCTAATGAGTTCTCGGCGCGCTTTAATATCACTGCCAGATTTTTGTCGTTCACACATGCTGCTAATGCCATCGAGAAATTCACGTGCTGAGCTTGCGGTCTTACCCCACTTATCATGGTACATTTCAAAATCATCAGTGACGAGTTGACTCAGTTTGTTAATGTCGCAGCTATTGAAGACAGCATCAAACAGTTGTAAGTCCACAGCGGTGATTTCCTTTTCTAATTCCTCTGTAGCTTGAGGGCCGGCAACGATGGGATGTTGCTCGGCGATTGCTGTGGGTATGAAAATTGATATGGCTGTAAACCCTAGAGCCATTAAATAATTTCGCACAATAAATTATCCCTTTTTATTTACTATCTTGCTTTTCACCAAACTGGTGGTCAGCTAAAAAAGTCCGGCCACCAGTTAGAAATTGATTTTATACGCTGCGGGTGGCGGTAGCCGGGGAGATATTGGCTGCACGTAGTGCTGGCGCCAGTGCAGCGGCGAGGCTGACAACCAATACCAATAGAGCACAGATAGCGAGCGGTAGTAGGGTTAATACCGGCTGGGAGTAATCGCGCACCATATACTGATTAACGATTAGGGCTGCGGCACTGCCCAGAGCGATACCGGTAGCGGCAATCAGACTGTTTTCAATCAGGAAGTAGCGGCTGATATTGCTGCGGCTAGCCCCCAGTGCACGTCTAACACCTATTTGTTTGGCACGTTGGTTAATCCAGAAGATTGTCAGGCCAACAATTCCCAGTGCTACGATAAAGCTGAGCGTGGCTGCAACAATAGATAACACTTTTATCATTAAGTTATCCCCTGCATAACTGCGAGCGACATACTCTGAGAGCACTCTGGTTTTAATGACTCTTTGAGGGTCCCTTTCAGACAGCTTCTCAACTAAGGTCTTCAACACTTCATCGCGCTTTCCCGGCTCGGCACGTACTAAATAATTGACGTCCTGAGTATTTCTGACAATGGGGAAAAAGGCCACATTGCCTGCTTTTGACCAGTCCACCCAAGCGCCCAGATGCCGTTCGACAACGCCAATAATTTCTATTGGATGGGAAGTGTTGCCATCATAGAGGGGTTTCCCAACAGGATCTTGGTCTGGGTAAATTTTATCCGCGAATTGCTGGGTAATAACTGCGACATTGATATCCCGAATTTCACTCGGATCAAAATATTGCATTTCAGCACTGGTAAAATTTCGCCCCGCCACTAATTTTAAACCCAGGGTATTGATAAAGTTTGGGTCCGTATTGTAACGGTTAGAGACCTCTCCACCGACTTCCTGATTAGGTTGAGTGTAAAAAGTGCCCGCTGAACCTGACCGGGATAAAGGTATCTGGTTGGTAATGGTTGCATCTTTGACAAAAGGCAGTTTTCTCAGTAACTCCAAATCAGAAGATACCGCTCCAATCATGTCGTAGTTATTGGGGATCGCCATTACGTTGATGGCAATGATCTCCTCTACGGCAATACCGGTGGGCCTTTCTATCTTTGCAATACGATCTTTTACGATCACAACCGTGTTGCTGATAATTGCCAGAGTCAATGCAAGCTGCAGAGCGATCAGTAGGGCGGGCACTTTGTTACGCCAGAGGGCGGATAACATGGGTTTTAATTCAAGCATGACTCGTCCTTACTGGGTTTTCAGATAAATGGAGGGGTTAGTGCGACTGATACGCCAAGCTGGGTAAAGCCCTGCCAGCAGGCTTGCGATTAGCGCGAGTCCGATGGCTGCGATCACCATCACCCAATCCATCCTGGCGACGGTATCCAGTTGCCCCATCGCCAAATAACGGATTCCACTGATCCCTATAAAAGCGAGTAAAATACCGGCTATTCCACCGAGAATGCCGATAGTTGAACTTTCAATGAGGTGCTGGGTGAAGATGGCATTGCGGCTGGCACCAAGTGCTCGACGCACGCCCGCTTCGGGCGCTTTGCGCAGAAACTTGGCGAGCAAGAGAGCTACCGCATTGATCACGCAAACCAGTAGAAAGGCCAGAGATACCCAGCCCAAAATGCGATTATCATCGCTGAGAACTTCGTTGAGAACCAGCCATTCGGAAGGTTTGCTCAAGGCAAATTTTAATGGTCGCCCGAAGCGCCCCTGCTCCTTTTGTCCTTGAATATACGCGGTTAGGAAGCTCTCATACTCGGCTTTTTGTTCGTTATCGTCGAGTTCAACCCAAAATTGAATCCAAACGCTCTCACTTTGTAGGAAACCCTCGTAGCCTTTACCTTCTCCTTCTCCACTATTATCCCAGCCATTGGTGTTTCCCCAGCTGAAAATTTCCAGCTTGCGGTGGAGGCCAAAAGGCACGAACAGGGATTCAACTTCTGCAAAGGAGCTATTATTGACATCGTAAACTTTGGGTGAGGGCTCCCAGGTATCAATAACGCCTATAACGGTAAAAGGCTGGCTATTTAATATGACGGTTTCACCAACGCTATTTTTTCCAGAGAATAATTTTTCATTGGTGGCCTTGGACAACACCACCACCTGCATAGGTGAATTGTCCGCGCTCTTTTCCCAGGTGCCGCCGTAAATAAAAGGAACATCGAATAACCTGAAGAAATCGCGGGTGGTTACACGAATGTCAGCGGTATAAGGTCGGATTGCGGAATCTTCCAGTTTCACGGTGAAGCCATAGCGGTGCATGGCTACCTGGTGGGTGGGGATATCGGAGCGCAGCAGGGCTTGGGCATCTTTATAAGTCAGCTGCCAGGGAATTTCATTGGTGGTATTTGCGGCTTCATTAACATCCCAGCTATCGAGCTGTACGGCAAAGAGAACATCGTCTTTATGCTCAAGCGCGTTCTGCGACATCATATAGTTGAGGGTGAGCACTGTCATAGAAGCACCCACCCCCACCGCGATAGCCGCGACCATCAGTGCGCTTAATATTGGCGTACTGCGCAGACTGCGCAACGCCAGGGAAATATAGTATCCAATCATTACTGCAGGCTCCTTAAGCAGTAGCGGCTTCTGGTTGCTCGGTGACCGGGCGCAGATCGCACACCTGCCCATCCACAATCTGAATATTGCGATGTGCGCGGCGGGCCAATTCGGGATCGTGGGTGACCATTACGATAGTGGTGCCCCACTCATTGATAAACTCCAGTAGCTCCATAACCTGGCGCGCCATCAGGGAGTCGAGATTTCCGGTGGGTTCGTCTGCGAGCAGAAAACGTGGCTCACCGGCCAGAGCGCGGGCGATGGCGATGCGCTGCTGCTGGCCACCGGAAAGTTGCGCAGGCAGATGTTTGGCCCGGGCAGACAGGCCCACCTGTTCCAGGACCTTTTCGATGCGTTTACGGCGTTCTTTAGCGTTAAAGCCGCGGTAGCGCAGAGGAACATCAATGTTATCGAACAGGTTGAGATCGGGGATCAGGTTAAACCCCTGAAAAATAAAGCCGATTTTCTCGTTGCGCAGGCGAGAGCGCTGACGGTCATTCAGGTTGCTGACATCTTCACCATCCAATAAATATTGGCCACCAGTTGGGGTTTCCAGTAGCCCTGCGATATTGAGAAAGGTGGTTTTACCGGAGCCGCTGGGGCCCGTGACAGAGACAAATTCCCCTTCCTTTACTTCCAGGCTGAAGTCGCGCAGGGCGTGGGTTTCAATGGTGTCTGTGCGGAAACTCTTGCGGACGTTATGCATTTTAAGCATGGCGATGTTCCTTGTTTTTCACTGAATTTTTAAATCGTTGATTCATTGCGGAAGCAGAAAAGTCGTAGCTTGCGCGTGTTCACTATTTGGTTTGGTTTACTCTTTCAGGGCAACCAGCTGGGCCCTCTCCAATTCTTCGGAAGCGGAGATAATGATTTGATCCCCCTCTTGCAGGCCGGAAACGATTTCCACTTGTTTCAGACCCAATGCGCCAATTTGAATACCAACGCGTTCCGCCTGTTGTTGATCGTTCAGGCGAAACGCATAGCGACCGCCGCTCTGATCCAGGAAACCGCCGCGTTTCACCAGCAGCACATCATTGCGGTTCTCCAACAGCACACGGGCGGTGAGACGCAGGTTCTGACGCAGGTTTTGGGGCTGTCCCTCGCTAAAGCGCACCCGGGCGATGACTTGGTTATCGATAACCTCGGGGGAAATCGCGGTAATTTCGCCGGGCAGTTCACGCCCTCCCAGATTGATGGCCACGGCCATATTCAAGCCCAGGTCGTCGGCGTAGTTTTCCGGCACGGCGGCTTCTAATTCGAAGCTGGTGAGGTCCACGACGGTGATCAGTGGCGCATTGGCGGGCACTGCACTGCGCTGGGTGACGGCGAGGCTGCCGACAGTGCCGTTCACTGGAGAGAGAATCTGCAGCTCGCGCACACGGCGCTCCAACTCCTCCACTTGTAGTTGTTGTTGTGACAACTGCAGCTCCAGAGTCTGGGTTTCAAAGGTGAGGGACTCTTTCTCCAGCTCTGCATTTTGTACGGCCTGTTGGTATTCCAGCTGGGCGCGGGCCATTTCGTCCTTACTGCGCTCAAAATCGAGCAGGGAGATAATCTGTTTCTCCATCGAGAGTTCGGAGCGCTTCAACTCCCTTTTGGCCGCGGTGAGATCGACCTTGGCAAGGTCGGCTTTTTGCTGGTTCTCCATCTGTTGGCGCTTGGCCTGAATCTTCTGCCGTTGCAGTTGCACACCGAGCTGGTTAAGTTGTGCCTTTTCCTGGGCCAGCTGGTTGGAAAGCTCGGGGCTATCGACGGTGGCGAGGATCTGGCCGGCCTTTACGCTATCCCCGGCTTTCACGGAAAACTTCACGATACCCTGGGCGGGGCTGAATAGGGTGGGACTGTTGGCGGCGACGACCTTGCCCTGGACCACTAGGTCGCGTACCAAATCACCGCGTTCCACTTGGGCGATATTGATGCGCGACAGAGAAAGGGTGTTATCCACAGAGCTGGTGCTGTGCCAGGCGTTGATACCCCAGGTGAGGAAAGCGGTGGCCAGGCCGAGGCCGAGGGTGCTCTTAATTACTTTTGGATTCTTCCACAGCGGCACGGCTTCGATTTCTGTATCTTGCCTGGAAGTGTCTCTGATCATCTCGCTTTCCATTTCTCTTAATCGGGGCTTTTGCTTTTCCACTTTGGATGCAAAACATTTTCTATTCGGATGCAAACCCAAAAATATTGGTTTTGCCGAGTATTTAGCAAGGGCTGTGCCAACTTTAAAAATGCTTGTAACTCACTGATAAATAAGAACTTTTTAAGTTTCTGGGAGTGCGGGGCTTTTCCACGGGTGTCCGCAAAAAGTGTCCGCTGTCCGCTTTGTCCGCTAGCTCTATGAGGCCGGAGAAGAGGGATGAAGAAGAGGGATAAAGCTAGGGTTGGGGAGATTGAAGGCGAAGGTCGATCCGCTGAACCTTGGGTCTACAGTGGGGATTCATGCGGGGGAACTGTGCATGTGGTAGAGTGCGCGGCCTTTTTTTGATCAATTCAAATTTATTGCGTTTATGTTCCTTCCATCGCTGCTCTCATCGACCAAAGCCGACTGGTTCGGCAATATACGTCGCGACGTTCTCGCAGGCCTGGTAGTGGCCCTGGCCCTGATTCCAGAGGCGATCGCCTTTTCTATTATTGCGGGGGTGGACCCCAGGGTTGGACTCTACGCCTCCTTCTGTATTGCCGTGGTGATCGCTTTTGTGGGCGGTCGGCCGGGCATGATTTCCGCGGCCACGGGCGCCATGGCACTGCTGATGGTGACGCTGGTGAAGGAGCACGGCTTGCAGTACCTGCTGGCGGCGACGCTACTCACCGGGGTGCTGCAGATTATTGCCGGTTACCTCAAGTTGGGCAGCCTGATGAGCTTTGTGTCGCGGGCTGTGGTGACCGGATTTGTGAATGCCCTGGCCATTCTGATATTTATGGCGCAGATGCCCGAGTTGATCGGTGGCACCTGGGAGGTCTACGCCATGACCGCAGCGGGCCTGGGGATTATCTATCTTTTCCCCTATATTCCGGTGATTGGTAAAGCGGTGCCCTCACCGCTAGTGTGTATTCTACTGCTCACCGCAGTGGCTGTGACCATGGGTTTGGATATTCGTACCGTCGGCGATATGGGTGAACTGCCGGATACTCTGCCGATCTTCCTCTGGCCCGAAGTGCCGCTGAATTTTGAGACCCTGCAAATTATCTTCCCTTATTCCGCAGGCCTGGCCGTGGTCGGTCTGCTGGAGTCTCTGATGACGGCAACCATTGTCGATGACCTGACCGATACCAACAGCGATAAGAACCGTGAGTGTAAAGGGCAGGGGATTGCCAATATTGCTGCCGGTTCCCTCGGCGGTATGGCCGGTTGCGCCATGATCGGCCAGTCGGTAATCAACGTGAAGTCCGGCGGTCGCGGTCGACTCTCCACCCTGGTAGCCGGTATTGGCCTGTTGACCCTGGTGGTCTTCCTCAGTGACTGGGTGGCGGTGATCCCTATGGCAGCTCTGGTGGCGGTTATGATTATGGTCTCTATCGGCACCTTTGACTGGAGCTCCATACGCAACCTGAAACACTATCCGCTCTCCACCAATTTGGTCATGCTGGCCACTGTGATTGTGGTAGTGTGGACCCATAACCTGGCTTATGGTGTGTTTGTTGGGGTATTGCTGGCCGCGCTATTTTTTGCCAACAAAGTCAGCCACTTTATGTATGTAAGCAGTAAACTGGACGAGGCACAGAGTCGTCGTACCTATAAAGTGATTGGGCAGGTTTTCTTTAATTCCGCCGATAAATTCACCGCATCATTCAACTTCAAGGAAGTTGTGGATACGGTAGTGATCGACCTCAGCCGCGCACATTTCTGGGATATCTCTGCGGTGAACGCCCTAGACAAAGTTGTGCTGAAATTCCGTCGTGAGGGTGCTCAGGTAGAGCTGGTGGGGCTTAACCAAGCCAGTGAGACAATCGTCGACCGATTCGGCGTACATGATAAACCCGAGGAAATTGAACGGGTTCTTGGAGGACATTGATGGCCGTAAGCAACAGCGACAATAACAATAACCTCTTTAGTAATGGTGCTACACCGCCGTTGATACTCTCCTGTATCGACGGCTCCCATTATACCGGCGCAGTCTGCGATTATTCGGCCTGGCTGGCCGATAGCCTGGGTGCGCCGCTAAAGCTGTTGCATAACATCGAACGCAGTGAGGTGCCGGCGGTAACGGACTTCACCGGTAGCATCGGCCTCGGCAGCCAGGAAGAGTTACTGGAAGAGCTGACCGCGCTGGAACAACAGCGCGCGCAGCTGCTGGTGAAACAGGGCAAACTAATGTTGCAGGCCGCGCGCAGTCGCGTGGAGGCTGCCGGTGTGGAGCAGGTAATGAGTTGCCAGCGCCACGATAGCCTGCCCGAGTCCGTAGTGGAACTCGAGGATTCGATACGCGTGCTGGTGCTGGGTATTCGCGGCGAGGAGCATGCGGATTCGGAGCAGGGCCTGGGCGCACAACTGGAGACGGTGGTGCGTGCACTGCACAAGCCGATTCTAGTGGTCAACCGGGAATTTCAGCCGCCCAAGCGCATTATGCTCGCTTACGATGGCAGCGAAGCCGCGCGCAAGGCGCTGTCGCTGGTGGCAGAGAGCCCCCTGTTCCGCCAGTTGTCCTGCCATCTGGTGAATGTGGGACCTGCGGACGTGGCGGAGAAACTGCTGGCGCAGGCCAGCGCTGAACTGGATGCCGCGGGGCTGGCGGTTACTGCCAGCCACCTGGAGGGCAATCCGGTCGAGGCTTTGATTGCCTATCAGGCCGAACACCAGATTGATCTCACCGTGATGGGGGCCTTTAGCCATAATCGCTTGCGTGATCTGTTAATGGGGAGCATCACCGCCAAGATGCTGTTAAAAACCCGGCAACCCCTGCTGCTGTTGCGTTGATCATTGAAGCTCTGGGGCCGAGGCCTCAGAGCGCCAACACCGCCTCCCTGGGACTGGCGAACCAGCGCAGTGCTTCGGCATCTGCAGGCAGTGTTAATTCGCAGTAATGCGCCTCCGGTCGAGCTCGGCATAGCTCCTCCTTCGCAATCGCAAGGTAGTCGCTCAGTGTCCGCAGCGATTGTGGCTTCTCTTCTTCGTTTATTGCCCCTGCGAAAAAATCCATCTCTGCCAAGCTGACAACTGGGCCGAGTTTTTCTTGCTGGAAGCGCCAGACTCCCTGAGCCGTTTCGAAGGCGTAATAGGGCAGCAGCCTCCAGCCGTGCTGTGCGACTAGGGCAACTGCCTCTAGCAAGTATTCAAAGGTGTCATCGTCGATAAAATAATTGAAATTCAGCCGCACCCAGCCGGGCCGCAGGAGTTTTTGGCCCTTTACGATCTGCTTCTCTAAGGCGCGGCTGTGTTCCATATCGATGCCGAGCAGTGTGTGCCCATAGGGGCCGGCACAGGAGCAGCCACCGCGGGCCTGGATGCCAAACAGATCATTGAGTAGCGCCACCACAAAGCCGTAGTGCAAGTCCTTGCCCTGCCAGAGAATACGCAGCGAAGCGATGGAGAGGCGAGACGCCTGCAGGTTACCGAGAACTTCGATATTTTCTTCAAGAGACCAGCGCTGCAGGGCACGGCGAATAAAGTGCTCTTCACGCTTGGCAATTTCCTCGGTGCCCACCATCCCCTGCAGTTTGAAGACCATGCCGGCGCGAATGGACTCGACAATGGCGGGGGTGCCGCCCTCCTCACAGCGCTCCGGATCATCCAGGTAGCGGTGATCCTGCGGGGTGACATAGAACACCGTGCCCCCGCCGGGAGTCGCCGGTACAGAATTTTTTAGCAGCCGCTCGTGTACCACCAGAATACCGGGTGTACCCGGCCCGCCGACAAACTTGTGTGGCGAGATAAAGGCCGCGTCTTTATTCGCATCTTCACCATTGTCCCCAACTGCGCACATGTCGATCCCCACATAGGGCGCGGCAGCCGCATAGTCCCAGAAAGATAGGGCGTCGTAGCGGTGAAGCAGTTGGGTGACGGCCGCTACGTCGGTTTTAATGCCGGTCACATTGGAGGCGGCGGAAAAACTGCCGATCTTCACGGGACGCTTGGCGTAGATCTGCAACAGGGATTCCAGGTTGTTTAGATCCAGCTCGCCCTGCCGGTTCAGGGGAATAGAAACCAGTTCGGCGATGCTTTCCCGCCAGGGCAATTCATTGGAATGGTGCTCGTAGGGGCCGATAAAAACTACTGGCCGCTGCTGCTGGGGGATTTGCTCCAGTAGCTGGTGGCGCTTATCCAGGTCTGCAGGCAGACGCAAGTTGAGGATATCAATCAGCTTGTTGATCGCAGCGGTGGCACCGGAGCCGCAAAAAATGACCTTGTGCTCGGGGCCTGCGTTGACCGCGCGTCGAATCTCTTCCCGTGCCTCCTCGCGCAACGCACTGATCTGGGCACCGGTAAAGGAACTCTCGCTGTGGGTATTGGCGTAATAGGGCAGCACCTGCCGGCGGATGGCATCTTCGATAAAAGTCAGTGAGCGACCGGAAGCCGTGTAATCGGCATAAATCAACGGCCTCGGTCCAAAAGGGGTGGGAATAGGCATGCGATCGCCGATAACAGATGCGCGAATGTGCTTGATAAAAGTGGTCATGATTCTATTCCCTGTTGTTTAGGGCCACTCTAGGCCTTTAGCAGTGAAACAATGTGCCTATTTGTATGGTTTTTTATCTCAAAACCGAAACAACGTGCCGTAATAGCAGTTACTAGGGATCATTGTGTTGATATTTAATTATTTAGTGAGACGATAAGCTATTTGGTGGCCAGTGTGGGGGCAGGTATGGCAGCGGTGCTTAATCGGCAGGACAAACAGATTCTCGAGCTATTGCAGCGGGATGCGACGCTCTCTGTGGGAGATATTGCCGAGCAGGTGGGGCTTTCAAAATCCGCCTGCTGGCGGCGTATTCACAAAATGGAGGAGGAGGGCGTGATCGCCGAACGGGTGACACTGCTGAATCCTCAAAAACTCAACTTGCCACTGACTGTATACATCTCCATCCGCACCAATCAGCACAACGATCAGTGGGCTGCGCAGTTCGGTGAATTGGTGCAGGGCATCGCCGAGATATTGGAGGTGCATCGTATGAGTGGGGATCTCGATTACCTGATCAAGGCGGTGGTTACCGATATGCCCGGTTACGACCGCCTTTACAAGGAGCTGATCAAAGCTGACCTATTCGATGTGAGTTCCAGCTTTGTGATGGAGACCATGAAGCAGACTACCCGCCTGCCACTGACTTACGCTGGGGCGGTATGAGGGGTCAGTGGCCGTGTCGGCTTCGCCACCACTGCAGAATTTTGGCTTCTCCACGGGCCCGATCCCCTTCAGGAACTCGCATACTATTGCGTATTTCTTTCCAAGTATTGGAGTTGAGCCATAGGTTCAGGGCCAGTGCAATCAACATCGCCACTATGGCCCCTAGGCCTGCCAACAACATATCCTTCTGCGCATCCCAAATATCCCCCTGTGAACCGAGAAAGGCGATACCCAGTTCCGGGGAGACGGTGCGTGCCGCTTGCCACTCGATAATTTCATAGATGGACGAAAGGGCGAAGGTGACGTCCACCGGGAAAAAGTAAGCCCAAAAACCGCGCAAGCCCGCCAGGCGGATCAATATCTCTCGCACCGGGTAGGCCAGTAATAAGCCAAAACTGAAATGTACCAACCGGTCGTACATATTGCGCTCACTGCCGAGCCACTCGCCCATGGAGAAACCGAACGGTACCTCCGCGTAGGTGTAGTGAGAGCCGATGACATGCAGACACATAAACAGAGTGATGAGCGTGTAGGAAATCCTGGAGAGCGGAAATACCCGGGCGCTGAGCAAAATAACGGGTAGGGCTGCAAAGACCAGGTAGTTTTCCAGCAACCAGTCATCTGGATGCAGCGGCTGCCAAGCGGACCAACCCCAGGCTAGGGCGAAAACGGTCAGTAGAAACAGGTGGTACCAGTGTCGACGAAGACTGGACATAACTGCGGAACCCCCACTGCAGACAAGGTATTTCTGCGCCAGCATACACGATTGCGCGCCTCCTTGGATTCCTTGGGGTAACTCCTTTCACCCGGAGCTAGTGCAGGGCTGCTCGGTAGGGTAGCGCCTGGGTAATAAGTGCCTCCTCATCGAGCAGCTGGGAAAGCCGTTCCTCCACCGCATGGCAGGGAAAATACTCCAGCGCCAACTCCACAAACAGTTCGTGGTGGCGAGCCTCGCTTTCGGTGATTACCCGGTAGAAAGTTTTCAGTGGCCCCTCAGGTAGGGACCCGGCCACCAGGCCAAAGCGTTCGCAACCGCGCGCCTCGATAATGGCGGCGGTGAGCAGCCGGTCCATCAAGTATTCCTCCGGGCCGCGGCGAATCAGCCGGCGCAGGGCGTGGATATAGGGATCTTTCTCATCCGCTGCCTGATAGATGCCGCGTTCATGCATGATTTTGATGACCTGACGAAAATGGTTCATTTCCTCTAATGCCAGGTTCACCATGGCTTCCACCAGCAAGGGTTTGTCCGGGTAGTGGGAGAACATGGAGACGGCCATGCCGGAGGCCTTCTTTTCTGCAGCGGCGTGATCCTGCAGAAAACGGTTGAAATCCTTGAGCACTACCTCTGCCCAGGCCTTTGGGGTTTTATAACGAAGTTGCAACATGATGGATGACGGTAGCGACAAAGGGGCCAGTATACTGCCATCCATAGGAATAGCTTTCAGAGGGCTGAAGGAGACTTTAGCCGGTTAATCGGCGCTCGCGAAGCTCCCGCTCGTGAAGCGTGACGGTTCGCGCCTGCTCCAGGGTCATTCCGGCCTTGGCGTGAGGTGTGGGCTTGCCGTTGGCATCCAGTGCCACGAAGACAATCTGTTCCACTTGCACAATGAGTTGTTGGGTCTGCTTGCTGCGCACTTCACAGTGCACGGTAAGTGAGGTCTGGCCGATGCCAACCACCTCAAAGCCGAATTCCACGACATCGCCACAGCAGGCTGAGCTGACAAAGTCGATTTCTGACATGAGTTTGGTGACCAGCATGGGCGTGCCCATCTGGCAACCGGCAAAAATGGCGGCTTCTTCATCAATCCAGGCGAGCAGCTGACCGCCAAATAGGCGCTGGGCAGGATTCAGGTCGCCGGGTTTGACACAGTGACGGGAGTAATATTTCACGCTGACCTTCCTAACTTACTTTGGGTTTAACGCTTGATGGTAAGTATTTGCGCAGTGACCATTCGGGCTGGATGGCTCCAGTACTCAAACAGATAACTTCCGCATATAAAGTGTTTTGCACACAGCGTGCCAAGCCTGAGAAAGCTTAGTTGAGGCTTTTGGGTGAAACAGGCGCCTTAATAGGGGATTTGGGACACATCTCTGGCGCAAAAAAGATTTTAGTGCGCAAAAATAGTGCGTTAAGTCACTTTAAGGGCGTTTGGCCACTTTGGCCGCTGCTAGGGAGGTTCTGGACAGCGGGACCGCCTGGGGGGAAAGGTAACTATGGGACTCCCAAGCCACAACCATTAGAATGCCGAAACGGTGTGACTCTGGCGTCGCTGTGCTTGTTTTACACCACCGTTTTCCCCGATGCGCACCTCGCGTATCTGTGATCAAAAAACCACGATTCCCCAAGTGCATAGGGAGAGACTGTTAGGATGATTATCCAGCCGAAAGTTCGCGGATTCATTTGTACCAATGCCCACCCGCAGGGCTGTGCCGCTAATGTGCGTGAACAGATTGACTTCATCAAGTCCCAGCCAGCGATCGACAATGGCCCAAAGCGGGTCCTGGTCGTGGGGGCTTCCACCGGTTACGGGCTGGCTTCGCGGATTACCGCCGCCTTTGGCTGTGGCGCTAAGACCCTGGGGGTGTTTTTCGAAAAGCCGCCCACGGAAAAGCGCACCGCTTCCGCCGGTTACTACAATTCCGCGGCTTTTGAGGCCGAGGCGCACAAAGCGGGGCTTTATGCCAAGAGTATCAACGGCGATGCCTTTTCCGACGCCGTAAAAGCCCAGGCTGTCGAAATGATCAAAGAGGACCTGGGACAGGTGGACCTGGTGGTTTACAGCCTCGCTTCACCCCGCCGCACAGACCCCAAGACCGGTGAACTTTACAGCTCCGTACTCAAGCCTATCGGTGAATCCTATACGGCTAAAAACCTGAATACCGACAAGCTGGAAATTTCCGATATCACTGTCGAGCCCGCCAATGAGGAAGAGATTGCCAACACCGTGAAGGTGATGGGTGGTGAGGACTGGGAGCTGTGGATGCAGGCCCTGGGTGAAGCAGGCGTTCTGGCCGACAATTGCAAGACTGTGGCTTACACCTATATCGGTGAAAAGCTCACCTGGCCGATTTATGGTCACGCCACCATCGGCAAGGCCAAGGAAGATCTGGACCGTGCCGCCAAGGCGATTACCGACAAGGGCCAGGCCAACGCCAATGTTGCGGTGCTCAAGGCCCTGGTTACCCAATCCAGTTCCGCGATTCCGGTGATGCCGTTGTATATCTCCCTAGTCTACAAGGTGATGAAGGAAGAGGGGACGCATGAAGGCTGTATCGAGCAGCTCTACCGTCTCTACACTGAGGGACTCTATACCGATACCCCGCGTCTCGATGGAGACAATCGCCTGCGTATGGATGATAAGGAACTGCGCCCGGAGACTCAGTCCAAGATTGAACACCTGTGGCCGCAGGTAACGGCAGAAAACTTATTTGAGCTGACAGACTACAAAGGTTATCAGGCCGACTTCCTCAAGCTATTTGGCTTTGGCGTCGAGGGTATCGACTATGAAGCCGATACTAGTCCAATGGTAGAGGCGGAATTCCGCTGATATCTGCTGGGCTCAGGGAGAGTCCCTGTCTGCGGGGAGTAGCGCCGCTGCTCTCCGTTTTCTACACATTTAGAATTCCGTTATTTATTTTATTGTTTCGCCTTAAGGCCCTTGTGGCTTTTCCCTCTTTATTCTTTCCCTTAAGTTACCCGTGTACGCCCCTGTTTTCCTTTAGCGGCAAGGGGGCATAATCCTCATTTAGTTTTTGCGGGGGAAAATTCCATGGAATACCGCCAGCTCGGCACCAGTAACCTCAAAGTCAGTCAGATCTGCCTGGGCACTATGACCTTTGGCGAACAAAACAGCGCCGATGATGCCACTGAGCAGCTGGACTATGCCCTGGAGCAAGGGGTGAACTTTATCGACTGTGCGGAAATGTACCCGGTGCCCCCCCGGCCTGAAACTCAGGGACGAACGGAAGAGTATATCGGCAGCTGGTTGTCGGCCCGCGGTGGACGCGACAAGGTGATCATCGCCACCAAGGTGGCTGGGCGCGGCGAAGCCAACTCTGGGGTCGGGCATCTGCGTTCAGGTCCGAGGCTGAACCGCGAGCAGATCCTGAAGGCCTGTGATCACTCTCTCAAGCGGTTGGCCACCGATTATATCGACCTCTACCAAGTCCATTGGCCTGAGCGCTTGACCAACTTTTTCGGTCGCCTTGGCTACCAGCATGGAGGGGATGATGGCATCGCTATCGCCGAGACCCTCGATGCCCTGGAGGAGCTGGTTAAGGTGGGCAAGGTTCGCCATATTGGCATTTCCAATGAAACCCCTTGGGGTATACACGAGTACCTCAGGGAGTCGGTAGTTTTAGGCAAGCCGCGCATCGTCTCGATCCAAAATCCCTATAACCTGCTGAACCGCACTTTTGAGGTCGGCTGTGCCGAAATGTCTCTGAGGGAGCGATGTGGGTTACTGGCTTATTCGCCCCTGGCCTTTGGGGTGCTTTCCGGGAAGTATCTTGGGGGCAAAAAGCCTGCTGGTGCGCGCCTGACACTGTACGACCGTTTCCAGCGTTATGCGGGAGAACGCACGATGGCAGCAACCGAGGCTTATGTGGAGTTGGCGCGCCAGTTTGATCTGGACCCGGCGCAGATGGCTCTGGCCTTCGTCAATCAACAGCCGTTTGTGACCTCAAATATAATCGGCGCCACAACCATGGAGCAGCTGCGCAACAATATTGCCAGTGTCAATGTGATACTTAATGAGGAACTGTCGGCCGCCATTGAGGCTATTCACAGCGAAAATCCAAACCCGGCTCCTTAGTATCAATAGGCCCTAAATATGGGGTTGGGGATATCTATAATTGGGGAGAAAATTGCGTAACCGGCAAGGGAAAAACGATAGGGGAGCTTTTATGGAGATGACCGGGCACCACACCCTCAACGATTTGTTCGCACAACTGGGGTTAGCCTCAGAGGATGCAGAAATACACGAGTTTCTGATTTCACACTACCTGCAGCGGCACGAGAAATTATCTGCGGCGCCTTTTTGGACCGAGGGGCAGCGCCAGTTTTTAGAGAATGCCATAGAAGAGGATTCTGACTGGTGCGTCGCAGTTGATGAGCTGGATTCCCTGCTGCGTCATTAATGCGCCCTGGCAATGGTCAGTTGCCCGCCCCTGCGCCGTATCCCATAGGTTATACTACGCCGAATTCAACCGATTAAGCTGGGGCTAAGGCCCCGGCCGCGTAGCGATATCCGATGGAAAAACCCCGTTTTCGAGCGGCCCTGCTGCACCCCCGATACTGGCTGACCTGGTTATTATTTGGGCTTTGGTTCCTGGTGGCTCAATTGCCCTATCGCTGGCAGTTGGCAATGGGCCGCGGTTTTGGTCGTGCAATGCTCGGGCTGGCCAATAGCCGCCGTACCATTGCCGAGCGCAACCTGGCCCTCTGTTTCCCCGAGCTCAGTGATTCTGAGCGGGCGACATTGCTTCTTCGCAACTTTGAATCCAGTGGCATGGCTCTGATGGAAACCGGCATGGCTTGGTTTCGCTCCGCGCGCTGGTTGCGAAGTCACTGTATTTTTGAGGGCCTTGATCAGTTACGGGATATCCAGTCCCAGGGGCAGGGCGTATTACTGATGGCCATGCACTTTACCACCCTGGAGATGGGGGCGGCGCTGATGGGGATGAGTATTACCCTGGATGGCATGTATCGCCCTCACAAAAATCCCGTCTACGACTATATGCAGCGCAAGGGGCGAGAGCGTCACACCCGCGGTGGAAGCGTCTATCAGCGCAAGGATGTACGTGGAGTATTGCGCGCCCTGCAACGCGGGCGAGCGGTCTGGTATGCTCCAGACCAGGATTATGGGATCAAGCAGGGAGTTTTTGCGCCCCTGTTCGGTGTTCCTGCGGCAACTGTGACAGGTACCTCGCGATTTGCCCGTGTGGGGCGCGCCAGAGTTGTGCCCTACATAGTTACACGGCTGGATGACAACTCCGGCTACCGCCTCAAAGTGTACGATCCCATTGATGAAATTCCTTCCGGGGATGAACTACAGGACGCTATTCTGGTCAACCGCTTCATCGAAGCGCGCATTCGCGAGGCTCCAGAGCAGTATATGTGGGTTCACCGACGCTTTAAGACCCGCCCAGAGGGCGCATCCAACGTCTATGAAGGGGTGCGCAAGAAGAAAAAGAAGCGCAGGAAAGTGGCGAGCTAGTCGCACTGGCATAGATTCTGCGCCCTAAGTAACATACTGGTTCGACTCTGGCGGTGCTATTCCAGGCCGAGCGCGATAATTAAGGAGTGAGGATGTTTACCGGCAGTATGGTGGCCTTGGCCACCCCAATGTATGCAGACGGAAGCCTGGATTGGGACAGTTTGCGCAACCTGGTTGAGTGGCACATTGAACAGGGCACGCGCGCGCTGGTCGCTGTGGGGACCACTGGGGAGTCCGCAACCCTCGACGTTAACGAACATATTGAGGTTATCCGCCGGGTGGTGGATCAGGTCGCCGGGCGCATCCCGGTAATTGCGGGAACTGGCGCCAATTCCACCGCAGAGGCGATTGATTTAACTGAGAGCGCCGCCCGCTGTGGTGCCGATGCCTGTCTGCTGGTAACGCCCTACTACAACAAGCCGACCCAGGAAGGTTTGTACCAGCATTACCGTGCGATCGCCAAGGCTGTGCCGATTCCGCAGATTCTCTACAACGTGCCCGGCCGCACCGCAGTGGATATGTTACCGGAGACAGTTCAGCGCCTGTCCTCAATGGGTAATATTATCGGGATCAAGGAAGCCACTGGTGACCTGGAGCGCGCTAAAGTTTTATTGGATACCCTGCCGGAGGGGTTTGCTGTCTACTCTGGTGACGACAATACTGCCATGGAGCTTATGCTGCTGGGAGGCCAGGGCAATATCAGTGTTACCGCCAATGTGGCCCCGGCGGCGGTAGCCCAGATATGTGAGGCCGCGCTGGCCGGAGATGCTGTGACTGCGCGGGCAATTGACCAGCGTATCCAAATATTGCACAAAGTTTTGTTTTTGGAGTCCAACCCGATACCGGTGAAATGGGCTCTGCGGGAGATGGGGCGTATAGATGGCGGTATCCGCCTGCCGCTGACCAGCCTGTCGCCCGAGCATCATGCTACAGTGCGCGAGGCTCTGCGCAGTGCCGGCGTACTATAAACCTGCGAATCGTGAATTAACCAGGAAAGCTTTAATGAACAAATTGACCGTTGGAGTCGCGCTCTGTATTTCCAGTCTCAGCCTGGCGGGTTGTGGTGTGTTCGGCAACGATGGCTATTTCCGCGATCGCAGTAACGATTACCAACAGGCGGACAGTCTGGCGCCACTGCAGATCCCTGAGGGTATCAATGCCAAGCACCAGGAAGAACTCTACGAAATTCCACAGATCGCCAGTAACGGTTTGGAAGAAGGGGACTTTGAAGTACCGCGTCCCCAGGCTCTGTCAGTCAATGCAGGCTTGGAGCGGGTAAAGATTCAGAAGCTGGGCAGCAATCGCTGGGTACTGGTCACCCAACCCCCGGAAGAGGTTTGGCCCCAGTTGCACTATTTCCTGCGCACTTCCGGGTTGACTGTGGAAATGTCTGATGCCAGCGCCGGTATTATGGAAACCGCCTGGATGACTTTCAATGAAAGCCCAGATACCAAGGACAAATACCGCCTGCAAATCGAGACCGGTGTTCAGCCGGATACCACTGAGATCCACGTGCGTCATTTATCCGTAGCGGTGGACGCTCCAGTCGGTGGTACGGTCAACTGGCCGCAACTCTCTAGCAGCCCGGAGCGCGAGGGCTGGATGATCGATGAGATGTCTACCGCCCTGGCCACAGAAGAATCCGGTGCCTCCGCCTCCCTGGTGGCCCAGGCCATCGGTGGCAGCTCTGTGAAAGTACAGTTGCGTGAGCCAGCTGGCCACGAACCCTATATTTCCATGGGGCTTGAGATGGATCGCGCCTGGGCCACTGTTGCTCACGCCGTCAATGCCGGTGCTTACCGTCTGCATAGAGAGGATTCCGATATCGGTCTCTTCTATGTCACCTACGATGAAGAGCGCGAGTTGGCAGAGAGTGAAGAGGACGATGGCGGTTGGTTCTCCTGGGGCAAGAAGTCCAAACAGGAAGATGAATTGGCCGAAAGTGCCGACCAGGTAACCCTGCAGCAGATCCTAGCCGGTATTGATACCTCCAAGAGTAGTGAGCCTGCGCTATTCAAGGAAATCAAAGGACTCGGTGTTGGTTCAATTCCCGAGGATGGCTATCCCGGCTACCTGATCGTGATCCGGGGTGGCGACGATGATGAGATTGAGGTGCGCGTCCGCGATACACGCGGCCAGCCGCTCTCACGCAATAAGGCCTCCCAGCTGCTGCTCTCTATTCAGCAGAATCTGATTTAATAATGGGCCTGCGCTTCGCCTCACTGGGAAGCGGCAGTAAAGGAAACGGTACATTGGTCGCCACTGGCGACCAATGTCTGTTGGTGGACTGCGGCTTTACCATCAAAGAAACCGAGCGACGCATGTCGCGGCTCGGTATGTCTCCCGCTGATCTCGCGGCAATACTGGTAACCCACGAGCACAGCGATCACCTTTCCGGTGTCGCACCGCTTGCGCGCAGGTATGGCCTGCCGGTGTATCTGACCCCCGGAACTCTTCGCGCCCGTGATATCGGTAAGTTGCCGCAAGTGCACCTGATCGAAGGGCATCAGCCATTTGTGCTCGCAGATATTCAGGTAACACCGGTAGCTGTGCCTCACGATGCCAGAGAGGCCGCACAGTATGTATTTCGCAGTCGTGGCAGCAGTCTGGGTCTATTGACCGACCTCGGTACCGTAACTCCCCATGTGGAATCCCATTTTTCCGGTTGCGATGCACTGGTCCTGGAAGCCAACCACGATCCGCAGATGCTGGCCCAGGGGCCATATCCCCCCTCTCTGAAGCGACGTGTGGGCGGTGCCTACGGACACCTGAGTAACCAGCAGGCTGCAGGATTTCTCCAGCGTGTGGGCTATGAACAGCTACAACATCTGGTGGTTGCCCACATTAGTGAAAAAAATAATACCCTAGAGCTAGCTCGCTCGGCATTGGCAGAGATGGTGGAGAGTGTCGAGAACTGCATTTTTGCCTGTCAACAGGATGGCTTTGACTGGCTTACCGTTGAAGCTCGAGGCTAATGGGTCCTAGAGTATTAACTTAATTACCTCTCGATAATAGCGATAATTTTTTTGCTCAACAGCGCCACCATAAGCGCTGATGACTTTGTAAGGACTGGGGCAGTATGGAAACCTTACTCGTTTATTTAGTGGTGGGGGCTGCGGCTGGCACGATCGCCGGCCTGTTTGGGGTCGGTGGTGGTTTAATCATCGTACCGGCCCTGGTGTTGGTTTTCACCGCAATGGGGATCTCCCCGGATATCCTCACTCACATGGCGGTGGGAACATCTCTCGCAACGATCATTATCACCTCTATCAGCTCCGTGCGCGCACATAACAAGAAGGGCGCGGTGGATTGGCGCTTATTTTGGGTGATGACTCCAGGAATCCTTCTCGGCTCCTGGCTTGGGGGGGTGACAGCGGAGTGGCTGCCCGGTGCCTGGCTGCAACTGTTAATTGGCGTCTTTGCCATCATTATGGCCATTCGTATGTGGTTGAGTGGCTTACGGCACAACGGGGTGGAAGAGGGGGAAGGCAATCTACCGGCTGCACCCATAATGACTATTTCTGGTGCGGGGATTGGTTGGGTTTCGGCAATCTTCGGTATTGGTGGTGGCTCCCTCACAGTGCCATTCCTGTCCCGCTGCAAAGTGCGAATGCAGCGGGCAGTGGCCACATCTGCAGCCTGTGGCTTACCCATTGCTATAGCGGGGGCTCTGAGTTTTGCGGTGCAGGGTTGGAGTAATATTCTGCTACCGCAATGGAGTAGTGGCTTTATCTACTGGCCTGCCTTTTTAGGTATTGTGGCGACCAGCACGATTTTCGCCCGACTCGGTGCCAACCTTGCCCATCGTCTCCCGGCAAAGTGGTTGAAGCATGGATTTGCGGTGTTGCTCTGTGTCATTGGTGGACGTTTTATTTGGCTGAATAGTGGCTTATTGGCCCTTTAAAGTTTGGCTTGTATGCTTTGCCCGCTTTCCGGCTTGGCCTCACAGGGATAGCTAAACTGAAGCAACATGGAAATGTTGTTTGTTTACCTATTACTCGGTGCTATAGCGGGTACGGCAGCGGGCCTCCTGGGAATCGGCGGGGGGCTGATCATCGTCCCGGCGCTGGTGCTGATTTTTTCCGCGATAGGTATATCTCCCGAAGTACTGACCCATATGGCTGTGGGCACCTCTCTGGCAACCATTATCATCACTTCAATAAGTTCGGTCTGGGCTCACAACAAAAAGGGCGCCGTGGATTGGCATCTATTTTGGGTGATGACTCCAGGAATACTTTTGGGGTCTTGGCTGGGGGGCGTGACTGCGGATCTGTTGCCGGGCGCCTGGTTACAGCTGTTGATCGGTATCTTCGCCATAGTTATGGCTGCACGAATGGGCTTGAGCAGTTTGCGCCCCACCTCTCAACAGGAGACTGATGATCACTTACCTGGTTCGTTGCCCTTGATCAGTTCAGCGGGATTCATCGGATGGCTCGCAGCCATTTTTGGTATTGGCGGAGGGGCACTGGTAGTTCCCTATCTATCGCACTTCGGTGTCAAAATGCAGCGTGCAGTGGGTACCTCAGCGGCTTTTGGTCTGCCTATTGCTCTTTCAGGTTCGCTGAGTTTTGTTGTACAGGGGTGGGGCAATAAGTTATTGCCGCACTGGAGTAGTGGCTATATCTACTGGCCGGCCTTCCTTGGGATTGTTCTTACCAGTGTGCTCTTTGCCAAGTTTGGAGCGAACCTGGCTCACAGAATATCTGCCAAACGACTGAAGCTGTGCTTTGCTATATTGCTCTGCATTATTGGGATTCGCTTTATTTGGCAAAACTTCAATCTGTTAACGGGGCTGAGCTAGAGCTACTTTCTCACTTATTAGTGCTCGATGGGTGACGAAGAGGGTTTCTTCATTGATTGGTGTTTGAGGGTTGGGATATCAGAAATAAAAAAGCCACTGTAAAAACAGTGGCTTTTTGTTGTGATGATGGTTTCCCTTAGCGGATACCGCACATACCTTTTTTCAGCAGCGGTGAGATAACAATCATCAGTACACCAACACCAAGGCCCCACCACATCAGGTACTCATACAGGTTGGTATAAGTCGTCAGGGTAGAAGCGAGATCGGTGCCACCTTCCTGAGGGACAGCGGCCATCTTACCGATACGGGTAGCTACAGTTTCAGACAGTGCTGTCGCCAGGAACCAGGTACCCATGCTCACACTGACCACCTTGCCGATAGACAGCTTGGTAACCGCGGAGAGGCCAACAGGAGAAAGGCAGAGCTCACCAGAGGTGTGCAGTAGGTAGGCGAGTACCAGCCAGATCATCGCTACTTTTCCAGCCTCTGTGGGGTAAGCGGCACCCAGTACCAGGGCGCCGAAGCCCAGGCCAGCTTGGATAATACCCAGCCCGAATTTTACCGGCGTGCTCGGTTCCCAGCCGCGCTTGCCCAACCAAACCCACAGGGAGGCGAAAGGAATGGCCAGCAGCATGATAAAGCCTGCGTTGAGCGAGCCAAACATGGAAGCGCGCACTTCACCATCACCAATGGAGCGGTCCAGTACACGGTCTGCATACAGGGTCATAGAACCTGCGGACTGCTCGAACAATGCCCAGAAAACGATGGTAGAGGTAATAAGGACCATGAGTACTACGGTGCGGGAGAATTCCTCACTGTAGTGGCGAATAAAGCCGTAACCAATGAAGGCGACCAGCGCGAGCAACATGCCACCCAGCCATAGGTCTTCCCCACTGAAGGCCCAGATCAGACCGAGGCCGGCAGACAGGGCGGCCATACCGATAGCGACAAAATCAGTGCCCTTACTATCTTTGTACAGCATGGAGAATAGGATCAGCCCGACGATGGCGACGATCAGGAGGCTGTTCTGAGCCAGGTGCACCATGGGCTCACTCTGTACCAGGTACCAAACCAAACCAAGAGAGAGGATGGCGCCGAGGTAAACGGCCCACTCTTTGTTGATAGGACCAAGTGCCTTTTCTTTCAGCACTTCCGGGCGACTCGGTTCTGCCAGGCCATCAAGGTACTTCTGACCCCAAACAAAGGTGATCAGGCCGAAGACCATACCGATACCGGCGAGGCCGAAACCATAGCCCCAACCGTAAGTTTCGCCCAGCCAGCCGCATAACAGGGTGGCAATAAAGGAACCTACGTTGATGCCCATGTAGAAGATGGTAAAGCCGGCATCGCGGCGGGAATCATTCTTCGGATAGAGTTGGCCGACAATGGTGGAAATGTTGGGCTTCAAGAAGCCAACCCCCACGGTGATCAGTGCCAGGGCCATAAAGAAGACTTTGAGGGCCACTACATCCTGAATAATGACCTTCTCAGTCAGGGTCGTACCTGCCGCAATCACGCTGCCATCATTCAAAGTAATGGCTTCGGAAAGAACTGTACCTGCGGCATAGGAGATAGCCTGATGGCCTTCCACAGCCATTAACAAGTGGCCGAGACATAGCAGGACACCACCAAATAGTACTGCCTTGCGCATACCCAGGTAGCGGTCGGCCAGCAGGCCACCGATCAGAGGCAGGGCGTATACCAGGCCGGCATAGGCGCCGAGTACGTCGTAACCCGCGCTATCGGTAAAAAGGTGATACTTGGTGAGGTAGAGCAGGAGCAAGTACTTCATCCCATAGAAGGAAAATCGCTCCCACAGCTCTGTAGCAAAACAGATATAGAGCCCTTTCGGGTGGCCGAGCAATTCGCCCGAGCTCGGAGAGGCCGCCGTGGTGACGTCCGCGACATTAGAAGACATAGAAGTTCCTCTGTCTGTAATAGTTATTGGGGAACCTCCGCCAGCCGCTCACTCGAAAAGGACGAGATCGAACAGACTGCTCCAAGAGCTTCCAGTACAACGGGCAGAGTTTACCAGCTGTCTAAATTCCAGGCGAACCGTTGTGGAACAATTTAGAGAAATGGTAATCGGGTGCTTCCATTGAGGCCTGATAAGTGGTAAATCCTGTATAAACAAGAATTTCAAGGGGAAAATAACAATGAAAGCCCCATTGTTGCTAAGTCTGTTCCTGTTGTTGAGCGCTTGCGCCAGCTTGCCGCCCGGTGAACATCGGCCAGTCAGCCTGGAAAACGCCTTGAGCGGTGAGGTTCTGCTCGGTAGAGCCGTCACGTTGGAGGAGTTGCCCCAAGAAGATCTCCTGGGAATAGATTCCGATTTGCGGGCCTACCTGCAGGAATTGGCTCCCAACGCCAGTCCGCAAAGCCGCTTAGCGGCATTGATTCGGGCCTTTGAGCAACGAGACTTTACCGTCGAGTACGATGAAAGTAGCACCCTAACGGCTATGGAAACCTATCGTCAGGCGCGCGGCAACTGCCTGGCTTTCACTCTGATGATGGTGGCGATGGCGAGAGAATTGGGGGCTAAGGCTTCCTTTAATCAGGTGGAAGTACCTCCTGTTTGGAGCCACGATGAGCCCGAGACCTTTATCGTTTACCGCCATGTAAATATGGTATCGGAAAGCTCTCGCAGTCGCCGCGTAGTCGATTTCAACCTTGCCGCCTATGACCCCGCTTACGATCAGCACATCCTGGATGACACAACAGCCTTTGCCCTCTACTACAGTAATCGCGGGGTTGAGTTAATGCGTGAAGGAGAGAGAGAGCAGGCCTTTTTATATCTGCGCAAGGCTCTGGAGCTACGTCCGCAGAGAAGCGATTTATGGGCCAACTTGGGAGCTATGTACAGCCATTTCGGTTTTCTAACCGAGGCGCAGCAAAGTTACCAGCAAGCCCTGCATTTAAAAAGCAGCAACCTCGTTGCAATCAGTAATCTGGAGCGGCTCTACCGGCACAACGGCCAACAAGCACTTGCCGATGAATACGCCAAGCGTGCCCGCTACCACCGGGAACGCAATCCCTATTTTCTCTTCTACCAAGCGCGAGATGCCTATGAGCAGGGAGACTTCAAGCGGGCCGAACGCCGCTTGCGCAAGGCTGTAATGCGCCACGAAGGCGATCATCGCTTCCACTTTTTACTCGGGTTGACCAGATATCAGCTTGGGGAAATGGCGGCATCAAGGGAGAGCTTTGAAGAGGCCTTCTCGCTGGTGAGGAACTCTTCTACTGCTAATGCTTATGAGAGGAAGTTGAAGCTGTTATTTGAGGGAGGGTAACCGTTGCCAGCCTAATCGGTGACCAACAACCTTGCCATACGGCAAGTATGCTTAGTCGCGATAGTCAATATAATACTTTTATCATGGTAAGCATTTTTTTTTTGTTTTGGGTGATTTTTTATTGAGGGAATGGAGAGCTGGCTCGTTCTGTCTAGTGTTGGGAGCTGAAGTAGCCATGGGGGTGGTTGCTTCATGAGTAAACTCAAACCTATCTAGTAGGCAGATAGCCCTACCTTAGAGAGAGACAAAACAATGAAAAGGAATATCCTTTCGTCTGCAATCAAGACAGCACTTGGAGTATCTGTAGTCCTTGGGGCAACCGGCCAAGCTTTTGCCCAGCAAGCCGCGGATGCAAACGACGCAACCCTAGTTGAAGAAGTGGTGGTAACGGGTTCGCGCATTACCCGATCCAATCTGGAAGCTTCTACGCCGATTACAACCGTAAACTCTGAGAATATCGAATTCTCTGGCATGGTAAACAGCGCCGATGTGTTGCGTAGCCTGCCTGCGGCTGGTGTATCAGGTATTACTGGCAACAGTTCAAACTTTGCAACTGCTAACGGCGGTGTTAACACTGTTAACCTGCGTAACCTCGGCGAAGATCGTACTCTTGTTCTGGTCAATGGTCGTCGCTATGTTTCTGGTGTGGCCGGTACCTCTGCTGTCGACTGGAATACCATTCCCACTGAGTTGATTGAGCGCGTAGAGGTTATCACTGGTGGTGCTTCAGCAATCTATGGTTCCGATGCCTTAGCGGGTGTGATCAACGTTATCCTCAAAGATGATTTTGAGGGCGTTAGCATCACTTCCTCTCATGGTGAAACTGTAGAGTTTGGTGATGATAAAACAGACCGCTTCAATCTTACTGCGGGCAGTAATTTTGCGGACGGCAAAGGTAACGCCGTAGTCTCTCTGACTTACACCGATCAAAAAGGTATCTTGGCTCGAGACCGTAAGAATACAAAGGTGGATGATCTCGCGCTTTGTTATTTCACCGGCGAAACTGCCGATTGTGATAAAGAACAAGAGCCCTACTACTCTTCCTACTCTGAAAATGGGCGTTTCTTCCTGCCCTCAAATGATAAGGTGAACTGGACTGTAGACAACGGAGAAGTGGTCGATTGGGATGGTGATAAGTACGGATTCAACCGGCAGCAGTTCCGCCGCTACTCAGTACCTACTGAGCGCTATCTGATCAGCTCTAATCTGTCCTATGATCTTAGTGACTCTCTAGAGTTGTTTGTTGAGACCTCCTTTGCGCGCACTGAAACCCAGACCGAAATAGAACCGTATCCGTTTGATGCTCAGGACGCTCTAAATATCGACGGCATACATATTGACAATCCTTATATGCCTGCAGAGCTGCGTAATCTTGCGGTTGCAGCAGAGGATGAGTATGTTTCCTTCGTTCGACGTACTACCGAGTTGGATCAGCGTGGATCCTATGCTGAGCGTCAGACTTTCCGTGGCTTAATCGGCCTGCGTGGTGAGATTAATGACTGGAACTGGGATGCCTACTTTGGTCAGGGCCAGATGCAAGATAGCCAGCGCAGCACTGGGCAGATTAACGTTTCCAACTTCCGCAATGCCTTAAATGCGGAGCTGGATGTAGAGAACAACCTGATCGTTTGTGCGGACGAATCTGCAAGAAAAGAAGGTTGTGTGCCGATCAATGTGTTTGGTTATGGCTCTATCTCTCCAGAGGCTGCTGAATATGTAAGCGCTGTATCTATGCGCGACCAGAGCACCAAGCAAACCATCGGTGGTATTAATATTAGTGGTGAGTTGCTGGAGCTCCCTTCTGGTCCTTTGAGCCTGGCTGCAGGTCTTGAGTATAGAGATGAGTATGCAGCAGATTTGCCTGATGCCCTCACTCGTTCAGGGCAGAATGGTGGTAATAGGGCGCCGGCTACAGAAGGCGGCTTTGATGCAACTGAGCTGTACGTGGAAATGGAAGCCCCGATCCTCTCGGGTCTGCCTGGGATCCAAGAGTTGAGTGTGGGCGCGGCGTATCGCTTTTCTGATTACGATACTGTAGGTAGCACCGATGCTTATACCGCTCGTGTTTCCTGGATTATTAATGACGACCTGCGTGTTCGTGGTCAATATGCCCGAGCGATGCGGGCACCTAATGTAAATGAGCTGTTCGGTGCTGGTGGTGAAACTTTCCGCACCATTAAAGACCCCTGTGATGGCGTAACAGCTGATGCTACGGGTACTGTTGCTGAAAACTGCCTTGCCGTTCCCGAGATTGCTGCTCGCGTTGCCGAAGTAGGTGTTTTCGAGCTAAGCCAGCCTGAGATTCAGGGAACCGGTGGTTTCGTTGGTGTTGGCTCTGAAGACCTTGAAGCTGAGACTTCAGACAGTTATACCCTTGGTGTGGTTTTTGATCGTGATCTGGGAATCGGTAGCCTGAGTGTTTCCGTTGACTGGTTTGATATTGAGATCGAAAATCTGATTGACACTGTTGCAAGACAGTCTTCCTTGGATTTCTGCTACCAATCAACTACGGGTCCTAACGAGTTCTGCGGAAATATCGATCGTGACTCTGAAGGTGCGGCTAATCAGTTGGGTGAGCTTGTTGGTGTAAACTCAAAGTTCCTCAACGAAGGTACCCTTGAAACCGAAGGTGTTGATGTTCAAGTTCAATGGGGTATGGAACTCGGGGCAGGCCAGTTAGACTTGTCTCTGAATTATGCTCATGTTCTTGAGTTTACTCAGACTAAGTTTGGTGTTGAGGAAGAGCTTGTAGGTGAAGTTGGCTACTCTGAGAATAAATGGATTGCAACTGCCAATTACTCTCTGGATCGCTTAATGGTTCAGTGGGAGACTAACTTCATCGGCGATGCTGTACCTAGTAATAGCGATGAGTTCTTCAAGTTTGATGTTGGTAGCTTCGTAACTCATGATCTCTACGCTTCCTATCAGTTTACAGATAGCATCAGTGCAAACCTGGGTATTAACAATATCCTGGATGAAGAGGCTCCTGTAATTCTGTCTGGTGTTCCAGGCAATATTACTGGCCACGATACTGCGTCTGATGTTTATAACGATATTGGTCGTAGTGCATTCGTGGGTGTACGCATGGATTTCTAATAATCCTTGATAGACTCACCTAATAAAAGCGGGCCGCAAGGCCCGCTTTTTAGTTTGTTTAATTTTATTTTCCCTCCTTCTTTAAACCTCTTGGTTTCAAGCCGCCTCTTTACCCTCTAAAGATTGAAGGCATTCATAATTATCGGTTGTTTAATGGGGCTTCTAGCTCTCCCTTCCAATTGCTTGTTATTAATTGACGGCTCTCTTTATATTTATTAGTGTCTTTTTTGCCATATGTGTCTTTTTTTATTTTGAGGTATAGCCGATATTATTGAGGTTTTTTAGGGTTAAAACGTTTTAGAGTTTGTTGGGAATAAAGTGACTACTTGGGGGTAGTAACTTTCTACATAGTCAATAAAGACAACAGACAATAAATCCAACGATCTCTAGAGAGGATTGACAATGAAAAAGAGCCTTCTATCAGTGGCTGTGAAAGGAGCTATAGGTTTCACTGCAGCTGCGATCATGGTTCCTGCCATGCCTGCTTTTGCTCAGCAAGATGCGGAAATGGTTGAAGAGGTTACAGTGACCGGGTCGCGGATTGAGCGTGCCAATGATGTAAGTGTCAGCCCTGTTACTACGGTGAGCGCCGAAGATCTCAAAGCAACTGGCATCGTTCGTGTTGAGGACCTAATTAACGATTTGCCACAAGTTGCCGCCACACAAACGGCAGGGCAGGCGAATGGGGCGACGGGTACTGCAACCGTGTCTCTGCGTGGCCTTGGCGCTGAACGTACTCTAGTTTTGATCGATGGCCGCAGAATGCCGGCAGGCTCTCCTCTTGAGGATGGCTCAGGTGCAGACCTCAACCAAATTCCAGGGGCCTTGGTTGAGCGCGTTGAAGTTCTGACCGGTGGCTCGTCTGCGACCTATGGATCAGATGCAATCGCAGGTGTTGTCAACTTCATCATGAAAGATGATTTTGAAGGTGTTCGCTTCGAAACACAGACTAGTGTTTATCAGCATAACAATGACAATAGCGGAATGCAGCGTCTGGTGGAGTCAAATGGCTTCGATGTAGCAGATGGCAATGTTACCGATGGTGAAACTAACGATTTTTCATTGATCATGGGTGCAAACCTGGACAATGGTCGCGGCAACGTTACGGCGTATGCGAACTATCGTAAGATTGACGCCGTTCTTCAATCCGATCGCGATTATAGTGGTTGCAGCCTCAAGGGCAATGCCGATAACTTCGAGTGTGGCGGTTCCTCCACTGTACCCTGGGGGCGTTTTACTGACTTTGGATCAAATAAGGGCGATACAACTGAAGGCTTTGATTACAGTCTCGATGGTAATGGCGGACTTACGGAATTTAGCCAGCTATATAACTATGGCCCATTAAATTATTTCCAGCGACCGGATGAACGTTGGACAATGGGTGCTTTCGGCCATTATGAAATTAATGATCATGCAGAAGCTTATGCACAGCTGATGTATACCGATGATCGGACCGTTGCGCAAATTGCCCCTTCCGGTGCTTTCTTTGTTACGAGCGACCTTTACTGCGGTAACCCGCTACTCTCAGATGAGCAATTTGAAGCCTTCTGCGGTGTTTATGGCCTTACAGAAGATAATTACGTACGCGATTTAACTGTTGTAAATACAGATGATAAGACTGGCGTACAGACTAAAACGCCAGGTGCTCTCTACATTGGTCGTCGAAATGTAGAAGGTGGCCCTCGCCAGGACGATATGCGCCACACTTCCTTCCGTGGGGTATTCGGTTTACGTGGCGATATTAATGATAACTGGAACTACGACGTATATTACCAATTCTCAGAGGTAAGCTTGGAGCAGACTTATTACAATGATATGTCTGTAACTAATATTCGCCGAGCGCTGGATGTTCGCACTGATGATCGAGTTAACGAGGATGGCGAACCAGTTGCTGAAACCTACGGCCAACCAGTATGTCAGTCCGTTATTGATGGGTCAGATCCCAACTGTGTGCCCTGGAACGTTTTTGCTGAGGATGGCGTAACCCAAGAGGCCATCGACTACTTGGTACTTCCTCTTTACGCGCGTGGCACAACTGACCAGGAGATTCTTTCAGGCTATGTAACCGGCGATTTGACCGATTATGGTTGGAAACTGCCAACAGCGGAGAATGGTATTGCGGTTGTTATGGGGCTTGAAAGCCGTCGCGAAACCCTAAACTATTCACCGGATATGGGCTATCAGAATGGTGAAGGCGCTGGTCAGGGTGGCCCGACCTTACCTGTAGATGGTTCACTGAGCGTCAAAGAAATTTTTGGTGAAATGAATGTTCCTCTCGTTAGTGGCATGCCGGGTGCCGAATACTTAGGCTTGGAATTGGCCTATCGCTATTCTGATTATTCAACTGACGAGCAAACTAATACCTACAAAGTTGCTGCTGATTGGCAGCCAATTGATGACCTCAAACTCCGTGCTAGTTTCCAGTCAGCTGTTCGTCATGCCAATATCCAAGAATTATTTCGCGCACAGTCTATTCAGTTATTCGATATGGACTACGATCCATGTGGTTCACGCACAAAGTCAGATGGTACCGTAGTTGGCCCAACTGCTACCCTAGAGCAGTGTATGAATAGCGGTATTACTGCTGCAACTTTTGGTAATGCGATCGACTCTCCCGCTGGCCAGTACAATTATATTGGTGGTGGTAATTCTGAGCTATCTCCAGAAGAGTCTGAGACCTTCTCACTTGGTTTTGTGTACTCTCCGGCTTTTGTTGAAGGTCTAACTCTTAGCATTGACTACTTCAACATTACTGTTGATGAGGCTATTGATTACATTAAGCCAGAGACCATCCTTGATAAGTGTCTCGAGAGTGGTGACGAAATGTTCTGTGGAGCGATCAACCGTGGGGGCAATGGAAACCTGTGGATTGGTACTGCGTCGATTACCGCTGTTGATGTAAATATTGGCTACTTTGAAACTGAAGGTTTCGACATCAATGCTAATTATGGCTTCGATGTTGGTAGCTATGGCGCCGTGGACATGAACTTCATCGCAACCTACTTGACTAAGTGGGATCAGCAGGAGTTCGACGGTCAGCCTACCGAAGAGTGTGCGGGCTACTGGAATGGCTCATGTGGTACACCAACACCTGATTTCGTTAGCACGCTGAGAGCTACCTGGTCCACTCCTTGGAATGTAGACATCAATGGAAGCTGGCGTCATATTGGTGGTGTCACAGATTTAGGTGAGAATAATGCAGACTTTGATGCAATTAATTACTTCGACCTCTCTGCCGCCTGGGTAGCTTCTGATAACGTAACTATCCGTAGTGGTATCAATAATGTCTTTGATAAAGAGCCGCCACTAACTGCTGATGCTGGTTCCAGTATTTTTGGCAACGGAAATACATTCCCTGGAATCTATGACGCCCTGGGTCGTTATGCTTTCTTAGGCTTGACCGTAGACTTCTAAATATCTTTATTTAGATAACTGATGTCAAAAAGGCGCGACTAAATGTCGCGCCTTTTTTATGGGTAAATAATTAGTTACTTTAAAAAACGCTTGAGGTTTAAAGGCGTTAAGTACTCTAAATAATTGTTGCTCCGATTTACAGAAGATAAATAAATTGGCTCTCTTACCTGCCAAATACTTGCCGTCTTTACATGGTTTCTTCGCTGGGAAAACTCTAAACAATTGGGGTCCCAACATAACCCCAGAAAATTAAGCGCGCTGCCAATTGCAGTCTTGGGATTGGTCACTAAGTCTTCATACTGTATTTGATACAAATCACCAGGAAATAAGCTCTCCCAATATTTCATCAATCGTATATGCTCCGAATAAAAATGGGCAATTTGCTCAAGATCGAAGGAGTAATTCAGGTTTTTATTGAGTTGCTGGAAGTATATGGATATGGCGTTGTCAAGTAGATTGCGTCTTGTCCAAATTATCTTGGATTTTGGGAATGCTGTTTTTATTAGTCCAATGTGAAGAAAGTTTTCCGGCCTTTTATCGATAATAAATTGCTCGCCGGAGACTATCCCTCCAATTTCTTCAAAGTAATCTTTAGAAATTTTAGTGAAATAGTTACTATCCTTTTTGAGTACCGACTGTGGGTAGCCTCCTCTCATTTCTTCGATTTTTCTTACAACAAAATCTCTCTCGCCAGTAGATAAAATACAACTATGGCCGCATAGCATTTGTTCTAGAAGAGTTGATCCGGAGCGAAGCATTCCGCAAATAAAGATTGGAGTAGATTTATTTTGGCTGTGACGTACTGTAAACCATTCCTTAGAGAATGTGTTTATTAAGTCGTCAGTTAATTTTTCTTGCTCTATAGGGTTGTAATAGATTGTTCTCTTTCTTCCTATATTGTTAGCTTGGCTAATACAAGAAAACGCTTTACTAAAGAGCTGGCAGTCGTCATATAATTTCCCTAGAGCAAAGTATAATTCTTCATTCTCTGTGTCACTCAAATTCTGGCTGTTTAATAAAGCAGATATGTTTTTAATGCGAGTATCTGATTGATTTTTCGCGGTATACATATGGGCCATTCTAGCAAGGGCTAGACTGTTTTTTCTGTCTATTGATAGTACTTCTTGATAAAGGGGAATAGCCTTTTTCTTTTCTCCGGACTCTTCATATATGCCTGCAAGATTTAATAGGGCTGGTGTATGCATTCCGTTCAGTTCTAGAGCTTTCTGGAAGCTCTCTATTGCTTTGTTTTCCTCTCTTAATTCGGAGTAGATAACACCAATATTTGTATAGACTTCTTCTTGAGCCGAGATATCTTTATCAAGGGATTTTTGATATGTTCTCAGTGACTTTTTAAGATCTCCTGACAACTTTAAATTATATGCTAAATTGAAATAGATATCGGGTGAGCACTCTGGTTCATTTTCGATATATTTTTCGAGCGACCTTATAGCTTTGTCAGTCTCGCCTAAAGACTCGGATAAATTATAAAGCTCAAGCCAATAAAGAGGTTCCTCTTTTGATTCTAATGCCAGTGATTCTAGGTGGTTAATTGCTTTGTGAGCTTTACCTACCCTTAGGTTTATTTGGTAAAGTTCTTTTAAGATAAGAGATTTTTCATTCTTACTGATGGAAGGTGTTAGCAACAATTCCTGCAATTTTTTTTCGGCGATTGAGAACTGATGCTGACTTGCGAGCTTTCTAGTCTCCTGGACTTTTTGTAGAAAAAATTCTTTCATGAAAAAATATGAAATAATAAAAAGCGCCTTCAAAATAAGGCGCCTTGAGGAAATTAAACAAAGTTATCTATTCAACCCAAGAGTGGATTGTTACCCTCCTTCTGGATTGCCAAGCACTCCTTTTCGGTTCTGCTTGCTAAGCATTTTCGAAGACTCATGTGATATTTTTTCCCACTCTTCAGCTGACATACATGTCTTTTGCTTAAATCGTGACCCTGTGATTGCTCGAGATTTACAGATTAATTGATTGCTAGTGTCTTCAGTCAAATTGCGCTGTGAGGTCTGAGCTGACTCATTGCCGGTAGTGTTTACCTGCTGCTTATAGCTTGAATCATTTGCGCAGCCGGTTAGTAATCCAAGCCCCAAAGCAGAGATAAATAGCCCTTTGTATTTCATACGATATATCCACTTATCGAAGATCAATCCATCACCTTCATAAAAGGTGAATGTAATAATGTTACCTTTTGTTAAATCAAATATCATCCAATGGCTGACAGAAATATAAGGTAAGAGGGTATTTTCTTAATACAAGCTGATATTTAATTGTTGCGGATTATCCCAAGATGGTCATAAAGAGCTGACGCGTCCCTTTAATTTTTTGTCATTCACTAGCAACCTAGTGGAAGCACTGGCTGATTGTACAAAAAGTCTTGGGTTAGATGAATTCTAGATTGCCTACCAGAGGAGAAGGTTTAACCTGTTTGTTCTTCAATTACTGGTTAGGGTAAAATGTGACCATTCAGTCAGTTTTTTTGGCGGTTTATCTTGCTAAGAAAAGAGGTAGTGATAAATGTGGCTAGTATGTCATTTCACCAAGCTATCATGCTTCAGTGATTAGATAAGTTCCTTCGGTAACTGTAGCATTAAAAACCGTAAATCATCCCCACTTAAAAATCTCCTGGCCTAAGCGCTGATAACCCTTTCGTATGTTGAGGCTCTCCCGCCTCTTTGTCTCTCCCCCCATATGAGCTGTGAGCCCTCTTGTTGGCTGTGAAAAAATTGAGATAAAAATTTTTTATCAATAAAAAGCCTAGTTAAGCAAAAAAACTGTATTTCTGCCCCATCTACCAAAATCTAGAGACTAAGTTGTTCGATATTTGGCCAACTTTATCATCGGTGAAGGTTTCCTAACTTTCTCTTTCTGGACAAATATTAGTCAACAATAGTTCCAAAATTCATGTTGTTCATTTAAAGTCAGTTTAGACAGGTTATCCATTATGTAATCAAAACCCATAAAAGCACCTTAAGTATAAAAAGGTTCCACTATGATCAAGACCAAACTGAGCGTTGCCATTGCAGCACTGGGCACCATCGCCAGCTCTGGCGTTTTCGCCCAGGAATCTATTCCCGGACCAGAGGTTGAGGAAGTAGTTGTTACTGGTTCCCGCATTGCGCGTGACCCTCTATCCACTACTGGCCCTATTACTTTGGTTGACTCTGAAGCTATCCAGCGTTCCGGTGTGGGTACCATTGATGAGCTGCTTAACCAGCTTCCATCCATGGGTACTACCGGTATCAATGCCAACGACAACAATGGCGGTGCTGGTCTGTCATTTGTGGACCTGCGTAACCTAGGTTCTGCACGTACCTTGGTACTGGTTAATGGCCGTCGCTTTGTATCCTCCAGCTCTGGCGTAAGCTCTGCAGTGGATATGAACAATATCCCGGTAGATATGATCGACCGTATCGAAGTTCTGACCGATGGCGCCTCCGCCGTATATGGTTCTGACGCGGTAGCCGGCGTAATCAACGTGGTCATGAAAGATTCTTTCGATGGGGTTCGCATTAATGCCCGCGCTGGCGCGACCGAAGCTGGCGGCGGCGAGAATGGTGAGCTGTCCATTACCTTTGGTAAGGAATTCGATCGTGGTCAGTTTATTGCGAATGTTACCCACAGTCAGCGTGACGAAATCACTTACAAAGACCGCGATTGGGCAGGGTTACAGAGCTCCATGTCCTCTACCGGCAACATCTTCACCAACTACGGAGCATTCAGTGTCGGTGAGGATGGAAAGACACTTGGGGATTATTCTAGCTATGACATTGGCCAGTACATGTGGCTGTCAGGCGCGATGGAGCGTACCAGCCTCACCGGCAGCGGTACTTTCTCTATCAATGACTACATCGAATTTTACGGTGAAGGTTCTTACACCCTAAAAACCACCAACCAGCAACTGGCTGCTCAGCCAATGTATGCGGGTAATGGTTTTGACCTCACTGCCGACCATCTGTCCGATGAAGTTCAATCGCAACTGTCTGAAGCTTGGCAGGAAGCAGAAGATGCCTATCAGATAGAGCTCGCTGCATATAACGCCGCATTGGCAGAGTGGGAATCCCAAGGCAGCCCCAAAGACCTTGAACCTTCTAAGCCAGTAGCGACTCACGGAGACACATGGCAGGACGGCTTATCTGATGTCCGCCTGCGCCCAGTTTCAGGTGGCACCCGTGACTATGAGCAGAAGACCGAAACCTACCGTCTTCTCGGCGGTCTACGCGGTGACCTGGCGAATGGCTGGGGCTGGGATACCTTCCTGAGCTACGGCAAAAATGAAGGTGAAAACACCACTAACAATTCCTACAACAAAACCCTGCTCCAGCAAGTGCTTGATGGAAACAGTGGCATTGCTGAAGAGAACATTCAGTTCCTTGGTGGTATGAGCGATGAGGTCATCGACTACATCAGCTATACCGACCGCGAAGATAATGAGTATGAAATGCTCAACTTCGGTGCCAGCCTGACCGGCGACATTGAAGCCATTCAGTTCCAGGGTGGCGCATTGGGTTTTGCTTCAGGCATTGAGTACCGTAAAGAGTCTGGTGAGTTCACCCCAAGCGTCGAGACGCAAAGTGGTGCAACTTTCGGTAACCAGCAGGATGCCACTTCTGGCGACTTCGCTGTAACAGAGGTATTCGCAGAGTTTAACCTGCCAATCCTGGCAGGCCTTAAGTTCGCGGAAGAACTGTCCCTTGACGCGGCGATACGTTATTCGGATTACGACACCTTTGGCGGCCAAGCTACATATAAGCTCGGTGCTGTATATGCGCTAACAGAAAACCTACGTTTCCGCGGAAGTGTTTCTACTGCATTCCGCGCTCCAGGTATCTACGAGCTATACAGTGGTACTGCCCAGAGCTACAGCTACCTGATCGACCCATGTGATACCAGCAGTAACAATACTGCGGGGCAAGGTAGTAACTGTGATATGGTCAGCGCCGGCTTCAGCCAAGCTGGTTCCCAGGTACCCACCAATATTGGTGGTAACCAAGAGCTGCAGCCGGAAAAATCCAAAAGCTACACTGCTGGCATCGTTTGGACTCCGAGCTTCACCGAAGATCTGTCCATCACCTTGGATTACTTCGATATCCGAATTAAGGACGCTATTACTTCTGCTGACACACAGAAGATTCTGGACGATTGTTACCGCGATGGTATCAGCTCAGCCTGTGAACTGGTTCGCCGTGGCAACAGCGGGCAGATTGAGTATCTGGAAGGTTCCCTGCAAAACATTGGTGAAATCAACACCAAAGGTCTCGACCTGGATATAGTGCAGAACTTCCACTACGACACCGGCAAACTGGCTCTGCGCGCTCAAGCAACCCATCTGCTGGAGTACGAGGAGTTTAACTCTGAAACTGGCGAAACTTCTGACTATGTAGACTACATAGGAACAAGTAGCAGCGCCTATACCAAATGGCGCGGCCTGGCCAGCGCAACCTGGTATGCTGACAACTGGGACTTCGGTGCCGACGTACAGTACATCGGTGATGGTCACAGCCCTTATGTAAATGTCCCCTCCCACACCTACCTGAATTTGAAGGCGGGTTGGGATGTGAACGAATCCATGCGCTTAACCGCTGGTATCGACAATGTGACCGACCGTGACCCGTCTTACACTTCAACCTATGACGATGTAAACGGCACTTACGACTTCCAGGGCCGCTATGCCTGGGCTGGAGTTACTTATCAGTTTTAGAAGCTTTCATAAATTTGAATAATCCGGGGGCTCTTCAGCCCCCTTTTTTGCTTTTCTAAATTTATATTCTTCAACGCAGTGCACAATTAGCAGTTATTTCATGTGACTAACTGAAAAAAGGTACTATAAAAGGATAAGTAACGATGTCATTCAATTACAAACGGCTGTTATTTTTCTTTTATATTGAAGGCCTCTCAATTTTCTAGCGACGGGAATACCTTCTGAATTTTCTAGTATCCTGCGTTGAGGATCTTCCTTCTATTTTTCCTGTGAGGATAGATAAGGTCAATTCTCCAACTCAACAGGCTGTCTCGAAGGGGATCTGAATCCTTCCTCTGTCACATATTGAGCAATGAATCCTTGTGTTTTTATACAGTATATCAAGTAATTTTTGTAAAGGATTTATCCCTATCGGAAAGGCCGGCGTAATGGAGCATCCTCTTGATCGGCCGCCATCGCCCACTTTGAACCCCTATCTGGTTTGGGTTGCCCAATTTTAGCCCCCTTTAAGTTTACTGGTGAAAATATGTCATTAAATAATATCTCCTTCTGGTCAAGCAAGGATAGTTGTTCTAGTTACTCCAGAAAATTTATTCACACTCGCAACCAAGCTACTTGTTCTTCCCCCAATTGAAGCATTTTTCAGCAAGTACTAGGTGATTGATAGTGAGAAGAAATAAATTTCAGTCGTGCTCCAGAGCAGAAAACCCTTAAGGCGCCTTTAAAACATACTCTATTATTGCTGGTCTTTTGGCCTCCTATTCCTCGTTTGGGACCGAAAATGCAAGGATCGATCAAATTCCATTGATCCATGATAATTTCGGATTTGAATTGGCTCATAACTGCTGGTTGTTTTTATGTGCAGCTATGTGCGAGAGTGGCCGATTTCAAATTGTGGAGCAGCTCTAACAGTTCTGTAATTGCTTTTGGGAGTGAGCAGCTTTTTTAGGATTGTAAATATGGTGCTGTTAGTTCTCGTTATTTAGGTAGTATTTCATCTGTGTTTCTCTTGGTCAGTAGATAATTTGACACTATCAGTTGGGCCCTTCATTACCAATTGCACTTATTATCTGAAACCAAATAATATTAATTTTTGGTGGTTTCTTTTTAATAAGCTGTGTAATTTTAGAAGCTGTATTTCATTACATGTAGGTTGCTACGGCCCTCCCATATTTGTGTTGTCATTAACTTTCTTGCTTGAATTGCAATGATGATTTTTCGCTCCTAAACAAGTAGTAAGCACCATTTGGGTTTTTAGTGAAGGTTGAAGAGTAAATATATTAAGGTGATATCTGGGGTTGGATGGATACACATATACTTGTGGCTGATTTACTAAAGAACTTTACAATCTAAGTGAAAAACTACTGTACCAATACCTTCCAGTTAGATCGTAAGAACGATAGTCATAATTATTCTCTGCCGCTGTTATAGCGAGAGGAGGGGGGATGTTAAGCAGGTTGTTGACCCCAATTGCGAGTCGAAACCTATCTGAAGGGTTGAAAGAGAATTGTGCATCGTGGCTAAGCCAGCTGCTTATATCATTAGTCACGATTTTGTCGTTTTGAGCGAAAGTTTCTTCTGTGCCGCCGACAAAGTGCACGGTATAGCCGGCCTTCCACTGGTTATTGCTCCAATAAATCCCTGCATTGGCTTTAAATTCTGGCAGTGAGCCTGCGCCGCCGGTTGTGGTATCTACAAAAGTGCCTGCCAACTCTTCCTCAGGTAGTCCGGGGGCCCCTTGGTTTAGGAAGTTCAATATATGACTTAGGTTCATTGCCAGGTTGAGCTGCCCAAACTCTTCCATGGGTAACTCATAACGCAGCGAGATATCGTAACCGCGGATTGTTCTGCGGCCTTTATTGATTCTTGTGGCGAGAATCTTGGTGATTTCACTGCGCTCATCTCTGAGTACTCTGTCACTGAATAGCCCGGCATAGGCATTCTGCTCAACCAGGAACTGCGGGTTGCTGCCAATAACATCCTCCTGCTGGATGTTAAAGATTTCGAGTGCAGCGCTTAATCCCTCTATTTGTTCCGGAGTCCAGGCTAGGCTGGCGGTGAGAGTTTTTGAGGTTTCGGGCGTAAGGTCGGGGTTGCCTCCAAACTCGGTAAGATATTGGATTCGCGCATTGTCCGTTTGAGAAGGGCAGCTGATTAGGCTGGTGGAGCTGTTACTTGTACAGGGGTCAAAGATAAACACCTGACTTTGGTAGCCCTGTTGATACATATCGGTAAGGGTGGGGGCCCTGAAGCCGCTGGCGTAGCTAATCCTTAGATTTATGTCATCTAAAACCTGCCAGCGGATAGCGAGCTTGGGGTTGTAAGTATTGCCAAAGTCACTATAGCTGGATAAGCGGATTGCTCCATCTAGCCAGAGTTTTTCTTCCTGAATTGGGATTGAGACTTCCGCAAAGGTTTCTTTGATGGTACGTGAGCCTCGGGTTGCCCCTGGGGCGTGCCCCCCAATATAGGAAAGGCCTTCAAGGTCATTAGAGTCGCTGTTCAGGGCCTCATGTCTAAGCTCAAATCCTATCGCAGCTAAAATTTCTCCAGATCGGTTTTCCCCTAGGGTTCCGTCTGAGATAAAGGTGAGAGACTCCATTCGCGTGTGGCTGTTAGTCGTGCTTACCCCTCGAATAAATTCCAGCTGTTCTTGATCAATACTGCCGCTGGGACCGAGCAGGTTTATAGGAATACAGTCATTAGTATTATTGCAGCTAGCAGGCCCCTTTAAACCCTGGGAGAGAGCTAGGGGGTTTATAAGGTTGCTGAGCTTTTCAGATTTTTCTGTTCTCTGAAGAGAGGTGTTAAGTTCCCAGTGCCAAAGGTTGCGAACTCCTTTGATTCCTGCGTTAAGCCTCCAGGAAGTGGTGCGATTTTCTTGGGTGCGTGGGCCCAGTTCCGTAACACGCCTCCTAACATCTGTAATTGTTTGGTTGAAAGGATTGTAAATATTGTCTGCCGCTATTGTCAGGTCACCGTTATCGAAACGAGTGAAGACTGGGGAGGGCGCCTTGGTCGATTCTCCAGAGGTGTGTAGGCCCATCACTTCCGTATATATCAGGGTGTTATCTGAGAGGTCGAAGTCCGCTGATAGGTACGCGGAGTTACTTTGGAGTGGGGTGACAGCGGAGGTATAGTCGTTGTAATTGTAGCGGTCTTCCAGGGACCAGTCCCGATAATCCCTGGGGGTTGTAGCTGTTAAAGTTGTGCTGCTGTCAAGGGCGATAAACCCCTCGGGAATGGCTGATGAACGCTTATCTGTGCCGCCAAAATTACGGCTGTCAGCGGATTCTGACAAACTGCGGTCGCGGCTCATTATTGAGCCTTGTTTATATTGCGCAAGGCTGAGCATTACATGGCTGCGTTCACCATGTCTTCCCCAGGTTAAATTGTGTGATTCAGTCTTACGATCACCGGCTTCTGACTGCCCGTAGTAGCTATCTATGGATAAGCCTTCGAAGTCCTTGCGGAGGATGATGTTGATAACTCCAGCGATAGCATCCGAACCATAAACCGCAGATGCGCCATCTTTGAGGATCTCTACGCGCTCGACCAAGGAGAGGGGAATCGTGTTGAGATCGGTGGCCTCTCCCTTGTATCCATCGCCAATAATGCGGCGGCCATTAATTAACACCAGGGTATTACTGGCGGGGAGATAGCGAAGAGAAACTATGGCTGTTCCGTCACCCTCTTGGCTTACCGAAGTGCTGGTGGAGTTTCCGGATACTGCCGGCAGAAATTTGAGTACATCGGAGACAGTTTGCGCTCCAGTGAGTTCAAGTTGCTCCCTGCTGATTCTGTCGATAGGGGCATAGCCATCTAGCTGGTAATGTCGCAAATGACTGCCGGTGAGACTTTGCCCGGTAACCGTGATCTCTTCAGGAGGCGAGCTGAATTGTTGTTCAGCTTGATGAGCTGAGTTCTGATCCGGGATAACCGCATAAGAGGTCGGGCCGATACGGTGATAAGAGAATGGGAGGTCTTTTAATAATTGCTCAATCGTTGCTTCAAACTGGCCCTGCTCGGTGTTTAGCGTCTGTTTGGGGAGTTTAAATAAGGAAGCTGAGGAGGTTTGTACCAAAATAGAGATTTGGCAGTGTCTTCCCAGGAAGATAAGGGCCTCAGGCAGAGAGCTTGCGGGAAGTTCGATGCTGGGCTTTGGACACAGTGCTCTAGCTGCGCTATTTGCCGATAGCAGAAGTACTAAAAAGGTTGTAACCCAGTGCCTTGCCGTCAAGAGGTTGCCCATTTTTATTGCGTTCAGAGCATAAAATTTTGCTGAACAGTTGTATCTATTGTTTTTGCGGGCGGGGAAGTGGTTATTTGCTCAATAATCGACCGCCATTTGGAACGGTTATAACCTAGTTGTGCTTGGGAGACAAGATAGTCAGGTTGTTATTGCTGTGATCTTGCTGAAGATCTAAGGCAGTGGTAATGGCTTCTAGTGTGTTATCTGGGTCGGATACAGCAAATGTGCCGGATACTAAACGGCTCTCAACTTGTGGAGCGGCGACGACCGGAACGGCTAGATAGCGGTTGAGCTCTTGCAGGGCTTCTTTAAGGGGGGTTTTCTCAAATACTAGGATGCCTCGGGTCCAGTCTGTTGCCTGTTCTGGCGAGGTGTGCTGGATTTGGGTGAGGCCCAGGGTAGATACGCTGACCTTTTGGTTTTTGACGAGGGTGACGGACTCGGGGGTTAGGCCGGGTGTTTTTTCCGCTTCACTGACAGAGACCTTGCCTTCTGTCACCGATACCCGGGTATTCTCCGGGTTCAGCTCCACATTAAATTCGGTTCCCAAGACGCGAATATTTGCGCTGCCGGCGGCCACTGTGAATGGACGAGCAGTCTGGCGGGCCACGTCAAAAAAGGCCTCTCCACGAAGAAGCTGTGTCTGCCGCTCTTTGCGGCTAAAGTTCACGCGGAGTTCACTATTGGAGTTCAGTTTTATTTCGGACCCATCTGCAAGGCTAACAGTGCGAATCTCGCCTAACTGCGTTGTATATATTTGTTGGTCAATTTTGCCGCTGCCTAACCATTGCAGGCCTATCCAGACGGCGAGAAAAGCGCCGCAGGTAGCGAGCCCACCGCCAATAAGCCATTGTGGCAGGCCCCAATTAGCGCTCATAGCACTCTGTGCTTTTCTCGATTTCCGCGCTTCTCCACTATTTTGGGGTGGGGAGCTCGGTACACTCTCGGGGAAGAGTTGATCGACTGGCATATGGGCGAGAGCGCCCAGGTCGCCCCAGAGTTCTACCACCTCATCGAGAGCTTGGCGATGGGCTTCCGTAGCTGCCAGCCAAGTTGCGAATTCGCGCTTTTCCGCGTTACTCATAGCCTCTGAGCGTAAACGGGCAACCCAAGCACAGGCCTGGTCCAGGCACTCATCGCTTGTTTGATGTTGGGGGTTGCTGTTCATATTTGCTCTGGTTGTTAGGAGTTAAATAGTGCCTTAAGAGTGGGACTCTCGTCTCAAAATTTAAGGTATCTTACTCAAATTTGACCGACTTATACGATACTGGCGAGTGTAAAGGGCTTCCTACGAAATAATTGCAATACCAGGGCTCTCTTTGGCAGCAAATAATTCTGAAAGTGCCTCGCTTTACAGGTTTGGCCGGATCTTTAAGTTCGCTCTTGCACACTGAGACGGCTGAGGAGGAGCCCCCCTCAACAAAAAATGATGGGCTTATGGAGTGGTATCGTGGGCTCTAGGAGCTGGGGTCTACTTTGCGCCGGCAGGCCTTTAGGGCCTGTAGAATATATTTCTCAACGCTGCTTACTGAGATATTCATTTCATGGGCAATCTCGCTGTAAGAGAGTCCACGCGTTCTGTGTAATAGGAAAGCCTGTCGACACTTCAGTGGCAGTTTGTCCATTGCCTCGTAGATGGACTGCAGTTGTTGGCGTGCAGCGAGCACTCGTTCTGGGGATTGGTGGTCGGCGTGATCATCGCTATGAGACTCTCCCTCCAGCGAGGCTTGCTGGTTGAGGTACTCCATATGCAGCTTGCCCCGACGCAATTGATCCACTGCGAGGTTATTGGCGATTTGGTAGAGATAGGCTCGAGGATTCTCCAGCTCCTTTTCATCGCTGAGCTTTTGCAGGCGCAGGTAGGCGTGTTGGGCAATATCCTCGGCATCGTCTGGACTTTTGACAATGCGTGCGACAAAGCGCACCAAGGCTTGGCCGTGCTCGGCAAACAGCCTCTCCAGAAGCATCTTCCTGGCTTTATTCATTGCGTATTGCGTTCCCCGTCCCAGGCTCGCTTTATCGTTGTGAATTGTTTGTTCTTAGTGCGAGCTGGCGCAGTTATATCACAAGGATGGCTTCGGCTACGAGTGGCGCGAAACGATCTCTTGGGGTGATAGTTTGCTATCCGCTATGCCTCGTCGCCTATGCCGGTATAATGGCGCCCGCGCCAAGAGCGCGTGAGATATAAGTTGGCAGAGGTGTGTCGAGCACCGGAGACTGGATGAGCTATCAAGTACTGGCACGTAAATGGCGCCCGCGTCTTTTTAAGGAGATGGTTGGGCAGGAGCACGTGCTCCAGGCACTGATCAATGCCTTGGATAACGGCCGGCTGCACCACGCCTACCTGTTTGCCGGTACTCGGGGAGTGGGAAAGACCACAATTGCCCGAATTCTGGCCAAATGCCTGAACTGTGAAGAGGGTGTCAGCTCTGAGCCCTGTGGGCAGTGCAATGCCTGCAATGAGATAGCCGATGGCCGTTTTGTCGACTTAATCGAGGTGGATGCGGCATCCCGTACCAAGGTGGAGGATACCCGCGAATTGCTGGAGAACGTCCAGTATGCTCCGACCAGAGGGCGCTACAAGGTCTATCTAATCGACGAAGTGCATATGCTTTCCAACAGCTCCTTCAATGCTCTGCTGAAGACTCTGGAAGAGCCGCCTCCCCATGTGAAATTCCTGCTGGCTACCACAGACCCGCAAAAGCTGCCGGTAACCGTGCTGTCCCGCTGTCTGCAATTCAAGCTCAAGAATATGAGCCCCGAGCGGATTGTCGAGCACCTGCGCTTTGTGCTGGGTGAGGAACAGGTGCCCTTTGAAGAGGGGGCGCTCTGGCAGCTGGGCCGTGCGGCCGATGGCAGTATGCGCGATGGTATGAGCCTCACTGACCAGGCTATTGCTTTTGGCGGTGGCAAAATCAGCGAGGCCGAAGTGCGTGGCATGCTCGGTAGTATTGATACCGGCTTGGTGTGGAAGCTACTGCAGGCCCTGGCAGATGAAGATGCGGCGGGGCTGTTTGCCGCTGTCGCTGAGCTGGCCCAACAGGCCCCAGACTTTGGCGCCACCCTGGCGGAGCTCTCCGATAACCTCCACCGCCTGGCGGTCGCCCAGATTTTACCCCAGTCGGTAGATAACGCCCTGGGAGATGCCGAGCGGCTGCGGGAGCTTGCCGGTCGAATAGCTCCGGAGAATATACAACTCTACTATCAAATGGCCCTGCATGCCCGCCGCGATCTCCCCTTGGCCCCAGATCCGCGCAGTGGCTTTGAGATGGCGCTACTGCGTATGCTGGCGTTTCGTCCGCAGGGAGTAGCGACAATTCCAAGGGCCGAATTGCCTGAAACGGCTGCTGGTGCGCAAACTCAAACGGCTCCTAAAGAGCGGGCGCCGCAAGCGCCTATCGAACAGGAGAATATTGGCGAAAAAAAGTCTGAAACTGTGTCTCAGCACTCTGAGAGTGCTGTGGCTGTGAAGACTCCAGAGCCTCAGGCCGAAGAGGTTGCGGTTGAACCGTATGAAAGCCCCGTACAGAGTCAAGTGTTGGACAGCGGGTATACGCCACCTACATCTGAAGAGCTTGAGCCCCAGCAGTCTCAATACCATGCGGAGCAGGATGGTGAGATTGCGCTGGATACCCAGACGGCAATAGCTGAGCGGCCGCTAGAGGCTCCCAGCGCTCAGCCCTCAAGCGCGCGGGAGGGGGTACTGGCTGAACTTCGCCAGCGCGTCGCGGAAGTCGAAGCTTCTCCCCCTGCGGTAGAAAACCCGGCTCCCACTAGAACGGAAGCGGTTGCTAAGGTTGTTGAAATACCGCCGGCACGCTTTGATGCCCTTACACCCGGTAGTTGGCCGGCACTCTATAAGCAGTTGGGCGTCAGCGGCATATTGCACTCGATCGCGCAGCATCTGGAGCTAGTGGGGCGCCAGGACAATATACTTTCCTTTACCCTGGACGAATCTTTTAGCAGTCTCTATGACGAGGTGCATCAGCGGCGTCTGGGGGACTTGCTGGGAGACTTTTTTCAGCAGCCAGTTATTGCACAGATTCAGGTGGGGCAGGTACAGGGCAGTACGCCGGCACGTTTGGCTGCGGCGACTCGCGATGCGCGTCTAGCAGCAGCTCGGGATGCCCTTACCTCAGACCCCCTGGTTCAGGAGCTCCAGTCCGAGTTGGGGGCTGAGTTAGTGTCAGATACCGTCGAGTCCCTGGCGAAGGCGGATTGATAGAAATTTCGATTGCTCGGCGTCTAACCGGGCTCACACATAATAGAGATAGAGGTTACCTATGAAAGGTTTGGGCGATCTGATGCAACAGGCCCAGAAAATGCAGGCCGACATGCAGGAAAAAATGCAGAAGGTACAGCAGGAGTTAAATGAGCTACGCGTGTGCGGTGAATCCGGCGCGGGTATGGTCAAGGTCACCATGAATGGCCGGCACGACGTTATCTCTGTGGAAATCGACCCTTCCCTGCTTTCCGAAGACAAAGAGATGCTGGAAGATCTTTTGGCAGCGGCGGTGAATGATGCTGTGCGCCGAGCTGAGGAAAAGGCCCAGGAGTTAAAAAAGCAGCAGGTGGGTAACCTCGCTTCCGGCATGAATCTGCCGGAAGGCTTTAAGTTTCCATTTTAAGGGGCAGAGCCCGGTTGTTTAGCCTTATATGTTTAGTCCCCTAATCGAAGAGTTGATTCGCGCGCTGCGCTGCCTGCCCAGTGTGGGCCCTAAATCGGCACAGCGCATGGCGATGTATCTGCTGGAAAAGGATCGCGACGCTGCAGAGCTACTGGCGCGCAGTTTGGCTCAGGCGGTGGAGAAGGTTGGCCGCTGTCAGCAGTGCCGCACGCTGACCGAAGAAGCCGTGTGCACCCTATGCAATAACAGCCGCCGTGAACAAACCTCTCTCTGTGTCGTCGAAACTCCGGCTGATGTATTGGCGATCGAGCAGGCTGGTAACTACCATGGCCGCTATTTTGTGCTGCACGGGCACCTGTCTCCGATTGATGGTATCGGCCCCGCGGATCTTGGTATGGATCTGCTGGAGCGCAGATTGGCCAGTGAGCCGTTACAGGAGTTGATCGTCGCCACCAATCCCACAGTAGAGGGGGAGGCGACAGCCCAGTACATTGCCGAGCGCGCCAAAGCGCAGGGAGTGACTGTCAGTCGTATCGCCCATGGCGTTCCCATTGGTGGTGAGCTGGAATATATCGACGGCGGTACCCTGGCACACGCCTTTAATAGCCGCACCGCCTTCTTCCCCCCAGCAGAGTAATCCCGATGGTTGAAATAGATACCACTCCGCGCTGGGTGGACTCCTGCGAGCAGTTGGCGGCTTTGTGCGCGCAGTGGCGACAGCAGCGCGCTGTGGCACTGGATACCGAGTTTATGCGCAGTCGCACCTTTTATCCTCAGCCGGCCCTGGTTCAGGTTGGGGATGGTCGGCACTGCTACCTCATCGATAATCTCGCCATTGAAGATCTGCAGCCGTTGCGTGATCTGTTGCTGGATACGGCTGTTACAAAAATCATGCACAGCTGTAGCGAGGATTTGGAAACTCTGGAGCGTCTGCTGGGGGTGATCCCCGAGCCCATTTTTGATACTCAGATCGCCGCGGCAATTAGTGGTATGGGGGCGGGCCTCGGTTACGCCGCCACCGTGCGCGAACTGTTAAATATCGAACTGCCGAAGAGCGAAACCCGCTCCGATTGGTTGCAGCGCCCTCTCAGTGATGCGCAGAAAACTTATGCCGCACTTGATGTGGCCTGGCTGCCAGTTCTCTATGGTGCCTTGCTGAAGCGCCTGCAGGAGCAGGGGCGGGAGACCTGGTTGGTCGAGGATTGCGCAACGTTGGTAGAAACTGCGCGAAGCCCACAATCCCCTGAACTTTATTACCAGAAAGTGAAGGGGGCCTGGCGCCTGCGTGGCAAACAGCTGGCTGTGTTACAGGACCTCTGCACCTGGCGGGAGTGTGAGGCGCGAGCCCGAAATATGCCGCGCAACCACCTGCTCAAGGAAAACCTCTGTATGACACTGGCCCAACAGCTGCCGCGGCATAAAGGTGCCTTGAGCCAGGTCGGCCTCGAGGGGCGCGCCCTGCGAGAGCATGGCGATACGCTGTTGCAGTTAATTTCTCAGGCTCTGGAGCGGAGCGACTTGCCGACGCGTTTGCCGCAACCGCTCAACCGGCAACAGGGGGAGCTGTTGAAGTCACTGCGTAAGGAAGTTGCCAGTATTGCGGAGTGCGAAAAGCTGCCTGCAGAAATCCTGATCCGCAAAAAAGAGTTGGAAGCCCTGGTTCTTGCCCGTGATCCCCAATTGCAGGGGCGTCTCTGTGGTTGGCGCGCCGATGTGGTGGGCCGTCCCCTGCTTAAAGTTCTGCGGCATCTGCGCAAAGAGGAAATGAAGTGAAAGTTCTGTGTGATATTTATCGCAGCCCTAATAAAGAAGAAATGTATTTGTACGTCGATAAGCGTGAGGGGACTGCGCGGGTGCCTAAGAACCTACTGGAATTGTTCGGCAGCCCCCAGCATGTCACCACCATGCTAATGACTCCTGAGCGCAAGTTGGCGCGTGCAAATGCCGACAAGGTCCTGCAAGAGATGCGTGTGCAGGGTTACTATTTGCAGATGCCACCGATAGCCGATTCTGAAATGCGCGAGATCGCAATAAAGAACAGCAAACTGCAACGCTGAGTCAGATTTATGGCACAACTGCCTTTTTGGCGGCGTAAAACACTGGAGCAGATGACCGAATCCGAATGGGAGGCACTCTGCGATGGCTGTGGACGCTGCTGCCTGCACAGCCTGGAAGATGAGGAGACCGGTGAATTCTACAGCACCAATGTCGCCTGCCGTCTGCTGGATACAGATTCCTGTCGCTGTAGTCAGTACCAGCGGCGCAAGGAATTGGTGCCCGGATGTGTTCAGTTGCGGGTGCAGGATATAGGCCAATACACCTGGCTGCCGACGACTTGTGCCTATCGTCGCCTGGCTGAGGGGCAGCCACTACCCGAGTGGCATCCGCTTGTCAGCGGCGATAGGCAGTCTGTACATAAAGCGGGTATGTCTGTTCGTGGCAGTGTTATCAGCGAGGAGCTGGTTCACCCGGATGATATGGAAGAACATATCGTCACTTGGGTGGAGGCCGGTTAAGGCGCCGAGGCTTTGCCATTGCTTCCTGCCCCGGGCGGGAAATATAGAGTAAATAAAAAATGTCTGAAGATTTTCAAATTGCCTGGTTTGTTTATGCCGGCTCGACCCTGGTGTTGCTGGCTGCCGGTTGGTGGTTTATGCGCAACTGGCGCTGGAGCTGGTTGCGTCGTACCTTTCTGCTGGTATTGGCCGCGGTATTTCTGGTGCCGGTAAAAATACCGGTGGCCGAATCAGTAGCTATGCCTGTATTACCTCTGTATCTCTACCAATTATTATTTGAAGAAAATGGAGCTGCGTCGGAAGTAACCGCAAACCTGGTGTTTGCCGCGGGCGGTGCTTTGGCGGTAATGGTCGTGTGGGGGCTGGTTTCACTGCTATTTAAATTTCGTCGCGAACGCCGCCGTCGTTTCGATGAAGACCCATACTTCAACGAACAGTAATGGGATTTTGCATCCAATCCTTTCTAGAACCCTGGGCCTGTCGTAACTAGGCCCACGCCCTTTATTCGCCTGGTTATCAAAGGCGTTACTTCCTTTCTCTAGCATCTCTATTGACGGTGACAGCTGCTATATCTATTAGGCTGCTTCCGTGCTTGGCGCGAGGCCAGACGAACCGGCTTAATGATCACAGACCAATAAACAAACCCACCGCCGGAAAATGATGATTTGTACTTTTCCCTGGGTTTTTAACTGTTCATTGGAATGGGTTGTTTATTGGTATGCCGGATTCACTACAGATAATGCTTATATAAAGTGCCCTTGGCGTGGATTTCCGCCCATATTCACGGCGCAGGCTGCCAGATGGCTGAGGAACCCTGATGCTCGACCACCTGCTGATTCTCACTGCGGTAATGCTGGTATCGGGCATTCTCGGTGGGCTGGTGAATTATTATCAAATGCTGTTTACGGAGGAAGATCCAGCCGGTCTCGCCCGCTGCCTGATAATGGGGCTGTGTGGTGCCTTGATGGTGCCGATTTTCCTGAAATTTACCCAGAGTGATTTGTTGATCGAAATCCAAGGTGATCCCTCGCGCCTATTGATCTTTACCGGCTACTGCCTGCTTGCCGCTATCGCCTCCCGTATGTTCGTATTTAATGCCGCGCGCCGCCAACTGCGCGATGCCAGTATCGCCCGCGCCCGGGTGGAAAACCTGGAGCAGGAACTGCGCACCATGCAGCTGGAAATGATGCCCTTACTAGAGCATGAGATAGAAGGGGATCTGGAGCAGGGGCCGGCACTGGATTTCAATCAGATTCGCAAGTTGGACGACAATGCTCTGCAGGTACTCAACCTGCTTAATGGCGGCGAGTGTGTGTTTCGCTCCCTGAGCGGCATGGTGCAGGATAGCGGTATGGAGACCAATTCAATCGCCCGCGCCCTTAACAGCCTGTTGGTACTGGAGATGGTGGGCAAAATCCACAGTCACCTCGGCATTCGCTGGTATATCACTGGTAAGGGGCGTCAGGTAGTACACCGCCGCAGTACCCAGATGGCTTAATGCCCAATTGTTAATCCCCCTTCTAATGCCTACTCGGGCTGGTCATCCAATTTGATCGTTCCCGCCTCGCCACTCGCCCCGTTGTTCAATTATCATTCGCTAAATCTGAAGATAGCGTGATGACAGGATTGGAGTAAGCATGAAATTTACCGGTACCGATAGCTATGTAGCTACCGAAGACCTGCAAATGGCGGTGAACGCAGCCGTCACCTTACAGCGCCCCCTGCTGATCAAAGGCGAGCCGGGCACCGGCAAGACGCTACTCGCGGAACAGGTTGCCGAGAGCCTCGGGCTGAAGTTGATCCAATGGCATATCAAGTCCACTACCAAGGCCCAGCAGGGACTCTACGAGTACGATGCGGTATCGCGCCTGCGTGACTCCCAGCTGGGAGTGGATAAGGTTCACGATATCGCCAATTACATCAAGCGCGGCAAACTGTGGGAAGCCTTTGCCGCGGAAGAGCGTGTGGTGTTATTGATTGATGAGATCGACAAAGCGGATATCGAATTCCCCAACGATCTGCTGGTGGAACTGGACCGCATGGAATTCTTCGTTTATGAAACTGGAGAAACCATTAAGGCCAAGCACCGCCCCATTGTCATTATCACCTCGAATAACGAAAAAGAGCTGCCGGATGCCTTTCTGCGCCGCTGCTTCTTCCATTACATCAGTTTCCCCGACCGCGATACCATGCGCAAAATTGTCGATGTCCATTACCCTGAGATTAAAGGGCAGCTGGTCGCGGAAGCCATGGATATCTTTTTCCAATTGCGCGAAGTGCCGGGCCTGAAGAAAAAGCCCTCCACCTCTGAGCTGATTGATTGGTTAAAGCTGTTGATGGCCGACGATATTCCCGAGGAAGTACTCAAAGATCGCGATAACAGCAGTGCCATTCCTCCGCTTTATGGGGCCTTGCTGAAGAATGAGCAGGATGTCCATATGCTTGAACGTCTGGCATTTATGGCTCGCCGCGACAACCGCTGAGTGGGCGTTGTTGCTTTTCATCAGGGGTAAATGAGCGCCCCTGATGATATACCGCTCGGTATGGCCGAGTATCTTTTCCCTGTGCTGACCGCGAATTACTATGCTGATTGGCTTTTTACTGAATTTACGCCGTTATAAATTACCGGTATCCATCACCGAATTACTGGCTCTGCTTGAGGCTTTGCAGCAGCGCCTGGTGTTTGCTGACATGGAGGAATTTTATTTTCTCGCTCGTGTCTGCCTGGTGAAGGATGAAAAACATTTCGATAAATTCGACCGCGCTTTTGAGGCTTATTTTAAAGACCTGGAAACCCTGGACGATATCGTCGAGCAAATGATCCCGGAAGATTGGCTCAGGGCGGAATTTCTCAAGCAGTTAAGCGAAGAAGAAAAGGCCAAAGTCCAAAGCCTCGGTGGTTTGGAAAAATTGCTGGAGGAGTTTAAAAAGCGCCTCGAAGAGCAGAAAAAGCGTCACAGTGGCGGCAACCGCTGGATAGGCACCGGTGGCACCAGTCCCTTCGGTAATAGCGGCTATCACCCGGGGGGTATTCGGGTGGGAGGAAAGGGGCGCAATCGCTCGGCATCCAAGGTTTGGGAAAAGCGCCAGTTCAAAAACCTGGATGACAGTATCAGCCTGGGAACCCGCAATATCCAGGTGGCCCTGCGCAAGTTGCGTAAATTTGCCCGCACTGGCGCGGCGGAAGAGTTGGACCTGAATAACACCATTTCCTCCACCGCGCGCAATGCAGGCTTGTTGGATATCAAGATGGTGCCCGAGCGGCACAACGCAATAAAAGTGCTGATCTTTTTCGATGTGGGCGGTTCCATGGACCCCTATGTGCGGGTGTGTGAAGAACTATTCTCTGCCTGTCGCTCGGAATTCAAGCATCTTGAGTATTTTTATTTCCACAATTTTGTCTATGAGCATGTGTGGAAAGATAACCAGCGGCGCTATAGCGAGAATACGTCTCTGTTGGAAGTACTGCGCACCTATGGCAAGGACTACAAGGTAATCTTTGTCGGCGACGCTTCCATGGCACCCTACGAAATTACCAGTCGCTTTGGTAGTGTCGAGCATATGAATGAAGAGCCCGGGGCAGCCTGGATGGAGCGTATCACCGATACTTACCACAATCTGATCTGGCTAAATCCAATTGATGAGGAGTATTGGCAGTATACGCCCAGTATTGGTATGACCCAGCGTCTAGTGGATGGCCATATGTATCCGATGACCCTTGAGGGATTGGATCGGGCGATTTCCTACTTAGTCAAAGGCCGCTAATAGCCGGGTTAATGAAGGTTCCTTGCAACAAACTCTAGTCTGAGGGATTTTAGCCAAGGAATTATCTGCAGGCGGCACGCTTCTGGGCCGCCTAATAATTTTAGGGTTAATAAAGTGTTATTTTTTATTACCACTAAAGTGTTTTGGGGGCGTTCCCTCATGATCCGCAGTGATGCTGATTTCTTCTCTGGTGGTTTCTCCCACCGTGACATGCACCTCTTCGGCACCGTGCATCCAATCCACCAGCTTTTCTCGAATCAAATACAAAATAAAACCAGCCACGATGGCCGTGAGTGCGACACCGCCGAAAGTGGCGAGTGGACCGGAAACGCCCACTAATTTACCGATTTCTGCTGCCCCCTTATTGGCGATGCCGATAAACGCAAACCACAACCCCATCATTAGGGATAAGTAGCGTAGGGGAGATAATTTGGTCACGACAGAAAGCCCGATAGGCGATAGACACAACTCACCAATGGTGTGAAAAATATAGGCAAAGACCAACCACCAGATGCTCGCTTTGATAGTCTCGGAATCGCCGATTTGCAATGCCGCGCCGCACATGGATAGAAAACCGATCCCGAGAAATACTAACCCCAAACTGAATTTAGCCGGTGAACTTGGTTCGCGGTCGCCCATACCTACCCAGATACTGGCCATTATCGGCGCGAGGATAATAATAAACAGGGGGTTGACCATCTGCAGCCAGCTGGCGGGAATCTCCCAGCCAAAAATATTCAGGTCGGTGCGGTATTTGGCAAACAGGTTCATTGACCCGGCGGCTTGCTCAAAGCCTGCCCAAAAAACCACGATAAAAACACCCAGAACCAGAATGACTTTAATGCGATCCCGCTCTTCCTGTGTGAGTGGACGGTGTTTACTCTCTTCCTCGTCTTTTTTATTTTTCAGTTCCAGATGAGCGGAGGGTTCTACACCTATTTCCCCCAGGTAGCGCTTGGCTTGGGTCATTTGCAGAATCAGGCCCAGTAGCATACCAATGCCTGCAACAATAAAGGCGAGCTGGTAGTCCACCTTCTCCCCAATCCAACCTACAACCAAATAACCGAGAATGGAGCCCAGGTTGATGCCCATATAGAAAATGGTAAATGCAGTATCGCGGCGATGGTCCCCCTCCTCGTAGAGGTCCCCAACCATAGTGGAGATATTCGGTTTGAAGAAACCATTACCGATAATGAGCAGGGCCAACCCCAACCACAGCATATAAATCTCACTACCATTTGGTAGCCAGGCGTGAGGAAAGCCCAGGGAGAATTGCCCCAGCATCATCAGGGTGCCGCCGAACATAATGCAGCGGCGCTGGCCCCAGCGGTTGTCCGCCATCCAGCCGCCGATAATCGGAGTCAGGTAGACCAACATTGCATACCAGCCCAGGTAGCTCAGGGCTTTGGACTGCAATTCAGTATCGGTGAGCTGTTCCCAGCCAAATACTGCAGCGGTGGCGGCGGAGGTCAGGTAGAAGACAAAAATACCGCGCATGCCATAGTAGCTGAGACGCTCCCACATCTCGGTGCCAAACAGCAGGAATAACCCTTTGGGGTGGCCAAACAGCTGCCCGGCGCTGGCGGGGGGCTTGGGTTTGATCTCTTGCATAGTACTGCCCGCAAGGTGTGACCCGGAGACGTTGTGCTGCCACCAAGGGCAGTGCGCCTGTGAATATAGTCGCTATCTGGACCAGTATAGTTGAGCGCCACCAAGGGATTTTCAGCCCTGTGGCAAAGTGGGGGTATAATCCCGCGTTTGCCACTTCTGTACGAATCATGAGTCACACCGAAGCAGAAAAAAGCCTGGGCGCTCTGCAGGCCCGTATCTCCAGTTGCATGGGGCGGGACCGCTACCATTTGCATCGAACCATTAAGAACGTGCGTCGGCGCCAGAAGGAGGGCAAGCCGGTCGATCGTATGCTGGCCCAGCTGGAGCAGCAGTTACAGGCGTCTGAGGGACTGGCACAAGAGCGCCGGCGCAAGCTGCCGGAAGTGCAGTGGCCTGAGGCCTTGCCGGTGGTGGCGCGGCGTGAGGAAATCGCCGAGCTGATCGAAAAGCACCAGGTTGTCGTTATCGCCGGTGAAACCGGTTCCGGTAAAACCACCCAATTGCCAAAAATTTGTCTCACCCTGGGGCGGGGTATCTATGGCCAGATTGGCCATACCCAGCCGCGCAGAATTGCCGCACGCACAGTGGCCAATCGTATCGCTGAGGAATTGCAGCAGTCCCTGGGGGAATCTGTCGGTTACCAGGTTCGCTTTACCGACCACAGCACCGAGCACACCCATGTCAAATTGATGACCGATGGTATTTTGCTGGCTGAAATTCAGCGCGACCCCCTGCTGAATAAATACGACACGCTGATTATTGATGAGGCCCACGAACGCAGCCTCAATATCGATTTCCTGCTGGGTTATTTAAAAACCATCCTGCCCAAGCGCCCGGATTTAAAGCTGATTATCACCTCGGCCACAATCGACCTGGAAAAGTTCTCCAGGCACTTTAATGATGCGCCGATTATCGAAGTTTCCGGCCGCACCTATCCTGTGGATATTCACTATCGCCCAGCGGCCGACAGTGATGCAGACCTCAGCGAACAGGTTGTCACTGCAGTGGAAGAGTTGCTGCACGAGGAGAAATCCAGCAGCCGGCGCGGCGGGGACATACTGGTATTTATGAGTGGCGAGCGGGAAATCCGCGAGTGTGCCAAGGCCCTGCGAGATGCGCAGATTGCCCAGTTGGAAGTACTGCCCCTGTATGCGCGCTTGAGTCTGGCAGAACAGGCCAAGGTCTTTCACGGCCATAAAGGCCGCCGTATTGTGCTTGCCACCAATGTGGCGGAAACCTCTATTACGGTGCCGGGCATTCACTATGTGATCGACCCGGGTACAGCGCGCGTCAGTCGTTATAGCTACCGCAGTAAAATCCAGCGCCTGCCGATAGAACCGGTTTCCCAGGCCAGTGCCAACCAGCGTGCCGGCCGCTGTGGTCGTGTCAGCGCCGGTGTTTGTGTGCGCTTATATGAAGAGCGGGATTTTGAGCAACGCCCGGAATTTACCGATGCGGAAATCCTACGTACGAACTTGGCTGCGGTAATCCTGCAAATGTTGCAGCTGCGAATCGGCGATATTAGGGAGTTTCCCTTTGTCGATCCGCCCGATCCCCGTCTGATTAATGACGGCTATAAGTTATTGCAGGAATTGCAGGCTGTGGATGACCAGGGCAGGGTGACCAAACTGGGCCGCGCATTGTCCCGCCTGCCACTGGACCCACGATTGAGCCGAATGTTGCTGGCCGGTGCGGATAATGGCAGTGCGCGTGAATTATTAATAATTGTCGCCGCCCTGGCCGTACAGGACCCGCGTGAGCGCCCGGCGGAAAAGCGCCAGGCGGCGGATGAAAAACACCGCCAATGGCAGCATGAACAGTCCGATTTTCTGTCCTTTGTACAATTGTGGGATGCCTTCGAAATCCAACGCCAGGAGCTGAGCCAAAACCAGCTGCGTAAGTGGTGCCAAAAAAATTTCCTCTCCTGGCTGCGTATGCGTGAGTGGAGAGATATCCACCACCAATTGCGCGTAGCTTGCCGGGATCTTGAAGTTAAAGAAAATAAAGAACCGGCAGAGTATGAGGCGATACATCGAGCCATAGTCGTGGGCTTGCTCGGTAATATTGGCGTTCGCGACGAAAACAAGGAATTTATCGGTTGCCGCAATCGCCGCTTCCATATTTTCCCTGGCTCTGGTCAATTTAAAAAGCCACCGCGCTGGGTGGTTGCTGCCCAGTTGTTGGAAACCAGCCGCCTGTTCGCCCATACCGTTGCGAAAATAGAGCCAGATTGGGTAATGGCTGCTTCCCAGCACCTGGTAAAACGCAATTATTTTGAGCCCCACTATGATGCTCGCTCCGGGCAAGTGATGGCTTTTGAAAAGGTTTCTCTGTACGGCCTGGTGCTGGTGGAAAAACGCCGTATCCCCTACGGCAAGCTGGACCCGCAAACCGCACGGGAAGTTTTTATTCGCCAGGCGCTGGCGGAACAGCGTTACCGTGGTAAGGGCCGTTTTTATAAACACTACACCGACCTGCTGAAGTCCCTGGAAGAGTTGGAAGCCAAGTCCCGCCGCCGGGATATTCTGGTGGACGACGAAGTGGTTTACCGCTTTTTCGATGAGCTGGTCCCAGCGGATATCGTCAACCTCGCCGGGTTTGAGCATTGGCGCAAAAAAGCCGAAGCCAGCGATCCACAGCTGCTGTTTATCCCCCGCGAATTGTTGATGCAGCAGAGTGCGGATCATGTGGGCGAAGCGCAATTCCCCGATGAGTTGCAGGCGGGCGGTATTATTTACCCGCTCAGCTATCACTTCGAACCGGGCAGTGTGGATGACGGTGTCAGTATCCAGGTACCGGTTGCGGCACTGCACCAGGTGCCCGCCGCTCGACTTTCCTGGCTGGTGCCTGGAATCCTGCGGGATAAATGTATCGCCCTGATAAAAGCCCTACCCAAGCAGTGGCGCAAATACTTTGTGCCGGTACCGGCGGCTGTGGATAAGGCTTTGCCGCGACTGCGCGCAGACAATACTCCGCTGTGGCAGTCGCTGGCCCTGGAGTTGCAGCGTCAGACCGCTCAGCAGCTGCCTGAAGATGCCTGGCAATCTGTGGAACAATCCCTGGAAGATTTCTACCGCTTCAATATCCAGGTTTTGGATGAGTCGGGTAAGTTGCTGGACCAGGATCGCGATCTCTCAGTCTTACAGGCGCGCTATCGCGACCGGGTGCAGCAGGGGCTGGCGGATGCGGGCGATAGTTTTGAGCGGGATGAGATTACCAGTTGGGATTTTGGTGAGCTGCCGGAAACCCACACCCTCGACCAGGGAGGGCTCAAGGTGCGCGCCTATCCAGCATTGGTGGAGGCCAAAGAGAGTGTTTCCCTGAAGTTGCTGGACAATCCCGCCGAAGCGCGGCGTTTGAGTCGTGCCGGAATCTGCCGTTTGGCCCTGTTGCACCTGCCTGAGAAGGTGAAATATCTGCGCAAGGAGTTATTGCGCGGCAAGGAGTTGGGGCTTTCCGCCGCAGATCTAGGGCGTCGCGAGGAAGTGGCAGACGATATTTTGTTGGCCGCTGCGCGCGAAGTCTTCTGGCCGCAGGAAAACTGGCCGCGCAGTGAAGCTGAGTTTCTGTCGGCACTGGAGAAAGAGGGCGACTTGGTGGGAGTGGCCCAGGAGATAGGCGACCTCTTGGTCAAAGCTTTGGGTCAATTGGTCCCCCTGCGCAAGCAGATCAAACAGCAGAAGAACCTGGCGGTCGCTATGGCCGTGGGGGATATCCAACAGCAGCTGGCCGGGCTCTTCTACCGGGGAGTCTTGTTTGACACACCGCTGCAATGGCTGCGCCAATATAGCCGCTATCTGAAGGCGATCGCCGTGCGCCTGGAAAAGGCGGCGCTCGATCCAAACCGCGATCGCAAGCTGCAAGTGGAATACCACAAAGTCGCCGAATCGTTCGATGACCAGATAGAGAGGTTCTCAAGGAGAGAGTTGGCGTCAGAGCCCGCTCTGGTGGAGTACCGCTGGATGTTGGAGGAATTCCGTGTCAGCTTGTTTGCACAGACGTTGAAGACCCTGATGCCAGTCTCCGCCAAGCGTCTAAGCAAGGTCTGGACAGAGATTGAAGGCAAGGAACTGTTTACTTGAGCAGAGCCTGTGAGTAGTGCCTGGGCACAGTTCACAAAAAACTTTGTCGCCTTGTGTAATATTTTCCTTACTGGTCCGACAGATCAATGAAGGTCGGCAAAGTCGCAGTGCGCTACCGAGTGCACTTTGGCTGTGGGCCGGTTTCACAATACGACGGTTTCTCGCTGCGCTTCATTATACTGTCGCGGGACATAGAAAAAGTCTTATAGAGTTTTATTACACAGGGTATTAGTTAGGAGATTTTTTATGAACAAGAAGCATCTTTCCCCGGTAGCAGCTGCTGTTGGTGCAGCGTTTATTGCAACTGCGGCCATGAATGTGTCTGCGGCTAACAGCACTGCCAATCCTTTTGCTGCTGAAGACCTGACCTCTGGCTACAACCTGGCACTGGCCGATCACGGTCACGATAACAAGGATGAAGAGGGTAAGAAAAAAGAAGGCAAGTGCGGCGAAGGTAAGTGCGGCGAAGGCAAGAAAAAGGAAGGTAAATGCGGCGAAGGAAAATGTGGCGAAGGTAAGAAAAAAGAAGGTAAGTGCGGCGAAGGTAAGAAAAAAGAAGGCAGTTGCGGTAGCTAATATTCCGCTGCACGAGATTGGGGCGGCGCTGCCGAAAAGGCCGCCCCAAGTACTTTCCATAACCAATAGAGGCAAATAGCGGTGCGCAATTATCCAGTGGAGGGTGCCGGTCTCGGACTGCGCCGCTCTATGATGGGCGAAGAGTTTTCGCCGGACACGGTGGATTTTTTTGAGGTGGCGCCGGAAAATTGGACCGGTGTCGGCGGGCGACTTGGCCGCTGGTTTCGCCAACTCAGCGAACGCTATCCTTTTATTTTGCACGGTTTGTCTCTGTCTATTGGCTCTTCTGATCCGCTGGATATGGAGCTGCTCGCCTCAATCAAGCAGTTTATTCGCGATCACAACATCCGTTCCTACAGCGAGCATCTGAGCTACTGCTCGGATCAGGGCCACCTCTACGATTTATTGCCTATTCCCTTTACTGAAGAAGCGGTGATGTATGTCGCCGAACGAATTCGTATTGTGCAGGATACGCTCGAACAGCGTATTGCCATGGAAAATGTTTCCTATTATGCGGCGCCGGGCCAGGAGATGAGCGAGCTGGTATTTTTACAGGCGGTCCTGCAAGAGGCGGACTGCGATCTACTGCTCGACGTCAATAATATTTATGTGAATTCAATCAACCATCGCTATGACCCCCTGGAATTCTTGCGCGGACTACCCTCGGAGCGAATGCGCTATGTGCATGTGGCGGGGCATTTCGATGAGGCAGATGACTTGAAGGTGGATACGCACGGCGCTGATGTGATTGATCCGGTGTGGCAGCTGTTAGATAAAGCCTATGAAATACACGGTGTTATGCCCACCCTGCTGGAACGCGACTTCAATATCCCACCCCTGCCGCAATTGCTTGAGGAAGTGGAGCAGATCAAGGGCATCCAGGCCAACCATCAAGTAGAAGAGAGCTATGTCCTCAGTCGCCGATAAGACAGCCAGGTTTCAGGGTTTACAGCGGGCTTTTGCCAAACATTTGCGCGCCCCTGATGACGTTGAGGCGCCAAAAGATATTGAGGATCGGCGCGTTGCCATCTACCGGGACCTGATTTACAACAATATCGAATCTTTTATTGCCGGTGGTTTTCCCATACTGCGCAGCCTCTACAGCGATGAGCGTTGGCACGACATGGTGCGAGATTTTATTCAACACCATACCGCCAAAAGTCCCTATTTCCTGCAGATCAGCGAGGAGTTCCTCACTTACCTGCAACAGGAACGGGGGCAGCGTGAAGGGGACCCAGAGTTCCTGTTAGAACTGGCTCACTATGAGTGGGTGGAGCTGGCGCTGGATGTCAGTACCGAAGAGATTCCCACGGGGTTGGATCGCCAGGGAGATCTGCTGACCTCTGTACCGGTGGTATCACCGCTTGTTTGGAGTCTCAGTTACCGCTTTCCTGTGCACCGTATCGGTCCCGCTTATCAGCCTCAAGAGCCACCTGAATCCCCCACCTTTTTACTGGTTTATCGCGACCTCGGCGATGACGTCAGTTTTATGGAAATCAACGCGGTAACCGCGCGTCTATTGCAGCTGGCTTCCGCGGGGGAAGCCACCGGAGAACAGCTGTTGGCGCAGATTTCTGATGAGCTGCCCCAAGTCGATAGCGAAGCGCTTTATGGCTTCGGCCTTGAGCTGCTGCAAAAGCTGCTGGATAAAGGTGTTATCGCAGGTCTTCGCTCCCTGGCGTCAGAATAACTCGGCTAGCCCGTGGATTTTTGGCGTAAATTACCTTTCCGTGACAGCCTGTACTTGCCTGAAACTGCGCCATCTTTGATGAATCCCAGCTGCTATGCTGCCGAGGGTGGTTTACATTTTGTGGGGGCGTTAGAATCCCTGACCTTGAAATTTGATAAATAAGAGGAGCAGGGTTTTGCTAGGACGCAGAGATTTATCGCCCTGGTTGATGGCCGCGATGCTGGCCATTTCCCCAGTGGGCGCAATGGCGACACAGGACCCGTTTGGAGACGCGGTCACCCCCTCGGTCCAACCTGAGGCGGTTGAACAGAATGGTACTGCTACCGGTGACACTAATGGATCACTGGTTGATGAATATGGCTTTGATCCCGCGGAAGAGTTTGGTGGTGAGGAAGGAGAAGACTTCTCCCTGCGAGACCCCTGGGAGGGATTTAACCGCGCGATATTCAGCTTCAATGACGGTGCGGATCGCTATGTCCTAAAACCGGCGGCTGTCAGTTATCGGCAGATTACCCCGATTTTTATGCAGCAGGGTGTTAGCAATTTCTTCAGCAACCTGGGTGAAGTGACGAATACCTTTAACGGCGTGTTACAAGGCAAGTGGGGCCAAGCGGGCAATGACGCCGGTCGCCTGTTGATTAACACCACGATCGGTATTGCGGGCCTTTTCGATGTCGCCAAGCATATGGGCTTGGAAAAGGGCGATGGTGAGGACTTTGGTCAGACCCTGGCAGTTTGGGGTGTGCCTTCCGGGCCTTATCTGGTGCTGCCACTGTTGGGCCCCTCTACAGTGCGGGATACGCCGGCCAAGGTTGTGGATTACTACACCAATCCACTGACTTATGTTGAGCACGATCCCACGCGCTATACCCTTAGAGCTACCGATATTATCCAGGGCCGCGCCAGCCTGTTGCAGGCGGAATCCCTACTGCAGGGCGATCGCTATGTCCTGCTGCGCGATGCCTATCTGCAGCGCCGCGACTTCCTAATCGTGGATGGTGAAGTGGATGTGGATACAGAGACTGAAGCCGCCGAAGCCATCGACCAGGGTGAAGTCGAAGAGTCTAGTGATTACTGAGCATCAGCGAGTAAAACACCTTCCTCCAAGAGCCTGCCATGGCCGGCCCCAGTAGCCTGTTGCTGACCGATGATGAGCGCTCCCGCAATTTCCTGCGTGGAGCGCTTTCGCGTCAGGGGCTCTCGGTTGCGATAGCCGATAGCGGCCAGCAGGGCATAGAGCAATTCTCCCCCGAACTCTTTCAACTGGTCGTTGTAGACCTGCTCCTGCCCGATATGGACGGGCTGGAGGTGTTGCGCATAATCAAGCAAAGATCCCCTGGTACTGCGGTTGTGATGATCGCGGAGAAGGGGGAGTTACATGAAGTGCTGCAGGCTATGCGTCTGGGCGCCTGCGATTATCTGATCAAACCCATTCAGCAGGCGGTATTGATCGATAAAGTCATCTGCCGCATCACCGGTGAAGAAAACCTCGCCCAGCAGAATCTCGAGTACCGTAAAACCCTAGAGCAACGCAACAGCGAACTGCGCGACCATGTGGAAATACTGCGCCGTGACCAGGAAGCCGGCCGTCTGTTACAACAACACCTGTTGCCCCGCAGCCCTTTCTTTTATCCCGGCGGTGTCGAGGCCGCTTACCGTTTGGTTCCCTCCCTCTATCTGAGCGGCGACTTTGTGGATTACGGTCTGTTTGGCGAGCGTTTTGTCGCGTTTTACTTGGTGGATGTCTCCGGGCATGGCGTGTCCTCCGCACTGGTTACAGCCCTGATAAAAAACAGTGTGATGCACCGCCTGCGCGAGCGCCCACTGTTCGCCCAGCTGGAATCCCTGGGAGCGGATCTGCTGGAAGTTCTGGAGCTTATCAACCGCGAGCTGTTATCCACTGGCATGGGTAAGCACGCCAGCATGTTTATTGGTGTGGTGGATACCGCCGCTAGCCAGTTGCACTATGCGGTTGCCGGGCAAATCCCCATGCCGGCGCTCGCCAGTGCCGCTGGCGCCGATTGGCTGCCGGGCAAGGGACGGCCACTGGGGATTTTTGAGCAGGGTGACTGGCAGGTAATGCGTGCGGAACTGCCTTCCAGCTGGCGACTGGTGGCCTGCTCCGATGGTGTGCTGGAATTGCTCGAAGGGGATTTGCTGCAAAAAGAGGCGCAGCTACTAGCGCTTATCGACACAACTGGGGGTGAGCTGGGGGCACTGTGTGAAGGCCTGAAAGTAGATACTTTTGGCGCATTACCCGACGATATTACAATTCTTACCCTGGCCCATGGTTAGCGGTGTGAATTTGTCGACTAAATAGTCGAATTTCGTGCCTTAGCACTCTTGTCAGTCCGCACGGTCAGGAGTAAGCTCCGCCCACTTTATGCACAAAGATGCAGAGGCGGCAAAACCGTCACAAGCGTCTTTGCTCTACCAGTGAACTATCGCCATCCATGCGCACTTTCATCCTCTGAGTGTGTTCGGGTGAGCCAGGGGTTGTTATGCAGTCCGGGCAAATTATGGTTGGAGCCCATCAGGGCGTTTACATCATTAAATTGATGGGCGATGTTCGCCTCAACCTATGCACCTCGTTCGATAGCTTTATCGACAATATGTTTGCACGCAATGACTTTGCCGGTGTGGCCTTCGACCTACACGGTGCGGAAGGTGTCGATAGTACGACCCTCGGCCTGATGGCCAAGATCGCGATTCGTGCTCAGGAGCGCGGCTGCCAAAAGCCCCTGGTTTTCGTTACGGATAAAGGTATTCAACACCTATTGGATGCAATGGGTTTCGACTCCCTGATGGAAATCAGTGATGAGAAGCGCGATTTCTCTGTGGAGACCAAGCCGCTGGTGTGTAAAACCCCAGATGAGTGTGCCGCGCGGGAGAAGGTGCTGGAGGCCCACCGGGTACTGATGAGCATGAACGAGCAGAATGCGGAAACCTTCCGCGATCTGGTGCATTCGCTGGAGCGGGAGTGCAGCTCTTACGGTAAGCCCTCCGCACACCTGCACTGAAAATCAACACACAGCCCCCACTCGAAAGCCGCCGGTTTCCCACACCCCGCCATTCAGCTGTCCCGCATATCCCTTGCCTCTGCCCGTGCGCGGGTAAACAGCCCATGGGGAAGATAAATTAACTCGGAAACCCGGCGAATCAGATGCTCTTCAAAAGCTTCGATCACATCGTCGGAAAAAGCCACCTGCCACATCTGCCGAACCAGCAGGTATTTGTCTCGCTCGCTGAATTGATCGTTGACTGCCTGAGTGAACTCAAACAGGGAGGTGGCCCGCTCCCTTTGGCCAATGGCCTCATCGATAATCTCTGCCGCCTCAGGGTTGCTTAAAGCGTAGTGTTGGCACAGCAATTCAATCAGCGTGTCGCGCTCGCGTGGGTCGAGCTTTTGATCGACAGTGGCCACCTCAACCAGCAAGGCGGCACTGATCATGCGCACGTCTTTTTCATCGTGCATTTCCACATCGGCATTGTTGCCAATCTGTTCGAACAGCTTACGGATTTGTTGCAGCATCAGTTTCCCGGCGTCCCATGACTTGGCTCTGTAGCAGCATTTCGAGCCGCTCCTGGTCTTTGACAAAATTGCGGATACCCTCGGCGAGTTTCTCTGTGGCCATGGCATCGCTGTTGAGTTGGTAGCGGAAGGCCGCTTCGCTGAGTCGCCCCTCTGGACGCGGCAGCGGCTCGTTGACTGTGGGAAGTCCACCAACCAACAGTCCCTCGCTGTCCTCCAGAGACTGCAGCAGCTGCGGGCTGATGGTCAGGCGATCACAACCCGCCAGCGCTTCAATTTCCGCCGTGTTGCGGAAGCTGGCACCCATCACAATGGTGTTGTAGTCCCGCGACTTGTAGTAATGGTAGATATTGCGCACGGACAGTACGCCGGGGTCTTCCTCGCCACTGAAAGCCTTTCGATCCCCATTGGCCAGGTGCCAGTCCAGAATACGTCCCACAAAGGGGGAGATTAGGGTTACGCCAGCCTCGGCGCAGGCAATGGCCTGGCTCAGGCAGAACAGCAAGGTCAGGTTACAGTGAATGCCCTCCTGCTCCAGGATTTCCGCAGCGGCTATCCCCTCCCAGGTGGCGGCGATCTTAATCAGTACCCGCTCACGGGCTATCCCTTCGCGTTCATACAGGGCCACAAGGTGTCTGGCATAGTCAATGGTGCTGCGGGTATCGAAGGACAGGCGCGCATCCACCTCTGTGGACACCACCCCGGGGATCAGCTGCAGTATTTCGCTGCCGATACTGACCGCCAGTTTGATCGCGGCCAGGCGTGCCGTGTCCGTGGGGTTGGCGCCGCCCTGGTGGTTAACCGCCCAGTCCAGCGACTCTCTGATCAGCCCCTTGTACTGGGGCAGCTGGGCAGCCTTGTAGAGTAGCGAGGGGTTGGTGGTGGCATCCTGAGGGCGATAGCGGCGGATGGCCTCGATATCGCCAGTATCTGCCACTACCTGGCTGCGTTGCTTGAGTTGTTCCAGTTTATTCATTGCGATTCCCTCGATGATTATTGGCTTCCCTTTCTCTGAAACACTAGCCTTCCAACTTAAGCCGCTTGGGTGACCAGCGACAAGGCTTCTTCTACAACCTCTGGCCCCGCGTTTTTCTTGTGGGCATTTTCACTGAGATGGCGGCGGAAACGGCGTGCTCCGGGCAGGCCCTGGAAGAGCCCGAGCATATGCCGGGTAATATGGTTGAGGCGCTGACCGCCCGACAGCTCCCGCTCGATATAGGGCAGCATCTGCTCGACGACTTCCACCGCATCGGGCCCTTCGCTCTCCCCGAACAGCACGCTGTCCACCTGGGCAAGAAGCACCGGAGTCTGGTAGGCGGCACGACCCAGCATAACACCATCAACGCACTGCAGATGTTGCAGGCACTCCTCCAGGGAGTTAATCCCACCATTAATGATGATTTGCAGCTGTGGATAATCCTGTTTCAGCTGGTAAACCATGTCGTAGTTGAGCGGGGGAATCTCTCTATTTTCCTTGGGGCTGAGGCCCTGCAGCCAGGCTTTGCGCGCATGGACGATAAAGGTCTCAGTGCCGATCGCTGCCTGTGCCTCCACAAAGCGGGTCAGGCCCGGATAGTCCTCCATATCGTCAATGCCGATACGGTGTTTCACCGTAACTGGAATCGATACGGCCTCGCGCATAGCGCTGAGGCCCGCCGCCACGATATCGGGCTCCGCCATCAGGCAGGCGCCAAAACGCCCGGACTGCACACGGTCGCTGGGGCAGCCACAATTGAGGTTGATCTCCGCATAACCCCACTCCTGAGCAATCCGCGCGCACTCTGCCAATTCCCGGGGATCGCTACCGCCCAGTTGTAGGGCGACAGGTAGCTCGGCGGCGTCGAATTGCAGATGGCGCTGACGATCTCCGTGCAGGATCGCCCCGGTGGTTACCATTTCGGTATACAGGCGGGCGCGCTTGCTCAGCAGGCGCCACATATAGCGGCAGTGACGGTCACTCCAATCCAAAAGTGGTGCGGTACAAAAGCGGTGGGGGCTGTAATCGGACATAAACTGCGGTGTAAAAAAGAGTCATAAAATCAGAGTAGCCGCCCATTATATGGGATGTAAAACCGAGACCCTAAGGAGACTTTCCAAGGCCTTGCGAAACTTCGCTTGCGAGGTGGTTTTTATAGGGGCGTTAAAGATTGCGCTCGCGCTCAGAAGCGTTGGTGGTATTACTGCTTGAAGAGGTGTTTTGGCGGGGAGGGCCTTTATCCTGCAGAGTGGTCTGCAGCTTTTTGGCCAGTTTGCGTGCGGTGGCGCGGTAGCTGGTGAGCTTGCCCCCGGCGACGGCCAGAATGCGCGGCTTGCGCTCATTGTCACAGCAAATCATCGACTCCCGCGACCGGGCAAATGGGCTCTTCTCCGCTTCCGGCAAAACCCGCAAGCCGGCAAAGCTCTCGCAAATATCCTCCGCCTGCAGGCCGCGGGTCTGGAAAAAGTGCTGCTGCACCGTGCGCAGCAGGTAAGCCTCCTCTTCTACGGTGGGTACTACCTCCCGTGGATCGCCGCAGAAAGGGCGCTCTGTGGTACCCACCAGGGTCTTGTCCTGCCAGGGCATGACGAATACCGCGCGGTGGTCCTCGGCTTCCACATAGAAGATCTTGTTGCCCAGGGACAGTGGCAGCAGTATGTGGGTGCCTGCCACAAGGTCGATGGGGGGAAGGGGCACTGGGGGTGAGCAGCGCGCGTTGGTGGTGGCTACCCAGGGCCCGCTGCAATTGACCAGCGCGCGGGTGTGTAGCGTATTCAGCTTGCCATCGGCCACGTAATCAACCCGCACACCCTCATCGGTAACCTCCGCGCCTACCAGGCTGCCGGGGCAGATGATTTGTGCGCCGTGGGCAATTGCCGAGGCAACCACATCGCGGGTCAGTGCAGCGTCGTCTGTTTGCGCATCGTAGTAGCGAAACACCGCGAGTAAATCTTCCCGCTTGAGGCCTGGCAGGGTATCCCACTCCGCTTTGGATAAAGCGCGAAAACGTGAGGCCTCGCTGCCGATACCGGAAAGTAGTGCATAGAGGCTGAGCCCCAACCTCACCATCCATGGCGACCGCTTGCTGTGACGGTAGACCGGAATATAAAAGGGCACCATGCGCACTAACTGGGGTTTATTTTCCAACAGCCAGCTGCGTTCGCGCAGGCACTCATAAACCAGGCGGAACTGCCCGCTCTCCAGATAGCGCAAGCCGCCGTGGATCAGCTTGGAGGAACGCGAAGAGGTGGCTGCGGCGATACCCAGCTGCTCCAGTATCACTACCGAATGGTGCTCCTTGGCCAGGGCCTCAGCGGTACCCGCGCCAAGAATTCCCGCGCCAACTACCAGGACATCAAAATCCGTAGACATCACTCGCTTCCCGGGAGCGCATCAACAGCGGCAGGTTGCCGGTGAGGATATGGTGCGCTCCCCGCTTGCGCCAGAGTACGGCCTCTTCGGCGGAATTGATTTCGTAGACCACCCATTGCCAGGGGCCCGGTGGTAACTCCTCACAGTCGATAAAGCTATCGCGGATCAGCAGAAACTCCGGGGCCAGAGTGACAATATCTGCAGACAGGCAGCGCGGCACACTGCTGATCTGCAGGGCCACCCTGTGCCAGCCCATATTGCGGGCAGCCCGGAGGCTGCGACAATCCTGGGTAAGCAGGGCGAAGGACTCGCGCTCATTGCGCATTTGCTCCAACAGCTTCTTTACTGCGGCGGTAAAACCCAAATTGGCGATATTGGCTGCGGAGATGCCCACAAACCAATCCAGGTGCCGGTGGCAACTGGCCCAATCCACCACCTGTATAAAGGAATCGATGGCCAGGCGGCTGAGCTGGGAGTCCCTCAGGTCGTGGAAGTAGTGCTCGCGCCTGTCATTGGGGAGCGGCAGGGTATCTTTGTGATAGCACCAGGGGGTGCCATCCAGGCTAAAGCGGACATCGCACTGAATGGCACAGGCGCCCAGGTTATGAGCAGCCTCAAAGGCGGCGATGGTATTCTCCGGGTGGCGGGTTTTGTCGCCACGGTGCGCGATTAGCATGTGAGTCAAATCCGGAAAGCAGGCGTTATTGTCGGCTGGATATAGGCGCTTTGGCGCTCTGTAACCCAAAGGTCAATGGCCCAGGGTGGAATCGGGTCTTACAGGAAAAATAGACGGTGGAGAGGGCGTTGCAAGTGGAGTGCCGAGGAAAATTGGATACGCATTGAGCCTTGGAAATCCGTGATTGATGGGAGCCCGGCTGGCAGCGCTAACTTCCATAGCTAAAATTAGAAGGTATCGCTCTTTTGTTGTCTGTACGGATGGTGTTTGCCGTACTGTAAAGAGGTATGTACCGCCTATGAGCAGTTTCAGATTGGGCGCGGTTTTGCTTTTTGGCTGGTTGGCTGGTGTTTTTATCGTGCACCCTGCAGCTGCCAGTAGTTCAGCCTCTGCGACGGCGCAGATTACGCTAGTTTTTTCGCCGAATGCGACTTTGCGACAGGCGGAGCGGGGCACTCATCGCGAGTTGTGCTTGCAAAATCTCCCGGCTAAGCACATCAGTGTGACAGCCCGGGCGCAGGATTTCAGTAGGGGGCAGCAGGCATTAGATTTTGGAGCTAAACGGTGTCTGACTGAGGGGGATATCAAAGGGGTTTCAGAGTTGATAATCAGCGCAGAATAACTATCTTGCTCATGTGCCTGTTTTAAAAGAAGTAACCAACATTTCACCAGTGTAAAATGTCGGGCTTAGAATAAGCGTCTCTCAAAATACTCGGTCACTTATGAAAAAACTATTCATTGCGTTTGTATTGCTGATTGCCCAGCCGGTAATGGCCGCCATGTCTGTGGATAAAATTGTCCTCTATTTGGAGGATGGTCCCAGTTCAAGGGATGATGTCGTAGTCAGTAACCCAGATGAAGAAACTCTTTATGTACAGACGGAAATTTTCCGTGTGGATAATCCCGGTAGGGAAAATGAAGAGAGAATCCGGGTGATCAATCCCGATGAATTCAAGCTCCTGGTGAGCCCATCGAAAGCCGTGTTAGCCCCAGGAGAGAGAAAACGCTTTCGCCTGATGGCGCTCGATCGCAACCTGGAGGAAGAGAAAGTCTACCGCGTGACTTTCAAGCCGGTTGTCGGCGAAATTAAGACAGAGCAAACCGCACTGAAAATTCTTGTGGCATACCAGGCGCTGGTTTTTGTCCAGCCAAAAGGCGGAGCCTACAAGGTTGGGCTGGAAGAAGAAAACGGCTCTTATCGCCTCACTAATAATGGCAATATTAATGTTGAGGTGGTGGAAGTTCGCCATTGCTTTGCCGAGGGGGAGTGCGAAAAGCTCGAAACCTCTGGCAGGCTCTATGCCGGTACCAGTATTGAAGTGGCGGATGTGCCAGCCAATGGCGAGCTGGAAGTGTTATTACGCGGCCAAAACAGCGAAAGAATCCGCTTTCCCCTGAAAGGATAAATCTAACGGGAGGCAGTGAGGCATAAGATTTTGGCCTTATTGCTTCTTTTGATTTCGTTTGTTGCTCTGGATTAATACTGAAGAGTAGTTCTTTAGATAGGTCCTGTTAGAGCGTATTACGGCTTTTAGTAATCAGTTATTGACTGGTAACGGTTACCGTTAGTACATCCCAGTAGAAGGAACTTCTAGCCTGCTCCCAACTGCCGGCGGGAATAGTAACAATCAGCCTGGCATTATCTGTTAGGCACCGGCCGGGAGCTCTGTTTGGCAGGGTGCCCCGAACTTGCTCAACACCCAGTGTTCTGGCACCAAGGGTTTGATTCATGTCGTCGGTAAAGGAGGCTGCATAGGGCAGGCTCTCCATTGCACCTTCAAGCTCAAACATTTTTGTTCCTCTGGCACCAGGGATAATTCCATTTTTGCTCGTTAAGCTAACCAGATAGTTGCTAAAACCTACCCCATCAATACAGAAATCCTCATAGCCGGTGATATCCTGCCCAGAAGAAAAATTTGCAGCAGTGATTTGAATATTTCTGAGGTTTCGGATTCTGATGTTAGGTTCAACTTCCATTTCAATATCAAAATTCACTGTTTGAGACTCGGTATTTTGTGAATTGATATACTGCATCACCTCCATCTGGAAGTTGCCATAGTAATAGTTGGACGTGATTGCACTGGCAGGGTTGATATTCACGCTTAGAAAGTTACTTAAATCATTGAGGCTGCCAGGATACTGCTTACTGAATATATCCGGGCGTAAAGGGGTAGATGCACTGTTCCTGGAGGAGAAAGAAAGGGATATATCCAGTGGTTCCCCTGTGTCGGAAAACAACTGAAACTTTCTGCCGATCTCGGGGATAACTCTTATGGCAAAGGGCTGGGCATGACCATTTCGATTGCTGCGGAGCGTAAAATCCACTTCTTTCTTATGCGCTTCATAGTTGACAGTATGGCGCCCCTGTAGATCGCAGGTGCGTAAATAAATGTCCCCGGTGCAGGCCGCCAACGACAGGTTGGGTTGCACCATGGTGAATCCCGCAGTCAATATCGCCAGGTAAAGTGGCTTGGGAGTAGGAAACTTTTTATTGCTTTTCATTGTGTTTGCTGACTTCAAAGGCTGGGAGACAGTAGGCGTCTGACTGCTGTAGCGTCCCTAAGTTGATCCAGTTTTCCCCGGAATCCTCGACTTCAACACTAATACTGCAGTTAAGCCATTTGACCTCCAGGGTAGATTGCCCCTCCATCTCAATAGGGACTTCTAATTGAAAGACACCAAATTTATCCGTTGTGACATCATGCTCACCGATGGAAACAAGCGTCTCGGGGATGCCGTTACCAAAAGAAGTTAACCTTCCCATAATGACGTAGAGTGATTGAATGCTGTAGGTGCTCTCGGAAACATTTCCTGGGTACAGAGTGATAAACTGGCTTTTTTCCTTGAATTCAAAAAAACCATCATCCAGTGGTCGCAAGGTAATATCGTAGCTGTGATATGGGAGTAAGTTGATAACCGATTTCTTACCCCCTTTTGCGTAACCGTGGCGGGAACCATCCACAAGCACTTCAAAATCATTATTTTCGCTGCCATTTATATCGACGATAATAGCACTTTCATAAGCCCTTTCTCCTCCCCAGGCAATCTGCTTGCCAGTGGCAATAATGTTTGTACTGAAGCTACCCAGGAAGTTGGTTGTGCGATTACTGCCATCCTTGCTGTAATTAACCGCCGAGTTGATAAAACCCTGGCGGCCGGAGAGGCGGGTGCGGCTTTCCAGGTAATAGCCATCATCAGTATTTTCAACCCCCAGGGCTTGTTCCACTTCCGCAGACCATAGTTCCCTATCGTTCCAGCGGCTTTCAAAACTCAGTCTATGTGGGGTTTCTATTTGATCGTTGCCAAATTCTCTAAGGGCCGTGGCAGAGTGTTGCCATTGGTCAGCGTAGTACCTGACTTGAAAATCGATGCTTGAATAAGTTTCATCGCCTGATTTGTTGTAAGAAAATATGACATCGCCCAACCAGTTTCTTTTTCTGATCAGTGAGCGCCTATAGGCCAGTGTGGTAAATTTATTGATGTTGTTTGAGTAGAGGCCGCCGGGAAGGTCGTCAGAATAAGTTGCCGTTGTTCGGCTTCTTTCACTGTATCGAAGTGAGAGGTTACCGCCAAAAACTGCACTTTGCATACCGATAATTTTCTGGGAAAAATTATTGCGCAGTAGTGGGTATTCATCCCGAGGGTATAGATGCTTATCTCCATACAGCTTGCTAATGGAGGCATTTAAGGTGACGAAGGGGAGTTCGAGTATCCCTTCCAGTTTGTAGCCCTTTTGTCCTCCCCGGCCTAGCAGAAAGTTCGGGGAGAGTTCCAGCCGGCTCCCTATCCAGCGTGCGCCCAGTTCCAGGGATTGCTGATTTTCTGTGGCAGAAATAGTACTGAAAAGCGCAATATTGTCGGATACCCTGCGGCCCAAATAGGCCTGTATAAGACCTTCGTTATAATAGTCTGGCAGGCCGCGGTGGTTGCCGAATTCTGTAGGCATCCCGGCGAGCAGGCTCCAATGCCACTCTCCCGGTGCGGGTAGATAGAAGTCTTTGGCAAAAAATTCGGTGAAACTGGTGAGAAGGCGACCCGACTCATCAAAAGTGCGCACTTCAATCTCATAAGCCCCACCTGGAAGACTTGATGTATCGAGCAGCCGGTTGCCAGCATCCAATAACTCCGAGTGAACCAGACGGTTTTCTCGGTAAACCTCTACTCGCCCGCGCACCGGCATATTAATTTCCACCTGAGCGCCTTCCTGGTAGGAGAGGTCCGTACGGGTTAACCGGGAGTTGCGGAACTCCACACCGAAAACTGATCGTGAGGTATTGAAATAGCCGAAATTACCCTGGGGCTGAAAGAGTCCTGCAGAGTAGTGCTTACCGCGAAAATCTTTGGCCCAATATAGATTGCTAACCTGGTAGCCCTGTTCATCTGAATAGTGCCACTGGCTGCGAATTGCCCTCTCGCCAAATCCAATAATCGTATTTCCATTAAAAGTTGTGCGGTAGCTATTGTCGGTTTCGTTAGAATAATTGCCGGCCCAGGCCGCACTCAGGTTTTGTATTAAGGAGAATTCACTACTTGAGGGCGGTAAGTAGGGGTCAGAAATCGCCACCTGTTGCGGCAATAGATCTGGTGCGAAAAAAACATCTACTCGGTAAAGGTCGTTGTTATAGATAACAGCAAAATCCTTAGGGCTCAGAAATCCACAGTCGTCCTGTGTAGCGTTTTGGCAAATTCGATCTGAATTTTTACTTTGGGGTTGTTGAAGAAGCTGTTCCACCCGCTCCGGATTTAGGGGTAGTGGTAGCAACTTCAGCACTGCAGCTGGGTCATGAAATTCGATAAAAGTGGGGTGCACAGTAATTTGCACGGCACCAATCATCTGGCCGCCATAGAAGAGGTCGGCCACAACCATCTGTGGTTTAGTGAGATCCTCAAAACCCGCCGGCACATCGGTTGCTATAAAGTTAACCGGTTCTTTCGGGTAAGCGGTTGCCTGCCAGAGTAACGCTGGCAGTAATAACCAATGAAAACGCCAGGCGGGTTTTTTTCTTTGCATAAAAAAGCAATTATCAGACCAAAATAACGGACATTAATTTTTATTTTATTTTTTTTGTTTATTCTGACTCTACCGTGAGCATCAAGGTGTCAGTGTAATTATTACCACTTAGAACCATAGAATTCTCCCAGTCCATATTCAGGATAGTGACCTGAAAGCGGGCGTTATCAGGGAATCCTACACAAGGGCCGAAGTTTTGGATTGCTTGTCCTGTCAAAGGGACGCCCTCGGAAACACTTGTAAAGCTTCCACTAAGGCTATTGTCATAGCCAACTTGGTATGGCACATCAGTAGTACCATCTGACAAGATAAATTCACTAGTGGCGCTACCATTAGTGCTATCAAAAGTGATAGCGAAAGTCGAGAATCCGGTGCCACGAACACAAAAATCTTCAATACCGGTAGCGTTGGTTCCAGTTGCTGGATCGGTGATGGTGAGGGGGCCAACTCTAACCATATTGATGGTTTCATTAAATTGCAGCGTCACAATAGAGTCTTCGTTATCGGTGACTGCAAGGGTAGATTGTGCAGAAAAAGATGCTATGAATGCCAGTGTCATAGGTGTGACAGTGCGTAATAAAATGCGGTTCATTATTTGTATCCTTTAACCAAGTGTGGAGAGAACAGCTTATGGTTTCGTTTGCGGTTAAAAGAATAGGAAAGATTGCCCATTAGGCCAGTGAATAATAGTGAAAATTTCTTAATTTTTTCGTGAAAATACACTAAGAGCTTTGAGATATTTTCTGTGACAGAAGTGTGACAGAAGTGTGACTAGAGTGTGACTAGAGTGTGGCCAGTAACGCGCATTAAGTTGCGGTTATCTATGGGTTTTTATTTTCAAAATAATTTTATTTGGAGCCCAAATGCTGGCGTATATTTTTTAATTGAAATTTAGAGCAGGTTGTAAAAAGGCGCCGGAGTCAACCATTAATCAGCGAAATATTATTGGGCTTATAGTTTATTGCTGTGCCAATTACTTTAGCCTAAGGGGTTTATTTGGATAAATAAGCTATCACTGGCTGCTAACCGTAACGGTTAATACATCGGTATAAAGGGGCTCCCCGGCCTGCTCCCAGTCTGAGGGGGCTACTGAGATAGTCACCCTGGCGTTGTCGCTGATACAGGCTTCGTTGGACTGCCTTACAAATGATCCCGGTATATCGCCCTGGTTATTCGGGTTCTTGGCGTTACTGCCATTTAAATCATCGGAGAAGCTGACCGAATAAACCATGTGCTCAGCGGCGCCTTTGAGGGCATAAGGGGAAATCCCGCTTCCTCCAGTACTGCCATTGCCGCTGGAAAGATTGACTGTATAGCGGTCGAAACCAATGCCTCCAATACAGAAGTCCTCCTGCCCCTCAATCGCCTGACCAAAAGAGATGCCCGAATTACTCAGGTCAATATCCCCCAGATTGCGAATGACAATGTTGGGCTCCACCTCCAAAACAATATCAAAGTCTACGGTTTCGCTACCGGTCACGAAGACAAGGAAGTATTGCTCCAGGGTAAGCTGAAAACTTCCGGTATATTGGTTGGAAGAGGGAGTCTTGGTGTTGTCAATTTCCACTAAAAGGGCGGCGTTGGTATCGTTGCTACTGCCGTTAAAAGGGCCTGCGAGATTATTGAGTGTTAGCGACTGTGCATCGCTATTGCTGGGGTCTAAGGTAAAGGCAATATCCAGGGTATCGCCATTGTCGGCAGTCAGTGTAAAGGTGTTACCACTCAGAGGCGCAAGCTCGGCATAGTAAGTGTAAGCGCGGCCACCGAATGAACTGCGGCTACGCAAGGTAAAGGCAATCTCCTTGGTATTGGATTGGTAATTCAGATTGTGTGTACCGCCAAGGTTACAGGTGCGTAAGTTGTCATTACTGGAGCAGCTCTGGGCCTGGGCCGGCATATGGCAAGACAAAAAAAGCAAACCCAGCCACAGGAGTTTGCCGAGAAGGTCTTTAACGTTGCGCACCGATTACCTCCGCGGTGTATTCCATTTGGCAGCTTGCCTCGGATTGCTCTACGGTACCGATATTCAGCCAGTTCTCTCCAGAAGACTGAAGAGTTATGGGGGCACGGCACAAATCCCAGGTTAATTCCTGGGAGCGCAGGCTTTTCTGGTTTGTATGGATTTCCAGCTGGAATACACCGTACTGGTCGGTAGTGGTACTGTGTTCGCCGATGGAAAGCCGGGTGTTTGCTAAGCCCTCTCCCATATCGGTAAGGCGCCCCAAAATGAGCCGCTGTTGCTCTATCTGATAGGTTGTAGAGTTCACATTACCGGGATACAGGGTAAAGGTTTCGCTCTGCTCGCGGTAATCGAAGAAACCATTGTCCAGTGGGCGCAGGGAGAGGTCATAACTTTTAAAAGCGGGTAAGTTGATGACAGACTTTTCACCGCCCTTGGCATAACCGCGCCGGGTGCCATCCACTAACACTTCAAAATCCTGCTGATCACTGCCATCGATTTCAATAATGACCGCGCTTTGCAGTGTGCGCTCGCCGCCCCAGGCGAGGGTATTCCCCGTTGCAATTACATTGGTGCTGAAACCGCCCAGGTAATTGAAAGCTTTGCCAGTGTTATCGCTATTAAAACCCAAGGTGCTGTTTAAATAACCGAAATGGCCGGCGAGATAACTGCGACTCTCTAAGTAATCAGTTTGTGTACTTTTCTCCGCGGAAAGCTGTTGCTCAAATTCCGCAGCCCATAAGTCTCTATCGTTCCAGCGGGTTTGCAGGGCCAACCGCTGTTCGCGGCCACTGTGGTTGCTGCGTTCACTATGTAGATTTGCACTGTGCTGCCAGTGTTTGGAGCGCCGCCGGAATTCTACCTCCAGGCCGGTGTATTGTTGTTCATCGGCCTCACTGTAGGAGAGGGTCGCGCTGCCGAGCCACTTTGCGCTTTTGAAAATATTGCGCTTAAACGAGAGTGTGGTGAGTTTGCGTGCACTTTCCAGCCGATCGGCCTGCTCTCCGGGCAGTAAATAGTAGGAGCTATCCCGCTCGCGCAAACGCAAAGCCAGTTGCCCCCCAAATAGACTACTCTGCACAGCCAGGCTGCGCTGTGAATAACCGTTGGGCAACAGCTGCAGGCTGTTCGGCTCATTAAATACCCTGGTGTTATCCAGCCTGGTATCAATGGCGCTCAGTGTGGCGAAAGGCGTTTTCAACAGTGCTTGAACCCTGTGGCCACTGCGCCCATCGTCGCTGGTCACGAGGCTCGGTGAAATTTCAAAATAACGCCCTACCCAGCGGGTGCCGACTTCATAAAGTTGTTGCTCTTGGGTTGAGCTCGCCGCTGCAAAGAGCCCCAGGTTACTGGTGAGCCGGCGGGCAATAGACCCTTGCACCAGCATGTCATCGTAGCGCTCGGGTAGCGTTTGCGTATTACTAAAGGGCTGCGCAGGCTGGCCCGCGTGAAAACTCCAGGACCACTCCCCAGGGGCGGGCAGCAGGGAATCCTTGGTGAAAAATTCCGTGTGACGGTACAATGCCCGGCCCATCTCATCAAAGGTGCGCACCTCGATTTCGTAGGCGCCGTGGGGCAGGGTGCTGGTATTAAGCAGGCGGTTACCGGCCTCCAGCATTTCTGTGTGAATTAGCCGCTTATCCCGATAAATTTCCACGCGCCCGCGCACCGGCATATTGATTTCAAGCAGCGCGCCCTGCCGGTGTTTGGTGTCTGTGCGACTGAGCTGTGAGCTGCGTAATTCCAGTCCATACAGTGTGTTTTGGCTGCCGAAATAGTGCCAGCCACCCTGGAGTTGTAGTAAACCAACTGAGTAGGCTTTTCCGCGGTAATCCCTGGACCAATGCAGCGCACTAATTTGGTTGTGCTGCTCTGTGGCGGCGGACCAACGGGCGTGCAGAGCGCTCTCGCCAAAGCTGACGATAGTATTACCATTTAGAGTTGCGCTGTGGCTGTTGCCACCGAGATCACTTTCCACCCCGCTCCAGGTGCCGTTGAGGTTTTGCACAATGGAAAACGCACTGGTAGATGCAGGGAGATAGGGGTCGGTAATGGCCGCCTCTTGCGGCAGCAGGTCTGCGGAAAAAAACAGGTCGAGCCGATAGCGGCTCTCGTCGTAAATCACTGCCACTTTTTCGGGCAGCAGGTAGCCACAGTGTTTTTGCCTGGCCGAGCGACATACATACTGCGAATTTTTGGGTAAAGGTTTGCTGATTGCCGCCAGCACCGCCTCTCTATCCAGTAATTCTGGCAGCAGCGGGAGTAATAATTCTGGCTGGTCGAAATGAATATGGGTGGGGTCAGCGGTAATCTGCGCTGCGCCTATATAGCGGCCACCATAATATAGATCCGCCAGCAACTGCTGCGGTTCAGTTAGCGTATCAAAACCTTCCGGTGCAGAGGTTTCCAGCAGAAAAGTGGCTGCTGTGGCTGCAAAGGTATTGGCGTGAATGGCTTGCGCCAGGCAAAAAGCCAGCGCATGCCATCGATTAAGACTTCCTGCCATAAACTACTATCGGTTTGGCTGGAAATCCTATCCGGCCACGCCAAAAAATTATTCAGAAGCGACGGTGATCAGCAGGGTATCGGTATAGCTGGTGCCATTGAGGACATCGCTGGTCTGCCAATCACCATTGGCAACAGTGATCTGGAATCTGGCGTTGTCTGAACCACTGCAGGAGGCGGCGTTGCGGGTTTGCCCGGTAACTGCCTGACCTGCGTTGACCGCGGTAAAAGTTCCGCTGGTGCTGTTATCGAAGCCCACGCTGTAGGGTACATCGAGACCGTTGCCGGAAAGGCTGAACACGTTGTCGTTGATACCATCATTACTTTCGAAAGTGATACTGAACGTGGGGAAGCCAAAACCGCCAATACAAAAGTCTTCGCTGGCAACCGCATCGGTGCCCAACGCGGGATCGGTAATTACAACATCACCCACCTCGGCAATTTCAATAGTTGGGGTAAAGCTAAGAGTGATATCACTACTGGCGCTATCTGAAGCCGCCATAGTGGCTGCCGAGGTGCTGAAAAGGATGCCTGCTGCGACGGCAGAGACCAGTGAACGAACTACATTTTTGTGCATGGCGTATCTTCCTGAGCCGTTGGTTATCGTTCTGTGAAAAGCTGCTCGCGAAGATCCTGCACGGGTCAGGGGTACTGCGTTAGTCAAGCTATTCCGTCTTTATGGCGGAAATGATACTTTTTTTGTGATTTAAGTCACGCCATTTGTGGGGGTTTTTTGGTTTGTGGCGTCTAAAAGATCTTCTTGATGGCTTTTCTACGCCTGTGCCCAAGGCCCGGCCAGCGCTATAATCCCGCGCCTTAAGTGTCCTTTATTCACCTTCAATCAGGTTTGTCATGACCGTAAGAACCCGAATCGCACCGTCTCCAACCGGTGACCCCCACGTTGGTACCGCTTATATCGCCCTGTTTAATCAGTGTTTTGCCCGCGCCCAGGGTGGCCAGTTTGTGTTGCGCATCGAAGATACCGATCAGCAGCGCAGCACCCCGGAATCCGAGCAGGCGATTCTGGATAGCCTGCGCTGGTTGGGATTGGACTGGCAGGAAGGGCCGGATGTTGGTGGTCCACATGGTCCTTATCGGCAGAGCGAACGCGGTGATATTTACAAAACTCACTGTGATGAACTGGTGCAGAAGGGGCATGCCTTCCACTGCTACCGCACCGCCGAAGAACTGGAGCAACTGCGCGAAGAGCTGCGCGAGGCAGGCCGCACTTCACTGAAACCCAGTGACCTGGCGCTGCCGGAAGAAGAGGTGGAAAAGCGCCGCGCCGCCGGTGAACCTTACGTCGTGCGCATGAATGTGCCGGAGAGCGGCACTTGCGTGGTGGAAGATCTGCTGCGCGGCTCTATCGAGATCGACTGGGCTCAAGTGGATGCGCAAATTCTACTTAAATCCGATGGTATGCCCACTTACCACTTGGCCAACGTAGTGGATGATCACCTGATGGAGATCACTCATGTACTGCGTGGTGAAGAGTGGATTAACTCGGCGCCCAAACACAAACTGCTGTACGAATATTTTGGTTGGGAGATGCCGGTGCTCTGCCACCTGCCGCTGTTGCGTAACCCGGACAAAACCAAACTGTCCAAGCGCAAAAACCCCACCTCTATTCTTTATTACCAGCGCGCCGGTTTTATGCCCGAAGCACTGCTCAACTATCTGGGCCGTATGGGCTGGTCCATGCCGGATGAGCGCGAGAAATTTTCTTTAGAGGAAATGCTCGAGCACTTCGATATCCACCGCGTATCCCTGGGTGGCCCGGTGTTCGATGTGGAAAAACTATCCTGGCTGAATGGCCTGTGGATTCGTGAACTGGAAAACGAACAGCTCGCCGATCGCCTCATCGACTGGATGTTTAACCGCGAAAATCTGCTCAAAGTACTGCCCCATGCCCGCGAGCGCATGGAGACCTTTGGCGACTTCGCACCGCTGGTGAGCTTCCTCGCCGCAGGCAAGCTGCCGCTCACCGAAGAGAGCTTCAGTGGTAACAAGCTGGAATTGGAAGAGCAGAAGAAGTTACTGCAATTCACCCTGTGGCGCCTGGAAGCCCTGCGCACCTGGGATCGCGACAGCATCTTCCAGGGTGTGAAGTCCCTGGCCACGGCCATGGAGATCAAGCTCAAAGATTTCAACGCGCCCCTGTTTGTCGCCATCAGTGGCACCACCGCCTCCTTCTCCGTAATGGACGCCATGGTACTGCTGGGCCCCGACCTCAGCCGCGCCCGCCTGCGCCAGGCCATCGACGCCCTGGGCGGCGCCGGGAAAAAAGTCCTCAAGCGCTGGGAAAAGGAGTACGCCTCACTCCCCTAAGCGCTTCACAGCCCCCGACAGGGGGCTGTGCCGATCCGGCTGCTAACTAATTGATTAAAAAGTTATTTTTTCTGTTGACAGGCGCCTAAACCTTGCTAAAATGCGCCTCGCTTTCAACGGAAACGTTAAGCAAAAAAGATTTGGGGCTATAGCTCAGCTGGGAGAGCGCAACACTGGCAGTGTTGAGGTCAGCGGTTCGATCCCGCTTAGCTCCACCAAATTTCCCTTGCCTATCAAGGGGTTGCGAGAAGAGGGTCACGACCTCTTATCCGGCGGACAAAAACGTGAACAAAAACTCGCAAGAAAGAAAAAGGGCCTTCAGGTCCTTTTTTTTCGTCTGAAATTCCTGCCCATATTCGTTTATTAGTTGTTCCATAGATGAATTTCTCTCGCTCTGAAGCAGGAAAGGTTTGTATCTTTTGCCGACGTTATTGATTCTAAGGAGAGAGTCTGAGCAATGAGTAATTATAACGAGCGCATCTCAAAGGTTTTCCAAGAGTCGGTCTTGGTTGAGCTTCAAGATTCAGTTAAGAAAGTCAGGTCTAATGTTGTATTGGTTAGTTTTATATCCTTATTTATGACCTTGGGTGGTATAAAAATAGATCCTAAGTCCTCTTTTTTCGGGTTAAAGTTCACAGATTTGAGTAGTGACCTTATTTATAACGGGTTGCTAATTATCATTCTTTATTTTTGGTTAATTTTTTGTGGAATATATACGAGGCCTTTCAGGAGTGGGAGGTTCGTGTAACTGGTATTAAAGCGGCTTATAGACTAAGACAGACTTCTCTAGATGCTTATGAGGAAACTTATCCATCGGACCCTCGTAACGCCTCGCTCTACCACTGGTGGTCGACACAGGCAGGAAAGGTTGGTTCTATAGGCGAACATGTATCTTCAGCTATTGAGAGTGAAAGAGAAATTAGAGAGATAATTGATGGGCCTAGAAGAGAAGGTGCTGAATTACCAAGAGATGTCATAAATATTCCTGCTAAGCTTCACGCCAATAAATTACATTGGGATTCCTTAAATCGCTCAATTGGAGTAATTCGCAGAGCGGTCACATCAGATAATATTTTAGTCCCAATAAAAATTTTTGACCGGAGGTATAGATTTTTTCTTGCTGCGCAAAATTTAAGGTGTCTATTTTTTGATTTTGTTTTCCCCAGTGTTCTTGCGTCTTATGCAATATTTATGATTCTTTCTTCATGAAGAGCATGAGTGAATAGAGTGGTTTTGTCCTAAAATTATCTAGGGGTGTTGATGGTAATTCAGTGGCAGTTGCCGATTTAGTTGTTCGGGGTATATTAATAAAAATCCCTTCCAATAGCTTTTTCATCTAGGTAAATACTAATCTCCTCATAATCGATGCCGTGTCCCGCCTGATAAGCTTGTGTGACACGCTCATCAGTATGCGCCATCATTTGCTGTACTGATTTTACGTCGTATCCCATTCGCTTAAATCGGTCAGAGGCCAAGCTGCGCACCTCTGACGATAGCGCTGCAGCAGCCGCAACCGGTGATATCACCGGTACTACCAGGCTGCCGGTGATGGCGTTACCAGCCTAGCGGTGAAATTTACCGGCGTACCTGGCACGGTAAAGGCCTAGGTGATCCATGGATCTGGATCAGAGAGCCGCAGAGCGCGCGTTTCGTAAATGGGGTAAGCCCGCTACCTACACCGATGGTAGCGGTGCTGAGCCAATTGATTGCAAGGTGATTTTTGAGCAGGAGATTGACGAGTTCGAAGATGAGGGACGTGTGCGGATACCCCGAATTGAGTTTAGCTTACTGGTCGGTGAGGTTGGGACCCATAGCGTGGGGGATCTGATTTACCACGCTGGTAAAGAGTACCAGGTGAGTACTTTATTGGAGGATGGTGGGATTGTGAGGCGGGTGCAGGTGGTAGGTTAAATATTTGTATAAATCGCCATAGTCACATAAGGTGTATAAAGGAAAGAATTTAAATTGCCCATCAACCAATTTAGTTATTTTGCTTAATGGGTCAGCTAATAAAGCTTTTTATCCTGATGAATTCAGGAGAAAATCTAGAAATACAAATCAATATGAAATTTAGGTGCTCCTCATGAAATTTTTCAGGCTTTTCCTGGTTGTAACAGTATTAATGGTTGGTTGTTCCCAGGTTCCTTCCCAAAGAGCATATCTAAATACTATTAAAGTTGCTGCAAAGCACCAAAATCATGGGGAGTTCGTGCTGGCTGAAAACTACCATCAAAAAGCATTAAATGAAATGAGGAAGGACTCTTCAGTTAGTCCTGATTGGCTTGCGATACAGATGAATAACTTGGCGTCCGCAATGAATCTAAATAATAAACCTGATGAAGCTAGAGTTTTATTAACTCAAGCCTACGAAATTTTGAGTACACAGGAACCATCGGATGATGGTGATATATCTTTAATAGAAAGTAACCTGGCAAGAACTGAGGAATTATTGGAGAATTATGAGCGTTCGGAATTGTTGTATAGGAGCTCCTTAGAGAGAAAATTAAAAATTGAAGATGCACGACTTTCGTTTATAGCTGCTGACTTAGCAGGAATTGCTCGTATACTTGCACGCAAAAACAAAATGGATGAAGCGATGGGATTCCATCTAAAGGCAAAAGATATGTACGCTAAGAGTCTTGGTGTGAATAGTCTTCAGTGGCAAAGAAGAGTAAAGCTGTTTGAAGCAATAATGAATACCCAGGGTAATAATAAGTAGATTTTGCAACCATTGACGGGGAGGTCAACTTCCAGTAGTGATTGAGGCGGCGGAAAGTCTCTTGTTTGCAGCGCATCGAGTTGGTCCTACTGGTCAATGAAGTAGAGGCTACAACTCTAATCACCCTTGGTGGTTTGGATTATACGGTGCACAAGCGACTGTCGGATAATGGGGTTGTTTGGCGGCTCCAATTGGACAGGTAGATAGATGGTACATCTACTGATCGTCAGTTTTGGAATGTGATCAGAATAGCGCTTATAAGAGTCTTCGACTGTTGGAGATGCCCGTGGAATAAAAACATACGAAGAAGTTTGATTTAATAAAAAAGATCAACCCAGCTTAATCTATCCATTTGTACAAATTAGAAATTTATCGACTTTCAAAGGGAGCCCAAAGTTAGGCGGAAGAGTAAAGATTCTGTGTATTTAATAAGCTATTCTGTGTTCTATTTTTCTCACTTTTGTACCAACTATGGATAACTGTACGATTCACATAATTTTTTCCTGCAGTATGAAGCGCAAGTAGTTTAGGAATATAGAGGAGGGTGATATAAAGGTGCTGCTTTTGAGTTAACCATTATGGCTTTAGGTCGCGCTTTGTAGTAGTAAGGTTTTTATCGAATTATTATGCTAAAAAATTTGATGAAGGAGTATCAACCAACCCTGCCCCCAGCAACACAGGGGGGGTTGGATATAACTGCTGCAAAAGAGCAGTATAGTTATGCTTATGTGAAGGCTATGTGCGCTGCTGCGGGTGTTAACTATAGTGAAATGCGAACAGATAATGAAAGCATTGATATTGAATTGATTGGCTCCGGTTTTTTGGGTAAGTGGAAGAGGCCAAGAGTTCTTGCGCAACTAAAATGTACATCTCGATTCGAGTATTTTGATTCGAAAATGCAAAGTATTAGGTACCCACTATCGATCAAGAATTACAACGATCTTCGAGAAACTGACGATCTACCTAAAATACTGATTGTTGTTTTTTGTCCCGTGGCGAGTAATGAATGGGTTCAGTGGAATCCGATTTCATCTCAGCTTAGATTTTCAGGTTACTGGACTAGCCTCGTAGGCGAGCCCGAGGTTCCAAATAAGAGTACCATAAGCGTAGAAGTTCCATTTTCTCAGCCGTTTAATAATGTCACATTAATTGACTTATTGAAGAACCTGAGTGAGCGAGGCAGAGCCTTATGATTTCTATGGAGGATGTTTCGCTTGCTGACTTAGAGCACTACCTAACTTCGAAAGGTTGGTTAAAGGTAGATACTTTAGGAGAGTCGTTTGAAATTTGGGTTTTCCCTGGCCTCTCGATGTATGAAATTACTCTGCCAGTCAATGAGGGGCATAAGCGCTTTCGGACGTTGGTTGATGACGCATTATCACAATTATGCTCGAAAGAAAGCCTTAGTTATGAGGAGCTAATACGAAAAATTATATCTCCTACTTTTGACCGTATGCTTGTACGTGTGGTTGCGGGAGATGTGAGTAAAGGTCGTATACCTTTTAACGAGGGTATTGATCTGTATTCATCTACGTTTGATCTATTGAAAGATAGTGCACGCTGCTTGCATAAGTTTAAAGACAAGCAGAAACACATATCCGCGTTCAAAAGTGAAGTTATGATGGGGCAGACCCAAGTAGGAAGTTACATCATCAGTCTAGATTCACCGTTATATGAAATTGGGGACAGTGAAGTATCTGGGATGTTTGACCAAGGAAAATCCCTAGGAAGATTAATCAATGAAAAAACATTTGATAAGGTCAGATTCATATCAGAGTTTCTTGATGATTGTGAGTTAAATGTTGATGAATCCAAGTTTGATGAATTTGAACTTCACGAACTTACATCAAAAGGGATTACCAATACGGTATGTGACTCGCTACTCAAGTTGTTTGGTGTGAAATCCCATAGGGATTTAGAGCTTACTTTCGAATGGTCGCCAAAAGAAAATATTGATGAAAGATACAAGAAACCGGTTTTTTTGAGTTCGAAGAGTTCTACAAAAATTAGAACTCTAGGTGAACTTCTTAAGAATAGAAGCAAAGAGGCATCAGTTACTTTAGTAGGAAATATCGAAGATCTCCATAGAAGTTATAAAGATGAAGATGGTCGTGCCAAGTTAAAAACAAAATATAAAAATAGAGAGGTTGGTATAACCTTTGACGTTGCGAAAGAGATTTATAATGAGATCGTTGGGGCTCATTCAAAGAAGTATGCCGTACAGATCACTGGTGAAGTCCATTCATTTCTTTCATCGAAAAAAATGATTGCAAAATTCAATTCAATTGAAGATATACAGATAAAGAAGAATGGTGATCTCGATTATGTTCCTTAAGAATAAATACATTGACCACCCTGCTCTGAAGAGTTGCTAAAGGTTTTATGTAAATAAAATAATTATATCCAACTTATAAGTTCTTAGAATTTTAAAAGGTAAATGTAGAAAAGGCTCTTTCACGTAATAAGTAAAAACCCGCACCAGCGGGTTTTTTTATGCCCAAAATACCTGGAGTACTACCCAGTGACCCAGCACATCCTCATCCGAGATGCCGGTCTAAATAATCTTAAAGTCCTAACATGTCTTGAGTACATACCTCAGTGCCAAGTGCGGGCAGTTAAGTGGTACGCTTGGCTTTATAAATCCTACCAGTTTGATTTATATTTTGAGGTGCAGGGCTTGATGGTTTTAAGGGGGCAGGATAATATGTGCGAGCTGTATTTGTTTGAATTATTTTAGAAAAATTTATAAGGAATGTAGATAAAATGAAAGCAAATAAACTGTTACTTTGTGTTGTGCTTGCATTTAGCGCTTTAAGCGTCGCAAGTTACGCAGCTGCTTGTCCGCAGCATTCGGCTTGTGGTCATGAACCCCCTATGTCAGAATAGTAGTCGCCTCTGATTAATTGGGAAAGGTGACTTAGGGGCGCTTGGATAAGTAAGTGTCCCCTGTTTCAGAATAGTTATTCCCCTTTACTAAATAAAAAATGAGAAGGGGATAGCAAGAGAAATAAACTTGCTCATCCTTTAATAGTGCACAAGTTCTCAGTGCTCAATAAATGGCAATTGTTGCTGAAGCTAACGGGCATCAGCGATACCGTACCGAGCGAGTATTGCCGTAGCAAGTGGTTCTAACCTGAATAGATTCAGGCCTAGAAAGCATTTCTTCACCTTTAATTTTTTTAATCTTGACTCCCTGGGGTTTATAAGTCCATCCATAGATAATATGGAGTGTAAAGGATTCTGCTGTATCGAATATGCCAAACCCGCATTCGCGGGTTTTTTTATGCCCAAAATTCCTGGAGCGATCCCAAATGACCCAACGCATCACCATCCGCGATGCCGCCCTAAACAAGCTGAAAACCCTATCCGGTTACAACTTTCCCTCAGCGGGAACCACTGAAGGCATTGAACGGGAAAAGCTGCCGGCAATTCTTGTGGGCTTTGCTACAGAACAAACAGAACAGGAACTCTCAGGTACTACTCGCCAACTGGATCTTGTCGTTTCGGCGGTGGTGCACAGCCGGGGGGATATCTATGAGCTGCTGGATAGGGCTTCCGAGGATGTTGAGAGTGTCCTGCAGGATCGAACCCTGGGGGGTGCCTGTGAAATTTTTGCGCTCTCACAAACCGATTTCGCCCTGGATCAGGATCACCCACTGGGTGAAGTAGGCCTGACCTATATCGCCCAATATTCCACTGAATGACGCACCCCTGCGTCGGACTTTCATTTCTACTAAAGCGACTGGAGAACCCCTATGTCTCAATTGGCTCAGGGCACCAATATCTATTTTATCGACCCGGCAGATGACTCTGTGAAGAAAGTGACCGGGCTGAATTCTTTTAACCCCGGTAGCAACCCGGCGGATCAGCTCGACGATACCTCCTTGGAGGATTTGGATAAAAAATTCAAACGGGGCCTGCGTACACCGGGGCAGGCGTCGGTAGGTCTCAAAATTGATCCGAGAAATGCGGTCCATAAACGCCTGCATGAGCTGTCCCAAGATGACACCGTGGACAATATGAAATGGGCGGTGGGCTGGAGTGATGGCACCGAGGCGCCCACGGTTTCTGTAACCAAAGAGTTTGATTTACCGACAACCCGCACCTGGTTCACCTTTGAGGGCTATGTGGCTGACTTCCCTTTTGATTTCCAGCAGAACAGTTTGGTCAATGGTGAAATGTCGATCCAGCGCAGCGGCGGTTCAGCCTGGACTGTTAAGTCTTCAACTTAAGAGGTTAATCATGGAATTATCCATTGAATCCCTGCAGCATCAGGGGGCTTTTTCCGGCGCTCCTGTGAAGCTCCATTACCTGGAAGCAGGGCGAACAGGAGTTGTCGGCGACTGTTTATATACGCCGCCTCTCTTATTACAGCGCCATCAGTGATGTGGCGGCTATGCGTGGTGAGGGGGATGTGATCGCGGGTCGGATCGCTGCGTGTATTGTCGATGCCGAGGGCAAGTCGGTATTTACCGCCAAGGATATTTCCAGCGAGGCAGACCCGGAGCGTGGTCCGCTCAATGCGAATCTGACCCAGGCCCTGCTGCTGGAAATCGGCGCGGTTAATAATCTGGGAAAGACGCCCAGCTCAGCGAACTAGACGAACTCTGGCATGAGCTGGTGCTGAATGGCATGGGCGGCTGCACCATCGCCGAGGCCCAGCAGCGGCTCAGCTATGAAGAGGTCCAGCGCTGGGCGCTCTACCGCAAAAAACGCGGCTCCCTGCATCCTGGGATGCGTATCGAAAGATCAACGGCGCTACTCGCCACCCTCTACGCCAATGCTCACCGTGGCAAAGGCAATCCCGTAAAAATCACCGACTTTATACCCCATGAGGAAGAGCCAGAGCTATCGCTGCAAGAGGCGATGAAAAGCTGGCACTAGGGGCCTGTGGATCGCTATGTCTAAAAAAAACCTGGGTGCATTGAGCGTTGATCTGGTTGCTAAAACTGGTGGCTTTGAAAAGGGCTTGGGAAAAGCTGAGAAGAATACAGAGAAGTGGGAGCGCACGGTAAGGCGCAGCGTCTCTGCCGTAAGCAAGGCCTTTGCTGCGGGTACGGTTGCCGCCGCCGGCGGCCTAGCGGTAATGACTGCGCGCGTGGTGGAACAATCCGGCGAGATTGAAAACCTCTCTGCAGTGGCCAATACCAGCACCGAGTAATTCCAACGCATGACCTACGCCGCGCAGCGCTACGGCGTTGAGCAAGATAAGGTCGCGGATATTCTTAAGGATACCTCCGATAAAGTCGGGGATTTCCTGCAAAACGGCGGCGGTCCATTAAAAGATTTCTTCGACAATATTGCCCCACAGGTGGGGGGTAACGGCGGAGGAGTTTCGCCACCTCTCTGGCCGCGATGTGCTGGGGCTCTATGTAAAGAGCTTGGAAAGGGCCAATCTCAGCCAGAATGAAATGACCTTTTACATGGAGGCCATTGCCAGTGATACCACTTTGTTGCTGCCGCTTCTGCGCAACAATGCCAGCGAATTAAATCGGCTCGGTGATGAGGCGCAGGATGTGGGCGCGGTGCTGTAGGATCTGGATCTGCAGCAGCTGGGGGAAGTGCGCGAAAATCTGGATGAATTAAAAGGCGCACTGGACGTCTTTGAAAAAGAGGTGGTCACCGGCGCACTGCCAGCCATCAAAGACCTGACCGAACTGATTCAGAACGAAAAAACGCAAGCCGCTTTTTCCGCGCTCACCACTGCACTGATTAATGTGGGTTCGGCGGCAGCTTCCGCCATGGTTGAGTTGGTGAAATTTACCCAAGAGGTGGGTAAATCCGTCGCCCGCATGATCCACGGTGAGCCGGAAATCTTGAAGCTGGATCGTTCGCTGGAGCAGTTGAGCGCAACCATCAATAGCGGCGTGATCGGTGATGGCAAGCTGCTCAGCGGTATTCGCTTGGCCACCGGGGAATATATTCACCAGGGCACTTCAGTCGATGACCTGCGCGAAAAACTGGCAGCGTTGCAGAAGCAGCGGGATGTATTCTTTGGTACATCGACAAAGACCGACTTTGGCGATTTGCTGGGCGATGATTTCAGGGCAGTGATTGCCGATCTGGAAAAAGAAGTCACAGCAGTGGCCAAGGTTGTAGACGGCGAACTGTTGCCGCCTGTAAACCACTGGTTGATTTTTAACGAAGTGATCGAAGAACTCGGCACCGAATTTAAAACCGCCAAGGAAGAAGCCCAGGCCCTGCAGCGCAATCAGGAAGCCTATGCCGGTCTTTTAAGAGATCTGCGCACCGACGAAGAAGTGCTCACCGATCAGATGCGCGAGCGCCTGGCCATAGTGGATGCCATGGCCGGCCTGACCGAAGAGCAGCGGGCTAGCACTCTCGGCCGTATCGCCGACGCCGCCACCGAAGATGGCCCAACCCTGGGCGGCCTCGATAGCGGTGAGGATATCGAATCCGCCCGCACAGAGCTGGAAGACTGGTATTCCACCCAGCTGCAAATGCTGGAGCAATTCCGCAGCGAGCGCGCCGATCTCAATGCCACCTGGGATGAGGAGGAATTATCCCTGCGGCAGCAGTATGAGGAGCGCCTCACCGAAATCACCCAGGCCAATGAAGACCTGCGCCGTCAGCAGCAGCTGGATGGCTACAGTTTATTGATGCAAGTGGCCTCGGATTATTACTCAGGCATGGAGGGCGAAGAGGCTGCCTATATGCGCGCGGCCCTTTCCATCGGCGGGGCTCTATTGGATGAGAAAAAGCGCAATGCTCTGCAGAGCGTGATTGCCAACACCCAGGACACCGCCATGGGCGCTTATAACGCGATGGCTTCTATTCCCTATGTGGGCCCGGTGCTGGGTGCTGCGGCGGCGGGTGCGGTCTATGTTACCGGAGGCTTAGCTGCGGCAAAAATTACCGGTATGGCCCACGACGGTATTGACGCCGTACCGGAGGACGGTACCTGGCTGCTGCAAAAAGGCGAGCGGGTGACCACCTCGGAAACCAGCGCAAAACTGGACCGCACCCTGGCCATGATTCAGGCGGATATGCACAGCGGTGGTGGTGCAGGGGATTACAGCCGCCCGGTTTCCATGACACAGAATATTCGCGTCGATGGCACGGTGAATAATCGCACTGCCACACAGCTCGCTCGCGAGAGTGAACGCAAACAACGGATTAACCGCAGGAGGCTCGTCTCTTAATGTTTAATGAAAGTCGTCTGCTGGAAAAAGTGGCCTACGGTTCCGAATACGGCCACCGCTATAAAACCGAAATTAAAGCATTGCGCAGCGGTGTAGAGCGCCGCAATGCGGAGTGGGAGCGCCCGCTGGGCCGTTACTCGGTGCTGTTTAAAAACCTGGATTATGCAGACAATCAAATCGTAATCGCCGCCCATCACGCTTGCATGGGTGCACTGATTGGTTTTCGTTTTAAAGACGCCAGTGATTTTGAAGCAGAGCGGGAAGTGATTGGCTTTGGCAGCGGCAATAGCGAGAGCTACCAGCTAGTAAAAAAATATATATTCGGTGCCTTTTCCTATCAGCGCAAAATTGTAAAACCGGTGATTGGCCGGGTAACCATTTTTGCCGATGGCAATCCGGTGGCTCACAGTATCGACTACACCACGGGCCAAGTGCAGCTCAGTGCCGATAACGGTGCGGAAATTACTTGGAGCGGGGAATTCGATGTTCCGGTGCGCTTTGAGGACGATGAGATCGGTTTCAGTATCGACAATCGCCACCAGCGGATGCCGGTACTGAATGGCAATGTGGAACTGCTGGAGATTCGCCTGTGAGAACCATTCCCCCAGCACTGCAAGCCCATCTGGACAGCGGCGTCACCACGCTGTGCCGCTTATTAAAAATTACTCTGGCCGATGGCCGCCAGTTTGGTGCTACCACCCTCGACCGTGATGTCGAATTCGAAGGGCTCACCTATTACGCCCAGAACGGTTTCGATTCCAGCATTATCGCCAGTGATACCAGTTTCGATGTGGACAACGCCGAAGGCTATTCGCTGTATAGTACCGACGTGCCCGGCATCACCGTCGAGATGGCCGAGCGCGGCGAATTGGATGGAGCGGAGTGGGCCATGGTTCTGGTGAATTACCGCGATCTATCCATGGGTGCGCTGTTATTGGATGGCGATGATGTGGGCGAGGTGCGCTCCGCGCGCAACACTGTATTTATGCCGGAATTACTCAGCTACGCCATGCGCCTGCGGCAGAGTATCGGCCATGTGGACTCCGTTACTTGCCGCGCGATTTTTGGCACACCGGCCAATTCGCAAACCGGTTGCGGTGTGAATGCGGAGCCCCTGTGGCAGTCTGCCACCGTCACCGCCGTCTCTGGGGATGAGCCCAAAGTTACCTATGTGGTGGATGATATTGCCAGCCTGCCCACCGCCGCCAAACGCTGGCGGGTGCGTTGGAAAACGGGCAATAACGTCAGTTCGCGCCTGTATCAGGTGGAGGCGGTGGACACGGCAACAGGGCAAATCACTCAAATCGAACCGCTGCCCTTTGCCGTGGAAAACGGCGATCAACTGGAGATCCGCCCGGACTGCGACAAGACCTTTTCAGTGTGCCGCGATGTGTACGGCAATCACCTGGATTTTAAAGGCGAAAACTTAATTCCGATTGGTCAGGCCAGCGATACCCCCGGCGCCGGTGTGCCCGGTAGCACCGGTGGTGGCTCCTCGTTTAATTCCAACGGCACCAGCCAGCAGCAACACTAATGCAACAACAAAGAATCGACACACTGGCCTTTGCGCGAGGCCTGGTGGCTGCTGGCGTGCGCTGGCGGCACCGGGGCCGCACCGCTTGGGCGGTGGATTGCGTGGGCATGATCTTGCTCAGCCTGCGCGCCGCCGGCCTGGAAATCGAAGATGAAAAACATTACGGCCGCGAACCCTGGAAAGACGGCGTGCGCCGCAAATTGCGCGCGCGTTTCGGTGAGCCGATTGCCGAGGATTTATGGCAGCCGGGGGATATTGCCGTATTTAAATCTCCACAGCGCAGCGACCCCAGCCATGTGGGTTTTTTAGGGGATTACTTTCTTGGCGCCCCGGGTGATTTTAGTTTGATCCATGCCCACGCCGATCAGGATTGCAGAGAGCATGTATTGGATGCGCGCTGGCGCCGCTTGCTGGTGGAGGTGTACTCGCCATGGGCAACCTGATTTTCGGCAAGACCACCATTCAGGGGCGCAAGTTCGACAAGATCAAACTGCAGACCAGCAAGGCTGGGGTGCCGCGCCAGATTATTTTCGGCCGGGTAAAACCGGTGGTGGGCAATATTATCGCCACCACACCCCCGAAGATTGTCAAAAAAAAGGAAAAGCAAAAAGGGGGCAAGGGTGGTGGATCTACCGAAGTGGTTAACGAGGAGGTGTACCGCACTTATGCGATACGCATCTGCGAGGGGCCGATTACCGGTATCTGCAAAGTCTGGCGCAACAACGAATTAGTTTATGACCGCGACACACAGACCCCACCCAGATCGACAATAACCAGGCATTTTTACAACTGGCTGAATTTTTCCTCGGCGGTTTCCAGCAAATGCCCAGCGCGGTACTGCAGGCCGCCTTTGGTATTAACAATGTGCCCGCCTATCGCGGCACCTGTTATCTGGTCATCGATAACGAAAATCTCACCAGCACCGGCGGCGCCATTCCGCAGTATGCGTTTGAGGTGGAGCGCTCTGAAGGTTTTACCCTCACTAGCAAGCCCTACCCGTTGGAGGCGGTGGATAACATGAATTCGGCCATTGCCGGTGTGCGCCCGGCACCGGAAGCGCTAACCCGCGATGCCATGGGTTCGACTTTTTTAGGGCTTTCCGGCGATCTGCGTTCGATCCTGAGCAGTTACGACAACTATGCCCCGGAGTCATTCAGCTCCACTTTTTTGGGGGTTTCCTCTGGCGAGCTGCGCTCAATCCTGAGCAGTTATGACCATTACGAACCGGAGCTACTCAGCGCCACTTTTCTGTGGGTTGCTTCTGGTGAATTGCGCAGCGCGCTGATCACCTACGACAACGCCGAGCCTGAATCCTTCACCTCGACTTTTCTTGGCATTTCTGGAGACCTGCAATGATTCCATCGCAAAGCCGCGTGCGCGGTTTTTACACCGTCGAAAAATTTAAGGCGCGGCGGGGCGCTGAAATTCCCGGCAGCCGCACAACCGTGGCGCAATTTGAAAATCTGATTACGGATCTGGGCCTCAATCGGTTGGGAGAGGCTTCCCCCAGTACTGCGGCAGGTAACTGCTATGTGGGCAGCGGCTCCGCCACACCGCAGGTCACCGACAGCGATATGAATCGATTTGTTGCCAAACATAATACTCTGTTGTCAGACACCCAATCGGCGCAGAGCAGTGTCGATCCCTGGTATCTGGCCATGCGCAAAACCTATCGCTTTAACCCCTTGGGCAGCGCCAACAACTTGTCCGAAGTGGGCGTGGGTTGGTCTAACCCTGCCAACGGGGCGCTGTTTTCCCGCGCTTTGATCCGCGATGCGGATGGCAACCCCAGCAGCATTACGGTACTGGCCGATGAATACCTGGATGTCACTTATGAATTGCGCCTCTATCCCGATTTGCGCGATTTTAATGGCGTGGTCACCATCGGCGGGGAAGCCTACAACTATCTGGCCCGCGCCAGTCGGGTGAATAATGCGGGGAACGGCAACTGGTACTTTGCCAGTCGAGGTAATTACGGGGGCAGCGCCGCGGCTTACTCGGGGGATATAGGCGATATTGCCGGGAACCCCAGCGGCACGAGCGGCGGCGCTGGTTTGGCCATCGGCAGTTATAGCAATGGCAGCTATGAGGCCTGGATACAGCTGCCCTGGGGGCTCGACAATGCCAATTTTGGCGGAGTGCGCTCAATCGTCGCCTGCCTTGGCTGGGGCCGCTGGCAGGTGCAGTTCAGTCGCGTCAGCGACGGTGCCGCCATTCCCAAAGACGATACGAAGATTTTGACCCTCACCTTGGGGCATAGCTGGGCGCGGGGTTGAGATGGCACTGCCTGAAAGCACCTTATCGAGCCAGCCGGTAGCCAGCCCCTTTATCGGCGGCGCCGCCCTGCCGGTGCGTGCCATTACCGATTACCAGCGCGGCGGTGTGGCCATTCAAGACCCCAGCCGTGGGCTGAATTTCCAAACCTGGCGCGCGCGGGTCTTGGAGGATGGCAAAGCCATCGTATTGGATGCCCAGCAGGTGGCAGCGAGTACATTTATCACTGGCAACAATATCACCGAGGTCAGTCTGGCCTTCGACCAGAATATGCGCCCGGTGATTGCCTATGTGGAAGCCGGCACGGCCAAACTGTACTGGTATGACAGCAGCCAGGGCGCCCAGGTAACCACCAGCTGGCCGGGAATGATTACCCCACGGGTTTCCCTGGACGATAAGCGCAGCACCCAGGGCGGCACCAGCGATGTGATTTTTGCCTACCTGAAAAACGGTAACCTGTATCACCGTCAACAGCGCGACCGCTACGGCAGCGAGTATCTGCTGGCCAGCAATGTGAACAGCCCCGGCCTGGTGAAAGTCGGCATGAGCCGCAATTTCCGTTTTCAGTTTCTGCTGCAAAATCCTGAATAGCACCCTGAATAAAACCCGAATAAATCCCGAATAAATCCCTATGCCTTATCCACTCTATGCCGTGGTTGCAGAGATCTGCGAGCGCGCCGGCCTGCCGTTTGGCAAATTTGATACCACCCTACTGGAAGGCTATGTCTCGGGGATGCAGATCAGCAACGACGCCCCCGCGTTCGAGCATATTCAAGAACTGGCCAAGGCGTTCTTTTTTGATCCGGTCAATCGCGGCGATTCCCTGGTATTTACCCCGCGCGGCGCCGAACCGCTGTTGACCATCGATGAAAACGACCTGATCGGCGATAGCGATGACGAGAAAATCCGCCGCTCTCCGGAGGAGATTGTGCGGGTGCTGAATCTTAACTATTACGACGCGGACGGCGGTATCGATACCTGCAAGCAGACCAGTGACCGCAGTATCGATACACGCGGCGAGGGGGAAAAAAATATCGAAACCCCATTAGTTTTAGAAAGCGACCAGGCCGCACAGATCGCCGTGATCATGCACAAGGTGATGATCGAAGAGCAGCGCGGGGATTTTGAAATTACCCTGCCGGATAGTTATCTAAAGCTCACCCCCGGTGATGTGGTGCTGTTCCGTGGCGACCGCTGCCGTATCGATGAGGTTTCCCTGGATAACGGCGAGCAGAAAGTCAAACTGATCCACGACCGCAAAAGCGCTTATCAGTCCCAGGCCTTCGGTGTGGCTCCTATGGCTCCACCGGCCCCGGTGGCACTGGTGCCGGGCTCCACTTACATTCAATTTATCGACGCGCCGATACTGGCCAGCGGCGACGACAGCCAGCTCGGTTACTACGTCGCCATTGCCGGCAGTAACAGTGCCTGGGGTGGTGCCAGTGTGGCCCTTTCCCTCGATGGGGGGCAGAACTATATCGAGTCAGACAGCACCGATATTGAAGCGGTAATGGGCGAGCTGACCAGCAGCCTTGCCAGCCACAAGCGAGAAATCCCCGATAGCCACAACCGCGTGCAGCTGCGCCTGTATGACACGGGCGACGCGCTGGAAAACCGCACTCTTGCAGACCTGCTCAACCGCCAGAATAGGGCGCTGATCGGCAATGAAATCGTCAGCTTTGGCGAGGCGGAAGAAATCAGCCCCGGAGTTTGGGAAATCGGTTATTTCCTGCGTGGGCGCCTCGGCACCACGCCAACCAATCACCCGGCCGGTACCCGCTTTGTATTACTCGAGCGCAACACCCTGAACTTTATTGCCACCGAGCGCTACAACCTCAGCCAGACGCTCACCTGCCGTAGACGCACTGCTACAGCTGGAAGTGCTTAATATCCAAAACGATCCGCCGGGCTCTGCCAGCGATGGTGACCGCTATCTAGTGGCTGCAGGCACCAATGAGTGGGCCGGCAAAGACGGCCAGCTGGCCCGCTATGTGGCGGACCCTGGCTACTGGCATTTTTTCCCGGCAAAAGTGGCCCTGAATAAAGCGGACGGCTTGCTGTATGTAAATGGCAGCAGCGGCTGGCAGGTCGCCAACCGCCCCGCGACATTGCCGCAGATTACTGGCGACACAAGCAGCGATTTGGCTGGGGTGGTTACGCAGATGTTAAGCGCGTTGAATGGGATTTATTGGGATAATCAGGTTAGTTAGTCGTGTTGTTTTAGTTGTTGGCTTAGATGGTACGGATACGAAGGTAAAAATTTTGAGGTATAAGGAAATGATCGAATAGAATAATTCGAACATTTTTAGCCTACTGATTTTGGGGGTTGTGCTCTGTAAATCTATTTTTCGTAGTTTGGAGCTATCTAAGACGTACGATAAATACCGATTACCAAAGCATGGGTCGCACTTAATCAGGATTTGGTTGTAAAAAATGTTCGAAGTATTTTTGTGTCTCAAAATGTATGTAATGGAATGTAGTTTTGAAAAAATTGACAAATAGATCCCCTCGACACAAGGCTGTAGTGAAAAATTCTATCGCTGGTTTCTCTTTAATTTGCGCGTCGACATTAGTTCAGGCAGATACGATCAGTACAACAATAGATCTAGGTGAGCCGTATCCCTTCAGCTTCGAAGATAGAGTTGAGCATGAGGTGGATTTAGATATTGCCCATCAGTTTGATACCATTGAAAAAGTTTGTTTCAAAACTAAAGTTAAAGGCGGAAATGCTGACAGGATAGCTGTTATTGTAGGACCGGAATATGTTAAACCCTGCCATATGTCCTATAAGATATTGTCTCCTATGTCTATGGTTTACACCGCCGATGATCCAACTCCGGAAAACCCCAACCCTGTCTCAGAGCTACAGGATGTTAGTCTCTGTTTAGATCAAAATTCTCTCTTGGCGAAAAACCTTCTCGATGGGGAAGTTAAGTTTTCAATCGAAGCGGTTGATGGTTACGTAGAGTTCTGGGACGTTGAGCTAGTTGTCGAAGGCGAATCCTCTGACATCCAGTTGGCGATCGAAATTGATGAACCTGCTGAGTTTTCAGTTCCTTCTTATGGGGGAAGAGTTAATTATGATGCAAGTATTCGTAATTTAGACTATACGCAATCATTGGTTACATTCGAACAATGGAGTGTGCTCAAACTTCCCAATGGGACTAATTATCCCATTCATAAATCACGGGATGTCGTATTGAATTATTCTGAAGCAAAGGATTACACGCGAAATTACCTAAATATACCTGCTTGGTTTGAGGCTGGAGACTACGAGTTGACTTGGTATGTTGTTAATCCAAGCACCGGGAATCTGGTAGAGGACAGCCTGTATTTCACTAAAAGTGCTGATTAAGCTTTAAGCTCCTGGCAGGCTGGGACGCTCTTGTGTCCCAGCTACTCTATTTGGAAGAATTGTTATACTTCATAATATATTGAGTGAGTTGTTATTTTGAAAAAGCTGACTATAAATCAACCTCTGCACAATACTGTGTTGAGAAAATCCATCGCTGGCTTTATTTTAATCTGCGCATCGGCATCCGTACAGGCAGACATGATCAGTGCCCCAGTACACCTGAGTGAACCGTATCCTTTCATGATGGAGGATGGAGTTACTCATGAGGTGAAGTTAGACATTGGCTTTCAATTCAATAGTATTGAAAGGCTTTGTATCCAAGCTGAAGTTAATGGTGGAGATGCGGACTATGCAGGTTTCATAGTAGAAAATGAATCCCCAGGTTACCCGCCTGTAGTTAGTCAATGGATTTCGGTACCTTTATTTTATCCCATTATTCTCCCAACTCCAGAAAATCCTAATCCCATTAGGCAGTTGCAAGATTTCAATTATTGTATGGATGGCAATAAAATATTACCAAAGAATCTTCTTGACAGAAAAGGTGAGATTAATTTCACTGTGTCCGGTGGCTATATAGAGTTATCGGGCCTTAGATTGCAAGTTGAAGGTGATATCTCTGATACTCAGTTAACAATTGCACTTGACGAACCTGCCGAGTTTTCAGTTCCTTCTTACGGAGGGAGAGTCAATTATGATGCAAGTATTCGTAATTTAGATTCTACGCAATCTTTGGTGGCACTCGAACAGTGGAGTGTACTTAAATTTCCCAACGGGGATAATTATCCCATCCATAAGTCACGGGATGTGGTGCTAAATTATTCTGAGGCGAAGGACTACACTAGAAATTATCTAAATATTCCTGCTTGGTTTGAGGCTGGAGATTATGAGCTAACCTGGTATGTCACTGACCCAAGTACCGGCGTTCGGGTGAAAGACAGTCTGTATTTCACTAAAAGTGCAGACTAAACGTTAAGCTTTCGGCAGACTGGGGTGCCCTTGTGTCCCAGCTGTCTCGTTCTAATCATATATAGCTCAGCCATCAAAATAAGTGTTGGATGTTAGACTACCTTTCGATGTTAAAACACTGTTGTATTTTTTCCTTACTTGCTGTAGCAGCCGCTTTAATTGGCTGCTACGAAGCCGACTCCAAGCCTACGACCGCCAGCAATGGCTTCCCCGCTGGTCTGATGCCGATGGCGACTGCCAGAATACTCGCCAGGAGTTGCTGATTCGTCTCTCTCTGGCTCCAGTGACCTTTAGCAATGAGAGGGCTTGCACCGTGGTATCCGGTTTGTGGATGGACCCCTATACCGGCCAATTTTACCAAAAAGCTTCGGACCTGGATGTTGAACATATTGTCCCACTTTCATGGGCCCATAAGCACGGCGGTGCCAATTGGACCCGTGAACAGCGCCGCGCCTTTGCCGAAGACCCGGCCAATCTGTGGCTAGTGGATGACGGCCACAATCAGAGCAAGGGCGATAAAGGTCCCGATGAATGGTTGCCTCCTTACCAACCCGCCCGCACCATTTATGCCCAACAGTTTCAGATTATTGCTGAGAAGTATGGGTTGATGTGATTGGATATGCCCCGTATACGCGGGGCTGAACCACCGACTTTTAGTGCCAATGAAGGGCTGCTCAAAACATGTCTTTGAACTTAACCATGCCAATATTCTCAATCGTCATTTCTTTTGCATAACGCTTTAAAGCCTCATCCGTTAAACGGTCTTCTTCCTCGCTCAGCTCGACCATCTCACGTCTGGCTTCTTTTATTGCTTCCTCCAACGTGTTCCCTGTCATTGAGCCGCTTATAAGCGCGTTGATCTCTTGCGCTGTCATTTCAGCAATAAACTTTACGCCCATTCGAGACAGATAAAATTTAGCGACATCATCGGGAAGCTCATCAATTCTGTCTTCATAAAATCGTACTAACATAGTGTGGACTTCCTAGAAGCTGTTTCATAACTTCTTTAACGTAATTAACATGCATGCGATATAGAAAAAAGCACGATAAGTGGACAAATATCGCTCCCATCTAATAACCAAACGGCGATAATTTCCCAACCACGCAAAAGTCCGCTCAACTTTCCAACGGCGAGTATACCTTCTGAGCTTTCTACCATCCTGCCTTGAGGCTTTTTTCCTATTTATCCTGTGTGGACAGATAAGGTCGATTCCACGACTCAACAGACTATCTCGAAGAGGATCAGAGTCCGCCGCTTTATCATAAACTAAGCGATGAATCTTTGTATTTTTATACGTAACATCAAGTAATGGATGTAATAACTTTACTTCTGCTGGTGAGGCCGAAGTAATGGTGCCTCCCTGTGGAATACCTTCGCCATCGACCACCACCATCCACTTTGAACCCTTGCCCCGCTTTGTTTTCCCGACTTCGAAGCCCCCTTTTTTGCTGATGCAAAGCTACCATCAGAAAAGACCTCCTCCCAGTTAAGCAAAGACTGTTGATCCAATAGCTCCAGGAACCTTCTCCATGCATGTAGCCAAGTTCCTTGCTCTTCCCAAAACTGAAGCCTTCTTCAGCATGTACTCGGTGATGGATAGTGTGAAGGAAGATCTTTCCATCGCGCTCCAGAACGCAAAACCCACAGGATGCCTTCAAAACAAGCCCGATTATCAATGGGTTTTGGGCCTCCCTTTCCTCGTTTTAATTCAGGAAGACATGGTTTGATCAATTTCCATTGATCATTGGTTAACTCTGACTTGAATCGGCTCACTATTTCTTGGCTTTTTTCTATGTAATTGCGTGAGAATAACCGATTTCAAGTTATGAAGCAGCCTCTAATAGTTTTGCCTAACTCTTTGAGAAAGAGCTGAATTTGAAGTAGTTTCTGAGGTTCATAATGGCTCATTCCCCAACCTATACCATCTTATAAACCCGTCCAGGCTCATTTATATGAGCGGTTTATGGCGATAGTAGATAAGTATGGCTGGAGTTCTCACAAGAAGAGTCAGCCCAAGTTTTAGTTCTCATGGGAGGGTAACCGCACCCCACTAGCCCACCCGGGTGCTTCCCGCATACCTCGTTGGTTCTCAACTCCGTGCCCTTTCGCCAAGGTAATTGATATGCAATTTTTCACTCTGATATAAGCTGGTATCAAGAAGTAGTATGGGTTATTGAATCCATCCAAATAGTCGGATTTCAAACAGTATAATGAGCCATTCTTTAAGGCTTATTTGAAAATTTTTTCAATGATAACTCTCGGAAAGGAGTCTGTTATGTCAACACCACTAGAAGATTATTTAGCTACTAATCCAGCTAAATCCCCCCCCCTTAGGGACTGTATTGCCATAGGTGAAGATAATAAGTGGTCTACACTACTACGCGACGGAATTAAAAATTTTAGTTCAGGTCGACCACAAACACTAGCTGCACACCTAATAAATAAAGGTGTTGAGTGGGAGAAATCAGAAAATATCGATTGGATTAACAGTGTTGTTGCCAACTCAGAAATTACAAAGGCTCATATCTTTCATAAGAAAGTTTGTACCGCTATCAGCTCTTGCTACCAGCAGAAAATACCCGCAAACTCTTTTTTAGAAGAGTTTAAACGTGTATACGAAGGAAACACGAAATCTACATATACGGAGGTTATTATTTTAATTGAGGGAGGTTTCACTACTATTGAACATGCTTCCTGTGATGGAGAAGCTATACTTATTCGATAGAAGGGGAGGCGTGGAAGGCTGTCGGCAAAAGATTAATATAAACCAATCCCTATCTGGGAAGGGCAGGAGCTGATTGTAGAGGGGGTGGTTAAAGCGTCAGTGCGATATCACCGAGGAGAGTGAGAGGGTTGTGGCTGTAAAACCGCTGTTTTCCTTAAAATTCAGTAACTTGCATTTTTGTGTGCTGAAGACTGGCAGTGTAGAGGTCAGCGGTTCGATCCCACTTAGCTCCACCAAATTTCCCTTGTATTTCAAGGGATTGTGGAAGAAGAGAGATCAATTTCTGCAAGGTGCACAAAAAGTGCATAAAAACCCGCGGGATAATAAAAAGGGCCTTCAGGCCCTTTTTTTTCGCCTGAATTTTACCCTTTCAAAACTCCCATCTCATTTGATTTTTTACTCACGGCGGATGTTGAATTTGCCATGCTTGACCTATCCATAGAGTTACTCTCTGTACCCTAACCTAAAAAGAGGAATCAAAAGTGCTGGTAATTTGTTAGGCTGAATTCCCTGGCGCGGCTAATAAGTTTGCCAAGCTGTTGGTGCGTTTTTAAATTAAAACTTAGATGGCTGGCAGCGAGACTGTCACGTTGCGTTTCGGATTTATTAATCGTTGTGCGAAGGTGTCACCTTGCAAGTGTTTCTCAAAGTTCAGCTCGCAAATATCAGCGCGGCGCATGGTGGTTAGCATGCTGATACCCATATCAACCTGTAGCGCTTCATAACCTTATTCCCTGTCTTTTCATAAATGGTCCAGTGAACTTCCAGAGTTAAGCGTTGATGCTTTTTAATGAGCTTTCCTTTTTCCAGCAGGCGGGGGCTATCATCGGCAGTGGTAAACGGGTTGCTTTCGAGTTTGCACAAGCCTTCAGCCATTAAGAAATTAAAGAATTTATTAAATTCTGCGCGGCGTGCATGCTGCTGATGAAAGGTAAGGGATTCCCGCCACTTGCGCAGATCCGCTAGCTTCGCTTTGTGCACTGGGATGGATTCAAAGTCCTCGCCAAAGGGCATTAGGGCTTTACAGTGATTGCGCCAGTAGTTTTCTCTATGGCGTGGGTCCGGGTAGAGGTTGTCCGGCAATGCTGTGTCGCCCACCATATGGGGTTTTTTTGGTCTGGCCATTTCCTTGCTCGACTACTGCTTTATCTGTTCTCAGTCCTTGCCTCTTTGAGTGAATTCTTGCTGCCTATAAACTACTCTGATCGGTTTTTTCTCATCCGCAGAATGGCAAATTTTTTGTTTTTGACCCATCTATGCCACTGGCATTAGTGCCCTCTTCATCGATTTCCTAAATGCACTCAATGTGAATGTTGGTGATTTTTGGGTTGTATAACTGGAGCTGCAGGGCGTAAGTGGTGCTGGGCCGCCGCTCACCATCACCCTAGGATTGGTTCGAAGATATCAACTCCCTAGCTTTTCTAATGTGGTAAGTATCGAGCGCATCTCATCAATCAGATACTGATCTATGAAGAAATGGTTAAACTCTTGCTGTCCAGAGCTTCCAGAGTGTATTGGTACTTTTGTTCCAAGTATCGATCTCATCACTTTTTCATCTATTTATTATTGCTAGCTTTACTTCTAGAGGAACAGTATGAGAGGAGCTGTAGGGAGGCGATAGTCTAGGGCATGGCTTAGAGTTATCGGTTAGAGACCTCCTGGGGAGCTTCTTAATATTTCCGTGCTGCTTTTGGCTTTCAAAGTGGATCACTATCAAGGGCATAGATGTTACGGAATTATTTAGAGGCATCCTAGATATACTGCCTGGCTAAATTTTTATGAGCCTATCGATATGTATCGCTGAGCGCTGTATGAAATAAATACAAAGCGTATGGAGAATATACTAAAAGCGGTCATTGATTGACCCGATTGTTATCAGCCTATTAGTAGAGCAGATGTGTGAGTGTTTACCTAAGCGGTTATCGAATGATGGTCTTATATAAATCTTGGTTTATCTATTGGTGCCAGGTGTTAGGCATTCGTTGAGAGTGGCATTCAATCTGTGTAAGTTTAGTGGTTAAGTGAAGACTAGAATTGGGTGAGGTGTACGTAATGGCGCGTAATTAATTTGGTGTGACGAAATTTGGTGGCTGCGATAGGATGCTGCGCTGGTCAATTAGGCCGCTGGCGTATTCAGGATAGAGTCATCTTCTCTCTCTGTGAGCTAAAGTGCTCGCACAGCAAAAATGAGTGAAGCTCAAATAAGCACCACTCGGCTAAGTGAAGTAATTCCTTCCAAGTAGGTCTGAGTTAATTATCCCAGTTCCAGGCATGTGCTAAAAGAGAACTGGCTCACAATTGTCCAAGAAAAAGCTGCTATGGGTCCAACAACTTCACGCTCTGTCTGGCAGATCCAGCGAGATGTGATCTTCGCGTTACTTGTGCGCGAGATGAAAACTCGATTCGGTAAGTGGAAGCTGGGTTATGCCTGGGTGTTGCTAGAGCCGGCCATGCATATCATGGTTTTGGCAACACTCTTCAGCTTCCTGGGGAGAGAATTCTACCCGGGGATCCCCACCGTGCTCTTTATGCTCGCTGGTATCGCCCCATTTTTGTGCTTTTCCCACTGCTTTGGTAAGTCTTTGGTGGCAGTGGACTCCAACCGCGGTCTATTCAACTATCGCCAGCTGCGCCCCTTTGATGCGGTTATGAGCCGGGTAATGTTGGAGTTTGCTATCTATCTGATAAGCCTGATCGCCCTACTGGGGATATTGGCTTGGGTCGGTATATCCGCGACCTTTAATAATTTTCTGCTACTGATTGTGGTGAATCTTCTCTACCTGTGTTTCTGCTTTGGTATGAGTTTGGCGCTCTGTGTGGCCGGTGCTATATACCCTGAGGCGGGCAAGTTTGCGCCATTGATTCAGCGACCGCTGTACTTCATGTCAGGTGTGTTCTTTTCTTTGGAGCAGGTACCTGAGCAATACCACCCGTATCTCGCCTGGAATCCTTTACTGCATGTCATTGAGCTTACTCGTGAGGGACTATTTAGCAGTTACCATGGCATGTTCGCCAACCTGCCATACCTGACATTCAGTTCATTGGCAATGCTTGGCTTTGGTCTATTGGTTTACCGCAGCCAGTGGCGAGACTTGGTGCGCAGCAAATGATCGAATTGCGTAACCTGACCAAGACATTCCGCACACCGAATGGTCGCAAGGTGTTGTTCAAAGATGTCAATGCCGTTTTCCCGGAAGGTAAGAATATTGGCATTCTCGGAAGAAATGGTGCCGGTAAGTCAACCCTGTTGCGAATTATGGGCGGGATTGATTACCCAGATTATGGGCGGGTTATTACCAACGAGCGTATATCTTGGCCCATGGGGCTTGCTAGCGGTTTTCAGGGCAGTATGACTGGCCGTGAGAATGCCGAGTTTATTTGCGGTATTCATGGCATCTGGGGAAGGGGCCGGCAGGCAATATTGGACAGGGTCCAGGACTTTGCCGAGATTGGTGATTACTTCAATGCGCCGGTAAAGAGCTACTCCTCCGGCATGCGTTCCCGCCTAGCGTTCGGTCTGAGCATCGCCGTGGATTTCGATTGCTATCTAGTGGATGAGGTGATGTCCGTTGGTGATGCGCACTTTAAGCATAAGTGTGAACAGGTTATCGCCGAAAAGCGTAAATCCGCCAAATTTATTATTGTTGCTCACGCCATGCCGCAACTGAAAAAGAATTGTGATGTCGGTATTTACCTCGGCCCGGAAGGACTACAGATTTTCGATACCGTAGAAGAGGCTATTGAACTTTATCAGCAAGGGATACCCAAGCCCAAGGTGCAACAACAGAATAGAGCCGAACAGGCACTTAAGGCATAAGTGAAAATGGAAACAAATACGCAACCAGTCTCAGAGCAAAAAGCTAAGCCCGATAGTGGAGCGCTAAAGAAAACGGCTGAGGTTGTAAAAGGTATGTTTGCAGGCCTTGCTGCGAATGAACCACCATCGGGGCCTGGCCATTCGGGTATTCACGCTTGGCGTGGATTACTACTGTGTGTTGGCTTACCTCTGCTCCTGGTATCCGCCTATTACCTTTTATTCGTTTCGGATCGTTATGTGAGTAGCACTCAGCTGATTGTGAAAGATAATGGCTCCAATCAAGGAATGTCCTCTTCCCTTGGCTTCCTTTTGCCAGGTGTAGGAGCAGACAATCAAGATGCCTTCCTAGTGGTTAACTATATTCAGTCTTTGGATATGGCTGTATATCTGGATAAAACATTACAGTTGAGTAGCTACTACAAGAGCGATCGCTACGACATCTTCTCTCGCCTTGACTCCAATGCTACCCAGGAGGACTACCTGGAATACTATCGTGAGCATATCGCCATTGGTCACGATGAGTCGACGGGTATTATCACAATAGAGATGCAGGCTTTTGAGCCTGAGTTCGCGCGCAGTCTGGTTGAGACTGTTACCCAGAAATCTGAAGATTTTGTCAATGCAATCAGCAATCAGCTAGCCGACAAGCAGGTGGCTTTTGTGCGCAGTGAGCTGGAGTTGGCTCAAAGTAAACTGAGAGCCTCTAAGCAGGAAATTCTCGATTTCCAAAACCGTAACAAAGTTGTAAGCCCAGAAGAGCTAACAAAGGGGATCAGCGGAATTATTCAGGGGCTCGAAGCCAAGCTTGCCGAGCTGCGCGCCAAACTGACGGCGGCCAAAACCTATCTAAATCCCGACTCTTCTCAGGTTGTCTCAATGCAGGCTGAAATCAGCGCGCTGGAAGAGCAGATAGCCGCAGAAAAGGAACGCTTGGTTGGTGTTTCAGATGCACAGGGAGAGCAGCGTCTTAACAGCCTGAGTGCGCATTTCCAGAATTTAGAATTGAACCTTCAGTTTGCCACCGATGCCTACGCAGCATCACTAAAAGCATTAGAAACTGCCCGAATGGAAGCCTCAGGCAGACTTAAACACTTGATGGTTGTGAGCCAGCCTTCTTTAGCGGAGAAAGCAGAATACCCGCGTAAGCTTTATAACCTAACCAGCTTAGCCATTATTTTGCTATTGATCTATGGCATTGTGAAAATGTTGATATCCAGTATTCGCGACCACAGGATTTAATCCTTTTCTTGCTTGCGAGTGTAAGACTGGTGAGCAAGGAGGTAAGTGGCTGCCTAAAAGCGCTAGTTACCCAGATAATGCAAGGCAAAGTCTGGATATTAAAAATAGAGACTCAAACGAAAAGATCGAAAAAATGATCGTGAGAAAACTTAAAACCCTTGGGGTATTACTTGGTTTATTGGCTGGTGTTGCGCTGCCGAATGCTCAAGCTCTGGAAACTCAGCTATTGGAAAAGAATGATTCTACTGGGCTTCCTCAGCCAAGTGCGCCGATCTTTGGTCAGTCTCTGTTTCAGGGGGCCTTCAAGGATCAGCCGTTTAGTGGCTTCAACCCAGATTATCGCATAACCGTCGGTGATCAAATTAACTTGCAACTGTGGGGTGCCTATAGCTTTAGTGCAACTCTTGCGGTGGACCCACAGGGTAATATTTTTGTACCCGAAGTGGGGCCTGTGCATGTGGCCGGCGTGAAAAACGGCGAACTCAATGACTTTGTATTACGCCATGTAAAAGGTGTATTCAAGAAAAATGTGCGAGCCTACGCTAACCTGGAGGCCAGCCAACCGGTCAAAGTATTTGTAACAGGTTATGTCAAAAATCCAGGGCTATTTAATGGCTTTTCTTCTGACTCTATTCTCTATTACCTCGATAGTGCAGGCGGTATAGATCACAAAAGTGGAAGCTTTATAGATGTGAAAGTAATGCGTGGTGATCAGCTACTGCAAAGGGTCAATCTATATAATTTTCTTACCGATGGCAGCATGCCCGCATTGCAGCTACGCAATGGTGATGCCATTGTCGTTGGAGCGCGTAATGGAGCCGTTTCAATCGAGGGCGCGGTGCAACAGGCTGCGCAGATAGAATTTACCGGCCCTTACACTCAGTTAGGGGAAATGCTACTGGTAGCCAAGCCAGACCCCCAGGCCAACTTTGCCCGTATTACTCAGGTAATTGATGATCAGCAGCAAGCCAGCTATCTGCCATTGGCAGAAGCCCTAAATACCGCGTTATACCCAGGAGCTAGCGTCGAATTAGTCCGGGATAACGATATCAAATCCATATCCGTAAGTGTGAGCGGTGAGCTGGATGGACCCGCAAGCTATGTACTCCCCTACGGCGCTACGCTTAAAGATCTACTGTCACAGCTTGAGTTTCGCGGTAATGCTGATCAGTCTGCAGTGCAGTTATACCGCAAAAGCGTGGCCAAGAAGCAGCGCGCCGCACTAGAGCGCTCCCTAGATGCTTTGCAGATGGAAGTACTTACCCGCCAGCCAAACACTGAGCTGGAAAAAGGTGCCCAGTCGGAAAACGCCGCCATGATTCAAAAGTTCATTGCTGAGGCTCGAAAGGCGCAACCCCGAGGACAGGTGGTACTGGCTAATAACCCCAAGGCCGGAGATATGTTGCTGGAGGATGGTGATAGGTTAGTGGTACCACTTAGGAACTCTACGGTTTCAGTGGTGGGTGAAGTGATATTTCCAACTTCACTGGTATTTAATGAACGCCATACATTGGAAGACTACATTGAAATGGCTGGCGGTTTCTCCAATAGCGCCAATCAAGATGAATTAGTAATTCTGCATTTAGATGGCACCATCAGTCGGGTTAAAGAGAGCAAGTTCGATAATCGTCTGAAAGATACTCTGCGCCCTGGTGATGAAATTATGGTGATGCCAGAGGTACGTTCTAGTGAGTTGCAGGTGACTAAAGATGTCACAGAAATTCTTTACCGTATTGCTGTAGGCACAGCGGCAGTACTGTCTTTCTAAGGATACCGGGTAATACATATTCTCCAGATCTTTGAATATAAAAGTTTTGGAGATGCTGGAAATAGTTGGCGACTCATTGAGCCCCAAGGAGAAAAAGATGATTACAAAGGGAAGTTCAACCAGAAAAGGAATTATTCTGGCGGGTGGTTCCGGTACACGTCTATACCCCCTTACCAAGGGGGTTAGCAAGCAGTTGATGGGGGTATACGACAAACCAATGATTTACTACCCGCTAACAACACTCATGCTGGCGGGTATCCGGGACATACTGATCATCACCACACCAGAAGAGCAGTATCTTTACCAGCGCTTACTGGAAGATGGCTCTCAATGGGGGGTTAACATCAGCTATGCGATACAGCCGAGCCCAGATGGTCTCGCACAAGCTTTTATCATTGGTCGTGAGCACGTAGGTAACAATAAGAGCGCCCTGGTATTGGGCGATAATATTTTTTATACCCAGCACTTTAGTCAGATATTACAGCGTGCAGATTCGCATGAAGAGGGAGCGACAGTCTTTGGCTATCGCGTTGCCGACGCAAGGGCTTATGGCGTTGTAGAGTTTGATAGGGAAGGCAAAGCCGTTAGCTTAGAAGAGAAACCAGCTCAACCAAGATCTAACTACGCGGTAACTGGCTTGTATTTCTATGATAAGCAAGTCTGTGATTTGGCAAGAGAAGTTCAACCAAGCCCCCGCGGTGAGTTGGAGATTACCGACATCAACAATATCTACCTTGAGCGAGATCAATTGAATGTTGAATTATTGGGCCGTGGCAGCGCTTGGCTGGATACCGGAACCCATGACAACCTGCTTGAGGCTGCACATTTTGTTCAGACTATGGAGCGTCGCCAGGGGCTGAAAATTGCCTGCCCGGAAGAAGTGGCTTACCGCAAGGGCTTTATCTGTGCTGAACAGTTGGAAAAGCAAGCTCAACCGCTGTTAAAGAGCGGCTATGGCGAATACCTAATGAATTTGTTGTTGGAATCTGGGGAAGCACCTCCTTTCACTCAGCAGCGTTTGGCCGCTGCTCTTTGAATGAATAGAAAACCACTCGTTTCACTTTTTGAAGAACTAAGAAAAGAAGCAGTATGAAAGTAATAGAAACCGCTATCCCCGACGTGAAAATCCTGGAACCAAAAGTTTTTGGTGACGAGCGTGGTTTCTTTTTCGAATCCTATCGGCAGGATTTATTTAACTGGGAATGTGCAGAAAGGATCTTTGTCCAAGATAACCATAGTAAGTCTACTCAGGGAATTCTTCGTGGGTTGCACTACCAAACTCAGCAAACTCAAGGCAAGTTGGTACGCGTAACGAAAGGCGAAGTTTTTGATGTGGCGGTAGATTTAAGAAAAAGCTCCCCAACTTTTGGTCAATGGGTAGGCGTTACACTCTCAGCAGAAAATAAGCGACAACTTTGGGTTCCTGAAGGCTTTGCTCACGGTTTCTACGTTACCAGTGCCGAAGCGGAGTTCGTCTATAAGTGCACTGATTACTATGCGCCTGAGTATGAGCATTCTATTCGTTGGGATGATCCAGAACTTGCCATTGAATGGCCTTTGGTAAATGAGAAAGCACCTCTACTTTCCGCCAAAGATACCGAAGGAAAAAGCCTAAAAGAAGCTATTACTTTTCCTTAGGTATCTGCAGTAGGAAATCCTAGATCACATGACTCAGCTCAGAAACTTTCCCTGGCATGAAAAGCTTGTGAATCAGTTAAGCAAGCTTGTAGTTTCAATAAGAGATGTCAAAACACTAGCTGGTGCCTCCTAATTCAATGTGAATAAGTCAATGAAAATTTTAGTAACTGGTAAAGATGGCCAGCTGGCACAAGAGCTGCAAAAACGTATTCCGGCTGGTATAGAGCTGATAGCACTAGACAGAAATGATCTGGATATCACGAGTGCGGGTCAGGTCATGCAGACAATGACTCACTACAAGCCCGACGCAATTATTAATGCGGCTGCCTATACCGCGGTGGACAAGGCGGAATCAGAGAAAGAGCAGGCCTACGCTGTTAATGCCACAGGCCCGGAAAATTTGGCTAAAGCCTGCCGGGAGATGGGAATACGTTTGATTCATATCTCCACAGATTTTGTATTTGATGGCCAGAGTTCTACACCTTATCAACCGCAAGATGCGGTCCGGCCATTAGGGGTATATGGAGAAAGCAAGGCTGCTGGTGAAGCAGCCGTGCAAAGTATATTACCCCAAGCGGTTATTCTGCGCACTGCCTGGGTTTATAGCGCCCATGGAGCCAATTTTACCAATACTATGCTTCGCCTTATGAGTGAGCGAGACGAACTGAGCATTGTTGCAGATCAGATAGGGTCTCCTACAAGTACTCAAACATTGGCTGAGACTATTTACACGATAATTAGCAAGACTGAAACGAGTGGTATTTACCACTGTACGGATGCTGGCACTGCCAGCTGGTATGATTTTGCCGTGGCCATTTATGAAGAGGCTAAGGCGCTCGGTCTGTTGGAGGAAGAGAAAAATATAAAAATAAGGCCAATAAGCACCGCCGACTATCCTACTCCTGCGGCTAGGCCGGCATATAGTGTTTTGGATAAGTCAAGGTTGATAGTGGATTTGAATCTTGAATCACAGCACTGGCGCCGGGTATTACGCCGAGTCTTACAAGAAAAAACTGGTTCTTAAAAAAAGGCCACCACAATTATTCCAAGTGTTAGAGTGCATCTAAAAGATCTGTCGAATAGGTATCGACAAAACATTCAGACCGAAAATAAATTTGAAAGCACTGAGGACCTAAGGATATACCTTTACAAAAGTATATCCTTAGTTTCCAACAATACAAAAAGTAATGGCAGAAAAAAATGAGTAACTTACTGGTAACCGGTGGCGCTGGTTTTATAGGTTCAAACTTTGTCCACTACTGGATGAAGAATCACCCCAAAGATAAAATAGTAGTTCTTGATGCTTTAACTTACGCCGGTAATAAAGCTAACTTGGACCCAGTAGCGAAAAACGCCAACTTCTTTTTTTGTCAGGGAAATATTTGCGACACGTCTCTGGTAGAAACCCTACTCAAAGAGCATAGAATAGACACGCTGGTACACTTCGCAGCAGAAAGTCATGTAGACAGGTCTATCAGTGGCCCTGATGCTTTTATTGAAACAAACATTATCGGTACTCATAGCCTGCTAAAGGCGGCAAAAAAAATCTGGTTGGATGAAGGGATCAATAAAGATAACCATCGTTTTCATCATGTTTCCACAGACGAAGTTTATGGAACCCTGAGCCCTGAGGATCCCGCCTTTAGCGAGACCACTCCCTACTCTCCGAATAGTCCTTATTCGGCCAGCAAGGCCGCTTCGGATCATTTGGTTCGAGCTTATCACCACACTTATGGACTGAATGTTACGACTAGTAATTGCTCCAATAACTATGGTCCATATCACTTTCCAGAAAAGCTGATCCCACTGGTAATCACTAATATCCTACAGGATAAGCCGTTACCGGTTTACGGTGATGGGCAGCAAATTCGCGATTGGCTTTATGTAGAGGATCATGCGCGAGGAATTGATTTGATAATCAAAAAAGGGCGTTTGGGCGAATGTTACAATATTGGCGGTATTAACGAGTGGGCAAATATCGATATCGTTAGATTAATCTGCGATCTAATGAATAAAGAGTTTGCAAGTAGCTCGGAGCTATCTAAAAGGTTTCCCCTTGCTTTAAATGCAATTAAGAACAGCTCAGAAAATCTAATAACTTTTGTAGCAGATAGAGCAGGGCATGATCGTCGATATGCTATTGATCCAACCAAGTCAAATCAAGAGCTGGGATATAAACCAATAGAAAATTTTGAGAGTGGTATTGAAAAAACGATTAAATGGTATTTAGAGGGAGCTTCATGGTGGAATCATTTTTTATAAAGACAAATGAAATGATAGCCAATACTGTTTAATATTATTTGGAGAAATTTAAGATGTCTGTAAGTACAGTAATAAGGTTTCATGATATTAAATTCCTTCATCTGTTGGAAAGAGCAATACAGTCGCTCCACTCACAATCAAATATTCCTGTGCAACCAATAATTGTTCTGCAAAGATTTTCAAAAAAAAATGAAACTTTAGTTAAAGAAATGATCTCAGAGAATTGGTTTTTTTCTGAACACTTAGAACCCAGGGTGATTAATTTTAATGATGGTTTGAAGCATGATGCGAGGTCAGAGCTAATGACTGCCGGCATGCAAGTTCACATCCAATCTAGAAATCGTTACCTGGCATTTCTGGATTATGATGATTATATGTATAGTCACGCATATAGTACTCTTATTGAATCATTGATTGCATCTAATGCTTCAATTGCATTCGCAACAGTTGAGATGGCGAATGTAATTGCACTCAAAGATTATGAATTTATCTATGAAATGTCGCTACCGTTCCAAGGTGCGAATAAATTAGATCTTCTCAGAGAAAATTTTTGTCCAATTCATTCATATATCATTGATACATCCCGAATAGATAAGAATGAGCTCTATTTTCAAAATGACATGACTAGGCTAGAAGACTATGAATTTCTTCTGCGCATTGCAGGCAATAAACCCTGTGATTTTAGTCAGCTAGGGGTAAAAATTGGATGTTATGTTATGAGAAATGACGGGAGTAATTCTACTCCAACTGAAACAGACGGAGTGGATGGTGAGGAAAAGCATAAAATATGGAAGCTCAATAGAGAAAAACTCCTATCTCAGAGATCGAAGATTGAAGTGAAATTCTATGCGTCAGATTTTTAATTTTTTATCAGGTGATAGTATGAATAAAATCGCTCAGAAACTACTCAATAGTCGTTTATTCGATCCTGATTATGTAAAAAAAATTAAGCACTCCGACGGTGAAAAGTTAAAAGAAATTTCTTGTGAAGACTATTGTTTAGATAATGAACTTTGGCGAATAACAACTTCAGGTCTTTTTTGCGGTCAATTTTATTTAAACAGGTATCCGGATGTAGAGGGTTATGCTGGTCCACCAGCTGTACACTATTTAAAATATGGCTTTCATGAGGGGAGAACACCATCACCGCTGGTTGATATTAAGTTTATTTGTGAGCAGTATCGTATTAAAAATTCGCAAGATATGGATGGGCTTGATGACCATGATTTTGATCTACAAATACTAAGTCAATATTCAAGTCTTCATGAAATGTTGAAGGAGCTGGATATTTCTCCAAATCCGCTCTTTGATAATGCTTTTTTTAAAGAAAAGTATGATTGTCAAGATGAACTGCCAATCATAGCATATTTGCGAATGATGGAGAGTCGGGCTTCAAGCTTATTATGTTTGGAAACCACACCGATTTTTTCTATGAGCGAGTATTTAAAAACTTTTCCAGATTTAGTTGAAGCCAAAGTTGACCCTTTATGTCATTTGCTTGAATGGGGAGTTTCTGAAGGGCGACTTGAATCCGCAGGTTTGATTTCCGAAATTTTTAAAAAAAGCGCATTAGAAGGAATATCTAAAAATCAAGAATTTTCCACCTATAGTTTTTTGTCCTACTGCGCTAAAAATAAAACACTTGCTAGCCCGAAAAGCGAAAGTAAATATGCAGATTCTTCATTACCTTGCTTTTCGGATTCCTATCAAAATGGTTTAGAAAAATGCTTTGTAGGTGTTGTCCTGTATAAAAACAGTGCAGAAGAAATATTGCGGTTTAAAACTGCAATGGATAAAGAGGTTGCCCGAAGTGCAAATCTAGATGTTGTTGTTAAATATTATGTCAATGATAGTGAAAATGAAGAAGTTTATGAGAAAATCTTGGGACACACTAATTTAATTTCCTCCCCGGAAGGAAACATTGGTTTTGGTAGAGGGCATAATGCGCTAATGCGAAGTTGCTTTCCAAGTCATGATATATATATAGGACTCAATCCCGATGGATACGTATTGCCCGGTTTTTTGGAAGCAATAATTAATTTTAATTCTTACAACAATGGACGAGCTTTGATAGAGGCGCCAACTGCTCCTGTCGATCATCCTAAGTGGCATGATCCTATTACACTAGATACGTATTGGGTTTCAGGAGCGGCTTTTGCTATTTCTAGGGAAATTTGGAGCGAAGTTGGTGGATTTGACTCTAATATTCATATGTATTGTGAAGACGTAGATCTTTCTTGGAGAGTAAAAGCTGCAGGTTTTGATTTAAAAGTATGCCCCAAAGCAAAATTCTTTCATGATGTAACTCCAAGATTTATTCCAAAAAATGAGCAAATTGAAAAAGGCCGAACTATTAAGATGCTTTCAGGCGCCTATTATTTAGCCATGAAATGGCGTGGGGACCAACAGGCAGCCACCTTGGCTCAACAGTTAAAGGAGCTGGGTATCAATGAAAATGACCAGGTTTTCTCAGCGGAAGTTAGGCAAGTCCCAAATGATTGGTCAACAGTTACCAATTTTGATAATTGGCTAAGATATTCTCCTAGCCGATTTTGGTTATAACTCAGGAGGTTGTAAATGATTAATCAAGCCATAATTCATATAGGTACACATAAGACTGGCTCCACGAGTATACAGGATGTACTTTACAATAATCACGTTACACTGAGGGATAAAGGGATTTTCTATCCAATAATGGATATAACAAAATGGAATGGTCATCACCCAATTGCTTGGCAACTCGGAGTTGATCATCCTTATCGGGATGCAACGTTAGATACTCGAGCCTATCTAGATAAGATCATAGAGAGTTTTACCTTTGAAAAAATGGTATTAAGCTCTGAGGACTTTGAATTTCTAGGGGGGGCGGGGATATCGACATTAAAGAAGTGGGTGCCAGCTCATAGTTATCAGATTGTAGTCTACTTTAGAAATTTTTTCAGATATATTCAGTCTGATTACCAGCAAAATGTGAGATCCTATTCGGTTAGATACTCAGGAACCATTCAAGATTTTTTTGTAGAATTTAATTTTTATGAACGAATAAATTATCTAAAAACTCTTAAAAGATGGAGTTCTGTTTTTTCTTCTGATTCTATTCAGGTATATAGTTTTGAAAAGGTTGGCAATGTGGTTGAGCACTTTTTAAAACTGCTGAAGGTTGAAGGGAAAGATACAAGCTTGCATAGCAATGTCGGTCTCAACTCTTTGAATACTGTTGTTTTGTCAATGATTAACTCTATGTATCCCGATATTAAAGAGTCTGACCACTCTTCCATAGTAAATTATCTTTTCAATAAGCAGGAAAAGATAGATCATTATACTTTACTGCCGGATTCAATAAGAAGAGGGGTTTCTAGAAATTGTGCAGCACAGGTGAAAGAACTGTCTGAATTTGGTCTAGATGAGCTTGACCTGATTGGAGAATCTTGTTTTGAAAAGGAGTTTGTTGATAGAGATCACCCTTCGGTTCTCCAGCGTCTACAGGAACTTAGAAATTTCATAGAAAACAAATTAATCTCAAATAATTAAGTTGAAATTCACTATTTAAACTTTATATCTTTATTAAAGAAAAACTGTCTTTTTAGCTCTATTTTGCTTGTTTTGACTTTCTTATCAAATTTTTGTATCTGAGAACATGAGTTAATACTATAACGATTGAGCATTAACTGGGAAGGTGAAAGGCAGTTTCTAATATGTTGGTAGAATCAAAGGGTTCAGGTAAAACACAGTGATAGCAGGTGCCTAAAAATATGAGATAACATATTCAGTTGTTTGAGAGTAGGGCTATTTGAATTTCGATATTGACAGACAAATTAAATAAAAAAAGAATATCAGTTTGGGGTTACTCTACAACGGAGGTGGAAATAGCTAAAAGGGCAGCAATAATCACAATGCCTGGATATATTGTCTTAAGTATGCTAAAGCAAGAGTAAAAGTTTAGACGATACTGGAAATTGTCTTGACACTTTACTTCTCGTGAGAAGCGATCAGTGAAAGATTTTATAAAGAAAAAGAAAAAACAAGAGGATAGTATGTCACAGATGTCTGTAACTTTATATCGTAGGGTAGAATCAAATGGAGTGCGATTTTGTAAAACTTTGAGAGTAGATATTCGTAAAAGACTTGCTCTTAATCAAGTCTTGATAGATGCCACTAATGACAAGTAAAAATTGTAATTTTGAAAAGAAAATTAACAAAAAAGAATTGAGAATATATTCTGCATTGAGCAGTTAAAAAGATAGAAATACCCTATTTAGAAAAATCGATTGTATAAAGCATCGGTCATTAATTTTACTTATACCTTTGTCTTATCCAGTAGATGAATTCCGCCTTTTTATTGGATTACCTATTTTGAGGCGAAAATTATAAAAACTGGTCTATAGCTGGATATGTAGATGAAACAGCATTAAGATACATGCAAATTGCTTGACAAGTTAAATAAAATGTATTTAGAGTTTATTTTAAATAGATCTACAAGAGGTTATTTAGATTTATTATGAGTTTTAATTCGCTGGTTAACAAAGGGGTTATAGTTCTTAATCCCCCTACAGAAGATGTGAATAGGACCGTCGTGGTGATTGGAGTAGCACGTGGAGGGACGTCAATTGTAGCAGGGGCCTTGCATGCGCTTGGGCTTCATATGGGAGATAGGTGTCATGCGCCAGTCTATGAGGACCTCAGATTAAGTCTCGCTTTCGAAGGGCGTGGTGAAGAGCAGTTAGTGGATGTAGTAAGAGAATATAATGCTACCTATAATGTTTGGGGTTGGAAGCGGCCGTCAATTTTAAATCAAGCAAAAATGGTTGAATCGAAATTACGAAACCCTCAATTTATTTTTGTATTTCGTGACTTGTTCTCAGTAGCTAATCGAAACTCGATTTCCATGAAGCAGGATATTAAGCATGGTTTACGGAATGCTTTAGATGATTATTCTCTAATGTTGGACTTTCTAGAGAAAACAAAATGTCCTACAATGATGGTTTCATCCGACAAGTTAATACGTCACAAGGAGGATTTCGTAAAAGAATTAATAATTTTTACTGGCCTAAATCCAACTAATGATCAATACAATAAGGCATTGCAGTTCATTTCTCCCGACCCAATAGATTACTTAGATAAAACACGTATTACCAAGTCTCGTGGCGGAGTAAATATGGATCTGCTAAAGACAGGATTACTTAGAGGATGGGCCCGTGGTTTGCACCATCTTAACCCTGTTGTCGTGGAGGTAGAGGTGAATGGAAAAAATGTGGCTTCAGCCGAAGCAAACATTTATCGGGAGCATCTCAAAAATCCTGGTATACACCCTACTGGTAAATGTGGTTACGAGTTAGACCTAAAGCCCTATGGGATAGTTCCTGCAGACATCATCAATGTTCGTGTTAGAGATGATGTTCACCCACTGAATAGTCGACCCATACAGTTTGATGATCTTGATCGTTGGATGACGATTAATGAATTGCATGATTATATGAATGCCAAAAAAGCCTAATGTGTTTTTTGTTTTAATTCTCCTAAAATTTTTCTAGTGGTTGTAACTGTTTAAGCGAACCTAGGTATCGATGGTGTTATTAAAAATGAGCATGGTTAGAGTTTGGCCGGAAACCATGAAGTGGTTAGTTTTGAAATTTCTATATAGATTGTAATGCCATAAAAAAGAATTATCTGGACTTTTAAGTGTGTTATTCATGTATCTTTCGAAAAAATATTAACGAATCAATCGAAACCCAGACAATGGCAAGACCGGGTATGATCAAAGTAACGAAGATCTACAAGAGTACTCTATAATCTGGCTGCTATTGGTTTTGCTTGAATCACTTAAAATTATTGAAGTTTAAGAATAGTAAGTCTTTTCAGCCGGAAATTAGTGTGATCTCGTACATTCAGGTTACCGTGCTGGAAAAGTAGTGTTGGGTTTCGGACCCAAGTGTATTTGTATGAGAAAGTAAGAATTAAATTTAAGGGCTGCTAATTGAGAAGTGATCTTGGAATTATACTCTACCTCTTCCTAAGCTGTTGATCAGTAGGTAATAATTAAGAATAGTTATAACTGAAATCTTCCCGATACATATATTGGGTATCACACTATTAGTGTGGCGTTCAGAAAATGAGAGCAGATTTCTTCAATATTTGATGGAACACTGTAAATTCATCTATTATAAAATTTACGGGAGTATTTAAAAAATGTTATTTGTGAGTATTAAGCTATTCTGCGAATAGTCTTTCAAGTCGCCCTCACTATGCTTTTTCTTTCACTCCGGATAAGGTGTGACGCAAAAAAAGTGAGGTTGAGGCTATATATTGATGGATGATAGCTGAGGCAAAGATAAGTTTTCAAAAAAAACACTAAAATATGGCTCTAGAAAACATTGGCAGCCATATACGCAAGAGTATCAATGTAAGAATTTCAAATCGGGAATTTTTGATTGTATATAAATAGCGTTTTAAAACGCATAGTAAAATAATGGTGTTAATCTCTGGTGTTTGAATTTTTAAAGACTATTTTTCATATTGATTTAGCCCGTAGACTTAGCCCTAGGGCAGCGATTGAGAGTATCAATTGTAGCGAGAAGAGTTTTGACTGGTGTTCAAAGGGGAAAGATCCACAGTTTTTGATAAAAGGGAGTGGAATCCGTTCTGGCTGGTATATGGTAGAGATCAATCTCCAGCATGACCAGCCCTTCGTGGACGCGAAAATTTACTTAGACTTCGGTTGTGGTTTCAATGAGTCGGAAAGTGTTTTTATTCCAATTAAGACAGGCAAGATTACAAAGCGTCTTATATATCTATCTTCCGAGGCTAAAAAACTGCGCTTTGACCCTATGGAGTCAGCAGGACAATTCTCTGTACGACATTTTCGATTAGTAATGCTGCTGCCCCAGTTTGCCTATGATCGCTTAGCACAGCGTCTATCTAATATGCACTTCAAGTTTAGAAATTTGGAGAAAGCTAGAGTGCTACAACATATTCGCAAGGAGGCTCGAGAGGCAAATAACACCTGGAAAGAGTTGGCTTTACAGTACTACGCTGAAACTTTCACTAAGAAACGACAGAGTTATGATTATACAGAATGGATCGATAAAGTAGAGACTAAAAAACTGGCTTCACTTGCCAATGCAATTGACATAATCAACATTAGTGAAAAACCTCTAATTTCAATTATTCTTCCAACCTTTAACTCAAATATTGATCTTCTGAAAGAATGTATTGAATCCGTAATTAGGCAAGGTTATGGTAAATGGCAACTATGCATTGCCGATGATGCTTCTCAAAAAACGAAGGTAAAAGCTTGCCTAGAAAAATATCAACTAAAAGATAATAGAATTAAAGTTGAATACAGAAAAAACAATGGTCATATATCTGCGGCAAGCAATAGTGCCTTTTCGTTGGTAGAAGGAGATTATACTGCATTTTTAGATCATGATGACGTTCTTGCACCCCATGCTTTACAGAGGATAGTAGAAGCCATTTCGAAAAATCCGAAGGCATTGTTATTTTATAGTGATGAAGACAAAATTGATGAGCAAGGTGAACGTTTTGACCCCCACCTCAAGCCAGGTTGGAATCCAGATCTACTTCTATCTCAGAATTATATATGTCATCTAACGGTTATTAAAACGTCTTTAGTAAATCGAGTTGGAGGTTATCGGTTAGGGGTTGAGGGCAGCCAGGATCATGATCTATTGATACGTTGTATGCCATACTTGGACCACAGCAATGTGGTACATATCCCGGAAATACTCTATCACTGGCGAGCTATTAGCGGTTCAACAGCACATGAGAGTAGCGCCAAAGATTACGCTGCTACAGCGGGTTTAAAAGCTGTTAACGACTATCTGGAAAGAGAGGGTCTTCAAGCATCGGCAGAGTTGGGTATAGCTCCAAATAGTTACCGGGTACGCTGGGCTATTCCACAGAAACCACCATTAGTAAGCCTATTGATACCTACACGAGATGGAATTGAAATTCTTAAACCATGTGTGGAGTCAATTCTTTCTAAAACAAACTATTCAAACTTTGAAATTTTGATTTTAGATAATCAGAGTCGTTGTAAAGATACATTAAATTTTCTTGAGAAAATATGTAGTTCCGATCCCCGAGTTTCTGTACATAATTGGGATCATCCATTCAACTACTCTGCTATTAATAACTATGGTGTACGGTTAGCAAATGGAGAAGTTATCGGACTAATTAATAATGATATTGAGCCGATTAACGTTCTATGGTTGACTGAGATGGTGAGCCATGCACTGAGACCCGAAATTGGCTGTGTAGGAGCTAAGCTCTATTATCCTAATGACACTGTCCAGCACGCTGGTGTGATCCTTGGAATTGGTGGAGTCGCGGGACATTCTCACAAGTATTTTAGTCGGAATGAATACGGCTATTTTTCACGTCTGCATTTAGTGCAGAATCTTTCTGCAGTAACAGCTGCTTGTCTTTTATTACGTAAAGAAGTATTTGAACAAGTAGGCGGCCTGGACGAGGAGAACTTGGCTGTAGCTTTCAACGATGTAGATCTATGCCTAAAAGTACGTGAAGCGGGTTATCGAAATCTGTGGACACCATATGCTGAGCTTTACCATCATGAGTCCGTATCTCGGGGTGCCGACAATACTGTTTCTAAGCGTCGTCGTGCGCAAAGAGAAGCGGAATATATGCGTAGCCGGTGGGGTGAACAATTAGATTCAGATCCTGCTTATAATCCCAATCTAACTTTGGTGCATGAGGATTTTTCTTTGGCATGAGAATGATACCGCAGAGATCGTACACGAAAATTATTCTTTTGCGGTATAACTTATTACTTCTTTAAAGCCCTTTTTCTTTGTAAATACTATTGAATAAGGCTGTTAGTGTTTTCGTTGCTCCCACTTTCCCAGAATGGAAATGGGAGCAAAATAAATATCGGCATATAAACCCTTTACAATCCTTTCATGACCAAAGAATTAAAGACGATTGTTGAAGGTGCTTGTGTTGAGTTCCTCTATGAAGCTCATCATATGACTAATTACTGCTTCATCCCACAAGTATGATCTTTTACTTGTGAATTGAACAATAACCGCAAAAAACGTCTTACGTTCGACCATAGTCAACAAAGCTCCGCCTCGCCCCTAGTCTATAACGGTATTACCTTCCTTGTCGCCAATCCTATTCATGCTGTCTAGTACGGCTGGTAGATCATTTAGCACACTTTGTTTTTGATCTTTCCTTGTCGATTATTCTTAGCGTACCGCTTGCGACAGGGTTTAGGTGCAATCCTAAGATACTTGTATAAGCCTCCACCATTTATTTGATCTCAATAAATCAGAGGGTAAATCATCTCGTGATGGAGCGATAAACCCGTATGTCTGTCTAAATGGTTGACTGTCTGTAGGGCTTAACTCTTTCAAAGTTAGGGTGTCTATTTGTTACCAGACGATATAAATCACTTTATCTCAAGTTTACTATTGCCAGCGCCACAGATCCGCAAGGTTATGTATTTTCCCTATGGGATATCCTTGTAAACCGGTATCGAGATGTAGCTTCATATAGATCGTCAAGAGCTGTATCTTCTGATCTCTGGGAGTGTGCGACTTTTTATCGGACTGTTAATCTAGTATCTTTTCTTAAGTTCCTGTTAATAGAATCTCACCGGGGTTTTTCTTGCTCGGGGGAGGTGTCGACTCTACCGGCTGAGCTATCCTTTATTAATGGCGCTTTTTATCCGAAATCGTCATTTCTAAGTTCTATGGTATTAAACCTCCTAAATATATCTTTAGAAAGAAATAAAAACTTGAATATCTTAATTGTAGTGGGACGGATTCTAAATAAATTTGCGTATTAGAATTTAAAATTCAATAAGAAATGGATGTATTTGCATAGTTTCAATCGTTCAACTTACCAAATTGATGAAAGTGTGCATTTCAGTTTACATGAGCTTAAATATTATATAATTAGTCAAAAGATATTTTCAGTGCCAACATCCTAGATGCAAATCAAATGAGATCTTAATGATGACCCTCCCTATATAAGATGAAGGTACAGATTAAGACTGGTTAAGTGAGTGTAATAAAATCCATAAATAGCACTTGTGTTAGGATATGGTCTAGCTTCCTTGTGCCGATGCTGGTCTCATGGATGATTTTCGCGACACAGTGCGATTGAAATAAAATTTTACAGAGGAATAGTGCGTCAATTTAGTTTTAAGGTGGTATTTTCAGGAAGATTAGCTATAAATAAATGTAAGTTTAGCATTGTTCTCAATAACAAGATTTTTTTACCATTTATAATCAATAAACTCCTACTATGAGACCTTCACCTACAAGAACTATTTGGCAAATACAAAGAGATGTAATTTACGCCTTGCTTGTACGTGAGATGAAAACTCGCTTTGGTAAATGGCGCTTAGGGTATGCATGGGCACTCCTTGAGCCAGCTCTACATATTATGATGCTGGCTGCAATCTTCAATTTTCTTAAGAGGGACTTTTACCCAGGTATTCCAACAACACTATTTATGCTTGGTGGTATCGCCCCATTCTTATTTTTCAGTCATTGCTTTTATAAAGGAATTGCTGCTGTGGCTTCAAATAGAGGACTATTCAACTATCGTCAATTACGTCCTTTTGATGCTGTGCTCAGCCGTGTATTGTTAGAGTTTTCTATCTACATATTGTGTATGATTACACTACTGGTACTTCTAGCATGGTTTGGAATCAGAGTTGAATTCGGTGATTTTCTACTACTTGTAGAAGTTAATATTCTGTTCTTTTTTTTCTGTTTTGGCTTGAGCTTAGCATTGTGTGTTGCTGGTGAACGTTATCCAGAATCATCAAAAATACTACCATTAATTGTCCGGCCTTTATATTTTGTCTCAGGAGTTTTTTTCTCGTTAGAGCAGATACCAGTTGAATATCATCCATATTTAATCTGGAATCCTTTGGTGCATGTAATTGAGTTAACTCGAGAAGGACTTTATGCGAATTATGAGGGGAAGTTTTCAAATTTTAAATACTATATATTTACTTCAATAGGCACACTTACGCTGGGGTTATTGATATATCGTGCTCATTGGCGTGATTTGATTCGAAGCCAATGATAAAGCTTGAAAATATAACCAAATCATTTCGCTCACACAGTGAACGAAATATCCTTTTTGAAAATGTCAATGTTATTTTTCCTGAAGGAAAAAATATAGGAATTCTGGGTCGAAATGGTGCTGGTAAGTCCACACTATTAAGAATAATTGGTGGTATTGATTACCCAGACTCAGGTCGAGTAATAACAGATCAAAGAATATCCTGGCCTATGGCTCTTTCAGGTGGTTTTCAAGGAAGTATGACTGGAAGAGAAAATGTAGCATTTATTTGTGGAATTCATGGTATTTGGGGTAATAAGAAGAATAAGGTGATGGATTTGGTTAGAGAATTTTCTGAAATTGGTAACTACTTTGATGCTCCAATTAAGAATTATTCTTCAGGGATGCGCTCACGTCTGGCTTTTGGTCTCAGTATCGCAGTAGATTTTGATGTGTATTTGGTAGATGAAGTGATGTCTGTAGGTGATGTGCACTTTAGAAGTAAATGTGAAGAGATAATCTCTGAAAAACGAAAGTCATCTAGCTTCATAATAGTGGCTCATGCAATGCCAACTTTAAGGAATAATTGTGATGCAGGTATATATATCGAGAAAGGAAAGGTAAGAATCTGCCAATCAGTTGAAAAGGCTATCTCTCTATATCAAAAGGGAGTGCCTGAGTCATAAATAAATGTTAATAAATTAACAAGCGTACTGACTATTTGAATTATGAATATAGATGTTAAAAATACCGTCGCTTACGATGAAACCATTAAACATGGTTTGGGTTTTAGTCTGTCAAAGCTAAGAGAATTTTTTAAAAAAAATATATTTCTGCTAATAAAGAAAAAAATATTTTTTAGAAATATATTTCTCAAAGAAAGTTATACTTTCCTTATTTTTGTTTTATTACCTTTGCTGCTTGTTGGTGCGTATTATATTTTTTGGGTTTCTGAACGCTATGTGAGCTATACACAAATAATAGTAAAAGATACGGCCTCTTCTCAAGTTTCTTCTTCAGCAATGGGCTTTCTAATTCCAGGTATGGGTATTGATAACCAAGATGCTTTTTTAGTAGTGAATTATATCCAATCTTTGGATATGGCTCTTTATCTCGATAAAGAATTAGCGTTATCAGAGTACTATCAAAGTAACATCCACGATATATTTTCTCGATTAGGAAAGGATGCAACACAAGAAGAATATTTAGAGTATTACCGAAATCATATATCTGTAAGGTACGATGAAACCACCGGAATAATCGCAATAGAAATACAGGCTTTTGATCCATCATTTGCGCATAAACTCGTTAAAACCATAACTTCAAAATCTGAGAGCTTTGTAAATTCAGTAAGCAATCAACTTGCTGAAAAGCAAGTGACATTTGTTGAAAATGAAGTTGAACTTGCACAGAGTAAGCTGCGGTTTACAAAGCAAGAAATTCTTGATTTCCAAAACAATAATAATGTAGTTAGCCCAGAGGAATTAACAAAAGGAATAACTAGTATTATTCAGGGGCTAGAGTCCCGCCTGGCTGAAGAGAGAGCAAAACTTACAGCAGCAAAAAGTTATTTAAATGCGAATTCATCACAGATAATATCGATGCAAGCAGAAATTGGAGCTCTGGAAAAACAAATTGAGCTTGAGAAAGTCAGATTGGTTGGTATCGGTGATGAGAAAGGAGAGCAACGTCTTAATACTTTAGGGGCTCACTTTCAAAATTTAGAATTAGATTTACAGTTTGCAACAGATGCCTACGCAGCCTCTCTAAAGGCATTAGAAACTGCACGTATGGAAGCTTCTGGAAAGTTAAAGCACTTGATGATAGTTACTCAGCCCTCCCTTGCTGAGGAGCCTGAATATCCACACAAACTCTATAATATGATTAGTCTAATGATAATACTATTATTCTTGTATGGTATTGGAAAAATGCTCAATGCCAGTATTCGAGATCATCGGATATGAATTATGCCTTGAATTGCAAAAATCTCTGCTCAAGAAATAAATTTCCATTTTAAAATATTTTAGATGTGATTAATACCATGAATAGTATAAAAGTAATAAAAAAAGGGGTGCATCTTTGTCTGTTGGGAATACTGGTTTTTAGTGAGGCATTTGCTTTGGAGACTCAACAGATAGATGAAATTGATTCTACCGTCCAAGCGAATAAAACAATAATACCAGTGTTTGGTCAATCTCTTTTTCGTGGATCTTTTAAAGATCAGCCATTTAGTGGTTTTAATCCAGATTATAGAATTACCATTGGTGATCAGATCAATTTACAGCTTTGGGGTGCTTATAGTTTTAGTGCAACCTTGCTTGTAGATCCAAAAGGTAACATTTTTGTTCCAGAAGTTGGACCTGTACATGTTGCTGGAATCAAGAATGGTGAATTGAATGATTTTGTCCTTCGTCATGTGAAGCGCGTCTTTAAGAATAATGTGCAAGCATATGCAAATCTTGAGGCCAGCCAGCCAGTTAAGGTGTTTGTAACTGGCTATGTGAATAATCCTGGCCTCTATAATGGGTTTAGCTCAGATTCAATTCTTTATTATTTGGATAGTGCTGATGGTATAGATCCACAGAGTGGAAGTTTTGTGGATATAAAAGTGATGCGTAATGGCGAGTTAATACAGCGGATTAACTTATATAATTTTATAGTGGAAGGTGTAATGCCTGCTCTACAACTACGAAGTGGTGATGTGATTGTGGTCGGCGCTCGTAAAGGTTCCGTTTCTGTTGAGGGGGCCGTTCAGCAGGCAGCACAGATGGAATTTATTGGACCATATACTCAGCTTGGTGAGATGCTGCTTGTAAGCAAACCTGATCCACAGGCAAATTTTGCTCGTATAACCCAGGTCGTGGACGGCGTTCAAGAAGCAATTTATTTATCTTTGAATGAGGCAATGACCACTCAACTATATCCTGGAGCCCATGTTGAGTTGGTTCGCGATAATGATGTGCATTCTATCTCAATACAGGTTTCTGGTGAGCTGGATGGTCCCGCAACCTACGTTTTACCTTACGGTTCCACATTGGAAGATTTATTAGATAAGTTACGATTTCGTGAAAATGCCGATAGAAATTCTATTCAGCTTTATCGTGAAAGTGTTGCAGAGAAGCAGAGTGCAGCACTTAATAGATCTTTGGATGCGCTACAGATGGAGGTTTTAACGCGGCAACCCAATACTGATATGGAAAAAAATGCACAAAAAGATAACGCCTTAATGATACAAAAATTTATTAAGCAAGCTCGAGAAGTAAGTCCCAGGGGACAGGTTGTAATTGCGAATAATCCTAATGCAACTGAGATGATATTAGAGGATGGGGATCAATTAGTGGTACCCTTGAAGTCGTCAACGGTATCTGTTGTGGGAGAAGTAATCTTCCCAACCTCTCTCGTGTATAACAAAAAGCTCACCTTGGATGACTATATAGAGCTGGCAGGTGGTTTTGCTAATAATGCTAATCGAGATGAGCTAGTCATCTTACATCTTGATGGCACAATAAGTCGAATAGATGATAAAGATTTTGATAATCGACTTGGAGATCGTCTACGACCTGGCGATGAAATTATGGTGATGCCTAAGATACGCTCAAGTGAACTGCAAGTCACAAAAGATGTTACCGAAATTCTGTACCGCATCGCTGTTGGAGCAGCGGCGGTTCTTTCTTTCTAGAAATTTGAAAGATATCAATATAAGGTTTTCTGTATATCTAATATTATTAGGATTAATATTTGTGATAGTTGAAAGGATATTTAGTTTGTTGATTAATACCTGATCTTTATAGCAACTCACTAAAACCTAAATCTAATAGGAGGAATTGTGAGTACAACTGATACTGAGCGTAGAGGTATTATATTAGCAGGTGGAACTGGCTCGCGACTGTATCCACTGACAAAGGGCGTGTGTAAACAATTGATGCCAGTATACGATAAACCAATGATTTATTACCCGCTAACAACATTAATGTTAGCAGGAATTCGAGAAATTCTGATTATTACTACTCCACAGGATCAGTACCTATTCCAATCGTTAATGGGAGATGGCTCGCAGTGGGGATTAAACTTAAATTTCGCAGTACAGTCATCCCCGAAAGGAATTGCTGAGGCATTTATTATCGGGCGTAGTCATATTGAAAATCATCCTAGCGCTTTGATTTTGGGTGATAATATTTTCTATGCACACCAATTTAGTGATCTATTAAACAGAGCTAATGCAAGATATCAAGGAGCTACGATATTTGGTTACCGAGTTGCTGACCCCAGTGCATATGGTGTAGCTGAATTAAACAAAAATGGAAAAGTCATCAGTGTTGAAGAAAAACCAGTAGAACCTAAATCTAATTATGCAATCACTGGTTTGTACTTATACGATGATCAAGTCTGTGAACTAGTAAGAGAAATTAAGCCAAGCTATCGTGGGGAGCTAGAAATTACTGACCTAAACAAAATATATCTTGATCTTGGCGAGCTAAATATTGAATTAATGGGGCGCGGGTCTGCATGGCTAGATACCGGCACTCATGATAACTTGCTTGCAGCCGCACATTTTGTACAAACTATTGAACGCCGACAAGGGCTTAAAATTGCATGCCCAGAAGAAGTAGCTTTCCGTAAGGGATTTATTTCTGCTGATGAACTTAAGCATCAAGCTTGGCTCTTGATGAAGAGTGGTTACGGCGAGTATTTGATGAGGCTGCTGGATGAATCTTTGAGAGATTATGCATTTGGTCGTTAAAGACTAGATTGCTTAGCAAAAATAAAATTATTTACATAAAAGATATTATATAAGAGAGTTAACTGGATGTTTTCTAAAGTGAAGTGAAAATCTATATATAAAATTACTTTTAGTAACTTTAGTCTAAATATTTCATTTTCCGAGCTTGACTAAAAAGTTTTAAATCAATGCTTGTCTCGGAAAACCTTAATCCGAATATATAAAATTAATGAAATGCAAATTAAAAAAATGGCACGTTTTTAATTGGACATTAAGCGTTCAAACTGATCTACTAAAGAGTCACACACCGGCAAAGAAAAATCAGAGATATACGTTGCACTAGGACTTTTGATTTGTATCTAGAATGTAGATGATAAATCAATAAATAACAGCATTAAATGACACAATGAAAATGCTATAAAAATATGGTTGTCTATACTGTAATTTCATAAAAAAACAAAAAATTTTCTGCCAAATCAATTCAAGATTAATCATAGATGTCAACACATGCTGTCATAGATGATTAGTATAAAGGGTGTTGGTCTTGTAGAAAAATCATTTGCTGTATCTTTATCAAGAGGTTTTATCTAAGGTGATTTCATTGTTCATTGTAATAATTTTGACATGTGCTTTTGCCAGGTTAATTTATGATGGGCTTAATAAGCCTTAATCGAATTTAGTTCTCATTTTCTATCAATAATTCTTGGTATCAATATAATGGATGAGAAGTATCAAGTTCAGTTACTGAAGGAATCACCACTCTTTGATGCTGACTGGTATAGATCTCAGCATTCTGACGTAGTAGGTATTAAGCTTACACCTGAACAACATTATCTTCGGTATGGTTGGCGAATGGGAAGAAGCCCCTCGGCATTATTTTGTGGTGTTAGTTACCTAGAAAAATATCCTGATGTAGTTCAAAGTAACGAAAATCCTCTCGTTCACTATTTACGTTTTGGCAGACGTGAAGGTAGAGAAATCAAGTCAGTCAAACAAATTAGAAATAATTTAAAAAAAGATATAGGTTTGGATTTAGGAAAGCTGATTTCACCTAACAGTGAAGAAGCACAATTTGAATTAAATATCCCCTTGATTAATCAACTAAAAGAAACTCAATATCTTCTCGAAAAATATGTTCGGCGTTGTCATGAACTAGAATATCAAATTATGGATGAGAATTTATAATTTTTCTTTATGTAAAGGAATACGTAAATGAAAGTACTTATTGTATTTGGGACAAGACCTGAAGCCATAAAAATGGCTCCGTTGGCTTTGAAGCTTAATAGTGATGCTAGATTTAATGTGAAGGTATGTGTTACAGCACAACACAGGGAAATGTTAGATCAGGTACTAAATCTATTTGAATTGAGTCCTGATTATGATCTAAATCTGATGAGGCCTGGACAAGATCTGACAGATATAAGTACAGATATCTTGAAAGGTATGCGTAAGATATTGGAAGCAGCAAAGCCAGATATTGTGCTGGTACATGGTGATACTACAACAACTTTTGCAACTACTTTATCTGCTTATTACCAACAAATTCCTGTCGGGCATGTAGAAGCAGGATTACGTACAGGTAATTTATATTCCCCCTGGCCAGAAGAAGCAAATCGAAGACTCACTGGATCTCTAGCAGCTCTTCATTTTTCTCCAACAGAAACATCGAAGAAAAATTTGCTAAATGAAGGGATTAGTAAAGATAAAATATTTGTGACCGGTAATACGGTAATTGACGCACTAATGCAGATTGTAAATAAACTTGATACAGATCAATCAGCTTTTAATGAAATACATGAAAAACTGAAATTTATTGATGAAAATAGAAAGATAATTTTAGTAACCGGACATAGGCGAGAAAGCTTTGGTGAAGGATTTGAACGTATATGCCAAGCATTAGCATTAACAGCAAATACACATCCTAATTGTCAAATAATATATCCGGTTCATCTGAACCCTAACGTGCGTGAGCCTGTTAATCGGTTATTAAAAAACATTAGGAATATATGCTTAATTGACCCTTTGGAATACCTGCCATTTGTTTATCTCATGAATAAATCGAATATTATTCTGACCGATTCTGGTGGTATTCAAGAAGAAGCTCCTTCATTGGGTAAGCCAGTACTTGTGATGAGGAACACCACTGAGCGTCCTGAAGCTGTTGAAGCTGGAACTGTAAAACTGGTCGGAACCAAGATTGATACAATTACTAAGGAAATCACAACACTACTTACTGATAGTGCAGAATATAAAAAAATGAGTTTTTCCCACAATCCATATGGTGATGGTGAGGCATCTAACAGAATTCTGAAAGCATTAGTCGATTATCAGAAATAAACATAGAGTGAGAGAAAAAGATTTGAGAATTTTTACAGGTTAATGATAAGTATTTATATAGGGTTATTTATGAAATTCGAAACTATTTCAATCATTGGGTTGGGTTATATTGGGTTGCCAACAGCTGCAGTAATCGCTTCAAGACGCAAGAAAGTGATCGGTGTAGATGTAAACCAGTATGCAGTGGATACCATCAATAGTGGTCATATCCATATTGTTGAGCCTGAATTAGATATGATTGTACATGCAGCAGTGACAGAAGGATATTTACAAGCTAAGAATAAGCCGCAACCAGCAGATGCATTTATGATTGCTGTTCCAACCCCCTTTATATCGGATGAAGAAAGCAGACATCATAAGGCAGACCTTAGTTATATTCATGCGGCTTCCAAAGCTTTGGCTCCAGTGTTAAAAGCTGGTGATCTAGTAGTACTTGAGTCTACTTCTCCTGTGGGAACTACAGAGAAAATGTCTGTATGGCTTGCAGATGCCCGCCCCGACTTAACCTTCCCTCAGACGCATGGGGAGGATTCGGACATCCGAATAGCCCACTGTCCAGAACGTGTGCTACCAGGACATGTGGTTCGAGAGCTAGTGGAAAATGATCGTGTAATTGGTGGTATGACAAAAAAATGTTCTGAATCGGCAAAGGCGTTATACCAAATTTTTGTGGAGGGCGAATGCTTTGTAACCACGGCAAGAACGGCTGAAATGACTAAGCTTACCGAGAATAGTTTTCGGGATGTGAATATTGCTTTTGCAAACGAATTATCAATAATCTGCCAGAAGTTAGATATAAATGTCTGGGAGTTAATTTCCCTTTCAAATCGTCATCCAAGGGTAAGTATTCTTCAGCCTGGAGCTGGGGTTGGTGGTCATTGTATTGCGGTGGACCCATGGTTTATTGTGGATTCCTGCCCTAAGGAGACACAACTGATAAGGGCTGCGCGTGAGGTAAATGATCATAAGCCCAAGTGGGTGTTGCATCAGGTTAATAATTCTATAGAGCGGATACTAGGGGAAAACCCTGGATACACTAGTCGTGATATTACTGTTGCTTGCTTGGGGATTTCTTTTAAGCCTAATATTGATGACCTTAGGGAAAGCCCTGCGCTGAATATAGCAAACGCCATTGTGGGTTTTGGGTGCCAGGTACAGATTGTAGAACCTAATATAAAATGTCTACCTAAAGCTCTGAACCATTCTAATGTAGATCTAGTCCCTATAAATCTATCATTAGATAAAGCAGATATAGTTTGTATTCTGGTCAAGCATGACGAATTTTTTGAACAAACACATATTCTAGCCAACAAACAAAATGTAATTGATGCTGTAGGACTTCTTAGTTGACTCCAGGATAGACGATTTTACTACATTTATCATTTTTTTAACCGTGGGCAGAATTTGATATGGATGTATTGTTAAAGCATGTTGAAGATCTTATCGATTATTCAATAAATGAGACGTATATCCCAGTACATGAAAGGATAGCCTACATGGTTAGTCATGGTCAAAGCTATGCGAGTAATGGATATTCAATTAGAACACAAGTTATCGCCAAAGCATTAAATGATAACGGTTTGGAAACATTATGTTTTGTTAGGCCAGGTAGGCCTTGGGAGCTGGGTGTAAAAAAAGGGTCAATACCGCCAGAAAAAGTAGTTAGCGGTGTTAGGTATATCCATAGCCGGTGGCAAAATGACCTATCTCCCAATGAAGAAAGAAGTCACCTAGAAGCTTGCGTGGCTCGCTTTATGGATTTATTTAAAATATATAGACCTTCGGCTGTATTGGCTGCTTCTGATTATATCATTGGGTTACCAGCGTGGATTGCAGCTAAACGTCTAGGGTTACCATTTTATAATGAGGTTAGGGGCTTCTGGGAGCTTTCTAAAGCTACACGGAAAGCAGACTATCATAATTCTCTAGATTTCAAAACAGAAATTGAGCGCAATACCTATGTAGGAAAGCAGGCATTAAAGGTATTTACGCTCAGTGAGAGAATGAAAGTAGAGCTGGTTTCCCGAGGATTAGATCCACATAAAATATCAATCATACCTAATGGAATTGGTGAGCAACCAAAGACGATGGGTATGGATTCAAAGTTTAGGGAGAGATTGGGCATAAATTCGAATGATAAAGTAGTGGGTTATATTGGTAGCTTTGCCCCTCATGAAGGGCTAGATACTCTTATTGATGCCTGTACTAAGTTGAATGAGCTGGGCAAGAGGTTTAAATTGTTACTAGTAGGAGATTACCAGCCATTAAATGAAGCTATATGCTCACAGAAGAAAATAGCTAATGAGCCTTGGCTTATACAAACCGGTCGAGTACCGCATGAAGAGATTGCTAAATATTACTCATTGATTGATACAGTGGTAATTCCCCGAAAAAATTTACCGGTATGCGAATTAGTTACGCCAATAAAATTAGCTGAAGCCATGTCTTATGGTAAGAGAATAGTTGTTTCAGATGTTGCTCCTCTGCTAGAAATTTCAAAGAAGAATGAAGAAATTATTGTGTTTGAGGCAGGAAATTCAAAGAGCTTAATGAGCGGTATCTTACGATCTCTGAACACTTCTTCGATCAATACTTATAAATTTCCAACAATGAAGGAGTATGTAAGAGTACTAATTGATGAGTTACGAAATGAATATATAAATCCATCTTTGTCCAAAGGTTACTTAGATAAAGAAACAAAACCGATAAATACCCAAAGTCTTATAAAACAAAATAATTGCATTGAAGAATTGGTTACTGAATCATGTGATTCTGATGTAGGGATTAACCAAACAGCTTATATAGACAACAATAAAGTTAATTATTCAGATAAGCAAGTGTCACAATCTGACATTGTTAAGTATAAAATACCAAATCATGAAATAAATATTGAACCAAAAAAATATGAATTGAATTCTTCTGATAAACTACTACTTATAAAGGAACAAAAATTTAAGCTGAAAAAAAATTGTAAAAAGAATATAGCTGAAATACAAATTAATGTTTCTGGATCGGTTTTAGAATTATCGGCTGCAGTTTTTTATCGACTAAAAAGCAATCAGACGACCAGGAAGGCAGTAGTATTACTTGACTTCATAGATAAATCAGGGAGTAAGATAAGCAATATTCCAGGGCTAGGAGTTTCTGCTGCATTCAATCAACATTTTCGTTATTTGAACTCTAATGATAAAACATCCCCTGATGAATTTAAAGATATAGTAAAATTAAAAATTCCTGATAGTGTGGAAAAAATCTCTATCGACCTTTCCAGTCTGGGTCTCAAGCCTGATGAGTATATAGATATAAGAATTCATGGACGTTGTTACATTAAAAAGGGTAAAGAAAAGGAAAAATTAGATTTAGTCCGACATCAGCGTTTGCCTCCTGCTATTGTGTCCGACCCTTTTCGGAAGCGCTCTATTTCTGACTTAATAGTTGCATGTGTACTTGATGAATTTACAGCTGAATGTCTCTCCCATGAAGTTAAGCTGATTGCCCTGACACAGGAGCATTGGCAGACCCAATTGGAGTCAAACCCTCCTGATTTTCTTTTGATCGAAAGCTGCTGGAAGGGGAATGATGGAAATTGGGGAACAATTACAAAAGGTAGTGGTGGTGGAAAAAAATTAAGTGGTTTACTAAGACATTGTAATAAAAAAGGTATTCCCACTGTATTCTGGAATAAGGAAGACCCTCCACACTATGATAAATTTGGGCCTATAGCGAAATTCTTTGATTTAGTTCTCACCACAGATGTAAACATGGTGCCATATTACAAAAGAGATTATGGAATTGATGCTTTTCCTTTATCATTCGCTGCTCAGCCAAAAATCCATAACCCAATTCCATATATTAATCGACTAGAAAAAGCCGTATTTGCTGGTTCCTATTACAGCGATAAACCCAAACGATGTGAAGACTTCAATCATATTATTGAACAGCTTGAAAAAGCGAGCGTAGATTACGATATTTATGATCGTAATTATAATAAAAATATAGAAAAATTTACTTTCCCAAAAAAATACAAAAAAAATATTCTAGGAAACCTCATACCTTCAGAGGTATGGAAAGCACATAAAGGCTATAAGTATCAAGTAAATATGAATTCAGTCCAGGACTCTGAAACCATGTTTGCTCGTCGTGTATATGAATCACTAGCATCTGGAACACCGGTAATCAGTAATTGTTCTATTGGCGTAGAAAAATTATTTGGTGATGTAGTTATTTTATCAAATGGTAGGCAATCCATAGTAAACCAGCTGAAAGATCTGGAAGAATCACCTGCAGATTATCGTGATTTAGCGCGCCGCGGAGTTAGAATGGTGATGCGAGAGCATACCTATGGCCATCGTATTCAGAAACTCTGTGAGTTAATTGGCATTCAAGTAGAAGTAGCCCTTCCTAAAGCGATATTAACTGTTAAGGCCAATAACGAAGGTGATGTTAGCAGAGCCAAAGAGGTGTTTTTCAGTCAAACTGCGCCAAACAAACATTTATTCATTGAACTTGATAATTTTGATTCTTCTTATAGGTGGTTAAATTCATCTTCCTCATCTATTACCTATGCAATGGGATTTGCACAAAAATTCTACAAGGATGACAAGCAATTTTATGGTGGTGAAAAGGTACTTAGTTATAATTTAAATGAAAAATTACCGGCAGAAGCTTTAGAAGATTTTATATATTGGGGGGAGATATAAGTTATGAGAAAAAAAGTTTTATTATTATCCTGGCATTTTCCACCATATAAAAGCTCTTCTGCTTTCAATCTATTCAAGCGTCTAAAAGATACTGGCTATGAATACGATGTTTTGCAAATTCAGAGAAAAGATAAGCCAGATAATGATATAATGTTTCGGTACGCTTCTAGCCGTTTCACCCGGTATGAAATTCAAGTTCCTTCAGAAAATGCACGAGATCCTGAAGCTCGAGCTCACTTCGTAGAAAAAGTTTTAGATTTCTATAACTGTCTCAAAGAGCATAATCATTATTCAGTAATGGTCTCGCACTCTCATGAGTTTGTTTCTCATATTGCTGCAATGCGGATTAAGAAGAGCGATCCTCAGTTATCATGGGTAGCTTCATTTGGAGACCCAATTGCTGCAAATCCGTATAACGATTGCTACAAGTTTCCAATGTTAGATGAAGATATCCGAGCAGAAGAGCAGGTACTTCAAATAGCTGATCGTATAATTGTTACAAATGAATATCAGCAGGAAATTGTTTCTACTACACAAAGAATACCATTAGAGAAAAGCAAGTTCTATATACTACCACATTGCTTTGATGAGCGTATGTATCATAGGGAACCCCAAGGCTGTAGAAGCGAGTACAGCGAACCAAAAATTTTCCGATTTAGACATGTTGGTATGTTGTATAAATATAAACGAACCTCATTACCATTTATTTTGGGAGCACAACGTTTGCTTCAAATCCATCCAGAGCTTAAGGGCTGCTTTACTCTGGAATTTTATGGTGCCAATGATCAATTTATTAAGTCTGCATCAACCTATGGATTAGAATCTATTGTTAGCTTCAAAGGCACACTTAGCTATTTGGAAAGCTTGAAAGTAATGACTAATGCTGACTGTTTGTTATTACGTGATGCAGATTTCAGTGATCAAGGGTTATTAAATAGTCCATTTTATCCAGGGAAATTAGCTGATTACCTTGGAGCCAAAAGGCCAATTTTGGCTGTTACTATGGCTAAGGGCTGTGTCCCTGATATGCTCTCCATGCTAGGGGGCATATCATTAACAGAAGATGATGTAGACGGTATTGCCGACGCTATGTATAGCGCAATAAAGGGAAAGATTACTATCGATCATAAAGAAGCTGAATACTACTCACATAAAAATACTATCAGAAGAGCGAAACAGGCACTTACATTTGATCAGGGTAAAAGAACAATTCTCATCGCCGGACATGATTTGAAATTCGCTAAATTTATTATTGAGAAGATTAACCAGCGAAAAGATTTACATTTATTAATCGATGACTGGAATGGACATGATAAACATGACGAAGAGAAAAGTTTGGCTCTTCTAAATAACGCTGATGTTGTTTTTTGCGAGTGGGGATTGGGAAATTTAGTATGGTATTCAAAAAATATTAAAAGAGGCCAAAAACTTATTGTTAGGATTCATGCTCAAGAGATAAAAACCCGCCATTTAGATCGTTGCAATCATGAGAAAATTGATAATTATATATTTGTTTCACCGTATTACTTTGAAATGATGATTGCAGAATTCTCTCTTAAGCGGGAAAAGTGCAAAATGATATTTAATATGGTTGATACGGATATTCTTAATAAACCAAAGGTTGAAAGCTCGAAATATAATTTGGGAATGATCGGCGATGTTCCTCAGTCTAAAAGATTAGATCGTGCATTAGACATCTTTGAAAAATTATATAAAGAAAATAATCGTTACAAACTTTTTGTAAAAGGTAAGCGACCAGAAGACTATGCCTGGATGCATTCAAAAGAAAAGAGGGGAGAACTGACTTACTTTGAAAATCAATATGAAAGGATAACTAAAAACGGATGGGAAAAAAATGTGATCTTTGAAGGGTTTGGTCCAATTGAAGAATGGCTTCAGAAAATTGGGCATATACTATCTGTTAGCGATAATGAGAGTTTTCATTTGTCAGTAGCTGAAGGGATGGCGTCTGGAGCACTACCTTCAATTTTAAACTGGCCGGGCAGTGAGTATATTTATCCTTCGAAATATATTTCAACTTCAATCTCTACAGCTTTTGAAAAAGTAACCAATATAGATAGCTCAACCACTTCAGAAGTCAAACAATTTTCAAAAAGATTTTGTAAAGATGCGAATACAGACAAAATATTAGCACTGCTGTGAGATTTTAAGATGAAGCTAAATTTTTTTAATGCAGAAAAAATAATAAGATTAACACCTTTCACAAAAGATACTATTTCTATAGCAGATCAAATTCTCGAAAATAATGTAAAAATTTTTCCTACGTTGCCTAACGTACAAGTATCTGATATGAATAATTTATGGTGGATTCGTTTTTCGTCAGCACAATCAACATATTCACTATATATCTACGCTTTCTACCCAGTATCATATTTACTAAATGCCTATGAGCTTACAGAAAAAGAGATTTATCTTGATAAAGCGATGAGTTTAGTTGAAAGTTTTGTTTGTTGGTCCCTAGAAAAGAATAAAAAAATCAACAAAAAAATGAAAGGTATATTACTTGGAGATCATGCGTTCTCAAATAGAACACAATCTCTTTGCTATTTGATAGTATGTTTAGTTTACTCCAAAAGAACTATTCCTGATTATATAATAAATTTACTTTTATATAATGGTGAATATTTAGCAGATATAAAGAATTACAGCCATTATAATCATGGATTAATGATGGATCTTGCACTACTTGGGTTACTTAATACTTTTGATGGGCTTAATATTGAGTACCCAACCCATTTTAAAAAAAATTTGATTTCACGATTAAGCTATTCAATTTCGAGAGATCTGACTAAAGATGGTGTACATATAGAAAATAGTCCTGGTTATCATTTTTGGCTACTAAGTTTTTTGAAAAAAGTTATTGATCCCCTATCAAATCTAGATGGGTCCCTACATCAAAAAGCCACAAAAGTTTTAACAAAAGCCTCAACATACGCGAAGCTTATATCCAGACCTAATGGTACAGTTCCTGCTATTGGGGATACCCATGCTGGATTAAAATACAAGCCCTCAAAAGGTCTTCGAAGTCAATTTCTTAAAGATGCCAATAAGGTGATATTCAGAGATATGAATGATGAGGTATGGGCCTACTTCAGTTCTGGATATAAAACTCATGTACATAAACATGGTGATAATGGTGTTTTCAATCTTTATTATAAGGGAAGAGATATTTTAATAGATCCTGGATTTTTGAATTATGAAAAATCAGAAAATTCTCTTAGAATTAGAAACACTGCTTTTCATAACACGGTGAGACCAAAGGGAGAAGATCAAAAAATCAGGACAGTAGATCTTTCTCTAGATAATATAGATTACTCTAAAAATATAAGCGATTCAAAAATTTTAGGGTATAGAAACTTAGGTGATATTGAAGTTTCCATTGCCAAGATAGCTGATTATGATTCATGTTTTATTATAAGAATGATAATCTGGCTGAGACCAAATTTTTTTCTAATTTATGATAAAGCAGAAGGAAATACTCATGGATTGGAACAGTTCTTTCATATAGGCTCGAGCATAACTCCTATACCAAGTGGAAGTAAAGTGAATTTATTAAATTCAAATGGAGTTAATATTTGCCAAATAGAGCAGTTTAAATTCCAGGATGGGAAAGTCTGTACCACACCATCAGAAGCTCGAATAAAATCAGGTTTCTTTGCAAAAAAATTTAACGAAAAAGAAAGTAGTAATCGTATTTTTTATGAGACAAACGATAATTATTTCTTGACGTCTATACAGCTGGGTGATGAGAAATTGAAAATAGATGCACATGCTGATGTTACTCTTAAAGTTGATATAGAATCATCAATTAAAAAAATTAAGCTAGACCTTAATAATATTAAGTCAAAAATAATTTCATCATAAAGTTAAAAACATTTCAGGAATTTTAAGATGATTAATTCTCCTCCAGTAATTATTTTTGGTAATCCAAGAAGTGGTACTCGTATGTGCGCAAATATATTAAACCTTCACCCTGATATATGTATAACGGATGAGTTCTATAATGTGCAGATGCTATCAAATTTCGCTAATAAGCAAATTGCAAGTTTTATTGAAAATAGAGTTGATCCGGCAACTATTGCTCTGAGAAAAGAACTATTAGTTAAGAGTTATTGGATCTTCCGTTCAAATATAAAACAAGTCGAAAAATCGTTTAACTCAAAAATTGTTGGTAACAAAACGCCACGAAGTGAGAATTTCTTTGATCTTTATGAAGAAATATTCTCGGTAAACAAGCCAATATATATATATTGTGCACGCAACGCATACGATGTATTAAGAAGTATAAAAAATCTAAAAAATATTCTATGGGGCAATCTACCTTTTGAGGAAATATTTGAGAATTATAAGAAAAGTTATCGCATTTACACAAAAATTAAAAAATCTTACCCTATAAGAACATTTGAAATAAATGTTAATATGTATAATAAGAAAAATGTTTTTTTTCATTATAAGCAAATTTTCGACATGCTGGGCGTGGATTACGATGATGAATTCATCGAAAAAGTAAATTCTTTGGCACCACAAAATACTCTACATCGTGTGAAAGAGATTACCAAAGATGAATCACCTATTAAAGAGCTAACTGCTGAGGAAATGAAGCTTATATCGAGCTGTAAAGAATACGCAAAAATCAAGGAATCTTGGTCGTTTGCAAGCTAGACATTAATTATTAATTTAGATGCTAATCTAGAATAGAAAATTTTTAAATCAGAAATGAATAAAATAAGATCAATAGCTTGTTATTATTATTTTTTATTAAGCTTATTCAGTACTAACTCCTCATTAAGCAGTTTGTTTTTTATTGATTTCTTTCACATTTTTTGCGGGGAGAGGGCATGCTATTATCTAACCCATTAATTTTTGATAAGTTATATTACTTTCTTGCTGAGTTACCTATTATTTCTAGTTCCTTTTCAACTTCAATCTCCCTTAATGATTGTCAAAACATAAATGTAAAAAAAACTAAATCATTAAGTAATACATATTTCGAGGAATCAGTCAGACTTAACTCCTCTGTTTTACTAGGTCAATATAAAACTTTTATTGGTGCCCATTCTTATGTAGGTGAAGGCGGATATTTAAAGCAAAGTTTTATTGGACGTTATTGTTCGATTGGGAGACGAGTAACAATTGGTGCTGGCTCACATGAAATGACCAACTTGACTACTTATCCTGGACTTTCAAAAAAAAATCCAACTAATCCAGTAATTTTAGAGAATGATGTTTGGGTGGGGGATGGTGTAGTTATATTACCAGGTGTTAGAGTTCAGACAGGTGCTGTCATTGGTGCAAACTCAGTTGTTACTAAAGACGTTGAGGCTTTTAGTGTGATAGCTGGAGCACCTGCAAGGCATATTAGATATCGTATCGATCCTTCTTTATTTGATTTTATTAAGACAAGCAATTGGTGGGAGTATCCAAAAGATATTTTATCAGAGACTAAAAATTTAGAATTGATTGATCGATTGCATGTCCTCAAAGCATTTCCAAAAGAAAAATACAAAAAGTATAGGACTTATAGTTTAATATAGGTTCAGATCTCTCATTAATGTGTATAGGAGAGTCGAATTTTAAATATTTCTTATTGGCTTTTGAAAAGATTGTTCCTTTATCAGCCACTTTTCAAGAAGTGCGGATAATTCGATTAAAAAAACCAATTATAAATATATGCAAGTAAAAATATTAAAAATTTTCTTAATTAGTGACTAACAGTATAAATGATAGATAAATTTTGTGAAAATTTTATTAAGATTAGCTTGTTTTAATTTATCTATCAAGATAGGAAATACCTAAAAGTCAAAAATGTTGACAAAATTGGATATAATATTGCGTAGTTCTTAAGTAGATATTTTTGCTTGGATGAATTTAGTTGATCATTGGTATAATGCTTCCCTTAGAAAAAATATTTTTTGTAGCAAGATAAAGATGATCTACCGTAGGTAGACATAACTGAACATAAAATTTGAAATGAGATTCTTACTGGCTATGACTGATAATGTATCTGATGATTCCACCAATCAACTTGAGCAGCTAGAATGTAAGATTTTACAGACTTGTAAAGAAAATTCTAATAAGCTCACACGGGACTTAATTACTGTTCAGAATCGTGTATATGCCCAACTTGAAAGTCTTAGCTGGCTTCAGAAACGCTTATCTATCAAAGGACAACTTCCCCCACTGCGGGGTTGGGCGGCATCACCAGATGTTCTACTAAGGTTGCATACCCATATCATGAGTTCTCGTCCCACTATTGTAGTTGAACTCGGTAGCGGTGCTTCTACATTAGTGATTGCTGATGCATTACGCCAAAACGGTAAAGGTAAATTGATATCTATTGAACATAGTGAATATTATGGGTCCCTGACATTATCATCTCTTCAAGTTGAGTATTTACAGTCTTGGGTAGATCTAAGAATTGGAGATTTAGAACTCTGGGAAGGTGAGCATCTGAATTCTGATAATTCTGATAAGCCACCACGCTGGTATCCACTATCGATTCTCGAAGGGATTGATAATGTTGATCTGCTTTGGGTAGATGGCCCCCCTGGAGCTACTTGTTTATATAGTCGCTATCCTGCCTTACCAGCATTATTTAACCGTCTTTCACGGAAAGCTGAAGTTTGGATGGATGATACTATCCGTAAGGAAGAAAAGAATATTTGTGAGCGTTGGGCGCAAGACTATGATTTTGAGCTGGAGTATCATCCGTTGGAAAAAGGACTTGGAAGGATGATAAGGCCTAATAACAAAAATACATCCATTGATTTATCGTCAAAAGAGGAATTCACTGATCAAGATGACGTGTTTACACGTGTCTTAGGCTTGAGCTTTCCGTTACAAGAGAACGATCATGATATAGGCTAGCAAATTATCTGATGTTATTTATACCCATGGAGTACTGTGAATTGACATCAAATCATTCATATACCCTAATTTAACAATAGACTTTTTAGCGGGCTATTACTTAGAATAGCTTAAACTAATCCTTAGTGTCTATTAACTATCTCTATCAAAATAAGGCACATTAGTACAAATTGAACCGCTGTCTAGATAATAGGATCTTTCGATAGCTTATTTTTGCCATATTATATCATTTTGTCTGTTTGTTTGATTTTTATATTCTATTTTAATCTAATTAATATAAGAATGAATTATTGTTTTCCTAGCCTGTTTTTATTCCTTAATTAAAAAAAACAATTTATGTTTTTCTGAATGAAGTTTTCTTCAGCCCTAAATTCAAAGGTGTGAACTTCGAAATTTGTTATTAATAAATATACTAGAAACTATCACTATCTGTGATACTTTAAAACTGTAATCTTTACAGTATGTCAATAGGGATAAAAATTTAATTAATATGCAGCTCTTTCAAAGGAGGTCAGCAGTACCATTAAATACTATATTCACGATGAAAATCATACAGCAAGCCACTCAAGAAGATGGATCTATGATCTATAGCATTTATGATGTATAAATTGGATTGTTGAAATACAATTAAGGGTTAAATTTATATGCTGTTTATGTCTTCAGCGGAATCCAATAAGATTTTCAGAATTGGGGTCCAGAAAGAGCGATAAAGATTAAAATATTTATGATACCTAAAGAGTTAAGTTAGGATTATAAAATTACTATCTCAGGGGAACTGGATACTTCTTAAAGGGCTGTCGAAGTCGGATAGGTGACAAGTTTAGATTAGGTTTAAGTGTGAGAAAAGTAGCAATTTCAAGAATTGGTAGTCTGTCTGAGGTTTAAAAGTATTTTCGGAGAGCCTTGTACCAACGTATTCAAGGTAGTTACGGATAGTCGTACAGCTAGATTGTACGAAGTTGAGATTCTCAATTCACGCTTTCCAAATGTAAGTTTTGAGCAATATTATAAACTTCCATTATTGATAACTTAAGCATATAGTTAAAATTATTTGAAAATATTCAAATAGTAAAAGCATGTGAGTATGGCATTTAATAACACTAACTGACCTAAATTCTATTAAAATTTACGAATAAATTGGATTTACAAGTGAAATAATTTTCGATAAAGGGATAGACGAAAATGCAATCAGACTTGGCAATAAAACCTGCAATTAATTCACTTGCTCAGAGCTCTATGTTTTGGAAGCCTGACTATCTTCGCTCTTCACTTTGGTTAGAGCATGTTCCTTTTTTGTTTTGGCTTATAGAGGCACATCAACCTAGGACTGCAATAACTTTGGGAATAGAGTCTGGGGTTGCGCACTTTGCATTATGCCAAGCTATTCAGCGTCTTCGGCTGGACACCCGTTGCTATGCTACTTGTATAGGGAAAAATGAGGATTCTTCTACTTCTGATGACCAGATAAGAATGTATCATGAGAAGAATTTTGATAGTTTTTCCTACCTACTTGATAGTTCGTCTATGAAGACTGGCGGGCAGTTTGAGGATTCAAGTGTTGATTTGCTGTTATTGAACGCCTTTCATGAGGATGATTTTGAAGGCTTAATGGCTCGCTGGACCCCAAAAATGTCGAGCTATGGCTTAATACTTATACCTGGTATTTCACGGCGTTCTCAGGAAAATGTAAATTATAAAGCTTTTGAATTTCTGGCAAAAGATAACCCCTCCTTTGCTTTTCATCACGGAGATGGATTAGGGGCTATCTCTTTGGGTAGAGATTTGAATCCATTACTTTCAAATCTATTTGAGCAGGGAGAGTCAAATTCAGCATTGCAGGTTGTCAAGGATGTTTTCGCTCGTTTAGGCCGCACTTGTAAAGACGCTTTGAAGGCGAATGAATATCTAGAAAAAGCAGAGGTACTTAAGGTAAATCTTGCTGATCAGAAAAGTAAATTAGAGCGATTAGGAGCAGACTATGAAAATACTCGCTTACAATTGGAATCTAAGCGAAGGGAACTAGTTAATTTTAATAATCGCATGGATCAAGCATTGGAGCGGCATGCACAAGAGCGTGGTCAACTAGCCGAACGAGTTAGTATCTTGCAGGAGTTTCGTGATGAACTCAAGTCTGAAGTTTCCCAGCTTCGTTCAAGGCTTGATGAACAATACCGGCAAATGGATAGCCGAAACCAACAGCTTTTCCAGCTACAAGAAGCAGGTTTGGAGTTAAGACAGGAATTGATGAATTATCAGATGCGCTCAAAATCAAGTGCAGATGAGTTGGCCAGGACACAAAAAGAGCACCAGAATCTAAAGGAACTTTATAATAATAAATTGAAGGATAGTACTGAGCTTTCTAGTCGATGCGTAGAGCTGGAGAAGCAGTTAACTGCACATAGTGAAATCGTAAAAAAACTGGAAGAAGATAAATGTAGAATTATCGAGGAGAATCGAGCAAATGCTGAGAATGTAAAGAATCTTGGGAAAAAAATAAAATTATTAGAATCTGAAAATGTACAAAAGCGGGAATCAGAAGATAAAAATAGCCAAGAACTTTTAACGCTTAAGAAGAAGTTGAAAGAGGCACAAGACACGATTCTCAAAAGGGATGAGGCTATAGATACTCAGAGAGCTCTTAACGATGGATTAAAGTCTGCGTTGGCTGATAAGGAGCAGCACAGGAAACAAAAAGATGCTCTTACTAAACAACTCGAACAAAAAATAAATGAACTTGAAATTAACTCAAAAAGCTATATTGAAGAAAAATCTGGTCTTGAAAAGCAATTAGAATTATTGAAAAACACGCAGCAGCAGTTAGAGCAAGCACAGGCACGAATTAAAAAATTGGAAAATAATATATCAGAGGTCACGTGCAGATCTGAAAGTCTTACTTTAAAAAACGGACAGATGCAAGAACAAGTTCAAGCACTTCGAGAAAAGGAAAATAAATGGATACTAGAAAAAGATAACATAAAGGTCCTTGAGGAATATCTTTCAAATTCAAAAGTTGAACTTGAGAAAGCTACATTTGAGAAAAATAAGTTAGAGCAGAAAGTAAAACAGTTTGATGAGAAAGAAAAAAAATGGATCTTAGATAAAGATCATATTAATAACCTGGAAAAAAATTTATCACAACTAAGAAAAAACAATGAGAAGATTGCGCTGGAGAAAAATCAGCTTGAGCAGCAGATAAAGATTCTACAGGAAGAGCAGAAGACATCAAGACATGTGCAAGAACATGTGAAAAAGCTGGAAATTGAAGTTGAAAAATCCGAACGTAAGTTGGAGAGCTCTAATTTAGCTAAGAATCAACTTGAAGAGAAAGTACAGGTTTTGCTTGAGGATCAGAAAAATTTACAGAATGCATATGAAAAAATTAGTAAGCAGGAAGGAGATATTCTAAAGCTTGCTCGTAAGTCGAAGAGTACGGAATTAGAAAAAAATAAGTTAAAAGAGGAAATACAAGTTCTTCTTAAGAGGCAACATCAGCTTCAATTGACGGAAGAACGCGTAGGGCAGCTGGAGCAAAGCCTTGAAAAACTTGAAAATGATTTACACTTTGCCAACCTAGAAAAACAAAATAAAGAAGAGAAATTACAAGCACTTCTTGAGGAACAGCAGAACTGGACGAAGGCAGAAGTTCATATCAAAAAACTAGAGCAATCTCTAGTCGAGTTACAAGACAAATCTGAAAAAGATGCAGATGATAAAAGAAAGCTTAAAGATAGAATAGAAAACCTCAGAGAAAAATATCAGATATTGCGTGAAGTGGAAGTGAATTATAATAAATTGGAAAAGGATTTTTCTAAGCTCGAGCGAAAATATGAAAGTATCGATATAAAAAATAGTCAACTTGAAGGCCAGGTTCAAGTTTTTAAGAAAGAGCAAAGTGAATGGGTAAAAATAAAAAAATATACAAATGATTTAGAATCAAATTTTAATAATCTTAAAAAAAATTATGAAATTATCAATTCAGAAAAAAAATCACTTGAAGAGCAATTGCGTACTTTGTTAGTGAAGCAGGAGCAGTGGCATCAAGTTGAACTTAATGCTAATAAATTGAAACAAGATTTTGTTGGGTTACAACGTAAGCATGAGAAAATAATCAAAGAAAAGAATGAAATCGAACGGCGTTTTCAGGCGTTAGAGGCTGATAAAACAAATTGGAAACAGGATAAAATCCATGCAAAAAAACTAGAATCTGATCTTATTAGGCTCAAGCAGAAGTTGGAGAAAACTGCAACGATTGAAAGAGAGCTTGATGAGTGGGTGCAGGCATTCGAGGACGAAGAGAAGAAGTGGGAATGCTCACAAAAAAATGCAAATCAATTAGAGCAAAAGCTTATTGATCTTGAGCAAAAATATGAAAGTTCATCTTCTGAGAAAATGAAGCTTTATGAGAGGGTAGAAATTCTTGAGGATAAAGAGAGACAGTTGAAGCAGGTACAAAGCCATAATATTGATCTGAAGCATAACCTTGCAGAGAACATGAGTAAGTCTGATCGTTTAGAGAGAGAAAACCATGACCTAGAAAATTATATTGAAAAACTAAAAGTCGATTGGCAGCAATTACAAGAAACTAATAACCGGCTTAGCCATGAAATAGAAAACCTCAAGCTTAAACTTGATCAGGCAGTTAATAATAAAGTTATACTTGAAGATCGATTGCATACTCAGGAAGAGGCGTTAATAATTAATAAAAAAGTGATTGAAAAAAATAATAAAGAGATGGCCTCTCTTAAAAAATTGCTAAATAACGCAGAGGTGCAAACGGCTGAATTAAAGTCACAAAATGCAGAAAATCTACGCATTTTAACTGATAAAACTCAACTGTCGGAGACAGCTATTTCTGCTTTAGAGGATCAATTGCAAACTCAAGAAAGTAATCTTGAACAACTTAGAGAATCTAAAGAGAATCTAGAGAAAACTGTTAATATCTTGCAGGCAGACCTCGCAAAAAAAGACTCGCAGCTAAAAACAAGTCAGGAGCGCTCCCAGCAGCTTGAGAAATCAATAAATTCTTATGTGGATGAACTGCGGAAGGTGGAGAAGACAAAACAGGGTTTAGATAAAAAACAAGAGGATCTGAATTCTCACTGTCAAAAACTTAAAAAATCTTTACAGCTTATCGAGACGGAGCGCGATGAACTTCTGCAAGCGAAGCAGAGGTTACAAATCCAAGTTCAATCTTTGAAGTCTGAACTTACTGATACAAAACATTCAGTTGATGAGCGCTTTAAAGAATTGACTTTAATGACTCGTTTATTAGAGGAGAAAGAAGAACAACTGACATCTCTACGCATGGAAGTAGCAGGTGATTCGGTGGGAGCAGCAGAGGGAAACAATCAGCCTGTTAAAAAAAAGGTACTTCAGGTCAGCTTACCATTCGGTAAGCATACTAAAAAGATTCGTAAAGAGAAAAAGGAACTGGATCAGATCCATCGTTCAGGTTTATTTGATGCGGAATGGTATCTGAACTCTTACCCCGATGTGGCTAAGAATGAGGATTCATCTCATGATCCCGCTTTACATTACTTGAAACTCGGTGCTTTTGAAGGACGTAATCCGAGCCCAGACTTCGACAGTCAATGGTATCTAGATACTAATCCGGATGTAAAAGATAGTGGTTTCAATCCACTGGTGCATTATATCTCCATGGGTAAGGAGGAAGGCCGTCAACCACTTCCATGCTGAGATAATGTAAAAATTGTGCTGAATATAAAACGTATATGTCGCAGGCTTGTGGAGATAATCCTTAGAGTTACTCCTTTAAGCTGCGACTATCCATCACAGGTCTCTGACCACTTCGACTCCAACTGGTATTTACAGACTTATCCAGACGTTGCTGATGCTGGAGTCAATCCGTGGGCACACTATATCAAACATGGTCGTTTTGAAGGTAGGCGACCATTTCTCAATCGCGCTGTCGTTTGGGAATACCATCTTTGGCGTGGTGGAGATAAGTTACTCCTACCTCGGCTCAAACAACTAGCGGAATCTTCAAATGAAATTTGCCAGGAGCGATTTTACGCAGCATGGGCTATTGCGCGTTGGTATGCTGCAATTGATGATTGGTCGAAAGTTTTGGTTTCTCTATCATCGTTTCGATGTGCAGATAGTCCTGATCCCTCACATGCAGGTCCTTTCTTACTTTTATTTGAAGCAGCACTACACTGTAAGCAACAGACGATAGTTCAGAAATCACTTTCGATATTAGCCCAGCGGTTTTCAGGGCAGGTTGATATTCTATTGGCAGAGGTCAATCTACTCTCACAGAGTAAAGTTAACCATACCTCTGATAGGAAAATGAATAATTTGCTTTTAAAAGCTATCAATCGAGTCTTTATACCTAATGGGCTGTGTTATTTAGCTGGCGAGGATAATAAAACACTAAGTTTAGATTCTCTCCATCCTGCAGAGCATTTGCCTGTTGTGGGAGAGGAAAGGTCGCCAAGAGTTTCAGTAATTCTTCCCACTTACAATTCTGAGAAAACTCTGAAAACGGCACTGCGTTCTTTGTGCGATCAGTCTTGGCGGAACCTAGAAATTTTGGTTGTGGATGACGCTAGTAAAGACACCAGTTGGAAATTTCTTAAAAATTTTGTGCAAAGTACTCACTTGCGACCAGGTTTAGAAATACGGATATTGCGCCATGAAGAAAACCAAGGTGCCTATGCCGCCCGGAATACCGCCCTAAAGACAGCCAGTGGTGATCTAATTACCACACATGATAGTGATGATTGGTCTCATCCTCAAAAGATTGAATACCAAGTTAAAGCTTTATTATCTGATCCATTTAAAGTAGGTTGCACTTCACACTGGGTACGTACCACCAATGATCTACATTTCTCACACTGGAGGTTAGAGGATAGTTGGGTATATCGTAATATCTCTTCATTAATGTTTCGCCGCTCTGTATTTGAAGTATTAGGTTATTGGGATAGGGTTACTGTGAATGGGGACACTGAATACTACTATCGTATTCTTCATGCTTTTGGGGAAAATGCTTTAACTGAAGTCTTACCGGGTGTGCCGCTTAGTTTTGGTCGTATTAATAAAGGTTCATTAAGTAGATGTAGTGAAACAAGTCTTTTTACACGATTTAATGGTATTCGGAAATATTATGAAGATGCTGCTAAGCGATGGCACAGAGCGGCAAAATCGGTAGAAGATCTTTATTTACCAGAAAATCCGAAATTTCGACGCTTTATCGCACCAGCACCAATTTGTCCCGATGAAAAGCCTGTGGAGAATCCTAATCCTTCTGACCTCGTTCAGCAGTCACGCTATTTTGATGTAGCTTGGTATTTAGAGCAATACCCAGACTTACAAGATACGTCAGTAGATCTGTTTGAGCACTACTGGTTAACTGGTTTTTTAGAGGGGAGGGATCCAGGCCCAGAGTTCAGTACCTCTGGATATGGATACTATTATCCAGAGGCAAGATCAGATAATCAGCCTACCCTTTATCATTACCTTACTGTGGGCAAAGAGAAAGGATTAAAACCTACACCAGAAATAACTGGAATGCAGGTACCCCGGTCGGGCTCATTAAATTTGCTAGTTTGTGCGCACCAGGTTGGCAGAAATTTATTTGGTGCTGAACGCAGCCTGTTAGATGTATTAGCCGTTTTGAATGAGTTAGAAGTCAATTTGATAGTAACATTGCCAAATGCTTTGAACTCTAACTATGTAGAAAACATAAAGTCTCTAGCAAGTGTTGTAAAAATTTTACCTTACGGTTGGTGGAATGCTGGCCGTCCACCCTGTCAGCGAACCTTAGAACAGTTTAAGAAGTTAGTAAAAAAATACGATATTCAAGCAGTGTATGCTAATACGCTAGTGCTTGATGAGCCACTACTTGCGGCTCGAGCTTTAAAGATACCTACTATAATTCATGTTCGTGAACTTCCTTTTTACGATGATGCTCTCTGTAAGGTATTGGGAGCTAGTGCTCAATTAATTACTGAGCGTGTTAGGATTTTGGCTGATATTACGTTAGTTAACTCTCGTATCGTGGAAAAGGAAATAGCCGCACCAAATTCTGTTGTAGTGCCAAATATAGTGGATGTAACTCGATATAAATCGAACTCTCAGACATTGGTGACTAAAAATACTCCTATTTGTATAGCGTTGATTAGTAATAACTTGCCAAAAAAAGGTTTGGCAGATTTTGTTAAGTTAGCAAAAATACTTGAACAACGTGCTATACCAGCTATTTGTAAACTGATTGGACCAGAGAATGAGCATATAAGGTATGTACGATCTCAACAGCAAACTGGCGAAATTGCAAAGTGTATTGAATTTATAGGATATATTGCTAACCCAGATGAAGCTTTAGCCAGCGTCGATATAGTTGTTAACCTATCGCATTTTCAAGAATCATTCGGGCGCACGATACTGGAAGCTATGGCCGCAGCACGGCCAGTGGTAGTTTACGACTGGGGGGCACTCTCTGAGCTAGTTGTAGACGGTGAGACTGGTTATCTTGTTCCATTTGGTGAAATTGAAATGGTCGCAAGACGAGTGATACAGCTTATTTATGATAAAGAGTTGCGAGTTCAAATGGGGCAGGCCGGTCGGCGGCATGCTGCTGAAAACTATAGTTACAAAAAAATGGTTGGGCACTTTAGAAAGATTTTACTGAAAATTGAGCGCCTCTCATCGTTTTCGGAAAAAGTAAAATAAAGCAATGCACCTTGGATTATAAAACGATCTTGTTTTCAATAAGAAGTAATTTCTCTCCGATCCGTTAGGAGTGTTTATGACAGGGATTATCCACTTTGTTATTTTAAAATTAGTGAACACTTAGTATGAGAATTTTAATTTATGGGTTGAGTAAGTCGGGCACCACGATATTGCATACCATGGTAAAAGCTTCTCTGGAAAATCACCTGGGGACAGGAATCCAAGAAGTCTTTGAGCCCTTTGAAATTTTTGAGGAATCCGATGGGGTTAGGTATGCTAAAGAAGGTATTAGCTCCACTATAAAATCTAGTGAAAATGAGATTGTTAAGGCCTTGTTAGATTCTGGTATTACCCCTCAAAAGGTTTTATCGTTTCAAAAATATTTTGATAAAAAGATATTTATTGTCAGAGATCCCCGAGATAGGTTTGTTAGCCAAATTTTTTATAGGTGGCATTGGGTCCACAGACCAGATAAGGAAAAATTTCTTCGAACACTTAGGCTTGTCAAGTACAAAGAAGATAACCCGAAAGACATTCCTTGTATATTTTTATTTAATCAGAATCCTAATTTCTATCCTGCTTTTTCAAAAAAAATGTTGAATACCTATGATAAGGTTATGAAATTTCTAGGAAGAGCAAGCCAGGACTGGTTAATTTTGAAATATGAAGATCTAGTTGATGGGAATGTTGAGAAGTTAGAAGAATATCTCTCATTTCCTATTAGGAAGAATGTGTCAGTTAACAAAAATTATAGGGGGGTAGTCAGAAGCAAGGCCCATGGTAACTGGAGAAAATGGTATTCTCAAGAAGATGTAGTTTTTTTCAAGCCAATATTTAAGAAATACATAAAATATTTGAAATATGATAGCTCTGACTGGAAACTAGAGTATCCTGAATATTTACCGAAGGCTCATGGGTCTGAGTACATGCTACGAATTTTTCCAGAGGGAAAAGTGGAGTTAAAAACTACCTCCGAGACTTTAAGAATTAGTGCCGAGAACCGCAATATTGGGACAGGGTTACGAGATCGTTTTTCAAAAATATTTAGAGTGATTAAACTAAAATAAACATATTGATGGCTACAACTTCATAAATTTATTTCTTGCATTTAGGTTGTAGTTTTTGGAGCAACAGCACCTTGGCAGTCAAAATAAAAAATGAGGACTTATGGAGTTATATATGAGTGGTAAGCGTTCAGGGATCACTGTTCCTCATTTAACTAGATACGATTTGCGTCCATTGCTGCGTCCACTTGAAGGGTTGAAAGCTGAGACTGGCAAAGATGGCTATATTACATGGACTTCGACTACCAGCCAATCAAAATTTTGCATTGCAAATAACAGCTTTTCTCGGGGCTGGTATATGGTAGAAGTATTACTGGATTCTGATCAAAGTTACTTGGATGCGGCTTTCATCCTTCAACATAAGGGTGGACGAAAATCCCAGAAGCTTCGTTTGCCAATTCGTAATGGCCGAATGTCTAAGAGACTTCTTTGGTTTGCTAGAGGAGGTGAGGTACTTCAATTCTCACCCTCACAATCCGTATGTAAATTTACCATTCGTCACTTAACTCTAGTCAGAGTGTCTTTAATTTTCGCTCGAGATAGAATGCGTTCTCGATTAAAGTCTCGTAAATTAAGAGTGCCGTTTAGAATAACGAATCGTTGGGCCTATTATGATGCTACTTTTCGACCTGCTGGAGTTAAGGTCTCTTATCGGGACTGGGTTAAAAAAATAGAGCCTACTTTCTGGCCCGAGTTAGTTGAAAATTATTGTAGTATAAGTTTCTCTATTATAATGCCAATTATTAATACAGATACATTGGACGCTATAAAAGATGCAGTCGATTCAGTTTGTGCTCAAATACACCGAAATTGGAAACTTTTTATCCTCTCATCTGCTACTTGCAATAAAGATATCTATTTCTGGCTTAATGAACTTGTCTGTTCTGACAACAGAATAGAGCTGATTGGTTGTTATGAACTTAGCAATGAGTTCTCAAATCTAATTGATACTGATAGCTATCATCTGCTATGTCCGCCAAGGGCTGTACTCGCCCCCAAAGCATTATCATGTTTTCAGTATGTTTTACAGAGTAATCCTCAAGCGAAAGTTATCTATAGTGATGAGGATAAACTGAATGAGTCTGGGAGACGGTGCTTACCTAACTTTAAATCAGCATGGAATCCTGATCTTTTTTTTTCTGATAATTATATCGGTGAGTTTGTTCTTTTTGCCCCGAGCTTGTTAGAGCAGTCCAACTTCATTGATTTCAATCTTGAACAGGCTTGGGATTACTCGCTATTCCTTCAGGTATTACGTAAGTTAAAGCATCCTTCGCGAGAAATTATTCATATACCGAGAATTCTTTTTCATAGGCAAAGCTTCCAAGATCCCGTAACTTATGTTAAGAGCAGTCAACGTGTGCTACAAAAATATTTTAATGAGACTGGATGTTCGGATGTCTCAATACATGTTGAAAATAATTATAGAGTATTACAAGTATGCTGGCCTTTAAAGATGGAAGAGCCCCTGGTTTCTCTTTTAATTCCTACGCGGGATATGTTGCCCATACTTCGACAATGTATTGATAGTATTCTTGAGAAGACTGCCTATCAAAACTATGAGATTCTGGTTCTAGATAATCAGAGTGTAAAGCCTGAAACACTTAATTATTTATCTCATCTGAAGAAGTTACCCAATGTGAGAGTGATTAAGTATGATGCTCCTTTCAATTACTCGGCGATTAATAATTTCGGCGTCCAGCATACTCGTGGAGATATTATTGGTCTAATTAATAATGATATTGAGGTGATCTCACCCAACTGGCTTAAGGAAATGGTCACGCATGCAATAAGGCCAGATATCGGTTGTGTGGGTGCCAAGCTATATTATAGTGATGGCCGTATCCAGCATGCTGGTGTTGTGGTTGGCCTGGGTAGTTTAGCGGGGCATGTCCACAAATTCTACCATCGCCATGAGGAAGGTTATATGAATCGCCTGAAGTGCACACAGAATTTTTCGGCAGTCACAGCTGCTTGCATGCTGGTACGTAAGAGCATATATGAAAAAGTTGGAGGACTAGACGAAAAAAATTTTGAAGTAGCTTTTAATGATGTTGATTTTTGCCTGAAGGTAAAGGAAGCTGGCTATCGAAACTTGTGGACACCTTGGGCTGAAATGTACCACCATGAATCAATTAGCCGTGGTATTGATAATACACCTGAAAAGCGGGCCAGGTTTGACAGGGAGGCGATTAACTTAAAGACCAGGTGGTCTACCCATGAGAGAAGGGATCCTTACTACAGCCCATTTCTGACTCATACCAGGGAAGATTTCACTTTGGGGTTAAATGAGGGAGCAAAAGCCCCTCTATGGCGCTGATTGTTTTTATTAGTCGACATATGACTTGGCTGCTTGATTACTGACTGGTCAGTCTAGCAAGCTCAAAGCTAACTAATACTAAACTCATAGGTCCCATACCTTGGGTATCGGCTTTATCCGTATTGGATTCCATTATTGCTTTTATTTTATGCTAAATCGTCACGTATTTAGCACTTTATGAGAGTCGCTTGGACTTAAGCTAAGAGCCAGCCTTTTGGGCTTAGAATTCTCCATGAAATCTAACTGGCCGATAACCATTTGATTTACCTAGCTTGTGTAAGACCTATCTCCATCCATATAGGAGGAGATCAAAATATAGCCAATCCGCTTATATCTGTTTAGACGATCCTCACTCCTTGCTTAGATCTATATAAAGATGTTGATTCGTTACCTCCTGGTTTCATCCCACTTATCTCCGTGCCAAGCTTTTTTAACCAACCACTCATGAGCATGAAGTAAGCCTTCCTTTATTTACTCTTGCTGATAGCTTGGGGTATGGGCATCAGATTTAGTATAGTTTGCCTTCTTTAGAGAGATATTTTAGGTGTAGCACCTACCACGGTAACCAAAGCGGCCCCCCGAACTTTATGACTTTTTCTCAAATCTTTGTTGCTGGCACTTTTGTTCTGGTTATCTTCACCCTGATTTTTACTCGTGTACGTCCCTCTTTGGTCTTTGCCTCGGCTGCATCTGTCTGTTTTTTAACCGGTTTGGTCCCAGTTGAGTCGGTATTGCAAAAAGCCGTCAATCCTGGGCTGGTTACTTTGGTTGTTCTACTACTGATCTCAATTGGGTTGGAAAAGGCTCGCTGGCTTAGGGCGATATCTGATGGATTGATTGGAAGGAGTTTGAAAACTAGCCTGCTCAGGCTTACAAGTGCTACTGCCCTAAGTTCGGCTTTTTTGAATAACACGGCTATTGTTGCGGCCCTGGCATCTAGCGTTAAGGCCCAACGGCGGCACCCTTCAGGCAAGCTGCTATTACCACTGTCCTATGCGGCCATTCTTGGTGGAACCTTAACCTTGATTGGAACTTCCACAAACTTGATAGTGAATAGCTTTGTGTTGGATAGGGGCATGGGATCTTTAGATTTTTTTGCCTTTCTTCCTATTGGCAGCGCTGCAGTCCTGGTCGGGCTGGTGGTATTACTGCTCTGTAATCGCCTGCTTCCCGAGGGGGGCGCTGTTGAGGAGGAAGCGGCACAGTATTTGCTGGAAGCCGAAGTTATTGAAGACTCGCCCTTGGATGGCCGTAGCGTTGAGCAAAATAACTTGCGTCAGCTCGAAACACTCTACCTAATAGAGATTGTTCGCGGAGGGCAGAGTATCAGTCCTGTTGCTCCCACAGAATTAATTCGCAGTGGCGATAAGCTCATCTTCAGCGGCGATGTGCGCGATCTGCAAAGGCTCCAGTCTATTGAGGGATTGCATTTGTTCGCATTGGATGATGATGCCCTACATATGGATCTCACCGAGGTCGTACTGACACCGAACTCTAGTATCACTGGCGAGACTCTGAAAAGCTGCCAGTTTCGGACCCGCTTCGATGCAGCGGTGGTAGCAATGCGTCGGGGCGGGGAGCGCCTGTCCGGCAAGCTGGGGGAGATACAGCTTCAACCAGGCGATGCCCTCCTCTTAGCAGTTGGCCAGGACTTTAAGCACCATCGTAATATCGATAAGAACTTCTACGTGATTAGCGGAACTGATGTACAGCGCCAACTATCCAGCAGGAACAGCTGGCTGCTAGGGCTGGGTTTTGCCAGTGTGGTGACGGGTTCGGCACTGGGGCTCTTCTCCCTTTTAAAGGGATTGGTGGTATTACTAGGCTTCATGGTGATACTGAATATCGTCACCACTTCTGAACTTCAGCGGCGCTTTCCTTTCCAAATTTGGATCATTATTGCCAGTGCATTAGTTTTAGCCGAAGCTTTTTCTGGCAGTGGACTCGCTGATAGCCTGGCACGTTCAATGCGAGATTCCCTTCAAGGCGCTGGACCATTGGCTGGAGTTATTGGCATTTTTTTATTGACGCTATTACTAACAGAATTGATGACCAATAATGCCGCTGCGGCACTCACATTCCCATTAGCCTGGAGCTTGGCTGATAGTTTCGGTGTTAGCTGGATGCCGTTTGTGATGGCTGTAGCTTATGGAGCTAGTGCAAGCTTTTTGACCCCCTTTGGTTATCAGACCAATTTAATCGTTCAAAACCTAGGTGGTTATCATTTGCGCGATTTCCTACGTGCTGGTTTACCCTTGACAATTGCCTACTCATTAACGGTCCTAATATTATTACCAGTCGTATTTCCTTTTGAGTGATGACTGTAAATTTTCCTGACTTGTTGGAGTATGAATGGAAGTAATCAACCGCTGGATCATTGTAGAGGAGGGGCCAAACCCCTCGACAGATTACTTCGTAATTCCTTATCTGAAAAATTTGGGTGTGAGTGTCAAGCGTCTGACTTTTACCGATCTACCCTCGGTTGATAAACTCGATGGAGCTCAGGTTATTTTTGTACGCTATATTTCTCACGCCTGGCAATCTCTAATCCAACAGAATCTAAATAAACTATCTGGCGTTTCAGTATTTCTAGATGATGATTTATTTGATTGGTCAGCGTTCTCCGGGATGCCACTCCGCTATCAGATTAAAATACTACGCTATAGCTGGTCTAAGCAGCGTTGGTTAAAAGCCATTGGGGCAAAATTATTGGTCTCAACTCCATTTCTACAGAGAAAATATCGTCACCTGTCTCCTCAACTATTGTCAGCTGAGCCTCTGGATTTGGGTGCAAAGCGTCCACTTTCTATTTTCTATCATGGATCGGCATCTCACAGTGAGGATATTAACTGGCTTTATCCCATCATCAGACAGGTACTAGAAGAGAATCAAAACCTGGATTTTGAAATTATTGGGGATAAGCGAGTAAACCGTCTATTTCGGGGTGTGCCGAGAGTGCAAGTAATACACCCTATGAAATGGCCAACTTACTTGTCCATGATACAACGATCAGGCCGCTCTATAGGGTTAGCGCCTCTGTTGGATAGACCCTTTAATAAGGCAAGATCTCACACCAAGTTCTTTGACATTACCCAGGCTGGTGCAGTAGGGATTTATGCGGAAGGGGATATTTACGGAAGAATAGTCCGGCATCAGGAGAATGGAATTCTGTTGCCAATGCAGCCATTGGCCTGGGTAGAAAGTATTTTACAGTTGGCAGCTGATGATGTACTTAGAGAAAAATTATTGCGTGGAGCACAAGAATGTCTGTAGTTGGACACTGTTCCCTGGGGCTCCGCAGAATGCGTATTTTGGAGCCATTGCTTGGTACTAAGTGCCAATATGTACTTTCAAGACCCAATGAAGCTATTAAGCAAATGGTGGGCTGGGGGCTTAAGAATACGGCGATTAAGGCACAGAGAATTGCCTCACGGGCCGGGCTTTCTTATTTCTGTATAGAGGATGGTTTTTTACGTTCCCTGGGTCTAGGGGTGGAGGGGGCTCAAGCCCATAGTTTGGTAGTGGATTATACTGGCATTTACTATGACGCCTCCCGTCCCAGTGACCTTGAAAACTTGATTAAAACCAGTGGCTTTACTGCCGAAGAACTAAGTCGAGCAGAAAAAGGGCTTGGGCTCCTGCGAACCCATCGGTTGTGTAAATATAACAAGTCATTTGATACGCCCTTGGAAATAGCAGACAATCGCTCGGCAGTTCTGGTGGTAGATCAGACTTTCGGCGATACATCGATAAGGGCAGGATTAGCTTCTGAAAGTCATTTTCATCAAATGCTGCGAAGCGCTATTTCAGAAAATCCTGGGGCTGAAATAATTGTCAAGATTCATCCGGATGTTATTTCTGGTAAAAAACGCGGTTATTTACAGGCGCTTGCAGAGCAACAAGGCTGTAAAGTTATCGGACAGGATATATCCCCCTGGTCGATGTTCGATCGTGTTGATAAAGTCTATGTGGTGACCAGTCAATTGGGTTTTGATGCACTAATTGCTGGTAAAGAGGTACATTGTTTCGGCGTTCCTTTCTATTCTGGCTGGGGGCTAACAAAAGATCGCCAGTTTGTTGACAGACGTAATGTAAAAAGAACACTGACAGAAATTTTCTGTGCGGCCTATCTTCGCTATTGCCGCTATATCAACCCTTACACGAACCGTAAGTGCGAATTTGAGGATGCACTGGCTCTCATAGTCGAACAAAAAAGACAGTGGGAGCGTTTTCAAGGTACTTGGGTAGGTGTCGGGTTTTCGCCTTGGAAGCGTAGGTTTATTCCTAATTTTTTAGGGGATAAGTCTAGAGTTGCTTTTTCGAGGTCTCTCAATAAGAGGCCTAAGGCCAGTCCTGGCGCTAATATTTTAGTATGGGCCAGCCGGGTTAATGACTCTCTGGTTGAGGAATGTCAACAAGCTCAATTGAATTTGTGGCGTATTGAAGATGGTTTTTTACGCTCGGTAGGCTTGGGCGCTGATTTAGTGACTCCAAGTTCTCTGGTGATGGATTCCAGTGGAATCTACTTTGATGCCCATAATCCGAGTGATCTGGAAACTCTCTTAAATAGTACTAAATTCTCACCGGCTATTTTGGCCCAGGCCAGAAAATTAAGGCAACAGTTAGTAAAGAATAGGGTGACCAAATATAATCTTGGTCGAGCAAAATTGTCCTGTGAGTTAGATCTCCCCAGGGATAAAAAGATAATATTAATCCCTGGTCAAGTGGAGAGTGATGCATCTATTGCCTGTGGCTCACCGGTATTCAAAAATAATTTATCCTTGCTGCAACAGGTTAGGGCGAAGCATCCTGATGCTCATATCATCTATAAACCCCATCCAGATGTTGTTTGTGGTGCACGAAAGGGGGAAGTGCCAGCAGTTGCTGGATCTCTGTATGACACTTTGATTGAGAGGGGGGAAATCTCCCTGTTGCTGGATAAGGTTGATGAAGTGCATACCATGAGCTCACTATGCGGTTTTGAGGCTTTGTTGAGAGAAATCAAGGTAGTAACTTATGGGCTGCCATTTTATGCAGGATGGGGGCTTACAGAAGATACACTCCTTATTGATAGAGAGCTCAAGGCATTCGATCTTCAATCTTTCAAGCTTCGGCGGCAGAGAGAGCTTAAGCTGGATCAGCTAGTAGCTGGCGTACTGCTTCTTTACCCCGTATATGTGGACCCCAGAAGCGGTGAATTTATCAATGCGGAAACTACCATCGAGATTTTACAGCAATCCCGCAAGGTTGGTCGAAAAGAGAGCGTTTTTTTAAAGGTATTTAGTTGGTATCGAAGTCAGTTCTTAAAATATTAAACAGTGCCACATCCTGTGTTGTCGTTTTTTTTGTCATTGTTGTTTTAATGGGTGTTAATGAATCTTCGAATACTTGAAACCAAGATAGATAGTTCTGAACCATTTATTTATTAATGTTGGGGCGAAAATAGCCTGTTTGAAACAGACTTTTGCTGGGGGGCAAGCATGCGGCGTTCTGTAATTGGAATAACCTGGAAGGTCCCGAAGTGGATATTTGAGTTATTGAGCTGGGGTAAGAGTTTTAAGAATAACCCTATATTAGGTAACTATTTTTTGAATCGCTGTGGACTACATGTAACTCGAGTTATTCTGGCACACTTGCTTTTTCGGTTTCGTCTATTGCTGTTATCTCCTTTGGTCTCCTCAGAGGATCGAAGTGAATTCATCCGTAATGGCTATTTGCTTAAAAAAAACTTTCTTTCTCGCGAGGATTTTGAGCGTCTATCCCAAGAACTGCTTGAGCTGAAGGCCCCAGTAAGGGAGGTTATCGAAGGGACCACTATTACCCAGCGAATTTTTATGGATTCAGAGGTGAGAAATACAGCACCGAATTTCCAAAAATTATACACACATAAAGGATTGGATCGATTGATGCGCTACTGCTCCTCAAAGAATCGGCCACCACTCTTTTACATCGAAAATCTGTGCAATCACGCAAATGTTACCCCACGCCCAGACCCGCAACGGGATTTACATGCAGATACCTTCCATCCATGTGTTAAGGCATGGTTATATATGGATGAGTCGTCAGATGATAATGGTTCATTTGTCTATGCCCCCGGCTCCCATCGATTGACATGGAAGCGCCTCAAGTGGGAATACCGGCAGAGTCTGGAGGCTTGTAAGAGAGGTTCTGACCGTGCCCCAGGGCGTTACTGGGATGGCTCATTTCGTGTTAGTACTGAGGAGCTGGTTAAAATGGGGTATGAAGTAAAGAAGTTATCTGTTCCGAAAAATACCCTTTTAATTGGCAATGTTTACGGTTTTCACTGCCGTGGTCGTGCACTACGAAAGTCACACCGAATGACAGTTTGGATGCAGGCTCGGGATAACCCTTTTAATCCTTTGTTTACCCCTTTTCCAAAATCCACCGCGTGGCTGTTTGAGCGGGTATGGAAGAAAGCTTTAATGAAGATTGATCGCCAGAAGACTGAGGGGGGAGAGCAGAGGAATTACTTTGGAGCCCTTACTCGTGCAGAATGTTCCAAAGTCTCCGAAATAGTTGGATCTGATTAATCTCGAATGAAATGGGGAAAAATTAGTTTTATAAAGAGCTTTCACCCGTATCTCACAGTAAAAGATAGGGGACATTAACTAGAAGATAATAAAGTCACAGCACATTCTGCCTGTACGCTGTTGCGTTACTTGTTGATAATTTAACCAGTTAAGCTAAGGTCTAGCTTTCAGCTTTCCTGGTGTAATCGCTTGTCGTGGCATTATTTCCTATGCCATCTAGAATGGCGGACTGTGAAGTGTGCCATACTCCCTTCCTAGAGCAATCCTATAGAGCCTTCTGCTCTGCTCTGCTATATAAAGCGAAGGCTGATGTTGTTCTGTAGGTTCCTTATAAAGTCTGCCCCTTATCCCATTACTGGAATAAATTTTGAGTTTGTACCAGTTTGCTTGGAGGTTCGCTAAGGACTTGATTCAAAAACCAAGCGCACAAAGTTGTCTCTAAAGTTGGCTTTTCAGGGCATCGCCTGATGGATAAATTTGCAGTAAGGTATTTTGATGGCCACTTTAAGCATCTAAATTAGCGCCTACACCTCCAATGTTTGTTTTCTATTTGGAAATTTATGGGGTACTGAAACGGTCAGATTGGTTTTTGTGTGATGTATGCCAATACGGTTTAATTTGTGGTTTGTAGATAGTGAGTTTCTGGTTGTCCCTGTAATGTTTCTTCATCAAGTTTCAATGCACCCATTAGGGTGATTCTGGAGTAGGCCTATTCATGTCTGTGGCAGTATTTCTACAGGGACCGCATGGCCCATTTTTTGCCAGGCTGGCAAAACGCCTCTCTCAGCTTGGTGTTGTCACCCATAAGATCAACTTTAATGGGGGGGATCGCTTCTTTGGCTGGGGAAACGCCCAGGTGGATTTCACTGGTCGAGAGAGTGACTGGCCGGCCTTTTTCCGTCGTTATCTTTCTGAGCATAAGGTTGATACAGTTTTTGCCTATGGTGATTGCCGTAGACTCCATGAGAGCGCAAAGAAAGTATGCCAATCCATGGGCGTCGCCTTTATCGTTTTTGAGGAAGGCTATCTGCGCCCCGACTTTGTCACTATGGAGTGGGGCGGGGTTAATGCTTTTTCCTCTACCAACTGGTCCAGGCAGGCAATACATCAATATCTACCGAGAGGTCGTACCCCTGCGTCGCCTGTTGGTCATACTTTTTGGCGACGAGCGTACTTTGCGTCTGCATATTATGTGGCGATGCGACTTGCTCAAGTAGAGTTTTCCAGTTATCGCCATCACCGGAATCGCAGTTGGCTAAAGGAAGGTGTTTGCTGGCTTAGAAGCTTTTATCGTAAAGGGCTTTATAAGATTACAGAGCGAGGCCTTATCCGACAGCTGACTGAAGAGTTCAGTGGTCGCTTTTACCTGTTTCCTTTGCAGACTTGTGATGATTTTCAGCTACGCAAACATTCCGACTTGCTCTCGATTGAGAATGCAATAGATGTTGTGTGCAAATCTTTCGCGCGAAACGCTCCCGAAGATACAGTCATTGTCATCAAGCATCACCCCATGGATCGAGGCTTTTGCCATTATCAAAAGCTGATTAGTGTATTAGAGGCCCGCTATCAGATTAGTGGGCGGGTCATTTATTGTCATGACCTGCATCTCCCCACCCTGTTGGATCATGCAAAGGGAGTCGTAACAATCAATAGCACTGTGGGAATTTCCGCATTGCTTCACAAGGTGCCTACCAAGGTGCTGGGGCGCTCTTTATATGACTTGCCGGGCTTGACACATCAGGGCAGCCTCACCAATTTTTGGCAGCAGCCAGAACCGGTGGATACCGCCTTTTTCCGGCGCTTTCATACTTACCTGTATGAACGCACACAAGTGGATGGTAGTTTCTCCCGGGGTATCACATCTACCGTGGATGGCGTCTGTGACCGTTTTCAGGAAATGGGTGTAAAGAATTCTATTTTGCCTGTATCAAAGCCTGCTGGAACCGATGCCAAGACTGATGCCAAGTAAACGCCGAGTGATCTTTTTCACTTGGCCACTGCCCCTCCAGGTCTTTTCTCTTCTATATTCACCCTCTAGGTATGCTATGAGCTTCTAGTCGGTATGGCGCTCTCGAAGGCCTGCTTAAAAAACAGGCTGATCTGGAACGCCTAACCTGTTAGACTGCGCGACCTTTTGACCCACCGCTCCGGTCCCACGACAGGGACTTTGGCTTCAAGTGAATTCCGAAATGACCGATACCCCAAAACCGGCCGGCTTCGACCAGCTGGGCCTGCCGCCTGAAATCCTTACTGCCATTGAAAAACTAGGCTATGAGACCCCCTCTCCGATTCAGGCACAGACAATCCCCTCCCTGTTGGAGAACCGCGATGTGCTGGGCCAGGCCCAGACCGGCACCGGCAAAACTGCCGCCTTCGCACTGCCATTACTGTCCAAATTGGACCTGAAAGACCGCCGCCCTCAAGCTTTGGTACTGGCGCCGACTCGCGAATTGGCTATCCAGGTGGCCGAGGCCTGCCAGGCCTATGCCGCCAATCTTAAAGGCTTCCACGTGGCCCCGATTTACGGTGGCGCCGACTATCGTGGACAGATTCAACAATTGAAACGTGGCGTGCAGCTGGTGGTGGGTACCCCCGGCCGAGTGATGGACCATATGCGTCGCGGCTCCCTGGACCTCTCCAACCTGCGCACCCTGGTGCTGGATGAAGCCGATGAAATGCTACGAATGGGCTTTATCGACGATGTTCAGTGGGTATTGGAGCAGATTCCTGAAGAACGCCAGATTGCGCTGTTCTCCGCCACCATGCCTAAAGAGATTGCTCGGATAGCTCGAGAACACCTGCAGGAGCCGGTTGAAGTTAAAATCCGCGTCAAGCAGGAGACGGCAGAGACTATCCGTCAACGCTACTGGCCTGTGGGCGGTTTGCACAAACTGGATGCTCTTACCCGTATCCTTGAAGCGGAGCCGGTGGATGCCACGATTATTTTCGTGCGCACCAAAAACAGCACCGTTGAGTTGGCCGATAAGTTAGCGGCCCGCGGTTTTGCCAGTGCCGCTCTGAATGGTGATATGGCGCAGAACCTGCGTGAGCAGGTGATTGACAAGCTGAAGAAGGGCAAGCTCGATATCGTTGTCGCCACCGATGTGGCAGCGCGTGGCTTGGATGTGAAGCGTATCAGCCATGTGATCAACTACGACATTCCTTACGATACCGAGGCTTATATTCACCGTATCGGCCGTACCGGTCGCGCCGGTCGCGAGGGCGATGCCATCTTGTTTGTGGCACCGCGCGAGCGTCGCATGTTGCGCGTTATTGAGAAGGCTACCAAAAAGCCCATTGAAAAGCTGGATTTACCCAGCGCAGAAATGGTCAACAGTGCCCGCATGCAACGCTTCCGCGAGCGTATTACTGCGACCCTGGAAGGCCAGACAGACTTGGCGCCTTACCGCCTGCTGGTGGAGGAATTCCTCGCGCAGAATGAAGTGGACCCGTTGGATGTCGCCGCCGCTTTGGCTTCTATGGCCCAGGGTGACCAGCCGCTGCTGGTCAAGGAGCAGGAACCGAAACCGCGCAGGGAAAGGGAGCGCCGCGACCGGGATGATGAATTTGAAGGTCGTCGCCGCAAGAAAGATAGTTATGAAAAAGACCGCAAGATGCCGTCACCGGATGAGGGCTTAGAACGTTTCCGTATCGAGGTTGGGCGCGAGCACGGTGTGCGCCCAGGCAGTATCGTCGGTGCCATTGCCAACGAGGTGGATCTGGAAAGCTCCTATATCGGCCGTATCGAGATCTACGGGGATTTCACTACGGTTGATCTCCCGGAAGGTATGCCCAAGGAAATACTCCAACACCTGAAGAAGGTGCGGGTGGCCGGTAAGCCGATGAAGATTTCCCGTTTCGATGAGGACGCGGTTAAGCCGAGAGGGAAACCCAAGGGTAAGCCAAAGGGTAAGCCACAGGGCAAACCTAAGGGCAAGCCCAAGTTCAAACGGGATAATGGTGGGGAGTAATCTTTTCCCAGCAAATACCCAAAGTAAAAAACGGCGCTTTAAGCGCCGTTTTTTTATTCCGCAAGGCCAGGACAGCTGTGTTTAGCGCTGCGGTAGCATGCGTGTCAGGGTACTGTCGCGCATTACAAAGTGGTGCCAGAGTGCGGCGGCAATATGCAGTCCCACCAATATCAACAGTGCCGGCCACAGAACATCCTTGTGTAGGAAAGCGAGCTGCTTGCCCAGATCCGAGTTTTCAGCCAGTAAGCGCGGTAGGGCAAAAAGGCCAAAAAACTCTGTGTCTCTACCGAATAGCTGGCGCATCGCGATACCGGAAACGGGCATCGCCAGCAGCACCAGATAGAGTGCGCCATGGGTGAGACTGGACAAGGCTTTTTGCCAGGTGTTGCCCTGGATCTGTGGGCGCTTGTGGCGTGCCCTCCAGTAGAGGCGGATGGCCAGTAGCATCAGGATGCCCACGCCGAGGGAGAAGTGCAGACGCATAAACCAGCCGCGCATGGGGTCGCCGCGTTCAAAAAACTCATGCAACTCCACGGCGCCCCATACGGCTAGTAGTAGAATCACAAATAGCCAATGCAGGCCCTTACTCACTGAATTCCAGCGATCACTCGTTGTGGACATAGAACATCTCCTGTAAAGCAGCACCCAGAGCGGGCGATTAATGGCGGCGGGCGTGTGCACCCGCTCCAGTTATCTGTTGCTGATAGTAGTGGCTAGCCCGCTCAACTCGCCGCACGAATCCCGTTAAGATGGGTAAAACAGGTATCCCGGGCGGTCTGCAGAAAGTCAGTGGCATAGGCTTGCTCCAGCGTCTCCTCGCGCACGGCGGCATACAGAGTGCTCCAAAGCCCCTTTTCTCCCAGGCGCAGCTGCGCAACAAATCCTTTTTGCAGATATTCGTACAGGGCCCAGTTGGGCAGAGCGCAGACACCGCGTCCACTGGCCACCAGCTGCACCATCATAACCGTCAACTCCGCCGTGCGCACACCTGCGGGCTCGACGCCGGCGGGTTCCAGGAAATTCTGGAAAATATCCAGACGCTCCCGCTCCACCGGGTAAGTGATCTGCACCTCTCCGGCCAGCTCCTCGGGAGTCACCCAGCGGCGCTTGGCATCATCTTGCAATAGGGGGTGTTTGCGGCTGAGTGCCAGGCACATCTCAAAGCTGAAGAGTGGCTGATAGTGGATGCCTTTCAAATCTCGGTCTGGATTAGAGGTGACCACCAGATCCAAGTCACCGCGGGTAAGGGCTGGCAGCGGTGCGAAGTGAAAGCCACTGCACAGATCCAGCTCCACCTCGGGCCAGTCGTCGCGATAAGTATTCAACGCCGGCATCAACCACTGGTAGCAGCTGTGGCATTCGATGGCGATATTCAAGCGCCCCGACTGGCCGGAGGCCAGCCGTGCCAAGTCTCGCTGGGCTAGAGCCGCGCGCGGCAATATGTCATCGGCCAGCTGCAGCAGGCGCAATCCGGCGCTGGTAAAGCGCAGCGGGCGAGACTTGCGCACAAATAGTGGCAGGTTGTGGCGCTCCTCCATTTCCCGGAACAGGTGGGAGAGGGCCGATTGGGTCAGGTGTAGATGCTCAGCGGCGCGCACCAGGCTGCCAGTCTCACGCAGAACAGAGAGGGCGCGCAGATGGCGCATTTCTATCATCATTAAAATTATTCATGTTTATGGCAAAAAATATGAAATTGATTGAATAACATTGCAGGCACACAATCAAGTCCTAAGCCTCACAAGTGGTGAAGCCACTATCGGTAGATACAGACAGCGCCGACATGTGTGGGCAGGAAAAAAGGGCTTGGCCCCTCTCACAGGAACGGACTTGGGAAAATAGAAAATGGTGCAAACGCATGTCCTCGGTTATCCGCGCATCGGCGCTGATCGCGAACTAAAGAAAGCTCAGGAAGCCTATTGGCGCGGTGAAATATCTCAGCAGCGGCTATTGGAGGTTGGTGAGAATATTCGCCGGGAGAACTGGCAGGCCCAGGCAAGTGAGGGGCTCAATTTAGTGACGGTTGGCGATTTTGCCTGGTATGACCAGGTGCTCAATCATTCGCTGATGTTTGGTGTGGTTGCTGAGCGCTTTGCCGAAGGGGCTGCGAGCAATAAATTGGACCAGTACTTTCGCCTGGCCCGCGGCCGCGCGCCCTCCGGCCAACCGGTGGCGGCGAGTGCCATGACCAAGTGGTTCGACACCAATTACCACTACCTGGTGCCGGAGCTTCACGAGAAGCAAGCCTTTACACTGGATAGTAATTGGTTGCTAGAAGAAGTACGCGAAGCACAGTCCCAGGGGCATAGAGTCAAGCCTGTCGTTATCGGTCCGCTCACTTACCTCTGGTTGGGGCGAGGTGTTGATGATGCTCTGGATTTGATCGCCAATCTATTGCCCTGCTATAACGAGCTGCTTTCCCAGTTTGAAAGCCTGGGGGTGGAGTGGGTGCAAATTGATGAGCCGATTCTCGGCCTGGATCTGCCAGAGCAATGGCGCAGTGCGTTTCACGATGTCTATGCCCGGCTCAACCAGACGGCAAATTTGCAATTGTTGCTGACGACCTATTTTTCCCCGTTGCGGGAAAACCTGCAGTTGGCTTTTTCCCTGCCGGTTGAGGGAGTACACATTGACTGCGTACGGGCGCCAGAGGAGCTTGCGGAAGCCGCGCAGTTGCTTGGGGAAGATCAGGTACTTTCCGCGGGGGTACTGAATGGCCGCAATGTTTGGCGAGCGGATTTGCAGAAGTGGCACTCACAGCTAAAGCCTCTGGCGGATCGTTTGGGCGAGCGCCTATGGCTTTCGGCCAGCTGTTCACTACTGCACAGCCCGGTGGACTTGGATACCGAAACATCGTTACCGGCTGAGCAAAAACAAAAGCTCGCCTTTAGTCGCCAGAAGTTAGGGGAGTTGGCCCAGTTGCAAAAACTATTGGCCACGCCAGTTTCCTCAACGGCAACTCCTGTAGAGAGTCCTATCGCCGGCAACTCCGTCACTGAGCGCTTACTGGACAGCTGGCGGGCACAACGCTATCAAGAGCGCGCGGTACTGCAGGAAAAACGCTGGCAGTTACCACTGTTGCCGACCACCACGATCGGTTCTTTCCCGCAAACGGACCTATTGCGCAAGGTACGCCGCCAGCATCGCAGAGGTGAGATCAGTGAGTCGGATTACACCCAGCATTTGCGTGCGGAGATTGCCGAGGCGATCCGTCGCCAGGAAATTCTTGGCTTGGACGTGTTGGTACACGGTGAAGCCGAGCGCAACGATATGGTGGAGTATTTTGGCGAGCAGCTGCAGGGGTTTGTGCATACTGGCAATGGTTGGGTACAGAGTTACGGTTCCCGCTGTGTAAAACCGCCCATTATTTTCGGTGATATCTCCCGTCCACAGGCTATGACCGTGGAGTGGAGCCGCTATGCCCAGAGCCTGACCCAAAGGCCGGTAAAAGGCATGCTCACAGGTCCAGTGACGATTCTCAACTGGTCCTTCCCTCGTGAGGACATCCACCGAAGTGAAAGTTGCTTGCAGATTGCCGAGGCATTACGCCAGGAAGTATTGGATCTTGAGAATGCGGGTATAGGAATCATTCAGATTGATGAGCCGGCTCTGCGCGAGGGGGTTCCCCTGCGTGAATCCGAGCATGCTGATTATTTTGCCTGGGCGGTGGGATGTTTTCGTTTTACCTGTAGCGAGGTAAAAGCGGAAACCCAGATTCACACCCACATGTGTTATAGCAATTTCAATGCAATCATGGAGGCGATTGTCTCCCTGGATGCGGATGTCATTACTATCGAATCAGCTCGCTCAGATTTGCGTCTGCTCAGTGCTTTTGCCGATAGGAACGGCGGTTACCCCAATGAAATAGGGCCGGGAATTTACGATATCCACTCCCCTAATGTGCCTGAGCGGGAGGAGCTGGTTGAGCGTCTGAAGAAAATTGCCGAAGTAGTGCCGATACAGCGGCTTTGGGTGAACCCAGATTGTGGCCTAAAAACCCGCAGCTGGGCCGAAGTGGGCTCCTCCCTATTGAACATGGTGGAAGCGGCGCGCACTGTGCGCAGCGAGTTGGCCTAATATTTGGTTGATAAAAAAACCGGCAGTCTTTTGGACTGCCGGTTTTTACTTTTCTTTTTTTGCTTGCCGTTTTGTTTTTTTATTCAGACTTGGCTGCAATGGTAGTTTTACTATTTAATTCAAATGGCACCGAGGGGTGAAATGGCTTGATGCCCAGGGCTTGATACAGTTCATCGGGGCGATAGAGATTTTGCCCCTCAATAACCAATGCGGTGCGACGCAGTGCACTGATATCTTCCAGCGGATTACCTTCCAGTAAAACCAGGTCTGCATTTTTACCCACGGTGATACTGCCAGTATATTGATCGGCTCCCATTACCTGGGCAGGCACCAATGTGGCAGTGCGCAGTACATCCATTGCGGGAATACCGGATTTGGCATAAAGCTCCAATTCGCGTAACAGGGTAAATCCAGGAATACCATCGGAACCCGCTACCATGGTCACCTTGTGCTCATGCAGTTTACGCATCATTTTCAGCAGGGCATCGGCGGAGAGGTCGTAGTCATCCCGGTGTTCCGGTTTTACATCCAGCTCGGCACCGACAAATGATCGCTGAATATTCACCGGTAAATGGCCGGCAATATCTTCAAACTCTGGATCTACTTTACCAGGTTGGCGCAGCAGCATAGAACTAAATACTGTGGTGGTGGCATCTACCACTGTGCCTTTTTCAGCGAGTTTATCCAGGAATTCGCCAACTTCTGCACTTTCCAAGTCCAGCTCGTGGGCATGCTCACCAATTTCGGTAAAACGCAGTTTTTTACGGGTGTCGATCTTGCCCATAAAATTGAGGAACAGCATGTTGATATGCTGGATTTCATCAAAGCCGGCATCCACCGCTTCCTCTGCGGTCATAAAGGCGGGGATATGCCCGGATAAGCGCATGCCGTTTTCGTGGATATGTTTGGCTAAAGGAGCGATCCATTCGGGTTCCATGGAACTGTAGGTTTTTATCTGCTGGTAGCCATGCTCCGCGTACCACTCGACAATTTCCTTGGCTTCTTCTAGGCTATCTGCCGTTTTGCCCATGCGCATGGCATTTTCACTTTCCCGGTCCATAAAGCCCGCACGGAACAGGTCACCGCCGATAATCTGTTCGGACTCATACAGGCCGGAGATGCGCATAATATTTTCGTGGGTATTACCGATATCGCGCACATTAATAATACCGGCGGCCATATTCAGGGCACCATCGGTGGGTGACAGGTGTGCGTGCATATCCCACAGCCCGGGAATCAGGGTGTGGCCCTTGGCATCGATACGGGTGGCGTTTTGGGCCTTAATTGGGCGGCGGCTAATCTTGGTGATTTTGCCGTTTTCTACCAGTAGGTGGCGACGCTTGCGCAGTTTGCCCGCTTCCACATCCACCAGGTTGACGTTGCTAATCAGGATCGGCTGGGCAGAGGTATGGGTGTGCTTTTCGGCGATATCCAGTAAATACTGGTCGGAAGCGGCAACCTGGCGTTCTTTGAGTTGTAGCAGGTGGGATTTATCCCAGCCTTTGCGCAGTATGGCGAACCAGCCTCCTTCATCGGCGGCAAACAGATCACCGGATTCATCGTACCAGGCCAGGTTTGGAGTAAAACCCAGGCCACTCACACCGTAGAGATGCACGGTTTTTTTCTCATCGCCCTGCTCAAGAGTGAGCTGATCCAGTTTGTGTAGCTGGGCTTGTCCTTGGGGTAGCAAGCCAATGCTGTGATCCTTATCTGCAAGTAGCGCTTTTACCAGCTGGGTTTGTACGGCCAGGGTCGAGTTTTTGGGAATATAAAATTGCGCTTCGGAAGTTTTTGCACTGCCGTGTTCATCGGTGCCCTGCCAAGTGGCCACACCATCTTTCAGTGTAAATTCTTCATTGACTGGCGCGCCAAAGGGGCTGATACCTTCAATGTGGACCTGCTCGGGCATTTTGGCAGCGCCGACCGTGAAGCTCTCCTTTAGGTTGAGTCGGCGGTTATTCCAACCGAGCTTTAATTCCCCGGAAATTTTCGAGCCCTTTTGTTCGATTACCTCGCTGCCGGCGATACCCTCTTTATCGTAAAAGATATATTCGATCGATTTTGCATAGGCGTAATTGGCAGTGGCGAATACCGCTACGGCGACCAGTGTTGCTAGCCTGGACTTTTTCATAGGACGAACCTTTCTTGTTGTTTTTGCGCAGGGGAGGTTGGCTGTTTTTTTCTATTCAGGCAAGAGATAGCAGTACAGTGGGTGATCGCTTTTTGAGTAATTTCGGCAGAAGGATGAATCAGGGCGACAGGGCGTTGGGATAAATCTCAGTGGTTTTTTATTTTACTTGTTAAGGATGTGGGAGAGCTTGAAGAAGTCCGGCAACCTGGAAGACAACAAAGCCTGCCAGATTGCCTTGCTCTTGGCGAGAGCGAGTTAGAGTATCATTTACCTATGGCATTAATGCTCCGCTTCGCAGGCGCGAGTGAGGTTCTCATTCGCTTTGGCACCCACCACAATATTGTCCTCAATACGCACGCCGCCGTAGGGGCGGAACTCTTCAACCTTATTCCAGTTAAGTTCACTGGCAAGGGAGGAGGCTTTCAATTCCGCCAGCAGACTATCGATAAAGTAGAGCCCCGGCTCAATCGTAAATACTTGGTTTTCTTCAATAGTGCGGCTGGTGCGCAGGAAAGGGTACTCCGCAGGTGGGGGTGTGGTACCGCCATCGGGGCCACTCTGGTGACCACCCACATCATGGACCTGCAGGCCGAGGAAATGGCCCAGACCATGAGGCATAAATGGCCGGGTTAACCCGGACTCCACCGCACTCTCTGCAGAAGTCTTGATGATTTTGAACTGGGCCAGCAGCTCGCCGACTTTCAGATGGCACTGGCGGTGTAGATCCGGGTAGGGCAGACCGGGCTTGAGGCCGTCCACCAGTTGCAGCTGCTTTTCATCCATCGCTGCCACCAGCTGAGCGAACTCGCTGTCGGCATAGCTATAGGTGCGGGTGATATCCGCACAATAACCATTGCAATCGGCCCCGGCGTCTATCAGAAAGGTTTTTAACTCTGTGCCGGGCAGGCGTTGGGTGGAGAGGTGCGTGTAGTGCAGTATCGCCGCGTGTTCGTTAAGGGCCACGATATTGCCGTAGGGCATGGTGTTCTCGCCCTGGCCGGTAGCACTCAAGTAGGCCTGGTTGATCTCGAACTCGCTGGCACCGCCGCGAAAAGCCAGTTCGGCGGCCTGATGCCCTGCCACCGCAATGCGATTGGCCTCGCGCAGGCAGGCGACTTCATAAGGGGTCTTGTAGGCGCGCGCCCAATGTAGACGGTTGATCAGGGTTTCGGGGTTGATCTCGCCGAGTGGCCAGTCCTGGAATCTGTCGTCCTCGCCAATGAAGGCGGCGTTATCCGCGTTTAGGAATTCCCGAGCACCTGCTGGCTTACTCAACAGCTCGATATCGTAGAGCTCACTCCAGAAGGTCTGTGGCGCGGGCGGGACATAGTGCCAGAAGTCCACGGGGCGGTAGAACAATAGCTTGGGCTTCTGCCCACGCCTGTAGATCACCCAGCTGTTGGGGTTGTCGGTGATCGGTACCAAGGCCTTGAACTGGGGATTGACTTTAAAAGGGTAGGAGTTGTCATCCAGAAACTGCATCCTGGGTGCACCGCTGAATACATTCAGGGTATCGAAGCCGCAGGACTCCAATATTTCATCGTAGCGGCGGCACAGGGTGGCCATATGATCTGCGTAAAGGTTTTTATCCATGTTCTCCCCGGAATGGATCGCTGAATCGATTAGACGGCATAGTGTATAGTCTGAACTCTGGATATTTGGCCTGAAATTCGACCATGGAAAAGAAGATACTGCTAACCGACTGCCCCGATGATAAGGGTCTGATCGCGAAGATTACCAATATTTGCTACAAGCACCAGCTCAATATCGTCAAGAATGATGAGTTTGTAGACCGCGCCGAAGGCCGTTTTTTTATGCGCACTGCCCTCGAAGGCATCTTCAATGACACGACCTTCCTGGAAGACTTGGATATGGCCCTGCCACAGGGGGCCGAGCGGCGCCTGGTATCCACCGAACGCAAGCGCCTGGTGCTGATGGTGACACGAGAATCCCATTGCCTGGGGGACATCCTCATGAAGTGCTATTCGGGCGCACTGGATGTAGAGATCGCCGCGGTGATTGGCAACCATCCAGATCTGGGCGGGTTGGTAGAGAAGTTTGATATTCCCTTTCACTGTGTACCGGCACAAGACCTGAAGCGCAGTGCACACGAGGAAAAAGTGGCTTCCCTGGTAGATGACTACAACCCGGATTACCTGGTACTGGCCAAGTATATGCGGGTACTCACCCCGGAGTTTGTCGCCCGTTATGCTGGTCGAATTATCAATATTCACCACTCCTTCCTGCCGGCCTTTATCGGGGCCAAACCCTATCAGCAGGCCTATGAGCGCGGTGTGAAAATTATCGGCGCTACCGCTCACTTCGTGACCGATGATCTGGATGAGGGGCCGATTATTGAGCAGGATGTAATACATGTGGATCATGCCTATTCGGCGGAGTCCATGGCGGATGCGGGCCGCGATGTGGAAAAGTTGGTTTTGTCTCGCGCACTGCAGTTACTGTTGCAGGAGCGGGTATTTATCCATGGCAATAAAACCGTGGTATTCAAATAATTGATAAAGTCTCCTGAGGCTAATAGCCTTTTATGGAAGCTATTGATGAGCCAAGAGGGCTTGCTGTGCTGAATAAAAATAAATTTAACTCCTCATTTTCCCCAATACGACTATTTGGGGGCTTGGCAATTGCCCTGATATTGACAGGCTGTACCAGTAACAGCCCGATACCAGGAATGAAGGAATCCTTCGAGACAGAAATTGCTCCCAATGGCGCCAAGCGTTTTACTTTTACGTTAAAGGGAAAGCAGCGTGATATCCCTGCGCCAGTTGTGGCAGGTTCCAGTGCGCAGTCCCGTATGCCGAGAGGGCCAATGGAGAGCGGCGGCCCGTCGAGTCGTCGGGTAGAGGCTTACTTCGATTGGGCTTTGGAGCAGAAGTTGATGGAAACCGGTTTCTGCGAGCGTGGTTATTTTGAAATTGAGCGAATTATCTCCCCATATGGGGGAGAAGTGCGGGGTGAGTGTCGAGAGGGGGCATTTTGATACTTTTAGTGTCTTGATTAGAAAAACTTATTGAGTTTGTTAATTTTTAAGAGGTTAGTCAGTAAGCTCAGCTATATTCCAGTTTTATACAAAATGTAAATAAGAATAATGAAGTATCAATCAGTCTTGGAACAGGTCTCTACGCAGCAGATCATTGCGGTCTTTGACCTTATATCAGATATTATTTTCTGGGTAAAAGATGAATCCGGCTATGTGGTGCATTGTAACCGGGAATTTATTGAGCATGTCGGCTGCAGGTCATTACATCAGGTAGTTGGCCGTTCAGATATGGATTTTTCCCCTTCATATCTCGCTAAAAACTATATACGTGATGACAAAAGGGTGATGTCAGGAGAGACGATTACAGATCGTCTGGAATTAAATATTGGTAAAACAGGCGAGTTAGTTTGGTTTACGACATCAAAGCGCCCATTAAAGAGTGCCAATGGAGAGATTATAGGAACCTATGGTGTAGCACGAGACCTTAAAGAAACGGTTAAGACTCTCTCTAGAATGGATAAACTTAAAAGGCCAGTTGAATACATAAAAAATAACTATAGTCAGCCAATTGCGGTTGAAGATTTGGCAGAGGTCGCGAGTTTATCGGTTAGTGCATTAGAGCGGCGTTTCAAAAAATATCTGGATAAAACACCCATGCAATTCGTTCGGGAAGTCAGATTAGAGAACTCTCGTCGTATGCTGGTGGAAACACAAAGCCCAATATCTGAAATTGCTTATCGGGTTGGCTTTACATCTCATAGTTACTTCAGTAGACACTTCAAAGGCATGTTTGGACAGCTTCCAGCAAATTATCGTAGTGAAGTTCAGTCCAATATATAAACACCGAACAAGCTGAGTGTCCTCAGCTACCTTAGAGAGAGTTGTGTGTTAACTTCCCCCGATGAGTTGACAGCCGCCCATTTCATTCATTTCCGGAAATTCTAGACCCGAGTTTGACTTGGGATTTTATTCCTTAAAATAGGTAGTTAGTCGATTCGTTTTTGGCTTTCTGCGACTGCTTGTTTTTTCTTAAGAATCCAAAACGCCGATTTTGTTTCATTAGTATCCCAGTATTGATTACCTCTCCATCAAGGTTTTTTTTTAGGGTTTTAGTGCTCAACAAATGAACTGTCTTTTTGGGGTTTAGGGTCCCCTGACAGTTTTACGCCAGCCCTTTGAAAGGGGCTGGCATTTTTTGAACCGGTGAGAGAAAAAACAGAAAGTTGGGATGCTATGAAAATAATGAAGAAGAATAGCCGAAAAAGGGTTAATACCTGGAGCAGAGGTTTCACGCAGAAGTCTATGGTTACTGCTATCTCGCTGGTCGTAAGTAGTATGGCGATCGCGGAAGATACTTCGGACTCTGATGAGAGAATTGAAGAAGTTCAAGTCATTGGAATTCTTGAGAGTGCTACCAAAAACCTTGAAATCAAACGAGATTCCCTAGCTGTAGTAGATGCTATTACTGCAGAAGATATTGGTAAGTTCCCCGATAAAAATGTAGCTGATTCTCTCCAGCGTGTGCCTGGTGTCACTATCGATCGCAGTGGTGGTGAAGGTAGCACGGTTAGTATTCGGGGAACCAGCTCAGAGTGGACTCTCACCCAATTAAATGGAAATTACATTGCTACTTCTGGTAGTGGAGCTCCTTCCAGAAATTTTAACTACTTATTACTTCCCTCCAGTATGATCAGTAGGGCAGAGGTTTATAAAAGCCCCGAGGCAAGAATTGATGAAGGTGGTGTCGGTGGTACCGTTATCCTACATAGCCACAAACCTCTTGATCTTGATGCTGGACAAGGTGTAATCACCACAGAGGCGACTTATTCAGATACTACCGAAGAGTGGGACCCACAATATAATGCTTTCTACTCCTGGAAAAATGAGAGCGAAACTTTTGGTATTTTAGTGGGGTACACCAGCCAGGACCGTGGCGTAACCGGAGTTACCAATTATGCTAGCGGCTGGCGTTTGCACTCAGATACTGATGAAAATGCAGATTTGTCAGCTCTTGTTGATCAGACCACAGAAGAAGTTTTCAACAATGTGTGGGCGCCCACGCAGGTCAGTATTCACAACTCCAAGGAAGACCGAACCCGTGATGGATACCAGCTTGCCGCACAGTGGCGACCCACTGAACGCCTAGAGTTTGGTTTTGCTTATTTCGGTTCCAAGCTTGGCTATGACACTAATACTCAAAGCCTGACATTTGCGGAATGGAATGATCATGACGATGCATACTATGGCATTGAAGTGGATGGAGATACAGTCGTCACCTATGGTTTTAACGACAATGGTGACCTTAATGAAAATAACTGGGGCGATGGAGATGTAAATGGCGGTGTAGACGTATACCGTGGTTTGATGTCTCCCCAGCTGACCGGCTATACCCGCAAGGGTGAATCGGAATCTAATACTTATGATATTGAAGTTATCTATGAAGGGGGCTTTTATACCGCGGCTATAAATGTTGGGCATACAGAAGCAGAGGGGGGAACTTCTGAACTCACATACGCTAATATGGATGCTCGTTATGGTTCCGTGGATAGCTGGCTTTGGTCAATTGCAGATGGTAAGCCGAGCTATGAAGTTTCCACAGATCTCACAAAAGATACTGAAGCTTATCCCTACTATGACTGGTTTGGCTCAGATGCTACGGAAAATAGCGATGAAGAGAGTTACTATCAGCTAGATTTGGCATTTGATACTAACTGGGGAATTGTTAATAAGTTTTATGTGGGCACAAAGTATAGGGATCATGAGGCTAGATCCTATAGAGATATCTATCGCTGGGATGACGAGACTGATGACAATGGCGGTTACCGAGGTTGGTTACCTGGCGATCAATGGTTCCACAATCCTGATTACCACCCAGATACTTCAACTTTAATTAGCGATAAGGTAGTTGATAATAGTGCTGGTAATACAGGTGCCATTGATTATCTGGCATTTGATACCGATGCCTTGATGGACTATGTGCGTGAAAACTTCAACCTCACTGTTATGCCAGTGTTATCTGGCACTTATACAATTGATGAAGAAATATTCTCAACCTATGCCCAGGCTGATTTTATATGGCGAGACTTCCGCGGAAACTTGGGGGTTCGCTATGTCAGCACAAAATTATCTACAGAAACGTATGATGATATTACTGGAATGGAATCGGATGAAGTTATTGCTAACTCCCGCAGTAATACCACAAAAGAATTTTTGCCAAGTTTGAATGTTGCCTGGGATCTAACTGATGATCTGGTAATACGATTTACAGCCTCTAAAGCCATGTCAAGGGTGAGTTACGCTTATTTGGGGCAGGCTGAAACTTATGGTCCACCAGTTCATATTATTTCTCCAGATGATTGGACGGGGCGAGGAAGTGGCACCTTTGCCAATACGGATCTGGAGGCCATGATCTCCAAGCAGTTCGATCTGGGCCTAGAGTGGTATCACGCCGATGGTTCTGCATTGGGTGTAACTTTATTTGACAAAGATATTGACAATCTGCCAATCCAAGTAACTGAAATTGTTGAGCGTGAGCACGATTGTTGTAATGGCCCTATTGAAGTGGAAATGAAGGGGCAGATAGGGGGAGGAAACGCAACTTCTAGAGGGGTGGAGTTGTTTGCCCAGCATGCTTTCGAAAGTGGCTTCGGTCTTATGGCCAACTATACATTCACCGATACCGGCACTTCCACCATCATTCTTGCTAATGCGTCAATCGAAGCTGAGATACCTGGTACCGCGAGACACCAATATAATTTATCTGCATTTTATGAGAATGAAAATTTCGGTGTTCGTGCCTCCTATAATTGGGTGGATGACAGGGTTACAAGTTTACATCGTGGGTATGCGGTATACGATAAGGACTACGGACAGTTGGATCTGAATGCAACCTATACCTTCACTGATAACTTTAATATCTCTGCCTCTATTATCAATTTAACTGAAGAAGTGGCGGAGGGATATTGGAAACAGGAAAATCGGATGACATACAACAACTACTCTGGGCGCCGATTTTATATTGGTGCAAACTATAAATTCTAACACCTCGTTGATCGTAGTATTGGTTGTAGAGCAAACGCACTACACCATTTTTGACTTTAGAGGTTAGATTGTACAATTCACATAACTACATAATAAAAAATGAGCATAGATATGAAACAACCAACACTTAGAGCAATGCAAGCTGCTTGTGCCACCTTTTTATTTCAGGCTGGTGCCTACGCAGGTATTGAAGTGGTCAGTTCAGACGTATGTCCTTCTGATGCTACCAAAGTAAGCTATTCTGAAGCGCTTGATTATCCTGATGAATTTTGTGGTCTTCTCAATAGTGGTGATCTTGTCGGTCTATCAGGAGGGGCTTCAATAGAGCACCTGGGTGACAATTGCCAATTGACGGACAATGAAAGTCGACAAATGTCCAAGACACTATGTAAGTCTGAACCTTCAGCACCACATGTTGTTAGTGGAAGCAGTTGTTCGTCCGATGCAGACCCGGTTACCTATCTTGAGGCACAAATTTATAAAGATGAGCTGTGCTCTGTTCTGGGGGATTGGGAAATTGCAAACCTTGCCGATAATGCCTCCATGGATGGCAGTGGCTATGGGTGTGGTTCACGCAAGAATGAAATCCGTCAGCTGGGCTCCACCCTGTGTAAATCTGATATTCCTCAAGAAAATGGATCTGCTCCCAAAGTTGCTTACGTAGAAGTTAATAGTAATAACCTGGGCAATGCAGGCTGCTTTACAGAGAGTGATGGCAGCCAGTTGTTCGATATAGCTGTGATCTTTGCGGCAAATATTAATTATGATGGTCAGAAAGCTGTACTGCATTTTAATGACCAAGTGTCAGACTTGCTCAATAACAATTTGAGTACAGTACAAGACTTGCAAGACAAGGGTACGAAAGTGGTACTCAGCGTTCTCGGAAATCACCAAAATGCAGGTTGGTCTTGTTTTGCCGATGAGCAATCCGCAGATGACTTTTCGCAGCAGTTGAAAGATGCAGTGGATCAATATGGTCTGGATGGTATTGATATTGATGATGAGTACTCACAGTGCAGCCAAACCTATTCTGACTCCCTGGTAAAAGTGACTAGTGCATTGCGAGAGAAAATGCCGAATAAAATCATTTCCAAAGCACTCTGGAGTGATACCGATGCTTTTCAAGCTGAATGGAATGGCAAGAAACTGGGCGATCAACTAACCTATGGCTGGGAGATGAGCTATTGGTTGGGCTCAAGTTGTACTTCCAGAACCCAGAAGTATATCAATCTGGGTGTTGATAAATCTAAGCTAGGTGTTGGAGCTTCCACTGTGATGAATAGCGCTTCCGCTGCAAGTGCGTTAGCTTCCTGTAATGAAAATAATAATCTGGGTGGCGGCACTATGATATTTAATGTGACTAAAGATTCTAGTAGCTACCTTTCTACAGTGTGGCCAGGTACTTCAGAGATCCCGAATTGCCTTAAGTAGTTAAAAATTCCCCGTGGAATCTTGTGTGACTTGCTGAAGCGGGGATGTGCTAAAGCTAACTACTCAGTACAGGCAGAAATGCCTGTATTATTACTTTTTTTATGGGGATATCCTATACAGCTATGGGTAGTAAGTGGTGTGGATATATTTGTTTAGCTTAATATGCTTCAGGGTGGTTTGAAGCCACCCTGAAGAAAAGCTTTATAATAGTTTTTCTAAGGGTATACCTGTTTCCTTTTCAATCACTTTATATTCCTCTTTAAGGAACTCTAGGAATTGAGTCAGCTGTAAGTGGTGCTCCTCATAATCTGTCTTGTCGCCTATGGTCTCACTTCTTAAAAGGCCTTCTTGATACAAAACGGCATCTCTAACAGCAGAAATTAGTAGTGGTGCCCAGGTATTAGGTACTTCCATTATATAGCTTCCTTAATTAAGGATTTTTCTAGTATTTTTAACTTATTCTTAAATTGATTCAGAGGCATGTCGTAGGCTGGGGCTATCGTATAGTGTGTTGCCTCAAACCTGGTATTATATTCATCTTTTACAATTGCAATTCCTTCTGGCAAAACTGTCCCTGCAGGAATTTTGTAGTACTCCCAGTTTTTGCCTTTTGGTAAGCCTGGTTTATCAAAAGTGCTGAGTCCCCTGGGACGATCCTTTATGCAAACCCACTCTGTCCCATCGCGGTATTCTATGGTGATATCTGCTGGTCTAGGACGTCCATTAGACAGAATGAAACCTTTTTCTATAAAGTCGAAGACACCTTGGTCTGATTTTTTGTTCAGAGCTCTCCATAGATCTATGGGTGTTTGACCGTCAGAGTAAGAGTCTGCTTTTCCCTTCGCAATTAATATTTCTTTTAAAACTTTAATGCTCACTTTCACCTCCGATGTTGAAAGCTTGGGGCGATTAGAAAGTTTGGCTAAATTTTTGCCAAAACGTACTAGTACCGTTTCTTTGTTGTTAGGCGCCGCCTATGTGAGGATTTTTAATTAAGTTAACGCAGAATAATATTGTTGGAAGGTGATGGTTGCAAATACGTAGCTATACAGGAAGAGAGAGTTTGTGCCAGTTCGATAAAAGTATTGTGGTTCGAATAAAAAAGCGGGCATAAAGCCCGCTTTTAAATCCACCTGTGAGAGTGTTGGATCTTACTCGGCGTAGCTCTCGATCGGTGGGCAGGAGCAGATCAGGTTGCGGTCGCCATACACGTTATCGATACGGTTAGAGGCCGGCCATACCTTGTGCTCTTTTAGCCACGCCGCCGGGCGCGCAGCGATATCGCGGGAGTAGCTGTGAGTCCACTCATCGCTCATCACGTCCTCAAGGGTGTGAGGGGCGTTATGCAGCGGATTGTCCTCTGGGGTGTATTTACCGCTGGTGACATCTTCCACTTCCTGGCGAATTGTTGCCATAGCCTCGATAAAGCGATCTAGTTCACCCTTGGATTCACTTTCGGTAGGCTCGATCATCAGGGTGCCGGCTACCGGGAAGGACATGGTGGGGGAGTGGAAGCCGAAGTCCATCAAGCGCTTGGCGATATCCTCTTCAGTGATGCCGCTGGCTTCCTTGAGTGGGCGCAGGTCCACCAGGCATTCGTGGGCAACAAAGCCATTGGTGCCGGTGTAGAGCAGGGAGTAGTGTTCACCCAGTTTCTTGGCCACGTAGTTGGCGTTCAGGATCGCCATTTCGGTCGCTTGCTTCATACCCTGCTTACCCATCATACGGATATACATCCAGCTGATCGGTAGGATGCTGGCTGAGCCCCAGGGAGCGGCGGAGATGGTGCCGTTATCCAGCTTGGTTTCCGGTACTTCAGTCACCGGGTGGGCCGCCAGGTAGGGCTTCAGGTGTTCACCAACAGCGATAGGGCCCATACCGGGGCCGCCGCCACCGTGAGGAATACAGAAAGTTTTGTGCAGGTTCAGGTGGGATACGTCACCACCGAACTGGCCCGGAGCGGCGACGCCGATCAAGGCATTCATGTTGGCGCCGTCGATATAAACCTGGCCGCCAACTTGGTGCACCAGATCGCAAACTTCGCGTATGCCTTCCTCGAATACCCCGTGGGTGGATGGGTAGGTCACCATCAGCGCGGCAACGCGGTCGCCGTGCTCTTCGATTTTGGCTTTCAGGTCTTCGATATCCACATTGCCTTTATCATCACAGGCAACCACAACCACTTTCATGCTCACCATCATGGCGGAAGCCGGGTTGGTGCCGTGGGCCGAGGCGGGAATCAGGCAGATGTCGCGCTGGGTTTCGCCCTTCGCTTCGAAGTACTTCTTGATAGCAACCAGGCCTGCGTATTCACCCTGGGAACCGGCGTTGGGCTGCAGGCTAACGGCATCGTAACCGGTGCAGGCGGACAGCATTTGCTGTAGCTGGCGGAACATTTCCGCGTAGCCTTCCGCTTGATCGACTGGTGCGAAGGGGTGCAGCTTACCGAACTCGGGCCAGGTGACCGGGATCATCTCGGCGGTGGCATTCAACTTCATGGTGCAGGAGCCCAGGGGAATCATTGAGTGATTCAGGGCGATATCCTTGGCTTCCAGAGACTTGAGATAGCGCAGCATCTCGGTCTCGGAGTGGTAAGTGTTGAACACCGGGTGGGTCAGGAATTCAGTATCGCGCACCAGGGAGGCGGGTACACCCAGAGAGCCCTTGCTGGCAATTTCACTGTCCAGAGTATGCAGGTCGATACTGTGTTCGGTGCCGATAAAGGCATTGATCAGGTCGGACACATCCTGCAGGGTGGCGGTCTCACTCAGGCTCACACCCAGGGCGTCCTCACCAACTTTACGCAGGTTGATCTCGGCGGCCAGGGCGCGCTGGTAAATCTCTTCCTGCTTGGCGCCAACGGTAATATTCAGGGTATCGAACCAGCTGTCGTGGGCCAGGTTGAAGCCTTCCCGTTGCAGGGCGGAAGAGAGAATATCTGCCAGGCGCTGGATGCGGGCAGCGATGGTTTTCAGGCCTTCAGGGCCGTGGTAAATCGCATAGAAAGCGCTCATTACCGCCAGCAGTACCTGGGAAGTACAGATGTTGGAGTTGGCCTTCTCGCGGCGAATATGCTGTTCGCGGGTCTGCATGGCCATGCGCAGGGCACGCTTGCCTTTGCTGTCAACGGAAACACCGATAATGCGGCCTGGTGCGGAGCGTTTGTAAGCTTCGCGGAAGGCGAAGAAACCAGCGTGAGGGCCACCGTAACCCATGGGGATGCCGAAGCGTTGGTTACAGCCAACAACTACGTCTGCACCCATATCACCCGGTGCTCGCAGGGCTACCAGGCTCATCAGATCTGCGGCCACGGTTACCAGTGCGTTGGCTTCGTGCACCTTGGTAATAATGTCGGTCAGGTCGCGTACGCGACCGGTGCTGCCGGGGTATTGCAGCAGGGCACCGAACAGCTCGGCGGGAATATCTTTTTCCACATCGCCTACAACGACCTCGAAGCCGAAGTGCTCGGCGCGGGTTTTAACGACGGCGATGGTCTGCGGGTGGCAGTCCTGGTCCACAAAGTAGACGTTGGATTTGTTGCGTTTGACCTGGCGCTTACACATGGCCATGGCTTCAGCTGCCGCGGTACCTTCATCCAGCATGGAGGCGTTTGCCAGTTCCATACCGGTGAGGTCCATAATCATTTGCTGGAAGTTCAGCAGGCCTTCCAGGCGGCCCTGGGCAATTTCCGGCTGGTAAGGGGTATAGGCGGTGTACCAACCCGGGTTCTCCAGCACATTGCGCAGGATCACATTGGGGGTAATGGTGTCGTGGTAACCCATACCAATAAAGGTGCGGTAGATCTTGTTGCGCGCCGCGATATCTTTCAGCTCCGCGAGGGCCTCAACTTCATTGATCGCATCGGCCAGATCCAGCTCATCAGTCTTGCGAATGGCTTCGGGCACGGTTTTCTCGATCAGCTCGTCGAGGCTGGCAACTCCGAGGGTTTCCAGCATGGCCTCTACCTGTTTGGCATCGGGGCCAATATGGCGATGGATAAAGGCGTCGTGTTGTTCCAACTGCTGCAGCGATGGTTGGGTCATAAACTTCGTTCCTGTAGTCGCAGGGAGTCGTCGCGGTGCGCTCGCGGTTAAAAATAGCACCTGGCCTCGATACCGCTTTTCCTGTGGAAAGCCTCGGTCCTCCGCGTAGCGGATAGGCGAGGGTAACGCTTGGGATAATCGGTTTGCTGGCAGCCCCAGTGTTGCAATACGGAACCAGAGGGGAAGCCGGGCCATAGCGGCAGGCGCGCATCTTAGCAACCGTTGCGGGTGTCGGCAATCTGCGGGATTTGAACGAGGAAACTGCTAAATTTGGGCGTAAAAAGTGGGTTAAATCCTGTGAGATGGGGGTTGGGGCGATTTTGTTCTACGCGGGACAGAGCAGACTTGGCGAAAGGTGTCAGGTTGCTGGATAGGGAAGGCAAATAAATTGGCTGTGGATAACTTTTGGAAGCGGCTGGATGTCGGCTCTGCTTTGTTTTGAGGGATTGATCTTCCGACCAGCCAAATATTGCTGACCAGCCCGGTGCATAGAACTTTCAAGGAATCTTATGTTAGGAACTTAGCCATCCTTTTGGGGTTGAAGGGTGAGAATACACTGGGCGTCCCCCATGGTCTGCGAGATGATTGAAATGAGTTATAACTTGAAACCAAGGATGGTAAAAAGGCGACTAAAGTTCTTTTAAATTTAGATGCTGGCTAGGGCATTAACGGTAGTACTTTTTACCATTTTGTACTTTAAGAAGTATGCCGAAATAAACTACCTCGGACCGATCAAAGGCCGCTGAATTTGTTCGGGTGGAAGTCTGGAAACAACTTCAATTTTCTCTTCGAGAGGGTAGCTATTATGTAGTGGTCTGGGCAGAATACGTTTATCAATAAACTCTGAAACTTCTTCTGGAGTAGCTCGGTGGCTTTCGTTCTTATCCCTGCTACTATCTGTATACCCTCTGCCGCTCCACATTTGCATTACATGCTTGGCGTCTTCAATCTGTTGAGGACTACAACCAAAAATGGACTTACTGTTGGCGCCCGGTTGTGATTGAACTTCTGTACGACGAGTATTTAGCCCTGGTGATAGGTCAAGTTTGAGCGAATCCATTATTTTCTGGATGAAATTAATATAGTTATCCCAAGGCGTGCGCTGATTTATACGGAAAGCATTGCCAGCATTTGAGACAGCTCGAGTAATGGTAAAGTGGCAGCTAAGGATATGCTTGTCACTTATAGCCGTGTGCCAGCTGATACTGTCAGAGCCGCTAACGAGCGGCTGTGTCTCGAAATAAAGCCAATCTAATCCGCCCTGCTCAACCCATTGACTATTTAATGGGCCCAGATAGCTGGGCCAGCGATATTGAGTAAGATCAAATAGGTCACTTTTTATCCCTTCATTAAAGTTCTGAAGCTTCGTCAAATCATACCGTCGAAAAATTTCCTGAAGGAAAGTTTTATTACTAAATAATGTTTCATTGATGGGGAGATCCTCTATAGCAGATACGCTAATTGCACACTGAATATCCCCGCCATGATTTGAAAAGAATGGCATGCTCTTAAAAGCCCAAATGCTGGAAAATAATCTCCTGACTTTAATGCCTGAGTATTCAATGAAATTATCGATATCTTTAGCGGACCTATATTTAATTGGGTGAAAAGTGTTTCCTTCAAATATATCGATCGAGTCAGGACCGGTTTCCCATTCTTGTATAGATGAATAAGGGTCTGAGTAGGGGGGAGCCTCGAATGAAAGTGTGCATCCAGATAAGCTTTTCTCAACCTTTCGCGCTCGACGAAAACTTGGTGGCCGAGGAAAAAGCATTTTCAGAAATTTCATTTACTATCATCCACTATTTAGAAAGAAGCTTAAGCAACAGTTACTTGATAGTTCCCGCTGGGCCTTTATGTTAGTTATCATTGAAGTTTTGAGCACTCGCTAAGGTGGTAGCAGAAGAATTTTACCTCTTTACACTTGAAATAAGGGGCTACTAAAAAACATGCCCCATAAACTATCTGGGGCCGATCAAAGGTCGCTGGATCAACTCAGGCGGAAGTCTGGAAACGACTTCAATCTTTTCTTCTAAAGGGTAGCTGTTATGTAGTGGTCTGAGCTGGATGCGTTTATCAATAAACTCTGAAACTTCTTCTGGAGTAGCTCGGTGGCTTTCGTTCTTATCCCTGCTACTATCTGTATACCCTCTACCGCTCCACATTTGCATTACATGCTTAGCGTCTTCAATCTGTTGAGGACTACAACCAAAAACGGACTTACTGTTAGCACCCGGTTGTGATTGAACTTCTGTATGGCGAGCATTTAGCTCTGGTGATAGCTCAAGTTTGAGCGAATCCATTATTTTCTGGATGAAATTAATATAATTATCCCAAGGCATGCGCTGATTTATACGGAAGGTATTGCCTGCATTTGAGGCGGCTCGAGTAATGGTAAAGTGGCAGCTAAGGATATACTTGTCACTTATAGCCGTATGCCAGCTGATACTATCAGAGCCGCTAACGAGCGGCTGTGTCTCGAAATAAAGCCAATCCAATCCGCCCTGCTCAACCCATTGACTATTCAGTGGGCCCAGATAGCTGGGCCAGCGATATTGAGTAAGGTCAACGGGGTCACTCTTCAGACCTTTATTGAACTCACAAAAAATCATTAGTTCATATTTACGAAAAACTTCTTGTAGTAAAACGCTATTCTCAAACAGAGATTCATTGACTGAAAGATCATCTACAGCGCTGATTTCAATACCAAAACCAATATGGCCTCCGTAACGTTCAAAAACTGAGAGTTCTTTGAAGGTCCACCGGCTAGAAAATACGCCTAGTAAATTGAGATGGGGAAACTCAGCATCTCTCTCAACCTTGCCAGTAGATGAATATTTAATCGGGTGATAGTTGTCTGAGTCAAATATATCCAATAAATCCGGCTCAGTCTCCCATTCTTGTACTGATGAAAAAGGATCGGAGTAAGGGGGAGCCTCGAATGAAAGTGTGCATTCAGACAAACCTTTCTCAATTTTTCGCGCTCGAAGAAAACTTGGAGGCCGAGGGAAAAGCGTTTTCAGAAATTTCATCTACTATCATCCGCTATTTAGAAAGAAGCTTCAGCAGCAGTTACTTAATAGTTTCCGCTAGGCCTTTATGTTAGTTTTCATTGAGGCTTTGAGCACTCGCTAAGGTGGTAGCAGAAGAATTATACCTTTTTACACTTGAAATAAGGGGCTACTAAAAAACATGCCCCATAAACTATCTGGGGCCGATCAAAGGTCGCTGGATCAACTCAGGCGGAAGTCTGGAAACAACTTCAATTTTCTCTTCGAGAGGGTAGCTGTTATGTAGTGGTCTGGGCTGAATACGTTTATCAATAAACTCTGAAACTTCTTCTGGAGTAGCACGAAGATCCGCATCTCGACTTTTCCCTGCCTCCATATAACCAGTATCGCTCCACATTCTCATTACATATTTAGCATCTTCGACCTGCTGAGGACTACAACCAAAAATTGGCTTACTATTAGCACCCAGTTGTGATTGAACTTCTGTACGTCGAGCATTTAGCTCTGGTGATAGCCCAAGTTTGAGCGAATCCATTATTTTCTGGCTGAAATTTATATAATTATCCCAAGGCATGCGCTGATTTATACGGAAAGCATTGCCAGCATTTGAGACAGATCGAGTAATGGTAAAGTAGCAACTGAGGATATGCTTGTCACTTATGGCCGTATGCCAGCTGATACTATCAGAGTCGCTAACGAGCGGCTGTGTTTCGAAATAAAGCCAATCTAATCCGCCCTGCTCAACCCATTGACTATTTAGTGGGCCCAGATAGCTAGGCCAGCGATATTGGGTGAGGTCAAAGAAGTCACTTTTAATTCCTTTATTAAAGTTCTGAAGTCTCGTCAGATCAAATCGCCGAAAAACCTCATGAAGTAAGGTTTTATTATTGAACAATGTTTCATTGATAGGGAGATCATTTATAGTAGCAATGCCAATACCAAGCTGTATATCCCCCCCATAAATTGAAATAATTGGAGTACTCTTAACGGTCCAAATACTGGAAAATACGGACCTCACTTCGATGTTGGAATATTCAATTAGCTCATCAAAGTTAATTGCCGAATGGTATTTGATGAGGTGGTAAGCATCCTCATCATAGATATCGATTGAGTCTGGCTCGGTCTCCCACTCTTTATTTGCTGAAAAAGGATCGGAGTAGGGAGGCACCTCGAAAGATAGTATGCATCCCGATAAATCTTTCTCAACCTTTCGTGCTCGACGAAAACTAGGTGGGCGAGGAAAAAGTGCTTTCAGAAAGTTCATCTACTAACATCCACTATTTAGAAAGTAGCTTGCGTAACAGCTGTTTAGTTGGTTCCGCTGGGCCCTTATGATAGCCTTCATTTAAGCTGGGAATACTTGCCAGGGTGGTTCCGGCAGCACCTTTCACTGTTTTCCAACCTAATACCCCTAACAATGCTTGCGCTGCAGTAAAGGAAATCCCCATGGTCGACAGTAGAGCTGCTCCACCTACAATAGCGGTTGCAGTAACAACGGTTTTCTTGGCGGCTTCGCCAAACTTTACCCCTTGATGGAATGAGTCAACCAGTTTATCAGCCCTGTTTTCTTTATCTGTGTAGTTACATAATACATTTATTGACATGGCAAAATCGGCGGTGCCAAAGCGTGAACCTCCAACTAATTGTGCCAGGCCTGGGGTGGAGTTGTGCCATGAGGAATCATTAGTATTCATACCAATTTTGCGACGTAAATCATCAGCAGTATAGTGACTGGAAGTTGGGTCACTCAAAAATATTTTCTGTTTGCCATCCACATTTATCTGCCGCAGGTAAAGCTGCTCCATAGCCTTGGTTAAGACCTTAGAGCCACCTCTATGACTGGTCCATTCAACATACAAACCTTTGTCATGGGCCTCTTTCATATGTCCCGCCAATATCCGTGCCGCTTCCATATCCTCCACGGTCGCTGCTTGGCCTAAATTCTTAACGCATTTCCAGCCAGATTTAATAATTCCACTTTGCGGAACATAAAAAAGCGTATAGCCACTACTTTGCAGTTTTTCTTCAGCTACTTTGTCACCGCGTGTGATATGAGATGGCATTAGTCCAGTTGCATGCTCCAACCCATTGCTAAAACCATTAATACCAATTTTAAGAGGATTATCCTCCTTGCCAGTTACCTTCCCATTGCTCCCTAGAAATACGGTAGGTTCTTTACTATGCAACCAGCGCCCATCATTATTATTACCTTGCCCACTTGTTTTCCAATTAGCTTCCCATAAAGCGGCTCTTCTTCTCTTTTCGGCCTGGTCATTCACCAATCGAACATCAAGAATCACCACATCCGTTTGAGGGCCACCGTAGTAATTGTTCAATTCGTATTCTATTTCAAAGCCGGCCCCGACAATACAGCGGCGAGTCGCGCTGCCATTCTTGAGAAATGAATTCACCGGCACAGCGCTTCCCCTGAGACTGTTTACGGCTTTCGTGAGGCTGAGTGCGTGGTAACCTTCGCTGCTTGGTACCCGGCTCATTTCCTGGAAGCCTTCGAGTATCTGGTGGAGTTGATTATTCGCCAGCACAGAGCGGCCTGAACCAGAATTACCGAAAGCCTTGAGTCCCAAATTGCTGGCGGATGCCGGAAGATTGTTCATAATTCATCCCTGTCGATATATGCCCCCTCTACCGATAGGTCCAAAGGTGGGCTGGATAATAATTCGGCGCATAATTTACCAGTAGGATCATCTTCTGTACATTCGAAGATACAGGCTTGTATCAAAACCGTTTCTGTAAGTTTTATGACTGGGTGGACAGCCTTTAGGCTTTTCAGCGGTTAAAAAAATAGTGTCAGAGTGGAATTTTGAAGCGTGCCTGTGGCGGTGAAAATTCAACCAAAAGTGTCTCGCTATTTGTAATGGCTTGTAATTTTTTTATATTTGATCTGTGAAGAATTTCACACCTTGCAGAACTCAAACTGCTCGCGATATTTTGTACCAATTTTTTCGTGGGGGATAAATAACAGATAGAGCAAGGCTTGAGAAGTGGATTAGCAATAGCCAAGGATGAATATTTGTTAATCACTATTGAATGAGGTTTAAGGGCTGTTTAATTATAAAGAGCATTTCACTTCTGGTTGATTGGTTTTATCAGGATTACCAGTTAATCCTTCGGTGATAATTTGAGATGCTGATGGAGAGATGTTGAAAGGAAAGGTGCCAGATTTATGGTGGCAAGAAAAGTGATCAGCTTCTCTTAAAGGGGATTTGGAGGGGGGAAGAAAAATAGATGCTTTATTTTTGTAGTTTATCTTTTCTCTTTCCGGGTAATGCTAGTTAGCTGTTAGTAAAGACTTTAATGTTGGAATGTTATGTTCATAAACCATCGTGCCAGGTAGAGGTAAACCAAATCGGGAACCTTTAATGTATCCACGGAATGGGTGAATATTGAAAGGTTCCCTGTTAATTCGGATGTAAATTAACGCTGTTTAGCTTGGCATCTAGGCCCCTTCCGCGCAGAATTAAAACGATCACGCAGACGCTCAATCATCGCTGTACGAGCAGCGTCATGGTTGATGCCCATAACCACATTCACTTCCAAGCCCTTGCCGTTTTCTGTAAAGGTGGTTTTACCCACGGTGGGGTCGAAGGTGATGGGGTCATAAGGCGTCATGCTGTCGGCCAGGCCGGCATTTAGCTGGTCGACTTCGATAAACCCAGGTACCAGATCCATCTCCAGGGTTTCAGGCTCCAACAGCACCAGTGCGGCGATAATATCCCACAGGCGAATAACGGCATCCATGGCGAAGTCGCCGTTACCCTGGAAATCCCCACCTTCAAATTCACGAATGGAACTGAGCAGTTGGGAGGTGTAACAGGCTTCCGGTGTTGCGCGGCGTTTTGCCAGGGATTCGATGGTGCTGCCTTGTACCTTGGCCATATCGGTGGAGTTGGTTGGCACCAGATAGGTTTCAATATTATTTTCGCTCAGGGCGTCAAAGGCCCACTGTGCACTAAGTGGATCGAGCAGAATATTGAATTCCTGATGAGTGCTGAAGTCGCTTTCACAGCCGAAGCTTGGGTGAGAAAAAATATTCCCGCCCAAGTTGCGGGATTTATCGCCGAAGCAAGCAGCCTCGTGATTTGCGGTGAAGGGTTGGTAATTTTCAAAGCCGCCGCCCATCATAATCACACGGTCAATTTTAGCCAGCTGTTCTTCATTGGCCTTGCCGAGTACACGGGCCAGGGTGGTCAGTTTGCCGGTATTGAAAACGACTGGAGACTGCTTCAGGTTATCCAGCGTTTCCAGGATAATGTTTTCAGCCAGCTCAAAGTTGAAAGAAACACCATTGTTACCTTGGTAGCGATAGTGATCCTGTTTTGCGCGGGGGATCAGATGGTCGGTGCCGTACAGGGTGGAGCCGTTGTCGCGCCATGGTCCAGGCACATACTGGCCATAGAGATTAATGCCCATGGCATTGCGGCGTTCCAGGTTCCAGGTGCCGGTGGTGAAATCGGAGGAGTTAGGCAGCTGGTAATCATCGCGGCCAGCTACAGCGTTGTCGTCATTTACCGGAATACTGGAGGCCTTACCGTTAGCCCCATAAGCGACCTCCTCTGTGGCAAAGTAGGCACCGCGAATCACTTTAGTATCGTTGTTGCCCAGCCACTCGAGGATGTTGTAAACCGTGTTGGCTCCGTGCGCTACAGTATTGAAGGAGTCTTCAACCACTGCCAGTTCCAGGGTATAGCGCGGGTCTTTGGCAATCAGCATCAATGCTACGGCATCATCAAAGTTATTGAAGTCGCCGATCCAGATAATCGGTTGGGCATCTTCATTCTTGGTTGCTTGGTGCAGGCGCTTTCCATGGCGACCATTATCCGCATGGCAGGAGGCCAGGGTTGCAAAGCTACCCAGAATCAGAGCACCAGCAGAAAGCCAACGTTTTAATTTCATCTATATTTCCCTAAGGTTCGAGTGTATTAAATTGGCGATTTCACGACCCTTCCCTGAGTCGATACATGGCCACTCCTGTAATAACTACCATTAACGCTTGTTAGCTATAAATAGTGCTCAATTACAAAAGTTGATGCCGGCTTAAAGACCGGCACAGGTACATCCCTATACCATTTGCTTTCTTTTATTGGTTTTCCATTAGATTTTAATTCTGGATAAAAGATTTCAGGTTACGTGCCAGTTGCTGAGGCAATGGTTCGGTCCCTTTGATGCCCAGGTTTGTTAAGCGAGATTTATCCAGCTGACAATTGTAGGGGCGCGGTACTGAAAAATTGGGTTTGCTATCCGCGCTGATATGGTCAGCACGCAATTCGCATACTTTGGCAATAATGTGCGCGAGTTCAAAGCGGGTGCAGGCGGTGTCGCCGCTCCACTGGTAGATTCCTTCAAACTGGGTGCCACCTTGGATTTTCGACAGGCATTGCTCCAATACTTCTGCCACTTCCTCCACACTGGTGGGAAAGCGGATTGCCCAGTGATCCAGTGTGACCGGCTTTTGTTCTCGCAGCGTCTCTAATAGGGCGGTAATACCAGATTCCTCCAGGTAGGCGACGGGTCCAAACAGCCAGGGCAATCTTAATACCCAATGGTTACCGTTTTTCAGTACCGCTTCTTCTCCTGCCAACTTGCTGCGGCCATAGAAATTCACGGGATTGGGTATGTCATCGGAAGTGTAGGGTGGGGCAGTACCATCAAAGACATAGTCGGTGCTGATATACACCAACTGAGCATTGATTTCGCTACAGTACTTTGCCAATAACTCAGTACTGCCGACATTGAGCTGCCAGGCGGTATCTGGATTGTCGGCACAGCGGTCTGGCCAGCGCTCGGCGGCACAGTGGATTACCACATCCGGCTTAATTTCCCGCAGAGATGCTTTGACTGCGCTGCTATCGGATAAGTCCAGGCGAATTAACTTTTCATCCGCGCGGGAAAAAGCGGTGCCGATTACGGAAAAAGTAGGGTTGTTGGAAAGTTGCTTAAATACACTACGGCCCAGCAGGCCGGAGGCGCCGGTAATCAGGATTTTCACGAGTTACTTTCCTTCGATTTGGCCGGTGGGGAAACGGTGGCCTATGTGGGGCAATGGATGATGTGGGATGGTTTGGCGGGAGACTGGAGAAGTCTGCCCGCCAGAGAGCCGCCCGGCCAGCCTGCCTGCATGGTTGCTGGAGGTGGGGCCGGGCAGGAACAATTTACATTTGCTCCATGACTTCAATGCCGAGCAAGCCGAGGCCAGTCGCGATCGTACTGGCCACCAGGTTACATAATTGCAGGCGGCTATGTTTTTGCTCTTCGCTTACGCCTTCTTTCAGTACCGGGCAGGCTTCGTAGAAGCTCATATAGGCACTGGCCAGCTCGTATAAATAAGTACAGAGTACGTGTGGGAAGGTGTCTTTGGCTACCTGATCGAGGACTTCGCCAAACTGGCTGAGTTTTACTGCCAGTGCGCGCTCTTGGGGACTTTCCAGATTAATATCGCCCTTGAGTTCACCCGGCTCAATACCGGCCTTGCGGAAAATACTGCGTACGCGGGTATAGGCATACTGCAGGTAGGGGGCTGTATTGCCTTCAAAGCTGAGCATGGATTCCCAGCTGAAGATGTAATCGTTAGTGCGGGTCTTGCTCAGGTCCGCATATTTCACCGCGCCGATGCCCACCTTGCGGGCGATTTCCGCACAGGTTTCAGCATCCAGCTCTGGGTTTTTCTCGGCTACCAGTTTCTTCGCACGTTCCACCGCTTCATCCAGCAGGGCGGCCAGCTTTACTGTACCGCCGGTACGGGTTTTAAATGGCTTGCCATCGTCGCCCATCATGGTGCCAAAAGCGCAGTGCTCAAGAGAAACGGACTCTGGCAGGAAGCCTGCTTTGCGTGAGGCGACAAAGGCCTGCTGTAAGTGCAGGGATTGACGGGCATCCACTACGTAGAGAATACGGTCTGCGTTGAGCTGGTTGGCGCGGTAGCGAATGGCAGCCAGATCGGTGGTAGCGTATAGGTAACCACCGCCCTTCTTCTGGATAATCATCGGGCTTGGATTGCCTTCTTTATCGGCCATCTCTTCCAGGAATACTACGATAGCACCCTGGTCCTCTACGGCGATGCCATTATCTAGCAGTTCTTTAACCAGCACCGGCAAATCGTCGTTGTACTGGCTCTCCGCGTAAACGTCTTCCTGCTTAAGGGTGACATTGAGCTTGGAGTAGATCTCTTCACAATGGCTGATAGAAATATCAATAAACTGTTTCCACAGTTTCAGGCACTGCTCATCGCCACCTTGAAGTTTCACAACGTATTCACGGGCGCGGTCTGCAAAACCCTCTTCCTCGTCGAAGCGCACTTTGGCTTCGCGGTAGAAGACTTCCAGGTCGGCTAGGGCTACTTCCGCATCATTGTCTGCCAGCTTGTCGGAGAGGTGTGCCAGTAACATACCGAACTGGGTGCCCCAGTCGCCCATATGGTTTTGGCGGACCACCTTGTGACCCTGGAACTCCAATAAGCGCGCCAGGGCATCACCGATAATGGTGGTGCGCAGGTGGCCTACGTGCATTTCCTTGGCCAAGTTGGGGTGGGAGTAGTCGATGACTACAGTTTTGGGCTCTTCAACAGAGGCAATATTGAGACGCTTGTCGCCTTGGGCAGCCAACAGCTGCTGGCTCAGCCACTGCTCGCTCAGATGGATATTCATAAAGCCGGGGCCCGCGATCTCGACCTTTTCGATCATATCGCCCTTGTCCAGCTGCTCAAGGATCTTGCTGGCCAGCTCACGCGGGTTGGTGCCCAGTCGCTTCGCAGCACCCATAGCGCCATTGGCCTGATAGTCGCCAAATCCGGCTTTCTTCGCAGGTGCCACAATCGGGCCGCATTCTTCGGGGATACCGGCGGCAAGCATGGCGGCCTGGAATTTGTCGGAGAGGAGTTGGCGAATATTCATAGAGGGTTATAGCTGTCTTAAATTCGTGGAAACGCCGAATTTTAATGGGCGGTGGCGGCTTTGCAACCAGCGTTCACTGGTGAGCGACTCAAATCTGGGTTCAGGTGTCCAGATGGCGTGGTGCTCAGTGGTATGATGCCGCCAAATTATGGAGGTACCGTGAGTTCTACCACACTTTATTGGCATGATTATGAAACCTGGGGCACAGACCCGGGTGCCGACAAGCCGGCGCAGTTTGCCGGTATCAGGACCGACGAAGCGCTGAATATCGTCGGCGAGCCATTGATGATTTACTGCCGCCCTTCAGCGGACTGCCTGCCGCAGCCTATGGCGAGTCTGGTGACCGGCATCAGCCCGCAAAAGGCCCTGGCCAATGGCGTACCGGAAATTGAATTTATCCAGCGCATCCTCGCCGAGCTGGGTGCGCCCGGTACCTGTGGTGTGGGCTACAACAGTTTGCGTTTTGACGACGAAGTGACCCGCTATACCCTGTACCGCAACCTGCTCGACCCCTATGAGCGCGAGTGGCGCTTCGGCAATAGCCGCTGGGACATTATCGATATGGTGCGTCTCACTTACGCCCTGCGCCCCGAGGGTATCCAGTGGCCGACACGCGAAGACGGTGCGCCGTCTTTCCGTCTGGAAGAACTGACCGCTGCCAATGGAATTTCCCACGAGGGCGCTCACGATGCACTCTCTGATGTCCACGCTACGATTGATATGGCGCGACTGATCCGCAAGCAGCAACCGAAGCTTTACGATTATGTATTCCGCCTGCGCCGTAAGCAGGAAGCCGCCAAGATGATTGATATGCGCGAGCGCCGCCCGCTGTTGCATATCTCCGGCAAGATCTCTGCCAATCATGGGCATTTGACCTACGTGATGCCACTGGCCAGCCATCCGGTGAATCGCAACGCCGTAATTGTTGCCAATTTGGCGATGGACCCCGAGCCTTTACTCAACCTGGATGCGGATACGCTGCGTGAGCGCCTCTATACCGCTCGCGATCAGCTAGGTGAAAGTGAACTGCCGGTGGGGCTGAAACTGGTGCACTTGAACAAATGCCCGATATTGGCTCCAGCCAATATGCTCGACGATAAACGTGCCAGTGAATTGGGCATCGACCGGGCGGCTTGCGAAGCCAACTGGCAGAAGTTGAAAAGCGTTGATCTGACCGAGAAACTGCACAACGTATTTCTGGATCGGGAGTTTCCCCAGAAGGATGTGGAAGCGGATCTCTACGGCGGTTTCCTCAGTGATGCCGACCGCGATATCTGCCGTGAGCTGCACCGCGGCTTGGCAGCCCGCGGGCCCGAGGCCCTAGCTGGCGAAGTGCCATTCAGTGACAAGCGCCTACCCGAGTTATTGTTCCGCATGCGTGCGCGCAACTTCCCAGAGACTCTATCGGACGAGGAACATCAGCGCTGGCAGATCTGGTGTTTCCAGCGGTTAACCGATCCCACCGCAGGGGCCTCTATCACCCTCGAAGATTACTTCCGCCAGCTGGCCGAACTGCGAGTACAGCATCCAGAGCGGATATCGCTGATTACCGAGCTGGAAAACTGGGGCGATAGCCTACTCGCCTAATGTGTTGAATCGCGTCAGCGGCCATTCTTTCACTGGGCTCTATTGCTGTGCCCGAGTAGAATGCCGCTCGCGAACACCCGCGCCCACAAGGCGCAATCACTGGAGTAACCATGGACTTTATCGGAGCCAATATTCTGTCCGTCAGCCAGTTCGAACGTGCCGATATAGAGCGCGTATTCGATGTAGCTGACGCCATGACCCCTTACGCACAACGTGAAAAAGTCACACGCGTGTTGGAGGGAGCGATTCTCGGCAATATGTTTATGGAGCCGAGCACCCGTACCCGCTTGAGTTTTGGGGCTGCTTTTAACTTATTGGGTGGCACGGTACGGGAAACTGTGGGGATTACTGCCAGCGCTATGGCCAAGGGTGAATCCCTCTACGATACGGCACGGGTACTGTCGGGCTACAGCGATGTGATTTGTATGCGCCACCCGCAGGAGGGCTCTGTGGCTGAATTTGCCGCAGCGAGCCGTGTGCCGGTGGTCAACGGCGGTGATGGCGCTAATGAGCATCCCACCCAGGCGCTGTTGGATCTCTACACTATTCGCAAAGAGCTGGCCGCCCATGGCCGCACCCTGGATGATTTCCGCATTGCCATGATTGGCGATCTCAAACACGGTCGCACCGTGCACTCCCTGTGCAAGCTGCTGTGCTTATTTGGCAGCGTGCATATCACTCTGGTCTCCCCACCGGAGCTGGCAATGCCCGAGGCGATTGTGGAGAAGCTGCGCGAGGTGGGGCACGAGGTAACGGTGACCGACCAGCTGGAATCCTCTATCGCCCATGTAGATATCGTCTACTCCACCCGTATCCAGGAAGAGCGCTTTGCCTCCCAGGATGAGGCCAACCGCTACCGTGGGCGTTTCCGCCTAAACCGGGCGATATTTACTCGCTATGCAGAGCCCAATACGGTGATTATGCACCCTCTGCCGAGGGATTCACGCGCAGAGGCCAACGAACTGGATATTGATTTGAATGAACATCCGAGTCTGGCAATTTTCCGCCAGACCGATAATGGACTGCTGGTGCGTATGGCTCTGTTCGCCCTATTACTTGGAGTGGAAAACCAAGTGGATAAATACGCCCGTGAAGTGCATTGGCACAGCCGCCGCAACCCGGTTTAACGTCACTTTCCTTGTTTTCGGATAACGCCGCTTTTTTCTGTTAATCTGATTGAGTTACCCCGGCCAGAAATACAATGGCTGGCCGGGGTTTCTCCGCAATCGCATCAGGGAAGGATGCATGTCGAATCAGATATCGTCAGCGGTATTCTTGCGCGGCGCGCTCATCCTGACGCTGCTCCTTGTCGTTTTGATCTCGAAAAGTGCCGCACAAGAAGATGCTTCCCCCCATGTGGCATTGTTGTCTATTGATGGTGCCATAGGCCCGGCCACAACCGATTATTTTAAGCGCGCCACTGAGAATGCCGGCGCGCGCGGTGCCGAGTTAATTATTGTGCATATCGATACTCCTGGCGGTCTCGATGCAGCGTCCCGGGATATTATCCAACATATCCTTTCCTCCCCCATTCCTATTGCTACCTATGTATATCCCTCGGGTGCTCGTGCAGCCAGTGCCGGCACCTATATCCTCTATGCCAGCCAGATAGCGGCAATGGCCCCGGCTACAACACTAGGGGCAGCCACGCCAGTGCAAATAGGCGGGCCCCCAGGAACGCCATCTCCCGGTGGCAACCCAAAAGAGGACGACCAAAAAGAGGAGGCAGAAGAGGCGAATAAAGAGGACGAAGAAGGTGAAGAGGAGGAAAAAAAGGAGAAACCATTATCCGGCACTGCCATGGAGCGCAAGATGGTGAATGACTCCGTTGCTTTTATTCGAGGTTTAGCACAACGCAATGGGCGCAATGCGGAGTGGGCGGAGAAAGCCGTTCGTGAAGCGGCAACCCTGACTGCCTCGGAAGCGCTGGAGATGAATGTTGTCGATATTGTTGCCAAGAATGATGAGGATTTATTAAAGCAGGTGGCCGGGCGCAAAGTATCTCTCGATTCCGGCGACATTACTATTTCGCCAGAGATTGCCCAGCTCCCTATAGAAAATTACGAGCCGGATTGGCGCAATGAGTTACTAGCCCTGATTACCAATCCCCAGGTGGCTTATATTCTTTTATTAATTGGTATTTATGGCCTGATTTTCGAGGGGTATAGCCCCGGAGCTTTTGTGCCCGGCATCGTAGGGGTTATTTGCTTGTTATTGGCCTTCTATGCTTTGCAGGTTTTGCCGATTAATTATGCAGGTTTGGCACTGATTATCGTTGGCGCGCTTTTGATTGTGGCGGAAGTTTTTATGCCGAGTTTTGGTGCCCTGGGAATTGGTGGAATTATTGCCCTGGTGATTGGCTCGGTGATGCTGATCGACACCGATGTGCCCGGCATGCAGGTGTCGCGAAAATTGATCGCAGCGATTGCCGGCGTAAGCGGTGTTTTTCTTTTGGGTCTTTTAATGGCGGTGGGTAGGAGTTTACGCAAACCGCGGCTTGCCTCCGATCAGGCCCTGGTGGGACGAGTGGCGGTGGTGAGTAATGTAAGTGAGAAAGAGGTGCTGGTGCACCTCGATGGAGAGATTTGGCGGGCGCACTGCGAGACGCCACTGGAACCCGGGCAGCGAGTGCGTGTTATTGCTCAGCGCGGTTTGCTGCTCTATGTGGAGCCGGGCTAGTCATTTCGGCTGTCAATTAAATTGGCTTTTACTGGGCGAATTTACCCCAGAAAATTTACAAGCGGTTATAGGGAGAGATAAGCATGGTCAGTTATTTTGTTGGGCTGTTGGTGCTCGCGGTATTACTGCTATTGATGTATGCCATCCGTATTTTGCGGGAATACGAGCGCGCGGTGGTCTTTTTCCTGGGGCGCTTTCAGACAGTTAAGGGTCCTGGCCTGATTATCATTATCCCGATTATTCAAACTATGGAGCGGGTGGACTTGCGAACCGTAGTGATGGATGTGCCCACGCAGGATGTGATCAGTCGCGATAACGTCTCGGTAAAAGTGAACGCGGTTGTTTATTACCGGGTCGTCAATTCGCAGTCGGCGATTATCAATGTTGAATTTTATCACGAGGCTGTGAGCCAGTTAGCACAGACCACCCTGCGTTCGGTGCTGGGTAAACACGAGCTGGATGAAATGCTTTCCGAGCGTGACAAACTTAATGTGGATATTCAAAAAATCCTCGACGAGCAGACCGATGCCTGGGGAGTGAAGGTCACTAATGTTGAAATTAAACATATCGATTTGGATGAGAGTATGGTGCGCGCCATTGCCCAGCAGGCCGAAGCCGAGCGGGCACGGCGAGCCAAGGTGATCCACGCAGAGGGCGAGGCGCAGGCGGCCTTAAAATTAACGGAAGCGGCCAATCAGCTATCGCAAAATGCCAACGCGATTACTTTGCGCTACATGCAGACCATGATTGATATCGCCGGAGCAAATAATAGCTCAACGATTGTATTTCCCTTGCCGCTGGATTTGATTGAGCCTTTGTTGAAGCGCGGTTCTGAGGCACAAAAATAAGAAAGCGCATTTTTCTGGTAAACGGAACTAAAAAGGCCGCATTGGGATGCGGCCTATTTAGTGGGGCTCTTGGCAAATTATTTTATAAGAGCTTTTCCATTAAAGAGCGGGTAGAACTATCCCAATCTTCAGGCACATGTCCTTCGGCGGCTTTGTATATCTTTGTACTTAACTGTTTGCCTAGCTCTACACCCCACTGGTCAAATGGGTTAATTCCCAAAAGGCAACCGCCAGTGAAAACCTTATGCTCGTAAAGTGCTAACAGCGCGCCCAGGTGATGTGGATCTAACTTCTCCAGGATGAGGGTATTACTCGGGCGATTACCGGGGATGGCTTTGTGCGGAGCCAACGCATGGGCCTCGCGGTGGGTATAGCCGGTATCTTCCAGCTCCTGGCGTGCCTCGTGAAGGGACTTGCCGCGTAATAGAGCCTGGCTTTGGCTGATACAGCAGGCCAGTAGCCAGCGGTGTTGCTCGTGCAGCTCGGAGGTAGGCTGCTTGATAGCGATAAAATCCGCAGGAATCAGATCGGTACCCTGGTGCAATAGCTGATGGAAGGAGTGCTGCCCATTGGTGCCTTCGGTGCCCCAGATCACACTGCCGCTGGGATACTCCAGAGGCTTCCCCTCTTTGTCTACGCTTTTGCCCAGGCTTTCCATATCCAATTGTTGCATCCAGGCGGGAAACTTGGACAGGCGCTGAGCGTAGGGCAGAATCACCTGGCTGCCGGCACCCCAGCACTGGCGATACCAGAACTGAATAAGCGCCAGCAATACCGGCAGATTTTCCTCCAGTGGGGCATTGGCAAAATGGGTGTCCATGCCATGAGCACCGGCTAAAAGTTCCTCATAAACCTCATAGCCACAGGCCAGGATGATCGGCAGGCCAATTGCAGACCACAGCGAGTAGCGACCACCCACCCAGTCCCACATGGGGAAAATATTTTCCGGGGCGATGCCAAAGTCTTGTGCTGCGACAATATTGCTGCTGACCGCCACAAAGTGCTGGGATAATTGTTTTTCATTGGCGCCAGAGGCCAAAACCCAGCGGCGCGCGCTTAAGGCATTCTCTCGGGTTTCCAGGGTGGAGAAAGACTTGGAGGCAACAATAAAGAGTGTCTCCTCCGGGTTGAGATTTTGGATAGTACTGCTCAGGTCAGCACCATCAATATTCGCTACAAAATGTACGCTAATACCTTTTTTGTGCCATGAGCCCAAAGCCTCGACCACCATACGAGGACCGAGATCGGAGCCGCCGATACCGATATTCACGATATGGCGAATGGGTTTGCCACTAAACCCCAGCCATTGTTCTTCGTGGATGCTATCCGCAAACCGTTGCATCTGAGCGCGACAATCGGCCACGGCGCGCTCATGCTCGGTTTTGGGCGTTCCTTGAAAGCGCAGCGCAGTGTGTAGTGCTGGGCGGTGCTCGGTATTGTTGACATTGGCACCGCTAAGTAAGGCTGCAATCTGGCGGGTCAATTCCTGGTCTTCGGCATACTCGAGCAGCAGCCGTAATGTCTCTTGCCGCAAGTGATTTTTACTGAAATCTAAATAAATGCCGGCCGCCTCGCAGCTGAAACTGGTTGTGCGCTGGGGGTCGGTGGCGAAAAGCTCACGTAAAGACCACTTTTGTTGTTCGAAATGAGATTGTAATTGTTGAATTGCTGAGGAGCGGCTCAGAGTTAAAGTTTCACTTGTCATGGTGGTCGTTAATTAACTCTCTTGTGAGAAATTTATTATTGCGGTGTTTGCAAGCTTATCGACACTTGCTGGTAAAAGGTTGGCAATGCTAACGCATTACCTTCGCTGAACCAGTGCCCAGACGGTACAGTCTATTACAGAAAATGCGATTACGGTAAGGATGGGTGCCCCAAAAAAACAAATGCCGCTCGTGAAAGCGGCATTTGGTGGTGATTCATACTAAATAATGCTTTGTTCCTTATGTGTCTATCAGTGCAGATTTAGTCAAAACCTCATTTAGTATGAATCACCACGCTGTTCTGCTTGAAATGATTTTACTTCACCACTTTCATGCAGCGTACTCTATCAGAAGCCATCCAGCAGTCAGCATCTGCGGGGCAGGCCATGGAAGTTGGAATTTGTTCAGCGCCGGGTGGGCAGTAAGCTGGCGGTGCCGGAGGGCTACAGCAACCTGCTAGAACCAGTGCACTGATAATACCGATTAAGTACTTGGCTGGAGTGAAATTCATCCCCTAACTCCTTTCCGTTGATGTTAGCCATTAGCATAGCCAATAAAACGTCACCTGTTGGTCAGCTTTGCAAAATGTGTTTTACAAAGATGCCGCCTAATTGAGTGTAATAGGCGCAGAGAGAAAAATGCTGTCAGGAGGGAATTCGGGAAGAAGTTGGCGCCAGTTTATGAATTTATTCCTGTAAAAACCGGGTTTTTTCTTTGGCTTGATGTGCGGTGTGTCGAAGTTTTGAGTGGTTTCTCTAAATCACTTTGCTTTTATTTTTTTTAAATTAAATTTTAATTGGGTGATGTGTTTCTTGAGCAATATATTTTAGGTGGCTTTTTCTGGGTTGGGTAAGAAGACTTAAAAAAATGGCAGCTTATTACTTTGGGAATAAGTGAGTTGTTTGTTTGGTAAAGGGCGGCAGCACTATTGGCTGCCTGGAGATGATCAGTGGTGAATAAAAGGAAAAAGTTTGGCGTTGAAACAGGTGGGAACCTAGCTGCTTCAACGTCGAGTAAGCAACCTTAATGGATGGGCTTCGGACCGTGGAGGAAATTTCCAAAAGCCTGGGCCAGGGTTTCATCACGTGCGGGGTCGCGCAATGTGCTTAGCAAAGAGGCTCGCACTTGGGGGAGGAACATCAGGTCAGAGAGCAATAAATTGAATGTGCTTTGCTTGTTACTCTGTGCCAGAGCATTGAGCCAGAGCTGGGCTAGCGGCTGATTTTCCAGGTCCAGGGGGCAGCGGCTGCCGATGGCGGCGAGCAGTTCGATGGGTTGAACCGAGATGGGTGGAACCGAGGTAGACCGAATATCGCTTGACGACGGTTGCCGTTGCAGTGCCTCTAGCAGTTCTTTTAGCAGAGAGTGGCGTAGGCCTTGCGCTGGCGAATTGGAAATACCCCGCACTGCGGCGGCAATCAGGGTGAAGTCTGGGGTATCTTGGGTGTCAATATTCAATGACTCGCGTGCGCGAGTGGCGATTACTTCCACCAGTTGGTGATCGATCGCTTCATTTTCCAGGCAGTGGCAAAGGTTGATAAAAACCGGGGCGGCAATATGTGGAAGTTGGCGCAGCAACAGTTCTTTCTGTGGCTCCCAGCGGGTAGCCAAGTCAGCGATGCCCTGTAGCCCGAGATTGTCCCAGCGGGAACTTTGAGGGTCACTGAAGTAATCGAGCACCGCTGCATAGTGTGTGCTGGGTGTCTGTTTTAATAGTTTTGCGGTATAGGCGTGGAATGCCGCTTGGCGCTCGCTAGAGGGTGTAAAGAGTAGGCCGCTTTGCTGCAGTAGCTGATCGAGTTGTACCGCAGATTCGGAAGCGGGCGCCTGTTTGAGTTCCTGGGCTAGGGCGCGCAGCAAGCCATCGCGGGCCTGCAATTGCAGTTTACCCTGCTCATCGAGAGGAAAGCGCAGAAACCATACCGCGGGTTCACCACCTTCGGCGGGCTGCAATAAGAGCCCACTCCAAGCCTGGCGCAAATAGGGATAAGGCCAGGCTTTTTGTCCCGCCTCGAAAGCCTCGGCTGTGGACTTTGGCACAGGCTGGAGACGCCGGCCCAGATCGAACCAGCGTAATTTAAAGTCCGCCTCTTCGATCAGGGCGCTCAGGGTACCGCTTTCACTCATGACAGCTTTGTAGATTTCCTTCTTTGCTGGGGGATGCTGTGGCCGCCACTGAGATTGGCATCTGCTTAAAGTGCAACCAGCCGTAGGCGATGGCCAGCAGTGGGCAGATGATATTGAACAGGGCGTAGGGTAGGTAAGAGAAGGTATAAACGCCAAGGGTAGCCGTCATATAGGCCCCACAGGTATTCCAGGGAATCAGCACCGAGGTGATGGTGCCGGAGTCCTCCAGGGTGCGGGACAGATTCAGGCCGTGCAGGCCCTTCTCTTCAAAGGCTTCTCGGAACATGCGGCCCGGAATAATAATCGCCATGTATTGGTCGCCGGCAGCGGCATTCATGCCGAAACAGGTGAATACCGTGGAAGTCACCAGGCCGCCCACAGTTTTAATACGCGTCAGGGTCCAGTTGACGATCACTTGCAGGAAACCGGCACGCTCCATGGCGCCACCGAAGGCCATGGCGGAGGTGATCAGCCACACGGTATTGAGCATGCTACTCATACCGCCTTTCGAGAGGAGTGCAGCGACATTCTCATTCGTAGAGGTGGATTTATAGCCATCGAACAGGCTGTACCAGGCGCCTTTGAGTGCGGCCAGGGCACCTTCGTCGCCACCCAGGCGGCGGGCAGTCTCCGGCTCAAAAATCAACGCAATGGCGCAGCCCACCAGGGAGCCGACGATCAGAGTGGGGAAGGCGGGGACTTTGCGCCAGGCCATAGCGAGCAGCAAGATCAGAGGCAGCAAGCTGATCATGGATATCTTAAATTCGCTTTTCAGGGCGGTGAGGAGAGACTCGATATCCGAGGCGGAGGCGGTACTGGCTTCTGAGGTAAACCCGAGGAAAGCAAATACCCCCAGAGCGATCACGAAGGCTGGAATCGCGGTCGACATCATATGGCGGATATGCTGGAACAGATCGTTGGATGTTACCGCCGCAGCCACGTTGGTGGTGTCAGACAGCGGCGACATCTTGTCGCCAAAGTAGGCGCCGGAAATTACCGCGCCGGCAGTGATTTCCGGGGATAAGCCAAGAGCGCCGGCAATCCCCATCAGAGCCACACCCAGGGTGCCGGCGGTGGTCCAGCTGGAGCCGATGCTGAGGCCTACCACGGCACAGATAATACAGCTGGCGGCGTAGAACCACTGGGGCGAGAGTATTTGTACCCCGTAATAAATCATCGATGGCACAGTGCCGGCCAATATCCAGCTGCCAATCAGAGCGCCCACGGCTAGTAATATCAGAATCGCGCCGAATACCAGGCCGATGCCGTGCAGCATGCCCCCTTCCATATCGCTCCAGCTGTGGCCGTTCTTCATACCCATCAGCGCAACCACACAGGCACATAACAACAGTGCGATTTGGTTGGGGCCGTAGGAGGAGTCGGCGCCGTAGAAATACACTGACAGCGACAAGAGAGCGATCAGGATCCCCAGGGGGATCAGCGCGTCCAGCAGGCTGGGCGTGCGCGGTTCATTAGTGGGGGTGGCTTGAGACAAGGTGGACTCCTGCTTGGCTGCGTGGCTTGTGCCGTATTCGTTATCGTTGTTTTTGCCGTCGGCGGCGGTTGACCTTCCTATTCTCCCGGCTTGGGGCGGTGAAGTCTACTTTGAATGGCGAATAGGGCAGGAGGATCTTTTAGCTGACTGAGCGGACTAAACATACTTTCATCACTTCGGTCAGCCATCTGGTCAGGAGAGGTGCTAGCAGTTCGGCGAGGCTTCCGGTATGTTCTGCGCCGATTTCTTATCCCGGTCGCTTTTTGGCCGCAAAAATACAATGAGCCCGGATCGCCTCTGGTTAGTAAGTCCGGCAGGTAGTGATGTCATGAGAGCAAGTGAGTTAGACCCCGCTCAATTTGAGGATATGCGCCCCTATCGCGATGATGAAGTGCGCGCTGTATTGGATCGGCTGATTGCCGACCCGGAAATGTCCCACGCCGTAGCGCATTTCCTGATTCCCAAGCTGGCGCGCCTGGAGGGCCCCCTGGCCTGGTTGGTGCGTCAGTTCCTGCGTTTTGAGTTCCGCAAGGTGCACGATGTGCGCGGTGTACAGGCGGTTGTGGAAAAGTACATCGACAAAGTGGTCAATCGCACCACCGCGGGGCTGACGATTTCCGGGCTGGATACTCTACCGAGGGACCGCGCCTGCTTGTTTGTGAGCAATCACCGCGATATCGCCATGGACCCGGCTTTCGCCATTGTGTCCATGTATAAAGAGGGACACGAAACCTCCCGTATCGCCATCGGCGACAACCTGCTGAGCAAGCAGTTTGCCAGCGATATTATGAAGCTCAACAAGTGCTTTACGGTCAAACGCAGTTCCGGCAGTCGTCGTGAAAAGCTACAGGCCGCCATGGAGTTGTCCAACTATATCTACCACTCCATTGTGAATGACAATGAGCACGTTTGGATTGCGCAGCGCTCCGGGCGTGCGAAGGACGGCATGGACCGTACCAACCCGGCTTTGGCGGCCATGTTCGCCATGACCAAGGATCGGGATATGTCCTTTGCCGACTTCTGGCGCAAGCTGCACATAGTGCCGCTGTCCATCTCTTATGAATGGGACCCCTGCGATGCTCAGAAGGCCAAGGAGCTCTACATCACCGAACACAAGGAAGAGTACAAGAAAGCCAAAAACGAGGATCTAGCCTCCATTGGCAAAGGTGTGATCGGTTTCAAAGGGCGGGTGCATACCGCATTTGGTACACCTATTGAGGCTGACTTCAATGATGTCAACAGCCTTGCCGAGGAGATCGATCGGCAGATCGTTGGCAATTACACTCTGCATCCCACCAACCTGATCGCCTACGAGATGATCTACGGCGAAGTGTCCGGGTTGCCGGTGGGCTATCCACACAAGCCTTGGGACGCCAGCGAACATCGGGAAACCCGCGAGAAGTTTGAGGCGCGCATGGCCAAGATCGATGAGCGCTGGCGGGAAAAGGCCATTCAGGCTTACGCCAATCCGGTGGTTTCCCGCCTGGCGTTTGAATGATCACTGCTGGGGATGCTTTGTCCTAGCGGTGCTGGTGGCGAGCGGGCGCTTAGTGGATAATAGCGCCCCCTGCGCCACCCACTAGCGAATAGATTCTCCCCTGTGCTCAACGACAAACACAAAAGCGCCATCCAGGCTGCCTACAGCCAGTTCTTGTCCAACCGTGGTCTCAAGGCCCGCTACGGGCAAAAACTGATGGTGGCGGCCATTGCCCGCACTCTAGGTTCGATTGCACAGAATGCCAGTGGTGAGCGCAACAGCGATAAAACCGATGGCGAGCATATTTGTGTGGTAGAAGCCGGCACGGGCACCGGCAAAACGGTTTCCTATTTGCTCGCCGCCATTCCCCTGGCCCAGGCCCAGGACAAAACCCTGGTGATCTCCACCGCTACCGTGGCCCTGCAGGAGCAGATTATCCACAAAGACCTACCCGAGGTGGTGCGCCACAGTGGTCTCAACTTTGAGTTCGCTTTGGCCAAAGGGCGTGGCCGCTACTTGTGTCTGTCCAAATTGGATCAGCTGCTTTCCAGTTTCTCCTCCAGCGGTACCGGCCTTTCCCTGGGGCTGTATGAAGACGAGCTGCCCCAGGTGGGGGAAGACAGTGTTGCCCTTTATCAGAAAATGACTGACAGCCTGGCCTCTGGCCGCTGGGATGGAGACCGCGACAACTGGCCGGAGACGATTGAGGTTGATGACTGGAGCCGGGTAACAACAGATCACCGCCAGTGCAGTGGTCGTCGCTGTCCCCATGTAACCAATTGCAGTTTTTTCCGGGCGCGGGAGAGTCTGGGCAAGACCCAGGTGATTGTTGCCAACCACGACCTGCTGTTGGCGGATCTGGCCCTGGGTGGTGGCGCCATATTACCGCCGCCAGAAGAGACGATTTATGTGCTCGACGAGGCTCACCACCTGCCGGACAAAGCCCTCAACCACTTCTCCCACCACAGCCGCGTCGGTGCCTCTACTGGTTGGCTCGACCAGGCCAATAAGGCCCTGGGGCAGATGCTCAGTGAGATTGGCGATGGCGCCGAACTGGATCGCTGTGGTGAACAGCTGCCGGCGGTGCTCACCTCCGCCAAGCAGGGCTTGGAGCAGATGTGGCCGCTGATCGAAGAGCTGTGCGAATTCGAGGATGAGCGCGGCAATACTACTCGCCACCGCTTCGAGGGCGGCGTGGTGCCGGACTCCATGATGCAGTTAGCGGAAAAGCTGCGCGAGGATTTCGACGAGCTGGAAAGCCTGTTTGGCAAAATGTTGCAAACCGCTCAGCGCATGCTGGAGGACGCCCACTCTCCTGTGCCTATTGTTGACTTGGAGCGCTGGTATCCACAACTCGGCAGCTGGTATGGGCGTGCCGAGGCCAATTTGATGCTCTGGGCTAACTATGCCCGCGCCGACGCGGATGGCGCTCTGCCACAGGCGCGCTGGGTCACCCTGGTAGATTGGGGTGGTTCGACAGATTTCGAAGTGTGCTGCTCGCCAATCCTGGCTGGCAAGACCCTGGAGTACAGCTTATGGCGTCGCTGTTACGGTGCGGTGCTTACCTCTGCGACCCTCACCGCACTGGGCAAATTTGATCGCCTGCGCATGCGTGCCGGCACCCCGGAAAATGCCAGCTACCAGGTAGTACCCAGTCCCTTCGACTTTTCCCGTGCCACCTTGCAGGTACCTGCCAGCGCAGTGGATGCGGGCAATGCGGACCAGCACACCGATGCGGTGATTGATGCCTTACCGGAGCTGCTCAAGGATTCCGGCGGCTCGCTGGTGCTGTTTTCCTCACGCCGGCAAATGGAGACCGTCTACGAGGCGTTGCCGGGTACCTGGCGCAACCGAATCCTGATGCAGGGGCAGCAATCCCGCCAGCAGTTACTCGACTCTCACCGTGAAATCGTCGATGGTGGTGGAAGCAGTGTGCTGTTTGGTCTCGCCAGCTTCGCCGAGGGACTCGATCTCCCCGGGGATTACTGCAAACATGTGGTAATTGCCAAGTTGCCCTTTGCAGTGCCCGATGACCCTATTGAGGCGGCCCTGGCGGAATGGATTGAGGCCAAGGGCGGCAATCCGTTTATGCAGATCACGGTACCGGATGCGGCCCTGAAGTTAGTGCAGGCCTGCGGTCGCCTGCTGCGAGCGGAAGGGGATAGCGGCACGGTGACATTATTGGATCGCCGGGTGGTGAGCCGTCGCTACGGCCAGGCCATTCTCAATTCTCTGCCGCCATTTAACCGTCGTATCGAATAACCTCTTACTGAAGTGGGCCCCATTTTCGACTCTCGGTCTGGCGTGCCTGCCAGGGGGGCTGGAATCACACACCGCCGCTAAGGCGGTCCCAGGTATTGGATTTATGCAAGCTATTTACTTTGAAGTCGCCGATCAACTGTTGCAGCTCGAGGCGGAGTTGCGTCGCATGGCCCTGTGGCAGGAGGATGCCCCAACGGCGGAAGCCCTGGCCAGTACTGAACCTTTCTGTGTCGACACCCTGACTCTGCCCCAATGGCTGCAGTTCATTTTCCTGCCGCGTATGCGCCAGCTGATTGAGGGGGAGATGCCGCTACCGCAACAGTGCGGTATAGCGCCGATTGCTGAGGAGTTTTTTAAGGACCGCGGTGGTGCCGAGACCCTGGTCATTATCCTTAAGGGCATCGACGAGCGCTTACAGCGCGGTTGAGTACCTCTGTCCGGCGCCTACCCGCAGGGCGCCGAGGCTTCTTTTCGGCTATCTTCAAATACCTCCCAACCGGTAACGATTCACGCCTAGCAACCGAATTCTCAAGATCTGGCGCGTGTCACATTGTCGCGCTTGCATCGCTCGACGGTAGGAACATCCCTGTTCACCGGGCTCTTTCATAGGCTAATATCGACTTTTTGTTTGCGTGGGGAGGAATTTCTGCGCTTGCAACCGTGAACGCTGCGCAGACGGCGTGGTCGGATTTGAATGCTAATGGGGCAAGAGGTAATTGTTAGGATGCAGAAATTTTCCCTTCTGTGGTTATTGGTGGTGGTCCAGTTACTAGTGGGCTGCAAGTCGCTGATGTATCCCGAACAGAACCAGCAGGGGGCTGAGCCCACTGCTGCGCAACCGGGACAACCTCAGGGAGAAATACTGCAGTGCCCAGAGCCTGTAGAGGTGATTTGTGCAGAGCCTGAGGTCAGGGTTGTTGAGAAGGTCGTCGAACGAACTGTTGAAAAAGTAGTCGAAGTGCCCGTCGCCAAAGACAAACTGGTTCTCGGAGCGGTAGAGGAAATCTCCATCGAACCCTCAGGCCTGGTTATTGAGTCTGTTGTGGATACCGGCGCACCGACAACCACCTTGCGCGCGCAGACTTTGACACGCTTCGAGCGCGACGGTGAAGACTGGATCAGAATCGAATTGGCACTGCCGGAAGTAGATGGCAAAGCCAAAACCTCTTCCATAGAGCTGCCTATTCAGCGCCATATCCGCGCGAACCGTGTCGGCTTTCCGAGCCAGCGTCGCCCGGTGGTGGAAATGAACCTGACTGTGGGTGAGGTTACCCATATGGTCGAGGTTAGCCTGACCGATGAGGGCGGCAACGATATTATGATGGTACTGGGCCGCAACTTCCTAAAGGATGCTGCGGTTGTCGATGTGAGCCGGCGCAATATCCAGGGGCAACCTCGAGTGTTCGGGAATAAATAGACCGCTTATTGCATATACAGTTAGGTTCCCTTTGGAACCATAGATTTATGGGGAAGGGCGAATGTCGCCGCGCGTTCAAGTTTATGTTATTGCGGCACTGCTCGCATTGATCGGAGCGGGTCTCACCGCTTACAAACATTTTGAATTGGGTTTTCCACTGTTGCCGGGTGAATACCGCACCGTTTGGACTATCGAAGCCAAGGTGGGCTTCGTTGCCGAAGGCGGTCCGGTCAAAGCGGCGTTAACGCTGCCCCGCGAGCAGCGCAATATGGAAATTCTTGGGGAAACTTTCAGTTCCTCCGGTTTTGGCTTTTTTATCGCCCGGGAAAATGATGAGTATCGGGCGGTGTGGACGCGTCGCTCCGCCGAGGGCTCCCAGTCCCTCTTCTACCGCCTTGATGTCTATCAGACGCCCGGTGCGGCGCTGGAGCAGCCTCTGAACCTCAGCACTGAGGTGAAGAAACCCTTCCTCGGTGCGCGTGAGCAGGAAGCCGTGCGCCTAGCCATCGATTCCTTGGTGAAGCAGGCCCGCGAACGCTCCTCTGATGTGGAGTCCTTTACTACCCAGTTGCTGTTTGAGTTGAATGACGATGGCAACCAGGATCGCAACCTGGTTTTCCGCCACTACGCCGATAAATCCCTGGTGGATGTGGCTCTGCTGATGCTCGCCACCGCCGATATTCCCGCCCACCGCATCCGCGGTCTCTATTTAGAGGACGACCGCCGCCGCCTCGATCCAGAGGACCTGCTTGAGGTGTATGACGGCCAGCGCTGGATTGTGTTTGAACCCACTAGCGGCTTGCCAGGCATTCCCGACAATTTCTTTATCTGGCAGCGCGGCGGCAAGAGCCTGCTCGATCTGGAGGGTGGCCGCAATTCGCAGGTGACCTTCTCGGTGATTTCCAACGACGTGCCCGCACGGGATGTTTCTATGCGCAGCACGCAGGGTGAGAAAGAGGCGCTGGTGGATTTCTCCATCTACAGCTTGCCTATCGAGCAGCAGAGCATCTTTAAATTGATCCTGCTGGTGCCGGTGGGTGCTCTGGTGGTGGTACTGTTGCGTATCTTTGTTGGGCTGCGCACCTCCGGTACTTTTATGCCGGTATTGTTGGCGATTGCTTTCATTGAAACTCAGCTGTTTACCGGCCTGGCAATTTTCGTTTTGATCTTGGTGCTCGGCCTGTGGGTGCGCTTCTATCTGAGTCGGCTTAATTTGCTCCTTGTGTCGAGGATCGCCGCCGTGGTGGTCACGGTGGTGTTGATTATGGGAGTGATCAGTGTGGTCAGTTATAAGCTCGGTATCGAGCAGGCGCTGACGGTGACCTTCTTCCCGATGATTATTCTGGCCTGGACCATTGAGCGCATGTCCATCGTGTGGGAAGAAGATGGTCCCTACGAGGTGGTGGTGCAAGCCGGCGGCAGCCTGTTGGTGGCAGTGTTGGCTTGGTGGGTGATGACTAACCGCTATGTGGAGCACTGGACCTTTAATTTCCCAGAGCTGCTGCTGGTACTGCTGGCCTTTATCCTGGTTGTGGGTAACTACACCGGCTATCGCCTTAGCGAGCTGATGCGTTTCCGGCCGTTGGTCAAGTAGGGGATAGCGATGCTGCAGTTCTCATTCAAGCACATCATTAACAAGGTCCGCGGCGGTATCGTTTCGCCGCTGGCCTTGAACAGGATGGGCATTCTCGGCATGAATGCGCGCAACATTAACTACATTGCGCGCTACAACGACCGGGAAAAATTCCCCATTGTCGATGACAAACTTAATACCAAACGTGCGGCCAAGCGCGCGGGAATTCCGGTGCCGGAGTTGATCGCGGCTTTTGAAACCCCGGCCAGCCGCAAGCGTGTGATGGAAGTGATTGATCCCCTGTGGAAGTTTGTGATCAAGCCTGCGCGTGGCTCTGGGGGAAAAGGCATCCTGGTCATTGCCGGGCGCGAAGGGGAAAAGTACAAGAAGATTTCCGGCTCTCAAATTGAAGCCCTGGATATCTTGCGCCATGTCAACAATATCCACAGTGGCCTCTACAGTCTCGGCGGTAAGCCCGACCGGGTGATGGTGGAAGCGCTGGTGGATTTCGATCCCATCTTCCAGGATTACTCCTTTGAGGGGGTGCCGGATATTCGTGTGATCGTATTCCGTGGCTACCCGGTAATGGCGATGTTGCGCTGCTCCACTCATAGCTCCGATGGCAAGGCCAATTTGCACCAGGGAGCTGTGGGGGTGGGTATTGACCTGGCCACGGGCAAAAGCTGCCACGCGGTTCAGCGCGGCTTGCGTATCCAGCACCACCCGGATACGAAGATGTCTTTCGGTGAGTTGAAAGTCCCCGGTTGGTACGATCTAGTGCGCTTAGCGGCAAGCTGCTACGAAATGACCGGCCTTGGTTATCTCGGTTGCGATATCGTTCTGGATCGCGAGCGCGGTCCGCTGCTGCTCGAAGCCAATGCTCGTCCAGGCCTCGCCATTCAGGTGGCTAACGGCGTCGGTTTGCGCCAGCGCCTGCGTTTTATCGAGGGGCTGGACGAGGAAATGCACGAGAAAAAAGTCGACGAGCGGGTGGCATTTTCCATGCGTGAATTCGCTGCGGAAAAAACCCTTTAATCTATTCGGCTGCGCGCATTCGCTACCAGTTTTATTCTTTTCGCAAGCGGTGTGTCAGGAGGATGTAGCTGAATCCGACTGGCACTGCTTTATCAGCCTGCTCAGGCGCCGGCTTTGCATTTTCAAACTGAATTCCAGTTCTTTAATCTTGCTTTGAATGGCCAGTGAGCGCCACTTTTCTGCGATTCGATCCCCGCGGCAGTGGGCGCGCTGTAACTGCAGGTTTTTCCAGTTTTCCAGTGCCCTGGCAAACTGTATGGCCTCGTTCTCCAATAGCTTTAACCAGTCCTCCCTGTGCGCGCTACCCCCGAGCTTTTCCTTCGCCTGGCTGAACTGCACTGCCAGCTTGGCTTTTTGTATCTGCACCGCAGGAGGAGTTTTCAGGTCGCGGGTAATGCCAACCCAGCTCAGTAGCTTTATTAGCCACTTGGTTGGGTCGTATTGATACCAGTGGATGCCATTGCGGTAGTCGGTCTGAAAGGCGTGGTGATAGTTGTGGTATCCCTCGCCAAATACAAACAGGTTGAGAAAGAGATTATCCCTCGCACTGATATCGTTTTTATAAGGGCGCTTGCCCCACATGTGGGCGAGGGAGTTCACCAGAAATGTTGTGTGATGGTTGACTACGATACGCAGTATTCCTGCGAGCAAAAGTATACCTATCAGGTCTCCAGTGAGGAGCCCCAGTACGATGGGAATGCCCAGATTCATGGAGAGGGTGATGGGGATATAGTGATTGTGTTGCCACATCACGATCTTGTCCCGCTTCAGGTCCTCGACATTTTTGTAATCGAGATGACTGCTCGGATACTCGTGCATCATCCAGTCGATATGGGAAAACCAAAAGCCGCGCATCGCCGAGTAGGGGTCGCGATCATTGTCGTCAATATGTCGGTGGTGTAAGCGGTGGGCGGCACACCAGGTCAGGGTAGAGTTTTGCAGGGCAGCCGCGCTGAATAAGGCAAAGAACAGGCGTAGCGACCAGTGGGCTTTGTAGCTCTTGTGAGACCAGAGCCGGTGATTACCCGCTGTCACTGAAAGACTGCACAAGGCGGCTAATAGAGCGAAGGCGAGCCACTGGTACCAGTGATATCCAACCATCAGCCCGTAGATGGGCACGGCGGTCAGGGCCAGGAAGCCTGTACTGGCAAACAGCACTGTGGGGACCCAAAAGCATTTGCGTTTGGTTGTGGATGTCGACGAAGCGTTATTCATATTTCGAGCCTGTCTGTGAAACGGTCTCGGGGAAGCCCCTTATTTGGGTGGCGCAGTTTTTCTATTAAGGTACTTAGCGGTGTATTCCTGGGAGTAGTTCCCGGCTACAAACATAAAGGTACTCACATAACGATACTTACATAACGGTACTTGCATAACGGTACTTGCATAACGGTACTCAGAGAATATAGATAATTATTGGGAGGAGGCGCAGAGGGTTCTTGATGGCCAGCAATCAAGCCTTTCCCCCTTGTGGCGCCTCGCCAACCTGGTGGAGTCACGGCAGCTAACTAAGCCAAATCCAGAGCCCGGCCTAGCCTGTCGTTGCGGGGCTCAGGGGGAGCTGGCGCATCATGAGTCGCAGGCGTTCGCTCTGCATTTTTAGCCGGAATTTCAGCTCGCGAATTTGTGTTTGAATAGTCGCCAGCTTCCATCTTCCCGAGGCGTTATCTGGGTCTATGGCGCGACGCTGGGTCATTAATGCTTGCCAGCGATCGAATATTTCACAGAAATCCTGGCGCTCTCGCTGTAATAGTTCGCGCCAGTATTGCTGATCCTGTGTCGCTAGTTTCTCCAGTTGCTGTTCGGCCCGTTCAATTTCCACCTCCTGAGTTGCTCTATAAATCTGTAGCTTTGTGGCAGCTCTCAGCTGCCAGGTGATGCCGAGCCAGCTGAGGCTTTTTATCAGCCATTTGGTCGGATCGTAGGCAAACCAACCAACGCCATTGCGATAGTCTGCGGGAAAGGCATGATGGTAATTGTGATAGCCCTCGCCAAAAGCAAAGATATTGATAATAGGGTTGTCCCGAGCGGAAATATCGCCCTTAAATTTTCTTTTGCCCCAGCGGTGCCCGAAAGAGTTGAGGGCAAAAGCGGCATGGTGATTGACCACCATACGCAACACGCCCGCCAGTAAAAACATGGCGATAATATCGCCGGTAATCAGACCGAGGATCAGGCAGATCGCAAAGTTCATACCGATGGCGATCGGCAGATAGTGACGGTGCTGCCACATCACAATTTTGTCTTGCTGAAGGTCTTTGACATTGTCGTAGGTTTTCCTGCCTGATGGATATTCGCGCATCATCCAATCCAGGTGTGAAAACCAGAGACCCCGCTTAGAGGAGTGGGGGTCCAGGTCATTATTGTCGGTATAGCGGTGGTGCAGCCGGTGTGCCGAACACCAGTTCAAAGTGGTGTTTTGTAGGGTTGCAGCGCTGAAAAGGGCAAACCATAAGCGAAGCATCCAGTGGGCTTTGTAAGTTCTGTGAGTCCACAGGCGATGGTTACCGGCAGAGATAGATATACCGCACAGTCCGGTAATGAGTATAAAGGCGAGCCATTGCTGCCAGGAGTAACCATATTCGAGCCCATACAGAGGCACGGCAGTCAACGCGAGGAAGCCCGTGCTGGCGAAGAGAAGTGTAGGGGCCCAATAGCGTTTTCTTTTCGCCGTATTGCTTGCCGAAACTGTACCCATCCGCTCTACCCCGGAGATCAGCAGCACATTTAGCATTGGCTGTTACAAAGCCCTTCGCCCTGAGAGGGAGATTTGGCGCTGAATAACATCCCAGTGAAAATTGTGGCACAAATTTATTGGTTGGCCTGAGTAGCGCAAGTCCGCGAGCCCTTTTTGAAAGGCGAGTTCTGGTTAGAAAAGCGAGTTCTGGCACATGGCGCCTCTTTTTGGTGCGATAAATAAGGTTGTTGGCACTTGTTGGGTCAACTTGCCTGGGGTGATCCATGGGTAGAGAGGTCAGTTCTCACTAAATCCGGCAAAAAAACTTGGCACACCGATTGCAAAATTAGAAGTGTACGGGACGCATGACCCGTACTTCGGGGAGTTTGCATGGGGTTATGGCAAACCGTTTCCACTGAGAAACTTCCCGTTTTCTCTCATCATCGCTGATTACGGCCCCGCACTGCGGGGTCTTTTTTCTTCTCACTACCTTCCCTCACACTCACGTCTGAAAAAAATTTTATTTTTGTGACTCTGTGTGGAATTCTGATTGGCACTAATGCCTGGTAAATAGACGCCCCATTCGCGCCTAGGTATAAAGGCCCCCTTTGTTTTGCCTGCAATGCCAACGAATCGAGTTAAGCGTGTCCGAACCTCAAAACCCCGTCCCGCCCCATCTCCCCTTCCTGCTGTCCACTCCAGAGGAGCTGCATTCCTTGGGTGCGCTGGAACTTGCCCATCAAACTGGTCGCCTGCAGGGGCTGATGATGGATGTGGATTCTGGCTTGTGGGAATGGCACTTGAACAGCGGTGCCCAGCGCGCCCAGGGGGATATCTGGCACCTGTTCGCCGACAGTGCCGATCGGGCCCTTCAGGCCCTGTGGTCTGGTACCGAGTTGCACCCGGTTCACTCCGATGAGCGCCACCGTATTCTCTCACTGCGCCACCGAATCGCCAGTCAGGGGGGGTATTTTGATATCGCCTTCCGTGCCTATGACATCACCGGCCAGCTGCGCTGGCTGCGTTTTTGTGGGCGGGCGACCACCAGTGCTGACGGCAGCGAGGTGATCGCTATAGGCACTTGTGCCGACTACAGCGAGGCTCTGTCCCAGCGCTACCTGTCAAGCTTGCCCAGCGAGCGACCACTGCAGGCGCTTTCCGGGGTTGGGGACGGCTTGTGGGAGTGGGATTTACGCGCCGATGAAATGGTTCTCGACGACGCCTGCTGGGGAATTCTCGGTTACGAGGTGAGCCCCATACGCAGTATCGGGCGCTCTGCCGCCGAGCAGTGGAAGGCGCGCATCCTCACAGAGGATATAGCCAGGGTGGAGCAATCCATGTTGGACCATGTGCGCGACCGCCTGCCCCTGGATGTGGAATTCCGCTTGTGGCGCTCTGATGGCAGCCTGGTGTGGGTGCGTTGCCGCGGCAAGGCGCAGCTCGACAGTCGCGGCCAGCCGGTGCGAGTACTCGGGATTTTGCAGGATGTCAGTGCAAGCCGTGAGACCCAGGCGCGCCTAGAGCGGGAATTGCACCAGCAGCGCGAGGAAAATGCCCACCGCGCCGATCTTTTATTCAGCCTGAGCCACGAGTTGCGCACCCCACTAAACGCCATTTTGGGATACAGCCAAATGGTGGAACTGGATCAGAGTCTGAACTCCGATCAACGCCAGCGCCTTGGGGAGATTCGCCGTGCCGGTCAGCATTTATTACACCTGGTGGGCGATGTACTGGAGCTCGCCCGCATCGACAGCCGCCGGCTCGGCCCTTCAATGGAGTCAGTGCGCCCGGTGGAATTAGTGGCCGAGTGTAAACGCCTGCTGGAACCTCTGGCAGAGACCCGCCGGGTCAGCCTGGTTTACGAGCCCCTCGGCTGGGAGTCCGCCTATATCTGCGCGGACCCGGTGCGCTACAAACAAGTGGTGCTAAATCTCGCCGGCAACGCGGTGAAATACAATCGGGATAATGGCAGGGTCATTATTAACTTCACTCCCCAGGCGGAGGGATGGCTGCGCCTGAGTATTCTCGATACTGGCAAGGGAATTCCGCCGGAGCGGCGCAGTGAGGTGTTCGAACCCTTCAATCGATTGGGAGAAGAGAAGGGCCATATCGAAGGCACCGGTGTAGGTTTGGCAATCGCCAGACGCCTCACAGAGGCTATGGGCGGGCGTATCGACTTTGACAGTCAGGAGGGGCAGGGCTCGGTTTTCTGGATTGAGTTTCCCATGATCGATGCGCCCGATGCCCTGATGAGTTTTTCCGCCCATCCACAGGAACCGCCGAAGCTGCCGGAAGGGCGGCTGCTGCTTGTGGATAACCGCCCAGCTGCGGCGGATCAGCTCAGGGAGATGCTAAAGGAGACTCCTCAGATTCAATGCCTGGTTGCCACCGATGTAGTGGAGGCCATTTTTATCGCGCGAACCCAACGCCCCGATGTACTGCTGTTTCACAGTGAGGTACCGGGTATGTCTGCCGCCGACCTATTGTCTATTTTGCAGGAGGATATCGCCACCAGGGCTATGCGCTTTGTATTGGTAGGTGAAAAACCGAATGGGGAGAGCTACCCGGTTCTGCCGGCAGAGTTTGATTTTATGCAGTTATCCCGTGTACTGGCGGAAACCCTTGGACGCTCAGGAAGGTCGGTTTAATTCAAGAACAGGGAAGAGCTGGCCCGACGACAGCCGGGCCAGTGAGCGGGTAGGAATTAGCGCACAGAACCCAGGTGCTTGCCTACGATCTGCAGCAGTGGCTTGAAGACCTTGGGGGTGGCGCACACCAGGTGTCCGGAATCCAGGTAGTCCTCACCACCGCGGAAATCGCTGATCAGGCCACCGGCCTCTTTGACCAACAGGGAGCCTGCCGCGATATCCCAGGTATTCAGGTACATCTCCCAGAAGCCATCAAAGCGCCCGGCCGCTACATAGGCCAGATCCAGCGCGGCGGCACCGGGGCGGCGGACGCCGGCAGTCTGCCCGGCGATCTCTTTCAAAGCGCCCAGGTAGGGGTCGATGTTTTCCAGAGCTGGGCCATTGAAGGGTAGGCCGGTGCCGATTAGCGCGCCGCGCAAACCCTGGCGTGGGGAAACGCGGATGCGGCGGCCGTTCAGGGCCGCGCCGCGGCCGCGGCTCGCGGTAAATTCTTCACGCTTGATGGGGTCGAGTACCACCGCGTGCTCGATGCGGCCGCGATAGCGACAGGCAATAGATACCGCAAACTGGGGTACGCCGTGGATAAAGTTGGTGGTGCCGTCGAGGGGATCGATAATCCACTCGTAGTCGGGCTCGGCGCCTTCGATCAGGCCGCTCTCTTCAGCGCGGATGCTGTGCTTGGGGTAGGCCTTGCGCAGGTGGTAAATAATTTCCTGTTCACTGGCCTTGTCCACTTCTGTGACGAAATCGTTGCGCGCTTTTTCCTCGAATTTCATCAGGTCGCCGCGCTCCCAGGCCCGTTCGATCAATTCTCCGGCCTTGCGCGCCGCGCGCAGGGCAATATTTAGCATGGGTTCCATAACTATTCCGCACTGAGTGGTTGAAGTGGTTAAAAAGCAGACCGCGGGTTAACCGCAGCGGACGCGATTGTATGGATTCCCGTTCCTTTTTGCTACACTCGCGCGCCCCCATGACACCGAATTATTACTTTCAGTATGGCCAAGTCCCCTTTAGACACGACTCCGCTCAGCGCGCTCGATAATGTGCGCGTGGTTCTGGTTAACAGCGCCCATCCCGGAAATATCGGCGGTGCCGCGCGCGCCCTCAAGAATATGGGCCTGAGCCAGCTCTATCTGGTGGCACCGCGGGAATTCCCTGCGGCCAATGCCGTGTGGCGCGCTGCCGGCGCAGCGGAGCTGCTGGATAGCGCCGTGGTGGTGGACACTCTGGAAGAAGCGGTGGCAGATTGCGGCTTAGTGGTGGCCACCAGCGCCCGCGAGCGGCGCATCCCCTGGCCTTTGCTGACGCCGCGCCAGTGCGGCGAGCGCGCAGTGGCCGAGGCCTCCAGCCACCCGGTGGCGCTGGTGTTTGGCCGAGAAGATCGCGGCCTCACTAATGAAGAGCTACAGGCGTGCAATTACCATGTGCATATTCCCGCCAACCCGGAGTACAGTTCTCTAAATTTGGCAACTGCTGTGCAGGTGCTCTCTTATGAAGTGCGTATGGCGGCACTGGAAGCGGAAAAAGGCGAGCCTGTTAGCTATGCCGACTGGGATCGCCCACCGGCTAAAGCCAGTGACATGGAGCTCTATTTCGATCACCTGCAGCAGGCGCTGGGCGAACTCGGCTTTATCGACCCGGACAATCCCCGCCAAACTATGACCCGTTTGCGCCGACTGTATAGTCGTGTGCGCCCGGACGATATGGAGTTGGGCATCCTGCGCGGCATGCTCACCGCCATTCAGAACTATATCCACCGCTCTGGTGGTAAGGGTCGCCCCGACTAGCGGGTTGAGTACCCGAGTACTTTGCTCGGTTATATACTTGACTAAGGTGCTGGGTTATTTCATACTCGCGCCCCGATCGGAAAAGGCTGTACATCAGTTGGGAGCTGGTATGCGTTTAACAACCAAAGGCCGCTATGCGGTAACCGCCATGCTGGATCTGGCGTTGCATGCAGAGCGTGGGCCGATCAGCTTGGCAGATATTTCCAAACGGCAGGGCATCTCCCTGTCCTACCTGGAACAGTTATTTTCCCGCCTGCGGCAGTCTGGGCTGGTGTCCAGTGTGCGCGGTCCCGGCGGCGGATACCGCCTGGCCCGGGATGGCGAAGAGATTTTTGTGGCTCAAATTATTGATGCGGTCAACGAATCGGTGGATGCCACCAGCTGTGGCGGCAACGCCGATTGCGCCAATGGCGAGCAGTGTCTGACCCATTACCTCTGGTCCGATCTAAGCGACCAGATTCACGGTTTCCTGAGCGGTATCAGTCTGGCCAATCTGGTATCGCGCGCCGAGGTGCAGGAAGTGGCGCGCCGCCAGGATATGCGTGAAGCACCGGAACAGCGGGTCGCCGTACTCGGCGGTCTGTAAATATCGGCCACGGTTGTGGCCAAAGCGGAATATTTGAGAATTATTGAGCGGAAACGGTATGACTATGAAGCTTCCCATCTACCTGGATTATTCAGCTACCTGTCCGGTTGACCCGCGTGTCGCTGCAAAGATGGCAGAGCAGCTGACGATGGAAGGCAACTTCGGTAACCCGGCTTCCCGGTCCCACCTCTACGGCTGGAAGGCCGAGGAAGCGGTGGAAAATGCCCGCCGCCAGGTGGCCGAACTGATTAATGCCGATCCCCGCGAGATCGTCTGGACCAGTGGTGCCACCGAGTCAGACAACCTGGCGATCAAGGGTGCGGCGCACTTCTACCAGGGTCGTGGCAAGCACATCATCACCTCCAAGATCGAGCACAAAGCAGTGCTGGACACCTGTCGCCAGCTGGAGCGTGAAGGCTTCGAGGTCACCTACCTGAATCCCCGTGAAGACGGCATTGTTACCCCGCAACAGGTTGAGGAAGCACTGCGTGAGGACACTATTTTGGTGAGCCTGATGCACGTGAACAACGAGATCGGTGTGATCAACGACATCGCCGCAATCGGCGAACTGTGTCGTTCGCGCAAAGTGATCTTCCATGTGGATGCGGCGCAGAGCGCGGGCAAGCTGCCCATCGACCTGCAAGAGATGAAGGTCGATTTGATGTCCTTCTCCGCCCACAAGATTTACGGCCCCAAAGGCATTGGCGCGCTGTATGTTCGCCGCAAACCCCGCGTGCGACTGGAAGCACAGATGCACGGCGGTGGCCACGAGCGCGGTATGCGTTCCGGCACCCTGCCCACCCATCAAATTGTGGGTATGGGTGAAGCCTTCCGTATTGCCAAAGAAGAAATGGTGCAAGAAGGCGAGCGTCTGGTGTCCCTGCGCAACCGTTTCTGGGGTCAGATCAAAGATATGGAAGAAGTCCATATCAACGGTTCCGCCGAACAGCGTGTTCCGGGCAACTTGAATGTCAGCTTTGCCTTTGTAGAGGGCGAGAGCCTGATTATGTCCCTGCGTGACCTGGCGATTTCCTCCGGTTCCGCCTGTACCTCTGCGAGCCTGGAGCCCAGCTACGTGCTGCGCGCCCTGGGCGTAAACGATGAGCTGGCACACAGCTCACTGCGTTTCAGCTTCGGCCGCTTCACCAGCGAGCAGGACGTGGATACCGCAGCGGCCGCCGTGCGCAAGGCGGTGGAGAAACTGCGTGAATTATCGCCGCTTTGGGATATGTACAAAGACGGTGTCGACCTGAACAAGATTGAATGGGCCGCTCACTAAGCGCGCGCATGAGTTAGGAGAAAAGTCATGGCCTATAGCGATAAAGTAATTGACCACTACGAACACCCCCGCAACGTCGGACGTATGGACGACAAGGCGGACAACGTGGGCACCGGCATGGTGGGCGCGCCCGCCTGTGGTGACGTGATGCGCCTTCAGATTCAGGTGAACGACGCGGGTGTGATTGAAGATGCCAAGTTCAAAACCTACGGTTGCGGCTCTGCCATCGCCTCCAGCTCGCTGCTCACCGAATGGGTAAAAGGCAAGACCATCGACGAGGCGGAGCAGATCAAAAATACTGCCATCGCCGAAGAGCTGGCCCTGCCGCCGGTGAAGATTCACTGTTCCGTGCTGGCGGAAGATGCGATCAAGGCCGCTGTGCGCAATATCCGTGAAAAGCGCGGTGAGTCTGCCGAAGCCGCTGACGCGCCGGAATCCGCCGCAGGTTAACCATCGGGCCCCGAGCCCCATAGTAATGAAGGTATTGTTTTGGCTATTACCATGACCGAGGCCGCTCAGGCTCATATTAAGAGTCAGCTGGCCAAGCGCGGCACAGGTATCGGTATTCGTGTGGGTGTGAAGACCGCCGGGTGCTCAGGCCTTGCCTATGTACTGGAATTTGTCGATTCGGCAGAGGCCGAAGACGTGGTGTTCGAGCAGGATGATGTAAAGCTGATCGTGGACCCCAAGAGCCTGGTTTACCTGGACGGTACCCAGCTCGATTTCGTCAAGGAAGGGCTCAACGAGGGCTTTACCTTCACCAACCCCAACGTTAAGAATGAGTGTGGCTGCGGCGAGAGTTTTCACGTCTGAGTGTGGCCCGCTACAGAGAGGCCGGGTGCACTGTGCATACCGGCCTTTTTATTGGCCCGGCAATCGCCGGGTGGGGCGCCGCCGCCCAGTTTTTAAGGCCCAGTGCCGGCAGGTGAACTGAGATGGCAACCAACCTGACCCATTTCGAAATATTCGGGCTAGAGCCCGCCTTTGAGCTCGATCGCAGCGCCCTGGCCGCGCGCTATAGGGAATTGCAGCGGGAATTTCACCCGGACAAATACGCCTCCAAATCCGAGCGCGAACAGCTGCTCGCTATCCAGATGGCCGCGCAGATCAATGAAGCCCACACGGTTCTTCGCGATCCGGTACAGCGCGCCGCCTACCTACTCAAACTCGCTGGAGTGGAAGTGCCGCCGGAGCAGACTACCGCCGATACGGAATTCCTGATGCAGCAAATGCTGCTGCGCGAGCGTCTCGAAGAAGTACGTGAACAGCCAAATCCCGCCGTCGCTTTGGAGGAACTTGCCGATGAGGTCGATGGCCTCTACCGCGGTGAACAGCGGCAATTTGCCGAGACCTATGCCGCAGGCAAGTTCAGCGAAGCCGAGGACTCCCTGCGCAAGCAGCAGTTTCTGGTGAAGCTGCAATCGCAGGTGGAAGAGCTGGAAGCCGATTTGTTCGGCGATTAAACAATCGCTATCAGAAAATAAACCGGGATCTGGCGCAGGCAGTGCCAGTGCGATAAATCCCGCTGACAGAAGAGATAAGTAATGGCATTACTGCAGATTTCTGAACCGGGACAGAGCCCCGACCCCCATCAGCGCAAGTATGCGGTGGGCATCGACCTGGGCACCACCAACTCGCTGGTGGCCACGGTGCGCAGCGGCTCGGCAGAAGCCATTGCTGCAGAGGATGGCAGTGTCATTCTGCCCTCGGCGGTGCATTACAGCCGTGAGGGCATCACTGTTGGCGCCGAGGCCCGCGCCCGCGCCGCTGCGGATCCCTACAACACCATGCTGTCGATCAAGCGTTTGATGGGCCGCGGTGTGGCGGATGTGAAAAGCCTGGGTGAGCAGCTGCCTTACCATTTTTCCGATAGTAATGGCGGCATGCCCACTATCGAAACCGCTGCCGGACCGGTCAATCCGGTGCAGGTGTCTGCGGAAATTCTCAAGAAGTTGGCCCAGCGCGGCCGCGATGCACTTTACGGCAAAGCCGGCGGGGAACTCGACGGCGCAGTGATTACCGTGCCGGCCTACTTTGACGATGCCCAGCGCCAGGCCACCAAAGATGCCGCCAAGCTGGCCGGTCTCAAGGTACTGCGCCTGCTCAACGAGCCCACTGCGGCGGCGGTGGCCTACGGCCTCGACCGGGGAGAAGAGGGTGTGATCGCCGTCTATGACCTGGGCGGTGGCACCTTTGATATCTCTATTCTGCGTCTGTCTCGCGGCGTTTTCGAAGTAATGGCCACCGGCGGCGACACCGCACTGGGTGGTGATGACTTTGACCGCATTATCGCTGCCTGGATTGCCGAGCAGGCGGGCCTCGGCACCGACCTGGATGCGTCCACCCAGCGGCGGTTGCTGGATAGCGCCTGTGCGGCTAAGGAAGCCCTGGCCAATGTTGAGCAGGCAGAGCTTCGTCACGGGGACTGGACCGGTGTGCTCGATCGGGAAACCATGGCTTCACTATTGGACCCTCTAATCGACAAGACTCTGCGCTCCTGTAAACGCGCCCTGCGCGATGCGGATATCGGCGTGGATGAAGTACAGGAAGTCGTTCTGGTGGGCGGTTCCACTCGTACGCTGCGGGTGCGGGAACGTGTTGAAGACTATTTTGGCCGGGCGCCCCACGCGGAGATCGATCCGGATCAAGTGGTGGCAATTGGTGCCGCCCTGCAGGCCGATGTGCTGGTGGGCAACAAGTCCGATGACGACCTGCTGCTGCTGGATGTCATCCCCCTGTCTCTGGGACTCGAGACTATGGGTGGACTTACCGAGAAGCTGATTGCGCGCAATACCACTATCCCGGTGTCTAAAGCTCAGGAGTTCACCACTTTTAAAGATGGGCAAACTGCTATGGCGATTCACGTGGTGCAGGGTGAGCGGGAGCTGGTCAGCGACTGCCGCTCGCTAGCCCGCTTCGAGTTGCGCGGCATTCCCGCAATGGTGGCGGGTGCTGCCCATATCCGCGTGACATTCCAAGTGGATGCGGATGGCCTGCTTTCTGTGACCGCCATGGAGAAGAGCAGTGGCGTCAGCGCGGATATCGTGGTGAAACCTTCCTACGGCCTGGAGGATAAGGATATTGCACGCATGCTGCAGGAATCCTACACCCATGCCGCCGAGGATATCGCCCTGCGCGCCCTGCGCGAGGCCCAGGTAGAGGCGGAACGGACCTTGGAGAGCCTGCTGGTTGCCCTGCGTGAAAACGGAGCCCAGTTGCTGGAAGAGCATGAGTTGAGCGAGCTGGAACACGCTATGGAAGCTCTGCGGCTGGCTCATAATGCCGGCGACGCAGAGGAGATCCGCCTGCGTATGGAGGCCCTGAACAAATTGTCTGAGCCTTTCGCTGCACGGCGTATGGACGCTTCGATTAAGCGCGCCATGCGCGGTCACAGCCTGGACGAATTTGATAAATAATCGGTGGGCGCCCAGCCTGCACAACCTGCGGCCGGGGCTTGCCCCCGTCGGATTGAGACCATAGAGAGTCAGTACCCATGCCGAAGATAGTATTTTTACCCCACCCGGAAATGTGCCCCGAGGGTAAAGTGGTGGAAGCGGAGAGCGGCGTCAGTGTGATCGATGCGGCCCTGGCCAATGACATCGAGATAGAGCACGCTTGTGAAAAAGCCTGTGCCTGCACTACATGCCACGTCATTGTGCGCGAAGGCTTCTACTCCCTGGAAGAGCCCGACGAACTGGAAGAGGATCTGCTGGACAAGGCCTGGGGCCTGGAGCCAGAGTCGCGCCTGTCATGTCAGGCGATCGTTGAGGATGAAGACCTGGTTGTAGAAATTCCCAAGTACACCATCAACCAAGTGTCGGAAAAGCACTGAGCACGGCGGTATTGAGGAAGCTGAATCAATGAAGTGGACTGATATTCACGATATCGCTATCGAGCTTTGTGACAGGCATGAAGATGTAGACCCGCTCACGGTCAATTTTGTCGATCTGCGCAATTGGGTAATGGCGTTGCCGGAATTTGATGATGACCCCAGCCGTTGTGGCGAGAAGATTCTGGAGGCTATTCAGGCCGCCTGGATTGAGGAGCGCGACTAGCTAGACCGGTTTTAAGGGGGTATTGGTATTGGAGTACAAAAGTCGATCAATACCCCGTATAATCCGCCGGCCGCGAAAAGCGGTGATTAAAAATTGAGTACCCCCGGTGGGTATGAAAGGAATATCACGGAAGAGCAACTGAGCAGGTTGCTCTTTCTGTATGTAAGTTCAGTTACGAAAAATCAATTTGGAGATAACCATGGCCCTGGAGCGTACCCTTTCTATCATCAAGCCGGACGCAGTAGCCAAGAATGTAATCGGTGAAATCGAGAGCCGTTTCGAGAAAGCTGGCCTGAGCATCGTTGCTATGAAGATGGCGCACCTGTCCCGCGAGAAAGCCGAAGGTTTCTACGCTGAGCACAAAGAGCGTCCTTTCTTCAAAGACCTGGTTGACTTCATGACTTCCGGTCCGGTTGTTGTACAGGTTCTGGAAGGCGAAAACGCTATCCTGGCTAACCGTGAACTGATGGGCGCGACCAACCCGAAAGAAGCTGCTGCCGGCACCATCCGCGCCGACTTTGCTGAAAGCATCGACGCCAACGCCGTACACGGTTCCGACTCTGCAGAGTCCGCCGCCCGCGAAGTAAGCTACTTCTTCGCTGACGACGAAATCTGCCCGCGCGCTTAATTCGCGCCCTGAATCGCACCGGCCCGTCCGGACCGGTGCAACTCTTCCCCCGAGGTGAACTGAATGACCACAGAGAAAACCAACCTGCTCGGCCTTTCTGTCGAAAAGCTGGCCGCCTTTTTTGAATCATTGGGCGAGAAGCGCTTCCGCGCGGTTCAGGTTTTAAAGTGGATTCACCAGAATGGGGTCGATGACTTTACTGAGATGACTAATGTCAGCAAGGCCCTGCGCCTGAAACTGGCGGAAGTGGCCGAAGTTCGCGCGCCGAAAGTATTGGGGCAATGGGATTCCGCCGACGGTACGCGCAAATGGTTGATTGAAGTCGAAGGTGGCAATGCTATCGAGACTGTTTATATCCCCGATGGGGATCGTGGCACTCTGTGTGTCTCCTCCCAGGTGGGCTGCTCCCTGGATTGCAGCTTCTGCGCCACCGGCAAACAGGGTTTCAACCGCGATCTGACTGCGGCAGAAATCATCGGGCAGGTGTGGATTGCCTGTAAATCTTTTGGCCAGTTAGAGCCGAAAGGTCCGCGCAAAGTCACCAACGTGGTGATGATGGGCATGGGTGAGCCGTTGCTCAACTTCGACAATGTGGTCGATGCCATGAACCTGATGATGGAAGACAATGCCTACGGTATCTCCAAGCGACGTGTGACCCTGTCGACTTCGGGTGTGGTACCGGCACTGGACCGCCTCGCCGATGTGACCGATGTGAGTCTGGCAATTTCTCTGCACGCGCCCAATGATGAGTTGCGCAACGAATTGGTGCCGATCAACAAAAAATATCCCATCGCCGTCCTGTTGGATTCCGCCAAGCGCTATATCGAGCGTATGCCGGATACGCACCGCAAGATGACGATCGAATACACGCTAATGCGTGAGATCAACGACCGCCCCGAGCACGCCGAACAACTGGCAGAATTGCTGCGGGATATTCCGGTGAAGATCAACCTGATTCCCTTTAACCCATTCGAGCTGTCCGACTACCAGCGTGTTAGCAACAATGCTCTGCGCCGCTTCCAGCAGATTCTGCTCGACAAGGGTTATACCGTTACCGTGCGTACCACCCGCGGCGACGATATCGATGCGGCCTGTGGCCAATTGGCTGGAAGTGTGAATGACCGCACCCGCCGCTCCGAGCGCTATCGCAACGCTGAACGCCCGGTGCGTATTGTCGGCTGATCGTTTTATACAGATTATTCTATTCAGCCCGGAAGTCTTGATTAGCTGATCGCTATTACATGTCCGGGCTGTCTTGGTAACCTCTATCATTTGCGCACTTATCACTTGTGGCGTTGGTAGAAGAACTTACTTTCAACTTTTTAGTTTCCCTGAAAGTATTTGTGATCGCACCTTGCTTGCGTCTTGGTGAGGCACAGTTTTTTCTTTTTGGTGTCAACCAAACTCCCTGATACAGCGTTAACAGTCCAGAACTTTAAAAATCGAAAGAAAGGACTGTTTTAACTTATGCGAGTTCAGATACTGGATACAAAAGTTTTTTCCAGGGAGCTTTTGCGGCTCTTTTTCCTCATGCTCTTTTTATCGTTGGCTGGATGTGATTCAGGGTCATCAGGAGGTGGCGACAATCCAGCTCCAGATGCCGTACAGAATGACCCTGACTCTGATTCTGGCACTGATTCAGAGTCTGATCCCGAGCCAGAGCCAGAGCCAGAACCTGAGCCTGATCCCGAGCCAGAGGAGGGTAGTGCGCCCAATGAATTGATTGGTCATGCCTATTCTGGAACCAGTATCGGTCTTGTTTGGGAGCGGGATGGTGAAACCTATTTTATCTATCGAAATGGCGAAAAAATTGCACAAACCAGCAACAGTTTTTTCGTCGATCACGATCTTTCGGTGGATACCGAATATGTTTATTCGGTAAATACAGCTGATACTGCCAGCGAAATAGGAGCTTCCCAGGTTGCGGTAAAAACATTAGTCAACAATACGAATGCGGGGCTAAATAACGGCACAGAAGACGATGTCTTAAATGAGCGCATATCCACTTTTGCCGAGTGTAAAAATGCCTCCAGTGCGCTTGATCTACTCGAAGAGGACTTGGATAACTGCCTGGCAGCTATGCTCGAACTCAATCGTATGGCTTCCCTTGTTGAGGATATACGCGCTTTTGCCGCACGTGTTCGCAGCGAGCAGGAACCAGCCATGGTGGAGCTGGGTATGCGGCTGTTTCACAATAAATCCTTAAGTGCTAACCAAGATGCCTCTTGCTCATCCTGTCATCATCCCGCAATAGGCTGTGGTGGTGACAACCTGTCGATGCCGGTCGGGGTTAATGCGATAGATGTTGCTCTGCTGGGTCCCGGACGCTCTGATGGCGTTAACGAGGTGCCTTTGGTACCCAGGAACGCTCAGCCGATTTGTAATGCTTCTTTATGGTCTCGCGGTCTGTTCTGGGATAACCGGGTTTCAATGAGTCCCAATGGAGTTCTTCGCACGGACTCGAGAGATGTTACGAATAATACCGCCGATGCCGTGGGTTCTGGATCTTTGGCATTACTGATGGCACAGGCACACTTCCCCGTTACAGCTCCGCCTGAAATGGGGGACATTATCGACTTTGGCTACGATGATACTGTCGATGAGAACTTTACCGCTTACCGCGAAGATATTTTGGCAGCTAACCTGGATACTGAAGCCTGGGAATCGCTATTTATTTCTGCATTTGGTGATGGCGAGATTAGTTTCAGTCGTATCGCCCAGGCCATTGCCGCTTATGAAGCAGTACAGATATTTATCGACAATCCATTTTTTGCCTATGTCGAGGGCAATATACAAGCGCTCAGTGCCGAAGAAAAACGTGGCGCTATCACGTTTATGTCAAGAGATGCTGGCTGTACTTTTTGTCATAAAGGGGCCTTCTTCACTTCCGAGGCACTGATGGCTGCCAACTATCCGCAGATTGGAATAGGTACTGACGAGAGTGGAAGCGGAGTGGACTTGGGCGGAGAGGGTTCCTTGGGTTTTGGAGCCTTCCGCGCTCCCACCTTGTTAAATGTGGCAATTACGGGCCCCTGGGGACATAACGGGCAGTTTGCTAGCTTGAGAAGGAATGTTGAGCATTACAGGGATCAGGGAGCCTCAATTGCCAGCTACTTTGCCAATAATGAGATGTGTGACCTTGAGCAGTTTAAAGAAATACAGGATTGCCCCAGTAAAGTGGCCCCTAATGGCCTGGCCCTGTCCCAGGATATTCTTGCAGGAAACGATGGCGGTGGAGTTAATCGCCTGACCGATGATGAGATTGATCTTGTTGTAACATTCCTGGATACCCTTACCGACCCAAATGCCGCAAATAGCAGCTCGAATGAGATCCAGTTCCTGATCCCTCCCAGAGACGGTGGCCCAGACGGCAAACAATTGGATGCTAAAAACCGGAATGGGGATAATCTATAGTCTCCAGTTTGATCCCTAGCATAGCCCTGTGAATGGCTAGAAATAATTAGAAATAAAATGATGGGCATAATAGGGGTTGCTGATTTTTGACTTCTTTGTGCCCTCTTCTGTGATAGCAGCAGGTTTTGTGCATTTAATATTTCTGCTTAGGTCACAGCTGAGGTAGGGCTGCCAAGTGGTTGGCTTTGTCACTGTGCCTTTTGCCTCTTTTATATCCTGAGGTAATTCACACTATCTCATTTCACTCGCCGAGTGTAAGTGCTTTGCGACTCTCTCAACAGAATTCGCAGGGTTAAGGCTTTAGGCTCGTTATTTTTATGCCCGGCGAAATTGTCAGGAATCGGAGAGCTCTGGGAGTATTAGCTTTTGGTGCCGTCTAGGGCACTAGTTTACCCATTGCCTGTCCAGAGTTTCTCTAACGATTTTAATGGGCAGGGTCGATCAGGTTTTATGGAATCACAAAGCAAAAATTCAATTGTGCCGGTAATGGCATTGCTACGATTGCTGATCTTGCCGCTATTTTTGCTGGCGGTAGGCTGTAGTTCCGGTTCTTCTGGTGGCGATGACAGCACCAGCTCGGAAACCGTAGAAGGCAATACTGATTCTGGTGGCGATACAGAGGCGGGTGATGATACGGACGATAACGGCGATACAGATACGGGTACAGACACCGGCACAGGAAGCGGGCAGGGTACTGCCCCGCAGGAGCTGATCGCCAATGCCTTTTCCGGAACCAGTATCGGCCTCTCCTGGCAGCGCGATGGGGTGACCTATACCATCTATCGCGGTGGGGAAAAAATTGCCGAGACCAGTAATAGCTATTACGTAGATCAGGGGCTTTCAGTCAATACCGCGTACAGCTACTCGGTAACCAGTGGCGATTTGGGCAGCGATAGTGAGACGGCACAGGTTACTGCGAAAACACTAATCAATAACACTAATAGCGGCCTCAGTAATGGGGCAGTTGCGGCACCGGTCCTCGATCGCCTGGTGAACATTAACGAATGCAAAAATGTTCGCAGCGCATTGAGTTTATTGGATGAAGATCTGGATACCTGCCTGGCAGCCATGCTGGAATTGAACAACATGGCCGGGCATTTAGAGGATATACGTGCTTTTGCTGCCAGGGTGCGAAGTGAACAAGACCCTGCCATGGTCGAGCTGGGTATGCGCCTGTTCTACAGTCAATCCCTCAGTGCCAATGGTGACGTGGCCTGTGCCTCCTGCCACCACGCCGCTATCGGCTGTGGCGGTGATAATCTCTCCATGCCCGTGGGTGTGAATCCGCTAGACCCTGCATTGGTTGGCCCTGGCCGCTCTGATGGTATCAATGAGGTACCCATAGTGCCCAGAAACGCCCAGCCTATTTGTAATGTGGCATTGTGGAGCAGCGGGCTCTTCTGGGATAACCGGGTGGCGCTCACTGATCGTGGATTACGCACCGACTCACGGGATGTCAGTCTCAATACTGAAGCGGCGGTGGGCACTGGCACCTTGACGTTGATGATGGCGCAGGCGCATTTTCCAGTAACCAATCCTGCGGAGATGGGTGATGTCACCCAGTTTGGTTACGATGACACTACTGACAGCGGCAATACGAATTATCGCGAGGACATCATAGCGGCCAATCTGGAGCGGGAATCCTGGGGCGCTCTCTTCAGTGCGGCCTTTGGTGATGACCAGATTACTTTCAGTCGCATAGCACAGGCCATAGCGGCCTTTGAAGCGGTACAGCTTTTTATCGATAACCCCTTCTTTGATTATGTGGATGGCGATGTGAATGCGCTCGATAGTGATGAGAAGCGCGGAGCCATTACCTTTATGTCGGGCAATTCCGGCTGTACCAATTGCCATGCGGGTGCATTTTTTACTACGGAAGGACCGCGACCTGCGAACTATCCACAAATTGGTATTGGCACCGATGAAAATGGCAGCGGCGCGGATCTGGGTGCGAACGGTGCTGGTGCTTTCCGCCCACCAACACTATTGAATGTCGCGCTCACTGGCCCCTGGGGGCACAGTGGTCAATTTGCGACTTTGCGTAGAAATGTTGAACACTATCGCGATCGCGCTGCATCGGTTAACCAGTACTACACCAATAGCGAAATGTGCCATTTGGCACAGTTTCAGGAATTAGCAGATTGCGCCAATAAAGTGGCCCCTAATGGCCCCGCGCTCTCTCAGGCGATTCTCGCGGCTACTGGCGGGGATGCGGGTAATAATCTCAGCGATGCCGAGATTGATCTGGTAGTACGCTTTCTCGAGACACTGACAGACCCGGATGCCGCCAATGCGGCATCCAACCCCGTCCAGGCTCTGATCCCTCCCCGCGACGGCGGCCCAGATGGCAAACAGCTTGATGCTAAAGATGGCGCCGGTAACGAGCTCTAATGGCGGCATAAACCCCTTCATCCTTGGAGAGCCTTTGATTCCCCGGAGAGCTGGTCGCTCTCCGGGTTTTCTTATAGCAGTGTGTTTAGATTTTTTTTCGCTACATAAAGGAGGCGCTGTCGAGCCAATTGGAATTTATTAGGTGTATACGGCTGAAACTGGCAGTACTTTGCGGCACTATATGAGGGGGGAAAAGCGGGGTTAAACCGGGCTGATGATGGGGTAACTGAGTGAATATGGGGGCAGTTTTGCTGCAAAAAGGTTCACGAAGCTGTTTTGTAACCTACTCCACCCCAGTTTGTTGATCGATAGTGATCAATCATTGCGACCCCGCTTGATGGATAGATGAAAAATAAATGTACAGGTGATGTCGTGTCTGCAAAATCTTTTGGCCTGCCGTTCCTTGGCCTGATTCTCACTGTGTTACTGGGGGGGATGTGTGACCACTGGCTTGCCAGAGCGCCAGGAGGTGAACCTGGACAAGGCACTGGAAACTCACGTTCAGCTGGGTATTCGCTACCTGCAGAGTGGAGATAACCGTGAGCAGGCTCGCCGTCACTTTAATAAGGCCTTGGAGTTGGGTCCCAAAGACCCGCTGGCTCACCACGGCCTGGCCCTACTGTATCAGGCTGATGGTGAATTAACGGTGGCAGAGTCCCACTTTAAAAAAGCCCTGCGCTACAGCGATGACTTCTCGATGGCGCGCACCAATTATGGGGTTTTCCTGTACCAACAGGAGCGCTACGAGGACGCTTTGGAGCAGTTCCATCATGCCTCCAATGACCTGACCTATAATCGCCGCTTCTTTGCCCTGGTGAACTACGGCCGCACCGCCAATCGCCTGGGGATGGTGGAGGAGGCCGAACGGGCCTACACACGCGCCCTCGCCCTGAACAGCAATCTGCCCGTTGCCCTATTGGAGTTGGCAGAACTCAAATATGATGCCGGCGATTACGTCAAGGCTAAGCAGTACCTGGACCAGTACAGCGAAAATTACCGTCAAACACCGCAATCTTTATGGTTGGGGATTCGTATTGAGAAGGTGTTTGGCAATCGCGACAAGGAGCTGAGTTATGCTCTTGCGCTGAAAAATTTGTACCCGTACTCTGCGGAAACACTGAAATATCAGGAGTTGAGTGGTAATGACGGATAGTAATTCCGTGCACCGTGACAGCGGCCAAACTGAAAGCAATACACAGGTTTCTCCCGGTGCGCTGTTGCTCGCCGCGCGCGAGGCGGCAGGACTCTCCCGCGAGGAGCTTTCTCGGCGCCTGTGTATTATCGATAACACTGTCGAGTGGCTGGAAGCAGACCTCTACGAGCGCCAGCCGGAAGCGGTTTATGCGCGGGGTTATATCCGCAATATCTGCCGCGAGCTGAGTATTGACTCCACAACGGTACTCGCGGCCTATGATGCTGCACGCCCGAAGCCGCAAGCGCGCAGAGAGTCACGCCGGATCGAGATCAAAGCCGATTCCCTGCGCCCGGCGAGCAAACGTGGCCACGGTTTGTTGGCGCTACTGCCGCTGGCGGCGGCAGGCGCTGTGTTCTGGTGGCTCTATGGTGGTCCGGTAAATATTCCCGGCCTGCAGACACCAACAGAACAATCAGCAGAACAAAATATACCCCTTGCCGAAGCGACCGAGCCATCCGTTACCTCCAGCGAAAGTGAATTTTCGGAGCCGCGTTCGACTGAGCTGCAGGTGGCCGCGGTACCGGAGCAACAGCCACAGCTCGCCGAGGAAGCCGTGGAAGAAATGGCGGAGGAGGCTCAGGCCCTCGAGCCAAATGCGCTTTCCGAGCCCGAGCCCAGCGAGCAAATTGAAGAAGCGGCAGCGCAGCTTCCCGCGGCGGTAGTGCAGCTGGATCAGCAGTTGCAGGGAGCCCTGCGTCTCAGTTTCGATGAGGACTCCTGGGTTGAAGTGAAGGATGCCGAGGGCGTAGTGCTGCTTGCCGGCGTGCAGGAAGCGGGTACTTCCAAGAGCCTGGATGGGCGCGCTCCCTTTGAAGTGATGCTCGGTAATGCCCGCGGAACCAGGGTGGTTTACCGCGAGCAAACCATCGAAAGTGACCCTATCGGCAGCCGCCGCACCCGCCGCCTGATTGTGGGCGATTAAAGGATCTTCGCCGTTTGGGCGCGAACTCTGTAGGTTTGCGCCCAATCTCTCTATAATCTCCCCCTCGATTTTTTAGCAGCAATACTGCCAGGTCAGCCCTATGCAATTTGAATCTCCCATTGTCCGCCGCAAGTCGCGCCAGATCATGGTGGGTAATGTACCGGTCGGTGGCGATGCGCCGATCTCGGTGCAGAGCATGACCAATACCGAAACCTGTGACGTGGCCGCCACGGTGGACCAAATCCAGCGATTGGAAAAAGCCGGTGCGGATATCGTACGGGTCTCGGTGCCCAGCATGGAGGCCGCCGAGGCTTTCGGGGAAATTAAAAAGCAGGTGAATGTCCCACTGGTGGCGGATATCCACTTCGACTACCGCATTGCCCTGCGCGTGGCCGATCTGGGCGTGGATTGCCTGCGCATTAACCCCGGTAATATCGGCCGCGAGAAGCGCATCCGCGCGGTGGTGGATAAGGCCCGCGATCTGAATATTCCGATTCGTATCGGTGTGAATGCGGGTTCCCTGGAAAAAGACCTGCAGAAAAAATACGGTGAGCCCACCCCGGATGCACTGGTGGAGTCGGCTCTGCGCCACGTTGAGATTCTCGATAGCCTGAATTTCCAGGATTTCAAGGTGAGCGTGAAGGCCTCGGATATCTTTATGGCTACCGCGGCCTATCGCAAACTGGCCCAGCAGATTGAGCAGCCTCTGCACCTGGGTATTACCGAGGCCGGCGGTCTGCGTGCCGGCACGGTGAAATCCGCAATTGGTCTCGGCGCCCTGCTGCTCGACGGCATCGGCGATACCCTGCGGGTCTCCCTGGCTGCAGACCCGGTGGAAGAGGTGAAGGTGGGTTGGGACCTACTCAAGAGCCTGCGTCTGCGCAGTAAAGGGATCAACTTTATCGCCTGTCCCAGCTGCTCCCGCCAGAATTTCGATGTGGTCAAAACCATGAACGAGCTGGAGACGCGCCTGGAAGACGTCACGACACCGTTGGATGTGGCGGTGATCGGCTGTATCGTCAATGGCCCCGGCGAAGCGAAGGAGGCGGATATCGGCCTCACCGGCGGCACCCCGAGCCATGCGGTCTATGTAGATGGCCAGCCGGACCGCAAATTCAAGAATGAGAACCTGGTGGATGATTTGGAACGCCTGATTCGTGAAAAGGCCGCAGCCAAGGCCGAGCGCGAGGCGGATATCATCGCCAAGGCGTAACGGGCACGCCCCTTGCACCGCAACTGAATCGTTGATTTAAGATATTTAGAAATTTAAGGAACAGCGTTGAAACAACTTCGCGCAATTCGCGGCATGAACGACCTGCTGCCGGAACAGTCACCGGCTTGGCAGTATGTGGAAGCCACTCTCAGTGAACTCTTTGCCCGCTACGGCTACAGTGAAGTCCGCACGCCCATCCTGGAGGCAACCCAGCTGTTCAGTCGCGCCGTGGGCGAGGCTACTGATATTGTCGAAAAGGAAATGTACACCTTTGAGGACAAGAGCGGGGACAGTGTTACCCTGCGCCCGGAAGGTACTGCCGGCACCGTGCGCGCGGCGATCCAGAACAACCTGCTGAATCAGCCCCAGCGCCTGTGGTATTTCGGCCCGATGTTCCGCTACGAGCGCCCGCAAAAGGGCCGCCTGCGTCAGTTCCACCAGTTTGGTGTGGAAGTATTCGGCATTGAAGGGCCGGATATCGATGCGGAAATCCTGATTATGACCGCGCGCCTGTGGCGACAGCTGGGTATCGGTGAACATGTCACCCTGCAGTTGAACAGCCTGGGCAACTCCGACAGCCGCGCGGCCTACCGCGAGGCACTGGTGGCCTATCTCAGCGAGCGCCGCGAACAGCTGGACGAGGACAGCCAGCGCCGCCTGGAGCGCAATCCCCTGCGTATTCTCGATAGTAAAAATGCGCAAACCCAGGAACTGCTCGCCGACGCTCCCTGTCTACTGGATTTCCTCGATGAGGAATCCGCCGCCCACTTCGCCCAACTGCGCGAAATACTGGATGCGGCGGGGGTGAAATATGAGATCAACTCTAAGTTAGTGCGCGGTCTCGATTACTACGGAAAAACCGTTTTCGAGTGGGTGACCGACAGCCTCGGCGCCCAGGGCACTGTCTGTGCCGGTGGCCGCTACGATGGCCTGGTGGAGCAGATGGGTGGAAAACCCACTCCCGCAGTGGGCTTTGGCCTGGGTGCCGAGCGCCTGGTGCTGATGTTGGAAACCCTCGAAGTATTGCCAGAGAGCCTGGCGCAACAGGTAGATGCCTACCTGGTAGCGGTGGGTGATGTACAATCAGCCGCCCTGGCCGCCGCCGAGCAATTGCGCGACGAGTTGCCTTGGCTGCGCCTGCAGGCACACTGCGGAGGCGGTAGCTTTAAGAGCCAAATTAAGAAAGCGGATAAAAGCGGTGCCGATTACGCACTGATTATCGGCGAGGATGAGGCTGCTAACGGTCAGATTACAGTGAAGTATCTGCGCTCCGACCAACAGCAACAGACCCTCGCGCTCACAGAGCTGGCGGCATTGCTGCAGAGCTGATTCAAATACTCAGGGTGGCGGAGGCCCCCGCCGGGATAGTTAGAAAACCACAGGAAAGGCGATTTACCCAATGTCTGAGCATCTTACCGAACAAGAACAAATAGAAACGCTGAAGCGCTGGTGGGCGGAAAACGGCAGGGGCATTGTAACCGGCGTGGTCCTGGCTCTGGTCGGCTACTTCGGCTACCAGTGGTGGCAGGGTGACCAGCGCGCTAAGGCCGAGGCGGCATCCGACCTGTACCAAGGATTTATTGAAGCGGTTTCCGCCAATAACAACCAGCCGGACAACAAGCAGCTGACGACTGCGAAAACCCTCGCCGAGCAACTGAAAAACGAATACGGTGGCCGTATCTATGCCAGTCAGGCCTCTCTGCGCCTGGCCGCTATCGCCGCCGACAAGAATGATCTGGAAGCTGCACAGACACAACTGCAATGGGTCCTCGACAACACCAAAGAGGAAGCCCTGGAGTTACTGGCCAAGCGCCGCCTCGCCACCGTGATTGCCGCCCGCGGCAACCCGGACGAAGCGCTGAAATTGATCGAGGGCAATGTGCCCCCGGCCTTCGCTGCCCTCTATTCCGAGACCCGCGGCGATATCCTCAGACAGAAAGGCGATGATGCGGGTGCCCGCAGTGCCTATGAGCAGGCATTATCCGAGCTGCTGCCGGAACAGGCCGGCAGCACACAGCTGCTGCGCCTAAAAGTGGAAAGCCTGGCGGTGGCCTCTGGCGAGGAACAGGAACAGGAACAGAAACCAAGCGAACCAGCACCTGAGGGAGACGAGTGATGGGATTTCTCAATCGCGCTGTGGGGCGCACGGCAGCAGTTGCCCTGGCGGTAGCCCTGGGTGCCTGCGCCTCCAACGAGAGCAAGGAAGATGTCGAGCCGGTGGAGCTGGTGGATTTCGCCCCTAGCGTCCAGCTGCGCGAAGTCTGGTCGGCAGATGTGGGCAGTATCGACGAGAAGCGCTACGCCATGCTGCAACCTGGGTTGGCAGACGGCAAACTGGTCGCCGCCAGTAGCGATGGTGAGGTGACCGCCTTCGATCGCAGCAGTGGCAGGCCCCAGTGGGAAACCGACCTGGATATTGAATTGAGCGGTGGCGTCGGCGTTGGCCTCGGCCTCGCCGTAGTAGTGGACTATCGCGGTCGCGCAATAGCCCTGGATCTGAACAACGGCGCCCAGCTTTGGAAGTACCAGGTTTCCGGTGAAGTGGTCTCCGCGCCGGCGGTTGGCTCCGGGGTTGTGGTCCTGCAAACCGTGGACGGCAAGCTGGTGGGTCTCAATGCCAGCAACGGCGAAGAACTGTGGAGCCACAACACCACCTTGCCGGTACTGACTTTACGCGGCACCGCGGCGCCGGTGATCAGCGGCGGCCTGGTGGTCGCCGGTCTCGACAACGGCAAATTGATCGCCCTGGATGCCCGCGATGGCATTCCCCGCTGGGAGCAGCGCGTTGCCATACCGCAGGGCTCCGCCGAACTGGAGCGAGTTGTGGACATCGATGGCTCGCCGGTAGTGCGCGGTGATCTGGTGTTTGCCGCCAGCTATCAGGGCCGGGTTGTTGCCCTGTCCAAAGAAAATGGCCGCGGCCTTTGGGCGCGCGATGCCTCCACTCATCACGCGGTAGCTGTGGGAGGAGGCAATGTTTACCTGAGCGGTGCCTCGGGTAGTGTGTACGCTTACAATGTGGGCGCCGGGCAGATTGCCTGGAGTAACAACGAATTGCTGCGCCGCGAGTTGAGTGGCCCAGCGTACTTCCAGGATGTTGTGGTTGTCGGTGACCTGGAAGGTTACCTGCATGTGCTCGACCCCAATTCCGGTCAGTTTATCGGCCGAGAAGAGGTCGATAATGACGCGATCCGCATTCCTATGCTGGTGGATGGCGACCTGCTGTTTGTCCTGTCTGACGACGGCAAGCTGGTTGCTCTGACCCTCGCTCGGGGTTAATCGCGCAAGTTTGCTGCGGCGGACAGGCAGTCCGCCATGGGGCACAAAGCCCGCAAAAGGAGCCTGCTTCGCAGGTGAATTGAAATCGCCCGCCTTGTGCGGGCGTTTGTATTTATTTATTAGGCTAAAGCCAGAATTCTATGCTGCCAGTTATCGCCCTGGTCGGGCGCCCCAACGTGGGCAAATCCACACTGTTTAATCGTCTTACCAAGAGCCGCGACGCCTTGGTGGCCAACTACGCCGGTCTGACTCGCGACCGCAAGTACGGCGAGGCCGAAATCGACGGACGCAAGGTGCTCCTTGTCGACACCGGAGGTATCACCGGCGGGGAAGAGGGTATCGATGCGGCTATGGCGCAACAGTCCATGCAGGCTATCGAAGAGGCGGATATCGTGCTGTTCCTGGTGGACAGCCGCGATGGTCTGACACCGGCGGATGAAATGATCGCCGACCAGCTGCGCACCCGCTCAAAGCCCACCTTTTTGGTGGCCAACAAGGTCGATGGGGTCAACCCGGATATCGCCCTGGCGCCTTTCTACGAGCTGGGCATCGGTGAACTGTTCCCCACCACGGCCACCCATGGTCGCGGTGTGCGCAGCCTAATGCAGCGCGTGATGGAAGACCTGCCGGAGCCTGCGGCAGAAGAGGAGCCTGAAGAGGCCACCGGAATCAAGATCGCCATCGTCGGGCGCCCCAACGTGGGTAAATCTACCCTGGTCAACCGCCTGCTGGGCGAGGACCGCGTGGTGGTATACGACCAGCCCGGCACTACCCGTGACAGTGTCTACATCAATTACGAGCGCGATGAAAAGCCTTACACATTGATCGATACCGCAGGTATCCGCCGACGCAAGAACATTAAGGAATCGGTGGAGAAGTTCTCCATCGTCAAAACCCTGCAGGCGGTGGAAGACGCCAATGTGGTGGTGCTGGTGATCGATGCTCGCGAGGGTCTGGTAGATCAGGATATGCACCTGATGGGCAGTGTGATCCAGGCGGGGCGCGCGCTGGTAGTTGCGTTAAACAAGTGGGATGGCCTGGAGGCGGAGCACCGCGACTATGTCAAAGCGGAGCTGGAGCGCCGTCTGCGCTTTGTTGAATTTGCCGATGTGCATTTTATCTCCGCGCTGCATGGCACTGGTGTTGGCCATTTGTACGAGTCTATCGAGGCTGCCTATCAGAGTGCCACAGATAAGCTTTCCACCAATCACCTCACGCGCATCCTGCAGTGGGCGGTAAGTGAGCACCAACCACCTCTAGTACACGGACACCGTATCAAACTGCGTTACGCACACGCTGGTGGTCAAAACCCGCCGGTAATCGTGATTCACGGCAACCAGACCGAGCAGGTACCGGGGCACTATGTGCGTTACCTGGAAAAGACTTTCCGCAAGGCTTTGGAATTGCACGGAACACCGGTGAAGATCGAATTCCGCACTGGGGACAACCCTTATGCGGGTCGGAAAAATAAACTGAGTGATCGCCAGAAGGCCAAGAAGCGCCGCCTGATGAAGTTTGTGAAAAAGAAAAAATAAAGCTTTATCCGCCAGCAAGCCAGAGTGTCGTCAATTCCCCCCTAGTGTTGCACTGCGGGGGGGACTTTACGGGTTAATATCCTTAGCGGTTGATCGCGGCCCGACCGGGATCAGGGAAGACACCTAAGGAGATGGCGATGCTGGAGCTTAAAAATCCTGCGCTGTTGCGCACCCAGTCTTATATCAATGGCCAGTGGATCGATGCCGATTCCGGCGCCACTTTCGATGTCAAAGATCCGGCCACCGGTAAGGTGGTCGCCAGCGTAGCCGACCTTGGCGCTGCGGAAACCCGCCGCGCTATTGAGGCGGCCAGTGCCGCTTGGTCTGATTGGGCCGCCACTACCGTCAAGGAGCGGGCCAAGTTACTGCGGCGCTGGTACAACCTGGTGATTGAAAACACCGAGGACCTGGCCAGAATTCTCACCGCCGAACAGGGTAAACCTCTTTCCGAGGCCCGCACTGAAATTGTCTATGGCGCCAACTATATCGAGTGGTTTGCCGAAGAGGCCAAACGCGTTTATGGGGATGTCATAGCCCCACCTGCCAACGACCGCCGCATTGTAGTGATCAAGCAGCCCGTAGGGGTCACCTGCTCGATTACACCGTGGAATTTCCCCAACGCCATGATTGCCCGCAAGATGGCACCGGCTCTGGCTGCCGGTTGCCCATTTATCGCCAAGCCGGCTCAAGAAACACCGCTATCTGCCCTGGCACTCGCGGTATTGGCGGAGGAAGCGGGTATCCCTGCTGGTATTTTCAGTATTGTCACAGGGTCATCGGCCAAGGATATTGGTGCCGAGATGACCAAAAACCCCCTGGTACGTAAGTTTACCTTCACCGGTTCCACGGCCGTGGGCAAGCAGCTACAGGCCCAGTGCGCAGAAACCATGAAGAAAACTTCTATGGAGCTGGGTGGCAATGCGCCGTTTATTGTCTTTGACGATGCGGACTTAGATGAAGCAGTGAAAGGCGCCATCGTCTGCAAGTACCGCAATGCGGGGCAAACCTGTGTCTGCGCCAATCGGATCTTTGTTCAGGAAGGGGTTTATGAGGCCTTTGCAGAAAAATTTGCCAAGGCAGTGAATGAATTGACGATGGGCAACGGCTTTGAGCAGGGAACAGATATCGGCCCCATGATAACCACCAAGGCGGTAGAAAAGGTAGAGGAGTTGGTGGAAGACGCCCTGCAAAAAGGTGCAAAAACGCTGGTGTCTGGCGGCCCTGGCTCTATGGAAGACCAGTTTTATGCCCCCATAATATTGGGCGATGCCACAGAGAAGATGAATCTGTTCAAAGAGGAAATCTTTGGTCCGGTAGCACCCCTGTTCAAGTTTTCCACAGAAGAAGAGGTGATTCGTATGGCCAACGATACTGAGTTCGGTCTCGCCTCCTATTTTTACTCCCGTGATATCGGCCGGATCTTCCGGGTATCAGAAGCTTTGGAATATGGCATGGTAGGGGTCAATGAAGGCATCATCTCCAATGAGATGGCTCCATTTGGCGGTGTGAAAGAATCAGGACAGGGGCGGGAAGGTTCCAAATACGGTATCGAGGATTACCTGGAAATAAAATATCTGTGTATCGCAGGTATGGATAAATAACGTCTTCAACTGGTTTAAAATGCCGGGCTCATCATTGAAAATTGGTTTTATGGAATTTCCATGGTTGTTGAGCCCATAGCCCGTGTGCACTCTTGCTTTGGTGAAAAATTTGGCGTTCCCCGGCAACCACTGCTCGCCGATGCCAGTCGGGCCAGTATTGAACTGCTACCGCCACTGAATGTAGCGGATGCGGTAGCAGGGCTCGAGGAAAACAGCCATATCTGGCTTGTCTTTCAGTTTCACCAGGCCGCAGGACAATGGTCCGCCAAAGTGCGCCCCCCACGCCTGGGCGGCAATAAAAAGCTCGGTGTACTCGCCACACGCTCCCCCTTTCGCCCCAATAATATCGGCCTTTCGGTGGTACGATTATTGGAGGTGCGAACCTCGCCAAAAGTCGAATTAATTGTTGGCGGAGCCGATCTGGTGGATGGCACGCCAGTTTTGGATATAAAGCCCTACGTACCCTATGCGGATGCCCTGCACCATGCTGAAAGTGCCTTTGCCGATGCCGCCCCGGCATTAATCCCAGTAAATATCCCTGAAAAGATCCTTCATCAGGCCAGAGCCTATAAAGATGACTGGGGCACAGATCTGCCCAGGTTAATTGAACAGGTACTGGCCCAGGACCCCAGGCCTGCCTATCAGAAAAGTGATCCACAGCGCATTTATGGTATGGCTCTGTGTGGTTTTAATTTGTGTTGGCGCTATATGGAAAATGGGATTGAGGTGGTGTCACTGGAGTCTTTGTGAAGACTTTTTTCTCAGAAGTAAAGGGTTTTTTCTTTCGCTAGCGACTTCTTACTTTGGATACTGTGGTAGATAGTAGTGATATGTCACCAACATTCGAGGAAATTGCAATTTCTCGACTTGTAGCACTTGCCTGAAAATACCCAAAACCGGTAAGAGAGTGCCCCATGTCAGTAAGAGAAACGTTTAACTATCAGGGCCTGGAAGCAATTCGTGTAGGTCGTCTGAATATGGGGATCAACACCACCTTTGTCGTGTATAGGCTTAATGGCACGGTAATAGATACTGGCCCCAGCAACCAATGGAAATATGTTAAGCCGTTTATTGAGAATATACCGCTAAAACAACTATTGCTTACTCACCACCACGAGGATCACAGTGGTAACGCCGGTGCTATCCAAAAGCTCACCGGCGTGCAGGCTTTTGCTCCGGACTTAACCATTGGGATATTAAAAAGGGGCTTTCGTATCCCCCCCATGCAAAAACTTTTTTGGGGAACTGCCGGAAAAGCCGAAGTGGCGCCACTACCAGAGGATATACGTATCGGCACAGAGAAAGTGCAACCTTTGTTTAGCCCTGGTCACGCCAAAGATATGACTTGCTACCTGTTGCCAGAGCGCGGCTGGCTGTTCAGTGCGGATTTATTTATCGCCAATTACTTAAAGTTTCTGCGTATCGACGAAGATATTCCCATCCTGTTAAACAGTATTAAAAATGTACTGGACCACCCCTTCAAAGTGATTCTCTGTCCACATAGAGGGGTTGTGGAGGATGGCTGGCAGCAGTTGCATCAGAAATATGAATACTTGTTAAATATATCTGCAGAAGCCCAACAACTCGAACAACAGGGGCTTCCTTTAGAGCAAATTACTCTGCGCTTGCTGGGGAAAGAGGGCTTGGTTAGCGTTTTAACTGGCTACAACTTTTGTAAGAGGAACCTAATTGCCTCTTGTTTGAAGGTTGATTTAGATGGTATGGCCCGCTTTTAATTCTTTACTCTGTTGTTTGTTCTGCAAGAAATAAAAGAGTGGCTCTTGCTTTTACATCCTATGACTTTACTAAGTGCTCAGAGAGTGAAGCGTACTCGTAGATAATTGACTTGCATGAACTTTGTGTGGTGGTTTGTCAGTTGCGAGGCGGAAACTGACTTATTTATTAGCTTCGATGATAAACCGCTTGATCCGTACTCCAGCATGGTTGCGCATTACTGGATGTATTTTTTGGTAGTAAGTATCCATCACTTGCTGGGCAAATTCTTGTCTTTGCGGGTTCTGCAGGTGTCGAAATTGAGGCACCCAAGATAAGAAAAATGCAGTGAGCGTATCTTGGGTTCCAAAGTTTTCCACATGATGAATTTCATCGATCCTAGGGAGGTAAAATCCGGCCTCCTCAATATAATTGCGCATTTCGTTCAGCGTATAGTGGTTGTAGGGATCGAGAAAATTCTCAAAGTAAGGTTGCCACTGAGTACTATTTTGGAATTCGTACACCGTGTCCCAGAAATTTTCGTGGTCAACCTGGAAGCCAACCACAATTTTCCCATTTTCTTTTAAGTATTTGTAAAATCCACCCCAGACTTTTTTCTGGTCTGCCACCCAGTGCAGGCAGCTGAAAGAAAAAATAATATCGAACTGCTCTTCAAGCTGAATTTCATCGGCACTCATCTGCTCGAAGGCGAGGTTGGGTACGTCGGCGTGGGCTTTGCGGGCGTGGCAAATCATATCTTCAGTGAGGTCCACACCGATAATTTTGCCATTCTTGAGGCGCTCGGCCAGATAGCGAGTGATTCTGCCATCGCCACAGCCCACATCGAGGATAGCGCTGGCCCCTTGATAGCTGCAGCGCTGGATGGCTTCCATGGCCTGACGCCACTGCATGGAGGAGACCTTCACATACTCCTGGGCCTGCCATTTGTCGTGTCTGGTGGATTTCTCTGACGTCATGGCGGCATAACCCTTGGTAGTGGGACCGCTTACCAGTCTAGCCTAGATACAGTGAATAAAGTTGTTGCCCAGTAAAACAGGGAGGTTCAACAGTGAAACTCAATGGTTCCTGCCACTGCCAATCGGTGCGTTTTAGCCTCAAATGTGAACAACCCTACCCATTTACCCGTTGCTACTGTTCGATTTGCCGCAAGGCAGCTGGGGGAGGTGGCTATGCTGTGAATCTGGGTGGGGACTATCAGTCGCTGGTGATTAAGGGGAAGGAGTTTATTTCAGTGTATCAGGCGGTATTGCGCGACGAATCTGGTAGCAGTACCACCAGCCCAGCACATCGCCATTTCTGTTCTCGATGTGGCAGTGCGCTTTGGCTGTGGGATCCCCGCTGGCCCGATCTGGTCCACCCATTTGCCTCTGCGATAGATACTGAACTGCCCATACCGCCTGAGCGTACCCATGTGATGTTGGCTTTTGCCAAAGCCTGGGTAGAGCCAGATATTAGAGCCGAGGACAAACAATTTGATGAGTATCCAGATGAGTCACTGGCAGAGTGGCATCAACGCCATAATTTATAAGAAAAGGTAAAGGCTTTGGGGCTGGATAGTTAGCGAGGCGGGCCATTGGCCGCCTCGCAGTTGGTGCTAAGTAGTAAAAAGCTTGCTATGGGGCCGCTATGGAGCCAAGTAGAGCACCAGGTTATCCAGGAATTTCAGCAGATCGGCTTTGTCTGCATTACTGAGGGCTTCAAATTGCTCCTTACTGGATTGTGCCTCTCCACCGTGAAAGAGAACAGCTTCTGTCATAGTGGTGGCGCGGCCATCATGCAGATAGGGTGCTGTGGAGCCTACTCCCCATAGGTTTTCGGTGAGGAATACGGAGGCTCCCACATTACCTTCATCGAATTCCTCAGCAAGGGCCCGGCCCATGTCGTGTCGTTTCAGGTCGCCATAGAGCCGCACAATCGCTCCACCATTTTCAGATTCCTCGAATTGTCCCAGCGTCTGACCGGAGGGCAGCTCCTGAGGGTTATCGAGAATGTCTGTTAGCAGGTTAAATTGCAGTGAAGTGGCGGGTAGTCCGGCAATATTGCCTGCGGGGTAGGTCTCATCGCGATAGCTGGCGTGCTTCGAGGGTTCATAAAATACAGGTGAGGCGACCTCCATCTCGGGGGAGTGACACGAGGCGCAGCTGATGGAAGAGAAAATTTCCTGACCATTCTGAATGCTGGCAATGTCCGCCTCACTGAGAGGTAAACCGTAGGTTTCTTTTTCTTCCTCATTCAGGGTGTCAATCACGCTGTTCAGCTCAAGCTTGGTGACTGGTCGCGGTTGTGCGGCATTGTAGATCGTCAATGCGGTGATATCCCCGACACTCAGCTCATTAGTGATGGAGTCAAAGTCACTATCAGCATCGCCTACCAGTTCGGTGGCCTGCATACCAAGCTCCTGGTGCGCGGCTCCGCGAACAAAGGCCCGCACGAAACCCGTTAAGCCTTTCCATTCAAAGGGACGAACAATGAGGTCAGTATCAATGCCGGCGAGATTGTCATAGTTGACGTTTTCACAGGAGACGGTGATATCTCCAAAACTGACGCCTTTGGCTGCCATCTCCACGGTGGCACTTTCACCAGAAGCACAGCTGTCAGCGACGGCTTGATCCCTTAGGCTTTGTAATTCGGTGGTCATTTCTTCAGCCACCAGCTGCACTGCACCCATGCCGAACAGGTGAGGGGAGTTACGCTCAATGAAGCCTTTCTGTTTACGCTCAGGGTCCATTCGGATTACATTGTCGTTCACACCACCACCGCCATCAGCAACGGGGACATTGTGACAACTGATGCAGGAATCGCCGTTGGGACCTGTTGCCCGGTGAGGCAAAATATTGGCCCAGGCCATTGGGCCCCTGAGATCTGGGCGAGGGAAACTGGTGAAGCGCTTGCCGTTGCCGACATTAACGCCCACTCCGTCGAGGGCGTTGTAATTTATCTCAAATAGCTCATCGCCTTCGTCGAAAGCATGAACATAGGCCTCGATAGGATCCATGGCTTCTAGTTCGGCCTGGTTAATATGGCCACCGAGATGTATTTCTACAGCACCGGCTTCCAGAATTTGTACGGTGTTAAAGATCGCACTGAAATCAAAGGGTTGTTGCCTTGGCGGTCGAGGGCCCTTTCTAGCGCTCTTGGGCACCCGATGTTTATCGTGTTTAGAACCAAAATCCGCAAGGACTGGTGGTGCAGTAAATGTTAGAGCTGATATTGCCAGGGAAATAGGCAATAAGTGTCTTTTTGAAATCATCAGCTATATCTCCCGGTACGAAATAGGGTGCGGATGGAGCAGTATTTTTTATGGAAATGCACCGGAAGAAATAACGGCAATCTATTTAGTATCTGTCCAGACAGTCACAGGAAAAATTGCTAAATAGAACCTAGGCAAGGACCTATTCATTCTCACAAAGTGCATCTCAATAACGCTAAAATGCATCCTTGCAAGCCACTCGTGGAAAACCACTAGTGGGATTAGGCTCAAAAAAATAGGGAGATTTACCGAAAGATAGCTTTAAGAGAGGGCTAACTTTCCGTTAGAGCTAATGCCCGAAGTACGACCCCAAATATTTATTTTTGCCCATAACCCTCTGCGCATTCGCGCAGGCCTTTTGTATTTGTCTTACGTGTCTTAGTTGTCACCTCAGTCTTTGAAGTTCCCCATTTTTTGCGGAAATCAAAAAGTTGTTTTTCGGTGACAGGAAACCTAAGAGCGAAGGTATCCCTACTTGTGGTCAGGCTAGTAGGGGCTGCTGGTCCAAATGACAAAAAGATAAAGGGTTAGTTAAGTTTTTGGTTTTCCTCGAGCTTTGAAGCAAGGTCTAGGGCAATTTTTCAATGCATCTTGCTAGGAGTTGGCGTGGGCTATGTACTCAAACGTGGACGGCAATAACTATGAAATAAGGGTTATTGCAGCTTGGATTAAAACAAGTGAAACATTATTTATCTTTGGTATTGTCATTGATTACCGGTTTTACTAACTGCTAGTTAGCAACCCCATCTCCTATTTTGCTTTTCACATAGGTTATTCCCGCAGTTTAAAAGAGAGCATAATCAAAAATGATTGTATGTTTCTTTATACCTTTGCTTTCTGGGCGGCATAACCAGGGTACATTGGGGAGGATGCAAGGCGCCTCCAGATTATCGAATGGCCTACTCTTGCTCCTCTAAAAGGCGGAGAAAACTTAAATTGGCGCCATAATCCTTCAATTGGCGTGTTAATTGTCTTTGACGCCATATATTTCGTACTGCAAACAGTGAGATAGTTCTAGTAGAGATCGTTGGCTTTCTCTGGGACATAAGCTCGGATGACGCTTAGCGATTGAATTAACCAATAAGCGAATGGATTTTGCTCTTGGATCGGAGTCCCTTCTAGAGAGGTAGGTCAGCGAGCTACTTGCTGCAGAGGGATTTTTACTCGATCCAATGTCATTTTTTTGTCACTAATCAAAGGGGTCAGGGTGAGAAAAGTACTGGTTCTTGGCGGGGATGGATTCTGTGGGTGGCCAACATCTCTTCATCTTTCTGATGCAGGCTATGAAGTTATCATTGTTGATGATTTTTCCAGAAGGAAAACAGATATAGAGCTTGAAGTAGAGTCTCTGACCCCGATTCGGCCTTTAGGGGAGAGACTCAGGGTCTGGCAGGATGTGTCGGGCCGAAATATTCGGCATGTTGCAATTACTATCGGTAAAGAATATCGCAAGCTGCTAGAGCTGTTGATTACCGAGAAACCCGACGCGATTGTGCATTTCGCAGAGCAGCGTTCAGCGCCTTATTCAATGAAATCCTCAAGTCATAGACGTTTGACGGTTAATAATAATTTGAGTGCGACTAACGATGTTCTTGCCGCAATTGTAGAAAGTAAATTGGATATACATCTTGTTCACCTGGGTACTATGGGGGTTTATGGATACGGTACTGCCGGGATGAAGATTCCGGAAGGATATCTTAAGGTACAGGTTGAAGAGGATGGTGAGTGTAGGAGTAGAGAGATACTATACCCATCTAATCCCGGGTCTATCTATCATATGACCAAAGCACAGGATCAGTTGTTGTTTGCTTTTTACAATAAAAATGATGGGTTGCGTATTACTGATTTACACCAGGGTATTGTTTGGGGAACTCAAACCTCTCAAACTCGCCGAGATCAATATCTTATCAATCGATTTGATTATGATGGGGATTATGGCACTGTACTAAATCGCTTCCTAATGCAGGCGGCGATTAATTATCCTCTAACTGTCCATGGGACTGGTGGACAGAAGCGCGCGTTTATTCACATTCAGGATACCTGTCACTGTATTCAGTTGGCTATTGAGCATCCTCCAGAAAACCGGGATCGAGTCAAAATACTGAATCAGATGACTGAGATACACCGCGTCAGGGATTTGGCCAAGTTGATAGCAGACAAAACGGGGGTGGATATAGCCTATGTGGATAACCCAAGAAAAGAATCTGCAGAGAATGACTTATTGGCTGTTAATGATCAGTTGCTGGAGATGGGGTTGCGACCAATTACCCTAAACGAGGAACTTCTTACTGAAGTAGAGCAGGTGGCAAAAAAGTATTCCGGTCGATGTGATCAAAGAAAAATACCTTGTTTGTCAAAGTGGTAAATAGAGGGGCCGATCCATATATATGCTGTGTATTAGTATATTCATTAATACGTGATGGGGCGCGCTTCTATCTTTAGGGATGAAGGTTTTCTGGTATGAAAATATTAATTGCTACGGATACTTATCCAAAGCAGCTCAATGGTGTGTCGCGGGTTCTTGAGAAAACGATAAAAGAATTATCTGCACGAGGGCATGAGATTAAGCTCTTGTCAGTGGATGACTTTAAATATATCCCTTGGCCAGGGTACCATGAAATAAGAATTGCCATATTCCCCGGATCTCGACTTGCCCGTATTGTGGATGAATTCTCCCCTGATGCCATTCATATTATGACCGAGGGACCAATTGGTATCTCAATGCGTAGGTATTGCAAAAAAAGGGGGTTAAGATTTACCACTTCCTGGCTTTCCAGATTGTCTGAGTATGTTTCCCTGCGTTATAAAATCCCAGTGAAGTGGCTGCATAAGTTATTAGTTAATTTCCATCAGGCAGCAGCACAAACGATGGTAACTACTGCAAGTATGGAGGCCGAAGCCAAGGATTTGGGGATTAACAGGATAGTGCGCTGGCGAAGGGGAGTGGAGTTAGACAAGTTCCACCCTGTTAAAACAGATATATTTGCAGGCTTGCCCAGGCCGATTCTGTTAAGCGTTGGCCGTGTTGCTGTAGAGAAATCACTGGATAGGTTTTTATCTATCAACATCCCTGGAACCAAGGTGGTGGTAGGAGATGGCCCCCAGCTGAGTGCTTTAAAGAAAACATTTCCAGAGGCTATCTATTTGGGCGTAAAAGAAGGGGATGAGCTAACAGAGTGTTATTCTGGGGCGGATGTGTTTGTATTTCCGTCTCTAACAGATACTTTCGGCTTAGTGAACCTAGAGGCGCTTGCCTGCGGCCTACCAATTGCCGCTTATCCAGTTACGGGTCCAAGGGATATCATTGGTGATGCACCTGTTGGCGCTATGGATAATGATCTAAGGGTGGCAATTCAAAGAGCCCTTTCCTGTAAAGCGGATGATTGTATTGCCAGGGCAAAAACCTTTTGTTGGGATTTGGCTACTGAGGATTTTCTCGAAAATCTGGTGCCTGTCAATATGGAGCAACCATTAGTGGCTGATTATTGAGTGTGAAAAAAATCAACAGAATAGCTGCTGTTGAAGTGTTGATTATAAAGTAGACAGCAGGTAAACCTGCTTCAGGCCTGGATTAATTTTTTCGTTGGGAGGCCTTTTCGAAACTTATAAAGGCATTTTGAAGTTTATAATATCGTTTTTTCCAAAAAAGATTTTGACTGGACGGTTAAATCTGCGTAATTCATCATTTAGCAATCCCCAGATCGCTATTATCATTCCATAGAGTCCTTCAATATTTTGATTCATTCCAGCTCTAAAAGAAGTCTTAAATATGGCCTTAAAACCTGGATCGCCCAATAGAGTGGCTGTATATGAGGGAGCTTTTGCGCAGTTTACTGGATATTTTTACCAGTAGCTTCAGTGGCGCTACGCAGAACAAAAGTACAGGCCTATCTAATAAGAAAGTAATCTCGTGGATTCTCGCGATAAATTTTAGAACCCGGTTCTTCGGTATCAAAGTTACTTCTACTTCATCCAGGAGTACTGCTGGAGAGGTGAGAGATATCTTATAAACTCTATTAGGAATACTTTAAGCGACTGAAGCTAGGTGGGGCGCACCGCCAGAGTGTCCTAGAATAGGGCGCTGATCCAGTTAGAGATAACTTGATAATTCCCCCATATCCTTTCCCCGATCAATCAGTATTCTACTCTTATGTGGGGATGAGATTGCGATATCTGGCTGGTCTAAGGCTATCATCTTTGTACTAAGGGCGGTGGCAAGTGTGTGATTGAGATTGTGAATCTCCTTGGAATCTGAAAAAAATTTAGAATTACAGGATAACCCTTGAGGGCGCCGTATTTATCGAATGAGAGACTGCGCCTACCCCTGAGAGTTATTGCGGGCATAATGAGAAGGTAATAAACGACTCTATTACTGATCTAAAGTAGTTATTCGGGAGTATATTGTTGGTGGATATCTATAAATGAATTTATTCATTTTCCAGGCATAAAGCCCAAGGAAAAGTGTGTGTTAAAAATCAAGTCTGTCTTGATAATTGTCATTGGTATTTTGGCTTTTGGTTGTGGTTCCTGCATTTATGCACAGGAACAGGCTTCAGGTGAACATGTCCGAATTCGTTGGTTGGCCCCTTCCATTTTTGAGGAAAAGGTTTCAGAAAAAATTGGCTTCTACTTTGAAGTGGATCCAGGTTGGCACGTATATTGGCAAAATTCAGGAGACTCAGGTGCACCACCTCGTTTTGATATAGACGCCGAGGGCGCAAGTCTGGGGAAAATAGAATGGCCTTTTCCCACTCGTCTTAGGGTAGAGCACCTAACAAACCTGGGTTATAAGGGAAATGTTGCCTATCTTTTTGATCTGAAGCCCAAGCCAGGGGCGCAGGAAGTCTCTTTGAAGGCAGATCTGGAATGGCTTGTCTGTAAGATTGAGTGTATTCCAGGTCGCGGCACCATGACTTTATCCCGCCCCGTTGAGAAGCAGTCCAAATGGGCCCTAGAAGATCTGGAAGTTCGGAATCAGTTTGCGGAAAGAGTACCTCTTCCACAGGAAAGCAGTCCTTGGAGGCTGGACTCGGTGGCATTGCAAGGAAAAGACCGTATACGCCTGTTGGTCGAAGCTCGTACGCAAGGCCGTGCGCCACAGGTTTTTCCTTTAAATGGAAAAGTTTTCTCACCCGCCAAGCCAATAATGGAACGTGATGGTGACACCTTCGTTTATATTTTTAAGCGTCAAACTGATGTGAAAATCCCCGCAGCAGCCAGCTTTGTATTGAGTGATGGACATCGCGCCTGGGAGCTTGACGAAGTAGCGTTTAGCAGTCCCTTGCCGGCAGCAAAGTGGCGTCCACTTTGGCTAATCATACTTGCAGCTTTTGCTGGGGGAGTCATTCTAAACTTGATGCCCTGTGTTTTCCCTGTGCTTTCTATCAAGCTTTTTGGGTTGATAGGAGGAGGCTACAGCAGTGGTTCGAGATTAAGAGAGGGGCTTCTATATTCTGCAGGAGTGGTTCTTACCTTTACAGCACTAGGCCTTCTACTTTTGGTACTTCGTGCAGGGGGATCCTCAATTGGCTGGGGGTTTCAACTACAGTCACCATCTGTGGTATTGGCACTAATAGTACTGTTTTGGGTGATGGCTATGTCTTTTCATGGTGTATTTGAGTTTGGTCATTACTTAGTTAGGGTGGCGGGCCTCAGCCAAGGTGGTACCTTTGCGACAGGTGTACTTGCGGTATTTGTCGCGGCCCCCTGTACGGGACCTTTTATGGGGGTCGCACTTGGTACCGCTACAGTTTTACCTCCCTTAGAAGCCATGCTTATTTTTGTTTGCATGGGGATAGGCTTGGCTGCGCCATTCTTGATTCTCTGTGTTAGTCCTGCCCTTATGAATCGCCTTCCATCACCTGGGCCATGGATGGATAAGCTCCGTCAATTATTGGCTTTCCCCCTTTACGCTACGGTGATTTGGTTGCTCTGGGTCTTTGGGCGTATGGAAGGGGAAACCGGCTGGTTACTAGGTACCTCAATGGTACTACTGGTAACTTTTGCTCTCTTGATGATACGTAATTACTCTGGAATCGTCAGGTTAATTTCATGGGGAATACTAATCATTAGTTTGCCAGTAGGCTTTATGCTTTTAGGGAAAGAAGAGCAGAAGTCTCTTCCCATTACTATGGGCTGGAAGAAGTATGATCCACAGTTGCTTAAGCAGGCGCAACAAGAAAAACGTTCGGTGTTTGTCGACTATACCGCAGCTTGGTGTGTAACCTGCCAAGTGAATAAGAAGCGGGTACTCGATAAAGAGAAAACATTAAAAGTGTTTCAGGAAAATGGCGTTTTACTACTTCGTGCCGATTGGACCAGAGAGGACCCTGTGATCACTGAATCTCTGGCGGCATTAGGGCGTAACTCAATACCTGTCTATGCCTGGTATCCTGCAGGCGCTAAGAGACCGCAAATATTGCCTCAGATATTGCAGGAATATATGATCATCGATTTATTCGATGAAAGTGATAGCTCCAAGAAAAATCGAAATAAAGAAGAAAAGCCCGCTTCTAGTCGTTAGGGATTATTGGTTCTGTAAGATTGGTTCAGTGTAAATGAGAAAATAGGTGAAGACTGTAGTGGGTATTCACTGGTATCGAATGTCGGTAAAACTGATAGTCTTTTTCATGCTGGCTATTTTGGTAATGGCGGCGGTAGCCTACTATCAGCAACGGGACATCCCAAAAGATCTGGCGCCACCGCTGAAAGGGGAAACTTTGAATGGGAATTTAATAGACCTTAAACATATGACGACACATGGACCGGTGCTTATTTATTTCTGGGGCTCATGGTGTCCATATTGTCGCATAGTATCTCCTAAGATTTCTGAATTGGCGCGTGAATATCAGGTCTTGAGCGTCGCTATGCGGTCTGGAGATGAGGAAGTGGTTAAAGAATATATGCTCCAGCATAATTTAAAATTTCCAACTATTAATGACCCTATGGGTAGTATAAGTGGCCAGTGGGGGATCAAAGTAACGCCAACGATGGTTATCGTGGGGAGTAATGGACAGATTGCTTGGGTTACCACTGGGGCTACCTCCAAGCTAGGACTAAAACTACGGATGGAGTTGACGGATTAATCTCATAAGCGTGAACGCTATCTTCTCATCCTAAGATGTCGTGCTATTTACCCCTTGTTTCCCAGATACCTAGCCCTTCACCACTAGATATAACTATCTTAAATCTCTAGTCTTCCCAATTTATTGATTTCAGGTGACGGAGGCTTGTGTGTCGGTCATCGATTCATTTGATTACAAAGATCTCGATGCGCAGAGAGTTGGCAGGTTTGACTTTGGAATTAACACCACGTTTATCGTTTATCGATTAAAGGACACCATTATTGATGCAGGCCCTAGCAATCAATGGAAATACGTCAAGTGGTTCGTGAAAAATAAACCCTTTCGTCAGCTTCTTCTAACGCATCACCATGAAGATCATAGCGGCAATGCTGGGGCAATCTATAAGTTGACAGGTGTTCAGCCTCGAGCCCCTAAAGCAACGATAGAAATTTTAAAGCGTGGTTTCCGTATACCACCACTTCAAAGGCTTATTTGGGGGGCACCGGGACTCGCAGAAGCTGCAGAGCTGCCTAAGAATTTACGCATAGCTGGTGAGAAGGTAATTGCTATCCCGGCTCCGGGGCATGCCAAGGATATGACCTGCTATTTGATGGAGGATCGGGGTTGGATATTCACGGCAGACCTCTATGTGGCAAGTCATCTGAAGATGTTGCGCAAGGATGAGAGCATCCCAATTCTGATGCAAAGCATACGCAAAGTGCTTCAATATAATTTTGAACTTATCTTATGTCCCCATCGAGGTATGGTCGAAAACGGTAAGAAGCGACTACAAGATAAATATGATTACTTGCTTAACTTATCGTGTTCTGCCCAGGAGTTGGGGCGACAAGGAATCTCCTTAAAAGAAATTACCCGTAGACTTTTAGGGAGGGAGAACATGATGGCTTTTCTCTCCGGTTATAATTTCAGTAAAAGAAATTTAATAGCCTCCTGTATGGCTTTGGAACCATCCATAGATGATGAGTAGTCTGCTGGTGTTTACACGTCTCACATTTTCTAAAGTGCAATATTCCACAGTTGGTTGTTTCTAGTTGCTACCTGGCATAAATTTATTGCTTCAAATTGTCAGAATTAAGTGAGAATACGGTGGAGAAGGCGGTAAGAAGAATAGGGCTACTTGGTGGTATGAGTTGGGAGAGCACACAGCTCTACTACAAGTTGATTAATCAAGGAGTTAATCGGCAACTTGGCGGGCTGCATTCCGCAGAGATTATTTTATACAGTGTCGACTTTGCCAGGATTGAAAAGCTCCAACGAGCGAGTCAATGGGAAGAGGCTGGGCAGGTGCTGGCTCAGGCGGCCCAGGCATTGGAATCCGCTGGGGCGGACTGTGTTCTTATCTGTACCAATACCATGCATAAAGTGGCCGAGCAGGTAGCGACTTCGGTGGATATCCCTCTCCTGCATATTGCAGACGCTGTGGCTGAAATTTTACTTAGGGAAGATGTTCAGAAAGTGGGACTTTTGGGTACGGCTTTCACCATGGAGCAGGATTTTTACCGTAAGTATATACAGGAAAAATATGGAATAACCCTGATTGTTCCCACTGTCCCTGATAGAGAAATAGTACATAGTGTGATCTATGAGGAGCTCTGTAAAGGAAAGATCAAAGCTTCATCAAGAGAGGAGTATCTCCGCATTATCCATTTTCTGTCCGCCCAAGGGGTGGAAGCTGTGATTCTAGGCTGTACCGAAATTGGTATGTTGGTCTCTCAGGAGGATATAGCGATTCCACTGATGGATACTACTCTAATACATGCAAATAAGGCTGTGGAGTTTGCCTTGGGCGACATATAGCTTATTTGGGGTTTTGCTAGGGGCTCACAGTAGACAGTAGGTTCTAGTGAAGCCCAGTACCCTTTAGTGGATGATGATCCCTTCAAATTTTTATTTCTTAGGACAGTCAGTTTCACTTTAGGGTAAATATCATTTATTATTCTACCTGTGCTCGATATGGATGATAATTACTTACCTCGCATCCAATTTTCTCGGTTCGATAATTTCCTTTAAGTTCGGTTTATTCCTAATATCCTCAATGTCACAAATGACATTATTTCTAGATTGGACATGATTTAAATTGTCAATATCTGTTATTTAGGTATTTTAATTTTCCATTTTTACTGGCATTTTTTACCTGTGTCACGCTTCTTGCAGTGATTAAAAATGATGATGTTCATCATTGGGATTTTCTGGCTAAATTCGTATGTAACTCAGTGCAGGCTATCTAAAGCAGGCGCAGATTTCTCTGTATCTGGCCTCGTGCATTTGTAAGCCAACACGCTGCCGAAATCGGATGGATTAGGATTAGAAGATAAAACTAATAATTGACAGGGTAATTACATGAAAGAAAATAAGAAGCGCTGGCTAGCGGCCTGTGGCGCTCCATCGCTGTTGGCAATGGCGGTTGCTGCAGTATCCAGCCCGGCAATTGCCGAGGATGCTCTTCTGGAGGAGGTCATCACCATCGGCACTCGCGTTGAAGGACGCTCTGCGACGGATTCCTCGGCACCTATCGATATTGTCACTGGTGATGAGTTTGTGAATCAGGGGGATGGGGATCTCAACAACCTTTTGCGCAATGTGGTGCCGTCCTACAATGTGAATGCAAAGCCAATCTCTGATGCTGCCTCGATTGTACGCCCAGCCAACCTGCGTGGACTGCCGCCGGATAGCACTCTGGTATTGGTGAATGGCAAGCGTCGTCACCGTGCTTCTGTAATCTCCTTTCTGGGAAGTGGTGTATCGGATGGCGCTCAGGGCCCGGATATCTCCGCTATACCAGCCATAGCACTGAAACAGGTAGAGGTACTACGCGACGGTGCAGCCGCCCAATACGGTTCCGATGCTATTGCCGGGGTCATCAACTTCCAGCTCAAAGATGCTGCCGAGGGTGGCACTGTTGAAATGAAGCATGCCACTACCGCGGAAGGTGATGGTGACCAGAGTATGGTTGCTGCTAACTTCGGCCTGCCACTGACCGATTCCGGCTTCGTCAACTTCAGCATGGAGTATCGCGAGCAGGATTCCACCAGTCGCAGTACCCAGCGGGATGACGCCGCACAGCTGATTGCCGATGGCAATACCCATGTTGCCAGCCCCGCGCAAATCTGGGGGCAGCCAGAAGTAAATGATGACACTAAGTTCTTTATAAACAGTGCTATTGAACTGAATGATACCGTTGAGCTATATGCCTTTGGTAACTACGCCAGCCGTTCCACCGATGGAGGGTTCTATTATCGTAATCCTGAGACTCGGGCAGGCGTTTTTGCAATGGAGGTTGATTCAGATGAGGATAAAGATGGTGATGGAGAGCTAGATAAAATTCTAGTTCCTTTGATCGGTGACTTAGATCCCAGTAATGGTATAGATAACTGTCAAAATGTCAGTGTCTCTGAAGCTCACGATCTTGATGAGTGTTTCTCCTTTACTGAGATGTTCCCGGGTGGCTTTACTCCACGATTTGGTGGTGACCTGGAAGATTACTCGATGGTCTTCGGTCTGCGCGGAGATTTTGCCAATGGTATTGGTTACGATGTCAGTGCTAGCAGAGGTCAGAACAAAGTAGATTTCCATATCTACAATACCATTAATGCCACCATGGGCCCGGAGACGCCTACTAGCTTTAATCCTGGTGGTTATACGCAAACTGAAACCAACTTTAATCTTGACCTGACCAAGGCTACTGAGTTGGCTGGCAAGACACTGTATATGGCCGGTGGTTTTGAGTGGCGTGAGGAAGAATTTAAAGTTTCATTAGGTGATGAAGCTTCCTGGGCTAAAGGGCCTTTGGCTGAGCAAAGTTTCTCTATTGGCTCTAATGGATTCCCTGGATTTGGTCCGGAAGTCGTCGGTACTTTTGACCGAGATAATATTGCTCTCTATACAGACTTTGAATTGGAGGCGACTGATAATTTACGACTGGGAGCGGCTCTGCGTTGGGAGGACTTCTCTGATTTTGGTGATACCTCCAACTTCAAGTTATCAGGTCATTATGTAGTCAATGATATGTTAGCTTTACGCTCCACTATCAGTACAGGCTTCCGCGCACCTACACCAGCCCAGTCAAATATCAGTAATGTGACTACCGCTTTTACGAATGGACAGTTGGCAAATAAAGGTACCATCCCTCCGACTAATCCTATTGCACAACTAAAAGGCGGTAAGCAATTAGAACCAGAGGAGTCGGAAAGCTTCACTATTGGAGCGATTATTGCTGCTGGAGATTGGGATATTACTTTCGATTACTTCCAGATAGCAGTAAGTGATCGCATCACTCAATCTGCGGATCAGGAACTAAGTGATGCCGAACGTGCACAATTGGTTGCAGATGGTATCAGTGGAGCCGATTCTTTGTCGTACTTCCGCTTCTATACCAACGATTTCGATACTAAAACACGGGGTATCGACTTGGTTGCAACTTACCCACTTGGTGACGCCACCGATCTGAGTCTTGCTGCCAACTGGACCGACACTGAGGTAACTAAGTATCGGGAGGAGACCATTAGTGATATGCGCTTAGGTCAACTGGAGGATGGTCTTCCCAATGTTCGTGGGAACGCTACCCTCTCTCATGCTGGTGATGGCTGGCGTGGCTTGGTACGTTTGAACTACTACGGTAGTTATTGGGAAGCACACTTGGATGACCCGAAATTTCCCATTGATGCCGGTGATGAGTGGACTGTGGATATCGAAGGTGCATACGACTTTACTGAGTCTTTGTCCCTGATTGCTGGTGCTGAAAACCTGTTCAACAACTACCCAGATAAAAACCCCTGGTCAGGTGTTGCAGGTGCTGAGTACCCAGAAACAGCGCCTATGGGCTTTAATGGTGCGCTTTATTATGTGCGTGCACAGTATGAGTTTTAAGCTCTAAGGTAAATTAGAGGGGGGAGCTTTGCTCTTAGCAAACCTTCACCCTTTAGCTTTTGTTACATATCCCAGAGAGAATTAGTTGCCATAGATAGGGTAATGCGTTCTTTGTCTTGTATCTGCTTCAAATCCTCGAAAACTTCTTTTACTTCCATCGACTCAATAGCACCATAAACGGCTTCGTAGAGGCTTGAAAAATACCTATCCACTTCCCGTCCAATATTATTGACCTCTTTAATAGTTGGGGGATCACTTAGTGGTAGTTGTCGAATAAAATCGTGAGCGCTTTCTTCGTGGGTATACTGTAGCCAGGTTTGCATGACTCTTTGCTGAGCGATTTCTCCATAATTAGAAAGATTTCTCGCCATGCGTTGTTCGTGTTCCAACATATGCTTTAACAGTAACTGTGTTCTGTAGTCTTCAGATTTGTCAAGTAAATTCTCGTATAAGCCAGCCATATCCAGGTGAAATTTCTCGGCATCTTGAATGATTTCAAATGCCTGCTTAAAAGTTTTCATAGATTTGCCCTTTGATACCTAGGAAATTGTTATTGGGCAGAAAATGGTCGTATCTTCTAGCGGCCATACCCTAATTAATCTTTATAGTGCATTTATCCAGTTGATCAAGATTTGAGGGAATATACCAAAGATTAATAGAGCAACTGTCAATATAAACAAGAGTAGCTGACCTGATACAGCGATTTGTACAGTTCCTGTGTTGACAGTGTCATGTGTGCTATCACGTTGAACCATAGTTAGTAGCAAGCGTAGATAGTAAAAAAGCCCCAGTGTACTGCCGATTACTACACCTGCCAGGAGTACCCACATTTGCCCTTCTACTCCAGCAGTAAATACATAAAATTTGCCGATAAATCCGATAGTTAGAGGAATACCGGCAAGGGAAAGCAGCATAGCGGCAAAACAGCTCGCCAGCCAAGGTGAGCGCCATAAAAGGCCCTGGTAGAATGCACTTTGATAAGGGTTTTGAGCGTCTGAAAGGGGATTTTCAGGATACTCACCTTTAAGAATTTTTTCCTCAACAGAATCAGCGACTAAACCTACTACCGCAAAAGATCCCAGTGTGGTGATTATGTATGCTATCAGGTAATAAATAACTGCCTCAGTGCCAAAAGTGCTTTTACCAATGATAAAGGCCACAATCAAATAACCAATATGACCAATAGAGGAGTAGGCTAGAAGGCGCTTGATATTTGTTTGCATTAATGCCAGAAGATTGCCAACTAACATACTGGCTATAGCTGCTATAGAGAGCATATCAATCAAAACCTGACTACTGTAAAGATCCAGGATATTAAAGAATCGCAGTAGAAATCCGATTACGGCACCTTTACCTATGGTTGCTATTAAGGCTGTTGTTGGTGTTGGAGCCCCTTGATAAACATCAGGTGTCCAAATATGAAATGGGACTAGTGATAATTTAAAAGCTACAGAGATAAGGAGCAAGGTGACTCCAGTAGCAAATAAAGTGGAAGTTTGAGATAGCTCAGTTATTCGTGAAGCTATGCCGGCAAAATCCAAAGCGCCACTTGCACTATAAATCAGTGCAATACCAAATAGACCCAATGCAGTGGATAAAGCAGATAGAATCAGGTATTTAATCGCCGATTCAAGGGATTTAAGTTGCTCACGCTTGGGGGATAGGTCTCCAGTCAATGAAAATCCGAGCATTGGATATAAAGAGAGACTAATAAGTTCAAGTCCAAGAAAGAAGGTAGCAAAGTGACTGGAAAAAATAAGCGTGCAGGCTCCTAACATTGCCAGCAGCAACAGGATGTAATACTCCTCAGGATAACTTCCCGAAATCCCTTTGGGATCACAGCGCAAACGCAGGTAATTAAAACCCATGATGCTAATCCCAAAGGCGGTTAAGAGTAAAAGGAGGCAGAAAAATAAAGCCGTATAGTCGACTAGAATTAATGCAGTCACCTGAATAGAGCTGGTCGCTCCAGATAGAGTGCCAGCAACCCAAAAGCAGGATGCCATGGCTAACACTAGGGTAATCATGGTGGTTGCCAACGCACCCAGATGTCCTCTCCAAAAAGATACCTGTAACAGAAGAATCACTATACCTGCACTTAGTATCAGTAGGGGCAGTATCCCAAAAAGTTCCTGAGCACTCATGGAGTTTTTTCCTCTATTGAGGTGTGTTCAAGCTTAATCGGATGAATCTGAGTAGATAATTTGTCTCGAGTGGAATTCTGAATATACAAAGCTGCTTCAATTTTTGCGGTCGATCTCTGTACGGTCTGGTCTGCAATATTGAAAATCGGCTGTGGATGCAAACCGATAAATACCAAAAGTCCGGCGAGCGTGAGCAGGGCACAGGACTCTCGTATAGTAAGATCTGTCGTTTCTTGCTCTCGAATGGGTTTTTCCAGTCTTTTATTTAGCTTACCGAAAAAGACCTTTTGCATCATCAGTAGGGCATAGAGTGCTGCACCAATAAGTCCGATAGCCGCTAGGGCTGTTATCCAGTGATTGCTGCGGAAGCTCCCTACAAGCACTGTGAATTCAGCAACAAAGTTGCCGAGGCCGGGAAGTCCCAGTGATGCCACCGCAAAGAAAAGCGCAACAGCAGATAACTTTGGCAATCTGGCCCAAAGGCCACCCAGTTGCTGCATATCCCTGGTGTGGAGGCGATGTTGCAAGGCCCCAACTAGCGCAAATAAGGCTGCGGTACTCAAACCATGAGCAATCATTTGCATTACAGCCCCTTGTATAGCAATAGTGTCAAGGGCGTAAAGACCAAGCAAAACAAATCCCATGTGGCTAACACTGGAGTAAGCCACGAGTCTCTTCATGTCTCTTTGGGCAAACGCGAGCATCGCACCATAAATAATACTGATAGCTCCAATGGTCATCGCGACAGGTGCAAATTCTATTGAACTCTCGGGAAATAAAGGTAGATTAAAGCGTAATAGGCCATAAGCACCAGTTTTAAGGAGAATAGCAGCCAAAAGGATACTGCCTGCTGTAGGTGCTTGAGTATGTGCATCCGGCAGCCAGGTATGGAAAGGTAGAGCTGGTAATTTGACTATAAAAGCAACAAAGAATCCCAGCATTAACCAGTAGGCAACTCCAGGAGAGAGGCGGGCATCTAATAGTGCATTGTAATTAAAGGTTAGCTGCCCGGTGTTGGTGTAGTGAATGTAAACCAAAGCAACGATAGCAATCAACATTAGAAGGCTGCTGGCCTGAGTAAAAATGAAGAACTTGATAGCGGCATAAATACGTTGCTCATATCCCCACACTGCGATAAGGAAGAGCATGGGTATCAGCATGACTTCCCAAAAAAAGAAAAATAGGAAAAGATCAATAGCGGTAAAAACACCAGCAACCCCAGCCAGAGTCCAGAGGTAATTGAAATAGAAAAATCCTCTGCGGAAACTTATATCGTTCCAGGTCATCAAGACCCCAAAAATTCCCATAGCCAGGGTCAGCGCCAGCATGAGAAAGCTCAATCCATCAATGGCAAGATGGAAGTCAATTCCAAATCGGGGAATCCAAGATATCTGTAGACTATCCCACCAGGGTTCCGTTATCCCCACCTCGGTAGAATGAATAAATGTGGAATAGTTTGTGAGTAATAAGGCTGAGAGTAGCAGGCTGATCAAACTAATCCAACGTCCACCAGCCTTAAAATATCGCTCTGACAGCCAAGCTACTATGCCGCCGGTGAACAATATAATAATGATTGTCAATAGGGTCATAAAGCCACCAGAAGTGCGAGGAATAGAATGGAGCCAATTGCAAAAGAGGTTAGGTACCAACGCACCTGTCCATTTTGAGAAGAGCTTAAAAGGGCGTTAATCTGCCGACTAGCTGCCGCGGTCCCTTTGTAGAAGCTGTCAATAATATCGTTATGGTTTATTTTGGTAAGGTACTTGAAGGGTCTAACTAGTAGATGGTCATACAACCAGTCAAAGCCCCAGCCAGAGAACCAAAATTGCATAAGGGGCGAGCGTTGTTCGCCGGCTTTCTGTTCATGCAGAAATAATCGCCAAGCGATGGTTAGGCCAATCAATGGCATTGCTATGGCAATCACTTCGATCCAGGGTGAGTGGTCTTCATCTGGGCGAACACCAAATACAGACTGTAGGGGTGGAGCTAATAAGCCACCAAATAACGCCAGCACTGCGAGAATGCAGAGAGGTATGCTCATCACAGGGGTGTTGGCATCCTTACAGTGGGCGGAAGCTATGCCTTCTCTTCCGAGAAAAACCAAAAATAATAGACGGAAGCTATAAATCCCAGTTACTAATGCTCCGAGTATACCGGCAAGCCATAAAATATTGACTCCCTGGTGGTACTCCCAGGCACTCAGCAATATATGGTCTTTACTATAGAATCCAGATGTAAAGGGGAGTGCAGCAAGGCAAGCGCAGCCGATAGTAAAACAGATAAAAGTCAATGGTATTTTTCTGTAGAGGCCACCCATCGAGAAAACATTCTGTTCATGGTGTAGGCTTAATATCACAGAACCTGCGGAGAGAAAAAGTAAAGCCTTAAAAAAAGCATGCGTCATCAAATGAAATATGGCACCCGACCAAGCGCCGACACCTAGCGCAAGGAACATATAGCCGATCTGGCTGATTGTGGAGTAGGCGAGTACCCTTTTTATATCGCTTTGAGCTATTGCACTAAAGCCCGAAAGCAGTAATGTGATAGCGCCGACAAGTGCAACAGCAGTCATTGCTACTTCGGATAGCATATAAAGAGGATGCATGCGTGCAATCAAGTAAACTCCCGCGGTAACCATAGTGGCAGCGTGAATCAAGGCGCTAACAGGTGTTGGACCTGCCATCGCATCGGGCAGCCAAGTCTGTAGTGGTAACTGTGCAGACTTGCCCACAGCACCTCCGAGTAGAAGCAAGCAAGCTAAAGTAATTACTTCGGTATTTACATCTTGACTATTTACAGCAAAGGTAAGTTGTTGAATATTCAGTGTTGAAAATTCATAGAAAAGCAGGAACAAACCGATGGCCATCGCCGTATCGCCAATACGGGTAACAATAAACGCTTTTTGTGCAGCAGTGCCATTGGCTGGCTCTTTATACCAAAAACCTATTAGTAGGTAGCTGCAGAGCCCAACGCCTTCCCAGCCAAGATAGAGTAAAACCAGATTATCGGCCAAAACTAGAATCAACATGGCGCATACAAACAGATTCAGATAGGCGAAGTAGCGGCGAAAATCTAGATCCTCCCGCATATATCCCACTGAATAAAGATGAATCAAAAAACCTACCCCTGTGATGATCAATAACATCACCATGGTCAACCAATCTACGTGGAATTTGAAAACCAGTTCCAAATTGTCCACCAGCATCCACTGCCATAAAGTAATATTGACTAACTCGGATGGAGTTCTCCAAAACAATGTTATGGCGACGGTTATAGTTAATAGTGCGGCTAAGCCAACACTTCCTACGCCGATACAGGCTACTAACTTTTGCGGAGGCTCATTTCGATGAAAGAGGGGAATAGCAACCAGAGTCAGGAAGCCAACTAGCGGTAAAAGGGGTACCCAAGCCAATAGCCCCTGCATATTAACCTCTCAGTTCATTTAGTTGATCAATATCGACGGTGTGTTTACGATGGTAAAACTGCAGAACCAAAGCGAGTGCAATGGCAACTTCCGCAGCTGCTAAGGTGACCACAAATACAAACATCACTTGACCATCCGCATTTCCCCAGTGCGCACCGGCTACAACAAACATCAATGCTGCTGCATTTGTACATATTTCTACACACATCAACATGAAGATGATATTTCGTCTCATCATCAAGCCGGCTAGGCCAAGGCAAAAAAGAATGGATGCGAGAAGAATACCTGCTTCAAGGCCTGGTGCAGTTTCAATTGGCATTGCTGGAATCCTCAGTGTCAATTTTCTTACGCCGAGCCAGATGGAAAGCACCGACTAACCCCGCAAGTAATAACATTGAGGCCAACTCTACGGCGAGGACATAGTGGCTAAAGAGGGCGATACCAATTTGCTTGGGGCCTATGTAATAGAAAGTTTGATGTGAAGAAACCTGCCCACTACTTACCAGTATTATCAGTTGAGCTAACAATAGGGCAGATAATAAAGCTGGGCCGAACCATGTTCTGGGTTGAAGCCATGTTTGCTCCTGTACCACTGTGGAATCTCCCTGGTTAAGCATCATTATCACAAAAATAATAAGCACCATAATGGCGCCTGCATAAATGATGACTTCAAGTGCTGCAGCAAGAGGGGCGCCAAACTGGTAGAAGATGACAGCCACTGCCAGTAACGACGTCACAAGATAAAGAAGGGCGTGAACAGCATTTTTGTGAAAGATCACCATCGTAGTGGCCGCTACCGCTATAGCTGCTGTCAAGTAGAAGATAAAATTCATATGGATGTTCCCTCCAGATTAAATCTTTTCCAATTTAGAGGTGATCGATAACAGCATCTTCTGCTGTGCTAGAATAATTTTTATGAGTATTTATTTATAGTTGGTAATAATTTCGGTCGTGAGATTATGTCCTTTGTACATGATTTATCTGTTTAAAAGATAATGGTTCTCTGATTACCATATTTTTCGGGCTATAAATTAAGACTCTTAATATTAATCGGTTCTGCTTCATTTTCCGCCTGGCCCTTATCTTTCCCTTTTATTGCTTTGCCGGCGACTTGATAGAAGCTGTAGTCGTGATATTTTCCTGGTCCATCAATTAAGAGATCTTCCTTTTCGTATACCATATTTTGCCGGTCGTATTCACACATCTCGAAGTCAGGCGTCAACTGGATAGCATAAGTCGGGCAGGCATCTTCACAAAGTCCACACATAATGCAACGAGAAAAGTTAATACGGAAATACTCAGGACGCCAACGGCCATCAGGGTCTTCTGTCTTTTGTAATGAAATACAGTCGGGAGGGCAAGCAACCGCGCAAAGATTACAAGCAACACAGCGCTCATCCCCATTGGGGTCCCGGCTTAAAATAATTCTTCCGCGATAGCGTGGTGCTAGGTAGGGTTTTTCCTCGGGGTACTGAACAGTAACATTGCGCCGAAATAGATGCTTAAAAACCAACCACATGCTGCGTATTTGACTGGCGATCATTTTCTTTCTCCGACAATGCCGGCTAGATATGATTGAATACCTAGGCGACCCATAACAAGATTCCAGCGGTAGCGAGCAGATTTACCAGTGATAAGGGGAGCATGACTTTCCATCCAAATTTCATCAGCTGGTCGTATCGGGGGCGTGGTAAGGCGGCTCGCAGCAGGATGAAAATGGCAACCATGAAAGCGGTTTTCAGGCAGAACCAGATAATAGGAGGAAGTAGGGGGCCATGCCAGCCCCCTAGAAATAAAGTGGTGATTAGTGCGGATATCAGAATGACGGCAAGATATTCACCAACGAAGAACATTCCAAATTTCATGCCTGAATATTCGGTATGAAATCCTGCAGTCAATTCATGTTCTGCCTCGGGGAGATCAAAGGGTGTTCTGCGACTCTCGGCAATACCAGCGATAAAAAAAACTATAAATCCCAGAAACTGAGGCACGATAAACCAGGTATCGGCCTGGGCATTGACAATATCTCGCAGGTTGAAACTACCGGACATCATCACTACGCCCATCAGGCTCAATCCCATAAAGACTTCGTAAGACACGGTTTGAGCGGCGGCCCTAAGGCCTCCCAATAGAGCATACTTGTTGTTGGAGGCATAACCACCGAGGATTATGCTGTAAACCGCAATAGAACTCATTGCCAGCACAAATAACAGGCCAATATTAAGATCAGAAACGCCAATACTGGGTGACATGGGCACAACAGCAAAGGCAATTAACATCGTTGCCATAACAACAGTTGGTGCAAGAACAAAGACGGGTATATCCGCAAACCGAGGAATAAAATCCTCCTTGAAAAATAATTTGATCATATCGGCAAGGACTTGCAATGTGCCAAATGGACCAACGCGGTTTGGACCTGGCCTGTCTTGCCAGAAACCCAGCAGTCTCCTTTCCCCCCAGGTGAGGATGGCCGCCAGTAATACCGTAACGATAAGTACTCCGAAAATATTTAATAGAGTCATCCAGATTGATGTACTCATGGCTTATTGCCCCTCGCTAATTGCAGGTGTCACTACCGGACGTAAAGCGGCATAGCCGGGGATCTGGGGAGCTAGGGTTTCCAGTCCAGGCAAACCAAAAGGAATGCCAATACAGCCGTTAGGTATGCTGATACAGCTCTTTAGCTCAGCCCTGTAGACTCCACAGTTAGTTTCAATATCTACCAGCTCTCCCTCTTGGGTAGTGTATTGAGTTATCACATCAGGATGTATCAATACGAAGGGAGCATCTATGACTTCAGAAAATGACATTGATTGATTACTGAGCTCCTCACTGCCAAATAGGCGATAAATGGGGAGCATCTGCAATTTATTGTCATTTTCGGTTGGTTTTATTGATTGATCGTCCGAAGTATTCCACTCATGGAGAGACTGTTGGGAGCGCTCAATATATTTACCCGATGGACCGCCTTTGCGCTCACCGCCAACTTGTTGCTGAAACTTAAAAATAGACTGGTTCGAATTCCATCCAGGCGACCAAATATTAGCCTGCAGTGGCGTTTTATTGGGATTGTGTATGCCTTCCATACTGAAGCTCATGGGAGCATCAGGATCAATTACAGGAGGTGTCTCTGAGACATGCTGTTGGGCGTGAATAGCTGTGCGGCCGCTATAACGAGCACTTTGGCGAGCAACCTTAAGTCCATCAATACGATAGTCTTCATTTGGACCTAGCTCAGTGAGAATCCTTAATGTCTTAAATTCCTTCGCTATGGCATCACTGAGATCTGTGCTGTGCTTCCAGCTGTAGAGTGGTGAAAGGTTGTCAGGTTTCTCTGTGCAAAACTCTACGGCATCCACGAGCCAGCGCCAGCTCTCTTGTATATAGTCTTTTCCTTCATAGACTGCATAGAAGCGCTGTGCCAGACCATTATTATTAACATAGGTACCTTGTGACTCAGCGGTTGTGGATGCTGGAAAGATCCAGTTTGCCCTCTTGGCAGTGGGTGTCTGTAGGGTATCAATAAGAATCACTTCATCCACGAGAGTAAATATTTTTTCTACTGATGGTGTGTCTAGTCGCCGATATAAATCATTTTCCAGTACGATAAGACTAGTAGGTATATCCCCGCTTGAGTCTGTTAGTGATTCCAAAAGTTGTTCCAGATAGCCTTCTTTTTTATTGAATAATTGGATCATTCCCAGGCTATTCACTTCGCCACAGTTTAAATACAGCTTTGTGGGCATCTTTCTATGATCGCTGAGTACACCGGCCAGTTCTGCTGCCGCCATTAGAATGCTGGAGTTCCTGCTGGAAATTCCAGAAATAATGAGTGGATTGGTCGCATTGAGTAGTAGCTGTGTGGTGTGTTTGACATTTTTCTGAAGTTCTAGAGAAATATCTGGGAAATGATTACTTGACCCAGTAATTTGCTGGGTAAGGGCTTGGGTAAATAGGGCAATTTTATCTGGCGATTCAAACAGGGTGGTTGCGGTAATGTCTGCGAGCTCAGTAAGCTCCGTTCCAAGAAAGATAATCGGGCTGGGATCACCCTCTAGCTGTCTTACAGAAGCATCCTGCCAGAGAGGTATCTTTAGATCCTGTGCCTGTTTCTTTTGACGATTTCGTGCTGCTTGACGTACAGCCAGAGCAATTCGTGGCGCCGTGTTATAGATATCCTCACCGATTATCAGAACCACATCAGCGGCTTCTATTTCAGGCGTGTTGGGGCTGGTAATCCGTTTGTCGCTTTGTATGTGGTTTACTAATTGAAGCAATTGGTGATCGAGACGATTTAGTCCAGAGAAGAAGTTATCGCCCCCGACTAACTGACGTAGCGCATAATTATTTTCCAGCGATGCCCGAGGTGAGCCAATACCGATGATTCTGCGCAGCTGGCGTTGCGCGGCGGTAATTTGTACCGATAGATGCAGGACGCCATCACGGGGGCTGACCCTTCGATGGAGTTGATCTTTTGAATCTGCAGTGGAACCGATGAGATCTTCGTCCTGTGCACTTAAAACATGAGTAATACGTGCTGCGCTATTGACATATTCGTATCCGAAGCGTCCCCGATCACAGAGAAAATAACCGTTAATATCGTGATGGTAGAGGTTGGTAATACGCCTTAACATTGGTTCGTAGCTGTTACTGGATTCCCTTGCTCCAGGGGCAGTATTGCATCCCACCGCACAATGCTCACAAATCGATGGCGCAGTTTGCAGGTCCCACTTACGTACAAAATGTGCACTAAAAGTCTTATCGGTAAATACACCAGTTGGGCAGACTTCAACTAAGTTGCCACTGAAACCATTTTGTAAACGGCCTTCTTGCTCTCGGCCAAAATAAACCTGATGATTTCGGCCGAGTGCCTGTAAGTCATTTCCTCCGGCATAGTCGTTGTAAAAACGTATACAGCGGTAGCAGGTAATACAGCGGTTCATTTCGTGATTGATAAAAGGGCCAAGATATTGATTGCGATGTGTGCGCTTTGTGCCCCTGTAGCGGCGCATGGTATGGCCTGACATTTCTGTCATATCCTGTAAATGACACTCACCCCCCTCCTCACAAACTGGGCAATCGTGAGGGTGGTTGGTCATCAGATCTTCAATTATGCTGCCGCGAAATTCCTGGGCCGCTTCGGCCTTAACACTGTAAATGCCACCATCACGAACTTGTGTCATACAGCTCATAATCAAGCGGCCTGATTCATCTTCACTGTCTTTATATTCGATCATCGCACATTGACGACAGGCACCTACCGAGCCCATTTCTGGATGCCAGCAAAAATAGGGAACGTTAAAGCCCAGAGTCAGGCAGCTACTGAGTAAGTTCTGATCACCATCAACCAGATATTTCTCGCCGTCGATTGTAATGGTTGGCATGGCTAATCCATTATGCTTTATCGATAATATTGGGAGCCCTGGACAAATAGTTTGTTAATTATTTATAGGGGCAACAGCCTTTCTTTATATGATCTAGGAAGTCCTGTTCAAATAATTTAAGGGCACTTTGAATGGGTTCTGCCGCTCCAGGAGCCAGTGCACAGAAGGTTTTACCGGGTCCAATTCGTTCACACTGCTCTTGTAGTAGCTCTAGATCCTCGGGTAGACCTTCCCCGTTTTCTATTCGCTGTAGAACTTTCACAACCCATGGCAATCCATCCCGGCAGGGCGTACACCAGCCACAGGATTCTCGCGCGAAAAACTGGGTAAGGTTTAGCACTAGCCCTACAGGACAGGTCTTATCATCCATGACAGTAATTGTGCCGGTTCCCATGCGGCTGCCAGCCTTGCCGATTATGTCGTAATCCATTGGGAGGTCCAGGTGGTCGGGTCCGAGGAAGTCGGTAGAGCCACCACCTGGAAGGAAACCTTTCAGCCTCAGTCCATCTCGCATGCCCCCGGCATACTGCTCAATAATCTCGCGAATGGGCGTTCCCATGGGCAGCTCCCAGGCGCCCGGATTTTTGACCTTGCCGCTGACACCAAAAATTTTACTGCCAGCATCCTGACCCACTCCCAAGCCGCGATACCAGTCGATTCCAAGGGCCACCAGATGTGGGATATTGCAGAAGGTCTCTACATTGTTCACCACCGTTGGTTTGCCCCAGAGGCCACTTACCTGTGGAAAGGGCGGTTTTGCTCTGGGGATTGCGCGGCGTCCCTCAAGGGCGTTGAGCAGCGCTGTTTCCTCTCCACAGATATAATTACCGGCACTACGATGGACGAAGATTTCCAGTGAATACGCACTGTCAAAAATGTTATTGCCAATGAATCCTTGGGATCTTGCCTCCTCAATTGCAATTTCCAAGCGCTCTGCAGCCAGATGATATTCCCCGCGAATGAAGATATACCCAACAGATGCACCTATAGCGTAGGCCGCTATTGCCATCCCCTCTATTAATAAGTGAGGATCACGTTCCATCAGGAGGCGGTCTTTGAAGGTACCTGGCTCCATCTCATCGGCATTGCAAACTATAAATTTCTGTTTTGGTGAGTCTTCTCCACGGGGAACAAAGCTCCACTTTAATCCGGTATTAAATCCCGCACCGCCACGTCCACGTAACCCACCGTCTTTGACGAGATTGATAATGTCATCCGGCGCCATAGCGTGGGCCTTGCGCCATCCTTGATAACCATCGTTAGCCAGGTATCGTGTGATATCCGCTGCGATATTCTCTTTGGTGATGTTTTTAGTCAGGGGATTTGTCAGCATGGACTTGTTTCTTTTTATCGATTAATGCGTCGATGGCCGATTCATTGAGATTTCTATACATTTCGTCTCCAAGCATCAACACCGGCGCTTTATCACAGTCTCCAAGGCAGGGTGTTTCTAGTAGGGTAAAAATCCCATCAGCAGATGTCTGTCCAGGTTCAATTTGCAGGCGCTGGCTTATATGTTTTTGCAATTGATCGCAGCCCATAATCCAGCAGCTGGAACTTTTACATAGATAAATCACTTCCTTGCCAACAGGTTGGCGGAAAATGAGTTGATAATAGGTGGCTACACCTTCTAGTTGGGCCGCAGGTATTTCCAAGTAGTTTGCAATAGCCTGAAGACTGCTATCTGAAATCCAACCCCGATGCTTCTGTACGATTCTGAGAGCCTCTAAAACCACTGAAGATTTTCCCTCATAATGAGCGGCCTCTTTATCAATATCTCTTTTTTCCTCGTCAGTAAGGGTTCCTGAGAGTTCTTCTGGATCCTTGTTGCTTTTCTCCATTACTTCAATAAGTTCCGGTTCTAATAAGCTGGACATTTGCGCCTCCTATGTTGGTATCATGGAGGCATCTAGAAGATGCCGTTGCCGCCGGATGTTATTGCGGCAAGAGGACATCGGACTGCGAAATGCATAAATATCCCCTCCCAAATCTAAGAGTGATTATTTGTTGTTATCGATCCACATCCGCCATAACAAAGTCAATACTGGCAATAATTGCGATTAGATCTGCAATTAGTAATCCCCGCGACATCAGAGGGATCATTTGTAAGTGTGGGAATGAGGGGGTGCGTATTCTAGTGCGATATGATGTTGTGCCCCCATCGCTGATAATTTGATAGCTGTTGAGACCTTTGGTGGCTTCAATAGGGAAACACACCTCACCAGCTGGCATTACCGGCCCCCAACTGTTATTGACAAAGTGTTGAATGAGCGTTTCGATATCCTGCATAGTGCGCCCCTTTCGCGGCGGCGTCGTCAATGGATGATCGGATTTATAAGGGCCTGCCGGCATATTCTCCAGGCACTGGCGAATGATGCGCAGGCTCTGCCACATCTCATCCACCCGTACACGGCATCGATCAAAACAGTCACCACCATCATAGCTGGGAATATCGAACTCAAATTGGTCATAGCCACTGTAAGGACGCTTTTTGCGTAAATCCCACTCAAGCCCGGTTGCACGTAGGCCTGGGCCTGTAACTCCCCACTCCATTGCCTCAGCGGTATTGTAGACACCGATTCCTCGAGTGCGTTTTTGTAACAGTTTGTTCTTGATTACCATGCCGTCGTAATCGCGCAAGCGTTCGGGCATATAGTCGAGGAATTCCCGAACCATTTTATCCCAGCCCTCCGGCAGGTCCTGGGCTACACCGCCGATACGAAACCAGGCCGGATGCATTCGCCCACCGGTGATAGCTTCGACAATCCCAAAGAGTTTTTCCCGGTCGATAAACATGTAAAAGACAGGCGACATTTGCCCGACGTCTTGCGCAAAAGTTCCGAAAAATACCAAATGGCTAGAAATACGAAAAAACTCGCACATCATCACTCGAATCACCTGGGCACGTTCGGGAACTTGTATACCGGCGAGTTGCTCAAGGGCCAATACATAGGGCAGGTTATTCATAACGCCACCCAGGTAATCGATGCGGTCTGTATAGGGCACATAGGTGTGCCAGGCCTGACGTTCCGCCATCTTTTCCGCGCCGCGATGGTGGTATCCAATATCCGGCACCGCATCTACTATTTGTTCGCCATCGAGTTGCAGGGCGATACGAAATACACCGTGCACGCTAGGGTGGTTGGGCCCCAAGTTTAGAAACATAAACTCCGAGTCTTCATTGGCGCGGGCCATACCCCAGTCTTCAGGGCGGAACAATAGTGCCTCTTGCTCCTTGCGTTCTTTTTCTTCAGAGAGACTGAAAGGGTCGACTTCTGTGGCGCGCGCATGATGATCTTTACGGAGGGGGTGCCCTTTCCAGGTGGTGGGCATCATTATTCGTCGTAAGTGAGGATGCCCTTCAAAATTGATGCCAAAGAGATCCCAGACTTCCCGTTCATACCAGTTGGCGTTCTGCCAAACACTTGAAATCGATGGTGCTGAAAGCTTGGATTCGGCCAGTGCGACCTTAATGCGGATAAATAAATTTCTAGTGAAAGAGAGCAACTGATAGACCAGGGTGAAATCACTGGCGGGCTGCTTTTCAGGTCCCTCTCCACGATTTACCCGCAATCGCTCATCTATCGCGCTGAGATCGTAGAGCATGGCAAAGGGGCGAGAAATACTGTGTTTAAGGAATTGCAATAGTGGAGTCAGGGACTGGGTATCTACCCATAGGGTGGGCATATCGTCACAGTGAGGCTGTAACCAGTAATTGTGTAAGTGATATTCCAGGTCGAGGTCGCGCAGAAATAATTCAGCCTCCTTGCTATAGGCAGTCTCGCTGTGAATACTTTTTGCTATAACGCCTGTCATGGAAGTCCCACTGTTATTTTTCTTGGTGCGCCTAAAGCTTTGTTAAACCGTATCTGGAGAGCGCAATAGTTCTGTGCGCATACGTGCTTCTCGGTGTAAATCTCTCTGGCTCGGTTTGGCTACTTTTCTTGTTCCCTGTTCATCCACTACCCAACTAAAGTTTCTACGCTCGGCGGCGACGGACTTTTGTAACAGGGTAAGCCCTTGCAGTAAGGCTTCTGGGCGAGGAGGGCAGCCGGGTACGTATACATCGACGGGCAAAAATTTGTCGACCCCCTGCACCACGCTATAAATATCGTACATGCCTCCAGAATTGGCACAGGAGCCCATGGAAATTACCCAGCGAGGTTCGATCATTTGTTCATAAAGACGCTGAACCACTGGTGCCATTTTTAAGAATACGGTGCCGGAAATAACGATAAGATCGGCTTGCCTTGGCGTTGCACGAATCACTTCCGCGCCGAATCGGGAAATATCGTGTCGACTGGTAAATGCGGTGGCCATTTCCACATAACAGCAGGAGAGGCCAAAGTTAAATGGCCAAAGTGAATTAGAGCGCCCCCAGGCAACCAACTCTTCCAACTTGGCGAGTAGGACATTCTTTTGCAGGTCTTCCTCCATCTCTACGCTATCTGTCTTACGTGAGTCGGAGGCAATGACATCGTCGGCTTTACTCAACTTCCAGCGCATGGTCTTTCCAGCTTTTCTTTATTGATGGTTTTTGCGATTGATCAGGCTTTTCTGCTCTCCTCCCCACTCCAAGGCGCCAAGGCGCCATAGGTAGATCAATCCCACTAGTAGGATGACGATAAATATGGTGGCTTCGATAAAGCCGAGTAATCCGGTTTCATAGAAGGCAACTGACCAGCTAAAGAGATAGACCGCTTCCAGATCGAACACGATGAATAAAATGGCAACCAGATAGTAGGCAACAGATATTCTCAGCCGAGCGCTGCCCTGGGAAATAATGCCGGACTCAAAGGGTTCATCGGTTGCGGGGTCTCTTCTCTTTTGCCCAAGAAAGTAGGAGAGACTGAGCATAAGTACGATTAATGCGAGTACGGCGAGGCAATAAACGACCAGCGGCCATACTTCCGGGTTAAGCTGCTCTGGATAGTTCAACTTCTTTCTCCCCGTTTTCTATTGGGCCCCGCCCGAATTGATTATTAGTACTGCCGCGAAAATACTAGATCAATAATATTTGATGGGCGCTTTCCTTGTTGATGAAAGCGAATTGGACAATGGACTTTTATTCTTGAATTGGCATCTGTTTCAATGGGCGTTTTTTAAAACCAAAACCTTATCTGGCCGTTCACTGTTTATAAGGCCTAGCTGTAGATTGCGCCAGTGCCACTAAGGAACGTTTACTTCTTACGCTTTTAGTTTTTATTAGTTGGCATTCTGTAAGAATTAACGACACTGAATAAAAGTCTTCACATTGATTCCAAAAATGGAAATTTTTAAAAGGATCAATGGACAAATAAATGAGTGAAGAGGCGATATTTAGAAGGGAGTCGGGGGGGGGGGTAATGAAATAATGATCAATAAGGGGGTAGAGCCCCCTTTTATTAGCAACAAAAAATGACCACCTTAAAGGTTGTTGATTCATTGTCTTCCAGCCAGGTGATAGCCGCCTCCGCTTCTTCATCGATATTGTCGACGCTGGGTGCTGGGTGCTGGGTGCTGGGTGCTGGGTGCTGGGTGCTGGGTGCTGGGTGCTGGGTGCTGGGTAGTAATGCAGCATAATGGTTTCGCCCTATGGGCCAGTTCGAGTTTTTGCGCGCTGCCAGATTGCCTCGGTGATATAGGGCATTAGCTGGTGCATTAAGCACATAATTGCAGACCATCTTCGATGGGTGGTTTGGGGGCCGATAACTAGAAACTACCGACTACCCGATTTATATGACTGTAAACGTCATTTGATAAAATTTATCATCTTCGCTTTCTATAACAAACCCTAGGCAACCATAAAGTCTATATGCTGGACTACGTTTAAATACTCGTAGATCAATGAACCTTAGTTGTTTTTGCCTTGCAAGCTCGATTACCTTAGAGATAATTAAAGCGCCTAACCCTTTGTTCTGTTGAGTAGATACAACTTGAATATCTCGCAGTTGACAGCGATTGTTTTCGAATGAGAGTCGAACAACCCCAATAACTCCATCAGCGTTCACTACATCATAGTTCTCAAGATTTTCAATTGCACTGCGTACATTTGATAAAGTCCAGTCAACGCCATACATGTCATAGTACTCCTGCATGTTGGCAAGAGTGAGTTCTGCAGATTTATCCAAGTCTTGGGTTTTAATAAATTGTGTCATTGGTCAAATTATAACGTCTCAAACGCCGGGCGAGGCGACAGCTGTGTCTTATTGATTTGACTTATTAGTAGTGAAGTAGTCAGTAATTTGAGCTTCCACTTCTTTCCTACAAATCTCAATTACTTTATCGCCCACCTCGTCATTGAATGAAGATTTAAATATGCATTGAATAAAAACACCTTTTTCACCAGAACTAAAAGACATATTTTGGTAGCGAAGACCTAAAAGATTACTTAAATCTTGACCCTGGAGCTCTACAACTTCTTTTTGAATTTGATGACGTAAATTACCATTCTAAACAAGATTAGCTATGACAGGGGCGGCCTTGAGGTTCTCCTCATGATTCTGGCCTCCTTCAACTTGAATATTATAATTCTTTGAAGTGGATACTTCGCAAGCACCAAGAAAAAGAGTGGTTATTAATAAAATGGCCCTCATTTGAAACTCCTTACTTCTAATGCCTAAAGCACCTGTGGCAAAACCAGAGCGAAGCGGCAGCTTTGACGTTGGGTGCCTTTAGAAGCCTCCCCCCGTAGGGTTGTCGCGTTTGGGCAACTTGTTATTTATTGTATTAGCTGCATTGTAGGCACGATTTTAATTTTTATTTAAATCAATGTTTACCCCTAATCTTGGTAACTATCTCATTAATTAATTCAGCAGGTAATAACGATTTAGACAAGTACTGCTGCCCCCCAGATTTAGCCACCAAAATAAGCCCTAAATCAGTTTCAATAATATGCTCGATATCTGCCCACGACAGAGCTGTTATCGTATAAGGATTCTGTGTCTGGATTCCATCCTTATCTATTGTTAATTTCACTTCACTACCGGCACTTCTCCCAAGCATTTGCCGTGCTAACCACCAAGCTCGTCGAAATCGAATGTGAATCAGTTCCAGTACGCCTAATGCAATTAAGGTGTAACTTGCGATCTTAGGTTGCTCAGTAAATAACAGCAATCCCGCACCAGTAGATAATAATAATGTAGGAAGAAGATAATTGGGCTTGACATTTTTCCCATAGGGTAGAGACTGATCATAGCATTCGGCAAGGTAATCTCTAGATAAGGTAAATTGAGTATTAAAAGGCTGCATAATAACAACTTATTGTGGTTGGTAAATTTGTCCACTTGCCTAAATTTAGCACGCCCAGCATGGCGTGAACTGATGGGGTGAAAGTCCCCTGTAGGAAAATCACCGTTTAATGGGTGCCATTAAATGCTAACTATTAGCGAATGGCAACTACAATACCGTGAGGTCTTATGGGGAGGGAGCGGCTAGTAAAACTACGAGCTGACGAACAGAAACATCCTATAAGGCTTAGCCTGGAGGCGAGGGGCCGAGGGCACCGAAACCGGGTGATCTAATAGGAAGAGTCAATGGTGCAGCTGTGCAGTGAAAGGTCACGTTCTTACTCTGGGGAGATCAGTTTAACTTGCTGCTGTGAAGCTGCCAGCGTGGCCGCTGACTCAGAAGTAGCGTACTGCCATGATACTCTACTCAAAGGAAGAGCTGCTCGATACTATCGTTGGGTAGGGATTCAACGGATAGGGAGCCGGCCATTGCGGACTGGCACGATGGGTGGTGTGGGGGCCGGTAGCTAACAACTAGCGGCTACCCGATTTATGCGCCTGTCCCTACCTAATCATTGCTATATCTATGTGGTTACCAAATAGTGCTTATTTACGATTAGCCCACGGAGATTTATTTTCAAAAGTTGAGATATACAGACTCTCGACTTTATCGCGCGCCCACTGGGTTTTGCGTAAAAACTTGAGCGAAGATTTAATTGATGGGTCGCTCTTAAAGCAATTGATATTAATCCTATCTGCCAATCCATCCCAGCCATAATGCACCTGCAAACGTGTAACAACTTTCTCAAGAGTAATACCATGTAGCGGATTATTTGGTTGTTCTTTACTCATTCTTCAATCAATACTCTATGTTTAATGCCGCGAGCATGGGCGTGAACTAATAGGGATGAAAGTTCCCTGTAGGAAGATCACCGTTTAATGGGTTCCATTAAATGCTAACTACTAGCGAATGGCAACTGTAAGACCGCGAGGTCTTGTGGGGAGGAAGCCGCTAGCAAAATATGAGCTGACGAACAGAGCATCCTATAAGGCTTAACCTGGAGGTGAGGTGGCCAGGGGCACTGAAGCTGGGTGATCTAACGGGTAGAGTCAATGATGCAGTTAGGTAGCGAAAGTTCACGTTCTTATCTGGGGAGATCAGTTTAGCTTACTGCTGTGAAGTTGTCGGCGTGGCCGCTGACTCGGAAGTATCGCACTGCCATGATACTCTACTCAAGAGAAGACCTGCTCGACACTATCGTTGGGTAGAGATTCATTGTGGGTAGGGAACCGCCCATTGCGGACCCACATGATGGGTGGTGTGGGGGCCGGTGGTTAGAAACTACCGGCTACCCGATTTAGGCTTTTGTTCACAATTTAATGCCTGTTATTGATATTCTGAAGCTTTTGATCTCTTGGCAATGAGAATATCGCATTTATTGCATGAGCTGGATATTGCATTGGTTGAGGAATTCGCCGGATAATCTCACGTTCCTCTGTTGAATAGCGTGACAGCGAATAACCATCCAAACTAAACTCCCAACCTTGGCCGGCTAAATTTTCATGCTCTACTCTGATAAGCTTTCGGTCATCATCGTTGGGAAAAACAGCTTCTTCAATACAGATAGAGATTAATCGTGACGCTTCCTCAAGCTCTACATTAATTAATTGTTGAAGACTTTGTGCATTATCCTTTTTCCAGTACTCAATTGACGACTCAAGTGGCTTGTTATTTGACTGAAATGAAGCCCCTTTATTTAACCAGGCCATATCAATAATCTTTGACTGCGTTATTGCAAGGGTAGAGTAAAAAGGTTTTTCGATATTGTTTGAATAGAAAAACTGAATTTTTGTTCTTGTCTCAATCATATCTAACCACGGTGATAATTGATGTTTAGGAGAAATAACAATGATTACCTCGGATTTTGTTTCTTGGGCATCATTATTTAAATTAAAGCCTTCAATATCTTTTCTTATTGATATATTAGCGTTTTGTAGCCACTCCATACCCTTAAGATTCTCTGAAATAGAAAAAGCTATAGATTCTCTTGATCTACCGCCTTCTAAAAGAGTGTGTAATTCTGAGATTGGTTCGTCTGAATTCTTTAAGCGGGAGTTTAGGCTAAGCTCTGCTGCAAGATCTACAATTGCCCCCATACCTGTTGCTCTACTTCCAAAAATTTGAAGCCCAATGTTTTCTGAAACTGGCAAGATAATAATCTCTGAAGATTTAATCCCGGATTTTTCATGATCCGGGATATGCATATCAATATTTGCGCAGCTTGAAAATAGCAGGGCTATTATCAATATTGAAAATAAACGAACTATATTCATATTGCGATTTCCCTGAAGCTTAACATTTCAAACACTGGCGCAGCTTTGTCTTGGTACGACCAGCATGGACGTGGACTAATGGGGTGAAAGTCCCCTGTAGGAGTGTCACCATTTAATGGGTTCCATTAAATGCTAACTGCTAGCGAATGGCAACTGCAATACCGTGAGGTCTTGTGGGGAGGAAGCCGTTAGCAACACTACGAGCTGACGAACAGAAACACCTTATAAGGCTTAGCCTGGAGGCGAGGTGGCCAAGGACACCGAAGCCGGGTGATCTAACGGGTAGAGTAAATGGCATTGTTGTGTAGTGAAAGATCACGTTCTTTTCTGGGGAGATCTGTTTAGCTTGCTGCTGTGAAGCTGTTAGCGTGGCCGCTGACTCATAAGTATGCCCAACCCGTTAGCTACCATCGCGGAGATAGAAAAAAGTGGTGGGACATAGCAGCGCCTCGGTCAGTAATGACTAATGTGATTAAACAGAAGTCAGCCGACGGTATAGTAGCCAAATGCCAAGATTAATACCTTGGACAGGGTGAATGCCTGAACCTAAATCCATTAGTTAAAAAGACTGGGCTAGCTTACTGATATGTTTCCAGGCGGATAAAGTTGAGGTGGCACACTGCCATGACACTCAGCTCAAGAGCTGATCGACACTATCGTTGGGTAGAGATTCATTACTGATAGGGAACCGCCCATTGCGAACCCGCATGATGGGTGGTGTGAGGGCCGGTAGCTAGAAACTACCGGTTACCCGATTTAGTTTATTCTTCCTCGTCGCCCCGTTCCACCAGATTATCTGGAGAACCGAATGTATCTTTTTTACTCAACTCATCTTCGATGTCTTTAGGGCGAGGCTTAAAGAGATCTTCTGAGGATTTCTTTAATTCTTCTTCAATTTTCTTTAATTCATCACTATTTTTCATAGATCTTTTACCAAATAATGTGGTACGCCTTGCTTACCAGGACATAGTGAAAATCCACCGTGAGATGAATAATATTTCACCAATTTATCGTTGAGTGGATCCATTACTCTAATTTGAGTCGCGCCGATTAGACGCGCATACGCTTCATAGGCCAATAATGAAACAGGAAACATATCGTTTGCGAACAAAACATGCTTGTTGAAACGCTCAATAAAATCCAAACGTATAGCTGTGCCTCTGTAGGTCGGTCGACCGAGAGTTAATGAGCACAAAGTACTTCCGTGCCAAACAGAAAGGTCAAACGCCTTTGGATAGAAAATTTTGTACCGGCTAGAAAAATTCCAATTCCAGCTCACAGAGCGTTCTTGATTCAAATCTATTGATTTGAAAGCAGCAAGAGCTTTGTGATCTATTGCCTCTAACGTGATTTTTCCGAGGAGGTGCCTTGGTAAGTTTCTGGATGCCACGTCTCTAGCTTGAGAGCCCAACTTCTCATATTTATTGATTGTTTCTAGATGCGAAACTTGCATTCCAATTCCTTTTGTCAATTTAACTTCCGTACAAGTTAACGCCCCACACAGGGATAGACAAATAAGCGCAGTATTTTGGTTGTCCTAGTGGCCAACGGGAGCGATTGCTGCTGCTTGCTACGCCCAACATGGGCGTAGACTAATTGGGGTGAAAGTCCCTTGTAGGAAGATCACCATTTAATGGGTTCCATTAAATGCTAACTACTAGCGAATGGCAACTGCAATACTGTGAGGTCTTGTGGGGAGGAAGCTGCTAGCAAAACTACGAGCTTACGAACAGATACATCCTATAAGGCTCAGCCTGGAGGCGAGGTGGGGAAGGTCAACGAAGCCGGGTGATCTAATGGGTATAGTCAATGATGCAGTTGTGTAGTGAAAGTTCACGATCTTATCTGGGGGGATCTGTTTAGCTTGCTGCTGTGATGTTGTTAACGTGGTCGTTGGCTCATAAGTAGGTACAACCCGCTAGCCATCATTGTGGGGATAGACAAAAGTGGTGGGACATAACAGCACCTCGGTCAAGGATGGGCAAGGTGATTAAACAGAAGTCAGCCGACGGCATAGTAGCCTAATGCCAAGGTTAATACCTTGGACAGGGTGAAGGCCTGAACCCAAAATCCACGGGTTAAAGGACAGGGCTAGCTTAGCGATATGTTTCCAGTTGGATAAAGTTGAGGTGGCACACTGCCATGACATTCAACTAAAGTGAAGAGCTACTCGACATTATCGTTGGGTAGAGATTCATTATGGATTGAGAACCGCCCATTGCGGACCCGCACGATGCGTGGTGTGGGGGCCGGTAGCTAGAAACTACCGGCTACCCGATTTATGGGGCATCTCCTACTCGATTTCATTTCCAGTTATATAAGTATCAACATCTAGCTCCAAGTTTAGCGAGCTGAGTCGATGTAATATTTCTAGATCCAGGTGAATACCCGCATTTGCGCTTATATATTGATGCCTACAGATAGAAATGTAGGCTTTTGAATTTTCAACTAACTTGCGAATCGCCCCTGATGACCTTTCTAAATCTATAAGTAAATTAAGCAGCTTCTCCTCAAGACCATATGCTTCATTTACGATCGGCTCGTAAGAAACTCTCGAAAATTTGTATACTCTCTTTCCACTTTTATCAATATCACCTTTAGACCAGCCAGTTAGGGAATTATATGGAAGGTAGCTCGACAACTCATCGTATCCCAATGCTTCCGATGTAGCTGTTAAATATACCCGGTGACCAGACTCAATCCATACCCACTCCACTTGTGGAGTATCCCCTTTAGAAAGGTTTACTACGATAAAAAATTGCTCTTCCTTTATAAAAAAATAAACGGCAATAGAGTCATTGATATGGTCTAAATCAATCCTCGCTACACGAGGAACTTCGTTTTCAAGCTCAACCTCCATAACTTGAAGATATTGCTTCGTAATCTCAAATGTAGGCTGCTTTAATTCCTGAATGGCTATAGATACATATTTTTTTGAATCTATCATTCTATAAATTTACTCTTGATAGTAAGGTCCCATAACGCCGGCAGCAGCCACCGGAGGTAAATGCCATCTTTTGTGTAGCTCCCCCGCACAAAAGGTGGCAGTTGCCTGAGGTCGATTGCCTACGCTTGATACGCCCAGCATGGGCGTGGACTAATGGGGTGAAAGTCCTTTGTCGAAAGATCTCCATTTAATGGATTCCATTAAATGCTAACTACTAGCGAATGGCAACTGCAACACCGTGAGGTCTTGTGGGGAGGAAGCGGCTAGTAAAGCTACGAGCTGACGAGCAGAAATATCCTATAAAGCTTAGCCTGGAGGCGAGGTGAGGAGGGTCACCGTACCCGGGTGATCTAGCGGGTAGAGCCAATGATACAGTTGTGTATTGAAAGTTCACGTTCAAATCTGGGGAGATCTGTTTAGCTTGCTGCTGTGAAGCTGTCAGCGTGGCCGCTGATTCATATGTAGGCCCAACCCGCTAGCCCCACCATCACGGAGATAGAAAAAAAGTGGTAGAACATGGCAGCGCCTCACTTTTGGGTAGAGATTCATTACGGATAGGGAATTGCCCATTGCGGACCCGCAGGGGGCGGTAGCTAGAAACTATCGGCTACCCGATTTATGCGATACTTTACTTTTTGGCAATTTCATGAGCTTGTTTTCTTAAGCTTGTTAGCTCTGAATGGCAATGTTGCTTATTGTATACAATGTTAAGCAAAGGTTTGTGCTTGCATATTTCTTTTTTCTCTAACTCCCTCCAATTACAGTACTTTACTTCATGCTCAATATGTTCTTCGATCCACTTAACAATTTCATGTGGTTTTTTAAACTTAAAATTATAACCAGTGCCTTTCTTACCAGAATTTTCAGCAACTTCTTTTTTTAATAATAAGCCTAAAGATCTAAAAAAGGTTGCATGGCTGGATTTTAAGCCCAACTCGGCTTTAAGACGAGAATCAACATCATTGCCTTTTCCGATATACAATAAATCGCCTTTTGATAAGTCGAAATACGGCTTTTTTAGCTTTATATAATAAATCCCTTCTTTCTTCATCGTATTAGATTTCCCGCATAATGCCCAACACTCGAGCAACTGAGGTGAAGCGTGGGCTGTCCAGTCCGCATGTTTTGTGGGCGATCGTGCTGCTGCTTGGTACGCCAAGCATGGGCGTGGACTAATGGGGTGAAAGTCCCCTGTAGGAAGATCACCATTTAATGGGTTCCATTAAATGCTAACTACTAGCGAATGGCAACTGCAATACCGTGATGTCTTGTTGGGTGGAGACCGCCAGCAAAGACGAACAGAAACATCCTATAAGGCTTAGCCTGGAGGTGAGGTGGCCAAGGGCACCGAAGCCGGGTGATCTAGCGGTTAGAGTCAATGATGCAGATGTGTAGTGAAAGTTTATTCTCCTATCTGGGGAGATCTGTTTAGCTAGCTGCTGTGAAGCTGTCAGCGCGGCCGCTAACTCATAGGTAGGGCAAACCCGCTAGCCAACATCACGGGGACAGAAAAAAATGGTGGAACACAGCTGCGCCTCGGTCAGTAGTGACTAAGGTGATTAAACAGAGGTCAGCCGATGGCCTAGTAGCCAAATGCCTAGATTAATACCTTGGGTAGGATGAAGGCCTGAACTAAAAACCCACGAGTTAAAAGACAGGGCTAGCCTACCGATATGTTCCCGGTTGGATAAAGTTGAGATAGCGCAGTGCCATGACACTCAACTCAACTCAAATGAAGAGCTGTTCGACACTATCTTTGGGTAGAGATTCATTACGGGTAGGGAACAGCCCATTGCGAACCTGTACGATGGACCGTGTGGGGGCCCGTAGCTAGAAAATACCGGCTACCCAATTTAGGTATTGCTCTCTCTAACCTGTGATAAGCAAAGCATAACATGCATGACTCTGTCCGCAGTTGAATAATTAAATGCACCCGCTGGGCTGATTCCATGGCATACATCATTTCTCATATTCCATCCTCTCTGGTCGGTGAGTAGCATCCTGAAATAGAAAGATGTGTCTGCGCCAAAACAATTTTCAACACCTTCATCTCTAAGTAGGTCATCAAATGTTCTCAACTGTAGGCCACCTTGCCTATTTTTTCTTAAAGTAGCCCCTCCCATTAATTCAACTAGTGTTCTAATAGCTGCTTCAGCTTGGGGAACCAAAATATGGATTGCGGACATGTAATCTTCATCCAGATAAGCTTTCACGCCTTTTTGTACAATATTGTTTTTGGATTCTTCGAATATCGGTGACCTCAAAATAAAGCTAGTCAATTCGTCAGAACTCATCCCGTAAACTTCCGAAGCCTTGTTGAATGAATGTCTGAGAAAGAAGGAGTCGATATTCATTTTCTGAGATAGCTGCTGAATAATGTTTCCTTCTAAATCTTCCTCAATTCCACCAATAGTCGCGACAGGCCTACCTTTATGATCTTGCAGGGTTTTGGTAAACAAATATGTTAGCGGATACTTTCTAGCCAGCTTCAGTACCTGTTGCTCAGCCTGGTTTTTTTTAGGGATGAACTGTATCGCAATTCTATTGAGGGTCGTTTCAAGGTCACCACTTGTCATAGAATCCAGATAAGCATCGAGTTTTTTTCTGGGAATTTCCGTGCTGTGAGAAAATTCCTGCATACTTTCTATAACTTCCGGGCCTATTTGAGAAATTTTTCTCGAAACTCTTTCTGCGCTACTCTTCATGTTATAGTTGATATAGATGTCATGAACGTGTTGGAGCCAAGACGAAGCTAACATCGCCGCCGAACCTTCACATGCATTCTCAAAACAACGCCCAACAATATCAATTACTCGAGATACATCAGCATCCATTCCTTTGCTGCGATAATAGGTAGCTAGAGGAATACCTGCTGACTCACAAACCCAAGGTGAGCAATCTTTAAACACTCTTTCTAGTCGAGATTCAAGGTCTTCTATTAGCTTCCGTTTTTGGATATCAGACAAATATCGACATTTACCTAATACGAAAAGATCGAAACTGAACCCCCATAGCCCAGCCTTATCGTCCTCTGCAATTCTGTCTTCTAGCTTAATAGCACTTTCAATGCTCTTTTTTATCAACTCAGAGTTATTTAAAGCGGAAGCGACTGAAAATGCTCTTGTGATTTTTGTAATAGTTTCAGTTGGATGTTCGCATAGATCATTATCGGTCACCTCAAGAAGGGCATTTACATAATCAATGGCAATTCTGTAACTAGGTTTTTCACCAATAGCAGCTTCTGAAAGGTCCCAGACAATCCCTGAATATCGAGCCTTCATTATTGGATTGTTTGTATTCTTTGATCTGTTTTTCCAATACTCAATCATATCATGGTCAACCAAGGAAAGACTCGGGCTTTCATAGGGCTTACCATCGTCGCCAACCCATACCATCATCGGGCCATAATATGTGCCCCAGCTACTCTGCTTACCCGAATAATTCTCGCAAAATCCAAATGCAAGTCTTTCGGCAATAGCTTCTGGGCTTTGATCGTCTTCTGTTGCATTATTAATCTTTGACGAAATACAATGTTCGCTAGTTTTCTCTTCAAACTCTTCCAATAGCCTAGCTAGATCAACATTCATCGTAGTACCTTATTGTTCTTGTTGGTTTTACCCATAAAAAGTAGACACTCTAACTATGTATATATTTACGCTCATACTCTGCTGGACTTACATAGCCCAATGCAGAGTGCCTACGAACCCTATTGTGAAAATCTCAATGTATTCAAACACCTCAGATTTTGCTTGCTCTTCGCTTACGAATGTTCCGGCATAGACCAGCTCGACTTTTAGCCTGCTAAAGAATGATTCCATTGCCGCATTATCCCAACAGTTAGCCTGGCGACTCATACTCGGCTTGCACTTGCTTTCGGACAAGAGATCCTGGTATTTCTGCGATCGATATTGCACACCCCTGTCAGAGTGAACTATTAGTCCAGGCTTTATTAGTCGTCGCTCTAAAGCCATTTTCAATGCTCGACGTGTCAATTCATCGGTCATCTGCGAGTTAAATGCCCAACCTACAATACGTCGAGAGTACAGATCCATAACTACCGCGAGGTATAGCCACCTCTCCAGAACCTAGAAACAGGCTTTTCCGCTCTCTTAACTGCTTCTCTACGGAATCCCTACGTATACGCCTGAGTTCTTTTCTTACCCATGATGCACCTCCGTGCTAGGCCTATACAGGGTGCCTACTAAACGTGGGTAACTCTTTGCCCTAACGCCCCGTTAAGAGGCAATAAAATAGTTGACTAAATTTAGTGGCGAAGGAGTAAAAGCCAACTATTTTTTGTCCCTTAAATCGACTTATTAGTAATACATTATTCAGGTTTCTCAGATGCTATTTTTTTCGCTGTATTTTTTACCACTTGCTTAAACTCTTCAGAATTTAATTGTTTGGCAGCAGAACTCGAAGACTGGTCCAAAACAAATTTAACCTTAACATTCTCATTTTTTTGTTTATTTTCATTTTGGCTCATGCTGCTTTCTCCTTCATAAGTAATAAACTATGTTCCATGGTAATACGAACTGCAAAATGATTAATCACCCATGAGTATAATTCTTTATATTTATCTTTCAGGCAATCTTCTCGATTTGTAGCAATAGTAATGACGTATTCTACTTCACCTGTAGCAGAGTGAATTATAGGGTAGGAGATCTGAGAACCATTTTCATTATCTTGAATATTGCCTTTCATGAATCGGCGGTCTTTTTTTGCTCTCTTTTTTAGCTCTTTTTGAATATTTTCAACGATGATGATAGACCTAGACTTAATTGCATGACTTACGGTGCTTGATGGTGCTGATAAATTACTCGCTGGCGTTCTTGGCGGGAGTGACGCTGGATCAAAAGAAAACCATTCATTGGGTTTATTCTTAATCACTCTTATTAATCCGACTCGAAATATGGCTTGGTGTTCGTCCATATATTCAAAAACACTACGCAACCCAGCTATTAGTAGTGGTATTTGCTGATCTGCTCTTGTTATTTGTTTAAATGTAGATTTAGGGCAAATATCAGGTTTGTTTATTATTGATTTGGCTTCATTTCCCATTCTTTTAGTTTTATCACCAACAACGATATCAATAGCTTTTATTAAGGCAATTAAATCATCAACCTCTAACTCTTTCTCTGGCTTAGAATAATCTTTTATTCCAGCAAATATCGCTTTCAATATAACCACATACAAGTATGTACCAATAATAATTACGAGAGCTGAATTGTTTAAGAATGCACCGACAGATCGACCAGCTAAATCGATAATCTCTTGCTGGAGCCCTTTTCGAGTTGCGGCGAAAGTTAGCAACATTGGGGGCAGTAAAAAAAATATTGGTCTAAATATATGCTTAACAAACCAGCTTTCAGCTATTTCTACAAGCTTACGGCATGCTTTCTTTCCCCAGCTGTCATCGATGACAGGTTTTATCATTATTACATCCTTACTTATTCAGCTATACGGACTATCCGTGTATTGCTAGCAGTGTATTCATAAGAAGCCGCATTATACCAGCAGTCAATATACTCTAAGAGGAGAAAATCTCTCTAGCCAGAAAAAATAAATCAGCATTGTTGGCTAACAATGATGGAAATTTACTCTACTGGATACATTGTGACTGCATTATGCCTTGGTATTTTGCTGCTTTTGATCTTTGGAACAGGAAGCACAGAAAAGCAACAGAATGCACATAAAAACAGCAAGATAAAGCCTCTAGGGATAACTATTGCTTCTGGGTTCCAAACTGAAAAGCAGTAAAGAGTACCAAGCTTAACGGCCATTTTTATGCACAACCAAAATTTTCAAAGCTTGAGTAACACAAAATATAGGCACAAAAATAATCTTATTGGATTTTATTCAGTTTGTTTTAGTGTCAAAGCTACGTAAAATCGGTGGATATTTATCGATATTTGAGTCGCCATTAAACAGCCTTCTGAAGGCCGATGCTCAAAGAGATTCGAGAGAATCAAGAATTTTCTAAAAACTATTTCCTCAAAGGAGAACGGTAGCGTGACGTAAGAGTAAGTAAAAGGCGCTGACCCAAGGTGGTGGAACACCTGGGGCCAGCTAACCAAATTGATAACTAGACTATCAAAATGGCTATATGGATCATACGCTAGAAACCCGCTCGTCTTCAATAAAGTGGAGTCCATTCAGCAGTTTGGGGCATGTTCCCTGGCTCTGGAAGCGTTGCGTCCGCCTTTTCTACCTCTATGCCTACCGTTCTCGCGCCCCACCAGATACTTCCTTAACAATTACTTTCAAATCCTTCCATTAAGGGGGGCTACGCATGGTTTGAGTATTCATAGGAAGCAATTATGTTGATCTTAAAGCGCCGGACAGGTGAAAACTTACGGATTGGAGCGAACGTCTCAATTACGGTGTTGGAAGTTAAGGGTAATCAGGTAAAGATAGGCATACGTGCCTCCAAATCTCTACCCGTTCACCGTGAGGAAATTTATAGACGTGTGCAAAAGGAGAGGGTGTTGGGGGATGGCGTTGGTTGAGATTATGGATCGCCGCGAAGCAGCGGCGCGTCCAGTCCACTGGGCGGGTTAACGCGCGCAGTACAGGCCTCGTTGTGGCGAAACCACGCTTTTAGGGGCCAGCCCGAAGATAGTTTTCCAGAACTTCTAATCCACAGCACCTATTACAGTAAATGTAAGAAACTGATTATATGCACAGAAGTTTAGCTAGAAAAAGACTGATATTTATGCAGTTGCTTATCGAAAAATGCGTTATACGTTGACCTGGATAAAACATTGACTAATGCCGGCTTATTCTTTGATTTGCATATATAAATGCCGTGAGGTTGCTTTTCAGAATCGGTGGAGAAATACAAAATATGGCATTGCTTGTTGAGCCGAAATGATTTTTTTAAAATTGTGTTTTTATTGAATACAGGGGATTTAAATAGAGATGTTGCACCCAGATCTTGAGTGGTTGATTGATATCTTGCGAGCCAGCTGTCGATTTTTTTTCTTGAAGTAGCTGAAATTTCTACTTTTTTGAGAAACTCTTCTATTGATTGTTTTTTATTAGATCTAAAAGCAGAGCTTACTTTTTGGTCAAATTGATCGGATGTGATTTCCTTAAGGGATAAGATTGAAATGTCACTTGATATTGGCGTGCTGCCGTGAAGCCAGGAAAGAAGTTCTAACTTAGGTCTATTTTTCCCTACGGCTAAACGGAGAGGTTTGTTTTTTTGTCTAGAAGCTGTTTCATAACTTGAAATCGGTTATTCTCACGCAATTACTTAAAAAAAGTCCAGCAATAGTGAGCCGATTCCAGTCAGAGTTAACCAATGATCAATGGAAATTGATCGAACCTTGTCTTCCTGAGTTAAAACGAGGAAAGGGAGGCCCAAAACCCATTGATAATCGAGCTTGTTTTGAAGGCATCCTGTGGGTTTTGCGTTCTGGAGCTCGATGGAAAGATCTTCCTTCACACTATCCATCACCGAGTACATGCTGGAGAAGGCTTCAGTTTTGGGAAGAGCAAGGAGCTTGGCTACATGCATGGAGAAGATTCCTGGAGCTATTGGATCAACAGTCTTTGCTTAACTGGGAGGAAGTCTTTTCTGATGGTAGCTTTGCACCAGCAAAAAAGGGGGCTTCGAAGTCGGGAAAACCAAGCGGGGCAAGGGTTCAAAGTGGATGGTGGTGGTCGATGGCGAAGGTATTCCACTGGGAGGCACCATTACTTCGGCCTCACCAGCAGAAGTAAAGTTATTACATCCATTGCTTGATGTTACGTATAAAAATACAAAGATTCATCGCTTAGTTTATGATAAAGCGGCGGACTCTGATCCTCTTAGAGATAGTCTGTTGAGTCGTGGAATCGACCTTATCTGTCCACACAGGATAAATAGGAAAAAAGCCTCAAGGCAGGATGGTAGAAAGCTCAGAAGGTATACTCGCCGTTGGAAAGTTGAGCGGACTTTTGCGTGGTTGGGAAATTACCGCCGTTTGGTTGTTAGATGGGAGCGATATTTGTCCACTTATCGTGCTTTTTTCTATATTGCATGCATGTTAATTACGTTAAAGAAGTTATGAAACAGCTTCTAGAAAAATAACCGAGGTTAACCAACTCTTGCTGAATAGTGTCCAACTTTCTACTTAAGTCAACTTTGAGCCCTTCATTGGTGTTGGCGATGGTAAAAAGCCGGAATGGCTTAAAATCGATACCTTTTATTTTATGCTCCAAAAGACCAACATATTTTTGGTCATACTCAACAATAGAAATTAAATTGGTTTCATCCCAAGATTTAGCGCCATCGAGTAGTAATTTTCTATGATTTTCCAATTCTGAAGCGGAGTTACCAAGAGCTATAGATTGTGCTTGGTCTATATTCCCAGTGGTGAGAGCAGTTGAAAAATCTATATAGAGTTTGGCAGCCTTTTGGTATTTGCCTTGATATTGATTTAGCGGCCCACCAAAACTTTCTCCCTTTACTTTCAATGCAATATCTAATTCCTCTACATCTCCATCAATATCTAGGTGTAGTGGAATATATTGATATTGATCAATTGATAGCCAGGTTAAAGTAGGCATTACAAGTAGTACTAACAGAATAGAAAGATTCCTAAAACTCCTAACCACTAACATAATCTCCATATAATAGTTTCCAGCTAAATCTTGGTACGATGGTACTCAAGATATAACTATTGTTTTAAGTCAGCTTATTCTGGCTTTGATATATCAAAGAAAATTCAGAGTTGGATTTAAAAAAGGGGGCAGGGCCCCCTTTTTTAAACCAGATCCGCTCTTTACCGGAGCAGATTACCAGGACCATTAAAGGTTGCTGATTTCCTCAAGTTGCTGTTGCAGACGCTCGTGAGCACCTTTCATTTCTGCAAGCTTGTCCTTCTCCTTGGCAACAACGGCTTCGGGGGCTTTGTCTACAAACTTGGGATTGTTGAGTTTGCCTTCAACTCGTGCGAGTTCTTTGGAAAGTTTATCAATCTCTTTTTGTAGACGGGCGCTCTCGGCTTTAACGTCGATGAGGCCGGCCATGGGTACCAGCAATTCCATATCGCCTACCAGGGCAGTGGCGGAGGCTGGTGCAGCTTCTCCACTTTCCAGCCAGGTGATTTCTTCGAGGCTCGCCAGTTTGATCAGCAGGCTGCGGGCTTGCTCCAGCAGTTCTTTGTCACGGCTGGAACCGCCACGCAGGATCAGTGGGATTTTCTTCGCTGGGGAAATATTCATTTCACCGCGAATATTACGCACGCCTTCAATAACCTGCTTCAACCAGGCAACAGCTGCTTCCGCTTCTTCGTCTATCTTGCTGCTGTCGGCTTCCGGGTACTGCTGCAGCATAATGGTGTCACCGTTGGAACCGGCGAGGGTTTTTACGCGCTGCCAGATTTCTTCGGTGATAAATGGCATCAGCGGGTGAGCCAGACGCAAAATGGTTTCCAGTACGCGGATCAGGGTGCGGCGGGTGCCTTTCTTCACTGCGTTGGAGGCGTTGTCATCCCACAGTACCGGCTTGGACAATTCCAGGTACCAGCTGCAGTACTCGCTCCAGATAAAGTCGTACAGGGCCTGGGAGGCGAGGTCGAAGCGGTAGGTATCCATCGCTTCGCGTACGGTAATTTCGGTGCGCTGCAGTTGGGAAATAATCCAGCGGTCGGCGATAGTCAGCTCGAAGTCGCTGCTGTTGTCCTGGCCACAGTCCTGCCCTTCGCAGTTTTGCAGCACGTAGCGGGAGGCATTCCAGATCTTGTTACAGAAATTGCGGAAGCCTTCAATACGGCCCACATCAAACTTGATGTCACGGCCGGTGGATGCCAGTGAGTAGTAGGTGTAGCGCAGGGCATCGGTACCAAAGGCAGAGAAGCCTTCGGGGAAGTCCTTGCGGGTTTGCTTTTCAATTTTTTCGCGCAGGTGCGGCTGCATCAGGCCGCTGGTGCGCTTCGCGACCAGGCTCTCAAGGTCGATACCGTCGATCAGATCGATAGGGTCGATCACGTTGCCCTTGGATTTGGACATCTTCTGGCCGTGGTTATCGCGCACCAGGCCGTGCACGTACACAGTGTTAAACGGTACTTCCTTCTTGAAGTAAAGGGTCAGCATCATCATGCGTGCGACCCAGAAGAAAATAATATCGAAGCCGGTGACCAGTACGGAGCTGGGGTGGAAGGCTTTCAGTTCTTCGGTATCTTCTGGCCAGCCCAGGGTGCCGAAGGTCCACAGGCCGGAGGAGAACCAGGTGTCGAGTACGTCGTCGTCCTGGCGCAGGCTGATGTCGGCGCCCAGGTTGTGCTTCTCGCGCACTTCTTCTTCGCTGCGGCCAACGTAGACTTTGCCTTCGTTGTCGTACCAGGCGGGGATGCGGTGACCCCACCAAAGCTGGCGGGAAATACACCAGTCCTGGATATCGCGCATCCAGGAGAAATACATGTTTTCGTAGTTTTTCGGTACGAACTCAACGCGGCCATCTTCAACGGCGGCGATGGCCTCATCGGCCAGGGGCTGGGTTTTTACGTACCATTGATCGGTGAGCCAGGGCTCGATCACGGCGCCGGAGCGGTCGCCATGGGGCACCTTGAGGGTGTGAGGCTCTACTTTTTCCAGCAGGCCGAGGGCGTCCAGGTCGTCGACAATCTGGGTGCGCGCGGCAAAGCGCTCCATGCCCCGGTATTTTTCCGGCACTGCGTCGTTCAGGTGGGCGTCGGCATCGAGGATGTTAATCATCTCGAGGTTGTGGCGCTGGCCCATTTCGTAGTCGTTAAAGTCGTGGGCCGGGGTGATTTTTACACAGCCGGTGCCGAATTCACGATCGACGTATTCGTCGGCAATAATCGGAATTTCGCGATCCGCCAGGGGCAATTTGATGGTCTTGCCAATCAGGTGCTGGTAGCGCTCGTCTTCCGGGTGTACGGCTACGGCGGTATCGCCGAGCATGGTTTCCGGGCGGGTAGTGGCAACGACCAAGTGGCCGGAGCCGTCGGAGAGCGGGTAGCGGAAGTGCCACAGGTGCCCCTGCTTCTCTTCGTTTAATACTTCCAGGTCTGAGATCGCAGTGTGGAATTTCGGGTCCCAGTTCACCAGGCGCTTGCCGCGATAAATCAGGCCGTCTTCATAGAGTTTGATAAAGACTTCCTGCACCGCTTTGTAGAAGCCGTCGTCCATGGTGAAGCGTTCGCGGGACCAGTCGGGGCTGGCGCCCAGGCGGCGCAGCTGGCGGGTAATGGTGCCGCCGGACTCTTCCTTCCACTCCCAGACTTTCTCAATAAACTTGTCGCGGCCCAGGTCGTGGCGGGATACGCCTTCGGCGCCCAGCAGGCGCTCTACCACCATCTGGGTGGCGATACCGGCATGGTCGGTGCCCACTTGCCACAGGGTGTTGTCTCCCTGCATGCGGTGGTAGCGAATCAGGGCGTCCATGATGGACTCCTGGAAACCATGGCCCATATGCAGGCTGCCGGTGACGTTCGGCGGCGGGATCATAATGGAGTAGGGCTTGGCTTCTGTATCGCCGGAAGGCTTGAAGTAGCCGTTCTCCTCCCAGGTTTTGTACCACTGCTGTTCGATGGCGTTGGGCTGGTATGTTTTGTCCATGCGGGTGGGAAACCTTGTGTTAACTGACTGCGGGCGCAGCATTTTGGCTCAGGATAGTCTGGCGATTGCTCTGTCTGCGCGGAAAAGGCGGCAATTATACCGCCGGGGGTAGGGTGGGCAAAAGGCAGCTTTGGGGCTAAATCGCACTCAGTCCCAGATCTCTAGTTCGTCGACCACTTTTTCTATCTGGGCACGCAGCTGTTTTTCCAGTTGAGGAAGCTGTTGGGCTACCAATTCTTCAATCAGGTCGCTGCGCTGGCGCTCTTTCTCTGAGGGCTCCAATTTTTCTGAGGGGCCCTCCCGCTCAGCGATCGCCTGGGCCATTACCAGTGCCTGGGTGCGGGTACCCGCACTGGCGGTTTCGATCGCTTTGGGCTGGGGTTGGGCCGGCTCCGCAATTGCGGGGATACGTCCACCGGTCAACCGCGAGCGGATATGGGCGGGCAGGAACGGGTTTTCGGGGGCAGGGGCAAGACGCTCCTCTGAGGTTTCAGCGGCAACAGTGGTATCTGGCTCAGTGTGTCCACTGTCCGACTGGGTGTGATTGCCTGGCTGATCATCGCTCTCATCTAGGTGCTCTTCCATGAGGGGCTCTGCCATCGGGGCTTTTACCTGTGGCTCGGGGGTCTTACCTGGGAGGTTCTGTAGGGGGCGTAACAGGGCAAGATCTGATTCCGCCAGTTGCACTTTATGCTCTTCGGTAAGAGTTTCATCGACCGGGGAAAATAATATCGGCAGGTCTTCCTGCTCTAGGAGTTCCTCTTGCTCCAGAAGCTCCTCCTCTTTGGCGTCCACCACACTGTGGGGAGCCGGGAATTCCGGTTCGGCGGATAACAATGGAATATCTGCGGGGGGAGTGGCTTTTTGCATTTGCGGCTTGGCCGAGCCCGCTACCTGATTGAGCAGGGGAATTTCATCGAGATCGTCACTGTTAAGGAGGTCGTGCAGTGAGTTCAGCTCGTCGAGAAGCTCGCTGGACTGTTTGCGTGGTTGTCCGCGCTGCTTGTGCTTGTTCTTTCGACCGGACATGGTGGTTGCCAGTGATTACATGCTCTGGTTGATCTTGTGGGATTGTAACGGATATCCGCGGTCGCGGAAGTGACCAAATCGCGATCGTGAGCGCTGCAGGGCTGAAGTTTCCTGAACAACGATTTCGGCGAGTCGCTCGAAGCGACTGAACCAGTTGGGCACCTTACTGCACAGGTTGATCAGTAAGCCGTGGTGCGCCTGTGGATCTTCGCCGCAGTTGATTTCAATGGCCGCCTGTTCGCCATTCGCCTGGTTGGCATGGGGCAGGAAACTGTCCTCGCGAAAGGTCCACAGCAATTGATCGAGATGTTCGGCACGCGCTTGGTTGTCGACCGCAAGCAGAACCCGCAGGCCGTTGCGATAGGCCTTTTCCGCCAGGCGACAGGCGAAAATATCCGCTTGCTGGGGCTGGTCAGAGGAGAGAATGTAAAAGTCGATTCGGGTCATGCTGGCTTTTATTTGTACAGAGACGACAACGGCCCGCGAGGGGCCGTTTCGACAGCCGCTCGGGGCGGCTATTGTGCGCTTTTGGCAGTTATTTTCCCAGCAGGTATTCCACCAGAAGCGGTACTGGGCGGCCGGTGGCACCTTTGCAGGCACCGGATTTCCATGCGCTACCGGCGATATCCATGTGCGCCCAGGTGTACTCCTCGGCAAAGCGGGACAGGAAGCAGGCGGCGGTGACAGAGCCGGCATCGCGGCCGCCGATGTTCTGCATATCGGCAAAGTTGGAGTCCAGGGCGGGCTGGTATTCATCCCAGAGCGGCATCTGCCAGGCGCGGTCGCCACTGGTTTCGCCGGCCTTGAGTAAGTCCTGAGCGAGTTCTTCGTTATTGGCGTAGAGGCCGCTGGCGTGATGGCCGAGGGCGATAACGCAGGCACCAGTGAGGGTGGCGATATCAATTACTGCGCGGGGCTTGTACTTGCCGGCATAGGTGAGTGCGTCGCACAGTACCAGTCGGCCCTCGGCATCGGTGTTTAGAATTTCGATAGTCTTGCCAGACATAGAGGTGACGATATCACCGGGCTTGCTGGCGCGGCCGCTGGGCATATTTTCTGCGGCGGCAACCAGGCCGATCACATTGATGGATGGCTGCAGTTCGACCAGGGCATTCATCACACCGAATACGCTAGCGGCGCCGCCCATGTCGTACTTCATCTCATCCATGGCTTGGCCGGGCTTGATGCTGATACCGCCGCTGTCGAAGGTGATGCCTTTGCCCACCAGAACAATGGGCTTCTCACTGGTTTTACCGCCCTTGTAGTTCATGGCGATCAGGGCTGGGGGCTGGTCACTGCCCTTAGCTACGCTGAGTAGGGCGCCCATGCCAAGCGCCTGCATTTTTTTCTCGTCGAGTACAGTGGTGGTGAGTTTTGTATGTTTTTTGGCCAGTGCGCGAGCCTCTGACGCCAGATAGCTGGGGGTACAGATATTGCCGGGCAGGTCGCCCAATTTCCGCGCTACATTGCTACCCAGTGCCTGGCCGGCACCGATGTCCATCCCTTTCTGGATGGCTTTCAGCTGTTTGCGATCAATGGCATGCAGGGTGAATTTGGCCAGGGGGTAGGGTTTGGCGTCGGTGAGAAACTCGGTGAAACGGTAGCAGGCCAGTCCAGTGGCTAAGGCAACTTGCTGGGCCTGCCAGGTTTTGTCCGCACCTTTTACCTCTATCTCGCATAGGTAGCTGGTGGCGTCCTTGAACTTTTTCGCTACTGCGGCACTGGCGCTGGCCAGTTTGCGGAATTCCGCCTGGCTGATATCTCCCTTGCCGGTGCGCACCACCAGCACTCGCTCACTGGGGCCGTCCAGCAGATCGATTAACTGAGTGCTGCCAAGCTTTGCGCCCAGGTCGCCGCGCTTGAGAATTTTGCCGATGACTCCCCCTGTGAGTTGATCGAGGTTTTTTCCACTGGGGCTTAAGCCATTTTTGGCATCTACCGAAATAATGGAACAGGCTGCGCGCTGCTTGGAGATATCCGAGACCTTTGCGGAGAACTGCATTTTTCGCTTTCCTTAAAATCTGACAATAGATTGCATGGCTCTGAACCGAGACATAGCAAGAATTTTTAGTGATAATGCGTCGCACAAGTGTAACCTGCCCGTCTATGGATTGCTGTACCCGGTAGGAAACTTGTTCGATTGGAGTCCAATTTCATCACACCGCAGTCACCAAGGAATTCGTTCGCCCTGTGATTATTTTCCGCTATCTCTGCCGCGAGCTGCTGTTTGCCACGCTGGCAGTCAGCGCTGTTTTGCTATTAATGGTGATGAGTGGCCGATTTGTGAAATACCTTGCGGAAGCCGCCGCAGGGGACCTTTCGGCTAATATTCTTTTTTCCCTGATGGCCTACCGCCTGCCGGGATTCCTTGAATTGATATTGCCGTTGGGGTTGTTTGTCGGGATTCTTTTGGCCTATGGGCGTCTCTATGTAGAGAGTGAAATGACAGTGCTGCACGCCTGTGGTTTCAGCGAATGGCGCCTGCTGTTTTACACACTGGCACCGGCTATGGCAGTGGCCCTGTTTGTGGCTTCAATGAGTTTGTACCTGACACCCGCCGGTGCAGAGCGTTCCAACCTGATGCTCAATGCGGAAAAGTCCCGCAATGAATTTGATCACCTGATTCCGAAGAAATTTATTTCCACCAGCGGTGGCCAGGCGGTGTATTACGCCGAGGCCCTGAGTGAGGATAAGTCCACCATGCTGGGGGTGTTCCTCGCCGAATTGAGGGCCACAGAAGAAGAAACAGAAGCGAACCATCAGGTGGTTATTCGTGCCAAGGAGGGGGTCCAACAAATCGATCCCGAAACGGGGCTGCGCTACCTGGTACTGCGCGATGGCTATCGTTACGAGGGCGTGCCGGGACAGCGTGAATACCGGCAGATGTCGTTTTCCAGCTACGAGGTACTCATGGAACCACCACGGCTGCGCAGCCGTTGGCGCGACCAGATTGAGTCGGCCCCCACTACGCAGCTAATTGGCAGTGACAATCCCAGGGAGACGGCCTACCTCTACTGGCGCTTGAGTTTGCCGGTATTGGTGCTGGTGGTTGCGGTGCTGGCAGTACCGCTATCGCGAACTAATCCCCGCCAGGGACGCTTTATCAAGATGTTCCCCGCGATACTCTTATACCTCATTTACCTGGTGGTTCTGCAGGGGGTTCGCGGAGCTGTAGAGGATGGCAAGTTTGCCAACCCCGCGGTGATCTGGTTGGTACATCCCCCCTTCCTACTGATTGGGTTATTGCTTCTAGCGGCCAGGAATTGGCGCCCTAAACCCAAACCATTGCCGGAAGGTGTTAAGGAGTCGGCCGATGTATAAGTTGGATATGTATATTGGCCGCACCATTGCCCTAGCGGTTTTCGTGGTGCTACTGATCATTCTTGGCCTGGATATTATCTCCGCCATTATCGACCAGTTGGGAGACCTCAAGCACGATTACGGCTTTAGCCAGGCAATACAATATGTCCTGTGGAGATTGCCAGGGCGTATTTATGAGCAGTTGGGTTTCTCCGCGCTCGTTGGCTGTATGGTGGGGCTGGGGACACTGGCTGGTACCAGTGAACTGACGGTTATGCGCGCCGCCGGTGTATCTATAGGTCGTATCGCTTGGGCGGTGATGAAACCGATCATTCTGCTGATTTTTATCGGCTTGGCGCTGGCGGAATTTGTAATACCCAAGACCAATGTGATCGCAGAGAACAACAAGGCACGGGCCCTGGGTGAGCTTGAAGCGAGCGGTCTTGAAAGCGGTTTGTGGCTAAAAGATAGCGGCGAGTTTGTGCATTTTAATGCTGCCCTGCCGGATGGCGAACTCTATGGGGTAACCCGTTACCAGTTTGCGGATAACCGGGAGCTGAAGTGGGTGGAGTTCTCTGAGCGAGGGCAGTTCCAGGATGAGCAGTGGCTGCTTAAGAACAGCCGCAGCACACAGTTCCTGCAAGAGGACACGCAGAGTAAGGACCTGCCAACCAGTGTATGGAAAGCGGAGGTCTCGCCGGAGTTGTTTGCCCTCATCGTGCCGCTGCCCTCGGATCTTTCCCCACGCAATCTCTGGGATTACGGCACTTACTTGGATCGCAAAGGCGAAGATTCCGGCCGCTACTGGTTGGAGTTCTGGAAGAAAATACTGCAACCGCTGACCATCGCCAGCTTGGTTATGGTGGCAATTTCTTTCATCTTTGGCCCCCTGCGCGAGGTGACCACCGGGTTGAGAGTTTTTACCGGGATTATGGTGGGGATTATCTTCCAAACCGTGCAGGGAATTCTCGGCCCCTCTTCATTGGTATTTGGCTTCCCGCCGCTGTTGGCCGTACTGGTGCCCATCCTTCTGTGCTTTGGTGCGGGCTGGCTATTACTCAAGCGGGCCCGCTAGGTAGATTACTTTTTCTTTTCCCGCTTGGGCAGCAGGCGCACCTGAGACTCTGAAATCAGGTCATGCCAGCTGGCCTTGTCGGAGCGGGCCCAGGCGGAAAAGAAACCGAGACCCAGGCAGGCGATAGAGAGGGGGGCCACAATGGCGCGCAGGATACATTGGCGCCAGGTGAGCTGCACTCCGTCCGGGTTGGCTACGATCAGACGCCACGCACGCATGCCCACAGTTTGACCGGCGACCCGCCAGGACCAGAAAAAGTATCCGGCAATAACCGCTAGGGCGCCCAACTGATAAATCGGGCCGCCGACACAGGGGCTGTAGTCCATAGCTTGAGGTTGGCAGTTCAGCCCACCGAATACTGAAGCTACTGGAAGCGCAATAAAGCCGTACACCATCATCAATCCCATCAGGATCAGCAAGTCGTACATCAGGGCTGCCAAGCGTCGGCCGACGCTGGCGATTGGAAGTTCGGGAAATGAGGAAGGGGTACTTGAGCTGCTCACGGCTATCTCCGCCAAAATCGATTGGCGGAGATTCTAACAAAACTAGGGGAGGGCAAGGGCAAGTCGTCTGCCAGGTTTAAAATTCGTACTCGAAAGAGATCTTGAATTTGTCGTCAGAAAGGTTGATGCCATAATCTACCGAGTTGCCTATCTTTCCCCGGTTGGTGGTGTAACGCAGAATACTTTTCTGCACCGTGCGCTTGTTGCGCTGTTTGTAGGTATCCAGTCCGATCTTAAAGATTTTGAATAGTGCCTTACCGCCAGTGGTTGGTCGGAATTCACTGGGATTGGTATGCATTTGCAGCCATTGGTAGTTGAGGCGTCGCTGGGTGCTATTCATGGAGTTGTTGCGGAGATAATCCGCAGCCTGGAGTAGCGCGGCATTGTCCATGGCGAAGGCGCTGTCAGAGAAAAACAAATTTTCCGATTGAATATTTAGGGTTTGTTGAGAATCGGGGATAAAAAGTTCGTCGGCAGAGCAGATACAACAGGTGGGCAATAGAAATATTCCAACTGCCTTGGGTAAGGATTTGCCCGGTCTGATTCTGAAACTGCAGAGTGCCATTTTTTCTACCCCAGAGTGTTGCATCTCATTTCGGAAGGCCGCAAACGGTCGTTGAATTTATTATGGGATATTCACCTCAAAGCGTTTTCCCATGGAAATTAGGCGGCTTCTGCTACTTCACTTACTGGACAGTCTCAAATTGACGGAAACTTCCCTGAAAGCCGCATGGATTGGACCCTTTTCCATTTTTGTCCAAGCAGTCGTGGGTGTGAGTAGGAGAGCGCCAATGTTTTTTTATTATTGTTTTGATATTGATACGCCACAGCTGATGAAAAATTGATCTTGCCTGGAGGGCTGTATTTTACCGGACTAAATAAGGGGCTTGATGACACGCGTGAAATGTTGTCGCTGAAAGCGTCTATGCTGATAATCTGGCACTGAAAAGCGGGTGCCCCTATCCTTCCCTGCGGGTGCCTCTATCCCTCTCTTAGGGATGACGAAACTAGGGTTGGAAACGAAACTGCCCAGCTAGGATTAGCGAGGCCGGCTTGCCGCTGGTGGGATTAATCGGTTCACGCAGGGTGGTGAGCTCTAACCCATGTTCAATGAACAAGTGAACCCAGCTGGATACCGTGCGGAAATACCAGGGGGCCGCCTCCTGAAAATCACCCTCTATGCCCTCCCAGGAACCTGGGCGCCAGCCATCCTGGTAATTTTCATCCCCACAAGAGAGTAGGGGGTGCAGAGTTTGCACCAGCAGATATCCCTGTGGATTGAGAAGGGAGCAAGCATTTCTGAAAACGGCGTTGGTTGATCTCTCTCCAATCAGCGAAAAGTTGCACACTATTAAATCGAATTTACTCTCGAACGCCTGCGGCCCCAGCGCTTCATAGCTGAGAGTGCGGAAGTGCTGCCGTTCTTGCCCCCGACGCTGGGCCTCACAAACTAAGTCGGCTACGCCGTCGATACCCCAGACCTCTATGCCCTCTGCTGACAAGCGGCGGGCGAGCCATCCCTCTCCACAGCCAATATCCAGTACGCTGGCGGGATTATGCGCCAGGGTAGCCTCAACAATTGCCCGGTCGGTAATCAGCTTGCGACTGGGTATTGCCGCTCGATCTATCACCCTGACCCACTCATCGGCATTGTTGTGCCAGCTGCGTAGGACTTTATTGTCGCTGAATTCGCAATCCCTCATCTTTGCACTCCCTCATCCCTGTAATTTTGTTGGGGTTGAGTGTACCGTCGAGGGAAATCCAGCTGCAAAGGTGCTGAGGTCCCATGTCCACTCATATGGTGTTTGATTATGTGATCGTAGGTGCCGGCTCTGCCGGCTGTGTATTGGCCAACCGGCTGAGTGCTGATGAGCAGCATCGGGTTTGCCTGCTCGAGGCAGGGCCCCCGGATCGTAGTCCGTTGATATCCATGCCCCTGGGTATCGGGATGTTGCTGTCAGGCACTGACTATAACCTCCACCATTACACTGAACCACAGAAAGGCCTGAACAAACGCCGATTGTTTTGGCCGAGAGGCCGTACCCTCGGAGGCAGCAGCGCGATTAATGCGATGGTTTATATCCGTGGTCAAGGTGAAGACTATGATGCCTGGGAAAACGCAGGTAATACAGGCTGGGGATGGCGGGATATTTTGCCTTACTTTCTTCTGTCGGAGGGCAATGAGCGTGGCAGTGATGCCCAGCATAGTGGCTATGGTCCTCTCACTGTAAGTGATCTGAAGTGGAAAACTGAGTCTGGGCAAGCTTTCCTGCGCGCAGCTCAGTCTGCTGGGCACAGGGCAAACAATGATTTTAATGGCAGCCAACAGAGTGGAGTGGGCTTTTACCAAGTAACACAGCGCAGAGGTCGGCGCTGCTCTGCTGCTGCAGCCTATTTGCATCCGATAAAAAAGCGCCCCAATTTACGTGTGCTCACGCGTAGCCCTGTCGCCCGGTTGATATTGAGAGGTGACAGGGCTGTGGGTGTGGAACTGCTCAGTGGCAAAAAAATATTGGCCAATAAAGAGGTATTACTCTGCGCAGGCGCAATACAGACCCCGCACTTACTATTGCTCTCAGGCATTGGCCCACAAGAGGAGCTGCGTAAGTTTGATATTCTTCCGCAGAACCACCTGCCTGGGGTGGGTAAAAACCTCCAGGACCACCTCGATATCTCTCAGGTGGTGGAGACCTCAGATCCAGTCACTTTTTCGAATGACTTGTGGGCGAGAGTGAAGCATGCCGTGCGTACGCCAGAATGGTTCTTCCTGAATCGGGGCCCACTGACCAGTAATGTTGCCGAAGCGGGTGGATTTGCGAGTTCAACCTTGGCCAACGGCCGCCCAGACATACAATTCCACTTCACGGCAGTGCCATCCTTTGATCACGGTTTCAATAAACAGCCGGGGTATGGTTACACCTTGCATGCCTGTGCATTGCGCCCCAAAAGCCGTGGTGAAATAACTCTCAATACAGAGGATCCCAAAGCTTTGCCGAGTATCCAGCCCAATTATCTCAGTGAGCCTGAAGATATGCAGGTGATGCTGGAGTCATTCGAAATGGCTCGGGACATCATCCACCAGGAAGATTTGCAACGCTACCAGAAGCGCCTCTGGCTGCCGGAACAGAAGCTCAGTAGCAAGGCTTCTATCAAACACTATATTCGTCAGCATGCTGAGACAATCTATCACCCGGTGGGCACTTGTAAGATGGGCAATGATGATCTTGCTGTAGTCGATGCGGAGTTAAAAGTACATGGAGTGGATGGACTGAGGGTTGTGGACGCCTCCATAATGCCGGCCCTGATCAGCGGCAATACTAATGCGCCGGTGATTGCTATTGCGGAGAAGGCGGCGGATCTGATTTTGCAGCGCACTTCTCCATCGATGATGAAGAATACACAAGCTCAGGAAGTTGAATGATCTGGCAATGTCCTCTCTGCGCAAAGCCATTGACGTTAGGTAAAGATACCTGGCACTGCAGTAACCGGCACACATTTGATCGCGCGCGGGAGGGTTACGTTAATTTGTTACCCGTCTATCGCAAGCGGCGCAAAGATCCGGGCGATTCCACAGAGATGCTGCATGCGCGGCGTCGTTTTCTCAAGGCGGGCTATTACCGCCCATTGGTGGATGCGATTACCGCGTTGTTACCCTACCAATCTGGGCGCCGGCTTTTGGATATTGGCTGCGGGGAGGGCTACTATTTACGCCAGTTGGAGTCTGCCGGGTGGCACGGCCATGCGTTGGCTGGGGTGGATATCTCAAAGTCCGGTGTGCGCATGGCGGCCAAAGCGGATAGCGGTGCTCAGTTTGTTGTATCCAGTAATGCCAACCTGCCGGTAGCCTCGAATAGCGTGGATCACCTTTTACGCATTTTCGCGCCGGCACCAGATGCTGAGATGCTGCGGGTAATAAAAGAGGGGGGGCACTTGCTGGATGTCTCACCCGGCCCGGATCACCTCTGGACTTTAAAAGGACACCTCTACCGGGAGCCGCGTAAACATCCAGCGCCAAAACTGGTTGAGGGTTTGTACCCCGAGGTCGATATGCGCTGCTGCTTTCCTTTTGAGTTGCGTGGGCATGAAGCGATTGCGGATTTCCTTGCGATGACGCCCTTTGCCTGGAAGGGGAATAGAGAGGCACGTGCGGAGTTAGAGCGGCAGGAGAGCCTGGTGCTTGAAGCGGATTTCATCCTACGCCGCTTTATCAAGAGAAAGTAATCCGGTAAAGATGATAAAACTGTATTTTGTGTGTGAGCTGGCACTCGGTGTAGTAGAGGTCTAAGAAAGAATTATGGCGACACCCAAAGACTATGCATTTATGCGTAGAGCCCTGGAATTAGCAGAACTCGCCGCAGAACGTGGAGAAGTGCCGGTTGGGGCCGTACTGGTGCGGGAAGGCAAGATCATTGGCGAAGGGAGTAACCGCCCTATTGGCAACTGCGATCCCAGTGCTCACGCAGAAATTGTCGCATTGCGTCGCGCGGCGGAGGCAGAGCAAAACTACCGCCTGCCCAATACGACGCTCTACGTCACAATCGAGCCCTGCACCATGTGTTTTGGAACCTTGATGCATGCCCGTATCAGTCGCCTGGTTTTTGGTGCCCAAGAGCCTCGTGCGGGTGTGGTTGAAAGTCAGCTGAAGTTGGCAGAGGCCGGCTTTTTTAATCATAAAATCTCTGTGGAGTCTGGGGTGATGGCTGAAGAGGCGGGGAGACTGGTTCGCGAGTTTTTCCATGATCGACGCTGAAATGGCTTTCGCATTTGCGGTGAACTCCATAATCGTTGCGATTGTGGTGTTGATTCATCACGAAGTGCTCAACGCTCTGGTGCACCTCGGGCGCTGGCTACCGGTACGGCACAACTTTGCCATAGTGCTGGGGGTGTTTGGTGCCCTTTTGGCCCATGTGGCAGAAATCTGGCTCTTCGCCTATGGCTATTACTTTATGGTGAACTCGCCTTACTTCGGCACCCTGGAAGGGAATTTCAATGGTAGTTTGCTCGACTGCGCCTACTTCTCATTTACCACCTACACCTCACTGGGCTTTGGTGATATTGAGCCCTTGGGGCATTTACGCTTCACCGCCGGCCTTGAGGCCCTGACGGGGCTGGTAATGATTACCTGGACTGCCTCGTTTATGTTCCTGAAAATGCAGCGCTATTGGGATATTTAGCGACTAGTATATTTAAAGCTTTATTCGGGCTGTGCGCCCAAGGCGCTGCTTTGGTTTCTCTGCGGGATAAAACTGTTTTTTATAGCGGTATAAGTAGATATGGCGCTCAATGCTGCGCCATAGTTTGCCAAAGGGGTGCAGCCAGTAAAGCCATTGGGAAACTTTGGCTTTGTGAACGTTGGATTTTTCGATGCTGGAAGTGTGCTCGGTTTCCCACAGTAGATGGGGTTCGACACCATAAAGTTTCAGGTCAAATTGCCAGAAATGGTCAAAGACTTTATCGATAGGTTCGAAAATCCGATTGGCATAACCCAGGATTTTTTCCATCCCTCTGCGATTGATCAGATAACCCTGGGCACCGCACCAGCCCCGCTCCGGTCGAACTAGCTTGTGCACACCGTCATTTAGGCACCGGATGATCTTGCGCTTTCTCACTTTTAAGCCCATTAAGCGGACCATCTCTACTTCCGGGGGCAAGCGCTCCAACTCGGCCAATACTCTGCCAAAGTCGTCTTCCAGCAGCACGTCGTCTTCCAGTATGCAGACTCGTTGTAAGCCAGCCTGATAGGCTTGGCGAACAGCACGGAGGTGAGCTAGGTAGCAGCCGATTTCAGAATTCTTTAATTCACACAAGTGGCGCCAGCGCGTGATGCTATTACAAATGACTTCATCGGCCTCAAGCTTGGGGACACCGCTGCGGCCATCGACGCCAGCGATTTGACTGGCACGCAGACGTTGGGACTTGAGTGCGCTTAATAGTTGATTTACTGGCTCCCCCTCTGGATACATTGTGATCACCCAACAGGGGGTGTGGGCAATAAAAAGAGGGATCTTTTGTGGCCGGCGGTTGAGCGTAGGCCGGCTGCGTAGTGGGAGTCGGGGGGCTAATCGGCGGCGGGAGCGAAGCGGCAAGCGTTCTACGCTTGCTGAGGCTAATGTCCAGCTAGGTCCCAAATGACTTCTTCGGCGTTTTTCTAGTGCCACTACTTGTAGATGGCCTGTAACCGGTTTGAGCTCTTGCTCTTGTTAGGAGCTAGTGGTTTGGAAGCTGAGATACAGTACCTACACATGTTTCTATCTCATTAAGCCAATCATGGTTGCACGCAAATAGGCTGATCGAGTGGGCCTATCAATAGAGCGCCCCAGGGTATTGGTCACAGAGCTGCCATCGAAATATGCCCGGTTTTCCACTGTTTAAGCGTTATCTTCCTCTAGCATTGCCACAGGAAGCGTTACACCACTAAATCTTAATGTCTGACTTCAAGGTCAACACGGCCTACGGATACCTGAGTGGTTTTTGAGTGTATAAAGCTGTGTTCGCATCTAACACCTAGAGAGAGGTATTCTTTACGCTTAGTGGATCAGTTTTGAAAGGGTCAGCGGAAATTATCCCTGTCAAAGTAAAAATATTTACTCATCGCTCTTTCCCAGATGTTCCTAAATTTCCTGAGCCTGATATTTGGAAGCTTTTATGAAGTTGGATTTTATTAAGATGGCGCTCATTCTGGGTTTATTGAGCTGTGTGGGGCCCATTGCCATCGATATGTATCTACCGGCGCTGCCGGACATTGCTCAGGATTTGGGCGCCCCTGTGGAGGCTGCACAGTACACGCTGATGTCCTATTTTATTGCTTTCGGGGTGTGTCAGCTATTTTATGGTCCAGCGTCGGATATGTTTGGCCGAAAGCCGCCGCTGTATTTTGGTTTGACTCTTTTCACTCTGGCTTCTGTTGGCTGTGCCTTGGCCCCCACAATAGAGGCACTGATTGTCCTGCGGTTCTTACAAGGGGTAGGCGCCGCTTCTGTGATGTCGATTCCCAGGGCAGTGATTCGGGATTATTACACTGGTACTCAGGCCACACGACTAATGACCACAGTGATGTTGGTGATCTCCATATCACCGATGCTCGCTCCGTTGATCGGAAGCACTTTGATAGTCCCCTTTGGTTGGCGCAGTGTGTTTTTACTGATTGCCTTGCTGACCCTTGCCAGCTTATTCCTGGCGGTAACCAGCTTGCCGGAGACACTGCATAGTCAGCACCGTGTGCCATTTCGATTTAATGCCATGCTCGGGGCTTTTTCCACGCTGTTGCGCGATCCAGTGTATGTAGGCCTGACTTGTATTGGCGGCTTGGGTATCGCCAGCTTTTTCTCTTTCCTGGCTACAGCCTCTTTTCTATACACTGATTTTTACGGATTGACGCCAACAGAATTCAGCCTGGCCTTCGCCTTAAATGCGCTGGGTTTCTTTACCTCTAGTCAGTTCGCAGCAAACCTCGGCGCGCGTTTTGGTTCTGTAGCTGTGGTGAAGTGGGCTACCGCAGGGTTTGCTATCGGCTCCTTGACGATGTGCATGGTGGTTTTTTCAGGTTTCGATCAATTTTGGTTGCTGGTGGCTATGTTGTTGACCTGCAATATATTCCTGGGGCTGGTGATTCCCACCTCTATGGTTTTATCTCTGGAAGAGCATGGGCCCATTGCTGGCACTGCTGCTGCTCTGGGAGGTGCGATGCAAATGTTACTTGGGGCATTGGCTATTGTTGTAACCAGCCTGGTTTTCGATGGTACCCCTCTGCCGCTGACAGCAGCGATTGCCGCTTGTGGTGCCGGCGCCTTGATCATCTCCCGCTTGACCTTAAGGGGAATAGCCCACTTGGCGGTGCCATACTAAAGCTTGGATTTGGTGAGGACTGGAATTTAGCCTGGGGTTAATGCGTTCGCCCATAATGTCCAGGGCTCACTGTGGAGGCTGGTTCCCGTAATATAAAGAAGGACGTCGGCAAGATGGATAATATTCTGGTTTATTCCGATAGTGTCTCTTGGGGCATCATTCCAGATACTCGCCAGCGGATGACTTTTGCCCAGCGTTGGCCTGGTGTTTTGGAGTTTCACCTGAATGAAAACCACCATAATGTGCGGGTGATTGAAAATTGTTTGAATGGGCGTAAAACGGTTTGGGATGACCCATTTAGAGAGGGCAGGCGGGGTGTCGATGGATTGGCCCAGGTCATTGAAATGCACTCTCCATTACAGTGTGTCATCTTGATGTTGGGTACTAATGATTTTCAGGATACTCACGATAATAAGGCCTCTATGTCCGCCCAGGGCGTGGCCAAACTGGTCTCAGTAATCCGGAATGCGCCAATTGAGGCTGATATGCCAGTGCCTAAGATTCTTATTATTGCCCCTGTAACGATTATTAATCCCTGCGGGATTATTGGTTATAAATTTACGGGCGCTGAAAAACGTTGCGCCGGATACGCCAAGGAATTAGAAAAAGTTTCCCATGATTTGGAAACTCTATTCTTGGATGCAAATAAATGGGTGAAAGTCAGTGAGCGGGATGGTATTCACCTGGATGAGGATCAGCACTTGTTACTGGGCAAGGTGGTTGCCGATTTTCTATCGGAAAACAAAGTATTGCATTCGCCTTAATAACTGTTTGGGTAAGTAACTGATCCAATAGCTGATACTATTGGCACCGGAAGTACCGGTGCCTGTCCTCGCCAGGATCAGCTGTAGGCGCCGCTGCTATAAACCAGCTCATAGCTGTGGCTGTAAATCTCCAGAATATTGCCAAACGGATCTTCCATATAGATCATGCGATAGGGTTTTTCCCCGGGGTAGTAATAACGCGGCTTGGGCATACGCTTTCTACCCCCTGCGGCAACAATACGCTCGGCCAGCTCTTCCAGATTGGGGTCCTGTACACAGAAATGGAATACTCCGGTTTTCCAGTACTCAAAATTATTCTCTGGGTTTTCCTGCTTGGGAAATTGGAATAATTCAATGCCTATACGATCGCCGGTAGATATATGGGCGATACGAAAGCTGCCCCATCCCTCGCCAAAAACGTCAGTACACATATCACCAATGGCGCTGTGATCTTCACTGATTTCCGTTGGTGGCATAATCAGGTACCAGCCCATAACCTCTGTGTAGAACTTAACAGCAGCTTCCAGGTCTGGCACAGAAATACCGATATGAGAAAAGTTTCTCGGGTAAACATTCTTCATTAGTCGCTCTCCAAAAATTACTTTCGGTATAAGTTACTGTGCCTGGATCATTACGTATAATTATGATTTGTGATTTTTTTGAGTATTTTTTGTAATGATTAATCCCGTGTGGCTGCGTAGTTTCTGTACTTTAGTGGAGCTGGGTAGCTTTACCAAAACGGCGAAGCACCTGCATATGACCCAATCTGGCGCTAGTCAACACTTACGCCGCCTAGAAGACTTTCTTGGCTTGGCGCTGATCCACCGGCAGGGGAAACAATTCACCCTGACCGAGGCAGGCGAAAAGCTATACCTAGAGGCTCAAGATATCGTCGAATCCCTCACCACGCTTGGCCAACGACTTGGCGAAGATCCAGCTTATGAGGGACAAGTGAGTGTTCAATCCCCAGGTAGCGTGGGTCTAAAGCTCTATCCAAAATTGCTGGACCTGCAAAGAGAACACCCGAAACTGACCATAGACTATCGTTTTGCTCCTAATCATGCAGTGGAAGAATCCATACTTGGTTACAAGGCAGACATTGGGTTTGTGACTAGTCCATCAACAATGACGGAAATAGCGAGTCACCCACTAGGTAGTGAAGAATTACTGCTTGTGACCCCAGCGTCAGTCAAGAAGTTGAGTTGGAGGGTATTGCTAGAGTTGGGATATATCGGTCACCCAGATGGTGCTCATCAAGCGGGCTTATTACTGGGGGCAAATTTCTCAGAATTCCAGCATGTAGATATGTTTAAACTCAAGGGATTTTGCAACCAAATTGGCCTGATCCTGGAGCCGGTCAGTATGGGCTTGGGTTTTACGGTATTACCCGCTCATGCAGTCAATGCCTTTCATAATTTTACGCAAGTTAAGCCCCATCGCTTGGCGAACTCTATCACTGAGACTTTATTTTTAATTACACGTCGCCACAAGGCGTTACCGGCGCGGGTAAAAACTGTGGTTGCTTTAGCTAGGGAGTGGCTTTAAACCTTTAGAATACTTCGGACATTTTATGTTGCGTTTTATTTGCTGGTTATATTTTGGGATTATTGCCATGGGTGCTCAGGCTGAGTTGCAGCCCAGTTCAGCTGTTCAGCAGGAAAAAGACGAGATACTCATGCTGCTTGCTTACTCGGTTGCTTACCTTGATTGGGTAGCCCCAAAAGAAAAGAAGAAACGCGGTTACAATATTGCGGCAGTCCTGTATGACAATGCGCAGGAAAAAATTATAGGTGTACAGCGCAATGCGGTTGGTTTATGTCGAGATAAAACCCAACATGCTGAAGTGCGATTAATGCAGCAATGTATTGGCAGTAGGTGTAGAGGGAAAGAGACTAATTCCCTGAATGATACGACGATTTACAGCACTCTGGAGCCCTGTATGATGTGTGGTGGCATGATGATCTTTCTCGAGGTCTCTAGAGTTGTTTATGGTCAGTCAGATCCGGATTTTGGAAAGAATATAGAGAGGTTGAAACGGAATTATAAGTCTGACTGCAAATATAAATTTGAGTCGAAGCAGTATGTAGAAAATATATGCAAAATAGATGATCCTGCAAATTATCGCGCTAGAAATATTTATTCAGAGCCATCTGATTTGCTTCATAGGGCCCAGCTTGAAGGGGCATTTTACAGTCATCGCTTATTGTTTAGCAGCACGATTACAGATTTTTTGATGAGTGCTGAAGCGAAGGGTGTTTATCAGGCTGCCTACCAGCAATTAATGGATTTTAAACCTAAATACCAAGCGAATAATATTCTGCTATTGGAGAGCCAAAAGCAATTGACGCAATTAGAAAGTGTTAAAGGAGATATAGATCGGTGTTTAGTGAGGGAGATGCATCGCCACTAATGTTATTAAATGTGAGCCTTTAGATTTTGGGATGGTTAATTTCCTTTATTGATGGCAATCATTAGTGGTTTAAAACTCCTAATTTTGGTTGCTCCAAGGTAGCTTATTTATATTTGATTCAATTTATGAAGATATTGATGTTCTCTTGAGTTTCAAAATAGAAGATTAGTCCTAGGTCCAATCTTAAAGTTTTAGTTGTGAAAGCATTGTCTGAAAAGTTTTATAGGAATTGCTGAAGAATAAATAGCTGAATTTCCAGGAGCGAGTAATATAGATAAAATGTTATTTACATACTCGCTAGTAGTATTTGAGTGAAATATAGTATTAATAGTTGGGGCTTAAGAGTTTAAATAAGATTGCCTTATAATAGTATGTGTTGTTTTTTCTGTTATTTGATTTTTTTGGTCTGACACGCTTGATCAAATATCTTTCCATCGCTTGTAAGATTCTTCATACGCTATAATTGTTGAGAACCCTAATTCTTTTGCGACTTGTAACTTGTCCATGGACTGGATATCCAATGAATCCAGTTTTTCTCTACGGGCTATATCTAACAAACGTCGAAAAGATGTATTTTGTGCATTTAGGCGAATCTGTAAGGATCGCTTATTGATTTGTAGTATGTCTGCCAAGAAGTCCAGGTTGGCCGCGCCCTCTGGTAAATAATCTTTGATGATATCTTTACATCGATTGGGTAATGATTCATCTGACTTCATTTTCTGGAGCTGTTTCTTTGCAGTTAGCTTATTAAAGTCAAGGGAGGATTTTCCTGGGCTGCATAGTTGTTTATCAAGAATAGAGTTATTAAAACTAATACAACTTTTATGATATCCAAATTCAATGGGAATGTTAATTAAGGAGGAAGCATCATTCATTAATTCGGAATTATGATGAGCGAAATGGATAACTGGAAGGCAGCTTTCATAATCGACAACAATATCTGAAATTAGCTTAAAAATGACTCCAATATTCAATTCAACTTGTTGTGTAGTGAGAGGTGAAAAGCTAGGAATTAAAATATCAAAGCTGGAGCGTTCTTTCCCCTCACTGAATAACCCTTGATAGCCTTGCGTGCCCAGTTGTTGGAATTGCGTACCGAGGCTAACAAGATCTCTAACAGTAGGGCAAGCCATTAAGACATGGGCAAATGCTTGAATGCTGGAAATTGATACATCTAGACCCGTACGAAACGCTATGGTGTTATCACTGAAATAGTCGGATACCTCTTGAAGTGCTTGCCCAGTTAGCCTTACTGGTACACGATGTTGTAGGTTTTGAAACTGAGAGTAATGATCACCATATATATTCTTTAACTTATCTATAGGGAACCCCAGATGTTGCCAGTAAAGTACGTGACGATAAGTGGAAGTTGCCAAGCCTGTTGGCTCAGAAGCATAAAGTTCCTGGTTATTGGTAGTCATACTGATTTTTTTGTACTGCTAATAATCTATGAAATTGGTCGCCAAATGACGAGTAAATTATTTTAGTGAATTTCTTAGGCCAATGTATAAAAGAGTGCCATTATAGTATGAATTTAACACTTGAAGTGTGACTTTAAGCCAGTTTTTTGATTAATGATTTGAGTTTGGTGAAATGAAATTCCTCTAGCACTTACAAAGTATAATTTTTTACTGCGTTGGCAGTAACACTTCCAATTTTAGCGGATCATTACGGAAAAGTTGGTGTTCCAATCTGTCTAGTCCGCTGAGATATGAATTAAAGATGGTTTTAATATATATCAGGCATGAAAATAAAAGCACTATCGTAATATCGCACGAAAGCTTTTAATATGATCTGAATCTATAAAGTATCGGGTTAAGTAATCTCTTCTATCGTAATAGATAGCTTTCTCGCAGGTGTATATTTTGAGTAAGGTATAGCATCGTCCAGGTTTCCCGCTCTGTCGAATAATTTCTTAGCATTGCTCATCTTATTTATCACTATTTTATCTTATTGGGGTTAATTGTTCTGTTGGTTCTATTCAGAATCTTTTGGCGGTTTGTTGGTTAGCTTAAAGATTTGATAAGGGTGATTCTAATGCTATTAAAGTGAAGGTGGATCAAAACCTTCTTGTTTGAGAAAAATGAAAAAAAATAGTTTTTTTCGCCAATCTATAAGCTGTGGAACTAGTCCTGATTGCATGTGACTAAATTCACGGTAGGTATGTATCTGAGCGATTTAGTATCTGGCCAGTGCTGCATGCTGTAGCCAATTTTTATATGCCCATTAAATCCTGTGATTAGTAAATAATTGTTTACTTCTAAAGTAGAGAAAACTGGAAATGAATAACAGTAGCTTGCCTTTGGCACTTCTGATTACTGCCACATTAGCTGGTTGTGGTGGCGATTCGTCATCTGGGGAGTCTGATAATGAGAGCCCGCCTCCTTCGATAGGTTCTGATATAACGGACCCTGGGAATGGATTGGTAATATCGTCTTTCACTCTGGTCAATTCACAGGGCAACTCGGATATTTTTTCACTCACCGATGGTGCAGAGATATATCTAAGCCAGGTTGGAAGTCAGTTAAATATTAGGGCAAATAGTGATCAGGCAGAGAGTGTAATATTTGAGTTGGCAGGAGCTCAGACGCACAGTATGACTGAAAATGTCTCGCCCTATGCTCTATTTGGTGATGATCAGGGCGATTTTAATCATTGGACCCCCGCAGTTGGAACTTACACCCTTACCGCAACACCTTATTCTCTGGATGATGGGGCAGGCACTGCCGGAACCAGTGCCTCAATTACATTTACTGTAAAGCAGAATGATGGAACCGATCCGACAGACCCAGACCCAGATCCAACAGATCCTCCGGGTCCAGTTGACCCGGATGATATCGGCCATAGTGAACATTGTACTGTTTCCGGTACGCTGGAAAAGTGGCACCGTATAACGATCACTTGTGATGATTTGTATGCATCAGAAAGTGATGATGCTACGTTTGCCGATTATCGATATAACGTAATATTTACACAAGGTGACTTGACTTACACAGTGCCTGGACATTTCGCCGCTGATGGCAATTCAGCAAATACAGGTGCAACTGAAGGAACTAAGTGGCGTGCCTACTTTTCACCGCCAACTTCAGGTAAATGGTTCTTCGATATATCTATGAGGCAAGGGAGCCAGGTTGCGGTTGATCTAGATACAAATGCAGGTAATGCTATTTCATTTGATGGTGAAAGTGGTTATTTCCCAGTATTACAATCCACAGCACCTGAACTTGATATGAGGAGTAAGGGGTTACTGGTACATAAAAAAGGAACCCGCTACTTGCAGCATCTGGGGGATAAGTCGGTATATATAGAAGGTGGAATGGATAGCCCTGAAAATATTTTTGGTTATTCAGGCTTTGATAATACAGAAAAACACTATAACGTAAATTCCTGCAAAGGCATATTACACAGTTTTGAGCCCCACTTTGGTGATTGGAATAATGGAGACCCCACCTGGAAAGATGGTAAAGGAAAAAGTCTTATTGGTTTGGTGAACTATATAGCTGAAAAAAATGTCAACGCAATTTATATCATGGCAAACACCGAGAGTGGTGATGGTTGCGATGCCCATCCTTGGACGGTATATGATGGTAACCATCGGGCTTTTGATGTCAGCAAATTAGACCAGTGGGAAGTCGCGATGGATCACATGACCAGTAAAGGCATGCTGATTCACTTTATGACGCAGGAAACAGAGAATAATAAAGTTCTGAATAACGGTAATTTAGGGCTTGAACGTAAACTATATTATCGGGAGATGATTTCCCGCTTTGGACATCACCCGGCGCTGCAGTGGAATATGGGTGAGGAGAGTACTCTTAGCCAAGAGCAACACAAGGCAATCGCTAAATATTTAAAAGATGTAGACCCCTACGATCATCCCACCCTGCTCCATACGTATGGTGGCCAATGGGATCAGCACTATCGGCCATTGTTGGGAAATAGTAATTTTGATGGACCGAGTATTCAAATTGATAATATTCCTAGCGATGCGAACCATCGCAATGCCCCTTATCAGATGAGTAGAAAGTGGCTGACTGAATCCCAGAATAATAACCATCTTTGGTATGTTACTTTCACTGAAGCTTCCGGCGGGCAAGCGCCTGTGCCCCATTCTGAGGTTACCCAGGTTCAGAGGGTCAACTGGATGTGGGGCAGTGTTATGGGAGGTGGTGCAGGATTTGAGTGGTATTTAAAAAATCCTAATTCCGGCCACGCGTATGACTTAGCGGTAGAGAACTTGAGGGAGTTTGACAACCATTGGGAGCAAACTGGCCACTTTGTTAAATTCTTTAACGATATTTTGCAAAATCAACTTGAAGTTAATCTACACAGTTTGAATGTGGATAATGAAGTAACTTCAACCAATAACGATTGGGTGCTTTCAGATAGCGGTAATGTTTATCTAGTTTACTTGCGTGAAGGTGGCACAACGAATATAGAGATTCCAAATGAGGATACCTATAAGGTTTACTGGTTCAATCCAAGAAGCGGCCAGTTGACAACGGGTAATCAACTTGACGGAATAGGTACTCATAGTATTGGCACTGCCCCAACAGAAGCTAATCAGGACTGGGCAGTAGTCATCAAAGCGGAAGGTATAAATAGCAATGTTCACCCAGATATTGTAAAAGTTCTACCAATTAACCCTAATGATGTTTTACTCGAACCTCAAACTTATTGGATGGATAGTTATTCTATTGGCGATCAATGTTTTTGTGAGTCAACTTTTGACCACAATATTGCCGATATTATGGTTTCGACCGACTATGGAACAATAACGGTTAAAAAAGCTTGTGACTTAATTGGCCCTGGCCCAGGATCGGCTGGCCGTCCCAAATACAATGATATTCAGTGCGGCAACGGCCCGGCAAATGATGCCGGTGATGAGGATTACTGTCCAGGTCGTGTGGATATAGGTAAAGAAGGGTGTGGCCATATTGGCCCGAGGTGGAATTTTGATAAGTTAAACCCAGATCAACCTGAAGGTGACTACACGGAACAAAACGGCCTGGTAATTATGGAGGCTGAAAATACCTACTCAAATCTAGGTGAATGGATCAAGAAAAATGATATTGGCGGCCATACAGGGAGCGGTTATCTTGAGTTTAATGGTAATACGCCACTAAACGGCCCACCAAAATCTCCTTTGGAGTACACTTTCAATATAACAAGAAGTGGTTTGTACTATTTGCATCTGCACGCTGCGAAAGAAAACCTAGTGTATGAGGGTGAGTTTCGTACAGACCTAGCAAATGACGCTTACTTTCGACTTGAAGGAAATTATGAGGCGGGACCTAATGCTGGGAATAGTCACGGTAAAGACGCTCCTCTGGAACTATTAAAAAAAGATACAAAATTCTTTGGTGGAGAACATAATAAATTTATCTGGGAATCTGGCAATAAATTTGATCCTGGTGGCCATAATAATAAACGTGTCGCCGTTTATAAGCTAAGAGCAGGCGAAACGTATAAGCTAGTGATGTCAGGCCGTTCACAGAAATTTAAGGTAGATAGAATAGTTTTCCGGCATACTGATGTTTCTAAATCTGATGCCGAGAATATAAATAATCCAGAAACCGTTGAGAAGTAACTGCTACAGCAAGAGCCATGGATGGCTCTTTCGCTTGGAGTAGTATAGTTGTTCAATTGCGGTCTACTTCATTACTAAAGGCAGTAATTAGGGCTATATGAGGTTTGGGCCTCCATGGATCATTAGATTGTTAAAGTACACTATTGGTGAATAATGAAATTTCAAATAATAAAAAAATTATTTTGGCTGTCGATTGCTTTTAATTCTGTCCAGACTCAAGCTTTCGAGTCAAAGTCGGATTTTTCGGTGAATTTGGAGCGGGTTCGGTATTGCCAGGAATTTTGGTGCCTTAAACAAGACACCCTATCTGAGTATCGAGCCTGGGAGATAGAGGGTGTTAGTAATAGCCGTCAACTTCATACTCAGATTGCTAGAGTGCAAAACCCAGCACGCGATAAAGTAAAAAACTTAGTATTTATTGCTGCAGGACAACAGCCACCAGGAAATGGTGCAGAAAGTTCTGTGACAGGCCAGAAGGCTGGCTATAAAAAAGACTGTGGAGTACTAAAGAGATCTTGCTCTCGCAGTATAGATGGACGTTCACTTGCTCGACAGTTGCTAGATTCAGAGCATTTTCCAACAGATGAGACCTTCTTGGCGATTGCTTTTGATACGCAATTTAACCAGATGATTAGTGGTAATGAGAAGTCTCGTATAGAAAAGGCATACCTCAGTTGGCTTAAGTCAAAGGCTTATGCCTCCAATCTAGAGACTATTTACTTGGCGGGTTCTTCTCGGGGTGGTTGTCTCGTGATGAGATTGGCGAAAGCAATGCGAGCTGATCCCGATTTTCGGAATATACGAACTGTTGTACACAGTTTTGATGGTGTTTGTAAATGGACCCAAAATGAGTTGGGAGTAACTTCTTCATTCCATCGTAACCCCATGAATTCTAGTTACTTAAGCTATTACACTGATCTCAATACACAATTTCCTTACAAAGATAATTTATATCTTAGGCAGTTGACTGGTGGGGCTGAGGTCATTGAATTATCTGGGGTTCACTCTTTTGCTTATACGGCTCAAGATACTGACCTGGGATGGTATTCACAGAGATGGGTAAATTTGGATCATACGAGTATCGGTCGAGATATGAGTCAGGATGTGAGGAATCAAACAATAGTACCCTTCTTACAACACTTAGATGATGTGCTTTAGTTTATTTTATTCTCTTATCTTAAAGTGTTAGTAGGCACTAAACCCCTGCCATGATAACTACATTGAGGTAGTTATCATGGAGGCTACCTTCTTATCTAAGGGGCCTCAATAATTTGAATCAAATCCAATTGTATTCGGTTTTCAGTCAAGACTATGATAGATCATACATCAAGTCACCTTTGCCGAAGCAGGATACCGTCTATAGCTCCCTATTACCCATCGGGTAAGGAAAATCTACCCTATTCTTCAGAGATCCTTTAGAGCCGCCATAAAGAATTCTGACTATGGAAAAGCTAAAACTATGGTCCTCTATGACAGATAAAATAGTTATTAGTAGTTAGAGATCGGTGAGTTAATAAGTTAGATCATCAAGGTACGCATTGAGCCAATTGATATTGGCTGCAATTTTTCTTACGAAGAACAACACTTGAGACTCTTACTAGGGCCTGCCTACATTCACTATTCTATCTTTGATAATTGAAGTAGGTAGGCCCTAATAACCTTCTTGGCCCCTTGAGGCATCAAATGCTATATTAGGCCCTTGCAAAGTTAATCAACAACTATATCCAGAAATGCTGGCTGACTTCTTTGATCAGCATGATCCACAGCAATTATTTTATATCTATACTTTTTTTCCTGACCTAAATCAGAGTCGCTGTAGGTCAAGTGACGAGTTTTACCTATAAACTCCTCATCGCGAAATATCTTATAGTGATGTGTGCCACCATTTTTAATAGCTTCATTCCATGTTAATATTACTTTTCCTTCAGAGTATTTATATTTGAACCCTGTTACCTGGGGGGGAGCACCCTCATTATCGTAAAAGCTACAAGGTACTATATCTCTGCCCAAGCCATCGGTACACTGATCTACATTCTTGTTTCTTTTTTCTGAGGCATTCCAATCTTTGGCTATCCCTCCTGTACACATGTTATCAACACAGTAGGGAAGGTCGTAGTTTTGGCACGTTCTACAGGTTTCATATCCCCAGCCGTTGGTGAAAGGAATACGTCGGCTCTTATCTAATGAGGGGAAGTAATTACATACTACCACATGTGCGCCATCGTTATAGGCAGGGTTACTAGAACCAATAATGCTATCGCATTCCGCTACAGCACAGCCAACATAACGGGTTTCTCCATGGCATACCTGGGCCCAATGGCCACATGTTTCCGCATGACAGAATTCATTATCCCAGTCATACCCATAGCTTTCATCATACCAAGATTTAATTGAGCCGGCCCAGGTCTCGGCAGCATACTGCGATGCCGGTGGATTAAAAATATTAATTGAAACATTTTCTCCGATTTCAATACTACCAGCGGGCAATACAAAAGATACTTCATCTTTAACTTTTTCAAATGCCTCTCTAATACCGGTTGCCTCATTTAAGTGACCAAAATAGCAGGCTGATGCTCTTTCTTTGGCCATTTTTGCCAGAGCATCATCCCAAAAAAGGGTCTGCATATTACCGGCAGATTCTGGGCCATTACCTTCTCCAGATTCACCCTTCGCGCATCTCTCCCGGTACTCATTATGAGTGTCTAACATGATACGTTTTTGTTCCAAAGAGAGTTCAAAGGAACCATCTTCACCGGGATCGGGATCGGGATCGGGATCGGGATCGGGATCGGGATCGGGATCGGGATCGGGATCGGGATCGGGATCGGGATCGGGATCGGGAACAGGGGCGGGATCGGGATCGGGAACAGGGTCGGGATCAGGATCGGGATCAGGATTGGGATTTTGGTTCATCCCTCCATCATCACTAACCTCAGGAATGCCTTTATTGTCATTGTCGGAACCACCCCCGCCACCTGAACAGGCAGCCAGGAGGGCGGATAAACAGATAGCTGTTATTAGCTTGAAGGAATCATTCATATCAGACCCACTTTACACGTTGTACTTTTATAAAATCGAGCGAATTATAGGGAGGTATTTCCGTTATTCTGTGAAGCGTGACATGTATTTTATTGCAATATGATTGATGGTTTATGGACTGTTGAGAAGGTAAATTAATTAGCGAAAAATTTTTTTATTTTTCGTTTTTTAATCTTGATGCTTGATTTTTGTAATAGTGGAAAGTGAAACAGCATGATATTTATTGAATGACGCCCTAGAGTAAATTTACTTTAAGTAGCCCGGATTTTTCCCGAAGCTATTGGTCCGGAATCTCAAGGTGAGTTGTAGCTGCGATTAAAACAAATATGGACTAATAGCGATCGCTCAGCAAAAGTTTCAGTCGGTTTTCAATGAAGGTTACTCCAGATTTTCGGTAGGTTAATTTTAATCAATGGTCATATGTCAAATGCCTGTTTGTCATTAGAGGTCTGATTGATGTCCTCTTATTGTAAAAAGGTTTTCGTAAAGTCGACTGAGCTTAATTAATTTTAATCTTGGCATTTTTGGAGGTGCTAACTTCTTGATTAATATATTTTATTTGGTAGGTGGTTTATATGGGTAGCCTCTTTTTGTGTAAATTGGATCAACGATTGAAGGTATTCAGTAGTGGTAAGCGATTTGTATAGTACTTATCTAAGTAGGGTGTGGGGAAATGTGTCATCCTATGGGTATGTTTAGGGTGTTTTATTAATCGCAATGCTATTAGGTGGCAATAAGTGAGAATGTACACTGAATACCTGTAGCGATATCCAGATAATGCTTATGTTGATTTAAATGACTTTTTTCTAAATTCAAAATTACAAAGTGTTGTGTGTTAGGTCTGGTTCTGTAATATTACATAAAAGATTTCTCAAGACTAATGACGTAATATTCACTATGTATCAGTTTACCTATGAGCCTACCCCAAAAAATATTCTATTGGATTTGATGGGCGTTAATAAGCGACATGAACTGGCAACCAGTCAGCTGGGTTTCATATCTGATGCATTTGATGTTTCCACAAATAATTTACGGGTGACACTAAATAGATTGGTGGGTACCGGCCTGATCACTCAAAATCGGCGTGGTATCTACAGTTTGACAGAAAAAGCACTGTCCAAACGCGCTTTTATAAACCGTTGGAAAAACAATACCTTCCAATACGATAACTGGGATTTCAGGTGGATAGCCTGCCACCTACCTAAAAGAACATCACGTGCAGTTCGTAAGAAATCACTAATGGTACTTGAGTGGTATGGGTTTGCCGAAGGTTTGGATCACCTGCTGGTACGACCCAATAATCTCACACTGAGTCATGCGGAATTAACCGATATGCTGATTACACTAGGTCTTGAAGCCAATGCGCACTGCTTTGTCTTGCAGGATGTATCGGACATATTGGTTAATCAATGGGGACACCATTTGTGGGATATTGAGCGTTTAGATCGTGAGTATGATGCCTTGATAGATACTCTTGAGAGCAGTCTTACAAACCTGGCATCAAAGCCTGTCAAAGTCTCTTTATCTGAAACATGCCGCTTGGGAGGCGAGGCTATTCATCGTTTAGCGACCGATCCTTTACTACCAAAAGTAATCAGACCACAAAATAAATACCAGGAACTTAAAAGTATTGTACGCAAGTATGACCGTACAGGTCGCAATATTTGGTTGGAACAATTGCAGAAGTTAGGCGTTGACACATAATCACAAAATGGTGACTTGCAATGAATATCCCCCTCAGTAAAGAAGAGGTTAAGCCGTTCCTACAGCGTAGTGATGCCAAGGCCTGGTGGATAGTGGCCAGCACTTGGCTCGGTATAATGGGAATTTTTACCATAGCCGCGTTATTGCCACACTGGGCAACTTATATTGCTGCAGTATTTTTACTTGCTGGGCGGCAGCAGGCCCTGGCAGCCATTATGCACGAAACTGGTCATAAAACACTTTTCGCAACTCGAGCCTATAACAATTTTGTTTGTAAGTGGTTGTCTTCACCGTTTTTGTTAATGGATGGAGAAACCTATATAAAAATTCATATGATGCATCACCGCAAAGCGGGTACAGATCAAGATCCAGATCTGCAAAACTATAAGGATTATCCTGTCAGTAAAAAGAGTTTGGTTAGGAAGTTTTCCAGAGATTTTTTGGGGTTAACTGGTTTAAAAGCGAATTTATATTTATTTTTGAGTGGACGAGACTTACTAAGCCGTAAAAAGCGAGTGAATTTTCAGTTAACCCGAGGTTTATTCGTTAATAGTGCCATGTTTGCCATACTGTGGGCTTTTGGTGTCCCACACTTATATTTATTGTGGATTGTAGCTTATCTCACCGTGTATATGGCTATTATTCGAATGCGGCAGATCGCCGAACACGCTGGGGTCAAAGATCTTTACCACTTGGAACCAAAATACAATACGCGTTCGGTTCCCAGGGGTATTTTAGGGCTCCTGTTTGTCAGTCCCACTGAAGGTTTGAGTTACCACTGTGAACATCATGCCTTCATGGCAGTGCCCACATATAACCTCAGGGCGTTGCATAAGTTGCTAAAGGATCGTGGTTATTACGATGATGTTGAGCTGGCCAGTAACTACTTCGGTGTTTTGAAACAGGTAGTGAGATGAGGCGTAGCTAAGGTCAAGTATTTACTCGCACCAGTGCCGCTTACTGGTGCAATGCTTTATGGGCATACTCAGCCAAAGTGTGCGTGATTTCTTTAATTAATTTGGATTTCAAATTCCAAACATGCCAGTACAAGGGAATTTTCAGATGCTGATCTGGAGTCAGCTTGATCAGTTTCTCTTGTCTTAACAAATCCTCCACTTGTATATCTGGAGCCATTCCCCAGCCTAAGCCCAATGTCAGAAAATTGAGGAATCCCTTAGAAGAGGGGATTTCGTGAGACGGGTACTGGCCGGCCTCTATGCCCCAAAACTGCTTTAAGTAGCGGCTTTGCAGCTGGTCCTTATAGTTGAATTCAACTGCGGGAGCATAGCGAAATTCATCCACATCGACTGGGTCCGAGAAGTAGTGTGCTTTAAAAGCCGGAGTGCATACCGGGTAGTAGGCCATGTGTCCCAAAGGAATGGACTGGCAGCCCTGCAGGTTACTGGTTACCGAGCTTATACAGCCAATGACTTCTCCGTTCTTGAGCAGCTCCAAGGTGGCTTCCTGGTCATCGACCTTCAAGTCAACAAGTAGGTGGTGGGAACGAATGATGGGGGTTACGGCTTTAAGGAACCAAGTATCCAGGCTGTCCGAGTTAAGGGCGATACGCACCTTATTTTGGTTGCTATAGCGGGTTTTGCTGCCCTCCGGGTCTATGTCTGCCAGCAACTCGTGTTGCAGGAGGTGCATCTGTTGGAAATAACCCAGCACCTTAAGGCCGGCTTCAGTAGGGCGCAGTGGTGTTGATCGGATGAGTAGAGCCTGCCCGACTTGTCCCTCAAGCGCTTTGATTCGCTGGGATACAGCAGATTGACTGACGTGAAGTAAAGCGGCGGCCTTATCAAAACTCTGCTCCTCTACCACGAAAGCAAAGGCCTGAAGCTGTTTAAGATCTAACATAAGATATTCTTATGAGGTATCAATATAATTAAATTTACTTATTCTAGCTCGCCTCTTAATCTCCCGCCACTTTTCCGACCCGCACACCGCGGGCAGACCCCAATGACCACAGGAGGCAACGTGATTTCGGGTTTGCTACTAGCCCCTCTGACAAAGGGCTTTATCACGACTATCAGCTTGATCATGGCAATTGGCGCGCAGAATGCTTATCTATTGACGCAGAGTATTCGCCGCCAGTATCACTACAGTATCGCTGCGCTGTGTGTTCTGATGGATATTGTCCTGATCACCAGTGGTGTCTACCTGGTATCACACTTGGCCCAGGCAGAAGGGAACTGGATGCTCTGGTTGACCTGGTTGGGCGTGGCTTTCCTGGTCGGCTACGGTGCTATGGCGTTTCGCTCCGCCTTTACCAATAAGGGGCTGGAGGACAAGAAGGAGTGGGTTAAATCCAGGCGTTCTGCTCTGATCACCGCCGTGGCACTTACCTTGCTAAACCCCCATGCCTATGTGGATACCGTTGTTTTAATCGGCTCGGTCGGTGCCCAGTACGCAGGGGAAGGTACTTTATTCTTTGTAATTGGCGCCTGCAGTGCATCGGTGCTTTGGTTTGCGCTGTTATCGGTTGGTGGCAGTATGATGCAGCCGCTGTTTAAGAACCCAAAAACCTGGCGAGTACTGGATGTATTGGTGGGTATTATGATGTGGTCGATTGCAGCAAGCTTGCTGTGGGCACAGTAACCAATCAGATTAACGGAGCGGTCATTGGGTTTTTTTTTAAGCTATCCGCTCCGATTCATACATGCCTGGATAAGCCAGGCATGTATGAATAATCATTAGCTTCCCATTGTGGGTAAGTGGAAAACCCTTTAGGCAATCGCCATCTCTTTATGTTCAGTCTTTCTGCTTAAGTGGCGCCCCATATTGATAGCCGGTTTCTCAATCAGCCTGTACACCAGAGTTCCCAGGGCAATACTCACGAGGGTCGTGGCCAACATATAGACCTCTACAGAATAAGCAGAAAATGACTGTGCCCACGACTGCTGTATGCTCCAATTCAGCCCACGCATCACAATGGGGTGGAACAGATAAACCGAATAACTGATGGTTCCCAACGCTACCAAACTGCGCCATGGCCTAAAGGGTACTAGCAGAACCACAAAGAAAATAGCCAAAGCAATTAAGTGAGGCAGAGCAAAGCGCAAGGGGTCTTCGGTTACGGGTTTACCTACAAAGTAAAGAAATAAAACCATTAGAGGGATTGAGAAGGTGCCTGCCACTGCGAGAATGGCATACCAGTAGTTAGTCTTACGCACATAACAATGCCGAATTAAGGTTCCACAGAACATAACGGCGATGCAGTAAGGGATGTAAGTAATGGTTGGATTTGATCCCAGTAGGGGATAGGCTAACTTGGCTAATAACTGCCAACTGACAAATAATGATAGCGCGCCCCAGCAGAAGAGTAGCAGAACCAGAGGGTTTGCCAATTGTCGGTTAGCAAAAATCAGAGCACAGAGACAGTAAAAAATTAATTCAACTGTCAGCGTCCAGTAAAGCCCTTGTACATTATCAAACCCCATCAATCCCTGTAGCATGGTCGTGTTTGCGATAATAGTGGTGGTGGGATACATCCAGTCACTGACCATCCATGTTAGCCCCAAGGCCAAAATTAGTGATGTCCAGTAGGCTGGATAGAGACGGAAGAAACGGCGAATAGCAAAGTTCTTCAGGGAACTTTGCGTTCCGGAGAGGCTAAAAGGGATAACAAAGCCAGAAATTAAAAAGAAGCAAATTACTCCAATTCTGCCAAAGTCTACCTGGCTGATAAATTCAGCTAGTTCGGTACCGTGCTGGGCTATGTTGGTGTTTCGTATAAAAACTTCACTACTGTGTTGCCAAACAACAAGAATTGCTGCAAGCCCCCGCAGTGCATCAAGATTCAGTAAACGGCTATTCATAGATTTGCTGTATTCCTTTCATCAGCAGTGTGAAACCCGTGGGTTCATATTTTTCTATATCACTAGGGATCAGAGTGAAAAATCATGGCTGTCACTAATGGTGAAGCACAATTTTTTGTATATAAAAGGTACGCTTTTGCAAGGCGAGTCGCGCTTGAAATCAGGTCGAAAAAAAGTGCTTCGCAATCATAAATGTAAGACTCTCAGGAAGCTTCAACCAACACTGATCCATTCGCGGATTTTACCATAAATCTACGAATTAAAGGATGACTTGGTTACTGTTTGCCGATTCAATCGACCTGTTTATGTGCCTGACCATCAAAACTTCAAGGGTACAAAGTGATTAGCCACCAGTATCGCCAGTAAAAGAAACAAGAAGGTTCCCACTATCCAAATACAAGAGAGAGCGATGGGCAGCGAGCGCATGATCATCCCATGTCCCTCATGGCCCGGCTGAGTAGAAGGAGTGGACATGGGCACAGTTGGCTTTATGTTGGCATCATGATTCGCTTCCGGTGAACAGAAGCCCAGGCAGGGCGCAGGCCCATCCTTCCCCGGTAAAGTCATACATCCATGCTTAAGATGGTTTTTAACAAGCCAATAGTTGATTGGATAAGCAATGACACCACCAACGATGCTTGCAAGGCTCATACGAAACCAAAATGTGGCCTTGCTAGGATCTTCCGACTCTGGCCACAGGGAGGCCAATATCAACATGGTTGGAATCATTCCTCCCATCACTATATTCATAGAAACGGTTTCGGCGAAGAATGTTTTGCGCACTGCCCTTAGATACTTTCCCTGGTACATACCCAGCATCATCAGTGCCTGAAAGATGAATAATCCACAAATAAAGCCGGCAATATACTCAATGGTGGCATCCCAGCCATTGGTGAGCCCAAAGAAAGGGACGATGGACGCAGCAATAACAATGCCAGTGGCATCTCCGGCTAGGCAGTGCATCTCACTGTTAACGCTTTGTTTCCAGGTGGCCCTTGTAAAGGCATCGTGACCACCGGGAAAGGGGCGTCGGCAAGTCAGTAGGTACAGAATCAACCCAACAACACCTGTATATACAACAACCAATATCCACGCCATACGCTGTATCCAGCTGGTCGGCGCGTTGGTGATGGAATCCCAAACAACAAAGACCACACTTATAGCCGCGAAAATAAACCAGACAAGCATTACGCCATTTAGCATGTCAGATGCTCTTTAAGGAATAGGCCGGTATCTAGTAGTTTAATTGATAGGTACCAGTTTTGAGAGTCTTAGCCCTATTCGTTCGCAGCGACATGTAGCTATATGCAGGTACATATTGATATATCTTACTGACTTTTTCTGGACTATGGTGCAGCAATAAAATCTTAGAAGATATAAGGGTAATCCCTGAAGTACTCAATTTGAGACTGAGTTATATTTATCCGATTGATTCACCAAATGGTTTGGCTTAATCTTGATTTGTTGAAGTTACCTAAGATTAGCAATTTTTACATATTGATTTGACCTAGGCTCGTATATTGTTCCTTTGATCTTTTTTAGGAAAATTTATGGTGAGTTTTAGTAATAACGCAACGATAATGCCTAAAATTTCTTTAGGCACTAAACGATGATATGAAAATCAACCGAAAAAACCGCTGCTAATTTCTATATTAATTGCAGTTTGTAAGTATATAAGGACTATTTATGTACTCAAAAATTGGTCTTAAATGGAGAAGAAATGTCTAAAGATCCTCAACTAATCGCCGAACAGCTAAGGAAACCCTCTGGTGCTCTAGCCTCCGATACTGCATTGCAGATGAATAAAGCCAATAAGGCAACGAACCTGGCCGCACTAGAATTGCTTAATGTGGTGGATCATGATCGTATTCTCGAGATTGGGCCCGGTAATGGTAAGTTTGCAGTCGATGTACTTCGTCAAGGTTCCAGTATTCGCTATACGGGGGTCGACTGGTCTAGTGATATGGTCGCGAGTGCGAAAATTCTTAACTCTAAAGATATTGAGTCGGGACGGATGGACTTTAAAGTTGGAACATCGGAGAGGTTACCGTTTGCCGACAGTCAATTCGAGAAGGCGATTACTGTCCACACCATTTACTTTTGGGAGTCTATCAAAACGCATTTGTCTGAAATACGCAGAGTGCTGGTACCTGAAGGAAAACTTTGTTTAGCTTTTGGTGATAAGTCCTTTATGCAGAATTTATCATTTACACCGTTTGGGTTCCAGCTTTTTGATGAAAGCGATATTAGAGCTCAATTAGTTGAAGCTGGCTTTAAGGTTCTATGTTGTGAAAGGCATGTTGAGTATGGAGAGAGTAATACCGGCGATCTGGTGGAGAAGTTAATAAATATCGTTTTATGCGAAGCTTAAAAATGGAATTAAATGCAGCTAGAACAAATTTGGTCTTGCTGCTGAGTATATCTGGTAGGATTTGGATAAAAAACTAGCTTGTTAAAGCTGAAGTATAGAATTGGAATTTTTATTGTGGAAAATCCATGAGAAGATTTTCAAGGTACGGCCTCTATTTACTAGGGTGCTTGAATGATTAGTTGGATTAGTTATTGGTTACGTTAATTTTGTATTGATAGGTATTATTATCTTTGCTTATATTGATGGCTACCTTGTGTATTTACCAATGTTCGAGCAATTTCATCTAATAATTTATCATAGTGCTTTGCATTTTTTTCACCAGATTTCTTTAGTTTTTTCAAGTTTTTAGGGGACGCATCATCTAATGTAGGGTTGGCATCATACAGATTTGGCTGAATCCGGTAGTACTTTGTGTTTTCTACAGTAGTTGAAATTTGTTTCAGATAATAATGAGTCATTTGAGCACCGCCACTCAGAGCTATATCGATAGAAGGTCTCGCCCAATTAAAAATGCCCCAGTCTTTTACTTCTTTGTACTTATAGCTCCTTAGTTGTTTGCCTGTACCTAGAGATACAATAATCATATCCTTGATTCCCCCCACACCGCTGAACTTAATGGCCTCTGAATAGGCGCATAGGGCTGGATCGCTGGCTACCATTCCGCCGTCTACCAGGATATGTTTTTCATTAAGCGGTGGTAAAGAATAAATACGTGCGGGCTCAAAGTAAGTTGGCGCAGCGGTGCTACCTCGTAATAAATCTCTTACCAAGAAGTCTTCATTTCTCACTATGGCACAATGTTGTCTAAAAATGATTTGCTCTCGCTTTCTGATGTCGTAGGAGATGAAGCAAGAAGGTTTTAATAATTTGCTTAACCTTGTATTTCCAAAGTGCTTTTTTAGTACCTTTTCTAATTCATGTGTGGAGTATTTTTCCCCCCTGAGAAATCTCCACTTATCCAGGTAGGGCCAGATTCCAGTATCAAATACCTTACCTCCTTCTTTGAGGTAAATATCGACAGCTTCCTGTGCAGTGAATTTTGGCCTTCCCTCTTTGTTGGGGCAAATATAGGCTGCACCTAATATTGCGCCGGTGCTTGTTCCTGCGATCAGGTCAAAAAAGTCTCCTATTCTGGCGTCGGAGTTGCCCGATTCCACCTTTAGTTTATTCTCAAGAGCGACCAATATTTCACCGGGTAATATTCCCCTTATCCCCCCTCCATCAATAGATAGGATTCTGATCGTCACTTTTATTTCTCCTTAGATCTATTGATTATATGTGATTCTAGAAAGATAGCACTAGCATGAACAATTAATACTTTAAATATTTCGTTTGATCAATAGACCTCAAAAGAGATTGCTATTTTCAATAAAATACCTGCTTAAAAGCCTTATTGGTGTAAATTTTCATGAAAGACTTCAGGGAAAGTTAGCGTTTGTAACGGAAATTATAAGTTTACAGATAAGGATCAAAGGATCAGGTGAGCTGTCGGATATTAAAAATACGATTACCCTCAATACTCTCAAGAAAATAACACCTAAAAATAAAAAACACTGAGGAAATGCTAATTCATAGATATATGCATGTAATTTAGTGGTTTATATATAAAATGTTTTTCGGTTCATGTGATCACTCGGAAAGCTTGGTCCACTTTCTTGCCCACAAAATTTGATAGTATTGAATGGGATGAACCTTAGATTACCGTATTTCCCTATGACTATTAGGCTCAATGTTATCGGCTAGACGCTCAATTCACCCTGCCAATACATAAGATCAGTTAGGCGCACATAATAACTATCTTGACCCGGACTACAATGAATCAGGTTCAAGAGGCGTCGCAAGTGGAGCTTCTCAGATTAAGAAAACTTGCTCAAGGATACCCATTATGGCTATGAACCTCGCACAGAAACTGATCAAGAGTCATCTCGTGAGTGGTTCATTGGAGCCCGGTAGCCCAATAGAGATAAAGATTGACCAGACGCTGGCACAGGATGGTACCGGCACTCTGGTGATGTTAGAGCTAGAGGCGCTTGGTTTATCACAAATCAAAACGGAGCTTTCCGCCCAGTATGTAGATCACAACCTACTACAGACGGACTTCAAAAATGCGGATGATCACCTGTTCCTGCAAAGCGCTTGTCGCAAGTTTGGACTTTGGTTTTCACGTCCCGGTAATGGTGTAAGTCACCCGGTACATATGGCTTGCTTTGATATACCCGGAAAGACGTTACTTGGCGCCGATAGCCATACTTGTGCAGCAGGCTCTATGGGTATGCTGGCCATAGGTGCTGGTGGTCTACAGGTGGCCATGGCTATAGCTGGCGTTCCCTTCGCGCTGAAAATGCCGAAAGTGCTCGGCGTAAAGCTTGAGGGTGAACTGCCGCCCTGGGTCAGTGCCAAGGACATCATCCTGGAAATGTTGCGCCGGCAAACAGTTAAGGGCTGTGTGAATAAGATTGTCGAGTATCACGGCCCAGGCCTCGCCAATCTGACCGCGATGGATCGCCATGTAATCGCCAATATGGGGCAGGAGATGGGTACCACGGCCAGTGTCTTTCCTGCCGATGAAGCTGTGAAAGCCTTTCTCAAACAGCAGCACCGAGAAAGCGATTATGTAGAAATGAAAGCCGATGAGGGTGCGAGCTATGACGAAGAGGACACCATTAATTTATCTGATCTTGAGCCGCTGATCGCCTGCCCATCCAGTCCAGACAAAGTGGTAACCGTAGGTGAAGTGGCGGGTCACCCTATTTACCAGAGCTATATAGGCTCTTCTGCTAACCCTGGGCTGAGGGATTTCGCCATACCAGCGCGTATCGTTGCAGGTCGTCGATTAGCCGACGATGTCTCTTTTGATATCAACCCAACCTCGCGCCAATTGCTCGAGGAGCTTAGCCGGAGTGGCGATCTCACAAAACTACTTGAAGTGGGTGCGCGTTTGCACCAAACAGGTTGTGGCGGTTGTATTGGTATGGGGCAAGCTCCGGCCACTGGCCGTATCAGCTTACGTACTGTGCCACGTAATTTCCCTGGTCGATCCGGCACAGCAGATGACCAAGTCTATTTATGCAGCCCTGAAACTGCCACTGCTAGTGCACTGAAGGGCGTAATCACCGATCCTCGTGATCTGGACATGGACTATCCCAGCTTCAGTGAGCCGGAATATCTGCCAGATATAAGACCTTTACTCCAGCCACCCCAAGAAATCCCTGTTGCCGTTGAGTTGATTAAAGGCCCGAATATCAAACCGTTGCCAAACTTTGAAAAGCTTCCAAACGCCTTAACGGGCCCGCTATTACTGAAAGCAGGTGACAACGTTTCGACAGATGAAATACTGCCTGCCGGAGCGGATATTTTACCTTTGCGCTCAAACATCCCCGCCATTAGTCGCTATACATTTTCCCGTATTGATGAAAACTTTTACCAGCGGGCGATAAAATTGAATGGTGACTGTTTTGTTGTTGGTGGTGAAAATTATGGGCAAGGCTCCAGCCGTGAACATGCAGCAGTATCTTCACGGTTTCTTGGCGTAAGGTGCATAATTGCAAAAAGCATGGCTCGTATCCACCGCCGTAATCTCATTAACTTTGGTGTTCTGCCACTACTTTTTGAGAGCTTTGATGATTACGATCGACTGGAGCAGGATTCAATTCTTGAGATTGAAAAGCCAATAGCACAACTGAAGTCAAACAATTCTGTAAAGCTTTTGATTAAGTTATCCGGCGAGAGTATTAATCTGCGCAGTGACTTGTCAGCAGATGAAATCGAAGTACTAGAAGCTGGTGGCATGATTAATCAAGTGCGAGAAAAGTATCTGAGTAACGAGAAATAGTAGATTTTACTACATCTGTAAATTACTCAGATACTTTCATAGGTATTTTTTATATCGAATAGCCTTTTATGCTAATTGCTATCCTTTTTTTCTAACCACTTTAGAATGATCAGATTTGTATCTTCCGGTTTCTCCTGTTGAATCCAGTGGCCGCAGTTGAGACTGATTGTATCAACATTGGGAACGAACTCTTTTAAGTTTGGAGCCTTAGGGATCAAGTCTCGATCGCCGTAAATCATAAGTGCTGGCTTTTGGATGGTTGGCTCCACATCTGCCAAGATCTGCCAATTTCGGTCAAGGTTTCTATACCAATTAATACTGCTCATGAAACCTGTTTTCTCAAATGCGGAAACAAAAACAGCCAGTTCGCTATCACTCATTAAGGGCTCGCCAAGTGGCGCTTCTGCTTTGGCGAGATCGATCATCATCATTCCAGGCTCAGGTGGTGCTGGAGGTATGTTCTTGCGGAATATATTGCGAAGGAATTGTGAAGTATTTGCATCTAACACAGTGTCCGCAATGCCTGGCTGTCGGTTAAAGTGAACAATGTAATAGTCGCTTCCTAGGAATTCCTCCATAAACTCGACCCACGGCTTTTCTGTTCGAGCCTGGTAGGGTAGGGCCATATTTATAATTTTATTGACCCGGTTTGGATGTAATAGCGCAAGCCCCCATACCACCATTGCACCCCAATCATGGCCGACAAATGTGGCATCTTTGTATCCGTAGTGATCAAGAAGCGCGACGATGTCACCCGACAAGTTTTCAATGTCATAGTCAGTTACATCGGCAGGACGGGATGAATTGCCATAACCACGCTGGTTTGGAACGATAACGTGGTATCCTGCTGCGGCAAGTACAGGCAGCTGGTGGCGCCAAGAATAGGCATGCTCTGGCCAGCCGTGACAAAGCACAATTGGTTTCCCCATATTCGGTTGGCCTGCCTCAAAGACTTCTAACTCAACGCCGTTGACTGGAATAAGAGTGGGCTTGGGGAATTCGGTTAGATTAAACAATGTATTTCTCCTTTTTTGAGGCTCAACAATGCCTTATGTGCCGGACAGCCCCTTTTCTTCGACATGGGGCTACGGTGTGCGTTGCAATTTCAGAACTCCTTTGCTGAAAAGAACAGATATAGGCTAAAATCAAATGGTGCCAAATAATGTCACCATTTAATAATATCCTTACAAAATGAGTGTTCGCCTTCGACAAGACGCCATCGTGCGCAGCCTTCGCCGAAATAGTACTTCTACGATTGCTGACCTAGCAGAAGAGGTCGGTGTATCCAGGCGTACGGTGTTGCGTGATATTAGCGCACTGCGCGATGAAGGCTTTGTTATTCACTCTGACCCTGGTCCTGGGGGCGGCCTGCAATTAGACCCGCAATCGGTCCAAACCACAACGCGCCTCTCGGTTGCCGAGGTCTTTGCACTCCTTATCAGCGTTGCATCAATGCGTGCGGCCGGGAATTTACCTTTTTCGGGGCTTGCAGATACTGGGCTTGCCAAAATAGAGAAGGCTTTGCCACAGGACAAAGTACGTGATTTGCGTCGGTTTTTAGACTGCTTATATATCGGTAAGCTTTCACCGCAGGTAGACGTATCAAATATTCAGGAAATGGAGCCCGCACTGCTCCCCACTTTCGAGACAGCTTTTCTCCAGCGGTTACAACTAAGCTTCCAATACTGTGATGCAAAGGGATCTGTAACCAGTAGGGTTGTTGAACCACAGGCGATGCTGATTTTACCACCTCTATGGTATCTGGTGGCTTGGGATCCCGCACGCAAAGACTTTCGTCATTTTCGAATGGACAGGATCAGTAAACCGGAGTATCTCAAGGGCAAAACATTTCGGCGGCGACATGTTTTATTCGAAGATGGCGTCTCTTCAGTTCGTCATTCACCACGTTAATCTTTGCAAGGTGACAAAAACTGATCTTTGGGATCTGGATACATTTTTGTTAGCGGGTGCGACATAGTGGCTTTAGCTAGGTTATCTTATTCAGAGCCAAAAGAGATGTTGATATGCTATTAGTGTATTGGTTCAACCTGCTTGGAATCTGATTCAATATAGGGGCTAAAACAAAAGTATTTCACTTTTCGCCCATGTTTATTTGAGTAAAAGATTATTGTCAATTGGGATAAATTCACTCGCCGCATTAAATAATGTGGCAGCGGTCAACTCTGGTACGCCATATACTTCAACCTTTTTGTCTCTATCTAATCTGAGCTTATGCACAAGAATATCAAAGTCACCATCACCTGAAACTAAAACTATAGTATCTACTAAGTTTGAATATTCCATTGCATCTATCGTTATCCCTACATCCCAATCACCTTTGGCGGAACCATCGGACCGTTGTGTGAAGGGTTTTAGTTTCACCTCAAAACCGATAGATCTTAAGATATTTTGAAATTGATACTGTTTTCTATCGCCGCGATCGATGGCGTAGGCCACGGCTTTTACGACTTTCCTTCCATTAGTTGCTTCAGACCAAAACTTATTATAATCAAAGTTTCGTTTATGGATTTGCCTGCATGTGTAATACACATTCTGCACGTCAACAAGGATGGCAACCTTTTCCATTTAATAATCCAATAATGTTAAAAGTCTAACACTAAAAATAGCGATATTGACTGTTATTAATAATGTTGACACTTTATGTTGCTCGCCTTTCAATTTCAAGTGACAATTGTTAGTCAATACTAAATTTTGAATGTTCTGGATTATAAAAATAGGATATTAAAAATGACAGCATGTATTGGCAAAGTGATGGTATATAAATTCAATGCTGTGCAAACTGAACGCTTGGAATGCCTTCTACCCTTAGTGAATAATGGTGCTGATCGACCAAGTTAGCGCTATCTACTCAACGATATAAATCAAGATAAGCTAATAAGCGCTTAAATCGGTATTCGGGCCGTATTTCAGAAAATCTGTTTCTCTTAATAAGTAGAGTAGCGTTGAATGAAGTTTAGTCTCCCTTGGCTAATTTTAATTGAAACAGGGCTACCTTTCTGAACGACCAATTTTTAGCGATGTTATTAAGCGTTTTTTCGTCGTTTCGACAAATCCCAGTATATTCCGCGACTCATCCAGACCTCAAAAATCTCCAAGACCCCACCTCTGATAACAGATTGATTTTTAGTCTATTCAGGGCTCATTAAGGGTGTTGAGTCCATTGTGGGTTGACAAAGCAGGATCACCATATCTTATACTGTATGTATGTACAGTATTTTGGTAAGGGTAGTCATGGGAACCAGAAGCATCATTTTCGACGGAGAGCCTGTCCGGATTTGCCGGTATCGCTCGGATTATGACAACCGAGCAATGTATGCTATCTGTATGCTGAATTATACGAAGTACGTGCGCAGCTTTTCAGTTTCTGTAGGTGTAAATCTGCGTAAGGAGTTGGATCTGACATTGACACAGATGCGGGAGGTCGAGCGCAGTATGGATTGGCTGGCAGCCCCTGCATAAGGATGTAAGGGCTTAAGCAGTTTTATCGATAAGGAGATAGATCATGGGAAGAAAGATCAATCGATTCGCAATTTTTGCAGAACGAATTCATTTGATGAATGGCGGCGCAAAAAGTTTTAGGGATTCTGCACCCACAGAAGAAGCCGCCATGGAGCTGGCAGAAGAAATTGCTAAGTCTGAAAAAGCGGTATTTTATTCTTGGCTACAAATTCTCGATATTATGACTGGTAACTATACCGAGTATTCAATCAAGACTGGTGGGGTGTTGGAGGAAAGGGAGTGTCCGGATAGTAAAAACTGAATAGCTAATTAATGGTGCCCTCTGGTTTTAGTCAGGTTCGATAAAAGTGAAGAGGGCATCATAGAAGAAGGCATCATAGAAGGGAGCCTTAACCGTTGCGAGAGTGGCCAGGAAAACCCCTTTCCCGAGAGGTTTTTTTACTGCCAAAAGGCTATTAGCTATGTTGTTTGCACTGTTTCAATTTGAGCTGTCACTAAAGTCGATATTATCACTTAAGTGTCAGCTCACTTACAATTGCTATCTAAATTGATTGTTTTTGATCAGGTAGAGGTTGAGCCTACGATCAAGGGATTAATTGCCTTTCGTCTTTTAGATCTGGAGTTTTCTCTCAGTCAAAAAAATAATAATTTATTTGTAGTCATTGACAAGCTGCCCATTTGATGATACCTTAAATTGAGGGTGTTTATCATCAATTTCGTAAAAATCAGATTTTTCGCCAGTGAAAATATGCCCCATGGTTTTCAATCCAGTTGGACCATCGAGTGATCCTGCAATAATTCCAGTGGCATCGAGATTAAATGGCTCCCAGAAGAGGCTTGAGCCACATTGCTGGCAGAAGCCTCTGCGGGCTACTTCTGATGTTTTATACCACGCCAGTCCGTCATCTTTTGTTATCTTGATATTTATTTTTCGAGCCTTTGTGTGAGGGCCGAAACTTCCATGTAGTTTTTGACACATACTACAATGACAGTTAACTACATTCCGTAGTGGCCCTGTAACCTCATATCGCACAGCTCCACACAAGCAACCTCCGGAAGTAATTGAATTCTTGTTATTCATATATTGAGCCTGTAGATGTAAAAGTTGACTTAAAATAAGAATCTAAATTAAGTATGCTTTTTTTATCGACAAGATGATTTGTTTGAATTGTAAATGCAGATCACGCAACGTGATGTAAACATAAATGTTGGTAGCTTGGCTAGTTATTTATCCGTCCTATTTCGATATAAATTACGAGATGGTAGAGTTTTTTCATTTGATTGCTTGCCTGTTTTTTTGTACCGCTATCGAGGCACTATGCAGGCAATGGCTGATGAGCCATTTGTTCGTACGGTGTTATCGCACGGGGTAGGGCACCTAGTACTCGACCGTGGAGTTTAATGTGGCAGCAATGCGACTCAGTGTGACTAAAAGTGGATGACAGCACAGACTGGAGCCGGGAAACCCACGGGGATATACGTGAGAAATCATTACGCAGGATTACAGAGGCCGCGGAAATAAAGACAAACTGTGACAGCGAACACCGCCAAGTCCATGAACATTCTGTGGAAGAGGTGGCTGGCGTAAAAATCATTGAAGCTCTTGGAGCTTTACGTTTCTTATCTGCTGGTGGCCTGAACTTGTCAGTCCTAGACAATCTAAATATTACAAGCGGTAGTGATATTAATATTTCGGTGGGCGCGACTTAAAAGAACAGATCGGAAATATTCGCGAATCAGCAGCCAAGGTCCGCCAAACTATCAAAGTAAAAGATAGCGGCAAGGTCTGGTTAGGTAGTGAACCTTTAAATGTACTGAAGGTATTATAAAATTTAATCGACGTAGTGTCGCCTTGGCTGGAATACTCGCCGCACACGCGCGCCTCAGTAATGGCATAAACCAGATCAGGATGCGGCAATTAATGGGCACAAGAGCAGTGCGGATAGTTTGAAATCTCAGCTTAGTGCGGTGCGGGCTTAAGCTGGTTATACACTTAAAAGGAGAGAAGTTATGAAAAATAGAGTAAACAGGTACGCCATTTTTGCTGAGAGAGTCCATCTTATGAATGGCGGACCTAAGAGCTTTAGAGACTCTGCGCCTACTGAAGAGGCGGCAATGAAGCTGGCGGAAGAAGTTGTGAAGTCTAAGAAAGCAGAGTTTTATTTATGCCCGCAAATGCTTGATTTTGTGGTCGGGGTTTACAATGAATTTTCAGTAAAAAGGGCCGGCAGTTAGATGAAGTGAGAATAGGTACAGCCAGTCATAAGCTATAGTTAATTTTGTGCCCCCTACTGTTAGTTAGGGGCACATTGGTTACTGTGCTATATCGACCATATTGTTGTTGCCAATTTGAGATACAAGTACTGATTGATCGTTACCATTTTGGGTGGCTAGTAGTGCATTAGCATCGCCACTTTGAAAAGCTTGAAATGAACTACTGATACCCATTGCGGATATATTTGCAATGTTAGAAGTACCCAGCTGTACAGTGAAGGCTTTGTGGTTAGAGCCGGTTTGATTGTGAATTGCTATATTCCCATCTCCGTCCTGCCAGAGGCTGCTTTCATTATGATCAGTGGTTTGAAAAACATTAAAAGTATTACCGCTACCACTCTGATGTGAATAAGATCTGTTTGAGTCGCCATTCAGTTGGGTGTGCATGGCGTCGTTGGAATCACCGAGTTGATGTATTTCAACTACACTATTTTCTGTTAGATGTTGGGCTGCATTTAAAGAATGATTTTGGCCGAATTGACTGACAACAATTATGTCGTTGACGCTAATAAATTGATCCAACATTCCACTATGGCTTACTCCGGTTTGAAGGACTAATGCACTACTATTGTTTGTGAATGATTGTTTTGTTTCTATGTTTTGCTTATTCAAGACTTGTTGAATCGTGACAGAGGAGTTTATTGAGTTGTCCTGATGCGATACTGCGGTATTCATCTCGCCGCTCTGGCTATGAATAATGGTTCCTGACTCGCTCTTTGTTGATTGTTTGGTGTGGCTAGAGTTGTTGTTACCAAGCTGAAATATCTCAATGGTATTATTTGTAGCTGTTGGATTATTTTGATCGGCAGTTGCTGAGTTATTAGCTCCTGCCTGAATAACTGTTAAGGTATTGTTGCTGGCGGTAACATCGTTATTGGAAATCGCTAAGATAATAAAAGTAGTGATGTAGCCTATTTTTTTCATCATTAGTTTCCTCATGAATCTACTGGTGATTAATGTAGATTTTTTGCCTCAATAGAATTTCTTGAATGATAGTGAGCTTCACTAGCTTTATTGTTAAATACTGCTCCACAATATGGCTAACATCTTTGTGTGAAGGTGCTGAATGGTTACAAGTGTTGGCTGGTTTCTTGCGTTTTTCACTAAGAATTAAATACTAATTTATTAGGAAATAAGTTTTTGACTCTATTTTTTATTCTGGCACTTCATGTGCCAGAAAGGCAGTAGCTTTAATTCTTCAGTTGATCTTGGCTTATAAAATTGAAAAGCTAGTGGTTAGCGTTAATCTACTGGTTAAATTCACCGCGTTCTTGCGTAGATTTCACTTCCTTTCATTGCCTCCTGGCAGCCAGATGAAGCTGCCAAGTAGACTCAAACTTTCAAAAATCCCTTAAAAACTTGCATAACCAGTTCCCTCTGAGTTTTTGTGATTAATAATTGTGCAACAAAAATGGCCGCCGGTCACTCCTCCCCACGCCTGCCGATTTTGGGCGCTCTTTTAGTTGATGAAATGAGTCTGGCGGGCCAGGCTTGAGATGGTGCGGGGTTTGGAGATGCTCGGGATTTCACACTTTGAAGAGCTGCGAAGAGAAGTGAAAGGATATTGCACAGCCGGAAGGCTTACGGGATAGCAAAGTGTCAACGTGATTTTGCGTTGACACTTTGGCACTGAAACCAACAAGCGAGTCTTTTACAAAGTTGTCCTCGCAGAATTAAAAAACCCGCGAAAGCTAGGGCTGACGCGGGTTTGAGAGATGGTACAGAGGCCGGACTCGAAAAACGACTGGAAAGCTAGTGATTCCAAGGCCTCTGGGTGTTTTCCTGAAAAAAGTAGCACCAAATGTAGCACCACTTTGAATTCCTGCTCCTGAATCAAAGGCACTCAACAATAGGGCATACCACTAAAAAGAGCCTCTATACACATCCTGTCATATCAGCTTATCTGACCTTAGTTTTGGCCAGTTCCCATATACCTCAAACCGCGAATCTGGCGGTTTGGCCAGCAATCGACAGGGGACCGGCTTGAGCATGAACGTCTAGTAGAGCATACGAGATGGAGTCGCGAAGCGCGACGTCACCTCAACATCTAAGTGGCCTATACTTCACTTCCTCTAAAACCTCAGGATTGGCGGTTTTCACAACCAGGCCTAGAACCGGTAATTTACTGGTTTGAGACGCCCCATAATGCTTACCTAGTTATTACACCTTAGCCATTGCGAAATCTAAGTTAGGACGGCGGTGCCAGATACAAGGCTGACGGATATCCAACCTAGCCCCCGTGGGCTCAGCTGATCGGAACACCAAACCCCGAAGTAGGGGTTTGGGTTCTACGCTCCTGAACTGGCACTAAGGAGGGTATAACCCCCCTCGGAAAAATCAGATATCTGTTAACAGAGCGGGGTCCGAATTACCCGTGTGTTGCTCCCTCAGGAGGACCCGTTAAACCCTAAGCTTGGCTTAGAGTTCAGACATAGCCACCAAACCGACAAGTGAGCAGTTAATCTACATCCTGCTCCAGCAGCAGAGGTATTAGATGCCGTAGCCCACCAGAGACTCATCCATAAACTGGAGCTACTTCCTTACGTCAGGTAGATGTTCACAGCCAGAGTTACCACATCTGAGGGTAAATTAAATTCGCACCTCTACCGCCAGAGGTACGTAAAATCTGCATACCCTATGTAAGAAGTAACCATAGCCAAACAGCTTATCCACTCCGTTACGAATTGGGCCCATGAAGCTATTTAGTAATGCCCTCTCAATATCCTGCTGAGGAATACCATCCCCACATCTCGCAAGTTGATGATTACCCCTACTTCGCAGTCTCAGACCAGCTAAAGGGGTGAGGGGACAGTTAACTTCTACTCCTCTTAAATAAAGGTGTTACAGGTGTACAGGTGTAACAGAATGGCTGTAGGCCGCATGGTTATTGACTTTGCAGTGTCACACCTTTCTGTTACTCCTAGTGTGTTACGAATGAAAGGTGTAACAATTTCAAACCTAACAGGACTTCCAAGACTTTCACGAAAGAAAATGATCAGACTAAGAGAGGATAACCCTTTGGACTTGATACAATCCCCCCCCCAGTTAAGGGAAATCAATTTCTAGGGGAGGAGGACGTTTAGTAGAAAGACAATAATTACCCTGAAGAGCGATCGGGTATAAATAGAAAAGGAGGAGCCTAGGAGGAATGATCAACGGATAAAATTTCAGCCCCATCTTTGATGCTGACGTAATCCAATTGCCACCTAGACATTTTCACAATCTCTGAGTATGTAGCATCAGTCTCAGCTAGAGCATGAACTTTCACCGGGTCTAGCCCATCAACGGACTCAAGAATTGATTGTACTCTCGCGCCAAACTCATCCATGGATTCTCTACCAATCTCTATGGCCAACTCTTCCCTAAATAGTAGGGCTATAATCACTCCGTAACTCTCGCCATCCTGAATATCTCTATCATCAGGGGTGAGAGAAATAAAAATTGAATTACAGGCTTTACCGATCTCAGTATTAAAAGCCTTAATAAGGGGAGCCTTACTACCCTCAACTAGCTTACGTGTCAAATGATTAAATTTATCTGGAAAAGTCTGAGAAATATAGCGGTTTGCAAGCCAGCGTTTCAAAATTATCATGCTGGCATCTGTCAGCTTATAGCGCTCGTCAATGGAACACTCATCAAGTGAAGCACGGCTGACAAAGCCCCTCATTCCCATGGTGGCTTCGTACCATCTTAATTCACCTTCTACCTCAACCTCGAAATGCAAATGTCTTATATTTCTAGCATTTGTGAATTGTCCATTCTCCTTGTCAATTGGAGAGACTGATAGATATTCGAGGTAAGGCTCTTTCTCCAATGATGGCATAATAACCGAACAGTCATGTGTCACCGCAATAAATATATTGCTCCCTGCTTTGTGCTCATCAGCAATTAAGTTAACCGTATTTGAGGCTGATTCAGTAGTAAAAAATTTACCCAACCCCCATCCATTAGCTTTTACAGCGTCCCTATCAATACTACCCATTACGGTGCAAGCCTGTTAGATCAAGGGTTTTTTGTTTTTAAGAGAATCACTTAATGAACTTGATCGCTCTATTCCAGATAATTTAAATTCTAAAGCTCTTAAAGCCACATTAAATTTATCTTTGGGAAATTCATTCTCGGATATTAAAGAGAAAAGTTCGGCAACAGTTGAATCAAGCTTTCTATTTAAGAAGCCTCCAACCAAAACACGATATCTTTCACCTATCCTTTTATCCAAGGAATTTAATACATTAGATAGGCGAGTCTTATGTAAAGCACGAACCTTATCTGTTTTTTTATCAAGCCAAGAATAAATGGTTTGTCTGGTAACACCTAGAAATTTAGCAGCTTGGTTTTTACTTAACTTATATTCATTAATAAGCCGATCTAAGTCTCGAACAAACCTAGCTATTTCTATTTCTTCAACTGCAGGATAAGGTGATTGCTCTACAAATAATGAATTTCCAGTTGACTCCACAGGCTGCGCATTTGCATAGCTCCCTGTTCCGCACATTACAGCAAATGGGGTGGCGAAGGCTACAGCAATATAACCCGCCTGACCAAGTTTAGCTTGTCTCGCCGCTGAATCCATCACTCAATTCCTTTCTTCCATGCTCCAAGAGCATCCTCACTTACCATATTCCTGAAGCCTACAGAACACTGCTCGTGTAGTGAGTCAAGTTTTGAAATTATTTCATTTAAATCAAAAGCTTCAAGTTTTCCTGGTGAGTATATGTGATCTGTATCAACTAAAACAAATTTTTCTGTAACTGGCACCATTAGGTTTGGCGCAGAAGATAACTCACTCGCCATTGGAAATAGGTCCTGCGGTACTTTAGGGTGATTCGATAACTCAAAAGCCCTAGTAAATAAACGCCCAATATCTGATTTATATACAAATTCCACTCTTGAGTTTAATGGATTTAATCCTTCACCAAGTTGAGGGCAAAGGTAGTTACCTTTTAATAACTGATTTAACTCCAGTCCATCAATATTACAAATATTATCAATATGCCTGACCCCAATATTGCTTGAGTATTGAATCCTGGCAATATTAGATATGACTGACGCAATATCTCTAATCTTATCTGCAAATTCATTAAAATGCTTATAAGCCGTAGTATGAATTACTAGCCTATTAGCACCAAATACAAATCCAAAATCTGAGTCTGGGTTATTCATTCTCCAATGAGGCAACGTTTCATGTTGGGCTCTACTTTCTCCCGTTGCTGCATCAATATTAACTTTTAGAGAGTTTAACTTTAATTCCTTTATATCTGGATAAGGTCCTCTCAACTCTTCCATAATCGCATCAGCATAATTAGCAATTCCCGGAGCGGACCCATATTCGATCATCGCTAGAGAATAAACCAATGGCGCGCGTGGCATGTAGCCTAGTGACTCATATTGCACTTTTCTTCCCTCCTCTCATAAGGGTTAACTTTACATGTAAAGTAATCATATTACACCTCTTTTAGCTTAACTCGCGATCACAGGTTCGATAGTCTAAAGCTATAAAAAAATGTAATAAGCAAGGGAGGTCTAATTACTAAAAAGGAATAGGTAACAAGGGTCTCACGTGAACAGCGCGCAGAAAGCGAAGTCCCAATCCCCCTCTAACATATTGATTTTAAAGGCTTTATAAAAAGATAATACTTAACTGTAAATGCCTTTTCCCAGTAAATAGAAGGCATTCACTTTGTGATAGGGTCCACGAATACGCCAGTATCCCCTTCAAAGCGAACACGACCAGTTGCAAGTAGAGCCTGCTCAATAGCTACAAGATTCTGAATACGCACAGAAGGGATTCCATCCTCTCGATCAATCTTGTTAACTGTCGAAAGGCCCACTCCACTTTTTTCTGCCAGATCTTGGGCGCTCCATTTCAGGCCACTTCTAGCCATCCGTACCTGTATTCCCGTAATCACTTGTTTATTCATCCTGTCTCATGATTCCAAGATGGTAACAATAAAAGTTAACAAGTTAATAGTTTTTGTTGACATTATAATATAAACAACCAATACTGTTAGAAAGTTAACAAAAATTATTACTTTCGATGGATTCAGGGGGAGCTATGGGAAATCTTCTAGCGGATTATTCAACAGTACCTACTCAAGTTTTTCTATCTCAATTACAAGAGTTGGAGGCACTCTGCCTTGCCCGAGAGTTAATCATGGAGTGGCCCCAACCAGGACCCCGTGAAGCAGCCCTCAAGGCTATCACGGAAGAGGAAAAAGCCATCCTCCCAGGGTTACTCTTTCCACTTAAGCGCTCTCTACAGGAAAATGAATCACCCTAACTCAATACTAAGAGGAAGATGTGTACAGGAAGGCTAATGGGAGACATCAAACAGGAAAATGAGCCAATTATCAAAATTGAATTACCAGCAGATACCGCCTAGGTGTTAAGTTTTCTGGTGCCACAAATTTTCACAGATGGGTTCAGCTACTGATAGAACCTCAATACACTCATTAACAGTATAAATACAATAATGAACAATAGAGTCTTCTCGATAAATATTGGAACTAAACGTGTGAAATCGCTCAATTAAATCTGATGCTCTTGTTTGCTGAGATGTAGCGCTTGAATTACCTATCGTATTTTTAGGTGATAATAAAAGCTATCATCTGCTCTGTGGTAGTACATAGGGCCAGCCAGCGGAAACCTTATACATAATGCTTGCTTATTAGAGAACCTGTCACAGTTAGCCTCTAAAAGTATTCGAAAACCTTCCGAGTCGTCATGGATCGCATTAAAAGAGAAGTCTCGATACTCAGGAAATGGGTTCCAGCTTAATTCCATAGTATTTCCGTAAACTTAACGCCAGCCGTAACCGACGTATTTTTGGTGAACTCAGCGAACGCAAAATAAGTCCGGGTTTACGGCCTTGTTAGGCTTTGCAATTAGTCATCCTCCGGGTCTGTATGATCGTCAATTATTCGCTCTGCGTCTCGGTCATAGCTGTCCGCCAAATTTCTCAAGGTAACGGCAAATCGCTGAAACCCTGCGTTCTCTACATCCTCGGCCTTGCTCCGGAACTGGTTAGCTAGTTCTCGCTCCGGTTTTCCGGTTGGGTCAACCCAATGAAAACCGCGTGAGTTGCATGTCCCCATACTGTAACCGCGTCGCATGTCATCTGCTTCACGGTCATTTAGTGCGGCAGCGACCGCACGGCGTATCCATAAGTCGTCTGGATCGGATGGGGTATGAATCAATACTTCGCCAATATGAATGAGTGCAACTTCCAGGTGGCCGGATTCCGTACAGGCTTCCTTTACCCTTTGGAGCCATTCAGTAAAGCGCCCTTCGCTGAACGTTCCATCTTGTTTTGTTCCAGGCGGAGTCCTCCATTCATGAAGGAGCTGCCAGGCATTTGTTGCAATTGCCTTTGATTCCTCGGTTGGTTCTCGCGGCGGCTGGCCCTCATTCTTGGAGCGGTATATAAGTCGAATTACCTCGCAAAAGAACTCGGGGTCATTGACCAATCTGCTTTCAAGGTGTTGGGGCGCGGCATCTCTATCACTGTCGAGCAAAGGAATATATGCCCACTCAACCCTAAAGAGATCGTCCTGGTTCACCGAAGGCTGCGCCTGGAGAAACTTGATCAGTTCGACGATGTGGTACTCGTCCATGGCGTAGCTGGGCTCACTGGAGGAAGGCGCTGCAAGTAACGCTCGAACACATTGGTTTATATCGATTGGCTGCTTGGCATGGAGCATCCTATCCAGACAGTGGATTGCCGCATGTGGTCTGCCATGTTCAATCAGTTTCTCAACCCCATAAGCAAGATCACCATCGGCCTGATAGGCATTCGTGCCGGTGCGGACCCAGTATTCACACTCTTGCGCCTGAAGCCATTCAGAAGCACGATCCCATGTTTCTTTGGTAAATGGCAAATAAGCCAGAAATTGTCCTACTTGCTCGGGCGTCCAATCAGATTTATCGAGGTCGTCGCACCACTCCCAGTCTTCGAGATGGTAACGCCTCCAGATAAAGCCGCTCACCAAGGCCTTGTGGTTATTGTCTGCTGAATCCAGGAAGGGAGGCAAAAGAGTGTGCTCAATGACTGAATCGGAAATAGCCCCTAGCGCTTGTCCTACCTTACCGGCTGAGTAAACTGATTCAGCAAATCGGATAACGCCATCGACACCACCTTGATGGAAGATTTCTAAAATGGCCGTTTCGCGTCGGGTGTCGAGTTTCTTTTGCTGCTCCTCCCAATCGCCGCTCTCTTCGTAGAGATCAAAGTCACGATCTGTAAAAAGGTACTGATGTAAATTCGACGGGTTAGTGGGGGCGAGTTGCTCGGCAGCGTGTTCAATACTGGTAATCAGCTCGTCTGGCAGTGCCCACTTCGCATCGGAGAACCGTCGGTGTTTGTTTGTAAATTTCGTAAGATGGTCCCAAATCGAAAGTCGTTGATCTTCGGGGAGATTTGAAATGGGTTTGGAGACAAGAACTTGGAGAAGTTGATCAAAAGCAGGTTTAGGCAGGTTATCAAAATGATCAATTAATGCGGAAAGCCGAGCGGTATCTTGACCAGCAGCAGTCACTGCAAGTTCTGCATAAAAAGATGCCTGTTGCCAGTATTCTTTACGCGTAACGCCTTTTGCCCAATCATCGGGGATGATCTTTCGCCAAGTTGGTTTGTGAGATTCAGAAGAGGTCTGGTGCTGGCCGGGCAGAAGCTGAATGATGAGATTCCAGGCGATATCCGGCCATTCCTGTAGGATCGTACGCACCGCCACTTTGCGCTTGTCAACAGATGCCAGTGTTTGCGGAAGCCAGGGTAGCAAAATGGTTACCAGCGAATTGGCTGGGCGATTAGCCCACTGGCCGCCGGGGTCATGACTGGCAAGTTCACCAAGCGCAACACAGGCGCGAACCAGATATTGTTCATCCCAGGCCAGTCCTTCCAACGCCCAGAGTAGGCCGGTTAAATAATTATCGCCGGTGATGCCGTTGCCTTCCTGGGAAAAAAGCTCATCAAAAGGACAGGGCGTCAGACGCATCGCCTTCTCGACCACATCAAGAAATTCGTTCGGGGCAGCTTCGGCCAGAGTGGGCAGTAAACCGTTTAGGCTGCCCCATAAAACCCAGTCAGCATCGATCAGAAGGTCACGTATCACCAATACGCAGGTTGTTTCAGCTTGCCCTTGCGAGCAATTTGCGCACGCCTCTTGCTGACTGCCCAGAATAGCCAAACCCTCGGCAATGCCTTTTCGCAACACGTGTGAACATCTCAGCACCTTGCCATGAATGCTGGCCGCGTATCGCTTTTCAGCGGGCAGTTCAAATGCCGGGTCTGGCTCCTTTAGTGCGTAAACAGCAAGAGACTTGAAGGTATCGAGGTTCTGATCAAGGATACGCGATCCCAGCAGACTCCAAAGCTCGGCTCGATTAACAACTTTCCAGATTCCGTTTCTGAGAGACAACGGGCTATCAGGGCAGTGTAATATTTCCCGTGCCTTCTTTAACCATTCGCCATAACTGAGGCCAAGCAGTTGATTTATCGCCTCAATGTCACATTCATTTTTTTCGTCCCAACTCCCAAGCAGGACTGCTAGGGCCAAATAGGTGGCGTCCGGGTGTTGAGTCCAATCGGTTTTAGGTTTCTCCTGTGCCGCCTTAAACTCCTCGGGCATCTCCGCCACAACCCTTTGTTTAAAGGCGTCCAAAAGATCGTCCGGGATCTTGCTGGGTGTGATGGTGCCGGCATCCTGATTCCATGTTTGTACGATATCGACAACCCTTGACCAAACCCACTGCGGAGACTGCTGCTGGAATTGGGAAATGTGGGAATGCAGTAGAGACAGGACAACACCAAACTCGTTACCAAGATCGTAGCCGAGTAGATGAAAGTGGTTCAGGAAGTCATAGAGTTCGTCTCTTGAAACATCGCTGCCGCCATTTGCTCCCTTCAGGTGATGCTGAATGACCTCCAGTTTCTCGGTACTCTTGGGTGGGCTGAAATTTGCCTGCTGGACGTTTCTGAAAAACTCATCAACGTCTTTGGTGTGCCTCGCCTGGTTCAGCAACCATTGCACATTGTGTGCATCGGTCACGCTGAGGGGGCCTGTGATCAGTGCAATAACATCCTTATCCCTAGAGAACACCACAGGATTGTTGAAATCATTCCAGGCGGCTTGAATCACCTCCCCAAACAGGGTACTGCCTTGCGTGATGGTAATGGAATGCTTAATCTGCCCGAGAAGTTTCCGCCTTTCATTGCTGCTCATGTTTTCTACAACAATAATGAGGTCGTCTGTATCAAAGCCGTCGATCTTGCCCTGAAGTTTGACCTCAGCAATTGGCCAGCAGGGAAGACACGGGGCATGACCGCCAGTGAGCATCAGAGCAACAAAAGACGCCTGGACATGCGCTTCAAAATGAACACCGCCACCGCCTGTAGAAAAGGGGTTGCTTAAATTTTTCTTCTTCACCATCAATGGCCGCGACTCTTCGTGACTAACTTGGATACTTAACGCCCATATAATTGGCATGCGAAGTACAGCGCAGCATGTCCAGTGGAACTCCGTAGGGGCAGAACGAAATTCATGTGCGTGTTATACATAATCTGCACCATCATCGCGATGTCAATATCTGATCAAAAGCGGACGTTCAGCCTTAAGAATTTTTTTGTAGATTATCGCATCCATCGGGATAGGTTTTGCCTACCTTCCTAAATATTGGTTCCTCTACAGAATGGACTTTAAGTACACTAGCCGTTTCCAAGCAATTTGTAATAGCTAAGTCAGAGCCCTCAATACTTACTGTCAATTCCATACTTGCAGCCCATGCTTGGGAAGCGGTACTAGCCACAGAATAAGCATCCAAGCAATCTCGAAGCTGAGTTTCTACCTCTACGATACGGGGTTGTCCAATACTTTTCAATTTACCTGCAATGGCCTCATCTGACAACCAAAAATATGCGGACTCTCCACCCCAGCTTTTTAACAGAGGCTTAACACGACAGTCTTCAGATGATATTGGAATTGTAACTGCCCAAAATCGATTTGATCTTATATCTTTTTGGTTCTGAAAAGGACTTTCTTGAAAAATAATGTCTGTTTCATTTTGTGTCAAAAGCTGCTTATTCCTCAAGGCTTCTAGCCGCTGTTGCAAGCTAGTAAGTGTGGATGGTGTTATACGTTTTTTCATTGACAATACCTCTTCATCCAAAAGCCTTGTATAGTGCCAAACACGTATCGAACGATCCAAAAATATAGGGGTTATCATATCTTCCAGCGCTCTGTAGTAGGCTGCGCTGTATTTATTTGGTTTTAGGCTTTCATATGGATCACTATTTAAGTGCTCATCCATCAAACGCCTCCCTTCATAAAAATAGTCAGCAATAAGATCAGAACATCTAACGAATAAACCACGAAGCTCATTGTCAAAGGTATCTGGGTTCCAGCAATCCATTAGCAACCCTCAAACTGGCTCTGAATAATCTCTAATTCATCGCATATAATTTCGCAGATGTGTCGAAAGTGAGAAGCATATGTTTCATGCTCACTCAATGCATCCATTGACAATTTTTCGGCATCACTTTTTGCGCTATGTCCTTTCGCTTTAGTTCGAATAAGTTGAGCTTTGCGCAGTCCAACTAACTTCAATGGCTCTTCTATTTTCTCATTCGAATTAATTACTTTCTCAAGAAGAGACAAGCTACCTACCTGCTTTTCAAAAGTAATATCCTTTTCTCTTAACCATCCACGTATATTCTTTACTACAAAGCCCTCATGAATAAGTTGTGTAAGTGCTAGAAATGATTCCGCCCACTCATCTTTGCTTGAGGTTAGCGGAACTGTAACATTATCAATTAGGCGGTCATCTTTAAGCTTCCACCAAGAGTGTTTGTTTTCATTCCAATCACGAGAAATATTCTTAATTTTTTTTAGAGGGTCTATAAAAGATACAAACCTCCCCTCGAAGTCATTTATAAATGCTCTTCTTGAGATAGAAGCTTTTGGCTCCTCATTATATGAGAGCCAGTGCAATAACTCAGACTCAGGTAGCCTACGTAAATAACAAATATATGCGAATACTTGACCTGCCTCATTCACATCAAATGCTTTAAGATGCCATGCAGTCCTGCAATGGATATCCCTCTCTCCTACGGTATATTTATCCTTATCAGCTTTATATTTAAGCAATACTTCTGGCTTAAAAAATGCAGGTGACAGCTCAAACGGAAGGTTGTTATTTTCTGCTTCAAAATAACTCACTGTTTCTTTACGATCTGTTGATATTTTCCTTACCCGATGATTTCTCCAGTCATAAGCAATAAACTCATGATGGTTCTTGACTTTCTCTCCATAAAAGCCGCCCTTCATGTCTGAGAAGATGAGAGATTTAGACCTTCTTGGCCTAACAATTTGAACCCCTCTAGTATAGGCAGCAGAACCAAGTATTTTTTGTTTGTAAAACAGCGTATCACTAATATCGACAACAGCTTCATCACCACCCCCCCCCCAGCTCGAAAAGTTAGATCTATCAAGCAATGTAAAATCAAAAAGCCTTACCAAGACTTGGCTTGAGGCAGCAAGATATGAATCAAGAGACAAGCGATCAAATGTAACTAGTGAAATTTCATTTATTGAATTTCGTTTAGTGATTGATACAACTGGCTTTAGGTCTCCTTGCTCATCAAACTTACAATAACTCCGCTGCTCAGGTCGCCAGTGTAAACCTTCGAGGTGAGCATACTCCTGAGAAAGCTCAAAGTAATCTCGATCTTCACCACTCCAACCTTCAAAAGTTCTCCCATAAATGAGATGAGAACCTTTAGCTAAAATTTTTGAACCAACTTCACTTGCTCCACGTTCGACCCATACATCATCTCTTCCACCACCCCATACATAGCTTGCGGCGGAAACATAAGGATTCACGCTCCATCCCAATAAATCATCTCTGTCCAGTGGCTCCATAAATTCTTCAGGAACCAGCATGCTATACACAAAGCTGTATTCAGGTGATCCATAAACCACAATCTCTTGAGATTTTGTATTATTTTCAAGAAACCTAAGATGTGCTTCGGCTTGAACCCACTCCATCATAGCTTCTTTTTCTGAAGGAAGCTCATCAAGCTTAACCAGTTTCTCTGCAATTTTTTTATGTTCGAAGCTCGGCATATTACTCTCGCTATGTCCTTATATCAGTATGAATTAGAAAGTTCGCGTTGGGTCGTCAGCGGACCACCGTATAACGCCACAATCAGACGTGACTTACTTTGTGTTCTTTTTACATGAAAATTGGAGCGCAACGACCATGCAAAAAGTGCACAAAGTGAGACGTCGGCTGCATTGCATTGTTATGCGGATTGACAAATACGCTCCCCTTCTATGAGCGTCGTAAATTGAACCTTTACCTTAGCGAGTTCATTTGAGATATCTTGAAATAGTTCGATTCCATCCTCGCTATGGGATCTTAGCGCAGAATGGTTAAATGATATTCCTTTTGTGCTACTAGGGTACTTTAGACTTTGAAAAAAATAGTCCATTGTAATACCGGACTCGACACAAAAGGCCTTCAAGATACTTGGATGTTTATCTAAAATAATATACTTTTCGTAAAATTCAGTTAACTCCGAATTTGGATATAGAGAGTTAAAATCGGATAGAAGTTGAGAGAGCTTGTGGCTTGCTTTTAACTCAACGCCTTTAGCTGCGATCAACGACTTAAGACTCAACTCAATTCCATGGTAGAAGTTGAAGAGAAGTGGCTCTGCAATATTGGTATCAGCCCATTTGACATGCTCTTCGTACTCTTCATCTGTTGGAGCCTCCCAGCCTTTATAAAACATTGAATCTGGATTTCCAGCTTTTACAAGCTCATCGGAAGCATTGCGAGTCAGTCGCCAGAAATTCAGAGCTAACCCCCAAAGCCTGACTGCTTCAAAATTTTTCACGGTATCTCTCTCATATCGCATAACGCCTCAATAACCGGCAGCCGCAATGTAGCGAAGCGAAATGTAGGCTGTCCGGCGCCGAAGGCGCGAAGTTAATTGATTTGTTAAAGGTTTAGATTTTATCCACACCCAGCTCTGAGAGCACTTTCCGAATCCCACTTTCAATTTCGTCACTCTTCATTCGCCAGTATTTATCCAGCACTTGAATTTGTTGCCAAACCTCGTCTACGTTTATTTTATTTTCTTGTCCCTGCTCCCAACGCTCCGCCCTCTCAATTTTGTTTCCCAACAACTCAGCCAGTTTATCCACCTCGGAATTGAGAGAGTCATTTAGGGTGATTAGACTCTTTCGCATTGCATCACGTGAGGCAACGATGGCTTTTGCATTGATAATGCACCTATCGGAACCTTCTGATAGAGCTTCTTGAATAAGAGCTGCAATCTGGTCTACCCACTTCTTCGGTAACGCTTCAATTTTTCTCCTAAAAACTATTTTGGAACCAGCCCACCCAACTGCGCCACTAACTCCGGCAACGATAAGCCCTGCAATAATCGTTTCTAAAAATCCCATTTTATATCTCCGATGTTGGGTGGACCTTTAACAGTTTATTAAAGAACCAGTGGCTCACTATCCATTTGGCCACTATTTCTGAGATAGCCCCTTCAAGCTATGTAAAAAAGCCTTTATTTGCAGTAGGTTATAAATTTTTACTCAAATAATGAGCCGAGATAGTGAGCCATCGGCTCAAGTCGCCTGGTTCAACCTTTCACTCTTGAACACATTTTACCCATAATTAAATCAATAAGTTAGGGGAAACTTTCTGCGGATATAAGCCATCGCTCTATAATTCGGGGCTTGATACCTGTGATTCTCACATCCATTACTGCATGTAAATACAGCATAAGAGTACTATCATGGATGATATTCATCACAGGCTTCCCAAATTCTCAACCAAGATAATCTCCAGGGTACAACATCATATACGCGAGTGATGTCTAGTCTATCGGGTGGAACAGACATACGTTCACTGGCTAAAGCGCTTTATCCACTTTCATAAACTACGACCCCCTCGGGAGGTTGGTGTTGCCAAAGTCAAGTCGTTTCTAAACAGCCTGTCTGTCAATCGTCATTGTTCGGTCAACACCCAGCGGATTGTGCTAAATGTGCTGGTGTGTCTTTATAAGCGATTTTATTTCAATATCCGTTTTAGCCAGAAAAGCAACACCGTCACTTTCCAGTTGTTTAGAGCTCGGAAGAGATTAGAGCCATCCTCTCAAAGCTGAAATGTGCCTACTGCCTTCAGCTTGAACTAATGTATGGCGCAGGTCTTAGATATTCCAAATGCTTGTCATTGAGAATCAAGGACATCAACTCTGGCAGCAACAATGTGTTCGTACGATGAGGTAAAGGTAATAAAGGTCGGACCACACTACTGCACATGTTCAGGTCCGCAACGCTGCAAATAGAGTGCACTAGAAAATTGGCCAGCTAAAGCCACCAGCAAGCTTTGAGTTCACCCCTACAAACTAATTGGTTACCACATAGCCAGCTACTTATTTGGAGAAAGTAAACGGCTACACACCGTTTACAACACCTGTAAACGACATGGGCTATGCGGCCTTTTTCTTAAGTAGTTCCTTTTGTCCATCATCTTCAACAGGAATCAAGTGTGGTCGAATGATTAACACCCGCTCAGGGTTACGCCCACTGTTTGGTAAACGCGTTGGTATTGAAAATTTTCCGTTTCCATCACGCTCCAAAGCACCACAGGCGGCCAGTAGTTGCTTTGCCTTTCGATCACTTAGCCCTTTGCAAACCTCTGCTTTGAAGGTGGCCGGGTAAACGTAGTAAACGGTCTCAGAACATGCCTGTCCCTCAAGGGCATTACTGTCTTGTAGCGTTTTCCGGTATCCGCAACGCTTCAAAGTACGAACAGTGTGATCATCAGCGGTGAAGTCTTCTCGATCCCAGCGGGTAAAGTGGGACTCTCCGTAGAGGTCAAAGAATAGCCTCAGCGCTGCCAGTGTCTGCCGGTCCTCCAAGTTTCCAACTCCGCCACGGGCCGATACCCAAGCGCTAAAACAGGATTTGGCCGCTTCCATCGCCATGCCTTTTGGCCAATCTGTAATTCCCGCAGTGGAAGCTAGCTCCCCGGCAAAACCAACGAGAGCAAACTTCTCTGCTGCCCTTCGTACCTGGCCACTCACATCATCAGACAGCTCTGCGGCAAAGTTCACAAGCTCCCGGCGAATCTGGCTTGCCAGCTTTTCCAAGTTGCTAGCGCAAAGCTCTCTGATAAACGTATAAAGGGCCACGCCATGGAATAAGGCCCCTTTCTCAACCATAAAGCGGGATAACGCAGCACCCCCGGCAAACCCATGCAGTTCATCAAAGATACCGGCACCGCTCCCTGTATCTGCGGGAATAGCCAATAGCCGCACCTCTTGCCCGGCTTTTGCTTTCTTGCCCACTTCAGCCATCTGCTGATCAAGCGTGCGCTCTCCTGTAGATAGGAAGACAAGCCTCCATTCAAACGCATTCCCGCGTACGCCTCCACGATCATTAGCCCTTGCCTTGCCAGTGCCATTTCCCAGCATATAGGCAATATCTCCCACAATACGGGGATCGCATTGGCTGATCTCATCAAGAATTAAGAGGCCGTCTGAGTGGGAGGCAGCAATACTTTCTAACGCGTTATCAGTACTTCGCCAGGTACGAACAAAATCAGGCCCGCCATAAACAGAGGCAGCCACTTTAAGTAAGGTCGTTTTTCCTTGGGAGCTATCACCAAAAAAGTGAAAGCCGGTCGTTTCCATACCAATGAGATTTAGTAGAGGCCCTGCAAACGCCGCTGAAACCGCAAATAAAAGCCGGGTATTGTTCTTACAATAGCTCGCCACATGCTCACGCCATTGCTGAAGCTCACCACTAAACTTTATCTTGTTGAGATCCGGGCTGGTGGAGTAAAAATACAGGGGCTCTACAGGAGTCCCCAGGGTTTCATTCGGTAGTAAGTAGGCATTGCCATGCCAGCCAAGTTTATTCACCAAGACATAGCGATTAGAGCTTTTTGCCGTTTGTAAGTACTGAACGATTCTGCGCCTTGGTTGTTGCCCCGCCTCAGCGCGAAGGCCCATGCTATACAGCTGCTTGAGTACTTCTGCACCGCCCTCAGTCGCTAGGTACTCACTGGGTATATTCCACTCTTTAACAATGCCATCAGGGTCAAGGAAGCGAACCAACGTACCCCAGTTTCTTCCTTGCGGGTCACGAGTTAAAGCAAGCACATCCAGGCGATCACAGATTCTCATTAGTGAAGGCTCATCATCTGTCCCCTGAACCGGGAAGAAAACCCCACGATCATTTACTACAAATTGCCCAGACTCGGCCCCTTTATTACTTCCGCCCTTATTTTGGGCTTGATGTTCCGTTGCCACAGGCTGATAGGGCGTTAAAAACTTTCCCTCTGTAATCAAAGCTGCAAGCTGCTCTCTTGTAATACCGGCAGCTTCCGCATCAGCTGCATCGCCTTTAGCTGGCCACTTAGGTCCTAAGGACTCTAAACACACCATAGAAACCTTACACTCCATAGTGTGTAGCATCGCAGCCAGCTTAAGCATACATTCTTTACCTGCTGCATCATTGTCGGGCCAGAGAAGTACTTCCCTTCCATGTAGAGGCTTAAAATCTGCTTTGCCCAGCGCTTTACTACCACCGGGCCAGGTCATAGAAACATAACCCGGCAGCAGGCTAGCAGCTGCATCCGCAGCCTTTTCACCCTCGGTTAGCAATACCGGAGCTTTAGAGCGCTTTGCCAATAGATCCAGCTTATAGAGTGGCCGCTTTTTTACCGGCTGCTTCCATCTCCAAGAATTGCGACCCTTCGAATCCCGGCAATAGGTTAAGGGGCGATAGTCTTTTGATCTTGCATCGCCTTTCTGAATGTCAAAACGCATCACCTTCATTAACAATGAGCCGCACTGCCCACGGTACTCCCAAACTTTAGAGGGTTTACCGTTATGGGGATGGGTTGTTGGGCAAGACTGCTCTGCTTCTAAAGGTACCGGCAATACGGCTTCCCAGGAGTTACCGGCTGGCTTTTTGGGTTTCGACTTATAGGTTGAGCTAGGCGGTATAGACTCCCCTTCAGAGAGCCCCAGAAATGCAGCAAGCCTTTGTGCTGCCTCTCCATTGTTTACCCCCTCAAGATAGGCAACCAGCGATACGAGGTCCCCACCTTTTTCATCCGCTGCAAAATCCGCCCATGCACCGGTATTACGATTTACTGAGAAGGACCCCTTGCTGCTATCAGATCGAGTTGGGTTAAGAGCAATATATTCAGCTCCCTGATATGAGCCATCTGGAGCCCAGTGCGCCAATACTTCATCAGCCCGATCAAGGGCGAAGTCTGCCACTCGTTTAATATCAAAGCGTGCCATTAGCTTTCCTTATATTTTTAGCTTTAACCCCCGCCCCATAAGGCTTCCAACAGAACTGCGGGCCTCACACCTGTTACACCTTTTTGCTGTAACACTCTTGGGGTAACAGAAAGGTGTGACAGCGGAAAGCCAGTAAATACGGGACTTTCAGCCATACTGTAACACCTGCACACCTGTAACACCTTTTTTAAAGAGGGGGTAAGATCGCCCCGAATAGAGGCAATAGTCTCATTTACCGTGTTGATAAATTTGGCGGTAGGGAAACCGCTACGCCCTTAGGTTCCGTAAACCGTTTTGCATCGCGTAAGTTGGCCAGACGGATACGTTTTGCTTTGTCCTGTTCGTGATATTCATCATCACTGTAATGATGTAATTGCGCCAAGATCGCTAATTTAGCCTGATAAAAAAGCCAGGTTTCCGAGTTGGCGGTAGGGATACAACCATCGTTATAGAGGTGAATCTGTCGGGGATCAGGGTCAGCATACAAAGAGATTGCAGCTGCCTTTTTCGGTGTAATTCTGATGTTTAAAAGTACAGGGTACTCTTCATAGCAGACATGCGATCTGCTATTAAAGCCAACCGGCTTGTAGTTTCGATTGAGTAGTACGTATCGACCGCAAGGCTGCAAATCTAGGCAATATGGCAGGGATAGAGCACGAAGAGTCATTACTTGCCTCCCGCACGAGAAATAGCAACTCGATCTTGCACCCACTGGCAGACCTCAGAAGAGAGCCAACCACTGGCGCGCTCACCAAGTTTGATAGGGGTGGGGAATTCGCCTTTTTTCACCAGGGCATAGATATAAGTCTTCTTGAGCCCAGTCTGACGCTCTACCTCGGGTAGGCGCAAAATAGGGTCGCTCGGCGGGCTAGGTAAAACATCCGGCATTTGGGGATGAGTATTTGAGAGGGTCATATTCAGTCTCCTTTAACAAACCACAGTGAACGTCTGTGGCGGTGAGGAGATTGAACCAGCTTTAAAAGGCGATCGCCGGACCTTTAGGTAGCATCAAAATTCAGAATTTTAAGAAGCGCTATTTTTCCAGTGAGATTTTTGTTCCCAATCTAATGACCTATGAAGAGCTGTTAATAACTCGGTTTCCATGCAGCGAAAAGCATATGGCAGGCAGACTTTCTTAATCTTATCCTCATTAACTAGTTCGTCAGTTAATGTATCTCCAGGAAAAACAAGTCTCAAATAATCTGCATTTGATAAACTTTCCCCCTCAACCACGGACCAGATATATAGGTCAATCAATGCCGGAACACGATAATCCCTTACTTTGTTCATATCGATCCGGCGGGTATCACGCTTTTGTAATGATGGCCCCAAAAACAGCTGACCCTTAAAACCTGGGTCTAATAGTCTTTCAGGAGCAGCCTGTAACAATTTTCGTAGCTTCGGTAGCAGTTCTTTTAACTCTGAAACTATCTGCTCATCCCTTGCCATCAAATCAATATTCAATGCTGCCAGGCCATGATGATAGTCATAAGCTTCACGATAATATTGATCAATTGATATATCTTCTAATTCAGGGAAAACCTCCTCATTACGATGATATCGAGCCCTCGATTCAGCCACGTCCTCGGCAAACTCTTCATCAGTAAAGCCCTTTGGTGCACCATCTCCCAAATCATCAAACATCCTAATAACATCTCCAACTCCCATTGGTTTTACTGAAGAACAGCTATATTTCTGTGACCTTAGCCAAGCGGGTGTCCAAGTTGAGGAGTCAATCGGTTCTTCGGCGTATTGTTCAAGGGAAACGTAATCACGTATATCAAAGGATTTAAGCTTCCTATAATCAGCATCATCCTCTCTAAAAGCTGTGAGGCAAGATCTCATTTCCTCTGCTAGTTCTGAATTGTTTGAGTTACGCTTAAAAAAGTTTCCCCCAGTCAAATGTAATAGCCATGAGCAAGTATTTGATCGATCTAGCAAAAATTTAAATAGAGAAAGGTCTTTTTTCTCATTTAGTTTTTTATAGTCATCAATTCGAAAAATTTCCCTAGCTTTCTGAAAAGAAGATGACATATCTATTTCCCTGTTGGGTTAAAAATAAAGGCGAGAGCGATTGTTCCTCTTAGTGTTTAACTTTGTGTTAACCCTGCTTCACAAAAATAGGAACTACCTTTCCACTTCCTCGCATCTCATCAAGGTAATTTGCCCACCACTGCATCATCTCTTTTCGCTCACCCATATAACGAGCATGGTGGGTATATGCAGCCCGTACCCCATTCCTTTCCATATGTGAAAGCTGCCTTTCAATGGCATCAGGGTTAAAGCCGGTCTCATTCAGGATTGAGGAAGCTGTAGCGCGGAAACCATGGGGATTTGCTTTACTTTTTCCCTCTTGGGAGCCATCCCAGCCCATTTTAAAAATTGCCTTACGCATAGTGTTATCGGACATGGGCCGAGCCCTTTCGCGTTCAGAGGGGAAAAGCAGAGGGTATTGGCCACTGATGGGCTTTAATTCCTCCAAGACAGCACAGGCTTGGGTAGATAGCGGCACTATATGATCCGTTCCCATCTTCATACGCTCGCCAGGGATACGCCATAGAGCAGACTCGAAGTCGAATTCTTCCCAGCGTGCACAACGCAATTCGCCAGGTCGAACAAAGGTAAGGATTAATAGCTGTATAGCTAGCTTGGTTAGTGCTCGCCCGCGCTCCTGATAAAAGTCCAATTCTTTTAAAAAACTGGGTAATTCTTCGCGGGGAAGGGAGGCCCTGTGATTACTTTTACGGCCACGTAGAATGCCAGTTAATTCGCTGGCGGGGTTGTGAGTGAGTTTGCCAATTTGCACTGCATAACGACAAACCCGACGAATATCTTGCAGAACCCGCTGAGCAACATCCATTGCGTCCCGCTCTTCAATATCGCGAACAATGGCAATTACATCATGGGGATGAATATCGGCTATAGGTCTTTGCCCAATTCGGGGGAAGGCGTTATCACATAACCTAGACCATACGCGGTGGGCATGATTTTCAGTCCAGGTTCCTTTTTGATGTTTCCACCAGTCTTCAGCCACAGTAGCAAAGCTGCGGTCTTTGTTTTCTCGAACCTGATGTTTTTCAATTTTTCTTTGTATTGAAGGGTCTTGGCCGTTCTCTAGTAATTGCCTTGCCTCAATTACTTTATTTCGTGCCTGCTTGAGACTAACAGAAGGGTAAACTCCCAGGGCTAGCGTTTTCTGCCGTCCTTGGAACCTGTACTTAAGCCGCCAATACTTGGAGCCGGTGGGTTTTATCAGTAGGCGTAACCCTTGCCCATCTGTAAGCCACTGATCCTTGTCGCTTGGTTTGGCTTGCTTGATTTTCGAGTCAGTTAAAGCCATTGGTGCTACCAAATTCTAAATTGAACCAGGTAGCACCAAATGTAGCACCAGATAGCACCGGATGACAATGAACCAGAGCGGAGGGCTGTGTACCTTCCAGATAGCAAAAAGCCCGGATTTACCGGGCTTTCTGAACGATTCCGAACTTCCTCGGATCTTGATTTGGTACCAGAGGCCGGACTCGAACCGGCACGCTTTTAAGGGCGGGGGATTTTGAATCCCCTGTGTCTACCAATTTCACCACTCTGGCACTTTCGCTGCTCGACCTTGGGGTCGGTGCGAAGAGGGCGTGATTATAGCAATGCTTTGGTCTGGGTCAACCAGTGATTTCAATAACTTAGCGCATTTTCTGTCGTCCCAGTTAACAGCTCCTAAAATTTCCTATAACCTTCGCGACCTCTCCATAGTTTCTAGATTTCCAGGATTCCATGCAGCGTCAGGACTTTGACTTTCATCTGCCCGATGAGCTGATCGCCCGCGCGCCTACTGAAGAGCGCCGTGGCAGCCGTCTTTTGTGTCTGGATGGGCCCAGTGGGGCCATTGCACATCGGCAGTTCCCAGATATTCTCGACCAGGTCCAAGCTGGTGACCTGATAGTCTTTAACGATACCCGGGTGATTCCGGCGCGTTTGTTCGCGCAGAAGGAGACCGGCGGTAAGTTGGAAATCCTGGTGGAGCGGGTGCTCAATGAGACGGATATCTGGGCCCATGTGCGCTCCAGTAAGTCGCCCAAGCCCGGTTCTACCATTGTCCTTGAAGACGGCACCCGTATAGAGGTGACCGGCCGCAAGGATGCGATGTTTGAATTGTCCTTCCCCAAAGAAGAGGGTGTGCTGGCGATTCTGGATCGCCTCGGCCATATGCCGCTGCCTCCTTATATTGATCGTGAAGACGACGCCAGTGATCGCGAGCGCTACCAAACCGTATACGGCCGCAATGCCGGTGCAGTGGCGGCACCGACGGCGGGGCTTCACTTTGATGATGAGATGATCGGTGCGCTGCAGGATAAAGGTGTCGAGGTTGTCTTCGTTACCCTGCATGTGGGTGCCGGTACTTTCCAGCCGGTGCGCGTAGACAATATTTACGAGCACCAGATGCACAGCGAAGTGCTGGATGTTTCCCAGGATGTGGTGGATGCGGTAGCCGCTTGCCGCGCTCGCAATGGCAGCGTGATTGCGGTGGGCACCACCAGCGTGCGCGCGCTGGAAAGTGCGGCGCGCAGTGGCCAGTTACAGGCCACGGTGGGGGAGACAGATATCTTTATTTATCCCGGCTATGAATTCCAGGTTGTGGATAAGTTGATCACCAACTTCCATCTGCCGGAATCCACCTTATTGATGTTGGTGAGCGCCTTCGCGGGGTACCAGCATACGATGACCGCTTATAAGGCCGCTGTTGAGGAGCGCTATCGTTTCTTTAGTTACGGCGATGCCATGTTTATTACCCGCGATCCCAATGCCAAAAAAGAAGAAGTCGCACCAGCGAAAGGAGATACCCAGTGAGCCGCGAATGTTTTATGCAGTTTGAAGTGGATAACACTGATGGTAAGGCCCGTCGCGGCCGCTTGCGCTTCCCTCGCGGTGTGGTGGAAACCCCGGCGTTTATGCCGGTGGGCACTTACGGCACGGTGAAAGGCATGTTGCCGAGGGATATCGAAGGGATCGGTGCACAAATTATCCTGGGTAATACTTTCCACCTGATGCTGCGCCCGGGTACCGAAGTGGTTAAAGCCCACGGCGATCTGCACGATTTCACTCAATGGTCCGGCCCGATCCTCACCGACTCCGGCGGTTTCCAGGTGTTTAGCTTGGGTGAGCTGCGCAAGATTACCGAAGAGGGGGTTTCCTTCCGCTCGCCGATCGATGGCAGCCCGGTATTTCTGGACCCGGAAGAATCCATGCGGGTTCAGCGGGACCTGGGTTCCGATATCGTCATGATCTTTGATGAGTGCACGCCTTATCCGGCCACCACTGACGAAGCGCGCAAATCTATGGAGCTGTCCCTGCGTTGGGCGGAACGCTCTAAGAAGGCCCACGGCGATAGCCCGTCGGCGCTGTTCGGTATTGTGCAGGGCGGTATGTACCCGGAATTGCGCGATGTGTCCCTGCGCGGCCTCACTGAGATTGGTTTCGATGGCTATGCCATTGGCGGCCTGTCTGTGGGTGAGCCGAAAGAGGAGATGATCAAGGTATTGGATCACCTGGCGCACAAGATGCCGGAAGATAAGCCGCGCTACTTGATGGGTGTGGGTAAGCCGGAAGATATTGTCGAGGCGGTGCGCCGCGGTGTGGATATGTTTGACTGCGTCATGCCCACGCGCAATGCGCGCAACGGCCACCTGTTTACCTTCGAAGGTGTGGTGAAAATCCGCAACGCCAAGCACCGTCACGATACGGGTCCCTTGGAGGAAGAGTGCGATTGCTATACCTGTGAGAATTTCTCCCGCGCTTACCTGCATCACCTGGATCGCTGTGGTGAAATTCTCGGTGCGCAGCTGAATACCATTCATAATCTGCGCCACTACCAGCGTCTGATGCAAAAGCTGCGCGATGCTATTGCCGCCAATGAGCTGGAGGCGTATGTCGCGGAGTTCTACCGCGGCCTGGGCCGTGAGGTTCCGCCACTGCAGGCCTAATCCTGTCGCACTTTTATCCTATCTGGGGCATAGTCGATCGCACGATTGTGCCCCTGTCATTTGTCCGTTCATTCGATCCCCGTATAATCGCTTCCACTTTTGTCGGCGGCTGTGCACCTTGCAATCTGTGTACTGCGCCCACATATCGTGGCAGATTGCCAAGATTTACCGGCCCTCGGGGTCACACTAGAACAATGAGAACAGCATGAATCGCTACCCGATCTGGAAGTACTTTCTGATTCTCGCGGTTGTGGCCTTCGGCCTGATCTACGCCGCGCCCAACCTCTACAAGCCGGACCCTGCGGTGCAGATTTCCGGGCAGTCCAGTGCCATGGAGATGGACGAGAACGTCCTCACCAAGGCGCGCAAAGCCCTGGATGACGCGGGTATCGCCCACTTCGGTGGCGAGGTGGGTGATAAGGCGATTTTGATCCGCCTCGAATCCATCGATCAGCAGCTGCCTGCCAAGCGCGCGATTCAAGAGGCACTGGGACACAGCGATTACGTGGTTGCTCTAAACCTGGCGTCTACTACCCCCCAGTGGCTCAGTGATATCGGCGCCAGCCCCATGAAGCTGGGTCTCGACCTGGCCGGTGGTGTGCACTTCCTGATGGAGGTGGATACCAACACCATCGTAAAAACCAATATGGAAGGCTATGTGCAGGATGTGAAAACCAAACTGCGCGCGGCCAAGGCCCGTTACCGTAGCGTTAACCTGGTCGACGATCGCGAGATTGTGGCGCGTTTCCGCAACGAGGAGCTGCGCAGTCTGGCCCTTTCCACCATGCGTAAGGAATTCCCGCAGTTGCAACTGCGCGAGACCGGCAGTGGCGAGAACCTGGAAATCCGGGCCACCTTGTCCGAGCAAGAGATCAAACAGCTTGAGGACTACGCGGTTTCCCAGAACCTCACCACCCTGCGCAACAGGGTGAATGAGCTGGGCGTGGCCGAGCCGATCGTACAGCGCCAGGGGCGCAACCGTATTGTGGTGGAGCTGCCCGGTGTTCAAGACACTGCCGAAGCCAAGCGGATTATCGGTAAGACCGCCAACCTGGAATACCGTATGGAGGCCCGCCCCGATGAGCTGGTCACCAACAAGGAGTACTTCGAGTACCGCAGCGAGCGCCAACAGCAGATGTACGGCGGCGCCTGGCTGGAGCGCAAGATCATCATCAAGGGTGACAGCGTAACCAATGCGCGTGTCGGCTACGATGAGAGCGGTCTTCCCCAGGTGAATATCACCTTGGATTCCCGTGGTGGAGAGTTGATGCACCGCGCTACCTGGAAGAATGTCGGCCGCCGTATGGGCACCCTGTTTATCGAGACTCGCTTTACCCCGCAGACCAAAATGGATGCCGAGGGCAATCAGATTGTCGAGCAGGTTAGAACCGAAGATAAAAAGATTATCAGCTTGGCCACCGTGCAGAGCGCTCTGGGCAAACAGTTCCGTGTAACCGGACTGGACAGCCCGGCAGAAGCCCAGGAACTGGCCCTGCTGCTGCGCGCCGGTGCGCTGGCCGCTCCCATGTACTTTGTGGAAGAGCGCGTGATTGGTCCATCCTTGGGTGCGGATAACATCAAGGTGGGTGTGCAATCGGTACAGATCGGTCTGCTCGCAGTCATTATTTGTATGCTGATTTCTTACCGGGTCTTCGGTCTCGCCGCCAATATTGCCCTGGCGGTCAATATGATTCTGCTGGTGGCGGTGATGTCGATTCTCGGCGCCACCCTGACGCTACCGGGTATCGCCGGTATCGTATTGACCGTGGGTATGGCGGTGGATGCCAACGTGCTGATCTTCTCGCGAATACGGGAGGAGCTCAGGAATGGGATGCCACCCCAGTCGGCGATTAGTGCGGGCTTCGACAACGCCTACAGCACCATTGTGGATGCGAATATCACTACCCTGATCGTGGCGGTAATTCTCTACGCGATTGGCTCCGGTCCGGTGCAGGGCTTCGCGGTGACTCTGTCTATCGGTATTCTCACCTCCATGTTTAGTGCCATCATGGGCACGCGCGCAATCATCAACTTGTTCTACGGCGGTCGCCGTGTACAGAAACTCTGGATTTAAGGAGGCTGGCCATGAGTGAGACCAAAGTGGAAAGCGGAAAGATTACCGAGTACATGGGTAAGCGCGTGTACGACTTTATGCGCTGGCGCAAGTTTGCCACTGTGCTATCCGTTGTACTGGTGCTGGCTTCGATCGGGATACTGGCGGCTAAGGGCCTGAAATTCGGTCTGGATTTTACCGGTGGTACCCAGGTAGAAGTGGGTTACGAAGTTACTCCGTTTATTAATGACGTTCGCACCCAGCTGCAAGATGCTGGCTTTGAGGGCGCGACGGTTGTTAATTACGGTTCCGATAACGAGCTGATGATCAAGCTGCCCCCAGAGGTCGCCGAAGCAGAGACCCGTATCAGTGCCACCGATCAGGAGACCACCACGCCTATTGGTGACAAGGTGGTTGAGGTTCTGCGTGCTGGCAGTGAGGGCACCGTTACCCTGCGCCGTGTCGAACTGGTCGGCCCGCAAGTGGGTGCCGAGCTGCGCGACGACGGTGGCCTGGGTATGCTGGTAGCACTGGCTCTGGTGATGATGTACGTTGCTTTGCGCTTCCAGTACAAGTTCTCGATTGGCGCGGTAGCAGCACTAGGGCACGACGTCATTATTGTGCTGGGCTTCTTTGCTCTGATGGGGCTGGACTTTGATCTGACCGTGTTGGCGGCGGTGCTGGCGGTGATCGGTTACTCGTTGAACGATACCATCGTGGTATCCGACCGTATCCGCGAGAATTTCCGTAAAGTGCGCAAGGCAGAACCGGAGGAGATTATCAATATCTCCATCAGCCAAACGCTCGGCCGTACCTTTATGACCTCGTTCACTACTTTGTTAGTGTTGTGGGCGCTGCAGTTCTTTGGTGGCGAGCTGATTCATAACTTCTCCCTGGCTCTTATTGTCGGCGTGGTTGTGGGTACTTACTCCTCTGTATATGTTGCCGCGAACGTGCTGATGGCATTGAAGATCAGCAAAGAGGATCTGATGCCGCCAGTGAAAGAGGGTGCGGAGCTGGAAGAAGAGGTGCCCTAATTTGGGATAGTCTCTAAATTGAAAAGGCCGCTGATTAGCGGCCTTTTTTATGCCCCCGGTTTTTTCAGTCGCTGACAAGCAAATACTGAAATCGGGGCTTTTGACTGTGAGGTAATTACCGGGCTGGTTGCGAACAGTTAGCTGCGAGGCTTTTTGCCCAAGGTAATATGTTTGGGGCCGGAGGTGTTGGTCTGGCCGCTGACACCCTTGGGGACCTGCTCGATCTCGCCACCCTTCGCCAAAAAGGCCTGCACTTGCGCCTCAATACTCTCACTGGTCTCTAGAGGTGTGTTCTGCTTGCGACTGCTGGAAGAGGAGGATGCTTTTTTGGCCACGTTGACTGTCCGGTATTTTGGGTTAGCGAGTCATCATACAGCAAACTGCATAAAAAAGCACCCAATTGTCTAAGCGGCATCCATAGTGCGCAGTTTGCCGCCACGAGTGTGGCTAAAGGGGAAGGGCGCAGAGGGGTGGCGGAACAGACTGTTCCGGCCACTGACAGGGGAGTGCTCGCAGGAGGCTAGTTAGCCTCCTGTTCCTCGAATTCCGTGCTGGCCACCGGCCAGCCGCCCAGTTCCCGCCACTTGTTGACGATTCCGCAAAACAGGGTTGCCGTTTTCTCTGCATCGTATTCGGCGGAGTGGGCGCAGCTGTTGTCGAACTCGATACCGGCGACCTGGCAGGCTTTGGCCAACACGGTTTGACCGTAGGCGAGCCCGGCGAGGGTGGCGGTATCAAAGCAGGAGAACGGATGGAAGGGGTTGCGCTTGATGCCGGTCCGCTCCACCGCTGCATTGACAAAGCCCAGATCGAAGTGGGCATTGTGGGCGACCATAATGGCGCGGGTGCAGCTGTGTTTCTTCACAGCACTGCGGATCTTGCGGAACATTTCCGGTAGGGCGATTTCCTCGGGCCAGGCTTCGCGCTCGGGGGACTCCAGGTCGATGCCGATAAAGTCCAGGGCCGATTGCTCTACATTGGCGCCCTCGAACGGTTCCAGGTGAAAGCTGTGGGTCTCCAGCGGGAAAAGTTTCCCCTCTTCATCCATATCCAGGATTACCGCCGAAATTTCCAGCAGGGCATCGGTACGCGCGTTAAAGCCGCCGGTTTCCAGGTCGATCACAACTGGCAGGAAGCCGCGAAATCTCTGGGCGAGGGAGCTCTTGGGTCCTGTGGGTTCTTCCGCGGGGGTCACTTTGAGTCCTTGTAAATCTCAGTTGTGCCGGGATGTTTTTGCCCGGCGGGGTAGGGGATTCGCGGACCCGGGGCCCGCGAAGTTTTGGGCTGGAATTATACGAGTTTCCAGTTCAGGGTTTCACCGGCGGCCAGGGGGATCAGCTTTTCGCCGCCCATATCCAATTCTTCCGGTAGTGGCCAGGACTGCTTCGCCAGAGTAATGGTGCCCTGGTTGCGCGGCAGACCGTAAAAATCCGGGCCGAAATTACTGGCGAAGCCCTCGAGCTTATCCAGCTTGCCGGCGCGCTCAAAGGCTTCGGCGTACAGCTCGATGGCGGAGTAGGCGGTGTAGCAACCGGCACAGCCGCACTCCTGCTCTTTCTTGTGGTGCGCGTGGGGGGCCGAGTCGGTGCCGAGGAAAAACTTCGGGCTGCCGCTGGTAGCCGCTTCAATCAGTGCGGACTGGTGGTCGCCGCGCTTGAGGATTGGCAGGCAATAGAAGTGCGGGCGAATACCGCCCACCAGCATATGGTTGCGGTTGTACAGCAGATGGTGCGCGGTAATGGTTGCGGCAACTCCTTCGCGGGCGCCCTGCACGAACTCGACGGCTTGGGCAGTGGTGATGTGTTCGAATACCACTTTCAACGTGGGGAAATCATCAACCAGGCGGGACAGAGTCTTCTCGATAAAAGCGTGTTCGCGATCGAAGATATCGATATCATTGGTGGTGACTTCACCGTGCACCAGTAGCTTCATGCCGCAGGACTGCATCTCTTCCAAAGCCGGGTAAATATTGGCGATGTCAGTTACGCCGGAGTCGGAGTTGGTGGTGGCACCGGCGGGGTAGAGCTTCGCCGCGATCACGCCGGCGGCGTGGGCCTGGCGGATGACTTCGGCATCGGTCTTATCGGTCAGATAGATGACCATCAGCGGCTCAAATGTAAGGCCGGCCGGAACATGCGCGAGTATGCGTTCGCGGTAAGCGGCCGCGCCTTCACCAGTGGTGACGGGTGGCACTAGGTTTGGCATCACAATTGCGCGGCGAAATTGTCGGGCGGCATCGCCAACGGTGCGTTCCAGGGCGGTGCCATCACGCAGGTGAATATGCCAGTCGTCGGGGGCGCGAAGAGTGATTTGCTCCGTCATGGTACTCCAGGATATCAATTGCTGTTGAAGAGTCTCTGTGCGGCGCGCATGCTACCCGATGCGGGGTAAAAATGCGATGTGCGAGCCGGTTAAAAGTTAATCAATTGCGTAGACTCACACCTTGGCGCTAGTCGATTGCGAGCAGAGGCGCTACAATCGCGCCCCGATAAAGTATGTGGGTATTTATTGTGCCCATAAATACCGATGCTGGGCATACCTCCAAAAATAACCTCCCCCAGAACAACACAAATTTCACAGAAGGTGATCCAGGTCGCCGCACTTAAGTCGTGGTGGCGAAATCCGGCAGCAGAGGACAGCAATGAGCAAAATCGAGAAGGTGGTACTGGCATATTCCGGCGGACTGGATACTTCAGTGATCGTGCGCTGGTTGCAGGATACCTACGACTGTGAAGTAGTGACCTTCACCGCGGATATTGGCCAGGGCGAAGAAGTTGAGCCGGCACGAGCCAAGGCTGAGGCGCTCGGGGTTAAAGAGATTTATATCGATGACCTGCGCGAGGAATATGTGCGGGACTTCGTTTTCCCAATGTTCCGTGCTAACGCCATCTACGAGGGCGAGTACCTGCTGGGCACTTCTATCGCGCGCCCGCTGATCGCCAAGCGTCTGATTGAGATCGCCAACGAGACCGGTGCCGATGCCATCTCCCATGGCGCCACAGGTAAAGGCAACGACCAGGTACGCTTCGAGCTGGGTGCCTATGCGCTAAAGCCTGGGATTCAGGTTATTGCGCCCTGGCGTGAGTGGGATCTAAATTCCCGCGAAAAGCTGATGCAGTACTGCGAGCAGCACAAAATTCCCGTGGACTTCTCTTCCAAGAAGAAAAAGTCCCCTTATTCGATGGATGCCAACCTGCTGCATATCTCTTACGAGGGCGGCATTCTCGAAGATCCCTGGGCGGAAGCCGAGGAAGATATGTGGCGCTGGAGTGTGAGCCCTGAGGCTGCGCCGGAAGAGCCAACTTATATCACTATCGGTTTTGAGAATGGTGATCCGGTCTCTATCGACGGCGAGCGTCTGAGCCCGGCTACCCTGCTGGAAAAACTGAATAAGCTGGGCGGAGCCAACGGCATTGGTCGCCTCGATATCGTGGAAAACCGCTATGTGGGAATGAAGTCCCGCGGTTGTTACGAAACTCCCGGCGGCACCATTTTAATGAAAGCGCACCGCGCTATTGAGTCCATCACCCTGGACCGCGAAGTGGCGCATATGAAAGATTCCCTGATGCCGCGCTATGCCGATTTGATTTACAACGGCTACTGGTGGTCTCCGGAGCGCCGTATGTTGCAGGCCGCAATCGATGAATCTCAGGCAGTGGTCAATGGTGAAGTACGTCTGAAACTCTACAAGGGTAGTGTGAGCGCTGTTGGGCGCCGCTCTGCGGACAGCCTCTTCGATGAGCGCATCGCCACCTTCGAGGACGATGCCGGGGCTTACAACCAGAAAGATGCGGAGGGCTTTATCAAGCTCAACGCCCTGCGCCTGCGCATTGCCGCCGGTAAAGGAAGAAAGTTGATTTAGTCGACTTAGTTGATTTAGATCAGCCAAGGCCGGTGACGGATGCGCTTAAATCCTTATCCGGCCAACAGTGACAGTTATGTGTATGCCTTCGACGTTATAAGCGGGTTCATACATAACTGCCGCAGACCCAGTGGTGGGCCAGGCCCGCTCAGTGGATCCGAATTTTAAAAGCAACGGAAGTAAAAACATGACGACAACGGTGGCAAAGACCGGCCATGTGCCGGACTATGACTACAAAATCGTGCGCCAGTTCACCATCATGTCCGTGGTCTGGGGCATCTTTGGTATGGGCATGGGCGTATTGATCGCGGCTCAGCTGGCCTGGCCCGAGCTCAATGATTTCTGGCAGCCCTTCTCCCACTTCGGGCGATTGCGGCCACTGCACACCAATGCGGTTATCTTCGCATTCGGTGGTAGTGTTCTGTTTGCCACCTCCTACTATGTGGTGCAGCGCACCTGTCAGGTACGTCTCTGGGGTGGCTGGCTAATTCCATTCACCTTCTGGGGATGGCAGGTGGTGATCGTGGCCGCGGCAATTACTCTGCCGATGGGCTTCACCTCTACCAAGGAATACGCTGAGCTGGAGTGGCCGATCGATATCCTGATCGCCATCGTTTGGGTTGCTTACGCGCTGGTGTTCTTCGGCACCATCATGAAGCGTAAGACCTCCCATATCTACGTTGCCAACTGGTTCTTCGGTGCTTACATCATCACCATTGCCGTACTCCATATTATTAATAATTTGGAAATTCCGGTTGCTCCGTTCAAGTCTTACTCCATTTACTCCGGTACCAAGGATGCGATGATCCAGTGGTGGTACGGCCACAACGCGGTAGGCTTCTTCCTGACTGCGGCCTTCCTCGGCATCATGTACTACTTCGTACCCAAGCAGGCTGGTCGTCCGGTTTACTCCTACCAGCTGTCTATCGTGCACTTCTGGGCCCTGATCTCCCTGTACGTATGGGCCGGTGGTCACCACCTGCACTACTCAGCGCTGCCCGACTGGGCGCAGAGCCTGGCGATGGTAATGTCCCTGATTCTGCTGGCACCTTCCTGGGGCGGTATGATCAACGGCATCATGACCCTTTCTGGCGCCTGGCATAAGCTGCGCACCGATCCGACCCTGCGCTTCCTGGTGGTATCCCTGTCCTTCTACGGCATGTCCACCTTCGAAGGCCCGATGATGTCCATCAAAACTGTGAACGCTCTGTCTCACAACACCGACTGGACTGTGGGCCACGTACACTCCGGCGCATTGGGCTGGGTTGCAATGATCTCTATCGGCGCCCTGTATCACCTGGTTCCGGTTCTGTGGAAGCGTCGCGAAATGTACAGCACCAAGCTGATCAACGCGCACTTCTGGCTGGCTACTGTAGGCACCGTTCTGTACATCGCTGCCATGTGGGTTAACGGTATTACCCAGGGTCTGATGTGGCGCGCTTTCAACGCCGACGGCACCCTGACTTACAGCTTCGTAGAAAGTGTTGTTGCGAGCCACCCTGGCTATGTGGTGCGCTGGTTGGGCGGTGCCATGTTCCTGGTCGGTATGCTGCTGATGGCTTACAACGTCTACCGCACGATTACTGAGAAAGTAAACGATGCCGAAGCCGATAACACCGTTCGTGCAGTGCCAGCGGCATAGGAGTTTAGATCGTGAAGAATCATGACATCGTAGAAAAAAATATCGGCTGGATGATCTTTTTCACCATTATCGCCATCAGCTTTGGTGCCCTGGTGGAGATTGTCCCGCAGTTCTTTACCAAGGCGAACTACACTCCGCTGCCGGGTCAGAAGCCGCTGACCGCACTACAGCTGGAAGGCCGCGATATCTATATTCGCGAAGGCTGCCACGTTTGCCATACCCAGATGGTGCGCCCGCTGCGCGCCGAGGTGGAGCGTTACGGCCATTACTCCATGGCGCAGGAATCCGTGTACGAGCATCCCTTCCTGTGGGGCTCCAAGCGTACCGGTCCCGACCTGGCCCGCGTGGGCGGCCGCTACTCCGATGAATGGCAGCGCGCTCACCTGTACAACCCGCGCAGCGTAGTACCTGAATCCATCATGCCGGCCTACCCCTGGTTGTTCGACAACGTGGTTACCGGTAACTACACCGCGCGCAAGATGGAAGCACTGCGTCTGGTGGGCGTCCCTTACACCGATGAAGATATCGCCAATGCGGCTGAGCCTTTCAAAGGTGGCAAGGTGAAAGAAATTGACGCTCTGGTCGCTTACTTGCAACAGCTGGGTACTCTGGTCACCCAAAAACGCTAATAGCGAGGAAGGAAACTCGTGACTATCGAAACATTGCGGGAAATCGGACTGGTTCTGGGATCACTGGCCTTCCTGGCTATTTGCTGGTGGGCTTTCTCTCCGAAGCGCAAGAAGCGCTTCGAAGAAGATGCCAATTTGCCATTTGCCGATGATGAGCAACAAGCCGACAAGGATGCGTCAGCCGCTCAGAAGGACGAATCCAAATCCGGGGAAAAGCCCGGGACTGAACGAAAACAGGGGCAGGATAAGTAATGAGTACATTCTGGAGTGTGTGGGTTATTGTACTCACCCTCGCCAATCTGGCGTTGATTACCTGGGTGCTGTTCGCCAACCGAAAAGTGGCAGTGGACGACCAGGCTGAACCGGAAAACAAAACCACCGGCCACGTATACGATGGCATCGAGGAGTATGACAACCCGCTGCCCAAGTGGTGGTTCATGCTGTTTATCGCCACGCTGGTGTTCTCCGTTGGGTACCTGGTGATTTACCCGGGTATGGGTAACTTCAAGGGCCTGAGCGGCTGGTCTTCTGTCGGCGCACTGGAGGCTTCCCAAGCCAAGGCCCAGGAGAAGTTCGATGAGCACTTCGGCAAATACCTTGAAATGCCTATTGAGCAGATTGCCCAGAGTCCAGAAGCCCTGAAAATGGGTGGACGAATCTTCGCCAACAACTGCGCTGTGTGTCACGGTGCGGATGCCGGTGGTAACTTTGGCTTCCCCAACCTGACCGATAACGCCTGGCTCTACGGCGGTACCCCGGAGAAAATCCTGGAGACCCTGAACAACGGTCGTCAGGGCATGATGCCTCCGCAGGGGCCGGTTATCGGTGAAGAAGGTGTGCGCAACACCGCCGAGTACGTGCTCTCTCTCAATGGCTTAGAGCACGACAAGGCGATGGCCGCCGAGGGTCAGAAGGTGTTCAACACCGTATGTATGGCCTGTCACGGAATGGATGCCAAGGGCAATCAGGCTATCGGTGCGCCAAACCTGACCGATGATCTGTGGCTCTACGGCAGCAGCCGCGAGCAGATTCAGCACACCATTCGTGGTGGGCGCTCCAATATGATGCCCGCGCAGAAGGACAAACTGCGTGAAGACAAGATCCGCCTGGTGGCGGCCTATGTCTACAGCCTGTCCAAGCAGGACGAAGAACAGCAGTAATCGAATAAGGCCCGCCTAATTAGTCGGGCCTTATTTTTATACAAGGAACTCCGGGTGCTGCAGGGACGGAGATAAAAGCCTCAACATAAGTGGCTACCTGTGCCCGCGTGCAGATTTTGCCCGTGTGAGAGTGAGGTTTTTGTGAGTGACTTGATCCCCACCCGCGAAGAGCAGGAAGGTAATGGCGAAGTCCGCTACCGCATGCTCTATGAGTCGGACGACAAGATTTATATTCGCCATATTCGCGGTATCTATACCCGAATTCGCAAGTACACAGGCCTGCCGCTGTTACTGGCTTTCTTTTTTATCCCCTGGATCAATATCGACGGGCGCCAGTCGGTCTTTTTTGATCTCCCCACCCGCCAATTCCATATCCTTTGGACAACCTTTGGCCCCCAAGACGGCTTCCTGCTCGCCTGGTTGCTGATTATTGCCGCCTTCGCCCTGTTTGCTGTCACCACCTGGATGGGAAGGGTGTGGTGTGGCTTTACCTGCCCCCAGACCGTGTGGACCATGATGTTTATGTGGGCCGAGCGGGTTTGCGAAGGCGACCGCAATAAGCGTATGAAGCTGGACAAAGCGCCCTGGGGCGTAGAAAAGGTTCTGCGTAAGGGCGGTACCCATGCTATCTGGCTGTTGATCTCGCTGGCCACGGCCCTGGCCTTTGTCGGTTACTTTTACGGTATTCGCGATCTGGTAGTGGACCTGGCCACCTTCAATGCCCATCCGCAGGGTGTCTTCTGGGTTGCCTTCTTTACTTTCGCCACTTACATGAACGCAGGCTTCCTGCGCGAGCAGGTGTGCAAGTACATGTGCCCCTACGCGCGCTTCCAGTCGGTGATGTACGACGAGGATACGCTGGCGGTTTACTACGACGCCAAGCGTGGTGAGACTCGCGGTCCGCGAAAGAAAAACGTGGATTATAAAGCCGAGGGTATGGGCGACTGTATCGATTGCTACTGGTGTGTGCAGGTGTGTCCGGTAGATATCGATATTCGCGATGGTCTTCAGTTTGAATGTATCAATTGCGGCCTCTGTGTCGATGCCTGCAACAGCGTGATGGACAAGATGGGTTATGAGCGCGGTCTGATTCGCTTTACCTCTGAGGACGAGCTGCAAACTGGCAAGACCAACTTTTTGCGTCCGCGGTTGTTTGGCTACGCAGTCGTTTTGCTAGCCATGGTAGGATTGTTTTCGCATCAGGTGGCAACTCGCAGCCCCATCGAGGCGGAGATCACCCGTGACCGTGGCGCCCGCATGTTCCGGGTATCCCGCGGGGTGGTGCAGAATGTCTACACCGTGAAGATCAACAATATGGATCAGGCGGCCCATGAGTTCACGATTCGTGTTGAGGGCAACCCGAATTATGACTATTCGGTGCGCAAGCCGCGCAGCATTTACCTGAAGGCCGGTGAAATCTATCCGGTACCGATTCGGGTGAGTGTGCCCAAAACTCAGCTGAAGGATACCAAGCACGATATCGATATCGTGGTTCAGGCTGTCGACGACCAGGAGTTGGTCACTAAGCATCGAACGGTATTTATTGGTCCTAAGCAGTAGACGGGACACCGTTCCCGTTGCAAAGTACGGGCCCGTCCTGGCGGGCTCTACTTTTCTGCACAAAACGGTAATTTGGTAACGCGATGAATGAACCAACGTCGAAACCCTGGTATCGGGAATTCTGGGCCTGGATGGTCCTGGCACCGCTGATTGCGGTGGTTGTAGTCTCCTCTATTACGGTCTCCATAGCCGTGCGCTTCGCCGACGATCAGGTCAGCGATACCTACTACAAAGACAGTCGCATGTATCACTTCTCTGCCGAGCAGGACCAGCGTGCCAAAGCGTTGGGCCTGGCTGCCCTGGTGCAATTCCAGCCTGCTGAAGGCGGTGTTACCGTCGAGTTGAATGGCAATACCGACTACCCGGAAAAATTGCTGCTCACCCTGAGCCATCCAGTGGAAGAGGATCTGGATCAGCATGTCGTATTGTCGCAGCTCTCTGTGGGGCGCTATTCCGGTGAAGTGCCGGGCGCCTTAAAAAGTCGCTGGTACCTGCGCTTGATGCCGGAACTCGACCCGAGTGCGCACCAGGATGCGGAATGGCGTCTCAAGGGCGAAATCAACTTTGAGCTGGGCAATGCCGCCCCCATGAATCCCGGCAGTCAATGACCTCTTCTTGTTATCACTGCGGGCTACCGGTGCCCGCGGGCAGTAATCACTCGGTTGTGATCGAAGGTGCCCCGCGCAGTATGTGTTGCCCGGGCTGTGAGGCTGTGGCGAGTGCGATTGTTTCCGGGGGCTTGGACGGTTTTTACCGCTACCGGGAAAAACAGAGCGACCGCCCGGAGCAGAACCAGCCGCAAGAGCGCTGGAAAGCCTACGACCTTCCCGAGGTGCAGCAGCAGTTTGTGCACGATTGGGACGGCGGCCGCCAAATGGCGGCCCTGCTGATCGGTGGCATTACCTGCGCCGCCTGTGTGTGGTTGATCGAGAAACATCTGGGGCAGCTGGCGGGTATCGAGAAGGTCTCGGTCAACGCCAGTACCCAGCGCGCGCAAATTGTCTTTAACCCCGATCAGATTCAGCCCAGCGCCCTGTTCGAGGCCCTGGAGCGCATCGGCTACCGCCCGGCACCGGCCACTGCTGCCAATCGGGAAAGTGTGATTCAGAGCGAGCATCGCGCCGCCCTGCGTCGTCTCGGGGTTGCCGGTCTCGGCACCATGCAGGTGATGATGTTCGCCATCGCCCTCTATTTTGGGGCCGGCAGCGGTGATGTGGGCGAGTTCGAACGCTACTTCCGCTGGGTCTCCCTGTTGGTGGCCACCCCTGTGGTGTTCTATGCCGCGCGACCATTCTTCAGCGCCGCCCTGCGCAGTCTGCGCGCCCGCCATCTGAGTATGGATGTACCGGTTTCCCTGGCCATTGGCCTGGCCTACGGTGCCAGTTTTTATGCCACCGTATTCGGCACCGGTGAGGTGTATTTTGAATCCATCTCCATGTTCACCTTCTTTTTGCTGCTGGGGCGCACGGTGGAAATGCGTGCGCGCCATCGCGCCGGACTCGCTAGCGGTGGACTCGCGCAGCTGTTGCCGATGACCGCAGCCCGCTATGACGGTAATGAGTTAGTACACGTACCGGTAGCAGCCCTGGCGGCCGGTGACCGGATTTTACTGCGGCCCGGCGATACGATTCCCGCTGATGGTGAGGTACTCGAAGGTGAGAGCGGCGTTGATGAATCGCTGCTCAGTGGTGAATCCGCGCTACAGCAAAAGACCCTGGGCAGCCAGGTGTATGCGGGCAGCGTCAACGGCGATTCCAGCCTGACCGTGCGCGTCACCGCCGCGGGGAAATCTACACGATTGTCGGCGATCGAGCGCCTTGTGGAGCGCGCCCAGCTGGATAAACCCGCGCAGGTGGCGCTGGCGGATCGGGTTGCCGGCATTTTTGTTGGAGTGGTTTTGATTGCGGCTGTGAGCGCTTTCGCGGTCTGGTGGCAGTTGGACCCGAGCCGCGCTTTTTGGGTGGCTCTGTCGGTATTGGTGGTGACCTGTCCCTGCGCTTTATCTTTGGCGACACCTGCAGCACTGGCCTCGGCGACTCTGCGTCTGCAGGAGTTGGGGTTATTGGTGGCCGGTGGCAGTCTTTTGGAAACTCTTCCCCGTATCAGCCGGGTGGTGTTTGATAAAACCGGCACTTTAACGCGCGGTGAACCGCGCATCCTGCGTATTGAATTGCTTCGTGATGGCTGGAGTGAGCAACGGGTTAAGGATGTGGCGGCGGCCCTTGAGTCGCAAACCCATCACCCTTTAGCGCGCGCATTTCGCGCCTGGCGCGGCAACCTAAGTGCCAGTCAGCTCAAAGTACATACTGGCCGTGGCCTGGAAGGGCAGGTCGAAGGAAATGGCTATCGCCTGGGGCGTGCGGATTTTGCCATCACGCAATCTGTCGAGGCTCCACAGGGGGAGGGGCAGTGGCTGCTGCTGGCGGATGATCGCGGCGCCATCGCCTGGATTGCGCTTGGCGATAAATTGCGGGACTCCGCCGAAGAGGCGGTCGGACAGCTGGGCCGCATGGGGCTGTCGGTTGAATTGTTGAGCGGCGACCAGTCCGCCGAAGTGAAGCGGCTGGCTGCCCAGGCTGGAATTGATCGTTTCCAAGCGGGGGCCTCGCCGGAGGACAAACTCTCCCATATGAAGCAGTTGCAGGAAGCGGGTGAGAAAGTCCTGATGGTGGGCGATGGCCTCAATGATGTGCCGGTACTGTCAGGTGCGGACGCCTCGGTAGCGATGATGTCTGCCGCCGATCTGGCCCAATCCCGCGCCGATGCGATCCTGCTGAATGGCGACCTGAGGGTGTTGGCGCAGTCTGTCGCCCTGGCGCGTAAATGTCGCCGGGTGGTGCGCCAAAACCTGGCCTGGGCGCTGGGTTATAACGTCATAGCGCTGCCCTTGGCGGTATGCGGTCTGGTGCCCCCCTGGGCGGCCGCGATCGGTATGTCGTTGAGTTCGCTGGTGGTGGTAATTAACGCACTGCGTTTATCGCGAGCCAAGCCCGCAGGGGGCGTTTCCGAACGGGAAATGGCCCAACAGCCCGGTTTAGCTCACTAACAGAGGAGTGAAGTGTGGAAAGCCTCTACTTTCTGATTCCCATTGCGGTGGTGTTTGTCGCTCTCGCTATCAAAGTATTCTTCTGGGCGGTCAACAACGGTCAGTACGACGACCTTGAAACAGAGGGGCGACGTATTTTGTTTGAGGATGATCTGCAGGAATCATCCTCAGAAAACGGGGAGAAGGAGCGGTAACTCGTGGGGGATTGGGGGTTCTTGGCGGCGGCGCTCGCCATCGGTTTTCTCGGCAGTAGTCACTGTATCGGTATGTGTGGAGGTATCTCCGGCGCGCTAGGCATGGCCGTACCCGGCAGGCAGACCGCCTGGGTGCAGTTGGGTTCCTATCAGTTGGGGCGCATTGCCAGTTACACATTGATGGGGGGCCTGGCCGGTGCCTTGGGGGCGGCTGTCATTCCGGCACTGACACCCCTGCGCTTTGCCGCGGGCATTATGTTGATCGTAATGGCACTCTATGTAGCCGGTATCTGGCGCGGCCTGGTGTGGCTGGAGAAGGGTGGCAGTTATCTCTGGCGTTATGTCCAGCCGCTTTCGGCTAAATTGCTGCCGGTGCGCTCCGCCGGTCAGGCGGTTGCCTTGGGATCTCTGTGGGGCTGGCTGCCCTGCGGTTTAGTCTACAGCGCCCTGACTTTCGCATTGGCCCAAGGCAGTGCCGAGCGCTCGGCCTTGGCAATGCTTGCCTTTGGTCTGGGTACCTTGCCGGCCATGTTGGCGACCGGTGCCGCCGCCGTGCAGGTGCGCAATATTGTGCAGAAGCCAGGGGTTCGCCTGGGGTTTGCCGCGGCAATTATGCTGTTTGGCTTTTGGACTTTGTGGGGTGCTCTCGGCCATGGTGGTCACGGGGATCACAGCAATCACGGCGCTATGAATACTGTGGAGTCTGTCGAAGAGAAATCCGAGGAAGAAAGTCACCACCATCATCACTGATGGCCCTGGCAGTTTATGGGGCACCGCAATCACAATATAGCGCCGTGCCCCGTTTTAAACGTGCCCCTTTCAGTGCATGCTTAAAAGTCGATACGCAGGGAGAGGTCGATAGCGCGCAGGTGCTTGGTCAAGCTGCCAGAGGAGATGTAATCGACTTCCAGCTCTGCCAGTTGCGCGATTCGCTCCCGATCGACACTGCCGGAAATTTCAATTTTCGCGCGCCCTTTGGCCAATGCCAGAGCGCTGCGGGTATCTGCATCGTTGAATTCGTCGAGCATAATCACATCGGCACCGCTATCGAGCGCCTGCTGCAGTTCCTCGAGGGTTTCCACCTCAACCTCTACCAGCGCATCCGGTTTGATGGTTCTCGCTTGGGCTACAGCCTTGTCGATACCGCCGGCCGCGGCGATGTGGTTTTCCTTGATAAGAAAAGCGTCGTAGAGGCCGATGCGGTGATTGTGGCAGCCACCACATAAAACGGCATATTTTTGCGCGCTGCGCAGGCCGGGAATGGTTTTGCGGGTGTCGAGGATTTTTACCTCAGTACCGGCAGCGCGGGCGGCAAATTCCGCGGCGGTAGTGGCGGTGCCCGATAGGGTTTGCAGAAAGTTAAGTGCGGTGCGCTCGCCGGTGAGGATTGTGCGGGCATTGCCCTCGAGTTCAAAAATCACACTATTGGCGGCGACTTTGTCGCCATCGGCAAAATGCCAGGTGAGTTGTAGATCGGAATCTAGCTGTCGAAAGATCTCCTCAACCCAGGCACGTCCGCTCAGAGTGCAGTCTTCACGGGTGATCACGCGGGCGCGGGCACTGCGATCGGCTGGGATCAGCTGGGCTGTGATATCACCACTGCCAATATCCTCCTCCAGTGCCGTTCGCACAGCCCTTTGCAGGTCGGTCATGATGTTCGGGATGGTGGAGTCTTTAGGGTGCATTGGCAAACCTCGAAATAAACGCGCGGGCAGTTTACCAAAAGCCATAGGATTTGGATTGCCTGAAGCCGAATGCCGCCGCACTTCGCACAATTTTCTTGTTAGCAGCTGCCCCAACATTTCGCTGTGACAAGTGTCTCAAATGTGTCGCCAAACTGTGTCAATAGGGCGGTTATCATGGGTAAAATTCTCGCTGAATCGGTGTCGATGCAAGCGCGTGCTAACCTTGTCCCCACTATTCAACTCGCTTGCATTAAAAAGCTCGAAATCTGAGCAAAATCAAGAAGTTATTGGTTTTATTCGAACAGAATGCCGACAAAATTTAATTAGAGTGGCGAGGTGTTGCTCTGCCCGTGGTCATCCTTTGATAGAAGTGGTGCGGGTAAAAAGTAAGGCTTGGTTATTTACCGCGACTCCCACGGCCAACAAGATTTAAGCCAGCGAATATTGAAAAGCCGGATGGTATTTGAAGGACCTCTTGGAAATGAGTGAATCCAGCAAGGTAGTTTCTCTCTCAGAAAAAAGTGCAGAGCGCTCGGCAGGGCTTACAGGCAAGCCCGCGGTACTGCCGTCGGCTGTTTCAATGTTGAAAGAGAAGGCCTGCGCTGAGCTGTTTGAGCGGGTTAAGTCACTATTTGGCAAAGTAGATGACTCACTTTTCGCTATGGCTGAGCGGGCCCATGGCCAAGAGGAGCAGGATGGCTTGTTCCAGGCTTTACGCCTGCTACGGGTTGAGCGGCGCAATATCGCCGAGCGCTTTATCGACAGTGTGCAACAGGCTTTTCAGATTCGCCAGGAAGCTCAGGCCGAGGCCAGCTTCGCTTCGGATAACCTATCGCTGGTCCACAACGATGACCTCGAGCAATTGGTGGCCGCGGATACCATGGTGGCCAATGCCAAACGCGACTTTGCAGAATCTCTCACCGAGTTGTGCCTGCGCCTGGACACTCTCTATGCGGTAAAGGTCTACGACAAGAACAACCCGCTGGGTCCAGATGTGATCTGCGATGCCTTTGTGGAGGCTATCCAGCCCCTTGACCTGCATATCCGCGCCCGCCTCACCCTGTTAAAGAAGTTTGAGCAGCTTGTGATGCAGCAGCTGCGGGGTTTTTACGAATTTTGCAACCAGTTGCTGGTGGAGCAGGGGGTATTGCCCTCCCTGAGGGAGCAGCAGCGCGCTGCGCGCCAGCGTTCTGTTTACCGTGCGCCCGGTCCAAGTGGCACCCAGGCTCGAGCGGATGCCAGCACAGTTGCGGGTGAAGGTCAGGGCCAGATTGCCCAGGGGGTTCCAGTCAGTGGCCACTTTGCGCCGGGCCTTATACCAGCTACCGCGGGTATGGCGCCTATGCCGGCAGGGGATCTGCTCAGTCACCTGGGGGCCCTGCAAAACGGCGTTCATTATCAAGGCGGCGGTGCAGCTCAGCTTCTCAACGTGGGGGAGCTATTGCAGCAGCGTTTAGTGGAGGCCAACCAGGCAGCATCGTTGGCAAAAGTGGATAGCGATGTCATCAAACTGGTGGAGATGCTGTTCTCCTTCATTTTGGAAGACCGTAGCCTCGCCACTCCAATAAAAACTCTGTTGGGTCGGCTGCAATTGCCTTTGCTGAAGGTGGCTATCGCCGACAAATCCTTCTTTAGCAAAGGAGGCCATCCCGCGCGCAAGCTGCTCAACGAGCTCGCCGATGCGGCGACAGGTTGGCAGGCTCCTGAAAATTATGAATCCGACCCGCTCTACCGGGAGATTTCACAGATTGTTGAGCGCGCCCTGAATGAATTTGATCAGGATATCCATATCTTTTCCGCACTGTTGGAATCCCTACGTGAATTTATTGCCCGCGAGCGCAAGCGCGCGGAGATGCTCGAACGCCGGGTAGTGGACGAGGCCGATGGTCGCGCAAAAACCCAGGCTGCGCGGGCACGGGTTGCCGCTGTGATGGATGCGTTGGTGGCGGAGCGGGATCTGCCGCCGGTTGTGCAGGACTGGCTCAACAAGGTGTGGAATAACGTATTGTTCCTCACCTGCGTTAAAGAAGGTACCGACAGCGAGGCCTGGAGTCACGATGTGCGCACGGCTCGGGATCTGGTCTGGAGTGTGCAGGCACCGATGCCGGAGGCACGCAAACAACTTTTGAGCCTGCTGCCTTCTCTACAGGAGCGCCTGCGCGAAGGCATTGAGGCACTTTCCTACAACGCATTTGAGGCGCGCAGCCTGTTTGCCGGCCTTAAGGAAATTTACCGCGAACGCTTTGCCCTGGCGCAACGTTTAACGGAAGAGCGCGAGCGCCAGGTTAAGGAGCAGGTAGCCCGGGAAGTCCAGGCAGCCACTGCTGTGGAGGCGGCTGTAGAAGATCCCACTGAAACCCCCGATGAAATCGCTACTGTTGAGTCACAAACAGCCGAAGTCTTGCGGATTGATGATCCGGTAGAGGTCGAGAGCATCGAAGCCCAGGCGGAAGTTGCGGTACCGCCAATGGAAGAGATAGAGCAGGCCGTTGCCCAGGCAGAGGTTGCTCCCGCCACTGAGGAGCAGGGGCTGGCACAACTCGCTGAGGACGATCCCCACTGGCAGATGACTTTCCGCTTGGCCCAGGGAAGCTGGTTCGAGTTGAAACGCTCCGAAGACGAGCAGTTCCGCTGCCGTTTGGCGGCGGTGATCCGGGATATCGACCAGTTTATTTTTGTAAACCGCAATGGCGCCAAGGTGGCGGAATTTGCGCGCTTGGAATTGGCCCATGCCTTGCGCTCGGCACAGTTGTTGCCCTTAGACGATGGTATGTTGTTCGAGCGCGCTCTGCAGTCGGTAATCGGCAATGTGCGCAAGAAGCGCAGTGAACAGCGTTAAGGAATAAAGAGCCAATTTATTATGCCCGGTGGTCTGCTGCCGGGTTTCTACTTCTGTCGCGTGACATCTCCAAACAGGTTGGCATATCGATCAACGCTTCCATAAAATGGTTACTGCTGAAATCCCGAGCTATTCGGGGTGGTAGTTTTTTGGAGCGGAGATCGCAGATTGAAATATCAAGTGGATTCCGGCTGGTTATCCGGAGCGCGTCGGGTTCCCAGTCCTCACTGCAACAGCCGGCCAGAAGACTGCCCTGTGGACCTGCTGGTGATTCACAGTATCAGCCTCCCCCCTGGCCAGTACGGCGGCCCCTATATCGATACGTTTTTTCTGGGGCAGCTGGATATCGATGCCCACCCTTATTTTGCGGAAATTGCCGCTTTGCAGGTTTCTGCGCACCTACTTATCGATCGCGATGGCATCGTTACCCAATATGTGCCGCTGGATCGACGCGCCTGGCATGCGGGCAAATCGGAATTTAGGGGGCGCAGTAATTGCAATGACTTCTCTATTGGCATCGAGCTGGAGGGGTTGGATACGGATAGTTATACCGATGCCCAGTATTTGGCGCTGGCAGAGGTGACACGCGCCATTATGCAGGCCTATCCAGATATAGGGATCGATAAAATTACCGGGCACTCCGATATCGCTCCTGGGCGCAAGTTAGATCCGGGACCGGGTTTTGACTGGGCGCGTTACCTGGAGGAAGTGCAGAAAATTTCTGGGTAATCATGAGTGGTATTTAGGCAGCATTACAATCGAGTTTCGGCACTATTGTGTCGGTAATTTAATTTCTCTACAGATTATTGCGGCAACGTTATGACCTTGCTGATTATTTTATTTACATTGGCCCTAGTGCAAATTTGGGGATCGGGTGCGCCTTTGCACCGCGATCGTTGGTTCGATCGCTGGAGTGCCTATGTTGGGGGGCTTGCCCAGCTGCGTGAAAAAGAGGGTTTGCAGCTTGGGTTCAGCATCCTGCTACCGGTTCTGGCAGTGGCGCTGGTAATGGTTCTAATAGAATCTTCCTTCGGCGCTCTGGGGGTGCTGTTGCTGGGAGTTCCCCTGTTGCTCTACTGTCTGGGACGTGGAAATTTTAATGACATTTTGAGCGCTTATCTGCGCAGTTGGTATCGGGGTGATTTTAAAGGTGCCGCTGAAGCAGCGCGCCCCCTGTTACAGGACATTCATGAGGATGCTGCCGAGGGTGGACGCCTGCATGAACAGGTTTTTCGCGGTGCGGCATACTGTGCTTTTGAGCGGCTTTTTGCCGTATTGTTTTGGTTTATTTTACTGGGGATTCCCGGGGCGCTGTTGTTTCGTCTAAGTGCCCTGTATGCAGAACGGGCTCGGGGAACCGAAAGAGAGGCGACAGCTGCGCGCTGGCTGTGGCTGTTGGAGTGGGTACCTGTGCGGGTGATGGGACTCAGCTTTGCGATTGTCGGAAATTTTGCCGGTTGTTATCGGGCCTGGAGACAGTGCCTGATGTGTCGGGAGCGGGATACTGCCCAAGTGCTTGAAGCTTATCTCGAGGGCGCGTTGGGCGGCATTGACGCCAATGAGTGCAGTGCCACTGCAGACCTCTCCCATATCCAGCGTCAAAGTGGTGCGGAAATTGAGGGCTTACAGGCGTTGCTATCCAGATCCCTGTTGCTTTGGATTACCGTGCTGGCGTTGGTAGTCCTGTTTTTCTGAGTGTGAATATGCACACCTTTCTGGATCAAAATTCTCCCCTTTTTCTCTATAAAGGGAAAAATTGCTACCAGTTGCTTGACTTATAACCTCCTTCCAAGAAGATTGCGCCCGCTGCAGAGTCCCGGTCCGAGGCCTGGCTGCGGGCGACATATACTCATTGGAGGATATAGGGTTGAAGGTTTCATTACTGGAAGCGCAAATGCTGTCAGATCTCGGTGTGGGAAGTGGTGGCAATGCCGCAGCCTTGGTTGCCGGCCTGAGGGCTTATTTTCGCAGTGGAGTCACTGCAGAACTGGGCTGGAGGCGTCGGCAGTTGAGTCAGTTGCGCAAAATGCTCAGCGAAAATGAAGCCCGCTTTATTCATGCCCTGGGAGAAGACTTACACAAGGCTCCGCAGGAAGCCTATCTGACTGAGATCGCTTTCCTCTACAGTGATATCGATCATACCCTCAAGCGCTTAAAGCGTTGGGTTCGCCCGCGCAAAGTGTCCTCACCACTACTGACCCAGCCCGCAACTAGCTATATCCGTCCGGAACCTCTCGGAGTGGCTCTGATAATTGGCGCCTGGAACTATCCTTTGCAGTTGCTGCTATCGCCATTGGTTCCCGCAATCGCTGCGGGAAATTGCGCCGTGGTTAAGCCATCAGAGCTGGCACCCACTACCTCTCAATTGATCGCAGAACTGTTGCCGAGCTATCTCGACCGCGATGCATTTGCCTGTGTTGAGGGCGCTGTAGCCGAGACCACTGAGCTGCTGGAGCAGCGCTGGGACCATATTATGTACACCGGCGGTGGTAGGGTCGGGAGAATTGTTATGGCCGCCGCAGCCAAACACCTGACGCCGGTCACTTTGGAGCTCGGGGGAAAGAGCCCCTGTATCGTTGCGGACGATGCCGATATTGAGCTCGCTGCCCGTCGCATCGCTTGGGGTAAATTCACCAACGCGGGGCAGACCTGTATCGCACCGGATTATGTAGTGTGCACTCAGCATACCGCCGATTTATTGGTACCGGCTATTCAACAGGCGTTGATAGTAATGTTCGGCGAGAACCCACAGAAGAGTCCTGATTATGGGCGTATCGTCAATAGTCGGCATACGCTGCGCCTGGCGGATCTTCTCAGTGGTGGAGATGTTATCTATGGCGGCGATGTGGATGTTGAAGAGTGTTATATGGCACCGACTCTGATGCGCTGTGTCAATCTTGAGGCGCCTGTGATGCAGGAGGAGATATTCGGGCCAATTCTGCCGGTGGTCGAGCTGGATGAGTTCGGTAAGGTGGAGGCATTTGTCAATCAACGGGAAAAACCGCTGGCTTTGTATGTCTTTACCAAAAGCGATGACTTGGCCGATCGTATAGTCTCAAACTGTAGCTCCGGTAACGCCTGTGTGAATGACTGCATGATGTTTATGTTGGCTCAGGATCTGCCGTTTGGCGGGGTGGGAGCCAGCGGGATGGGCTGCTATCACGGAGAGCATGGTTTTAAAACCTTCAGTCACTACAAGGCCGTAATGAAGCGCAAGAATATTTTGGATTTCAATCTGCGCTATGCCCCTTTCAATAAACGAAAATTCAGCTTGTTGAGAATGTTGCAGAAGTAGGGCCGCCGGAGCTTATGGCTGGAAGAGGGAAATTTACTGGTTTTTTAGGGGAGTGAATTGGTACATTCAGCAAAAATTATTTAGACAAGAAAGCCATGCCATCGGACCGTAACGACCTGCCCACCAGCGCGGATGTTTTTTGCGCTGCTCAAACTATTTCTGGCTCTGTTCATAGAACACCACTCATTCGCTCCCAATTACTCGACCAATTAGGGGGCGCTAACCTCTGGTTCAAATGCGAGCACCTGCAGAAAGTGGGTGCTTTCAAGGCCCGCGGTGCCACCAACGCCCTTGCTAATCTGCCCGATGGGGTACAACTGGTGGCAACCCACTCCTCGGGAAATCACGGCGCGGCCCTGGCCTGGGCGGCAGCTGAGCGCGGCCTGCCCTGTATAGTTGTGATGCCAGAGACGGCGCCCAAGGCCAAGCGAGTGGCTGTGCAGAGTTACGGTGCCAAAATTATCAGTTGTGGTTCCAGTCAAACCGAGCGTGAAGCCGCATTGCAAGCGGTAGTAGAGGAGACTGGTGCCCATGTGGTTCCGCCTTTTGATGACAGCCGCATTATCGCGGGGCAGGGCACTGTTGCGTTGGAGATGATGCAGCAGTGTCGCGATAGGGGTTTTACTCCTGATGTGATCCTGGCTCCGGTAGGGGGTGGGGGGTTGCTGGCAGGTATCGGCCTGGCCATGACGGCTCTTGCACCGGATGTCTTGGTGATTGGCGCTGAACCTGCAGGTGCTGATGATGCCCAAAGATCTTTACGCGGTGGGGTGCATATCACTACCCAGCAGCCCAATACCATTGCCGATGGTCTGCGTACCACACTGGGACGCAGGAATTACCCCGTGATTCGTCGCACGGTGCGGGATATTGTGACAGTTTCTGAAAATGGTATCGTGCGGGCAATGGAACTGTTGTGGACGCGCACCAAGCAATTGGTGGAACCCTCTGCGGCGGTTGGCCTGGCGGCGGTGCTTGAGCACGGTGCGCGCTTTCGCAATAAGAATGTTGCGATAGTCCTCACCGGCGGCAATATGGACCTGGATAGGGCCTCGAACCTGTTGGCCGGTGTAGAAGAATGACGGTGTTGAAGAATAAACATGGGAGCATTGGAAATGAATTTAGGATTTCGCCGTTTTAGTTACCGCAAACTCAGTAAAGGCCTGCTGGCATCAGCACTTTTCCTGGCGACAATGTCTGCGCAAGCAGGGCAGCTGACCCTCTCTTCCAGCTCACTGAAACCCGGTGGGAAGATGCCACTGGCCCATGTGTATAGCGGATGTGGTGGGGAGAACCTCTCCCCCCAGTTGAGCTGGAGTGGCGCGCCGGAGGGAACTAAAAGCTATGCGGTGATGGTCTATGATCCCGATGCGCCTACTGGCAGCGGTTGGTGGCACTGGGTGATGTTTAATATCCCCGCTGATGTAACCAGCTTGCCGGAGGGCGCGGGTGACCTTAAAAACGGCTTGATACCTGAGGCGGTTCAGGGGCGCAATGATTATGGCAACCCCGGTTATGGGGGTGCCTGTCCTCCAAAAGGTCACGGCGATCACCGCTATCGATTCCGGGTCTATGCCCTGAAAGTGGATTCTTTGCCGCTGGATGAGAATTCCTCCCCGGCCAAGGTGGGCTTCAATGTAAACGCCAATAAATTGGCGGAGGCCGAACTTGAGGTTCTGTGGGGCCACTGAGCGCATCAGTTCTAAATTGATGGCCAAGTGCGGGCTGGTTGCCCGCACTATTTTACCAAGGCCAATTATGGGGTTTAAGGGGAAAGGTTGAATATGTCGCAGCAGCAACTGACATGGGGGCAAGCCCTCGGTGCTTACCTTAAGCCTCGTGTACTCACCATGTTTTTTCTTGGCTTTTCTGCCGGCCTTCCGCTCTTATTGGTGTTCTCTACCCTGACCGCCTGGCTGAGAGATTTTGGTGTAAGCCGTACAGCTATTGGTTTCTTCGCTTGGGTGGGAATTACCTTTTCGATAAAAGTGCTTTGGGCCCCAATTATTGACCAACTACGATTGCCTTTTTTCACTGATAAGTTGGGTAAACGCCGTGGCTGGATGTTGGTATCTCAAGTGGGGATTGCTATCGGGCTAGTAGGTATGGCCAGCGTTAACCCGCAGCAATCACTGATGGAAGTTGCCCTGCTCGCTTTATGGGTTGCCTTCTGCTCAGCTTCGCAGGATGTGGCAATTGACGCCTACCGAATAGAAGCCATGGATGAAGATTACCAGGGTGCTATGGCGGCTAATTACGTATTTGGTTATCGAGTCGCAATGCTGATTGCAGGAGCCGGGGCGTTATTTATTGCGGATGCTTTCAGCTGGTCAGGTGCTTATCTTGTGATGGCAGCCCTCATGGGGGTGGGGGTGATTACATGCTTGGTGGTCTCCGAGCCTGATCACAGCAAGGTGAACAAAGAGGCAGATAAGCTGCAAGGTGAGTGGGAAGAACGCCTGTTGGGGAAGGGCGAGCACAGCCGCCTGAAACAGTGGTTTATTCGAGCCGTAGTGTGCCCTTTTGTTGAATTCTTTCAGCGCAATGGTCGCTTTGCCCTTGTTTTATTGGTTTTTATCGGTATTTTCCGTCTCAGCGATATTGCCATGGGCATCATGGCGAATCCGTTTTATCTGGATTTGGGGTTCACCAAGACTGAAATCGCGGAAATCAGTAAACTATTTGGGTTTTTCTGTACCATTATCGGTTCCTTTCTCGGCGGGGTTTTAGTTGTTCGCTATGGTGTGCTGCGCCCATTAATACTCGGTGCAGTGATGGTAGCGTGTACCAATCTCTTGTTTGCTCAGCTTGCACTGATAGGACCGGACAAGGCGTGGCTTGCGCTGGTGATTAGTGCTGACAATATCAGTGGTGGTATGGCTAATGCTGTGCTCGTTGCCTACCTTTCCAGCCTGGCCAATAAGGCCTATACAGCCACCCAATATGCACTGTTCAGTTCACTCATGACACTGCCGGGTAAATTTATCAGTGGCTTCTCCGGTATCGTGGTGGATGCTCAGGGCTACGCCCACTTCTTTATCTACGCGGCATTAATGGGGCTGCCGGCCATATTCCTTTCTATCTATTTTTGGCGGCGGGAGAGACGCGGCTGGAGTGAAGAACAGCCCCAGCCGGGTTAAGGGCTTATCGCGGCCATAGGGTGCCCCTCACTTTCCGTTTTTCCTATCGAACTCTTATCGATTTTCCTTTTGGCCACTGAATGTGGCCTTTAGCGTTTTTGGTTACCAGCTATTTGTGCATTGGGTGACGGTAGTCACCGAGCATTTTCGTCTGCTTGTGTCTATGTTGATGGAGGGGAAACCCACTCCTTTTCCTGCGCATAGTCATTGCTGCCTCCCCCATGAGGACTACCGGATTTGTTTACGGTAATTGGCACTTTTCAATGCAGAGTTAACGAATAAACACGACAAACTATGTCCCACGAAACAGTCAGGGAAGCGATATTTAACCGGAGAATGCTGATCTGTATCGGCACCGGCTTTTCCTCGGGAATGCCGTTGTTTGTATTGATACAGTTGGTGCCCGCTTGGCTGAGAACCGAGGGAGTGGACCTGGCGACGATTGGTATTTTCTCCCTACTGGGATTGCCCTATACCTGGAAGTTTCTCTGGGCGCCGCTTATGGAGCGCTACGCTTTCCCGGTATTAGGGAGGCGGCGGGGGTGGATGCTGGTGATGCAGCTCCTGCTGATCGTCTTTATTGGCGCACTGGGGATGTTCAATCCCCAATTTAATATTTGGACGATCGCAGCCCTGTGCTTCGGTGTCGCCTTTTTTAGCGCCAGCCAGGATATTGTCTTGGATGCCTTTCGCCGGGAAATCCTACCGGACTGGGAGTTGGGACTCGGCAACTCTTTTCACGCCAACGCCTACCGCATTTCCGGCTTAGTGCCGGGGTCTCTCAGCTTAATTCTCTCTGATCACCTGGCCTGGGGGCAGGTGTTTTGGGTGACGGCAGCCTTTATGCTGATTGCGGTATTTATGACCTTAATGGTTTCCGAACCGCAGCACCCTGCCGCGCGACCAAGATCACTACGTGAGGCCATCGTTTTGCCTTTTGTGGAGTTTTTTAGTCGCAATGGCGTCAGGCATGCCGTTTTGGTATTGGCCTTTATGTTTCTGTACAAGTTGGGCGATAGCATGGCTACTGCCCTGGCGACGCCTTACTACCTGGATATGGGTTACTCCAATACGGATATTGGTATTGTCGCTAAAAATGCCGGGCTTTGGCCGGCAGTAATTGGCGGCTTTCTCGGTGGGCTGTTAATCGTGCGCATCGGCATTAATAAATGCCTGTGGATTTTCGGGGTTATTCAGCTTGTTTCGATCTTTGGTTTTATGATTCTGGCCCAGGCCAATGAGGGCTTGGTGGGTACTCCCGGGTTCAAGCCCAGCCTCTGGTTACTGGCAGTGGTTATTGCTTTTGAATACTTGGGGGTGGGGCTTGGAACCGCAGTGTTTATTGCCTTTATTGCTCGCACCACGAGTAAATTGCATACCGCGACACAATTAGCGCTCTTTACGGCGCTGACCTCCCTGCCCAGGACTTTTGCCAATGCCTCTACGGGGTATTTGGTGGAGTCTATGGGATGGATCAACTTCTTCTTGCTGTGCGCCGCTCTTGCGGTTCCAGGGATGTTGTTACTCTTTGCCGTGGCCCCGTGGAAGGGGGAGGGCGAAGAAGCCTGATATTGCGGGCCATATCGCTCTTTAGCTTGTTCGTCGGACTTATTCAGAGGCTCCCTAGGGCTTCCACCGATATCTAGCCATATCCACTCGCCCTTTGAGAAAGCTAACCCCCTCCTTCTGTAGTCGCTCCCGCTGGCGCGAGGCCCCGGGCTCGGGCAGGGAGATACGTCCCTGGGCGTTGATGACTCTGTGCCAAGGGAGATTTGTGTCTTTGGGTAACTTCCTCAGTTGTTGGCCGGCGAGTCGAGCAGCTTTGGGAAAGCCGGCCATTTCTGCCAAATCCCCATAAGTGACTACATAGCCACTTGGGATTGAGGCCAAAACGCGACATATTCTGGCAAGTGCACTGCTAGTTTGTTCTTCGCTCACTAAATCTCTCTGCTTAACCACTTATCGGAAGTTTGCCTCAGTTTGCCGCAATTGGTGCCGAATAGGCTATAAATGCGTATCTAAAGCTGCCGTGCCCGTTTTTTCCTTTTGCTTGTTGAGTAGTAACGGCGTGCCAGATTATTGACAGTTATGGCATTATTGCAGCTTGTTTCGTTTTTTTTAGAACGGTTTTCACTGTTGGTTCACCCAGAAACTTTAAGGTCCTCCTGTGGTTCTATCGACACGCTTGTCTAAGTTTTTCACGCAAACTCTTCTCTGCCTGGCCCCTTTGTCACTCCATGCCGGTGTGCTCACCCTTGAGAATGGTGATCGTATCCAGGGAGAGCTGGTTCTGGTTGATAGCGAGCAGGTAATTTGGAAGTCCGAAACTTTTGGCCAGGTCAAAGTCGATAAGTCCAAAGTCGTCTCTATGGATGTCGATACCGACTTGAAAATTGCCGGGCGCGATGAGCCTTGTACCCTGGCGGGGCATCACCAGGAACAATGGGAAGTTTATTGCGCCGAGGGGGATGGTTGGCTGATTGATTTTCCCGGTGTTGAGCGCGCCGAACCCTATCCCCACTTTGTCAGTAACCCGGTGGTATTCCATGGCAATGTCAGTGCGGGCGGAGTCTTTGAATCCGGTAACCGTGAGCGCGAAGATCTAGATGCAAATATTAATCTGGATGTGCGTCACGGAGACTTCCATCACTTGCTCAGTGCCCTATATCAGAATCAGGACAGTGAAGCCGACGGTGACCTGGAAAAATATCAGTTTACTTATGACCTCCGTTGGATCTTTGCGGAAAAATGGTTTGCCGCGGCGAATACAGCGCTCGAACACGAAGAAGCACGAAACTTAGACTTGGGCACCACGATGGGTCTCGGTCTGGGTTACTTGTTTTACGATACCGACAAAACAGCATTTTCCCTGGAAGGCGGTGTCAGTAGCCTGCAGGAAGACTTTATCGATGCGGATCTGAGCGAAGGCCAGGATGACCAGTATGTTGCGGGTCGCATAGCGATGAATTATCGCTATAAGTTTTCCCTAGGCCCGGAAATTTACTTCGACCAGGAAACACTGCAATCCTTTGATCACGGTGATGACTATCAGGCGAATGCCAAAGTCGGGGTGCGTACCCCATTGGTGGAAGGTGTTTTAATGGAAATTGGCTATCAGTGGCAATACGACAATACCCCGTCACTGGAGAGCGAAAAAGAAGATACCAAGGTAACCGTGGGTGTCGGTTATGAATGGTAAGATTTTGCTGGCGCCATCTGTTAGGGAAGGTGCCAGGGCACAACCGCAATAAAATATTAAAAAATAAGGAGTTCATCATGCAGATTGCCGGCAGCATAGTGGCGATTACTGGCGCGGGCCAAGGTTTGGGGCGTGCAATGGCGGAATACCTGGCTGCGCGCGGAGCCCGGTTGGCATTGATTGATGTCAATGAGGACGGTCTCAAGCAGAGTGTCGCCGCCTGTGAGCAGCACGGCGCCGAGGCGTGTAGCTATGTGATCAATGTCGCCAATGAAGAAGAGGTGGACAAGGGCTTTTTGCAAATTGCCGAGGACTTCGGTGGCCTGCAGGTGCTGATCAATAATGCCGGTATTATGCGCGATGGCATGTTGCTGAAATGTAAAGAAGGCAAAGTGACCGACCGAATGTCTCTAGCTCAGTGGCAATCGGTAATTGATGTGAACCTGACCGGCGTTTTCCTCTGTGGTCGAGCGGCTGCGGGGATTATGGCGGAGAGTGGCAAAGGCGGGGTAATGATTAATATCTCCAGTCTTTCCCGTGCCGGCAATATGGGGCAAACCAATTACTCTGCCAGTAAGGCGGGGGTTGCCGCAATGACGGTAACCTGGGCTCGCGAACTAGCCCGCTACGGCGTACGGGTGGCCGCAATTGCCCCGGGTTTTATCGGCACCGATATGGTTGCGCAGATGCGTCCAGAGATCCTGGAGAGCCTGGTAAAACAGGTGCCGCTGCGCCGTCTCGGGGATCAGGATGAGATTGCCTCCACCGTTTCCTTTATCCTGGAAAATGACTATATCACTGGTCGTGTTCTAGATGTTGATGGTGGCGCGCGTCTCTAGTATCTAGTAGCCCAGAGCTCTAGTTAAAAGGGTGAACACTGTTCACCCTTTCTACCTATTCCTTCCCCAATCCTGATATTTCTCCCTGGCCTAAGCCTAATTCAGTCCATTTAACAGCCGACTTATGGCTTATTTTTTTGGCTTCCCTGTTTACTCAGTTGGCTAAACCTCTTGCGAAAGATTAGATAGATTATTAAGCAGACAACAATCCATACAATAGTGGACATGACTTCGTGGAAAACAGTCTTGTTGAGCGATAAATGAAAGTCTCTGAATAAAAAACCTTTTATCAGTGTGATCCAGGCGAGAAGCATCTTGCTCATATGTAAAGCCCACCAGGGCCTGCCGGAAATATGAGGGCGAAAAGTAAAGGTATAAACGTCGAAGGCGGCAAAAATCAACATGATTGCTGATGGGACAAGAAAGATATTGGCATAGCTAGGGTGATGGCCAATGTCATACAAGAACACCTGGAAATAAAAAGTGGCTACCCAGGCAGCCACCAGGGTCAATAGCCAATCGAAAAGGTTGGAAGTAATACGGTCATCTTTTGAGTGTTTGGTTCTAGGCCAGATGCGATAAGCGGAAAATATCGCATAGCAGAATATAGAAATTAGCCCTAGTAATAAAAGATCCGGATGCGTGTTATACACATAGGCGGTATCTATCTGATACCTGGGAATGTCTGCTTTCAGGTGTGGGACAATGAATGGGTTAAAAAGCATTAATATTGCGCTACCAGAAAATATAACGGCTAGTAACAATGAAGTTATACCGCAGGCGCGGTGGTAGATGCTCCCTTTCTTCATCAATATGGTCAGCGGGATAGCGAGAACGGTGAGGACAATCGCTGTGAAGGTGTGAATTTGTATCAGCAGCTTTAGGCCATTAGTAGTTTCAAATAAGAAATGCATTGCAGGAAATCCTTAACCAGTGAGGCTGGCCTGTAGGATAGGTAGGGCGCTTGATGAAGAGGGCAAGAGCTGGGTGGCTGTCTTTTGGCCAGTCACCCGTGCTCAATTTTAAATGTGTTTATATTCGCATGGATAGGCGTTGTATTTGCTCAGCAAATACGTTCCACCCCACCGGTGCGATTATTGGAAAACATCCATTGCCACAACTGCAGCCTTCGTGATCTAAATGTTGCAGCGCTGGTTAATAAATAAAATCGCCACATGCGAGAAAACTTTCTTCCGTAACGATCTGCAAAGCGGGGCCAATTGCGTTCAAAATTTTCATGCCAGGCCAGGAGTGTTTTGTCGTAGTCCGGCCCGAAATTGTGTAAATCTTCACTGGTGAAAATTCCCTGCGCAGCTTGGGATATTCGCACTGCTGTTGGTATTTCGCCATTTGGGAAAATATATTTTTCGAACCAGGGGTCTGTATTGGTGGGCTTGGATTTACCGATGGTGTGCAGGAGCAAAATACCGTCTTTCTTCAAGCAGCGCTTACCGACTTCCATAAAGGCTTTATGATTTTTATGGCCCACATGCTCGAACATGCCAACACTTGCAATACGGTCAAAGCGCTCATTAAGAGCACGATAATCCTGTAGGTGTACCTTAATAGGCAGATTGGCATAGCGCTCCGAGGCATAAGCCCGCTGTTCGCGGGATATGGTGATACCAACACACTCTACCTGGTATTTTTGCGCGGCATAGCCAATCAGGCTTCCCCAGCCACAGCCGATATCCAGCAGCTTCATACCGGGCTCTAATTGCAGTTTACGGCAAATGAGGTCCAGTTTGGCCTCCTGGGCCTCATCCAGGGTTTGCGCGTCTTTCCAGTAACCGCAACTGTAAGTAAGGCGGCTGTCGAGCATGGCGGCGTAAAATTCATTGCCGAGATCGTAGTGGTGTTCACCCACTTCGAAGGCCCGATTGCGACTTTGCAGGTTGATGCAATAGCTACGCAGATAACGCCAGGTATTGCGCCAGGTTTTCATATGACGATCTAGGTCTGCCTTGATCACACGGGTCATAAACTGATCTAAAGCTGGAACATCCCAATCGCCACGCATATAGGTCTCGCCCAACCCCAAACTTTGACGAGCGACAATCTCGTCCAGCGCTTCTTCCCGGTGCAGCTGGATGTCCCAGGGTCTGTCACCATTAATTCGAACATCGGCCTCGGCCAAAATATCATCGACTAAATGTCGGCTGCGACCAATGGTCGGTGCCTCCAAGGCATCCTGCTGTTCGCTTGCCATCTAAGCCTCCCTCTCTCCCGGTTATTGTGGGGTTGAATATGGCGCCCTTGAATAATTTGCCTCGCCACTCCATTTACTTCAGCATATCGACAACACCTCAAGCTCCTTCTCGCCCTTATAGTTGGGATGGGCTTTTAGATCAGGAATTCTCTCTATGCGTCCCTTGCTGCTTCTATTTATAGTCCTACCTGTACTTGAAATGTGGGTGTTAATCACCGTAGGGAGAGAAATCGGCGCCTTGCCTACCATTGGGCTGGTATTTTTGACAGCCATCGTTGGTGTGACCCTCCTGCGTCGCCAGGGGTTGTCGACCCTGATGCGGGCTCAGGAGAAGATGCGCACTGGTGATATTCCCGCCAAAGAGATGGTCGAAGGGATTTTTCTCGCTGTGGGCGGCGCGCTGCTGCTGACCCCTGGATTTATCACCGATGCCATCGGGTTTGCCTGCCTGATACCGGGGTTGCGCCAACTGCTACTGGGAAGACTGCTGCGTCATGTCACCATAGTCCGCCCCGGTGGCCCCCACAGATCCGACTCCAGTCAGCGTGGTCCAGACATCATCGAGGGAGAGTTCTCACGAGACGAGAGAAAGTCTAGAGAGCGGGTGGATCACAAGCACGATAAAGACTGATTTGGTTAAATAGTGCACATTTTTACTCTTCACCCGGTACTTTTGTAGTTTTTTCACAGAAGAGTGTTGAAATCTATTCTCGCGCCCATAGATAGGGAGCAACTCTGAATTAAACCCCGCCCCTGATAACCAGGGAGGGGTGAGGTTACTGGCCCCTAGGGCTGGTACCGCCGATGTTGAAAAACCTTAAAAAACGACTCAATGGAGAACTTATCCATGAAAATTCGTCCTTTACACGACCGCGTCGTAGTACGCCGTAAGGAAGAAGAAGCGATGTCAGCTGGCGGTATCGTACTGCCGGGCGCTGCCAAGGAAAAGCCGAACCAAGGCGAAGTGGTAGCCGTGGGTGAGGGCAAACTGCTGGACAATGGCGATGTTCGCGCACTGTCAGTCAAGGTAGGTGACACTGTTGTTTTCGGTCGCTACGCCGACAGCAATACCCTCAAGGTGGACGGCGAAGAGCTGATCATCATGAACGAAGGTGACATCTACGGCGTGTTGGAAGGCTAATTTAAGCCCCCAACGTTACTCGCACAAAGAATTTGAGGAATAAGAATCATGGCAGCTAAAGACGTAATTTTCGCTGACGACGCTCGTCAGAAAATGCTGAAAGGCGTAAACATCCTGGCAGACGCCGTTAAAACTACCCTGGGCCCTAAAGGCCGCAACGTAGTTCTGGACAAATCCTTCGGTGCTCCTACCGTAACTAAAGACGGTGTTTCCGTAGCCAAAGAAATCGAACTGAAAGACAAGTTCGAAAACATGGGTGCGCAAATGGTGAAGGAAGTTGCTTCCAAAGCTTCCGACACTGCTGGTGACGGCACCACCACTGCTACCGTTCTGGCTCAGGCTATCGTAACCGAAGGCCTGAAGTCCGTAGCTGCTGGCTTCAACCCAATGGACCTGAAGCGCGGTATCGACAAAGCCGTAGTTGCTGCTGTTGAGCACATTGCGAGCCTGTCCACTCCTTGCGCCGACACCAAGTCTATTGCTCAGGTAGGTACTATCTCCGCTAACAGCGACGAGAGCGTTGGTACCATCATTGCTGAAGCCATGGAAAAAGTTGGCAAAGAAGGTGTTATCACCGTTGAAGAAGGTTCCGGCCTGGAAAACGAGCTGGACGTAGTAGAAGGTATGCAGTTCGACCGCGGCTACCTGTCTCCTTACTTCATCACCAACCAAGAGAACATGACTGCCGAGCTGGACAATCCGTTCATCCTGCTGGTAGACAAGAAAATCTCCAACATCCGTGACCTGCTGCCCCTGCTGGAGCAAGTAGCTAAAGCTTCCAAGCCGCTGCTGATCATCGCTGAAGACGTAGAAGGCGAAGCACTGGCTACTCTGGTTGTAAACAGCATGCGCGGCATCGTTAAAGTAGCCGCTGTTAAAGCGCCTGGCTTCGGCGACCGTCGTAAAGCCATGCTGCAGGACATCGCTATCCTGACTGGCGGCACCGTGATTTCTGAAGAAGTTGGTCTGGAGCTGGAAGGTACTACTCTGGAGCACCTGGGTACTGCTAAGCGCGTAACCCTGTCCAAAGAGAACACTGTAATCGTTGACGGTGCTGGCGATGTTAAAGACATCGAAGCTCGCGTTGGCCAGATCCGTGCGCAGATCGAAGAGTCTTCTTCCGACTACGACAAAGAGAAGCTGCAAGAGCGCGTAGCCAAGCTGGCTGGCGGTGTTGCAGTAATCAAAGTAGGCGCCGCTACTGAAGTAGAAATGAAAGAGAAGAAAGCCCGCGTTGAAGACGCACTGCACGCTACCCGCGCTGCAGTTGAGGAAGGTGTAGTACCTGGCGGTGGTACCGCTCTGGTTCGCGCTACCCAGGCTATCACTGTAACTGGTGACAACGAAGACCAGAACCACGGCATCGCTGCAGCCCTGCGCGCTATGGAAATGCCTCTGCGTCAGATCGTTGCCAACGCCGGTGACGAAGCGTCTGTAGTTGTTGATAAAGTGAAGCAAGGTGAAGGTAACTTCGGTTACAACGCAGCTACTGGCGAGTACGGCGATATGCTGGAAATGGGTATCCTGGACCCAGCTAAAGTAACCCGCTCTGCTCTGCAAGCGGCAGCTTCTATCGCTGGCCTGATGATCACCACTGAAGCCATGGTTGCAGAAATCCCGGAAGACAAGCCGGCTGCTCCTGACATGAGCGGCATGGGTGGTATGGGCGGTATGGGCGGCATGATGTAAGCCGGCCATTTAGCCTATCTAAAAAGCCCCGCAAAAGCGGGGCTTTTTTTTGAATAATAAAAATATGAGCAAAAGATAGGGCCAGTTTTTATTGTGGTGCGCAGTACAAAGCAGTATGAATTCAGTAACAGGCCAAGGATTTTCACTTAAAATTTTTGGCTGTGCCTTAAATCCTATGACTTCAGCATGTTCAGTAAGAAGTTCAACTGTTCTCTTGAGTGTGTCATTGATAGGTGAAGTTTTAGCTGTAATTAATTTAATAGGCAGGGAACAAAGATCGCTGAGTGCAGCTATACACTGTTGAGATTGGAAGTGGCAACCATCGGGGGTGTATAGGTCGATAGCTGAATTTGAAAAGTTGACTGATGTGCTGGTAAGCCCTATAGGTACAATCCCTGATGAGATTGCTAGGGTGCTTTTTAGGAATAAAAACACACTAAGGGGCCTCTGAATAACCCCGTTGAAGTAATCATTGCTATTTATATATGTATATTAAATATATTTAATGTTCAATCCAGCCTGACGTTAAGCTGCTCATTTAAACTCTCTCTCATTAAATGAGAGGGAAGAGTAGATATGTTAACGCCAAAAGGTAACCTTGTACTGGCTATATGTCTTGCCGTGCTAGGCTGTAAAGATTCGACTAACTCTAATCAGGGTGTGGCATCAGAATCAAAAGCGCCACAAGATGGCCTCACTCAAATAGAGAAAGGTTTTTTTGCGTATTATACTCGTATTAATTCACCAGATATTCCAGAAAAAACCTCAGGCCCCTATGCCGATGTCATTGTCAACATCGATGGAAAAGGCAAATTTGTTTTTTCACGCGAACATAGTTATAGACCTGTTTGGCATTTTACGGGTGGTTCGACACCTGTTGGCCATTTGGCTGATATTCCTGCTGAAGTAAATGTACGGTTTGATAAATCAAATGACTTTTCCTTTGTTCGTATTTTAGAGCAAACAGATAAAAAAATTGTCATTCATTGGCGCTACTTTCCTGAAGCCGATGCATTGAAAGGAAGAGATCCCGAAGGGGTGGTTCACGAGATATTTACCATCACTCACGATGGCAGTGTCACGCGTTTATATCGCCCGGGCACTGATAGCATTACAGATTGGAAAGCGGGTAAAGGGTCTGTATTTCAAACTATGCGCCTCACGGAAAGCGGTATTGTTGATGTGCATGAAGAGCCTGGTTCCTTGGTGTTAGATGCTGCAGATATTAATAAGAGAGCGATTGTTAACCGTTCACTACCAGATCAACCTATAGCTTACTGGAAGTTTGATGAAGGGGAGGGCACTAGTACTACCGATAGTCTGAACTCAGCTACAGGATATATTGACAGTCATGGTGATGATTGGATTGGTGGTGTATCTGGTTCGGCGCTTTTTTTAGATGGTTACAGGTCTGCTGTGGTTGTGGCGCAGGATGAAATTCCTAAACTAAGTAACTCTCTTTCTATTGAAGCTTGGATCAATCTAGCGGCATATCCTTGGAACAATGCACCTATCCTTCACCAGTCGAAGGAAGTAGGAAAAGAGGGCTTCTATTTTGGAGTAAACTCCAGTGGAAAGCTGTTGTTTACTGCGAATGGTAAAACACTAGTCTCTCAAAGTGTCATTCCAAGGAATCAATGGGTTCAGGTTGGCGTTTCAGCGGGAAATAATGTATCCCTGTTTATCAACGGGATAGAAGATAAAAGTCAAGCCTTAAATATAGATCTATCAACTCCTGATATGCCATTAATAATTGGTATGAATCAATCAGCATTACCTGCCACCGATGGGGTGCGGGAAGGTGAAGTTGATGAGTTCAATCATTTCTCGAGTCTATTTGGTATTGAAGGGGCAGTTGATGAAATTGCTCTTTATAATCGAGCACTAACCGCTAAGGAGTTTACCGATACCTATAATGGCTTTAAATCTGCATTAAAAAGTGATCCTGATTCAAGCTACAAAAAGCGGCAACTGCCTGATCTGGAAAAATACCCGCAAAAATTTGGTGGCATCTATACAAAATTAGAATTTAATGATGCTTGGGATAATATGTGGAGAGTGACAGAGAGCGAGGATATTGTTGTCCGATTCGATGATAAGCCAATTAGCTATGTTTATTGGCGAGGAACTTCTCATGGTATGAACCTCGTAACAGATAATCGGTGGATGTCTGACCAGAGTGTTGAACTGATAATACCAGACCCGGATGATCCTGAAACACCAGCCTCAGTTTTCAATCCAATCGTCTCTTTGGCCGAGCATATGTCTGATAAAGCGGCCTTACGTACCCATGTTCGTATGATTGAAAATACATCGGCGCGGGTTAAAGTTCACTGGCGTTATGCTGCGGCAGATGTATTTGATTTGCCTGTAATGAATACTGCTTATATTGATGAGGTGCATACAATTTATCCCGATGGTGTGGCAATCCGGGATGTGTTTTATCATCCTGCGGCTGATGAAGGGGGGATTGAATTTTATCAGGACTTTCAATGGCTGCTGGGTCCGGATCAAAAAGCTGAAGACTTTTTGAATTACAATGCGGTTTCAATTTCAGGTCTTACAGGTGAAAGTTTTGATGTCCTATATCCTAGGCCAGATAATGATCAGACGCCTTTGCCTGGTAATATTGCTGTTCTGAATAGCCAAACTAATTGGAAGGTCTTCGGAGTAAGTCAGGGCGGAGGTTTCTTCCCCTCCTCTAATGAGGAAAGCTCAGAGTATATTGACTTCTTGGGCAGTGTTTTCCCCTTTGCGGGGCCGTGGAATCATTGGCCGGTGGCACAAATCCCTTCAGATGGTCGATTTTCTGTTACCAACGATCGAGTGTCTCACTTTGCAGTCGGGAATCTTGAAGCTTTTGAGTATGGTACGGGATCTATGATGTATGGTTTTACCCAGGGTACGCCAACAGATCTACAAGGTTTGGCAAAATCATGGATCTCTCCGCCTAAAATGAATGCTATCAAGGGCGCTGACAGTAATACGGTCACTTATATTACTGACGAGCGAGCTTATAGGCTGACAGCTTCAAAAGCAGCAAATGAAATATCCCTGATGGTAAAGGCCAGTGATACAAATCCTTTACAGAACCCGACATTAGTTGTTCGCCAATGGGGATCAAATGAACTCCCACAGGTAAAATATAATGGTCAAATTTTAACTGAAGTAAAAAAAGGTATTATCAGGGATACAGATGGCACTCAAAGTTTAATCATATGGCTACCTGTGGCAGCAACTTCAGACGTAACTATTGATGTTAAACCAAATCTTGATGTAAACGGTTAATCCTAGTAATTCTTAGTTTAAATTGAGTGAGTAATTAGAAAGGCAGCTATCCTTCAGGATAGCTGCCTTTGGAACAGCTAACTTTTCTTCAACGTTAAGGTATAAACGTGTCCTATTACATCTATATTACTTGAAAGATCATTATAGTTGAGCCGTTTCAATATTCTTGGAGCTAGATGAGTCTTGGAAGTGTGATTTCTTCCTTATTGGAATATCTATCTGAACAAGTAACCCTTTGCAATTGTTGAGTTTGATTTTGGCATTATGTAAATTACAAACAGCCATTACAAGACTCAGCCCTAGCCCATTACCTCTCGTATGCCTGTGTGATTCCAGTCTATAAAACCTTTCAAAGACCTTTTGAAGGTCGTCCTCTGGAATTCCAGGTCCTCTATCATGCAATTCTAAATGAAGGTAGTTCCCATCTTTATGAAAAGAAGTAGTTAGGCTTATATCTAGATTTCCACTGTGGGGGGCATACTTAATTACATTGTCCAATAGGTTGGCAATAGCTTGTGACCATTGCTCTTTATCCCCATAGATAAAATGCTGTTCATTATTTAAATTAAGGCATAATTGTATTCCCAGATCTTGGAATGTTGGTTCATAGACATCGACGAGTGTGTCAATGACATGATGTAATGAAAAGCTCTTAAACGCTGATCTACGTGCGCCTTGCTCAATTTGTGAAATTCTTAGTAAGGCATTAAAGCAATCAATGATCCTGTCGTTTTCGTCTATGATAGCCTCAATAGTCCCTCTCTCCAGTTTTTCCATAGAAAGTAATAATTCTAATTGGCCTCGGAGACGCGTAAGAGGAGATTTTAGATCATGGGCAATATTGTCGGAAACTTGCTTCACTCCAGACATTAGCTGCTGGATTTTGTCTAACATTGAGTTGATATGAAGAGCTAGTTGATCACAGTCGCTGCCAGTGTTGTTAACTGGTACGCGTTTGCTAAGATCTCCTATCATAATTTGACGGCATACTTGGTTGATTTCACTGATTCTTTTTACGGCATGTCGGGATACAAGATATCCACATAACAGGCTTATGAGTACGGTAATTAAAAATCCTATAAAAATAATAGTTTTAAGCAATTCCAGTAATTCGTATTCCCTAGTGAATTCCCTTCCCAGTAATAATGAACCTCCATCGGATAGAGGATAAGCTTTTACAAGGCAAACCTTTTGGTTTTTTTCTTGGTCAAATGTGAAGTCTGAGTTAGAAATAACTGTGTACGCAGACTTATATTTTAGATTTCCAGGCGTAGGTCTTTCGATATTGCTAAGGATAGAATTATGATTGCTGTCTAAAATTTGTACACAGAGCTCTTCGGTGTCTAAAAAATATTCGGCTTCGATATAGTGCTTTGCAAGTAAAGTTTGATCACTTTGTATCTTTTTATGGTATTTAGGCCAATCGTTAAATCGCTCGTCCGTTATGTTATCTATATAGTCGTGGAAGTCTTCAGGGAACTCGCTATTCAACAAGTGCCAAATCAGAATAGAGGGTATATATTTTAGTGGTGGGTTTATATCTTCACCGAGTGCAAATAGTCGCCCCTGAGCGGCAAGTTTTTCTTGTTGATCTAAATTTTCTTGGGAAATAAGGTTAGTAAAAAACTCTATATAGCTCTTTGTGAATTTTGACGGTGACGCTTCGTTATTGATAAAGTTTTTAGGTTTTATTTCTTGGAATTTAGGATATATTCTAGGGTGAAAAAATCCAAGCTCGTCGATCTCTGTGATGGACTCTTTGGCGGTTTCCTCAATTAGAGAAAGCGCAGGTTCAACCAATGATTTTTTTGTTAAAAAATAAGTTGCTATTAGAGATATAGTAGAGCTAAGGCAGACAAGGCTGAATGTAATAGTCGCTAATTTGAAGTTTGAACTCTTCAGAAGTTTAATCTTTTTTGTGAAGGACATATCCAGCCCCCCTAATCGTATGAATAAGTGGGGTTTCGAGTGGGTGGTCAATTTTTTTTCTGAGCCTGCTAATATGCACTTCAACTACGTTGGTTTTTGGATCGAAGTGTAGATCCCAGACTTGCTCCAGTAGCATAGTTTTTGTGACGACCTGCCCCTCATGTAGCATCAAGTACTCTAGAAGCTTGAACTCTCTAGTTAATAAATCGATACTTCGATCTTTGCGTTGGGCTTGTCTGCTTAACAGGTTTAACTCAAGGTCTGAAACAATGAGGGACTTTTGAGCGCTGGACAGAGGGCGACGCTTACCAATTACTTCTATTCTGGCTAGAAGCTCAGCGAATGAAAACGGCTTGGCTAGGTAATCATCACACCCATTACGTAATCCTTCAACGCGATGATCTACTTCCCCCAGATTGCTTAGCATCAAAACTGGGGTATATATTTTCATTTCTCGCAAAGCTTTTAGTAAATTCAACCCGTTTAAACCGGGAAGCATCCGATCAAGTACAATGGCATCAAACGATTCTGTGCTGGCTTGAATCAACCCTGTTTTTCCATCATGGCAAAGCTCAACACTATGCCCTTCTTGGGTGAGGCTTTTCAAAAGGTAATGGCTTAACTTTATATCGTCTTCTATGATACAGATACGCATAAATCAATAAGAGTTAAATTGCCTAACTTGAGGGGGTGGACTGCTTCTCGTAAGCTTATTCAGCTAAAAAACAAAATAATGTTGTTGACAAGGGGCTGGGTTTCAATGTCTATCGCCTATGATAGACAGCTAACATTGAGTATTGTTTGAGTCTATTTACAAAATTTAGATACATTGGATACTAGGTATAATGTTAGGTCGCCATAATTAAGTAAAAATTTCCACATATTATCTATTTTATTGGATCTATTTTCTACTTTAATGATTCTGATACCGGTATTTTCCCATTATGAACAGCTGTCTGCAAATGAATTTTATCAGTTAGCGTCATTGAACTCTTCAGCTGATTTAGGGCTGTCAGGGGGGCTAAACTTTGAATATTCTTAGCAGCATTCAATGCAGATTTGGGTTGGCTCTTGTAGCATGGGTGCTGTAGTCAATATCTATATTGGGTGAGCGTGATTTACCCGCTCACGGCAAAGGATTCCGAGAAGACTTCAGGCGTTTTGATAAATATGGCGTGATCCTTAGATTTTTTCTAGTAACTGCTATAAATCGTCAAGGTGATATGGGGCGGCCGAGGTTATCACCTATTTAAGCTACTCTTTGTATGAATTACAGTGCCCGATCCACTATTAATCGGTCTCCTGTTGACTTCCATAACTGCCTGATTGAGCTATATCCATAGCCAAATGGGTATCTGGATACTGGGTAACTTTAAAGTCAGCTGTTAGATGGTTGGAAAAATAGCAGGGAAGGTCTGTGATCTTTTTTTATAGTATGTGGCTTAGCTTTGTCCGATTCTTCATGATGCCATGAAAAGTCAATATAGATTGGGATATTTTCTCTTAAATTTATCCACGGCCTCAATATTTAGGGGGGTAGCTACACCTACTTTGCGCCCCAAATCAATAATAAAGCCATTTAAAAAGGCAAGCTCTGTAACTTTGTTTTCTCTGACGTCCTGGTAGGTTGAAGTATGGTGGTCCAGATTACTGGCGAGTCGACTTAGGTTATCCCACATTATCTCTTTAGTTTGTGCAATCTCCATTTCTTGTGACAGAACTTCATGAGATTCATAGAGTATATTTTGCATGTGTTCAATTATTTCTGCGTCGGCAAATAGTTCCTTGATGGTTTTTGAGTGGGTGGCAGAGAATATATTTATCACACAGTTATAAATGGCTTTTTCAATTCGATGCTGCTGGATATTTTCAGTTTTTTTAATTTCTATGTGTGAGTCTTTAAATAGGTGAAGTAAGCTTTCTGTGTGTTTGTCGCTCCCAATGAGAAATCCAGAACCTTGAGTATGCTTTAATCTGTTCTCGCTTAAATTGAAGCCGTCATACACCAGAAGGCTCGTTAAGTCCTGGTTATAGGTGCGTTCAAGTTCGGAAATGTCAAAGAGGCAGTTTTGTAGTAATATTATAACTTTTGATTTTGGGCTTCTTTCCTTTAATTTATGCAGATTTTTTTTAAGATCAAAGACCTTGCATGTCAAGAAAATGAAATCATAGGTTAACTGTATATTGACCTCACTTGAGGTCAGTGGAAAGTCAAATGTCTGGTTGTTGATGTAAAGTCGATCCCCAATCCTGTCAGCCTTTCTTCCTATGACATCTACATGATAATTTGTATGAAAAAATTTTGCGGCTAAGTAAGATCCAATGGAGCCGGCCCCGAGTATTAGTATCTTTCCTTTTTGCATCGGCTCCATTGGCGTGCTCATATTGCCTATTTAGCTGGGCGATCCGCAATAATAATTCCATTGTCTGGGTTCACCTCCAGGGCTCTGAGTTCTCCCAGGTAAACCGCTTGAATTTTCCAGCGTCCACCAACAAAGCGCATGCTGGTAATTGGTTTAAATCCCAAATGGTAGAGTTTTGAGCGAATAGTGGAGGGGTCGAGTGCGATCACCGAAGGGGTGGCCTCATAGAGGTCTGGACTATCGTAGATGGGGGCTGGCTTGTTGGGGTCCAGTCCTGGGGGAATAGGGTTTGTCAAATTACTAACGAGCATGATCGTTACGATAAAACTCACACAAGGCTCCAACACTACAACCAAGCCATGTTTTTAGTGTGGACAGAGGATGATCATTACGCCAGTGATTTCAACGGAATATCAGGAAAAACTAAAAATTAACCCGGCGAGAAGGCTCGCCGGGTTATCGTTTTTTCAGGAAAGGGTTTTGACTACTCGCACCCAGTTAGTGCCCAGTTTTATTGAGTCATCTTGAGCATAAAATTTAATAGTCTATTGGAAAACTTTCCATAGGGTGGGCGCATTAACCTCAGTAGATCGATAGGTCCCTGTTGATAAATTGGCCTCAGTTTGGAGAAGGTGAGGAACCCTTCGTAGCCGTGGTAGTGTCCCATACCACTCTCCCCAACGCCGCCAAATGGAATATCGTGCTGGCCAACATGTAACACGCAGTTATTTATCGACACACCGCCAGACATAATCTGCTCAATATAGCGATTTTGCAGATCCTTATCGTTGGTATAGGGATAGATTGCCAGCGGTCTTGGCTGGGCATTGATATAGTCTATAACCTCTTCGGGCCTGGAATAGGTCATAATCGGTAGGAGAGGCCCAAAAATTTCCCGCTGCATCACCAGCATATCTTTGTTTACATTGACTAACAGATGAGGGGGGAATTTTCGCAGGCTATCGTTCCGCTTGAGCTCCCCCTCGCTTAGATCGTAAACCTTGGCCCCTTTGTCGACGGCATCATCCAGAGTTTTCCACAGGCGCTGGTAGGCGGCACTGTCGATAATGGAGGTATAGTCAGGGCTCTGCCAGTTTGGGAAGTGTTTTTTAATCAGCCGGCCTGCATGTTCGATAAAATTGTCCAGCTGGTTTTCCGGTACGAATAGGTAATCGACATTGACACATATCTGGCCCGCATTGACCATTTTCCAATGGATAAGACGCTCCGCCGCTTTTTCGATAGGAAAATCTGGGGCGATGATAGCCGGTGACTTTCCACCCAACTCCAATGTGACTGGAGTGAGATTTTCTGCACAGGAGCGCATCACGGCTCGACCTGTGGTGCTGGAGCCGGTGAAAATCAGGTGGTCAAATTTCAGGCTAGAAAACAGTGGGCCTATTTCGCCGTAGTCAGGAATAAAAGAAAGCTTTTCTTCAGGAAAATACTTGGGGCTGATCTCTTTTAATAACTCGGCCAGCCGGCTGGAGTTGGTCGACATTTTGACCATCGCGTGATTGCCGGCGGCAAAGATATTGGTCAGCGGGGAAATACTCAGGTTAATCGGGAAGTTCCAAGGCACGATTACTCCGACTACCCCCAGGGGTTGGGGAACCACCGTATTTTTTGACAGGGGATAGGCCTTGAAGTCGATATGGCGCCGGCGGGGTTTCATCCACTTCTTGACGTTCTTGATCGCATCCTTAATACCGGCAAGGGCAGGGTATATCTCCAGTAGCAGAGTTTCCTCCCGTGAGCGATTGCCGTAGTCGCAGCATATGGCTTCTACAATGGCCTCCTGCTGTTCACGTAGCATTCGCGCGAGGGTTTTGAGGTCTTGTACTCGCTGCTGATAGCTTGGAACGGGGTTGGCGTGATGGGCTCGGCGCTGGCTGTCTAGCTGAGTATGGAGAAGCGCCTTGTCTGCATCCTGCCGGGTGAGGGTCTGGATGGTCATATTATTATCCTTGGGCGTTTGTCTTACCCCAGACTAACTCATTCATCTCAGCGGTGATTGACCAATTACGTCAGCAGATAGACATAATCACTGCGGTTACGTGAGTTGCAACCACACTTGTTAAAACTGTGAAGTGTTCTGGCCCACCCCGGCGTGTCCCTACTCCGGGGCAATAAAGGCTAAGGGGAGTAGCCCTGGGTTACACACATTAGCTGTTATCGGGTTTTTCGGATTGGACCTCTGCCGAATTGGGATCCACAATCAGGTCGTATTTTTGATCGCCCTTGTAAGCCTCCACTTTCCATTGTCCTCTTTCCAGGTCTACCTCAACAATTGGGGTATAACCCTGTTGCTCTAACTTTGTGAGCACCATAGAGAGTGCCATGGCGCCAGGAGGGGGTTTTTCGCCGGCGATGGCGGTTTGTAGCGTGGTTGCGGCGATTAGTGCCAGCAACATTCTGCTGAAGAACTTCATTTTCACTACCTCGCTTTCGGGCCCGGTTGAAAAATTGACCGGGTAATAGAAGGTTTACATCTCGCTTTTGCTTAGCAAGATGCTTGGCCTATTGCTTGCCTTACAGGCCTTGGTCACCGGGGTGACTAAGACGTTTCTGAATTGCCAGGCACCACTCCGGGCTGCCGGGCTTCACACTGGCCAGGTTACCGCCCGTTAGCTTGGTGATTGCATCAAACCACTCCGCGCTGCCAACGGGGGGGAGGCCTGATGGGTACATCTCTTTCAGGTCTCCATCTTGTTGGGCCATTACTTGTCGCTGTACCCAGGTAAACCAACCCGGTGTACAAATGGTTTCACTGCCCGAAGCGGTCTCCTGTAGCTGACCGGAGGGGACCTCCGCCGTGCTGTTTGCGTTTTGTTTAATCGGCTGCTTCATTGCCTCGCTGGCTGTTTGGCCAGCGGTTGCTTCACTATCCGATGACTGGGCCTTATGTGGCTCACCCTTGCGGTCGCAGCCGGATAGGGCAACAACCAGAGCGAGTGGCAGAATAAGGTAATGCATAGAGCCTCTGCAGGTGACTAGCTTGAATCTAAGCATAGGAGGAATTTTGCGACTTTGCTGAGTACAGAGGTTTCAGGTTGACATTATCTTTCACTCAAATGAGAATGCTTCTCAAATCAACCCGGGGGTGATAAGAATCTCATGTTTACCAGGTCTCTATTTCAAAAAGCGATTGCAACTGTTGGTTTGCTTGGTGCCATTGGGGCCAATGCCGCGGAGCAAGTGAATATTTACTCCTACCGCCAGCCCTTCCTAATTGAGCCGATACTGGAGGAATTCACGGAGAAAACCGGTATTGAGACAAAGGTGGTGTATGCCAGCAAGGGGCTCAACGAGCGCCTGCAGCGCGAGGGGCGTAACAGCCCGGCAGATTTGGTGCTCACTTCCAACACCAGCAGCCTGATGGACCTGCTGAACAAGCAGTTGACCCAGCCGGTGAAGAGCGAGGTGTTGGAGCAAAATATCCCTACACAATTCCGTGATGAGGCCGGCAACTGGTTCGGCCTGACCACCCGAGCGCGTTTAATCTACGCCTCCAAAGACCGCGTTAAGCCCGGTGAAATCACTCGCTACGAAGAACTGGTTGATCCCAAGTGGAAGGGCCGAATCTGTACCCGCAGCGGTAAGCACCCTTACACCCTATCCTTGATCGCGTCCATGATCGCTCACCACGGTGAAGCAGAAACCAAAGAGTGGCTGCAGGGCGTGAAAGCGAATCTGGCGCGTAAGCCGCAGGGCAATGACCGCGCCCAGGTTAAGGCCATTAGCGAAGGTGTCTGTGACCTTTCCCTGGGTAACAGCTACTACTTCGGTAAAATGATCACCAATAAGGAGCAGCCGGAGCAGGTGGATTGGGCCAAATCAGTAAACCTGATCTTCCCTAACCAGAAGGATCGCGGTACCCATATGTTTATTTCCGGCGCGGCGCTGACCAAGCATGCTCCCAACCGAGAAAATGCTGTTAAGCTGCTGGAATTCCTTAGTGGCGCCGATGCTCAATACTCTTACGCTGAGAAAAATTTTGAGTTCCCGGTGCGCCCCGGCACGGCCCGCTCTGAGTTGATTAAGGAGTATATGGGTGAATTTAAGGAAGACGATCTGAGTCTCACTGAAATCGGTTCCTACGTTCCGGCGGCTTCCCGTATGGTTGATGAAGTACGCTTTGACTTTTAGAATGGTTAACTGAGTGAGAATTGCTGCCCCGCATACTGGCAGCACTATCTCAGCCTTATTCGAACGGCCCTGTCGAGAGACCAGGGCCGTTCTTTTATAATGAGCTTTTGATTTCTTAATTCATGCTAAACCGAGCGAATTTATCAGCTTCCCGCTGGCTGCTTCTGGTAGCTACTATTTCCCTTCTAGTAGCTTTGCCAGTGCTATCTATCTTTTGGTTGGCATTTTTTCCTGAAGAGAATATCTGGCCGCACCTGTTAGACACGGTGCTGTTCCACTATGTGTCCTCCACAATGCTTCTGGCTGGTGGTGTCGGTTTAGTAACGCTGATAGCAGGTGTGGGCAGTGCCTGGCTAGTGAGCATGTGCCAGTTTCCCGGGCGCCGGCTGTTCGAGTGGGCGTTGCTACTGCCGTTTGCTGTTCCCGCCTATGTGATTGCTTACGTCTATACAGATTTGCTGGAGTATGCGGGCCCCGTGCAAAAGTCCTTGCGGGCCTGGTTTGGTTGGCAGACGGCCAGGGATTATTGGTTTCCGGAGATCCGCAGTATGGGTGGGGCTATTGCCATGCTGTCACTGGTGCTCTTTCCCTACGTGTACATGCTCGCGCGCGCAGCGTTTATCGAACAGTGCGGCAGTATACGGGCCGCGAGTCGGTCACTGGGCTGCACGCCCTGGCAGAGCTTCTTGCGCGTATCCCTACCAATGGCACGCCCGGCAATTGCGGTGGGCCTGTCACTGGTATTGATGGAAACCCTGAACGATTTCGGCACTGTCGACTTTTTTGCAGTGCGCACTTTGAGTGTCGGGATTTACGATACCTGGCTGAGCCACGGTAATTTAGGAGGGGCGGCACAAATTGCCTGTAGTACCCTGATTGTTGTTGTTCTGCTAATTACGTTGGAGCGAATGGGGCGGGCGAGACAGAAGCACTTTGTACAATCGCCAAATTCCCAGCGTGAACGCTATGTGTTGCGTGGCTGGCGATCCGCTGTAGCTATTTTGTTTTGCGGGTTACTGTTGGTGTCTGGTTTTATTATCCCCCTGCTGGTTCTGTGTAGTTACGCACTGAGTAACTTTTCCAGCTATTGGAGTGAAGATTTTATACAGATCGCCAGCAATAGCTTGTTGCTGTCTATCGCAGCGGCACTGGTCTCTGTATTGCTGGGCTTGCTGCTGGCTTACGGTAAGCGGCTGCAACCCAAGAGGTCTGTGAAGCTTTTAGTCGGCTTTTCCAAGTTGGGTTATGCAATGCCTGGGGCGGTATTGGCGATTGGAGTCCTGATTCCACTGGCCGCTTTTGATAATGCCGTCGATGCTTTTTTACGTGAACACTTCGATATCTCTATAGGACTACTGTTAAGCGGCAGTATTTTTGCCATTATTTTTGCCTACACGGTACGCTTCCTGGTGGTATCCACGGGGGCCATAGAATCCAGTCTGGAGAAGGTAACCCCATCGATGGATAGGGCTGCCCGCTCTCTAGGGCGTAATAGCTGGCAAACTCTATGGGCTGTGCATCTTCCCTTGGTGCGTACAGGCCTGCTCACCGGTGGCTTGGTGGTTTTTGTAGACTGTATGAAAGAACTGCCGGCAACTTTGCTATTGCGCCCCTTCGGCTTTGATACCTTGGCGACTTATGTTTACCAGTTTGCTTCTGATGAGATGCTGGAACGCTCGGCCTTGGGGGCTTTATTGATTGTCCTGGTGGGATTGATTCCAGTGATTTTGCTGAGCCGCTCCATTGGATGGCGCAGAGGTGAGGAGCGCACAGCCCTGGCGAGCTCTGAAGCGCCCGCCCTGTCTTGATAGCTGCTATCGGGCCTGGTCAAACACCAGCGCAGAGCAGAGACGTAGGGGAAGTTTATCACCGGGAGCTGCTTGAAGATTTGCATTCAAAGCGGCCTCGACAGTTTCCCCTGCGGCTAACTGAAAGCGATAGCTCACTTGATTGCCGAGAAAATTCTTTTCCACAACCTGAGCCATAACCGCACCGGGATGTTCGCCTGCGGCAATATCCTCACTGCGCACAAACAGTTCGAGCCTATTGCCATTTTCGTATGCAGCTGTCGGCATATTTACTTCCCCTAATGGGGTGCTGATCAGGTCATTGCCCAGGACAGTGCCGGAGATAATGTTCCCTTCACTAACGATTCTCGCAACCGCCAAATTCTTTGGCTTCTGATAAGTATCCTGTGGGCTGTCCCACTGCTGTAATTGACCTTGGCTGAGTACTCCCAGCTTATCTCCGGCAATAAAGGCCTCGTGGCGGTCGTGGGTAACAATAATCGCAGGGATCTTCTCTTCGCGCAGTATATGGCGGACTTCGGCGGCGAGACTGCGGCGCAGCTCGGTATCCAGGTTCGAGAAGGGTTCATCCAGCAGCAACAACTTGGGGCGCGGTGCCAGTGCCCGAGCCAGAGCGACACGCTGCTGCTGACCGCCAGATAGCTGGTGCGGGTACTGCTGCCCGAAGCCTTCCAGCCGTACTAGTTGTAGCAACGACTGGGTGCGGGACTGCCGCTCGCTTTTCGGCATTGACTGGATACCGAAGGCAATATTCTGTTCAACGGTGAGGTGTGGGAAGAGGGCATAATCCTGAAATACCACCCCTATTTTCCGCTGTTCCGCAGGAACCTTAACCTTGGGAGAAGAGATTACTTCTCCAGACAGCTGGATATTCCCTGCAGCGACTGGCTGAAATCCAGCGATGGCGTGCAGCAACGTTGTTTTGCCGCAGCCGCTGGGGCCCAACAAGCAGGCAATCTCCCCGGCCTGTAAAGCAAAGGAAACTGATTCTATAACCACCTGCTCGCCGTAGCGGCACTGCAGGTTTTCTATGGAGAGTATGGGGTGCACGGGCTTTCCGGTAGTTTGGCTTTTAAACACTTCGGGCAGCGTTCGGGTGTAGTTGCTAATCATAGTTATCACTAAGCTAACCGGCAACTAGTCCCGTGTGAAGCATACTATTGGCAGCCCTGCGAAGGCTTCTTTTAGTTGGAGCAAAGCTGAGTGTTTTTTAAGCAGGTGGAGTGTTTAAACACTCACCCTAAACCTCATATGCCAATGTATCCTTTCTCATAGAGAATAAGTTCTTGCCTATCCCAGAATCACAGTGGTCAGCTGAATAGTATTGATATCTGATTGTAAAAAAAGCTGGTCCAAATCAGATTGTGCCATCAGCCTCGGCATAGAGATCTTGAACTGCCTAATGCTTGTTGGTAAAGGTTCGCTTTATCACCAACCATGTTGATCATTTTTAGAGCTTCCTCCGAACAACCGCTTAAAAAGCTCGGAAAAAATACCTGCAACGATATCCTCTTTGTTGATAGAGTCTTTTTCCCGTAGCTTCTCTGCCTTTCTGTCCAGCTGTTTCGCCATGGAATAATTATTCCTTACTCTGGCGTCTTCAGCCTGTGCTTCTAGTTCATTGGCTTTCACATTTCTCTCATATATGTTATCGGTAGAAACACATCCGGAAATAAATATAACTGACAGAGTGAAAAACAATCTTTTCATGCTCGGCGAAACAAATTTGAGATCCATAATATTTTAATGGGTGGCGTTGGCTTGTATAGTGTTGTCAGCACTATACCATAGTCGGATGCGGTAACTCGTTAGGTGATGTTGAAAGTAAGCATCAGCTCAAAAGCATCGCTTCCTTAGCGCCTTAAAAAGCTCCTTGCTGGTCTTTCCCTTTGTGCTGTGGCCAACTTAGCTCTATCAGTTCAATCATAAAGTTTGTTTTTTCATCTTAGCTTTATAGTCATTTTTTAATAGAAAATAAATCCATAAGGTCGATATTGCAGCAAAGAAACACCAGGTTGACACCCATGTTTCACGCTGAGTAAAGTAGACGATAACACCGAGCAGCATGACAAGTGCCCAAAATTTTCTAAAAATCTGATTGCTGGATAATAAAAATAAAAAGCCAAGTAAAGAATAAAGAATATGTCCTGCTGTAATGGCGAATAAGCTGTAATCGGAAGTGATATAACATAGGCTGTGCCCGCATACACTCGTTTTCATCAAATATCTTGATCCTGTTTCTAATAGGACTGGTATCCAAAGGTATAAGCCAAAAACAAAGCCTATGATGATTAATGTAATAAAGAAAACTCTTTTCCATTTTTTTGTTTCAAGACTAAAGGCTACAATTGGTATCCAGACAAGCCAAAAAAGCAGAGCAAAGAATAAAAAGAAAATGGAAGATGCTGTTGTTAGTGATGTTAAGTTTTCGTTATATCCAATCCATACCAGGCCCTCACTCGCTTGTTGTAACGCGAAAAGGATAGGGGTAATTGCGAGCAACAAATAGGTTTTATCATTTTTAATAGCGTGTCTTGTGCACAAAGCACCGCCAACAAGAAGGACAGCTGCTGATCCGAATGATGCTGTGGCTGAAAAACACATAATGGTTTTCTCTGTACCTAAAATATTGTCATTTGAGCCAGAGCCTTAAGCTTGATGTGCAATATAATAATAGCCTTAACCTAAAAGATTGGTTGAAATTCGCTGATTTGTACTAAGATTTTGAATCTATCAAGAGGGTCTATGCCAATTTCAACTTCTCATTTCACCCTGTGGGTGAAATAGAAAAGACCAGCAAAGGGCATCGAGTTTCCCTATGGAATTCGATGTTTACGCAGGTAAAGCCTGTGTTGACTGGGGGCAATAAGCCAGTTTGACGCCGTTGAGCCAGTTACAGTGTTTTATTCACTATAAACGTTGGCCACTGTTTTGACCCTTGCGTCGGGGGATACTTCTTACATGCCAAAGTAATAATGCTTCCACAAACATTAAATGTATTTGGGGTATTATTCTTATCGATACTATATGGTCATTTTGGCTTGCTGCTGTGAACCTGTCAGCGCGGCCGCTGACTCATAATTAGGCCCAACCGGCTATTTACCGATTCTGGATACCCAATATATGGCCTATGTAGACCTCAACCTGATCCGTGTCAATATCGTCAAGATGCCTGAAGAATCTGATTACACTTTAATTCAGCAGCGTGTTCGTGCGGCAGACTCAGGTGAGAAGTTCAAAAATCTACTTCTGTTTGTTGACGCTGAGCGTTTGAATATACCAAAGGGCAACCCTTTCAGTTGGATCACAGTTTGGCACTAGTAGATTGGAGTGACCGGCACTTAGCCCGCCAAAAAGCGCTGTGCCATTTCTCAAAAAACGCCCCCTATCCTTGAATGGCTCGGTATCTCAGCCAAACACGGGCTCTATCTCAATCGGAACTTTGAAAGCCGCTTTCAAAGCCTGGTGGGATCAGCAGAGGCTGTATGGCAAGCCTGTATTCAACTCAATAAACGCTGGGTACATGGCATAGGCGACTGCCAGCGTTTCCTTTCGGTAACACCTCACTAATTTCCTCCCGGTCTATCGTTGCCATTCCTTCCGATTTGACCAATTCAAGCAATTTTCAAACCTAAAGCATATTTTTTTAGCGTTTCACTTTATCCGAATCAGACCAGAAGAAATCGCTGTTAAGGTGGAAAGCCTGTACAATTTTGGGTTTGACCTTTCAATCTGTGGGTGTCCTAGTGTGCACCTGCGGTCAGTAGCGATTATTCGTTTTTTTCAACCTTCTGATTGGTGTTTCAATGGTTAAGGCTGACGTTAATTGGTGTTCTCGGGTTTCAATAGGATTATTTGTCTGCCTTGGGTTCGGAAAGGTAATCGCATAGCCGCAAGTTCTGGCTATAGTATCCAGTTTTGGAGAGTTTTAATCTTTTGTCCAAACATCAACAATCAACAACAATCTCCCCGGTCTCGATTGATTTGTAAAGAGCATGTTATGTCCAGAAAAATATTATCCTTAAAGGTAAAGAGAAATAAGGAGCCTAAGAAGGCTGATAAAAAGCAAGAGGATACTTCTGATCCAAAGAAGCGGTTCCTAAATGGAGTAGCTATTAATCCATCTGAGCCTATTCGCCTTGAGTCAGGTTCTCAGCAACTTACTGTAAGGGCGATGGATTTGATTACGCCAATTGGTAAGGGGCAGCGAGGCTTGATTGTGGCTCCACCGGGCTGTGGCAAAACCACTATTCTGAAACATATCTGCCAAGCAGTGGGGGAGGCTTATCCCGAAATAAAGCTGTACGCTTTGCTTATTGATGAAAGGCCAGAGGAGGTTACTGACTTTAAGCGAAGTGTACCGGCCGAAGTTTATGCGTCCTCTTCTGATCATAGCTATGAAGAGCATGTGAGAGTAGCTAATGAACTCCATGGTAGGGCCTGTAAGGAAGCCGGTGAAGGCCAGGATGTGATGATCGTGGTTGACTCGTTGACAAGGCTTTCACGGGTACATAATGCCCAGCAGAGTGGTAGGGGGCGTACAATGTCTGGCGGGATAGATGCCAGGGCCATGGAGATACCCAGAAAGCTGTTTGGCGCTGCGAGGAAGATCGAAGACGGTGGCTCACTTACGATTCTGGCAACGATACTCGTGGATACCGGAAGCCGAATGGACCAGGTGATATTTGAGGAGTTTAAGGGTACGGGGAATATGGAGGTAGTATTATCAAAGGAAATTGCGAGACAGCGAATTTTCCCTGCCCTGGATATTGCTAAAAGCAGTACTCGCCGTGAGGAAATCTTGTTTAACTCGAAAGATATTGCAACGATAAGAGCTTTACGAAGAACGCTTACCAGCCTGAAGCCTGTGGATGGCACTAAAAAACTTGTTGAACTCCTTAAAAAGTACTCGACTAATGCGGAGTTACTTGACCATTAATTTTTAGTTAAGTTTAAGGGGAGTATTTAGTAGCTCAACATTTTAGGAGTTGGTTACTTAACGCCCGAGTCCTTATTGTGACAGCTGTTAGTCAGTCGAGGGCTATACACTTCAATTCTCTGGTGTGTTTTTACAGGATATTCTCAATGAGGGGCTTAGTAGAAAAATGGCCTTAATATGCCGAAAGGTTTGTGCTTTCAGCTGGATCACTATTTGGCGCTAGTTGACTGGAGTCGCCGGCATTTAGCCCCCAAAATCCCGGTGCCATTTTTCAAAAGGCGCCCCCTATCCTTGAGTGGCTGGGCATCTCAGCAAAACATTGGCTCTATCTCAGTTGGAACTTTGAAAGCTGCTTTAAAGGTTTGGTCTGAACTAATACAGATCAGTGGAGACGGTAAAGAAAGCTTGCCCCCAATTCGATAAACGCTGAGTACACGGAATAGGGATTGCCGGTGTTTCCTATCAGCCACACCCTGCTAATCTACTCCTACCCCAAATACTCTATAACACGATTACCACTCTTTTATCCAAAATAGCATTTCCAAAAATCTGCATATCAATTCCCAGAACTTAATCTCTCTTACCTATAAATCAAAGGGTAACAGCCCCCAGAAAGAGAGCTTGCTCTACAGTTCACAGCATCCTCCAGCCTTTGGGTGTCCTAATGTGTGTGTACTAATTTGCGCAATAGGGTAATAAATAATACCCGCAGCAACCAATAAGGTTACTAAACCGGGTGCTTTCAACTAAATTTGTGCATCTTCTGAAGATTCACGTATGCGCTCTTTTCGTTCCAGTTCCTCTTGCATCACCGCTTTGATTTCTTCTAGCACGGCGTCGACATCGGCGCTGTCATCGTCATCATCAAACTTGCCGCTGAGCGTTGAGCTAGTCGTCAAGTTACCCTCTTCAAACAGTGCCCACATTTCCTTGGCGTATTGAGTCTGTAATAAAGAGGGGGCAAATCTGCCATAATAACGACGCATATTGTCGACGTCGCGAGTGAACATTTCTTGTGCACTGTTATTGGCAGCGGCATTAACAGCTTGGGGTAAATCGATAATCACAGGGCCGGAATCATCCACTAGTACGTTAAATTCAGATAAATCGCCATGTACAATTCCCTCGTGAAGCATGAGCATGATGTAATGGATCATTAATGTATGATCTTTAACTGCTTGCTCTTCTGACATTGTCACATCGCCAAGCCGTGGTGCGACATTGCCTGCTTCGTCAGTGATTAACTCCATCAATAATACACCGTCAACACAACCAAAAGTCTTGGGAACTCGTACATGAGCGCGTGCTAAACGGGATAAAGCATCAACTTCGGCATTTTGCCAAATTTCTTCCTGCTGTTGGCGGCCATAATTCGACCGTTTTTGCATGGCACGTGCTTGACGACCACTGCGAACTTTACGCCCTTCTTGGTATTGTGCGGCCTTTTTAAAACTACGCTTAGTTGCGTCTTTATAGACTTTGGCGCAACGAATTTCGTCGCGACAACGGACAATAAATATATCGGCTTCTTTGCCGCTCATTAGGCGGCTGATAACTTCATCGATTAAGCCATCATCGATGAGAGGCTGTAGACGTTTGGGAGTTTTCACTAGATACCAGCTTCGAGTGTTCGGCAATTAATCATATATACTATTGACATATATCCATGTGTATTTGAGGCAAGAAATCTAATCCTGCTTATGGATAAAGAGCGATTATGGGGCCCTATAATGCCCGCGTAAAGGATGGGGGCAATAAGAATCGCACTTGACATGTGAAAGCCCTCAGTAGGAAGATCACCGTTTAATGACCTCTAACTACCAGCGAATAGCAATACTATAAGGTTTTGTGGGGAGGAAGCCGCGAGCAAAGCTATGAGTTGGCGAACAGAAACATCCTATGTGGCTTAGTCTGTAGGCCAAGGGTGCCAAAGCCACGTGATCTAATGGATAGGGTTAATGATGTAGCTGATTTGTGAGATTTTATACTCTTATTTTGGTAAATCCGTGTAATTTGTTTCGGTGATTCTGTCAGCGTGGCCACTGGCTGGTAAGTAGGTCCAACCGTTTAGCATTCATGACCCGCATGATGGGTAGTGTGGGGCCGGTAGCTAAAAGCTACCGGCTACCCGACTTAAGTGCGGATTTCAGACGAAGCTGTAACCCGCTAACATAGAAACTCCATTCTTTCGATTCATTCCACAGCTGTTTTAATTCCGAGCCTGGCTCACTACTACAAATTACCACAGCCTTCTCTGCTTTCTTGTCGCCATCTATACACCATTACTGGATGTAGGCCAATGATGTTGGCGATAGTAGTCGTATCTACTTTCAGTTGATTAGTGAGTGCGACCACTCTAACTTTAAACTCTGTTGAGTATTCAACAACACGTTCTTCGCTCAATATTTTCGGCATTTTCTCCTACCCTATTCAAAAGGTAGGCGCCTACTCCATGGGGGAAGGTTTCTCATTGACCGCCTTGTTAGGGCGTGTTGTAGCACCCAAGCTCCTTTATTTTACGTTTTTCTGGAACCGACTGACTTTCCCATGGTGCCCGTTTAATTGAGAGACACTTTGAATATGCCCGCCAAGAGTACACGAAATGTAATGGCTTTTCTTTGGATAAGAAAACCAGCCCATCAGCTTTTATATAGTCATGTGAGAAAGTCTTTACATAGGTGACATTAGTTATTTCTATTTCTGTGCCAACAGGTAACCAACCAGTCTTTCGCCAGCTATTACTACTCGGGTCCTTATCGTAAAGTTGATAGGGTGCACCACGAAAATAGCTTTCTTCTCCTTCCTGTACCTCTTCCCATGTGTCTTGGCCAGACATAAGTAGCGCTTCACGCTGTATGATTTTTTTTGTTCTGATCTGTGGGTGGATCAACTCGTTTTCGTTAAGCGAGGTTGTGCTAGTACAGCCTGCAAGCACAGCTATACATATTCCAATAATGGTTAATGTACGAAGTAAATTACTCATGACCCGTAACACTCAAAGCAGCGGCGCTCTTAGCGTGATCTTACCCCATTCAAAGCTAATCTTTGGCTGGTAGTGTGGATTTAAACTCCACATTATATTTTTCACATAATACGTGATTTAAAACACCATCTTTTTGCATTGAGTCTAAGCGCTTGAGCCTGCTAACGGGTGAAGAATCTGTGATTCTCATAATTTGATGGCCGTACTTTTCAATGCGATCTTCGTAAAAAACCATGCTGTCATAGATCAGGTCAGGATGATTATTTCAATTGAATAGTTCTACGGTTAAAGCATACATTATTTGAGCCCAACATATTTCTAGGACAAGAATACCTTCAGGGCAACTCCGCTCTGCCTTCAAATAATATGATTCATCAACATATTTACGTGGTATCTCTTTAGTTATTTTCCACTGCATTTGAGTACCTAACGCCCGCAACAGGGGCGACCAATGCTATGCACATTTTGTGCGAAACTGGGAGCGCAGCGACCCGCACAAAATGTGCATAGCGTTGGGCGTCCCGCGGAGGCCCGTAGCATACTGCTTGCGATTGTTAAGCATGTTCTTGCTCTATCGCTTGCTCTATCGCTTGCTCTATCGCTTGCTCTAGGGAATGTATGGCTGAGCTAACCGACGGGTGCCTACGAACCCAAAACTCACCCAAATACTCGCTTATTGATCTACTTGCGAGTAACGCTTCCATAGCTTTGCCTGTACGAGCCTGTAAAAGCTCATGAGCCAGGTCCATTACGCCTTCACTTTGCTCCGCTTGGGGAGTGCCAGCCTCTTCGTTCCATTCTTTTTGAATTGCTGAGATTAGCTTTCCCGCTGCCTTTTCTGAGTCAGATTTTTCTCTGGGCATGTTCTGATGCTTAACAGCTATATAGTAATCATTCTGACCACTATTATCCTGATTGTTATCTTAGAATCAATTTCTACGCCAAAGCCTAAATTTTTATTTAAAACCATAGATTTAAAGCATCCTGATACGTCCGTGCAAACTGGAAAAGCGATCACTTTGACTACTATCCCAGTTTTAACGCTAGTCCGTAACCACTTGATTTCATTATTGTTTTTGGGTTTATCTTCTTGTTCTCCAATATTACGGTCAATAGGATCGTAAATCCCTAAGCTAGCACTTGCCAACTTTTACTGGCTGGTATTAGTTGGCGAGTGGTTAAGGTATCCAGTGTGCCTCTGAATCACTCTGTAATATCTCTGCGGATCTTGAAGGTTAAAGATGTTAGGCGCAGTTCGCCGCGAATGGATGTAGCCCTTTTCAAGCGTTGCAACGCAGCTGTTGTGGCCTTCAAGGATTGGACTGAGGGCTTCCATAACGATTCATGCACCGTGTTGAGACTTCTTCTAAGGTCTAGTCATTCCTGTGAAGCTGCGCTCTTATTGAAACCACTCTGTAAGTAGAAGCATCACTGGGTTGCTCAGAGGCTCCTAATTCTCGCAGTAATATCCTAAAAGTCTGCAAGTTACTTTGGTCTATGGAGAGATCTTTTCTGTAGATATTTGGAGTACGTATTAAGTCGAAGCATTGATGATCTATTGTTGTCTGAACTCCAGCGTGGGAGTGGTGGGTATATTAATCTAAGCAGCCATTTTTATATGCAATCGAAATTTTCAATACGTGAGCAACAAAAAATATAGGCACAAAAACAATCTTATTAGATTTTATTAGGTTTGTTTTAGTGTCAAAGCCACGTAAAATCGATAGATATTTATTGGTATTTTGGCCGCGATTAAGAAGCCATCTGAAGGCAACAATCAAAGCAGCTCAGTTCAAGAGAATCGAAAGGATCAAGAGACCTAAGACTTTTCTAAAAAATCAACCTCTCAAAGGAGAACGGTAGCGTGAAGTAAAAGTAAGTAAAAGGCGCTGACCCAAGGTGCTGGAACACCTGGGGCCAGCTAACCAAATTGATACGATACCTATCAAGATGGCTATATGCATAGTACGCTAGAAACCCGCTCGTCTTCAATAAAGTGGAGCACAATCAGCGGTTTGGAGAGATTCCCCAAGCCCTGGGGGCGTTGCGTCTGCCTTTTCTTTTTCTATGCCTACCGTTCTCGCGCACCACCTCGCGCTTACTCAAAACCTTTCTATCCAAACTTTCCCATTGTGGAAGGTCTATCCATGGTTTGTGTGTCAGTAGGAAACAAATATGTTGATCTTAAAGCGCCGTACAGGCGAAAACTTACGGATTGGAGGGAACGTTTCAATCACTGTATTGGAAGTTGTGGGTAATCAGGTGAGGATAGGAATAGTCGCCCCTAAATCTTTGTCCGTACACCGTGAGGAGATTTATAGGCGGATCAAAAGGGAAGGAAATATGGACAGTGGAAATCGTTGAGAATTTGATCGAGATGGTGGCGTCTAGCCATGAACTGGTGGTGTTATCATTAAAGCGCTAACTACTGATAGTTAGCGCTTTAATTTTCAATCGATCCAGACGAGCCTCTCGCTGCGACTAGAGCCGCTGGTTAAGCTCGGGAATGATCTTTATTAGTGATGTTTAAATCCAGCAGCAAATTTGTCTGCTAATTTAAAGTATTCCTTCAGATCTTTCTCAGTCTTCTCGGTGCGGTTGTTTTCGGAGTTAAGATGAATATTCTCCACCACAACGGCAATCTCTTTTGCAAGCTCTTGCCTCTCACCCTTCAGGTTCTCAGCGAAAAACTCAACACTTTTCTCTAGCGTGTAGGTGATGACATGTATCTGGTGAAGCTCAGCAGCATCCAGCTTTTGCTTGCTTTTAATTTCTGCGGTTTTCTCAACGAAAATCTTCTTGGCATCCTTCATCGAAGTAACATCCGCTACTTTGAGGTGCTGAATGGGCTTTTCTCCAGAAGCATCGCTCGCTTGAGCAGTGGTGGCAAAAGTAACCGCAAAAAGTAATGCAATTAAAGTTCTCATTTTTCCTCTCTGACGCCCAAACTTTAAGGGTTGGTAAGGCATTAATCGGGCGAGGTGAATGCCTAACATTTAACAGTGATCATTTTGGTCACTTTGATCGTTATCGTAAATGAGGATAACTATCATTAACATTTATGATACAGGAATTTTTGGGGGCTCAAAACATTTCTGGCTGAAATTGCGATCTGGCTGATCGAAGCTTGTACAGGTTAAGTAAATGGTATCTGAGAATGGCGAGTGGGGGAGTGGCCAACGGAGGTCTTTAGCCAAGAGGAGGCGACCCCCGTGGTATGGAGTTCGATCTGTTAACCCTCTATTCGCGGTAGCAAAGAGAGGGTTATTTACAGGAGGAGCCGCTTAACCCGGTATTATTGAGACCGGCTTCACAAATTAATTGGTACGGAGGCTAGGAAATCTCCCCCAGTACATCAACCATCGCCGAAGTTAATTGGCTGAGGTCTTCTTTAGAAATCATATAGGGCGGCATGGCGTAGACCAGTTTGCCGAAGGGGCGCAGCCAAACGCCGCGCTCGATTAAAGCTTCCTGCACCTTGGCCATGTTTACCGGCTCGCGCATTTCCACCACTCCAATCGCGCCAAGGGCTCGAATATCGGCGACACCCGGTGCGGATTTTAATGGGGCTAGCTGTTCGGTCAGCTGCTGCTCGATTGCTGTTACTCGCTCCTGCCAGGGGCTGCTGAGTAGCAGTTGAATACTGGCGTCGGCGACGGCACAAGCCAACGGATTCCCCATAAAAGTAGGGCCGTGCATAAAGACTCCGGCCTCGCCATTGCAAATGCCTTCGGCAATACGGTCGCTACACAGCGCGGCCGCTAAAGTCATGGTGCCGCCGGTGAGGGCCTTGCCGAGGGTGAGAATGTCCGGGGTGATCGCGGCGTGGTCGCAGGCGAACATTTTGCCACTGCGGCCAAAGCCGGTGGCGATTTCATCGGCAATCAGCAGCAGGTCATATTCGTCACAGAGTGCTCGTACCCGGCGCAGGTAATCTGCGGAGTAAAAGCGCATACCGCCGGCACCCTGCACTATGGGTTCGAGAATTACCGCAGCCAATTGCGCGCTGTTTTGCGCAATCAGTTGTTCCAGTTCACGGATATCTTCATCGGGGCAGGTTTCGCCGAAAGGGGTTTGCGGGGCGGGGGCAAATAGGTGTTGGCTCAATTGCCCGGCAAACAGGTGGTGCATGCCGGTAACGGGATCACAGGTGGCCATGGCCCCAAAGGTATCGCCATGGTAGCCATTGCGAAGGGCCAGCAATTTACTTTTACCCGGTTTGCCCTGGGAGTGCCAAAACTGCAGAGCCATTTTAATGGCGACTTCTACAGATACTGAGCCGGAATCGGCCAGGAAAACCCGGTTCAGCCCCGGTGGGGTGATCTCCACCAGCTTTTTGCACAGTTCAATGGCTGGTTCATGGGTGAGGCCGCCAAACATCACATGGGACATCTTCTCCATTTGATCGCGCATGGCTTGATTCAGCTCGGGCACATTGTAGCCATGCAGGGCACTCCACCAGGAGGACATGCCGTCGATCAGGCCGCGGCCATCTTCCAGGAAAATTCGAACCCCTTCAGCCCTGGCCACAGGATAAACCGGTGGCGGGTTGATCAGTGAGGAGTAGGGGTGCCAGATATATTTGCGGTCGAATTCCAGGTCCATAAAACAGCTACATCTCTTTTTATGTGCGGCCAATAATCAAGCCAATGTATCGCAATCAGGCCAACTCCCGCAGCACTTTCAGTGGAGGCTGGCTCACGGAGCTGTAGCAGGCCAAGGTACCGGCAACGCCAACCAAAAAGGCGCCAACCAATGGGCCCAGTAGCCACAGGGTGGGGTGCAGTACCAGGGGCAGCTCGAACACCCGCTGCGAAAGCACGATTAGGGTGGCTTCGGCGCCGATGGCGGCGAGTAATCCAGCGGCACAGCCGAGTAATCCAAATTCCAGCATCAGGCTTTTGAGCAGTAGGCGTCTGCGTCCGCCCAGTGTGCGGATAATCGCGGCCTCCTGCAAACGCTCGGCGATGCTGGCTCGCACCCCAGCAATCAATACCAGTACTCCGGCGACGAGCATTAGCGCCATGACGGATTCGATCGCGAAAGACACTTGGTCGATGGTGTCGCGAATACGCAGGATGATTTTATCCAGCTCTATCACGCTGACACTGGGGTAGCTGCGTACCAGGTCGTTAACTAACAGCTTGTCCTCTGGGGGAAGATAAAAGCTGGTGATATAGGTGGCGGGAAAGCCCTCCAGGGTGCCTGGGGCAAACAGCATATAAAAATTCGGGCGCATGCTGTTCCAATCCAGGGAACGGAAGCTGGCCACAGGGGCCTCCACTTCCAGTCCGCCGATGGAAAACCGCAGCTTGTCACCTAGAGCCAAGTTGAGCTGGGCGGCCAGTTCCACCTCAACCGAGACTCCTTTACTGGTTTTGTCCCACCACTCGCCTTCGAGGATACGGTTATCCGGTGCCAGGTTTTCGGTCCAGCTCAGGTTGAGTTCCCGACGCACGCCGTTGGGGCGATCCTTAAGATCCTTGGTAAGGGTGTCATTGATGGCGATCAGGCGGCCGCGCACCATGGGATAGAACTCGGTGCTGCTGACTGCCTCTTTTTCCAGCATCTGCTGCATTCCATCCACATCTGTGGGGGCAATATTCAGCAGGAAGTGGTTGGGTGCTTTTTCAGGCAGCTGCATTCGCCACTCGTCGATGAGTGCGGTGCGTGCAAAGACCAGGGACAACATTGCCAGCAGGCCGGTACCAAAGGCGGCGATCAACAGCGTATTGAATGCGGCACGGCGTTGCAGACTACCCAGAGCGATACGCCAGGCACCACCTAAAGAGGCCAGCTTTCCGCGCACCAGTAATTGGTTGACCAGGGCGCTGCCTCCCACTAACAGGCCCATACCGGCGAGCAGGGCCAGGGTCATAGCCAAACTGCCGGACAGCCACCAGATCAACAGCAGCATGGCACTGGGGCCGAGGATGAGTCCCAGCCATTCGCGCCTGTCGGGGTTGCTCCAATCCTTGCGCAGTGTTTGCATGGGATCGGTACGAGCCAGGCGAAACAAGGGGGGCAGGGCAAAACCCAATGCGCAGGCCAAACCGGTGGCGAGGCCCACAAGCAGAGGGCCCCAGTGGCTGGCGGGTGGTGCTACCGGGAAGAATCCAGCCATCAGATTGACCGCTTGGGCCTGAATAAAGCTGCCCAGGGCTAAGCCAAGGCCGGTGGCAATCAATGTGAGAGCGGCCAGCTGACCCAGGTAAATGGCGAGTACTTTGTTGCGCCCGGCGCCAAGGCTTTTCATTACCGCTACATAGGCGGTATGTCTCAGCCCATAACGGCGTGCGGCAAGCCCTACGGCAACACTGGCGAGTAGCACGGCGAGGCTGGCGGCGAGAAACAGGAAGCGCTCAGCGCGGTTTAGAGCTGAGGCCACCCGCGGCTGGCCCTCGCGCAGGTCCAGCACCCGCTGGTGTTCAGTAAGCTGCGGTTTTAGCCAGGCAAAATATTTTTTAAGCGCTTGGTCGTCCCCGGCAAAGAGATAGCGGTAGCGCACTCGGCTGCCGGGCTGGATAACGCCGGAGGCCGGCAGGTCCTCGATATTTGCCAGTACCCGAGCGCCCATGTCGAATAGGCTGGTACCCCGGTCCGGCTCCCGCTCCAACAGGCCAGTCACTTTGAGTTGTGTATCGCCCAGGTCGATGAAATCGCCAAATTCAATTTCCAGTAGGGGCAGCAGGCGGGATTCCACCCAGGCTTCTCCAGGGGGAGGCCCCTGTTGCGCAATTTCACTTGAGGCATCCGGCGAGCGCCGGATCTCCAGATGACCAACCAGTGGGTAGCCACCATCTACGGCCTTCACCGAGACGAACTGAAACTGGTCGTTGGCGGAGATCATTGAGGCAAACTGAATGATTTGCCCCTGCTCCAGCCCTTGTTCCTTGGCTTTATCGAGCCAAGCCGAGTTGACTGGCTGGCTGCTGCGCAGGACTCTTTCTGCAGCCAGGAAGGTAAGCGACTGCTGCTCCATCGCGCGGGTGAGGCGATCGGTGAAGTGGGCAATCGCGGTTACACAGGTCACGGCCAGTACCAGGGCACTGGCAATGAGAGCCAGCTCGCCACCGCGCCAGTCCCTGAAAAGCAGTCGCAGAGGCAGCATCAGGCGGACACCTCCGAGAAGTTGTCATCCCCGGCGAGGGGCTCGTAGGACTCCACGGCACCCGCCGACATACGCAAGTGAGTGGCGCAGCGTTCAGCCAGGCGCTGCTCGTGGGTTACCAGCACCAGAGTGGTGCTGGATTCGGCATTGAGCTTAAAGAGTAAATCGATGATTTTGGCGCCGTTGCCGGCATCCAGGCTGCCGGTGGGTTCGTCGGCGAAAAGGATAGCGTCCTCGCCACTGAAGCTGGCGAATGCCCTGGCAATGGCGACCCGCTGCTGCTCTCCACCGGAGAGTTGGCGCGGGTAATGGCCCAGGCGATGCTCGAGCCCCACCTTGGCCAGGAACTCCTCCGCGCGTTTGGCGGCGCCGCGTTCACCGCGCAGCTCACTGGGCAGCATGACATTCTCGCGAGCGGTGAGGCCGGGTAGTAGCTGGAAGGTTTGGAAGACAAACCCCACACAGCGGGCGCGTACCGCCGCACGTTGTTCTTCATCCATGGCGGTAATTTCTTCGCCGGCTAGCCAGATTTTTCCCTCACTGGGCTTGTCCAATCCAGCTAATAGACCGAGCAAGGTGGACTTGCCGGAACCTGAGGCACCGGTCACAGCCAGGCTCTCTCCGCGCGCCAGTTGCAGGGAGATATTGTTTAATAGGGTCAATGGCCCTTCGCTGGTGGAGACTCTGTGATACAGGTTTTCTGCCGTAAGAATGGCGGACATACTGTGTTCCCTATACGGATGCGCGACTTTTTGGAGAGTATGACATGACGACAGCCTTTTTTCGGCAGTTGGCGGCTCAATTCAGCTTGGGACTGTTGCTGTTTATCCCCATTGGGGCTGCCCAGGCGAGCGCGGCGGATACCTTGTTGGTCCTGGGAGATAGTATCAGCGCTGCTTACGGCATCAATGAAGAGCAGGGCTGGGTGCAATTACTGCAAGAGCGCTTGCAGGAAAAGGGCAAAAAGGTTCGGGTGGTCAATGCCAGTATCAGCGGAGAGACGACTTCTGGTGGATTGACGCGTCTGCCGCGCCTGATGCAGGAGCATAACCCACGCTGGCTGATTGTTGAGCTGGGCGGCAATGATGGTCTGCGGGGTTACCCTCCTCAATCTTTACAGCGCAATCTGATGGAGATGGTGAAGCTGGCGAAGAACTCAGGTGTAGAGGTTTTACTGCTCGGCATGCGTATTCCGCCCAACTACGGCCGCGCTTATACCAATGCCTTTGCCGCTGTTTACCCCAAGGTGGCCAAATCCGAACAGGTTGGGTTGGTGCCCTTCTTCCTGGAAACTGTCGCGCTTGAAGACGGTGCCATGCAATCCGATGGTATCCACCCAACCGCCAAGGCACAGCCGGCATTACTGGAGCATGTTTGGCCCTGTGTTGAGTTCCTGTTAGCGGAAAAGTCGGATGGGGAGTCGTGTACTCCGTGATCGAAATGCGTACAATCGCGCCCCCTAGCAATATGAAAGCCTCGCTCCACACTGATAGGCGATGGCTGTGACCCCCAGTCCCGGTCACCGGTACCGAAATAGTTAGAGAGACACCATGTCCGAAGTGGAAAATCGCCGCGAGCGACTCGAATTCAACAAACTGCAGAAACGCCTGCGCCGCCATGTGGGCCGCGCTATTGCCGACTTCAACATGATTGAAGAAGGCGACAAAATCATGGTTTGCTTATCCGGCGGTAAGGATTCTTACGCCATGCTGGATATTCTGCTGAATCTACAAAAAACCGCCCCGGTGAACTTTGAGTTGGTGGCGGTGAATATGGACCAGAAGCAACCCGGTTTCCCTGAGCATATCCTGCCGGAATATCTTCGCTCCCTCGGCGTGCCACATCATATCGTAGAGAAAGATACCTATTCGGTGGTGCAGGAAGTGGTGCCTGAAGGCAAGACCACTTGCAGTCTCTGTTCACGACTGCGTCGCGGTACCCTCTACGGCTTTGCTGAGGAAATCGGTGCCACCAAAGTGGCTCTTGGCCATCATAAAGACGATATCGTCGAGACCCTGTTCCTGAATATGTTTTACGGCGGTCGCCTGAAGGCGATGCCGCCCAAGTTGCGTGCAGATGACGGGCGCAATATTGTGATTCGCCCGCTGGCTTACTGCCGAGAAGAGGATATTGCCCGTTACGCGGAGTTCAAGGAATTCCCCATCATTCCCTGTAACTTGTGCGGTAGTCAGGAAAATCTGCAGCGTCAGGCCATCAAGCAGATGTTGCGGGAGTGGGACAATAAATTCCCAGGGCGCAGTGAAAATATCTTTGCCGCATTAACACGTATATCCCCGTCGCAACTGGCGGACAGGGATCTCTACGATTTCGAAAGTCTGGAGTTGGATCGCTCTACGCCGTCGGCTGCCGAGCGCCCTGACCATTTAATTCAGCGCCAGGTGAACTCTTGGGAGCCGGATGATGCGCAGGAGGCTGAGCCCCAGTATATCTCGGCGCTGAATTTGTAGGGTCGGCGCCGCTTACCAGTTGGGCGTAACTGCATTCAAAATCCTGGGTAGTGGCACTGGGTCCGTGATGGAAGTATTGATGCCACAACCGCGCCATTTTGGTCACATCGCAGGTATCTGATTCGGGGATTTTATGCACCTCGGCTGAGCGATACACCAGCCAGGCTATGGCCGTGGCGTAGCGCAGGTTGGTGGTCAGTTCACTGTGGGGGTGATCGAGAAAATCCCGCTGGCTGGCGAGGCCCCGAATTTTTGAGGCCAATGCGGGGTGATTAATCAGGTAGTCGTCCCAGATTTCCCGGTGAGTGTGGGGCTGAATTTGATAAATCCCAAGCCCGTGGCGCCGTCCTTGTTTAAGGTGGAAGCCCAGCTGAGATTCCTGCGCGGCAGTGCCCAGCAAAAGGTTTTCCATGCCCTGGCTCCAGGCTCTCAAGTGCTTGAGGGTTGGGCGGATAACCTGGAGGCGCAGTTCGTCCAGACAGATTCCCATAGTATTTTCTTTTTTCTGTGGTTGTTCTGAATATTTAGTTTGTGGATTGAGTTGACGCCAGCCGTTAAGTAGATTTACGCGCAATAAACATAATTATTTTTGAAGTGGCTCCGGTTCTGTAGCGCATTTCGCTCAAAAAGCGAGCAGGGCGTCACAGCTATTGCCTTCTTTCGGTGCCACTCCGTTTTGAGCAGAAGGAATTCCTATGTCCGCAGAGTGGCTCGTTGCCCTGACTTTTATTGCCTACCTGGCCCTTATCCTGGTGATTGGCGTTTACGCTTATTTGCGTACCAAAAATGCCAGTGATTATTTTCTCGGTGGGCGTTCATTGCCTCCTGCGGTTGCCGCGCTATCGGCCGGCGCTTCGGATATGAGTGGCTGGTTGTTACTTGGGTTGCCCGGGGCCGCCTATGCTGCGGGTCTCTCTGCCGGTTGGATCGCTATAGGGCTTTTTTCCGGTATCCTGCTGAGCTGGGTAAGCATGGCGCGTCGCCTGCGCATTTATACCTATGAGTTGGATGACTCCCTCACGGTGCCCGCTTATCTGGACCGCCGTTTCAAAATGGGCCATCCCTATCTTCGGACGGTGTGTGCGATCTTTATTCTGTTGTTCTTTCTCTTCTATGTGGCTTCGGGCCTGATTGCCGGTGGCAAGTTATTCGAAACCGTATTCGGTTGGGACTACCACTGGGCGGTGATTGTCGGTGCCATCGCAGTAATTTCTTACACCCTGTTCGGTGGTTTCCTGGCGGTATCCTGGACCGATGTGTTCCAGGGCTTATTAATGAGCGCTGCTCTGATTGCCGTACCACTGGTTGTGATTTCGGACCAGGGCGGTTTCTCCGCTAGTTGGGCCCAGTTGCAAGCGCAGCAACCACAATTAACGCATTGGCTCACGGATGGCAGTGGTCAGGCGTTGGGCTTAGTGGCCATTCTCAGCTCCCTGGCCTGGGGACTGGGTTACTTTGGGCAGCCCCATATTCTGGCTCGCTTTATGGCGGTGCGCAGCCCAGATGATGTGCCTGCAGCGGCGACAGTTGCGGCAGTATGGTCTCTGATTGGTTTTCTCGGCGCTATGGCGGTGGGTCTGTTTGCCCATCTGCAGATGCAGCAGGGGTTGCCTGATGGTGAGACTGTCTTTATGGAACTGGTTCAAGTGCTGTTCCACCCGGTTGTTGCCGGCGTACTGCTGGCGGCGATTCTCTCTGCCATTATGAGCACCGCAGATTCTCAGTTATTAGTCTCTTCAGCTGCACTGGCAGAAGATATCTATCATGTCTGGTTTGGTCGCAAGACCAGCCCGGAAGCCATGGTGAAAGTTGGGCGCTGGGCTGTGGTTGGCCTTTCCCTGATTGCTGTATGGATTGCTATGGACCCGAATTCCAAGGTTCTGGATGTGGTGAGCTATGCCTGGGCTGGTCTGGGTGCTGCTTTCGGCCCCGCTCTGCTGATCAGCCTTTATTGGTCACGTATGACAGGTAGCGGAGCCATTGCCGGGGTAATCGTGGGTGGTATCACCGTAGTGGTTTGGGAACAGCTCTCGGGGGGAATCTTTGATATCTATGAGTTGTTGCCTGGTTTCATTTTCTCAGCAGCTGCTATCGTCATAGTTAGCGCGTTGACGAAATGTCCGGAAACCGTGGCTTCTCAACATAAAAAGCTGTTGGGATAAGCCTGGGGGCTGCAGGGTTCTGTGTCGATGAGCCCAGCGACTTGTCTGCAGCGCGAAGGGCGCGCTCCATTGTGGGCGCGACTGTTGTGAAGCGAAAAGGATTTCCATCCGCAGCGATTATTCAAATAGCGGTTGGAGATACTGAGTGATCAAAGTTCATCTCGGTGATATCACACGATTGAACGTCGATGTCATCGTCAACGCCGCCAATACCCGCCTGCTTGGCGGCGGTGGTGTGGACGGAGCCATTCACCGCGCTGCGGGCCCTGAGTTACTGGAGGCATGTCGAAGTATCGGCGGATGCCCGGTTGGTGAGGTCCGCGCTACCAGTGCTTTCTCGATTCCCGTCAAACGTATTTATCACACTGTCGGCCCGGTCTGGCGTGGCGGCCGCCTGGGTGAGCCGGAGTTGCTGTCGAGCTGCTATCGCCAGTGCCTGACGCTGGCACGGCGGGAGAGTATGCGCTCTATTGCCTTCCCGGCAATTAGCTGTGGTGTTTACGATTACCCTCCCAGGTTGGCAGCGGAAATTGCAGTGGAGCAGGTGCAGCACCACCTGGAGAAGGAGGGGGCGCCGCTGAGTATCGTCTTTTGTTGTTTTGACGAGGAAATGGCTGAGCTCTATCACACCCAGCTGGATGCCTATGTGCGGCGTTAACTGGTGACTTTGCGCATTGGCCTGATTCATTCGGCCATTGATTGCGCTGCGAGTGTTAAGCAAGATAAGTAACTGGCAATAAAAAATAAGAAAAGGAGATTGTCATGCGCAGTGCCCAGCAGTGGTTTGCCGAATACGGTGAAAGCCATCAGAACCCCATCAACAAGTCCATTCACTGGATTGCGGTGCCGGTGATTTATGCCACCGTTGCCGGTCTTTTATGGGATATCCCACAACCGCAGTTCATGGCCGCAATTCCCTGGTTGAATTGGGCAGTGGTGATTACGGTACCCGTGATGTTGTTCTATTTTGCCCTGTCTTTCTCCATTGGCCTGGGAATGACGGCGTTGACCGTGGTGTGTTTATGGGCCTGGTCTGTGGTTGAGCGGCTGGGGGTTCCAGTGTGGCAGACGGCGCTAGGGCTGTTTGTGGTGATGTGGGTTTTTCAGTTTATCGGTCATCATATCGAAGGGAAAAAACCCTCATTCTTTAAAGACGTTCAATTCTTATTGATAGGCCCTGCTTGGGTGATTGGCTTTATTTATCGCAAGCTGGGTATTCAGTACTGACTCCGTTTCTTGATAACAAGAGAGGGGCGGTGGACCAGTCGCCTCTCTTGTTATCTCACTCCTCAAATTGGGCTAGCGGTTGTAATGGACCGGCACCTCTAAAGTTTCTTTCACTTCCTCCATCACTACGTAGCTGGTGCACTCCTGTACCTCCGGTAGAGTCAAAAGCGTTTCGCCATAAAACTTGCGGTAGGCACTCATATCGGCAACTCGGGCCTTGATCAGGTAATCGAAATTGCCTGAAACCAGATAGCATTCCTGTACTTCCGGTAGTGCCGCCACGGCATTGCGAAACTCCTCGAAGGCATCCTGGGCGGAACGGTTTAGGCGAATCTGCACAAATACCACCAGGGCAGCGTCGAGGAACTCTGGATTGATCAATGCGGTATAGCCCTGGATAACCCCATCGTTTTCCAGTCGTTTCACCCGCTCGACACAAGGAGTTGCAGTCAATCCCACCTGACGGGCCAGTTCTGCATAGCTGGTGCGGCCATTTTTCTGCAGGACCCGCAAAATATTGCGGTCCACGGTATTCAGCTCTCCCGCGCGCTTGCGCATACCTTGTCTCCTTTGCGAGCGATCAGCTCAAAAAATGGTCTTGATACGAGTGCGGCTAGTTGATTCCACTAGTTTGATAAAAACTCTTGTAGAAATCCACTTTTAAAATGGCCCTATACTGGGGAAAACGCAGAAATTAGGTGTGGCTCTAATTCGTTGAAGAGACTACGCCAAACGCAGAGATTAAGGAGCAGAAAATGTTGATTGGCGTCCCGAAAGAGATCAAAAACCACGAGTACCGCATTGGCCTGACGCCGTCGAGTGTTCGCGAACTGATCGGCCATGGCCATCAGGTAATCGTACAGAAAGATGGCGGTACCGCTATCGGCTTTACCGACGAAATGTACGAGCAAGCCGGAGCCAAGATCATCGATACTCCGGAAGAAATTTTTGCCACCGCTGACATGATCGTCAAGGTAAAAGAGCCCCAGCCTCACGAGTGCGAAATGCTGCGCCCCGGACAGGTTCTTTACACTTACCTGCACCTGGCTCCAGATCCCAAGCAGACCGAGCTCCTGGTTAAATCCGGTGCTACCTGCATTGCTTATGAAACCGTGACCGACCGTTTCGGCGGCCTGCCACTATTGGCGCCGATGTCTGAAGTTGCCGGCCGTATGTCCGTACAGTGCGGTGCGCACCACCTGGAGAAAGCTCAGGGTGGCCTGGGTGTATTGCTTGGCGGCGTTCCCGGTGTAGCTCCTGCCAAGGTGCTGATTATCGGTGGCGGTGTGGTTGGTACCAATGCGGCCAAGATGGCGCTGGGCATGGGTGCCGATGTCACCATTCTGGATCGCTCCCTGCCGCGCCTGCGTCAACTGGATGATATCTTCGGCGGCGCTGTGCGTACTGAATACTCCACTAACGATGCGATTGAAAAGCACGCTTTGGATGCGGATTTGGTCGTAGGTGCAGTTCTGATTCCTGGCGCTGCAGCTCCGAAGCTGTTGACTCGCGATATCATCAGCCGCATGAAGAAAGGTGCTGTGGTTGTGGACGTGGCTATTGACCAAGGCGGTTGTTTCGAAACCTCCAAAGCGACCACTCACCAGGAGCCCACTTACGTTGTTGACGGTGTGGTGCACTACTGTGTTGCCAATATGCCCGGTGGTGTAGCGCGCACCTCTACTATGGCTCTGAACAACGCTACCCTGCCTTACGCCGTAGCATTGGCCAACAAAGGTGCCAAGCAGGCATTGTTGGATGATGCCAATTTGCTGGAAGGCCTGAATGTCCACGCTGGTATGGTGACTTACAAGGCAGTTGCCGATGTATTGGGTTATGAGTTTGTTGATCCCAAGCTGGCTTTGCAAAAAGTTGCCGAGGCTGAAGGCGCTGTAGCTTAATAATTTGCGGCTGCTATGCAGCTGCTTTTTGAACAAGAAAGCGGTAACGCGCTTGTTTTGAAGGGAATTTTCCCCGGAGCGCTCTTTGGCGTTCCTCTCTGTGAGACCTGGTGACCTCTGTCACCATTGTAGCCGCGTTTGTACGCGGCTTTTTTATGGCTGCTGTATTGCTGTCCTTAATCGGGGCCCTTGCTGATGCAAGATAAGTAGCCCACTTCCCAGCCGTATTTCTCCCCTCAATCAATACCATTATTGGTTACGAAATAAAAAAAGGGGAGGTCTCTCTAGCCTCCCCATGGTTGTTTATGCGCCCAGTTTCTATCGTCTCTTCTTCCCTGAGCCTGGCCGGGCTTTAAGGGTTAGAATAGCCAGACTTCAACTCGGCGGTTCTTGATTTTGGCTCTGGAATTATTAGAGGCAATAGGGAGGTAGGCTCCAAAGCCCTGAACGGGAGCGGTATTGATTTTGTAATCGCGCAGAGCTGAGCGGACGGTCACTGCGCGAAGTTTGGATAGGATAACCGAACGCTCTGGGCTGACTTTTTCATCGCCAAACCCGATAAGTAATAGTTCTCGTCCCTGGTTTTGCGGTTTTTCCATAAACTTTGCCAGTCTCTCAATATCCTGCTGAGCCTTGTTGTCCAGTGAGGCGCTGCCCTCTGAAAATCGGAAATTAATACTGAGGCGCTCAGCATTTCGAGTCAGTTCCAAATATTCACTTGGTCCTTCCCGAGACTCCTCTGGTTTAAAGCCGATGGGAGTTTGCGCGACGAACCCGGAGGATTTCACCTGCTCTTGCCCCGACTCACTCTGTACAAAACGTAGAAATTCTTCTGCTGTTGAGTTGGAGGAATAAACTGGAGTGTATAAGAAAAGGCGGCGCGACAGGGGGTAGTCTTCCGTAGCAATGGTCAGGTGCTCAGGAGCTTGCGGGAGTGTATTTTGGTCAGAAACGGCAACAGCTTTTGTCTGACGAATGGATGCTAGCCCAACAAAACCGATTCCGCGTGGGTCTGAGGTAACAAGGTCGGAAAGTTGATCGTTGGACTCGTAGCGCCTGGCCCTACTGGAGAGAGAGTAACGCTTGCCTAGTACTAAACTTTTAAAAGTATCCCAGGTCCCGGACTGGTCATCTCGCGCATAAATATTAATGCGGCCCTTGCCTTTGCCGAGTTCTGACCAGTCTTTTATTTGGCCGGAAAAAATAGCACTGATTTCCTGTAAGGTCAGTTGGTTAATAGGGTTGCGCGGATGCACGATAATCGCCAGTCCATCAATAGCAATGACATGTTCAGCCTTGCGGCTGCGCATATCACCCATTTGGCTTAGGGCGTTGAACTCGCTGTCTTTGATAGGGCGCGAAGCCATGGCGATATCTGCTTGAGCCAGTTTGAGTCCCTTAAAACCAGTGCTGGAACCGTGTGCAGCTATATCGACAAATACAGTGTTATTGCCAACTTTTGCCTGCATTCGCACTTCGTTGGGAGTTCCGAGTGGCTTGATACTGATATCAGTGGCTCCCTTCGCAGTGAAATAGTCGTGAACCAAGCTGGGCGCCAGCTGAGCACCAATGGTATTAGAGCCGTGTAGGCTGAATAATTTTCCGTTGCTGTCTGAAGAAAAAGTCGAGACTGCGCTTGAGGCAATAGGACTTAGAAGACAAATAAGAAGGAATGTTATTGAGCGGCATAATCGCTGAAAAAATAGGTACATGTGACCTGGACCCTAGGGAAGTAAAACGAGGCCGCAAAATATGTCTTATTTATGACAAAATGATGAAATCTTGATGAATAAAGCGTGCAAAAGTCTCAAACTTAAGTTCAGTGCAGGTCATGGCGCTGGAGCAATAAACTGGAGCAATAAAGAGGTCATATTGCCGAGGCTTTTTGAATGCAAAAGGTTTGCGACATTAACGGTTTGTGAAAAATTAGAAAAATGCGGGTCACAAGCACCATCAAGCGTTATGAAGCTGGCTTGTGACTACTCCGCGAGATTTTTCCTTTGGGGTTGTTTATTACTAACTGGAGGGAAAAAGTCGGCTTACCAGAACTGGCAGAGCCGTCTCTACCCGGAGAATCCGTGGGCCCAAGTGTACAGAATGGAATCCGGCTTCTTTGAGTTTTTCAACTTCGTAGGCAATAAATCCCCCTTCGGGACCAATGGCTAAGGTGCAGTTTTCACTGAGATCCACCGGACAGGTCGTGCCACCGATAGGGTGGGCTACCAGTTTGTGTGAACCTTGAGAGAGTTCGGGTAGCTCATCCTCTACAAAGGGTTTAAAGCGTTTGCGCAAGAGGATTTCCGGCATTTGAGTATCGACAGCCTGTTCAAGTCCGAGCAGGCACTGTTCGAACAGTTTCTCCTCGTCCAGCCAAGGGGTTTGCCAGTAGGATTTTTCCACCCGGTAGCTATTGATCAAGACCAGCTTCTTAACTCCCAGTGCGGTGACATGCTGGATAATGCGCTTCAGCATTTTGGGGCGTGGCAGTGCCAGGATCAGGGTGATTGGTGGAGGTGGAGGCGGATTCCTTGTTAGTTCCACCCGCAGCTCAACCTGTTGATCGTCGAGGCTGGTAATTTGCCCAGAGCCGATATTTCCATTCAGCAGGCCCACGCGCAGTTGCTGGCCGGGCTCGGCCCGGTGGACTTTGATGATATGTTCCAGCCTGCGGCCGAAGAGGCGGACGATATCGGAGCTGATAAAGTCAGCTTCATGTAAAAGAATCAGGTTCAAAACCGGGTCTCTTGAGGCTATGGAAAATTATTGTTGCGAATGAGTCTTCACCGCTCACCTCTTAGCACTGGCAATGGCGCCCTTACCAAGGCCCTCATAGGCGCGGACTTTGATTTCACTGCCCGGGTGCTTTTCCGCGAGAGTTGTGGCGATATATTGGGCCAATTGCTCAACGGTGGTATCGCAATCCAATATTTCACAAGCGCTAGCGGGTAACTCTAGCGTGAAATCTCCCTGTTGGGCCCGGTAGGCGAAGGTTAGGCTGTGTGTATTTTCGTTATCGTCTTGGCAAAGATCTTCCCGGGTGCCCAAATAAATATCTTTCCAGCGTTGCGCCCACTCTTGCTCTAATTGATCGTCTCGATCTCCCTCGACGAAAATTTGGATCCGTGAGCGGTGGCCGTGGGCAATGCGCTGGCAGTTACCCTGGTGTTTTTTCAGGCCGTGGCTGTAGTGATAAAAAGCATCCTGGATTTGTTCATCTTCAAACGACAGCTTGAGCTGTTCGACACTGGCTGGGAAGGAGCTGGCCAGTTGTTGCACACTCCAGCGGGCAACATTTTCTGCATTGATAATGTCACTTTCCACCAGGGCGAATGCCTGCCCCGGTCCCGATACTGAGATTTGTTCTCCACTCGCGAGCAGCCACTCAAGAGAGATATTGCCATCTTGATGGGTCAGCGTAAGACCGGGGGCAAGGGTGGGAACCAAGAGGCGATGGTCGAGCTGATCATCTAACCAATGGCGCAATGTCTTTTTAACGATACCAAAATCGCAAACCATACCCTGGTTATCGAGTGCGCCATCCAGGGCGGCATTCGCCAGCCAGGTTTCGCCTACGAGCCCGCGCTGATGGTCCAGGTAGCTGAAATCAACATTGGTCAAATTATCGACAAAAAGGTGCATGGGTAACTCTTCAGAAGGGGGTAAAGTAGTAGTCGCCTATTATAACCTGTTAATAGGGCTGGAACTCGCGCCTTTAACCCTCTATAATCGCGCCCTCTTCGGATGCACCGAAGATCGTTGTGGTGGCCCTTCCGGTCCCCTCGCAATGAACAGCTGTGAACCCCGCCAGGCCCGGAAGGGAGCAACGGTAGCAGTGGTATCATGTGCCGAGGGTGTTGCTGGTTGGGCCGCCTCCTTAAATGCCCTCCTTTTTACTGATCCCCCATTTCCTTTTATTCCTGTATCTCATCGTCGTTCGCTCTGACTGCTCCCGTCGGCCTGTAGTCGTTTCCGATAGCACCGTATTTTTCCCCAGAAAACGGCAAATATGGGAGATTTTGTGCCGATCTGCATTTAACTTGTGGGCTTACCATCGCTGGTAAGGGCAGGCTTATGCTATAAACGGCGACAGTTATAACTAGGCCCAATAATGATTATCTGAGGGGAAGATGAAGAAAGTTGCTCTTGCCATTGCAGCTGCAGTCGCGCTGTCTGCCTGTGACAGCGCTCAGCAGTCACAAAAATCCATGGGGGTGGCGCAGGCCACTGCAGAAAGCCCTGCGGCCAAAAAGGGTCCACTGACAGCTGAGGATGCCAAAGCATTCCTTGATGATGCACAGGCCCGTCTGGAGAAAATGGCCCAGGAAATGAGCCACGCCGCTTGGTTGGCATCTACCTATATCAATCTTGACTCGCAGTATGTGGAGGCTCTCGCTTCTGAGCGCTATACGACCATGGCTGTAGAGCTCGCTTCAGAAGCGGCTAAATTCAATGATCTGAAGCTCGATCCAGATACCCGCCGCAAGCTGACCATGCTGAAGCAGGGGCTGGTATTCCCGGCGCCGAAGGATCCCGCCCTGACGGCAGAGCTGGCCCAGATCGGCTCGAAAATGCAGGGTATGTATGGTGCCGGTAAGTACTGTCGGGAAGAAGAGGGGGTCGATAAGTGTTACACCCTGACCGAGATGGGTCAGGTAATGGCGACCAATCGCGACCCAGAGCTGCTCAAGGATTTGTGGGTTGGCTGGCGTAAAATTTCCCCGCCTATGAAGCCGCTATATGAGCGCCAGGTGGAGATCGGTAATGCCGGTACTGAAGAGTTGGGCTACGACAACCTGAGTGTTTTCTGGCGCTCCAAATACGATATGGAGCCCGATGCCTTCGCTGCCGATATGGATGCTCAGTGGGGCAAGGTGAAACCCTTGTATGAGGCATTGCACTGTCATGTGCGCGCCAAACTGAATGAGCACTACGGCGATGAGGTAGTACCTGCTCAGGGTAAGATCCCCGCACACCTTCTTGGCAACATGTGGGCTCAGGAGTGGGGCAATGTCTATGACCTGGTCAAAGACGATGACATGCAGGCACCCTACGACCTGACCCAGCTCGTAGTTGATTCAGGTATGAGCGAGCAGGATATGGTTAAGGCAGGTGAGAAGTTCTTTACTTCTCTCGGCTTCAAACCATTGCCGGAGACTTTCTGGGAGCGCTCTCAGTTCACCCAGCCTCGCGATCGTGATGTTGTTTGTCACGCCAGTGCCTGGAATATGGATGGCCAGGATGATATCCGTATCAAGATGTGCATTAACAAGACTGGCGAAGACCTGGTCACTATCCATCATGAGCTGGGGCACAACTTCTATCAGCGCATTTATAAGGAGCAGCCCTTCCTCTATAAAGAGGGTGCCAACGATGGCTTCCACGAGGCTGTTGGCGATACTATCGCTCTGTCTATCACGCCTAAGTACCTGAAGGAAATCGGCCTGATGGATGAGGTGCCGGATGAGAGTAAAGACATCGGTTACCTGATGCAGCAGGCGCTGGATAAAATTGCATTTCTGCCATTTGGTTTGTTGGTAGATAAGTGGCGCTGGCAGGTTTTCAATGGTGAGGTTCAACCGGCTGATTACAATAAGGCCTGGTGGAAGCTGCGCGAGGAATATCAGGGTATTCAGGCTCCGGTAGAGCGCACTGAGGCGAACTTCGACCCCGGTGCCAAGTACCATATCCCCGGTAACACGCCTTACGCTCGCTATTTCCTGGCCCGCATCCAGCAGTTCCAATTCCATCGCGCGCTGTGTGAAGCCGCTGGTGAGACTGGCCCCCTCCATCGCTGCTCCATTTATCAAAATGATGAAGCGGGTAAGAAATTGCGTACCATGTTGGCGATGGGTGCTAGCAAGCCCTGGCCGGATGCGATGGAAGCTTTGACTGGTCAGCGTGACCTGGATGCCTCTGCCATTATCGATTACTTCCAGCCTTTGATGGCTTACTTGGAAGAGCAGAACAAAGGCCGTCAGTGCGGTTGGTAAGTTAGCGCCTTATAGGTTTGTCTGACGGGAAAGGGGAGTGTAACTCCCCTTTTTTATGGGCGTTGCTCTGCTGATTATTGTACAAGAATTTCATTGGAATCTAGCAGCTTTGCATATTGAGCGGTAATAACGTTCATATTGCGAAGCATCAAATCTGTAGTGCCTGTGATTACCTGAATCTGGCGCTTTTCAGAGATCTTCATTTCCCCCTCAAATCCGCGGCTGGCGTAGTTAAGATGATCTTTGGCTTTCTGTAAGTTACGGTTGATCTCTGGGGTATTGAATGGGCTCTCAAGAAGCTGGGTTAGGCGGTTAGAGTACTCGACAAGGTCTTGATGCAATCCACTTTCTGCATCCTCTGGAGAAATCCCCCAAATTTTAGCAGCGTAGTTTTTGCCAATTCGTTGAGAGAGCATGCGTTGTCGACCGGCAATATTAATCAGTTCAGCCGAATTATGGTTGGCCAGTTGCTGTAGTTTCACAACGTAAATATGGGCTTCTGACAAAAGTCTATTGCTGCGTTGGAATAACTCCGTTGCCCCTTCTTTACTGGCTGGCTGCAGGCTGATTTTTTTAAACGTTTGCCATTCTTTTCTTACTTTTTCTAATTGATTTCTGATTTTTTCTGCTGCGGGGAGGGTACCGAGTTTCTGGTTGTTCCGCTCGAATTCCTGTACTGATCGCGTTAAGACCTTTTGGTGGCGCTGCGCATCGGACTGTATACCGCAGAGAATATAGGCTTGAGTGATTCGTTGGGACAGCATTCGTTGGCGTCCCGCTATATTAATTGCTTCACCCATGGTTAATGCTGAAACATCCAGGCTTATCATTAATAGGAGAAATGCTGCGGAGAACTTCATGGTTTCACTCTTGAGTTTTGGTCTGCTTCTGTTTCTGATGATTTTTCAAGTGTTTTCTGTTGGCGCTGTGTGTGTTCCAGGTTATTGAATTTTTAAGGTGAAGGCTTAGGGCTTTATTTTAGAAGTGCTGCCGTTGCGCACCATGATGGATTGCAAAAAATAATTCGGTATTTTTTCTTTTTCAGTCATGTGGGGTTATTCTTTTTTCGAGGGTGTGCATTTGGTTTATTTGTTTTTAATAATAAATCGGCTTCAAGGATTGTTTTGTTTGTGGGGGAAGGTATAACAAATTTTTGTCGGTAGATATCTAACCACTTTTCTTTGGGGTAATTCTTTAGTGGTAAAGATATTTAGAATGGGGAGAGGGGAGAAAGCGGGAAGAGAGTGAGAATGGAAGATAGTTGAGCGGGAAATTAAAAAAGGCCCTACCGAAGTAGAGCCTTTCTTATACCGAGTGAGAGGGCGATTAGAAGCTGTAGTTTACAGCTGCGCTGAATAGCCAGGCCTCGGTTTTGGTGGTGCCGCCATCGTAGTAGGTTACAAACCCATTCAAGTTGCTGACTTCCTGAATAAGCTCATCATCTCCCCAGAGGTAGGCGAAGCCGGCATCCACACTCAGGCGGTTATTGTGCGTGTAGGTGCCACCTATGGTTAGCCACTGACGGTCGGTATCGGGGATAGAGAGAGTACGCCAAGTGACGGGCAGATCTAAGCCGGTTTCCTCCCTAATAGTTTCTTCTTCGTGGAGGTTGAAGCCGTCCCGAGCTGCGCCTTCGTCGTGGGCATAACCAAAGCGTACCGTTACCTTGTCATTGTAGAAGTACTCAGCGGCAAGGCTGTAACGGGAACCGCTTACAAAGTTCTCTTCTTTAATAAGGAGAGGGTTGAAGCCTTCGCCGCCTGATGGGATGAAAGCCTCAAGACGCTCAAAGCGGCTCCAGTTGGTGTACATATAGCCAAAGGCGATGGCCCAATTATTTTCGAAGCGGTGGTACAGTCCAAGCTCCAGAGTATCGGGTAAGTTCAGGGTTAAGTTGCCACTGGCATCGTCAAATGGGGCGTCTGAGGGTGTGACATCTGAATTAACGTCACCCTTTAACTTGGGATCGTATTTGGCGTGGTAGGAAATGCCTGCGCGGGTATTGTCATCAATATTCCACAGGGCGCCAACGCTCCAGCTTACATCCCAGCCATCACCTTTCACCTCCAGAATGGTGGCCCCTTCAGGGTTAACGCCTGTTCTTTCTTCGATAACGGCGCCGATAGGGAAATCAGTAGGGAAGGCTGTTTTTAGTTCTGCATCGGCGTAGAGAAAGTTAATAGAGGCGCCAATACTAAAGGCATCGTTAATACTGTAGGCAATAGATGGCTGAATATTTAGGGTCAGCAGGCTTGTTTTGTTAGCGATGGTGGTGCCGGGGAAGTCGTCAGGGAAATCAGTTTCCAGGCCGAAGTCAGTATACATGGCCAGACCCCAGGACCAATCGTCATTGATTGGTGCTGCCAGATACCCATTGGGGATAAAGGCGCTGCTGGCGTAGTCGGTGGCGTCGGCTACAGTACTGGATTCAGCATAAATGACGCCATCGGGGCCAACACCAACAGGTAGAAAATAAGTAACATCACCGGCCACGTCGATTTCAGGGTCGACGTAAGTAATGCCACCAGTCAGCGTGTAAGTGTCAAACAGTGCAGAACCCGCCGGGTTGCGGGCTAGGATGGAGGCGTTGTCACCGATGGTGTTTTCGGCAGCGAAGGCGCGGCCAAGGCCGGATGCGCTGGTTTCCTGTAGATAGAAGCCCGCGGCCATAGCGCCTTGGGAAACGGAGCCGATTGCTGCGGCTAGAACTGCATGTCGCAGGTATTTCTTATTCATGAGAGCCCATCTCTTAGTCTGCTGATTACTGAAAACCAAAATTAGCATTGGAAATGCCAAGATATGGAAGGAAGGCCATTAGATTTATATAGATACCTTCCTTTTTCGTAGCAAATCCCTCGCTTTAAAACAGGGTAGGCAATAAGGAATTGCCCGCGCAAGGGAAAGGAGTCACTTTATAAAGAGAACAGAGGCAAAAATCCATTAAATGTGAATATTTTTTTTGCCTCTGTAAAAAAATGGTAATTTATTGGCCTGCACCGACAGTTTTGCCGTTGATGGATAGATTTTTCAAGGTGATTTGATATTTTTTGCCATTTTCTTCCAGTTGCACCAGTTTTACCAGGGCGTAATTCCACTGGGGGGCAATCCAGACGGTCGTCTCTCTTTCTGAGTCGGCATCTCTAACTCGGCGCACCTTTATGGCTTCTATTTTCCCCATAGGTGTTTTCACCACTTCGGTTCCTTCCTGGGCGAAAGTATATTTGCGAATCTTTTTGCCATCGGCGACTTCGTACTGGAGATTTTCTTTGCCTGCGGCGACATCTAGCGCCAGTTGCATTTGATAGCTCAATTTATCCAGGATGTTTGGCGGCACATTTTCCATGTCTCGCTCGGGATTGGAGACATTGAGGACCATATTTTTGTCGGGCTCAAAACTGAGAACGGTGCCGCGATCGCGGCCAAGACCCTTTCTGCGATATTCGTAGTGGTAGGGAGTAATACTCCCGTCCTGGTTAGTGAAGCGAGAGTACTCTTTAATACTGGCAAAGAGCGCTGAGGTCTTAAAGTCCAGTCGCCAGTTGCCTTCTTGGCCTGTAAGTTCGCGGGTGGCAGTGACGCTGATGCCGTTGTACCTTGCGGTATAGGTCGCCTTAAAAGGTTCCAGTTGGCTGGCAATTGATTGGCTGGAGAGAAGAAGGAAAAACAGAGAGGAGATAAAAATGCGCACGACAGAGCCTCGCAAAATCTGAATCTCCTTGAATACTAGCCGGCGGGAAGCGCAAAGTACATTGCAGGGCTAACCCCGCCAGCTTGGCTTGAGCTAGCTGTCTATCCTGGCCCCGCTTGGCGGCAGAAGCTCACCGTCCAGTTGCGAGCGGTCCCCCAGCATCTTTAGGCGCCCTTGAGCAAACCAGGATACAGCCATGGGGTAGATGATGTGTTCCTGTACCTGGACCCGCTTTGCCAGGGAGTCGGGAGTATCCCCCTCCTTTATAGGCACAGCGGCCTGAACAATGGGGGGGCCGCCATCGAGTTCTTCGGTGACAAAGTGAACAGTAACGCCGTGCTCACTATCTCCGGCTTCCAGGGCGCGCCGGTGAGTGTGTAGCCCTTGGTATTTAGGCAGTAGGGAGGGGTGAATATTGAGGAGGCGGCCGCTGTAGTGGCGAACAAACTCGGGCGTGAGGATACGCATAAATCCGGCCAGGACAACCAAGTCTGGTTGATGGCTGTCGATTTCTGCGATCAGTGCCTGGTCGAAACTTTCTCTGCCGGAGAAGTTGCGATGATCAACCACCGCTGTGGGAACCCCGGCTTCGGCAGCGCGCTTGAGGCCGAAGGCCTCGGGCTTGTTGCTGATTACTGTGCAGACGGAGAAGTCTGCCCCGGCATTCGCCGAGGCATCCAGGAGCGCCTGCAAATTGCTGCCGCTACCGGAGATCAGTACGGCAACTTTGCATACTCCTTGTGACATTACAGGCCCGCCAGCTCTACGGCTTCTGCGCCTGCAGCGGCATCTTCGATTGTGCCCACTACGAAAGCGTCTTCGCCGGCTTCTTTCAGCGCTTGCAGCGCTTTATCGGCTTGTTCTGCTGGAACGCAGATCACCATGCCGACACCACAGTTAAAGGTGCGGTACATTTCGCGTGCGTCAATATTGCCCGCCTGCTGGAGCCAGCGGAATACCTCGGGCATCTCCCAACTGGTGACGTCTACGCGAGCGAGGCAGCCTTCCGGGAGCACGCGGGGCAGGTTTTCCAGCAGGCCGCCGCCGGTGATATGGCTGAGGGCATTTACCTGGACGCTCTTCATCAGTTGCAGCAGGTTTTTAACATAGATGCGCGTGGGGGCCATCAATGCCTTGGCAAGCGTTTCGCCGCCCAGTTCCTGTTGTAAATCGGCGCCACTAACTTCGAGGACTTTTCGGATCAAGGAGTAGCCATTGGAGTGGGGGCCGCTGGAAGCGAGTCCAATGAGCACGTCTCCACTTTTCACCTTTTTGCCATCGATGATCTCTGACTTCTCCACAACACCGGTGCAGAAGCCGGCTAGATCGTAGTCGTCGCCCTCGTACATTCCCGGCATCTCGGCGGTTTCGCCACCGACCAGGGCGCAGCCCGCGAGCTCGCAGCCTTTGCCGATACCGGTGACAACTTCAGCGGCAATATCCACATTTAGCTTGCCGGTGGCGTAGTAGTCGAGGAAGAACAGCGGTTCGGCGCCGGCTACGACCAGATCGTTCACACACATGGCAACCAGGTCGATGCCAATGGTGTCGTGAATGCCCAGGTCCATGGCCAGGCGCAATTTGGTGCCCACGCCATCGGTACCGGAAACCAGGACTGGCTCTTTGTAGCCGCTGGGAAGTTGGCACAAAGCGCCAAACCCGCCCAGGCCGCCCATGACTTCCGGGCGGGAAGTGCGCTTGGCGACATGCTTGATACGCTCTACCAGGGCGTTACCCGCGTCGATATCGACACCGGCGTCTTTATAAGAGAGGGATGTTTCAGTGGATTGCGGCTTGGAATCGCTCATGATTCTTCCTGCGGTGGGTATTCGAAGGGCGCGTATTCTAGCCGGGTCTTGGTCCGGTAGCCACGCCCAGTGGGCATCTCAATGTAGGAATCTGGTATTTATCCCCAAGTAAACGGCGATAAACCCTCCAATAGTGAGAACTCGGGGCTGAGAGAAGTCGCTGACGCTGATACAATAGCCCCAATTTTTATCCCGACCGTGGATTTTTGCGTCTTGCGCAACAACAACGATTTCGTGCAAGCTCACGGGCTGGAATGAGGTTTGGAGAGAAATCCTATGCACAAGCTGCTCCGGCAGGGATTGGTGTTGCAGTTTTTGGTCCTGTTGTTCGGCGCCCTAATTCTGCCAGTCCAGGCCCGAGTTATCTCGGACCTGTATGAAGTAGTCGAGGCTGTACCGAGCCGTGGGGCTACAGACCGCGCGAGTGCCGGCAGCCGGGGGCTGGAGCGGGTATTTGTGCGTGTCACCGGGGATGCTGCTATCGGCAACAACCCAAACCTGAAGCCTATTTTGCAGAAAGCTCAGCATTTTATACAAGGCTATCGCTACACTAGCGAAGACAACCAGCTCTACCTTCATCTCTCTTTCGACCCTCAGGCTATCTCTAGGCAAATACATCAGTTGGGGCTACCCATGTGGCCTAATAACCGCCCCGGCACCCTTGTGTGGATGGCGGTGGATACCCTAAAAGAGGGGCGCAGTATCCTCCGTGAAGAAGATGCTCCTGAGCTCTTTTCAGTATTGGATGCCATGGCCGTGGAGCGCGGCGTGCCCCTGGATTTCCCGGTGATGGACCTCAACGATCAACACAATATGCCTCTGGGTGACCTCTGGGCGCAGAGCGAGCAGGCCGCAGAGCGTGCCGGTTTGCGTTACAGGCCGGATGCCACTTTGATGGGGCGTCTACTCCAGGCTTCGGGACGCCGCTGGCAAGCCGATTGGTTGTTACTACATGGTGGCCGCAGTTACGCTTTTGACAGTAATGGCGGCTCCTTGGAAGAGGTTGCGCTGCGAGGCGTCAACCAGATGGCTAATCTTCTCGCCCAGCGCTATGCGGTGCGCCCCGGTGTTGAAGATGCCCAACAGGGTTCAATTTTTGTGGAGCTATCCGGTGTAGATAGTTTCGCCGATTACGCAGAGGCCTCGGCCTATTTGCAGGGGCTGGCGCAGGTGAGCAGTGCAGATCTCCTATCAGTGGAGGGGGATCGGATGCGCTTGGCACTGGCCACTACTGTGGGACTCCGCAGCTTACGCGATGCTCTAGCGTTAAATCATAAGCTGCGGGCACATGGGGACGGGGATGCCATTGAATTGAATGGATACCGTGCACCCCTGGGCAGCGCTGATAATCCGTTGCGCTATCGCTGGGACTGAAATGAGTATTCCGCAACAGCTGCCGCTGGGGGTATCCCTGCGAGACGATGCCACTTTCGATAACTTTTATCTGTCTGAGTCGGACCCCAACCGCCAGGTTGTAGCCCTACTGCAGTCGTTCGCCAGTGGACAAAATCCCGAAGCGGTGATTTATATCTGGGGGGATGCGGGTAGCGGCGTCAGCCATCTGCTGCAGTCCGCCTGTCAGTGTGCCGAGGCCAATGGCCGCAGTTTCCAATACATCCCCATGGCCGAATTAATGACCATGGACCCAGTTGTACTTCTCGATGGCCTTGAGCAGCTCGACCTGGTGTGTATTGATGACCTGCACCTGTTAGAAGGGCAACCCGAGTGGCAGACGGCGATGTTTCATTTGTATAACCGGGTTAGGGATAGTGGCAGGCAGCTGCTATTGGGGGCGCGTAAATCCCCTCGGGGGATGGATATTTCCCTGGCAGACCTGCTTTCGCGCCTGCAGTGGTCGCTGGTTTTCCAGCTCCAGCCAATGAATGATCGCGACAAGGTCGCCGCGCTGCGCAGGCGAAGCCGCCTACGCGGTTTCGACCTGCCGGAAGATGTTGCCCAATATATTTTGCACCGTGCGCCTAGAGATACCCGCGCTCTGTTCCTATTGCTGGAGCAGCTGGATAGAGCCTCCCTGATGGCGCAGCGCAAAATCACCATTCCCTTTGTAAAGCAGGTGCTGGATATCTAAGGCATATCCAAGCAACCCTGCAATCCAAATAGTTGACCCGGGAGCAAGGGCCTCCCGGGCCGCAGCCCCCTGTAGCTACTAAGCTCCACTTTGCTGGTTGCTCTTTCTTGATGCTCTTGCTTGTATCTCTTGTACCGGCGACCAATCTGGCTTGTAAAGTCTCCCTCTGTGAATTGGACCGCTGCCACAGTATTAAATGGTGGTGGCCACAAGGGTCTAATGGAGGTTTCTGCCTGCTTTTACCTCTAATGCCCACAGTTTGAGGAAATTGTTATGCCAAATATTCATAAAGTCCTCTATGTGAGCCATGCCGCTGAAGATGAGTCCAGTGGGCTGCTACAGGCATTTGCTATCGCCCGCAACAACCAAGCGGAAATTAAGGTGTTGTTGGTTTGTCCGGCGGTGCCGGAGGGTTTCGAGGATTTCAGTAACTTTTGTGTGAAGGCAATGCTGGAGCGGGTAAATGGAGGGATTGCAGCGGCTCGGGAGCGGATGAACCTGTCAAAGGACCAGGTGCAGATGGAAATTGAATCGGACTGTGGTCCCCGCCCGGCGGAGAGAGTTATTCGTCGCGTGCTCACCGAGGGCTATGATCTGGTGATCAAGAATGTGGAGGGGCTGAGTCAGCTCAAAGGCTTTAAAGCCATTGATATGGAGCTGTTACGGAAGTGCCCCTGCCCGGTTTGGCTGTGTCGCCCCATAGAGCGCACGCACACAGAGATACGGGTGGCAGTGGCGATTGATCCCGAGTGTGATGAGGGTAGTACCTACGATCTGGCAATTCGCTTATTACGCTGGGCACGGGTGTTGGCAGACAGTTGTAACGGCACTCTGCATGTTGTTTCCTGCTGGGATTACGATGTGGACGAGTATTTGCGCCGTCACTTCCCCATCAGTGCATCCGAAGAGGAGTTGGACCAGGCCACCGAGGCAGCTCGTGCCCAACACCGTTCAAAATTGGATGTACTGATTCGGGCCTCAGGGATCGGTGGTGATATTCAGGTCCATCATGTGATTGCCCACCCGGATAACTATATCCCTCTATTGATCGATGAGGAGGGGTTGGATCTCCTTATCATGGGTACTGTGGGGCGTGCCGGTATCCCTGGCTTTATTATGGGAAATACTGCGGAAAATATCCTGCAAAAGGTGACCTGCTCTCTGCTTGCGTTAAAGCCCAGTGATTTTGTTTCTCCCATCAAGATATAGTGCTTAATATGGGAATGCGGTGTGTCGGCAAGATGGTTTTATGGCCGACCATAGCGCTCTCAGGGCGGGGAGGCGTTAGAACCGCAATATCTAAATTAGGAGAATAAAAAATGATTAAAACCTTAGCCAAATGGCTTGGTGGTATTTTGTTATTGGGGGTTGCGGCGGTTTCTGTTTTTGCGGTCAACGCGATCTATTTTAAACCCTGGTCGATAGATGTGTATTTTGAACGGGCTTTTTTCAAGCTAGGCAGTACCAGCCCGGAAATCCTCTCTCAATTGCGGTTGCTCGAACAATTTGGCATTGATGGACACAATGCGCATCTCGATGACGCCTCTGAAGCTGAGCAGCAGCGCCAAATGCAGATGATTAAGGATGAGCTTGCCGTGCTGCAGGAGTATGATCGTGCAGGTATGGATGGCCAGCAAGCCATCTCTTACGATGTTTTTGCCTATTTCCTTGGCAATATGGTGGAAGGCGAGCGCTGGAAACACCACGATTATCCGCTCAACCAGATGTTTGGTGTGCAAAACAGCCTGCCGGAATTTCTGGCAGAAGTGCACCAGATTCATAATATTAAAGAAGCCGACTATTATCTTTCCCGCCTGAGTGAGGTCGACCGTAAATTTTCACAGGTACTTGATTGCCTAAAAGTTCGAGAGGAAAAAAATATTTTGCCTCCCCGCTTTGTCATCGACAGTGTGTTGGAGGAGATGCAGGATTTTATTGCCGTACCGGCCCATGAGAATATTCTTTATACCTCCCTGGAAGAGCGTCTCGATAAGATCGAAGGCCTGGAGGATGAGGAGCGTGTACGTATCCTCGGTCAGGGAGAGGCCCTGATCGATGCAGAGGTATATCCTGCCTATAAGAGTCTGATTGCTTACTACAGTGAGTTACAGCCCAAGGTTACCGAAAATAATGGTGTTTGGGCGCTTCCTGATGGCGATGAGTTCTACGCTTATCAGGTGCGCAGTCATACTACAACGGATTTGTCCCCTGAGGAGTTGCACCAGATTGGTGTTGAGGAAGTAGCAAGAATAGAAGGGGAGATGAATCGTATTTTCTCATCGATTGGGCAGGATAGCGGCAGTATCAGCGCCCGCTTCTCGGCAATTAACAATGATCCCCAGTTTTTATATGAAGATTCGGACGAGGGCCGCGAGCAAATAGTTGCCGACTACCAAGCGATGATCGATGAGATTAATGCTGGACTAGGAGGCTACTTCGATGTGAAACCGGCTATGGGGGTTGAAGTACGGCGTGTACCAGAATTCAAAGAACAGGGTGCGCCGGGGGCTTACTACAACCCTCCGGCTATGGATGGTTCCCGTCCGGGGGTTTTCTATGCAAACCTGCGCGATGTACATGAAACCAAGAAATTTGGTATGCGCACGCTGGCCTATCACGAAGCGGTTCCCGGCCACCACTTCCAGTTGGCGATTGCCCAGGAGCTAAAAGGTGTACCCACTTTCCGCAAGCTGGGCCTGTTTACGGCTTATGCCGAGGGGTGGGCGCTTTATGCTGAGCAGGTTGCCAAGGAAGCGGGCTTCCAGGAAAACCCCTACGATGATCTTGGCCGTTTGCAGGCTGAGATGTTCCGTGCAGTGCGCTTGGTGGTGGATACCGGCATGCACTACAAGCGTTGGGATCGTGAAGAGGCCATCGAGTATATGGTGGAAAAAACCGGTATGACAGAAACCGAGGTGACCACAGAAATTGAACGTTACCTGGTTATGCCTGGACAGGCGCTGGCCTATAAGGCTGGAATGTTAAAAATTCTGCAATTGCGCGATCGAGCTCAGGCAGAATTGGGCGAGGCCTTTGATGTTCGTCAATTCCACAATGTGGTGCTGACCAACGGCGCCCTGCCATTGGCAGTTTTGGAGCGTCAAGTAGATGGCTGGATTGCCACAAAAAAAGGATAAAGTAATTTTTTGTAACTTTTTATAGCCGTAAAAAAGGCCACTCTTAGAGTGGCCTTTTTCATTGGGCACTATTTACCCGGTGAAGTTAGCTTTTCGCTTTAACACCGGCAACCCAGTTATCCACCAACTCTTCGAGAACGTTCAGCGGAACTGCACCGTTAGCCAAGATAGTGTCGTGGAAACCGCGCACATCAAATTTATCACCCAGTTGGGTTTTGGCTTTCTCTCGCAGCTCAATAATTTTCAGCATACCGATTTTGTAAGCTGTCGCCTGACCGGGCATTACGATGTAACGCTCGATGGCTTTAACCACATCGCCTTTCGGGTTCGGTGTATTTTCTACCAGGTAATCGATGGCCTGTTCGCGAGTCCACTTCTTGGCGTGAAGGCCGGTGTCTACAACCAGGCGGCCGGCACGCCACAGTTCCATAGCCAGGCGGCCAAAGTCGGAATAGGGGTCTTCATAGAAGCCCAATTCCTTCGGAACCAGCTCAGAATAGAGGCCCCAGCCTTCGGTGTAGGCGGTGTAACCACCGTATTTACGGAATTTGGGGATATCCTGCAGCTCTTGGGCGATAGAGAGTTGCATGTGATGGCCGGGGATGCCCTCGTGGTAAGCCAGCGCTTCCATTTGGTAGGTGGGCATATCCTCCATGTTATACAGGTTGGCGTAGTAGATACCTGGGCGTGAGCCATCCGGCGCCGGACGCTGATAGAAAGCTTTACCTGCGGATTTTTCGCGGAAAGGTTCCACAGCTCTCACATCCAGGTCGGCTTTGGGCTTGGTGATAAACAGCTCGTCCAGACGGCCCTTCATCGTATCGATAATAGCGGTAGCCTTCTCCAGGTATTCCGCTTTACCCTCCTCAGAAGTTGGGTAGTAGAACTGCTTGTCGGTACGCATGAACTCGAAGAATTCCTGCAGGTTACCCTCGAACTTCACTTTGCGCATAATCTCGCGCATTTCATCGTGAATTCGCGCCACTTCCTTGAGACCAGTCTGGTGGATCTCGTCGGCAGTCATATCGGTGGTGGTGTATACGCCCAGGCGGAACTTGTAAAAGTCATCACCGTTGGCCAGCTTCCAGGCGCCGTCATCGGTAGTGGCTTTCTTTTCCAGTTCCTGTAAGTAGCTGATCAGTTTTTTGTAAGCCGGGCCAGCGCTCTCTTGCAAAGCCGTGCTGGCTTTATCGATCAGCGCTTTTTTCTGTTCGGCGCTAATCTCGAGTTTCTCTACCTTGCCTTTGAAATCAGCAAAAAGCGGGCTGTCTTTTTCACCTTCAAAAGGTGCGCCGCTGATCAGGTTTTGTGAATCGCTAATCACATAGGGGAAGACAAACTTCGGCACAATGGTGCCGGCCTTGGCATTGGCTTTCAGGTTTTCTTCCAGTTGGGCAAAGTATAGGGGCATGCCGTTCAGACGGGCGATGTAGGCCTCGGCATCACTCACGTCATCGATGCGGTGCTGGCTGATCAGTAGGGAAGCCGCACTGGTGTGGGTGGCATACATCTGGTTGACAGGGTAGTAGTGGTTGCGCCACTTGTAGCCTTCAATATCCTGCTCCAGATTGCGCTTGGCAAGACGCAGACTCAGGCGGGTTGCTTCATCCAGGGTATTGGGGTCAACCTTATTCAGCTCGGCGAGCTGGCGCTTGTTGATTTCCAGCGTCTCTTTGGCGAATTCTGGGGAGAGATTATCCCACTTATCGTAATCTTCTTTCTTGCCCAGGAAGGTTTTGAATTCAGGACTGCGAGACAGGTGCTCCTGGAAGAAGTCCTCGAACATCTGGTTAACTTGCTTGATGGCCTCTTGGCTCACCTTGGCAGTGCTGTCTTGAGTGGACTTGCTTTCCGCAGTGACGGAGGCCGCATTCTGTTGCGTAGCTTCGGGGGCACCGCGGTCACAGCCGCTGATAACCAGCGCGCTTATGGCGGCTGCGATCAGGGTTGGTTTCAACTTCATAAGCATATTCCCAGTGTTCGGATAATCATGGCTACTTTGTACCACTTAGGTGGCATTATTTAGATTTTCTTGGCTGTCCTAAACTGCGTACAACGCATTATTAACAGCGCAACTCAGCGGGTATTGTGCGCACTCGCGCGGTCTTTGACCAGGGGTAGGATTTTTGGCGTCACATCAGCAGTGATTTTCACCCACTGAAAAGAAAAAAAGCGGGCTTAGCCCGCTTTTTAGGTGATCCCGCGATTAGGCGAAGTTCTGGTTTACAAATTCCCAGTTCACCAGCGCCCAGAAAGCTTCCATATACTTAGGACGCAGGTTGCGGTAATCAATGTAGTAAGCGTGTTCCCATACGTCGCAGGTCATCAGCGGGGTAACGCCTTCTTCGGTCAGCGGAGTCGCCGCATTGGAGGTGTTTACGATCGCTACAGAGCCATCGGCTTTTTTCACCAGCCAGGTCCAGCCAGAGCCGAAATTGTTTACCGCGCTGGTGGTGAACTCTTCTTTGAACTTGTCAAAGCTGCCGAATGCCGCAGTGATAGCCTCTGCGATAGCACCGGTAGCTTCGCCACCGCCGTTGGGGCTCAGGCAGTTCCAGTAGAAGGTGTGGTTCCATACCTGGGCGGCATTGTTAAATACGCCACCGGAGGAGGATTTGATCACTTCTTCCAGGGATTTGTCGGCGTCCGCAGTGCCTTCCAGCAGGCCGTTCAGCTTGTCGACGTAGGTTTTGTGGTGTTTACCGTAATGGTACTCCAGAGTCTCTTCAGAGATATGGGGGGCCAGGGCATTCATCGCGTAGGGGAGTTCGGGCAATTCGAAAGCCATGGGGTCTTCCTTCCTTTGTTTAGGGTTATTGGTGAGAGCATTCTACACGCGCCGTATGCCAGAATTAAGCCGGCGCAGTTGAATAGGGGATTTTGGGACGTTTTCCTCGAACTCAAGGGGTGGTGTTTGATGTCACCATTGTTTTGCTGTCGTCTATTCTTACTTGTGGCCGCTTACTTTTTCGTCAATTTTTGGTATAACTGCCGCAGAATTCGACGAATCTGTCCCGGCTTGATTGTCCCTAAGTTGTGAATTTAGCGGTGCCGGGCGGGACAATCCGAACTGACCAGTACCGAACCCACCAGATTAGTTACCGGGTGTATTGATACATGCAACGCAGAGAGCCCACATTGGACGGCAGCGCCGCCATTGAACCCACACTGGAGCCCAGCGCCCCTGAGCGCGCCGAGTCCACCCAGGAGCCACAAGTCATCGTTGAGGAGCGCCGTGGCGGCTTCTCTTTCTTGGGCCTCTGTGCCCTGGTCCTGGCTATGGGCGGTCTAGCGGCTTCTGGTTTCCTATACCAGCAGTGGCAGGAAAGCCGTACCCAGCTGGTCAATGCGGAGAACCGCATCGCCGATGCCGAGAATCGGATTGCCGAGTTGGAGAAGCGCTTCAGTCTCTCCGATGAGGAGTCCACCGCTTCGGTTGAGGTGTTGAACGCCAAGGCCAAGGAAAATGCCTCTGAGATCCGCAAGCTCTGGGGTGTGGCTTACGATACCAACCGCAAGAATATTGCCGCCAACAAGGCCGCAAACGATGCGAACAAGAAGCAGATGGCTTCACTAAACAGCAAGCTCGGCAGCCTGGATGCCAGCGTGAAAAAAATCGCTTCAGTGGAATCTGCCCTGGCGGAATTGCGCAAAGGCAGCATTACAAGCAAGCGTGAAATGACCGACAAGATCTCCAGCTTGGAGCGTCAGCTGGCTTCTGTACGCAGTGACTTGACTATGCGTGTCGGCGCCAACGAAGAGGCCGTGGAGTCGATCGATGCCTACCGCCGCTCGGTGAATAAGGATCTGGTACAGCTGCGCGATGCGATTCGCTCCTTACAGTCCAGCGAGCCAACGGCTTCCTCGATGTAACCCTTTTAAAAGGCTAAAAAGGGCGAACCTGGGTTCGCCCTTTTTTATTGCCTTGGGAAAATCTATCTATTCCCCGAGTAAAATCAGTAGCCATATCAATAACGGGCCAATAACCCTACATTTCGTGTAGAATCGCCGGCCTTGAGACGTTAATCGGAGTTGGCCATGACCACTATCCGCCAGGATGATCTGATCGACAGCGTTGCTGACGCGCTGCAATTTATCTCTTACTACCACCCACAGGACTTCATTCAGGCCCTGAACAAGGCTTATGAGAAAGAGGTCAACCCGGCGGCCAAGGACGCCATGGCCCAGATCCTGATCAATTCACGTATGTGTGCCGAGGGCCATCGCCCCATCTGTCAGGATACCGGCATTGTCACCGTGAAGCTGAAAGTGGGCATGAATGTCCGCTGGGAAGCGGACATGAGCGTTACCGACATGGTGAATGAAGGTGTGCGCCGTGCCTACCAAAATGCCAGCAATGTGCTGCGCGCTTCTATTCTTGCCGATCCGGATGGTGCCCGTAAGAACACCGGTGATAACACCCCGGCAGTGATTCACTATGAAATTGTTCCCGGTGATACGGTGGAAGTTTATGTAGCAGCCAAAGGTGGCGGTAGTGAAGCCAAAACCAAGTTTGCCATGCTCAACCCTTCCGATTCCGTAGTGGATTGGGTTCTGAAGATGGTGCCTCAGATGGGCGCCGGCTGGTGCCCGCCGGGCATGTTGGGTATTGGCATTGGCGGTACCGCCGAGAAAGCCATGTTGTTGGCCAAGGAATCCCTGCTTGATCCTATCGATATCCAGGAACTGCAGGAGCGTGGTGCCTCCAACCGCGCAGAAGAGTTGCGCTTGGAGCTATACGATTCCGTCAACAAGTTGGGCATCGGTGCCCAGGGCCTCGGCGGCTTGACCACAGTGTTAGACGTGAAAGTGAAGGATTATCCCACTCATGCCGCCAATAAGGCCGTGGCGATTATCCCTAACTGTGCCGCCACCCGTCACACCCACTTTACCCTGGATGGCAGCGGACCGGCACAACAGACTCCACCAAAGCTGGAAGATTGGCCGGAAATCACCCGCGAAGCCGGCAGTAACACCCGCCGTGTGAACCTGGATACCGTGACTGCTGAAGACGTGCGCAGCTGGCAGCCCGGTGAGACTCTGCTGCTCAATGGCAAAATGCTTACCGGTCGTGATGCCGCCCATAAAAAGATGGTGGATATCCTCGCCAAGGGCGAGAAGCTGCCGGTCGACCTCACTGGCCGCTTTATCTACTACGTGGGCCCGGTAGATCCGGTGCGCGACGAAGTAGTTGGCCCGGCTGGTCCCACCACCGCCACCCGCATGGATAAGTTCACCCGCACTATGCTCGAAGAGACCGGCCTGCTTGGCATGATCGGAAAAGCTGAACGCGGTCCTATGGCGATTGAAGCGATCCGCGATAACAAGGCGGTTTACCTTATGGCAGTAGGGGGCGCAGCCTACTTGGTCGCCCAGGCGATCAAGGCTTCCAAGGTCATCGCATTCCCGGAACTGGGTATGGAAGCTATCTACGAGTTCGACGTAGAAGATATGCCTGTAACGGTTGCAGTGGATAGTGAAGGTGAGTCTGTACACACGACTGGGCCGCTGATCTGGAAAGCCAAGATCGAAGAAGGTGTGGTTTAAGGGGGAGGTGAACCCGCCGCCCTTCAATAATTGTCCACTGAAAAAGCCGATCGCCCCTGGTGATCGGCTTTTTTTATAACCGCACATTTTATCATTGCACTTTTATTTACTGGGGCTGCTTTGGTGTTGGGTTAAAGCTCACCCTTTTCTTCTATTTTGGCCAGCATAAGTTCACGGATAATAGGCACTGGTGCATTGCCGAAGCTTAAAAAGCTCTCGTGGAATTCTTTTAAGTCAAATTTATCCCCGAGCCTTTTTTTTACCTCCTTACGCAGGGCGAGGATATCGGTAAAACCAGCAAAATAGCTGGTGAGTTGTACCTGGCTGAGGGTGGCTCTACGCCACTTTCCCTCGGCTTCCGCCTGTTGTTGGAAAGCCCCACCAATCATTAAATTCATTGCCTCAGTTTCCGTCATCCCCTTAACCTGTACACCGTAATCCAAAATGGTGTTGGTGATCACTCGTAAAATCCATTTGTAATACATCAGCCAAAGTTCAGGCGAGAAATCACCATATCCGGCATCCAACATCATGCGCTCGGCATAGACAGCCCAGCCCTCAATCATGGCACTGTTACCGAGAATGGTTTTAATAATGCTGGGGGACTGGTTGGCGTAGACCAATTGTGTGTAGTGGCCGGGGATGGCTTCGTGGATATTCAGTATTTGCAATGTGTAATGGTTATATTCCCGCAGCAGGCTATTCGCCTGCTCATCGCTGTATTCCTCAATGGGTAATACATTGTAATAGGTGTTTGCATTTTTATCATAGGGGCCGGGAGCATTTATGGATGCAACGGCAAAACCGCGTAGGTAGGGCGGGGTAGTGCGGACTATTAGTGGCTTCTCTTTGTCCAGATAGAGCAGATTGTGTTGCGTCACGAAGTTTGCCAATTGTGGTATCTGCTTTTCTATCACATCTTTGAACGTGTCTTTGCTGGCATGGTTAAGTGAGAGTTTATCGATTAGTTTGCGGATTTTTTCCATTGAATCCGTTGGTGCCTGAGTGTCGGGGAAATGCTTAGGCCAAAGCTTCCCGGCGAGTTCTGCCATTTTATTGTGAATCTGGTTTTTTTCTTCCAGTGCGCGCAGATACAGCGCACTGGCACTGGCGTCGATCTGAATGTCAAAACGGAATTTTTCCTCGTAAAGCTTTTCCCCAATTCGGAAATCGCGAAAACCAGAAGATTTCTCCAGCCTGGTTTGTAAGTCTTTTAGAAAGTTGATGTAGCTATTTATCGCTTCGCGGGAGGCTTGCAAGCGTAATTTGAATACTTCTTTTTCATCATCAAACATTTGACTGTCTTTCACCAGCTTCTCAACCTTGTCCCCGAAGACCTCCAGGGCACCAGTATTTTGCTGAATGGCTAGGGCTAATTGTGGCGCGGCGGGCCTGCGTATTGCCTGTTTGGCGGCCTCATAGTAATCGGGCACTAGGCGCATACGGGTGTTGAAAGCGCGTAGTCGTTTTTTTAAAGGCGCATATTGAGTATTTAGGATCAGAGAAAAGGGATGGGATACGTTATAAATAGAAGGGTCCCACTGATAGGATTTAAAAGAAGTGTATTCCCACTGCAGGCGTTGCAAGAAGTTTTTAATGAGCGCCATATCCGTGAGGGAATTGATGCTGAGTAAGCTACTATCCAGGGCGGCAAATTTACGCTCATAAGTTTGCGCAAAATCCAGTAGGTAGGCGCGATAGGTTTTATCGGGCACTTGTATATGTATGGCGGCTTCATAATAACCCTCCCGAACTGCCCAGGAAGGAAAGAGTTTCCATAGGCCATTGATGAACTGTTGGCTCAGTTGCTGAAAAGCCAGTTCCGTCTCGGCGCGCATTTCATTCATGGTTTCAGTTTGTGGGGGGACTATACGCTCTCTGTCTGTACTCTGGGGGCCGCAGGCACAAACAAGAGTGAATGACATTAAAGTCAACATCGTAAATAGGATTTTCATGGCGATCCTTACCCTGGGGGTCCGTAATCACTTATGCGGCTCTTAAGAAGCTATCACATCTGCCAACATTCCTTGTTCAGCCTGACACTGGATGTTTCCACAGCGTAGCGAGCCCTAAGCATTTAGCACACTGTTTCATATTGGCAGGGAAAAACCGTATAAAATGCGTTTTTGCCGCCTGCGCTTGTGTCGTTGAGAGGGCCCGGTTAGAGTGGCCATCACGCGAAATAACCGATAATAAACAAGGTTTTGAGGACTTATTCATGACTGAGCTAGCCCAACAACAGTGTGAAGCCTGCCGCGCGGATGCCCCTCTCGTCAGTGACGATGAGCTCCCGGGCCTGTTGCGCCAAATCCCCGATTGGACGCCAATGACACGCGACGGCATTATGCAGCTGGAGCGGGTATTTAAGTTCCGCAACTTCAAGCAGGCGCTGGCGTTCACTAACCGCGTTGGCGCCATTGCCGAAGAAGTGGGACACCACCCGGCACTGCTCACAGAGTGGGGGAAGGTAACCGTTACCTGGTGGAGCCATGAGGCTAAGGGACTACATAAGAACGACTTCATTATGGCAGCGCGTACTGACCAACAAGTGAATGCCGAATAGGCAGAACCCCCGGGGCGCATCTAGCGCCCCAATATTTTACCTGCCAGGTTGGCTCCTAAACTGATGTTGGTTGAGAGAGAGTCTTTACCGCCCTGCTCATAGCCAATACTTTACCCCCATAGGCCTGAGCGGAAAGTTATTCTGGAGCTGTTAATATCGAAAGTTGAAATTGTGTACCCTGGATAGAAGGAGATGGATATTGTCTGAGTACACCTCCACGGTAGTCTGGCAACGCGATGATCAGATTTTCACCGATAATCAATATAGTCGCGCCCATACTTGGCAATTTGACGGCGGTTTATCTGTCCCTGCCTCTTCCTCCCCTCACATTGTCCCAATCCCTTACTCACACCCGGAAAATCTCGACCCAGAGGAAGCCTTCGTGGCGTCGCTTTCCAGCTGTCATATGTTGTTCTTTCTCGCAATCGCAGCCAAACGCGGCTACGTAATTGACGAATACCGAGATGAAGCGATAGGGGTGATGGCCACGACTGAAAAGGGCAAACTGGCGATGACGAAAGTCACCCTGAGACCCTTGGTACGCTTCTCCGGCGATAAAAAACCCAACCGGGAGCAGTTAGAAAAAATCCATCATCTTTCCCATAAGCAGTGCTTTATTGCTAACTCGGTAAAAACGGAAGTGGTTACTGAGATTCGGGAGGTATAGCTACTCATTGAGGTGAGTAGTTTCCATAATTACTTATATAGACAGCAGTATGTTTAAAGTTATTGAAACGGTGGCTTCAGTTGAGGATTTTCTTCGCCTCAGGCAGATTAGTGGGCTCTCCCCAAGAAGTAGGGAGGCAGCAGAGAAGGGGTTACCAAACAGTCTCTATGGTATTCACATTCAAACCCGCTCAACCACTATTGCCATGGGGCGGGTAGTTGGTGATGGAGCCCTAAACTTTGAAATTGTGGATGTCGCTGTCGACCCAGTTTATCAAGGTCAGGGGTTGGGAAGAATTGTAATGGAACACATTATGTCTTACTTGGATCGTGAGGCGCTTCCTTCTGCTTATATTACCCTTATGGCGGATGTCCCTGAGTTATATAAAAAATTTGGCTTTGAATTGAGTAGTCCAAATACAGAGGGTATGCACCTTATTAAGTAGCTTGTATAAATATTGCCGGTAGTTACCAAATTGGCTTTCTAATTACTCTGGAGAGTGCTGCTATAGCTAGCAGTAAACTGCTTTGATAATGGCTGATGGTGACCTTTATTAAATAGATGTGTGGTAGCTATTATTGAGGTTTCCAGAGCTCACTGTAGAAGTCTAATATGGCTAACTCTCAAAAATATACTAACTCGGTTTATACCTGTTTACTTGGAATATGGTTTTAAGTTTCATGGCTCCTGAGATTCTGCTGCAAGGCTGGTGTTCAAACTTCAAATTAAGTCGCATGCCCTCTACCTCTGTCACAGTTAGTGACATGAGTAAATTTATAACCGCTCACTAAACGCCAGTTTTAAGCCGAGTGCGGCAAAGCTGCTGGCAAAAAATTTCTGCATGTTGATGCTTGCTCTTTTAGAGCTTGTTATAAACTCGCTGAAAAGACCTGACATTAAACCGTATACTATAAATACCACGAAAGTCATTAGCATAAACACAGTGCCTAGGATCAGCATGTAAATTAGAGCACTGTTGGCTGTAGCCGGAATGAATTGCGGCAAGAATGCAAGAAAGAAGATTGAGAGTTTAGGGTTTAAAATGTTTAGCAGGAACCCTTTTAAGACAATGTCAGTAATTTTTTTCTTGGTCTTTTGCGCATTTGCAGATAGAAAGGTGGATGATTTCCACATTTGCCAGGCGAGATAGAGTAAATAGGCAGAGCCAGCATACTTTATGATCTGAAAAGCAAGTGCGCTGGTATGAAAGATGGCGGCGAGACCAAATGCACTGGCCAGTAGCGCTGGAATAATGCCAAGGGTGCAACCAAGTGCGGCATAAAGACTGGCTCGCTTACCCACAAAGAGCCCAGTAGCAACGGTATATAAAACGCCTGTACCTGGAATCAAAACTACAATCAGAGAAGTGATTAAAAATTCAACAGAAACCATTCTATGTTCCCTTTCCTTGGGGAGGGCTAATTGTTAAATGATAAACTATCAATTTTGCATAGGTTTTGCACGAGAATATTGCATGGTGATCTGTTTAAGTTTCAAATAAGTTGAGCTGTACCCCTATGGCCGGACTTTTCCGTAGTTATTTTAATAATATAGAGGGTCTTATGTGTTATCGCTTATCTTTAGATGTTTTTGTTTTCTTGTTTAAATTGCTTTCTTTGTGATTGCTTTATTTGGTATATGGCAGTATTTAAACAAGTTGTTGCCCTGAGAGCTTTCAGGGTAATTGAAGGCTATGCCATATTGCTATTGTAATAACTTTGTTGTTTCAGTAGCTGTAGTCTTAATGTTCTATTAGGGTTGTTATTATTGGTCTGCCCCGTAAAAGCCATTCCAGTTCCAGTTCCAGTTCCAGTTCCAGTTCCAGTTCCAGTTCCAGTTCCAGTTCCAGTTCCAGTTCCAGTTTTGAAGTTTAGTAGGCTTGATAATGTCTTTGGATATAATTATCTCACTTTAGAATTTTAATCGGCATCCGTGCCTTTTACGATTCCAAGTGTGTTATTTTATTTATATGGCTTATTGATTGCTTGGGGATTGGTCAGTATGAGAGTTGGATTGATAATTAGTCATCAAGAATAAAATTGTTTTCCGGGTTGTAGTAGCAGAAATCTCGATCCAGATTTTTGCGGAAGCAATAGGGATCCTTTGCGTCAGAATCCTCCCAAAGCCCTAGATTAGAGTAGTAGGCAATATCCTGCTCAAGTTCAAACTTGTTTCCGCAGTAGTAGGCGTAATTCCAGGCGGCTCCCCGTGCAACCATTTCCTGGTTGATGTTATAGCCGTTGACGAAAAGATAACCTGTTTCCCTGCCATATTGGTCCTTCCCTGTTGATTGGAAATCTACTGGGCCATATGACAATAAGTCGATCAATGTTTGAGTGGATTCTGGCCCATGGGATTGAGTGCTAGGATAGGTTTCCGGTGCATCAATACATTGTAGGCGTATCTCTGTGTACTCACTTCCAATATAACCGTGAACTGTATCACCATCTATGATCTGAAAATTGGTGAGTGGCGCGGCTTGTAATGGGGTGGAGAATGCACACAACAAAAGTAGTCTTTTCATTAGGTCTTATCCTGGTTGTTATTGGATGTGCGCAGGATAAGGACCGGTTATGACGTGCTTATTGAGCGTTTGTGATAGAAAAAATTATTTTTTATTAAGGAAAGGATGAAAGCTTGTAATAGATAACTTTTTACTATGTAAGATGTTTGTGGCTCTGTATATTTTCATTGATTATCTGGGCCCCCTCTGTTTAAGAGCCCAGCGGTGTGTGCAAATTTAGAGAAAATAGAGCTAGGTGTAGAGCTCGGTTATGAAAACCTGGATTAGATGGTTTGCTCTCTTGATTTCTCAGTGTTCTCAATGATTGTTTTTCCGAACAGCCCAGAGTAAAAACTCCCGGTTACCGTCCCCACCTTTAATCGGGCTATCAATATATTCTTTCACCTCAAGGCCTAGTTCATCACATAAAGCTGTAATCTTTTCTCGTACCTGAGGATAGAGCTTTTCGTCACGTACCAATCCTCCTTTACCAATACCCTCTGGTCCCACCTCGAATTGTGGCTTTATCAGGGTTAACAATTGGCCTTTGGGTTTCAGTAGGGATGGCAGTTGCGGGAGTATCAGTGTTTGGGAAATAAAGGAGACATCCATAACGATGGCATCAAAGCCATTATCTGCGTAGGGAGAAAGGTGTGATGCTTCTAAATGGCGTGCATTAATTCCCTCAAACAGGTGCATGCGTGGATCGTCCAGTAATTTCTGAGCTAGTTGGTCCCGCCCAACATCCACCCCCACTACGGAAGTAGCACCTCTCTGTAACAGACAGTCACTAAAGCCGCCGGTAGAGCAACCCACATCCAGGGCATGCCAGCCATGAGGGTTTAGACCCGTTTGGTCGAGAATTGCGGCGAGTTTTAGGCCGGCGCGGGAAACATATTGGTCTTCGGGCAGTGCTGTGACCTCCAGGCTGCAGTCCTCTCTGACAGACTGGCTGGCTTTGCGCGCCGGTTCCATGGGGCCGCCTTCCGATAGCATGACCCGGCCGGCATCGACCAGCTTCTTGGCGTGGGTGCGGGAATTGGCGAGTTTTCTCTGTACAAGCAGTTGGTCCAATCGGGTCATGTTTTGCTACTGGGTCCTGTCAATATGGTTAAGAATACAGTGGCCATGCTAACCTCTGGCTCCCATAGGTAGAAGTGTGGCCCCGCATCTAGTAGGGCTAATCTTTAGGAAAGAGGATGTTTGTCGATGGCAAAAAGCGTTCTGAACAAGTTCAAGATTCGCAAAGGAAAGGTTTTTGAGGCGCCTTTAGAAGAGGCATTTGGGCGCCTGGTGACACCTTTCGAAGAGTTTATCCATCGACAAAGCAGCAGTGGCATTTTACTCATGCTCTCCGCACTGGCGGCGTTGATTATCGCAAATTCCCCTCTGGAAGATGCCTATAAGCACCTACTACATATGCCCATTAGCTTAAATGCAGGGGATTGGGAGTTTTCTTTATCTCTGCACCATTGGATTAATGATGGCCTGATGGCGATCTTCTTTTTCCTGGTGGGATTGGAATTAAAACGCGAATTTATGGTGGGGGAGTTGTCCGATTTACGTCAGGCGGTTCTCCCGGTGATGGCGGCTATCGGCGGCATGGTGGTGCCGGCATTGATATATGCGGCTTTTAATGCCGGTGGCGAGGCGGAACGTGGCTGGGGTATTCCCATGGCGACGGATATCGCTTTTGCTGTGGGTTGTATTGCGCTACTGGGCAACCGGGTTCCCCGTGCCGTGGTAACTTTTCTGGTTGCGCTGGCGATTGTGGACGACCTGGGTGCCATCCTGGTAATAGCCATCTGGTACACCGAACAGGTCAATGTGGCGGCGCTTATCGCTGCGGGTTGTCTGATCGTGATTATGTGGTTGCTTAAGGCCGCAGGTGTGCGCAACTCCCCCGCTTATGTGTTCGTGGGAATTCTGTTGTGGTATGAGTTTTATCTGGCTGGGGTACATGCCACCATCGCGGGTGTCATTACCGCCATGGCGCTGCCGGCCAAACCTAAATACGATCCGGTGGCCTTTAGTACTTTTGTAAAAGATATTATCCGAAGTTTCGACCGCTGTTTTCGCCCCGGTGACAAAATTATTGCCAACGATGCCCTGCGCGCGCGGGTTATGGCGTTAGGCAATGGTGTAAACCTGGCGCAATCTCCCTTGCAGCGCATGGAAACCCGCCTGCACATTCCCGTGGGCTTCCTGGTAATCCCGATCTTTGCCCTGGCCAATGCGGGAATTCCCTTCGACAGCTTTACCAGCTCCGCTGCAGTGTTCAATCCCGTGACCCTCGGGGTTATCGCTGGCCTGGTGTTCGGTAAACTCATTGGGATTGTGGGCGCCACCTGGATCGGTTGGAAATTGGGCTTGGGCAAGTTGCCCAAGCTGGCCAGTTTCCAGCACATTGTCGGTGTGGCACTGCTCGGCGGTATCGGTTTTACCATGTCGATCTTTATCTCCGAGCTGGCCTTTAGCGGCCAGGGTGACCTGCTGATTCAGGCTAAGGCGGGCATTTTGATTGCCTCCGTAATTGCCGGTATCGCTGGCTTCCTGGTACTGCGTGCTGCGCCGGTTTCTGAGGAGTTTGATGCCCAGGCAGATGATGAGGACGTCGAGCAAGGGGAGGATAGCGGGGACCAGCCGGAGAGCACCGAGAAGGGAGATGACTCCACCCAGGAAAATCCTGGTCGCCAGAGCTGAGGCTCTTACCCGGCAGCCCCCACCATTTTGGGAGGGGGCCTGGTTTCCCTAAGTTGCCAGCCCGGTAAATTAAGAAATAAGAAATCAATTCTAAGAGAAACAATAATGAAACGAGTGGTAAAGGCGGTGCGCCTGCTGCCTATACTGGCCGCACCATTATTCCTTGCAGCCTGTGAGGGCAAATCATCCCAGGAGGCAAAGTTGCAGAAAGCGACAGGTGTCGAGGCGGTATCGGCCGCAGAAAAAGGGAAAGGGGATATAGCGATGGGCACTGTGGCCAGGGACTATGTTGCCCTGGTGCTGGAATTGGGTAATCACGACAAGAGTTACGTCGATGCCTATTATGGCCCGGCGCAGTGGCGAGCGCAGGCGGAGCAGAGCCAGGCCAGCCCGGCGGATATTGCCAAACGCGGTAGCGCCCTGATCGCTCAGCTAGCCGGGGAGGGCGTGGCGGATGGTTCCCTTGACGGTCTGCGCCTGCACTACCTGCGAACTCAGCTGGCTGCACTAGTGGCACACGCTCGCAGCCTTGCTGGCGAAAGCGAACGCAACTTTGCCAAAGAAGCCCGCGAGCTCTATGACACCGAGCCCCCCAGGCAGGATTTCTCCAGTTTCGACCCGCTTTTGCAGGAGTTGAATGAACTGTTGCCCGGAGAGGAGCCTCTGAGTGCGCGAGTGCAGGCGTTTCGACAGCAGTATGAAATTCCTGCGGATAAGCTCCAGGGGGTTTTTGATGCGGCGATTGCAGAGTGTCGCCTGCGTACCAAGCAGTATATCCCGTTGCCGCAGGATGAAAATTTTGCCCTGGAGTATGTCAGTGACAAACCCTGGAGCGGTTACAACTGGTATCAAGGGGGTGCGCATAGCCTGATACAGGTGAATCACGGTTTGCCGATCACCATTGATCGCGCTATCGACCTGGGCTGCCATGAGGGCTACCCGGGCCATCACACTTATAACGCTCTGTTGGAGCAGACTCTGGTCAAAGAGCGCCGCTGGGTGGAATACAGCGTATACCCGCTGTTCAGCCCCCAATCTCTAATTGCCGAGGGCAGCGCCAACTACGGTATCGATTTAGCCTTCCCCGGAGAGGAGAAAACTCGCTTCGAGATGGAAGTACTCTATCCCCTCGCCGGACTGGACCCGCAAAGTGCGCAGAAATATGACCGGGTGATGGCTCTGGTGGATAAGCTCAGTTTTGCCGGCAATGAAATTGCGCGCCAGTATATCGATGGTGAAATTGCCGCTGATCAAGTGGCGGCACTTTTTGAAAAATACACTCTGATGAGCCCGGCTAAGGCAAAACAGCGCAAAGATTTTGTCGATGCCTACGGTGCCTATGTGATTAATTACAACTGGGGCAAGAAGTTGGTGGCGGATTATGTGGAGCGGGATACCAACAGCGCAGAAGAGCGCTGGCAGCGCTTCGCTAAGCTGTTGTCTTCGCCGCGCTTACCCTCCTCGCTGGATTGGTAGGACCCAATGATGCAAAGAGCGGAACTGAGAAGTTATCTACTCGCCCGGCCCGAAGTGATAGAAGATCTCCCTTTTGGTCCAGAGGTTGCGGTGTACAAGATCAAGGGACGTATGTTCGCCACTCTCAGCCGCTATCGCGAAGTAGATGCCACCAATTTGAAGTGCGATCCCGATGAGGCCCAGGCCCTGCGGGATATCTTTCCCGGTGTGTTACCGGGTTACCATATGAACAAGAAGCACTGGAATACTGTATTGCTCGATGGCACAGTGCCGGATTATGAAATTGAGCGGATGGCGGATCGCTCCTATGGCCTGGTGGTAAAGGGGCTGCGCAAAGTTGAGCGGGAATCCCTTGAGCTGGCCTATGGCACGGATACCCTCTACCGCTAGAACAACAGCAGAATAGCAAGACATTACTCAGGAGAGTTTGTGAACGATTTTATTGTCGATGTAACGGCAGAAAACGCCCAGCAGGTACTCATCGAAGAATCCATGAATCGCCCGGTCCTGGTGGATTTTTGGGCCGATTGGTGCGAACCGTGCAAACAGTTAATGCCGGTTTTGGAAAAGCTAGCGAATGAATACGCGGGCCAGTTTCTTTTGGCCAAAGTGAATGCCGACACCGAGCAGATGATTGCTGGCCAGTTGGGGGTGCGCAGCCTGCCCACAGTCATGCTGCTTAAAGAGGGGCAGCCGGTGGATGGCTTTGCCGGAGCGCAGCCGGAAAGCCAGATCCGCGAAATGCTCGATAAATATCTGCCAAAACCCTGGGATATCAAATTGCAGCAGGCCCAAGCCCTGATCGGTGAGGGTAAAGTGGATGAAGCCCTGCCGTTGTTGCGCCAGGCGTATACCGAATCCTCCGAGCGGGTGGATATCGCCAAGCAGTTGGCGGCGTTATTACTCGATCAAAACCGCGCACAGGAAGCGGAAACGGTGCTCGGTAAAATCCTTCTGGCGGATCAGGATGCGGAATACCAGCGCTTAATGGCTCAGTTGGAACTGAAGCAAAAGGCGGCGGATACACCGGAAATACAGGCGCTGCAAAAAGCCTTGGAGCAAAACCCGCAAGATTACGATTCTGCCTATAAGCTGGCGGTGCAGTACAGTCAGGCCAACCGCCATCAGGAAGCCTTGGAGCTGTTGCTGGATATCCTGCGCAAGGATATGAATTTTGCCGATGGTGCGGCCAAGCAGGCATTTCTCGATATCGTGAAAAGCTTGGGTGCCGGCGACCCTATCGCCACCCAATATCAGCGCAAACTGATGACGTTGTTGTTCTAAAGCGTTTCAATCGTATTGCACTGCAAAGGGGCCCTGACGGCCCCTTTGCTTTATCCACCTTTAAAAAGTGAATAACCGGAATGCATAAGCTCTGCGTCTATATACCCGCAACGCATCTGGAAGTTGTGAAACGAGCCCTGTTTGACGCTGGGGCCGGCAGAATTGGAGATTACGACAGTTGTTGCTGGCAGGTTTTGGGTGTTGGCCAATTTCGTCCTTTAGAGGGTAGCCAGCCATTTATTGGCGAATCAGGGCAGGTAGAACAAGTGGAGGAATATCGGGTTGAAATGGTGTGTGCCGATGAGTCTGTAGATGCGGCCCTTGAGGCCCTTTACCAGGCGCATCCCTATGAAGAGCCGGCTTTCGATCTCTGGCGCCTGGATAGCCGTTGTGGCGGTAAAAACCTCTAAAAGCAGGATATGAGCGATATCCTGCTATTCGCATGAGAGGGTTTTAGAGGTTATCCAGTGCCTGTTGGCGTTGCTGGCTCTTTTCTTTTAGTGCCTGAACTTCTTTTAAAAGTTGAGTGATTTGGTTTTCGCTTCCGCTATTTTCCTGCAGGAGTTGCGCTTGGGGCTCTTGCGGCTGCATATCGCTAACGGTCTGGCTGGCGGGCAGGGTATTGATGGGTTTTACCTGGTGGATACGCACATCGGCATCCATTCCCTCGGGTATCGAATCGGAGAAGTGCCAATTACCTTCATTGTCCTGCCAGCTGAATACTTCCCTTGTCGGCTTGTTTTGCTCTTCCGGCAAAAGGCCACTGGATTCCACTAGGGTTTCCAATTGCTCGGCCGATTTCTGTGTGCTGTCGCTCACCGCCTGAAAGGCGCGTTGGCCCTGCTGGCGGACTGAGTCCAGGGTTTGTTGATCTGGAAGCCAGTCTTGGGGAGACATTATCGGCTTGCCGTCAGGGCCAGGAATAATCATGGGCAAGCCCACCCCCACCAATAGCAGGACAGCAAGCATGTAGGCGTATTTCATCGGAACATCCTTTTAATAATCATTGGCGGACAGGGGATTCTTCTCTCAACCTGCGCCCCTGCTCAGTGCGGTAATTGCAATGCGGCTCTTGCGACTAAAGTTTTCGTGAAATAACACCGCGGTGCAGCTGGTATTGCCCCTGTTGGGTGTCGGCGAAATAGTGCTTTAGGGTCTTGTGCATAATCGGGAAGGCGATTTCATCCCAGGGAATTTCCTCCTGCCGAAATAGCGACACTTCTAATGACTCAGGCCCTGGACCAAAATTGGTATCGGTGAGTTCTCCGCGATACATCAGGTAGACCTGATTGATATGGGGAATGTCGTAAATCGAATAGAGTTCATCCACACGAATACTGGCGCGAGCCTCCTCCCAAGATTCCCTCAGAGCTCCCTCTTCACTGGTTTCCCCGTTTTCCATGAAACCGGCTGGCAGGGTCCAAAGCCCAAGGCGTGGCTCAATGGCACGTTTGCACAGTAGGACCCGGTCTTCCAAATAAGGCAAAACGCCGACGATCACACGGGGGTTGATGTAGTGAATGGTGCCGCAATTGCCACATAGGTGGCGTGGGCGGTCATCCCCTTTGGGGATGGAAAATGTGACGGCATTGCTGCCGCATTGGCTACAGAATTTCATGACGTCAGTATACCTATGCAAGATTCCAGCGCCAGCTTCCAGCTTTTTGACGCCTATAGTTGTTAAAGGTGTTAAAGATGTTGAAGTTCATAAGGCGGTGCCAGCTTCACTATGGCGCGTATTTTATTTTTTGGGCTTATAGTGATCGTTTTGTCGGCCTGTGGCGGCAAAGACGATGAAGAAAAGGCACCACCACCGCCACCAGTAGAGGTGTTGGTGGTGCGTGAGCAGCCTGTCATTCCGCGCTTTGAATTTGTCGGCCGTGTGGAGGCCACCGATGAGTTTAAGGTGCGTCCCCGTGTGGAAGGTTATATCCAGAGTCGTGATTTCAGGGAAGGGGAAACCGTCAAAGAGGGGCGACTGTTATTTGAAATAGACCCACGCCCGTTTATCGCCGAGTTGGATAACCAGAGCGCTAACCTGGAGCGTGCCGAGGCCTCTCTACGCATCGCAGAACGCAATTATCGCCGTGGTCGTAAATTGGTGGCTACGGGGGCCATCAGCCAAGTACAGATGGATGAACTGCTGGGCACTTTCGAAGAGGCCAAGTCCCAGGTAGATGCCGATCGTGCCAAAGTGGAAAGTGCTCGGCTGGATCTCTCTTACACAAAGATTTATGCGCCACTTACCGGCCGTATTGGTCGCACACAATATACCGAGGGTTCTCTGGTGGGGCCCAACTCGGACCCACTCACCACCATCGTCAAGATGGACCCGATCTATGTACTGTTTGAAGTTCCCGAGAATCAGCTCTACGCCGTGCAGGTGGATGCAGAGCGACGCCGCAGGGAGGGGCTGCCCCCTACGAAGCTGGATGTGCGCATAGAGCTGCCGGATGGCAACTATTACCCCTACGAGGGGCGGATTGTATTTATCGACAACCAGATAGACCCAAATACCGGCTCTGTCGCTGTACGCGCGCTTTTTCCCAACCCGGGCAGCTTATTGGTACAGGGGCAGTTTGCACGGGTCTCCATCCGTTTGTATGCCGGCAGCGAGGCGCTTAAGCCGTTGGTGCCGCAATCGGCAGTGATGGAGGACATGCAGGGGCGCTATCTCTTCGTGCTGGGCAAGAAAAATATCGCGGAAAAGCGTTATGTCACCCTGGGACAGCGGGAGGGCGAGTTGTGGGCGGTCAATCACGGACTGGTTACCGGTGAGTCGGTAATCGTCAACGGCCTGCAGCGGGTTGTTGCGGGCAAACCGGTCACGCCTCAGAACACCCCGCGCGATCCCTACGACGTGACAGAAAAGCCGGCGGAGCCCGCACTTGGCGGCGGCCAGCCTGCGAAGAAGCCGAGTTCTAAACAGCCTATTGGCACTGGGCAGGGGACGCTTTTGCCTGACGACCTGGAACTTCCTGAAAGTGCACCTGATGCTGGAAAGGAGAGTGAACGTCACCGATACGAGGGAGAAGTGGATGATTACAAGTAGCCCGCCCGGGGCGCGGGGCACTTAGCGCTTTTATGATCAGTGCCTTTTGTATACGGCGGCCCCGCTTCGCCTTTGTCATCTCTATACTGATCTCCCTCGCGGGTATCCTCTCACTGCCATTGTTACCCGTGGCCCAATTTCCGGAAATTACTCCGGCCACTATTAATGTTGCTGCCAATTACGCTGGAGCCAGTGCTGAAGTCGTGCGCGATAGTGTTGCCGTGCCCATCGAATCCCAGGTAAATGGGGTGGAGGGTATGGAATATATGTCTTCCACTAGTGGCAACGACGGTTCTTACAGCCTTACGGTAACGTTTAAGTCCGGCTATGACGATGATATCGCCCAGGTCAATGTACAGAACCGTGTAGAACAGGCAACGCCGCAGTTGCCAGAGGATGTGAAGCGCGATGGCGTAGTAGTGTCCAAGCAGAGCACCACTTTGCTTCTGGTTGTGAACCTATTTTCCCCGGACCAAAAATTCGATGAGCTTTTCCTGGCTAATTACGCGGAAATTTATTTAAAGGATGAATTGGCGCGCGTATTGGGGGTGAGCAGCGTAGTGATTTTTGGTTCGCGCAATTACGCCATGCGCCTGTGGTTGGACCCGAACCGGATGGCCTCGCTGGATGTCACCACCCAGGACGTCATAAGCGCGGTACAGGCGCAAAATGTGCAGGTGGCCGCGGGGCAAATCGGCTCGCCTCCTATCCGCAAGGATCAGCAATTTCAATACAACATCCTGGTGCAGGGTCGCTTGGTGGATCCCAAGGAGTTTGAGGATATTACTATCCGTGCCAAGCCCGATGGCGCCATGGTTAAGGTGAAAGATGTGGCGCGAGTGGAATTGGGCAGTGAGTCCTATTCCTCCTATGGGCAACTGGATAACCAGGCGTCGGCGGTAATTGGTGTTTACCAGCTGCCAGAAGCCAATGCGATCGATGTGGCCGAGCGTATAAAAGCCAAGGTCAAGGAGTTATCCCAACGTTTTCCTGATGGCTTGAAGGCGGAGATTCTCTACGACACCACCCTGTTTGTACAGGCCTCTATCAAGGAGGTTGTGCAGACACTCTTTATCGCCCTGATTCTGGTCATCGCGGTGGTCTTTCTATTTTTACAGGATTGGCGTTCCACCCTGATCCCCGCCATTGCTATTCCAGTCTCTCTGGTGGGCACTTTTGCCCTGATGCTGGCCTTTGGCATGACCATTAATACCATCACCTTATTTGCCCTGATCCTGGCAATTGGCATTGTGGTGGACGATGCAATTATTGTGGTGGAAAACACCCAGCGGTTAATGGCTGAAGGACTGACGCCAAAAGAGGCTGCACTGCAGTCCATGCGCGAAGTCACCGGCCCGGTAATTGCCACTACTTTAGTGCTATTTGCGGTCTTCGTACCGGTCATGCTGATGCCGGGTATCACCGGGAAAATGTACCAGCAATTCGCCGTTACCATTTCCATGTCGGTAGCGATCTCCTCCCTCAATGCGCTAACCCTGAGCCCGGCACTATGCGCCAGTATTCTCAAAGCGGGAAAGGAAGGTGAAATAGCCGGGGTTACAGAGACCGGCATTTTTGGTTTTTTCAACCGCGGGCTGCATCGCTCCACCAATTTCTATGTAGGCATGGTAAAAGCCTGCGTAAAAATCCCTTTGATGGGAATTATCTCGATTATTGGTATTTTCCTGCTGGCCTTCTGGTTATTTAGCAGTATTCCTACAGGGTTTATTCCCGATGAGGACCAGGGCACTTTTATGCTGCATGTGCAGCTACCGGATGGCTCCTCCCTCGAGCGCACTGGACCGGTTGTGAACCAGGTAACGGATATATTGTTGGAAGAGCCCGCCATGGCTCATGTGGTGGGGGTGCCCGGTTACAACCTGCTTACCAGTAGTGTCTCCTCCAATACCGCCATGATGTTTGCCGTATTAAAACCCTGGAATGATCGCCCCAATAAAGAGGACCATCAGTTCGCCATTATGCAGCGGGTGCAGAAAAAACTGGCGCAGATCCCCAATGCGCAAATTATGCCATTTGCCATTCCCCCCCTGCCGGGTATCGGCACTGTGGGAGGTTTTGAGTTTGTATTGGAGGACTTGCAAGGGCGCAGTATTACGGAGTTATCCCAGGTTTTATTTGATTTGCTGGGCGCTGCTAATCAGCGTACGGAAATCTCCCAGGCTTTTACCAGTTTTCAGGCATCTACACCGCAACTGGAATTAAAAATCGACAAGGAAAAGGCCCATGTGCTTGGCGTGCCACTGCCGGAGGTTTACTCCACATTGCAGACATTTCTGGGTGGCTATTACATTAATGATTTTAATTTATACGGCAAAGTGTTTCGCGTTATCGCCCAGGCGGATGCGCAGTTTCGCGATGATGAACAAAACCTGGCGGGCTTTTATGTGCGCGCCAATAGTGGTGGCTTGGTACCGATCACTTCCGTTTCCACTATTGAACCTGTTGTGGCTCCGCAAACCATCACCCGCTATAACCTCTATAACAGTGTGACAATCAACGGTGCCCCGGCGCCCGGTTATTCCAGTGGCCAGGCCATGGATACTATGGAGGAGCTGGCTTCCAGGCTGCCTGAGGGTTACGGCTATGAATGGACCGGGATCAGTTTGCAGGAGGTTACCTCGGGCAATCTGGCTCCTATCCTGTTCAGTCTGGCCATTGTCTTTGTGTACCTGTTTCTTGTAGCCCAGTATGAGAGTTGGAGTATCCCCTTCGCCGTGCTTTTGTGTGTGCCTATTGCTATTTGCGGTGCCATGTTGGTGGTGTGGCTGGCCGGCTCCATTAATAATCTCTATACCCAGATCGGTCTGGTATTGTTAATTGGTATGGCGGCGAAGAGCGCCATTCTGATTGTGGAATTTGCATGTGTAGAGCGCGATAAAGGCAAATCCATTGCCGAATCTGCGATCTCCGCCACCCGCTTGCGTTTCCGGGCAGTATTGATGACGGCAATGTCTTTTATTCTTGGGGTGATACCGTTATTGGTGGCTACAGGTGCCGGTGCTGTGAGCCGTATCTCACTGGGTTTGGTGGTATTTGGCGGTATGCTGGCAGCCAGTTTGTTTGCCACTCTATTGGTGCCGGTGTACTACGCGCTGGTGCAGGCGATTAGAGAGAAGCTCAAAAGGGGGTTATACCCCTCAGACCCAGCAGGATGCAGCTAGGGTAGAGGGGCATTAACTGGCCGGGAGTCGCAAATGGAAATTGCGGCATACAACTCGGTGTTATCGCCGGGAATTAGTATGATGAAAGTTAGGGAGCCTTCGCAGTAAGGAGGCAAGGCAAGTGTATATGATATCGATTATTGAGAAAAAAATTTCCCAGCAGATTGAGGAATTGGAGGCTGGTGTCCCAACAGGGTCGGAATTGTATGGCCATGCCGCCGTGTTGATTGCACTCACCGAAGAGCCGGACCCCCATGTAGTACTGACCAAGCGCGCCGATACGCTCTCGACCCACTCCGGAGAGGTTTCCCTGCCCGGTGGGCGCTGGGATGCCACCGATCCCTCTTTGCAGTACACGGCCTTGCGCGAGGCGGAAGAGGAAGTGGCTCTTCCCATGAGCCAAGTGCGTATGCTTGGCCCCCTGTGGCCCCGCACCACGCGTTGGCAGGTACATGTAACGCCTTGGGTGGGAGTCATTCCACCGGACACCCATCTCAGCCCAAATCCTGGCGAGCTGGACGCAATTTTTCGTGTGCCCTTGTCGTTTTTTCTCGCCGATCCCCGCATCCGCACAGATCGGGTCACTATTGATGACCAGCCTATTTATTTGCCTGCTTATCAGTTTGGTGACTACGAAATCTGGGGTTTTACCGCCGGAGTGTTAACCGAATTTCTGGTAAAAATACTGGGTGCTCCTATTGGACGCAGGGATGATGTGCCATTGAGGACATTGAATTAGACCTGTTCTGGACGAGCACTTTAAAGTTTAGGATGTTTTGGTTCCTGCCAACTTGGCTGATTTAATCTGATATCAGTTCACCCAGATCCTTCCAAGCATCCTCTAGCAGACTTATATAATCACGCGTGTCGGGATCCGCAGTGACCATTGGAAAGTCAGGATCTTCCGGTAGCTTAGCCACATCACCACGTCGGCGTTGAAATAACCAACTGCCATCCACCTTGACCAGCTCATCCCGGTACTCTGCGGCTACAGCAACTCGATAACCAGACCGAGTCGCTAAGATAAACACGGTGGTCGCTCTGCCTGAGGCAGATTCTCCATCTTCCGAAATATGATGTAGCGGCGAGCAGGTGATATGTCGGCTTCCCAGTTTGCTGTGGATAACTGCATAGCGCTCTAGTTTTTCCCTGCCTTGGATTACACGATTGCCATGCTCGAAGCGGCCGTCAGGGGTAAATAGTGACGCCCAGCCATGGGCATCACGGTTATCAATGGTTAAGGTGTAACGAGCGAGCAGGTCACTAATTGCAAATCGGTCCTTGCATAATTGAATATCATTCATCGTTCTAACCTGGAGCTTGATATGAGGGGGGGTAAATGAAACTAGCTTTCACTGCAGGGTTCAGGGGATATCTACCGCAAGAACCCTCTTCAACCTAAATATAAGTGTATTTGATACAGCTTTAGTCTTTGTTGTCATTTTTTATCACCAAACTTCCTTCTCATAGGTGTCGGTCTTATGTTGATGAACAGCCCTTTTTATAAAGGTTAAATCGTTCAGGGGTTGCGTCATCTGGTTTTTGAAGCAGGAATATTATTGGAATTCCAAATTGGAATATTGGTTTTATCAATTGTGGGGATGAAAGTGACACGTCGGTAAGATTATTTAATTGATTGTTTTGGGTTTGTGAAATTCCTCTGAAATTTGATTTATAGTTAAAGAAATTTAAGTGAAGTAGGTTTGGGCGGGTAAGTTTTGGATGAGAGATATCTAGATAATGGAGGTGTGGTTAAAAGAAAGCCCATAAAGAGCCACTTTTAAGTCTTAGAGTAAATCCAAAAAAATATATTATTCTTGCTTAATGCCCTAAATGGACAGCTTAAGGATAAGCGTGCCATGCAGAATGAGTTTATACAGGAAGGACCCAAGAACCCGTTTTTTGATTGGGTGGCGAAGACTGAGAATTTTCCGCCCAAAGAGCGTTGGCGTCGCTGGAAAGAGCTGATGGAAGCCAGTCTGCCCTACCGTTGTGAATTGCTGCTTAAGTCCCATCACAGTCGCGAGTACTTTGGAGAGTTTGCAGTTTCTGCCAATCCTGATACCAGCGATTCTTTTGCCCGTGCTTGTTTCTCTGGGAACTCTTTTCGACGATCAATTAATCATTTAAGTGATGGCTATGCGAATTATACGTTAATTTATTTGTTGTCGGGACGAGGCGCCATTCAGCGTGGTAACTTTTTTACTCCGATGAATTCAGGCGGCCTCTATCTGGTAGATTTGGCACAGACAATTACCCATGATCTGGTGCATGAGAGCCGTTCGATGTTATGCCGTATTCCACGTAATAAGCTTGAAAAGTTTCGTTCGGGTCCCGAAGATAACCGTCCCCTGGAAATTGATGGCAGTAGTGGGCCGGGGCTTTTGTTGCGCAATTATCTTTTATTGTTTCCCCAGGCCAAGCAGCAATGCACTTTTGCCTCTCCAGAGATACTATTTAATCCGATTGCGGAGCTGATCATTGCCTGTATCCAGGAGAGTCGCGGTAATTTACAGGCGGAGGCGGAAACTCCGAGTCGCTTAAATGCTATTTTTCATCAAGTCTGTCGGCTCATTCAAAAATACTGCTGTGACGCAGACTTGTCCGCTCACCAGTTGGCCACTTCATTGGACATCTCTCCCTCTTATCTACATCGAGCAATGCGTTATCACAATACCTCATATATCAACGTGCTACGGCGTGCCAGAGTGGAGGCAGCGTCGGCCCAGTTGTTGGCTGCCGGGCGCGATGCCAGTATTTTACAGGTGGCATTCAACTGCGGATTTAACGGTACCAGCCAGTTCTCACGGGCCTTCAGAGAGGAGCTGGGTGTTAGCGCCTCTGAATTTTTAAAACGCTCTTTTGTGGAGCGGGGAAAAACGTTGGCACTTGAAAATTGATCCTATCGGTAGTTTTTTCTTCGCATTCATAGTGAATCTTTATCGGATCCTAACTCTAAAATTCTACCGGTGCTTGATAGCCCCTCAGTAGAAGGTAACTCGGAAGCTAGTGATAAGATGACATTAATGTTCTCAAAATCTTGGTGAAGTGCTGAACCTTTGGTGGAGGCCTTTTAGAGAAAAGGTGCATATAGTGAACAGGGGTTGAAGCTATTGTGGCTAACTGTCTTAGAGAATCTTCCCTAACCAATTTTGCTGCAACAATGTCTGGCAGTCTCGCAACTCCTAAACCCATCGCTGTCATTTGCAGAATGTCATGTGGTGAGTTACAGCGTATCTTAGGAATGACTCGAATCTCTTTTTTACTGCCCAGCTGATATTTCACCGGGGTGCCTTGCCAATCATTGATGATATGTTGCCAGTTGTGTAATTCGGTAAGATCTTCAGGTATTCCTCCCTGTTGCTCTATATATCCTCTGCTCGCATAGAGGCTTTCCCGAAGTATGCCTAGCTTTGACACTTTGGCAGATTGCATATCCAAGTTGCCTACCCGAATTGCCAAGTCAACTTGTGAGTCAATCAAATCCATTGGGGCATCATTTGCCAGTAAACGAACCCCCAGTAGTGGATGCTGATCGCTAAGCTGCCTAATTGCAGGGACTATAACCGGCTCGCAGAGCGCGTGGGGAGCTGTGATTGTCAGTATGCCCGAGAGTTCCTTGTTACTACTTTTTAAATCGTCCAAGGCGGTGTTGTAGATATCCCGGATTTCGCGACAGTGAGCGTAGAATTGGGCTCCTGTCTCCGTCAGTGAAAGCGAGCGGGTGCTCCGATAGAGCAGCCTTGTGCCGAGATCTTCCTCCAATCTAGTTACTGCCTGGCTAATTGCCGACTTGGTACGTACCAGCTTGTCTGCTGCGGCAGTAAAGCTTCGGGCCTCTACTACGGCTAAAAATATCTGCATGTCTTCTAGGCTGGGTTTCATAGTTTAATTTCACTAAACACTATTATGATTGAATGTGGGTTTATCACAGGCGGTGCGTTAGGGCAATATGCTTATGTAAATTAATAATCAAGCTTTTATTAAGGAGTCGGATATGAACAAACTACTTATTGAGAAAACTATTGTTGCCAGCGAGCAGTGGAAGTCATTTTTTAATCAAGGGAATGCTGAGGGCTGCGCTTCAATGTATGAACAGAGTGCTCAAATGAATGCCAAGCCGTTTGGGGTATTTCTAGGCCGGGAGCAGATAAAAGCTTTCTGGCAAAACCTAGTGGCTCAGGGATTCTCTGATGTGGCTTATCAGGATACCGAGATTGAGGTAATTGATGGTTCCTCAACAGTTCTGACCAGTAAGTGGAAGATGAACAATGCGCAAGGAGTTATCACTCGGGAACTCTGGGTTCTGCAAGAGGATGGAACCATGCGCCTGCGCGAGGACAACTTTGAGGCTATAGAACCAAGCTGAAAGTAACAGTATCAATACTTCTACTTTTTTTTAGATTTACGCTTTGAATAAGCTGTACCGCCAATGCTCATTAGTCAAGAATTTTTAATCAATTTTAATAGGTAGATTTTTATAGGTATTTAATGTAACAAAAATAGATCTACCCTCGACTAAAAAGTGCCTTTTCAATTTAAGGGTGTGCAGCTTTCTTTGATAGTCAAAAAGAACAATTTTTTAATTAAACTGCGTTAAAGTAAAGGATATACAAGATGCCAGAATATCATCATAAATTTCAGTGTAATAAGTGTGGTATTTTTGTGGTCGAAAATGGTTCTCCGCTGCCTCCTCCGGTGATGGAGCATGCCTATTACCATGCCCACAATGTTATCAGTCAGTTTGGTCCTATCTACAAGGGGATAGCCCCTAAGCACCGGCCAATGTTGCACTGCCAAAAATATGTCAAATATATTCAGACAGTACCTAAGGCTGGCTCTGCCCAAAATTTGGGGAATCAGGCCGTCAATAAAGTTAGAACACTAGCCAGGGATCGTGGCGGAAATGGTTCGAACACACCGAGTATGGTAGCGGTCATGTACGACAGCGTATTAGAACAGTGGTTTGAAGGATCAACGGGAAATGGAACCAGTCGAGGATATATACCGAATACGATTTGGAACACTATTCCGGCAGAACTGGATGTGGACCGATATATCTTTGGTCGAACCTGTGCTGAGGTAGACTGCCTGAGAAGGGCATTCAGCCAGCGACGTAGATCAGGAGAAAACAGCCAATCTATCAGAAACAGTATCTTTGCAGCTCGTCAGCCCAATAAGCACAAAGGGAAATCAGATAGAAGACCTCCTTGTGGTGCGTGTAAGGCATGGATAGCCAGAGCTGGAGCTAAAGCATATTAATTCTTTTATTTCGACATCGATACATTGCAGCTTTGTGCAGGGAGTGGTGCAGGTCATCAATGTGTTTTTACTCGCTGCACTAAGTGCACGACAAATGCGTAATTGAAGCGCTTTTCTCAGTCTCTGAATAGACCTCTACGGATGGGGTGCAGGCTTAACTGACTATATTGCCGGCATTGGGGTGTGGTTAAAATATCAGAGTCAATCGATTAGGGCCTAGGCAGATACTAATTGAAGTGATGGGTTCGCCCAGTTGCTGCGATGCATCTAATAAGGGTTTTATTACATGTGCAGATTGCCGGTCTGCACTGAGTAATGAAAACTCTGGATCTTCAGGTAAACTAAATGCCTCTGCACTCCTGCGCAGGAACAGCCAGTTACTACCGATTTTGACCGGCTCATCGTCATATTGCCCAGCCATCACTACGCGGTGGCCTGCTCGGGTGGCTCCTATAACTACCGTTGTCGCTTTGCTCTCGGCGCTCATTCCATCGGAAGAAACTTCATAATGGGGGGAGGAGGTGATATGTCGTGTGCCCAGCTGGCTGTGAACAACCAGGTGTTGACGTAGCTTCTCCCGCCCTTTGATCATAAGTGTACCGTTTTCAAAGCGACCTTTCTCGGTGAAGAGAGAGACCCATCCCATAGCATCATGGTTGTCGATGCAAAGGGTGAATCGTGCCAGTAAATCCTAGATGGCAATCTTCTCAATGCATTCCTGTAACGGATTCATAGAGCTTCCAAGTTGATAACCTTAGATGGGAAGGTAGGCTGGAAGCAGAGTAATTACTAGGAAATATTTGTAAACTATTATATAACTTGAAGCGGTGGCCCTAGAATAATAACGGATTAAAAGGCGGATAATAGATGTAAGTAGATTTAAGTCAGAATTAATTGACGATCAATGAAAGCTGATTGAGCTTTTTCTTCCTCAATTAAAAGCTAGCTCGAGGGTGATTCCCGTTGGTAGCCAGGTGTATTTTAAAGGTACTGTTTAGTTTTTGGGAACATTTCTACCTATAAGAGGTTGGATTTACTCTTCTCTCCCTCCTTTACCAAGCACTACTAGAGATCTGGGTAAAGGTAGATGGTTTGCTCAGGACGTGATATTAAAACGAGATCTATGGTTAATAAAGAGGTGAGGGCTTTATTAACTGATATTTATTGTAATAAGTTAATTTTACTGTTTGGTGTGGTTTCACTCTAATTTGAAGTTGGGTATGCTTGGTTGATGGTGTTTTTTTAAAGATTTTGATGCGGGCTTGCTTTGCATTACGGAGATTTGGAAGTATATAAACAAGGAATAAATATGAAGGTTGGCATACTATCTAGAAACCGAAAACTCTATTCAACCCGCCGACTTGTGGAGGCGGCGACATCGCGCGGTCACGAAGTACGCGTGATTGATGCCCTTAAGTGCTTCATGAACATCACCGCAAATGATCCAAATGTTTACTATCAAAGTAAGGAAGGCCATGTTGAAGAGCTTTCATTCGATGCAATAATTCCTAGAATTGGAGCAAGTATTACAAGTTATGGTTGCGCGGTTCTAAGGCAGTTTGAGGTAGCCAACACCTATTCGATAAATGAGTCAATCGCAATTACACGCTCTAGAGACAAACTGCGAGCGCATCAATTACTTGCTCGAAAAGGCATCGGTCAACCCGTCACAAGCTATGCTCACTCCGCAAAGGCAACCGCACCATTGATTGAATCTGTCGGTGGTGCGCCCCTAATTGTTAAGTTAACTCAAAGCACACAGGGCAATGGCGTGTTGCTGGCAGAAACGCAAAAAGCAGCGGAAGCGCTTATCAACGCATTTCGCGGTATCGGCTCTGATTTCCTTGTGCAAGAATTTATCAAGGAAGCCGGTGGCTCAGACATTCGGTGCTTTGTCGTTGGTGAAAAGGTTGTGGCTGCAATGCAGCGGAAAGCTGCCAAGGGTGAATATAGGTCAAACCTTCACCGCGGTGGTAGTGCCGAAATGGTCAAGCTAAGCGCGACGGAACGTAGATTAGCAGTTAGTGCATCAAGGGTGATGGGACTTGATATGGCCGGGGTAGATATTCTGCGCTCCGCACACGGCCCACTAGTCATCGAAGTTAACTCATCTCCTGGGCTGGAGGGCATTGAAAATGCATCAGATATTGATGTTGCTGGTAAAATTATCGAGTACATAGAAATCGATGCGAAGCGAGGTCCAAATAAGCCCAGGGGTAAGGGTTAGCTTGCTGGAAATTGCTGCTGGTCACTTTTCTATAGATCTGTAAGAAAATAGTTGATTTAAAATTGTGAGGCCACTTCTAAGATGTAACCTGTGGTGTTCAGGGCGAATCCCGATTTTGAGGTGGGGAAAGTGGGGTGTTGACAGAAATTATCAATACCTTTGCAGGTTCATTGGTGGATGGGTTAAACGCTCTATGACCCTGCTGGTTTAACGGTAATTCCTCTATCGGTAAGTCTCCCCCAAAGTGTACATCACCGGGTTGGTATGTTATGGAAACGCCATCTTTTGTTGTTGTGCTCCATTGGCCCGATAAGGTTATTACCCATTGTGGGCTGGGAGTTGGATGAAAGTCACTTTCCCAGCCGGGAGGTAAGATGGCAAATTCACTGCCTTTTACCACTGGTAAAGCTTGGTAGTGATATTCTGGGGTGGGGTTGGAATATTGGATTAGTGCGAAGTCAGTAAAATACTGCTCTGTTGTCCGGGAGATATAATTTTCATCCGTCCAAAGGTGGTAGTACTTTTGCCGAATACTTTTGTTTGTTTTCATGCTTTGTATTAAATTTCAAGATAATGAATGGCGTTATCGGTGGTGGCGTAAAGTCTTTCCTCTGCCATTGCTATATTGATAAAGTTTAAGTCTTCTGAGCCCTCAAAGAGACACTGCAGGTTTTGTCCCTGTGTGGAGCAGGTCATCAATTTGTTCAAACTGGTAAAGATAAGCTGTGAATTTTCTCCCATCAGTATTCCATCGATAAAACCTGTTGGGGGGATTTCAATGATTGTTTCTGGTTGGGCTGTACTGGACTCACAGCTGAGCTGAAGTGTGAATATTATTTGTTCATGGTTGGGGTTATAAAAGGGTTTTCTTTTGTAATACTACAATTATCAACTAGAAATAAAGTTTCTTGATTTTTGGAGAGTGCAACCCCGTGAGGAACGATAAACTCGTCCCCCAGGCAATAAAGTTGCGAAGATTGCTCGTCATAGGAATAGAGCCCAGTGGGCAAATCGCTTTGTGGTCTAAAGCCCTGGTAATAGCCATAATCGGGGTCAGTAAAAAAGAAGTGGGAATTCGCCTGAGCCACTTTGTTAGGTGAATTGAATGGTAGCCCCTTAAAACTGTCAACAATAATCTCACGATAAAAAGTATTTAAGTTGATGCGGCTAATACAACCAGGATTATTATTGAAACCCTGTTCAGCTACCAGTAGATGGTTCTTATCAGCAGCTAGGCACATACCATTTGCCATATTGCTTCGCTCAATAATGGTATGAACGGACTTATCTTTGAAATCGAAATAACGAATCGCCGATGGTATGGTGTAATCATTTGAAGGCTTGGAGGTAAAATATAATCTCTTTTGCCAGTCTACCCATACGAGGCCTTCATGTGCATCGGTTTCAACTAACAGATGAAGGCGATGTTTCACAGATTAATCCTTTACTCACCATCTATTGATCAGTGCTATACAGGCTTGTTGCCTGTCAGTCGTCTATTTTGCAAGCTGTTTTTTACAGGTTGATAAAATATTGGCTTAAAAATCTTATAATAGCAGAATTGGCTTTTCTTAAATGTGCATCTAAGGACCACTTCCTGCCACCAGTTAGCGCAAACGTCAGGCAGATGAAAGACCAAAATAAAGGATATTCCCATCCCCCATAAAAGGTTTGCTCTACGCCATTAATGGTAATGCCGCTTTTTAAAATTAAGGGCTCCCTGCAAAATTCTGTGAGCCGCTCTGAAATCAGAAAACTGCTCTTTAAGGTTGCAATTGCTCCGTTGCACCACTTGCAAAGGGCCATAGCCATTCGCGGTGAGCAGGGACTAAATTCTGTCGCTTTCAAGGCCCAAAGTTGTATTATGGAATTGTTCAGAGGTCCCTAAAATATAAATAATCTCGTCATCACTGCAGTAATTATTGGCTTTGGCAGGTCGATTTATGGGAAAACTAAACAATAAAGTCGCCATTGTCGTTGGCGGCAATGAAGGTATCGGTGAGGGAACCGCTCGTCGCTTTGCAGAGGAGGGCGCCAAGGTGGCTATTTTGGCACGGCGTGCCTTAGAGGGGCGTAAGGTTGAACAATCTATTCTCGCCTCCGGAGGGGAGGCCGCTTATATTTCCTGCGATGTCACTGATAACAATTTAGTGAGCCAGGCTGTGATGGAGGTTATCCACCGTTATGGGGCTATCAATGCTTTATTTTACGGTGCAGGTACCGGCGCCCCAAATATGTTCCCCTATGAGAACTTACAAGAGTGGGAGGAAGTGTTTAAAGTCAATATGACAGGCTGCTTCCTGATGTGTAAGGCAGTCTGGCCTTACCTGATAGGTGCTGGTGGTGGGGCCATTATCAATGTGTCCTCACTGGCAGCACAGAGTGCACCCACGGATAATCAATTGGATCAAGTCGGTTTCCTGCCATCAGCCTCCTATTACGCTTCCAAGGCTGGGGTGGAAGCCTTTACCCGCTATATTGCCGGGATTGGAGCCCGCCACAATATTAGAGCGAACTGCTTGCGCCCGGGGCAAATACTGACCGAAGCAGTTACTTCTCCAGATGGCAAACATGTTTTTGCTAACTTCCTCGAGACCGCACAAATGTTGAAGGGGCCGGGCTACCCTCACGATATTGCTAATGCGGCAGTATTCCTGGCCTCTGATGACTCCCGCTTCATTACTGCGGAAACGCTTAATGTCGATGGTGGCTTAGTGGCGAAGGTGTGAACCCCGCTGGTTCGGTAGTAAGCCAAAGACTTGGGCACCAGCCAATTAATACGATTGAGCGTCTATATAACTCATTCAGTCTATTTATAATGGGCGGCTATTTTGCCTTCCGGAAACGATTATGCCGAGACCCAAGTCCACTGTTTCTCTGGATGAGGTGCACTGGGGTGCGCTGAAAACCCTATTTCCTTATTTGTTGGAGTTCCGCCGGGCTGTCGCCCTAGCAATCTTGTGCTTGATTGGGGCGAAAGTGGCCGGAGTTACCCTGCCATTTATCCTCAAGCATATCGTCGACAATCTGGATAATGCCGGCGGTATTGCCCAGGCCATTGCACTGCCGCTAGGGCTTTTATTAGCTTATGGTGCGGTGCGATTTTCCAGCACCTTATTTGGTGAATTGCGGGATACCATTTTTGGTCGGGTAACCGAGCGGGCTCAGCGCCGGGTTGGCCTGGAAGTATTTCAACACCTGCACAAACTGGACCTGGATTTCCATCTGGACCGACGCACCGGTGGGCTCTCCCGAGATATTGAACGTGGCAATAGCGGCATCGGCTTTTTGATGCGTTTTATGGTGTTCAATATCGTGCCAACCCTGGTGGAAATTGCCATGGTGGCCGGCTTGCTTTGGTGGAATTACAGCGGTGTGTTTGCCCTGGTGGTAGTGGTCGCCGTGTTTGTTTATATCGGTTTCTCTGTATTGGCTACCGAATGGCGCACCCGTTTTGTGCGGGCCCTGAATGAGGCAGAATCCCAGGCAAGCAGCCGTGCCGTGGACAGCCTGCTCAACTATGAAACGGTAAAATATTTTGCCAATGAGCGGCATGAATCGAATCACTACGATCGAGAGCTTGCTGTCTGGGAGCGGGCTAGGCGTAAAAATCGCTTATCCCTGTTTAGCTTAAACACGGGCCAAGCATTCATCATCGCCAGTGCCATGTGTGCGGCTATGATACTGGCGGCGGTAGGTGTGACCAAAGGACAGATGACCATCGGGGATTTTGTTTTGGTTAATGCCTTTATGATGCAAATTTTTATTCCGCTGAATTTTCTCGGTTTTGTTTACCGGGAGATGAAAGGGGCTTTGGCCAATATTGAAAAGATGTTCTCTCTGCTTTCGGTTAAGCCTGCGGTGGCAGATAAGCCTAAAGCCCAGGATTTGTTGGTATCGGAAGGTCGTATTGAATTTGATGCCGTGCGCTTTGGCTACAAAGACAATCGTGAAATTTTGCGCCAGGTTAGTTTCTCTGTGTCACCGCGCCAAAAGGTGGCGATTGTAGGGGCCAGCGGGGCTGGTAAATCCACCCTGTTTAAGTTGTTGTTCCGTTTTTATGACGTGAGCGGTGGGGCTATTCGTATTGATGGTCAGGATATTCGCGCCGTGAGCCAGGAATCCCTGCGCCGCGCGATCGGTGTAGTGCCCCAGGATGCCGTGCTATTCAACCAGTCGATCAAAGATAATGTGCGCTATGGGCGGGTTGATGCCACTGATGAGGAAGTGATGGCCGCAATTCATCATGCGCATCTGTCGGACTTTGTTCGCCAGCTTCCCCAGGGAGTGGATACCTTGGTAGGCGAGCGCGGCCTCAAGCTCTCCGGCGGTGAGAAACAGCGGGTTGCTATCGCACGGGCGCTGCTTAAAAAACCGCCGATTATGATCTTTGATGAAGCCACTTCCTCTCTGGACAGCCGATCTGAGCGCGGCATTGTCGCCTCCTTAAAGGAAATTGCCCGCGAGCAGACCACATTGGTGATTGCCCACCGCCTCTCCACAGTGGTGGATGCCGATAAAATTTTGGTTATGGACCAGGGCCAGATTGTGGAGCAGGGCTCCCATAATCAGCTGCTGGAGGAGGGCGGGCACTATGCGACCCTGTGGCGTATGCAACAACAGGAGCGTACGGTTGGAATAGGGGAGGAATCGGCTTTGACTTCCCAAGTTGCGGAGCCCTGAAGACCTATCTTGATAATTGTGCGCAGCCAGACTAATGTGGCGCCGAAACAAAAAAACGATAGGCAGAGCGATATGACCATCCCCTTTCACACCACCAAGATCGCTGCCGCACTGCTGGCCCTGGCGCTGGTGGGCGGCTGTAGCAAAGACAAACAGTCCGAGGAAATCCGTAAAGACGAAGCCGAGGCGCAGATCGTTGAATCTGAGACGGTCACTCCACCCGCAGGGCAAGCCATAGAAAATGCCGATAAGCGCTTTGATATTTATGTACCGGTAGAACTCACCGCTGACATGAGCGATCTCACCGCGAACCAGCGAAAAATGATCGGCCTGCTGATCGATGCCAGCCGGATCATGGATCAACTGTTCTGGCTGCAGTCGTACGGCCCGGCAGAAGTACTGCTGCCCGATATCGAGGACAACCGCGCGCGCAAGTTTGCCGAGATTAATTACGGTCCCTGGGATCGCCTCAATGACAACAAGCCGTTTATTACCGGCTACGGCCCGAAACCCCTGGGTGCCAACTTCTATCCGGCAGATATGACCCGCGAAGAGTTTGAGAACTGGGACCAACCGGGAAAAGATGGCCTTTACTCTCTGGTGCGTCGGAACGATGCCGGCAAGCTGGAGCTGATTCCCTACAGCAAAGCCTACAATGCTGACCTGAAGAAGGCTGCGGATATCCTGCGCCAGGCAGCTTCACTGGCGGAAAGTAAAGAGTTCGCTCATTACTTGATTATGCGCGCGGATGCATTGCTCAATGATAATTTCCGTCCCAGCGACATGGCTTGGATGGACATGAAGGAAAATGATATCGACGTAGTGATCGGGCCCATCGAAAATTACGAAGATCAGATGTTCGCCTATCGCACGGCCTATGAGTCTTATGTACTCCTCAAAGATAAAGAGTGGAGTAAGAAGCTGGCCAAGTTTGCTGCGCTGTTGCCTGAACTACAGGAAGGCCTGCCGGTAGAGGAAAAGTACAAAGCCGAAGAGCCGGGTACCGATTCCGACCTGAATGCCTACGATGTACTCTTCTACGCGGGTCACAGCAATGCGGGTTCCAAGACCATCGCCATTAACCTGCCTAATGATGAAGAAGTGCAGCTGGCGAAAGGCACTCGTCGGCTACAGCTGAAAAATGCTATGCGCGCTAAGTTCGATAAGATCCTGGTGCCCATCAGCGATGTGTTGATTGCGCCGGATCAGCGTAAGCACATCACATTCCCCGCTTTCTTTGCTAATACCATGTTCCACGAAGTGGCACACGGCCTAGGTATTAAGAAGACTGTGACTGGCGGGGCAAATGTGCGTCAGGCACTGAAGGAGACTTCCTCCTCCCTGGAAGAAGGCAAAGCGGATATTCTCGGCCTGTATATGGTGACCCGCCTGCATGAGAAGGGGGAGATCCAAGAAGGTGAACTGATGGATAACTACGTTACCTTCTTGGCCGGTATTTTCCGCAGTGTGCGCTTCGGTGCAGCCAGTGCCCACGGTAAAGCCAATATGATGCGCTTTAACTTTTTTAAAGAGCAGGGCGCCTTTACCCGTGACCCGAAAACCGGGCAGTACAGCGTGGATTTCGAAAAAATGCAGCAGGCTATGACCAATCTATCGCGCCTGATCCTCACTATCCAAGGTGATGGTAACTACGACCAAGCTAAAGCTCTGCTTGCCGAAAAGGGCGTTATTGGCCCCGAGTTGCAGTCCGATTTGGACCGACTGGCTGAAGCGAATATTCCTGTCGATGTTACTTTTATCCAGGGCAAAGAAGTGCTTGGATTAAAATAAGCAAAAAACTACCTTCAAAAACCCGGCTCCTGCCGGGTTTTTTGTTTTGATATTTTTCTAGGGAGCCGGATGCCTATATAGATGTGTGAAGCATGAGAGGTAATCAATAATTTGGTGATGGCATTTTTATTGTTGTGATTTTTTAGGCTAGCCTCTTTGTGTATCTTTGCCTGGAAAGAAAGCTTCGATAGGTTGGAGTCTCTGATGGGAAAAAGAGTGGACCTATTGTGATTACCTTGTTATCTGGCTGTAAGATTGATTCTTAAATTTTTTAAGGCTAAACATGGAACGTATTTTATACATTGGTACAAAGAATGCCTCCACTTGGGCATTTCGAGCATGGCTTCCTTTAAGGGAGCTGGGTATTGATTTTAAAGAGCAGGTTGTTGATATTCGCAAGCCACAGCGTTTCAACAATCTTCGTAGAGTTGGTGAGATCTCCCCAGCTGCTTCAGTGCCTGTACTGATGGAGAACCAAAGTATCATCTTTGATTCTTTGGCTATTATGGAGTATGTCAATGATATTGGTGGTGGAAATTTATTGCCTTCAGATCCCTTGCTAAGGGCTAGAGCGCGATCCTTCTTAAGCTGGCAGCATGCGGGACTCTCAGGGCTATGTCCACGGCTATCTTTTGAAAGTGCTTTTTATCCCGATAAACGGCAGATGAGCCAGGAAGAGCAAATAGATGCAGAGCGGTTGTTTCGTTGTTGGGAGCAAGAACTTAGCCTTAGTGGCGGCCCTTACCTATGTGGTGATCTCTCCCTGGCCGATCTCGCACTGGTACCCACGGTAATCAGAATTTATTCTCACCGCCCTCAAATGCGAAGCTGGCCTCTGACCCACCAGTGGATAAAAAGGCTTCTTGCTAGAGAGAGTGTGGAAGAGTGGATGTCGGAAGCCAGGAGCCTGCCCCCGATTATCCTGGATAATTATCGCTAATTAAGAAGAGTTCAGTTTTATTGCATTGGGCTGCACAGAGGGCAAACCTTTAGAGGTAATGCCCTGGTCTTTCTTTCCATCTTCTCCCCGTTGTCTTTTAATGGCGTGTATAGCCTGAAAAAAGAAGGAAGCCACGTATTTTCTGTGGGGAATCCCGCAAATGTGAACCTATAGGTTATGCAAGAGAAAAAGGCGACTAAAATAGGGTGTGATATACGTCAGATTCGCCTAATGGAGTTGGGCGGCCAATACCTAAAAATTAAGGATAATCATTGGAACAATGAAAATACCAGCCCTGGTTCTCGCCTTTTTCTTCAGTCAGTATGCACAAGCATCTTGCCAGTTAGAGGAGTATGAGCGTTTTCTGAACACCCAGAGTTTGGTGATGTTAGAGGCGTCTGTGCAATTGTTTGAAGAGGATAAAGATAAGTTCAAGATAATAAAGCCGTTTGTAAAACTGGAAGTTAGAAATAATAAGCTGAAAGTTTATATCGCCAAGAAACTGAGTGAGCTTAATCCAGAAGTATTAAATCTAAAGGGACCGATAGCAAACTATGTTCCCAGCGTCTCTGTTCAAATAATGCCGGATGGCTCAATTCGGGATAAGGTTGATCTGGCAATGTCCAAGGATCAATTTTATAGAAGCGAAAAATCGGCGATGAAGCCAGTTGAAAAGCTATACCTCTATCATGAAGGTATGACAGATTCGGAGAAGAAGCGCTTTCTTTCTGCCAGGAACTCATTGAGTGAACATATGGAAACCAATGAGCAGTTTGAATTTATGAAGCGTGCTTTCACAACTTCTCTGGCAAGTGTTTGCCCTTTGGATTAGCCGGCTAAAAAATTTTCTTTGTTTCTTTAAACTACTGCGCATGCCCCTTGTGAGATTTTTAGCCAAGTATTGAACACGCATTATCTCATTGTTAGCGCATCGTTTCTATTTAAGGGGCATCTGAATGCCCCTTTTAAGTTTCTGCTGTGGTTGCATTTTGATGATCGCCCTGTATTGTCAGCGCTATTGATAGTAATCTCTGCTTTTCCCTTTAGGATGGATAGTGCAGAAAAATATGGAGATTAATCTTTATCAGGTGGATGCTTTTGCGTCTGAAGTGTTTTCCGGTAACCCGGCAACGGTTTGTCCTTTAGAAGAGTGGTTGCCAGATATACAGATGCAAAGAATTGCTGAGGAAAATAACTTATCTGAAACAGCATTTTTTGTACCCGAGGGTGATGGTTACAGGCTGCGTTGGTTTACCCCTGAAGCTGAAGTGGATCTCTGTGGTCATGCCACTCTGGCGACGGCCCATGTGTTATTTAAGCATTTGTCCTATAAAAGGCCTGTCATCCACTTTGAGACTCGCAGTGGTCTACTAAAAGTGGAAGCTTGTGAAGATGGCTATAAGATGTATTTTCCCGCCAGTGTGCCCACTCCGGTTGAGTGTCCTTCCTGTTTGCCCGACGCTTTGGGTGTAGCACCGCTACAAACTTTGGCTGCGTTTGACTATATCGTTGTGCTAAATAGCGAGGCTGAATTAAAAAGCATTAAGCCGAATTTTATGCTGCTTGCTGAGTTAGATTTAAGAGGAGTCGTCATTACCGCACCGGGGGATCACTGTGACTTTGTCAGCCGCTGTTTTTACCCCAAGCTGCGGGTAAATGAGGATCCAGTAACCGGTTCCGCACACTGTGAGCTTGCCCCCTATTGGAGTCAGGTATTGGGGAAATCGCGTCTTAGTGCCAGGCAGCTGTCAAAGAGAGGTGGTGTGTTGACGTGTGAGGTTGTCAATAATGAGGTCATACTTATTGGCCAAGCGGTCGATTATATGTGCGGTAAAATAGTGCTTTAATGACATTTTTAATAAAAAAAGCCCCGAAACACCGGGGCTTTTCTGTTTTGATTATAAAGTCATTACTCCTGGCTTATTGGTACCGCACAGGTGAGATAGACATCTAGCTTGTTGTTGCTAAGCTCCAGGCCTCTAAGGGTCAGGCGAACCTGATTAAAGTCTGCCCGGGTATTTGCGAGTAGCAGGCGGTGATTCCGCGCACCGTTGACCTTAAAGGGCGCCAGCCTATAGCCGCTGATATTTTCACCTGTGGCTGTTCCATCCAGGTAGGTACTGATGGTAATACTATTCAGGTAAATAAGATCCAGCAGGGAGTTGGTATTCTCCACCAGGAAGCTGACCATATAGCGCCCAGTTCTTACATCTTCATGGTTGACCTGGATATAAGTGCTACCTCCAGCGCCCCTCGCTACTTCCATTCTGGCGGCATCGGATAGTATGCCGTTGCTTACCTTGCCCAAAGAAGTTACAGAACAGCCCTCGCAGGGGGCATTGATACCATGCGCCAGTTCAGTGCTGGCCCCATCCATTATTTCTAGCCCCTCGAAGCTTGTGCAGGAGAGGAGGGTGTCAAAATCACAGACATCGCCAATGCCGTCCTGATCAGAGTCTTCGCCATTTGGATTCCAACTTTGTGGGCAGTTGTCCAAGGCATTTTCCACTCCGTCGTTATCCACATCGGGGTCGCAGGCATCTCCTAGTCCGTCTCCATCACTATCGCTTTGGGTTGGGTTGGAAATAGCTGGGCAGTTATCTGCGCTGTCATCCAGGGTGTCATTATCGACATCACTATCACAGGCGTCCCCATTGCCATCATCATCACCGTCTTCCTGTCCTGGGTTTGGCACATGGGGGCAATTGTCTAGGTTGTCCTCGACACCATCACCGTCGAGGTCATTATCACAGTGGTCACCGGAGCCGTCGCTGTCGCTATCGGTTTGATCGTTGGGTACAAAGGGACAGTTATCTTGCCCATTGGCCGTGCCGTCTCCATCCCAGTCAATATCACAGCTATCTCCATTGCCGTCCTTATCCTGATCCGCCTGATCCGGGTTTGTTACGGTTGGGCAGTTGTCTACTCCGTCGTCATAGCTGTCATTGTCACTATCGGTGTTTGTATCGCAAACATTGCCTATGCCATCCCCATCCCGGTCCTCTTGTAGGGTGTTGGAGGCGTTGGGACAATTGTCGTTAGCATTCTCGATGCCGTCATTATCCAGATCGGAATCACAGGCATCGCCGAGGGTGTCTCCGTCGCTGTCTTTCTGGTCGGCATTGGAGGCGTAGCGACAGTTATCAGCAGAGTCGTTGATGCCATCGTTATCATCATCGCTATCACAGATATCACCGTACTGGTCGTTATCATTATTTGCCTGATTCCGGTTGGGAATAGCCGGGCAGTTATCTACTTCGTTATCGCTGCCGTCGCCATCCAGATCACTGTCACAGGCGTCACCAATTCCATTTCCATCTCGGTCGATTTGACTGGTATTGGCAACGTTTACACAGTTGTCGAAGCTGTCGGGAATTAGGTCCCCGTCAATATCGGCGTTGTTATCACAGGCGTCGCCGAAACCGTCACCGTCGCTATCTGCCTGATCTGCCTGATCTGCATTCGGCTCAAGTGGGCAGTTGTCCGCATCGTTGTCCACGTCATCGCCATCCCGATCCGAGTCGCAGAGGTCGCCGAGGCCATCGCCATCGGTGTCGGTCTGGTCGGCGTTGGCTTCAAGTGGGCAGTTGTCGCTCTGGTCCTCAATGCCATCTGCATCATCGTCACCGTCGCAAAGGTCGCCCTGCCCATCAGAGTCGGTGTCAGTTTGATCGGCGTTGGAGACGTTGGGACAGTTATCGGCTTCATTCTCAGTGCCGTCGTTATCCCGGTCAGGGTCGCACACATTACCGAGACCATCGTTGTCTTGGTCCTCCTGGGCGGGATTCGGAGTGCTTGGACAGTTGTCGCCACTGTCTTCGATACCATCACCGTCATCGTCGTTATCGCAGGCGTTGCCTACGCCATCGCTATCGGTATCCACTTGATCTTCGTTGGGCACTTGCGGACAGTTGTCTACGCCATCGTCCAGACCATCGCTATCGGCATCACAAAGATCGCCAATGCCATCACTGTCTTGATCAGCCTGATCTGGGTTGGCGACATTTGGGCAATTGTCGAGGGTGTTGGTGTAGTCATCACCGTCACGATCGTTGTCGCAGCTATCGCCTACACCATCGTTGTCTATATCACCCTGTTCATGGTTCGCATCTGCAGGGCAGTTATCCTCTTCGTTTACCACTTCATCGCCATCGAGGTCTTCATCGCAGGCATTGCCAAGACCGTCACCATCACTATCTGCCTGATCGGTGTTGGCGACTTGTGGGCAGTTATCCTCGGAATCCAGGTGGTTATCATTGTCATCGTCGCTGTCACAAGCGTCACCGCTGCCATCACTGTCCAGATCCTCTTGAGAGGCGTTACTGATGCTGGGACAATTGTCATCGGAGTTTCGTATGCCGTCTCTATCACTGTCTGTGACATTGGAGCCGGGGAGTAAGTCTTCGGCGGCCCTACCTCTCCCTTTGTCGGAACCACAGGCGCTCAATAGCAGTAGAGAGAGAATAAATACAATCAGCGGTATTTTGGGCATGTTGAAAATCTCCGGGGACAAATCCTTTTTTGTTATCTGCTCGGCGAAGAAGTGGCCTATGGCTTGCGCGAAAAGAAGTGAAAATTAAATCGTCACTTTTTTATGGGTTCTTCCCGTTAGATAGATTTCGGGGGATAAATATCTGATATTTATTTCTTTTCAGATTAGATAAGCCACCGAATTTTCGATGTGGGTAAATATGTGTGTTTTCTCTGAATAAAGGTAATGATTGAGGAAATAAAGGCGGTTTATTTTGTGGGTTTTATTTTTTTCAATGAAAAAAAATAAAGTGGCCGACATTGATGTGGATGAATGAGTGGCAGGTGTCGCTATGCCTTTCTCTTCTGAACTGCTGGTGAGGTGGAAATTAATGACCCTGATTATTTTTATCGGTGGGAAGAGAATAATCAGATTCGCCAATTCATCGGCTAGCAAACAATAGCTGGTGCTGCCAGAAACGCTGTTTACTTGAATTATTTATCCAAGGTAGTGGCGACTGGATTCTTGTTTTGACCAGTTGGTCAGAAAGGTTTTTGACCAGTTCCGTTTTTGACTAGTTTATTGTGCGGCGTAGAAATAGACTGGAAGTCATATACGGGAGGGGCACATGAAAATTGATGCGGCAATTTGTTCTAGCGCGCGGCTTGCCCGTGATCGGCGCTTCGATGGGCGTTTTTTCACTGCGGTGAAGACGACCGGAATCTTTTGCCGCCCCATCTGCCCTGCGCGACCGCCCCTGGAGCGCAATGTCACCTATTTTGCCACTGCAGCCGAGGCGGCCAATGCCGGTTTTAGGCCCTGTCTGCGCTGCCGACCGGATTCTGCGCCGGGAAGCCCAGCATGGGGTCTGGTATCGACCACGGTGCAGCGGGCCTTGAAGTTAATGCGCAGTGAAAGGGAGCCGCAATCGGTGGAGCGATTGGCCGAGCGTCTCGGCGTCAGCAGCCGCTATCTACGTCGTTTATTTGCCGAGCACCTGGGTGTGAGCCCCTTGGCGGTGTGGCAGACTGAGCGAGCGTTGTTTGCTTTTCGCCTGTTACGCGATACCCACTTGCCTATCGCTGAAATTGCTTACGAGTCCGGTTTTAATAGCCTGCGTCGTTTTAATGGCGTTTTTAAGCAGATATATCAGCGCACCCCTTCCGAAGTGCGCAGAGAAGGGAGCGGTGATCAGTTAAAACCGGGAATTGCCACTCAAGTTCGCCTGTATCTTGATTACCGCCCACCGTTGGGCTGGTCTCAACTGTTGTCCTTTTTGGGCGCGCGTGCCCTGAAGGGCGTGGAACAGGTGGATGGAGAAGTCTATTCGCGCAGCATTGCCTTGGATGGCTGCCGCGGTTCGATTCGGGTATCTAATGACGCGGAGAGAAAACGCCTAGTGGTGGAGATCTCCGGCCAGGAAGGGGGGGCGGGGCTCTACCTGCTCAATCAGCGCCTGCGCCGTCTATTTGATCTGGATGCGGATATCGAGGAAATCCAAACGGCATTAAATGGCGACCCGCTGCTGGAAAGGCAGCTAACCCTACAGCCTGGGTTGCGTCTTCCCGGCGCCTGGGACCCGTTTGAATATGCCCTGCGGGCGATCCTCGGCCAGCAGATCAGCGTGGCGGCGGCAACCACTATCGCCGGGCGCTTGGTGGCTCGCTATGGGGAGTCTTTTATGGATGATGCTGGCGAAGAGCGATTTTTGTTTCCTACAGCGCAACAGCTCGCCGGGGCAGACTTTGCCGACTTGGGATTGACGCGCACTCGAGCCAAAACCCTGCGCGGGTTTGTTGCGGCAACTCTGGATGGCCGAGTGAATTTTGCCGAGCAATCCCTGGAAGCCTGGTGTGAGCAGGTTACTGCGCTGCCAGGTATTGGTGATTGGACCGCCCAATATATCGCCATGCGCGGGTTATCTATGCCGGATGCCTTTCCGTCTTCGGATCTGGGTATTCTGCAAGCGCTTGGCAGTGAGGGTGAAAAGGCAAAACCCAGGCAGGCCTTGGCACGGGCGGAACAGTGGCGGCCCTGGCGGGCTTATGGAGCCATGTTGTTATGGCAATCCCTGAAATCAGGAGATAAGAAATGATTGTTTACGAGTGTTACACCACGGAGTTGGGAGAGGTCGCCATCGCAGCCTGCGAAGAGGGTAGTGAAGGGGATAGTAAAGGGATCGTCGCTTTGCAGTTTTTTGATATGGAGCGGCCGCTTCGTGTGGGTTCTGGTTGGCAGAGGGGAGCTTCCGAGCTGACCGACAGGGCTGCGGACCAACTGCGCGAATTTATCGCCGGGCAGCGTCAAAGCTTCGACCTTCCCTTGGCGCCTAAGGGGACCGAGTTCCAGCGTTGTGTCTGGGAGGCACTGTTAAAGATTCCCTTCGGCGAAACCCGCAGCTATAGCGAGCAGGCCCGGTCGCTGGGTCAGCCCCGTGCCATTCGCGCAGTGGCGCGGGCCAACGGCGCCAATCCGATAGCGGTGGTGATTCCCTGTCACCGGGTGATCGGGGCCAATGGTAGTCTCACAGGATATGCCGGCGGTCTGTCACTAAAGGCTCGATTGCTTACCCTGGAGGGTGCTCATTTTGTAGCTCAAGGTGAGTTGCTTTAGGGCACAGTTGTTATGCGCTAGCCACATCCCCTTCGGAGCAGGATAATAAGCGGTTCGTAACCAGATCGAACCGGAGGCCAAATGCTGTACAGATTGGGGGATAAACAGCCACAACTGGAAGGTGAGGGCCACTATATTGCGCCCGGTGCCCATGTAATTGGTGATGTGCGCATGCTTGCCCATAGCTCTGTGTGGTTTAACGCGGTGGTTCGCGGTGACTGTGCGCAGATTACCATCGGCGAAAATACGAATGTGCAGGATGGCGCCGTGCTGCATGCGGATCCCGGGACGCCATTAACCATCGGCACCGGTGTCACCGTAGGCCATAAAGTGATGCTGCACGGCTGTGACATTGGTGACTACAGCCTGATAGGTATTAATGCCGTGATCTTAAACCGGGCCAAAATCGGCAAGTGCTGTATCATTGGCGCCAATGCGCTGGTGACCGAGGGCACAGAAATCCCCGATTACTCTATGGTGCTGGGCTCTCCCGGCAAGGTAGTAAAATCTCTCGATCCCGCCACCTACGAGCTGCTCAAAGCCAGCAGCGATCACTATGCGGCCAACGGCAAATATTTTGCCAGTGAGCTGGTCCCGCTCGAGTCTCTTGAGGCTAAATCTTGAGGTTTAAAGAAGTTGTCTGAACAACCGGTAAAAACCGTGGAGCCGAAAGAGCGCCCGGTGAAATCCCCCTGTATCTCCGTATGTGCCCTGAATGAGCAGGACCTGTGCGAGGGCTGTTTTCGCAATGGTAACGAAATCAGCCGCTGGGGCTCAATGAACAATGATGAGCGCCGTGCAGTGTTAAAGCTCTGCACCGAGCGCGCGCGGCAAATGGGCCGAATCTGGTAAACAATCGATAGCGCTTTGTCGGGGCCGGGCCTCGCAGGGCCCGGAACTAAACGCGACTATGACTCAACCCTTTGTCCACCTAAGAATTCACTCGGAATTTTCCCTGATCGATGGCCTGGTACGTATCAAACCGGCCATTGCCCGTGCCCAGGAGCTGGAAATGCCGGCCCTGGCGATTACCGACCAGTGCAACCTCTACGGCCAGATCAAGTTCTACCGGGCCTGTTTGGGTGCCGGTATCAAGCCAATTACCGCAGCGGATTTTTGGCTCAGCGAGGGCGGCGAAGGCAAGCCCACGCTAATCACGCTTTATGCGATGAATGCCGATGGCTATCGAAATGTCACCGAGCTGATCTCCCGCGCCTGGATGGAGGGCCAGTACCATGGTAACGCTTATATCAAGCGCGAGTGGGTGAAAGAGTACAGCGATGGGGTGCTGATGCTGTCTGGTGCCAAGTACGGCGATGTAGGCCGAGCCTTGGTTGCGGGGCGTCGCGCCCAGGCAGAGGAACTGGCACGGGAGTGGGCGGAGTTATTTCCCGGCCGCTATTACCTGGAGTTACAGCGCACCGGTCGCGCTGGCGATGAAGACTACCTGCATTCGGCGGTGGATTTGGCACAGACACTGAATTTGCCAGTGGTGGCCACTAACGATGTGCGCTTTATGGAAGAGAGCGAGTTCGAGGCCCACGAGGTGCGTGTCTGTATCCACGAAGGTCGTGCCCTCGACGACCCCCGCCGCGAGCGCCGCTATTCCGCCGAACAGTATTTCCGTACACCGGAAGAGATGTGGGAGCTATTTGGCGATATCCCCGAAGCCCTGGAAAATACCGTGGAGATCGCCAAACGCTGCTCCGCGCCAATCCAGTTGGGTAAATACTTCTTACCGGAGTACCCCATTCCCGAGGGTATGACTGAGGACCAGTTCTTCGAGAAGGTCTCCTACGAGGGCATGGAGCGGCGCCTCGCCACCATCCTCGACAAATCCGCTGCGGACTATGCCGAGCGTCGCAAGGTCTATGAGGACCGCCTGCGCTTTGAGCTGGATATCATTATCCAGATGGGATTCCCCGGCTACTTCCTGATCGTGATGGACTTTATTCAGTGGGCCAAAGACCACGATATCCCGGTGGGCCCGGGGCGGGGTTCCGGTGCCGGCTCCCTGGTGGCCTACTCGCTGGATATTACCGATCTGGACCCGCTGCAATACGATCTGCTGTTCGAGCGATTCCTCAACCCGGAGCGGGTGTCGATGCCCGACTTCGATATCGACTTCTGTATGGAGAAGCGCGACCGGGTAATTGGTTACGTTGCGGATAACTATGGCCGCCAGGCGGTGAGCCAGATTATTACCTTCGGCACCATGGCCGCAAAGGCGGTGGTGCGGGACGTGGCGCGGGTACAGGGCAAGTCCTACGGCCTCGCCGACAAGCTGTCCAAAATGATTCCCCCGGACGTGGGTATGACCCTGCAAAAGGCCTTCGACCAGGAAGAGATCCTGCGGGAATTCCTCGACCACGATGACGAGGGCCAGGAAATCTGGGAGATGGCCCTGCAGCTCGAAGGGGTGTCCCGTAACGTGGGCAAGCACGCCGGTGGTGTCGTTATCGCCCCCACCAAGCTCACCGATTTTGCGCCGCTTTACTGTGACGAGACCGGCGCGGGCCTGGTCACCCAGTTCGATAAAAACGATGTGGAAGATGCGGGCCTGGTGAAGTTCGACTTCCTCGGCCTGCGGACGCTGACCATCATCGACTGGGCCAAGCGCATGGTGGACGAGACCCGTGCGCGCGAGGGTGAGGAGCCCCTGGATATTGCCGCGCTGCCGCTGGACGATGAAGAAACCTTCAAAATGCTCAAAAGAGCGGAGACCACCGCGGTATTCCAGCTGGAATCCCGGGGAATGAAGGACCTGATCAAGCGCCTGCAGCCGGACAACCTCGAAGACATGATCGCCCTGGTGGCCCTGTTCCGCCCGGGCCCACTGCAGTCGGGCATGGTGGATGACTTTATTAACCGGAAGCACGGCCGCGCCCAGGTGGCCTACCCGGATGCAAAATACCAGCACGAGAAGCTGAAACCGATCCTGGAGCCCACTTACGGGGTGATCGTTTACCAGGAACAGGTGATGCAGATCGCCCAGGAGTTGGCGGGTTATACCCTCGGTGGCGCCGACCTGTTGCGTCGGGCAATGGGTAAAAAGAAACCGGAGGAAATGGCCAAACAGAGGGCCACTTTTGAAAACGGGGCAAAAGAGCAAGGCATCGACCCCGAACTTGCGATTAAGATCTTCGACCTGGTAGAGAAGTTCGCGGGTTATGGCTTTAACAAGTCTCACTCGGCAGCTTACGCACTGGTGTCCTATCAAACGGCCTGGCTGAAAGCCCATTACCCGGCCCAGTTTATGGCGGCGACCATGTCTTCGGATATGGATAAGACCGATAAGGTGGTGACCTTTATCGAAGAGTGCCGCGCCATGGAGTTGGTGTTGGTGCCGCCGGATGTGAATCTGGGCAGCTTCCAGTTCTCGGTGGATATCGACAACCGCATTATTTACGGTCTCGGTGCTATTAAGGGCCTGGGTGAGGGGCCGATTGAAAATATTATTGCGGCGCGAAAGGAGGGCGGTCCCTTTACCGACCTGTTTGACTTCTGCTCCCGTGTCGATCCACGCAAGGTGAATAAGCGTGCATTAGAGGCGCTGGTGCGCTCCGGTGCTTTTGACACTATCGGGCCGGATACTGGCGGCAGCGATGGACTGGATTATTCCCGCGCGGTGCTGTTTAACGCACTGGATGAAGCGGTAAAGGCGGCGGAACAGCAAAAGGCCAATGCAAATGCCGGCATGATGGACCTATTCGGCGAGGTGGTGCCCCAATCTTCCGATGGCGATGTGTACGAGGATTTCCGTCGTACCCGCTGCTGGAGTATTCGCGAGCGCTTGGAGGGTGAGAAAAACACTCTGGGTCTGTACCTCACCGGCCACCCCATCGACGAATATGCCGATGAGTTACAGCACCTAGTCAAGGCGCGAATCGCCGATTTAAAACCCGGCCGTGAAGCACAAAAAGTGGCAGGTCTGGTGGTTGCCATGCGAGTGATGAAGACCAAGCGCGGTGATTCCATGGCTATTGTTACCCTGGATGATCGCAGCGGTCGCATTGAGGCGGCCATGTTCAGCGAGGCGTTTGGTGAGCACCGCGACAAGCTGGCCAAGGATGCATTGCTGGTACTCGAAGGCCCTGTAGCCAATGACGATTACAGTGGCGGTCTGAAAATGACCGTAAATGGGGTCTCCACCCTGGATGAGCTGCGCCAGAGCCGGGTGACCGGTGTGCGTTTGCAAGTCGATACCGGTGTTGTGGCACCTGGACTAGCCAAGCGCCTGGCCTCGTGTTTGCAGCCCTATACCGGCGGCCAGTGCGGGGTCAGCCTGGAAGTGTTGCGCCACGATGCGCGAGGTCTCTACCGCCTGCCTCCACAGTGGAATGTGGAGCCGAATGACCAGATGGTCCAGTCCCTACGGGAGCTGTTGGGCCGGGAGCGGGTGGCGCTTCAATACGCCGAACGGCGTTAAAGTCCACTGGGCTCGACTGGTCGGTTCTGTACAGTTAAGCTATGTCGCTGTGATTGCCCAGTGGCATGGAAAAGAGTTAAGGCGCAGATTTCATGAATTTCAACTTTCTCGAGTTTGAGCAGCCGATTGCAGAGCTGGAAAGCAAAATTAAAGAGTTGCAGCTGGTCGGGGACGACAATGAGCTGAATATCGCCGATGAAGTGACCCGACTGCGGGATAAGAGCAGAACTCTGACCGAGTCCATCTACTCAGATCTGAGCCCCTGGCAGGTAGTCCAGGTGGCCAGGCATCCGCAGCGGCCTTACTCCAAGGACTATATCGAGCGACTGTTTACCGATTGGGACGAGCTGCACGGCGATCGTCATTTCGGTGATGACAAGGCGATTATTGCCGGTATCGCCCGTTTAAATGGCAAGCCGGTCGCGGTGATCGGCGAAGAGAAGGGTCGTACTGTTAACGAAAAAGTCGCTCGTAACTTCGGTATGCCTAAGCCTGAGGGGTATCGCAAGGCGCTGCGTATTATGCAAATGGCCGAGCGCTTCAAAATGCCGGTGTTGACTCTGATCGATACTCCAGGGGCTTATCCGGGTATCGACAGTGAAGAGCGCGGGATCAGTGAGGCCATTGCCCAGAATCTGGCAGTGATGTCCCGTTTGCGCACGCCGATTATTTGCACCGTGATCGGTGAGGGCTCCTCCGGTGGCGCCCTGGCGATTGGCGTCGGCGATCAGCTTAATATGCTGCAGTACTCCACATACTTTGTGATTTCCCCTGAGGGCTGCGCGAATATTATCTGGAAAACCGTAGAGAAGGCCCCGCTGGCGGCTGAGGCTATGGGGGTGACTTCCAGTGTATTGGAAGAGTTGGGTATTGTGGATGAAACCATCCCCGAACCCCTCGGCGGTGCCCACCGCGATCCCGATGCTATGGCCGTGAGTCTGAAGGAGCGCCTCGGTGAGCAACTGGAGCAGCTAAGTGCTATCCCCATCGATGAGCTGCTGGAGAAGCGTTACCAGCGCCTGATGAGCTACGGCAATATCGTTTCTTAATATTCTCCGAGGGATAGCTCCCTATCACGGAGCTGTCCCTTTTTACGCTCCTGGTTTGCCCTCCTGGGAGCCCTGCCTCTTTTTATTCGATTCAAGCTGTCTGTTTTACGGCATCCCTTTATATTAGACCGGCCATTCGCCTCTTATTATTGATTCGCTTCGCTACTTGAACGCATCAAAGACACTTTGCGTAGTGCCCTATTGCCCCCATTTTTGGCCCTCCTTATCGAAAACCGCTGCAAGGCCTCTGTGCCCTCATGGTAGAAAGTAAAAAGAATAACAAGTGTTTAGGTGCTGGCTTGCGGTTTACGGTATAGCCACAGCAGAAGTTTCTGGAAAATAAATATGGCGATTTTGCAAAGTAATACGGCAACGGATGCTGGACAGTTGCAAGCTGGCGATCAAGCAGGGCAAAAATTTGCTCTGGTGGCTTTGACCTCACTGTTTTTTATGTGGGGTTTTATAACCTGTTTGAACGATATCCTGATTCCCTATCTGAAGGGTATTTTTGAACTGAACTATGCCCAGGCAATGCTGGTGCAGTTCTGCTTTTTTGGGGCTTATTTTTTGGTTTCCCTGCCGGCGGGTAGCCTGGTGAGTAAAATCGGTTACCAAAAAGGTATTGTCACAGGCCTCACTATTGCGGTGCTGGGTTGCCTGCTATTTATTCCCGCGGAGCGTATGGAGGTCTATGGATTATTCCTTGGGTCCCTGTTTATTCTCGCTTCCGGTATCACTATCTTACAGGTATCGGCCAACCCCTATGTCGCCGCATTGGGAGATGAGCGCACGGCACCCAGCCGCCTGACATTGACCCAGGGCTTTAATGCACTAGGTACCACCGTAGCCCCACAATTCGGTGCATTATTAATTCTCCCAGCTGCGGGAGTTGCTGCCGGCGCAGTCAGTGCCTCGGTGATCGAGGTGCCTTACCTGATTCTGGCGGCTACCCTAGCCGTATTGGCCCTGGTTTTTGCGTTTTTGAATCTGCCATCTATTGTCAGTAATACTTCACAGACTTCATCGCAGGTAGGTGAAGCTTCAGCCTGGAGTTATCGCCATCTCGTTTTAGGAGCGGTAGCGATTTTTGTCTATGTCGGCGCGGAAGTTTCAATCGGCAGTTTCCTGGTGAATTTTATTGCCGAAGACTCCATAGCAGGTCTGGAGGAGTCTGAGGCGGCTTTTTATATCTCACTCTATTGGGGTGGGGCCATGGTTGGGCGCTTTGCCGGTGCCTTGATTATGCGTTTTATTTCCGCGGGGAAAGTACTGGCAATTTGTTCCCTGGGTTCCTGTCTACTTCTGCTTATTACCGTGGCGGCTGATGGCTACCTGGCAATGTATGCTGTTTTGGCGGTGGGGCTGTGTAACTCCATTATGTTTCCAACAATTTTCAGTTTAGCTCTTGCGAGACTTGGCAAGGCGGCTAGCCAGGGTTCTGGTATCTTGTGCTTGGCTATAGTCGGCGGCGCTATAGTGCCGTTATTGCAGGGATTATTGGCGGACCAAGTGGGTATCCAGTTGGCATTTGTGCTGCCTATTTTCTGTTACCTCTACATTCTTTATTACGGTGCCATTGGTCACCGCCCAGACAAACGCGCTTAATTTTTTCTTCTCTTCTGAGCTCGTTTAGCCGGTATTTCCATACCGGCTTTTTTTGCTTATAAAGAAATAATTACCCTGTATTAACTAGTGGGCAATGTGGCTGATGTTTTTCTCGTTTGAGAATTTTAGGTATACTGGCAAATCCCTGCCAGTATTGAGTGAATGGAAGTGGACGTCTTATCAGGAAACTTCCGAAGCTACGCGTCGATTGGCTTCAAGAAATTCCTTGATCGGTAGGCGATAGTTACGGCTGACTTTAACTTTGGCGCCGCTAGTTAGGGTGAGAAAGTACTCCCCTTTGGTAAGTACTTTGATGTGTTCGATATAGTTGAGATTTACCAGGGTGGAGCGGTGAATACGCTTGAAATTATCCGGGCACAGCTGTTTTTGCAGGTCTTTGATGGTGCTGCGCATAACATGGGTTTCCCCTTTTACATGCACACACATATAGTCACCGGCAGCATCTATCCACTCGATATCCTGCTGATTGACCATAGTAATACTGCCGCGATCCTTAATCGCTAGGCGATTGTTGATCACTGGGGTGCGAGTCTCAGAGGCTTGTCCCTTGGTTGAACTCATTTCCTCAATAGAGCGCAGCAGCCGGTTTTTTTCTTCCTGGTGGATGTCTTTTTTGCCGGCATGTGCCAATTGCAAGCGCTGGCGTGCGCGATCAAGGGCGGTTTCTAGGCGAGCGCTATCTAAGGGTTTTAAAACATAATCGACAGCGTGAACCTCAAAAGCTTTGAGGGCATATTCGTCGAAAGCAGTGGCGAATATTACCAATGGTATGGTATCGGCCTGTAGACGACTGACCACATCAAAGCCGTTCATGCCTGGCATTTGTACATCCAGAACCAGTAGGTCTGGACTGTATTCAGATACGGCTTGCAATGCCTCACGCCCATTGCGGCAGCAGGCGGCAATCTCTATATCCGGGAATTCCTCAAACATGCTTTGCAGCAGGCGCAGGGCTAGGGGTTCGTCGTCCACCAGCACGACAGTGAGTTTGTTCATTGGACTTCTCCCTGTGTTTCATTGGTGGGGTGCGTGGATTTTTCCAACGGTATATCGATCCGTATCGACATGCCGCAATCAGGTTTTTCCTGTTGTTCTATACGGTAATTCTGTGGGTATAGGCTGGAGAGCCGCTCCCGTACATTCTTAAGTCCGACACCGGTGGAGCTGGCCTGAAAATTTCTCTCGCCGGTGCAATCTTCTGAGCAGCCTGAATCCTGTACTTCCAGTAACAGGCGTTGGCCACTACACTTCGCATGGATTCCAATGGTGCCGCCCAGTTCATTGGGAGCGATGGCATATTTAACTGAATTCTCAACCAGTGGCTGCAGCAACATGCTGGGCACCAGTGCATGCCGGGCTGTCTCATCGATACTGAGGTCAACGGCCAGGCGGTCGGCAAAACGGGTTTTCTCAATATCCAGATAGAGCAGTACCGCTTGCACTTCCCGCTCGAGCTCTACCTTTTGCATGGGGCTCTCCTTAAGGGAGAGGCGTAAAAAATCGCTGAGACGTACCACCATTTCGCGTGCTTCATCGGCCTGTTGAAAGCGAATCAGGGCGTTGATGGAATTCAGGGTATTAAACAAAAAATGTGGGTTGAGCTGATAACGCAGCATTTTAAGCTGGGCCTCATTGGCGATAGCCTCTGCCTGGAGCCTGCGCAGCTGCTCGCGCTCGTTGACTGCAGCTACCTCAAGCATTTTCTTGTGCTCACCCTGAAGCAGTATGTGGTATTTAACCCCGCAGTAGAGTGCACTCCAGAAGAGAAAGACAAAGAGGGAGGCATAATACCAGCCGCCGAATTCAGACCAGATGGAGTGTTCCCCGCTCAGGCGGATATAGGCCTCCATGCGCACCAGGGTCCAGATGCCGGAAATCACCGCAACGGCGAGTAGATAAATAACTGTGCGAACGGCCAGTTCAGAGTACCAGGCGATATCAAAAATGGGTCTCAGGAATACCGAGAGAACAAAAGCCACAGCACATTGGAAAATAGTATTTGCCGGCTCGAAGCGCGGCCACTCAGTGGGTGAATGCCAGAGAGTCAGGGAGAGAAATGTCACCAACAAAATGCCAATCCAGCTGACCAGCTGTAATTTCCAAAACCAGCGGGTCGAAGGAATTTCCGCAGTTGCATTCCAGTATTGACGGGTAGAGTACTGCATGATGTCCCGTATATTTAATTTTGTGAAAATGACGGGATAGACGCTCATCATCGCGTTCATTATTATCCGGAAGATATTACCTTGGCTTACCGGAGCCCGCCAGTGGGCCTGTGCGCCGGGATTCCAGCTTAGCCCTTATTTGGTCCTTTTTGTCGCTTTCCGGGGTGATTAGTCAAGTTACTTTCGGCAATCTGGACCCATATGACAACTTTCATTGAGTGAAAGTGTTTTTAATTAAGGGCTTTAAAAATTTGCACATTTTGTCCTTAATTTTCCACTGGCGACTCAAAAGCGTTTAGGAAGAACAGTATAATCGCCGAGAAACGAGTTTGAAATTTGGGGATCGGTTTCCAATGCGCCAGATGTTGCCCGAGTCGAGTCTTCACTCGAACGAAATGGCTGTTTGTGATTCAGATGCCCAGGCCCAAGAGGGGCGCTCTCCAGGGTATTTAAATCTTGCAGCGTTGACTTCTCTTTTCCTTCTGTGGGGTTTTATTACCGGGCTGAATGATGTTCTGGTGCCACACCTTAAAAATGTTTTTGAGCTGAGTTATACCCGCGCTGTCCTGGTACAGTTTTACTTTTTTGCGGCCTATTTTCTGGTTTCTGTTCCTGCTGGGTTGCTATTGCGTAGAGTTGGCTACCAGTTGGGGCTGGTCTTTGGATTATTGGTGGCTTGTGCCGGTTGCCTGGTTTTTATTCCTGCGGCACGCCTGCAAATCTATGAAGTGTTTCTATTGGGGCTTTTTGTACTGGCTTCCGGAATTACAGTATTGCAAGTATCGGCAAACCCCTACGTTATCGCTTTAGGCAGTGCCAAAACGGCTCCAAGTCGTTTAAACCTGACCCAGGCATTTAACTCTCTGGGAACTACCTTGGCGCCGGTTGCCGGTGGTGCCGTTTTTTTTGCCGCGATTTCAATGGGGGCTGATCCCGATACGGCCACTAGTGTCGATGAATTTCGCGCTAGGGAAGCAGCCTTGGTGGAAAAACCCTATTTCTGGTTGGCGGTAGTGCTGTTGATGATGGTGGCTTATTTCTCCTGGATTCGCCTGCCGGCGATCCCCGAACACCGCCTTTCTCACCGTACAAACCCGTCTCGCAGTGAGACTTTTTCCATCTGGCGCTTTCCCAGGTTGACTCTGGGAGCAATTGGTATTTTTGCCTATGTAGGTGCCGAGGTGGCTATAGGAAGTTTCCTGGTTAGCTTCTTTAGTGAATCCTCTGTTGCTGAAATGCAGTTATTTGAAGCGGCAAAGTATGTTTCCTACTACTGGGGTGGCGCTATGGTAGGCCGCTTTGCCGGGGCTTTATTACTGCGCTATGTCTCTGCGGGAAAAACACTGGCGGTGTGTTCGCTAGGTTCCGTAGTGCTTATCGGGGTGGCGATGCTCTCCTCTGGTTACCTGGCTGTATGGTCGATTGTCGCTGTGGGGGTTTGCAACTCCATTATGTTTCCAACCATATTCAGCCTGGCGCTGCGAGGTTTGGGTCAGTACACCAGTCAGGGCAGCGGTGTTCTGTGCATGGCCATTGTTGGCGGTGCGGTTATTCCATTGCTTCAGGGAGTGCTCGCCGATGAAGCGGGTATCCAGCTTTCTTTTTTAGTACCGCTGCTGTGCTACTGCTATATCGCTTATTACGGTGCTTTTTCTCCGACTCTGCGTGGCGCTGCGATGGAGTAGTGGACAAAGGCAGTTGAAACTTTGCACCAGGCTATTTTTTCAGTAGTCCGGCTAGAAAATGTTTTCCGCCTTGTCTGTGATTTGGCCCAATCCATCGGATTTCTATTGGCGCTCCTCGACAAGTATTGCACTTTGCTCCGTTGATACCGTTGCGTGGAATACCTGAAATCCAATCGGGGCCTTATTGGCTGTGGCTGGAGTTTGGGATTTGCACTGAAATAATAATATCTGTGTTACTCATTCTGATAGCGATGGAATTGGTAGGGCAGAAGGGCAAGCGTGGGAAAACTTTGGGAGTTATCCGTGAAATTTAAAAAACGATTTTCACTGAGCTTAATGCTCTGTGTCTCGGCACTTGTTGGCTGTCAGCCGCAGGGGGAAGAAGTTCCGGCAAAAGAGGATAGCTCCCAGATAAGCAGTGGCGGTAGCCTGGAAAACTGGCCGCTACTCGAGCCCGCGTTTCCACACAGCGAAAAGTTGGAAGCGCGTATTTCCGAAATCATGTCACGCATGTCTCTGGAAGAGAAGGTGGGGCAAATGATTCAGGCGGAGATCCGCCACGTCACCCCTGAAGATGTTAAGAAATATCACCTGGGCTCTGTGCTAAACGGTGGTGGTGCCTTCCCAAACAACGATAAGTTTGCCACGCCTCAAGATTGGCTGGCGCTTTCCGATGCCTTTTTCAAGGCTTCCATGGACACTTCCGATGGTGGTGTTGCCATTCCCCTGATTTGGGGCTCCGATGCGGTACACGGCCACAATAACGTTATTGGGGCAACCCTTTTTCCACACAATATTGGCCTCGGGGCGGCGAGGGATGCCGAGCTTATCAAGCGTATTGGTCGCGCGACCGCCCGAGAGGTCGCTGTTACCGGTATCGACTGGACCTTTGCTCCCACTGTGGCGGTAGTGCGGGATGACCGATGGGGGCGCACTTACGAAAGTTACTCTGAAGATCCGGCCGTGGTGGCTGACTATGCGGAAGCCATGGTGAAAGGCTTGCAGGGGGCCAAGGGTGATGCCGGTTTCCTGCGCGGGGAAAACCTGGTGGCCACGGCTAAGCATTTTGTCGGTGACGGTGGAACTGCACGCGGAATCGACCGCGGGGATAACGCTGTGCCTGAAAAGGAACTGGCAGAAGTGCATGCGGCTGGTTACCTGACCGCTTTGCCCGCTGGTGTGCAAACGGTAATGGCTTCTTTTAATAGTTGGAATGGTGAGAAGCTGCACGGCCATAAATACTTGCTCACAGATGTTTTGAAGGAGCGTTTGGGTTTCGATGGATTTGTAGTCGGGGACTGGAATGGCCACAGTTTCGTGCCGGGTTGCACCCTGGAAAGCTGTGCTGCCGCAATTAACGCCGGTTTGGACATGTTTATGGTGCCTGCGGATTGGAAGGCCCTCTACAACAATACCTTGGCCCAGGCGAAGAGCGGTGAAATCCCCACTGAGCGTTTGGATGATGCGGTGCGCCGCATACTGCGAGTGAAGCTTCGCGCGGGTCTGTTCGAGCGCAACATGCCTTTGGCGGGCAAGGCTGGGATTCTCGGTAATGCCGAGCACCGCGCTATTGCCAGAGAGGCGGTGCGCAAGTCTTTGGTGCTAATGAAAAACAATGATCAGTTGTTGCCGCTAGCTCCGAAGCAGAATGTTCTAGTCGTCGGCGATGGGGCCGACAACCTCTCCAAGCAAAGTGGTGGTTGGACAATATCCTGGCAGGGCACTGGTAATACCCGTGAAGATTTTCCCGGTGCCACTTCTATCTTTGAAGGCATTGTTGCAGCGGTAAAGGGAGCGGGTGGTGAAGCCATACTGAGTGAGGATGGAAGCTTTAACCATGCCAGCTTTGTCAATGGCAAGGCACCCCAGGTGGCTATCGCCATTTATGGTGAGGAGCCCTACGCGGAATGGCATGGGGATATCACCAACCTTGAGTATCAGCGGGGCAACAAGAAAGATCTGGCACTGTTGAAGAAATTGCGTGAGCAGGAAATTCCAGTTGTCAGTGTTTTCCTATCTGGTCGCCCGCTCTGGGTGAATAGTGAACTGAATGCATCGGATGCTTTCGTAGCTGCCTGGCTGCCGGGCTCTGAGGGTGCCGGTGTGGCCGATGTGTTATTCCGAGATGCCAAAGGTGAGATTCGCTACGACTTCACTGGTAAATTGCCCTTTAGCTGGCCGATGTACACCAATCAAACGGTTTTGAATCCATATCATGAGCACTACGATCCCCTGTTTGCCTTGGGTTACGGCTTGAGCGCGAGTGAGGAATCCTTGGTCAGCAATGACTTACCTGAGGCTAGCGAAAATATGGCTGCAGGAGGACTGGAGGATGCCTGGTTGTTGGTCTCCCGTCCGCGCGCTCCCTGGGTATTGAATATTGCCGAGGACGGAGCCGAGGTAGTTCCAGTGAATGGTAATCGTGCAGCCAGTGGTGAGGATAACAATATCGTTGTAACTTCGATCGATATGTCGTCTCAGGAAGATGCGCGTTTATTCGAGTGGAAGGGCCTGCGTCCTGGTGCCGTGCAGTTGTCTGCGGAGTATATGCAGAACTTGGGCGTTTATTTGGAGGAGGGTTCAGCTCTGAGTCTGAATATTCGCATTGATCAGGAACTGCGTAAGCCGTTACAAGCTGCAGTGACCTGTGGAGAGGGCTGTATTGCCAGGGTGCCACTGCAGTCCACCCTGAAAAGTATGCCTCTGAATGATTGGACCCGTCTCTCGGTAGACCTGCAATGCTTTGCCAAAGCTGGTGCTGACTTTAGCAAGGTTTTCAGTGCGTTCCGCTTGGAGAGTGAGGGGGCCGCAGCGATAGCCGTAGCCAATGTACGATTGGTGCCCGATGCCGCAGTGTCTGCCGATATTCGCTGTGACGGCTAGTCACTTTCATTCCTAGCGACTTTTATTCATGAAGTGCCCAGGCCAGCCAGCATTGGGGCCTGGGCCGCATCTCTTAGGGACTCAATCCTAGAGGTTAAAACTCCAGCATCGCAGGTGCCTATCAGATACCTATCTGATAGCTTGCTGGCAAGCCACAGCCCTTCAATATTCTGCTTCCCGCTTAACAGTCCATCAACGCCAGTTCCCAGCACAGGTATACTGTGTCGATCTCAGTTCCAGGGCATAGGCAGTGATCTCCAAATCCGCAGCAAATTTTCTTCCGCAACTTATAAAGTCCGCGATGCAGCGTCACCCGGCAAACGGGCAGCTGTGGGTAGGGTTTTCTGGTGGTTTGGATTCCACTGTTTTGCTGCACCTTCTCAATCAGAATGGTATCCCCGTTCGGGCAGTGCATGTGCACCACGGCCTCAGCAGTAATGCCGAGCGCTGGCTTCGCCATTGCGAAGTCTTTGCCCGCGAGCTGCAGGTGCCTTTCACTGCGGTGCGTATGCAAGTTGATAGATGCGATGGAGGGGTGGAGCAGGGGGCGCGCAAGGCTCGCTACAAGGCTTTTGATTCGGTGATGTCCTCCGGTGATCAAATGTTGCTCGGCCACCATGGGGATGACCAAGCGGAAACCTTTATATATAGGCTAATGCGTGGAGCGGGCGCCCTTGGGCTTTCGGGGATGGCGGAGAGTCGGCCGTTGGGCGAAGGAAAATCCTTACTTCGCCCTTTGTTGTCAGTCGGGCGCAATGAGCTGGAAGCATGGGCGCTTGAACATGGGCTCAGGTGGATTGAGGATGAGAGTAATGCCGATGAGACTTTTGAGCGCAACTACTTGCGCCGAAAGGTCATGCCTCTGTTATCCGCACGCTGGCCGGCGCGGCAGAGTATTCAGCGGGCTGCGGATAATCTCAGGGAGTCAGCGTTACTACTGGAGGAGTTGGCACTTGCTGACATGCAGGCCTGTGATATCAGGAAAGAAAGGTTTGGGGAGAGCCTCCTTATTTCGGCATTTAGCGATTTGAGTCTTGCGCGACGCAAAAATCTATTGCGGAACTGGATTTTGCGACAAGCTGGTATGGCGCCGGAATCAGTGGCCTTACAGGAAGCTTTGGCGCAGATAGAGAGAGCGAGTGCCGATGCGCAAGTGGAAGTGCGCTTGGGTCGACGCGTTGTACGCCGCTTTCACCAGCGTTTATATCTCACCCCCATCCTGGAATCCTTTGTCAGCACCGATGAAGTACTCCTTTGGGACGGTGTCTCAGCACTACCACTCCCTAGAGGTGGCGTGTTGGAACCGGCGCCAGACTGGCCCCAGGGAGCATATCAAGTGAGGTACCGCCGGGGTGGTGAGCGCACTCAACCTCGCATTCGGCCACGTTCCCAGACGCTCAAGAAGGTTTTGCAGGAGTGGGCGCTGGAACCCTGGCTGCGGGACAGGGTACCCCTGGTCTACCTGAATGGGAAGCTGGTGGCTGTCGCTGGGCTGTTCTGCTGTAAGGCGGGCTCAACTGTGCCAGGAGCGCAGTTGTTGAAACCGCCCAGCTGGCGGTTTTTCGATTGAGCGGGAAGGGGTTTTCTGCTACCCTGGCGCCCCGTCTCAAAGGCACCGGGAGAAGCTGGATTATCCGCCCGGGCCAGCCCTGTAAGCTCGACATTCATCGAGCGCTCAACTGACCAAGGTTTTGCATGACGCGCTATATTTTTGTAACTGGTGGCGTGGTTTCCTCGTTGGGGAAAGGTATCGCCTCCGCCTCTCTGGCCGCCATTCTGGAGGCCCGTGGCCTCAAGGTTACCATCCTCAAACTGGACCCCTACATCAACGTAGACCCGGGTACCATGAGCCCCTTCCAGCACGGTGAGGTGTATGTCACCGAGGATGGTGCCGAGACTGACCTGGACCTGGGTCACTACGAACGCTTTATCCGTACCCGGATGTCCAAGCGTAACAACTTCACCACCGGCCGTGTGTACGAGACCGTACTGCGTAAAGAGCGCCGTGGTGACTACCTGGGTGGCACCGTACAGGTGATCCCCCATATTACCGACGAGATCAAACGCCGCGTTGTAGAAGGTGGCCGCGATGTCGATGTGGCTATTGTTGAAATCGGTGGCACCGTAGGTGATATCGAATCTCAGCCGTTCCTGGAATCTGTGCGTCAGCTGCGTGTGGAAATGGGCACCAACCGTGCCCTGTTGATCCACCTGAGCTATGTACCGTTTATCGCCACTGCCGGTGAAACCAAAACCAAGCCGACCCAGCACTCGGTAAAAGAGTTGCGTTCTATCGGCTTGCAGCCGGATATTCTGCTGTGCCGCTCTGAGCGCGAGATCGATGAGGATTCCCGTCGCAAGATCGCACTCTTCACCAATGTTGAAGAGCGCGCTGTAGTACCGCTGCCCGATGCCAAGACCATTTATGGCGTACCGCGCCTGCTGCATGGCTATGGCCTCGATGATATCGTTGTGGAGAAGCTGCAGCTGGAATGCCAGGCACCGGATCTATCCGAGTGGGACCAAGTGGTCGATGGCAAGCTGAACCCTCAGCACGAAGTGAAAATTGCCATGGTTGGCAAATACATGGAGCTGCTGGACGCATACAAATCCCTGATCGAATCCCTGACTCATGCGGGTATAAAACACCGCTGTAAGGTGGATATCGACTTTATCAACGCCGAAGACGTTGAGGGTGAGAACGGCATCGACCTGATCAAAGATGCCGATGCGATCCTGGTTCCCGGTGGATTTGGCGAGCGCGGCTTGGAAGGCAAGCTGGAATCGGTGCGTTACGCTCGTGAAAATAATATTCCTTACCTGGGGATTTGCCTTGGTTTGCAGTCTGTAGTTATCGAGTATGCACGCAACGTACTCGGCCTGGAAGGCGCCAACAGTACTGAATTCAATACCAAGACCCCGCATCCGGTTATTGGTCTGATCACTGAGTGGATCGATAGCGAAGGTAAAATTGAAAAGCGTGACGAGCAGTCTGACCTCGGCGGTACTATGCGTCTGGGTGGCCAGGAATGTCGCCTGGCCAAAGACTCCAAGGCCCGTGAAATTTACGGTGCCGACGTCATCGTTGAGCGTCATCGTCACCGTTACGAAGTGAACAATAACTACGTTGATCGTCTGCAGCAGGCCGGTTTAAAAATTGGCGGCTGGTCTGCCGATGACACTCTGGTAGAGATGGTTGAGCTGCCGAACCACCCCTGGTTCGTTGCCTGTCAGTTCCACCCGGAGTTTACCTCTACTCCACGCGATGGCCACCCGCTGTTTGAAAGCTTCATTGCAGCTGCAATGAAGCAGCGTGAAAACCAGGGTTAAAGAGTAATTCCATCCCTGGCTCGATAGGCTTGGGAAGATAACAGGAAGTAAACAGTGAAAACCATTGAAGTCGGAAATATCCAGGTTGCCAACGACAAGCCTTTCGTGTTGTTTGGTGGCATGAATGTACTGGAGTCCCGCGACCTGGCGATGCAGGTGGCTGAACACTACGTAAAAGTCACCGAAAAGCTGGGTATTCCCTATATTTTTAAAGCGTCTTTTGACAAGGCCAACCGTTCCTCCGTGCACTCTTATCGCGGGCCGGGAATGGAAGAGGGGCTGAAGATTTTTCAGGAAATCAAAGACACTTTTAAGGTTCCTTTGATTACCGATGTCCATGAGATCTACCAAGCTGCGCCTGTAGCCGAGGTCGTGGATATTATCCAGCTGCCAGCCTTTCTCGCTCGTCAGACCGACCTGGTTGCTGCTATGGCCGCTACCGGTGCGGTAATCAATGTGAAAAAACCGCAGTTCATGAGCCCACCCCAGGTAAAAAATGTGGTGGAGAAATTTGCTGAATGCGGTAACGAAAACATTATCCTGTGTGAGCGTGGAGCTTGTTTTGGTTACGACAACCTGGTCGTCGATATGCTGGGCTTCAGAACCATGATCAATGCTTCCGGCGGTGCACCACTGATTTTTGATGTGACGCACTCTTTACAGATGCGCGACCCTTCCGGTGCAGCTTCTGGTGGCCGTCGTGCCCAGGTAACCGAACTGGGCCGTGCAGGTCTGGCTATTGGCATTGCTGGCTTGTTCCTGGAAGCACATCCAAATCCAGACAAAGCCCTGTGCGATGGCCCCAGTGCATTGCCCCTGGACAAGCTTGAGCCATTCCTCGCACAGATGAAAGCCGTGGATGATTTGATTAAAGGCTTTACGCCTCTGGATACCGAATAAAAGAAAGAATTAGTTTGCGCGCGCCCTTTTAGCGCACTGCAGGTTAGCGCACTGTAGGTTAGCGCACTGTAGGGCGCTTGGTACTTACTCTGAGGCTGTCATAATTATAGAGGCGGCCATCAGAAATATTCTCAAAAACAAATTTTGAAATAAGTATCCCAAGAATAAGCGTTCTAAGTTTTGCGCGCGGTCATTTGTAAACTTCTTTCAGTCATTACCAATTTTTAATACGTAACAAGTTTAGTTAGTACCAATACGGAGCCCATTGTTAATGAGCAAGATTGTCGCTGTTAAAGCCTATGAAGTGCTGGATTCCCGCGGAAACCCCACCGTTGAAGCCGATGTGATTCTGGAGGATGGTTCCATTGGTTCCGCCTGCGCTCCTTCCGGCGCCTCTACCGGTTCTCGCGAAGCTCTGGAATTACGCGATGGCGATAAGAGCCGTTACCTGGGCAAAGGGGTATTGAAAGCGGTTGAGAATATCAATACTACTATCGCCGACCTGCTCAAAGGTATGGATGCAACGGATCAGCGCGCCCTGGATAAAGCGATGATCGATGCCGATGGTACTGAAAACAAAGCCAAGCTGGGTGCCAATGCCATCCTGGCAGTTTCCCTGGCGGCAGCCAAGGCTGCAGCAGCTTCCAAGAAAATTCCGCTGTATCAGCATATTGCCGAAGTGAATGGCACTCCCGGTCAATACACCATGCCGGTACCGATGATGAATATCCTTAACGGTGGTGAGCACGCCGACAACAATGTGGATATTCAGGAATTTATGGTGCAACCGGTTAAGGCTGAGTCTTTTGCCGAAGCTCTGCGTCAGGGTGCTGAGATTTTCCACTCCCTGAAAAAAGTACTGTCTAGCAACGGCCTCAACACCGCTGTTGGCGACGAAGGTGGTTTTGCTCCGAACCTGCCTTCCAACGAAGCTGCTCTGAAAGTCATTGCTGAAGCCGTGGAGAAAGCCGGCTACACCCTGGGTGATGACATTACCCTGGCTCTGGACTGCGCTTCCTCTGAATTCTACAAAGATGGCAAGTATGACCTGGCAGGTGAAGGCAAGCAGTTCGATAGCGAAGGTTTCGCCAGCTATCTGGCCGAGCTTTCCGCAAACTATCCGATCCTGTCTATCGAAGATGGCATGGATGAAAGCGATTGGGATGGTTGGAAAGTGCTCACCGATAAGATTGGTGACAAAGTACAGCTGGTCGGTGACGACCTGTTCGTAACCAACACCAAGATCCTCAAAGAAGGTATCGAGAAAGGTGTGGGTAATTCTATCCTGATTAAGTTCAACCAGATCGGCTCCCTATCCGAGACTCTGGATGCGATCAAGATGGCTAAAGATGCCGGCTACACCGCTGTGATCTCTCACCGCTCCGGTGAAACCGAAGACACCACTATTGCCGACTTGGCTGTAGCTACCGCTGCCGGTCAGATTAAAACCGGCTCCCTGTGCCGCTCCGATCGCGTTGCCAAGTACAACCGCCTGCTGCGTATCGAAGCTGAACTGAACGGTTCTGCACCATACCGCGGCCGTGCTGAATTCAAATAATCAACTTTTGAATTGCACACTGGTATTGCAGAGGGCTTCCTCTGCAATACCTCTAATACGAACAAGCGAAATATCGTAATCTCGTATGAAATGGCTGCTGGGAATTCTTACCTTTATTCTGCTTGCCACTCAGTATCGTCTCTGGGTCGGTGATGGCAGTCTCGCCGAAGTTACCCGTCTCAAACGACAACTCGCCCAACAACAGGAAAAAAATGCAGCCTTGGCGCGGGAAAATCGCCAGTTATTGAGAGAAGTGCGAAGCCTGAAAGAGGGCACTGATGGTGTCGAAGCCAAGGCACGCTATGATCTGGGGTTGATAAAGGAAGGGGAAACCCTGTTTATCTTCCTGGATTCGGAAGAGGCTAAAAAGTGATTACAGATTATTGGGTGATTGTACCCGCTGCAGGCGTTGGTAAACGCATGGGGGCAGACCGTCCCAAACAGTATTTACCATTATTGGGGCGCCCCTTGTTGTCCCTCACCCTGCGAAATATTTTAACCTGGCCGGGGCTCGCTGGTGTTGTTGTGGCCTTATCAAAAGATGATGCATTTTTTCCACACCTGAAAGAAGCTTCGCACCCGCTAATACATACCGTGACTGGTGGTGTTGAGCGGGCAGATTCTGTCCTCTCGGCCTTGGAGTTTCTCGCTCAAAGGGAGCAGGCAGATACCCCAGTGCTGGTACACGATGCCGCGAGGCCATGTGTAGCATTGGGAGACATTCATGCACTGTTGCATAGCCAGGTTGCACAGACTGCGCTGTTGGCGCGTCCCGCCAGCGATACAGTCAAGCGAAGCCGTGAGATAGGTGGCATTCCATGTGTAGAGCAAACCCTGGATCGCAAACAGGTCTGGCTTGCGCAGACCCCCCAACGAGCCCCTCTTGAGCTACTGCGCTCCTGTCTTAGCCAGGCCTTACAGCAAGGTGAAGCTGTTACCGACGAAGCCAGTGCCCTGGAAATTTTTGGTCACTCTCCCCAACTTGTTGAAGGGCGGAGCGACAATATCAAAGTGACCCATCCCACCGATATTGTAGTGGCAGAGACCATTTTACGCCTGCGCTACGCTCCCACAGAGGATCATCGATAGTGAGTTTTCGAGTTGGCCAGGGCTTTGACGTTCATGCGTTTGGCCCTGGTGATCATGTTGTGCTTGGTGGAGTAAAAATCTCCCATAGCTTTGGATTAAAGGCCCATTCCGATGGGGATGTGTTGCTACATGCCTTGTGCGATGCACTCCTTGGTGCTTTGGCACTCGGTGATATCGGTCATCATTTTCCCGATACGGATGAGCGCTATAGTGGTGCTGATAGTCGTGTCCTTTTGCAGCATGTTATGGCCCTGCTAAGGGAGAAGGGATATCGCCTGGTGAACGCGGATACCACACTGGTTGCCCAGGCACCCAAGATGGCTCCTCATATCGAAGCCATGCGCGGCAACATTGCGGCAGATTGTGGTGTGGATGTCGCGGATATTAGTGTGAAAGCAACGACTACGGAGAAACTTGGTTTTACCGGTCGGAGCGAAGGAATTGCGGCTCAGGCCGTTGTGTTAATTGAGCGAAGTGATGTCTGAGGTTTGGAATCTGAATTGGCCCCGCGCTTTGGGTGGGGCGGCAATCTCCGCTGATTTCCGCACGGCTGCGGAAGATTTTGTTGTCGATGAGCTGGCATTTCCCGAGCCATCAGAGGATGGCGAGCATGTCTACCTGCATATCAAGAAGCGGGGTGCCAACACTGCCTGGGTGGCAAAGCAACTGGCTAAACTCGCCGGAGTGCGTCCTCTGGATGTGAGCTACTTTGGGCTAAAGGATCGGCATGCAGTTACCACGCAGTGGTTTAGTGTTTGGCTCGGACAGAAACCAGAGGCAGATTGGTCACAGATCAATAGTGATGAGGTTTCACTTCTGCAGTTTTTCAGGGGTGCCCGTAAGCTGCGTCGCGGTGAGCATGCTGGTAATCGGTTTAAAATTCGCCTTCGCAACGTCTGCGGTGATCGGGCGGCTGCGGAAAAGGTGCTTGAGCAAATTGGCGGTGGAGTGCCAAATTATTTTGGTGAGCAGCGCTTCGGTATTAATGGCGGCAACCTGGATTTGGTGCGTAATCTGGCAGAAGAAGAGGGGCGTTGCCGCAAGAGCGAAAAGGCCTTCGCGATGTCGGCTGCGCGCAGCTGGCTGTTTAATCAGATATTGGCTGAGAGAGTTACTATCGATAACTGGCAGCAATGTCTTGAAGGTGAGCCACAAAGTGAGTCAACTGGCCCTCTGTGGGGGCGCGGCAGGAACCTCGCCTCGGGTCCTCAAGGCGAAATAGAGCAGCGAGTATTAGAGAAATGGCAGGCTTGGTGTAACTGGCTGGAGCATTGCGGGCTCAAGCAGGAGCGCAGACCGCTGATTCTCCGTCCAGAGGCCTTTCGTTTTGAGTGGCAGTCTGACGACCTCCTTTTGGAGTTTGCTTTACCGCCCGGCGCATTTGCAACAGCCCTACTCAGGGAGGTGGCACAGCTGGTCAATGTGAACTCGGACACATAAAATTTGTGGCTGAAAGCGAGAGAGTTATACAGGGGATGGAAATAGACAGCTTATGGACCGCTTGAGACACGAAGGCTTAGGGATGACCTCCCAGCGCACCCGTAATCGCTTGATCCAGCGATTGCGGGATGAGGGCATTAGCAATGAAGAAGTCCTCGATGTAATGGCTTCAACTCCAAGGCATTTGTTTCTGGATGAAGCCCTGGCGATCCGCGCCTATGAGGACACCGCCCTGCCAATAGGTTATGGCCAGACGATATCCCAACCCTATATCGTTGCCCGTATGACGGAATTGCTGCTGAGTAGAGCCAAGTCTCTGCACCGGGTATTGGAGGTAGGCACTGGTTCCGGTTATCAAACCGCCATACTCTCTCGACTGGTTGAACAACTTTTTTCTGTCGAGCGTGTCGAACCGCTATTGGATAAGGCTCGACAGCGCCTGACCGAGCTGGGTTACCAGAATATTGAATACAATCTCAGCAGTGGTGGTTTTGGTTGGCCGGAAAAAGGGCCCTATGATGCAATCCTGGCAGCAGCGGCTCCTTCGACAATCCCCGATGAGCTGAAGCAGCAGTTAGGTCCCAACGGTGTCTTGGTTATTCCGGTGGGTTCGGAGCAGCAGCACCTGATGATGATCTCTCGGCGCCAGGATACTGATCAATTCGATGTGGAGAAGCTAGAAGCAGTGCGTTTTGTACCACTGCTAAGTGGTGTTGTTCGATGAAATTTAGTGAGCTCTTCAAGAGCCGTTACCCGGGCGTAGTACTGCGTGGAATGGGGATGGGCGCAGCAGATGTGGTTCCGGGGGTTTCCGGGGGTACCATTGCTTTTATTACTGGTATCTACCAGGAGTTACTCGATTCTTTGAGCCGGATAGGCCCTCACTGCATCACAATTCTGCGGGATGAAGGGCTGTCGGCAACTTGGAAGTATATTAATGGTAGCTTCCTGTTATCCCTGTTTTTAGGGGTGTTGATCAGTATTTTCAGTCTGGCAAGGATCATTAGCAGCCTATTGGAGCAATACCCTATTCTGGTCTGGTCTTTCTTCTTTGGCCTGGTGTTGGCTTCTACCTTCCCGATCCTTCGCAATATTCCCAAGTGGTCTCTTTCGACGGTTGTCTTTCTTTTGTTGGGGATTGCGCTGGCAGTTGCTGTCAGTGAGCTTCGTCCCGGAGATATCCCGGCCACTCCGCTCACATTATTTTTTTCTGGGGCACTGGCTATTTGTGCGATGGCATTACCCGGAATATCCGGTGCCTTTATCCTGCTCATGATTGGGATCTACCCTAAAGTGCTTGCTGCAGTGCATGAGCTACAAATATCGAATTTATTATATTTCGCTGCTGGAGCAGCTTTGGGACTTATGCTCTTTAGCCGATTACTTTCCTGGCTGATGCATAAATATGCTGCCAGAACATTGGCTTTCCTTGCCGGAATTTTACTGGGTAGTCTAAAAATAATTTGGCCTTGGAAGCTCCCAATGGATGGCGCTGAACCCGTTTCCAGTAAGCTCACGCCTCTGCTCGCTAATACGTCCCCGTCGAACTTTATGGCCCAAACTGGTGAAAATGCGAGTCTTGGGCCGGCGGTTATTGCGGCCCTGGCAGCAGCGATACTGGTTCTTGCGGTGGACTATTTTGGCGGGGGCCAACGAGGAAAATCCTACGCCACGCCGCAATAAGATCTGGAATATCTCGGTATGGCAGCTTTTTATGAAGCTTTTTCAGAGATTTTTAGAGCTTTTCTTTAGACACTTTTTCCATAAATGCCGTGGTCTGATGTAAAAAGAGAATAATGGAATGTCATCTTTTACGACGTGTTAAGGGCCTTTTTTGGCGGAACAATAACCCTAATATTGGTCATTTTTTGACTTTGCCGTTAAAAATATTAGGCGTTGCTATAGTGCTCCTGGCCCTGGTTTCCTGTGCCGGCCACAGGGCACCCAGCAGTTCCCTAAAGCAGCCTCCCAGTATCCGCCTCAACCACCATACTGTGAGCCGCGGGGATACCCTGTATTCTATTGCCTGGCGTTACGGTAAGGACTTTCGGCAGCTGGCGGCAATCAATGGCATTAAACCCCCTTACAGTATTTATCCGGGCCAACGTCTGAAACTGAGTGGCGTTGTACCGCTTCAGGCTGCATCAAAATCACCCGTGATCACTAAAAAACCCGTGGTTAAGCCGGTAACACCAAAGAAAGCTATTCCCGCCAAGAGTAAAAAATCTTTAACGAAAAGTTCTGCGCGCCAAAAGCCTCAAACTAAGCATACAGGGACGATTCACTGGCGCTGGCCAGCCAGTGGGCAAGTCATTAGCAAGTTCCGCCCTGGAGACCCCTTGAGGAAGGGTGTTGATATCGCCGGTGAAAAGGGAGAATCTGTATCGGCAGCAGCTGATGGCACCGTTATCTACGCTGGTAGTGCGTTGAGAGGGTATGGAAAACTGCTGATCGTTAAGCACAGTGAGGTATACCTAAGTGCTTATGCTCACAATCACCGGTTACTGGTGAAAGAGGGTAGTAAGGTCAAAGCTGGACAACGGATAGCGGAACTGGGTTCGAGTGGTACCGACCGCGACAAGCTCCACTTTGAAATACGAAAAAACGGTCAACCAGTGGATCCTCTTGCGTATCTACCGTGAGTCGGGAGGGTGTTCTAAAGCTCTGCAAATAAAAATGGACTTTTAACTAATACCACTTGGGGTAGTCACCGTAATCGTGGCGACCAAAGGGTCAAGCCGATTCAGTGGCTGTCGCACATGTGCACATAGTTGGTCGTATTTTTGACCAATTCTGGGCTCATGCTATGCGGTTGATATTGGCAAAGTACAAGGAGCAGGGGAAATGGAAGCACAACGGCAAGACCAGTCCATGGCGGCTGGCCAGGCAGAAGACTTTCCTCCTGAGTTGGCGGTTGAGAATGATGAGCAGAAACTAAATCCCAAAGAAGGAAAAGGTAGTGGCCGTACGCGGAGAAACACGGCAAAAAATAACTCCGTATCCTCCCCCACTGAGAAGAGTAGGGTTAGCAGGTTGGATGGCGATAGTCATCTACAGAAGAACCTGGACGCCACCCAACTCTATCTAAATGAAATTGGCTTTTCTCCCCTACTGACCGCTGAGGAAGAGGTCTATTACGCTCGTAAGGCTTTACGTGGTGATGCTGCGGCAAGAAAGCGTATGATTGAGAGTAATTTACGCCTTGTTGTAAAAATCGCTCGTCGCTATGTAAGTCGTGGCCTTGCCTTGCTGGACCTGATCGAGGAGGGCAACTTGGGGTTAATTCGCGCTGTTGAGAAGTTCGATCCAGAGCGAGGTTTCCGCTTTTCTACTTACGCTACTTGGTGGATACGTCAGACAATAGAACGAGCCATTATGAATCAGACTCGTACTATTCGCCTGCCCATTCACGTAGTAAAAGAGTTAAATGTATACCTTCGAGCATCTCGTGAGCTTGCGCAGAAGCTGGATCACGAGCCATCCGCAGAAGAGATTGCTAACTTGTTGGAGAAACCTGTAGAGGATGTTGAGCGGATGTTAGGGCTCAACGAGCGGGTCACTTCCGTTGATACCCCTATAGGCCCCTCTTCAGAAAAGACATTGGTTGATACCATTCCTGACCAGCAGGAGTCTGATCCCGCGGAGCTTCTTCAGGATAGCGATCTTTTCGACAGCATTAACCGTTGGCTTGGTGAGCTTCCAGACAAGCAATGTGAAGTTGTTTCCAGGCGATTTGGGTTGCGTGGTTTTGAAGCGAGTACTCTGGAAGAAGTTGGGCGTGAAATTGGCCTTACTCGTGAAAGGGTTCGTCAAATCCAGGTTGATGCGCTCAAGCGTCTTAGGGAAGTCATGGAAAAGCAAGGGCTTGATGGGCAGTCCCTGTTTGGAAATCTTTAAAGTTGGCCCCTAGATAAGGAAACCCCATGAACGGCGTGTTTTGTGGGGTTTCCTGGGACAACCTGGGGGAGCCATGTAAATTGTTAGAGTTACAATTTTCCTCTGGTCCGGCTTACTTTCTCACCCAACGGCCAAGGTTGTCCTGATAGTACTCACCTCGGGACAAGCGAGCCTCTAGTTTCTCTGCAGCGCGTGCCGCGACTTGGGCAATATCCACATTGTGGCTTTTGGCGATTTCGGTATATGCCTGCTTACGCTCGGCATTGACCTTTTTCACCAGCTTCTCCAGATCGGGTGAGCTGGCGTCTACGATGGCGATGTAGCCACTGTTAGCCTCTCCCACCAACCCCTGCTTTTTGGCCTCATCCAGGGAGATCGCCATTGCGGGTAACGCCACCATCAAGCCCAACAATAATAGAGCTCTTTTAAACATACTCATATTGTGTCTCCTTAGAAAATGCCTTCCTTGTCGTCAAACAGGTTTTCGAGATCCTTGTCTACTTTGACTCGGATTTCGTGCTCAATCTTAACATTCAGGTTAACAGTAATAGGCTCGCTAGGGGCCTTTACTGCAACAGTGGGCGTACATCCTGCAGCAACCATAACGTACAGCAGTCCTATAGGAATCAGCCGGCTGGCCCTCATCTGATACTCCTTACGGTACCTCTCTGGCACCTTGTATTTGTTGCATAATTAGCAGTTACGTCAATATCAGGCCAGGTTCGCCAACTGTGTCGGGAGTGACCACAGTTGCTTATTGTATAGGTTCTACCTTAACCAGCTCTGAACTAGCCGACCATTCTGCCCCGAATGGGGGAAGCCTACTTTACTACTAACCTATTGGTCCAGTTGCTTTTCCAGGGCTGTGGTCAGGTCGCGGCTGGCCTGCAAAGAGCGCAGCATTGCAGGGATATTATTCTCAAGGTTGAGGTTAATAATCAGGTCTCGCTCTGCGTCCATAGACTCGCTACGCCCTACAAGTTTTAGGTTGAGTTGCAGGTCTCCACTGGGGGGATATTGCAGATTGCCCTCCAGTGTGCGGAAGTCGTAGTCCTCAAGAGCGTTGGAAATCAGTTTAAGCTGCGGGTTACCTGCGAGCATTTGCGGAGAGAATGCCCCGTAATATCTAAGCTCTCCACCAGGCTCTATTGCTTCCAGGTGGCCATTATTTACAGTGACTCCACGGGGACCGGTAGTGACAGGAATGGTCAAGTTGAGGCGTCCTTTAGCCTTAAAGTTTTCAGACTCGGTGACTTCAGCAAGTTGCTCTAAAGACACGTCCTTTGCGTACAAGATACTGCTGCGCTCTTTATTATCCAGGTTCCAATACAGTGCATCAGAGCTTAGCTTCCCATCGAGAAATTCTGCAGAAAAACCTTCCAAAACAAGATCCTGATCTCTGTCCATGGTCAGGGAAAAGGACACTTTACTCAAAGGTAAACCTGCGTTGATAGATTGTATTGTCAAGGGTTGTGGTTTGGGTGTAAACCAATGCTCTCCATGGTTTTCTACCAGGATACTCCCGTCAATACCTGTGGCAAAACTACCATCATAGACAGCAGCAACATCGTTAAGGGTTATAGCAATAGTATCTTTTGTCTGTAGGGGGGGCCAGGATATAGTGCCATTGGCAGCAAGGCTTCCGGAAACAATATCTACAGGTAAACTACGGACAGACTTGCTGAGAGGCGTTTTGGAATCAAAATTGACTTTTGGTAAAGAAAATTGAATTGCTCCAGCAGCCAGCTCTAGATCATGTTGCCAGCTAGAATTAAATTGTAAACTGCCGGCCTTTAGCTGGCTTTGCCCTTGTAGTTTATTTCCACTTAAAGAGAATGATCCAATAAGTGAGGCCTGTAGGGCATAATTTTCAGGTGATTCTATTTCAAGCCTACTACTGCCAAAGTTACCACTGAACTCTGTGTTTCCTAGTGAGGATACTAGCTTAAAGTTGCTAACATCGAGATTTCCAGAGAGAGTCGTATACTCGCTAGTGAAAGTATTAAACTGGTTACTCGATTTCTCACTGGTGCAACTTGTAGCATTTTTAGAAAATTTGCAGTTGGTATTAGGGAACTGAGTTTTCCCTTGGCTAATGTGGAAATCTTTAGTCTTTAACTCATCGAATGATGCTTTCATCTGCTCAAGTTTTATAATCTGGGTGTTAGCACTTGTCAGGAAATGAACTCTGGAATCTATATTCATTTCACTTAAACGAATGTCGGTTAGCTTGTCGATAAGCTCAGGTGACTTAGCTTTTAAGTCAAAAATGCATTCGACATTATCTTCCATTCTGCATTGAATTTGTTCAATCTTTGCGTGTATAGAAGTAGAAGAGTTTTTAGCTTTTAGTTGAGCGTTAATTTTTCCATCGGTAGCTTTTAATTTAAAGGAATCAGGTTTTAAGGGCTCCCCGATGAGTAAAATCTCCTTCATGATCTCTATTTGAGCCTGACTATGGCCTAATCCGGTCGAAAGTAAGGGAGACTCTTCCTTTAGCCCAGTGACTTCTGTGTCAATCTGTAATTTACTGTTGGGTAATAAGGTTAAGTGAATTTTATCAAGCCAGCCTTGCTCGGTGAACGAAGTGCCAGTGAGATTCAAAAAAGCTTCACTTTGGAAGTTAAGCTCACCCTTGAGATTAGTAAATATTAGTGAGGGAAAGTATTCCTTCACTAGCTGTGATTCTAATAGTGGTTTTGCGGCAAGCAGATCAATAGAGCCGTTTACCTGCAGTTTAGGATCGGCCACGAGGTTGGCAGAGTTAAATTTTAAGCTTGCTAAATGGCTTTTAGCAACTGCGTTTTTAACCGTTGAGAGCTCGATAAAGCCGGAACCAGTAGCAGATTCAAGTTTTACTGGGTTGAGCGTTTTTAGTTTGAGCTCTATAGGTGATTGAGTCGATAAGTGAGCCTTTACCTTGCTATTAAAAGATTCGCTGAGAAAGGTTAACTCTAGTCCATTGCTTTCAACTTTAACTAGGGTGTCCTGATAGTCTGCTATTGATAAGAAGTTGTTTGGTATAATAGATTTGGTATCAATGGAAATTTTTCCGTTTGCGCTCATTCCATCCGAAGGGAATACAGCCAACGCCTCAGAAAAGCTAAGAATAGGATCGATAGAATTTAAGTTCGAATTCGCAGTTGAGTGAAATTCCCACTGGTCAAGATTAACTCTTGAAATGTTTAGCTTCAATTGAGAAGCATCTTCAGAGAAATCAGAAAATACTTGTGCTCTAGCAGTTATATTATTTGAAGTTAAATCAGCTTTTAGAGTGATATTGAGCTGCCCTGTTTCTGTGGAATTGTATGGTAGCTCTGCAAAGAGTTCTGTGTTATTTCGAGTAATCCTTAGTGGGCCGGCTGTAAATTTCTGGTCAAGCGTAATTTTTTCTACGGACACCAATCCAGGCATATATCTGGATATACTCTGAATAATATTATCTAGAGTTAAAGCACTTCCCTCATTCGGATCAATTATCGATGGGTTATTTATGAAAGAGGTTGTCTCTTTGACTTTTTGATAGGTTAGTTCGGCAATAGATAGTTCAACCTCTTGAATGTTATCCCGATCAAAAACTATATGAAAAGGGTTGAGGATCTGAACCTTATTAAGGACAAGATTGCTATCATGACCGGACTGAAGGCGGACTTGTTCGATAGAAGCTTGACTAAAATTCAATTCCAATCCGGATAGTTGCTGAATAACAACTTCGCCTGCAAGCAGATTGACTAATTGTGAGACAACAATGTCTTTTTTCCACCAGCTAGCAATTAGTAGGGTGATTAAGCAGACTGCAAACACAGTGACAAGAATGCGGGGCTTTCGCACACTAAACCTCTAAACTCCTGGGCGGAGATATCTTTGTATTACCGCTAGTAAGCCGCAGTAGCCTGTAATAAGTCAGTGACGTCTTCTGCGTACTTGAGAAAAGAACATCTTATCAAACTGGCAGAATAATACCGTGTGGGAATTGGATTATTAATGATCGAGATGGTTCATTAAACTGCCAATCTACCTGTGCCGAAATGAAGTTACGGTCATGGGGCCTCAGTCATGGTTTCCTGTAATAGTTTCAGGCGCCATACGCCCTGCTCCTTAACCCAGATACTGGCAGTGAATAACCAGGCGGAGACAGGGTCATCTTCAAAGCTGCCTTCAAAAGAGGTATACATAGTCATCAAGGCGGTTTTAGGTCCCAATGGCATTACAGAGATCTTATAAGAGGGGTGCTTTTTGATCTTCAGGGCCTTGAATTTCGCAGCAATTTGTCCTGATGTTAAGGGTCTCTTGTAATAGGGTGTAACTATCAGTCCATCCTTTGTCATTATTTCTTTGATGGTTTCCCCGTTATGCTCCATGAATGCTGCTTTAAAGCTGCCCATTCGCGACTTTAGTTCCATATCCAAGTTGGAGCCCAGGGTTGAGGCGCTGGCGAGCAACAAGCCTCCTGCTATCAGGAGGTAGGAAATCAGTTTGTAGCCCATTGAGTCACCCTCTAAATCTGAAGCCCACAGAAGCCAATGAAAGTCGTATTGCTTTTATTCGGCAGCCAGTGGATAGGTTCTGTAAATACTGAAGAAATCGAGCCAATCCTAGTGTCCGTTAGAACTCGAAACAAATGATGTACCTTGGGCGGGATGGGTTGTCTCGGCTGATCACTTGGAGAGGTGTTAAGCCTCGCGGAGATTGATAGAAGAGAGGAGTTCGCTGAACAGGAATTCTGAAGAGGTAAAATATACGCAGAGGTTTCTTAACTTGTATTGACATATTTCACCCCAACTTATAGTTCCCTACTGTTCCTTAGAGAACGCACTTATCGAGGATTTTTTAAAATGCAAGACGCCCAGCCGAAGACTATTTATCTCAAGGATTATCAAGTACCAGATTACCTGGTGGATAACACCGATCTGCACTTCGAACTGGAGCCCAAAGCAACCCTGGTGAAATCACAGCTTAAAATTCGTAGAAACCCTGAAGCTGGTAAAGACCTGCCGCCTTTGTTATTGGATGGCATTGATTTAGAGTTGTTGTCTGTTGCCATTGATGGCTCCATTCTCTCCCAACCCACTTATCAAGTAACACCCCAGGGGTTATCTATTTCAGTAGAAAAACCTGAATTTTTACTTGAGATCCACAACCGAATTAACCCGGAGGATAATACTTCCTTGGAAGGTCTGTATCTATCCAACGACATGTATTGCACACAGTGTGAGGCGGAAGGGTTTCGAAAGATCACTTTTTATCCGGATCGGCCGGATGTGATGTCAAAATTCACCACTACCATAGTGTCACCAAAAGACCATCCCGTATTACTTTCTAATGGTAATCAGATTGATAGTGGCTATTGCGAAGATGGGCGTCACTTCGCTACCTGGGAGGATCCTTTCGTTAAACCGGCTTACCTATTTGCTTTGGTAGCTGGCGATCTGCAGCATGTTGAAGATACCTTTACTACAGGCAGTGGTCGTGAAGTCAAGCTACAGATTTTTACTGAGCCAAAAAATATTGGTAAATGCGATCATGCTATGCGATCCCTGAAAAAAGCCATGCGTTGGGATGAAGAGATGTATGGCAGAGAGTATGACCTGGATATTTTTATGGTAGTGGCGGTAGACCATTTCAATATGGGAGCCATGGAAAATAAAGGGTTAAATATATTCAACTCAGCTTGCGTGCTAGCGAGCCCGGAGACTGCAACTGATTCAGCTTTCCAAAGAATAGAATCTATCGTCGGGCATGAATATTTTCACAACTGGTCTGGAAATAGGGTTACATGCCGAGATTGGTTTCAACTCAGTTTAAAAGAAGGTTTTACCGTATTTCGTGATGCTGAGTTTTCTGCTGATATGAATTCCCGGGCAGTAAAGCGTATTGAGGATGTTTCTCTACTGCGCACCAATCAGTTTGCAGAAGACGCTGGCCCTATGGCCCATCCGGTAAGGCCAGATTCTTATATGGAAATATCAAACTTCTATACTTTGACGGTATATGAAAAAGGCGCTGAAGTCGTTCGTATGTTACATACGCTGCTGGGGCCGGAGGGATTTCGCAAGGGAAGCGACCTTTATTTTGAGCGCCATGATGGATGTGCAGTAACCTGTGATGATTTTATAGTGGCGATGGAAGATGCCAATCAGATAAACCTTACACAGTTTCGTCATTGGTACAGTCAGGCTGGAACACCAGTCTTAGATGTCACAGATGACTTTGATCAGGCCAAGGGTGTTTATAGTCTTAAAATCTCCCAATCTTGCCCATCAACAACTGACCAGAAGGATAAGCTACCTCTTCATATACCAGTAAAAATTGGATTATTGGACCAAAGTGGTAATGACTGTGTCCTGAATTCCAAAGGAAATACTGAAGAAGTACTTGAAATCACTAAATCAGATCAAGTATTTGAATTTAGTGGTTTTCAAGAAAAACCACTGCCTTCACTATTACGTGATTTTTCAGCACCGGTCAGGGTTCGTTATCCTTACACCGAAAAGCAATTAATTTTCCTAATGCGCCACGATTCCGATACTTTTAATCGCTGGGATGCTTCGCAGCGGCTAGCTTTCTTAGCACTATCTAAGCTCCAGAAAGACTACCGGAATGGAAGGGCATTGCAGTTACAGCCAGAACTGGTTGAGGCTTATCGAGATGTGCTAAGTAACACCGCACTTGACCCTGCTTTGGTGGCTGAAATATTAAGATTGCCAAGTGAGCAGTCCATAGCCGAGATGAGTGACTTAATTGATGCTGAAGCTATAGTGGTGGCTCGAGAGTTTGCGTATAAATCACTGGCTGAAGCATTATTTCCTGAGCTTTGGGCGAAATACTCTGAATTGAATGCTCAGAAGCCTTACGATCCTAATGCAAAGGATATCGCTGAACGTAGTTTGAAAAATACTTGTTTAACTTATCTTGCGGCCACTGAAAAATTTGAAGCCTTAGAACTTGTACAAAAGCAGTTTGAGGCTGCTGAAAATATGACGGATAGTGCCGCTTCACTCAGCGCATTGATCAACTACGGAGATATGCAAAAATCTGATTCTGCTATCCAAGATTTTTATCAACACTGGAAAGGTGATACACAGGTTGTGGAGCTTTGGTTAGGTTTACAGAGTAGTAGTGCTCGTAATGGCACTTTGAATAAAATCAAAGATCTTATGGGCCATCCTGCCTTTGAGGTTAGAAACCCGAATAAAGTTCGGGCGGTAATCGGTGGTTTTGCTAATAGAAACTTCAAACAGTTCCATAAGGAAGATGGCAGTGGGTTTCGCTTTGTTGCCGAGCAGGTAATTTTACTCGATAAGTTAAACCCTCAAATAGCTGCCCGACTTGTTGTGCCGATTACCCGATGGAAAAAATATAGTAAAAACCTCTCTGAAAAAATGAAAGCTGCACTTCAACATGTGCTTGATGCAGGAGAGTTGTCACCAGATGTTTTTGAGGTGGTGAGTAAAAGTCTTAAATAAGTTTATTTATTGGAATTTTTGTATGTGGGGCGCTAAAGCGCCCCAATTTCGCTTTGATCTAGAGTGGATGCAAGATTTTCTTTGATGGTTATGAGATCTTAGTGGTGCGCTCGCTGCCAAGTTGAACTAGATCAAGGCTTCCTTTGGTGAGCCTTAGCTCGGTGATGGATGTGTAATCAGGCCGAAATTGCTGGACTTTCGAATCTTCTAATATGTGTGCAACTACAGAATTGATCACCATGAAATGACAAAAGACCATGGTGTCTTCGTGAACTCCTAAAAGGTAATCTATGATACCCTCACGCCATTCTTTTTGCTGTTTATTGCTTGGATCCCAATTCTGAGTTAATAAGGAGCGTAGCCAAGGCAGTCGTTGCTGTAATGAGATCCCTTTGGGAGTAGGGATTTCACTAACTCTGCTTTCTAGGGTAATAACTTGCCCCCATCTTTCAGCTACTGGCTGTGCAGTTTGTTGTGCGCGCAATTTTGGACTGCTAACCAACTTCAGGCATGTATCGCCAGGTAAGTTTTGAGCTAGAAGGGAGGCCTGTCTCTGCCCCAAAGTAGTGAGGGTCGGGTCTGCGATGGAGGGGCCTTTTGCTGCTTCTCCATGACGGACAAGTAGAATTTTTATCATATTGTTACTAGGTTACAGATACTTGTTTAAAACTTCATCAGGAATATCTTGCCACAGGCGAAGGAGTTCAGTGGTGTTAAATTTTCTGTTATCAGGGTTGTGTCCAAATCTTTTGCTATTTATACCAGAATAAACGGGCCAATCCACACCTGGATTACCCTTCTCGGCAAAGCTTAACCATGCCTCCTGAATAGAAGCGCTAAGTATGTGTGCCTTGGTTTCACCTCCATAAAGTGTTTGAAGTGAATCCTCACCATGAGTTCCAAAAACATAGCCGAGCTCCACTGCATGGCAAGCTCCCAGTAAAGGTTGAGCGATAAGCGGTTGGGTAAAGTGATAGTGGTAACAGTCTCCTTGATGTACACCTAGATGCCTCATTCCTGGAAGAGTAAATACCATATCTGTAAGCATGAGATTCCAGGTCTTACTCCACTTAGGCCAGAGGTTATCTTTTGTAGTTGATGCCTGCTGGTAATAGTAATCTATGATTGGTTTTAAGCTGCTCTCGGGTATTAACCACTCTAAGTGGTTACAAATTTTCTGGTAGGTTAGGGAGTATATTTCTGGGTTGGGGGCACTAAATAAATTCCATTCATCTAAATTACTCCCTAAAAGAAGGGGGATGTTTTTTGAGGTGGCTAACTCGTTAGCCTCATTATCCTTTATGAGTATGTGGTCAATGACCGGTTTAAAGGGAAGTTGACCCCATTGTTTAGTCATTTGAGGATCATGTAGTATTTCATTCTGAGCTTGTAGAAGATCTTTTACAAGGTAGTTTCGAAGTGATTTTTTGCCGCAGTTTTTTCTTAGGTGGGAGATAAAAGCTTCGGCCATATGATTGGCTCGATCAATAGAGTGGAGGGCTTTAGGGTGGCCACTTTGTACAATCGCTCGAGAGTAAAGGCCTTGACATTCACGTATATTTAAAAGGGAGGCAATGCTCATGGCGCCAGCAGATTCACCAAAAATTGTAATGTTTTCGGGATCGCCACCAAATGCCGAGATGTTTTTCTTTACCCATTTGAGGGCAGCAATTTGATCCTGAAGCCCCTCGTTGCCTGTAGATGAAATATTGCTGATATCTGTCAGCCTTAAAAAACCAAAAGAGCCAAGCCGATAGTTGATGGTAACCACAATCGCCCTACCGCTGGAGGCGAGGTAGCTGCCATTGTAAACAGGTTGGCAACCAGATCCCATATAGAAAGAGCCTCCATGAATCCAGAACATGACAGGAAGCTTTTGGTTGTTCTCAATAGGCGGGGAAAATATATTGAGATATAAGCACTCCTCACTTTCTGGGAGAGCTCCATCTTGTCCACGCACTTCTATCAAGGCGGAAGGGTTTTGTGCGGCTGGCGTACCAAACTCTTCCGCATGATATGGGGCTGTCCAGGGGGGTAGTTCTTCTGGAGCGCTCCAGCGCAGCTCTCCCACTGGAGGTCTTGCATAAGGTATCCCGAGAAATCTATAGACGCCTGATTTTGTATCTCTGGTGCCGATAATTGGACCGGCATTTGTTTCAACAACTGGCGTTAGATTTTTATTTAAGTGCTTTCCAATGCCTGGGTCCGTTGTCATGACTGCCGTCCATTATATCAAAAAATCAATTAACTCTTTACGCTTGCGATTAAACCCTAGAGGTCTTTTGTAAGGTTGTGTCTGGGATTTTTAATCCAAAGAAATATATATGAAATAATTGGCACGCTTATACCTTTACTGAGTATGTAAGGTAATAATAAATTTAGTCGTGGGTAGATCCTTGATGCGGTAATAACTGTCTTTTAGTCAAATCATTGTGGGTTTAATGAGGTTTTTGTATTTCCTGAAGTTTTATTGTGTGATTAAAGTTTGAAGCAGTATTGTCGTTGGTAGTGCTAATTGTCATGCTTCATTTGTGGGTGGTGACAGGCTGAGCTTCTATTCATGTAACGGTAACAATGCAAAATTTGAATTGTGTTCTTATTGGCTGGATGCAGTGGTCTTTATGATCTGCTATCGGTTGGAGTGATGTTAATCTCTATTTTAAGCTCGAAGCTCTCAATGTTTGATCTATCTTTGGAGAGAATGGGCGGATCAAATTTACTGTAAATATTTAAGGTTGTTGAGTCTAGAGGTGATAAGTTAATCTGCCCTTATATCATTCATTATCAGTTGGGGTAGGTTAATACTCGCTATTATAGGGTTGTATGATGAATTTGAATGTTATTCATTGGTGTTGCAGCTGATTGGAAATTGTTGGTATATCTAACTCTCAGTAAACTATAGGTACTTTGATACCGATGAGCCTAATTGTTATCGAAGGAGTTCCTGGGTTTTAAGATGTGGAGAACATTATGTTGTCAATATGGTTGGCTTTCTCAGTTTGAGGTGGATTATCTATACAGGCTGGTTTTTGGAGTGTCTGATCTAATATAAAATCACGATAGGCGATAAGCCCTGAAAGATATTGTTCAACCTCATCCGCTCGAAGTCTAAAGGCCTTGTGACGAATAAAAAAGCTGCCTGTTATTTTCTCCGGGTTTTTGAAGAACATTGCAGATTCTGGCCAAAAGTATCCGTTTAGTAAGTGGTCGGCTCTTTTGGCTAGTACGTGATAGAAATGTTCTAGGTCGACCTGGTCGAGAAGCTCTTGGAATAATCCTTGGGAATGCAGGTGGGAAATCATCTTCTCTGCAGACATCATTAGTTCAAGTAGGGCGGGAAAAGTAGTCTTGCAGTTTTCAACAAAACCCAGATGGTTAGCAAAGTTGCGGATGCCAAGCTGATAATATTTTTCCTTGGGGCGGTATTTGGTGAGTTCATTCAGGCAATAGCTCAGCCTGTGATCATGAGTGCGCCATTGCTCAGTAGCTATAAAGTATTCAAGGGCTTTTTCTACCATTGTGAGCCAGCGGGGGTTTTTGTCCCAGCTATATAAACGTATCAATCCGAGGGCTGCCTCACTGTCGTATTGGATGGATAAACGTTGTTTTTTGATATTAAGTGAAGGGTAGTCGAGGACATGACAAAACTGACCACTGGCTTGGTTTTGCATAAATTCGATGCCTTTAGCCAGCTGTTCCATTAGGTCTGCATAGGCTCTTACTCCCATAGCCTCGGAATATTTAACGAGAGCCAACAGACTTAGTGCATTGCCTCCTAACTTGATTTCACTATTGGATTCCACCAAGAAGGCAGCGGTCTCTCCTGTTTTTAACTGTATCGTTTGGATTAAATCACTAGTGAGAACGTTTAATGCTCGTTCTATTACCGCTTGTAAGGCGGGATCCTTACTGACTTCCCAGGCCTCTATCATGGCATGGGCACAGCTGGCGTGGCGTAGGTTGTTGTGGCCTTCTATCTCAAGATCAAAACATGGGTACCAACCAGAATGAAAATGTCCACTGGACGTAAGCTGGCGCCCTAGGTAGCTGCTGGCATTTTCGATTAATTGGGTGATCAGTTTTGCATTGAGGTTATTGATAATCCTTCGTCCAGTATTCGGACCGGCCCCAGATAGATATACTGGCTCTTTGTGGCTTTCGCAGAAAAGCCCTTCTGTAGATAAAAGAACCACATTTCTTTCGTCGGCAAAATCTAGTTCGACTTGATCTCCAAATCTACGCTGGCAATAGGATCTGAAGTTTCTTTTGTTGAGGGCCGCATGATCTATACAGTTGCCCTCATAGAGCATGGCATTACCATTTAGTTCCTGCTCCAGAAAAGCGATCTTACAGTCTTGATCCAACGCTAAGCCGTAGCGGAAATAACCGGGTTTGGTGTCAGAAAGAATTTCATGGAGGTTGGCAAGGGTGGTAGAGCTTCTTCTGGTAACCCAGTCGATCCTCAGCCAGCAGGGGTTCATCTTAGCTTGCCAAACAGCCTGGTGGATGTCGGCGGTGAGGGTTTGCCAGGCGCTGGAAAAGTCTGCGGCGTTAGTATGCCTCACTTCGGCGCGTTGTTTACTGTCGCTAATGGAAAAAAAAAGAGTGTAAGGTGGGGCTACCTTACTCAAGGCCCGCTCCACCAGTGGGCGTGCCCGCATAAGCATGCTGGATAGGGACATATGCTATTGCTCTCTGTGGATCACGATGTGGGCAGGTTTTCCATTTTGCTTATTTTGATAATCATCGGAGGACTTTTCTGCTGGAGTATAGACTTGTGTACAGATCCTGCAGGAGAGAAAGTGATGCTCCCATGGGAAATTGCTTTCAATAAAATTTATTATGAATATTGGGTTTCCAAAATGAATCCACTTGGATAGTATTGGGATACCGCGCTAGAGAATGAAAGGCACGCAAAGTGTCGAAGGTTTTCACGATTAACCCTTAGGCAATTTCGAGGGTTAATATCCAGGTTGAATGATTTTGCAGGTTATACGCTTGCCAATCCCTAAAACCCGAAAGGCCATCCTTTCGGGTTTTTTTGTCAAAACTATTGGCCGCCTAATTGATTGTCGGTTCTCGCGGTTGATTACCCTGTCGACCTTTGATGTGGCACATGGGCGTTAAGTCTATGTGACGGGCTGTCCTCCCTGGCATTTAACGAGAGATTGCCTCTTTGGCGCGGGGTTCAAAAAGTCTCTATGGACTATTTGAGAACAAGGAAGAAATTGATGTGGAGTATTAGGCAATGCGTTGGAATTGGTGGCAGAACCTTAGGGGTTTTCCTCCTCTGGTCTGGATAATATTAATAGGCAGTTTTTTTAGCCGTGGCACTTACTTTATGGTTTGGCCCTTCCTGGCCATTCTTCTTTTCAATAAATTTGCGTTGGGTGCAGCGGAAATAGGCTTGATTCTCAGTGCTTCAGCAATTGGTGCGGCGCTATTGGGGTTTTATGTAGGGGCCTTGTCGGACCGCTATGGACGTCGGAATATCCTGCTATTAGGTTCGCTAATCAATCTATGTTCTTTTGCCCTATTGGCAGTGACTGAAACATTACCGGGATTTATTCTGGCAATGACGCTGTGTTCAATTGGTCGCGCTGTTTGGGAGCCGCCCGCTAGTGCATTGATTGGCGACTTAATTGATAACCAGGCGAGTCGTGAGCTAGCTCTGCAGCTGCGTTACTTCCTTATCAATGCGGGAGCGGCATTAGGGCCCATTGTTGGTGTCTGGGCGGGGCTGAGTGCGCAGCAGTCCACCTTTGGCTTAACTTCTCTCAGTTATTTGCTTTTGGCGCTGGCGTTTATTTGGGGATTTGCAAAAACAGAGAAGGGACAGCTCGTAAAGAGCAATGGTGATGGTTCTGTCGATTTAGGCAGTACCCTGGCGATATTGCGCAGGGACCAGGTGTTTATGGTGGTGATTGTTGCCAATATCCTCACGATGTTTATCTATGCCCATATGGATTCCAGCCTGGTGCAGTACCTGACACGGGCAGAGGCACCGAGATTGGTTGAGCTGATCTCCAGCATGATTTTTGTGAACGCAATGACCATCGTATTGTTGCAGTTTCCGCTCATGCAGTTGATGCGCAAACTGGATATTAATGGTCGAATAATGATTGGACTGGTGATTTTGGCTGTGGCTCAAATGTGGTTTGCCTTAAATCCGGTGCATTGGTTTTGGGGCTGGATGGGGGCGACCTTTGTCCTCAGTTTGGCTGAAGCGATTCTCTTTCCAACCATGAGTGTACAGATAGACCGTCTGGCACCTGAGCATTTGCGCGGTACCTATTTTGGGGCTTCCTCCTTTTATGCCCTTGGTTGGGCCCTGGCTCCTTTGGCTGGAGGGGTGGTTTTAGAATGGTGGGGTGGACCGACACTTTATTGGATGTTGCTGATGCTCTGTGGTGTCGTATTCGCCCTTTATCGCACAACAGCTTACCTTTCCCGCCCACAGTGGCCGGAGCAGAAAGAGCCGATAATCTCTTCAGGTGAAAGTGCCAAAATCACTGGATAGTTAAAAAGAGGTTTTTCAGATATAGAAATAGATGGTGTCTGTGAGGCATAAAAAACGGGAAATCCAGCAGTAAGCATGGAGTTTCCCGTTCTGATGTGCCTGAGAAAATCCCCGACAAGAATATTGCCGGGGAATTTTTTAGATCTCTGCGGCGAGGCGTGAGCCCTGGTCAATGGCGCGCTTGGCGTCGAGTTCTGCGGCTTCGTCGGCACCACCGATTAGGTGGGTCTTTACTCCGCGCTCCTGCAGTGCTTCATAGAGTTTGCGAGCAGGTTCCTGGCCGGCGCAGACAATAATGTTATCCACTTCCAACAGCCGCTCTTCTTCGCCAACGCGGACATGCAGACCCTTATCGTCAATTTTGTCGTAAAGGGCACCGGCAATCATCTCTACATTGCGGTGTTGCAGGCTACCACGGTGAATCCAGCCAGTGGTTTTACCCAGGCCTGCACCCACTTTGGTGGTTTTACGTTGTAGCAGGTAAACCTGGCGGGGAGTGCTTACCGCTTCGCGGGGTTTCAGGCCAGAGCGTTGTTCCAGCTCGATATCCACACCCCATTCACTAAAGAACTCTTCTTTATCGCTGGCAACCACTTCCTCTTCGGTGGAGTGGGGGCCGTCGTGAGTCAGGTATTCCGCCACGTCGAAACCGATACCGCCCGCGCCGATAATGGCCACTTTTTCGCCAACTGGTTTCTTGTGCTTCAGTACGTCCAGATAACCCAACACCTTGTCGCTCTCAATACCGGGGATCGGTGGAGTGCGCGGCTCGATACCGGTGGCGATAATCACTTCGTCAAAAGACTGCAGGTCTTCTGCGGTAGCGATAGTGTTGAGTTTGACCTCAACGCCAGTCACTTCCAGGCGGCGTTTGAAGTAGCGCAAGGTTTCCTGGAACTCTGCCTTGCCGGGGATCTGCTTGGCGATATTGAACTGGCCACCGACTTTGTCGCCGCCTTCAAACAGGGTTACCTGGTGTCCGCGCTCGGCGGCAACCGTGGAGGCAGCCAAACCAGCGGGGCCGGCACCGATAACAGCAACTTTTTTCACGTTTTCGGTAGGCAGGTAGTTCAACTCAGTCTCATGACAAGCGCGTGGGTTGACCAGGCAGGAGGTGAGCTTCAGCTGGAAGGTGTGATCCAGGCAGGCCTGGTTACAGCCAATACAGGTATTGATTTCATCGGCGCGGCCCTCTGCGGCCTTGTTGACGAAATCGGAATCTGCCAGGAATGGACGCGCCATGGAGATCATATCGGCTTGCCCGGAGGCCAGCACTTCTTCGGCCACTTCCGGCACATTGATGCGGTTACTGGCAACTACTGGGATAGTCAGGTGCTGTTTCACCTTGGCGGTAATATCGGTAAATGCGGCGCGGGGTACATTGGTGGCGATAGTGGGAACGCGCGCTTCGTGCCAGCCGATACCGGTATTGATAATCGTGGCGCCGGCTTTTTCGATAGCCTGGCCCAGGGCAACCACTTCGTCGAAGTCACTGCCGTCTTCCACCAGGTCCAGCATGGACAGACGGTAGATAATAATGAAGTCTTCGCCAACAGCCTCGCGCACACGGCGAACGACTTCGATCGGCAGGCGGATACGATTCTCGAAGCTGCCGCCCCACTCATCGGTACGCTTGTTGGTGCGCTTTACGATGAACTGGTTAATAAAGTAACCCTCGGAGCCCATGATCTCTACGCCGTCGTAGCCGGCTTCGCGGGCCAGGGTGGCGCAGCGTACATAATCATCGATCTGGCCTTCGATTTCCTCACTGGTCAGCTCGCGCGGAGTGAAAGGGTTGATCGGAGCCTGGATGGGGGAGGGAGCAATCAGGTTTTCGTTGTAAGCGTAGCGGCCGGTGTGCAGGATCTGCATACAGATTTTGCCGCCTTCGGCATGAACGGCCTCGGTCACTTCCCGGTGCTGTTGCGCCTCTTCTGGGGTGTTCATTTTAGAGGCACCCTTAAATACGCCACTCTCTTCGTTGGGCGCGATACCCCCCGTTACAATCAGGCCAACGCCACCGCGGGCGCGCTCAGCGTAGAATGCCGCCAAACGGGTAAAGCCACCGGGGTGTTCTTCCAGGTTGGTGTGCATGGAGCCCATCAGCACCCGGTTTTTCAGGGTGGTGAAGCCCAGGTCCAGGGGGGCAAGCATATTAGGGTAGGCTTGGGACATGGCAAAATTCTCTTCTTGTAACCTTTGGGGTTCATTTATATATGCAAAAAAGTGCATATCGTTGCCCAGCAGGATAACAAGAGCCTTAGACGCGAAACAGTGACCTTTCCGGTCGAATTCAGTGATCAATTCCTGACGTTTTATTAAGCTATTTGCGTCCCATTCTCATTTGGCGGAAATGCCTGTTTTTAAAGGGGTTTTCGTCTGTTCATTTACACAGCCAAAACTGCCAGAAGCTGCTCTCGCAGCCAGCGATTGGCGGGATCTTCTTGTAGATTTTTATGCCATAACAGGTGCCAGTCCATCAGGGGTATTTGGAACGGCAGTTCAAATAGGCGTGCCGAATACTGACTGGCCAGACTCGCCGGTACGGTTAGAGCCAAATCTGTGCGTAATACGATTAAAGGCGCCACTCGGTAGTGTTGTACACGCAGTTTGATGGTGCGTCGACGCCCCAGTTTATTCAGTGCTATATCCGCCAACCCAGGACCCGTTCGCCTACTGGAAACATGGATATGTTCCAGTTGTAGATACTGTTCCAGTGTCAGGCTCGACTCTCCAGCCAAGGGATGCTCATTGCGCAACATACAGAGATATCGGTCCTGGTGCAGGCGCTGTTGTTGTAGCTGGGGTGCTGTCGCCAGAGGGATATCCAGAGCGAAATCCAATGTATTGGCTGCCAGCTCCTTGGCAAGTTGATCCCTGGGTACATGGAATGACTCTACTGTCACACCCGGTGCTTTTTTTTCCAAGCGCTCCAAAAGGGGCGGTAGCAACAGGGTTTCCGCCATATCGTTCATAGATAGTCGCAATGTCTTACGTGCCATGGCGGGATTGAACTGGCGGTGTTCATTCAGGCTGGTACCCAGTAGGGAAAGGGCCTGCTGCACCCTGGGCATAATGGACTCCGTAAGAGGAGTGGGAGTCATACCGGATGGGCCGCGAATAAATAATGGATCGTCCAGGGTGCGGCGCAGACGTGCCAGGGCATTACTCACCGCCGGCTGGGTAATATGCAACTGCTCAGCCGCACGGGTGAGGTTGCCCGAGTTATAAATGGCATCCAGAACCAGGAACAGGTTCATATCCATTTTTTGCAGCTGCATCTGTGCCTCAATCATAACCAGTGTGAATGATCATATATTCGCATAATAAACTTTGATGATTCAAACGAGAGGACTAGTGTTGGAGTTCCATAAAAAGAGGAACTCGCTGTGGCCGAATCAATTGTGGTGCGCCATGGACAGGCGTCCTTCGGCGCCGATGATTACGACAATCTCTCCGATATTGGCTGGCAGCAATCCCGTTGGCTGGGAGAATACTGGCGGGGCACTGGCCAGAAGTTTGACCGGATTTTCTGCGGCAGCCTGCGCCGTCATCGGCAAACTACCGAGGGTATCTGTGCAGGTCTTGGCATCGATTTAGAGAGCCACTTGACGGTGGTTCCCCAACTGAATGAGTTCGACTTCCTTGAAGTAGCTCGCCTCTACAGTGAGAAAAACCCCGCAGTTACCCCCGGCCCCAACGCACCCCGTGCCGATTTTTACCGTTTTTTGATGCAGGGCATGCTCGCCTGGTCCGCAGGGGAAATCGCGCCGGCAGAGAGTTGGCAGGCATTCGAAAATCGCATTCGTGAAGTTTTGGATTTAATCAGCGATAGCCCCAAAGGCAGTAAAACTCTGGTGGTCAGTTCCGGTGGGGCTATTGCCATGATGGTGCGGCAGGTATTGGGAGGTCCTCCCGAGTCGGTGATCAAGCTCAATATGCAGATACAGAATACCGGCACTACCCGTTTTTTCTCGAGCGCAGGGCAGGGGCTCAGCTTGAATAGTTTTAACCACGTGCCTCATTTGGAGAGAGATGAGCGCCACACTTCCGTGACTTACAGCTGAATTAAACCCTACAGTAAAATTAAAGGTGAAAAGACATGGAGTTTGAATATTCAGAAAAGGTACAGGGCCTGTTGCAGCGGCTCAAAAACTTTATGCAGGAATATGTGTATCCCGCTGAGAGTACCTATATACAGCAGTTGCAGGATGACCCCTGGGGCGAGCCCCCTATTATGGAGGCCTTAAAAGAAAAGGCCCGTGAGGCTGAGCTGTGGAATTTATTCTTACCCGATTCCCGCTATGGTGCCGGCCTTACCAACTTGGAATATGCGCCTTTGGCGGAGGAGATGGGCAAGGTCTTATTTACCTCAGAAATTTTTAATTGCAGCGCCCCGGATACCGGCAATATGGAAGTGCTGGCCCAGTACGGATCGGAAGCGCAGCGGGAAACCTGGTTGAGGCCATTATTGGCGGGCAATATTCGTTCGGCATTCGCCATGACCGAACCCAAGGTGGCCTCCTCCGATGCTACGAATATCGAAACTTCTATCGTGCGCGATGGCGATGAATATGTGATTAATGGTCATAAATTTTATATTAGTGGCCTAATGAATAAGCGCTGTAAGGTCATGATTGTGATGGGCAAGACCGATCCCACTAATCCGGATCGGCATCGCCAGCAATCGCAAATCCTGGTTCCCACAGATACCCCTGGGGTAAAAATAATTCGGCCCATGCAGGTATTTGGCTACGACGATGCTCCGGAAGGTCATGCTGAAGTGATTTTTGAGAATGTTCGGGTGCCTGCGTCTAATCTGATTTTCGGAGAAGGGCGTGGTTTTGAAATTGCCCAGGGGCGTTTGGGGCCGGGCAGAATTCACCATTGTATGCGTTTAATTGGCCAGGCCCAGCGCGCCCTGGAAATGATGGCAGGCCGCGCGGAAAATCGTATTGTATTTGGACGCCCGATGAGCAAGCAGGGCTCAGTGCGGGAGGATATTGCCAGGTCTGCCTGTGAAATTGAGCAGGCACGTTTGCTAACTTTAAAAGCTGCGGCGCAAATGGATCGACTTGGCAATAAAGCGGCCAAAGACCTGATTGCCATGATTAAAATTGTTGCACCGCAAATGGCCTGCAAGGTGATTGACCGCGCTATCCAGATTCACGGTGCGGCAGGGTTGAGCCAGGACTATAGCTTGGCCCACCACTATGCTTACGCGCGGACTATCCGTTTAGCCGATGGACCAGACCAAGTACATATGATGCAGCTGGGACGCAACTTGGCTGCCCGTTATGCCGCAGAGATTGCACAGGGAGAGGAGCATGTCTGAAACCGTAAAGGAGTCACGTAACTCAGTGGAAGCTTTGCCGCTGGAAAAGTTGCAGGAATACCTCAGCGCAAATGTTGAAGGTTTTTCCGGGCCACTGAAAGTCAGTAAATTTTCCGGCGGTCAATCCAATCCCACCTTTAAGCTGGAAACGCCTTCAAATACCTATGTATTGCGTCGGCAACCCCCGGGAAAACTGTTGAAATCTGCGCACGCAATGGATCGTGAGTACCGTGTTATGTCTGCACTGGCAGATACCGATGTACCGGTGCCCAAAGTTTTTCATTTATGTGAAGACCGGGATCTGATCGGCTCCATGTTTTACCTGATGGAATACTGTGAGGGGCGGATTTTCTGGAATGCGGCAATTCCCGAGGTGGATGCTCCTGCGCGCAGTGCTATGTACGATGAAATGAATCGGGTGCTTGCCGCATTACATAGTCTCAACATCGACGCTATGGGGTTATCCGATTACGGCCGCCCGGGAAACTATTTCCAGCGGCAGCTGGAACGCTGGACGGGGCAATACCGGGCTTCCGAGACACAGCCTATTGCGGCGATGGAAGAGTTGATTGAATGGCTTGGCAGCGCGCTCCCGGAAGACGATGGTCGGATAGCTCTAGTACACGGTGATTACCGCCTCGACAATATGATTTTCCACCCTAAAGAACCCAAAGTGATCGCCCTGCTGGATTGGGAGCTTTCTACGTTGGGCCACCCATTTGCCGATCTTGCCTATCAGTGCATGCAAATGCGTATGCCTGCTGGGGGTGACAAGATGTCCGGCCTGTTGGGGCTGGATATTGCCTCGCTGGGTATCCCCTCTGAACAGGCCTATGTGGCCAAGTATTGTGAGCGTATGGGGATTGAAAGCATTGATCACTGGCCTTTTTATTTAGCGTTTAGTTTTTTCCGTTTAGCGGCGATAGTCCAGGGCGTGGCCAAACGCGCACAGGATGGCAACGCCTCTAATCGCAATGCGGCGAGTCTCGGCGCTCTGGTAGCGCCACTGGCACAAACGGCAATGAGCATTGCCAGTGAGGCGAGTTAGTTAGAAGGTCATCTCGATACAATTTATTTCGTTTTTTATTGTGTTTTGGAAAAATGATAAGGATAAAAAATGGCAAAGAATCTTTTTGATCTCACTGGAAAAATTGCTCTGGTAACCGGTGCTAGCCGGGGTATTGGTGAGGCAATTGCAAAACTTTTGGCAGAGCAGGGCGCCCATGTGCTGGTATCCAGCCGAAAAATTGAAGGCTGTCAGGCTGTTGCCGATGCGATTGTCGATGCCGGCGGTAAAGCGGAAGCGGTGCCCTGTCATATCGGCAATATGGAAGATATCCAGAAAATGTTTTCCGATGTTCGCGAACGCTTTGGGCGACTGGATATTCTGGTAAACAACGCAGCAACCAATCCTTACTTTGGCCATATCCTCGATACCGATCTCGCCGCTTTCGAAAAAACCGTTGAAGTGAATATTCGTGGCTATTTCTTTATGTCTGTGGAAGCGGGCAAGTTGATGCGCGAGCAGGGCGGTGGTGTGATTGTGAATACTGCCTCGGTTAATGCCCTGCAGCCTGGTGTGGGCCAGGGAATCTATTCCATCACCAAGGCGGCAGTAGTCAATATGACCAAAGCCTTTGCCAAGGAGTGTGCCCAGTTCAATATCCGTGTTAATGCCCTATTGCCTGGATTGACCAAAACCAAGTTTGCCGGGGCACTCTTCACCCACGAGGATATTTATAAAACCGCAATCGGCCATATCCCTATGCACCGTCACGCCGAACCGGAAGAGATGGCGGGTACAGTACTCTACTTAGTTTCCGATGCTTCCAGTTACACAACGGGCGAATGCGTAGTGGTGGATGGCGGAATGACTTCCTGTGGGGGAATTTAATATGCAAGATCCAATATTGGATTTCGGCAACCAGGTTGCCCTAATTACCGGCGCCGCCAGTGGTTTTGGCAAGCTGCTGGCTAAAGAGTTGGGATCTCGCGGAGCGCGCTTGGTGCTTGGTGATATTAATGAAGAGGGCCTGATGCAGCTCGCCGATGACCTGGGTCGTGATGGTATAGAGGTGCGGGCTCAACGCTGCGATGTTTCCTCTGAAGCGGATTGTGTCGCTCTGGTGCGATTGGCTGAGTCTGAGTTCGGTGGCCTGAATATGGCGGTTAATAATGCCGGTATCGCTCCGCCAATGATGTCCCTGAAGCAGACTGACGAAGCAATGATGGACCTTCAATACAATGTAAACCTAAAGGGCGTATTTTTCGGCCTCAAGCACCAGCTGCCATTAATGAAAGATCGTGGCGGTGTGATACTCAATGTTTCCTCTATGGCTGGGCTGGGTGGCGCACCCAAAATTGCCTCCTATGCTGCCGCCAAGCATGGGGTTATTGGACTGACCAAAACTGCAGCGATGGAAAACGCCAAGTACGGTATTCGGGTGAATGCCATCTGCCCATTCTATTGCCTGACGCCCATGGTGACCTCTGTGGAAGCCCCTGGGGCCAGCCCGGAAGATATTCAGGCTTTTCTTGCCGAAGGTTGTCCGATGAAGCGTCTTGGTGAGGCGGAAGAAGTGGTAGCAGCTATGTTGATGCTACTCTCCCCGAAGATGACTTATGTTACCGGTCAGGCACTGGCGGTGGATGGCGGTTTATCGGCATATTGAGGATAGGAGTGATTTAAAGCTAAAGAGTTGGTAAATGGCTAAAGTGGCAGACCCCCGCTCCTTTAGTGGATTTTATAGTGGACTTTAGTTCGCTTTTAAAAGTTAGCTTATAATCTCTACTTCTATTTTGGGGGGCAGACATCGGCCGCTGGTGTCACCCCGTACTTTCTCAAGAGTTCTCTATAAGCGCCACTGCTGCAGAGTTTACTGAGGCCAAGATCGAAGGTGTTCCTGTCCTCTTCCTTTTTGAATGCCATTTTGAATTTTGTGGTAGGCATTTTGAAGTTGTGTAGGGATACCGCTTCCAGTGAATGTCCACTTTGTTTTGAGAGGTAGGAAAATATGCTGATATCTATGACAATGATTGCACCTTCCTCCTGCCAGAACTTTTCCACCTGCTCTTGTGAGCTTTGTAGCTCAATATAGTTATGACTAGTTGGTGAACCAGGTGAGAACAGCGCCTGGAACTCGGGGCCGAGATCCCGGTGGGCACCCTGCCAGGTAATGATTGGATGTCCGGCTAAATCACTGACACTGTTTATGGTGATATTGTCTTTTTTCTTGCTAATGGCGTAATTTATAAAGGCAATATAGTCTTTTGAGTAGAATAAATTTTTGCTGGCTTCATGAACATTGGCTTCAGCATCGGCGATACCACGATCAATTGCACCTTGTATTTCTCCCCAACCCATTTGAGCAAACGCTATAGAATACCCTGAGAGGGATTGTGAGATGACCTCAATTTCCAAGCCGCTTTTTGCGTGATCCATAACATAGGGGGGAGCATCCTCAGATATGGCAACTTTCAACTCTTTAGCAGTAGTGCAGGGTGCTGAAAATAATAAAATAACCCATAGAATCAAGGTGTTTAAATGCCTGCTTTCCATATTTGACTCCTTGAGCGAGCATTGCTTTTCCAGGGATCATTGATATTGAATCATTGAGCGTTCATTGGTCATTTTAGGTCGGTAGAGATTGCGCTAGGTGTTCTTGGTTCGATGCCGAAGGTAAAGCAGCTAGTGACTGACGGACAATGTTGAGGTGGGAAACTAAAATACCTGTCTTGAAATAATCCCCGGTAAAATCTATTTGCTGTACCTCTATGTAATTCGATTGTAAGGGACATCCCCAGTAAGGGTTTATTCCCCACCAGCCGTATTGGCCAGCACTTCTCGGGTTTCTCTGGAAGAAGTTATGTGCTTGGCCGATATTGTTGTATCTCAGTTTAAAGGTTTTGTTATCGAAGACACTGTGTGCATCGAAAATGACCAGGTGACTCAGGCTAATTCCCAGGCGTCCGAGAACATTTGCTAATTTAATAGCAGCGGTTCCCCCCCGACTGTAACCTACTAATATCAGAAACTTTCCCTGTGAAGCCCCATGAATAAGATATTGTCTTGCCTGTCTTTTGGCTAAGGGGCTGAACATGGCTCCCCCCATGTGTGAGACCCAGGCGTTGAGCGACTGGTTGTCCCCGGCGTTTGGACCACCGGCACCGTAAAAGCCGGCCACCGCCAATGTATTTTTTGATACCAAGTTTTGTGCGCTGGGGACACTGTTAATAGTCAGGGACATTGCTGTACAACTGCACTACTCAGAAGGGGCGTAACTCTCTAGGATATACAGTTTACTTAGCCGTCCAGTGTTGCTTGTGCACTTTCCGAATACTGCTGCGACTGAAACTGGGCACAACAAACGTTTCAACTCCTCTCGCTAGGGCAGAATACGACAGCGCTTCTGGGCAGCTTTTCGCAGTTCGCGGGGCAAGTCTTGCTCCGCAATATTATTTTGTTGTTGTCGCCATTCCTGGCAGAGAGCAACATAGTTTTCGGCATTGACCTGGCTGCGCAGTGTTTGCCAGGGATCGTCCTGTATTTCGGGTTCTGGGGGAGGGGGTTGCCACTGGGCTATTTCCTGGGTGGCAAGTTGAAACTCACTATTTTGAGTCATTGCGGGAGTCCTGGCACCGAGGTGCTGTGCCGGGTGTGCCAACATCAATAAAGCGGTCACTAGAGCGCAACTCAGCGAGGTACCGGATAGCATCCGGCCTATATCCTTTTTCGGCTGGTAGCCCTTTGCCTGTAGTAAGACTTCAGAATCTAACTGTTGCGGTGAGGTAAAAGCTGACGCCTCTTCGCGGTATTGGTGCTCCCAGTTACTCATGCTTCTACCTCTATCACTCTTTAATGGCCTCCACTTGCCAGGGTTGTGCTTGAGATCCGTAAATCAGGGTTTCAATTTGCTGCCGAGCTAATTGGTAATATTCTCTACATTTTTTCAGTGATATACGCTCTATATCTGCTACTGCAGCCAGGGAGAGCTTGCACTCCATGTGTAGCAACAGCACGTTGCGTTGAAGTTTGGGGAGTTTCTGAATGGCTGCGATAACCTTATTTTCCCCCTCTAATATCTGAGGTTGGGGACTGCTGACTGTTTGCTTCTGCAGGGACTTATTGATTTGAATAAACAGCCAGTTTTTAAATAGCCGACCGTGGAGTTGCGGAGGATTCTCCAGAATGCTTTGCCACAGAGCCTGCAATAATTGTGTGGTGGAATTTGGTGCCATCTGGATGCAGTAACGGTAGAGGGCATCCTTGTGTCGGTTATACAGTGGCTCAAAAGCAGCAAGCCGACGAGTCTCCCGGTAGTGATCGAGCAGCTTCTCATCGGAATAATGTTGGAACACTTTGCGAGACAAAATGTCGTGCCTCCGTACGCAGGTAACCCGCAAGCCAGAGATGGCTTAGGCCTGGGTTTATGCGTCATTGATCATAAAAATTGTAGTCGGTATAAACGTTAAACTTGGCACCTTTGAGAACGAGCGGGATTTCTATTGGTTTTTGAGTAAGCCGAGTTCTCTTGGCCTGCGAAGTATAGATGGCCCAGCTCTTCAGGGGCTTACAGAGGGTAACGGGTAACGCCATATCTTGATAAACGGTCGCTTGGCGTGTTAAGCCTTTCATCTTTATTAAAATGGCGGATAATTTTTTATTATTACAAGTTATTCTTTATTAATAAGGACGTTTTTGAATAACGGTAGGTGTGTGGTTTGTTGGAAAGCGCGACTGATCTGGAAAGTTCAGAATGAATAATTTGTGAAAAGTATCCTGCCTAAGGAATGGCCAAGTTAATGATGTATTGGCAAATCTGGTAGGGGGAGAGGAAGTTGCAATGGGCCGCGTCCGGCGCGTAAGTCCGTGAGTCTTAGCCCCACGCCTAGAAGGCGAATAGGAGTGGAGCGTTTATCCCAGCACTCTTGCAGCAATTGACGAAACTCAGAAATACGCCCTGCACGACTGTTGCGCTCATGGGTACTCTGGGAAAAATCGGCATACTTTACCTTTACGGTGGCGCCATTTACTTCATAACGATCGCCGAGTTTTTCCAGCCGTTCCAGTAGGCGCATATATAAGCTCGTCATTTCTTCTAGCCAGTCATCATATTCACAGAGATTCTTGTTAAAGGTGCGCTCCACACTGACACTCTTGCGGGAGCCATCCCCGCTCACCGGGCGATCGTCGATACCTCGGCTCAGTTCGTAGAGGCGGCGCCCAAACTTGCCAAAGGTTTTACTTAACTCTACCTGGGAATAATGCCGCAGGTCGGCGCAGGTATGGATACCCTGGCGGTGCATTTTCTCTGCCGTGACGCGGCCTACGCCATGAATCTTGTTTACCGGCAAACGCAATACGAATTGATCAACCTCTTCAGGGGTGATCACCGTAAGCCCGTCGGGTTTACGCCAGTCACTGGCGATCTTGGCCAGGAATTTATTGGGGGCAACTCCGGCGGAGATAGTAATACCAAGGGTCTCTCTAACCCTCTGGCGGATTTCCTCGGCCATCAAAGTAGCGCTACCGTGGCAGCGACCGCTATTACTGACATCGAGAAATGCTTCATCCAAGGAAAGTGGCTCAATATCGTCACAGTAATCGAGGAAAATCTCGCGAATCTGGTGGCTGACTTCCCGGTATTTGGCCATGTTACCGGGTACTACAATCAAATCAGGACAGAGTTTCTTGGCCTGAGCGGTGGGCATGGCGGAGCGGACACCATAACTGCGGGCCTCATAGTTGCAGGTGGAGATGACTCCGCGGCGATCACTGCTACCGCCAACAGCGAGCGGGCGCCCACGGAGATTGGGATCGTCTCGCATTTCGACCGAAGCGTAAAAACAATCGCAGTCGCAGTGGATGATCTTTCTCATGCTGTGATTATATACAGTGTTTTGTGACGCCAGGAAGTTATTTCTGCCAGTAGGCAATAGACAGCTGGATAGCAGGAAGGTGAGTGATGAGCAGTATCCCTTTAGTGGAGACCCCTGATTCGGAAGAGGCTTCCAGGGTATTTGCGGAAATACAGGATGAACTGGGTGGAATTCCCAGTCTATTTAGGATTTATGCCCACCATGAGGGGCTGTTATTGGCCAATTGGCAGAAGTTCAAGGCGGTGATGCTGCACGGCTGCCTGTCGGCTCAGTTGAAAGAAGCTATTGGCTTGGCGGTTTCTGCGGATAACCATTGTGACTATGGCATTTATCACCACAGCACCTCCCTGCAAATGCTTGGGGTTACCCCTGATGAGGTGATGCGTATTCGGACCGATCCAAAGCATGTGCACTTTTCCGAGAAGGAGCACGCGTTATTTGATCTGGCCCGCAACGCCAATAAGGCACCAGATGATCACCGGCAACACCTTATTGCGGAGGCACGGAAGCTGGGGGCGGGAGACGACGAGCTACTGGAGGCTTTGGGGGTGATGGAGTTGGTGTTGGGTTTTAACCATTTGGCAGAAGCGTTGAGTCTTGTGCCTACCAGGACTCCGCACCAGAAATAACCCCGGCAAGGTGCCGGGGTTTGGCCAGTAGAATACTTCAGAAGCTCTACTTAGGTGGTCGACCCCTGCCGAAGATCAATGCCAGGACAAAAAGTACAATAAAGATAAAGAACAGGATTTTGGCGATCTCTGTTGCCGTGGATGCAACACCGCTAAAGCCAAAAAAGGCGGCAATCAGCGCAATCACCAGGAAGATAATGGCCCAACGTATCATGGTGGTCTCCATATAAGATAAGGGAACCGGAGGTAGTACTTTGGGGGCCGACTCCCAACGACTTAATTGGTAGTGTATTGAGACGGTAATTACAAATTTCCGACACTGCCAGTATCAGTGATCTGCGCCAGGCTGACAAAGTAAAACCCCTGTTCTGTGACCTGTGTATAGATCAGCGGCAGCGCCTCCGCCACTTCTTTGCCGTGTTCATACATTGGGTGCAGCATAACCACACTGCCATCTTTGGCATTCTGGACGATATAGTCGGCGATGGCGTCGGGGTTATTCATATCGACATGCAGATGCGGCTCCAAGTCCCACTGGGCCACCTGAAAATTCTGCGCGGCCAATAGACTACCCAGCTCTTCCGAGAGGCTACCAAAAGGGGGCAGGATCGTTGGCCTTTCCTGATATCCATGGTGCTGCAATAACTTACAGGTTTTTTTTATTTCGGCTTTGGCGCTGCTTAGTGGCAGGCTTGCCAGGTCGATATAGGAATAACCGTGATTTCCCAGCTGATGGCCGGCATTGATAATGGAGCGAGTCTGTTTGGGGAAGCGCTCCATCTCTTTGCCCACCAGAAAGAATGTCGCAGGTATTTGCAGGGTTTCTAGCTGTTTGAGTAGAGACTCAGTTGCACCTGGTACTGGCCCCCCGCTAAAAGCGAGGGCGATGCGTTTCCCCTCGTTGGATTTGGCAGATACTGTGATAGATAGACATAAGAATATACTCGAAATCGCAGTTATTATTATTCTCATTTGCTAATCCAGCTTTCTCTGACCCAGAAAAGAAAAAAGCCGTCTGAGACGGCTTTTTTGTGTTTTGTTATCGCTCGAGAAGTTCGAGCTTGCCCTTCTTGCCATCCCACTCTTCGGCGTCCGGCAGGGGGTCTTTTTTCTCGGTGATATTGGGCCAAACCTCAGCGAGTTCAGCGTTTAGCTCGATATACTCCTGTTGATCGTCGGGCACTTCGTCCTCGGAGAAAATCGCATTGGCGGGGCACTCCGGCTCGCACAGGGCGCAGTCGATACACTCGTCAGGATGGATCACCAGGAAGTTGGGGCCTTCGTAAAAACAGTCTACCGGGCAAACTTCTACACAGTCGGTGTATTTGCACTTAATGCAATTTTCCCCAATTACGAATGTCATGATTGTCCCTCAATAGTGCACTGATTCTTTCGTGCACGGATTTTATCAATTACTGGCGCGAATTGTAGTGGCTTTTCAGTCGATTTAGTTCACTGTTTATAACAAGTTGCACTGGGCGACATAAGTCGCCCAGCCTTTTACTTCAATAACTTGCGTAACGCATAAAGCGCCTCGAGCGCTTGGCGTGGCGTCATATCATCCGGGTCCAGCTCTTCGAGGGCATCCACGGCCGGATGGCTGGGGCTGCCGAACAGGTCGACCTGTTGGGGAGAGCCGGGCTGAACTGGCGCTAAAACCGACGGAGTCACAACCGCTTCAGGTTCCTGTTTAGGCGTTGCATCAGGTTTAGAAACAGCTGCGGGTACATCTACCGATTGGGCGCCGGCTTCCAGCGCTGCCAAGCGAGCGCGGGCCTCGGTCAGTACATCCGCTGGAATACCCGCCAGTTTGGCCACCTGCAAGCCGTAACTCTTGGACGCGGGTCCTTCCTGGATGCGGTGCAGGAAGACGATGCCCTCGCCGTGTTCGGTGGCATCCAAGTGGATATTGGCCGCTTCCGCACACTGGTTAGGCAGATCGGTCAGCTCGAAGTAATGGGTGGCGAACAGGGTGAATGCGCGCACTTCTCCGGCCAGGTAGTGGGCGCAGGCCCAGGCCAGGGAAAGACCATCGTAGGTGCTGGTACCGCGGCCGATTTCATCCATCAGCACCAGACTGTGTTCGCTGGCATTGCGCAGGATATTCGCGGTTTCGGTCATCTCCACCATAAAGGTGGAGCGACCCCCGGCCAAATCATCGGCGCTGCCGATGCGGGTGAAGATGCGGTCTAGTAGGCCGATCTGGGCACTGTCTGCGGGGACATAACTGCCGCAATGTGCCAGTAAAGCAATCAGTGCAGTCTGGCGCATATAGGTAGATTTACCACCCATGTTTGGGCCAGTAATCACCAGCATACGGCGATCGTCGCGCAGTTCGATATCGTTGGCCACAAAGGGCTCATCCAATACCTGTTCCACCACCGGGTGACGACCACCACTGATATGCAGGCCCGGTTCAGTACCCAGTTCGGGGCGGCAGAGGCGCAGGTCATCGGCACGTTCGGCCAAACAAGCCAGAACATCCAGTTCTGAAACGCCGGCCGCTGCGGCTTGCAGCTCTGCCAGGGATTCATTCAGCTGATTGATCAGCGCCTCATAGAGGGCCTTCTCCCGCGCCAGGGCACGGCTCTTGGCGGAGAGTGCTTTATCCTCGAACTCTTTCAATTCGGGCGTAATAAAACGCTCGGCATTCTTTAGGGTCTGGCGGCGGATATATTCCGCCGGTGCCTTGTCACTCTGGCCGCGGCTAATTTCAATAAAATAGCCATGCACTCGGTTGTAACCCACCTTCAATGTGGGGATACCAGTGCGCTCTTTTTCCTGAAGCTCCAGTTGAACCAAGTAATCGCCCGCGTTCTCGCTAATAGCGCGTAACTCATCGAGCTCTTCATCGTAGCCGGTAGCGATGACACCGCCATCGCGTATTACCACAGGCGGGTTTTCAATAATCGCTTTTTGCAACAACTCAACGGTTTCCGGCCATTCACCGATCTGACCGCAAAGCTCTTTGAGTAGGGAGGCACTCGAATCCGCTAGCTGTTCTTGGATTTCGGGGAACTGCGCCAAAGACTGCCCCAGCCTTGCCAAGTCGCGTGGGCGTGCGGAACGCAGTGCCAAGCGACCCAGAATGCGCTCCATATCACCCACGGGTTTCAGGGCATCACGCAGGGATTCGAAACCATACTCTTCAATCAGCGCAGCAATGGCATCCTGACGGTTGCGCAGCGTAGTGAGCTGGCGCAGCGGGTTGTTCAACCAGCGGCGCAGAAGGCGGCTACCCATGGCGGTTTTGCAGCTGTCGAAAACAGACAGCAGGGTATTGTCATCGCCGCCATTCAGGTTCAGGTCGATTTCCAGGTTGCGGCGACTGGCGCCATCGAGAGCAACGGTTTCGTCGCCGCTCTCGGTATGCAGGCCGCGAATATGGGGTAGCTCGGTGCGTTGGGTATCCCGTGCATATTGCAGCAAGCAGCCAGCGGCCACTATGGCACCGTGCATATGGCTGCAACCAAAGGCTTCCAGATTCATAGTGCCAAACTGCTGATTGAGTAGGCGCAGGGCGGTTTCCAGCTCAAACTCCCAGGGCGCACGTCGGCGCACACCGGCGCGGCGCTGAATTTCTACCGGCAGAGTGAGGTCTTCTGGCGCGAGTAATTCAGCTGGGTTGTGTCGCTGAACCTGTTCGGCCAGGGATTCCAGGGTATCAGTCTCCTGAACCACAAAGCGACCGGTCGCCAAGTCCAAGAGCGCGAGACCGAATATATCGCCTAAGTGAGAAATAGCTGCCAGCAGGTTATCGCGGCGGTCGTTCAACAGCGCCTCATCGGTAACAGTACCGGGCGTGACAATACGCACCACCTGCCGCTCAACCGGTCCCTTACTGGTTGCCGGGTCGCCAATCTGTTCGCAAATGGCAACAGACACTCCGGCCTTGATCAAGCGCGCTAAATAACCCTCGGCCGCATGGTAGGGAATGCCCGCCATGGGAATTGGCTCACCACCAGATTTGCCCCGCGCGGTCAGGGTGACATCTAACAGCTCCGCGGCCTTCTTGGCATCGTCATAGAACAGCTCGTAGAAATCCCCCATGCGATAGAACACCAGCTCCTGTGGGTGCTGGGCTTTGATGCGTAAAAATTGCTGCATCATTGGGGTGTGTTCGGGTTTCGCGGCCTTGGTCTTGGTTGCGGTTTTTGGCATTTTTCTAAGAAAATCAATAAGTTACAAAAGTGTTCGCAAACCTCGTAAGCCCCGCAGGAAGTGCAGTCAGCTTAGGTCGAGGTTGAGGGTAGGCATGTTTAGGGGCTTAATGGAAAAGTCCGCTCAAAAATCGAACAGTAAGCCCAAGCCTGATGTTCCTGAAGCACACAATCGAGGCTGAACTGAACCGAGAGGCCCAGCCCAAAGTTCGAAGGGCTTCTTTAAGGGGGAGCAGAATAGCAGAGTGGGGGGCAAACCACTACGGATGGCTAATCACCAACAAGAGGAATGAATTGCAGTATCTCAATTTTGGGGGAGGAGTTTTCACTGGGGAGTAAGGGTTTTAACTTATGGGATAGCTTCCTATAGCCATACATCCTCCATTGGCAGGATGTAACCTACGAAAGTAATAGCATTTAATTCCGGCTAACTTTTATTGTGTTCTCATCGTAAGCGTGAGCAAAGAAACTCATCAAAGCGGCTGCTTACGCTTTCAATTTAGACACATAGGCATCATCAAATAGAAAAATACAGTATTGAACGCTATGTCCTGTTGCATATATCAGAATTAAAGAGAAGCTTCTCCTATTTCTTGGGGAACTTGTCTAAGTTGTTGATTTTTAAGTGGGCTGAAAAATGATATAAAGCATAGAAAGGTTGGAATTTTAAAGAAGCTGCTATATATCTACCTGTTTGAATTTATGCCGACTGGTGTAGCCTTTGATTTTATGGGCTATTTAAGATGATTTTGGTTGAAGGCTTTAGAACTATATAGAAGGGTGATATAGAGACGCTTCTTTTGAATTAACTGTCATGGTTTCACATGAAAATTGATACTCGCTATTGACTTATCTCTACTTTGTATTTGCTAGGGTTTCCTATTGTTGGCAGGTGTAGGTTTTTTTTCGCGTACATCCTGGGATTAATCAACAACGGGGTCTCAGAGCTTGGATATCAAATTTCAGCTTTGATATGGGCTGGGTTTGGATTATTTGCCGGAACCATCGGCTTCACTGCTCTAAGAAAAATGCGAACAGCGTACAAGGCGCATGCATCAAACAAGTAAAACCATAACAAGCAAAGGCAACCGACGCAGTAAGCTGCGTGGCTGCTTTGGGCGTTATAAGCAAGAATAGATCAGGCTATGATTTCAAGAGACGGCATGATTGAGCCTATATTGGGCGTATCTGAGGGCTTCAAACCATTTTGGGACGAATTTATTGAAGAATGGAAAGACGATGAAGAGCTTCCTCTATATTTTGTACTAGCAGATCTAGCCCGTTATATTTCTGAACTGATATCTCAGTCGAAGGATGCAGAGTTAAAGGCGATTTTCTCTGTAATTGAACGGTGGCATATTGAAGGCGATGATTACGTAAAAGAGGCTGCAACCGTCGGCATGCTTGAAGATCTTCAAAATATAAACATTGTAGGTATGAATGTTCCTGAACAAGTAGAAAAATATTTGCTGCCAGAATCTAAAAGATGGTGGAAAAAAGTCTATGAGTTTTGGGGAGCAGGTAATGTAAGTAGTGATTAGATGTAAGCTTATAACAAGCGCATGGTGCATCAGCCCAGCAAGCTGGGCTTGGACCTCCGTTACACTGCTTTGCAGTTCCACTTCGGCCGCACATGCAAGCGTTATGCGTCATGAGTGAAAGTATGGAATGGTTTGGAGTAAGAAGCCTTTATCATTTTGGAGTCAATTCTAAGGGCATCAATGTTTTTGAAGAGCGTGTTGTGCTCTTCAGGGCCAAATCGTTCGAAGAAGCCCATAAGAAAGCTGAGCTAGAAGCTGAAGACTATGCCAAGGATTGTGACTTTGATCTCCATCCCGAACAGATAGCCTATAAGCAAGATGGTGATGCCCTAATTGATGGGTATGAAGTTTGGTCAGAGTTGTATGAGGCTGATTTGACTCTCAATGACTTTTATAGGGAGCGCTATGAAAAGTATACATACCACCCTGAAAACGCATAATAAATCAATCAATGGCGCCCTGCGGGGCCGGACCTCCACTCCGCGGCTTTGCCGCTGCGTTCCGGCCCATTATTGAGGTGTTAAATTATGAAGAAAATACCAAGCCTTATAGTAATTCTGATTTTTTCGGCAAGGGCGTATGCCTGTCTTCCAAATGTCACATCTCCGCCCAGTTTGGTGCAGTTCAATAGCTTCTTGATTGATCAGCAGTATGATGGCCAGAAGACCCAAGCGTTGGTGAAGACCCTACTTGACATAGGAGAGGACGAGCGCGTAGGAAACTACCACATCATCTCAGTCAAACCATCAAGCCTCAATGTTCACCAAGTAGAAGTGGCTGTTAAAAAGGCAAAGTTTTCAGCACCTGCGAACCATGTTAATCCGGTTCAGGTTAAAGATCACATATATACCTTCGAGTTTGAGGTGGGTAGATAACTTAACAAGCCATGAACTTCGCGACTTGCGGCGCCGGGAAACCTTCCCCTATGGAGTAGACGCCTACCTTTTGAATAGGGTAGGAGAAAATGCCGAAAATATTGAGCGAAAAACGTGTTGTTGAATACTCAACAGAGTTTAAAGTTAGAGTGGTCGCACTCACTAATCAACTGATTGAAGAATATTTAACGTAATATCTTTCCGATTTATGTCATGAATGGGCAAGTGAAAGGTATCCAAATGTAATGCTCCTTAGTAGTGGTTAAATATTTGTTCTTATTATTGCAAATGGAGTTTCAATAGAGTCATTGTTGAGTATCTGGCCTGCGTGTATTGATGTGGTCACATTTGTATGTGGGTCAGCATAGAGAGAATGATCTGTTTTCCAGAATCTGGTTAGCTATTTAAATAGGAAGATTGAATGTCACATTGGGTTTATCTCTCCATGGCGATTGTTGCTGAAGTCGTGGGTACGTCATTTCTAAAAAACTCAGATGGGTTCTCTAAGATTATTCCATCGATAATAGTGGTCATATCTTATGGTATTGCATTTTATTTGCTCTCTATTTCATTGAGGACCATTCCGGTTGGTGTCGCGTATGCAGTGTGGTCTGGGGTAGGTGTTGCGCTAATTACTCTGGTCGGCTTTGTTTTCTTTGGGCAAAGGCTTGATTGGGGAGCGGCTTTAGGTATAGCTCTTATCGTCTTGGGGGTTATAGTAATAAATCTATTTTCCCGGAGTGTGAGCGGTGGTTAAATACAAAATGGGGTTGGCAATTTTAGCCGTCGTGGAGTATGGGGGCAGACAAGCTCTTCTATGAGAAAAATTAAGAACACTTGTGAGTGATTCAGGAAACTATTGGATAGCTATGGTTTATCAGCTGAGCTAATTCTCAGGCTGGCTCGACAGTGTAACTTTTCTGTTGCAAAGCAATCATTTTTTCGAATGGCTCCAGTAATCTTAAAAAAATATCACTTTGTTCAAGCAGCTGCATTGCAGTGGCGATACTCTCAATGGTTGATAGGCCATTGGCAATAGAAGTCTTGCGGATTGTGTAATTTGATTCCAGGCCACCATTAAGGTTGATCCGTGGAAGTTTTTGCAGTAAAGGGTTTAGGTGGAGAATTTTTTTTGATTTCTTCCAGGTAGCATCGATCACGATTAGCTGTTTGACGGTTGCTTGCCTGTTTTCCCCTAGATGACGATTCTCATTGAGTTCGGTACTGTCAGGTAGCCAGTTCAGTGAAGGGTAGAGTAGTGCTGAAGGGTCACTGAGCAGGGTATCTAGCTGATACTTAGATAACGTTTCAGTAACCATCAGCTCGCTGTTACTCAGGCATAGGTGTGCCATGTGCCCGGTATTGAATGGGTGCTTCTCCTCTTGCGGGTGCTGTATGATCACCACTCTTATGGTACTGGCAAGGCTCACCAGGGCACTGCAATAGCAAACTTTGGGTGGGCGCAAACAGGTATTACAGGTTTCTCTGGGCATTTTTGACTACTGGGTACAGGCAGATTTATGGGGATCACACAGCCTTCTTATAAGGTTCAGTGGCTGGCAGATATTGAGATTCCACTGGCAAACAAATTCTATCGCATGCATGGATTTCGTGGCAAAGCCAAACGTCACGAGGATTGTGCCGTAGTGCGTAGCGAGCGTGGTGAGGTAGTTGGCTGTGGATACTTGCGCAGATATAAAACCTTTAAACTGCTGGCGGGAGTTGCGGTGGCCCCCGAACATCGGGGGCAGGGCGTTGCTCGACTGCTGTTAACACTGCTAGGTGAGCGCTTTGGTGGGGATACCTATACATTTCCCTATGTCCACTTAGAGTCTTTTTATTTGTCATTGGGCTTTGAGCGGGTTGATGTAGAAGCGCTGGCTACACCCGTTGCCGAACTGTACCAAAGTTATTTGGATCAGGGACGTTCAATTTTGGCAATGGTCTACCGATAGTTGAATCAATAGATATTTATTTCCACTTTAGAAGTAAATCCTAGATTTATGTAATTTCATTATACCGATTTAATGAAACTAAAGTTTTTTACGGGCAGGTAATAAGCGGGGGGCACGAGACCAAGGCTGTACCCCACTTATTTAGAGAACGTTGATCTCCCAGATGGAATATCCGCATATTGTGCTGCACTCTATATAGTCAATTTTTAAATAGCGGTAGTTGCTGTCTACACTGATTGAGTCTCGACGTTCGACAGTACTTAATTCAGAAAGGGGTTGGATTGTGCTCCAGTTATTGCCATCGGTACTGCCAAGTAAGGTTTAGGCGGTGGTATTGGCGGTCTCCCAGTCGATAGTTACTGAGCTGATAGCCTGCCGTGTGCCAAGATCATAGATTAAGTTGACTCTATCCAGGCCGTGAGCACTCTCCCAGCGGGTATTTGTATTGCCGTCATTGGCGATGGGCTGGATTTCACTGCTGGCGGTGATGATAGCTTGGGCAGTCAGGTCTTTATTATCCGGTTCATCATCGTTATTGGAGCCATCTTCACTGTTATCTTCTCCACTGGAATTGTCGTTATTATCGGTATTGCCACCAGGATCGCTGTCGCTGCCTCCAGAAAATTAGATATTACCGATTTTGATATCAATGATTTCTCCATCTAGCTCCAAGAGCTGAAATAGTTGGATTATGTTAGACACACCTACTTCATCACTGAAATCACTTAGAAGGATAGAGATTTGATGCCGCTGGCCATCTCGTTACAGACCAAAAGTATCACCTTTGATTTGAATGTTTATTGTTTTTATCTGATAGTTTAATTAGTTCCCGGCTGGGAAACCTAGCAAAACAGAAATTCCAAATGAAAGCTCCTAGAGCCTTTCTGTCGTAATTGGGATTCGCCCTATCCCAGAGAAAAGAAAAAGCTTGTATTTGCGGAATTTTGTAGAAATAACGGTTATTTCTATTGGTTTTTCTTGGTTGGGGTTGGAGAAGGCAGGTCTAGTAAATATGTACTTATTGTTTTAGACAGTTCTGGCTTGTTACAGTGCTAAGGCTCAACAAGTTCTCGTTAACGATGGGCGACAATGAAATAGATGAATATTCATCTATTTCATTGTTAAGTGAATCACTACTTGGACGCTATATGCTCAGAAACGGAGTTTGGCTTTTCTTACCCTTCAATTACCGTGTGCCTGGAGCCATTTTTCGGTGGGCGGGGGCCGCAGGGTTTGCATTTTCCTTTAGGGTGCTTATGTCGCCTATGATGTGGGCGGCATTTGCGGGGTGGGCGCTGGCAGTTGGATTCTGCTGTTCCACTGGAAAAATAGATGTCATCGATTTCAATAGCGTCGATATTTCCTTCAATTCCTAGTAGTTCGAAGAGTTGAATCACGTTAGTCATATCAACTTCATCGCTGAAATCGTTGATAGGGATGGACACCTGATGCCATTGACCATCACGGATGAACCCATAGGGGGCGGAGCCGCTGTTAAATTCGATCCATTTTTGTTCAACATCATTGATGCTGCCACTTTTCATACCAATCTTGAAGGGGGTATCGCTATTGGTTTTGAGGGCAAAATTTAGTGTGGCGGTATCGTTGTCGAAAGCGGACAGGTCGTAGTAACTATCGGCGGTAAATGCCATGCCAAACCAACCAGCTCCAGAGGACTGGTAGGAAAGGGACTTTTCTCCCTCGAATGGGGATTGAGGGGCTTCCACCAGTGTGCTTTCCCAGACGTATAGATTGCCGTCGGTACCCAGCTCAAAAGTGGAATCGCTCTCGGCAGTTTCGCTGTATAGGGAAAAGATGCCAGCGGGGATGGTCTTTGTTTCTCCCTCACTGAAGTAAATGTCATCAATGGCCAGGATGAAGTTCTCTGCAGGTGCGCCACCACGAATCATTAGGGCCTGACTAATGGTGTGAAAATCCACCGCATATTTGCTTAGCGGAATGCTGACCTGGTGCCATTCACCATCGCGCTTTAACCCATAAGCTTCACCGCCATCGACCAAATCAACCCAGGTATCGCTACCGCTGCCGGTACTGGCAATGCCAATACCGATGGTTTCGGTGCTGGTGGTCTTGATACGTAGGTTTAGGTGGCCATTTTGGTAGTGCATCATGTTCAGGTCGTAGTGCATCCAAAAGCCCATGCCAAACCAGTCGCCGGCAGCAATATTGAATTCCAGTGCTTCACTGTCTTCCAGGCTTGCAATGGACTCCATATTGTTCCAAACATAGAGCTCGGTATCGGTCCCGAGTTCTAGAGATTCGGTGATATTCTCATTGTCACCGTATATACCGAGGTTGCCGGTTTTTGCGCTGTTTTTGGCCAGGGTGATTTCAGTGCTGTAATTGCTGTCGTCATTATCATAAATACGGACATAGTCCACATACATTTTGGCGGGCATCGGCGCAGTGATTTCTTCATCGGTGAAAATCTGAGGAAAAATGCCTCCCACAGCGAGATTGAGGATCAGGAAGTGTTCTTGGCGAAATTCGTCGAACGCCGGATCCTCACTCCCAATACTGATTATCTCATTGGCTTCATCGTCTACCCACATCGTAATACTGTCGGGAGTCCAGGTCATGCCGAAGATATGATAGTCCTCGGTTAAGTCGCTGCTAGAACCAAAATCTTCAATAAGGTTTTTGCTTTGGCCGTAGTCTGCCTGCCCGGTGTAGTCATCGGATTCGTGATGCCAATGAAAAGCGCCAGAGATAGCTGAATTCACACTGCCGCTATTAAGTGCCTCCGCCATGCCGGCTTCGAGGATATCCAGTTCACCACAGGCCGGCCAACCGGCCTGACCATAGTTATTACCGAGCTGCCAAAAAGCCGGCCAGAGTCCGGCATTGAGGTCGGGTAGTTTGATTCGGGCTTCTATTGAGCCGTATTTATAAGAGAGTCGGCCCAATGTTTTTAGGCGAGCAGATGTAAAACTGCCGTCACTGTTACGCAGGGCTTGAATCACCAGATTACCATTCTCTATATAGGAGTTATCACTATTATCAGTGTAATTTTGCAGTTCATTATTGCCCCAACCCCAGCTGCCTACATCGTAGGTCCAGATAGACTTATCAATACTGTCATTATCGAAATTATCCTCCCAGATTAAGGTTTTTGCGGTGGTTAATGGAGATGCACAGATACCGAGAATGGCCAGTGCCATCGCTGACTGTTTAACTAGCATAATTTGTTTTCTTTGTTGGTTTTTATAAGGAATGCCGTTTTAATAATATTGTTATTTGGCGTTTTGTGATCGCAGTGAGTGCCGTTGATTTAATGAAAAGTATTTTTTGGTTGAGTTTTATTGGCACCGATCAAAGCCTAACAAATAACCGATTGTGCTGGGGTAACAGTTCTACCCCTTTATCGTGAGGTCGGTCCTACTTGCCGCATACGAGTGATGTGAAAATTTTTAGTCAGCTGCGGGGTTGTTTCTATTGAAGTTTTCAGAAAGAGTCTTAGAGATAGACTTTAATGCCATAAAAGCCAAATTGCGGTGAGAATTAAATATCTATATAGGAGACTTTTTCCTTTGGTTTGATTGAGTGGCTTGTGCTTTAAACTAGTTTTTTAAATCCATTTCTATTCTGACTGTAGTTGTTGTAACTACACTGTCGCTTCTGGAATCTTATTATCTTTATTCCGTCCATGAAAAAGTTGATATTCTATGTGCTATGGCCTGGCGCTGGAAAATTATAAGCTGGATAGTAGGGCCGCCTTCTACCGCATATCATCCGGTGATATTTACGTCGCCCTGGCGGATGGTTGCCGAGAGAGATAAATAACGGGAAGAAAAATGGTTGATCATGGCGAGATAACGATGTTGGCACAGCAGCTTGGTGAGGAGCTGGGAAAGCGCCACTGGTTTGCGACTTCTGCGGAGTCCTGCACCGGTGGCGCGATTGCAGCGGCGATAACCTCCATTTCCGGCGCGTCCAATTGGTTTGACGGCTCCATCGTCAGTTATGCCGATCGTATCAAGCACAGTGTATTGGGGGTGGACGTTAAGGACTTGAAGCTGTTTGGTGCGGTCAGCGAGCCAGTTGCCCGGCAGATGGCTTGCGGGGTGCTGGCTATGATGGATGCCAACCTTTCTGTGGCAGTAAGCGGTATTGCGGGGCCCAATGGAGGCACTGAGGAAAAGCCGGTGGGGACCGTGTGGATTGCCTGGGCCCATGCGGAAGGGCAGGAGCCAGTTCAGATTGATGCCCGCTGTTTCCACTTTCAAGGGGATCGCACCACCGTGCAGGCTCAAACGGTGGTGGAGGCTATCAAGGGTATGCTGGCAATTCTGGATGACCACCCCGTTTAGGGCGTGCTATCTAGGAGGGCATTCTTGAAGGGCATCGGGTCTGTTTGCCTTTGTGGCAGCGGGATTGTGCCGGCTAGGGGGCTGTGATTCTATACTGGCAAGAGTGGTACTGGTTGTGCCGGAATTACTGGTTGCCTATACAGTAATCCTTCGATAAGCTTGCCTCCACTCAACACAGCTCAGAAATACGGGAATGGTCATGGATTCCAATAAAGACAAGGCATTGAAGGCGGCACTGTCGCAGATCGAACGCCAGTTTGGCAAGGGCACAGTGATGCGCATGGGGGATAAAGAGCGCGAGCGCATCCCCGCAATCTCTACTGGCTCCCTCGGCCTGGATGTGGCGCTCGGTATAGGCGGTCTGCCACGCGGCCGTATCGTCGAGATCTATGGCCCGGAGTCCTCTGGTAAAACCACCCTGACCCTGCAAGTGATTGCCGAGGCTCAGCGCAAAGGCGGCACCTGTGCTTTCGTGGATGCGGAGCATGCCCTGGACCCGATTTATGCCGAGAAGCTGGGTGTAAATGTGGATGAGCTGATCGTCTCCCAGCCGGATACCGGTGAGCAGGCCCTGGAAGTGGCAGATATGCTGGTGCGCTCCGGTGCTGTAGATGTATTGGTTGTGGACTCTGTGGCGGCCTTGACCCCGCGCGCTGAGATTGAGGGGGAAATGGGCGACTCCCATGTTGGCCTGCAGGCCCGCCTGATGTCCCAGGCACTGCGCAAGCTGACGGGCAATATTAAAAACACCAACACCCTGGCGATCTTTATCAACCAGATTCGTATGAAGATCGGTGTGATGTTTGGCTCTCCGGAGACCACCACTGGCGGTAATGCCCTCAAGTTCTACTCTTCTGTGCGTCTGGACATCCGCCGTATCGGCTCGGTGAAGGATGGCGATGAAGTGGTGGGTAACGAGACCCGTGTGAAGGTGGTGAAGAACAAGGTGGCTCCACCCTTCAAGCAGACCGAATTCCAGATTATGTACGGCGAAGGCATCAATATGATTGGTGAAATCGTCGATTATGGTGTGAAGTTGGGCTTGGTTGACAAGGCTGGCGCCTGGTATAGCTACAAGGGCGACAAGATTGGTCAGGGCAAGGCTAATGCCACCAAGTTCCTGCGTGAAAACCCGGATATCCGCAGCGAGATTGAAGGCCAGCTGCGCGCTCAACTGTTAGGTGACCTAGTGCCGGCCAGCCCCGCAGAAGCTGTGGAACTGCCGGAAGAGTAAGTGTCTTTTTCCTCAAAAGCGGCTTTCACCGCTGACCCGGCTCAAGCGCTTTTCGGCGCGGCGCTTGAGCTGCTTACCCGCCGCGAGCACTCCCGTCTCGAGCTGAGGCAGAAGCTGGTGGGTAAGTTCCCCGATGCCGATTTCGATGCGCTATTCGAGCGCCTGCAAGAACTCAACTATCAGTCTGATCAGCGCTTCGCCGAAGTCTTTGCCCGCTCTCGCGTTCAGCGTGGCCAGGGGCCCCTGCGTATCCGCCAGGAATTGCAGCAGCGCGGTATTTCCGCTGGGCTGTTATCCCAGGCGCTGGAGCAGTTGGAGGTGGATTGGTTTGCCTTGGCGCTTGAGCAGCTGCAGCGTAAATACCGGTCGCCGATTGATTTGGCGTTGCCGCGTGAGCAGCAGATGAAAGAGCGCGCACGCCGCCAGCGCTACCTGGCTTACCGCGGTTTCCCTTCCGACGCCATCGGTTGGGCGCTGGACGAAGAGTAACCACGCTTATACTCTCATGCTTGCTTGGAGTGCGGAAGCTATGCTTCCCAGCCGGGCTACAGGGTAGTGAGAGAAAAAATAATAAGCGTGAGAGACTTTATGATCCTGTCCATTGATCAGGGCACTACGGGCACCACGGCCTTTGTTTTTGATAGTGGTGGAGCCCTGGTGGGCCGCAGCTATTCAGAGATTCCCAATTACTATCCAGAGCCCGGATGGGTCGAGCAGGATGCCGAGGAAATTTGGCAGGTCACCCAGCGTGTTTGTGCCGCGGCTCTGCAGCGTGCCGGGATTCGCGCGTCCGATATAAAGGCGGTGGGTATCACCAACCAGAGGGAGACCACGATCCTGTGGGACCGGCACACAGGTGAGCCGGTACATCGGGCGATTGTCTGGCAGTGTCGGCGCTCGGCAGGCATTTGCGCAGAGTTTGCCGCCGAAGGGAAATCCGAATGGCTGCGCCAGCGCAGCGGACTGCTGCTGGATGCTTACTTTTCTGCCAGCAAACTATTGTGGCTGTTTCGCGAGCAGCCGGAATTGCAGGCGCGTGCCCGCAGGGGGGATCTGTGTTTTGGCACGGTAGATAGTTGGTTAATCTGGAAAATGAGCGGTGCCCGCGCGCACTTGACCGATCACACGAACGCAAGTCGCACCTTGCTATACAACTTGGAGCAAAAGCGCTGGGACCCGGAATTACTGGCGCTGTTCGAATGCCCCGAATCCATTCTGCCTGAGATCAGGCCATCCGCAGGGCACTTTGCTGATACAGACCCCGCGGCCTTTGCCGGAATTAGTGCGCCCATTTGTGGGGTGGCCGGAGACCAGCAGGCGGCCCTGTTTGGTCAAGGGTGCACCAATCCTGGAGATATCAAAAATACCTATGGCACAGGCTGTTTTATGCTGGCCTATGCCGGTGATAAGCGGCCCGATCCGCCCCGTGGTCTGCTTGCCACCATCGCCTGTGATATCCATGGCTCACCGGCCTATGCGGTTGAGGGGTCGGTTTTCACCGCGGGCTCTGCAATACAGTGGCTGCGGGATGAAATGGGGCTGATTCAACAGGCTGTCGATACCGAAATTATCGCGCAGAGCATCCCCAATACCCGTGGTGTGTATTTAGTGCCGGCGTTTAGTGGTTTGGGTGCCCCGCACTGGGACTCATCGGCGCGGGGAACCCTATGTGGATTGAGCCGGGGCGCGGGACGCGCAGAAGTGGTCCGTGCCACCCTCGAGTCTATCGCCTACCAGAGTGATGAGCTGGCGCGGCTTATGGAGGAGGCCCTGGGGGTCGATATCACTCATATGCGTGTCGATGGCGGGGCCAGTGCAAACAATTTCCTGATGCAGTTTCAGTCTGATATTTCCGACCTGCGTGTAGAGCGCCCTAGACAGATAGAGTCCACGGCGATTGGGGCAGCGCTATTGGCGGGAATTGGCAGTGATCTCTGGCATTTTCACCGGTTACCCGAGTGTTTGCAGGAGATTGAACGGGATTTTCTGCCGGGGATGCCTGCAACAAAAAGAACGTCTTTGCTGGCGGGTTGGCAGCGAGCGGTCGCGGCCTGTAAAGCTTTTTGATCGAAGCGGCTATCCTTGACTGGGTTTTGGCACATGGAGGTGCTCTATGACGATTCGAGATGAGTTGCAGGCAACGATAGATTCCCTGGTCGATGGCCGGCGCGGGATTCTGGCCGCAGATGAGAGCAGCGGAACTATCGCCAAGCGCTTTTCTGCGGTAGGGGTGGAGTCGACTGAAACAAACCGCCGAGATTACCGTGCGGCCCTGTTGGCGAGTGAGGGGCTGGGGGACTTTGTTTGTGGAGTGATTCTTTTCGAGGAAACACTCGGCCAAAGTGATCGGGGTGGCACTCCTCTGCCGAAGGTGGCGGCCGCACAGGGCATTTTGCCGGGAATCAAAGTCGATAAAGGCAAGGGGCCGTTACCCGGCGCAGGGGGAGATATGATCACCTATGGGCTCGATGGGCTAATTGAGCGTTTGCGTGAATATAAGGCGCAGGGGGCACGATTTGCCAAGTGGCGGGAAGTCTATCCGGTGACACCCCATAACCCCACAGCATTGGGGCTCACAGCCAATGCGGAAATGCTGGCTCGCTACGCGGCTGCCTGTCAGTCCGAGGGCCTGGTGCCGATTGTTGAGCCGGAAGTACTTATGGATGGCAACCACGATCTCGAACGCTCCGCTGCTGTCAATGAGCAGGTTTGGCACAGCGTTTTCCATGCCCTGTATCGTCATGGTGTCATCTTGGAGTTGATGCTGCTAAAGCCGAGCATGGTTACTCCCGGATCGGAATTGCCTAAAGTTGAGCCGCAGGAGGTCGCTGAGCATACCTTGCGCAGCCTGCGGCGCTGTGTGCCCGCCGCAGTGCCTAGTATCAATTTTCTCTCAGGTGGTCAGGGGCCAGAAGAGGCTACAGAAAACCTTAACGCACTTAATCAGCTCAACAATGCCTCTTGGCAGTTGAGCTTCTCCTATGGGCGGGCGCTCCAGCAGCCAGCGCTAATGGCCTGGAGTGGTCAGGTGGAGAACATCGAAGTGGCGCAAAGGGCGCTGGTCAAGCGGGCGTGTATGAATCACCTGGCTATGTTGGGCAAGTACCGCGATAGCCTTGAAGGTGAGGGCTAAAGACAAGTTAAGCGAGATAAAACAATAAAGAGTTGGGAGTGGCCATGGAATTTGTAACAAGGAATGTCATTCTGCATTATCGTCGTTGGTGGGTTGAAGGTGCACAGGGGGTTGTAGTGATTTCCCATGGGCTGGGAGAGCACAGTGGTCGCTACAGTGCCTTGGCGGCGCACCTCAATCGGGCCGGCTTCAGCGTTTATGTGCCGGATCATTACGGTCACGGTTTGTCGGAAGGGAAGCGGGGCCACATAGAGGATTTTTCCCTCTATTGTGAGGATCTCTATGAATTCATCTGCCTGGTCAAAAGTGGTAATCCCGGTACAAAGTTGCACCTGCTGGGGCATAGTATGGGGGCTGTGGTCGCCTGTGGTAGTGCCATTCGCTATGGTGCAGTGGACAGTATCATCCTGTCTGCGCCGGGATTCCGGGGAGCTAAAGAGCCATCGGGTTTGGAATTGAAGCTGGTGTTATTACTGGCAAAACTGTTCCCGGGGTTGGTACTTTCCAGCAGGCTTGATAGCCAGTGGTTGAGCCGGGATACGTCGGTGGTTGAAGCCTACCGCGAGGATGAGTTGGTGCATCGCGGAGTTTCCCTGCGCTGGTTTGAGACCTTTTTGCGTGAGCGGGAATTTATTTCCGTCAATCTGGAGCGATTGTTGGTGCCCTGTCTAATGCTACTGCCAGAATCTGATCGGCTCGTGGATGTGGCGGTTAGCCGTGAGTGGTTTGAGCGGATGGGGTCGATTCGTAAAATGTTGCATTGCTTTCCAGAGGCCTATCACGAGCTTTTTAATGAGGTTGAAGAAGGGCGCCTGGCGCGGGACTTACTGTGTGGGCACCTGAAATCCTACGCCCCACAAGTGGGCTCTGTCACCTATGGATAAAAATAAGCGGGTGCCAACTCCGAAGACTCGAAGCCGTGGCGAATGCCGTGAAAAACCCTATGAAGCATTGTATGATACGCGGTCATTTTTGCCCCCTGCTTCTCATGTCAGGGGGAAATCGTGGGGTGGAACATGGATAAGAAGTTACTGAGCCTGTTAGTGTGTCCGGTGAGCAAGGCGCCGCTTGAGTACCGTGAGGAGACCCAGGAGCTGGTGTGTAAAGCCAGTGGTCTGGCCTATCCAATAAAGGATGGCATTCCGGTAATGCTGGAATCCGAGGCGCGTCAGCTGACTGCTGAGGAAAAGCTGGAAAAATAAACCAATGGGTGAACCCAGCGTTTTCAGTCGAATAATCTCGGGCGAAATAGCAAACGAGAAAATCTACGAGGACGATCTTTGTGTCGTTATTGAGGACCGGGCGCCACAAGCCCCGACCCATCTCCTCATTATTCCGCGTAAACCCCTGGTTAACTTGTCCGACGCCAAAAGCGATGACAAGGCCCTGCTCGGCCACCTGATGTGGGTAGCTGCTGAACTTGGGCGAAAGCTGGCGCTAGAGGGATTTCGACTTGTGGTCAACAATGGTCGAAGCGCGGGACAGACCGTATTTCACCTGCATGTTCATCTGCTGGCTCAACAAATAATGCCCGAACAGGGGCTCGCACAGTAGCGGAACAGACGAGACACCGCGTCATCGGTGTCATTCAATAACTCTCAACTAACGAAGTGGAATTACGCCGGATGAAAAGCGCACAGATTCGCGACGCCTTTCTGAATTACTTTGCCGAACAGGGCCATACCCTGGTGCCGTCTAGCTCTCTGGTGCCGGGCAATGATCCAACCCTGTTGTTCACCAACGCCGGCATGGTGCAATTCAAGGATACCTTTCTCGGTCAGGAGTCTCGCCCCTATAAGCGCGCGGCGAGTTCTCAGCGCTGTGTGCGCGCGGGTGGTAAACATAATGATCTTGAAAACGTAGGTTATACCGCGCGTCACCACACTTTCTTCGAGATGTTGGGTAATTTCAGCTTTGGCGATTATTTCAAACGCGACGCCATCCGTTTTGCCTGGGACTTCCTCACCAAAGTGTTGAATCTGCCCGAAGAGCGCCTATGGGTAACCGTGCATATTAGCGATGATGAGGCCGCCGATATCTGGCAAAAGGAAGTGGGAGTCAGCCCGGAGCGTTTTTCCCGCCTCGACGAGGATAATTTCTGGCAGATGGGGGATACCGGCCCCTGTGGTCCAAGCTCAGAAATTTTCTATGACCACGGTGAAGATGTCCCCGGTGGTCCTCCCGGCTCCGACAACGATGATCTCGATCGCTATATCGAGATTTGGAACCTGGTATTTATGCAGTACGAGCGCACTGCGGATGGCGAACTGCACCCACTGCCCAAGCCCTCCGTCGATACCGGCATGGGGCTGGAGCGTATTGCCGCTGTTATGCAGGGCGTGCACTCAAATTATGAAATCGATCTATTCCAGGCGCTGTTGCGAGCGGCCAGTGAAATTGTTGGCTGCGACAATCTGGAAGAAAAATCCCTGCGGGTAATTGCCGATCATATCCGCTCTTGTTCCTTCCTGATCGCCGATGGCGTTATGCCTTCCAATGAAGGCCGTGGCTTTGTGTTGCGCCGCATTATTCGCCGGGCAGTACGTCACGGGCACAAGTTGGGCCACCAGGAAGTATTCTTCTACAAACTGGTAAGCGCCCTGGTAGATCAGATGGGGGATGCCTATCCAGAACTGCGCGAGAAGCAGTCGCTGATAGAGCAGGCTCTGCGTAAAGAGGAAGAGCAATTCGCCAAGACCTTAGACAAGGGCATGGCCTTGCTGGAAAGCGCATTGAGCTCTCTCGAAGGCAGTGAAGTGCCCGGCGAGCTGGTATTTACTTTGCACGATACCTACGGCTTTCCTACAGACCTGACCCAGGATATCGCCCGCGAGCGCGGTCTGTCCCTGGATATGGCGGGTTATGAAGCTGCTATGGAAGCCCAGCGTGAGCGGGCACGTGCCGCCGGTAAATTTAAGCAGGATTACACCGAAGCTCTGGATCTGCAGGGCAGTACGGAATTTCTCGGTTACGAAACGACTGAAGCCGAAGGCACCGTGGTTGCCATCGTTAAAGGCGGTGAGCAGGTTCAGCACCTGGAAGAGGGTGAAGAAGGTGTGGTAATCCTTGATCGCACACCGTTTTATGCCGAGTCAGGTGGTCAGGTTGGCGATAGTGGCTATCTAAAGGCCGCATCGGGCCGTTTTGAGGTGCGCGACTGCAACAAGCAGGGCGGCCATTATTTGCATGCCGGTAAATTGCTACAGGGAACCATTGCTGTCGGTGAGCAGCTCACTGCGGAGGTGTCTGCAGATGTGCGCCAGGCAACGGCTTTAAATCACTCCGCGACTCATTTGTTACACGCCGCTCTTCGCAAAGTGCTCGGCGAACATGTGACTCAGAAAGGCTCACTGGTTGACTCCGAGCGCTTGCGTTTTGACTTCTCCCACCCGGAAGCGGTCACCGCCAAGCAGTTGCACGCGATTGAATCCCTTGTAAATGCACAGATTCGCGCCAATACACCGGTCGATACCTGTGAGACAGATATTGAGTCGGCCAAAGAAATGGGCGCCATGGCACTGTTTGGTGAAAAGTATGGCGATACAGTGCGCGTCCTTTCCATGGGGGCTGCAGAAGGTGTCGCTTTCTCCGTAGAGCTGTGTGGCGGTACCCACGTGAAACGCACCGGCGATATTGGTCTTTTGCGTATTGTCAGTGAGAGCGGTATCGCTTCCGGGCAGCGCCGTATCGAGGCCGTTACTGGTGCTCATGCATTGGCTCAGTTTGATCGTGCCGAGCAGCGGATCGAACATGTCGCGGCACTTCTCAAGGCGCGTCCAGACACACTTGCGGATAAGGTGGAGCAGTTACTGCTCAATAATCGCAAATTGGAAAAGGAAATTGCGCAGCTAAAAACCAAGCTGGCCAGTGGTGCCGGAGGTGATCTCAGTGCCCAGGCGATAGAAATTGCGGGCTTTAAACTGTTAGCTGCTTCAATCGATGGAGCCGATCCCAAATCTTTGCGTGATCTGGCCGACCAGATGAAAAATAAGCTGGGCAGTGGCGTCGTATTGTTGGCGGCACCGGGCGAAGACAAGGTTGCCCTTGTTGCAGCGGTTACTAAAGACCTCACCGACCGCCTGTCAGCGGGTGATTTGATGCGCTTTGCCGCGGGCAAGATTGGTGGTAAAGGCGGCGGCCGCAGCGATATGGCGCAAGGGGGGGGGACCGACGCATCCGCTCTGCCAGGCATGTTGCAGGAAGTGCCTGAATGGGTGGAGAGCTCTCTCAAAAGCTGATTTCGGTCAAATTGGCGCCATAAATAGCGTGTGAAGTTGATTTCGCCGAAGTTTGGTGATTAAGTGCGCGCCTGCACGATTTCGAGCGGTGCGCGGACTTGGCCTGGAGCTAAGGAAACACAGAAAGTTATGAGTTTGTTCGTGCAGAAATATGGCGGTACTTCCGTGGGCTCTATCGAGCGTATCGAAGCTGTCGCCGACAAGGTAGCCGCCTTTCGTGCAAAGGGGCACGGTATGGTTGTCGTGCTTTCCGCAATGAGCGGAGAGACCAACCGCCTGATTGATCTAGCCTACCAGATTCAGGAAAAACCCGACCCTCGCGAACTCGATGTACTGGTATCCACTGGTGAGCAGGTCACTATTGCGCTGTTGAGCATGGCCCTGAAAAAGCGCGGCTACGATGCTTGCTCCTATACTGGCGGGCAAGTCAAAATCCTCACGGATAATGCCCATACCAAGGCTCGTATTCAGCGTATTGATGTCGAGCGTATGCGCACGGACCTGGATAGCGGCAAGGTGGTTGTGGTCGCCGGTTTCCAGGGGGTGGATGACAACGGAAACATCACCACTCTCGGGCGCGGCGGTTCAGATACCACGGGTGTAGCGCTTGCTGCTGCGCTTGATGCCACGGAATGCCAAATTTATACGGATGTTGATGGGGTCTACACCACCGACCCACGTGTGGTGGATAGTGCGCGCCGTATGGATCGGATTACTTTTGAGGAAATGCTGGAGATGGCCAGTCTTGGCTCTAAGGTCCTGCAAATCCGTGCCGTGGAGTTCGCTGGCAAGTACAAGGTTCCTTTGCGCGTGCTCTCGACTTTTGAAGAGGGTGAGGGAACCCTGATAAGCCTGGATGAGGAAGATAACGAGATGGAGCAACCTGTCGTATCCGGCATCGCATTCAACCGTGATGAGGCCAAGTTAACGATCCGTGGTGTCCCGGACACTCCCGGTGTTGCCTGCCGTATTTTGGCACCTGTTGGCAAAGAAAACATCGAAGTAGATGTCATCGTACAGAACATTAGTGCGGTTGATGGAACCACCGATTTCACTTTCACAGTGCATCGCAACGATTTAGGCAAGGCTCGCGAAGTATTAGAGCGTGTCTCAGCGGAACTTGGTGCGCGTGAGGTGATCACAGACGACAAGATTGCCAAGGTTTCTATTGTCGGCGTGGGAATGCGCTCCCATGCGAATGTGGCCAGTCGTATGTTTAGTGCGCTGGGTGAAGACAATATCAACATTCAGATGATCACCACTTCCGAAATCAAGATTTCGGTGATTATTGATGAGCGCTATCTCGAGCTGGCAGTGCGCGCTTTGCACAGTGAGTTTGAACTCTCCAAGTGAGAGAGATGAAAGAACGCTATAACCGGAGTTAAGGCAAAGAGAGCCTTCCCATTTCGATTCAGTTGTTTGGCATTGCATCCAACCTGTTGAGATTTCGTTCGACTGGTCAATACTGAAGAGTGTGATGGGTAGTTTTTGACCTTGCGTGTACCGCCACCCGGTTATGATGACCAAATAAGAGCAGCTTTGGGAAAGTGCAGGCTGCTCTTTATCACAGGATGATCAAGGAGAAGTAGGTAATGTTGATTTTAACCCGCCGAATTGGCGAGACGCTGATGGTTGGCGACAATGTCACGGTTACCGTGCTGGGGGTGAAAGGCAATCAGGTGCGTATTGGCGTAAATGCGCCAAAAGAAGTAGCCGTACACCGCGAAGAAATTTACCAGCGCATCCAGCGTGAAAAGCAATCCTCTGAGGAGGGTGGCAACGAGTAAGCGAACTCTTTTCTAAAAGGCCGGGATCCCGGCCTTTTTTTATTTTTGCTGTTTATTGTTTGTGCTTCGCGTCTGGCGGGAAAGTCTTTTTTTTGAGCACCTTGTGTAAAAGGTGTCCGGAAAAGCAAAAAAGTGCAAAAAGTTATTGATTCACCATTGATTTTTGCCGAACCGTTGGTATTATGCCGCCCACTTTCAGCGAGCAATCAAACAGATTGATCGACATGAAAGGCCTCTTCGGAGGCGGCCTGGAAGCTGAGCTTCCATTGAGGTCTAGAAGGAGAGATGGCCGAGTGGCTGAAGGCGCGCCCCTGCTAAGGGCGTATGGGTTAACACTCATCGAGGGTTCGAATCCCTCTCTCTCCGCCATAATTTAGGCCTTCTTGTTTGAAGGTTTGAGTCTCACAAAAGAAATTTTGAGGGGCTTGCA
>NZ_CP174292.1:745000-3710000 GCF_052466775.1 Microbulbifer sp. CnH-101-G
TCAAGCACACAATCCGGCGTTCAGGCCAATGATTTATTGTTGAGTCTGAATGTTAAAGTCGTTAGTAGTCGTTTGTGTTGTATGGTCAAGCGACTAAGCGTATACGGTGGATGCCTTGGCAGCTGGAGGCGATGAAGGACGTAGGAGCCTGCGAAAAGTCTAGGGGAGCTGGCACACAAGCTTTGATCCTAGAATGTCCGAATGGGGAAACCCACTCCTTTTAGGAGTATCCCTAACTGAATACATAGGTTAGGGAGGCGAACCCGGGGAACTGAAACATCTAAGTACCCGGAGGAAAAGAAATCAACCGAGATTCCCTGAGTAGCGGCGAGCGAAAGGGGATTAGCCCTTAAGCTCTTTATGTTTTAGTGGAAGGTTCTGGAAAGTACCGCGATACAGGGTGATAGCCCCGTACACGAAAAGGCATTTAGAGTGAAATCGAGTAGGTCGGGACACGTGTTATCTTGACTGAATATGGGGGGACCATCCTCCAAGGCTAAATACTCCCAGCTGACCGATAGTGAACCAGTACCGTGAGGGAAAGGCGAAAAGAACCCCGGAGAGGGGAGTGAAATAGAACCTGAAACCGTATACGTACAAGCAGTAGGAGCCCTTCGGGGTGACTGCGTACCTTTTGTATAATGGGTCAGCGACTTATTGTCTGTAGCAAGGTTAACCGCTTAGGGGAGCCGTAGAGAAATCGAGTCTTAATAGGGCGTTTAGTTGCAGGCAATAGACCCGAAACCCGGCGATCTATCCATGGGCAGGTTGAAGGTTGAGTAACATCAACTGGAGGACCGAACCCACTAATGTTGAAAAATTAGGGGATGACCTGTGGATCGGAGTGAAAGGCTAATCAAGCCGGGAGATAGCTGGTTCTCCTCGAAAGCTATTTAGGTAGCGCCTCGCGTCTCACCCTCGGGGGTAGAGCACTGTTTGGGCTAGGGGGTCATCCCGACTTACCAACCCCATGCAAACTCCGAATACCGAGGAGTGCAATCGCGGGAGACACACGGCGGGTGCTAACGTCCGTCGTGGAAAGGGAAACAACCCAGACCGCCAGCTAAGGTCCCAAATACCAGTTAAGTGGGAAACGATGTGGGAAGGCCCAGACAGCTAGGAGGTTGGCTTAGAAGCAGCCATCCTTTAAAGAAAGCGTAATAGCTCACTAGTCGAGTCGGCCTGCGCGGAAGATATACCGGGGCTAAAACTGGTAACCGAAGCTGCGGATGCTCTTAGGAGCATGGTAGAGGAGCGTTGTGTAAGCCGTTGAAGGTGGATCGGGAGGTCTGCTGGAGGTATCACAAGTGCGAATGCTGACATGAGTAACGACAAGGGAGGTGAAAAACCTCCCCGCCGGAAGACCAAGGGTTCCTGTCCAACGCTAATCGGGACAGGGTTAGTCGACCCCTAAGGCGAGGGCGAAAGCCGTAGTCGATGGGAAACAGGTTAATATTCCTGTACTCGCTATTACTGCGACGGAGTGACGGAGAAGGCTAGGCCAGCATGGCGATTGGTTGTCCATGTTTAAGGTTGTAGGCTGGGGACTTAGGCAAATCCGGGTCCCTAAGGCTGAGAACTGATGACGAAGCCCACTTAGTGGGTGAAGTGGTTGATGCCCTGCTTCCAGGAAAAACTTCTAAGCTTCAGGTAATAGTGAATCGTACTCTAAACCGACACAGGTGGTCAGGTAGAGAATACCAAGGCGCTTGAGAGAACTCTGGTGAAGGAACTAGGCAAAATGGTACCGTAACTTCGGGAGAAGGTACGCCGGTTTTGGTGATGGGACTTGCTCCCTAAGCTGAGGCCGGTCGAAGTGACCAGGTGGCTGCGACTGTTTATTAAAAACATAGCACTCTGCAAACTCGTAAGAGGACGTATAGGGTGTGACGCCTGCCCGGTGCCGGAAGGTTAATTGATGGGGTTAGCTTCGGCGAAGCTCTTGATCGAAGCCCCGGTAAACGGCGGCCGTAACTATAACGGTCCTAAGGTAGCGAAATTCCTTGTCGGGTAAGTTCCGACCTGCACGAATGGCGTAACGATGGCCACGCTGTCTCCACCAGAGACTCAGTGAAATTGAAATCGCTGTTAAGATGCAGTGTACCCGCGGCTAGACGGAAAGACCCCGTGAACCTTTACTACAGCTTTGCACTGAACTTTGAGCCTACTTGTGTAGGATAGGTGGGAGGCTTTGAAGCAGTAACGCTAGTTGCTGTGGAGCCGTCCTTGAAATACCACCCTGGTATGTTTGAGGTTCTAACTCTGGTCCGTTATCCGGATCGAGGACAGTGTATGGTGGGTAGTTTGACTGGGGCGGTCTCCTCCCAAAGAGTAACGGAGGAGTACGAAGGTGCACTCAGCATGGTCGGAAATCATGCAATGAGCATAATGGTATAAGTGCGCTTGACTGCGAGTCAGACATGACGAGCAGGTACGAAAGTAGGTCATAGTGATCCGGTGGTTCTGTATGGAAGGGCCATCGCTCAACGGATAAAAGGTACTCCGGGGATAACAGGCTGATACCGCCCAAGAGTTCACATCGACGGCGGTGTTTGGCACCTCGATGTCGGCTCATCACATCCTGGGGCTGAAGCCGGTCCCAAGGGTATGGCTGTTCGCCATTTAAAGTGGTACGCGAGCTGGGTTTAGAACGTCGTGAGACAGTTCGGTCCCTATCTGCCGTGGGCGTTGGAGATTTGAGAAGAGTTGCTCCTAGTACGAGAGGACCGGAGTGAACGAACCTCTGGTGTTCCGGTTGTCACGCCAGTGGCATTGCCGGGTAGCTATGTTCGGACGGGATAACCGCTGAAAGCATCTAAGCGGGAAGCCTCCTTCAAGATAAGATCTCCCTGACTCCTTGAGAGTCCTAAAGGGCCGTGGAAGACTACCACGTTGATAGGCTGGGTGTGGAAGCGCTGTGAGGCGTTGAGCTAACCAGTACTAATTGCCCGTGCGGCTTGACCATACAACAGAGATGGTTACTAACGACTAGCTAAGCTAGCGGATTGTGAGCAAGAGACATACAATCGCTTGCGGTGTATTACTACAGATTGTTTTACCGACTAATTTGGGTTGACTGTTAACTGCTGAAAAAGCAATGGCAAACGAACAGTCAAACGGCAGCGCAGGGCAAACGCCCATAAGACCAACGCCAACCCAAGCCAGTTTGCCTGACGACAATAGAGTTGTGGAACCACCTGATCCCTTGCCGAACTCAGAAGTGAAACGCAACATCGCCGATGGTAGTGTGGGGTCTCCCCATGTGAGAGTAGGTCATCGTCAGGCTTCTAATCCGAAAGGGCCACCCAATGGGTGGCCCTTTTTTTATGTGTGAAAAAATGGTTAATAAAAATAATAAAAGCAGAAAATAGAAAAAGAGTTGGAAGAAAAATCCGCTCTAGAGAAAAGTAAAAACTCCGTTCAAACTCCAGCCAAATTTTTGCTCGCAACACTTCTACTGAAAAATCCTACTCGATTAAAATCCTAATAAACTAGAAAACTTCCTCAAACCACTGGAAGATTTCTAACTCTATAAATAAAGTACTTTCCTGATAAATTTCGCAAACATAATAAAAATAAGCAATGCAGAAAAACACGCTGCTTTATTTAATCCGCAGCTCGCCTACCCCCAAAAAATCCTCCGGAATTAAAGATTAATTTCCAGTACAAGAAAGTCATTGCACTGAAAAACTGACCCAGAAATACCAATAAAAAATTCGGTGATTTTTTGCACGTTTTGGTGAGCCTGAGCAACTACGGGCCCTGGCGCGGATATACCGCAGTTATGCACAAGTCTATCCAGACTTTCTGTTAGTAAAGCCAGCCTGAAAAGTGGATAAATGGCTTGTACTCAAAAATACTCCACAAGTTCTCCCAAGTGATCTGTTAATTTGTCATTCTCAGAATAATCAACAGGACAGGCAATCACAGAAACTGTGTGCGCTGCCAAGGCTTGCTTCAGGGTTGGTAAGAGTTGATCGCTTTCTTCGATTAAATAAGCCGTTGCGCCAAAACTTTCAGTATATTTAACAAAATCCGGGTTCTGGAAGTCGACATGGCTGTGATGCTTGAGCTCTAGATCCATTTTCCATTTGATGAGCCCATAGCTGCTATCAACAAAAATTAAAATAACAATGGGAATACTCTCACGGATTGCGGTTTCAATTTCTTGAGAGTTCATCATAAAGCTGCCGTCACCCATCACTGCGAGTACCCTACGCTCAGGATAGGCGAGCTTGACACCAATGGCGCCCGGTAGGGCAAAGGCCATAGTGGCGAGCCCGTTGGAGATCAGACAGGTATTGGGCTTGTATGCTGGATACAGACGTGCCATCCACATCTTCACTGCACCGGTATCGGTGAGCACGATATCATCTGCCTCCATAGCTTCCCGAATATCTGCAACAACCCGTTGGGGTTTCATTGGGCAGGCATTAGATGCCTTACCGTTGCCAATCTCTTTGCTGAGTAATTTTTGTATTTTGTAATCTTCGCTAGTCAGATTTGGCTTGGCTTTTACATGTTTGGTTAATTCTTTTAGGGAAAGAGTTATATCTCCTTCTATACCTTGTGCGATATTGAAATTGGCATCGACTTCCGCTGGAAAATTATGGATATAGATGATTTTTTTATCCGCTCTTGGGTTTATTCGTGCTGGTGGCATTTCCTGGAGTTCATAGCCTATACAGACAACAACGTCGGCGGTATCAAAGCCAAAATTGGCATAGTCGTGGACCATAAAACCCATCACCCCCAGCGAGTTTGGGTGATTCTCTGGCATGGTGCCTTTTCCATGAAATGTGCTGGCTACTGCTACATTTAAAGCCTCAGAAAACTGAACCAAAGCCTCCTGGGCATTAGCTCGGGCCGCCCCATGACCAACAAGAACAATAGGTCTTTGCGATTGGTTTAATATTTTTGCCGCACTCTTGATTTTCTCCATAGATGGAGCGGGGTTCTGCATGGTGTTAACAGGCAGTGGATGTTTATTAGTAGAAACTGCTATAGCCGCTATGTCTTCTGGAACACATAAGTAACATGCTCCGGGTCGCTCCTCTTGAGAGATCTTGAATGCTGCACGTACCAGTTCGGAGGTGGACTCTGGATTTATGATCATCTTTGATGACTTAGTGACAGGCTCAAACATCTTCACTAGATCAATATACTGATGGGTTTCTTTATAAAGCCTATCGATACCTGCCTGGGCACTAATTGCTACGAGGGGAGTGCTATCGGCATTGGCATCGGCCACTCCCAGTAGCAGATTGATGGCTCCCGGACCAAGGGTTGCACAGCACACGCCAGCTTTCCCTGTAACCCGGCCATACATATCTGCCATAAAAGCGGCAGCCTGTTCCGAGCGGGCAAGGATAAATCGTAAGCGGGAGCCATTTATGGCATCGATAAAGAGGATATTTTCTTCTCCGGGAATTCCAAATATAAATTCAACCCCTTCATTCTCAAGGCAGGAAACCATCAGTTCTGAAACGTTTGTTAGAGTGTTATTCATAGATATTTCCTTGGCATGAAGTTCGACTATCTATTAAATAAGCGGAGACTTTAGTCGAAGGCGTTACCAAGAATAGGTGGTAATTCATTTGTTTTACTAAACCGCTCCTTTTTAATGAAATTACTGCCAGAATACCAAAATAAGCTCGCAATTTTAGAGGGATTTTGGCGCTTATTCTTTATTTATTAGGTTGCCTGCTAATCGCTTGTTAGGATCGCTATAAAAAGAAAAAGAGAGTTTAATTCATGTGGCAGTTAAAGCTTCTATTGAGACTAATAGTTTTGGTTTCTCTTGGTTATGTCGCCGTTGGGTGTATGGGAAAGGGAGAGAAAATAACATCTCAACAAATACAAAGCTCTTCTTATGAGGCGGCTGCACGCATTGATGGTCGGGTAATTACCCTACAGGAGCTAGATAGTACTTTAGAGTTGGCTTTATATGATATAGCAGAGCAGGAATATGAATTACGTTTGAATAAACTCAATGCCTGGATAGATAAAGAAAACGGCAACATTGCATCCAGTAAAAAAATTGAGATTCTTTTGACTACTCCTGAGCCGCCGAGAATTACTTTGCCCACTGCTAGTCAGGATCCTCGAGGTAGCAGGGAGGCCCCTGTTACTTTAGCGGTTTTCTGCTCCTTTGAGTCCCCACACTGTAAAGCTATACAACCTGTTATACGTCGTCTTATGTCGACCTATAAGGGGTGGGTAAGCCAGGTACACTTTGATTTTCCACTTAAGTTTCACAGAGAAGGTATCCGGGCTGGCACGGCAGCACGCTGCGCGGCTGATCAAGGCAGATTTTGGGAGTACCACGATGCATTATATGTATTAACACCAGAAATTGATGGGGATACTTATTTCCAACTAATCGGGCAGTTACAATTAGATGCTCAGAAGTTTGAAATGTGTTTATCCAGTAATACCCCCAAAGCATCTGTACTTGAAAATAGGAACTGGGCACTAGGTCTAGGGCTTAAAAATGTACCTGTTGTCTTTATTAATGGCTTATATCTAAAAGGGCCGCGTAAATTTGAGCAATATGCCTATTGGATAGAAAAAGAGTTGCGGTCTATGGGCATAAATCCAAAAGAGACCTATGTTTGGAAAGATGATGAGATTATTGATGATCGTGATTTACCAATCACCGGTTTGCCACTTACTTTACTGGGGGTTAGTGAATCCAGTGTTAAGAGCAAATCAAAGGCGTTGATCCAAATAAAGGAAGCTGTGGCTAAATATTATAATGTAGGGCAAGAATTGTTAGCTGGTGCCTCCTTGCTCCGTCTTCACTCTAGTTATGCAGTTATTGAAAGTAAAGAAGGTCTGGAGAAGTTACCTTTGAAAGGGAAGGGGGGCACTGATGTTTTACAGACGCATTCCTATGAACAGAATGCTGAATTAAAGCGGCGCATTGAGCAGCCTTTGGGGCCCGGGAGCCGCCAGCTGATAGCTTCTTCAGGAGTTCTTACCTTAGGGCAGTCTTGGCTGAGTAAGCAGTTGGAGCAACGGGAAGTTCTGGAAGCCAAATTTATCGAGGCCGAATTGGAGGTTGAGGGACATCACCTGATGCGACTCGAAGGTATCACAAATAATGAGTTCTTCACCGCCCTGGGTTTTCAAGAGAATGATGTCCTAATGAGAGTTAATGATAGCTGGGTACATAGTGGTCAAAATAACCTATGGGATGCCCTTACCAGCGGTCAGATTATCGATGTGGCTTTTATGCGAAAGGGGTTGCCCCAGCGAATACAATATGTTGTTGAAGAGCAGGGCTATTTTGAGAAAGATTGAAGATAGCCTAAGAGAGGTAAAGAAAGGTAAATAGTTATGGGCCCACTGAGAAGTTTTCAGGAGGGCCCAATGTTCACCGAATGGACGACTAGTTATTTATCTGGATTGCCCTGCCAAAGTAGATCGGCAACGATGTTTTGGCCCTGTATACTGGGGTGGAAGCAGTCTCCACCACCAATGTCATCTTTGCCAAACTGGAAGGTACCAGCATTTACCTCATCTTCCCCAGTATACTCGGCTATCACTTCAACACCATTGGTGCCATTATAGCTCTCCGCCTCCTCAACGAGAATTTCATTGTAGCGACGTTGAGCTGCAGTAATTGCGTTGTAGCGAGTGGCAAAGTCTTCTCCATTTAAACTGCCGCCATTAGTGGCTATTTTGCAAATTCCAAAGGTTGACCAAACATGTTCACAATTTACCCGGGAATTGCTTGACTGCTTGGCTAAGCCGGCTGCTCGCAGATCCTGCACCCTTGGTACTGAGCCTAAAAGAATGGTAGATCCATTGGGAAGTCCGTCGACGAGTTTATCTAAGCCCGCTTGAATTGCTGAGCGCCACTCACTTTCTGTGTATAGAGGATCATCACAGTTATTGGGATCGGTACAATCCCGGTTACAAATATCGTTTCCTCCGAGAACAACTTCTACATGGTCGGGGATATTTGATTGAGATAAAATTCGATCAGCCTGAACAGCAAAGTTCTTTTTTCCTCCGCGCATTTCTGCCCCTGACTCAGCAGCTTTTTTATTCGCAGCCATGCTGGGTGAAATGATCTTGTACTTATCGTAAATACTCTCAACGGAGTTTTTATCACCATCAAACCAGGAGTGTTCTGGTTGGTCTCCACCGAGGAGACAAAACAAATCCCAGAAATACTTGTTACGGGTACAGTCTGCTCCGAATGCCATGGTAATACTGTCACCAGCAGCAACGGATTTAGAAGGGGCAGCTAAAGCTGTCGGTATCGACATAACACTTAAAACGAGTGCTGTTATAACTCCATATCTATTCCACATTGTATTTTCTCCCACACCGACTTTCGTCGTAGTTCATTATTGTTTTAAAACTGGATCGGTGAACCTGTGCAGTTTAGGTTGACGTGGAATGAGTGCCGGTGGGAATGATATCGACCGCTGGGTCAGCTTCAAATAAGTTGAAGCGTGTTGAATTTTTGTCGCCTAGAGCATCGAGATTTTTTGGTTGTAGCGCCATGGAGAGGGTTATTTAGAGTCTGTTGAAAGTTGAGATCGACCACCTGTTCATATTCGAGAGCTTCCACTATACTGCGCTCTACTTGTCGGAGTGCCTGTGGGCTGAGATCGCTATTGCGAGATCCGTTGAACCTGATCGGGGTAACCCCCGCGTAGGGAACAAGATCTGAAGTCGCCTGTTTTTTTACAGTTTGGCGGCTTTTCTCTTTGCGTGTGCCCTGGACGCTGCGACCTTTAAATCCTCAAGCTTTAAGGTTACGCATGTCCGAGATCATTGAACAATCCGGCAAAGCCGGAAAATCCACCCGCGCTGCCAGCCGCGATTCTGCTAAAGCATTTCTTGAGAACCTTACGGTTCAATCTTTTCCCAATTCACGAAAGGTGTATTTACCTGGGGAAACGCCGGATATTCAGGTTGGCGCTCGCCAAATCTGCCTGGGGGATAGCGTGGTAGGTGGAGATGCAGACAATCCCCTTCTGGAGCCCAATGAGCCGCTCACCGTATACGATACATCTGGACCCTATTCTGAACCTGATTTCAAAGTCGATGTACGCCAGGGGCTACCTAAGTTGCGTCAGGGCTGGGTAGAAGCTAGAGGCGATACAGAGCAGTTGGATTCCCGTCAAGCCGCCTATAGCCAGAAACGTATGGCAGACCAAGGGCTGGATCATATCCGCTTTGAAAATCTTCCCAGCCCGCTTCGGGCTAAACCGGGAAGTAATGTATCGCAAATGCACTATGCCCGCCGCGGTATCATCACGTCGGAGATGGAATTTGTCGCTGTTCGTGAAAATATGGGGCGCGCCAAACTCGCTTCAGAAATGAGTGAAAGCCAATATCAAAAAGCGCGCGATAGTATTTTTATTCCCGCGCAAATCACTCCCGAATTTGTTCGCAGGGAAGTCGCCGAAGGTCGGGCGATTATTCCCGCGAATATCAATCACCCGGAAGTGGAACCGATGATTATCGGGCGCAACTTCCTATGTAAGGTGAATGCAAATATTGGTAATTCTGCCGTGACTTCTTCTATTGAAGAGGAGGTGGAAAAGCTGGTTTGGTCCACCAAGTGGGGTGCCGATACCGTGATGGATCTCTCCACTGGCGCCAATATTCACGAAACCCGTGAATGGATTTTGCGAAATTCTCCGGTACCTATTGGTACAGTACCGATTTATCAAGCGCTGGAAAAAGTGAACGGCATTGCCGAAGACCTGAACTGGGATGTCTATCGCGATACTTTAATTGAACAGGCGGAGCAGGGAGTGGATTATTTCACCATCCATGCTGGTGTGCTGTTGCGTTATGTACCGCTTACAGCGAAGCGTATGACCGGTATTGTTTCGCGGGGTGGTTCTATCATGGCCAAATGGTGTCTGGCACACCACAAAGAGAATTTCCTCTATACCCACTTCGAAGAAATCTGTGAAATCATGAAAGCTTACGATGTGAGCTTTAGCCTCGGTGATGGTCTGCGCCCAGGTTCCATCGCCGATGCCAATGATGAGGCACAATTTGGAGAGCTGCATACTCTTGGCGAGCTCACAGAAGTTGCATGGAAGCACGATGTGCAGACCATGATTGAAGGACCGGGGCATGTGGCTATTCACAAAATCAAAGAAAATATGGATGAGCAGCTAAAGCACTGCCACGGCGCGCCTTTTTATACCCTCGGCCCGCTGACTACGGATATTGCCCCCGGTTACGACCACATTACCTCTGGCATAGGTGCAGCATTAATCGGAACTTACGGTTGCGCCATGCTCTGCTACGTGACGCCTAAAGAGCATTTGGGTCTACCCAATAAAGAGGATGTTAAAGAGGGCTTGATGGCCTATAAGATTGCGGCTCATGCCGCAGACTTGGCCAAGGGACATCCACGAGCACAAAAGCGCGATGACGCCCTGTCAAAAGCCCGCTTTGAATTCCGCTGGGAAGATCAGTTTAACCTCGGTTTGGACCCGGAGCGGGCACGAGCCTATCACGATGAAACTCTGCCTAAAGAATCCGGCAAGGTAGCGCACTTCTGTTCTATGTGTGGACCAAAATTCTGCTCCATGAAAATTACTCAGGATGTGCGCGATTACGCGGCCAAACAAGAAGCAGAGCGGGGAATGGAGGAGATGTCGATTAAATTTAAGGATATGGGTAGCGAAATTTATCACAAGGGCTGATGCGATTCTGGGGGAGGGTAGCTCCCCCAATCTTTGTATGAGTGCGGTGGAGTAAAGGGAGTTTGCTATCGCCAGTATCTATTTGATTTTGTGAAGATGGGTGATCTGTGACAGGCAAAACCAAAGCCAGTATAGCTATTGCCGGTGGCGGTCTTCTGGGGCGGCTACTCGCCTGGCGGCTCAGTCGGCGAGACCTGGATATAACATTGTTTGAGGCCGGCGATTTGTCGGCATCGGAAGGCGGTGCCTGCTGGACGGCGGCGGGGATGATCTCGCCACTATCTGAGTTGGTGCACAGTGATAAACGAGTCTACCAACTGGGACTGCAAAGCCTTGAGCTATGGTCTGACTGGTCCAGGCAACTGGAGCAGCAGAGTGGGTGCAAAGTGGAGTACCGCAGCGCGGGCTCGATTCTGGTGGCACACGGTAAAGACAGGAGTGAGTTATTACAATTCCTGAGGGAGTTGCAGGGTAAGTTGGGCGAATCCGCCAGGGAGCAGGTGCAACCGCTGGATGCCAATGCACTGGCTGAGTTGGAGCCTGCCCTGCAAAGCTTTGAGCAGGGGCTTTACCTGCGGGGTGAAGCGGATATCAATAATCAATGCCTGTTACCCATATTGCTGAGCATATTGCGCCAGCAGGGTGTGCATTTAAGAGAACACAGTAAGGTGAGTTGTGAAGCTGGACAAATTTCTCTTGCTTCAGGGGAAGAGAAATTCGACTGTGTGATCGACTGTCGTGGCCTCGGTGCCAAGGGGCAGGTGGAGGGCTTGCGCGGTGTCCGCGGTGAGGTGATGGTCGTGGAATCCCGAGAGGTGGTTTTACAGCGTCCAGTGCGCCTGCTTCATCCCCGCTACAAACTCTACGCCGTGCCTCGCAGTGATGGCCGCACTGTGATTGGCGCTACAGAAATTGAAAGCGAAGATCTGTCCCCGATTTCGGTACGCTCTAGCATGGAACTCTCCTCTGCCCTTTATTCCCTTAATCCGGCATTTGCCGAGGCTCGTATTGTGGAGACTCGAGTGAACTGTCGCCCTGCCACTATGGATAATCTGCCATATATACACAATGAGGATGGGCTGGTTCGGGTAAATGGCCTCTATCGCCACGGCTATCTTTTAGCGCCGGCGATGGTAGAGCAGGTCGTGAATCAAGTAACTCAACAACGGTTACAGGTGGTTTGATGCAGATATCAATCAATGGGGAAGCTCACAGCCTCGAATCTCCCATAAAACTCACTGCACTTTTACAACAACTTGGATATCGCGGAGAAACATTTGCCGTTGCGGTAAACGGTAGTTTTGTCAGCCGCTCGGAATATGGTAATACACAGATTAATAGCGGCGATAGCCTGGATATTGTTGCGCCAGTAGTGGGGGGTTAGAAAAGATGAGTGATCTATTAACGCTCTACGGAAAAACATTTAATAGCCGGCTTTTGGTGGGAACGGCTTTATACCCATCCCCTGCCATTATGCGTGAGTCGGTGCAAGCCTCAGCATCAGAAATTATTACTTTGTCTCTGCGTCGACAGAATCCAGCGCAGCAGCGGGATAATAGTTTTTGGAATTATATTCGCGAGTTTGGTTGCCAGTTGTTGCCCAATACTGCCGGCTGTAAATCCTCCCGTGAGGCGATCGAGCTGGCAAAAATGTCCCAGGAGATTTTCCAGACTGACTGGATCAAACTGGAAGTCATTGGCGATGACTACAACTTGCAACCTGACCCTTTTGGTTTGGTAGAGGCGGCGAGGGAGCTAGTTCATCTCGGCTTTAAAGTCTTGCCTTACTGCACTGATGATTTGGTCTTGTGCCGCAAGTTACTAGATGTGGGCTGTGAGGTATTGATGCCTTGGGGTGCGCCGATTGGCACTGGGCAGGGACTTCTGAATAAGTACAACCTGCAAACTCTGCGTGACCGCTTGCGTGATGTGCCGCTAATTATCGATGCTGGCATCGGTGCGCCATCGCAGGCTGCCGAAGCTCTGGAGATGGGATTTGATGCGGTATTACTAAATACTGCTATCGCCAAAGCGCAAGATCCCATACGGATGGCACAGGCCTTTAAGTTGGCGGTGGAATCTGGACGAATCGCCTTTAATGCGGGCCTGATGCTCAGGCGACAAACTGCCAGCCCCAGTACCCCAACCCTGGATATGCCATTCTGGCAGCAGGCAGAGAGTATGCTGCAGGATTAGGATGTTTATGCGAGATCAATTTCTAACGAAAAAACCTATCACCTGGACCATTGCTGGCAGTGACTCTGGGGGAGGTGCCGGTATACAGGCAGACTTGCTGACGTTTGCCGATTTTGGCTGTCACGGTTGTAGTGCTATCACCGCCAACACCGCACAAAATACGGTGGAAGTGACTGCGATTAATGCAGTTTCTTTAGAGGTACTGGATTCCCAGCTACAGACTTTACAGCGGGACTTATTCCCCTCTGCGATTAAAATTGGCCTGCTGGCCAATACCGGTCAAGTCTTGTTGGTTGCTAATTTTTTACGCAAATTAAAAACGATACAGCCGGTTCCCGTTATTTATGATCCGGTTGCCGTTGCCACCAATGGAGCAGGACTTACTGAGGGCGATATTGTCGCGGAAGTCTTGGCTCAGTTACTGCCGCAGTGTGATCTGGTGACTCCCAACTTACATGAATTGGAGTGGCTTACCCGGGCAAGTACCACGGATGCGAAATCTATTTTAGAGGCTGCGCGACAGCTGCACGCCTTGGCAGGTACTGCGGTTTTGGTGACCGGTGGCCACACGCAGTTGCGGCCAGGTGAGGTTTCTGACTTGTTTTGGGACGGTGAAAAGGCCGACTGGTTTATTGGCAAGCAAGTGCCGGGTAATAATACGCATGGGACCGGCTGCACTTTATCCTCTGCTATTGCCGCCTGTTGCGCTCTCGGTTATCCCATGAGAGATGCCTGTGTGGTTGGTAAGGCCTATGTGCAACGTGGTTTACGCCTTGGGGAGAATTCCCATATCGGCGTTGGTGCCAGCCCGGTAGGGCATTGTGGTTGGCCACTAGACTTGGCGGATTTCCCTGAGATACTGGTCGCGGGTGAAGAGCGCGCGCAAGATTACGGCCTTAGCTCTACCCAGCCATTCGTTCAAGGATTTGCTGCAACCGATACCCAAGCTTTGGGTTTATATCCGGTGGTGGATACTGTGGAATGGTTGCAATGCCTCGCTGAACAGGGCGTGCGCACCTTACAGTTGCGGATAAAAACGCCCGGTGAGGATCTACGTGAGCAAATTAAGCGCGCGGTCGCTATCGGTAGGACTTATAACTTGCGCCTGTTTATCAATGATTACTGGCAGCTAGCGATTGAATGCGGTGCTTATGGTGTTCATTTGGGGCAGGAGGATTTACAAGAGGCGGATCTTGCTGCAATCCAATCTGCGAGCCTAAAGCTGGGTATCAGTACCCACGGTTTCTTTGAATTATTGTTGGCCTATCGATATCGCCCCAGTTATCTGGCGATCGGCGCTATTTACCCCACCAATACCAAGGATATGTCTGATCAGTTACAAGGGGTAGAGAAGCTGACGCGGATGGCTGCACTTCTACCCAATTACCCACTGGTTGCGATTGGTGGCATTAATCAGCAGTGTGCACCAGAGGTTATTGCTACGGGAGTGGGCAGTATCGCTGTGGTCAGTGCAATTACCAAGGCAGAAAATTATAAGCGGGCGGTTGCCGAATTCAATGCCCTCCTGGAAGACAAGTGTACGGAAGTCGAGCCATGTTAAGCAGTAAGGAGCTACAGCGGTACAGCCGCCAGATGATACTGCCCCAGGTGGGAGAAGAGGGACAGGAAAAACTGGCGGCGGCACGGGTTATAATCATTGGTCTCGGTGGCTTGGGTAGTCCGGCAGCACTTTACCTCGCCGCTGCAGGTATCGGTGAGTTGCACCTGGTAGATGGCGATCATATTGATCTTTCTAATTTGCAGAGACAGGTGCTGTACAAAACCAATCACCAAGGTAAATCAAAGGCACAGGTGGCGGCACAGCAGTTAACCGCAGCAAATCCCAATATTCGAATTTATGCGCATCCTCAAATGGCCGATGAAACCTGGCTTAGAGATCATGTTGCACAGGTGGATTTGGTGCTGGATTGCACGGATAACCTAAAAATACGCTACCTGATAAATCGAACTTGTCATGAAATCGGGCGACCAGTAGTGATGGCATCAGCCCAGGGCTTTTCCGGACAGTTGATCAGTTTTGATTTTTCTAAGAATAAAAATCCCTGTTACGCCTGTCTGTTTCCACCCCAACAGCAGGAAGATATTCATAATTGCTCAACGATGGGGGTGATTGGTCCGATTTTGGGTGTTGTTGGCAGCGTTCAAGCTTTGGAGGCATTGAAAATTTTACTCGGTTTGCCGGCATCCAGTCTCGGTCAATTGTATTTAATTGAGGGGGAGACCCTGGCTATGCGGACACTAAAGCTAAATAAATCTGAGAATTGTCCGGTTTGTTCTGCATAGAAGTTGGCATAATTATGCAACAAATAATAATTTTTTAAATTTCTCGGAGTGTCGGATATTTTTTTTGTGGTTTTTTTGAGGGAAAGTTTCGAATTTTGGGGATAGGCGTGACACATCTTCCTGATATTGTTAATGTGTAATCGAAAGCTGTGTATTTATAGATGTTGAATTTTGTGTCTTGGCTTTCATAGGCTCAATATTTGTATCTTTTTCAATACATGGACTTTTTTACAAAAACCCAACTCTTATACACGAGGGGCGCGTTGTTATGAAGAAAATTGACATTGGTATTAGTGAAAGTGACCGGGAAAAAATCGCTGGTGGCCTCAAACACTTATTGGCAGACAGCTATACCCTATACCTGCAAACGCACAATTTTCACTGGAATGTCACAGGCCCGCTGTTTCGTGAATTACATCTGATGTTTGAGGAACAGTATACGGAGCTTGCAGAAGCGGTTGATGATATCGCGGAGCGTATCAGAACCTTGGGAGTTCCCGCCCCAGGCACTTACCAGGCATTTGCTCAACTGAGCTCAATTGAGGAAGTGGTAGAAGTTCCTGCAGCCGAGGACATGGTAAAAATATTAACCGAAGGCCACGAAAAGGTCATTAAGACTTGCCGGGAAGTATTAAAGTCTGCGCAAAAAGGGGAGGATGAATCCACCCTTGCACTGGTGTCTGATCGCATGCAGGTGCATGAAAAAACTGCCTGGATGTTGCGGGCTACCAGTCAATAAGGCTGTTTTCAGTGCGGGCGTTTTGCCCGCACTGAATAAATTATTTCGGTAAGTATCCAGGATGTAAGTCCCCAGGGTCTTGTTGAATACATCGCAGAAAAGCGCTGGCCGCAGCAGAGAGCGTGCCACGGCTTTTCATCAATATACCGACCTCCTGGTATACAACAGGCGCGGATAGAGGATGGCAGTGCAAACCGTACTCGCGCATCTGCCCTTCGCACAGGCTCGGTACCGCACTTACCCCCATATTGGCCCGAATCAATTGCCCGATAGTACTGAGCTGATTGGCTTCACACAGGTAACGGGGCACCTTGCCACAGTCTGCAAAGGCCTGCTCTGTCCAACGGCGCACAGCTGATCCCCTATTCATAGAAATAAACGGGTAGTCCGCCAGGTCGCGCCAGTGCAAGGCCTCTTTGCTGGACAGAGGGTGTTGCGGAGGAGTAACCGCGATAAAGCGATCTTGCTCCATGGGGATAAACTCCAAGTCGCCCAGATCCTCCGGGCGGAAACTGATGCCCAGCTCTGCGCGCCCCTCCTGCACTGACTGCACAACACCCTCCATCACAATGTCTTCCAATACAATGTTGATCTGGGGATTGTCCCGGTGAAAGCTGGCCAATAATTCGGGTAGGCGATTTAGGGCGAAGGCCGGGATTACCGCCAATAACAACTGCCCACGATCGAGGCGAAAACGCTGCTGAATGGCATCAAGAGATTGGTCCCAGTTGTTAAGCAATTGCTCTGCACGGGTTAGGAATTCACGGCCCTCTGGGGTCAGTACGAGTTGACGACCATCGCGACTGAACAGCGGTCCCCCGGTGGCGTCTTCCAGGTTGCGAATAGCCACCGACAGCGCCGGCTGGGAGGTATGTAGTTGTGCGCTGGCCTGCGCCAGGCTGTGGCTGCGCGCAACGGCTACGAAGGCGCGGAGCTGTTTTATAGTGGCACTCACTGGGGCTCCAGACTGATAACCGGGTTCCCGGCAGGGTTTCAGAAATGCTTTCAGAAAAAGTTAAGATTTATTTAATAAACCTTCGAAAGATTAAAATAGTTTAAAGTTGTAGGGCAAGGCATGATTGTCCCTTTCGCCCAGTAAATGGGTGTAGAAACATCGAGAATAATGAACCCATAAGGCCTGCTGAAATGAAGGACAATACACAACCCCTCTGGCAACCGAGCCCCGAGGCCATTGCCGCTACCCAGATGGATGAGTTCCGCCGCTTGATCAACGAAAGGCACCAGCTTCAGCTGCAAGACTACAGCGCGCTCTACCAGTGGTCTGTACAGGAGAGGGAATCCTTTTGGCGTGACTTATGGGATTTCACTGAAGTGCAGGCCAGTGCGCGCGGTGAAGTGGTATTGGGTCGTGACAGTATGCCGGGTGCAGAGTGGTTCCCCGATGCCCGTCTCAACTTTGCCGAGAATCTTCTGCGTTTCCGGGACGATAAACCGGCCTTGGTTGAGCGCCTGGAGAACGGCAGCCGACGCCAGCTCAGTTATGCGCAGCTGCACAGCCGGGTAAAGCGCCTTGCCGCAGCCCTGGCGGATCAAGGGGTTTGCGAAGGGGATCGGATCGCTGGCTTTATGCCGAATGTGATCGATACCGTAGTGGCCATGTTGGCAGCCACCAGCCTCGGGGCGATTTGGACTTCCTGTTCGCCGGATTTTGGTATCAACGGGGTATTTGACCGTTTCGGCCAGGTGGGGCCAAAAGTACTGTTTGCCTGCGAAGGCTATTTCTATAACGGCAAGGTGATTGATTCCCTGCCGCGCCTGCGTGAAATTATCGCACGTATTGATTCCATCGAGAAACTGGTGGTGGTACCGGTTGCCCGCTCCCAGGAGGAAACCCGCCAGTTATTGGTGGCGGAGCCTCTGGAGAAAGCAGTCATACTGCAGGACTTTGAAGCAGCGGCGCCCGAGCGCGAACTCTCTTTTGTCCAGACCGCTTTCGATCATCCCCTCTACATCATGTACTCCTCCGGTACCACTGGGGTACCCAAGTGTATTGTGCATGGCGTAGGCGGCACACTGCTGCAACACCTTAAAGAGCACCGCTTGCACTGCGATCTCCGTCGCGAGGATACGCTCTTTTACTTCACTACTTGTGGTTGGATGATGTGGAATTGGCTGGTAAGTGGCCTGGCCTGCGGCGCCACCCTGGTCTTGTTTGACGGCTCACCTTTCTACCCAGAAGCAGAGAGCCTGTGGGATATGGCAGATGAAGAAGGTATCTGTGTATTCGGTACCAGCGCCAAGTATATTGCTGCATTGGAGAAGAGCGGCTGTAAACCCCGTGAGAGTCATAAGCTGCAGCGTTTGCGCGCAGTTTTATCGACAGGCTCGCCCTTAGCTCACGAAGGCTTCCGCTATGTGTATCGGGATATCAAGAAAGACCTGTGCTTATCTTCTATCTCCGGTGGTACCGATATTGTGTCCTGCTTTGCCCTGGGCAACCCAACCCTGCCGGTCTATGCGGGAGAGTTGCAATGTCGCGGTTTGGGTATGGCCGTGGAAGTTTGGAATGATGAAGGGCAGTCGGTAACAGAAGAGAAGGGCGAACTGGTGTGTGCCAAGTCTTTCCCCTGTATGCCAATTGGTTTCTGGAATGATCCCGACGGGAAGAAATATAACAGCGCTTACTTTGAAAACTGGCCCGGTGTTTGGGCCCATGGGGATTATGCGGAGATCACCGCCCATGAGGGTGTAGTTATTTACGGTCGCTCCGATGCGGTTCTGAATCCCGGTGGCGTGCGAATCGGCACCGCCGAAATCTATCGCCAGGTAGAGAAAGTAGAAGAGGTGCTCGACAGCATCTGTATCGGCCAGCAGTGGCATGACGATGTGCGGGTGGTGCTGTTTGTGGTGCTGCGTGAGGGAATTGAGTTGGATGAGGGGCTGGTACAAAAAATCCGCTCCACCATTCGTGCCAATACTACCCCGCGCCATGTACCGGCCAAGGTGATTCAAGTGGGCGATATTCCGCGAACCATTAGTGGAAAAATTGTCGAGTTAGCCGTACGCAATGTGGTGCATGCTAAGGCGGTTAAGAATAAGGAAGCTCTCGCCAATCCCGAAGCTCTGGCATTGTTCGAAAACCTTCCGGAGCTGGAGGAAGATTGAGGCTTTCAGGGGACTGAGGAGCTACGCATTGTGGTGAGGGTACGTAGGCGGGCGTCATTTTGTTTATGCCGGTTCTGCGCTACTCTTGCCCTCGAGTAAAACGAATAAATTCACGGCGAAGAACAAGTATGGTTACATATCTCTATTGGGCAGCGGTTATTGCCCTGGTTATTCTCTCTCTCTTTATCGGTAGTCGTATGGGAAGCCTTAAAATTGGCGCCATCGCGGCCGCAGTTTTCTTCCTCGCCGGGTGGTTGGCGTATTACTTCCATTACGAGCAGGTCTTTGTGAAGCGTTTTGGCGGCGTAATGAGCATTTCTGTGCCCGAGGGCTTCCGTCATATCGGTGCTACCTGGAAAGAGGATAATCTATGGGTTGAGAATTACGACCCCAGAACCAACCAGTGTATTTTCACTGAGTATTCGAAGGGGAATATCCTCAAGGGGCGGGTCATCATCAAGGACTGTAACCCACTGCTTGGCAGCCCTAGCTCTAGCCCCAGTTCCAGCACCCAGCCATAAATCGTATATAGATTTTAGGTCCGGCACGAACCTGAGAAAATGCCAGCAGGTTCGCACACTTGCGTCAGTATTTTGTGAACGATCATAAAATACCTCAGTTTATGAATTGTTTGTGCCGACAAATTTCCCCTGGGCATTGGTTGTTCGGGGCAAAATCAGATGTTAAGGGAATGGACTCCCGGTAGTAGGCGGAGTAACCGCTGTGGACAACGGATAAAATTTTGCGAATCCTCAGTACATGTCTGCTTGTCGCTTTTGTTCTGCTTTCCCCGCTGCAGGCGCAGGCGGTGACCATCCCTTTTTTTTCCAACCTGCCCAGTTTTACCCTTTCTGTACAAGGGGACAAAAAATTACAGACCACCCTGCGAAAAGAGCTTGAAGAGCTGCGCAAAAATAGCAGTGCTCTCGAAAGCTACGAGTCCCCGCGTGATATCGCCCACTACGAGCGCGGCAACCTAGAAAAGTTGCTGCGCTCCGAGGGGTACTACGATGCTATTGTGCGTGAATCTGTAGAAGGTCGAGAGATAAAATATCAAGTGATACCCGGCCCTCGCTATTTAATAAAAAGCCTGGATATCATTATGCCTGCCGACTTAAGGGCGGGCTTCCCTGGATTGCCGATTGGAGTCGGAGATCCGCTGCAGGCAGATGAGGTACTTGAGGGTGTGCAGACTATTACCCAGTACCTCAATAACAATGCCTGCCTGCTCAACGTGGATGTCACCTATCAGGCCACAGTGATTCACCAAGAGGCCGCCGCTCGCCTGGAGTATCGGGTGGCCCCTAGCCCAGAGGTGATGGTGGGGGATGTACAGGTACTCGGGGCGACTTCGGTAGAAGAGGATTACCTGCGGGGTAAATTGGATATCAACCCCGGAGACTGTTTTAGCCGAAGCAAACTGGATGCGGCTCAGTTACGACTGCTGCGCACCAATTTGGTCTCCAATGTTACCAGCCAGGTATCTGAGCCATACGGTGGTATTGTTGATATTAATTTTATTGTACAGGAGCGCAATCATCGCACGGTGACTCTGGGGGTGGGCTACACCTCTGATGAGGGCGCTGGAGTTTCTGCCAGCTGGGAGCACCGCAACATATTTCACCGTGGTGAGAAGCTGGAGGTATCCAGCAAGGTGAACAAGGTGAAACAATCCCTGGAGAGCAAACTCAGTATTCCGCGCTTTTTCAATGACAAGCAGCGTTTTACCGGTAGTGTGGGTTTGACTGGTGAAGATGTGGATTCCTACACTTCCAGGGCCTTGACTTTAAAAGGGTTGGTGTCCCGCAAGTTGAGTAAGCACCGCACCATTAGTGCAGGGGCAGAGTTAAAGTTCAGTCGTGTCGATGAAAAAGTGGATGGCGCAGTGGAGGGTGGAGACCCGGATGAAAATTATCATTTGTTGGCATTTCCCCTCGGGTTTAAATTAAACACCACGGATAAACCCCTGGACGCCCGCCGCGGCGCCACCACAGCACTGGAAGTAAAGCCCTACCTGGACCTCAAAAATAACAGTACCTCCTTTGTCAAAAATATCCTGCAATTAACAGCTTATAAAACAGCGGAATCGGCGCGCTACGAGCCGACATTGGCGCTGCGTATCAAGGCCGGGGCTATTACTGGCGCACCCAATTTGGAGTTGCCTGCGGATGAGCGCTTTTATGCCGGTGGCGGTGGCTCGGTGCGTGGTTATGGCTACCAGGAGTTGGGCCCAAGGCTCGTGGAAATTGATGCGGATGGCCAGGAAAGCCTGTCTGATGCGATTGGTGGCCGCGGTCTTAGCGAAGTTTCCATTGAAGGGCGTTTCCGCTTTAGTGAAACCTGGGGCGGGGTTCTGTTTCTCGATGGGGGCAACGCCTATGAAAACCCGCGCCCTAATTTTTCCAACCTCTTTTGGGGGGCGGGCTTTGGTGTCCGTTACAACACCTCCTTTGCACCCATCCGCTTTGATTTGGCTTTTCCCCTGGATCGACGCGACGGTGTAGATGATCACTACCAGGTTTATGTCAGTTTAGGGCAGGCTTTCTGATGTCCAAATTGAAAGGGGTTATTCTAGGCTTACTTCGTGCGCTTGGCGCTTTTCTACGGAGCTTGTGGCGCTCCCTCAGAGCAGGAGGGGCAGTAATCACGGGCTTGTTGCTATTTATTCTGCTTACACTGTTCTATTTTCTTGGTACCGAGCAAGGTAGGGTCAGCCTGACCCGCACAGCTTTTTATGGTGCGGAGCAGGTGATTGATGGATTGACTATTGAGGCCGAAGGAATTGCCAGTGAGCGCCTTGGGGCCTGGTTTTTTGAACGCTTGCGGATCAATTTTGATAGCAACACCCTAGCCGATGGAGAACGGTTGGAATTCAAACTACAGAGTTTTTCCCGCAATCCCATCAATATTGAGCGCATCGCCGCTAAAGATTTTTTGTTGAACCTTGATGTGCTGGATGAGTTACTGAGCTCACTGGCACGGACGGAAGAAGATGCAGTCCAAGTTGTGGACCAAAGTGATAGTGGCATCGCTAGCAGTTGGGAAACCCTGTTACCGAGCTTTCGCCTGGGAGAATTAAAACTTGAGCGCTTGCAGTTAATCAGTAGTAAGGTACCCGATATTCCCACGGTTTCGGTGTTTGGTAATACTCTGTATCGATGGGAGGGACAGCCCACCCAGCTGCAATTGAAAATTCGCGAAATAAATGGTGGGGAACTGCAATTTGTTGCCGAGGGACGCGAACAACAACCGGGCCGATTTGTTCTGGATTTTTCTGCCAGTGAGAAGGCTCAGGGTTTTGTTGGCCGTCGGTTGCAATTACCACAAGGGCAGGCCCTGGATGCGCACGGTAAAATTTCCCTGCGCCGCCGCGATAAGCAGTTACTGGTAGATATTGAATCTCTTTCCACTCCACTTTCCCAGCATCAATTAGGATTGACCGGTAGCGTACAAATAGACCTTTTCCCTTGGCGTTTACACACAGAGGGTATCTGGTTGCAAGTAGATGGCCGACGCAGCACTTTGTCTGGCAATGTTAGTGCCGATGATATTAATGCTGAACTCCACCTCAATCGCTTGCCGATCACTCTTTCTCGTCCATGGCAGGATGTACTAAATAGTGGTTGGCTCAGTGCAGAAGTCACCGTTAGCGGCGCATTTGCACGACCTAATATCTCCGGTCAGGTAAAGCTTAACAGCAGCTACCGGGATCAGCCCCTGAACTTGGTAGGAGAAGTGAATACTACTCAGGGTGTTATCCAGCTGGAGTCTTTACAACTGGAGTTTGCCGGTGCAGAGATTCGCACAGCGGGCACTATCGATACTGAAAATAAAACTCTGGATTTGGATGTGGCAGCGCAAGAGCTGGGTATTGAAGAGATACGTCGGCTGCTGTCCTCCCTGTCTCAAACAGAGAAAATAAATATCCCGAATGACTTTTCCGGTACCCTGCATCAGTTGCAGGCGCGAGTCAAAGGTCCCTGGGATAAACCCGATTTCGAAGGGGATCTGAGCGCTGTTACCGTCTATCGGGATTTACACAATGAGCTGACGGCCAAGATTGATGGCAATTTGCAGGGATTAACAATTACAGATCTGAGCCTGGCGGGCGAAAAGCTGAATGTCCTCGGCGGTGGCACGGTGGATATCGAAGCGAAAACGCTAAATTTGCAGCTCAAACTGGATATTCGAAATCTCAATCCCTATGAAGATCTGGGCCTGACCTCTGCGCAAGGGGTAACTCTGAGTCTGCAGGGGCAGGTCGGTGTGGAGGGACCCTGGTCCAATCCACGCCTGAATGCCAGCCTGGAGTCTGATGGCTTGGTTCAAGAATATCGGTATAACTTGAAAGGCGATGCCAGCGGAGATCTGGAAAAAATAGACCTGCAGGGCTTGCGCTTGGAGCTCTTTGCCAACGGTACATTGAACTATTTTGGCTCGAGACAGTTTCGCGGGCCCCAGTCGCCTGTGATTATTCCAGGGATTGAGAAGGGAGCTGTACAACCCGCACAGAGCGAGAGTCGACTGACTGCCTTGGCCGAGGAAGCTCAGCGTCTGGGGCGGCAGGGCGTTGTACTGGTAGAGGCGCAGGGAATAATCGAGCCAAAGAAAGACCGGCTCAAGGTGGGGGTGAATGTGCGCAACTTGCCCCTGAGCCTGGTGGAAGTGGTTGGGTTGCCACTACCCAATACCCTTGAAGGTGAGCTGAGTCTGGATGGTGAAATTAACGGATCACTGGCCAATCCAGAGGTGCGAGCTAGTGTGCTGGCTCAGGGTGGTTACCGCTATGAGCCCTGGAAATTACAGGGCGCCTTGGATTATGCCGACAAGAGTTTGGTTATCGAAGGCCTGGAGTTTTTATGGGCGGGGCGCAACCAGTTGTGGGCCCACGGCAGTCTTAATGAGCAGCGGCTGGACTTACAAATTCAGGGCCGAGCTTCTCTGGAGGATCTCTCTCAGGAGGTGCCATTTACTATGCCCAATCAAGGTGATGTCACTCTGCACGCGAGTGTCACTGGCAGTCCACAGCAGCCCCTGCTTGAGGGCGATCTACGCCTCAGTGGCTATATGCCTGGTAGGGAGAAGGGGAGGCTTCAGTTACAGCCGCTCTCTATGGGCCTGGAATGGCATACCGAGGGTGGTGAGTTGCAGGCGTCCCTGGTGGCTGATCACGGTAATCGGCGTGCGATAGATAGCAGCGCCAAACTGCAGATCGCTCCAATCGTTGAGAAACTGTTCGCCGATAATCCAACTAAGCCGATGAGCGAAGTACCTCTGCAATTGGTTAGTGGCGGTACCGCAGACTTGTCGGTGGTGGCAGAATTTATGGACCCCAGGGTAAATGTTTTGCGAGGGTTGTTGAGCTTTTCTGCTGATGGCACCGGCACTCTGGGCAATCCCCGTTTAAATGGCGAGATAGAACTGAGTGGGGCCAGCTATGAACACCGTCCCAGCTATACCCGTATATCGAATATTGATTTTTATGCGCGCCTGACTCCACAAGCGTGGCGCATTGAGAGGGGGAGTGCCACTGTTGTCGATGGCGGTAGTATTAATCTGGGCGGGGCCATATTTTTCCCTGGGCAGGCCCCGGCGAGGATGGACCTCAGCCTGAATTTAAAGCGGGCGCATTTACTGAATACTCCTGGGGTACGCGGCGCTATTAGTGGCCAGGCAACTCTGACTGGTACAACGGAGAGTGCCGAGGTTGCCGGCCGCTTCACTCTACGTCCTTTATCAGTACAAATTGAACAGTGGATCGGCAGTAGTGTGCCGGAAATACAGGTGACGGAAGTCCAAGTGGATGGTGAACAAGTGGAACGCGCACCGCCGCTGCTCAGTAAATTGGGTTTAGCTGTGGAAGTGATTTTGGATCAGCAGTCCTATGTGCGTGGCCTGGGGCTCAATTCCCAGTTGCGCGGCCAGGTAAATATTCAAGGAACTGCAGCCAAGCCTGAGGCCTCTGGTAAATTGACTATTGTGCGGGGCAGTTTCGATTTGCTCGGTAAGAAATTTGATTTGCAAGAAGGGGAGATACGCTTCGAGAATAACGAAGTCGCCGTTAATGTCGAAGGGGTATACGAACACAGTGATGGAGAGATTATCGCAACGATCTCCGGCAACACCTCCGACCTGGATATTAACTTCAGTTCCGATCCTTCGGCTTCCCAGGATGAAATCTTGGCGCAACTGCTTTTTGGCAAGTCGCTCTCAGATATTTCCCCGCTGCAAGCCGTGCGTTTGGTTAGTGTAATACGAAGCCTGCAGACTGGCCGTGCAGCTCTGGATCCCGTGGCCAAAACCCGTGAATTATTGCGTTTGGATACCCTCAATATCGAGCGAGAGGAAAGCGACGAAGGGGATGAGTATGCCCTGAGCTTGGGTAAATATATCACCAACCGGATTTATGTGGAGTTGCAGCGTAGTACCGATCCGTTAAGTCCCTGGCAGGCCGAGATGCAGATAGAAATTCGCGATAATCTCAATCTTGAGTTTAAAACGGCTGACGAGGGCGATAGTGGTTCTGGTAGTGTCGAATTGCAGTGGAAGAAGGACTATTAATGTTTACAGTTATTAATAGTTACAAATAAGGTAAAAGTGGGCTTATAAATACCTCTGGTGATATCTATTGCTGGGTATCTCTTGTTCTTGTCTCCAAGTTGATGATTTGTATTTTTCAGGTATTTTTAGAGGTGTCCTCACCTCGCTGTCATCTTGTTGTGGAGGATTTGACTTGAATGGCTTAAATCCCTATTTTGAAATTTCGAAGTTTTGGTAAAAGCTGTTGTAGGTCTTCTATAGACAACTTTTGCCGTTTGGTGGGTTAATTTATCGGAGAAGCTTACCGCTAAATTTACATCAAGCCACTGGTATTGATGGTGAATACAATGAAGGTTTCTTGGTCAGACTTACCTGCTGTTTAGGGGGGGTGCGCAGGTTTTTTTAGGTCTTAGACTTTTAATATTCAGCAACCCCGTCGTAAATATAAATTTTGATAGCTATTATTTGGCTTTGTTTTCGAAATTTTGGCAATTTAAGTTGAGACCTATTCTATTCTTCAGGAGACCTCAATTGTTTTGTGATTACCATATCTGTAATCTCTAAAACACACCCTTTTTGGGGTGGATCATTGACTCCCCAATTATCGACAACAATCATCATGGATTCGTCAAAAACAGTAGGACCTCTCTCGCGATAGGCATGCCAGAGTTGATTGGAATTGTCACAGTTTGTCTCTGTAGCATCACACACCCGGATATCCCATTGATAGGTGCCGCTATTCGGCCCCGAGAGAACCTGGCTGGAAGTGAAAGTGACATGTTGTTTAGTGCCGTTATTTACTCTGATAGCACCTTGTTGATTAACCCACCCTGCTTGCTTGGGGTGGTCTCCCCAGTTAGAAGCGAAACCGCCGGGACCATTGGGGCCTTTGGTTTCTACAAAGTCCACTTCACGGTCCCCACCATCCCAACAGCCCCCCGGTTGCCCACACCAGGGAAACATGTATACGGCGATCCACTCCCTCGGACCACATTTACCTGCAGGAACAGTAACCTTAAAGTCAATCGCGGCAATATCTCCCATCCGGATATCTTCATCACCACATTGAACCGCAGTGGTATAAACGCAAGCGCCTTTAGTATCCCGATTCATTGTGATCGTTGCTGATCCGGCATGAACGCTTGGCTGAAAATCGATTAAGGTGCACCGGTTGTATTGAGCAACCTTGTCATCTTGGTGGTTAAATAGGGGTTGGCACCTAGTAGGAGAAGTGGCTGATGTTGTGTGGAGAAAAAAAAGACTGAAGATGCTGACGAATGGTGGGATTACTTTTGGCACGATATTAACTCCTGATGAGCTGGAACTGATCAAGATATCGGGGGCAATAAGGGCGAAGCTTCACAAGGAATATAATTGATTGTAGAACAGGCTTAGCTGAATGATCGTTTTCTTAGGGGGTAGATTCACGACCCTAATTTAATGCACTTGAATCAGTCTAGGCTAGATCCTACTTGAGGATGCCATCTTTGACTGCGCCCTCTAGTTTGCTTCTAATTTCAGACCAGAGTACTTCGCTGCCTTTTCCAATACGTGCGTTTAAAGAAAATACTTGTTCCTTGGTGATGCCATACTGCTTCCAGCTGTGTCCCCCGCCATAGATGTTATGGAGTAGGGGAGGAATACGATCAATGGCCTTGGCAAAGCGAGCATCGGCTGTTTCTCCAGACTCGAACTCCTCCCATAGATTCATCAACTCTATGTTCATATTATCAGGCAATAGTGAAAACAGCCGTTGCAATCCTTCCTTTTCTTTCGCTTTTGCCGTGTCTGTTTCACTTGAATAGATTATGGTATCCCCTGCATCAATCTCCCCAAGATCATGTATAAGCAGCATTTTTATAACCCGATCTATATTTATTGGGTCATTTGAATAATCTTTCAGAATCAAAGCGCACAGACAGACATGCCAGCTGTGTTCAGCGGAATTCTCGAAGCGCTTCAGTCCCGCCGGTTTTGTTTTTCGTTGTACATTTTTGAGCTTCTCTATTTCAACTATAAAACGGAGCGCTTTCTCAATATCTTCCATTGCAATTTCCTGGGCTTACTTGTGTGGGATTATTTCTTGGTGTTTATCGTGGCCAATAGGCAGGGAATGTCACATTGCGCTTCAATATAGAGTTTAAAATGTATGATTTACAATCCTGGCTTTATTCTCCTATTTCCACCGACCAAGCTTGCTGGGTCTAGCCGATAGAAATTACTCAGTTCATTGTACAGTTCTGGGTGTAGAGAGCGCATGGCAACGGGGATCGTATAAAAACTCTCAGTGGCTACGGCAAAAAATTCAGCTGGAGATTGGGCTCCATATAAATCCAATACTGAGGGACTGTCGCCGGGAAATTGACCAAATTCGGCTCTTTGCCGTAAACGGTGGAATTCCCGGCTCATTACTTCGGCCCAGTTGGCGCCATCGTTGGACTTCTCAAATAATGGGCGGCCATCAAAGTAGCCATCTTCTTCATCTACTTTGTGGGCAAACTCGTGTAGGGCAACATTGTGGCCTCGTTGGGGATTCTCAAGATCCTCATCCAAATCTCCCCAGGAGAGCACCACTGGTCCGCGGTAATGTGCTTCACCTTCCCGCGCACTGTGTCTGGCCGTTTCTATATAGCCTTCCCTGTGGGTTTCATGGGCAACATAGGTGTCAGGGTACAGGAGTATGGTGTAGAGATTGGGATAGCACTCGTTTTTGCGGCCCAACAACAGCAAGCAGGCATGGGCGGCGATGGCGACTTTCATTTTTTCATTGACTTGTAAGCCGTCACAACCGACAAATTCTTTGTCATGGAGGAAAAGGGCAATATTACTGCATAGCTCTTGTTGTTGATTGCTGTTGAGATGCTGATATAGCGGGAGTGTTTCTTTTAGCAGTTGTAACTGTTCTTGTGTGAGCGCTTGTGCACGTCGGTAATTGATATGCCAGCGGCGATAAAAAATAGGTACAAGCCAGACAGCTAGGGCGAGCAGGATAATCGCAAGGAAAGCGCTCATAGGCTATTTGCCGACTGTTTAGCTGAAATATTCTCGCTTATTGAAAAGGCTTCACAGGGCGTGCCCTGGTGGTATTGCATCTTCCTGTGACCTTTGTTGAGCGCCCAAATAGAGGAGCGTTTGCAGAAATCAGAGTAGTTTCCCTGCTGGTTGCGGTGTGCGGATTGATACAGCAGTAATTGAACAGATTCTGAGAGCGTTATACATTGGTAATTTTGGCTGTGAACTGTCCATTCACTATCTTTCTCTGACTGCATCTGTGTAGTTATCAATTTAAAGTCAAAGCTGAGGCCAGACTTTCCCTCCTCTCTAAAATCTGGGCTTAACAATGCTTTCAATATTGCTAGCTTTTTACGGTTGCTCGTATTGTGCAGCATGGTTTCATAATCAATGATGCGATCCAAATCTGATGCCATTTTGACTGGCTCCTTACTTGAGTCTCTCCGGTTTTTTTGCGTGGGGTATATAGCAAGTCGAGCATAATGCAAGTTTGGCCCTATAGTTTTTCGAAATCCTATAGATTGGAAAAAAGTGGTTTATTCACCGTGGTTTTAATCTCGCCCCCTTTAATAATTTTATGGTTGGGGAATTGTGCGCCCTTTTCAAGCTCCTTGATCCAAAAAAAAATTGGCTATCGGTGTGTGGCTAATGGTGGGCGGTTTCTTGTTTGGTAGAAATATGCGACTTGATTAATCACTGTTCGATGCCAACACTTAGGTCGTCTAGGTGATTTTTCTGTCGCTTTGGAGATGGTTATGCTTATACGCTCCCTTATTGCTTTTTTAGTTTTAATGCTTGGTGTTATTGTTCCGGCGGTTGCCCAGTCGGGTGGTACGCCCTTAAAAGTGGCGATAGCTGGTGATGCCCCGCCCTATGTGATTAATAAGGCTTCCAGTGGTTTGGAGGTGGATATTGTACGAGAAGCGCTTCCTGACTATGCCGTGCAGTTTGAGCAGATGGGCTTTGCAGAGACAGCACCAGCACTTGAACAGGGTAAAGTGCAAGCGGCGGTTAATGTGATGAAGAAGGATGATGGTCTTTTTTATTCTAATAATATGATCAGTTTTGCCAACTACGCCGTTACCAAAGCTGCCGACAAAATGAAAATTGATAGCATTGCAGATCTTGCCGGTAAGAAGGTGATCACATGGCAGGGTGGGCCCATGGACTTGGGGCCGGAATTTGAAAAAATGTATGGGCCCAATGGCACACAGCGTCAGAACCTTATTCAAGCTCCGACGGCACCCGATCTTGTCGCGCAATTTTGGAAGATGAAAGATGTTGTGGCAGTTGTGGACATGGAGTTATTCAAGAGCTTGAGTAATAAAATGGGGCACAAAATGGATCAGGTTAACCTTTTCCCAATTTTCGCTCCGATGACTGATTTTCGCGTAGGGTTCCGTGACCAGAAAGTGCGTGATGACTTTAATCGCGGGCTTGCCAAGCTGTGTAGCAGTGGTCGCTATAATGAACTACTGAAAAAATACGATGTGGTACAGAAAGAAAATATCTGCAAGTAAGCCAATGCGCTAACTTCCATTCTGTAAAAGTATTTAGTAGAAGTCAGCATCAATAGTAGGTGAAAGGGGCCTGGGTTACTACCTGGGTCCATTTCTTTCTTGAGGGGGTTGCTAGCCTGTTCTTAGCTAATCTGAATGGTCACTATTAGGCTTAGGCTCAGAAGGTAAAAGGGTAAGCTAGAAATAAAAAGGGCCTGTAACTTGCGTTACAGGCCCTTTCTGTATGGCGCGCTCGGGAGGATTCGAACCTCCGACCGCCTGGTTCGTAGCCAGGTACTCTATCCAGCTGAGCTACGAGCGCGTTATGGGTGCGAACTATAGTCAGTTGATTTGTTTAAGTCAACTAATTTTTTCAGGAAAACCCCTTAAAAATCCGCAACTTATCAAACTTTCTCGGCCCCCGGTTCGGAGCACAGCAAGTTCGACAGGGCGCGAATTCTGCCCTGCAGGAGGCGACTTTGCAAGCCTTTTTAAAAAATAGCTGCTCCTGGCCTTGAGTTGAGATTGAACGGCGCTGTAAAAGCGCCTGTTCCGCTGGTAGGTCTAATGCCCATGAGTCATTACGCACAGTAGTTCAGCACAGTTGGCGGAGAACTATACTGTTTGTTCCAGTACAAAGTGCCTGCCTTACAGCACGTGGAGGGCAGCTAATCCCAAGTACAGTGAGATTCTATGGCAATTGGGGATGACGAAGAGAAGGGGAAGAAGCCGTCTCCGGAGGAGCCTGGCTCCCCACTGACAGGCCAATCCCAGCAAGGTCCGTTGGGCTGGTTGCAATATGTCATTCTTCTCTTTCTGGTTATCCTCACTCTCCAGTACTGCTCGAGCGGGCAGTTTGGGGCAGAGAGAGAGGCCTTGGCTTACAGTGACTTTAAAGAGGCTCTCAGCAAGGGGGAAATTGCCAGTGTCCTCTTTGAAGGGCAGCGTATTACCGGAGTTTTTAAGCGGCCCACAAATTCCCAGCCCGAGAGCAAGAACGGCGTAAAGGAAAAGACCGAGAAACCAGAAGAAAAGCGCTTTGCCACCACTTTGCCCCCGATTCAAGATCCTGAGTTGCTCCCTCTACTGGAAAAACAGAACGTAACTATCCAGGCAGAATCGTCACAGGGGGGATTTTGGCAGAGGATGGCGATACTGCTGTTGCCATGGGTTCTGATAATAGCGCTGCTGGTCTGGTTGGGTCGACGAATGCAGGCCCGCATGGGTGCAATGACTCCCGGCAGCCCTTTCAGTTTTGCCCGATCACCGGCTAAACGCTACGAACGCAGTGAATCCCAAGTAACTTTTGATGATGTGGCCGGTCTTGCCAATGCCAAGAGGGATCTGCAGGAGATTGCCGGCTATCTAAAAGATCCTGATCACTACCGCAAACTCGGGGCAAAGATCCCTCGTGGGATTCTGTTAATGGGGCCGCCGGGTACAGGCAAAACACTGATGGCCAAGGCCCTGGCCGGTGAGAGTGATGCGCCTTTTTTCAGTATCAGCGGCTCAGAGTTTATTGAGATGTTTGTTGGCGTTGGGGCATCCCGGGTGCGGGATATGTTTGCCGAAGCTAAGAAAGAAGCCCCTGCGATCATTTTTATTGATGAGATCGACTCGGTGGGGCGAGCACGTGGCACCGGTCTGGGCGGGGGCCACGACGAACGTGAACAGACCCTCAACCAGATCCTTGGGGAAATGGACGGTTTTGATCCCCAGGAGGCGGTGGTAGTGATTGCCGCAACCAACCGCCCGGACGTGCTGGATGCGGCACTGCTTCGCCCTGGACGCTTCGATCGCAAGATCACCCTGGATTTACCGGATAAGCCCGCTCGCCAAGAAATCCTGCGAATTCACTCCAAAAATGTTCCGTTACACGGAGAAGTTGACCTGGAGCATCTCGCCGCCCTGACCGCGGGCTTCGCGGGTGCGGACTTGGAAAACCTGATAAATGAGGCTGCTTTACTGGCGGGTAGGCAAAACAAGGAGGCCGTGGATATGGATTGTCTGCTACAGGCCAGGGACAAGGTCGTACTCGGCGGAGAGCGGGAAGTCATAATGGGGGAGGATGATCGAAAAACGGTTGCCTATCATGAAGCTGGTCACGCACTCACAGCGGCGTTGTTGCCCCATGCTGATCCATTGGAAAAGGCCACCATTATTCCCAGAGGACACAGCCTTGGGGCAACAGAACAAATTCCAACTGAAAATCACCACAACATGAAGGTGAGTTACCTGCGTGATCGTATCGGTGTGATGCTCGGTGGCAGGGTGGCCGAACAGGTGGTATTTGATGAAGTCAGCAGCGGGGCAGAATCTGATCTGAAGCAGGCCACCCGATTGGCCCAACATATGGTGACGCATTGGGGGATGAGCCGGAAACTGGGGCCGGTGGCCTTTCGACGCGGAGAGGAGCATATCTTTCTAGGTAAGGAAATGGCACAGCAGAAAGATTTCAGTGAACATACCTCTGAAATTATTGATGATGAGGTGATCGCTCTGGTCAGTGAGATCGAGAAGGAAGTTCAGAATCTTGTGCAGAATCATCGCAAGAAGCTCGATGCTTTAGCAGAAGCATTGCTGGAGAAGGAGACTCTGGACGCGGTAGAAATCCATAAAGTGATCGCCCTAGAGGATAAGGACAACCTCAATCTGTAAGCCATGAACTTAAGGCAGCTTGGGTATTTGGGAATATCGTAGGATAGAAGTGTGATTGTCGAGCCGATAATAATTTACCGATCAACTTTATCGTCATCGTCCGATAACTCGTAACCTGCTAACCAATCACTATTACCTTGTTTATTTTGGCAGTTAAGCAGTTGGACTTGGTGGTCAACTCCAGGTTTTCGCAAATGTAAGGAATTTGTAATTGGCGTCTGAATAAAATATTCATAAGTACCATTTACTGGTGGTTTTACTCGAGTAATTTTGCTGACTGCTAGGTCTTGCCTCGTGTCTAATTTATTTGGGTATGAAGGCGCTTTTATTTTCGGCTGTATTTTGTCTTTGTGTCTCGAGGTGAGGGGCTGATGCCTCTTTTCCCTCGCTGATTGCGGCAAGCACTCATTTCAATTCCCTCTTTTTTTAAAGGATTTTCCAGTGTGGGGGGATTATAAGTCCGCACTTAAATAGTGCATATTCAGCTTTATTTTTTCATCATTTTTTAGCTTTCGCTTTTTTAACGAACTTTCCAGACAAATTGAGTTATTTTTATGGTTATCCACGATAAATTGACTTCCACCGGGAGGGGCTAGCCTGTAATCTGTTTGCGTCACAGAAAACATGCGAATTCTGTGTCTCTTTATCAGCGCGGTCTTGGATCGGAATCTCGCAAAGTCGGAATCTCCACAGAGAGAGTAGAGCGGCGGGATAAGGCAGTACCGATTGCGATAAGTCCGTTGTTGTAGATAAAAACAATAAAACAATGGAGAGAAAACATGGGAAGTCCGTCAAAACTTAAGCAGCACTCCGCTCTGCTTTCCGCCTGTTCAGTAGCGACTCTTTGGTTGGCCAGTGGTGCTATCCCTAGCTTTGCCGCTGAGGGTTCGGTTGGTACCCTTATGGAAGAGGTACAAGTCACCGCTCGCAAACGCGCCGATGCCGAAATCCTGCAGGAGGTTCCCGTAGCAGCTACCGCCTATTCCGGCGATCAGCTAGAGGCTCTGCACACCAAGGATCTACAGAGCCTTTCTTTCAAGATGCCCAACGTCCAGTTGGAAGATGTGGGCACTGTCAAAAACACCGCTAACTTTACCGTGCGAGGTCTGGGGATCAATAGCTCTATTCCCTCTATTGATCCTACAGTCGGCGTGTTTGTGGATGGTATGTATCTGGGTGTGAATGCCGGTGTGGTGACAGACCTGTTCGACCTAGAAGGGATTGAGGTCTTGCGGGGCCCGCAGGGGCTACTGTTTGGCCGCAACGTTACCGGTGGCGCAGTGGTTATAAAGACCGCCCGCCCCACGAATGAATTTTCCTCGCGTTTTAAACTATCCACGACTGACAATCTCGATACTGTCGCAGCTGGCACCATTAACGGCGCTATTTCCGATAGGGTCAATGGCCGTTTAACGGTTTATTACAACGACGACCGAGGATGGTTCGAAAACGTTGCCACTAACAACGATAATGCTGGTGCCTCCGATAGTTGGTTTATTCGGCCGAGCTTTAGCATCCAGCTCAACGACACAGCAGAGCTATTGGTGCGTATGGAACACGGCCGGATGGATTCTGATGGTGTGGTAGCGCAAAACCGCGGTTATGAATCGACCTATGTCCAGACTATGGAAGGTACGCAGTTTGCTCCAAGTGCCCCTCTCATTGCTGCGTCAGTTGGCATTGATGATTGGGATAACGGCAGGGACTCTTTTGAGGTGGCCCAAAATGAGGAAGGCTATCAGAAAGATGAATGGAGCCAGATTATTACCGAGTTCAATAAGGATGTCGCCTTTGGTGATGGCACCATCACCAATATTCTCGCCTGGAGGGAGTATGAGGCAAAGGGCCTAGGCGATATCGACTCCCTACCGGTCACGCTTTTCCATGCGGATTCCAGTGTGGACCAGAGCCAGCTGAGTAATGAGCTGCGCTATGCGGGTCGCTTTGGCCGCACCGCCCTGACCACTGGTGTTTACTGGTTTAGCCAGGATGTCACTTACTTGGAAAATCGTCTTTTACGATTCGGGGCAATTGACTGGACGGGAGGCGGTGAGCAGGATCACAGCACTTATGGCGTGTTTGCCCAGGCGGATATCGACCTAAACGAAGCCTGGGTGTTGACCCTGGGTGGGCGCTACTCCAGTGAGAAAAAAGATGCCAAGATTGCCTCTATTCCACTGAATACTTGTACCCTGAGCGGTTGTTCCTCCTATGACTTTGAGGACAGTGAGAGTTGGAGTGCTTTCACACCTAAGGTGGGCCTGCAGTGGACGGTCTCCGATGATACTCAGCTGTATACTTTCTGGACCAAGGGTTTCCGCAGTGGTGGCTATAACTTCCGCAACGCCGGTATCAACCCTCTAACTGGAAAGCCTTATGCACCGCAGGCTACCGATCAGGAGGAGCAGAGCAGCTTCGAGATCGGTGCCAAAGTGGATTGGCTGGATGGACGTCTACGCACCAATATGGCGGTGTTCCACAATACCATTGATGATATGCAGCGCGAGGAAAACCTTCCTGATGCAGTAACTGGGGTTGCACAAATCATCCGTAACACTGCCGATGCCACCATTCGCGGGGCTGAGTTGGAGGCGATGGCGGCGTTGAGTGAAAACCTGCTGTTTACTTTCAATGTGGGTTATGTGGATGGCGACTACGACAAGGTACTGGGCGACCTGAATGGCGACGGCCTTGTAGATGGCACCGATCTCGGTCTTGAGATTCCTCGTCTGGCCCCCTGGACCTACGGTGTGGGCTTTATTCACGATTTGCAGTTAGGCGCCTATGGCACTCTGACTTCCCGTGTGAATTTTAATCACCGAGATGAAGCCCCTTACACCGATGATAACCGAGGTATGTTGTCAGAAGTGGATATGGTGGATTTCAGTATCGGCTATACGCCGGATAATGGCAGCTATACGGTTTCACTATTCGGCAAGAATATGCTGGATGAGATGGCGGAGGGTAACAATACCCAGTTACCTGCTGTTATGGGAGGTGTTGGCGCCAGCTTTACGCCACTTAACAAGGGGCGTGTTATGGGGGTGGAGTTCCTCTACGAGCTTTAACAGCGCGGTATATCTTTTTCATTAACTGGGGCTTTGTTCAAAGTTAATGGACTTTATGTGGCTGGGGTCAATTGCACACTGAATCAGCGAGTGATCTGTGCGAGTGTCCCCGGCCATAATCGTTTTTACCTACCTGTAATTTCCCCTCATTAGCGGTACAGTAGTGCCCAGTATCCCTCTGATGGTATTTAGAGATTGTCGCCATCGCTTAACCGGGTCGTGAAGAATTTAAAGGAGTGAATCATGCGTGCTATAGATCTGCCGGAATATGGCGGCCCCGAAGTCATGCGGCTGGAAAACCTGCCCAAGCCTGAACCAGCTCCTGGGGAAGTGTTGATTGAAGTGGCCGCTGCGGGGGTCAATCGTCCCGATATTGTTCAGCGCAAAGGCAATTACCCACCGCCTCCGGGCGCCTCACCAATGCTTGGGCTTGAAGTGTCCGGGCGGGTGGCTGCGGTGGGGGATGGTGTCGAGCGCTGGAAAGTTGGCGATAAGATCTGCGCACTGACTAATGGTGGTGGCTACGCGGAATTTGTCGCCGTACCCGAGGGGCAGTGTCTACCAATACCCGGCGCTTTATCCATGGTGGAGGCTGCGACTTTACCGGAAACTTTTTTTACGGTTTGGGCCAACGTGTTCGACCGGGCTAGGCTGAAAAGTGGTGAAATTTTTTTGGTGCACGGTGGCAGCTCGGGTATTGGTACTACCGCTATTCAGTTGGCACACCAGCTGGGTGCCAGGGTTTTTGCCACCGCCGGTTCCGCAGAAAAGTGTGCAGCCTGTGAGCAGCTCGGTGCTGAGCGGGCGATTAATTATCGGAAAGAGGATTTTGTACAGGTAGTACAGGAGGCTACCTCAGGCCACGGAGCGGATGTCATTTTGGATATGGTGGGCGGCAGCTATATTGAGCGCAATATTAAAGTGGCTGCGAATGATGGGCGCATAGTGAATATTGCCTACTTGCAAGGAGCCAGCGTTGAAGTGAATATGTTGCCGGTTATGTTGAAGCGACTTTCCCTGACCGGATCGACACTGCGGCCGAGATCTACACGGGTCAAGGCCAATATTGCCCACGCTCTGGAGTCCCAGGTTTGGCCATTTATTGCAGCGGGTAAAATCCATCCACAGATTGCTGCGCGTTTCCCTCTGGAGGAGGTTGCCGAAGCACACCGGCTTTTAGAATCCGGCAAGATTGTTGGAAAAATTGTGCTGACCCTGTGACCTTTAGCGAATGTAGGTGGTTGGCTAAGGTGCTGAGTAGTTGGGTATCTGCTGGATAACCCCTTCTGGAGTATTGTGTGGAGAGCAGTAACTCTCGCCCGATGATTTGCGTAAAGGCACTGCTGCAGTGGGATCGTCACTCATCATCTCCACATAGGCCTTATAGAGATTGCTGATATTACGTACATACTGCACAGGCTCTGAGCCTCGCACATAGCCGTAACGCGCTCGCTTAAAATACTGGGGTTGGGCCAGTTTCAGCATGGCTACCTCGACATTGTCGAACCAGACATTAGGGTCCAGCCCCAGTTGTTTGGCGAGACGCTGCGCATCGAGAAGGTGGCCGTAACCGGCATTGTAAGAGGCGAGGGTGAACCAAAGTCTGTTTACCGTAGGCAGAGAAGGATTAAATCTATCTCTCACCCAATCCATATATTTTACACCGGCTTTAATACCGCGTTCCGGCTCAAATAGCGGCGGCGGAAAGCCCATTTCCTCGGCGGTTGCCGGCATTACCTGCATTAACCCCTGAGCGCCTACCGGAGAGACGGCTTTGGGATTAAAGTTACTCTCCTGCCACATCTGTGCGACGATCATGCGCCAGTCAAAGTCATATTTAAAAGCGGATTCTTTTACCAGGTTATCGTAGGGCGAGAGATTTTCACCGGGAATCACCCGGCTGCTCACCCTCTGCATAAAGCGTTTATTGGGCTCAAAATAGGCCGCATAATCTTTCTTGTATTGTGCTGTTTTTCGGTAGCTTTCTATAAATTTATTCAGGTTTTTCAGCAGGTGCCAGTTCTGGCGTAGAACCAGCCAACCCTGAGGCTGGGGGTCACCAAGTAAAGTTCCCAGCACCAAGTTGGGCTGCACGGAGGATTCTATTTTTGCTCGACCTGAACTGGAGATAGTTGCATCGATCAATCCATCCGCTATGAGTGAGAAAATTTGTGACTGGGACATATCCGGTGGTGCCACCTGAATTTCCACATTGATACCGGCATCGCGTAATGTTTTTGCAGTATCGATAAATGAAGAATAAGCGCGCAAAGTGAGCTTTCGACCACTCAGGTCCTGAATTTTCTCGATTGGAGGTTTATCCTTGCTACTTACTATTTGGTCTGCTGATTCCACATAGGGTTTTGTAAACACCATTCCCTTATCTTCATAGGAAGAAGTAATATTCAGTTCCGCCCCGGCAAAGTCGCCCCGACCGGCCCTGAGCCAATCCGCCAGGTCTTCCTCATAGGGCACTACGATAATTTGCAATTGAAGTTTGTGTTTGTCGGCGAAGGCTTTTGCCAAGTCATAGTCAAACCCCATTAGCAGACCTTTCCATAGGAAATAAGTTGTAGGGCCGTTATAGGTGAGTAGGCGGATAACACCTGTTTTTTTGATACCTTTCCAGTCGGTAATGCGCTCTTCCTGCGCTTTAACCAAATTGCGGGTAAGGAAGTTATCTACCGTCGAGTTAAGACGCCTGGTGTCTTTGCGCATTCCCCAGGCAATATTTTGTACCTCACTGACATAGGCCCCTAAGCGCAAGTCATCCCGATAATTACGTAAATCCTCCGCGGAAAAGTCTTCCAGTATTGCCACTCGATTACTTTTCATGTTGAGCATATCGACTAAGCCGTCGCGATTACCGTGGATAACAAATTCCCTAACCGTGAGGTTTGCATCAGGGTATTTGGCAATTAACTGTTTTGCCGTTTCCATATTGGCTGAACCCTGCGGCACGATTAACTCAACATCGCTAAGTTTGCTCGGGTCACTGATGTCTGGACCAGATGCACCGGTAACAAGCTGTTGGCGAGAATGACGAATGGGGACACTGAAATCGATGATTTTTTTGCGGTCATCAGTCACTGTCAGGTTATAGGCAATGACATCGGCCTCACCGGCAATCAACATCTCCACCGCTTTATTGGGGGTTGGGGCCTTGATCCACTTGGCCTCCAGTTTGAGTTGGTTAGCGAGTTTATTACCCAGCTCGAAGTTACGCAGGCTGACTACCCCGTCTCGGGGAAGTAAGTTTTCCGAAGCGCCTGTCAGGTTTACAAAGCGAATCGTACCGTGTTTTTTTATTTCCTTAAGATCACCGGTCTCGATGTAATTGACCTGTTGTTCTTTTGCAGGCGTAACGGGGGGATTTTTTTTCCCCTGTGTTTGGGTGTCTGCCTTGGAACTACTTTCAGATGTGGCAGTGGGTTGGATTGTACTTTTGTTCTCGGTGCTCTCGGGTGCTTTTGGGGCACACCCGGCGAGCGCGAAAATTAGTACTAAAAGATATATTAAAAACCAGCAATAGGGACTGATAGCTTTATAGCGACACCTCATAGATAGCTCCAAAAGCTCTCTACAGATGGATTATAGTGTCGTGCCCAGACAGCCCATTCGCTGGGTTTTTTTAGTGGTCGATACTCTCTACCTTGGCAGAGAAGTGACCGCGGGCGAGTTGAACTTCAATCTCCTGGTTAATCTCCAGTGCGCGGCTGTCTTTCAGGGCGCGTCCCTGTGAATCTTTGGCGATGGCATAACCCCGCTGTAAAACAGCTAGGGGGCTCACATTATGAAGTAGCTGCGCCTGGTGATTGAGCCTATCAGTTTTTTGCAGTAAAAGGCGTTCTGCAGCTCGTCGTAAGGCATTTTGTACCTGCCTAAGCTGCTCGCTTTTTTCCTGCAATTGTCGCTGGGGTTGGCAGTGGGCGAAGGCACGCAGGGTGGCTGACAATTGGCTGCGGCGCTGCTGGATTTGCTGCTGCCCTGCTGTCAGTAGGCGCATCTCCAGGTGGTCGAGGCGTTGTGCGCGGTTTTGTAGCTGCTCACGGGGGTGGCGCAGCCGATTTCGATGCAGCATAACTTGTTGTTGTAAATGGCGCATCTGGTGCTGGATGGCCCGATATAATCGAAGCTTGCTGTTTTCCAGGCGTTGAAATAACTCAGCGGCATTTGCACTGGCAATTTCTGCAGCCGCAGAGGGGGTGGGTGCACGCACATCGGCGGCTAGGTCAGAAACCGTCGTGTCGGTCTCGTGACCCACGGCGGAGATTGTGGGAATAGGGCAAACCGCCAAAGCCCTCGCCACAACTTCTTCATTAAAGGGCCAAAGGTCCTCCAGTGAACCGCCACCGCGACCCACAATAAGCAAGTCGTGGCGACCACTGTGCCCTGCCTTTTCAATAGCGTCGGCGATTTGCAGACCAGCTCCCTGGCCCTGTACGGCCACTGGCCAGAGTTCAATTTGCGCTCCAGGGTGGCGGCGCTCCAACACATGGATCATGTCGCGGATAGCGGCGCCGGTGGGGGAGGTGATAATGCCAATATTGGTGGGTAAATAGGGCAGGGTGCGTTTACGGGCGCTATCGAACAGCCCTTCGGCTTGAAGCTTGGCCTTGAGCTGTTCCAGTTGGCGCATCAGGGCGCCAAAGCCGGCCTCCTCCATATGTTCCACAATCAACTGGAATTCCCCGCGGCCCTCGTAGAGGCTCACCCGTGAACGGATCAGCACTTCGCGGCCGTTTTGTGGGCGAAAGGCCACACCGCGGTTGCGCCCGCGGAACATGGCGCAGCGCACCTGGGCGCGGGCATCTTTCAAACTAAAATACCAGTGGCCTGAGCTGGGCACGGTAAAATTGGAGATCTCCCCGCTGATCCACAGTAGGGGCACGCTGCCCTCCAGCAGCTGTTTCACCTCCCGGTTGAGGTCGCTAACCGACAGGACGCTACGCTTGGTGTTGGGGGCTGCGGAGCTGGATTGCATCTGTGCCTCTCAAGTGAAAACTGGCGGAGCAATATTGCAGCATCCCCCTTTTAGGTAAAGTGCTTTGCTCGTTTAATTCGATTTTCTGTAAATTGTCATTTGCGCTTTTTTCCTTGAGAGGTATAATCGCGCCGATACCCAATCCCGCCTATTCGAGGTTTGAGTGTCAACAATGTCTGAATCCAATCTGCGCATCGCGCGCGAAGCCCTCACTTTCGACGACGTCCTACTTGTGCCCGGTTATTCCGAGGTGACTGCCAAGGATGTCAGCCTTAAAACCAAGCTGTCCCGCAACATTACCCTGAATATTCCCATTGTCTCCGCCGCCATGGATACAGTGACGGAATCGCGCCTGGCTATTGCCCTGGCCCAGGAAGGTGGCATCGGCATTATCCACAAGAGTATGTCTATCGAAGAGCAGGCTCTTGCGGTGCGCGCCGTGAAAAAATTTGAAGCCGGTGTGGTTAAAGACCCGATCACGATCGAGTCGGATGCCACCGTACGCGAATTGATCGCCCTAACGACCCACCACAATATTTCCGGTGTTCCAGTAATGGATAGAGGGGATTTGGTGGGTATCGTCACCAGCCGCGATGTCCGCTTCCTCACCGATCTGGATGTGAGTGTTGCCAGTGTGATGACGCCAAAAGAGCGTCTGGTAACTGCCCACGAAGATGCTTCTTCTGATCATGTACGTGAATTGCTGCACAAGCACCGCATCGAGAAGGTGTTGGTGGTAAATGACAATTTCGAGCTGCGTGGTCTGATTACTGTAAAAGACTTTAACAAGGCAGAGCAGTATCCGAACTCCTGTAAAGATTCCGATGGTCGCCTGCGTGTTGGCGCCTCAGTAGGTACCAGCCCGGACACCGATGACCGCGTGGCGGCATTGGTAGAAGCCGGTGTCGATGTACTGGTAGTGGATACCGCCCACGGTCACTCCCGCAACGTGATTGATCGCGTACGCCGCATTAAAGAAATGCACCCCCAGGTGGATGTGATTGGCGGCAATATTGCAACCGGCGATGCCGCGCGCGCACTGGTGGAAGCTGGTGCGGATGCAGTGAAAGTCGGTATTGGCCCGGGTTCTATTTGCACCACCCGAATCGTAACGGGTATCGGTGTTCCCCAGGTCACTGCAATTGCCGAGGTTTCCTCTGCGCTCGAAGGTACCGGCGTGCCTATGATCGCCGATGGCGGTATCCGCTATTCCGGTGATATCTCCAAGGCAATTGTTGCCGGTGCTTCCTCTGTAATGATGGGCTCCATGTTTGCCGGTACCGAAGAGGCGCCGGGCGAGGTGGAGCTGTATCAAGGGCGTACCTATAAATCCTATCGTGGCATGGGCTCCCTCGGTGCTATGGCACGCACACAGGGTTCCTCCGATCGCTATTTCCAGGATGCCAGCAAGGGCGCAGAAAAACTGGTACCAGAGGGTATCGAAGGGCGTGTTCCTTACAAAGGTCCTCTGTCTGCCATAGTGCACCAGATGCTGGGCGGCCTGCGCTCTGCTATGGGCTATACCGGCAGCGTGGATATCGAAACCATGCGCACCCGTCCGGAATTTGTGCGGGTAACCTCTGCCGGCATGGGTGAATCCCATGTGCACGATGTGCAGATTACCAAAGAGGCGCCCAACTACCCGGTGGGCGGACGCTAAGCCTCTCGGTGAACAACTTTCAGTGCCAAGCCGCAAACGGACCTTTCAGGTCCGTTTGCCGTTATTTATTCTGTTAATGAGTCAATCATGAGCCAAGATATCCACTCCAGCCGAATCCTGATCCTCGACTTTGGGTCCCAGTACACCCAGTTGATCGCCCGCCGTGTGCGCGAGCTGGGTGTTTTCTCCGAAATTCGCGCCTTCGATATGAGCGAAGAAGAGATCCGCGAATACAACCCGAAAGGTATTATCCTGGCCGGCGGGCCTGAGTCCGTGCCGGAAGAGGGTTCTCCCCGTGCGCCAGAAGCGGTTTTCAATTTGGGCGTGCCGGTATTGGGCATCTGCTATGGCATGCAGACCATGGCACATCAACTCGGTGGTGCCGTGCAAGGCAGTAACATCCGCGAGTTTGGCTACGCCCAGGTAAAAGTTGAAGGCAGCTCCAGTCTACTGCGCGATATCAAAGACCACCTCAACGAGGAAGGTGAGGCGCTGCTGGATGTATGGATGAGCCACGGCGATAAAGTTGTGCAGATGCCGGAAGGCTTTGAGCTGATGGCTTCCACCGACTCCTGCCCCATCGCCGGTATGTACTCCGCCGAGAAGAATTTCTTCGGTGTGCAGTTCCACCCGGAAGTTACCCACACCCTGCAGGGTATGCGGATCTATGAACACTTTGTTATCGATATCTGTGGCTGTGAAAAACTCTGGACGCCGGCCAATATTATTGAGGACTCCATCGCCAAAGTGCGTGAGCAGGTAGGTGAAGGCAAAGTGCTGCTGGGTCTTTCCGGTGGCGTCGATAGCTCTGTGGTGGCGGCACTGCTGCACAAGGCGATTGGCGATCAACTGACCTGTGTTTTTGTGGACAACGGCTTGTTGCGTAAAAACGAAGGCGATCAGGTAATGCAAATGTTCGCCGACAATATGGGCGTTCGAGTGGTTCGTGCCGATGCGGAAGAGGACTTCCTCTCGCGCCTGGCGGGTGTGGATGAGCCTGAAGCCAAGCGCAAAATAATCGGCAATACCTTTATTGAAATATTCGATCGTGAGGCTTCCAAGCTACAGAATGTAAAATTCCTGGCTCAGGGCACTATCTACCCGGATGTGATCGAATCCGCCGCCGCCAAAACCGGCAAAGCCCATGTGATTAAGTCGCACCACAATGTGGGTGGTTTGCCGGAAGACATGCAGTTCGAGCTGGTGGAACCGCTGCGCGAATTGTTCAAGGATGAAGTGCGCAAGATCGGCCTGGAGCTGGGCCTGCCCTACGATATGGTCTATCGTCACCCCTTCCCGGGACCGGGCCTGGGGGTGCGTATTCTCGGCGAAGTAAAGAGAGAGTACGCCGATATCCTGCGCGAGGCAGATGCGATCTTTATCGAGGAGTTACACAAGGCCGACTGGTACCACAAAACCAGCCAGGCGTTTGTGGTGTTCCTGCCAGTGAAGTCTGTCGGTGTGGTGGGGGATGGCCGCCGTTACGAATATGTGGTGGCACTGCGCGCAGTGGAAACCGTAGACTTTATGACAGCCCGTTGGGCGCACCTGCCCTACGAGCTGATTGAGAAAGTCTCCAATCGCATAATCAATGAGATTGAGCATATCTCCCGCGTAGCTTACGACGTATCGAGCAAACCACCGGCCACCATTGAGTGGGAATAAGCGTTTAATCCCGCGGCTTAAATGGGGTGCAAGGCACCCCATTTCCCTATTTTTCCCGCCAAGCGTGCCACTTTCCACAGCTGTGCTCTTTCACCTTTAGTGCCCCTTATTTGGTTCGCCCGTCTCTTATCTCTCTCTAGTAATTCGCTGTAACTCGTTGATTTTTTAAGCGTTTCGAAAGCTGGTCATTTTTTCCTCAGATTGTCACACTGGCGCAACCATGGGCCTTTGCGCCGGGGAGGGAACAGTTATCCTCAGAGATATCCACAGAATCTGTGGGTAGCCTTTCGGTGAGGGAAATGGGGTGGATATCTTGCAAGCGGGAAGTGTCTGCGGGGTACCTTTATTCAAGGCTACCCAGGTGGCCGATTAGAATTGTTGGCGAAAGCTGATCAATGCGGCGGTGACTGCCACGTTGAGGCTCTCCACACCATTTTGCATGGGGATACGCACTAACTCATTGCACTGTTTGGCGACGGCATCGCTGACACCGTGAGTTTCGTTGCCCAACACAAAAATGGTTGGCTTGTTACCGGTAATCTCTGCCAGAGTCACTGAGGCGTGGGAGGACAGGCCACAGATACGTGCGCCAGACTCGCGAAAGTCTGCCAGTGCATCTGCCAACGTTTCGCAACGGAGTATCTGAGTTTTAAACAAGGTGCCGGTGCTGGCTTTAATAACCAGCGGATCTATTTGTGCGCAGCCCTTCCTGGGCAGGATGATTCCGTCCACGCCGCCGGCACAGGCGGAGCGGATAATCATGCCGAGATTCTGTGGGTTGGTAATACCGTCCAGAGCTAAAAGTTCGTAGGTTTTAGCTTCACTCTTGTGATTTTGCAGGAAGGTTTTATAGCTGCCGTAGTTGGGTAGGGCCAGATCCAGGGCCACCCCCTGATCCTGGCGGGAATTTTTCGAGATGCGGGAGAGCCCTTTGCGATCCCAAAAGGCGGTTTCTATCTGGCGCTCCTCGGCCAGGGCTTCCATGCGGCTGATCAGTTGATCGCGCCGGTTGCTGCTCGCCAAGTGCAGTTTGTGTACCGGGAGGTCTGGGTCTTCCAGTGCTTCGAGCACCGGTTTGCGCCCGTAAATAGTTAGCAGGCTGTCGAAAAAAGCTCTTTTTTTCAGGTATTCAGAGGAGTCTTTCACCGCAATGGCTCACTCAGTAGTTCGATCAATTTGGCCGCGCTTTCATCGGATAGCTGGCCGCGCCGCGCCAACTCTACACAGGCGAGGCCCAGTTGGCGATAGTGGTGCGCGAGTTCCGGCGATACCGACGTTAAGTTTTTCAGCTGGTTGGCTACGGTTTCCAGGTCGCCCCGGGCGATCGGGCCGGTGAGGGATGTCTCCGGCCCCAGGGCCATATTGTTCTGAGCAGTCTGCAGGACAATGGGCTCCAGCAACTTGAGGGCGCTGTCGCGGTCGATGCCCGCTGCGGCGAAGCTGCGCAAGCTGAGGTCGATCAGCACGGTGAGATAGTTGCACGCGATCACCGAACCCGCATGGTATAGAGGCTTATGTTGGGCTTCGATGGTGAGGGTCTCACAGCCTATGGTAGTGAAGGCCTCTTCCAAAGCTGTAGTGGCAGAGCTGTCACCTTCTAGAGCAACGCTGCTGCCAGCGAGACTGTCGAGGGAACGCAGCGGGTCGGCAAAGCTGTGTACCGGGTGGGCGCTGGCGATGGAGGCTGGGCGCAGACCTTCGAGCACTTGGGAGCTGAGGGCGCCGCTGCAGTGAAAGGCAACAATGCCCTCGTGCTCGCCAAGGTGATCAGCGAGGCGATCGGCTGTTGCGGCAATTTCGCTATCGCCGCAGGCGATCAGCCAGAAGTCCGCCGGTTCCATGGAGTTCAGTGCGGGAACTGCGCGCCCGGCGCCGATGAAATCGGCAGCTGCTTTTGCGTTATCGACACTGCGATTAAGAATCGATTGAACCTGAAAAACTCCGGCCTGCTGCCACAGGCGCCCGAGTGTTTTCCCCAGGCGCCCGGCACCAATAATATTGAGTGTGTTCATTAGTTGCCGGCGAGGCAGTTCAGATAGGCTTTAACGGCATTTTCCAGGCCCATGCCGATGGCATCTACGGTGAGGGCGTGGCCGATGGAGACTTCCTGCAACCCCGGCAGGGTGCGGTAGCGGGGCAGGTTGACCAGGTTCAGGTCGTGACCCGCATTCACCCCCAGTCCCAGCTGGCGCGCGTGCTCGGCGGCGGCACAGTGGGCGTTGAAGATGTCTTCTAGCTCCACACTCTGTTTGGCGGCTGCTTCCGCATAAGGGCCGGTGTACAGCTCTATGCGGTCAGCGCCCACATCCTTGGCCAGGCTGATCTGCTCCAGGTCTGGGTCCATAAACAGGCTGACACGGATGCCGGCGTCCTTGAGCTTGGCGATTATGGGTACTAAGCGCGGCCCATCCAGCTTGAGGTTGAAGCCGTGGTCGGAGGTCAGCTGGTCGTTGCTGTCGGGAACCAGGGTGCACTGGTCCGGCTGGGTTTCCAGAGCGAGTGGCATCAGGCCTGGGTAGTCCCCCTGGTGCTCGGCAAATGGATTGCCCTCAATGTTGAACTCAATACCATGGCGATCGCGGCAGAGGGCGGCCAGTTCGCGCACGTCACGGGGGCGAATATGGCGTTGATCCGGGCGCGGGTGCACGGTGATCCCCTGGGCACCCGCGTCCAGGCACACTCGGCCGTGGGCGGTGACATCGGGGAAGTTGCCTTCGCGGGAATTGCGGATCAGGGCGATTTTGTTGAGATTAACACTGAGAGCGATCACAGCTTATTCTCCCTTGCTGTTGTTGGCGACGGCGTTGTCACCGGTGTCAATACGTTTGGCCTCGAGGATGCGGATGGGCATGTTGGGGGCGCTTGGGTGCTGTCGATAGAGACCGCGAGGCTGCTCTACCATTTTTTCCACCACATCCATCCCCTCGACTACCCGACCAAAAACGGCGTAGCCGGGCTTGTCCTCTTGCGCGTCGAGCCTGGTGTTATCGACCAGATTGATAAAAAACTGTGAAGTGGCGCTGTCCGGGTCATTGGTCCTGGCCATGGAGAGCGTACCGCGCAGGTTTTGCAGGCCGTTGGCGGATTCGTTGACGATGGGGTCTTGAGTTTCCTTCCTTTGGAAATCGAATGTAAAACCGCCGCCCTGTACCACAAAGCCAGGCACTATCCGGTGGAAGATGATTCCGTCGTAAAAGCCGCTATCGGTATAAGTGAGGAAGTTTTTTACGGTGACTGGGGCCTCTTTGGCGAAGAGTTCGATCTGAATAACGCCCATGTCGGTTTTCAGTTCCACGCGCGGATTTTTGGCGAGTGCGGGGAGGGCAAGGGCTGCACAGAGTAGCATTGCAAAAAGTTTACGCATCATCCTTAGTCCTTTAGGTTTCACGGCGGCCTATGGGCGCCGCCGCTTTTGTGTTGGATGTGGGGCTCGGGGATACTAGGTTCCCCGGGGCTCAATAGTATGCGATTTCGGAGAGAGTGGGCGAAATCAGTTCGCCCACTCCGAGTGGCGCTTGCGCGGACGGAGGTGCGGGGCAATCATTGCGAGCAGGGCGCCCAACAGCACGGATAGGGCGCCATACATATACCATTTGTGGCTTTCACTACCGGATAAGCGCTGGATTTCTGCTTCTGCCATGGTTTTCTCCTGCTTGAGCAACTCGTGCTGATGCAGGAGCTTTTGGTGACGCTCATTGAGTGCCAGGGCATCTGCCGATAACGCCTTAAGGGTTTTCAGCTCGGCTGCGAGCGTCTGGCTCTGCTGCTGGGCGGACTCCAGGGCGCTGCTCAACTTGCCGTTTTCTTCCTCGAGGCGGCGAACTTCACCACCGAGGTTGCCTTCCATTTTTTCGAAGCGCTCCAGGTTTGCTACCGCTTCTTCCAGCTTGAGTTTCGCGACTGGCTCGGAGACCAGGTATTGGCGCCTCACCCACCCCTCTGTACCGCCCTGGGTGCGTACGCGGGTCCAACCTTCTTGCGGGGCATCTTCGAGGACGCTGAGCTGGGTGCCGCTGGGCAGGCCGCGATGCAGAATGCGGAACCCATTACCTTTACCTGCGCGCATGGGAACATGTAACTGGTCGGTGATATAGCGGGTTTCGGCGGCCGCAGTTGCTGGAACTGCGTTGAGCAGTGTGGCGGCGATCAGGCCGCACAGTATTTTCTTCATTGCGATACAGCTTGTGCTTGTTGTTATTAGGGCAGGACTAATTTGAACGGCTTAACGGCAACTGAGGCGTAGACACCGGCAGCCACATAGGGATCGCCGTCGGCCCAGGCCTGAGCCTCGTCAAGCGAGGAGAACTCGGCAATCACTAAGCTGCCGTTAAAGCCGGCTTCACCGGGTTCCTCGCTATCAACGGCGGGGTGCGGCCCGGCAACCAGCAGGCGCCCCTCGTCTTTGAGACGGTTGAGTCGGGCTATATGGTCTGGACGCGCTTTTTTGCGCAAAGGGAGACTATCGCTAACATCTTCACTGATGATTGCGTACCACATTGTGAATTTTGCTCTTGTTAGTTGATTAGAAAACTTTTGTTTTTTTGTTATTGGGCGACCATGACTTCTTCCAGCTTCAGCCCGGTTAGCTTGCCGATGCGGGAAAACAGGAAGAAGAGCACCAGCATTAAAATAATGGTGGCTGGCAGGGCGATCACCGGGTAGCTGAGCGCTGTCATTTTACCCAGTTCCTCATTGAAAGCCTCTGTGCCCGGAGGGCTCTGTAAAATAATTTTTGCCAGTACGTAGTTGAGCACTGAGGATAGGAAAAAAGAGGCGGCGATCATCCAGGAGGCCTGCTGCAGAGTGCGGTCGAAGGCACCCTGGTTGCCTTTGCTGGCGAGGCTCTGTGCAATTTTACCGGTATCCAGAATCTGGTCGTTGTATAGCAGGGTCTTAACCAGTGGCCAGCGGGTGTAGAGGGAGGCGACGGTGGCGATACCCAGAAGGCCCGGAATGGCGGCTTCTTTAATGGCAATATACTGCGGGTCCAGTTCCAGCAGGCTGATGCCACCGGTGAGCATGATACTGATAATGCCCAGGGCGGAGAAGAAGTTGACCTTGCCGGAGCGAATGAGGTCGCGCAGTCCATAGCCGAGAGGGAAAGCCAGTGCGACCACTAGTGCCCATTTGGTGCCAAGCCAATCGTCTCCTGAGAGTTTGGTCAGCACCAGCGTGGGGATAACGATATTTAGAAGCAGGTTGCCGAGCAGGCCCTCTTTCTTCTTGGGCTTTTGCTGGGATACTTGGGTGGTCGAATTCGTTTCGCTCATACTCAATTCCGGTGATAATGCCCGCAGGAAGTTAGTTGAGAAGTCACATTACAGTGGCCTTCCAGGAAAACGCTTCCCCACTGACAATACTGCTGTCAGACTCCGGTTCCTCGTGGCCGCCAAGGGTGACCTATGGTCCGGGCCCTATCCCTGAAAACACCGGTTGCGGCTAAGACAGCCCCACCGGGTTATCGTTCCAAATAATAGATGCTGCGACTTTTAACCCCCAGAGAGAGTGAGAGCCTGCTGTTGAGTTTCCTGCCAGAAGATCTAAATACAGACCTTGTAGACCTCCACTGTCACAGTACCGCTTCCGACGGTATTTTAAGCCCTACTGAGCTGGTGTCGAGGGCGAAATCCCAGGGTGTGACTCTGATGGCACTCACCGACCACGATACAGTGGACGGTGTGGCTGAGGCACAGGCTGCAGGTGACCAGTTAGGCATCACCGTGGCGACGGGGATCGAATTCTCCAGTCTTTGGGGGCGACGCTCTGTTCATATTGTTGGGCTCAATATTGATCCGGCATCTGCATGCTTGCGAAAGGCAATCGCTCTGCGTGAGGAGTTGCGCGAAGAGCGCGCCGAACGGATTGCCGAGCGCCTACATAAACGGGGCTTCGAGGGAGCCCTACAGGGGGGGCGAGCTATTGCTGGTGATTCCGTGCTGGGGCGGCCGCATTTTGCCCGCTGGCTGGTGGAAGCCGGGCACGTTGAGGACACTGCGCGGGCGTTCAAACGTTATTTGGGTGCAGGCAAGATCGGCGATGTACGCGTGGAGTGGCCACAATTGCGGGAGACTGTAGAAACCATTCAGTCTGCTGGTGGCACAGCCGTGCTGGCACATCCGCTTAAGTACGGCCTAACACGCACCCAATTGCTGCGCCTTCTAACTGAGTTTCACCACAGTGGCGGCAATGCTGTAGAACTGCTCTGTGGCCGGCAGAATCCCACCCAGACCAGGGAGCTTCGCAGTTTGATGGCGCTGGCTGTTGGCGATTCCAACGATGCCCCAATGCACAGTTCTTTGGGGAGTGACTTTCACCAGCCGGAGCAACCCTGGAGGGAGCTCGGCTGTGTGCGTTTGCCCGAAGGCGTCGAGCCTGTGTGGAATCTGTGGCACACTCTGCACCGGGATCGACCGGGGGAAGCGATATCTGCCTAGTGGCGTGGCGTTCTATGCCGCGTGCGATGGGGGAGTGGATATTGGTCGATTCCAAATCCCCGGCGGGTATCTGAGCCCGTCGCAAGAGGTTTCAATTGATTAAAGCTTGGGGGCTTTGTGGCGCAGTTCTTTCAAATTCATCCGGACAATCCTCAAGGGCGCCTGATCGGTCAGGCTGCGGATATAGTGACCAGTGGCGGAGTGATTGTTTATCCGACCGATTCCGCCTACGCAATTGGCTGCCGGCTTGGGGAAAAACTGGCGGTTGAGCGTATTCGCGCCCTGCGCCAGCTGGATAAAAATCACAACTTTACCCTGATGTGTCGTGATCTTTCCGAGTTGGCCACTTATGCCAAGGTGGATAATCAGATGTTCCGCCTGCTGAAAAACCACACTCCGGGTTCCTATACCTTTATTATGCCGGCCACCGCCGAGGTGCCGCGCCGCCTGATCCACCCCAAACGTAAAACAATCGGCATTCGTGTGCCCGATAACCCCATCGCCCTGGCATTAATTGAGGCGGTAGGTGAACCGCTGATGAGCTGCAGCCTGATTATGCCGGGTGACGAACAGCCATTGACTGATCCCTATGATATTCGCGACACCCTTGAGCATCAGGTGGAACTGGTGATCGACGGTGGTTTTTGTGGATTGGAAGCGACCACGGTGATCGACCTTACAGGCGATGAGCCCGAGCTGATTCGTCAGGGCTGCGGTGTCGCTGATGAAATACTGGGCTGATTGGCGCCGCGCTGGTGTATAATCGGCCGTTTGCGATTTTGAGGGTGGGGCAGGGTGTCCAGTGAAGAACTACTAGCCGAGGTGGAGGAGCAGGTACTCGCCGATGTTGCGGCTGCCGAAACCGACGCGTCTGCTGATCTCCCCTCGGAAAGCCCGAATACCCACGAGAGTGAGGAGGGCAAGGGCCCTCTCGCGCTCGTATTGGGGGAAGCCTTTACCGACCTTCCACCGGACCTTTTTATTCCACCGGATGCACTGGAAGTTATCCTGGAGGCCTTCGAGGGCCCCCTGGATCTGCTGCTATATCTGATCCGCCGCCAGAATCTGGATATTCTGGAAATTAACGTCTCCGACATCACCCGCCAATATATGGCCTATGTGGATATGATGACGTCGATGCGTTTTGAGCTGGCGGCGGAGTATCTGGTGATGGCGGCAATGCTTGCGGAGATCAAGTCGCGCATGCTGTTGCCGCGTCCACCGGCAGCGGAAGAGGAGGAGGGCGAGGACCCGCGCGCTGCACTGATTCGTCGCCTGCAGGAATACGAGCGCTTCAAAACTGCCGCCGAGGATCTCGACGAGATCCCGCGCATGGGCCGCGATATCCATCAGGCCAGTGCCGAGGGGCCGGACCGCAATATCACCCGGCCCGACCCGGAGGTGGATCTCAAGGAGGTATTGGTGGCACTGGCAGACGTCTTGCGCCGCGCCGACATGTTTGAGAGTCACCAGGTAGAGCGGGAAAGGCTCTCCACTCGCGAGCGTATGACCCAGGTACTCGACCAGATTCGCCACGGGCAGTTTGTGCCCTTTGTGAGTCTATTCACTGCGGAAGAGGGGCGCCTCGGTGTAGTGGTGACTTTCCTCGCCGTGATGGAACTGGTTAAGGAGTCTTTGGTGGAGCTGGTGCAAAATGAGGCCTTTGGTCCCATTCATGTGCGCGCAGCCAGTCACAATCAAGAAGCTGGCGATGATGAGTTCAACGAAAGTGAGCGTGACTTCGATACTGGAGAATTGGAGGAGATGCCTCGTTTATCCGGTGATGAGGGCACTTTGAACAGTGATTTAACCGATGGCGATTTGGTCGACGGTGATTTGACCGATAAAGAGCCGCTCACTGCGGGGCAGGTGGAGCCCAGAGAAGAAGAGTTGGAAATAATAAAATGACAATCGCTCCGGAGTTACTGCGCAAAATCCTGGAGGGTGCCCTGTTAGCCTCGGCACAGCCCCTCAGTGAGGAAAAGTTGTTGTCCCTGATGGATGAGGAGGAGCGCCCCTCCGCCACAACCCTGCGGGATCTGCTCGGTGAGATTGCTGAAAGTTGTGCCGGGCGCGGCTTTGAGCTGAAAAAAGTGGCCAGCGGCTGGCGCTTTCAGGTGCCGGAAGATCTGGCCCCCTGGGTGAACCGTTTATGGGAAGAGAAGGCACAGAGGTATTCTCGCGCCACTCTGGAGACTCTGGCGATTATCGCCTATCGCCAACCGGTCACCCGTGGTGATATTGAGGAAATCCGCGGGGTTGCGGTCAGCTCCCAGATTGTGAGGACACTGTTGGATAGAGGTTGGATCAAGGTGGTTGGCCACCGCGATGTGCCTGGTAAACCCTCACTCTACGCAACCACCAGGGATTTTCTCGATTATTTCAATTTGTCCTCTCTGGATGATCTACCCACTCTGGCTGAGATCCGCGATATCGAGAGTTTGAATAAGATTCTCGAATCCGAGGGGTTGCCACCCGAGGAAATCGCTGCCGCACTCGCCGCCGAGGGGAGCGAGGCGCTTCCGGAGGGCGACGGGATGAGAGAGGAAACGGAAGAAGAGGCCGGCGCAATCGAAGATGAAGAGCGCCAAGGGTCTGATGAATTTCAAGAGGATGTCGATGCAGCGGAGGATGCCCGAGTCGCGGCAGCGCTTGAGGAAATCGCAGCGGAGGCCGATATTCAACTAAGGGCTGATGCAGAGCTGCCTGAGAAAGAGGCAGAAATTGCCGAAAGCGAAGAACCGGCGGTCGCTGAGTTGCCCGAAGCGGTGCATGAAGAGATCAGGGAAGAGGCGCCGGAAGATGAGTGGGAGTTGGTGCAGGCACAGCCTGAGAGCCCAGAGGTTTCTGAGCCTTTGAGTACCATCGAGGAGGAGCCAACTCCAAAAGAAGAACATGAAAGCGAAATTGAACAGGATGTCGAATACGGGGAGCCACAAGCCCCTATTGCGGCAACACTGCCGAAGAGCAGCCTGTTTGGTGATATCGATACTGAGGCTGCCGCCGATCAAGAGGAGCGAGGAAGCAGTGATGTCGATGAAGATTCCCAAGATGTAGTGCAAGCGGAAAACACCACCCCATGAGTGATGGCACCTCGCCAGCAGGCGAAAAATTGCAAAAAGTATTAGCGCGCAGCGGCCTCGGGTCGCGGCGTGAAATGGAGCGCGCGATCGATGCGGGTCGCGTGACGGTCAACGGAAAAGTAGCGGAACTCGGCGAGCGGGTTACCGGCGAAGATCATATCGAATTTGATGGCCAGGGTTTGCCCTCCAGTGCGGAAAACCGCTGCCGGGTAATTCTGTACAACAAGCCTGTCGGAGAGATTTGCTCACGCCACGATCCGGAAGGGCGCCCTACGGTTTACGATCGACTGCCCCGACTGAAAACTGGCCGCTGGATTTCCGTGGGCCGCCTGGATTTCAACACAAGTGGTCTGCTGCTGTTCACCAATAGCGGTGAGCTGGCCAACAAATTGATGCACCCGTCGTCGGTGATCGATCGCGAATACCTTGTGCGCATCCAGGGGGATGTGGACGAGGAGATGAAGCGGCGCCTGCTGAAAGGCGTGCTGCTGGACGACGGCTCTGCGCGCTTTACCGATATCGTCGAGAGTGGCGGCGAGGGCAAAAATCGCTGGTTTTACTGTGTGGTGATGGAAGGGCGCAACCGCGAGGTACGTCGCCTGTGGGAGTCCCAGGGCGTTCGTGTAAGCCGCCTAAAGCGGGTGCGCTACGGCAGTGTATTTATTCCCTCCCATGTGCGCGTGGGCCAATGGATTGAGATGGAGCCCAGGGAAATCGATGACCTGTGTATAACCGCCGGCCTGCCCAAGCTGGGGCAGCGTCCGCTGACCCAGGGGGAAAAACAGACCCTGGAACGCCAGCGACGCAAGTTGCGCAAGTCTCCGGTACCGGCACAGCGGCGCAATAAGTCCTGAGATTTTTTTGCGTTTTTCATAGAAAAAGCCCGCCTTGAGCGGGCTTTTTTTGTAGCTGGGTAAAAGTTTTGGCCTATGGCTGATTTTCCTTTTGCTGCTCCTTTTGATCTTCATTTTCTGGAGTTTCCCCGGCCTCTTCCTGCTGCTGGTTCTGCATCTCTGATTGCACCCCTTGGGGGCCTCCGCCCATGGCATCGTCCACATCGGAGGGGATGTCGGATACCGAATTACTAGTATCGCTATTTCCCCCTTCTTTGGCTCCCTCGGTCTTGGCGCTGGACTCCATCAGCTGTTTGAGCTTTGCCAGTCCCTGCTCATAGGACTCGCCCACCATTTTCTTTATGGCCAGTCCCATCCAGCGCTCCCTGGGTCCACCCCCTGTGTCGGTGTTAAAGCTCCAGACAACCTGGGTGCCGCCGTTTTTAGGGAGCAACTTGAACTCGGCTGTGGCTTCACTGCCATCGCCGAAATTCAGTTTGTTGAGCACTATTGAGTTTGGTGTACTGGCGGTGATGGTCTGGGTTCCTCCGCCCTCGTTGGAGTTTTCCCCGCGCCAGCTCATGGTTGCGCCGACCCCCGTCTCTGGACCGCTGTATTGGTACTCCATGGCGGGGTCAATATGTCTCCAGGGAGACCAGCTGTTGAACTTGCGATAGTTATTGACGTAGGGGAATACGTCCTGGGGCGGTCTGTCGATATAGACACTGCGCTCCAGTGAGACTTCGCGGGGAAACAGATAACCGGCCAGGAACAGCAGTATCAGGAATACCAGGATATAGAGTATCCAGCGCATAGCGGGGCCCTTTGCAAATTTCGGGGCCTAAAACCCCGACCGCCGGCGAATTACCGACGCCAGTCAAGGTTATAGCAGTTTCTCTGCGGTTTAATCGTCGCTGAGGTGGATAAGCGGCAGCTTGATTTCGACGCAGAGGCCGGCACCGGCATAGTTGCGCGCAGTAATGCTGCCACCGTGATGCAATATCGTGCGCTGTGCGATAGCCAGTCCCAGACCAAAGCCGCCACTCTCGCGGGTGCGGGCGCTGTCTGTGCGGTAGAAGGGGCGGAATATCGCCTCCAGATCGGTTTCGTCCACCCCGGAGCCAGAGTCGATCACGGAAATGCTGCAGCTATCGGCGGACTCCTGTACCAGTACCCGCACCAGTCCATGGCTGGGGCTGTATTTGATGGCGTTGCGCAGGATATTTTCCAGTGCTGCGGTCAGGGAGCTGCCGCGAGTAGCCACTAAAAGCTCTTCGCCACTGGCACTCATGTCAAAGCCGAGGTGTTTTTCCGCCGCTTCGATATGCAGGTCGTCAATTAGGGCTGAGAGGAGGCTGTTAAGCTCGACTACATCATCCAGTGGGCGCTGCTCCTGATTGCTGACCGGCAGGGAGAGAACGTCGGCAATAATATCCTCGAGATAGTCCGCCGCTTTGCCGATCTTATCGAGCTCAGTATCGAGCCCCGCCACCTGCTTCTGGCGGGCGATGGCCAGGGCCACTTGCAGTCGCGCCAAGGGGGAGCGCAACTCGTGGGAGACGTCTTTGATCAGGCGACGCTGCTCTGACATGGACTCCTGTAGCTGAGCGGTCATGGAATCGAAGTCCAGCGCCAGGTCGGTCAGCTCATCGTTGCGGCTGCGCAGGCTGGGAGCGACCCGATAATCCAATTCACCGGCGGCAACCCGCTTGGTGGCGGCGCGCAGCTGTTCCAAGGGGCGGCTCAGGTAGGTGGCCAGCCAATAGCAGGCGATACCGGAGGCGATCATGGAGAGCAGCAACATGGGCCAGAAATTGCGCCACAGGAATCGCAGCAATAGTCCCTCTTTGCTATCTCCGGCAACCAAGGCGATTCGTAGCGGGTCACCAGTGCGTAGTGGCAGGAAAAAGCCGACGGTGGGTTTGTTGTCCACCAGCATATGGGCTTCGCGATTGCGGTAGTCGAGGCTGTTAATCAGCGGTGCCATACTCTGTGGCACCGGCCGTCCCAACAAGTCATTGCCCTCGCTGTCCACCGCGTAGACTCGTCGTTTGACTTTCTTGGGCGCGCGCTCCAGCCAATGCTGAAATTGCTCGGGTCCGTGGCGGCGGGCGATACGCATGTTGCGCATCACCTCTCGAAACAGTGCGGGGCCTTCCCAGCGCTCCTCCTGGCGGGGGTCGCCAAATTCGCCAAAGTGGGTAATGTAAATGGCGGCAACCACCATCACCATGGCGGTGATCCATGCGCCAAAAAACATTTTCCAGAAAAGGCTGCGCATCTTGATACTACCTACTGCTTGGCCTGGGTGAGCATGTAACCGGCGCCTCGGATATTGATGATCAGATCGCGGCTGGCGCCTTTATCCGCGAGTTTCTTGCGAATGTTACTGACATGTACATCGATGGAGCGGTCGTAGGGCATCAGCTTGCGTCCCAGGGCACTCTCGGTGAGCACCTCTTTACTCACTACATCCCCAGCGTTTTGCACCAGTACCTTGAGCACGGAAAATTCGGCGCCGGTCAGGGATAGGGCCTGCTCGCCCCAGTAGGCCTGGTGCTCGGCTGGCAGCAGGCGCAATTGGCCGCTACTGAGGCTGTCGTCATCGTCCTCTACTTCGACCCGGCCGCGACGCAGGATAGCCCGCAGGCGCGCTGCCAGCTCGCGGGGGTTGCAGGGTTTAGGGAGATAGTCATCGGCGCCCATCTCCAGGCCCACGATTCGATCCACGGTATCTCCCTTGGCGGTCAGCATAATGACCGGCAGGGAGCGGCTGGTGGGTGAAGCCTCTTCCCGAAGTTTGCGCAATACATCAAAACCGTTGTGCACCGGCAACATCACATCTAATACCAGCGCATCAAAATGCTGACTCTGGGCCAATTCCAGTCCGCGGCCGCCATCATTGGCGGCGGTTACATCGAAGCCCTCCCCGGTAAGGTACTCACTCAGCAGATCGGTTAATTCTGTGTCGTCGTCGATTAGAAGGATGCGGCTCATGGCGTTCTCTCAATTACTGTGGGGCCATTATATGCAAAGCACTGGCGCTAGTTATCGCCGCTTATCCGGCTTTTTACCGTTCTTAACAAATGTTTACCGCAGTTTGCCCCTGTTTACACAGGCCCGACTTACTATGAAATCACTGAATACAAACGTGAGGACGGAGTGATGAAAAACTGGAAACTAGTGCTGAGTAGCCTGGCTCTGGCCGGCGTAATGGCGGCCCCTGCAGCTACTATGGCGTTTGGCGCAGAGGAAGGCCATCACAAGCGCGGATTTGAGCATATGGCGCGTAAGCTGGAGCTGACCGAGGGCCAGAAAGCCCAGTTAAAGGCTAACAGAGATAGCAACAGTGAAAGCAGGAATGCCCAGCGCCAGCAGTTACAAGAGCTGCGCAAGCAAATTCATACTGCCCTGGAGAGCGGTGCAGACCAGGCCACCCTGGACCAGCTCGGGGCAGAATTGGGTAAGTTACAGGTTCAAAAAATGCAAAACCACTTCCAAATGCGCCAGCAGTTCGAAGCGATCCTCACCGATGAGCAGAAAGCCAAATTTGAAGAGTTGAAAGAGCAGCGCAAAGAGCGCCGTGTAAAGTGGCGTGAGGAACGCCTTGAGCGCCGCACCACAGAAAGCTGATCCTCCCAAATCGCAGACTCCTTGTGCGATCCGCCGGGCGCACCCTTCCCCAGAGGCCCGGTCGGTTCATAACCCTTTGCCCCCACAATTATGGGGGCTTTTTTGTGCCGAGGCACAACCTTGGTCAGCTTGCCGTGCCCCGCCATTGCTGGGAGAATACGCCGCCCCGCCAATAAGTATCTAGTGTGGCCCGGTTTGGGCGAAGAGGAATGACTGTGAGCAAAATCGGCTTGTTTTATGGCAGCGACGAAGGCAATACCGAATCTATAGCCCTGCGCATCCGCGCCCGCCTGAGAGAGGAGCGGGTAGACCTGTTTGATATTGCCGATGTTACCCAATTAGAGATTGCCAACTACGAGCAGCTGATTTTCGGTATTCCTACCTGGGACTTTGGTCAGATTCAATCCGACTGGGAAGAGTTCTGGGAGGATGTGCAGGAAATAGATTTCAGTGGCAAGACGGTGGCGTTGTTTGGCCTGGGCGATCAGTTCGGTTACGGCGATTACTTCCTAGATGCGATGGGCATGCTACATGATGTGATTGTCGGTCGAGGGGCGGCCATTGTCGGCTTGTGGTCGACAGAGGGCTATGAATTTGAGGCTTCCAAGGCGGAAATTGAAGGCGAAGGCAAATTTATGGGCCTCGCTATCGATGAAGACCAGCAGGAAGAGCTGACTGCCGAACGCCTCAACCTCTGGTGCAAACAGATAGCCGACGAGTTTAACCTTGAGGGCGGTGCCGCCAGTGTCGTCGAGTTGGATGACTAGTTACTTATGCCGCTGACGATCCCCTTTAAAGAATTCTGGCCCTGGCTGACTGAACATCCCAATTGCATTCTCCGGGCCGGTACCCCGGAGAGCGTCGTTTATGATGATGATGACTATTACTGGCGTTTTGCTGAGGAAGATACTCGGACACTACTGGTGCAGGTGATGCGCGGCAAACGCCCGGTAGCGGAGTTCTTTATTGAGCCCTCACATATTGCGTCTGTACAAGTGGGCCCAGGGGAAAGGGGAGAGTATAACTTCGATTTGATGACCGAAATCCATGGGCAGCTGCAGGTTATTTATTATTTTGTGCTGTCACATGGTTTGGATGAGCCGGTGAGTTCAGTTGAGGAGCCCTCCCATACTTCAGGGCAGCTTCATTAAAAGATCGTTTCTTTGTGAAAGCACCAATTGATAGCTCAACTGGTGCTGGAAAGTCCGGGGGGTATTAGCTTATTACTAGTTTGCAGTTGGCTGTTTTTCTACTGACCCAACACCAATGTGCTTATCAAGAAAAGCTAGCAGTTCTGTATAAAGTCTCATATTGTTTTCCTCGCTATAAAACCCGTGCCCTTCATTGGCGACAATAAGGCTTTTTACGGGCTTTCCTTCTTTCTCGAGCTTTTCCAATAGCTCCTCTGCATGCTCAACGGGCACTCGTTCATCTTTCTCACCATGAATAATAAACAAGGGAATATTGAGTTTATCGGTGTTGTGGATTGGGGAGTTTTCCTTTAAAAAGTTCTTATCTTTACTCAGCTCCCTATTAAGGTAGGCTAACCCTCTATCACGACGTTTGATATCCCCTTTCTTGTACATCATCTCCAAGTCATAAACACCCACATAGCCAACCGCACATTTATACAGGTCTGGATATCTGATCGGGTTCATTAGGGCAGAGTAGCCCCCAAAGCTGGCACCGTAAATACAAACTTTTCTTGGATCTGCATAGCCTTTTTCTACTGCCCAATGAACGGCGTCGGCTATATCCTTTTGAATTTTTCCTCCCCACTCTTGCTCTCCGGCAGTGTAAAAGTGGTCGCCGTATCCTGTTGAGCCACGAAAGTTTACCTGGAGAACCAAGTAGCCATTTTGGGAAAGTATTTGTGCTTCTTGGTCATATCCCCAGTAGTCACGGGCATGGGGGCCTCCATGTGGTACTACTACCATAGGCAGATTTTTAGTTTGTCCTTTGGGGAAAGTCAGATAGGTGCCTATTCTCATGTTGTCCGTGGTGACAAATGAGTCCGCTTGCATTGAGTTTAGAGTTTCAGGGGCAAGCCATTCTGATGATGATAATAGAAAATCTACTTTCTTAGTCTTCAAATTTGCTAAGAAATAATCCCCTGGGAGCCGATCTCCATATACTCTTAATATTCCTAGAGAGCCGTCATCGGTAAAGCTTGTAAAGTTGATTCTGTAGCCTTCAAAAGCTTTCTTTAAGCCTCGAAAATAAGCTGCAAATCCATTGCCTTCATCAAAAAAGTATTCTTCAGGAAAATCAGGGTGTAGATAGACTCCGATGGGGTTGTCATTTATGGGGTGGTAAATTATTCCGCTAATATCGGAGATTTCGTGGGAAAATATCGGGGTTATTGTGTTTGTTTTTTTGTTAAATTTAACTAGTTGCTCAGTACTGTTAGGGCGATCTATCTCAAAATAGAATTCACCAGTATCTAAGTCTCCCCCTTTTGGCCAGCCGTGAGCTAGGAGAGAATTCTCTACTTTCTTCCATCCTTTTTTTGATTTTTCGTATATTTCATAATCTCCTTTTCGATTACTGCCAGTTGCGAAGACTACATTGCCATGATCATCGGTGTGAGCCCGGCCAACCTGCGGTAGCCCTGTTATTCTGGTTTTAACGCCGTTATAAATGTTTACCTTGAGAATTTCCCCTGTTGTTTCCCAATTATTGGACCATGGATATGTGGAAAGCAAAATTTCACTTTTGTCTTCGGGAAGGAGATCAATAATTGTGGCATGTGCATAGGTTGCTTTGGCTCTTTTTAAACGGGTTCCAGTTTGAGTTTCACTTGCTAGGTATCCAAAGATGTTTTTCTTCTTGGAGCCATCTACATTTACAGCGAATAGAGTGCCGTAATAAATAGGCATCTCCAAAGCGGCTTTTCGTGATACGACTTTTGCTACAACTCTTTCATTGTTGGCCCAATAAAAGTCACCAACTTCATCCTTACCTTTGAATCGAAGGCCTCCGGTGATTTTTCGGTCTTTGAGGGATATAAAAAGTAAGACTCTCTCGTCATTATGGTTTTTTCTTATGGCTAGATGGGTGCCCTCTGGAGATATTTTCACCTCCTCAATTTCTATATGGCGTACTAGGTCGGATAAGGGTACTTCGGTGCTAAATGCGAAAAGTGGCCACAGAAAAGTGAAAAATAATAGAAGCCTGCGCATATATAGTCCTTGTGTCAAAAGCTCGTAATTATGCGCGTTAAGGTTATGGATGCAAATGGTTAGGGCGGGCTCCAAAATATCGCCCTAACCCAAAAAGGCATAAAAGTAAAGTTAATTTATAGCCAAATCCTGACTCTCCCGCTCAGGCTTATGCTGATCAAACCAGTACAAAATAGAGGCCACTTTCGCAATCATCTGGCTGGGCCTCGCGGCAATACTGTGAGAGGCGCCTGGAATTCGTACCATTGCCGCTTCCACATCGTTCAACTTTAGTGCCTGGTAAAACTGCTCTGTTTCAGACATGGGTGTGCGGTAGTCCTCCTCTCCGGTAAGCAGCATAGTTGGCGTAGTGACATTGCCCACATAAGTCAGCGGTGAGCGGCGGCGATATTCCTCCGGTTTTTCCCAGGGCATACCTGAGAACCAGTATTTGGTAAAGAACCTGGAGTAGTCAGCAGTTAAAACGAAGCTCTCCCAGTTGATTACCGGTTTGGCAACTACTGCTGCGCGGAATCGATCGGTTTTGCCGATAATCCAGGCTGTCAAGGTGCCGCCGCCGCTGCCGCCGGTAACGAATAATTGCTTCTCATCGATATAACCCTGATCAATTACTGCATCGACGCCGGCCATTAAATCGTCGTAATCCTGGCTCGGGTAATTGTGGTGAATCAGGTTGGCAAATTCATGCCCATAGCTGGTGGAGCCCCGTGGGTTTGTGTAGAGAACTACATAGCCGGCGGCGGCAAAAAGTTGCACCTCGGCGGCAAACCGGGGGCCATAGTTAGAGAAGGGCCCACCGTGAATTTCCAACAGCAGGGGATATTTTTTCTTCGGGTCGAAGTTAGGCGGGTAGGCGACCCAGCCCTGTATATCGCGGCCATCGAAGCTGGACTTGTAATGGATCTCCTCCACGTGGGCCATATTGCGCAGCGGCATCACATCGTTATTGAGGCTAGTCAGCGCTTTTACTTTGCCATTTTGGGCCAAAGCCAGCTCTGCCGGATGCTGCGGATTGGTTTGCGTGTAAGCAATAGCGCCGCGTTTGGATGTGGCAAAGTGAGTGCCCGAGTAGGGCCGCCCCAGCGATAGACCGCCAGCATCTCTGGCGACTAAAGTGTCACTGCCACCGATTTTTTTAATGGCAATTTTTGTGGAGCCCTGATCGTCGTAGCTGTAAGCGATGCGCTTGCTGTCTCCGAGCCAGTTGAAGCTGGAGATACTGCGGTCTTTAGCGGTTTGCACTTTACGAGACTCGCCGCTGTCGAGGTCGATGATGCGCAGGCTGTGTTGTTGGTACCCAAGCCGTTGATCCTCGAATCCTAGGTAGGCAAGCTTTTTACCATCGGGGGAAATCTGCGGATGGTGATCGGGCCCGAATCTTTCGGTGATCTGCTCGATGTCGCCATCCTTGAGATTTACTCTATAAATTTCAGAGTTCATCAATTCGATCTCGTGATCGGGGTGACGATTTGCAGAAAAATAAATGGCGTCGTTGTTTTTGCTCCAGGCGAGACTACTGTCGTGATCGAACTCACCGTTGGTAAGCTGACGCGGCGTACCGCCCTCGCGGGGAGTGACAAATACCTGGGTGTGCCCCTGTTTGAGGTAACCCATACCGTTCGCGCGATAAATACTGCGGTCGATAAACTGGTGCGGCTTTGCCCACTCGGCGCCCTCGGGGGCACCGGGTAGTTCAACCGGGAGCGGTTTACTCTCTGGCACAAACATGGTGAAGGCAATTTGTTTGCCGTCTCGTGACTGCTGAATATTTGAAGGGGATTTTGGCAGGTGGGAGATCTGCAGATTTTAGCCGTTGTCGAGCCACAATAGGTGGATCTGGGGGCTGCCGCTGCGGGAACTGATAAAGGCGATTGTTTTACCGTCCGGGGATAGGCGCGGCGAATAATCAGAGTAATCCCCAGAGGTCAGTGGGCGGTGGTTTTTGCCATCGGCACTGATGCGCTATAGGTTTGTCCGCTTGTTGTCCGCCATTTTGTTTATGGAGTTGCGGACGTAGTAAATACTCTTTCCGTTGTTGCTGAACTGAGGGTCGCTGGCATACTCGAGATTGAATACATCCTCATAGCTGAAGTTAGTGGGTTGATCTTTAGCGAGGGCAGGACTGGCGATTAATATCGCCGCGGCTATTTTCGATAGTCTGTTCATGATCTGCGGGCTCCTCCATTTTGTTATCGGAAGGAGCATACCGCAGAGGCAGTTGGTTAGGAGGCGAATAAGCCGATCCGTGTATTTAGTGGGATAGTCCGTGCAATTAATAAATAATTATCGTCTGGGGCAGTTAGCTCAGGTTAGAAGCTCCCTAAGTACTTCCCGATAGATTTCCTTAAGTATATCCAAATCGTCGGCTTTGACTCTCTCATCAACTTTGTGAATAGTGGCATTGACCGGCCCCAGTTCCACTACTTGCGCTCCTGTTGGAGCGATAAAGCGGCCATCGGAAGTGCCCCCGGCCGTCGATAATTCTGTTTCCTTTCCTGTGATTTTTTGAATCGCTTGCTCTACAGCGTGAACCAGTGGACCCTCGGCCGTGAGGAAGGGGTGCCCGGACAAATTAAAGTTCGCTTCATATTTTAAGTTGTACTTATCCAGGATTGCTCGGGCACGGGCCTCCAGTTTTTCGGCATTGGATTCTGTAGAAAAGCGCCAGTTACAGAGCAAATCTACCTCACCGGGAATCACATTGGTTGCTCCTGTACCTCCGTTGATATTGGAAACCTGGAAGCTGGTGGCGGGGAAAAATTGGTTGCCCTGATCCCACTCTTCTGCGGCCAGTTCAGCGAGTGCTGGGGCCAAATTGTGAATTGGGTTTTCCGCCAGATGTGGATAGGCCACATGTCCCTGCACGCCGAAGACTTTCAATGCAAGGCCCAGGGAGCCGCGTCTTCCGTTTTTAATAATATCGCCGACGCGCTCGCTGCTGGAGGGTTCACCGACAATACAGCAGTCTATTTTTTCTCCCTGCTCCTCGAGCCACTCAACGACTTTGACTGTGCCATTGATTGCCGGCCCCTCTTCGTCGCTGGTGATCAAAAAGGCGATGCGACCGCTGTGATCGGGGTGCTGGTGGATAAACTCCTCGCAGGCCACCACCATTGCTGCCAGTGAACCCTTCATGTCGGCCGCACCGCGACCATACAAAAAGCCATCGCGGATTTGTGGCTCGAAGGGCGGGCTGCTCCAGTTTTCCTCCGGCCCGCTCGGCACGACATCCGTGTGACCGGCAAAGGCAAGCAGAGGGCCTTTACTTTGCCCGTTGCGCACCGCCCAAAAATTATCGGTATCGCCACGGTGCAGCTTTGCCACTTTGAACCCGACTTTTTCCAGTCGCTCAATCATCTGATCCATACAGCCTGCATCTTCGGGGGTTACGGAGCGACGGCGGATAAGGTCAAAGGTCAGTTGCAGTGTGGGGGTCACGGAATAATCCTTTTAGTTGATGAGGTGCGCTGTTATTGGAATTTATGCAGATGGAGAGTGGGCGGGGCCGGGGCCCCGCAGGGTCAGGTTTTAATTGCTGTGCAGTGCTGCATTCAACTCAATGGCGCTCTTATTCGTTAGGCATTCAACGGCGCCATTGGTGGAATTTCTGCGGAACAGCAAGTCGGATTTTCCGGCCAGTTCGCGCGCTTTGATATGCTCGACCAGTTTGCCGCTGTCATCTAGCAGGGCTACCTTAGTTCCGGCGGTGATATATAAACCCGCTTCTACGGTGCAACGATCCCCCAGGGGAATGCCGATACCGGCGTTGGCGCCAAGCAGGCAGTTGTCACCCACGGAAATCACTATGTTTCCGCCGCCGGAAAGGGTGCCCATGGTGGAGCTGCTGCCACCCAGGTCGGAACCAGCGCCGACAAATACGCCCGCTGAGATGCGGCCCTCGATCATCCCTGGGCCCTCGGTGCCCGCATTAAAGTTGACGAAGCCCTCGTGCATGATGGTGGTGCCCTCGCCGAGGTAAGCGCCGAGGCGTACACGTGCGGTGTGGGCAATACGCACGCCCGTGGGAACCACGTAGTTGGTCATCTTGGGGAACTTGTCGACGCAGGCAACTTCCAGGTGCTCTCCGTTCAGGCGCGCTTCCAGTTGGCGCTGTGGCAGCTCGTCCAGGTCGATTGCGCCCTGATTGGTCCAGGCCACATTGACCAGTTTGCCGAAGAGACCTTCGAGATTGGTTTCGTGGGGTTTTACCAGGCGGTGGGAGAGTAGCTGCAGCTTCAAATAGGCTTCCGGTACCGTCTGCGGTGCCTCGTCGCTGGAAAGTACAACGACAATCAGCGGTCGGTGGCTGTTGGCGAACTGCTGCAGGATCTCCGCCTGTTCGCCCGCTCCGGCGCTGTGCAGTTTTTCAGTGAGGCTGTGCAGCAGGGTCGCGTCGAGGGGCAGGCTGTGATTGCCGCCGTCGATATGCAGGGTCTCAGTTACCGCTTTGGCTATTTCTGCACTGGGTTTGAACAACGGTTTTGGGTAAAAGACTTCCAGCCAGTCGCCCTTGCTATTGCAGGTGCCAACGCCAAATCCGATGCTGTAGATATCACTCATTTTTTTCTCCTAGTTGGCTTGGCCGGTAAGCGCGGCGAATTCTTGCTCTTTAAAACCAAAGCGAGTAGTGCCGTCTGAGGTGGCCACCGGGCGCTTGATCAGGGTGGGGGTCTCGTTGGCAAGGATTAAAGCGCTGTCGTTATCCATCGTATTTTTCTGTGCTTCGCTCAGAGCGCGCCAACTGGTGGAGCGGCGATTCAGTACTTCCTGCCAGCCAAATTCATTCATCCAGGCTTTTAGGGGCACATTGTCCATGCCGTCTTCACGGAAATCGTGAAATTGATAGTCGACCCCATTCTTTTCCAGCCACTTGCGGGCTTTTTTTACGGTGTCGCAGTTTTTAATGCCGTACAGAGTAATCACAGTTACGCCTTTTTGGTTTTCTTGGGGTTTTTGCGGTTGGGGTAGCAGGTGGTGCAGATTTCGCAGACGGTGCCGTCGCAGCCGCGCGCGGAACAGTACTCGCGGCCATAGAAAATAATCTGTAGGTGCAATTTATTCCACTTTTCTCTGGGGAACAGCCTTTTTAGGTCTTTCTCGGTCTGGGTGACATTTTTACCGTTGGTGAGTCCCCAGCGCTGCGCTAAGCGATGAATATGAGTGTCCACCGGGAAGGCCGGGTGGCCAAATGCTTGGGACATCACCACACTGGCGGTCTTGTGGCCGACACCGGGCAGGGTTTCCAGGGCGGCCATATTTTCCGGCACTTTACTGTGGTATTCGTTGACAAGAATTTGCGACAGCTTGCTGATGGCTTTGGATTTCTGCGGTGATAAACCGCAGGGGCGGATAACCGCCTGGATATCCTCCACGGGCACCAGTGCCATATCCTCGGGGTTGTCGGCCAACTGCCAGAGAGCGGGGGTGACTTGGTTGACGCGCTCATCGGTACACTGTGCCGAGAGTAGTACGGCAACCAACAAGGTGTAGGGGTCTTTGTGGTCGAGCGGAACCGGGGTCTGCGGATAGAGTTCTTCCAGGCGCTGTAGAATAAAATCCACGCGCTCTTGTTTGAGTAAGTTTTTTACTGCCATTCTCGTCTGTGCCTGGGTGGGGGCTCCTGGGTTGCGGTGTCTGTTGGATTAATTTGGTTGTCAGTTCTACCGGCAAAATTCTTTGATGCGCTCTGCCGCTTCCACGCACTCTTCTAATGTGGCCACCAAAGCCATGCGCACATACTCGCTGCCGGGGTTCACTCCCTCGCTCTCGCGAGCGAGGAAAGAGCCGGGCAAAACCGTGATATTTTGCTGGCGGTACAGCTCGCGGGCAAACTCCTCCCCGTTGCCGACACGGGGCCACAGGTAAAAGCTGGCCTGTGGCTTTTGTACTTCTAGGCAGCCGTCGAGAATATCGAGCACCGCGTCGAACTTCTGTCGGTAGAGTGCGCGATTTCCGCGCACATGCTCTTCATCCTGCCAGGCGGCAATGGAGGCGTACTGGTTGGGCAGTGGCATGGCGCAGCCGTGGTAGGTGCGATAGAGCAGGAATTTATCCAGCAGTTGAGCATCGCCGGCGACAAACCCGGAGCGCAGTCCCGCCAAATTGGAGCGCTTCGACAGGCTGTGAAAAACCACACAGCGACGATAGTCGCTCCGGCCCATTTGTTCGCAGGCTTGCAGCAGTCCGGCCGGCGGCGCGCTCTCGTCGAAGTAGAGTTCCGAGTAGCACTCATCCGAGGCGATGGTGAACTCGTAGCGGTCTGCCAGCTCGATGAGCGTTTGCAATTCGTCGATCTCCAGCAGGGCGCCAGTGGGGTTGCCCGGTGAGCAGAGATACAGTAGTTCACACTGCTGCCACACCGATTCAGGCACGGAGCCGAAGTCTGGTTTGAAGCGATTGTCAGCGAGGCAGTTGATAAAGTACGGCTCGGCGCCGGCCAGCAGGGCGGCTCCCTCGTAAATCTGGTAGAAGGGGTTGGGCATCAGCACTTTACTGCCCGGCGTGACCATAGCCTGTGCGAAGGCGAACAGCGCTTCGCGGGTGCCATTCACCGGCAACACCTGGGTGTCGGCGCAGACCTGTGCGAGCTGAAAGCGGGCGCATAGCCAGTTGGTAATCGCCTGGCGCAGTGTTTCCAGGCCTTTTGTGAGCGGGTAGGCGGCGATTTTATCCAGGTGCGCGACCAGCTCCCTCCGCACGAATTCAGGCGGCTCGTGTTTCGGCTCACCGATGGAGAGGGCGATATGGGGTTTGCTCGCCGGCTGCAGGCCCGCTTTCAGCGCCTGTAGCTTGGAGAAGGGGTAGGGCTGCAGCTTGTCCAGGTTTGGATTCATAGCGTTCTTATCCGCTCGTCATTGGTGTTATTGCGGCGCTGTGTGGTCGTCCAGCTCTCGGCAAATGGCCTGCTCCAGTGCGCGATTGGTCTCGGCGTTACTGAGTGCGTGACCCTCGGCATCGGTGATATGGAAAATATCCTCTACCCGCTCCCCGAGCGTGGAGATTTTGGCGTTGTGCAGGCGCAGATCGTGGGTGACAAAAGTGCGCGCAATCAGCGCGAGCAGGCCGGGTCTGTCGGCGCTAGTGATTTCCAGTGTGCTGTATTGGTCGCCCGTCTCGGTAGACAGGTGCGCGCGGCTCTCCAATGAAAACATCTTCAGGCGCCGCGGGGTACGCCGCTGGATCACCTTGGAGTAGTCCTCCACTAAGGCCAGCTCTTTTTGCAATGTCTCGCGAATTTGCTGTAGGCGCTGGGGCTCGTCGAGCAGGGGTTGGCCATATTCGTCCAGCACGTAAAAAGTATCCAGGGTGTAGCCGGAGGCCGAGCTGTACAGGCGCGCATCGTGCACATTCAGGTTGAGCATATCGAGCCCGGTGACGACGGCGGCGAATACATTGGCGCGGTCGGGGGTGTAGACAAAAACCTGGGTGGCGCCATCGTGCTCGCCGGGGCCCGAGTTGCGGGTCAGCACCAGGGTGTCGCTGGGCATTAGCGGGCTGTTGCTGTGCAGCTCGTGAATGGCCGCGGTGTGCCAGACGATGTTGTCGGCGCTCTCGCGCACAAAATAGTCGTCGCCCATCTGTGCCCAGATGTTTTCCATAGAGGCTTCCGGCAGCCCGAGGGCGCACAGTTTTTCCAGCGCCAGGCTGCGGGTTTCCTCGATAATTTCCTCGCGGTCGATGGGGTTCTCCAGGCCGCGGCGCAGGGCGTGCTGGGTGGCCTGGTAGAGCTGGCGCATCAGGCTGGCCCGCCAGCTGTTCCAAAGCTCTGGGTTGGTGGCGTTGATATCCGCTACGGTCAGGGCGTAGAGGTAGTCCAGGTGTTCGCGGTCGCCCACTTCGCGGGCGAAAGCGTGCACCACTTCCGGATCACTGATGTCTTGTTTCTGCGATACCTGGCTCATCAATAGGTGCTTTTCCACCAGCCAGCAAACCAGGCGGCGGTCGCGCGCCGGCAGCTGGTGGCGCTCGCAAAACTCGGCGGCGTCCACCACGCCCAGCTTGGAGTGGTCGCCGCCGCGACCCTTGGCGATATCGTGGTAGAGGCCGGCGATATACAGCAGTTCCGGTTGTCGCAGTCGCTTGAGAATTTCTGCGGCGATGGGGAATTTCTCGCGTGCTTCGGGGCCGCGAAAGCTGCGCATATTGCGCACCACCTGCAGGGTGTGAGCGTCCACGGTGTAGATGTGGAAGAGGTCGTGCTGCATCTGCCCGGTGACGCGACCGAACTCCGGCAGGTAGCGTCCAAGAATACCGTAGCGGGTCATACGCGACAGCTGTGTTGAGAGTCCGCGCGCAGAGCGCAGCAACTCCATAAACAGCTCGCTGTTGGCGGGGTCCGAGCGAAAGTGCTCGTCGATCAGGTGGCGGTGCTCGCGGATCAGGCGGATGGTTGAGGCGCGTACCCGTGTGATTTGTGGGTGTCTGGCCATCAGCACAAAGATCTCCAGCAGCGCTGGGGGGTGCTGATTGAACACCTGTGGGTAGCTGGCTTCAATAGCCCCGCCGCGCAGCTGGAAGCGCTCATTGATGGGGGTGGCAGTTTGCTCGCCACCCTGCTGGATTGCCTCGCCCAAATACTGCAGCAGTACATCGTTGAGTTCGCGCAGGGCCATTACGATGCGGTAGTAGTTGTGCATAAACTGCTCAACCGCCAGCTGGGTGTCGCTATCTTCATAGCCAAACTGTTTGGCCAATTCTCTCTGGTAGTCGAACAGCAGCCGCTCCTCGGCACGTCCGGCGAGAAGGTGCAAGCCATAGCGCACTCGCCAAAGATAGCTCTCGCCAGACTGGAGGATGGCGAATTCCTCCTCGGTGAAAAAGGCCTTGCCCTGCAGCTGTCTGAGCGTGCGCACCCGAAAGAAATACTTGGCGACCCAGGCGATGGTCTGGATATCGCGCAGCCCGCCGGGAGAGTTCTTGATGTTGGGTTCGAGAATATATTCCGCGGCCTGCTGGCGGTTGTGGCGCTCATCTTGCTCGGCCAGTTTGGCGCTGAAAAAGTCCTCGGTAGACCAGAGCTTGCCGCCCTCCATGCCGGCGGCAAGTTGTTCCCCGGGTTTGCTATCGCCGACCACTGTGCGGGATTCGGTGAGGTTGGTGATGACAGTGATGTCCTCGGCGGCCAGTGTCAGGCACTCCTCTACGCTGCGCACCGAGTGGCCGATCTCCAAGCCTAGATCCCAGAGGAAGGTGACGAACCGCTCAATGCTGTCGATGGTTTCTTCGTCGGCGCATTCCTCGGTGAGAATCAGTAGATCGATATCGGAATGGGGGTGTAGCTCTCCTCGGCCATAACCGCCTACGGCCATCAAGCTGGCGCCCGATTTCCAGTGGTACTGATGCCAGGCATAGTGCAGCAGGCAATCGACAAAGAGCGCGCGCTCATGCACCAGGGTGGCCACATCCTCGCCCTCGCGAAAACGCTCAGCCATCTGGTGCTCGGCCGCACCTATCGCATCCTTGAAGATCTGCAGGGGCGGTTTTTCACGGGCGGCGAGATCGCGGCGAAAGCGGGCTTGGTCGAAGAAGAAAAGAGGGCGCTCGAAGTAGGGCGTGTTGACCGGCTGCATGACTGAGGTCCGTTTGGCTGTACCCCGCCGTGGGGCGGAGCTGTGCATCTTTATTTAGAAGCGGGAGGAACTTGTGGTTAAAACTTTTCCTCGCTGCGCGCGGTCAGCACCTCGACCCCGCTGCTGGTGACCACCATGGTGTGCTCCCACTGAGCCGACAGGCGGCGGTCCTTGGTGACCGCGGTCCAGCCATCGCCGAGAACGCGGGTGGCAGCCTTGCCGGCATTGATCATCGGTTCAATGGTAAAGGTCATGCCCTCCTGCAAAATCTCGCCGGTTCCGGGTTGACCGTAGTGCAGCACCTGGGGCTCCTCGTGAAAGACATCGCCGATACCGTGGCCGCAGAAGTCGCGCACCACAGAGTAGTAGTTCTTCTCGGCGTGTTGCTGGATCACGTGGCCGATATCACCGAGGCTGGTGCCCGGACGCACTATCTCAATGGCCTTGTACATGCATTCTTGGGTGACACGCACCAGTCGCTCGGCGTGTGCGGCGGGCTTGCCGACGAAGAACATCTTGCTGGTGTCGCCGTACCAGCCATCCTTAATCACGGTGACATCAATATTGATGATGTCGCCCTTCTTGAGCACTTTGCTCTCAGAGGGTATCCCGTGGCAAACCACCTCATTGACCGAGGTGCAAATGGACTTTGGGAAGCCCCGATAGCCGAGGCAGGCGGGGATGGCCTTCTGCACATTGACGATATGGTCGTGGCAGCGGCGGTCCAGTTCTTCCGTCGTGACGCCAGGGACCACATACTCGCCAATCATCTCCAGGACCTCTGCGGCGAGGCGGCCCGCGGTGCGCATTTTGGCAATTTGTTCCGGCGTCTTTATGGCTGAGGTCATGCGTGTCCTTAAGTCTATCTGTGAAGGCGGGCATTGTAGCGGATTGCCGGCGGCGGGGCATAGCGCCAGCGAGTGGCGCTAACTAAGGAATCCACAGGCGCAGCCTTTCTCACCATATTTATTCCCGTTCTTCACTCGGCCGCGTGGTTGTGGTATAAAGCGCGCCGCTCCGGAGTGCTTCCGGGGCGGAAATGCCGCACACGCATCGACACATGTGTCTGGGTGCCTCGAGAGGGGTTGACGCATGGGATGTGTGGAGGACTAACCCGTATATTTAGAGGTTTATTATGCCGCAAGTAAGCATGCGCGATATGCTGCAGGCTGGTGTTCACTTTGGCCACCAGACCCGCTACTGGAACCCGAAGATGGGTCAATACATCTTTGGTGCCCGCAACAAGATTCACATCATCAACCTGGAGCACACTGTTCCGGCTTTTAACGAAGCCCTGCAGGTGGTCAAGGGGATGGCCGCTCAGAAGAAAAAGATTCTGTTCGTAGGCACCAAGCGCGCCGCACAGAAATCTATCAAAGAGCAGGCCGAGCGCTGTGGCCAGCCTTTCGTCAGCAACCGCTGGCTGGGCGGTATGCTCACCAACTACAAAACCATCCGCGCGTCCATCAAGCGTTTCCGCGAGCTGGAAGTTCAGTCTCAGGACGGTACTTTCGAGAAGCTGACCAAGAAAGAAGCTCTGATGCGCACCCGCATGATGGAGAAACTCGACCGCTCCATCGGTGGTATCAAGGACATGGGCGGCCTGCCCGACGCGATCTTCGTAATCGACGTTGAGCACGAGCGCATCGCGATTCAGGAAGCTAACAAGCTGGGCATCCCGGTAATTGGTGTTGTCGATACCAACAGCGATCCCGCTGGTGTTGACTACGTGATCCCCGGTAACGACGATGCTATCCGTGCCATCAAGCTGTACACCACTGTTGTGGCTGACGCAGTTCTGGCCGGCGCAGCGGAAGCTGGCAGCGCGGTGAACAAAGACGAGTACGTCGAAGCTAGCGATGACGAAGCTGCTGCAGAGTAATTTGCAGGGCGAAGTGGTGTAGCGGAGTAGCGTTACATTGCGAACTTAAAAAGGGGCCCGGATTACGGCCCCTTTTTTCTAACTTTAAGTGACAGAACCCCGAGGAAAAAATCATGGCGATTACCGCGTCAATGGTAAAAGAACTGCGCGAGCGTACCGGCCTGCCGATGATGGAGTGTAAGAAAGCACTCACCGCAGCGGATGGCGATATCGAAAAAGCGATCGAAGACCTGCGCAAAGCCTCCGGCCTGAAGGCTGCCAAGAAAGCTGGCCGCACCGCTGCAGACGGCGTTGTTGCTGCAAAAGTTGCCGAAGACGGCAGCTACGGCGTATTGGTAGAAGTGAACTCCGAAACCGACTTCGTAGCTCGCGACGATAACTTCCAGGCTTTTGTTGCCAAGGTTGTCGATAAAGCATTTGCCGAGCGTCAACAGGACGTAGCCGCCCTGATGGAAGGTGACCTGGAAAATGCTCGCGAAGCACTGGTTCAGAAAATCGGTGAGAACATCGGCGTGCGTCGAATCCAGTTGGTCGAAGCTCCGGTTGTGGGTGCCTACGTACACTCCAACAATCGAATCGCCGCTCTGGTAGCTCTGAGCGCGGGTGAGGTTGAACTGGCGAAAGACGTTGCTATGCACGTAACCGCGGTAAACCCTCAGGTGAACAAGCCTGAAGATATGCCTGCTGACGTCCTGGAAAAAGAGAAGGACATCATCAAGGCCCAGCCCGATATGGAAGGCAAGCCGGCTGAAATCGTTGAGAAGATGATGGGCGGTCGTATCAAGAAGTTCCTGAAAGAGAACAGCTTGGTGGAGCAGCCTTTCGTTAAGAATCCAGACGTGAGCATTGGCAAGCTGGTTAAAGACGCCGGCTCCGACGTAACTTCTTTCGTCCGCTTTGAAGTGGGTGAAGGTATCGAGAAAGAAGAGGTGGACTTCGCTGCGGAAGTAGCGGCACAGGTTAAATCCTCTTCCTAATTGATAACAGTGAGTGCCCTGAGTGCTCACTTGCGGTGGGGTGCCTCCGCTGGAGCCTGTGTGCTTGCAGCGGGGCACCCCTCTGTGTAAATGACAGAAAGTGTTGTAATGTTCGGCGGCAATACTTGGCCACTAAACAGGTACATTTGAGAGGACCAACGAATGCCCGGTATTAAAGACCGCAAATATAAAAGAATTCTGCTGAAGCTCAGCGGCGAAGAGCTGATGGGTGATCAGGGTTTTGGTATCAGCCCTAAAGTGCTGGACAAAATGGCCCTGGAGATTGGTCAGCTGGTGGGTATCGGCGTTCAGGTTGGACTGGTTGTAGGCGGCGGTAACCTATTTCGCGGTGCGGCCCTAAGTGCGGCTGGGCTCGATCGTGTGACTGGCGATCATATGGGGATGCTGGCTACGGTAATGAATGCGCTGGCTCTGCGCGATGCGCTGGAAAGATCCAATATTTCATCGCGGGTAATGTCCTCTATCCAGATGAGCGGAATTGTGGATCACTATGACCGCCGCGCGGCAATTCGTTACCTGGAGCGCGGCGAAGTGCTGATTTTTGCCGCTGGTACCGGTAATCCATTCTTTACTACTGATTCTGCTGCCTGCCTGCGCGGCATTGAAATTGAGGCGGAGTTGGTGCTAAAAGCCACTAAGGTGGACGGTGTTTACTCGGCCGATCCGGTGCTGGACCCCACCGCAACCCGCTATGACCAGCTGACTTATGACGAAGTGCTCGATAAAAAACTTGGAGTGATGGATTTGACTGCGATCTGTCTCTGCCGCGAGCACAATATGCCCGTGCGGGTATTCCGTATGGATAAAACCGGCGCGCTGCTCAATATTGTCGTGGGCGGCGAGGAAGGCACGCTAATCGAAGAGGAAGTGAAATCGTGATTGAAGATATCAAAAAAGACGCTAAGACTCGTATGAGCAAGGCGCTCGACGCACTAGCCAATAATTTCAATAAAATCCGCACCGGCCGTGCGCACCCGAGTATTCTCGACGGTATTCATGTTTCCTATTACGGTTCAGATACTCCACTATCTCAGGTTGCCAACGTCACCGTTGAAGATGCGCGCACCTTATCGGTTACCCCTTGGGAGAAAAACCTGGTTCCGGATATCGAAAAGGCGATTATGAAGTCCGATCTGGGCCTAAACCCCAGCACTGCTGGAGCGGTTATTCGTATTCCGATGCCTATGCTGACCGAAGAGACCCGCAAAAACTTTATTCGCCAGGCTCGCGGTGAGGCTGAGACTGCTCGGGTGTCTATCCGCAATATTCGTCGCGACGCACTGGCTGAGGTGAAGTCCCTGGTCAAGGATAAGGAAATCTCCGAGGATGACGAGCGTCGTGCTAGTGACGATGTCCAAAAAATCACAGATCAGTTCGTGGCGGATGTCGATAAGGCGCTCACGGCCAAAGAAAAAGATCTGATGGAAATTTAATGGGTAATAGTGGTACCGACTTGAACTCCCTCGGCCCCCGACACATCGCCATTATTATGGATGGCAACGGGCGCTGGGCCGCCCGCAGGGGGCTCTCGCCCTCGGCGGGGCACAGGGCAGGAGTTGAGCGCATACGCGATCTTCTGTCCGCGTGCAGGAGTCGCGGTGTTGAGGCGCTGACGCTTTTCGCTTTTTCCAGCGAAAACTGGCAGCGTCCTCCAAAGGAAGTGGAACTGTTGATGACCCTGTTTCACTCCTATCTGCGCAAGGAAGCTAGGCGTATGCGTGATGAAAGCGTGCGTTTGCGAGTGATAGGGCGCAGGGACCGCTTTTCGTCGCGCTTGCAGCGCGCCATTGCGGAAGCGGAAGAGATTACCCGTGGCGGCGACCAGGGTGACCTGGTGATTGCGGCTGATTACGGCGGTCGCTGGGATATTGCCCAGGCGGCAAGACGGCTTGCGGAAGAGGTGGCCAATGGTGAGCGCACTCTCGATTCGATCGATGAGGATGCCATGGATAGCCAAATGCAGCTCACCGATTTGCCGCCGGTGGATCTGTTGGTAAGATCCAGCGGCGAGCAGCGTATCAGTAACTTTATTCTCTGGCAGGCCGCCTATAGCGAGTTATTTTTTACTGATACGCTTTGGCCGGATTTTGATGAAAATGCCCTTGATGAGGCGATAGAAGCATTTCAGCAGCGTGACCGGCGATTTGGTGGGCGCGCTGAAGATGATGGCACGGCTGTGCAGGCCTGATAGGGATCGGGCCAAATGCGCGGCCATTTTTTTGTCCGCGAATAACTTTTAGGAATATTACACCGGGGCGCTCAAGGTCGCTGAAAGATAGCAGGCGGAGTGTGGGTCCAGATGAAAGGGGTTTTCGGTGCTTAAACAAAGAATAATTACTGCGCTGGTATTGCTAGCACTTTTCGCTGGAGTTTTGTTCCTGCTACCAATTCAATGGTACACGCTGATTTTCGTCGCGGTGATATTGCTCGGTGGTTGGGAGTGGGCCAACCTTTCCAACCTCAATCGCGCACTGCGTTTTGTCTTTCTCGCCGCACTAGGTGGAACCCTGGTTTTCACCGCTGAATATGTTTTTTCTATGGATTTCAGCTCTCCGGATATTGACCGGGCACGCCAGATATTGGCGATCGCTTGCGGTTGGTGGGCGCTCGCTTTCCTGTGGGTCCAGAGCTATCCAGCCAGTGCCATGCTCTGGGGGAACCGCTGGGTGCGGGGTCTGATTGGGCTGGTGGTGCTGGTGCCCAGCTGGCTGTCGCTGGTGATTTTGCGAGGACTCGATCACGGTGCCTGGTTGGTTTTATACGTTGTCGCTATCGTTGTAGCCGCCGATGTGGGCGCTTACTTTGTCGGTCGCAAGTTCGGCAAGCGCAAATTGGCCCGAGAAGTGAGTCCCGGTAAATCCTGGGAGGGCTTTTTTGGCGGTTTGGGCGCTTGCCTGATACTTGCTCTTGTCACTTCCTATCTGTTTGATCTTCCGCTCAAAAACACAGTGTTGTTTTCTTTTGGTGTGCTGGTGACCGCGCTTGCCTCGGTGATTGGCGACCTGTTGGAGAGTATGTTCAAACGACACCGGGGTATTAAAGACAGCAGCCATATGCTGCCGGGGCACGGTGGTGTTATGGATCGCTTGGATAGCCTCACTGCGGCTCTGCCGGTCTTCACTATGGCAGCGCTCGCTAGCGAGCTGCCTAAATACCTGTAAATAACTATCTGTAAAAAAGTACCTGTAAATAAGCACCTGTAACAGGTACGCCACTCTTCAATCTATATCTGTGATTTTGATAGGCGCCGGCATTGTTTGCCGGCGCTTTCTTCGAAGCGCAAGAGGTTTCGTAGGTAAGTCGAACGCTTATGCAAAGGCAATCTCCACAAGCCGTTACCGTCCTCGGTTCTACGGGTTCCATTGGTGTGAGCACTCTGGATGTGCTTGCGCGCCATCCACAGCGTTATACCATCTATGCCCTGACGGCCCGCGAGCGTATCGCAGAGTTGGCCCAGCAGTGCCGTAAGCACAACCCGCGCTATGCGGTAGTCACCAGTGAAGGGCGGGCCGAGGAGTTGCGAAGCTTGCTGGAGGATGACGTTTCGACTGAAGTTCTGTGGGGCTTGGAAGGACTCTGCCAGGTTGCCTCTGTGGATGAGGTGGATGTGGTTATGGCGGCGATTGTTGGCGCCGCAGGCTTGCGACCGACCCTAGCAGCCGTTGAGGCTGGCAAGAAGGTACTGCTCGCCAATAAAGAGGCGTTGGTGATGGCTGGGCCGGTTTTTCTGCGCGCTTTGCGGGCAGGCGGAGCCCAGCTTTTACCTATCGATAGTGAACACAATGCTATTTTCCAGTGCCTGCCTCAGCCGTGCGATAGCCTGGAGGCTGCAGGAGTGGAAAAGATTCTGCTTACCGGCTCCGGCGGCCCATTTCGCACCCGCGAAACAAGCGATTTACATCGGGTGACGCCTGAGGAAGCCTGCGCACACCCCAACTGGTCGATGGGACGGAAAATCTCGGTGGATTCGGCCACCATGATGAACAAAGGGTTGGAGTTTATCGAGGCCTGCTATCTGTTCAACGCAAGCCCAGAGCAGATAGATGTAGTTGTGCACCCACAGAGTATTGTGCACTCCATGGTGCAGTATCGAGATGGCTCCCTGTTGGCACAGATGGGGAATCCAGATATGCGCACCCCAATCGCGCACGCACTGGCCTTTCCCGCTCGTATAGACGCGGGGGTTCCGGCGCTCGACCTGATTGCACAGGGACGACTGGATTTTGAGGTGCCAAACTTTCAGCGATTCCCCTGTCTGCGCCTTGCTCGTGAAGCTATGGATGCCGGTGGTAGTATGCCGACGGTGCTAAATGCCGCTAACGAGGTGGCTGTCGAGGCGTTTTTACAGGGACGGCTGGCATTTACTAGTATTGCTGCGGCTATAGAAAAAGTAATGAATAGCGCTCCCAGTGTTGAACTGACGGGGCTGGACGTAGTCGAAGCCATTGATCTCAATGCGCGGGAGCTGGCCCAGCAAGCTGTTGGAGCCCTTTAGATTTGCTGCTGGGCATATAATGCCGGGATTTGCGCATGAAAAGAGACTGTAACTGAGTATGGATCTGATTCAGACGGTAATCTGGGCCCTGGTGGCCCTCGGTATACTGGTATCCTTCCACGAGTTTGGACACTTTCTCGTAGCACGACTCTGTGGGGTCAAGGTGCTGCGCTTTTCTGTGGGCTTTGGCCGCCGCTTATTCTCCCGTTATGACCGGCACGGCACCGAGTTTGCAATCTCGGCAATTCCCCTCGGTGGCTATGTCAAAATGCTGGATGAGCGGGAGGGGCCTGTCCCCGCCCACGAATTGAACCAGGCATTTAACCGCAAGAGTGTATGGGCGCGTATGGCGATTGCCGCAGCGGGCCCTGCAGCCAACTTCCTGTTGGCCATTGTACTGTTTTGGGTTGTCTTTATGGGGGGGACGGCGGGCCCGGTACCTATCGTAGATAACGTCAAACCCGGAACTATTGCTGAGGCAGCCGGCCTGGAGCCCGGGCAAGAAATTGTTGCGGTGGACGGCGAGGACACACCTACCTGGCAGGCGCTCAACTGGCGCCTAGCCAATCGTCTGGGAGACAGTGGCGCAATAGAGTTTTCAGTGCGCTACCCGGACTCCAATCTCGAATATCACATGGCGGCCGATATCGACCGCTGGCTCTCCGGTCAGGAAGTGCCTGACCCATTGGGAGAGATTGGCCTCGAACTCTGGACTCCCCCCATTAGTATGACGCTCCACCAGGTTTTGGAAGGTAGCGCTGCCAGCGCAGCGGGTCTGCGTGCGGGTGACAAGATAGTGGCAACCGATGGGAGAACTTTTTCCGGTTGGGAGGAATGGAGCCAGTATGTACGTGCACGCGCAGGAGAGCCTCTTCAGGTAGAGGTGGAGCGGCAGGGGCAGCGTTTGACCCTACCAGTGACACCGGCAGAAGTGACACTTGATAGTGGTGAGCGCGTCGGCCAAATTGGTGTGCAGCCAGTAACAGAGCGCTGGCCAGAAGATCGGGTCAGGGTTTTCCATTATGGCGTGGCGGGAGCGCTATCGCAGGGGCTTCAGGAAACTTGGGATAAAACCCTGTTTACCTTGAACAGCTTAAAGAAATTGATTTTTGGTCAACTTTCGACCAAAAACTTGAGTGGCCCCATCACCATTGCTAAAGTGGCGGGTACTTCCGCAGAGAGGGGATGGCAGTCATTCCTGTCACTTTTGGCTCTGCTCAGTATCAGTCTCGGTGTACTCAATCTGTTACCCATTCCGGTACTCGATGGTGGTCACCTTCTCTACTACGGTATTGAGGCGATCAAGGGGTCTCCTGTGTCTGAAAGAGTACAGGTGATCGGCTTGCAAGTGGGCATGGCCCTGGTGCTTTGTATTATGGGGCTGGCTCTCTATAACGATATTTTGCGTTTGTAGCGCTCTAAAGCTTATTTTCCCAACTGCACCGAGTGTGAAGGAATTTTGTTGAGTGAGGGCGTTGCGGGTTGTTTTTACAACCTCTGTATTAAATTGAAGTAACTCGGCATTGGTATGAAATATTGGCTGATAACGATGACTTTGGGCCTGGTGCTGCCTTTCAGCGTTTTGGCACAGTCGTTCGTTCTCAGTGATATCCGGGTGGAAGGGCTGCAGCGTGTTTCAGCTGGCACTGTTTTTTCATCGCTTCCGGTTCGGGTTGGCGATGAGGTTGGGCTTGATGACATACATGGGGCAACCCGAGAGCTGTTCCGCACTGGTTATTTTGAAGATATACAGATTGGTCGTGAAAATAGCGTTCTCGTTGTTAATGTCAGGGAACGACCGGCCATATCAAAAATTGGTATTTCGGGAAACAAGGCGATTGCCGCAGAGGATCTGCTAAAAGTGTTGGAGCAATACGGCCTGGCCGAGGGACAGATTTTAAAACGCTCGACTCTCAAAGGTTTGACTCAGGAGTTTGAGCGCCAGTATGTGGCACAGGGGCGCTATGGCGCTAGCGTCAAGACTGAAGTCAAAGAGCTACCGCGTAATCAGGTTGAGCTGCGAGTTATTGTTGAAGAAGGGACTGTCGCTGCGATTAAACATATTAATATTGTGGGGAATCGTGTCTTTTCCGATAAAGAGCTTGGCGAAATTTTTGAGCTCAAAACTACCGGCTGGCTCTCTTGGTTGCGCAGTGATGATAAGTACTCTCGTGAGAAACTCACTGGTGATCTCGAGCGTCTGGAGTCCTATTACCTCAATCGTGGTTACCTTGACTTCCAGATCGATTCGACCCAGGTATCTCTGGGGCCGGACAGGAAAAGTGTTTTTATCACCATTAATGTGAATGAGGGTGATGTTTACATTGTCAGTGAGGTAGAACTCGCAGGAGACCCGGTAGTTTCTGAGGAAGAGATACAGCGCTTGTTGTTAGTACGTGAAGGTCAGATATTCTCTCAAGAGAGGGTAACTACAACTTCCGACTATATTTCCAAGCGTTTGGGTAATAAAGGTTACGGTTTTGCTGAAGTGAGTGGCATTCCAGAGGCCAATAAAGAAGAGAATACAGTAAAAATCACCTTCTTTATCGATCCGGGAAAACGCACTTACGTACGGCGTATTACTTTTCGTGGAAATACTCGTACCGCAGATGAAGTCTTGCGGCGAGAGTTGCGCCAGATGGAGTCGGCTTTAGCTTCCTCGGCTCGTATTGAGCAAGCCAAAGCGCGTCTTGAGCGGCTTGGTTATTTGAAGGTAGTGAAAGTTGAAACTGTTAAGGTATCCGGTGATTCAGACCGGATTGATGTCGATTACATGGTAGAGGGGCAACCCTCAGGTTCCGGGGGAGCGGGGCGCTAATAAAGTGCTGTAACTCCTGGATTGCGAATAAAAAGACTCGGAATTAGTAGATGAAAGATTTCCTGAAAGCGGCCTCCCTCGGCCTGATGTTGCCTTTAAGTGCAATAGCGCAGTCGTTCGTGGTTAATGATATTCGCGTGGAAGGATTACAACGCGTCTCTGCCGGTACCGTTTTTTCCGCCCTTCCCGTGCGAGTGGGTGATGAAATTGAGTCTGTGGAAATCCAGAGCGCCACTCGAGCACTATTCCGTACCGGGTACTTTGAAGACATCCAGATTGGCCGTGAAAACGGTGTGCTTGTGGTCACGGTGCGTGAGCGCCCTGCAATCTCCAAAATCGAGATCTCTGGGAACAAGGCTATCGCCACTGAAGATCTACTCAAAGGCATGAAAGACAACGGTTTGTCCGAGGGGCAGATCTTTAAGCGTGCAACTCTAGAAGGGCTTGCTCAGGAGCTTGAGCGTCAATATGTAGCGCAGGGGCGCTATGGAGCCAGCGTAAAGACCGAAGTCAAAGAGCTGCCGCGCAACCAGGTCGAGCTGCGGGTTATCGTCGATGAGGGCTCGGTTGCGGCTATTAAGCACATCAATGTTGTGGGTAATCGGGCCTTTTCCGATGAGGAACTGGCGGAAATTTTCGAGTTGCAGACCACTGGTTGGTTGTCCTGGCTGCGCAGCGATGACAAGTACTCCCGAGAGAAGCTCACCGGTGACCTGGAGCGTCTGGAATCATACTATCTCGATCGCGGCTACCTGGATTTTCAGATCGAGTCGACCCAAGTTTCCCTGAGTCCCGACAAGCAGAGCGTTTTTATTACGGTCAATGTGCGAGAGGGCGATGTTTACACGGTCAGCGAAGTGGATCTTGCCGGTGATCCGGTGGTATCGGAAGAGGAAATCAAGCGCCTGTTGTTGGTACGTGAAGGGCAGACTTTCTCCCAAATCCGGATGACCACCACGTCCGACTACATTACCAAGCGCCTGGGCAATGAGGGTTATACCTTTGCCGAAGTGAATGGTATTCCCGAGCCCAATAAAGAAGATAATACGGTAAAAATCACCTTCTTTATCAATCCCGGCAAGCGTGCTTATGTGCGTCGAATCCAATTCCGCGGAAACACCCGTACTGCCGATGAAGTATTGCGCCGTGAGATGCGCCAGATGGAGTCTGCCTCGGCCTCTTCCGCAAGAATTGAGCAGTCCAAAGTGCGCCTGGAGCGTCTCGGCTACTTCAAAGAGGTAGAAGTGGAAACCGCAGAGGTTCCAGGCACCTCTGACCAGATCGATGTGGAATATACCGTTGAGGAGCAGCCTTCAGGTTCTATCGGCGGCACCATCGGCTGGGCCCAGAGCAGTGGCCTGGTACTCGGTGGTAATATTCAGGAGAACAACTGGCTGGGTACTGGTAAGCAGGTAGGTATTGGCTTGAATGTGTCCGAATACCAGACTGCACTCAATTTTTCCTATCTTGATCCCTACTTCACCCCGGATGGCGTAAGCCGCGGGTTTAACGTTTTTTACCGAGAGAATGATTATTCGGAAGTCAACCTGTCCGACTACAACACTACAAGTTACGGTGCTGGTGTTAGCTTCGGTTACCCGGTTTCAGAAATTTCCCGAGTGGGATTAAATGTTAATTTCAATCATTTGGAGCTTTCGGCTTCGAGAAGTTCTGTGCAGGAAATCACTACCACTCCTCAACCTATTGATGGGGTGGATGGAATCATTACCTACGAGGAAGCAGATCAAATTGTTGCAGACTTGGAGGATGGTATAGCAGCAAATTTGGCGATGCCATTAACTGACGGTTTATTTAGTACACCAAATGGCTTCATCGATCGCTATGGTGATGCATTCAATAACTTGGGATTGACTGCTTCTTATGCCCGCTCAACATTGAATCGTGGAATACTGGCAACTCGCGGAGCTTCCCAGAACTTCTCCGCAGAATTCACTGTGCCTGGTAGTGATCTCGAATATTATAAATTTATTTATACCGGCCAGTATTTCCGCCCATTAACTAAGAGTTTGACCCTGCGCTTGCGTACACGGTTGGGCTATGGAGATGGCTACGGCGATCTCGACCAGCTGCCCTTCTTTGAAAACTTCTATGCCGGTGGTTTTGGGTCTGTACGTGGTTTCAAGCGTAATACTTTAGGTCCTCGTTCTACTCCAGCTGTATTCTTGGGACCTTATACCTATCCTGATTTGTCCCAGACCCAAACTGGACCCTGTGCAACAGATGGTACAGACATTACAGAGCAATGTTATTTGGTAGATGAAAATGGTTCTTTGGTGACGTACACGAATGGTGACCCTGACCCCTTCGGCGGCAATATCCTAGTTGAAGGTAGTGCCGAAGTTATCTTCCCACTGCCGTTTATCAAAGATCAACGCTCTCTACAGTCTGCTTTCTTCATTGACGCAGGTAATGTATTTGACACCAGTTGTGATGAAACCCAGATCAACTGTTACGATGTGGACTTCGGTAAAATGAATGTTTCCGCGGGTATCGGCTTGACTTGGGTGACCGGTTTTGGCCCACTCACCTTCAGCTTGGCTAAGGCCCTGAAGAAAAATGATGATGATGAAACCGAAGTGTTCCAGTTTACCCTGGGTAATAGCTTCTAAATTAATCGGACATAAATGGATAGAGCGCAGTTGTTGCGCATAAAATAAAATCAATTGGAGAGACCAAAGTGCTTAAGAATGTAAAGATTTTCGCAATCCTGCTGGTTGGTATAACCCTGTCTGGTGCCGCTCTGGCGCAGACAAAGGTTGCGGTATTTAACCTGCAGGCCGCGATTATGAGCACCGATGTGGCCAAGACCAAGGTCAATTCACTGAAGACCAGTTCCGAGTATTCCAAGCTGCAAAGCAGCGCCGAATCCATTCGCGCTGAGCTGCAAAAAATGGCAGAGGACGCGCAGAAAAACAGTGTTACTTGGTCCGATGAGCAGAAAACAGAATACCAGCGTAAAATGAACTTTAAGCGTTCAGACTTTGAAACCACTGTTAAAAAGCTTCGCGCAATGGAAGCTCAGGTAGGACAGGAAATCCAGACTTCTTTGGGACCCAAAGCCAAAGCCGCGCTGGAAGCGATCATCAAAGAACAAAAGTTGGATTTGGTGTTGGACGCCTCTACCGCTTATTTTGCCAATCCTTCAGTAAACCTGACTGAGGCTGTCGTAAAGCGTATGAACGCTGATAAGTAATCGATAGCCTGTATGAGAGACAATTTGTCGTTAACCCAGCTTGCACAAGCGCTGGGTGCTGAGTTGCGTCTAGCCCCGGGGGTAGACGCAGACCATGTAATTTGTGGCCTGAGCACCTTGCAAGATGCAGGGCCGGACCAGCTGACCTTTCTGGCAAACCCCAATTATCGTCGCTTCCTCAAGAGTACCTCTGCTGGTGCGGTACTTGTGACCAGTGAGTTTGTTGAGGAGACACCTGTTAGTGCCCTATGTGTGGATAATCCCTACCTAGCTTTTGCCAGGGCCAGTGCTTTATTCAATACGGCTCCAACCATAGAGGCTGGAGTGCACCCTAGTGCTGTAGTTCACTCAGATGCTGAAGTGGACCCCAGTGCCTCCATTGCCGCGGGTGCAGTAATTGAGGCATTTGCGAAAATTGGTCCTAGTGCATCGGTTGGTGCCAACTGTTTTGTAGGAGAGGGTAGCACCTTGGGTGAAGGGAGCTGCCTCTTTGCTGGTGCGATATTGCATCACGGTTGTCAGGTGGGTCGGAATGTTATCATCCATAGCCATGCGGTTATTGGTGCGGATGGCTTTGGTTTTGCTCCTCATCAGCGGGAGTGGATAAAAATTTACCAGTTGGGCGGCGTCCAGATTGGCGATGAAGTTGAAATTGGTGCCAACACCTGTGTGGATCGTGGAGCGCTAGGTGATACGGTGATTGGCCGTGGAGTCAAGATCGACAACTTGGTCCAAATCGCGCACAATGTGCAGATTGGTGACTACTCAGCCATCGCCGCATGTACCGGAATCGCCGGCAGCGCAATGATAGGGAAGCACTGTGCTTTAGGTGGTAGCTCCCGCATAGCTGGGCATGTAACGATCGCCGATGGCTGCCAGGTTACCGCTAATACCTTTGTGACCAAATCCATTGAAAAACCGGGAATCTATTCCGGCGCCTTACCCTTTGATGACAGTCAGTCTTGGCGTCGCAACGCGGTGCGCTTCGGTCAGTTGGATAAAATGGCGCGAAGAGTGAAAGATTTGGAGAGGCAACTTGAGGTATTGTCCCGCGACAGGGATGAATAGCTCAACTGCTGTAAGAAAAACAATTTTGAATTGCTGTTTTCGGGGCGTTTAACGCCCCGAAGTGGTTTCTGGGGGCATTTGGAATGATGGATGTAACTGAGATTCGCGAGTACCTGCCACATCGCTATCCGTTTTTATTGGTGGACCGAGTAGTAGAGCTCGAGGAAGGAAAGTTTATTAAGGGGTATAAAAATATCTCTGTTAATGAAGAGCTGTTTAACGGTCACTTTCCACAGATGCCGATTTTTCCCGGTGTTATGATCGTTGAGGCTTTGGCACAAGTTTCTGGAATCCTCGGCTTTAAGACATTTGGTAAGAAACCAGAGGATGGCTACCTCTACCTGTTTGGCGGTGTTGACAAGGCTCGATTCAAGCGTCAGGTGGTGCCGGGGGATAGGCTGGATTTGATGTCCGAAGCGGTTTCGGTACGTCGCAACATCTGGAAGTTTTCCTGTAAGGCCAGTGTGGATGGAGAGTTGGCTGCCTCTGCGGACCTTCTGTGTGCAGTGAAGCAGGTCTAGCATTTCTGCTCGTCACTTGATGTGACCACTGAGGTGCTTTAGATAGTTTTCCGTTGTTATTTATGTGAAGTTGTAGTGTCCGTAGTGCCGCTACTTGAGGAGTAGATTCCAGAATGCAGACAAATATCCACCCCACAGCTATTGTCGATCCGACGACGGTTATCGGTTCCGGGGTGAGTATCGGAGCCTATTCCATTGTCGGGGCCAATGTGGAGCTTGGTGATGGCTGTGAGATAGCTTCACATGTCGTATTGAGCGGGCCCACCAAGCTCGGAAAAAATAATCGCATTTATCAGTTCGCTTCGATAGGCCAGGATACGCCGGATAAAAAATACCAGGGTGAGGAAACTACCCTCGTAATTGGTGATAACAATGTCATTCGCGAGGGCGTCACTATTCATCGCGGTACCGTGCAAGACCGCGGGGAAACTACAATCGGTAGTGATAATCTGATTATGGCTTATGCCCACATTGGCCATGATAGTGTTGTCGGTAACCATACGATTTTGGTGAATAATGTAGGGCTTGCTGGCCACGTTATTGTCAAGGATTGGGCAATTCTCAGTGGCTACAGTCTTGTGCATCAACATTGCACGATTGGGGAGCATGCTTTCCTGGGCATGGGGGCGGCAATCGGTAAAGATGTGCCCGCTTACGTTATGGTTGCCGGGAATCCGGCGGAGGCCAAAACCATCAATGCGGAGGGGTTGCGTCGTCGCGGTTTTTCCCGTGAGGATATCTCTTTGATCAACAAGGCTTACAAAACGGTCTACCGGCGTGGCCTTACCTTGCAGGAGGCCTTACAGGCCCTGAGAGAGTTGCGTGAACAGTCCCCTGTGATCCAGCCCTGGATTGACTCCCTACAATCCTCAGCCCGCGGCATTGTCCGCTAATCACAATCATTTACGGGGAGTGCTGTTATTGGCCACTTCCCCAAAAAATTCTTTCTTCTTTTGCTCGATGTTTGTAAGAGTTAGGTCTATTCCGCTCTGGGGGAATATTTAGGCGTGTCAGAAAATAATAAACCGGTTCGTATTGGTATTGTTGTTGGCGAGGCCTCAGGGGATATCCTTGGTGCAGGTCTTATAGAAGCCTTGCAAAAGCGTCTACCGGGAATTCAATTTGAAGGGATTGCGGGCCCGCGAATGCTGGCTTTGGGAGCAAAAACCCTGTTTCCGATGGAGCGGCTCTCGGTGATGGGTTTCGTTGAACCGTTAAAGCGTTTGCCGGAATTGTTAAAAATTCGCCGCACCCTGCGTGAGCATTTCACTGAGAATCCACCGGATCTTTTTATCGGTATTGATTCGCCGGATTTTAATTTATCGCTGGAAGAATCTCTCAAGGCCGAGGGCATCTGCACCGTACACTATGTCAGCCCTTCAGTTTGGGCGTGGCGGCGGGGGCGGATTAAAAAGATCGCCCGGGCCATCGATCATATGCTCACGTTACTGCCTTTTGAGGCGGCCTTTTACCGGGAAAACCAAGTGCCGGTGACGTTTGTGGGGCATCCCCTTGCGGATGAAATCCCCCTGCAGGTTAACAATGTCGCAGCGCGCAAAGAGTTAGGTTTTGAAGCTGATGATAGAGTTATCGCGCTGTTGCCGGGTAGTCGTGGCGGTGAAGTGCGTTTACTAGGGCCGTTATTTTTACAAGCGGCTCGCTGGTGTTATCAGCGTCACCCCGATCTTAAGTTTGTTTTGCCGGCGGCCAATGAGCAGCGCCTGGCGGAATTGAAAGAGCAGCTGGAGAGTTTCCCAGAGCTGCCGGTTACCGTGCTGGAAGGGGATTCCCACAAGGCCCTCAGTGTCTCTAATTCCGTATTGATTGCCTCGGGCACGGCGACTCTGGAGACGATGCTGCTGAAAAAGCCCATGGTAGTGGCCTATAAACTGGGCAAAATCTCCTATGCCATCGTCTCCCGTATGTTACATACCACCTGGGTCTCGTTGCCTAACTTATTGGCACAGAGGGAGCTGGTTCCGGAAATATTACAGAGTGATGCGACCCCTGAAAATCTTGGGGCTGCGTTGATGCGCTATTTTGAGGATCCGTTGCTCGGCGATCAGTTAGAGCGCGAGTTTGACGACCTTCATCAACAGTTACGACGAAATGCCTCCGAGCGGGCGGCCGATGCTATTTGTACTCTTTTGAAGTAATGAGGTTATAAAAATCCATGAGCATCAAAAAAGAATTGCCGCCGTACATCTGCCCTTATAAAGGGGATCTGCTTGCCGGAGTTGATGAGGTCGGCCGTGGTCCATTGGCTGGAGATGTCGTGGCGGCTGCGGTAATTCTCGACCCGGCCAAACCTATTATCGGGCTGGCTGACTCCAAAAAGCTCAGTGAAAAAAAACGAGAGTTACTCTTTGATGAAATCTGTGAGCGCGCTCTGAGTTTCGCTATCGCTCGAGCTACAGTCGAGGAGATCGATCAGATCAATATTTTGCAGGCGAGCCTGCTGGCAATGCATCGCGCGGTGAAGCAGCTTTCCTTGCAGCCGGAATTTGTGTTGGTGGACGGCAACAAGAAACCGGATTGGCCTTACCCCTGCGATACTGTGGTCAAGGGGGATGCTCGCGTTGCAGCGATTGCCGCCGCCTCGATTCTGGCAAAAGTGGCGCGGGATCGTGAGATGGTGGAGTTGGATTCGAAATATCCAGGCTATGGGCTGGCCGGCCACAAAGGCTACCCAACCAAGGCGCATATGCAAGCCCTGCAAGAGCTCGGGCCTAGCCCGGTACATAGGGTGAGCTTCGCCCCTGTGAAGAAGCTCTTAGTGGATTTCGCCTGAGCTCAGGATTCACCAAGTTATTGGTTAACGCTCGATTTTCTTAACGCGGGCTTTGGTGATCATCTTGTCTGATACCTCTTCAATTTCCACCAGATAATTGAGGATATACAAGCTGATATTGCCATCTGGGATGCTTTCCAGGTGCTCCATGGCGAGGCCATTGAAAGTCTTGGGGCCGTCGGTGGGCAGATCCCAGCCCAGGGTGCGGTTGATATCCCGAATAGAGGTTCCGCCTTCGATCATATACCAGCCCCCTTCAACGGCGACAATTTCCTCGTCGTCGCTGGGTACTGGGCTCGCAGTGAAATCACCGACAATTTCCTCCAGTAGATCCTCCAGGGTCACGATCCCCATCACTTCGCCGTATTCATCTACAACCAGGCCCATGCGGCGCTTGGTTTTCTGGAAGTTCATCAGCAGGGTAGGGAGGGGCGTGGCCTCGGGTACGAAGTAGGGCTCACCGGTAAAGGATTTGAGCCTTTCGGCAGTGAGGCTATCGGGGCCGTCGCGCAGAATTTGTGCGGCGCGGCGTAGGTGGAGAATGCCCACCACATGATTGATATCTCCCCGGTAGACCGGCAGGCGCGTATAGGTGCTTTCTGCCAGTTGTTGGAGGATTTGATCAGCGCTATTTTCCAGGTCGATTCCCATGACCTCGTTGCGGGGAATCATAATGTCCTCCACCGTGGCCTGGTCCAGGTCCAGCACATTGAGGAGCATGCCTTTGTGCTTGCTGGGTATGAGGGCACCGGACTCAAATACCACGGATCTTAGCTCTTCTGGTGCCAGGTGCTCGGCATCTCCGCCAGAGGTTGTCTCGACACCGACCAAGCGCGCGAGGCCATTTGAAATACTCCCTACTAGCAGTACAAAGGGGGTCAGAAGCCACTGAAGGGGGCGCAAAACTAGGGACGCGGGGAAGGCGATCCGCTCAGGATGTAGTGCGGCAATTGTTTTCGGGGTAACTTCGGCGAAAATAAGGATAACTACGGTAAGGGCTCCGGTGGCGTAAAGAAGGCCGGCATCACCATAAAGCTGGGTAAAAACGGCACCGGCAATAACCGATGCAAGGATATTCACCAGATTATTACCGATCAGGATAACGCCGATCAGTTTGTCTGGGCGGGCGAGCAGTTCCATGGCTCGCTTGGCTCCGCGGTGACCATTCTTAGCCTGGTGGCGCAGGCGGTAGCGGTTCAGCGCCATCATGCTGGTTTCGGAGCTGGAAAAGAAAGCCGATATCACAATCAGCAGGGCCAGCAGGCTAAACAGCAGGCCCGGGGGCATCTCGTTCAAGGGAGAACTCTTTTTATTTCTGAGCGGAGATATTGGAACAGAACAGAGACCTCCGCAAGTTTTCTAGTCATTAGTAGCCCAAAGCATACAAATTAAGGGCTAGAGAGATGGTAGGAATCTACAGTTACCGACCACAAAATGCTGGTGTATTGGAGTGCTGTTGCCAATAACTTCCTGTCGGTTTAACTGCGATTTCCTTTTCTTATTTAACCGCGCTGAAGAATAACCTCAATTACCAGCTTGCTGCCAAAGTAGGCCAGCATGAGTGCGGCAAAGGCGCACAGAGTCCAGCGCACGGCGGTATTGCCGCGCCAACCCCACTGCCAGTGCCCCCAGAGAAGGATACTGTAGAGTACCCAGGCGATCAGAGAGAGTATTGTTTTATGTAGGGGACCCTGCTCAAAAAGGTTGCCCACAAATATAAATCCGGTAATCAGGGAGGCGGTTAGTAGCAGTTGACCAAAAGCGATCAAGCCAAAGAGTAGTGACTCCATACTCTGCAGAGGGGGAAGCAGCCGCATTGCGCCCACAGGCCTGTGGTTGTGCAATTGTTGATTCAGGTAGTAGAGGTAGATGGCCTGCAGGGTTGCCAGGGTGAGCAGAGAGTAGGCGCAGATAGATAAAAGCGCGTGCACAGCTATACCCGAAGACAGCTGTTGGTGTGGTGCCACAGGTCCCCAGATATGGGCGTCAGCAAGCTCAGTGAGCGCTCCGATTGGGGCAAAAATAAGGATCAACAGGGTGAGTGGGCGGCTTACAGTCAGGATAAGTAGCAATAGGTTCACTACCCAGGTGATGAGTGACAGCATCGCCAACAGGTCAAAGCGGTAACCTGCGGGGGAAAACAGCGTGTGTGCCAGAGATATTGCATGGGCAATCAGTGCCCCGGCAAGCAGGCCCAGCAGGAGCCAGCGCTCGGGCTGTTGTGCGCGGGCAAGGGCCCTGGCCGCGACAATGGTGGTAGCTATATATAGCGCGATGGCCGTCCAGTGGGCGAATGCCGCCATTGGTTAGATCCGTATCTTCTAAGCAGTGGAGGAGGAGTGTGTCACAGCCCGCTTTAACAGGGAAGATCTGGTGATATTTCGGCTGTGACGGGACCTGGGCTATACTGCCGCGCCTCAGAGTGGGAGTTGGAGATACTCCCCTAAAAAATTTCGCGGCCCTCCGCACCGGGGTCCTGTCCGCAATCGGAGAAATCGAGACGAATTTATGTTCGATAACCTGAGTGACCGCTTATCGGCGGCCCTAAAAAAAGTCACCGGCAAGGCAAGCCTGACCGATGACAATATCCGCGATACCCTGCGCGAAGTGCGCAAAGCGTTGCTTGAAGCGGATGTCGCTCTGCCTGTAGTCAAGGCCTTTGTGCAGCAAGTGCGCACAGCTGCTGTAGGGCAGAAGGTTAGCAAGGCCCTGAATCCGGGCCAGCAGTTCGTCAAGATTGTTCAGGATGAGCTGGTCAAGGTAATGGGTGCGGCTGCAGAGCCCCTCAACCTTGCGGTGCAACCCCCGGCAGTGATACTGATGGCGGGCCTACAGGGCGCTGGTAAAACCACCAGTGTCGCCAAGCTGGCCAAATACCTGCAGGAGCGGGAAAAGAAAAAAGTCATGGTGGTGAGTGCGGATGTATATCGCCCCGCAGCCATTAAGCAGCTGGAGACTCTGGCCGGTGAAGTGGGTGCGCTGTTTCATGCTTCCACTCCAGAACAGAAGCCGCTGGATATCGCCAAGGGCGCGGTGGATGCCGCACGCAAGCAGTTTGCCGATGTACTGATCGTCGATACTGCGGGTCGCCTGCATATTGATAGCCAGCTGATGGATGAAATCCGAGAGCTGCACAGTGAGCTGGACCCCGCGGAAACCCTGTTTGTTATCGATGCCATGATCGGTCAGGACGCGGTGAATACCGCCAATGCCTTCAATGAGGCCCTGCCGCTTACCGGGGTCATCCTGACCAAGGCGGACGGCGATGCCCGCGGTGGTGCAGCGCTCTCGGTGCGTCATGTCACTGGCAAGCCGATTAAGTTTATCGGTGTCGGTGAAAAGACCGATGCTTTGGAAACCTTCCACCCGGATCGTATTGCATCACGAATTCTCGGCATGGGCGATATTCTGTCTCTGATCGAAGAGGCAGAGCAAAAGATCGACAAGGAAAAAGCCGAAAAGCTGGTCAAAAAGGTACAGAAGGGCAAGGGCTTCGATCTGGAAGACCTGCGCGACCAGCTGCAGCAGATGCAAAATATGGGCGGGTTCGGTTCCCTGCTGGAGAAAATGCCCGGTATGGGCGGCATCGCGCAAGCTGCCCAGCAGGCGGATATGGGCAAAGAATTCAAACGTATGGATGCGATTATCTCTTCCATGACCCCTGCGGAGCGCCGCAACCCGGATCTGCTCAATGGTTCTCGCAAGCGCCGTATTGTCGCCGGTTCCGGTACCCAGGTGCAGGATCTTAACCGGTTGCTCAAGCAGCACAAGCAGATGGGCAAAATGATGAAAAAGCTCAAGGGTGGTGGTATGGGCAAGATGATGCGCGGCCTCGGTGGAATGACTGGCGGTGGCGGCATGCCCGGAGGCCTCGGTGGGATGGGCGGTATGCCCGGTGGCCTGCCCCCCGGATTCAAGAAAAAGTAAGGGTTTCCGGGGCCCTGGCGGCCCCATGAAGCGCTATACAAAACCCTGGCGGTACATTAGAATACGCCGCCTTTCAGCCGGGGGTGAGCTGCCGGCAGAGTTGTTTGGGTGACGGCTAACGCTGTCGCCAAGTATTTAAAACTACAGGAAAGTTACATGGTAACCATTCGTTTGGCTCGTGGCGGTGCTAAAAAACGCCCGTTTTATCACCTGACCGTAACCGATAGCCGCAAATCTCGCGACGGTCGTTTCATTGAGCGTGTTGGCTTCTTCAACCCGGTTGCCCGCGGTCAGGAAGAGCGTCTGCGTATCGATCGTGAGCGTGTTGACTACTGGCTGGGTCACGGCGCTCAGGTTTCTGATCGCGTCAGCAAGCTGCTGAAAGAATCCGCTTAATTTGCGCGTAAGTGGTGCGTCTGTGACAGATAACGGAAACGCTTCCGAGGAATTGGTCACTGTTGGACGCGTAACTACCGTTTATGGTGTGCGCGGCTGGGTCAAGGTTCACTCCTATACCGAGCCGATGGACAACATCCTGCAATTCCCCAAGTGGTGGTTGCGGGGGCCAAAAGGTTGGGAGCCCTTGGAAATTGATGCTGGCAAGCGTCATGGCAAGGGATTGATCGTTCATGTGAAGGGGCTGGATGACCGCGATTTAGCGGCTCAACTTTGCCAGCGGGATATTGCTATTGCGCGTGACCTGATGCCTGAACTCGAGCAGGGTGAGTATTACTGGCACCAGCTTGAGGGTTTGCGGGTTATCAGCCGTTTTGACGGCGAGGAACACGATTTTGGCAGTGTCGTTCGCATGATGGAAACTGGCGCCAACGATGTATTGGTTGTGCGTGGTGGGACGGATAAGCGCGAGCGCTTGATACCGTATCTGCCAGACCAGTTTATTAAAGATATAGACCTGGAAGCCGGTGTGATCACCGTCGACTGGGACCCAGCTTTTTAAGGCGCTGAGCGATGGCTAAAAGAATCGCTCTGGTAAGCATTTTTCCGGAGATGTTTGCCGCATTGACCGAGTATGGTGTCAGTGGGCGGGCTGTTAAAGATGGCCTGCTGGAAGTACGCTGCTGGAACCCTCGGGATTTCACCAGTGACAAGCACCGCACTGTGGATGATCGCCCCTACGGCGGTGGTCCCGGAATGGTGATGATGGCCGAACCCCTTTATCAGTCTCTGCAGGCGGCATGCGCCTGGGCTGGAGAAGAGGGTGAAGCTGTACGCACTATCTACCTGTCTCCGCAGGGACAGCAACTGGATCAGCGTGGGGTCGAAAGTCTCTCTGACGCTGGCAACCTGGTTTTGCTGGCCGGGCGTTACGAAGGGGTGGATGAGCGTATCGTCGAATCGATGATCGACGAGGAATGGTCCATTGGTGACTATGTCCTTAGCGGTGGTGAACTGGCTGCTATGGTGATGGTGGATGCCATCACACGGCTGATTCCCGGCGCTTTGGGGCACGATCAGTCGGCGGTTGAGGATTCTTTCTCCTCGGGCTTGCTCGACTGTCCCCACTACACCCGGCCCGAACAGTACCGGGGTGTAGCGGTACCGGAAGTGTTGCTCTCGGGCAACCACGAAAGAATACGCCGCTGGCGCCTGAAGCAGGCACTGGCGCGCACACAGCAGCGTCGGCCCGACCTTTTGGAGGGGCTGGAGCTGGACAAGGAGCAGAAGCAACTGTTGGAGGAAATTCAGCAGGAGCGGAAATCCGACGAAACTTGATGCCGGATTCGCCGGGAGGCGAGAGTAGTTCGGTGAACTAGCTGAGAAGCTACATAAACTCTATTTGGGAGCAAATCCAAATGACTAACAAAATTATCCAGCAGCTGGAGCAGGAACAGCTGAAGAGCGAAGTACCTCCCTTCGCACCGGGCGACACCGTAATCGTTCAAGTGAAAGTAAAAGAAGGTAACCGCGAGCGTCTGCAGGCGTTCGAAGGCGTGGTAATCGGCAAGCGCAACCGCGGCCTGAACTCCTCCTTCACCGTGCGTAAAATCTCCCACGGTGTTGGCGTTGAGCGTACTTTCCAGACTCACAGCCCGCTGGTTGACAGCATCAAGGTTAAGCGTCGTGGTGACGTGCGCCAGGCTAAACTCTACTACCTGCGCAGCCTGACTGGTAAAGCCGCACGTATTAAAGAGAAGCTTAACTAAGCGCATCTCTTACAGCTCACCAAAAAGCCGGGGCAGTTGCTCCGGCTTTTTTGTATCTCAAGCAGACCTAGTGAATATTCGCTCTCAGATGCTTTGAGAGATTGTCGCAATTGTATAGTCATTTGCGCTGCTATCCTTTCTATCCCTTCTTGCTGAGCGCCCATCCGTTGGGTTCCCCTCTGTCAGATCCATAGAGTCAGTCCACAAGTTGGCTATTTGCACGTAGTTACAGGTGCTCGAATATGTTAAAACGCGCCATATAAACCTGATATGGCGCGCAGCTGCCATACTGGCTGGAACTGAAGGCCGACGATCGAGTCGAACCCCATTGAGAATTTAAGGAGCAATCGGTAATGATGCTTATCAAGAAGCCGCTGGCGCTCGCTGGTGCGCTGCTCGGTCTGCTTGGCCCAGCGGCCCTTGCAGAGGTCGACGCGAATGTTGCGAAGACAATCAAAGCTCGTCTAGAGGCCAGTAACCCAAAGCCCAAGTACGGTGACGTGCGTGAGACCCCCATCGAAGGGCTCTACGAGGTAGAGTTGGATGGTGGCAGCAGCACTCTGTTCGTCTCAGCCGATGGCAACCACTTTATCCTGGGTGACCTGTTTCAGGTGAAGAGCGGTGGCGGCTTTGCCAACCTCTCTGAAGGCCGCCGGGCAACTCGCCGGGCCAAGGTAATGGAAACCCAGAGCGTTGACGATATGATCGTTTTCTCGCCCAAGGGTGAAACCAAAGCGCGAATTTATGTATTTACCGATGTGGACTGCGGTTACTGTCGAAAACTGCACCAGGATGTGCCTGAGTTGAATAAGCGCGGCATTGAAGTCAGGTATTTGGCATTCCCGCGCGGCGGCTTGCAGTCACTGGGTTATCGCAAGCTCGCGACTGCCTGGTGTGCCGATGACAGCAACCAGACCCTGACCGCATTAAAAAATCGCGAAAATGTGCCACTGAAAGTTTGCGATAACAACCCGGTCGCGGCCCAATATAAATTGGGTAATGAAGAGATCGATGTGCGTGGGACACCCACCATCGTGATGGAGGATGGCAGAGTTGTGCCAGGCTATCTGCCGCCAGCTACCCTGATTAAAGAGCTGGGTATTTAAAAACCCACATATAAAAATCAGCGGCTAGCCTAAGGCAGCCGCTGATTTTATATCTAAGCTGGACTCTTCAGTGCCACCTTGCGCGGCTGAGTCATATTCTCCGGTGCGAGAATATCGTTTAACTCCTCTTCACTCAGCAATCCTTCCTCCAAAATCAACTGCTTGACGCTCGCGCCGGTCATCAATGCCTGCTGGGCGATGCGGGTGGCATTTTCATAGCCGATAAATGGATTTACCGCGGTAATCAGGCCGATACTGTTTTCGACCATCTGTCGGCAGTGCTCTTCGTTCGCGCTGATACCGTTGACGCAGCGTTGGGCCAGGGTGTGCATAGCCTGGGTCATCAGGCGCATGGATTGCAGCAGGTTGAAGGCGATCACTGGTTCCATGACATTTAACTGCAGCTGGCCCGATTCGGCCGCGAGAGTAATGGTCAGATCATTGCCGATCACCTGGTAGGCCACCTGGTTTACTACCTCGGGAATTACCGGGTTTACCTTGCCAGGCATAATAGAAGAGCCCGGCTGCATCGGTGGCAGATTAATCTCATTGAGACCTGCACGGGGGCCGCTGGATAAAAGGCGCAGGTCGCTACAGATCTTCGATATTTTTACCGCGATACGTTTCATCACCCCGGAAAACATGACAAAGGCGCCCATGTCTGAGGTGGCTTCCACCAGGTTTTCCGCGCAGACAAAGTCGATATCAGAAATTTCCGACAGTGCCGACACAACCAATTGACGATATTGCGGATCGGTATTAATTCCTGTGCCGATTGCGGTGCCGCCCATATTAATTTCATTAAACAGTACGACGAGCTCTTTAACCCGAGCGACATCTTCGCGAATAGTTGCAGCGAAAGCGGCAAACTCCTGCCCGAGAGTCATGGGCACGGCATCCTGTAACTGGGTGCGGCCCATCTTAATAACGTGGGAAAATTCCTTGGCTTTGCCATCAAACTCGATACACAACTCCTCCATGGATTGCACCAGGTCGTTGTAACTGAGTAGTACCGCCAGGTTGATGGAGGAAGGGTAAACGTCGTTGGTGGATTGCGACAGGTTGACATGGTTATTGGGGTGAACGTTTTTGTATTCCCCCTTGTTGTGGCCTAACAGTTCCAGGGCGCGATTGGCAATTACCTCGTTGGCATTCATATTGGTGGAGGTACCGGCACCGCCTTGAATCATGTCCACCAGGAATTGATCATGCAGTTTGCCTTCAATAATTTCATCGCAGGCTTCTGCAATTGCCGCTTGTAAGTTTTCTTCGAGGTAGCCAAGTTCGCAGTTGGCATGAGCCGCAGCCTTCTTCACCATAGCCAGCGCTTTGACCAAGTTGGGGAAATGGTTGAGGGTAATACCGGTGATCTGGAAGTTTTCCAGGGCGCGCAGGGTTTGAATGCCGAAATAGACATCGGCGGGTACTTCGCGCTCTCCGAGCAGGTCTTTTTCGATACGAAATTCACTGCCGGCAGAGAATACGGGCATGGATTTTAGGGTATGGAAATCATTTGTCATGATGCTTTTGCTTTCTCTTCATCTGCATAGGGGCAAGCGCACCAGTAGCCAGTATTAAGCTGGGTTCCAGGCTGCCCGTAGTTGTCATTATTCGGGCCTCTTGGTTGGGCCCTCAATAGAAATTTATGATTAAAGTGGGGTGGCAAAAAAACTCTGTGGACCTTCAGTATTGGTCGCCCGGATATTTTCGCGAATGCTGCGATTAATCTCGTCCGAGTCCGGGCCAAATACACCACATAGTTTTAATGCGTTCTTGATGCTGATATTTCTTCCGAGCGATTCCAACAATACTTTTGTGCATACGGGTTCACGTCGGTCACTGGCGGAGGCACCCAGTTTTAATCCTGACAAATAACTGACCCGGCTCTTGTAGGTGGGGTACAAAATTGTCTGGGCAATTTCATTGCGCGTCAGCGCTTCATAGCCGATCAGAAAAATACGCTCGGAGAGAAAAAGCAGCATGCCTTTGTAGCGAGATTTGTACCACTCCTCCCTGTCTGGGTAGCGCATGCGCTCGAAGCGCTGGAAATAATATCCTTCCCCATCGGATTCAATATGCAGCAGGCTGCGAATAATGTGATCGGGAAAGGTCATTGAGTAGTGGAACTCAAAGTAAAAACCCAGGTATTTATCTGCGCGGCCTTGGGACTCCCGCATTAACAGATCAATATCCGTGGAATAGGGGCGAGAAGGTTCAACGGTAGTGTGGGTGCTGCGTACCCGAACAATTTGCTCAAACTGTTCCGCGGGCATCAGAATTTCATGAGGTTCAACACCAAAGAAATGGCAGATCTTATTGAGGGTATACTGTGAGGGCTGGGTATTACCGTTTAGATATTTGTTAAATTGCGCTCGGTTCACGCCCATGCGCCGACACACTTCGGCGATCGATCGGTAAAAGCTGCACAGCAAGCGCAAGTTTTGTGAAAAATTATTGCTCATCAAGGAGTGTCTGCTTCTGGCCTAAATGCCCAGTATTTCCCATCTAAACGAATACTTGGCCACATTTGGCCGCCCGATAAAAAGTAGCTGGGATTTATATTTGCAGCGATAGACTGGCAGAATCTTCTTTATGCACTGCTCAATGAATCCCGTTTGGTTTTGCTAGGGTGTACATTCCCCACACAGCGGGGTTTCCATCAGTTTTTTAACTTCACTGCTCGTGTAATTCATGGCCAGCAGATGATTCAATTTGGCATAGCAGGCTTCACTGGTCATATCCAGGCCACCGATTACACCGGCGCGCAGTAGCGCAGAGCCCGCAGCGTACTTGCCGAGATCGACATGGTTTTCCAGACACTGGGATACCGCCACACAAATAATTCCCAGTTCTGCGGCTCTTGTCAGTTGTGCGGTAAAGGCCTGGTCGTCGGTGGGGGCGTTGCCGGTACCGTAGGTTTCAATCACTATGCCGCGCGGACGGGCTTCAATAATCTTGCTGAGGAATAGCGGCGTTATTCCGGGGAATAGTTTCACCAGTACAACGTTGCCATCGGCGTTTTCGGGAATCTCAAATTGTGGTGTGTCGCCGTGCATCAATAAAGCATTGGGGTCGATATGCACCTGAATACCCACTTCGCCGAGGCTCGGGTAATTGGGGCTGGCAAAGGCGTCCAATGAGCCGGAGCTGACTTTTACCGCGCGATTGCCGCGCAGCAGCTTGCCATTAAAGTAGAGGCAGACCTCTCCAATACTGTCCGAACCGCTCAACAGCAGGGCGGCGATTAAATTGTTGTAGGCGTCGCTGCGCATTTCCCGCAAGGGAATTTGCGAGCCGGTTACCACTACCGGTTTCGCCAGTCCCTGCAGGGCGAAGGACAGCGCGGAGGCGGTATAAGCCATAGTATCGGTGCCGTGTAGCACAACAAAGCCTGTGTAGTGGCTATAGTTGTCGCGTATCAGGGAGGCGATGCGGTACCAGTCCTGGGGTTGCATATTGGCGCTGTCGAGGAGTGGGTCGAGGGCCTGGAAGTCGTAGCTCGGCAGCTGGCCGATCACATCCTGTAGCAGGCGCTGCAGAGCACCTTCGAGGTCGGCGTCGGGCACATAGCCGGATTCGCTGCGGCGCATTCCCAGGGTTCCGCCGGTATAAAGGATAAGGGTTTTTTTCATCACTCGACCGCTATCTGAGTCCGTTTTCAGTGCGCCCATTTTTTGGAAAAGGCGCGGTGGATGCAATTTCGCAGGTTGCTGGTACCTGATGCTAGTAGATGCTCTTATAGCATCTACTGAGGATGGTTCCTATTTCAAGAGGATCTTTAGCGTGACAAAAGTTTCGCTCACCACAATGCCTAGGCTAGGGTCTGGCTGGCGCAATTTTATTGACTTTTTTGCTTTCGGCTCGGTAAGGTTGTCGATCTTTTGTTAATTTTATTTGTTTTTATTGCGTCTTCTCCTGGCGCAGCATTTTAGGTTGGGGTGTACTGCCGGGAGCCTAGGCGCGGAGGGAATTTGTGAGCGCAACAATTGAAGACGTCGCAGAGGCGGCGGATCAGGTGTCTGCGGTAGAGCCGCAGCGTGCAGTGCGTATCGGTGTTTGCGGTTTGGGCACTGTGGGCAGCGGAACGATTAATGTCCTGGCGCGCAATGGAGATGAGGTGGCCGCGCGCTGTGGTCGCGCGGTGGTGATTGAGCAGGTCGGAGCCCGCCGCGACAACCCCGATTGCGATACCAGCCAGCTGAATGTCACCCGCGATATCTTTGAGGTCGCCCACAATCCTAATGTCGATATTCTGGTGGAATTAATTGGCGGCACTACGGTAGCGCGCGAGCTGGTTCTGGTAGCGATAGAAAACGGCAAGCATGTGGTGACAGCGAACAAGGCACTGATCGCCGAGCACGGCAATGAGCTGTTTGAGCTGGCCGCACAAAAGGGGGTCACCATTGCGTATGAAGCGGCCGTGGCCGGCGGCATTCCTATTATTAAATCCCTGCGCGAAGGCTTGGTGGGCAACCGCATCGAATGGCTCGCCGGTATTATTAATGGCACTGGGAACTATATCCTCACAGAAATGCGCGAGAAGGGTCGCAGCTTTGATGAGGCCCTGGCTCAGGCACAGGCGCTTGGATATGCCGAAGCGGACCCGACCTTCGATGTGGAAGGTATCGATGCCGCGCACAAGCTGGTAATTATGGCCTCGCTAGCTTTCACTATCCCGCTCGCCTTTGACAAGGTGTATACCGAGGGGATCAGCCGCATTTGCCCGGAGGATATCCGCTATGCCGATGAACTCGGCTATCGCATTAAGCACCTGGGTATCGCCCGCCGCACAGAGCAGGGGGTAGAACTGCGGGTACACCCAACCTTGATTCCCCAGCGTCGCCTGATCGCCAATGTCAATGGTGTGATGAATGCGGTGTTGGTCAACGGCGATGCAGTGGGGCCAACCCTGTATTACGGCGCGGGCGCCGGTGCCGAAGCCACTGCCTCGGCAGTGATTGCCGATATCGTCGATGTAGCGCGCACCCTCGATGCCAAGCCGGATCAGCGCGTGCCCGCTGCCGGGGTGGCCTTGGCAGAGCAGGGCGATACTCTGGTGTTGCCGGAGGAAGAAGTGGTCACCAGCTATTACCTGCGTATTTCCGCTCACGACAAGCCCGGAGTCATGTCCAAGGTGGCGACGATCTGCAGCGATCAGGGCATCAGCATTGAGGCCCTGATTCAGCACGAGCCAGTGGATGGGGAAGAGTTAGTTCCTGTGGTGATTCTCACCAGTCGTGCCAGAGAGGCCTGCCTGCGCGAGGCGGTCGCACAAATTGAGGCCCTGGATACAGTCGAGGGGGAAGTGGTGCGCATTCGCGTGGAGAGCCTCGGCTGATCCTTACCCCCTCTGCTACATGGCGCCGTTCCATAGGAGTCGGCGCCAGTTTTCACTATTGCCCACGAGATCCAAGAGCGAAATAACATCGTGAAATTTGTCAGCACCCGCGGCCGCGCGCCGTCTCTCTCTTTTGCCGATACCGTCCTCACCGGGCTAGCCAGTGATGGCGGTCTCTATGTGCCCGAGTCACTGCCGCACTTTTCCAAAAAGGATATTGCGGCTATGGCAGGTATGGATTACCAGCCGTTGGCCTTTGAAATTATCCGGCCGTTTGTGGGAGAGGATCTCAGTAAGCGGGAGCTGCGCGATATTATCGGGCGCTCATACAGTCAGTTTCGTCATAGGGCGGTGGCGCCCTTGGTGCAGACCGATACCAACGAGTGGATTCTGGAGCTTTTCCACGGCCCGACTCTGGCCTTTAAAGATTTTGCCCTGCAGTTTCTCGGCCAGTTATTCGATCACCTGCTGGAAAAGCGCGGTGCGCGCGTGGTGGTGATGGGGGCGACTTCCGGGGATACCGGTTCGGCGGCGATTGAAGGCTGCCGCCACTGCGACAATATCGATATTTTTATTCTGCACCCCCACAACCGTGTCTCAGAAGTACAGCGCCGGCAGATGACCACGGTGCTGTCGGACAATGTGTTCAATATCGCCATGGAAGGTAATTTCGACGATTGCCAGAATATGGTGAAGGCCAGCTTTGCCAACCAGTCCTTTTTGCCCGACGGACGCCGCTTGGTGGCAGTGAACTCCATTAATTGGGCGCGCATTATGGCGCAGATCGTCTACTACTTTTATGCGGCCTTGCGCCTGGGTTCGCCGGAAAAAACCGTGAATTTCTCCGTGCCCACCGGCAACTTCGGCGATATTTTTGCCGGTTACCTGGCGAAGCAGATGGGTCTGCCTATCGACCAGTTGGTGATCGCCACCAATGCCAACGATATCCTGCACCGCTGCATCAGCGATAACGACCACACCCCCAAGCCGCTGGTGCACAGCCTGTCGCCCAGTATGGATATCATGGTGTCCAGTAACTTTGAGCGGCTGTTGTTCGATCTCTACGGCCGTGACGGTGCCGCAGTGGCAGAATTGTTGGCGGATCGCAGTGCACCTATGCACTTGAGCGAAGTGGCCCTGTTGCAGGCCCAAAAGACATTTTCCAGCTGCCGGGTCGACGATGCGCGCACTATTGAGGTGATCCGCGAGCAGTACCAGGCGACCGGCTATCTGCTCGACCCCCATACCGCAATTGGTGTCGAGGCAGCGAGAAGGGTGCGGCGCTCCGCCGAGCAGCCCATGGTTTGCTTATCCACCGCACACCCGGCAAAATTCCCCGATGCCGTGGCGCAGGCGCTGCCACAAACCGAAATTCCCCTGCCGGCCCATATGCAGGACCTTTGGCAACGCGAAGAGCGACTCAAGGTACTGCCCAACGACTTGTCCCAGGTGCACGACTATATGGCGACCATGCTGTCCGAAGGACGCTAGCTGGCGCAGACTTTGCAGCGAGGGACTTGGCGGCCGGATAAAAAAAGCTGAGAGAGAATGAGTACAAGAATTCAGCGGCGGCCAGTGGATTTTTCCACTGGCCGTTTTGCTTCTGAAACCCCCAAAATTTTGCAGAGGGTACTGCTTGGTCGTGGCATCGTCAGCGAGGAGGCCCTGAACCACAGTCTCGCCAAGCTGCAGCAACCCCAGTTGATGCGGGGGCTGGATACAGCGGTGACACTGCTGGTGGAAGCCGTGCGAGCGCAACAGAAGATCTTGATCGTCGGTGACTTCGATGCCGATGGTGCCACCAGCAGCACGCTCGCCGTGCTGGCACTGGGGGCCATGGGAGCGCCGGGCGTGGACTTCCTGGTGCCGAACCGTTTCGATTTTGGTTACGGCCTCACCCCGGAAATCGTAGAGGTGGCCAAGGATTGCGCCCCGGATATGCTGATCACCGTGGATAACGGCATCAGCAGTATCGATGGGGTGGCGGCGGCCAAGGCAGCGGGTATGACAGTGATCGTAACCGATCACCACCTGCCCGGCAGTGAGCTGCCAGATGCCGATGCCATTGTGAACCCGAACCAGCCGAACTGTGATTTCCCCAGTAAAAATCTCGCTGGTGTGGGAGTTATCTTTTACCTGTTGAGTCGTCTGCGCAGCGCCTTGCAGGAGTGCGGCTGGTTTGAGCAGAGCGGTATTGCCCCGCCGAATATGGCCGAATATCTCGATTTGGTGGCGCTCGGCACCGTGGCAGACCTGGTGCCGCTGGATCACAACAACCGCATCCTGGTGCACCAGGGTATTGCTCGTATTCGTTCCGGTCGCTGCCGACCCGGTATTTCCGCTTTGTTAGAAGTGGCCGGGCGTGACCAGCGCAGGCTTTCCACCACCGATATTGGTTTTATCCTGGGGCCGCGTATCAATGCGGCCGGGCGCCTGGATGATATTGGCACCGGCATCCGCTGCCTCCTGACCCGCGATCCCAGTGAGGCTCGTGAGCTGGCGGGGGAGCTGGATATGCTCAACCGGGACCGCAAGGCCATCGAGCAGGGTATGCAGCGGGAAGCTCTGGCGGCGTTGGAAGTTCTGCAGCTGGAGGGAGAGATTCCCTGGAGCTTGTGCCTCTACGATGCCAACTGGCATCAGGGGGTGGTGGGTATCCTCGCCAGCCGTATCAAGGAGAAATTCCACCGCCCGGTAATTGCCTTTGCCGAAGGGGATAACGGCTTGGTCAAAGGCTCGGCGCGCTCCATCTCCGGTTTGCATATCCGCGATGCCCTGAGCGATGTGGCTGCAGCCAATCCTGAGTTGATCAGTAAATTCGGCGGTCATGCTATGGCCGCGGGGTTGAGCCTGCCAGCGGAAAACCTCGATGCGTTCCGAGCGGAGTTTGAGCGCGTGGTGCGCAAGCGTCTGGATGAAAATCAATTGCAGGCGGTGATCGACTCCGATGGTGAGCTGGATATTGCAGACTACAACCTGCAAACCGCAGCCCTGTTGCGCGCCTGTGCACCTTGGGGGCAGGCGTTTCCCGAGCCGGTCTTCGATGGGGAGTTTCTGTTGCTGCAGCAGCGTATTGTCGGCGAGCGTCACTTGAAGATGGTGGTGGCTCCGCCGCAGGCGCCACAGCTGGCCCTCGATGCCATCGCTTTTAATGTGGACACAGACCAGTGGCCGCAGCCTACCGAGCGAGTGCGTTTGGCTTACAAGTTAGACGTTAATGAATTTCGTGGGCGCGAGTCCCTGCAGTTAATGGTGAACCTGCTGGAGGCCATGTAGGGCTTCCTTTGCAGAGAGTTGTGAATGGCTTGGAGCTTGTTCGCAGCAATAATAAAAAAGTGGTTGGAAGTAAAAACGTGAAACGCAAACAAGTCCAGGCCGAAATCCTGCTGTTATTAGCCGCTCTTTTCTGGGGCGTCGCCTTTGTGCCACAAAAGATCGCCATGGCGGATATTGAGCCGCTGGCCTTTAATGCTTGGCGATTTTTCCTCGGGGGCTTGATTCTGGTACCCATCGTTTACTGGCTGTCCTCCCGCAGGGATGCCCAGCCCGGCGAAGTGGATGGGCACTCTGTTATTCATCGCTGGAGAGCCTGTTTACCCGGGGGAGCGCTGCTCGGTTTTTGGTTATTTCTCGGTGCGGCGCTGCAACAGATCAGCCTGCTCTACACCACTGCCGGCCGCGCCGGTTTTATCACCGGGTTTTACCTCTTGCTGGTGCCGGTCATCGGCTTGTCCCTCGGGCATAAAACCAACCGCTGGACTTGGGCCGGTATTGGCCTGGCTTTATTTGGTCTCTACTGGCTGGCGGACTTCAGTGAAGAGTCTCAGCTAGTTGGCGACCTGATGGTATTTGCCAGCGCTTTTGTCTTCGCCATTCAGGTGCTCTCTGCGGATCGCCTGGTGAAACGCTACGATGCGCTGCGCCTTGCCTGTATCCAGTTTCTGGTTTGTGGTCTGTTGTCGGCCCTGGCATCGCTCTTCACCGAACAGGCAACGATACAGTCCGCTGTGGATGCAGCCTGGCCGATCGCCTACATGATGATTTTCTCCACCGCGCTGGCATTTACTTTCCAACTGCTGGCCCAGCGCCACGCGGCACCATCCCATGCCACGGTAATTATGAGCTTGGAGGCGGTATTCGCCCTGGCGGCGGGCTGGTTATTCCTTAATGAAATACTTAACACTACGGAATTGATTGGCTGTGGCCTGATGCTGGCTGGGATGCTGGTAAGTCATTATGGGAACCACAGTGGTACCCATCACTAGGAAAATACAATGGAATTGTCAGTACTCGCACTTTTTGTCCCCGCCAGTTTTTTTGTCTCGGTAACCCCGGGGCTGTGCATGATGCTGGCCCTCAGCCTTGGTATTACAGTGGGGGTGCGCCACACATTGTGGATGGTGATTGGCGAGTTGGTGGGAGTCGCCTTGGTGGCTCTGGCTGCGGGGCTCGGCGCGGCGGTCGTGATGGTGCAATATCCTGCGATATTTCAGCTGTTTAAATACTGCGGCGGTGCCTATCTCGCTTGGATAGGTATCCAAATGTGGCGCTCTCAGGGGCAGCTGGCTTCTCTTGATGCGGCACAGAGGAGCGGCCGGCCTTCAGCAAAGTCACTAATAGCCCAGGGGTTTATCACTGCGGTTGCCAACCCCAAGGGCTGGGCCTTCTTTATCGCCCTGTTGCCGCCATTTATCGACCAAAGCAAGCCTTTGGCACCGCAGCTCTCTGTGTTGATCGCCACCATACTGTTGCTGGAAACCCTGTGCTTGCTGATTTACGCTGGGGGTGGTCAGGCCCTCAGTCGCCTGTTGGAACACGCTGAAAATGTGCGTTTAATTAACCGTATTTCCGGTACTTTGATGTTACTGGTGGGAGCCTGGCTGGCCCTGTCTTAAGCTGGGTGGCCATTGCTTTATGGAGGAAGTTTGATGGTGAAAATAAAACTGTCTGCTCTGCTGGTGTTGACCTTACTGGCGATGGCGGCCTGCGGTGGAGCCAAGGAGGAAAAGGCTATGGAAAATCAGGTGGAGAATACTCCGGGCTCCAGTCAGCCAGAGGTGGCGGCCAATCCTCCCGTAGCTAGGCAGGGTGAGCTGGTTTGGGTCTATCGCAAGAGTGGCCGTAAGCAGTGCGAGGGCGGTGGCATGACGTTACAGCAGAGCCGAGCCAAGCTGCGGGAAAACGGTTTGATGGTGCAGGAATCCCGCTGCGGCGTGCGCACAGATCGAATGTTTCCGGCCGTTTGTGGTGCGCCCACCGGGGATATATTGCTGCACTTGATCAGTATGGATGCCTTGGATGCGGCCCTGGAGTTGGGTTACGACCCCGCAGAAAAAATGCAGTATCAATTTTCCCAGTGCCGGGATAACAGCGCCTAGGAACAAGGTCTATCAGCTGTAGTTAATGGGTTGGGAGTTGGCAGTGAATATTTCCCAGGCAGCGCAGCATTCGGGGCTTAGTAGCAAGGCCCTGCGCCATTATGAATCGATCGGCTTGGTATCTCCCGAGCGCAAAGCCAATGGCTACCGCCATTACAGCGAGAATGACCTGGAGACCTTGCGTTTTATCCAGCGCGCTCGCGCCTGCGGCTTCTCTATTGAGGAGGTGCGCACTCTGCTGGGCTTGCGGGATGACCCCGGGCGACACAGTCGCGAAACCAAGCAGCTGGTGCATGAAAAACTTTCCATACTGGAAGCCCAGCTGCGCGATATGCTGGCGATGCGTGAAACCCTGCATTCGTTTATCGACAGTTGTGCCGGTGATGACTCACCGGACTGCGCGATTTTGCAGCAGTTATCCGGCCAGCCATGCAAATAGGGATTTTGCCCGATTTACAGTGGCTGGCCGACTGGAAGGACCCCCGCGCGCTGCGGTAGAATGCGCGCCGCTTTTTATTTTGTCCGGACACCGAGAGTTCATGGAAATCAATCCCCTCCTCAACCAATTGAAAGACCTCGAAGAGCGCACCGACGTTCTTAGGGGGTATCTTTGACTATGCCAGCAAGAAAGAACGCCTGACCGAAGTAGAGCTGGAGCTGGCTGAGCCGAGCGTTTGGGACGACCCCAACCGCGCACAGGAACTGGGGCGCGAGCGTTCCTCCCTGGAAACGGTGGTTAACACTATCGAAAACCTCGACTCCGGCATTGCCGATTGCCGCGAACTGCTGGAAATGGCGGTCGAGGAAAATGACGAGGACTCCGTAGGGGAGGTCTCCACTGAGATCGAAGGTCTCCAACAGCAGTTGGGAGTTCTGGAATTCCGCCGCATGTTCTCCGGCGAGAACGATGAGAACAATGCCTACCTGGATATCCAGGCCGGCTCCGGTGGCACCGAAGCCCAGGATTGGGCGGAAATGATTTTGCGTATGTACCTGCGCTGGGGTGAAGCCCACGGCTTCAAGACCACCCTGGAAGAGGTCTCCGCGGGGGAAGTGGCCGGCATCAAGAGTGCCACCATACATTTTGCCGGCGACCACGCTTTCGGCTGGTTGCGCACCGAAACCGGCGTACATCGCCTGGTACGCAAGTCGCCGTTTGATTCCGGCAACCGCCGTCACACTTCTTTCAGCTCGGTATTTGTGTCGCCAGAAATCGATGACAATATCGAGATTGAAATCGACAAATCCCAGGTGCGTGAAGACACTTACCGCGCCTCCGGCGCCGGTGGTCAGCACGTGAACAAAACCGATTCTGCCGTGCGTTTGACCCACACAGAATCTGGCATCGTCGTGCAGTGCCAGAGCGAACGCTCCCAGCACCAGAACCGCGATAAAGCCTGGAAAATGCTGCGCGCAAAAATGTACGAGCAGGAAATGCTGAAGCGCAACGCAGAGAAGCAGGCCATGGAAGACAGCAAGGCCGACATCGGTTGGGGCAGCCAGATCCGCTCCTACGTGTTGGACGACCAGCGTATCAAGGACCTGCGCACCAGTGTCCAGACCAGCAACTGCCAGGCAGTACTGGACGGAGACCTGGACCAATTTATCGAAGCCAGCCTAAAAGCCGGCCTCTGATTTAAAGTCTCCACTCTCACCGCGCCCCTCGTCTCTCACTAATGAGTCGAGGGGTAATATCACTCACAAAACTGATAGATCACCATGACTGATATCCAGCAAGACGAAAACAAACTGATCGCCGAGCGCCGCACCAAGCTTTCCGCTCTGCGCGAGAAGGGCAATGCTTTCCCCAATAGTTTTCGCCGCGAGAACCTCGCTGCCGACCTGCAAGCTGAGTTCGGCGATAAACAGAAAGAGGAGCTGGAAGAACTGGGTAAACGGGCGTGCGTAGCGGGACGAATCCTGGCTAAACGCGGCCCCTTTATGGTGATCCAGGATGTGTCTGACCGCATCCAGCTCTACGCCGATAAAGCGGCACAAAAAGATATTAAAGAGCGCTTCGGTGCCTGGGATATCGGCGATATCGTCGGCGTAAAAGGCACACTGCACAAATCCGGCAAGGGCGATCTCTACGTCAACTGTGAAGAGTACAGCCTGCTGACCAAAGCGCTGCGCCCGCTGCCGGAAAAATTCCACGGCATCGCCGACCAGGAAATGCGTTATCGCCAGCGCTACGTGGACCTGATCGCCACGCCGGAAGCCCGCGAAGTGTTCCGAGTGCGCTCTAAAGTGATTGAGTACATCCGCGACTTCCTCAACGCCCAGCAGTTTATGGAAGTGGAAACACCCATGCTGCAAGTTATTCCCGGTGGTGCCAGCGCGCGTCCGTTCGTTACCCACCACAATGCGCTGGATATCGATATGTACCTGCGTATTGCCCCGGAGCTGTACCTGAAGCGTCTGGTCGTGGGTGGTTTTGAGCGGGTTTACGAGATCAACCGCAACTTCCGCAACGAGGGTCTGTCCACGCGCCACAACCCTGAATTCACCATGCTTGAGTTTTACCAGGCGTACGCGGACTACAACGACCTGATGGATCTCACCGAGAAGATGCTGCGCGGTATCTGTGAAGATGTACTGGGCTCCACCACTGTGGAATACCAGGACAGCAGCTACGACTTCTCCAAGCCGTTCGCGCGTTTGTCTGTGTTCGACTCCATCCTGCACTACAACCCGGAACTGACTGGGGCTGATATCGACAACATCGAATCCGCTCGCGCCGTTGCCGAGAAACTGGACATCCCGCTGAAAGACAGCTGGGGCCTGGGTAAGGTACAGATCGAGATCTTCGAGAAGACTGTAGAGCACCGTCTCGACCAGCCGACTTTTATCACTGAGTACCCAACCGAAGTGTCTCCGCTGGCTCGCCGCAACGATGACAACCCGTTTGTCACCGACCGCTTTGAGTTCTTCGTTGGCGGCCGCGAGATTGCCAATGGCTTCTCCGAGCTGAACGACGCAGAAGACCAAGCTGAACGCTTCAAAGCGCAGGTTGCAGAGAAAGACGCCGGTGACGACGAAGCCATGCACTACGACGCCGACTATATCCGCGCGTTGGAGTATGGCTTACCGCCCACCGCTGGTGAAGGTATCGGTATCGACCGCCTGGTAATGCTGTTTACCAACTCCCCATCGATTCGCGACGTACTGCTGTTCCCGCATATGCGCCCGGAAGCGAACGACTAAGCGAACAAAAACGTAAACTCCCACGCACTATCCCCAGTGTGTACAGCCACCGCGCTATTTCCGGCGCGGTGGTTTCCTTTCAGTAAATTCCCCATAAAGTGACAACTATTTTTAATAGAGCCTCAACCCCGCTATTTTTGGGGCGATGGAGCCTATGCAGGTTGGTAATACCCTAGATAAGCAGTGAAAAAAACCTGGTATTGAACCGACAGAATACAGGTGATTCAGAAACGCCTGGGGCCCTATGTGGCTGCAACTTGACGGTGAGAGGTGGAATAGGATTTTACTTCTTTGAATGTGGTGCTTGGTTCTAGTTTCCTGCTATAGATGCTTGGTAACAGTGACTGAAATGGCTTTGGGATTTCTTTCAATGTGATCGTTATTTTTATAGGAAATAATCTGAAGGATAAAAATGTTAAAAATCAATAGGTTGCTGATCCCTTAAAACTTGTGATAGTGGTCAGAATGATCACTTTTCCAGTTTGTACGATCGAGCCAAGTTTATTTAACCCTATGATTCTGAAATGAAATTAAGAGTTGGATTGGTAAATTGATCCTGAGATAGTAATCAGGATAATAGCGGTCGGAGTGATCACTATATAAATGTTAAATTATGTACATGATCAAGAAAGAGATACATTTAGGGGCTCTAGAATCCAAGTTCTATGAAGAGAATGGAGAGGAGTATTACAAGGTTAATGCGATCTTCGGTTCCCCGATCTCATGGAGCTTCAACAATCCACTCAGCCGTATTCAAGTCGAAGAGTGTTCAGAAAGTTGCCTTATAATTCATGGAAAATACATGAGCTTGAAAATGGAGTTTTCTGAACTCTCGCCGGGTCTTCAAAAATGTCGAGTAAAACCATACTTACTCAGCTTTTATCCAATAGGTGTCTATTTTGGTGAAATATCCTGTTCTAATAAAAGGCACCTACTTGAGCGCTTCGGTCACAGTTAACAAAGCAATGCAGCCGACGTTATGTGTAATCACATATGAGAAATCTAGTAGTTGCCAGTTTGTTGGTAATAGTCGGCTGTAACACAATAGAGAGAAGTATCATCTTTCGTCATCACGAACCTACTTCTTGTAAAGTGAAAGGCTTCGTATCTGGAACAGGCAAGACTGATGAGGGTGCATTTAAGAGTGCAAAGAGGAAAGTGGCTGAGTTAGGCGGAAATGTAATCGTTCCAGACCCGAAAGGGCCAATTGAAATTGGCTTTTCTCACACACCTGGCGCCTCCACAAAATACTATTCAATATACAATGCCAAAGGGTTCCTTTGTGAGTAAAACACATAACAAGTCAATCAACTTCGTGCCTTCGGCGCCGGACAGCTTACACTACGCTTCGCTTCGTTACAGCTGCCGGTTATTGAAGCGTTAGCTTAAATATGAACCGAAAGAAATCGTTATTGATTCTAGTTTCAACAACTCTATTAATAGGGGTTGTTTTCTCTATGGTGCCTTTTTTTTCATCGCTTCAGCCTAATGCTAAAGCTGAAGCAGCCCTGTTTAAGCTAGATATATCAAAGATTAATAATGGCGAATTTATAATTTTTGATCACCCAAACTACGGTGATTCAATCAGAGGCTATAAATGGAGCGTAATGATCTACAAGAGCCATAGTGGCTCCATTACTGCTTTTGATATTCCCCGCAAAGGAAAAGCAACAGGGCTTCCCGATATGTACTGGTGGAGGCCTGCTTGGCCATGCTTTAATTTTGGGCCAACCTTTTCAGGAAGCAAGGTTGATGAAAGCATGCCCATTAAGTGCCACGACAACAGAGAGGAGCTTGACTATTGGCTTCCCCAGGTTGAATGGGATCTAAGCGGAAAAACCATAAAAGGAGGCATGGATAATATGCTCCCAACATTAGGTACAGTTGAGGGAAAGCACTTTGTATTTGGAAAACGAAGCTGACAAAGGCCAGCACAACCGCCAAATGCAAAAAACGCATTTGGCTGGACTCGCTACACTGCGTTTCGCTCGCCTGTGTGGCCGGCGTTACATGCCCTAGGAAATATTGTGTCAAGCCAAAAGAAAATATGTAAAAAATTCGATGCAATGCCACTCCCCTCCAATGCGGGTGAAAAGCTAGGCATAGCTATCGAAACTATTGGCAAGATGCCAATTAATGGTTTACGACTCAACCCAGAGAGTGGAACATGTGGCTGGTATATCTGGTGCGGCGAAGAAATGTCCGAAAACGCAGATTTTTTCAAGGCATTGCACGTTAGTCATATATCGAAGTATCTACCTGAATTAGAGCAGTATTTATCATTGCCTCCAGGTTATAGATTTTTAATCGCTGGCGAGTACGAGGATGTGTGGCATGATCCACAGCTCACCAGCATATAACAAACCGCAGCAATCGCTCCCGTTGGTCGCTGGGACAGTCAAAACGCTGCGCTTATCTGTCTGCCCTTGTGCGGGGCGTTATGTTTTTAATAGTGGGGAGGCAGGGTGAAAATTAGATACCTCATTCTAAGTGTTTCTATTCTTACAGGGTGCGCTTCGAACACAACGATCAGTCAACGAGATATTTCTACTTGGAATTATGGCGATGCTGACGTAAACGTAATCACTCAAAAGCTAGGTGATAAAGTTTATCGAAGGTCGCAATACCGGAGTAATGAATCTAATTACCTATTCATTCAATATGACCGGTCTAAAGTAGAAGGGCTCCTTAGTTTCCTTTTTAAAGATGGAAAACTAGAGGCCATCGCTAAAGATGATGGCTATGGAAGTCATGGGCTATCTGAATGTATGGTATTTCCTCTGTATGAATCGGATGACCCAAACAAATGTCTTAATGATTTTACGGAGAATCTTGTTAAGGCTAGATTGCCTCTCAGTTTTGATCCTAACTTAGGAAATAAAGATCAGAACAACTTAGAGGCGGTAGGTTACGGCGTTGAACTACTTACGTATTCAGTAATAACTGGTGGGGCACCTATTATTTTAGGTGCAGTTATGATTCCTATTGCTACTATAGGGGAGCACCAAGATTCGAAAACAGATGCAACTATGGGCGTAGTTGAATTGGGGGCCAATTTAACAGAATACCAACATTTGCTTAATGTGTTACCTGAAGAAGCGATATCAAGTAATGGAAAGTTTAAGAGCATCCTAATACCAGGCGGTTTTGTATTTAAGGAGCCTCAATTCTTTATTGGTGCGTTTGATGGGGAAGTGATATGGCTAGATGAAAAGCCAGCTTGGGTCTGTTCCTCAGTTCTCAGTATAAAGGGGTGTACTGTTGGGAAAAATCGTCGTTAAGCCCAGAAACATAACGAGCGCAAGTTGTTCGCCCCTATGGGGTTGGAACCTTCGTTACACGGCGCTTCACTACGGCTCCAAATGCGGACGTTAGTGCACAATAAATCCATGAGTAAATTCATTGTCGACTGCACAAATATAAAATCAGAAGAAGAGTTCTGGGATAAGTACTTATCCTCTGTGGATACTGTTGAAGGTGATCTATTTGGTAGAAACTTAGATGCGCTTTGGGATGCTTTGCACGCTAGAGGTCCGGGTGCTCCAATTGAAGGAACTAAGTTAATATCCGTTAGAAATTCAGGTAGCTTGAAGAGCTTTCGAGATGGGCTGTTTTACGATCATCTTAAGCCAATCTCTTATGTTCTTAGATCGGACCCCAGTAGTTTATTATCATTCAGAGTGTTGTAGTGGTCCCATGCACTAACAAGCCGAGCAATTTGCTCCGGGACAGCTTGCCTGGTACACGTTTTGCGCTGGTCGCTGCGCACCCATTTTCGCGCAAATCGCGCATCAGGTAAGCTGCCCCTGCCAGCGGCGTTATGTATAAATCAAAAAAGAGAGGAAGGAGTTTGCCCAGCGCTATACTTATTAAAGACGACGGTTACACATTGGCCATGTTTCCGCACCAGGGATTTGATACTTCACGTATGTACGTTTTTATCATGCATGAGCTTGGGCGGGCTCACTTCTAGTTAGAACCTTCAGTTGATCTAAGTTTAGAGTTTCCTACGGGTTTAGATGCAAAGTCAATTGAGGAAGCAACTAGACTAATAGATCGTCACTTTAATGAATTAGTAGAAGCATGAAAAACTTAGATTTCCTCACCAAAGTCTACTTAGCAAGGAGCTGCAGGCCGACGGCACAACTTTGTGCACTTTATGCGCGGCTGCTGCGCTCCTATTGTCGCGCATAAAGCACCCAAAATTGTCCGCGGCCAAGCGCGGCGTTAAAAGGCTAACCATGATTACGCAGCAAGTCACAGCAATCGCATTAAGGCTATTTTCAATCTGGCTTTTAATTCAGCTCATCTTGAATTTGCCAAGCCTTGCAATACTGTTCGCCAGCGTTGAGCAATATCAGCAGCAAGAAATACCTATGGGGTCTTATGTTGGCCTCATAGTGGCATTTATCCTGGTCGGGCTCATCGCAGCATTCTTGATCAACAAAGCTGCCAACTCAGTTTTAAAGAGTGCCAAATCCAACTCCGAGGCAACACTGAATAGTGACTCTCAAAAAGTATTGTTTCAGCTAGCAGGTTTATACTTTGTTGTTAATGCTCTAGCTTATCTACCTCGCTCACTGTCATTTATACCAAACACAGTGGAAATATCTTCATCAAGCATTTTATGGCCAGCTGGTTTGGTGTTCCAGTTAACGATTGGCTTATGGCTTGTTAGCGCGTCTACCTTCTGGCTCAATCTATTTAATAAGCTGCGAGGCCGTACATAATGCCTTTTAACAGGGTGTTCAACTACACTCCGGCCGCGAGCAGCCTTCGCCGGACGCATAAAAGCGTGCTTCGCACTGTGCGCCGGTTAACTTAGCGTTAATTGCCAAAGAGACTATGAAGCACGAACTCTGGATGGAAGGTGAAGACGAGCAAACGTTTTGTTTGGCTGGACCGCATGGTGATGATGCTAGAAATCTTCTTCGTCCAGGTGCAAAACTAGTATGGGTGTGCGAAGCTTCATCTCACTTCGAAGCGATGACTAAGTATTACGAGTACATGGGGTGGGGTGAATATACCACGGACTACCCAGAACAAGATAAAAAATTGTATGCAGAGCTTGGTTGGAAATAATGGCATTTGACAAGGCCGTCAACGTTCAGCCCAACTGCGTTGGGGTCGGACCTTCGCCGCTATGCAGCTTTGGCCCGTTACGGCGGCGTTGTGCAAAAAACGTAGGATATGGATAAAAAACTTGAGCGATCAAACGCAGACAAAGTCCTAAGGCGTTTTACTAAGGAAATCAAAAAATTTGGGTTTAGCCGTATAAAGCCTAAATTCTTTGTGCGTGAATCTGGGCTAATTGTAGAGTTTTTACATATTCACAAATATACGTTTGGCCCTTGTTTTCGTATGCACATTTGTATTCGTGTGCTTAATGAGTCATTAGACTACATTGCATTGGCAGGGCCCACTGAGCGTGAGTTATCTGAAGATGCTCGCTTTGACTATGGTGGAGAAATTGATTCTGTTGAACATTGTGCAAAAGTTATGTCAGACTTTGTGGTTCACTATGCAGAGCCATGGTTCTTGAAGTGGAGTGATAGAACACTACTGCTAGAACATAATTCACCTCTCTACGATGATCAAAAGATTGCTCTTGAAGCTGCGCTTAAAGGCGAATCAATCAGCCAAAATGTAGAGATGTCAAAATCTCTACTAAAATTGCATAGCTAGGTAAGGGATCGGGTGCTCCACGCCGCAGTTTGCAGTGTTATGGCCTTTAAGAAATGAGAATTCATCCAGGAGTTGGAGTAGGGGTAGTCGAGTATGGGATAACTGAAAAAGAGTTAATCTCAATCATTGGCGATCCGGATAAAATCGATGAAGAAGAGTATGTGCAGGGAAGTGGCGATTGGCATAGGGTGTTGTGGTATTGGTCAAGGAATATACATTTCACATTTGATAAAGACGATGATTACCGTTTGGGTACAATTACAGTCGTGGGTTCCGACTACCCTCTTATGGAAAAGGAATTATTTAACCTTCCTCAAGAAACAGTTAGGCACTTTGTAGCGATAGTCACTGGAGAAATTCCCAAGCGAGAAGACTGGATGTGGAGCGAAGAAGGAACTCACACGTGTCTTGAACATAATGGACTTGGTATTTTGTTCTGGTTTGATAATGGCAACCTTTCAGAGATGCAATGCAGTTACCTTTTTGAGCCAGATAATGAAACAGTAATTTGGCCTCAAGGCCATAAAAAGAAGGCAAAGTGGCGCATGAACACACACTTGCTTTTAGCTTTATATTTAAGGAGTGCTAATGAAATCTTTGATTTTTTTGCCAATTATTCTTGTTATTGCAGGTTGCGTAATGGGGGCGCCCAAGCTGACTCAAGCTCAAGCAGCAAGAATAGATCAAATCGAGGTTTTTAAGGAAGGTCAAGCTCCCAATATGGAATATACCACCATAGATGATATCAGTGCTGCTGATTGTTCTGGTGCTCCTTATGGAGGTCGAGTTTGGGGTGACGCAGAAAAGGCAATTGAAGCACTAAAGGCCAAAGCCGCGTCGTTAGATGCTGATGCAATAATAAACACAAGTTGCTCTGCTGCTCCATTCGTTAATAATTGCTGGGCGGCAAAGCTTTGTTCAGGGAAAGCAGTGAAGTGGTCAAAAACATAACAGAGCGCGCAATTGGGACAATTTAAAGAACAGCTTTGCCATAAAATTGGCCTTCACACTGCTCTATGCGGTCTCTGAGAAGTAAGGCTAAATTATAATGTCTAATGAAAAAAATATTACTAATAACATTCTAAGGATTTACTTAATAAACTCTTTGATTGTTGGCTTAGCCATAATAATTGTACTGTTGGTGGCTGGTTACAGTGATTGGCCATTTTGGCCGTCGGTGCTGCTAGGTGGTTTGACTCAAGGTATATTCAGGATCGTAAAAAAGGCTTATATGAGCTCTGTGAAATATCCAGAGCGAGAAGATAAAGTTTACTTGGATGATGATGGCTCGGCGTTCGATTGGTTGACGTTTAATGTATTCGCAATAATTTTTGCGTTTGCCTCGATTGTGGCCGCGTTTTGGTATGGTATCGGCGCAATTGTAGGATGGTTGTTTCCGTTAGTCTGAAAAAATTGTTGCCGCATATCAAGCAGCTTCAGGTGACGCCGACAGCGCACCTGAACTAATGGTTAGGCACAAGTAATTTATCTGAGATCTACGAAATATGGAAGTTGACAAAAGTGACGCTAGGAAAAGAGCTAATGAAATCAAACCTTACCGCTGCAAACATCTTATCGCTGTCCTCGAATATCCAATGGATATGAAGAACATCGGAACAGTCATTAGAAACGTCAATGCGCTAGGGGTCGAAAAAACATACATTGTTGATCCACGCAATTCACTACCTGATGATTGGCAGGAAATGAGAGAAAGGAAATCACTTTCAAAGCCGTCTGTCTCTGCGATCAAATGGAGCTTTGTAAAGCGCTTTAATAGTACTGAAGAATGTCTGGCTCATTTGGAGAAGAACCGATTTACCTCAATCGTCACTTCACCTCATGTAAAAGGAAAGGACAACTTCATATTGCACGAGGCTGATTATAGACAGCCAAAATTGGCTGTATGGTTTGGTAATGAATCTAGAGGTATAAGTGATCTTGCAGTTGAAAATAGTGAATTCTGCGTATCCATTCCAATGTTTGGAATGATAGAAAGCCTGAATCTCGGAACAACTTCTGGAATTGTTTTGTATGAAGTTACTAAACAACGCCGGGAGTATCAGGAAAAGTACAAGCGGGCCAACCGCGGCGCGTAAAAAAGCAATGTGGCGGACGTTTTGCTTTGAACGTTTTTTATATAATCACGGTATTCCTATTTTCGTGCAAAAAGCACACAAGGTAAGCCGCATTTGATTGCGGAGTTTAACAATACGTAACTTATGAAATTAGTGCTTTATTCGAGCGAAGTTTTAATAGGCTACGGGCCAACATTGATTCTTTGGCTTATGGGTGTTGGTATAGGGCTTCCTTATAGCATTGCTGTCATGGTAGAAGGAGAGCCAGTTGGATTTTTGGTGTTTTCATCAATTCTACTTGGGGGTATTGGAGTATGGGGCATTATCCAATTACTTAGGAAGCTTATATGGAGAGAAATTAATCATCCTATCCAGAATTACCGAATACATCTTTTAATCGGCTGTATTTCTCTCATTTTAGCTAGCATCGGTTTTATGGGTGTAAATAACCTAATTTCAATCTACTTGGTCATTCCAATATTGGTCACCTGGCACCTTTACTACGTTTGCAAACAAAATAGTTAACAATTAAATGAATCCTACATCAAAACTACTGCTGCGCTTTAGTTTTGTTGCAGGTGATTTAAGAGCCAGGTTCATGGTATGAAAGAAACTTAGATTATCAGTGATGAAGTCGTTACTGGGGGATCAGCCGCAGTGTTTTTATATCAGATCGGTGTTCGAGGGCGATTATAGTTTTTATCTGTCACAACCCTATATCAAATAGATCTGCTTTTAGGAAAATTCTGAATTGTCTTCCCAGTCTGTTATTTTGGACTGGATTTAATAGGGGGACTATGGTTCTCCTTTAAAATTAATCTCATCAAAGTCGATTGCCGACCTTCGTTCTCTATGGTTATACAATAGGGCCACTGCATCGGCGCGAGCATAGTGGCCTGCGGGATCGGCGGCGGTTTTGGCGGCGAGTATTTGGTCTAGGTCAATTTCAACAATCAATAGGCCCTCTTGGTTGTGGGGGAGGTGATTTTTGAATTCTGATCCGTCAGGGGCGAAGATTCGGCTGTAGCCGCCCCCCATTTCTAAATAACTTTCCTGCTGTTCGTTCTTAACCAGCTGGTTGAAAATAGTTTTATCGATTATTGAGCAGGCAGATAAGACAAAGCATTGCCCCTCTAGCGCATAGATTTGGTAGACGCGCATACTGACTTCTGGGCTAAATGCTTTGAATAGCTTTGCATAAAGACCGTAAGTGGGGGCTGCGGCACAGTGTATTTCCTCATTCTGGCTGTACAGCGCAAACTTCATGAGAGGCTGCAGGTGCTCCCAGCAGCAGAGGGCACCCAGACGTCCATATTCGGTTCCTGCAACAATCAGATCACTGCCATCTCCCTCGCCAAATACACTGCGCTCTACATGGGTGGGCTTTAACTTGCGACGACGCCAGAGAACCTCTCCTTCAGGCCCATAGTGCCACTGGGCAATATAAAGGCTGCCACCAACTCGTTCTGATAAGCCCATAATCACATGGATACTATTGCGGCATGCGGCTTTGCGTAGAGCTTGGTCGAATTTATCATCAGCGGTTAGGGAGTTCTTTAGGTAGCTAATGGCGTACTGCATATTCTCCGCTGGTGGATTTAACCAGATCCACCAGGGATATCCTGGTAGCCATAGCTCCGGGAAATTTATAATCTTTGCACCGGCTTGTCCCGCCTCATCAATAAAGGCGATCGCTTTTTCAACTCCTGCTTGCAAATCCAGTAAGCAGGGCGCAGCTTGAACTACAGCCACCTTTAACTTTGTGTTAGTAGATTTATTGTCCGGCATAATGAAATGTTGTTTCTTGCTAAATAACACTGATCAACCCATAGCCCCTCTCAAAGGTCCAGATTAAGGCAACGGCACAGCACATAGTGGCAATTGAATAGCGTAGTTGAGTCTCCCATGCTTGCTGTCGGCGCCTGGCCAAGTAAAGAAGAGGCCAGATTGCCAAAATTATTAAAATCTGACCCGCTTCCACGCCAAGATTAAATGCCAACAGACTCTGCCAAATATTAGGTGAGTTGATACTGAGTATGTCGTGCAAAACAAAAGAAAATCCCAGTCCATGCAGTAAGCCCAGTATACAGGCAGTGAAAAAAATTGTTCGCTCGCTGGATGTTGTAGTGATGGATGGTTTCCTTAAGGAAAGCCAGGCTGCATAAATAATAGAAATAGCGATCCCGGTTTCAATTAATGGGATAAACCAGGCAGCGGTGGGAATAAAACCAAAGAATCCCGCTGACAGGGTAATACTATGGCCGATGGTAAAGCCAGTGACACGCCATAGTAGTAGGGGTAGGGTTAGTGCACTTAAGCTAAGGCAGAGTACAAAAAGCACATGATCTAATCCTTCAATAATATGCATTATGCCCTGCCGGAGGAAGGTCTTTACAGAATCCACACTGGAATGGCTAGTGAGAGCAGACTTATGTATTACTGCCCTAGAGCGAAAAACCTGAGTTTTTCCTGGGTTGTAGTTGAGGATTAAGTTTGCGGTGTTTTCCTGATTGAGTAGACCCGGGTTCAGTGAGCTGAACAGCTGATTCTCTATCAGGTTGTTGGGAATATAGGGTTCGGGATTGGTGATTTTACTTGATAAGGGATCAATAATACGCTGGGCTTTACTCCCTAGTGAATAAATAAGAGGTAGCCTTATATAGAAATTCTCTTGGTTGGAAGTATGCTCAATATGTAAGACTCTTATATTGGAAGAGAGTGTAAAGTAGGCTTTGCTGTTTGGGGAGAACGCAATTAGAGTTACTATGGATAGGAATGCTAAAGCTATAGCAATGGAATGGTGGGCTTTGCTCATCATGTTTTACCCTTTTCAACCTGTGTGGGTTGTTGCGGCTTCTTTGCTCGCACACTGAAATGATATGGGGTAGTTTAAAAGGTCATCATTTTTAATGATTGTTATGTATTCACGGTGATACTCCCAAACTTCATTCTTAATTTCTTCTTGACCTATTCTTCTTGGGTTAAGTTTGCTTGATAATTGATACTCTGAAACTGGGGATATTAAGTCGTACTTTATTTTAATATCTATCAGCGAATCATTAACATGAACCGGGCCACCGGTATTGTAGGGGAAATAATCTTTAATGAATGAATCCTTAGCTTCCTCTAAGGATTTAAATTTTGGTTCATATCCAATTCGGTATAGTCGTACTGCTTGAACTCGTCCTTCAAGTTGTTTGTTTTCAGAATAAATATTGGTTGTTTTTTCTGCAAGGTTGCCAAGCCCGGTAGGGCTTTCTGCAAACTGATGAAGGTCTACATAGTACTTTAATTCACCTTTTTCTATGGTCTTATTTATATAAGGGAATTGTTTATAGGTTGTCTTGGACGTTTTTTCCTTATGGAGTTCTACTTTATTGGTAAGTAGATATGAAAGAGGTAATCTTACATAGAGGTTTATCTCTTCGGGTGTGTGTTCAATAATAATGATCCGCTTGTCAAGGCTTGAGGTAAAATGGGCTTTTGAATCTAGAGTTGTGGCGATTAAAAAAATTAAACCTGATAAGGCCCAACTGATAATTCTATTAAATGGATTGCTCATGCATAATTGCCTGTAATGTCTCAAGGTAAGGTTATCGTATAGAAAGCGGTGTAAAGGCCGATATCTTCCAATAATTGTCAGATTGAGTGATTTCAATACTCGCACGGGTTTCTCTCGGTAATCGCTCCATCTGTCCCCAGCTGTAGTCTTCGATGTATGAGTGCCACTTGCCGACAATTCTGAAGGTCTTATTTCCGTTTACGACAGTTTGATCAGCATGTTCGATCTCCAGGTCGCGTATAGATCTTATTGATCCCTTATTGCCACTACTGGTTAATGGTTGATAGATTTGCGAAAGGTTTTTTACTGTGTAGTTAAACCTTTCTCGGCTTACCAGGTTGGCAAGTTGAATTTTTAATTCCTCGCTCTGTGGCTCTTCATAAGCGGCGGAAAGTCTCACGAGCAATGTTTCAGTAATTTCCTTTAGTTCTTTTTTGTTAATGGTTCCGGGTAAGGGAATGCGCAACTCACTTGGAAGGGCATAATAGATAGGTACTGCGCAGATAATCACGATGCTGTAAAAGAGTATTGGATGCTTGTTTTTAGTTTCCACTTTTTTGCTGCGCAATGTAAGAATAAAAAATACCCCAAAACAGAAGGAGAAAAGCACCGCCATGGGAATGGCGGCTATAGTACTCTCAACGGGTACAGGGTCGCTGTTGGGCGCGCGATAATCGTATAAATAGTTGCGCCATTGGATGTCGGGGAAATCCGGCATAACATGGGTGGGGAAGGGGCCTGCTGGGTCTTGGATTAATGTGGGAACGGAGTTGATAGATTCGGTAAAGAGCTTCCAATCTATGGTGACACTCTGCGGTAACTCTTTAATAGGATATTTTTCCCGGTAACCAATTAACAGGGAGCCCATCTCAATGGGCTCGTGCTCTTTTATGGTGGTGAAGCCCGTATTATTGGCTTTAAGAAATACCGTTTCAGTGCTTATGGGCTCAACTAGAGCCTGGTCGATGGTGGTGGGGTTTTTTCTCCGTAGAAATTTCTCTGCAGTCTCTTGTAGCTGTTTTCTGCGCTTGATTGTGAGCGGTTGCCAGGCGTTAAAGGATTGGTCAGTCCATTGCAATAAGTCTCTCGGGCGCAGTAGGATCTCGTGGCGAATCTGGCGAGGCTCTACATAGAGAAAGGACCTGAGGGGGTGGCGGTTATGTCGATTGATATTTTGGTTTTCGAATTGAGTGTTCCAAGGGTCTTTCCAGTCGATTTTTAGAGGTTCAGCCTGAGACAAATAGTGGAAACTACTCACTGGTGTGTGGCCATGCTGGCTAGTAAACCCGATTGTGACTGAGGCTGTGCCATCTGTATCTAATGGAGGGCGGATTTCCAGATTGGTCAACCCCTTTATGGGAAATTCCAAATTGGCTAAGATGATGGTTTTATCGGAGGGGAAATCCGGCATACGTACCCCGGTCCTGGGGTCTGTTTTTCCGGCAAAAGGGGAGTTTCTCGGCTTTCTCTCTGCAATTCTGATAGATGTTGTTGTGGGTTCAATTTTTCCGTCCGGGGAATAAACTTCAATGGCAAACTCTTTTTGTGTTTGAGCAAGCCGAGCGATTTCATAGATACTTTTGGTTGAAGGCAAGCCTGGCCAGAATGTACCGGCATCAGCTGCGGAGATTTCAAGGCTAATGTGTAGGTGATTATTCAATATCTCTATTTCTGCGATATTTGGTGCAGTTTCCGCTCCAGTAAGACTAATAAAGTCTGCACGAGTAAGTGGTGATACAAAGATTGATATAAAGATCGATATAAAGATCGATATAAGCAGCGATGTAAGGATCGAAATTGTAGTGATGAGTTTTCCCATTTGACTTTTCTATTTTTTTGGTTTTAAGTTTTTGCTAAGAAGTCCTGAGTTAATAGAGGTCAGGCAGCTGAACGCTGGTCAGTTAACTTGGCGCTTTTACGTCGGTGCCGAAAACTTTATTTACCTTTTGATAAATTTGATTAATAAAATTGTGACAAACCACTGGATCGGTCTCAGTGAAGGAGATGGAGCCCACCTTGCCCTCCAGGCTGGCTGGCAGTTTTTGTGTAATGGGAGCTAAATAGAAGCTAGGCGGCAGACATCCTTATTAATCACTCCATTCTGGAGGCCATGTCCTATTTAGTGACACGCCATAACAAATCATCGTCGGTCAATCCTATTTGTGTAACCCCAGCTGTCTTTGGTAATTAACGGCTCTTTAGCAGCAGCTTAGTAGAAGGGATAGTTGGCGCAGGGATATGGGAATATTGTGACGTTAAAAACATTCTTGTCGATGAAACAGGGCTATAACTAGCGTTAGTTGATCAGGATTAGATGGTTGGGCAGGTCATCCTTTATGGCACTACTTGGGGCGGCCTCTTTTAGTAAGTCTCCACATTGTGCAATACAGAGTAACAGTGCTTCTCCAGCCTTACCGCGCTTAAGTTCCCGCACAAATTGCTCGATGATGGTCTGCCAATCGTCATTGGAGACATGTTGAGCAAGGCCGCGGTCTGCGAGTATTTCTACATAGTGCTCCGCCTCACAGACAAAAACCAACAAACCCAAGCGATCTTTGGTGCTGTGCAGTTCCTGTTCCAGAAATTGGCGGCGGGCCAGGTTTGAGGCTCGCCAGAATTTGATCTTCTTAGGCACTAAGCGCATGGTGATTGGCCGCCAGCGAAAGAACACTGCCAGAACGATAAACAGAACCCACTGAAGCAGGAAGGCCTGTTGAAAGCTGAGCCACCAGGGCAGGAATTGAAATAGTGGCGAGAGCAATAGCGTTATGAAAGCGGCCCATAGAGTGGAAATATATAAATACTTATCGGCCTCCCGCGCGACAATTGCCACCAGTTCCGCGTCGGTGTGGGTCTCCACTTCCTTGATGGCCTCGGCCACCTGGCGTTGATAACTGCTACTTAGCATTACCATCCTCCCGAAGCACCTCCTCCGCCAAATCCACCGCCCCCTCCGCTGAAGCCGCCTCCGGTACCGCCGCCGGAAAAACCGCCACCTGAGTGTCCGGCGCCGAAGCCGCCACTACCATAGTAGCCACCAAAGCGACCGCGCTTGTAATTTCGGCCTTGAACCGGGGAACTGAGGACAGAGCTGCCGAATAGATGGAGCATTACCAGTAATAGAAATAGACCAACCACAATGGTTAGGCGCCGGTCTTTTTTAGTTTCCACTGGCTCAGCCACATACTCGTTCTTGGTGGCGGCAATGATGGAGTTCACCCCGGCGTTAACCCCTTTGGCTAAATCGCCTTTTTGGAATTCTGGTAACACCTTCGTTTGGATAATATTGGCAGATAGCGCATCGGTAAGCGCGCCCTCCAGACCGTAGCCCACTTCAATGCGGACTTTGCGCTCCTTGGGCGCTATCAAGAAGAGAATCCCGTTATTTTTCTTCTTGTGTCCCAGCTTCCACTCTCTCGCCAATTGATTGGCGTATTCCTCTATGGTGATACCTTGAAGCTCCGGCAGGGTGGCCACTACCAGTTGATTGCTGCTCTCAGATTCATATTGCTGAATCAATTCTGTCAGTTTGTACCTTTCTTCGGCGGTCAGCAGTTCGGCTCTGTCCACCACTCGCCCAGATAGGGGGGGGAACTGCACCTCGGCCCAGAGCACCATGGCCAGCAGTGGTGTGATGAGTGTCAATAAGGTGAGAGAGGGGCGTGTCATAAGGGATTTCCGACTGCCTATTGGAAGTTGACTTCCGGAGCCTTCTCGGCTCCCTCACTGGTAGCCTGGAAGGTTTCCCTAAGCGGCATATCCCGGTAGAGGAGCGCATGCCAGATACGGCCGGGAAAAGTGCGAATCTCACGGTTGTAGCGCTGCACTGCCTGGATATAATCCCGGCGCGCCACGCTGATGCGATTTTCGGTGCCTTCGAGCTGAGATTGCAGGCTGAGGAAGTTCTGGTTGGCTTTGAGGTCGGGGTAGCGCTCCACCACTAGCATCAGCCGCGATAGGGCGCTGGAGAGCTGTGTTTGTGCAGCCTCGAACTGTTGTAGCTTGGCCGGATCGTTGAGTAGCTCACCGTCCAGCTGCAGGGAATTAACCTTGGCGCGCGCTTCGGTAACGGCCTGGAGGGTCTCGCGTTCATGGCCGGCGTAGGCTTGAACGGTTTTAACCAAGTTGGGCACCAGGTCTGCGCGGCGTTGGTATTGGTTTTCCACCTGGGCCCAGGCAGCTTTCACCTGCTCGTCATAGGTGGGGATATTGTTGATGCCGCAGCCACTGATAAAGCTTGCCAGCAGACACAGCAGGGTGCAGCGCCAGATTGGCAGGCTGCCACCGGTCGCAGAGGTCATACGGAATATCCTTAATCTTCCGTGAACCAACCAAGAATAGTCCGCCTTAGTTGCAGTGCTAAAGGTGGCGTAGAGATGGAGCCGAAATGGCACTAAAAGCAACAATTTTCAAAGCCAAGGTGCAAATAGCCGATATGGACCGCGATTACTACGCGGAACACCAGCTGACCTTGGCGCGTCACCCTTCGGAAACGGATGAGCGCATGATGGTGCGCTTATTGGCGTTTGCGCACAATGCGTCCGATGCACTGGAGTTTACCCGAGGTCTCTCCTCTGATGAGGAAGCGGATTTATGGCAGAAGAACCTCAGTGGAGAGATCGATCTTTGGATAGAGGTGGGTCTTCCCGCCGAGGAGCGTTTGCGTAAAGCCAGCAACCGCGCCGGACAGGTTTTGGTATACAGTTACGGGCGGCGTGCCGCGCCGATCTGGTGGCAAAAGCTGGAAAGTCAGCTTGAGCGCTTTGAAAACCTCAGGGTTTACCATCTCGCCGCTGATACCACCGAGCAACTAGCGCAGATGGCCGAGCGCAATATGGATTTCAGTATCACCATTCAAGATGGCCATATTTGGCTGGCCGATAACAATCACAATACGGAGATTACTCCGCAAATCTGGAAATAGGAGCAGAGAAATTAATGCCTTCTTTTGACATTGTATCTGAAGTGGATAAGCACCAGCTGACCAACGCTGTAGATCAGGTAAACCGCACTGTCATCAATCGCTTTGACTTTAAAGGGGTGGATGCAGAAGTGGAGATGAGTGATTTCTCCCTGGTGGTGCGCGCTGAAGCCGATATGCAGGTAGACCAAATGGTGGATATGCTGCGCGGTGCTTTGATCAAGTGTGATATCGATCCATTAGCGATGGATGTGGGTGAAAAAGAGCAGTCTGGCAAGCAGGTCAAAGTGGGCATCACCCTGAAAAATGGCCTCGACAAAGAACTGTCAAAAAAAATCGTTAAGCTAATCAAGGATGAAAAACTCAAGGTGCAAGCGGCTATTCAGGGCGAGCAAGTGCGGGTTACCGGCAAAAAGCGCGATGATCTGCAGCAGGTGATTGCCCTTTTGCGTGGTAAAGAGCTTGAGCAGCCGCTGCAATTTAACAACTTCCGCGATTAATTGGTTCTTCAGTGATTAAACGTTTTCTCTTCAGTATTACTCTTGTGTTGCTCTCGCCTCTGGTGGCAGCAGTGGAAATTACCCCCGCAAAGCTGCAGGCCAGCTATTGGGTGGATAACAGCGAAGGGCTGGACATTTCGGGCTTAAGCTTTTGTGCCGGTAAGTTGCTGGCGGTTTCCGACAAGAATTCTGGGGAGATTTACGCTTTGGCACTGGATGGCGATCGCGCCGAGCTGCGCTCCCATCTACTTCTCGCCGATCTGGGTATCCCCAGCAAGGATCAGACGGGGAGTTTATGGGTCGCCCTTACTGAGTTCTTCCGGCCTGCTGGTGAGCTGGACTTCGAGGGTATCAGCTGTGCCGATGACACCATTCACCTGGTGAGCGAGCATTATAACCGTATCGCCAATGTGGATGCTCAGGGTAGGGCGAATTGGCAGGAGCATATCTGGTCACCCAAAGCCAGGGAGCAGGGCTATTTGCAAAAGCCCAACGCTTCCAGCGAGGGATTGGTCAAGGCCGGTGATACCTTTTGGGTGGCAATGGAGCGCGATCCCCGAGGTTTACTGCGGCTCAACGCTAATGGTGAGGTCAGAACATTTACTTTGCCGCCGGTTTCTGGTCTGGATTTTTATGGGCGTTCAGAAGATCTGACCGGTCTCGATTATTATGACGGGGCCCTGTTCACCCTGGAGCGCAATGCCCACGCAGTATGTCGCAGGGAGCCTTCAAGCTTAAAAGCCCAGTGGTGTGTAGATTATCGCGAGTTAGAGGAGTCTCCCGAGCGGATTTATGAAGAAACCCGTTACGGCAAGGGAGAAGGCTTAGCTGTCAATTCCCAGGGCATTTTCGTTGTATTGGATAATAATAATGTCGGCCGTGCTCAGGCGCCGGAGGACAAGCGCGCCTTATTGCTGCATCTAGCCTTCCCTGAGAGTAATCATTAGAGCGTACAAGCACTATCTTTATGACTTCAAAGAAAAGTGCAATTCTGGGCTAAGTGAGCACAAAGACTGTAGTTAGTGCTCGCGCCTGTGAAAACTGCCGCAAAATGCAATCATTGCCTCTTACCCTAGCCTTTTAATAGGAGTGACTGTGATTAAGCGCCTCCTCCTCTACGTGTTTTTTGTATTGGTGCCACCCCTGGGGATGGCTACAGAAATTATTCCCGCCAACAAACTCAATCATTACTGGGTAAGCGCTAGTGCCGGGCTGAGTATCTCTGGTTTAACTTTTTGTGATGGAAAACTTTTTACGATTTCCGATAAAAAATCAGAAGAGATTTATGAAATTATCGTGGAGGGCAGGCGCGCTGAGTTAGAGCCTTACTTGACCCTCTATGGGCTTGGTGCTCCGAAAAAAGATAGGCCCACAAACTTTTGGCACTTTTTACTGGATCTTACCCGACCAGCTGCGGCAATGGACTTTGAGGCAATCAGCTGCGTAGATAATAAATTTTATTTGCTGAGTGAGCGCTATAACCGTATTGCAGAAATAAATATGCAGGGCGAGGGCCATTGGCTGGAAAATATGTGGTCGTCAACAGCAAAAGCTCAAGGTTATTTAAAGGGATATAACCTTTCAGGTGTGGGCTTGCAGAAGATCGGCGATGACTTCTGGATTGGGCTAGAGAGCGACCCCCGCGGCCTGGTAAAGATCGGTCCCAAAGAGAGCGTGCAGATTTTCAAGTTGCCGCCAGTCGCAGGGTTGAATTTTCGAGGGCAATCAGAAAACTTAGCGGCTCTCTATTACTATGATGGCGCCCTGTTTACCCTAGAGCCAAATGCTTATGCGGTGTGCCGAAGGGAGTTGCCAAGCTTGAAAGCACAGTGGTGCCTGGATTATTGGGAGCAGGAAAACTCCTCTGAGCTCAGGTATGAAGTGTCCCGTACTGGTGGCAAAGGGGATGGGTTGGCGGTGAATGAACAGGGTATTTTTATCGTGTTTGACAACGATAATATTAGCCGCATCCATGACCCTCAGGATCGAAGGGGGCTTTTGTTACAACTGGCTTTTCCCGAGGGGGCGCAGTAGGTGGTGGTTGAGAAGTTGCCTGTTCTGTTAGAAGAAATTCGCGCTTGTCGCCTCTGTGAGGATCACCTGCCTTTAGGTCCCAATCCGGTGCTGCGAGCAGCGGCATCTGCGCGCCTATTGATCGTAGGGCAGGCGCCGGGGACCAAGGTGCACGCCACCAGTATTCCCTGGAATGACCCCTCCGGCGATCGCCTGCGTGAATGGTTGTCGATTGATAGAGATACCTTCTACGACGAATCCCAGATTGCCATTATCCCCATGGGCTTCTGCTATCCGGGGCGCGGTAAGGGGGGCGATCTGCCACCGCGCCCTGAGTGCGCCGCAACCTGGCACAAGCGCCTGCTGCAACAGTTGCCTCACTTGCAACTCAGACTATTGGTGGGACAATACGCCCAGCGCCACTACCTGCCGCACTGGTATGGCAGCATTACTGAGAATGTTCGCCACTACCGCGATGCTCTGCCAGCGGGGTATTTCCCTTTGCCGCACCCCAGCCCACGCAATACTTTATGGTTGAGGCGCAGGCCCTGGTTTGAGGAAGAGGTAGTGCCCGAGTTGCAAAAATACGTAAAAAAGATTTTGAAGGTTAGATAATGCCGGTTCCGGACAAAATTAAGATCCACCCCTCCTGGTATGATGTATTGGGTGAAGAGTTTAAGAAGCCCTACATGGCCGAGTTGCGCCAGTTTTTGTGGGGAGAAAAAGAGGCTGGCAAGCGTATCTATCCACCAGGTGGGCAGATCTTTAACGCCTTTAACTCCACTCCATTTGATCAGGTGAAAGTAGTGATTCTGGGGCAGGACCCCTATCATGGTGTAGGTCAGGCACACGGCTTGTGTTTTTCTGTTATGCCCGGCGTGCGTATCCCACCATCACTACAGAATATTTACAAAGAATTGCACTCAGATATGGGGATACCCCCAGCGCACCACGGTTGTCTGCAACCCTGGGCAGAGCAAGGAGTACTGTTACTCAATGCCACCCTCACGGTAGAGGACAGCAAGGCTGGCGCCCACCAGGGCCGTGGTTGGGAGCAGTTTACCGATGCCGCGATCCATAAGCTGGCGGAGGAGCGCGAAGGTCTGGTGTTTGTACTCTGGGGTAGTTACGCGCAGAAGAAAGGCGGTTTTATCGATCGCAATAAGCATCTGGTACTACGCGCCCCTCATCCATCCCCCCTCTCAGCCCACCGTGGTTTTTTTGGCACTAAACCTTTCTCTCAAGCGAATCAATGGCTACAAGAGCGCGGTGAGAAGCCCATTGAATGGGCCCTGCCTGAGGCAAATCAGTTAAAAAGAGTTGCTGTAGAAGTCTAATAGCAAACATCCCTTCGATAAATATCACCTCTCAAAATACCAACCCAGCTTACGATCTTTAAGGGTAAGCTGGGTATATTTAGTCAATTAATCTAAGCGATATTTACAAGTGGTTGAGGCTATTTCTACTAAAGCCTTCGCACTGGTTTATTTAAGTGCCTGAGAGCCTCTCTCGCACAGATGGGTGTTTTCTGCTTTTTTATAACCTGTCTATAATGATTTCAGATTAAACTCTGCAGTTTTTTGATTAGAGTGTATGAGGAGGTTATTCTCTCTTGCAAGGCTAGCGCTGCGTAAAAAATTCTACGACACCTAGCAACTTAAGTGGGGGCTGCCAGTGCTGCTATTGTTGACCGATTTAGCTGATTCTATTGTGGATATTCTTGCGGCTCCATTTGTGGAGGCCTTTCTTACTGCAACTTTTATTGGATCTGGAGCAGTTTTAAAGAAAAAGATTGATGCAAAAACTTTTAGAAACTTGTGGGCTAATTTTTTTGGTGAATCTGGCTCTGAAATTCATGTGGTGCTTCCTCTAATAAAACAAAAAAGACTTTTTTCCGAAATTGCCAAGACACAAAGCCGGATTCCGGAGAATGTGTTGTTTATGCCCTATTGTGAATCTCAGGGGGTTCAGCTTCTAAAAGATGCTATTGAAAAGGCATATCCAAAGAGGAAGGTAATTTGTCACGATTCCCGCAACTTTGTTGGTGATCATAAGAGTTTTATTTGTGTTGGTGGGCCAGCTATAAATGTTGTGAGTCGAGACTTGTTGCTTACTAGACAAATAGATGCAAAATTCAAAATGGATTTTTTGGGCCGTTTTGCTGTTGATGGGGTTGATGATAGTGTTTATCGGTCAAGTATATTAGGTGAGTCAATTACTGAAGATTACGGATTTATTTTTTTTACAGAAAACCCTTATCATAAAGGAAGCTCTATATGCTTGGTCTTTGGTATTTGGTCCCATGGAACTAACTCGGCAGTACAGGCTTTGTGCCAGAAGGGGGAGCCGTTGAAAGAATTGGTCAGATATCTTAAAGACAATAAGTCCCTATTTGCTGTCACCAAATCTACGGTTAGGGGGATGGTGACAGGCTTTCCATCCGTCGAGAAAATGAGAAAAATAGAGAATTGTTGCCAGGTGCCAGCCGATTCTGCTTAAATTTCTTGCAGTAGGGTGATTAAGCAGGGGGAGTTCGCTTTAGTTTAATGGTTTTCTGACCCTTTGCCTATCTTACATTAGTGATGCTTGTCAGATTGTGCACTTCCTTTGGGAACGTGTTTTTACTCCCATTATTCTGAAATGATAAATGCGTTAGTTATGTGGATTTATTGGATCTTAATGTGTATTCATTGAAAAATCATTACCTAACCCTTTCTTGATGTCGTTGATTAATAGGTACTCGGTCTTTACCTCGTTTGCTGCAGGGTCATAGAGAATAATGGCGGGGTAACGTGGGAACGATTTTCCATTTAGCGGCGCCTTCTTGATCGAATATGATGTAACTGGCTGTCCTCCTTTTTTTCAACAGACTTCCAGAGCGGTCGCATCAATAGTCTGGCAAATGCGAACCCTACAAAAAACAGGTTGCAAATATAAGCCATAAAGTAGGGACCAAATTCTCTCTCAAAGAATATTCCTGCGGCATTTAGGGTGCTTATTATGACCACGGAGCAGGCTATGCCAAAGAGCCCATAGTAGGTGAGCCGCATTATGGTAGAGACAAATTTAAAATGCCTTTTCTTCCAGAGATATACGATAAATCCTGTGGTTGCTATTCCCATCAAGGCACTGCTGATGGACCATACATACCCCGGCTTGATATGAAAATTTAGTAGAGCAAGCGAGAACGCCGAGAGTAGAGCGCTAAATAGGCTGATATAGACGATCATAGCAAGGGACACGACATGCCCCCGGGTGATGGTTTCTACCTTACGGGACTGAAACGTCGCCACCATCGCTGCAAATCCTGCCAAAATGATTGCGACTTCTATTATGTGAAGCAGCTGATCAATTTGTCCCGACAGTTTATCCATCTTTAGCTGTCGTCCTGAGCAGTGATGATAAGTTGGAGGGAATTACCCGTGAATAAAGGATAGTTTATGCTTTTTTCGACTTACTGTTTCTGTTGAAGGTTTATATAGGGGTGGGGTTTCTTGACGTCTCAATCTACTTGTCTGTTTTCTTTAGTGGAAATTACAATTTATCTCTTGCCTGTGTATTTCCTAAGTGGGCCTCTCAGTTCATTTTCTCTCACCACCTCCCACATTGGGCGCATGAGCAGTCTGGAAAAGGCATACCCAACAATAAATAAATTCAAAACGAAAGATAAAAAGTAGGGGCCGTACTCCTTATTGAAGCCAATTCCGAGGGCATTTAGCAGGTTGACAAGAACCATGGTTCCAGCAAGGCCAAAAAGCAGGAAGTAGGTGATTTTGGCGGCTTTAGATACCGTCTTTAGTCGTTTTTTTATCCAGAGATAAATGATAGAAAAGGTTGTGGCTGCGCTCATTGCGAAGCTGCTTAGGGACCATAGATTCTGATCACTAATGCCAAAGTTGGATAATATGAGAGTGAAAGCGGCGAGGAGCGCATTGACCAGGCTGATATAAATAATCATTGCAAGGGAGACAATTCTTCCCTTGGTGATCTTTCGCGTCTTCTTCGGCTGGAGTGTGCCTACGATTGCGGCAAAACCGGCCAATACGATGCAGGATTCCAGGGCGATAATAAGCTGATCAATCTCTTTCAATAGCCCCTTCCCCTGCTGCCACGAAAGTGGAAATTAGCATAAATCAGTGTAGTGGCCCTAGCTGCTGCTGTAGTAGATCAGCTAATAAAATTATTGATGTTTCTTTCCTAGACCAGTAGTGGATTGTTTGTATGGTTTTAAATATAAAAAGGCGACTCGGAAAGTCGCCTTTTTAATTTGTGCGGATTGGGTACTAATTTTAGGCTAAAGGGTCGGCGTCGGCATCGTAAGGCAGCTCCTGAATCTCCAGGGAGCGTCCATCTTTTAGTTTTAGAGGTTCGCCGGCGGCAACTTTGGCGATGGTCAGTACAGCGAGTAACTCTATACCCTCTTCGCTATGACAAGCTTCAACCAGGTTGCCGATGCTTTGTTGTCCGTCAGCAAAAATCTCCAGTCCGCTGGCGGGAAGATCACCGCCCTCACACTTTGCTCGGTACAGGCGGCGCTTGGCGGCACCGCGGAACTGCATACGGGCGACCACTTCCTGGCCGGTATAACAACCTTTTTTAAAACTAACGCCGCCGAGCAGGTGCAGGTTGGTCATCTGCGGGATAAACATCTCAGAAGTGGCAGCATCAATTTGGGGGATGCCGGCCTCTATTTGTCCCTTTTGCCACTGGTCGTAGCCGGTCGCCTCGCTGTGTGGGGAAAGCATCTGCCAGAGTTGTTGTGTCTTACTGGCAGGGCAGAGTAATGCCAATTGGAGCTCATTGGTCGATTGGGCGATACAGCGTTCACCGTCAAAATTAAAAGTGACACTTTGACCGGGGGAGGGGGCTTCGAAGCCGAGCAGTTGTGCTGTCTGTTCCGCGACACCCTGCCCTTGCAGGCCGAGCCAGTGGAATTCCTCGCTGATATCGCGAAGCTCCACCTTAAAAAATACGGCGTACTTCGCCAGTGCCTGCTGGGCTATCGGGGCCAGGTTGCGGGGCAGGCGGAGTATAAATTCGCTTTGGGAGAGTTTTAGGGCGCTAAAGGCGCTGATCATGCGCCCTTTGGGGTTGCAGTGGGCGCCCAAGGTGCTGTGTCCATCGGGTAGATTCACAAGGTCGCAGGTGAGTTGGCCTTGTAGGAACTTCTGGCTATCGGGGCCGATTACTGAAACGGCGCCTACTGGGCCGAGATCGATCAGATGTAACCCCTGGCGATTATCATTGCTGGTAAGAGGGAAGTGGGCCCTGCCGCCTTCCCAAATGGCGCCTTCGCTGCTGAGAAAATCCTGCCACTGTTGCTGGTCCATAGTGTTGCCACCTCCGGTTGTCTTGGTGGCATTAATTGGGGATTGCCGCGCCCCTTTTCAAGTTTGCTCAGCTAGCAGGTATACTGCGCGCTTTAACCTGGTTGGAAATGAAGTATGGATCGCAACCGCCTGTTTTGGGCCAGCCGCCGCGGCATGTTGGAGCTGGATCTGGTGCTGCTGCCGTTTCTGGATAATATCTACGAGACTCTGGAGCCTGAGGATCAGCAGCGCTATGTGCGACTGATGGATGAGCAGGACCAGGACCTGTTTGCCTGGTTCATGCGCCGTGAAGATCCGGCCGACCCGGATTTGCTGCGTATAGTGCAGATCATTCGTGACAACACCGGTTTGCAGCAGTAATTCTCCGCCTCAATATTACGAGCGCAGCGCGCGCTTAAGCTGCGTTGTTGCGCGATCGCCTCTCCTTCATCTTTTTTTGCTGCTTGCTACAGGGCAGGCGGTATTGCTGCTGTGGTTGTGTGACCTCCCTCTCTGGCTTTTCTGGCCCTCTCTGTTGCTTGTCTGCGTCTATGCCTTTTTAGAGAAACGCCGTCTGGGGCGAATGGTTGGGGTTATATCGACCCGGGAGCGCCGCTGGTTTTGGCGGGGTGAGAGTGATGAGGAGCGTGAATTTGAGTTTTGCGGTGAGTTGGTACTGTGGCAGTGGCTGCTGGTAATCCGCGGACGCGATCAGGCCGGCACATCCCTGCGCCTTGTGCTGGCGCGGGATGCGCTTAATGGGGACGACTGGCGCCGATTGCAGGTGGCACTGCGGTATTCACGTTAGGGCAGATTCCAGCCCGTCCTAACCGCGCTGCTTAAATAAACTGCCGTTGATTGGCGTAGTTTTCCGGCACCAATACCGTATCCATAGCCAGTTCCCTCAGACCTGGATAATCGAGTGAGTAGTGCAGCCCGCGACTCTCGCGGCGGTCCAGAGCCGAGCGGATAATCAATTCGGAAACCAAGGCCAGGTTGCGCAGCTCCACCAGGTCGTTGGTGATGCGGTAGTTGGCGTAAAACTCCAGGATCTCCCTCTGCAGCAGCTTCACCCTGTGCTGGGCGCGCAACAGGCGCTTGCGGGTGCGCACAATTCCCACGTAGTCCCACATAAAGCGGCGCAACTCATCCCAGTTGTGGGAGATCACCACGTCTTCATCGGAATCCGTCACCCTCGAGGCATCCCACTCCGGCGCCTTGCGCGGAGCTTGAACAGAGTCCAGGTGTTCATCGATATGCAGGGCGGCCGAGCGGGCGTATACCAAACATTCCAGTAATGAGTTACTGGCCAGGCGGTTGGCACCGTGCAGGCCGGTAAAAGTGGTTTCGCCGATAGCGTAAAGCTGATCGAGGTCGGTGCGCCCGTGCTGGTCCACCATGATGCCGCCGCAGGTGTAGTGAGCGGCGGGCACCACCGGAATGGGCTCTTTGGTCATATCTATGCCGTACTTCAGGCAGTTGCTGTATACGGTGGGGAAGTGCTCGCGCACAAAGGCGGGATCTTTGTGGGAGATATCCAGGTAGAGGCAGTCGGCACCGAGGCGTTTCATTTCGTGGTCAATGGCGCGGGCGACGATATCCCTGGGGGCCAGCTCGCCGCGCTTGTCGAAACGCTCCATAAAGCGGCTGCCATCGGGCAACTTCAGTTGCGCGCCCTCACCGCGCAGAGCCTCGGTAATCAGGAAGGCCTTGGCCTTGGGATGGTAGAGGCAGGTGGGGTGGAATTGGTTGAACTCCATATTGGCCACCCGGCAGCCGGCGCGCCAAGCCATGGCAATGCCGTCGCCGCTGGCGCCATCTGGGTTGCTGGTATAGAGGTATGCCTTACTTGCGCCGCCGGTGGCGAGAATTACCGCTTTGGCCTGCAGCAGCTCCACATCTTCTGTGGCTTTATTCAGCACATAGGCTCCGGCACAGCGAAAGCGGCCTTTTTGTGGGTCAGGCTGGCGGATCAGGTCTATAGCTACATGATGCTCAAAGCAATCGATGTTCGGGCTGTTGAGAACTTTTACCAGTAGAGAGCTGTGTACTGCTCGACCGGTGGCATCGGCGCTGTGAATAATGCGGCGATGGCTGTGGCCTCCCTCTTTGGTCAGGTGGTAGTCCTCGCCTTCGCGGGTGAAGTCCACGCCCTGGTCGATCAACCAGCGAATGGCCGCGGTGCTCTCTTCCACGGTGAAGCGCACAGACGATGGGTGGCAGAGTCCGGCACCCGCGTCTAATGTGTCTGCAATATGTGACTCCACCGAATCCATCTCGTCCAACACTGCGGCGATGCCCCCCTGGGCGAACCAGGTGGAGCCGTCCTGCAGGCGCTGCTTGGAGAGCAGAGCTACTCGGTACTTGGCCGAGAGATGCAGGGCCAGGGTGAGGCCGGCGGCGCCGCTGCCGATGACAAGAACGTCGTAGTTTACCTGGGCATTCATAGATTTCATTTATCTTTTAGGGTCGCGTAGTATAGCGCCTCTTAATTTTTCGTCGATTTGACGTGGAACTTATGTCCTATTGTCAGTGTCTTCAACACAGTAAAAGAAACGCCTGCGCAGGCAGCCCTTTAATAAATAGTCGTGGCACCCGCAGTGTGGCTGGATATGGGAGTTGGGGATGACAGCGCATCAGGCGTCAACGAGTGACCGTGAGCTGGTAGAGCGAGTTCAAAAGGGAGATAAACGCGCTTTTGACCTTTTAGTACTCAAGTATCAACACAAAATAGTTGCTGTAGTCAGCAGGTTCATCAAGGACCACAGTGAGGTACAGGATGTGACTCAGGAGGCCTTTATTAAGGCCTACCGGGCGCTCGCCAATTTCCGTGGCGACAGCGCCTTTTACACATGGATGTACCGGATCGCGATTAATACCGCCAAAAACCACCTGGTTTCCCGCAGCCGCAGGCCCCCGTCTTCCGATGTGGATCTAGAGGATGCCGAGTTCTACTCCGGCGCCGACCTGTTGCGGGATAACGAAACGCCTGAAAACCAGTTGTTTCGCGACCAGCTGGAATCTGCGGTGCATCGCGCCATACGCGCACTGCCAGAGGACCTGCGCTCAGCGGTTACGTTGAGGGAGCTTGAGGGATTGAGCTATGAGGAGATCGCCGAGGTGATGGGATGCCCGGTGGGTACGGTGCGTTCGAGAATATTTCGTGCACGGGAAGCTATTGACCGGACAGTCCAGGCCGTGATGGCCGGTGAGCCGGAAACACTGGGTGACCGAGGTTAAATTTGCGGAAAATTTTCCCAATTGGGGAAACAAACCGCCGAGAGCCCGGTCATATCTCATACCAACTATGGTGCGTGTGGGCACCGAATAAACGATTGCACAAGAGGGTTAACCCCTATGTCCCACGGGAATCATCAGGAACGTCTCAACGAGTCGCTCTCGGCGCTTATGGATGGCGAAGTCAGCGAGTTGGAGCTGCAACGGCTGTTAAAAGCCTCTGCGGCTTCTGAAGAGTTGGGTGAGCGCTGGTCACGCTACCAACTGGCGGCGAGTGTTATGCGCCGCGAACAGGTCGCCTCCGTCGAAAGCGGCCTCGCTGCGAGTATCTCTGCGGCGATCGATCTCGAAGAGCCTCTGTCGCAAGCGGGGAATGGTGGTGCCGTTGCGGCCAATGGGTTGATCAACAACCGTTGGTGGCGTCCGCTCTCACGCGGTGCGGTAGCGGCCACTGTGGCATTTGCCGCAATCCTGGGGGTTCAACAGATTACCGATACCCAGCAGAATCCAGTGCAGGGTAATGAGCTGGTGGCGGAAATCGAACGACCGGCACAGCCGGTGGTGCAATCTGCCCCACAGCCGTCCGGCTTCTATGTGCCGGCGCCATCCACCCGCTCGGTGAGCACTGCAACTCCGAGTTTCGTGCCCGAGCAGCGGGGTGTGGTCGGTCAGCAGGTGATTCAGCAGGTGCCTACGCCGGAGCTGATGCGCCACTTGAACCGCGTAATGATTCAGCACTCTGAGCAGGCCGCGCATGTCGGCAGCCAGGGTATGGTGCCTTTCGCTCGCGCGACTTACGGCGAACAAGTTGGAATGTAGTGTGACGAAAGTCGTTTTCAGGGGGAGCCTTATCCGTATTGGAATTCTCAGGGCCAGCAAATTACTGCTGGCCTCCTCTCTGCTGGCGCCGTTGGCGTTTGCGCAGGAGTCCGTCAACACTGTTAACACTATCCCCTCCAGTGCGCCAAGTACTGTGAACCTCGATATGGCCAGCTCCCAGGCAGCGACTGGCGCAGTGGCAGCCTCTGTTGAGGTGGCCGATCCGGCTGCTGAACAGGGTAACCAGGCCCCTACCAATGTCCGCAATGCCGAGCCTGAGATTGTCGATCCTACCGTGCTCTCTTCTGAAGCCCTGGCCAGTCCAGGTGCGGTGTCTGTCGCGGTGGCCGGCAATGAAGTGGAGCAGTGGCTGGCCAAGCTTGCCAAGGCGGTCGCCGAGTTGGAGTACAGCGGGCTGGTCACCTTTGAGCACGCCGGCATGCTCGAAACCCTACAGGTTGTGCATGCGGTGCGCGACGGCGAACAGGTGGAGCGTGTGCGCTACCTGAGCGGCGAGCCGCGTGAATTAATCAGTCATGGCAGCGGCAGCAACTGCGAGTACGGTGTGTCGCCAAGTGCACGGGCCACACTGTGGAACGCAGTGGGGCAGCAGCAGGTACAGCGCGCGTATCAATTTATTTTGCGTGGCGAGGAGCGTATTGCCGATCGCGACGCGGTGGTGATCGAGGCCCGGCCGCGGGATCGCTATCGCCTTGGTCTGGTGGTTAGCTTGGACCGGGAAACCGGCCTGCCTCTTAAAACCATGTTGGTGAGCACTCAGGGCCGTGTCCTCGAGCGTTACCAATTTGTACAGCTGGACCTGACACCTGTTGAAGATAGTGCCCTAGAGGCAGTCTCCAGTAATGCGCGACGGGTTGATAATCGCACTAGTTGTGAATCTTCCCAGAGTCGCTGGCAAGTGCGCTGGCTGCCGGAAGGGTTCAAGGTGGTATCGGTAAAACCCCTCTCCGATGGGGATATGATGGTCTTCAGTGACGGCCTGGGCGTATTTACCGTGTTTGTGCAGCGCCTGGGGCCTGAGCTCAAGGAGTTTAAAGGTCGCGCCATACGCGGTGCTACCGTGGCCTATATGGACCGAATGGAAGTCAATGGCGTGGCTTACACCATCACTGTAGTGGGGGAGATCCCCGATGCTACGGCGCGCAGAGTAGCCAGCTCTATCGCTGAAAAAGGTTGAGAGCCGTGCTGGAAGAGCGCGGCCGTATTGTGGCCATAGAGTCCGATGCTGTCTGGGTTGAAACTATCCAGCGCAGTGCCTGTAATGGCTGTGAGGCCAAATCCGGCTGCGGCACAGGACTCCTTGGCGACTTCTTTTCCTCTTCCACAAGGGTGAGAGCCGTTCTCAACGGCTACCCGGCCAATAAAATTTCCCTGAACGATACTGCGGTGATTGGCATCGCCGAAAATGCCCTTACCAGCAGTACCCTGCTGGTTTATCTATTGCCCCTGGTTTCCCTGGTGCTTGTTGCTCTGCTGGGGGATTACCTTTTCGCTGAAGCTGGTGCGGTAATTGGTGCCGTGCTGGGCCTGTTAGGAGGTGCTCTCGGAGTGCGCTGGTACAGTCGCCGCCAAGCTTCCAACCCCACCTACACGCCAGTGCTGTTGCGAATCGAGCACAACAGCGGGCACGGATAACTAAATCTAAACTGATAACTCCAAAGATTAATTGGAGTCTTTCCATGTTGGCCCGCTGCTATATCGAGCGCTGGCCTCTGCGCACGGCCTTTGTCATTTCCCGTGGGGCTCGCACTGAGGCAGAAGTCGTCGTGGTGGAGGTAAAACTGGAAGGTCGTGTGGGTATTGGGGAGTGCACCCCCTATGCCCGCTATGGAGAGAGTCCCGATTCGGTCGTGCGACAGCTCGAGCCCCTGCTTTCCGAGCTGGCAGCCGGCTTAAAGAGAAATGCTTTAGCGTCGCGGCTTCCCGCAGGGGCAGCGCGTAATGCCTTGGATTGCGCTCTCGCAGACTGGGAGGCGAAGTACAAAGATGAACCTTTTGCCGGCCCCGACTCCCTCCCCACCGTACAGACTTTGGTAATCGATAGCCCAGAAGCTATGGCCCTGGCTGCGGGTGAGGCTGTTTCCCAGGGAGTGGAGGTGCTAAAGCTCAAGCTGGACGATCACCTGGTCTTTGATCGGGTGGCGGCTGTGCGTGCCGCCGCACCCAAAGCTCAGATGGTGATTGATGCCAATGAGGCTTGGCATAGCGCTGACCTGGTCGAGCGTTGTCAACAGCTTGCGGATTTGGGGGTTGCTATGCTCGAGCAGCCTCTGCCTGCCGGTGACGATGAATTTCTTGCCACATTTACACACCCCCTGCCTATCTGTGCCGATGAAAGCTGCCACACCCGCGCCGACTTGCCACGCCTCAGAGGGCGCTACGAAATGGTCAATATCAAGCTCGATAAAACGGGGGGGATTCGCGAGGCCGAAGCTCTGGCGGAGGAGGCGTCCGCGCAGGGTTTTGAGCTGATGCTCGGTTGTATGCTTTGTACTTCAAGGGCAATCCGCGCAGCTTGGCCTTTGGGGCCAAAGGCGCGCTACCTGGACCTGGATGGCCCCACTTGGCTGGCGAGGGATACCGAGCCACCGCTGCGCTTTACCGCCGGCAGGGTTTATTGGTCGTAAGTGAGTAGATCTATCAGAATACTTAGGTACTCTTCGCTGGCAGCATCGGCAGAGATAGGGGGAAACTCCACAGTAATACAGGGCAGGGCGCGTTCAGCGCACCAGGTACCGAAAGAGCCTGGCGTTTGGTAGCCTATCTGCTCGATTAGTGGCAGTTGCATGCCCTCGGCCAGCCAAGCTCCCAGTTCAGTTTTATCCGGGTCTTCCACACAGCCCAGGGGCTCGTGGATAGAGACTGTCCAAGGGGGCGCTAGTGTGGCAATCAGTTGGCACAGTGCGGAGGTCTCGCTCTCTGAAGCGGGGCTGTCGCCGGTGCTCAGTTGGACGTCGCGGGCATCCGCCGCGCTGTTCCATCGGTACACATTGCCATCGCCATCCCAGTTCTTTGTGGCAAAGTTGCGGTTCAGGTCCACCCCATGTGCGTTACAGCGGGTTCCCAGCTGGCAACCGTCGGGGTTTACCGCCAGTATCACATGGTGCTTGAGGTGGCCCTCTGCCAGTGAGCGCAATGCGCAAGAGAGCGCCACTACAGCGGCGACCTCATCGCCGTGTGTGCCGGCCATTACCAGGCCTGCTTTGTGGCCGGATTGGGCGGGAAAATAAAAAAGTGGCGCGCCCAGGGCACTGTAACCGTACAGCTCTCTGGGAAGGTGGAATTGGCCTCGCTGTGGGCGTGGGCGCAGTTTGGACATCGCTGGCCTTTACACAGATTTACATAAGGCAGGAGAACTTTTGTGGCTATATAGCCACTAAATCGTTACTGAATGTCCCCAAAGGGGCCGGAGCTAGTTTGCCATGGCAAGCCCTGGAAGGGATTCAATTTCCAATGGTTTCATATTAGAAGGGAACACTAGGGGTAACAAACCTATGGTTAAACGCTGTACACAATATCTCTTGGTACTCTGTCTTTTGGTTTCCGGCGCTGCCAGTGCGCGCGGGCTGCCAGAACTTACCGAACTGATCGAGGAAAACTCCCCTGCGGTGGTCAAGATCAACACCGTGGATCGCAGCCGTATGGCTCGCGGCAATAACAATGCGCCGCAATACCAGCAGGAGATTCCTGACATTTTCCGCCATCTGCTCGAGCCGCGCCGGAACCAGCGCCCTGTGGCCAGCATGGGTTCCGGTTTCATCATCTCCAAAGATGGCTATATCGTGACCAATAATCATGTGGTCGATGGGGCTGATGAGGTAAGGGTCACCCTAACCGATCGCCGTGAATACGAGGCCAAGGTTATTGGTACCGATGAGCGCTCGGATCTGGCCCTGCTTAAGATCGAAGCCGATGACCTTTCGGCAGTACGCTGGGGAGACTCAGAGGATTTACAGGTGGGTGAGTGGGTGGTCGCAATCGGTTCACCGTTTGGGCTCGACTACTCCGCCAGTGCCGGTATCGTCAGTGCGATGGGGCGCAGTATCCCCAATGAGAGCCGTGAGAACTACGTGCCGTTTATTCAGACCGATGTGGCCATCAACCCCGGTAACTCCGGCGGTCCTCTGTTCAACCTTGATGGTGAAGTGGTGGGCATCAACTCCCAGATCTATACCCGCAGTGGTGGCTCTATCGGCCTGTCGTTCGCCATCCCAGCGAGCTTGGCCCAGGATGTGGTGGCGCAGCTGAAGGAGAAAGGGCGTGTGGATCGCGGCTGGCTCGGCGTTGGCATTCGCAATGTGGATCGCGATATGGCCGAAGCTATGGGACTCGGTAAGCCCTCCGGTGCGTTGGTGGAGCAGGTAAGCCCCGGCACCCCTGCGGCAGAGGCTGGTATCAAACCCGGAGACATTATCACCCGTTTCGATGGCCGCAAGATTGGTGTGCACGGAGATCTGCCCCATGTGGTTGGCCAGGTCCGCCCAGGTACCCAGGTACCCGTAGAGCTGATGCGCAAGGGCAAGACCGAAAAGCTGCAAGTGATCGTCGGTTCTCTGCCGGGCTCTGATGAGGAGCGCAGCCAGGCTTCCGCACTGCCGGCTTCAAGAATGGGTGGTCCCTTGGGCGTTGTCGTGGAGGAAATCCCCGAGGGCATGAAGCAGCGCTGGAATGTAGATACCGGTGTGCTGGTGCGCCAGGTCATTCCCGGCAAGCCAGGCGCCAAGGCGGGGCTGCGCAGTGGCGATATCATTGCCCAGCTCGGCTTTGAGGAAGTGACCGATATCAGCGACTACGAAACGGTGGTTGACGACCTTCCCAAAGATGAGTTGCTGCCGATCCGCTTCTTCCGCGCCGGCCAGTCAACTTTCCGCACAATTAAGATCGAAAGTTAAGTACAAGAGGCGAATGGTGGCCCAATGGGTCACCTGCCTCTCACCTCTGCTCAGGAGTTCTGTTAGACTTGCGCCACACAGCTGGCAGCTCCGCCGGCTAATCATTTGATTTTTCAAGGGTTTTTATTCCGCAGTGGCCACAGATCTCTCACATATCCGCAATTTCTCCATTATTGCCCATATCGACCACGGGAAATCTACCCTGGCGGACCGCTTCATTCAGGACTGCGGCGGGCTCTCAGACCGCGAAATGGCAGCGCAGGTGCTCGACAGCATGGAGCTGGAACGCGAGCGGGGCATCACCATCAAGGCGCAGAGTGTAACGCTCGATTACAAAGCGCGGGACGGCAAGACCTACCAGCTGAACTTTATTGATACCCCCGGGCACGTGGACTTCTCCTACGAAGTATCCCGCTCCCTGGCGGCCTGTGAAGGGGCGCTGCTGGTCGTGGATGCTGCCCAGGGTGTTGAAGCCCAGTCGGTGGCCAACTGCTATACGGCGATTGAGCAGGGTCTGGAAGTTATTCCGGTACTGAACAAGATGGATCTGCCCCAGGCGGACCCGGATAAGGTCGCTGAGGAAATTGAGGAAATTATCGGCATCGATGCTGCCGATGCAACCCGCTGCAGCGCCAAATCCGGCCTGGGGGTGGAGGATGTGCTGGAGGATCTGGTTCGCCTGGTCCCCCCACCGCAAGGTGATGTCGACGCGCCGCTGCAGGCCCTGATCATCGATTCCTGGTTTGATAGTTACCTGGGCGTTGTGTCCCTGGTACGCGTGGTGCAGGGTACCCTGAAAACCAAAGACAAGATTGTCACCAAGTCGATTGGCCGTCCTCACGTGGTGGACAGCGTTGGTATTTTCACTCCCAAGCGCACAGAAACTGGCGTGCTGCGCGCCGGCGAGGTGGGCTTCGTGGTGGCCGGCATCAAGGACATCCACGGCGCGCCGGTGGGCGATACCCTGACTCACGCCAAAGGCGCCGATGAAATTGAAATGCTGCCGGGCTTCCAAAAGGTCAAGCCGCAGGTATATGCGGGTCTATTCCCGGTCAGCTCTGACGATTACGAAGCCTTCCGCGATGCGCTGGAGAAGCTGTCGCTGAACGACGCCTCTTTGTTTTACGAGCCTGAGACCTCCGATGCGCTCGGCTTTGGTTTTCGCTGCGGCTTCCTCGGCATGCTGCATATGGAGATTATCCAGGAGCGTTTGGAGCGCGAATATGATCTCGACCTGATCACCACCGCACCCACCGTGGTGTACGAGGTTGAGCAGACCGATGGCGAAGTGGTGATGGTGGATAACCCATCGCGCCTGCCGGATGTGGGCAATATCGGGGAAATGCGCGAGCCCATCGCCGAGGTGAATATCCTGGTGCCGCAGGAGTACCTAGGGAACGTGATCACTCTCTGTGTGGAGAAGCGCGGTATCCAGAAGGATATGCAGTATGTGGGTTCACAGGTATCTCTGCGCTACGAGCTGCCGATGAGTGAAGTGGTGATGGATTTCTTCGATCGCCTCAAGTCGGTAAGCCGTGGCTTCGCCTCTCTGGATTACAGCTTTGTGCGCTTTGAAGCGGCAAAACTGGTGCGCCTGGATATCCTCATCAACGGGGATCGCGTCGATGCCCTGGCGCTAATCGTGCATCGCGAAAATGCCCAGCAAAAGGGACGCGCCATGGCGGAAAAAATGAAAGAATTGATTCCCCGGCAGATGTTCGATGTGGCGATCCAAGCCGCTATCGGTGGACAGGTGGTGGCCCGTACCACCGTGAAGGCTCTGCGCAAGAATGTGACCGCAAAATGTTATGGTGGCGATGTCACCCGTAAGAAAAAACTGCTGGAAAAGCAGAAAGCGGGTAAACGCCGTATGAAACAGCTCGGCCGAGTGGAGGTGCCTCAAGAGGCCTTCCTGGCAGTGCTGAAGGTGGATCAATAGCGGGTTGGGCCTGCTATTGGCATCAAGGAAAATAGAGATACGTAATGGATATTAATTTACCTCTGATTCTGCTCTGGTTGGTCGTTATCAGTGGCGGTATCTGGCTGGTGGACAGCTTGTTTTTTGCCCGCCGCCGTAAAAAAGAAGGCGGGGACAAGCAGGAAGACCCGGTTATCGTGGAATACGCGAAGTCGTTCTTCCCGATCCTGGCCATCGTTTTTGTGCTGCGCTCCTTTATTGTTGAGCCCTTCCAGATTCCCTCGGGCTCTATGATCCCGACCCTTCAGGTCGGTGATTTTATCCTGGTCAATAAGTACGAGTACGGACTGCGTCTGCCGGTATCCCGCAAGAAAGTGGTGGATATCGGTGAGCCTCAGCGCGGTGATGTGATGGTCTTTTTCCCACCGCACATGAACGATACTTACTTTATCAAGCGGGTAATCGGCCTGCCTGGCGATAAGATCGAGTTGAAAAACAACGTGCTCTATGTCAACGGTGAGTTGGCTCCGCAGGAGCTGATCCAGGCGATACCACCAGTGAATCCGCAACAGGAAATACTTTGGGAAAACCTCTATGGCAAGCGCCACTTGATGCAAAAAAATGTCCGTGCCAGTCAGTACGGTAACTTTAGTGGTGTAGTTCCGGAAGGTCATTTCTTTATGATGGGCGACAACCGGGATAACAGCCTCGATAGCCGTGCCTGGGGCTTTGTGCCCGAGCGCGATGTCGTGGGCAAAGCCTTCGCCATTTGGATGCACTGGGATCATTTGCTCAGTTTGCCCAGCTTTAAACGTGTAGGCTCTATCCAATAACGAAAACGGCCGGCGTTCTGCCGGCGATATGGATTGAGGGCAAAAGTCATGAGTAGTGTTATCCGAGCTTCACTAAAGCGTCAGCGCGGTATGAGTTATTGGGGCTGGTTAGTGGTTATTGCGGTGTTGGGCTTTGCCCTCACCTGTGTTTCCAAGATGGCTCCCGCCTACGTGGATGCGCGCTATGTGAGTGAAGCTCTGAAAACCCTGGGGGAAAACCCGGAGCTGGAAAATATGTCGACGGGCCAGATCAAGAAAGAACTGGGCCGTTTCTTTCTGATCAATAATGTGCGAGGCGAGCCCACTAAGGCACTGCAGGTAGTGCGTGGCGCAAAGAGCACAGTGGTCAGTATCAATTACGAGTTGCGCCAGCCACTGATTTATAACGTGGATGTCGTAATGAAATTTAACAAACAGCTCGATACGGCCAAGCCCGAGCTTTGTTGTGATCCTTTGATAGATCTGGAGCAATTCCGCAAACGTGACTGACCTTTTACTGGAGCGCCTCTGTCAGCGCCTTGGCCATAAGTTTGAACAAAGCGCACTGCTAGAGTTGGCGCTCACGCACCGCTCTCACGGCAGCCGCAATAATGAGCGTCTGGAATTTCTCGGTGATTCCATTCTCGGCTTTACCATTGGTGCCGCACTCTACGAGCAATTTCCCCAGGGGCGCGAGGGCCAGCTGAGTCGCTTGCGCGCGCAACTGGTGAGTGGTGAAACCCTGGCCAAGCTGGCACGCGAGCTGGATATTGGTGACTGCTTGCGCCTGGGTGAGGGCGAGATGAAAAGCGGCGGTTTTCGCCGCGCCTCGATTCTGGCTGACGCGGTAGAGGCCCTGATTGGTGCAATCTACCTCGATGCCGGCCTGGAGGCCGCACGTTCCAGAGTACTGGAGTGGTTTGCGCCACGACTGCAGGAGTTATCACTGGAAACGGTGAAAGACCCCAAGACCCGGTTGCAGGAATGGTTGCAGGCCCGCAAGAAACCGCTGCCGGAGTATTCGGTTGTGGATGTTTCCGGTGCTGAGCACGCCCAGCACTTTATCGTAGAATGCCGCGTTAGTGGTCTGGCGCAGCCGGTGCGCGGTGAGGCCAATAGTCGCCGCGCTGCGGAAAAAACTGCTGCGGTAGAGGCATACAGACGCCTCACTGGCCAGGACTAACCTTACAATAAGAGCACGGGCGGCTCACCGCCCGGCTCGGACAGACAGCCCTTGTACATGGGCGCTTCCAACCCTTTTCGGAGAAACTTCTTGAGCGAACAACCCTCTCGCTGCGGCTATGTCGCGATTGTCGGCCGTCCCAATGTGGGAAAGTCTACGCTGCTTAACCATTTGCTGGGCCAGAAGCTGGCGATTACCTCGCGCAAGCCTCAGACAACCCGCCACAATATGCTCGGTATTAAAACCGAGGGGCCCAATCAGATTATTTTTGTGGATACCCCCGGACTGCACTCGGATCAGGAGAAGGCCATTAACCGCTATATGAACCGAGCCGCCTCCAGTGCGGCGCGGGATGTAGACGTGGTCGTATTTGTAGTGGAGCGTACCCGCTGGAGTGAGGGGGATCAGTTGGTGGCCGATAAGCTGCGCGGCCTCAAGTGTCCGCTGATTATCGCCGTCAATAAGGTGGATCAGCTGGAGGATAAGAATGACCTGCTACCCCAGCTGCAGACCCTGGCTGAGCAGAATCCGAATGCCGAGATTGTACCGATATCGGCGCTGCGCAATGTCAATCTTGATGCCTTGGAGCAGGTGATTCTCAAACATCTGCCAGAAGGGGAACACTTCTTCCCGGAGGACCAGGTTACCGATCGCAGTTCGCGTTTCCTCGCCGCAGAGATTGTGCGTGAAAAAATCATGCGTCAACTGGGTGCTGAAGTACCCTACCAGGTCACAGTTGAGGTCGAGGAGTTCAAGCAGGAAGGTAAGATCCTGCATATCAGTGCGGCGATCCTGGTAGAGAGATCCGGGCAGAAACGTATCATCATCGGCAACAAGGGTGAGCGCATCAAGCAGATTGGCAGCCAGGCCCGTGAGGATATGGAGCGCCTGTTCGATAGCAAGATAATGCTGAATTTGTGGGTTAAGGTTAAGTCTGGCTGGTCTGATGACGAGCGCGCCCTGCGCAGTCTCGGGTATCGGGACGAGTAAGCTTTTTCAGCCAGCCGCTCGCCATGAAAACTCCACCGCCGGCACAGCCGGCGTATATCCTCCACTCCCGACCCTATCGCGACTCCAGCCTGATTCTAGAGCTGTTCACCCCGGACTACGGCCGGATTGGCTGTGTAGCCCGCGGCGCGCGAAGGGATAAGCAGCGGCGCCAACAGGCGCTGCAGCCATTCACGCCTCTGCTGGTTACTCTGCTTGGTGCAGGATCTCTGAAAACCCTCGGACCGGTGGAAAATGCCGGCGTACCGCTCTGGCTTAAGGGGCGGGCAGTGTATGGCGGGCTCTATGCCAATGAGCTGATGGTGCGCCTGATACCAGAAGGAGAGGCGCACTATGGTCTGTTTGCCACCTACCAGCGCTTACTGCAAGAGCTGTCCGGCCTGAGGGGCATGGACAGCGCTGAGTTGGAGGGGCCACTGCGCAGTTTCGAATTGCAACTGCTCACGGAGTTGGGCAGTTGTCCGTCTCTGGATTACTGTGCACAGAGCCAGGGCGTTGTGAGTGAGGCCGGCAGCTACCGGCTGGAATTGGAGTTGGGCTTTGTACCGGTGCATAGGCAGGGTAACGCAGCTCTGCGTGAGGGGGAATTTTATGGCTCAGAGCTGCTGGGTATGTTGCGGGCCAAGGAGTCGGGCAGGTGGCCGGCGGAGGTGCTGGGCCCGGCAAAGCGTTTAACCCGTATTTTGTTGCGTACATTACTGGGGGAAAAGCCCTTGCAGAGCCGCGAGTTATTTAAACAGGTTTACGGGAAATGATCGTTAGTATCGGTACCGACATTTGTAATTACAACCGTATCGAGTCCGTTTGGCGTCGTCACGGCGATCGTTTCGTGGCGCGCATATTGAGCGATGGTGAGCGCTGTGACTTTGCCGACCTGGCCGAAGCCAATCGAGCGGCCTATTTGTGCAAGCGCTTTGCCGCAAAAGAAGCGGTAGGCAAGGCTCTGGGTACCGGTATTGGTGAAGGGGTCTCCTGGCAGGATATTGAAGTGCGCCGGCGCCAGGGGGCAGCTGCGCAAGTGCTACTGCGCGGTGAAGCACAGAGACGCGCTCAGGCGATGGGGGCAGAAGTGATACATCTCTCCCTCTCAGACGAAAAAGACGCGGCCCTGGCATTCGTGATTTTTGAGGCCCGGCGTTAGGCCGGAGCAATCCCCCCGGCCGAACATTGTTGAGGGCTAGGCAACTTCCAGACCAAATAGCGCGTCCAGGTCTTGTTCAGAGGCCCATTCACGCAGGGCGCGAATCTCTCTTAATACCCTGTCCAGTTTGCGCCGGTCGAATTCGGGGTTCTCCTTGCTCTGCTGGGTGCGCAGTTCCTCTTGCAATACACAGGTGGCTTCGCGCAGACGCGACACGCCACAATAGCAGCAACCGCCGTGCATTCGGTGAGTCAATTCAAACATGCCTTTAATGTCGCCGAGGCTTTGCAGGCGTTCCAGTTCCCGCTCATCGGTCATCAGTCCATCTATAAGCATCTGCAGCATATCCCTGGCCAGTTTCGCATCGCCGTTGGCCAGGTTTAGGCTCTCACCGATATCCACCAGGCGCATTTGGTTTGGATTCAGTTTTTCCACTACCTGGGGCGTGATGATTTTGAGCCAGCGTTTGATCATGTGGGATAGCTGGGCTTCACTCACCGGTTTGCTCAGGTAATCGTCCAGTCCGGCAGACAACAAGCGCGCCTTCTCTTCAGCGCCTACATGGGCGGTGAGGGCGATAATGGGGGTGCGGCGGCCAGTTTCCCGCTCGCGGATACAGCGGGTCACTTCAATACCGTCCATGCCCGGCATCTGGATATCCATAAAGACCAGATCGAAGGCGCTTTGCTGCCAGTGCAGTAAGGCTTCTTCACCACTTGCGGCAATCACCACTTCCACACCCTGGGCGCGCAGTAACTCGCCGACCAGGCGCCGATTAGCGGCGTGATCATCTACGGCCAAAACCCGTGGTGGTGCGGGCCAGGGCAGGGCGGGGACGGCGCCATTGCTGGGGCGGGGCTGGCTCTGTTGGGGTACAGCTCTCTTCAGGGCGCGCAGCAGGTTTTCGCGGGTTACCGGTTTGCCGAGGAAGGTCAGGGTGCGGGTGCGCAGTTGCTCGTAGCAGCGGCGCAGCTCCGCCGGGGCACCGAGGACAATCACTCGGCACTGGTAGGCATCGACCAGGGATTGCACCTTAACGCTGAAGTTGTCGAAGTCCCCCTTGGCGATGGCGGTGTCGATAATCACCGCGTCCGGTAGTGCATCGTGCCGCCACATTTGTTCAATCGCCGGCTGCAAGGTGTCGGTATCGGCGAGCTCTACGGGCTCTACCTGCCACTGCTTGAGCAGTTGTGCGACCTGGGAGCGGGTCAGTTGGTTGGGATCGGCAATCAATATACGGCAGTTCGGGAAAAGTACGCGTGGCGGGATGCCACGATTACGTTCCGGTACTAGGGTCAGTTCCACCCAGCAGGTACTGCCACCGTTGGCGGCAACTTCCATACCGGTACAGCCGCGCATACGCTCGACGAGGCTGCGGGCGATAGAGATGCCGAGACCGTTGGCACTGATCTGCTGTGAGTGCTGCGGTGTCTTGGCATTGAGGATTTGTTCCAGCTCACGACGGCCCGGCTCATCAATGCGGTTGCCGAGGTCAGTCACACTGATCCGCAATACCAGCTCAGAGTCTTTATTGCTTTGTACCGTAAGGCGTACAGGGATATTGCCGTTCTCTGAGCTGCGCACGGCATTGCCGAGCAGGTTGGTAAATATTTGCTTAGTGCGCAACGGGTCGCCAACCAGGGTGGCCGGAAGCTGCGGATCGATCAGTGGCACCAGCTCCAGGCGATGCTCATAGGCATAGGGGGCGAGGATTTGCAGGGTCTCTTCAAGTAGCTGCCCCAGGTCCATGGGAATATGGTCGAGCACCAGATTACCGGATTCGATACGGGAAAAGTCCAGGATATCGTTAATTGTGGTCAGCAGGTTTTCCGAGGAGCGCAGAATGGTTTGCAGGTAGTCCTGCTGCAGCTCATCGATTTCAGTTTTTAATAATAGGTTTGTAAATCCGATGATGCCGTTCAGTGGAGTGCGAATTTCGTGGCTGGTGTTGGCCAGGAAGGTCGACTTGATACGGCTTGCCTCCTGGGCTCTTTTACGGGCCAGGTCCAGCTCGATATTCTGCTCTTCCATACTGTCGAGAGACTGGCGCAGGTCGTCCATGCTCTGCAACATATTTGATTTATAGTCCCGCTGGTAACTGGAGAGACTCTCGCCCATCTCGTTGATCTGGCTGGCTAGCTGTGCCAGTTCGCGGTTCTCTATTTCATGGGTGCGGCGGTCGAACTCGCCGCGCCCCATGGCCTGTAGAACCTGCCCCATACGCACCAGGCTGTGGGCAAAACGCTCAGATAAAATCACCGACCAAGCCAAGGCTGCCAGGGTACAGATAATCAGGCCCACCAAGCCGACGAGTAATACCTGGTAGGTGCCCACAAGAAAATAGGGACGGTGCAGTTCGATGCTGATCCAGCAGGTGGTGATATCCCCTTTTAATGGCTGTAAAACCTGCAGGGTCTCATCATCTTCAAAAATAAAGGCTTCGCGCTTATTGAGTTGGTTGCTGGTAATAGGGGTGCGCGGTCGCGGACCCACACTTGCCAAAAGGCCCAGCCCGGTGGTGAGATCCAGTGGACGTTTTTTGCTCGCCTCGGTGGAATAAATATGCACCGAACGCACCATATCCTTTTCCAGCATTAGCGCTAGCAGGCTTTTACGTAACCACTCCATGCGTAGCTCGGACGGGTGGCCGCCACTCATCTCGATCAGCTCGGCCAGTTGCTCGGCACTCGCACGTCCGTGACTGAGCAAGAGCTGGCGACGATCGTGCATTTGCTGAAGCGTAAACACCAGGGCCAGAGTCATAGCCAGGATCAGTGCCGGCGCAACCGTGAAGCGAAACATGGTTGAGCGCAATGAACGCAGCTCGGAAGGCGCCGGTATGGAGGAGTCGGTATTTTTAGGGGCCATGGCAGCTGGGGAGTCTTGTGCGATTATTTTTTCCCCATTTTACCCATATGTAAGAGGGGGCGCACTCTTATACAGGCTCTGGGGGTAAATGTTTTTCTATTTTGCTTATCACAGGTGTTGCGTAATAACTCGACTACCTAGTCCACTAAAAAAGTCGGTATTTAGCCGGACAGAGCGCTTCGGGTACACTGTGCAGCCGCAATATTTGTCTGGATTCAAGGTACTATGGATTACCCAACGATTGCTGATTGTGTAGGCAATACGCCCCTGATCAAGCTGCAACGCCTGCCCGGTGATACCAGTAATACGATTTTGCTCAAGCTGGAAGGCAATAATCCGGCTGGCTCGGTAAAGGATCGACCGGCCCTTTCTATGATCAACCGCGCAGAGGCAAGGGGGCAGATCAAGCCAGGGGACACCCTAATTGAAGCCACCAGCGGCAATACCGGTATCGCACTGGCAATGGCGGCAGCCATCAAGGGTTACCGCATGATCCTGATTATGCCGGATAGTGCTACTGCTGAACGCAAGGCCTCTATGACCGCCTACGGGGCCGAGCTCATTTTGGTCAGTGCGGAAGAGGGCATGGAAGGTGCTCGGGATCTGGCTCTTAATATGCAGGCCGAGGGCAAGGGCCTTGTTCTCAATCAGTTTGCCAATACAGATAACCCTCTGGCCCATTACGAGGGCACCGGCCCTGAAATTTGGCAGCAGACCGGGGGAGAGATTACGCACTTTGTCTCTTCAATGGGGACCACAGGCACCATCATGGGGTGCGGTCGCTTTTTGAAAGAGCAAAAGTCAGAAATCCAGATTGTTGGCCTGCAGCCAACCGATGGCTCCAGCATTCCCGGCATTCGTCGATGGCCTAAGGCTTATCTGCCGAAAATTTTTATCCCTGACGAAGTTGATCTCGTTATCGATATGGATCAGCGGGAAGCAGAAGAAATGACCCGCAGATTGGCACGGGAAGAAGGCATTTTCTGTGGTGTTTCCTCTGGAGGTGCGGTTGCCGGTGCCCTGCGTCTCTCAAGTCAAGTGGAGAATGCCACGATAGTGGCAATTATTTGCGATCGCGGTGATCGTTATTTATCTTCCGGACTTTTCAATCAATAAGTTTGATTTTTACAAAGATTCATTGGGTGCATTGAAATTTTTTCTGCACCCAAAATTTACGGGAAAACTTTTAAATATCCCTTTTTCTGCCTGCTTAATTTTAATGTTTTCGCTTACCTGCTTTTGAAGTTCTTCATTCTTGTTTTCCCTTAACGCTTCTTATCTTGCAAAGTGCCTTTGTTTTCTCGGGCGATAACGCATAGTTCATACTGTGGGAATACAAACCATTCATTGGCTGATGGCAGTAGAAAAAGGCTAAGAGTTTTATTGGCTAATCAATTAATGTTCTATCTTTCTGTAGAAAAGCCCCAGTAAAGGCTGGTTTTTACTAGATGGAGCGCCAGTTCTCGTGTTGATATGATTATAAAAAAGCCTCCCCGGAAAATCCTTTCAACGTGGCGAGCATTCCTTTGGTCGTATTTTTCATGGTGCGGATTTCTTCACTTAAAAGAGTTTGACTAGTTGGTGTTGTGACTTCCAATCCCTGTATTAAACGCTGTCCACTGCTGCGAGTTATCGCTAAATTTCACGCAGCATATTGAAAACATAAAGAAAATCGTGGACTTTAGTGTGTCCAAACCTATGATAGAAGCGCCCCTAATGAGGGAAGGTATTCTTTTTGCTTGGTTTTGTTGCAGTACAAGCCGGCAAATGGTGCTTACAAGCTAACTAATTCCTGTTTCGGCCCGGTTAAGACATGGTTCAAGTCAGAAAACATCATTCCTTTGGAGGTGAAAGAGAGCACGACCTGGAAGCCTGGTTGCGCCATGTGCAGAAGCTGGCTGGGTTGGACGGTGCTGCCATAGTGACATTGCGCCGTGCAGCAGAAGTGAGTGCCGAGGCGGAGCAGCGGGCTATCGCCGCGGAAAATATTTGGGCTGAGGGCGCCAGTAGTTTTGCCACCGGCCTCGAAATGGCCGAGATACTGGCAGATTTGCAGATTGACTCTGAGGCACTGGTGGCCGCTGTACTCTACCGGGCGGTGCGAGAGAAGCGCCTGACGCTAAAAAGTGTTGAGGAGGAGTTTGGCCAGACCGTGGCCAAGCTTATTCGCGGTGTACTGCGTATGGCGGCGATTCGCAGCCGCAGCGCGGATACTGGAGGGGAAAGTAAAAGCGGCGCGGTAGAGGAGCACTCGGAAAATATTCGCCGTATGTTGGTGGCACTTGTCGACGATGTCCGAGTTGCTCTGATTAAGCTTGCCGAGCGAACCTGTGCTATTCGCGCGGCCAAAAATGCTGAGCCAGCAAAACGCAAGCGGGTGGCCCGCGAAGTAGCCGATGTCTATGCGCCGCTGGCCCACAGACTTGGCATTGGGCATATCAAGTGGGAGCTGGAGGATCTGTCCTTCCGTTACCTGGAACCTGAAGACTACAAACAGATCGCGCGCTTGTTGGATGAAAAGCGGATGGCGCGGCAAAAATATATCGATGAGGTGCTGGAGCTTCTTCGTTCAGAGCTGGCGCGGGCGGACATTGAAGGCGACGTCTATGGCCGAGCAAAGCACATCTACAGTATCTGGCGCAAGATGCGCCGCAAAAATATCGGCTTTTCCCAGGTTTACGATATTCGCGCTGTGCGCATACTGGTGCCTACTGTGCGGGATTGCTATGCGGTGCTGGGGATAGTCCACAATCTCTGGCGAAATATTCCCAACGAGTTTGATGACTATATTGCCTCTCCAAAAGAGAATGGCTACCGCTCCCTTCACACAGCAGTGATCGGCCCTGAGCGCAAGGTACTTGAAGTGCAAATCCGTACTTTTGCTATGCATGAGGAGGCTGAGTACGGGGTCTGTGCACACTGGCGCTATAAAGGTACCGATCTGAAAACAGAGAGCCAGGATAGCTATGAGCAAAAGATTTCCTGGTTGCGACAAGTACTCGACTGGCATGAAGAGGTGGGGGGCAATCCCTTACAGGACGACCTGCAGACTGGGGAGGGGGATTCCCGCATTTATGTGTTCACCCCCGATGGGCACGTGGTCGATTTGCCCCGCGGTGCCACTCCACTGGATTTCGCCTACAAAATTCACACCGAGATCGGCCATCGCTGCCGAGGCGCCAAGGTGGATGGGCGCATTGTGCCGCTAAACCACGAGCTGGAAACTGCCAACCAGGTGGAGATTCTTACCGGCAAGCGCGAAGCGCCCAGCCGTGACTGGTTGTCTTCCGGTATGGGCTATATCACCACCTCGCGAGCACGGGCCAAAATCATCCACTGGTTCAAGCAGCAAGCCCGCGATCAAAATATTGCCGATGGGCGCAGTATTCTCGATGGTGAATTTAAGCAACTGGCCCTTATTGACTTTAATTTTGAAAAGCTCGCCGCCAAGCTGAATATGCACTCGCTGGACGATCTCTATGCGGCGGTGGGGGCTGGGGATATCGGTGTTGGCCAGGTATTGAATACCGCCCAGCGTATGGTGAAAGTCGACGATGTTGAGCGGGTTCCCTCACTGACTGCGCCGGTGGCGACAGGGGCGGGCAAAGCGGATGTTTATATCGAAGGGGTCGGTAATTTACTGACGCATATTGCGGGCTGTTGTAACCCTGTACCTGGCGATGAAATTATGGGTTACATCACTCTCGGGCGCGGGGTATCCATACATCGTAAAGACTGTACGAATATGTTGCGCATGCAGGCGGAAGAATCTGAGCGGGTCCTAGAGGTCAATTGGGCGGCTAAGCCGAGGGAGCTCTACGCAGTGGAAATCGTTATTGAGGCTTACGATCGCCTGGGGCTGCTACGTGATGTCACCGCCATGCTCGACAGCCAGAAAATCAATATAACGGCGATGCAAACACACACCAATAAGCATAAGCACACGGTTGAGATGGTGCTCACCGCCGAGATTCACAATTTTGAAGAGCTGAGTTACGTATTGCACCGCATTAATCGTCTGCCTAATGTGGCATCGGCAAAGCGGCGCATGCTGCGCTGAGGGGGATACTTGCAAGATCAATATTCGGTGGAGGACTTGCTCCACCTAATGGCCCAATTACGCAATCCAAATGGTGGTTGCCCCTGGGATCTGAAGCAGACATTTTCGAGTATCGTCCCTTCTACGATTGAAGAGGCCTACGAAGTTGCCGAGGCCATTGAGATCGAGGATTACGAGCATCTGCATGAAGAGCTTGGGGACTTGTTGTTCCAGGTGATCTTTTATTCTCAACTCGGTCTTGAGCAGGGTCACTTCGATTTTTCCCGTATTGTCGACACCTTGGTGCGTAAGCTAGTGCGCCGCCATCCCCATGTATTTCCCAGCGGCGAACTCTATGGAGCGAATGACCCCTCTGCGGTGGACGAGGCAGAGGTAAAGCGTAGCTGGGAGGCCATCAAAGCCGAAGAGCGCAACGCTAAGGGGGAGAGTGGGGTCTTGGCTGGTGTTACCGCCGGATTGCCGGCTTTGACGCGTGCGGCCAAATTGCAAAAGCGCGCCTCTCAGGTGGGCTTCGACTGGCCTGAGATCAATGGTGTGCTGGATAAAATTGAAGAAGAGGTGACGGAGTTGCGCGAGGCTATCGCGGCCGGAAATCGCGAGCATGCCGAGGAAGAAATCGGCGATTTGTTATTTTCCTGTGTCAATGCCGCTCGCCACCTGAAAGTTGACCCAGAAGCAGCGCTGCGTCAGTGCAATCGCAAGTTCGAGCGCCGTTTTGGTTTGGTTGAGGCCACACTTCGGACCGATGGACGCGGACCGGAAGAGGCTAGCTTGCAGGAGCTGGACCAGCTTTGGGAGCAGGCGAAAGCCGACGAGAAACAGAAACCAGGTACATAAACGACAGGAAAAGTCGTCGTTAATCCTGAAGTAATGGGTGTACAACAGTCGCAATCTTGCCCAATTTGGGGTGTACGTGTAAGGTAGCGCTCTTTTGGCGCGGCGGCTATTGGTGCGTCGATAGTTTTGGAGGCTTACTGAACATGCGAATTATTCTCTTGGGGGCGCCGGGGGCCGGCAAAGGCACTCAGGCACAATTCATAACAGAGAAGTTCGGCATTCCGCAGATCTCCACCGGCGATATGCTTCGCGCAGCGGTGAAAGCGGGCACACCTCTCGGCTTGCAGGCGAAAGACATTATGGAGGCCGGCAAGCTGGTTTCCGACGACCTGATTATTGCCCTGGTGAAAGAGCGCATCGCTCAGGCGGATTGTGCAAACGGGTTCCTCTTCGATGGTTTCCCCCGCACTATTCCCCAGGCGCAAGCGCTGTTGGACGCCGATGTTCATATCGACCATGTGCTGGAAATTGCCGTGGACGATGAGGAAATTGTCAAGCGCCTGTCGGGACGTCGCGTTCATGAAGGTTCCGGCCGTGTCTATCACGTTATGTACAACCCGCCCAAAAGCGAAGGTGTAGATGATGTGACTGGTGAGGCATTGGTGCAGCGCAGCGACGATACCGAAGAGACTGTGCGCAAGCGTTTGGCGGTTTATCACGAGCAGACCGCGCCGTTGGTTGGCTTTTACCGAGAGCTGGAAGCGCGCTCCCCAGAAGCAGCCCCCAAATACAGCAAAGTGATGGGTGTAGGCAGCATGGATGAGATCCGCGATAAAGTCATTGAGGCACTGAGCTGATTGCTGCAATAACACTTTTAAAAAAGCCCCCATTTGGGGGCTTTTTTGTATCTTCTCAAGGGGGCTCTTTGGAGCTTTCAGGGAGAGTTTCCCTTATAGCTGACTGATCAATCCTTAAGATAATCGGCAGTTTTTTCCTGGCAAAATTGTATTACAGACGGGGCTTTTTATGTCCACAGCGATCGTTTTGATGAATTTGGGTACCCCTGAGCAACCCACTGCGCCTGCAGTAAGAGATTTCCTAAGGGATTTTCTTTCCGATCCCAGAGTGGTGGAAATCCCCCGCCCGTTGTGGTTAACAATCTTAAATGGCCTGATATTACCTTTTCGCCCAAAGCGAATTGCACCGGCTTATGCGGAAATCTGGAATTGCAGTGCGGACGATGCACAAGTTGAAGGTTCGCCACTTCTCTACTATACCCGTCGCCAAGCGGAGCTATTAGAAACGCACTTGACGGATAAAGGGTGGGATGTTGCTGTGGAGTTTGCCATGACCTATGGCGAACCGCGACTCGATAAGGTTATTGAGGCGTTGCGAGCAAAAGGCTTTGAATCCTTTATTGTATTTCCCTTATACCCACAGTATTCAGCTACGACCACCGCTGCAATTTATGACCAGGTGGCGCAAATTTTCCGTAAGAGTCGCGATATTCCGGATATTTCTCTGATTCGTGACTATTACCATAACCCTCTTTATATCAAATCACTCGCTAATTCTGTCCGCGAGCATTGGCAGAAACATGGTCAGGCTGAAAAATTAATGCTGTCTTTTCACGGTATCCCCAAAGCGAATGTCGATAAAGGGGACCCCTATTTGCGCCATTGCCAGGAGACTGCGCGACTTCTCGCGGAGGAATTACAAATTTCGCAGGATCGTTGGCAAGTTACTTTCCAGTCTCGATTTGGTAAGGCAGAGTGGTTGCAACCTTATACTGATAAAACATTGATTGAGTGGGGTAAAAGCGGCATTAAGAGTGTCGATGTAATTTGCCCGGCGTTTTCAGCAGATTGCCTGGAGACATTGGAAGAAATTTCGGTAGAGAATCGCGCTAATTTTATCGATGCGGGCGGAAGTGAATATCATTATATTTCCGCGTTAAATTTGCGAGCGGATCATATTGAAGCACTCGCAGCGATTGTCGAAAACAAGTTACCGGGGCCAAAATAAATTTCGGTTTTAAGCCATTTGGGTACCGCAAAAGGCAATTTGATAAGAAAAAGATACTTTTTTGCTGAAAAGTTTCTCATTTTTCGCTTTTTTACTTGCAATGCCGCATATTTTTATTAACTTTGATAAAGTTGTATCGAAATAGGCGGTGCACCGCTCTGTATAAGCAATAAAACAACCCATCGTGGTTTTATTCGATAGCTAACAGGCAGCGCTGCCAGCACACTTTTGGAAGTACTTCTTCTTTTTAGTGAGGAGACAAGGGATGGCAAGAGTAGTAAAAAAGAGTACACGTGCTAAAAAGGCAACTGGATCGACCAAGGCGTCGCCAGTAGTCGTAAAAGCACAAAAAGCCGTGGATGCAGCGAGTAAGTCGCTGGATGCACAAATGGATCGTGTGGCAAAAGCTAAAGCGCGGGCACAAAAGAGTAGTACGGCAGCGGCAAAGACTTCCTTGACTAATGCCAATAGCAAAGCAAAGGATTTACGCGCCAAGCTGGCGATGGCAAAAATGGAACTCGCCAAGGCCAAGACCATGGATGCCGTTCGTCTCGCCGAAGAAGCGGCTAAAGAAAAGGTTAGCGCCCTTTCTAATAGCCTCTCTGCCAAAGCCGATAAAGACCTGGCCGCAGCGCTCAAGGCTTTTGAATCGCGCTGGGTGAAGGCCCGAGAGAAGGCTCACGCCAAGAAAATCAAAGCCGCGGAGAAAAAAGCTGAGGCCAAGGTAAAGGCTGCAGCGAAGAAAGCCGCTTCTAAAGCGAAGGAGTTAGAGAAGAAGGCCGCTGCCAAGCTTAAAGCTGAAGGGCAAAAAGCGAAAAAAGCCGCGACTAAAAAGTCTACTCCCGCCAAAAAAGCAGGTCGTCCGAAAAAGGCTGCCTCTGAAACTAAAGCCGCTAAGCGCGTAGGGCGTCCTAAAAAGGCTACTTCAGCAGCTAAGCCAGCCAAGAGAGTGGGTCGCCCGAAGAAGTCCACCGCAAAAGCGGAAGTGACCAAGAAAGCACCGACCCGTCGCGGTCGTCCGCCTAAGGCTGGTGCCGGCCGCCGCGGCCGTCCGCCGAAGAATGCAGCCTAGTTCAGTATTGTTTTAGTTCGCTGCATGCCTTAGGGCATGGCTGACTCTTCGTCAACCCCGGTTTGCGCCGGGGTTTTCTCTTTGTGCATAACACTAATCTACATGACTAGACATTGTGACCATGCCACAATTCACCCCCCTCGATTACCCGGTTTGAAATAGTTGTGAAGATTCTTGCCTTGGATACCACCTCTGGTGCCTGCTCTGTGGCACTCTATAGTAACGGTCAGATCAATGAGCGCTTCGTACAGGCGGAACGGGATCATACTCGCCGCTTATTGCCGATGGTGGATGAAGTATTGGCAGAAGCAGAATTAGGCTTATCTAATTTAGATGCCTTTGCTGTGAGCAGGGGACCCGGCTCATTTACAGGCCTGCGAATCGCCATTAGTTGTGTGCAAGGCTTGGCCTTTTCCGCCGATAAACCCGTAGTGCCGGTTTCCAGTCTGGCCGCTTTGGCTTTGGGTGCCAGGCGTGCGCACCCGCATTGGAAGCAATCCCCAATTATTGCGATGCTGGATGCTCGAATGCAGCAAGTATATTGGGGTATCTATGGCACCGAGACGCCCAATGACAGTCTGCTACCTGAAGCGGTGCAGAACCCGGAGCAGGTTCTACTGTCATTGAACGAGGCTGAACTGACAAATTCTTATTACGGTGCTGGGCCTGGTTGGCACTATGAGGCTTTCGAAAAGGCTCAGGCGGAAGAGTTGGACTTGGATGCCTTGATCCATGCGCGGGATATTGCCGAATTGGCTGTACCCCTTTTTCAAGAGGGAAAGGTAGTGCCTGCCGAGGCATTGGAGCCCGTTTATCTTCGCAATGAAGTCACCTGGCAAAAACGTCAAAAAATTCGATCCCGGTAATACATGGAAATATTTCAGATTGTCGTACTGGCCTTGATTCAGGGCCTCACTGAATTTCTTCCCATTTCAAGCTCGGCGCACCTGATATTGCCCGCAGAAGTTCTAGGCTGGCAGGATCAAGGGCTCGCTTTCGATGTGGCTGTACATTTTGGTTCACTGATTGCGGTAATCACTTACTTTCGAAAAGATATTTGGCTACTGCTGCGCGATGGCCTGGGAGGGCTTAAGTCGATGCAGTTCAGTGATGAAGGGCGCCTGGCCTGGCTGATCGTACTGGCAACGATTCCTGTAGGCTTGGTGGGTTTAATTTTTAAAGGCTATATAGAAACTCATCTGCGCTCGGCGGCGGTTATAGCGGCTACTACAATCGGGTTTGGTTTATTACTTTGGTGGGCAGATGTGCGCGGCAGACGGGTGCAGACCCTGGCCCAACTCAACTGGAAAAAGGCGCTGCTCATCGGTGGCGCGCAAGTGCTGGCGCTTATTCCCGGTACTTCTCGCTCCGGCATCACCATGACGGCAGGGCTGATGCTTGGAATGAAACGCGAAGCCGCCGCACGCTTTTCTTTTCTGTTGTCGATACCGGCGATAGCCTTGCCTGCCATGTTGCTGACATACGATTTGCTTGCTCTGGAATCGGTACCTTGGGGTGATATTTTATTGGGCACTCTGCTTTCTTTTATTAGTGCCTACTTGTGTATTCATTTTTTCCTGCAATTTATTAGTCGCATCGGCATGGCGCCATTTGCGATTTACCGCCTGATTTTGGGGGCGGCTCTTATTTGGATGATATGGGGGTAATCAATATGGCAACGGTAGCGTTTATTGGTTTGGGTGTAATGGGTTATCCCATGGCGGGTTACCTGGCAAAAGCCGGCCACTCAGTACGGGTATATAACCGTACCGCAAGTCGCGCAGAAAAATGGCTGGGTGAATATCAGGGTAAAAGCTTTACAACACCCGCTGAAGCCGCAAAAGGCGCAGAAGTGGTATTTGCCTGTGTGGGTAATGATAACGACCTTCGTCAGGTAGCTATTGGGGAGCAGGGTGCCTTCGCCACTATGAAAGAGGGCTCACTGTTTGTGGATCACACCACCGCCTCGGCGGATGTTGCCCGTGAACTGGCTGAAATTGGTAAAGAGAAAGGAATAGGCTTTCTTGATGCTCCTGTATCCGGTGGCCAGGCGGGAGCAGAAAATGGTGTTCTCACCGTAATGGTTGGTGGCGAGGCGGCAGACTTTGAGCGTGTTCAGCCCCTCATTGATACGTTTGCCCGTGCCGTAACCTTGCTGGGCCCGGTGGGCAGTGGCCAGTTGTGTAAAATGGTCAACCAGATCTGTATTGCCGGCGTTGTACAGGGGTTGGCCGAAGGTTTGCACTTCGCCAAAGCGGCGGGCCTGGATGCCGAACAGGTTGTGGATGTCATTTCCAAAGGCGCAGCGCAGAGCTGGCAGATGGAAAACCGCTCTAAAACCATGCTGGCAGGTGAATATGAGCACGGCTTTGCTGTGGACTGGATGCGTAAGGATTTGGCCATAGTCCTGCAGGAAGCCCAGCGCAACGGTGCCCTGTTACCGGTAACTGCACTGGTGGATCAATTCTATAGCGAAGTACAGGCAATTGGCGGCTCCCGCTGGGACACTTCTAGCCTGTTTGCACGCCTGATGAATGTGCGCTCTTTCGACTGATTTTTTCTCTGAAAGCCCGTGGTAGAGCTGGATATTTTTGTGCCCAGCTCTGTATTCCCTCTTTTGTTGTTTAAATTTCCATGAAAGTTTTACTGCTCTCGGCCTATGACGCTGACAGTCACAAGCGCTGGCGTAAAGGTCTGGTTGCCGCCTTTCCCGAATGGCAGTGGACAGTCCTAACACTGCCACCGCGATATTTCAGTTGGCGTATTCGCGGCAACAGCCTTACCTGGGCCAGGGGTGAGTCGGCGCAAACGCTAAGGCAGCAATGGGATCTAATTATTGCCACTTCCATGACGGATCTCAGCGCACTGCGTGGCTTGGTGCCTGAGATAGTGGGGGTGCCCACCGTGGTGTACTTTCACGAGAATCAGTTCGCCTACCCAACCAGTTCGGATGCATTTCAGTCTATAGAACCGCAATTGCTCAATATCTACTCCGCGCTAGCCGGTGACCTGTTGCTGTTTAATTCAGAATACAACCGCCGCACCCTGATTGAGGGAGCGGCCAAGCTTCTGAAGCGTTTCCCCGACTGTGTGCCTGTGGGAGTTTGTGAGGAAATAGAAAGTAAGTCTAAAGTATTGCCGGTGCCACTAGAGGATGCACTTTTTACTCAAGAATACACTCAAACTGATTTTTGCTGGGATCACCGCTGGGAGCAGGGCTTTCAGGGAGAGGTAACCGATGAAACCCTAATTATTAGTTGGGCCGCTCGCTGGGAATATGACAAAGGTGCGGATCGACTGCTGCAAATCCTTCAAGGCTTAAAAAAGAAAAAAGTCAATTTCCTACTCAATATGATGGGGCAATCGTTTCGCAATAGTCCAAAGGAGTTTGAGCTGATTCAACAGGAGTTTAACCAGAATCTCCTGGTGGTAGGTTATGTGGAAAGCGAATCTTTATATCGACAAACCTTACATAATAGTCATGTATTTCTATCTACCGCTTATCATGAATTTCAGGGGTTGGCGGTAATGGAGGCTGCCGTAGCGGGTTGTACGCCATTGGTTCCGGATGAGCAATGTTACCCTGAGTTTTACCCTGAGGATCTGCGTTATTGTGGAGTTGAATATGCGATAGATAAGCTAGCAGATTGGGCGAAGAACTCTGAGAAAAAGGTAAGAGGAAGTGTGGGTTTCAATAAAATCCGTTTGGGGCGGATAAAGAAAGAATATGCCAGAATGCTGCTAGATTTGAACTGATCCTGCTTTAAAGCAAGCCTCTTTGCTTATTCCATTAGTTCTGCTGGTGGTAATGAGTTTAGGTCTCAGTTCATGAATCAAGTTATGTTTCAATCAAGAAATTTATTGCTTACTTAATTATTAATCGTTGCAAAAGTGCAAGCCGGCACTGCAACCCTACGTGCTTTTTTGCTAGTTGCCAAGCATTTGTATGTGTTAAGAAAGTGTGCATACTTATTTCGAAATCTCTGATACGACCCAGCACTTTCAGATATTTAATTTAGACTCAAGGTTTACCTTTCTCCTGTTTGGACGGATATCGTCAACGGAAAGTCTTATCAGGTGATCCCTTAAAAAATCTGGATTGGCGGTTTCTTGCATGTTAAACGAAAAATTTTTAGATGTGTCATCATCTTGACTTGCAATATTTTTGTTGTGGCGTAAGGGGCTGATTAAGATTGAGTTGTATTTCTCGATGAGTGATCATTGTAAATTGGAGTGAAATATTATGTAAGTCTGTAAATTATTGAAAATATGGTGTGTTTAAAGTGGTCAGAATGGTGTGTTACACTTCAAGTATGGAATTAAGTGTAGAATGATAAGGATGTGTTATGAGTAAATATTGTTTGTCAACATTGGTACTTTTAGTTGCCGGTTGCACCGCCGTGCCACTTGATCAGAAAAGAGATGGCGGAAATCAATTTGGAAAACTAGCCTCAGGTCCCAGTCAAGAAGGGGAATCCAAGAGTGAGCTCGTATGTAAGTTTCGAGAAACAACGGGTTCAAAATTTAAGAAAAAAGTTTGCATGACAACAGAAGAGTGGTTGAATGATTCAGAGGAAACAGTTAGGAAAATTAAAAAACTTAAGAGGCATTTGTAGATGAATACAGATGCGAGAATGTTAGTTGGGATCGATATATAATATGGATTAGTTTAGGCCAAATCTGACATATTCTCTTGAAAAAGAGGGGTTTACCGGTTTTGATGAGGGCGCCTAAACCTAAAAGAAAAACCAAGGATAAACCCCATGATCCATACTAATGATCGTATCATCAAACACAAGACTGGATTACTAAATCTGGCAGAAGAGCTCGGCAATATATCCAAAGCTTGCTAGAGGCTGGGTGTATCGAGAGGCACTTTCTATTGGTACAAGGAAGCCGTTTCAAGTGGCGGCGTGGACGCCCTTCTTGAGAAGTACCGGCGTATGCCCAACCACAAGAACACAGACTCTTCAACTGCTGTGTCAACATAGCCTCAAAGGATTCACTATATTCTTTTTCCGTGAGCTATCAATTACTGATATCAGTTATTATAAGGTAGATACCTATCTAGAAATCTATGCCGCTGCCCAGTTCCTCCAAATATTTAATGAATATTTTAAGGTTGGCCTTTTGGGGTATAGATATTGTTAATACTCTCAATTTTTCATCCTGCCGAAATGGAACTGTGCCAAAGATAGTAATCCACCTGTCTAATCTTTTACCTGAAAAAGCCCAATAACACTCTCAAGTAATTAACCCGAAGTTTTTATCATTAGTATATTTTTCATTGAGTTGATTCAGGCTAGTATCAATATTTTTATCAGGAATAGTGATTCATTTTCTATCAGTTACTAAGGGGATTTTTGTTATCCCGTTGCTTTATTGCAAGTATATTCACGACAGATTAACTGGGTTTCATCCGGAGTTAGGGTTTCACCAGTCAAACCACATAAAAACTTCTCGCCATGTGGTTGGTTGTAGTCGCAGTGGCGGCATTGGCCAAAGGCTTTAAGGCGGTTTTGTTGCTGAATGGTTTGCAGTAGCTTCCGCAGCGATTCCTCAGTGGCCTCTTGCTGGGCTTCAGGCATGCTTGCCAGAGCGGCTTTTAGCCAGGGCGAAGGAAATAGTGTTGATACTATCGCTTGCCCCTGAGTCGTTAAAGTCATGTGAGACACACGTTTATCTTTCTGGTCGGCTGTCTTTACGATCAGTTGCTTCTTTTCCAGCACCTTCAATGTTTGAGATACCGTTCCCTTGGTCTGGCGCAAATACTCGGCGACAGCTATTGGCGTATTCGAATAGCGGTTGCACTGCGACAAATAATGCAAAGCCTCTAGTTGCACTGGTTGTAGGCCGTATTCGCTCAGTAGGCCGCGCCCCTCACTGCGAAGCAAGCTACTCAAGCGCTCTAGTAAGCGGGATGTTATTTCAATGTTCATGAGAAAAATGGTATCGACTCGAAACGAAAAGGAAGACACCAATGAAAATCCTCCCTTACTTTGCCCTCTCTGCACTAACAATCACTTCTCTGGCGCACGCTGGTGGGAGCCATCGAGGTGGTGTGCACGCCGGTATTTCCGAGGGGGTACTGGCACCATTTGATATTGTGCATGCACGAGTGAGTTACCTGGATAATGTGGCAACATTTCACATGGGCGTGTCCGGTCAGGCGGGCAGCAATAAGCCTACTGCCAACGGTAAACTAGCTGGCAGCGATGTGTTTTCTTATGTATGGCCGACGACGCTCAAAGCTCTACTGTTGGGTTTACAGAAAATGCAGGCATCCTAGCCCTGGCAGTTACAGCACATCCAGACTTTGACGATACACCGCTATACGATGAAAATGCCGATAATGACCCCGGTAACGATGGCAATGTATGGCACAGTCATTGGGTTGTACTAAAGCCCAATGAGCGTTGCGGAGCAGATGCCTTAGCAGTGGTAGATATTCCTGAGGGTAGCAAGCCCGCCTTGCCCAATACTTGGCCTGGCCTACCATTATTGCTTGATAGTCCGGGATGGGACCCGATAATCAATGAAGACACTGTAGAAGTGAAAGTGGCCTTCGATCGATCACCGGGTAGATTTGAGCGCTATACAATACGATGGGGTAACTGCTGGACTCAGAGTGAACCAGAGTGCGCATGCTCCGCTGCTTTGTGTTGTCAATGTAATGGATATCGCCTCTGGTGACTTAAGCCTGCCGGGGAAAATAGAGCAGTAAATTGTGCATTGCTGACAGATTGAGCGTTTTCGCTTGAATCTTGTCGGTAAAGTCCAAGGATGGACTTAGTAGGATATAAGGGAATATTTGAACTATTTGACAGGCTCCCTAGTATTTTATACCTCTTTGCAGATCAACAAATGGATAGTATGGAAAAGATTTGCCTGGTATTTTAAGTTGTATTTTTGATACTAGATAATCAATTCGCTCACTTCACTCCCCTTTGCAATCAGTTCGGCTTCCTCTCATCGCTATATGGTGTAAGAGGTGAGCTTTCTATCTGAAATATAATATTCAAGTGTTTTTTACTTCTATCGTTATTTGGGTGATGTTAATTATTTGTCATGAAAATCCTTGCTGAAAGGAATTAATAGACTTTAACTGTATTAATTTCTATCTTTATTGGTTGATATGTTAAGCGTTAATTAGGAAAGGTAGATTCTTGGGTGTAATTTAATGACCTTGATCGTTTGTCCTCCATCTTAAAATCATCTTTCAGTAAGCTAAATTGAAAGCGGATTTTCCTCTTAAGGGAATAAAAGGAAATGATGAATATTGAAGTGAAGCGAATACTTTGTTTGGTTGCGGTCTTTTTCTTGAGCGCCGGTAACCTATTAGCCAAAGAGATGAACGGTTCTACGGATATTGATAAGGGAGCCTTCAGCCAATCACAGAGTTTTGGCTGTATCCAGCAGTATCCTGTCACTGACCCGAGATGGCAGGGCTTTGAGGTTTCACAATTTAAACAACATCTTTCTGCTACTCCTTTCGAAACAGCTGGGGTTGCAGTTTCTACTTTAGCTCTTGGCTTAATGGATTGGGATTGGGGCTCCAGTAGTTTTGGTACAAGCAGCGAGGGATTCTTTGGGGACGATACCGCCAACGGTGGTATGGATAAACTCGGCCATGTCTATGGAGCCTACCTTCTCAGTGAACTCTTTACAGATGCTATTCACTGTAAGGCAGCTAATTCTGTGGGCGCAGAGGCTAGTGCGGTCACTTTAGCTTGGCTGAGTATGCTTTTTGTGGAACTGGGAGATGGTTACTCTGAGAAACATGGTTTTGCCTGGGAAGATATTGTAGCCAATACCGCAGGGGTAGGTCTCTCTTACTTGAGAAGGAACATACCCGGACTTAGGGAGAAACTGGACTTTCGTCTTGAATATCTTCCTTCCGGTAATCGCTCAGGCTTTAAGCCACACTCAGATTACTCAGGACAGAAATACCTACTAGCGCTAAAGTTAAGTGGGTTCGATCTATCGCCAAGGAATCCTCTTAACTATCTCGAGTTACATGGAGGTTACTTTGCCCGTGGATTCACCTTGAAAGAGCAAGAGAAAAACGAGCCTCTGCGTAGGGAGCTCTATTTTGGGGTTGGATTGAATATAGGGGAGCTGTTTTTTGGTAGAGCTGGCATCAGGGAAACTACAGGAGGGCGATTAGGACGAAAGTTCTTCGAATATGTACAGATTCCCCACACCTATGTTACTAATGAGGATGATTAATAGGGTAAGTTTCAACAATGTATAGCGAAGGTTGTCAAACCTAATGTGGTTCCAGGAGAAGTCTCTCTTCTCCTGGGAGTTGTTGATACTTAATCTATCCACACCCTTGTATAAACTCGTTTTTGGTCGGGAGTGTCGATGAACTCATCACGGTCGTGCAGAACTCTGGTGTTGTCAATAAAAATCATGTCGCCAGAATTCATATAAAAGCTAACGACATTTTCTTCATTGTTGAGCTCTCCATCTAGCATATCCAGTGCCTGAAGCACTTCTAGCATTAGAGGTTTATCCACGCGTTGGTGGCCTTTTTCTATCCAGTAGCGCATATAGCGAATGGAAAGTCTTCCATTGGCATAACTGAAAATTGGGAAGTGATTGTTTAGGATATTTTGGAGATCTTTGTCGCTTCCTGGTGTGACAAGGTCTCGAATGTAATTGTTGTAGAGTAGCTCCAGTTGCTGAGGAGCACTTTCCTCGAGATTTTTATGCACCTGAGCAGCAGAAACTACTTTGGACTTGCCACCCTCAATGGCTGGAGTAATACAGCAGAGCCCGAGGATATTTGGCTGTATTGCTCGTTGCGAGCTATCCGTGTGCACACCAGTTGCCGCGTTGGTCTGAGAGACAGGAATGGCTTCCTCTTTATAGCTTCTACCGGTATCTAGAATACCGTAGAGTCTGCCATAGGTGTCGATAGTTTGTCCCATTGCCAGGCTTAGATTCAGGAACAGAAGGTTTAGGGTTTTCTGGTCAAAACCTTCAACACCCTGAATCCAGGTTATACCACTTCCCTCTTGCACTTCATGTTTGATCTTGTAAGCAAGTTGATCGAACTGAGGCGTGGAAACGGAATCGGCTCGCAAAGCTTGTATGGGGTCCTCTTGCCCTTTGGACCACTCTTGGAGAGCTTTGATTTCTGCTTGCCAATTGACAGGCCATCTAAATTTCCAGTTGGATTTTGCCGTCATCTCCGAAGCTGTCCACGCTTGCGCGCAGACAACTTCGGCTGGTGCCATTTCAATCATTTGCTTTTACCTTAAATAATACATGCAGAGGGTAGCCTTTCAGTGGGCTGAAAAATTCAGGGTCAAAAGCTAGGTGCTCATCGGTTACGGCTAACTCTTTTACTTCGGGCATACTGTTAAAACCAGCTTGTGTCAGAGCTTCGAAATAGTGCGCAAAGGTTTTATGAACACATCGAACAGATACTGGAATGCCATCTCTGCGCCAGATTTTTCCCTCGAAGGTTTGATTAATTCCATCGAGATAGGATTTATCACCATGCTCAAAATAAAATGGAGGGGTTTCTTCCCTCATAAACGGAAGACAGGGATGAGGTACGGTGAAGACGAAAGTGCCACCAGGAATTAATAGTGAGCGTACTTTACTCATTACCTGAGTCATTTCTTCGATGGTTAGGTAATTGAAGAGGAAAACCGCAATCGCTTTATCGAAGCTGGTTTTTGGGAATTGGTTAAATGTAACCGCATTACCCTCTGTATAGCTTGCATTAAACAGCTTTAGTTCCTTGGCCATCGTTTGTGCCTGGGAAATCATTTCAGCTGAAGAGTCAATACCAAAAATAGACTTGGCACCGGCTTCCAGTAGCATGCGTGATACGTAGCCTTCACCGCAGCCAAAGTCCAGTATATCCTGGTCAGTGATCTCGCCCAGAGCCTCTAAGACGCGAGGTCTTGCAGTGAAATCACTTAACAGTACTTTTTCAGACCTGAGCCAATTGGTAGCTTGAGCATTGTAAATTGTCTCAGTTGAGATAGGTTGGTTCATCCTGAGCCACTCCTGATGTCTGGCTGATTGATAATTAATCTTTGCTTGATTTTATTGTTTGAGTGTTATATGGCTGTTCGAGTATCTAAATCCAAAGTTCTACCTTCGATCCGAAGTTTTTAATACGCTTTTCCTGGGGTAATGACACTAACCAATCATGATTTTTTCTGCTTATTGAGTTTTCAAATTCTCTTTTTAATTGAAAAGTTAAAGTGATTGGTTGGGCTCTTGGCAAACTGCTAGTGCACATCCTGTGGTTCAGCTCTTATTTTTATGCTTGAAATTTTATGGGTGATCTCAGTATACGAAGTTGGATTTTTATTGGCAATTGTTAAATTCTTGTTGATTTTCGTTGTGTGTTCTTTTCCTGGTTAAATTTCAAATAATGTTTTCTCTTGATGATTAGATGTTTATACCCATTTCGGGTTAGGTGGTTTTATGGCGCCCTAGTATGTTGGGGCTGCATATTTGTTTAAGTGACACTTGTGAGAAGGTATTCTTCCTGATGTTCAAAAATATTTTATGAAATATACTTATTTTTTGTTATTACCTTATCAATATTGATGTCTCCTATTGTGATCTGGCTGGAAGAGTCACCCGCAATTACAGTGGGAATTCTTTGATTTCGTGTTGATCTTGATTGATTTGAATCAAGGGGTTGAAGTATTTGATAGGTTAGGTGGGTAATAGTTTTTGGCGGAGGGACATAGTTTTAAAACAAATGTGGTGAACACAAACTAGTTGACTCTTTGGTCTCTCAGGTAGGGGCATAAACTCAATTCACTTCTTTAAAGTAAGGGAGTGGACGGTATATCGGCGAAAGTACCCATTCGGCTGGTGGGTTGGGCAAAGTTTATGGGGAGTGATCTGACTTTGATGGCGGTCCACTCTGGGGAAAGCACTATTAGTGGCAGATTAATAAGTATAGTCCATACAGGCTATCTTCCGACTATATCTTGACGTTGGGCTACAATCGCCTTTGCGACTAGTTTAGTTTCTGAAAAGATCAGGCGTATGGGAAGGTGGTAACTCAAACCCTTGGGCGGGCATAGGGATAGTGCCCAAACTGCTACGAGGGATGACCCGACAGAGTTATTGTTGGAACCATGCAATTTCATGTTTCTCGTGCCAAAATTATAGTTCTTTGAGCCGTAAGTGGATCAATGATGGAATTGGAAAAAGATGTAATTGATGCAATCGAAAATGGCGAAATGATTCAAGCTATGAAATTGTTGCGTGAGTCCAAGAAGGTTGATTTAAAAGAAGCAAAAATCATTGTTAATACTTATGTGCGTGAGAAAAATATACAATCTCCTCCCTCGGAAATACCAGGTCGCGCAGGATTAATCGGACTGTTGCTTATATTGGCGATTACGGGGTACCTGGCTTTTGGTCTTGGTGCTGGCTAGCGCCCTAGTTTTAGTACTACTTTGATCCTGTTATTTCTCTACTTGACCGAAGCAAGGTTGTCAGCTAGCCGTGGCATTCTTCCCTGAATGCTATTGTTTATCCTATCTAGAAAAAATGACATCTAGACTTTGGTTTGCTCCTGAATCTTTAGATTACCTTTATACCTATTAAAGATTGTTTTAAAGCATTGCTACTGTTACCTGCTGTTTGGAATATTAACAATGGCTGCAACCCTTATTGACTCCCAAGTCTTTTCTGGTCTCTTTAGCTCTCCAGCAATGAGCGAGATATTTTCGGATCGGCAAAGAGTCCAATACTATCTGGATGTGGAAGCCGCCTTAGCCAGGGTTCAGGCACGACTTGGCGTTATTCCTGAAGAGGCGGCTGATGAGATTTGCAGACATTGCCATACCGAAGAAATTGACCTCAAGCGATTAAAATCTCAAACAGAATTGATCGGCTATCCGGTCTTGGGGGTTGTACAGCAGTTAGTTGAGCGCTGTAGTGATGGTCTTGGTCAGTGGTGTCACTGGGGCACTACAACCCAGGATATTACCGATACCGCTACCGTATTGCAGATTCGGGCAGCAATGGAGTTGGTGGAAACCGAAGTAGATGCGATCGCCGATGCACTGGCAACCCTGGCCAAGGATTATAGGGACACACCAATGGTGGCTCGCAGTAACCTTCAGCAAGCTGTGCCAATTACCTTTGGCTATAAGGCAGCTGTATGGCTGGCTGGTTTCCACAGGCACCAGCAGCGCCTTGAGGAGATTAAGAAGCGTGCCTTTGTGGGCGAGTTTGGTGGTGCAGCGGGCAATTTGGCTTCTTTAAGAGAGCAGGGCCTTTTAGTGCAGGCTGGCCTTATGGAGGAACTCAACCTGGGTAAGCCTCTGATTGCCTGGCACACCATGCGCGACAGGATTGCTGAAGTTGCTTGCCTGTTGGGTCTGATTACCGGCACATTGGGAAAAATAGCCCTAGATATCAAGCTGATGGCACAGACAGAAATTGGAGAGGTTACGGAACCCTTTACTTCAGGGCGAGGAGCTTCCAGTACTATGCCGCAAAAACACAACCCCGTCTCCTCGGTGTATATCAGTGGAATAGTACCCATTGTGCGGCAGCAGGTGGCGGCTTTACTGAATGCAATGGAAGAGGATCACGAGCGAGCGACAGGTTCTTGGGAGATTGAATGGGTGGTTCTTCCTGAAATCTTCTGTTTATCTGCTGCTGCTTTGGCACAAGCTAGGTTTGCTTTAAGTGGTCTCAATGTGCACCCAGAAAATATGTTGCGAAATTTAGAAATGACGGGGGGACTGGTCTCTTCTGAAGCAGTGATGATGGGGCTAGGCCCCAAACTTGGCCGTGAAAAAGCCCACGATTTGGTTTACAAAATTTGTTGCAAAGCAATGGAGACTGGTCGCTCTTTTGCTGACCTCTTAAAAGAAAATACTGAGATAACTGGGGTTTTAAGCGGCAGTGAAGTGGATTATTTACTCAATCCCAATAATTATCTGGGACTCTGCGGTGAGATGGTGGACCAGACATTGGCCAGGCAAGATAAGTGATGAGTAAAACGATATGTATTGGGAAGACTGAGCAGCTCTGTTACCAATATATAGCTGCTGTAGAGCAGGGTAACTTGGAAGCATTATTGGCGCTTTTTACTCCAAATGCATCCGTATACTCTCCAATTTTTGGGGAGTGCTCTGTGAAGAGTTTTTACTCTTATATTTTTCGCTCAATCAGCAATCGTACAATGGTTTTGAGAAATATACTTTATGGTGGGGTGAAGACCAATCAGGTTGCCATTTATCTTAGCTATACCCGATCGGTAGAGGGGAGAGATCCAGCCACAATTGATGTGGTGGATCTCTTTGATTTCACTGATGACTTTAGTGCTTTTTCATCAGTGAAAATTATCTATGATACTGCTCCAATACATGGAGACTTTGTACATCCAAAAAATATGCCGCGGTAATCCAAAGCTATTCCTTGAATCTCAATTGTTGGCACCATTAACGGTAATATTTATTGTGCTGAAACAGCAGCAAATGCCCGAAGCAACCCTGTGTTTGGAATCTTACCAGGAATTGGGCAGTGGAAGCTTTCGGAGTGTCCATAGTTGTAGCCATATAGCAGGTTACAGGCCATGACCTTGTGTCCAGCGGTGGTGGGGTGTACTGAGTCACCGGTAGGTACAATATTACCTTGGTCGGCAAGGAAGACTTTTGCTGAGGGAGCAATGCTAGCAACAGTACTTTTGATTTTTGTATTGTAATAGTCTGTACAGTGGTTGGATGGGTCCTGGCCATCCAGGTTTGTCCGGCGGGGGATTGTCGAAATCACAAAAGCAATTTTGTCGTTTGGTATCCCGAGTGCATTGAGGTGGCCGTAAATTTTGCCTACCAAAGTTGTGTTATCCCGAATATTTTCCGTTGAAACAATACTGGCGACCACTTGATCGAGTTTCTTGGCAGTCGTACTTCCAGCTTGCGGGGTAGAGCTGCACTGAGTTGCGCCGCTCCTGTTGAGGTGAGTAATATCGTTTGTGCCCAATTGAATGGGCACAATAACGGCATCTGTGGTTTCCAGCTTTTGGTTTAATTGGCAGGCTTGGTTGTCTAGCCATCCTGCGCTATTGCCGCTCTCACGGCACATTTCAGTAACTACAGAGTTAAAGTAGGCGATGGAGTCAGCACAGGTGGTAGAACTGTAGCCTGCAGGGATCTGGTGACCTGTGGGGTTGAGAAAGCACAACATATCGCTGGTGCTGGCTCCCGGAATGCCAGTGTGCCAATAATTGCCAGACTTCTTTTCTATGCCATCTGGCCCGGTAGGACCGCTCACGGTGCCGATAGTTTCTACGGGTTGACTATTGTAGCTAATGGTCAGCGCACCATTATTATCGCTGCTACTCAGAGGGAAATTGGATTTCCCATCGGCGGCTTCGACAACGTGTTGCCAGATTTGAGAGCGGAAGCCCATAGAGTTGTAGGGCAGGGTGGTCATACCGTAGGTGATGGAGTCACCAATAAACCAGAGTTTGATTTTTCCCGTTTCACCTTGGGCAGAGTTGCCAATACCGCTGGGTTGGGTAGCGGTGTTAGGGGAGGTCGATGTATCGGAGGTACTAGCTTGGTCTGAGCTACTAGCCTGGCAAGTGGCGCTAAGGGTTGGCTTACTGTTGGTTCCGCTATATTCACCATTAAAGCCAAAAGCTCGAGCTTCCCCTGGCGGAATGGTGTCTTGGCCACTGGCTGTAACAGAGCCTGAGTGGTCAACCACTTTTGCATTCCAAAAATTTGTGACTTTCTGGTTGCCAGGCCATTGCCATTGTATTTGCCAAGCGTCCAAAGGTTGGCTGCCGGTATTGCGAATGACAATGTTAGCCATAAATCCATTGCCCCAGTCATCTTGAATGGAGTATTCCACTGTGCATTGACCAGAGGCCTGGGGTTGCGTATCCGGAGTTGTGGGTGTTGGATCTGTGCCTGTGCCTGTGCCTGTGCCTGTGCCTGTGGTCGGAGTTGTTGGTGGCGTAGTCGTATTGTTGTCCGGAGTGGTGGTAGCAGAAGACTCAAACCATTTTAGGGCAAAAGCGCGGAACTCTGATTCGGATGGTAACTTGCCCTGCTTGGTCTGATAGTTATTGAGATAGCTCTTGGCATCTTTGTAAAATTTTTCGTGGGTATGGTAAATCTCTTTTTTATTGCCGTTGTTATCGATAAGCCAATAGCCGACAAACTCATTGATCCAGCTATCGTATTCATTTCCGTACATCTGCCAGTAGAGAATAAACGGAGAACCCCATTCAAGGGCGGTTTTAATCACATTGCGAGACAGCATGTCTTGAGCTTCTCCGGAGCGGGTTCCCCAATCTTTAAACCAGGATTCCCCGTAGCCGTATTCACCGATAAACACGCGCTTTTCGAAGGGCAGTCCAGCCTTGTGTGGCAGTTTTGAATCAATAAAGTCCAATGCTTTGGTGAGCTCGGCATGTAGGGTGGCGAAGTCGGAGTGCTTTTCTTTGGTGGTAAGATCGTAGGCAGAATAGGAAACCAAGTCGACATTGGTATGTGGCAGGACCGCGTTGGTAATACGCTCTTTGCCCTGCATAGCGGATTCCACCCGGTTCACTTCAACATAGTGATACAGGTTGACGTTGGAGTGACGCACATTGGCCTTGGCATCCTCAATGGCTTTTTGGCGGATGTTCAGCCAGTCGATTAACCCCTGAATACGCAGCGGATCGATTTTCTGCTGGCTATCATCTCTTGTTCCATCGGCTTTCTGCACGAGATTCCAGTCGCCTTCCCAGTGACCGATCATAAAAGTCTTACCAGAGCCACTGTACTGCGTAAGCAGATATTCGGCCATCGCATAGATTTTGTCGTACTGCCAGGTGAGCTCTTCCTGGGACATTCCTTTATTGTCCATCCAAGATCCGGAGTCCTCCACCCAGAACATATAGTGGGAGAAGTCCATATCCAGTACCTCTCGGTAAGCGGGTACTTCTTTCAGCATACGTTTGAATTGGTAGTCCAGACCTTTGCCCCTAAGCTCATCGTATAAGCCGGTGGAAAGGGCGATTTTAAGCAGGTTAGAGCCCATTGCACGGATGGCCTTGGCGGATTCCACCAAGGAGCCTTCGCCGGTGAAACTGTATTTCGGGCTGATCGTCTGGGTGCCCAGAATATAGTTGTAGCTTTCCAGGTCCGAGAGGGGTGTATTCCCTTTGGGTGGCTCTGCCGGTGTCGTCGGCGTAGGTATTTGCTGGCTATCACAACTGGCATTGATTTTGGCTGGAACCTGCGCACCACCGGAGTAGGCGATGTTGAAGCCAAAAGAGCGAGCCTCACCTACAGGGATATTGGCAAAGTCGCCGGTCCCTTCAGCGGAGGCTGCATTGCCACTCTGGGAAACCTTGGCATTCCAGGAACCGTCGATCACTTGGTCTCCAGGCCATTGCCAAGAGACGTTCCAGCCGTTAATAGGTTCTGTACCGGTATTGCGCACCACCACGGAAGCCATGTAGCCCTTGTCCCATTGGCTCTGTACAACCATATTCACTTCGCAGTCGGTTGCCGCCATTGAGAAAGGTGTGATACCTAGTAGAAGAAGGGAGGTTAAGCCTGTTTTAAAAAATCTTACACGCATCTGATAACCACTAAATTATTCATTTTATGTAACCCTTCTAAGGCCCTTGGGGGACAAGAAAGTTTCTTTTGAGGAGGTCGACTCGGTTGTGACTTAAAGGTCAAAGCATAATTTTCTGACTAAACCGTTATCTATAGGGTTATCTTTTCTTTAAGGGCTTGATCAAGCCTGGTACTCCCTCTCGGCATTTTCTAAAGCTCTCATAGACTGGGAACTTTTGTTGGTTTTTAGCCATTTTCACCCTTGTGATGAAGTGACCTGAGACAAGTATGCCGATGTTCAAACCTTTATGAGAACGCATGGGTCATCTTCGTATTACTCAATTTGTTGAAATAAATGATGCTGTCATAACTGACAGACAGAAATAATTAATTGTTATTTATGTGCGCCGCTGGATTGGTATCATTTTGGGACTGAAAAAATCTGGATAATTTTGGCGGCCGCTGAATTCTGATAGGCATACTGAGCGGTGAAATTAGAGTATGCTGGCACCTACGTACCTATACAAATAATAAGCGATTGGTGCGATCAAGGACATTGATCCTGCCCATCACTCTCCGTGGTTTATCGGGATGTTGAGGCAGAGGTATCAGGAAGAGATAAAAGCCGGCGATAGTAGCTTCTTATAGTAGTTTCTTACTGTACTCCGGCATCCACTGGCCTGGCCAGTTTTCACCCCACAATATCAAGCTGACTTTTTGCGAAAGGGACTCACTTTTTTGGCGCTTCAAAGATATTGAGAGAAGGCCAATGCGGCAACTTTTCGTGTAAAAGTGTATGGAGAAAAAATGAAGAAAATAATAATTCGGTGGTATGCCGCATTTTTTATGCTGCTTGGGTACACCCCCTTTGCCCTTAGCGCGGAATGGCTTTTGGGTGCAGGTAAATATGACATCACTGGTCCAGCCGCCGATGTGGGTATGGTTGGTTACGGTGAAACCAGTCAGACCACCAAGGGAATCCATAGCCGTCTATGGTCCCGTGCATTTGTGATTGCCAATGCACAGGATAGTGAGCGTCTCGTGTTTGTCTCTGCCGATTTACAGGGTATTCCCCAGGGGGTTAAACAGGGAGTAATTGCCAAACTTAAGAGCAAATATGGCAACAGCCGCTATACCGATGAGAACGTTATGCTCACGGCTACCCATACACATGTTGGGCCCGGTGGTTACGACCATTATGTGATGTTAAACATGAGCGCGCTTGGCTATGCGGAAGATAACTACAACGCGATCGTTGAAGGTATCTACCAATCAATAGTTTCTGCGAATAATGGTTTGGCAGAGGGTGACATTTACCTGGAGCAGGGCACACTGCTTAACACCAGTATCAATCGAAACCCGGAGCCATATGCGCAAAATCCGGATGCCGAGGACTATCAATACGATACCAATAAGACCATGACCCAGCTCAAGCTGGTGAATGCCAATAATGAAGCTCTAGGTATTATTAACTGGTTTGCGGTGCACAATGTTTCACTCGGTACAAGCCAGCGTCAGCTGAGTAGTGATCACAAGGGCGCTGCCAGTTATTTATTTGAACAATGGGCAGCAAGCCAGGCAGATACCACAGGGAGTTTTGTCGCAGCCTTTGCCAATAGTAATTTGGGTGATGCTTCCCCCAATATTTGTGGGCCAGGAGATGGTTGTGGCTCTAGCGAGTATGAGAGCCTTGTGTTGGCTGCAGAAAAACAAGTAACTAAGGCTAAGTCTCTCTACAGTGCTTCCGGCAGTAAATTATTAAACGATCTCGATTACCGTCACCAGTATATATATTTTCCCGGTTATACCGTAGCTGGAGAATATACCGGCGAAGGGCAGCAGAATATATGTGAGGGCGCCGTGGGCTGGTCATTTACCGCCGGTTCCTCCTGGGATGGCCCTAGTGGGATCGATGGTATCTTCGAGGGTATGTCTGTTGAAAATGAGGGCACCGAGTGGGATCGCAGTGAGAGCTTGTTCGAATCCGTGATCAGTGGTTTCCCGCTTTTTGGGCTGATGAATGCTTTCTCCGCTGCTGCGGTTTACGAGGATACACAGGACGATCCCTGCCAATATCCCAAGCCCACTTTTGTCGAGCGCAAAGTGATTGGACAGGAGTTGTATACCCCCTATCTGCCATTCCAGATGTTCCGTATCGGCTCTCTGGTCCTGGTCGCCGCACCGGGTGAAATGACTACTATGGCCGGTCGCCGTTTACAGGAGCAAGTATTGTCCGCGATGCAAGGTCACGGTATTTCTACCGTGGTTATTGCCGGTCTGGCCAATGCTTATACCGGTTATGTCACCACTCATGAAGAGTTTGACCGCCAGCACTACGAAGGTGGGCATACCATCTATGGCCCCAACACCCTAGCGGCTTACCAACAGATTTACACGGAAATGGCCGATGCCATGAACAATGATTTGGCGGTCGATGCTGGACCGACACCGGCGGATTTATCCGATGACCAGATCATACATGTCATTGGTGTGGTCTACGATGACAAGCGCCTATGGGAATCCTTTGGGCAGGTTTGGGATGATGTGCGTAACAGCTATTCCGTTGGCGATACCGTCTCCGCAAGCTTCCGCTCCGGCCACCCACGCAATAATCTCAGAACCGGGGGCACTTTTATCGAAGTGCAGCGCAAGGTAAATGGTAACTGGGAAACCTATCTTACGGATAATGACCTGGATACCCGTTTTATCTGGACGCGAGATACTGCGGTGGACTGTTTGGCTTGCTCTTTTGCCGAGGGTCAGTGGGTGATCGGTGAGGATACCCCAGCGGGTACCTATCGCATCAAACACAAAGGTAACTGGAAGAGCGGTTGGAGCGGTAAAATCACGAGTTACAGCGGAAAGTCCAGCAGTTTTACTGTGAATAAATAAGTCAGTAAGGCTTACTCAAATCCCCAGAAAGCAGGCCGTGGGAACGGCCTGCTCTGGAGAGAACTATTTGCAATTCTTCCCTTTCATCGCTGTTTATTGGGCCGGTGCCTTTTGTAGTTGAAAGTGGGCTAGGGCCTTTTCAGCAATTTCCTTGCCATACTCCTGTACGAAATGACCGGCCTCTTCAACTTTGAGAGGTTTCGGGCAGTTTTTGATGGTGCTCCTCAGCATTGCCATTACTTTTTCACTGAGCACGGCATCTCGCATCCCAATCGCCATAAAGCTATCACCTTCCCAGTTACTGGACCAGAACTCCCTGGCTCTAAGCCCCAGTTCTGCACCCTCCATACCGGGATCAACCGGCACAATCGAAGGGAAACGGCGGACCCCAGCCTTATAGCGGTTGTCTGGGAAGGGCGCATCATAAGCGACTATATCCAAGAGATTAACTTCAGATCTGGCATCATTGGCGATCAGTCCACCTACCGGGATTTCTGGAACACTGACAGAGAAGTTTCTCCAGTGGTAAAAACCTTCAGAGGCACCATCACCGGCTGCAATCGCGGTATTCATTACCAGTAAGCGAGTAAACCTACCCGGCATATCCATGGGGAGGGTGAGCCCCAGTAGGCCGCCCCAATCCTGGCAAACCAAAGTGATATTTTTAAGGTTTAGGTGCTCAATCAGTTTTATCAGGCTGTTTCGATGGAAGTAAAAGGTATAGACCTTGTCATCCACAGGCTTGTCTGAACGACCAAAGCCAAAGAGATCCGGGGCAACTACCCGATGCCCGGCTTCAACAAATACTGGAATCATTTTGCGGTATAAATAGCTCCAGCTAGGCTCTCCGTGCAGGCACAGGAATGTCGTTTCCGCATTGGAGTTTCCTTCGTCAATATAGGCCATGCGCATGGAATCGTAGCCATCCAGGCTATCGATATAATGAGGTTGGTAGGGAAAACCAGGCAGAATGGAGAAGCGTTCTTCGGGAGTTCTTAATCGCTCAATAGACATAGATAACCCTCTTTTATTAAAAAGTTGGTAAGTGGTCTTATGTTGTGAATCCTCGACGTTCAACCATAGCCTAATAAATAGGCTGAATAAAGTTGACAAGGTGTATAAATGGTTCCTTAGAGTTTTAAATACACTGGTTTTTAAAATTTAATCTCCTGCTGGAAAGGACCATTCCCATGATTTTGATCTTTATAATTTGAATAGAGATTAAGGACTGGCGATTTTCATTATTAACTGCCAACTTACTTGCCATATTAAAAATATGGCTCTCTCATCTAAAAATACATGCATGGCGAGCTCCAGGAAGGGATCTGCTGTAGCTATCTATCTACAAGTTACCACTCACTGCCCTGGGTCTTCCGGCATTCCGGCATACTTGCGGGTCAATTGACCTGATAGATCTGATTACCTGAACGAGCAAAGAGGTGTTGTATAGTGCACCCAATATCAGCCCCCATAACCGGGGTCTAATCAGTTCATAATTTAGGTAGTGAGACAAGATGGAGTATCAGTCCTCGAAGAGTGCAGTTTTGCAGCTTTGGAAGAAGTTTGGTGGTTCGGCGTTTGGACGCTGGGCAGTTTCTAAGATTGTCGCTTTCAAGGCACCTTACTTCAGGTCTATCAAGCCCTGCTTTACCCAAATATCACCTGGGCGCGTAGAGGTATCTTTGAAGAAACGCTGGAGTGTGACGAACCATATCGGCACCGTGCATGCCATTGCCATGTGCAATGCTGCTGAACTTGCCGGTGGGGTTTGTCTGGATGTTTCCCTGGATCGCCGCTTCCGCTGGATTCCTGTGGGTATGGAAGTCAAGTACCTGAAAATGGCGAAAACCAACCTGAGAGCGGTTTGTGAGTATCCAGATTTTGCCTCCATTGAGGCTGGGGATGTAGTGATGCCGGTGGGAGTCTTCGATACCAATGGTGAGGAGGTATTCCACGCGGATATCACTATGCGGGTATCCCAACGTCCTGTAACCAAGTAATGGTTTCTCGATGGGCTGTGGCTTGTCAGCACGCATACAGCCTGTCGTAAATTGCCAAAATTGATCTTTCATCGAGGGCTTGGCCGCTCTCCACAGCCTTTTCACGACAACTTTGGCGCATCAGACCTGGTCTCTTAAGCAGTTCTAGGTGGGTGTCGGTGATAGTTGTAAGGGGGGAGTGGGTGTAGAGAGGTCCAGAAAGTCGTAAAATAGATCAGCTGGTAATAGTTATCGATCGACTACCTGGAGGAATTATGGGTTTAATTTGGAAACTGGATCATTCGACATCTCCCTTTGAAGAGGTCACGGGAGGTGTTGCTGAGTATGAAGTACATAGTACTGAAAGCCCGGCACTAAGTAGCGACGATATTTATCAGGATCTTGCTGAGAACTTGGAACGGGCCGTTTCCAAATTTAACCAAAACGTAAACGATACTTCCCGCTTTTTTCTGATCCACTGGGAGCCACTAGCTTCGACTTTAACGTTGTCTGTCACGGATGACCAAAGAGAGAATGACTCTCGAGTGCTTGTTCGCTGTCATTTCACAGCGCTAGAAAAGCAATTACAAGAATCCGAATATGAATCTGACAGTGAAAAGCAAGCTGCGCTGGGGATGTTTTCTGAGGATTTGCATTTTTGGTGCAAGGAGTTTCTCTCTACTGATCAAGGGTTTAGTCAGTTCTCTTTGATTGCACTCTTTACCGATAGCACTAGGGACCGGGCAGTTATTCTATAGGTAACCCAGTATTAGAATATGTTTTATGGGTGGTTTTTTCTTTCTGCGAGCAAGTAAGAAATAGCCTACCTTGCCCTTGTTTTTTCGATAATTGTTTACTTCGGCGAGTTTACTTTATTGATATTCTGAAGTTTTTCACGATTTATAGATCTGCGGAATATTCTGTATACCAGTTGTTAGTTTCCCAAACTTTTATCTTTTCGAATTTGATATCTGGGACAGAGTTATGGGTTGTAATTTTTTGGCTAATGGCTTCATGCCAAGCTTTGGCAAGATTTTCAGAACTTGGTTTAAAAGGGGTTATGCATAATTTTCCAACCTTTGAACTCTTTAGAATAAAGTGTGGCTTATTTTGTTGTTGGTTGATGATGCTTGTATATTCATCGGAGCTGATGATTTCCTTTAGAAAGGGATCTTGAGAGTCAATAATCGTAGCGTGATCACATAAGTCTTGAATCTCGGCTCTAAATATAGTTTTTAAGAAAGACATATCTGTGGGTGGATCTTGGTATTTTACCCTGCATGTACATTCCACCCGATACCTATACCCAACAAAGCCCTCTTCCAGGTAGTTGTCCTCGATATAGGCGTAATTTACTTTCTTGGTAATATTGAGATCAATACAGTAGGTGATATTGAAATGCTGAGCCATTGGGGTGATCTCTTTAGTGGGGTTGATGCTATCGCCTGAAGATTAGCATAATCACGCCTCTAAGATCCCTGTACCGTTACCATAGTGAAGGCATATTGTGTATAAATGATCAAATAAGTGGCACGGTTAGGGAAAATTTTTAATGTGCGGATGGTATTGCAGAAGCCAATAAAACATAGCTTTGTCAGGCGGGGGCGTAGCTGTATCTTGCGGGTTTCCAAGGTGTCTTATAAAAATTGCGTGTGTAGGATAAGAAAGTTCGGTTTAATTTTTTATGGGTAAAAAGTAGGAACTGCATGAAGTTGAATGTTAAAAGAGGGGGCTTGAAGGGTCTACCAAAATTAAAATAGTAGACCCTTCAACTACGTTGGTCTTTATCTGGCTTGCTGAGCGCGTTCAACATAGTCGTTGTACGCCGGAATTGAAACAGCTGCCAATATGCCAATCATGGGAATAATTGCCAGGAAGAATATTAGAATTAGGACAAGTGCTGATACACCTTGCTTATTACCATACTTCTGCGCCCAGTTACTATCAGAAGTGCAAAGGAATACAATCATCTCGATAAAAGAAACTATACCTGGGATACCTGTCCAGAAGAATAGCAGGTAGAAAATCCCCCACCACTGTCCCAAGTAAAATCTATGTATACCGAAGCTTCCCAGAAAAAAAGCCAGCAAGGCAGCAGTTACTTTGCTTTTTCCACCTATCAATTGGGTGGCACCACAGCTAGGGCAAGTAGTGGCGGTCACAGAAATTTTCTGGCCACAATCACGACAAAAGACTAAATTCTTTTCCAGAATGGATTCTGGCTGTCTATATACATTTTCAGTCATTTTTTATCTCTAAGTTTATAATTATTGGCTGAAAAACTCTTACAATGAGCCTCCCTGCCATGATCCCCACTTCAAGTTGGTAGGATTTGTAAGTCGAAGCAATACTAATATCTATCGAAGTTTTTCTGCAAGAGGTGATGATACATAGAACAATGTCATACTTATTCAATAGGTTGATAAAGCCAGCATGACCCCTTACTTAGAACCTAAGCACGATTCCCACTCTGCCCAGTTATTACCGCTGCTCCAATCATATGTGCTAATCGGAGGGCTTCAGGTACGTTACCGTTATCGGTAGCTTGCACCAGTACCTGGGCAGCAATATTCGGGGCACAGCCCTGCACCTGGAAGTGAAACCCTCTGTCAGAGTAAATCTCACCCGCTTTTAGCAGAGTTTGCCTGCGTAGTGGGTAATCAGAGAAATTCTTTAGCGCTTTATCAATGGCCAACATGTCGGGAGGCCTGCGCATTACGGCGATGCAAGGGCACCTTAGTGATTCGGTCAGCTTGGGTAAGTCGATGATGTTGAAGCCTCCAACGGCGAGGCCATCAATTAGCACCACGTTAATTTGTGGATAAAATTTGCTGTTTTGCAGTAACTGCGTAATAACTTCGGTGGCATCCATACCATCTTTTTGTACTTTACCCCAGAGCATGCCCTCAAAGCGGGTGTTGGTACAAATTATCCCACTGATGTTAACCGGTGAGCCCCGTTCCTTTTGGAAAGGAGCATCGTCAAAGCCAATAATACGAAGTCTTTTCTTCAGGCGAAGAAGTTCTGCGAGTGGCTTCATCGGCTATTTTTTCATTTGCTGGAATAGATAGGGAAAAAGCCGCAGCTTCTCCTCCTGAGTAAGAGATTCGACCCGTTGGATATTATTTTCCGGAATGCTCTCTGGATCTGGATAGAGGTCGATCATTTTGGCCAGGTTTTCTTCTCTCAGCAGGTGCAGAATCGGGTAGGGAGCACGATTGGTGAGGTTCTCTGCGTCCTCTGGGGCAGTACCTGCGAATTGATAGTCTGGGTGGAAGCTGGCCAGCTGGTAGGTGCCCTCGTAGCGGTTGCGCTTCAGAAGCCATTCAGCCAGGTCGAGAAACTGGTTGTAGTCAGAAAAGTCCTGAAGATGTTTGGGGATAATCAGCAGGGTAGTCAGTAGCTCATCTTCCGGCGTGCTGTCGAGTAATTGAAGCTCTTTGAGGAGGTCCGCTAGTAGAGCATTATCCTCATCTGCCTCGCTGACTTTGTAGCGAATCTGGCCAGCGCGCTGGGGTTTGCGTGCAAAAGGGCAAAGGTTTAGGCCCACCACAACATTGGTGAGCCATTGTTCCACTACCTGAGTAACATCTTGCTCCATGAACTCGCTTACCACATCAGGTCGTCAGGAATTTGGAAGTCAGCGTAGGGATCGTCTTCATCCATTGGAGTGGAAGTCTCTGCGGGCTTCACGATGATGTCGGCATTGCGCTCGGCAATTTTGTCGGCGATTACTCTGGGTACCAGTTCAAAGCGTTCACCCTGGGCGACAATTACCAGGCGGCCAGCTATTAAGTGGTCACGCAGTGTCTCACTGACATAAATGGTTTTGATTTTTTTATCAAAGGTGAAATTGTAAGCAGTTTCGCCAGAGTAGGGCTGTCGGTTGTTTTCCACCAGTTGCTTGATTTGTGCGGCGATGGCCTTTTGTTGAGCCGCCGCATCGCGTTCGGCATTCAGTGCACGATCCCGTGCGGCCTTCTCGGCGCGGGCCTGTTGCGCGGCCAGTTTGGTTTCATCAACCTGTGGCTGTGATGATTTCTTTGCAACCTTTTGCTGCTTGCGCTTTTCCTTACCGATCTGCTTGGCTTTTTTCTTGTCGACGAGTCCCGCTTGTAATAGCTGGTCTTGCAGTGAGGCCATAGTCTGTATCCTGCAATTGTGAATTGGATTATGAGCCGCCATTTGCTTGGTGGCCACTTGGTCAAGTTGTAATCAGAGAGTTTCCCTGACATGGGTGTAGGGCATTTTACCCGAAGATGGCCTTAGTGCTGGCAGGGAATTTGAATTAGGGAGTCCATGGCTTACCGGAAGTGGCGGTAGCAATAATTTCATCGGGTTCTTTACCCTCGCTCAACATCTGCGCGCCCCCTGGAATCATTAGTGCTGAGCCGGTGGCGATAGCCACGCGCTTGCCGCTGGGGGTGTCGATGTTACAGGAGGAAACCCTTAGCTGGCGACCGCGGTGCAAAACCTGAGCTTCGAGGATCAGATCCCCACTATTGAGCTTGGCCGGTCTGGCAAAGCGAATATGCATATCGAGGGTGGCAAAAATACTGCCCGCTGGTAATGTGGAATATACGGCTCCCCCCATGGTGAAGTCCGCCGCCCAGGCCAGCAGCCCTCCGTAGATAGACAGGGTGCCGTTAGAGAACCAGGGAGATGAGGGCATAGTAGAGATACAGCGGCCGTTCTCAATCTCGATCGCGCGGTAGCCGGTAAGCATCCATATAGGGTGAGTGCGGCCCTCGTTAATGGTGGTGCGCTGCAGTTCAATGGGCGTCTGCTCAGGTAATTGCGCCATATCGCAAAAATAGGGATTGGGTGGAGGTCTCAGGTATGGATCTGGTGGATCAGTGGGCCCCAAGTCTGGCAGTGGCAATTCCTGATTTGGGTTGACCGGAAAGTCAGCAATCAGGCAGCGGGTGCTACCATAAGCAAGGGTTCTACCTTCCTGGTCATTAATCTGGATACTGGAGAGGCCTACCTGGCTACCAGAGTGCACCGTGGTGGCCCTGCCGACAATATTTTGTGTGGTGCTGGTAATAGGCCGGATAAAACACATGTTCAGCTCAGACGTGCTGAGTACTTTACCAGCTGGCAGGGTGGTCCAGATTGCGGAGGCGAGGGGTGCGTCAGCGAACATCGCATAGATACCACCCCAGTAAACGCCGGTACCGTCTGCCAGCCAGGGCGTAATAGGCATTGAGTAAGTGGCTTTACCAAGCCCCGCTTCCGTTGGCTGCATACCTGTGAGCCGCCAAAAGGGCGGTCCCGGTAGACTTCCTCGAATATATCGCTTGAAAGTCTGTAGACCGGGTTGTTGCAACGCTCGCAGGTCACAGATGGCACCGCGATGAACTTCGTCGGTGATATTGGTCATCCCCCGCCTCCAAATTCATCTATTGCAAGATTAATGTGCAAAGGCTTGGTCAACGAGGGAATGTGAGGGTGGTTTTGCGGCAGGTATTTTGGACCTGCCGCTGATTGGCAGAGGGAGTAGTTATTTCGGAGAAAAATCCGGCAAATTCAGGGTTAGGGTGGTTTTTTCAATTGGGCGCCCCTCCAAAAAAAAATTGATGGTTTCCTGTATCTCGGGGGATGCCATAAATAAATTGTGTCCGGCATTTTCTACTGTCACCAAAGTGGCATTGTCCAACCCCGACATTGCCTCGCGTTGGCTCTCTATATAGGTTCTCCCATCCAGTGTGCCACTCAAAAGTAAAACAGGAATATCACTGCGGGGGTTACTGCGGAAATTCTCACCCAGGTCAAGCTCCCTGGCCAATCCATCATAGTGATAGGAAAAATTGAGGTAGTCGCCTAGCAAAGCGTTTTCGGCTTGCCCCCTCACTTGTAACTTGCGTTGCTTACTCATACCTGAGGCAATATCCATTGCCGTTGGCATGGCGCGCAGGGAGATCGGAGTTCCCGGGCTGTGGAATCCATCGGGGAAGTAACGCCTGGGCACCTTGTCAAAAGCCGGTACCTGCCCCAAATCGATCGAGCGATAGAAACCCAATAAGTAGGCGGCACTTTTGGGGTCAGCGATAAAAGAGGAAGCTATCCGCTGCATATCCCGGCGTTGAAGCAGGTAATCCAGATTCTCGCCATCTCGCTGAGGGATCTGAATTTTGAGTGGTTCCCGTTCCAGCTTTGTGTGCACTCTTTTGATCAGTGTCTTGATATCCGGATAGGCGGCTTTAGCGGAGGGTTGTTGATCCACGGCTAGTTGCAGGCGGTCCAGGTAAGATTCAGTGCGCGCCGGCAGTTTAATGGTCTGGCCAAGACCCTCGGCGCTGGAAAGAATCATTCTAGCGATCGAGCCTTCAATTTCCCTCAATGCCGCAAAGGCTAGGTGGCTGCCATAAGATGTGCCCCACAGGACAATTTTCTCTGCGCCCAGATGTTGGCGTAGGGCTTCCAGGTCGCGGGCATTTTCCAGGGTATTATAACCCGCGAGATCGATACCTTTTTCGCGCCAGAATGTTAAGCATTCTCGCAATGCTTCGCGATGATATTCGATGTATTTGGCGTCGGAGATTTTTTCCAGTGCGGGAACCACTTGCCGGGATTCACAGTTAGGAAGATCGTTTGAGCGGCCGGTGCCCCGCTGGTCCAAGGCGATGACATCGCCGTACTCCCGCAGAGCCATAAACATATCAAAACGGTAGTTAACGGCCATAATACCCGACCCGCCTGGGCCACCAGCTAGATAGATGATGGGTGGACCCGGTTGCTTTCCGGTTGCAGGAAAGCGTACATAGTGAATTTTTAGCGAGCGGCTTTTAGGAGTACCGCGATTTTCTGGTACTTCAAAGAAGCCCTTAAGACCATCCGCAGTCTGTTTGCTCCAGGTTGTAAAGGTGAATAATTCCTCGTTTTTAGCGGGCTCTGCATGGGTGATTGCTGTGCTAGCGAGGAGGCCTAAAAATAGAATTCCCTTAATCAAGGGGTGATTGAAGATAAATCGCATTGACTACTATCCTTCCTTAGATCGAATTTTCGTATTTTATACTTGAAAAATATTGATTGAGCCAATTGACAATAGGATGGGAGATTTTCTCAGGCTTTCCTTACGAGGCGAACTTACTTCAATACTTTTTAGGAAAGCTTGATATTTATCGATGTAGCGTTTTAGGCCATCATTCTTCTTTGGTCAGTCTTGATTTTGCTAAATAGACAGGTTGTCACAAGAAAGCATAAAAGTTTTAATGGTCACATTGACCTTATATGCTGTTCTTTATTTCACAATCGTACCATTCGGGTATTGGGACTATTGGTATCGATTAGGGCAGGGCGGTGTTGATTAAGAAGATTGGTTGCCAGGTAACGTTCAGCTTGGTCAAGAATAAACGATTAACTCCGGCTTGGGATGTATTAAGTGAGTGAGGTGTATGAGCTTGCTTAGTGATTGTATGGGTTGGTGTTGCTTGTCGTGAAAAAGGCGTTCTATTCTGCTTGAAGACTTCTGAGAGAAGTTTATCTAAATTTCCTGTGCGGTTATTCTCCGTTAATGTAATTGTAGCTTTTTGAGGTCGATGATTTTTCTTGATGGTAGCTGCCGCCAAGCGCTTGCTGTGTTTTGCTTGTTTTTAGTGTTGTGGGGGTGTTGTCTTAAGTTAATTATAAAAATAAATTTTTCCATTCTCATGTATGTTGTTCTGTTTATTTGTCTAATCTTTTCTGTGTTGAAGGGTGCTAAATAATTAGTTGAATCACGTGTGTGTTTCACTATGGATAAATTTTATCAAAAAGATATTTCTCCTTGGGTGGATGAGTACCTTCCAAGGTTGAGACGATATTTCTCATCTAGAGTAAACTCTGCTGATGTTGATGATCTGGTCCAGGAGGTTTTTGCTCAGTTACATTGGCACCTCAATCAATCCGATATAGAGATTGAAAACCCAAGAGGCTATATTTTTGCAGTTGCTAAAAATCTTTTGGTTAGTCATAGCCGATACCAAAAGTCACGATGCCGAACGTTCCATGAATCACTCTCGCAAGATTTGGATATTCCTGATGTGATCACGCCTGAACGTACAGTAATAGGTATACAGGATTGTCGATGCGTATTGAAGGCGATTTTAGGGTTGCCTCCCCGAGCAGGGACTGCATTCAAATTTCACCGCTTTGAAGGTATGACCTATCAGGATATTGCTGAACGTATGGGTATCTCCAAAGAGTCGGTAAAGGAGCTTATTCAGCGCGCACTGATAAAACTGAGAAGGGCTTTGGAAGAGGTTCCGTAGCTCTTTCTCTCAAATATTTTAATATAATTATCCTTCAGGTTAAGGCTGGTGAGGTAGGAATATTGCCCAGTCGTTAGATGCTTCAAGATGCTTCAAGATGCTTCAAGATGCTTCCAGTGTGCTCCAGTAATGTTAATCGAAGAATAGTTGTTCTGACTCTTTGTCAACAAGCAATCTAAATACTTCGCGACTTGTTAAATTTAAGATGGGTTTACCCTGCTTCGTAAGTGCACGTCTCTATCCGCTTACATTTCCAAATTTTAAATCGACTTTTGCTAGCTTGAACTACACTCCTGAAGGTTTTTCAGGAGTGAAAGATAGAGGAAACCTGCACTCCCTTGCTGGAAACTAACCCTTTTATAAAAGTTGATTGAAAGGTGGTTTGCTGGAATGTTTGGTCATTGCTTTTGTTTTTTTATGTTAATTTGATTGGGTTAATTTTTTGGTTGTAGGGGGTGTGTATATAGAAAAAAGCTTTGATAGATAGGGGTATCCCCCCGATTGAAATTGAAATGCGTCTTTAACCTGGTTAGGCCTGAGATAAGGTGGTGTTTGGCTGACAGAAAAATAGAGAAAATATAATAGAGAGAATCAGAATGATGATGAGCCTGCGTAAGCAAAAAAATTTGATTGCACAAGCGATTCGTGCCACCAATCCGCTTAATCGAACAACCCCTTGGTACAGTGCTGCAATAACATGCCTAGCAATGTCTATTACTCCTTCTGGAGTGCTTGCCCAAGATGGGCAGGATACTGAAAGAAGTAGCCGCTCCAAACAGCCTATTGAGGAAGTGACGGTAACGGCCCAAAAGATTGAAGAGAGTATCCAGGATGTCCCTATTGCAGTTTCGGCACTCTCGGGGGACAACATGGATGCCTTGAAGATCGAACGTGGTGAGGAACTACTGCGGGCAGTGCCGAATGTAAATTTCTCCAAATCTAATTTTAGTACCTATAACTTTTCCATTCGGGGAGTGGGTACCAAAGCGGTCTCTGCGGCTACGGATCCAGCAGTGGCAGTGAGTTTTAACAATGCGCCATTGATTCGGAATCGGCTATTCGAGCAAGAATTTTTTGATGTCCAGAGGGTAGAAGTGCTACGGGGCCCTCAGGGCACACTCTATGGCCGCAACGCTACCGCCGGTGTGGTTAACATGCTGCCGGTAATGCCGGGTGATGCATTGGATTCTGAAATTAAGGTGGAAATAGGCAATTATAACTCCAAACGCACTAGTGGTATGTTTAATCTGCCCATGGGCGATACTTTAGCCCTTCGTCTTTCCGGTGCTATGACCAAGCGAGATGGTTTTGATACCAATACTTATACCGGAAATGATGTGAATGATCGCGACCTCTATTCCACTCGTGCAATCTTTGAGTGGAAGCCTGCCGATAATTTTAGCGCCAACTTAATCTGGCAGCACTTTGAAGAAGACGATAAGCGCTCACGTACTGGGAAGCAGCTCTGTACTACAGATCCAGGCATTTCAAAGATAGGGGATACTGAAGTACCTGAGAATTATAGGGGTTTCTTTAGTCAAGGTTGTTTACCTGGCTCAATCTATAGTGATGAAGCGTATGGTACGACAAATGCTAAGGGACTTGCATTTGTTGTTGCTCCACAAGCACTTCTTTTTGGTTATTACCCGGTAATGAAGGAATTTCTTCCCAATCCTTATGCCAATGCCGAGCAATCCAGAGATTTGCGTGAGATCGCTACTAGTTTTGATCCTGTGTTTCGTGCTGAAAATGACCTGGTGCAATTAAATTTTTCATGGGAATTGAGTGATACTCTGACGTTTTTTTCTCAGTCAACCTACGCCAAGGATGACTATTACTCTTCCCAAGACTACAACCGGTATGTTTCCGATGCGATTTTTAGTGACTCTACTGAATTTGGAATGGACCCAGGCCCTACGCCGGATGGAGTTTATACCGATCCACAGCTAGGTCCTTCAGAGGGGATATTAGCAGTAGATATCAGCCGATCTGATAACAAGCAGTGGAGTCAGGAATTCAGACTTCAAACATCTTTTGATGGGCCTTGGAATTTTTCAGTAGGTGCAAACTACCTGGATTTTAAAACTCAGGATGATTACTTTGTATTTAACAATATGTTCACCCTGATTGCTGAGCATGTATACAATGGAGTCTATGATCCTGAGTCTGGATTGGGCTCAGTGAATTGTACGGATCCTCAGAGTAAAGAGGGTTTTCAAGATTGCATGTATGTGGATTATAACTCGTTAGCAAACATAGATGAGGAAGGTCACAACTATTTCCTTAGTCGCAACTTGGTTGAGACGCGCTCTTGGGCCCTATTCGGAGAGGCCTACTGGCAAATTACTGATGATGTGAAGTTAACTACTGGTTTGCGTTATACCGATGATCGCAAGCGCTCCACGCCAGTACCCAGTCAATTATTATTGGGAACTGAAACAAATAATGATACCGGTGAGATTGTTCCTGGCTCGGCCTCTGGGGGACTGATTTATAAAGGATACCCTGAGGATGACGAGGTTACTCAAAGCTGGAAGGAGTATACGGGGCGCGCCGTGCTAGACTGGCGTACAGATACGCCTTTTACCGATGAAACTATGTTTTACCTCTCCTTTGCTCACGGTTATAAAGGGGGCGGTACCAACCCTCCTCGTGCAGATATTGATCCCAATGTTGTGCAATATCAACCTTTAGATGAAACCTTTGAACCTGAATTTGTTAATGCAATTGAAATTGGAACAAAGAATGTTTTACTTGATGGGAGTTTAACGCTTAATGCTAACGCTTTTTACTATGACTATAGCGATTATCAAGTTTCCCAAATCGTTGACCGTATTTCATTAAATGAAAACTTTGATGCGGAGAGTATGGGGCTTGAGCTGGAATTGGCATGGCAGCTTACAGACAGCACTCGGCTGGATATGAATATGGGTTATCTGAAGACCCGTATCGCGGATGGTGAAGAGTCTATCGATGTAATGAATCGTACTCAGGGGCATGAAGACTGGCTCGTAGTGAGGCCAAGCCTTCAAGTACCTTCTAATTGTATTGCTCCAAAGGACGTAGTTGAGGCAACCTTTGCAATAGATTACCCATTAATGCTCTGGGCTTTGTGTGATACTACGGGTAGATGGGGATCATTTACACCGGAAATTGAATCTGATCAATACTTTGATTGGTTACTATCAGAACCCTATAACCCAATTACTGATGCACCGAATGGAGCACGAGGTTTTGCGGCTGACTTAAGTGGTAATGAGCTTCCTAATGCTCCGCGCTTTACCCTAAATTTAGGGATGGAGCACACTATACCTATCGAAGACTGGGATCTTACCTTACGCGCCGATTACTATCGGCAATCAGAGAGTTATGCACGTGTATATAATACCGATTATGATCGTCTAAAAGCATGGAGCAATTTGAATGCCTCTGTCAGCCTGAGTAATCCTAATTCGGAGTTGTATATGCAGCTCTATGTGAAGAACATCTTCGATGATGCACCAATCACTGACTTATTTACCAATAGTGATGACTCGGGTCTAACTACTAATGTCTTTACTTTAGAGCCACGTATAGTTGGCTTTAGTATTAGTAAAGGCTTCTAAGGTTTTTTGGAGATGCCGCGACGAGCTGACAGAAGAAAATTTTTGTTGGTTTGTAGTGGCGCTCCAAATAACTTTGTATTGCCAGTCAAAAACTACTGTCAGTAATTTTAGTGGTATACATTAAAGATTGTAGGGGCTATTTCGAATACCTTGATCTGTTGATGTGTGCACTAGAAAGCACTAAAAGGAGAGCAAGAAATCTTAAGGTTTTATTGGGCTCTCATTAAAGAAATACCGCTAGTAAAAACTAGCGGTATTTCTATGTTTGTATTACTTCACTCTTGCTAGGGAACGGTAAATGATGATTGCGGATTGGTTGAAATTACGCCGTTAATAAAACAATCACTGCCGCTACCGGAGCTTGGGATTTGTGCATTATTAAAGGTTATTCTTCCATTTCCCTGATTAAATGTACCCACAAGGTCTCCCACACAATTTCCTGTTACAGCGGCAACAGATACATTCTTTAAGGTGACATTATTGTTGGAATGTCCAACCAATTCATAGGGTAAGTTGTTAAAAGTAACCCTGTTGCACATATTCAAAAAGCCTCCCGATAACGCTAAGCTGCCTACTGAAGCATCTGTACCGGTTGAGTTAACACTGCCGGAGAGGGAGCAGGTGAGTTGAATACCTTTCTTAACTGTTAAGTTTCCAACATTCGCCAGGGCGATAGCGCCAGAAGGCGACCAAGTTGCGGCACTAGCCAAGCCCGTCAGTCCTGCGGTAGCGATACAAAGCGTGGCTGCAGTAAGGATCTTTTTCATAATAATAATTTCCTCAAACCTAAGTTATATGTTTTTAACGTCGCATCATCGATGGAAAGGAAGCCCTTTCATAATTAAAGACGACATGGTAGGTAGGGCGGGGGGAGGCTTGCAGAGAAAATCGACGTGGAATTATTGTTTGTGTTAGTTATTGGTTTTTTGTTGTGTAAGTTATGTGAATCTGAAATTTAGCTTGTTTTCTTACTTCTAAAGACTATTGGCAGTAAGCTTTTTGCTGTGCTTTATCTGATTTTTAATTCTTTTTTTGTATTGGAGTCTTCAGGTCAGTTTGTTGATCTTGACATATCTGCAATAGATTATGAGGCTTATGGGGGCTGAGATGCTTGCAGGGGGAATCTGAAATTTTAAGTTGAAACTACTGTGAGCCCTTTCACTTTGGAGTGGCTAAAGATAACAACTACCCTATGGAGGGAACCGCTCAGAGTAGGGGCGAGACGAGTCAGTAGCCATTCTGATGTTGTGAAGTCCTCCTATACAGGCTCCTCATAGAAAAATGGAATTTATATTTATTTGAAAACTATATTCTTGTTGATTTTTTGAAAAGTAGCTGAGCGATGCTGTTTCAAAGTGATTTCGTGATTGATTGATACTTATTAATTCCCTTAAATGGGTTAACAAGTGATGTTTGTTAAACCTAGAGGCTTGGTGAAGGGTATCACTGTTTCCAACGAGTTTAATAAGTTAAACCTCTTCATTGAGGTCTATTAGGTCTTCTTATTATCCCTGCCTATTGGCAGTTCTCTGGTATTTTGTATCAGTCTTACCTCTTACATGTTGTTGATTTAGCTCTTTTTACTCGTAAATCTCCATCGTTGGCTTTTGGTGGCATTATATTTGATGGGTTGGTCAGTTTTACCGCCTGAAGCCAGTGATCGGCTAAACCCTGTTGGTAGTTGATGTATCTTGGGAGGCGGAAGGCTACTTTGATGAATTTTTACCCTCCCGACCATTGATTCATGTTGCTATACTCCGCGCCCTTGAAAGCCCCCCTATCTTATGACGGAGAATTTGATGTCTGATTCACAGTGCGACATTGGCTTTATCGGCGCCGGTGTGATGGGTAAGAACTTGATCCTGAACCTGGCCGATAATGGCTATCGGGTCTGCGCCTTCGACCTGGATCACAACCGGCTCAATGCACTGCTGGAGCAGGATAAAAAAGAACGTGGTGATCAGCCTGCACGTGTAGAAATCTGTAATTCATATACCGAGTTGTTGGCTAAGGTCAAAGCACCGCACCTGATCATTCTCTCTGTGCCTGCAGGGGCGCCAGTAGATGATGTCTGTAGCAAGCTTCTTGATGCCGGTCTCAAGGCCGATGATATTGTTGTGGATACAGGCAACAGCCTTTGGACCGACTCGGTAGAGCGTGCCAAGCGCTATGAAGGTAAGCTGATTTTCTTCACTACGGCGGTATCTGGTGGTGAAGTGGGTGCGCGTTTTGGGCCGTCTCTGATGCCCAGTGGCGATCCCTACGCCTGGAGTCGTATCGAGCCCGTTTGGCACGCGATTTCGGCCAAAGTAGACAGGGCCAGCGGTCAGCCCATCGAACGCTTTGAGCCAGGTAATCCGGTGAAAGGTGGGGAGCCTTGTGCGGCTTATATCGGCCCTATTGGCTCTGGGCACTATGTGAAAATGGTGCATAACGGCATTGAGTATGCGGATATGCAAATGATCTGCGAAGCTTACCACGTGATGCGCAGTGTCCTGGCGATGTCACCGGCGGAGATTGCCGAAGTGTTCCGTGAGTGGAATCGCGGCCCATTGAACAGCTATTTAATCAATATCAGTGCGGAAGTACTGTCTACCCTGGATTCCGTTACCGAACAGCCGTTGGTGGATGTGATTCTGGATCGTGCGGGCCAGAAGGGGACCGGCCTTTGGACTGCTATTAGTAGTCTGGAAGTGGGATGCCCGGCGCCGAGCATTGCCGAAGCGGTTTACGCTCGCTCCCTGTCTACCCGCAAAACTCTGCGCACTCGTGCCGCAAAGAAACTCAAGGGCCCGGAGCTCACTCAGGTGGCGGCAGAGCAACGCGAGGAGGTTATTCAGCAGCTACACGATGCTCTCTACTGTGCCAAGATCTGCGTATACGCTCAGGGCTTTGACCTGATGAAACTGGCTGCGCGGGAGCAGGGCTGGCAGCTGAACTTCTCGGAAATCGCACGAATCTGGCGCGCCGGCTGTATTATCCGGGCGGTATTCCTGCAGTCCATTAGTGATGCCTACAACAGAGACCCCAAACTCTCCAACTTGTTATTAGATGACTTCTTTACCCGGCAGATCGCCGACCACCAGGCTAACTGGCGTCAGGCGGTTGCCAGTGCAACCCTGAACGGTATTCCGGTGCCGGCGCTGTCTTCGGCCTTAAGTTATTACGACGCCTTCCGCTCGGAATCCCTGCCTGCCAACTTGTTGCAAGGGCAGCGGGATTTCTTCGGCGCGCATACTTTTTCACGTGTAGATCAGCCCGAGCAGCGCAAGTACCACGTACAGTGGAATGAGCCGGGCCGCCCGGTTGTAGAGATTTAGTAGAGATAAAAGATTAGCTACTGGCACTTTGGTCTTGAGTGGGGCTTTTGCCCCACTCGGAGTCAGTGAATTGGTAGCTGGTTACCACTTCAAAGCGCTAAGCGTACTCCTAAGCGCAATATCTGTGTTGTGAAGCGAGGGTATTAAAAGACTACTTCCTCTACTTCTCGCGATAGGTCTTCAGCTTCAGAGCGGGAGGCTTTGGCGACAATCTCCTCTACACTGGTAGATTCGGTATTCATGCCACCGAAGGCGTTGAGTAGATCCCGGATCAAGGCTGAGATTTCCAGTGTCATTACCGCGAAATCCGCATCGAAGCGCTGTGCTGCACTTTCGGCATCGGCGCCATCTGCTTTTTCCAGCAATTCATCGCTAAACTTTACTCGCTTTAGAGAGAGTTGATCGTCTACCAGGAAGTCGACCCCACCGCGCCAAACCAGTCCCAACTTGTGCACCTGCAGTCCGGCAACCAGGTGGTTATGAATTTCCTCGGCACATAGGTCTTGGTTTTTGCAGCGGATCACGCTACCGCTGTCCTTTGGATCGCGCAGTTCACATTCGTGGCCGAAATCAAACTGAGCGGGGGCCTCGGGGGCGGTAAGCCAGTGGGTCATCGTCTGCTGCGGTAAGTTTTTGGCTGATAGTGGCACTACCGCGAGGCTGCTGATGGCCTCGCGCAGGTTTTCCAGCAACTCTTCAGCGGCGGAGGCAGAGGAAGCATCTACCACAACCCAGCCCTCCTGCGGGGCGATATAGGCATAGTGCAGGCGGGAGCGAGCAAAAGCCTTGGGACGCATTTCCAGCAGTACCTCATCTTTGAGGTTTTGACGTTCCTTGCGGCCCACCTGTCGGGCCTCTTTCTCGGAAATCGCCTGGGCCAGCTCTTCCACTTTCTCATTGATGACGGCAGCAGGTAGAACTTTCTCCTGCTTCTTGGCGCAGACCATCAGGTAGCCATTGGTGGCATGTACCAGCTGGCTGCCGTGTCGGCCCAGTGGAGAGACCCAGCCGTAGCGGACACTATCCTGGCTGCCGCAGGGCACGAATGCCTGGGCTTCCAGAAGCTCGTTTAATTTTTCGGCATCCAGGGAGAATTCTTTGGTTAAGCGGTAAATACGAAGGTTCTTAAACCACATACATCAGGCCATTGGTGTTCAGTTGTGAGTGCGGCCGTTAATTATGCGGAAACTGGGGCGTGGCAGCTAGTGAGCTGTTTCCAAAAGACGAATTGCCTGTTTTTTGTACGTCTTTTGGATGAGGTTGGGGAGTGAAGGGGCTAGGGGGGGAGTATGGGCGCTCCCCCAGTGGCTGAGGGTTATTTTTCCTTTAAAAGACTGGCCATAACTGGGCCCGCTTCTCTGTGAAAGTCCATGGGGTTGAGTTCCAGTAGCTGCAGCGCGGTAGCGGCCACTTGGTTTTGGTAAAGGGTAGGGCCGCTGGATAGTTCCCCAAATCTCTTAAAATCCGGGCCCAGGGTTGCCAGCCAGATTTCATCGGACCCGGGTATGCCATCTTTATGTGGATGATCCGCCTTACCGAAATACTGGGTTAGGGCTGGGCCACTGGCGTGGTGCGGCCATGCCTCAGCCGCATTGCCGCGTCCATGATCTACTGTGATGATCAAATTCGTATTGTCCCGATAACCTTCAATGGATTGCAGCGTCTCCCACAGGTCGGCCAGGATGGCATCGCTGCGGTGGGCTGAATCCAGGTATTGGTGATACTGCTCATCGTGGGCAAAATCATCGGTTTCTCCCAGGGCGATATACAGTACTCTGGGTTTCTTCTGAATTAAGTATTCCTTGGCCAGTCCCCAGGTAAAGGCGTCGGGTCTTACATCGGGCCAGAATACTGGTAATTGTTCCTGAAGCTCATTAAGAAATCGAGCGCGTTGTGAAAGGCGCGGCCAGTCTGCTGCTTCTAGTCCCGCATTGATAAAAACACCGCTGCGTTCTCGGTTGATAATGGCTGAGAAAGCTCCCCAGCTACCAAAAACGGCCACGTGATCTTTAAAATGAGGGTTTCTATTGAGCCACTCAAGAAAGGTAATATTTGAATTGGGTACTGGGTCATTGGAATTTATTGTTGGATCCGCACGACCGGTTAAAATTTCGTTATATCCAGGGTAGGAAAACCACCAGCCGTTGGTGATGTTAGCCAGGGAATTTTTGTGGCGATTGCCAGCGAGTGTTCCTTTTTTTTCTACAGTGCTCCACAAAAAAGGCAATAACTGTTTGCGTTTTTCCTCCACAGATTTGCCGCCAAAACGCTCAATCAACTGCTGTTTATTTTCGGTATATTTTTCGTGATCGATAAGCTCAGGGTCGTATCCATTGAATACCTCTTGCCAGCGAAGGCCATCAATGGTTACAAGAACCAGGTTGTCTGCGGCATAAGAGGCAGTCGAAATTGCCATTGCCAATAGCGTTATAAGAAATGCTTTCATTAAGGAGTCCTCTGCGGGCATAGTCCTAATTTATTATTCTTTGTTTGGTAATGTTCCATTGAACCGCTGGGCGCTTATAGATATTAACCCGACTGATAAAGAAGTGAGTGGATTAACTTGGCGATTATTGAAGGTTTGCGCGGATAGACTCCAGGCAGCGAACGAAGAGGTGCCTGGAGTCTGGTGCAGATTTAGAAATCTAGGGTGGCAGATAGGGAAACAGTACGCGGTGCGCCTATCCAGGCTCCCCCGGACACCACTGTGCCCAGGTAATCCTCATCAAATAGGTTGTTGACTACAAGATTGAGGTTCAACCCACTGAGGGCCGGGTTGAGATCTACTAGATCCAGGCCGAGGTAGGCATCGGTCACCATATAGGCGTCGGCTACCCAGGTGTTGTCCAGGTCAACATGGCGATCACCGGTATATTTACTGGAAATACCGCCGTAGAAGATTTCTGAGTTCCAATCCAGGCCGATTACGAGCAGGTGATCAGCAATACCTACAACATCATTACCGGGGGTGAGACCCAATGTTTCGTCCACGGTGGCATCACCTGTACCGATATAGGTGGCGTCGATCTGGGTATAGGAAGTATAAAGGTTTAGCGAATCACTGATGTCGTAATCCAGTGATAACTCCAAGCCACTGGATTCGATTCCCCCGGCGTTAAAGTAAGTACCATTGGTGCCGATTAGGTAGTTTTGGCCGCTTGCACTGTTGTTATCCAGGAAAATGATACGATTCTCAAACTCATTCTCGAAATAGGTGCTGGTGAAGGTCAGATTATCACCGGCATAGCGCAGGCCGATTTCGATAGTTTCGGAAGTTTCTGGTTCAATGTTATCCAAATCGGATTCTGGTCGTTCCAGGATACTATCGCCTATAGCCTTAAAGTTTTCGGCATAACCGGCAAATAACTCGATACCCTCTAAAGGCGTTTCCCAGGTGAGGCCGGTGGATATCAGGATATCGGAGTCGGAATTGATATCTGCATTAGGGGATTCATTAAATAAATCCTTGCGCTCTACATCCACAAAGAACTGCTTGGCCCCCAGGGTCAAGGTGACTTTATCAATGGTGAGAGCATCTTGTAGGTACCACTTTTGGGTATCCTGAGGGTAGCTGCGATCGTACTGAACCCAATAGGGGGAGGCATTGAAGCCGGCACCTCGGCTGGCATCGCTGATCTTATGCCAGTCACGGTATTCATCACGGGTGGCATCTTCATACCAGATTCCGCCGCGCAGGCTATTTTCATAACCGGCAATAAGGCTGTTGTAGGTAAAGTCCAGCGTCAGGCCTGCGCGTTCTTTTTCATAATGCGTATGACGATAAGACATTACGGGGATGGCATCTGCGGAATAGCAGCGTGGATCGTACTCCTTCCCAGAAGGGCCATAAATATTATTCACTGAGAAGGAACAATTTTCCTTAGGCGTGAGAGCATTGCCTCTGGCATTTACAAAATAAATCTTATCTAGTTGAGTACCTCCAGTTACTGTGGTCCCCCCGAGGAACTCGGATTGGCCGTTATTGCCATCATCAGTGATATTGACCAGATAAGGGGGTACCCAGTCTCCACGTCCTTCATTGCGGTGATAGTAGATTCCGCCTTCTACATCGAGTTGGTCAGATAGGTCAAAATCTAATTGGGTGTAGGCCAGCAGGTTCTCGCGGATGGTGGACCAGCCGCGGCGATAGAGTTGGTCGTTATACGGAATTCCGGTCCATTCGCCACTGAGGAAATCATTTTCCGGGTGCTCTTCAAATTGTGCATTTGAGTAAACCCGCTGGTAATTGTCCTCGTGAATATCATCGTAGGAAATATAGGCTTTGATAGAGCCTCTCTCCAATCCGGTTACCAGTTTAGCGGCGATATGCTCACGTTCATTCTCGGCTGTTTCAGTGATCCAGTCGGTGGCTTCCTGAGTGGAGTAGGAAATCCAGGCTTTAGTATTGCCGGCAAAGGTGCCGGTATCGAAACGGTAGTAGAGGCGTCTCGCATCGTATTCCCCGGCGGCAAGTTCCATACGGCTGCGGCGATGATCGACTGGGTCGTCAGTGCGGTAATCAATGGTGCCACCTAGGGCTTCATGGGAGCGAGAGGCAATGTCTGCGGTACCTTGGGATACTTCTACCGAGCCGATATTGGCGGGATCCACGAAGCGATTTGCCTTGGAGCCCCCACCATAATTGGACCCGCCATTGGGAATACCATCTATGGTAGTACCGATTTGCTGCTCATCCAGACTGTTGCTAAATCCCCGCACGCTGATATTGGTAGACCAGTCATCAAAACCGTAAGTATCGCCTTCGCTGACAGAGACCCCGGGCAGGTTGTCGATCAACGCATTTACACTGGTTATAGAGGACTGCTGTTTGCGCATAGCTTCGGAGACTTCACTCCTGTTAAAAGTGGAGCCTGCCCCTAAAACTACCACTTCCTCTATTTGGTCGCTATTAGCCTGCTGTGCTATTAAAGGATTCGCGTAGGTCAGAGTGATAATAGCAATGGCCGAAGCGAGGCAGTTTCTTCTGGTATTCATTGGGTAACTCTTTAGTTGTTATCAAATTATTTCCGACGCGGGGGATTTATATGCCCGGCGCGTTTTGCGCGTACATTGACGGCTTCCGATGAAAAATTCCTTACAGGCCTGTGAAACTCTTTTGACCAAATTGTGAAGAGATAGGGATAGCGTTGGAGTCAGGAGGTGTTAATGCAGGCGATTGAAGAACGCAAGGAAATGGGTTCAGAAGGGATTAATGAAAGTGTGAGAAAAGCTCAGTAAAAATGTAACGGGGCTGTATTAGGCCGCTTCCCACAGATGAATCACCTCAGCTATGGGAAGGATGGGGAAAGGGTGGCTACTGAGCAGTCAGGAGGCGATCTTCAGAGAAATCCCTGTGCAAGCTTCCAGTGCATTCCAAATTACTCGCACAACTGCGTTCCAGACTTTCTCTATGGTTATGGCGAGGAGGCCGCGCAGGGTTTTGGCAAAATTCAAGGCCATATCCTCAATAGAGTCCAGAAAGTAATCTCTCAGGTCATCATCGATTTCCCCTTCGGCAATGGCTTTGGCAATCATTTTTGCCTGTAAAGCCAGCGCCGATAACTGACGATCTGAAAAGCCGCGAATTTCAGTGACGTCATGCTCAATAACAGTAGAGGCTGCATCTTTTATATCGGATATCAATTGGGTTACGTCCAGTAACATGGCAAAGTCCTCAACGGTTTAGAAATGATTCGTAGGTTAGAGCCTGGTCCATAGAAATGATTATTTCATTTTTGAAAAGAGCTACAACTGTAGCGCGAAGCCCTTTGTCCTCATCTTCTTTGCGCATACGATTTAGGCTCAAGGAAATTTTTTCCAGAGAATCGACACTGGGTGGCTGTTCGTTAAAGGCGATATCTGCTCCCGTGGAATTGAGATAATTGTTGATTTTCTTGAGTGTATCCTTATTCGGGATTGGCCGAGTGTTAGATTGCATTGCCAGGGCATCGATCTTGCCAATTAAGGCATGGTAATTTTGATTTCTCTCCGCATAAGAGTCTTTACTGGTGCCGTGGGAAACCGAAGAAAAGAACTGCAGGATTTCAGCGTTTACTTCGGTTAGGTCTGAATAGAGCTCCGCATCATATCTGGGAGCCAGCTGGGAACATCCACTGATGACTAGAGTTAGCGCTAGGTAAAATAGAGCTGACGCTACCTGGGACGGGGTGGACAACATCTGCACTCTCCTTGCTAATGGCATGTTGTAAGTATTGTGGTTTCTGATATGCGTTAGCGGCAGCTGTTTGGGTAGCTGCCATTCCTTAGCTTATTTTAAGCCGGCTCCATGGCTGGTTCACTTTCAGTGGAGTCAACCTTAATGGATTCCTGCCGCTCAAAATACGACAACAGAAGCCTGACGGCTTCCTGGTTGTCGAAATAGCGAGAATGTACTTTTGCCGCAATTTTATCTGGGAAAGTACCATAGGAGCCGATTACCTTCTCATAACAATTATGCACCTCTGGTACGGCTGAGCCACTGGCAAACCAGTCTGAGTGGGATTTGATATCAATCCATTCGATCAAGTCATCGCGTTGGGACAACTCCAGAACCTCATTTTGCAGCCAGGGAGCCTGCTTGCCTAGAACTTCGATTAAAGAGCCCATAGTTAGAATACGCACAGGGGTACCGAAGGAGGGGAGATCTGCAAGCAGGTCCACGGTGACAACACTACCAAAGCTATGGCCAACGATGGTCACCGATTCATAATCCCCCAGGGCAAGGCTACTCTGCAGTTGCTCGCGTACGCGCCGAATAATCTCAAAGCGTACTGCGGGTTTGCCACGGGCTGCGGGTTCATTCGTTAAGTAACGCTTACAGAAATCTGAGATATCTACCAGCAGGGAAACAGGCATTAGGGCTACAACTGCGGTTGCCACTGCCCAGATCCGCCAACCGCCTATATATTCAACGGATTTTTTTAGCTCCTCTACTAAAGGGAAGAAAGGACTATCCGCTGCGGGCTCTATGGCTTCTACAAATAAGATAATGGTACCTAGGTACCAGACAATGAAAGCTAGCGCAGACAGGGTGAGTCCAAAAGTTAGGTACTTACGCCGCAATACCCCTTTCCAAATATGCAGGTTTGCGAGCCAGAACCAAATGAGCGAAAAGCCCCTGGCGAGGCGTGTCTTCAGTGTCTGTTGGGTGATGCTAGGTACCAGGTCGTTCCAGTAGGCTTCAACCAGGTCCAGTTCTATCTCTTGGCCGGCTGCGGTGGTTCGCAGGCGCTGAACCCCTGGGGGAATAGAGGGGGCGGCTATATGGGCGAGGGGCATGCGTTCACTTGCAGCAATCAAACCCTCGGTAAACTCTGAAAGTTGTGCGGTGCTGGTGACCCTGGTAAGCCCAGGGACCAGCATAATCAGATTTCTTTTCATAATACTTCCAAATGATTGTATCGAGCCTCGGGCTTCTTCTTTCTTGGAGTTGGCGCCAGGGGCTCAATGGCCTGTATAGGCCGCATATTTTTCCAATTGATATTCTGTTAAGAAACAACCTTCCTTCTATTCTATAACGCACCAGCATTGGGCTGAGCATGGCACAGCCAGTGCCGAAATTTTGATCTGCATTAAGCGATAATCAGATCAAGAGGCGTGAAAATTATGGGAGTTGGTACTCATAGTGTGAGTCTTGTTCGATTTATATGTGATAGGGAAAGGGATGTAAACAGGAAGCTTTTTAATAATAGGGTTTGTACCCTGATGATGGAGTTAAACGCTGATATTGGGCGCAGAGATGTAGTAATAGTGATTCCTACTACCTCAGATAAGTGATAGTAATGGCAAGTTTGAAAGTAAAAACGGGTTAATCAACAACCTCTGCTTTCAGATGTACGAGTACAAACTCATTACCATAAAGATCTTCAAAGTGCGCAAATTCAGCACTGGAATCAGAGAGTCTAGGTTTTGTAAACTTCACCCCATTCCCTCTCAGGCGTTGATATTCGTTTTCGAAGTCCTCTGTGTAAATAACCGCGCAGGGTTGGCCTGCGGTCTGTCTGCCTACCTGTTCCAATTGTGCATTGGAGGAGGCCTGTAGAAGCCATATTCCCATATCTTTTTGTTGGGGGAGGCGCAGGTGAACAAATCTTAGTGGGGGTGTCTCTGAGTCAACAAATACCTCGAAGCCAAGTTTATCCCGGTAAAATACAATAGCTTCTTCGTAGTCTTTAACAAGAATAACCAGTCTTCCTATAGCCTTCATTAAGCGCCTCCTTCTCGATTAGCTGCTGATCACAGTGAGCCATATTGATCAACGTTATGGCATTGAATATTACAACAGTCTGAACGAGGTAAAGCCACAAAGAAGAATGACCTGCCAAGCTGCTTGTAATTACACAGATATCCAAAGATTTGTTATGAGTGAAATAATACGCTGATATTTATCTTATTTTAAGGGGCGAGCCTTGCTGAAGAGTTAGGCCGCCAAGGCGAATGGCTGCAATCTGATTGAAAATGAGTGTTTAAGCGCCTTTATTGGGGTGTTAGGTAGATTAGGGGGTTTTTGGCTGAATCAGTTTCGCCCCCTTCTTCTTAGAGCCATTTATTATTACCTGCTAAAGCTAGAATTGGCCTTTGAGGATCCTTTGATTTTCCGCCAACCTCCAATAGGGGCTGTGAATTGAGGGGCTGTGAATTGAGGGGCTGTGAATTGAGGGGCTTTGAATTGAGGGGCTGTGAATTGGTTCGTCAAAATATGGGGAATGTATTCAAGAGGAATCTTAGATATGGATATCAATAAAAAAGGTGTTGCCCAAAAATTTGTTCGCAACCTGTTGGGTGGTGCTTTGGTTCTAACTGTTGGTTTGAGTCTTGGAGATGCCAGTGCATGTACCAGAATTTTTTATGAGTCTGGCGATGGAGATTATATTACTGGGCGAAGCATGGACTGGAATGATACCAAGGCGGCAATGGATTTTTGGCTGTTTCCTAAAGGGATGGAAAGAAATGGTGGTGTAGGAGAGGGATCAATAACCTGGACTTCAAAATATGGTTCGGTGGTGATTAGTATTTATGAGGCGGCAACTTCCGATGGGCTTAATGAGGCTGGGTTGGTTGGAAACCTTCTCTATTTGGCTGAAGCTGATTATGGAAATCCCAAAAAACGTGGGAAACCAACAATCTCGGTTGGTGCATGGCTTCAATATATTCTGGATAATTACGCAACCGTTGATGAAGTAGTTAAGGCCATGGAAGCCGACCCGTTTACAGTGGTGGGGGCTAATCTACCTGATGGTTCTCCAGCCTCGGCGCATATTGCAATTTCTGATCCTAGTGGAGATTCAGCCATATTTGAGTATATCAATGGAAAGTTACAAGTACACCATGGTAAACAGTACAAGGTGATGACGAACTCCCCGGTATATGATCAGCAACTTGCGATTAATACATACTGGAGTCAAATAGGCGGTGATAATTTTTTACCGGGAACCATAAGTGCTGCTGATCGATTTGTTCGTGCCAGTTTTGCTCTTAAATCTTCGCCAAAGTTTAAGGATCGCCGCGATGCAATTGCTTCTGTATTTTCTCAGGTGCGTGCTATCAGTGTACCTTTGGGAATGAGTAGTCCAGGAAAGCCTAATATTGCCTCGACACTTTGGCGTTCAGTTATAGATCAAAAGAAGATGCGTTATTACTTTGATTCTGTGATTAACCCCTCGGTAGTATGGTTAGACTTCAGCAATTTAGATTTCAAGAGTGGAGCGAAGGTTTTGTCTTTAAAAATGGATACTCCCAGCGATATTGGGGGGGAGATCTCCTCACAATTAAAACCGGCAACACCGTTCAAATTTCTTGCACCAAAAAGTTAAGTTTTCTTGACAGGAAGCTACTGTTAGAGGGCTTTAGGGTAGGCTTTAAAGTGCACTTTCGAGAGTGCGCTAGGTTGCGTTTTTATATATAGGGGTGGATATGAAAGATACAATGATCATGCGTAATATGCAGCGCCCTGAAGTCGATGTCTTGGTGAACTGGGCAGCTCAAGAGGGGTGGAACCCGGGAGTACATGACGCTGAAGCTTTTTGGCAGTCGGATTCAGAAGCATTTATCGCTGCACTGGTTCAGGAAAATATGATTGGTGGGGGCTCCGTAACCTCTTATGAGGGAAAATATGGTTTTATGGGGTTTTTCATCGTAAAACCAGAATATCGCGGGTTGGGTCTTGGTCGTAAGCTCTGGTACCACCGTCGTCAGCGAATGCTTGAGCGATTAACTCCGGGAGCCTCCGTGGGTCTGGATGCCGCATACCAAATGCAGGATTTCTATGGGGAAGGAGGCTTTGAATTTTCCCATCGCAACCTGCGTTTCAGTATGGAGAAACCTCTAAGCAAAGTTATAAAAGCAATAAATGGTGCGGGCGATTATGAGATTTGTCCTCTCGCTGATATTCCTTTTGATCAGCTACTTCAATATGACCTGACCTGCTTCCCAGTGCGGAGGGAGAAATTCCTGTGTACTTGGTTGAGTCAGGAGGGCGTTCAGGCTTTAGGTCTGATGCAATCGGGGGAACTCTGCGGTTATGGGGTTATCCGTCGCTGTGCAGATGGTTATAAGGTGGGGCCCTTATTTGCCAATAGCGGTGAATTGGCCGAAGCTCTATTGAGAGGGTTATCCAGTTCTGTGGAAGGTGGTCCAATATTTTTGGATGTGCCAGAAAATAATCCAGAAGCTATGGCTCTGGTGAAAAAATATAATATGAAGGAGGTTTTCGGTTGCGCACGTATGTATCTTGGCCCTAAGCCTGATATTGCCAATGAGCGGGTTTTTGGTGTGACAACCTTTGAGCTGGGTTGATGATCGAGCGCGATCTGGAAGGCTATGTTGGGCATCCCCCTGATCCCAGGTGGCCAAATGGAGCCAGGATAGCCGTTCAATTTGTGCTGAATATTGAAGAGGGCGCTGAATCTTGCGTATTAAATGGCGATAGTCAATCCGAAGCCTATCTACATGAACTTTTCGGTAGGGAGCCACGCTTAGGGGAAAGAGACCTCAGTGTTGAAAGCATGTATGAGTATGGCAGTCGGGCAGGTGTATGGCGTATTCTCAATATTTTTAACTCTCATAATCTTCCGCTAACGGTATTTGCTTGTGGATTGGCTCTGGAATTAAACCCAATCCTATCAAAAACATTGGTAGCTGCAGGTCATGAGCTCGCTGGACATGGGTATCGCTGGTTAGATTATCGGCACATTGGTGAAGCGATTGAGCGTGAGCATATACAAAAAACGCGTAAATGCATCGAAAGACTGACTGGAGAGAAAGAAATTGGCTGGTATGTCGGCCGCACTAGTGTAAATACTCGTAGACTCCTTGGTGAAATACCGGGCTTGCTCTATAGTTCGGACTCCTACAGTGATGACTTACCTTATTGGAGCAATACGCCAAATCCCTGGTTAATTATTCCCTATACTCTTGTAAGTAATGATGTTCGATATCTTCTTCCAAACGGCTGCGCCTCTTCAAATGAGTTTTTTCATCTTTTAAAGGATAGTTTTGATCTTCTCTGGCAGGAGGGGGGGAATCAGGCAAAAATGTTGACGGTTGGATTGCATAGTCGTATCAGTGGTCACCCGGCTCGAGCCATGGCTTTGCTCCGTTTTCTGGATTATATCCTTAATTACGAAAAAGTATGGATTTGTCGAAGGGCAGATATTGCCAGACATTGGATTTCTCAATATCCGCCTCAGAACGGGTGAATAATTAATCTCATAATATTCCTAGTAGTGCAATATCTATTGGGGTTTTGGTGGTGGGAGTTCCTTTTGGCAGGAGGCTGGCAGCTATCGGGGGATTATAGATCTGCCAGCTGGCTAAAATTTTTTCTTACTGGTTAAGTTGTTTTCGCTAATACTGCCCGTTGGCGACTGAAATGTTGCCATTCTTGTGTTGATTGTAGATAGTGAACGGGAGTACGGCTGTATCCGTTGCGGTAGATAGTACGCTATCTAAGAGGTATACACCGAGAAGCAGGTCGACATTAATCGATTCACTATCTGAATGCATTTTACACATATTGTAAGAAAGCCCACTGTAGACTCTCGGGATGGATTCACAGTTGGACTTCTGCCTTTTCAAATTCGCAGAAATTTCACGATCTGTGCTGGAGAGGGTGGTGAAGGTGCCGCATCCTGTTAGTAGGAGAGAGCAAAGAGATAGGGTTAGAATTCTCATTTATATTGGTTTCTATGAAGGTTTAGAATTGATAGCCGAAGTGCAGTTTGAGTTCGGTCCCATCTCTGAATGAGCCATCTTTATTGGTCTTTAGATAGGATTTTCCAAAGCTTACGCCACCTAGGAGGCTGGCTTCGTCATATCTGTTAAAGAAATAAGTGTAAGATCCTGCGATATAGCTTTCATAGCGTCCTTTATATTTAAACTTGGCTGATGTCTGGTCATTTGGTGAAGTCGTAAGTAAGTTTGAGTTTTCATAAATATAATGCTCCCAACTTAGTTCTTTTGTTCTTACTAGCAGACCAAGGGAGTGTTTTGGACTGAGACTTCTTTCCCAGCCGAGCGATATCCCGTATTCTTCATCAAAATTGTCGGCTAGCCCTCCTCCAATATAAAAAGTGTTGGGCCCATTGATGGTTGAATACTTTATGCCTAAAAGTCCTCCATATTGTGTGCCTACTCCAAGGCTGAAGTGGTTATCCATGTTTGCGAATGCGAATGAGGGGAAAAGGATACCGACAAAAATCAAACTTTTCATTGTTTCTTCCATGTTTTCTTAAAGCGATTGTATTGACCTATAGGATTCAAGGGAAGTTCCTTCGGCAGAGTTTGTTTGCAAGGATTTTTATGAAAGGGGGTAAGCTACTTCTGTAAAATAAAAAATATTTTATTAATTTCTTGGCGGACTAAAAATTACAACTGATGTGGTAAATAGGGTTATAGACTTGGTAGGTATTGCCTGCTCTCAGAAAAAGTTTCTGAAGGGCAGGCAATGAATAAGGAGAGTGCTACTGGAGATTAGTCAATATACTAAGCATCTAATTATTGATAAGCCGGAATGGCCTGGACAACTTTAATAAAGTAATCCCAGAAGTTGGCCACACTCTGGATATGCACTCTCTCTTCTGGAGAATGGGCGCGGCGGATGGTTGGGCCGAAGGAGACCATATCCCAGTTGGGGTATGGTTTGGCCAAAAGTCCACATTCCAGGCCGGCGTGGATGACTTTTACTTCTGCAGTTTCACCAGTCATTTCCCTGTACACTTCCCTCATCATGGCAAGAAGAGGTGATGCTGGGTTCGGTGTCCAACCGGGGTAGGCGTTATCCAGCTTGGCTTGTGCACCGGCCAGTTCGAAAGTGGCGGCGACATCAAGACCGTGTTGATCTCGGGCACTGTCGGACAGGCTGCGGACCAGGCACTGGATATGTACCTGGTGCTGGCCGTTACTTTCCATGGTGACCACACGGGCCAAGTTGTTAGATGTGTCTGCAATACCCTCCAGAGCGGTACTCATACGCTCGACACCATTGGGGCAGGCGCGAACAGCGCGAATTAACTTCAACTGGCTCGCCTCGTCCATGACATTCGCCGGTGCTTCGGTTACTTCCAAGCAGATTTCCAGCGCCGCTTCGTTATCGAATTCGCGAGCAATTTGTGCGCTTTCATTCTCAACAATTTCTTGAAGCTGTTTCTGCGCGTTGCCAGGTACGACTAGGGTGCTGAAAGACTCACGTGGAATGGCATTGCGCAGGCTGCCACCGTCGAGGTTGGCAATACGTAATTGGGGGATGGATCGAAGGGCGATATCAATAATGCGGTTGGCGATTTTATTGGCATTACCGCGGCCCTTGTCGATATCCAGGCCGGAGTGTCCACCGCGCAGACCGCGCACTGCCAGTTTGAAAGCCACAGCATCAGCCATCAACGGTTCGGCGCTATAGGGCAGGGTGACATTAACATCGACACCACCGGCGCAGCCGATGTAGAGCTCCCCTTCATCTTCCGTGTCGAGATTCAACAGCAAGTCTGCTTCAAAATAACCGGGCTTCAGGTTTTTGGCTCCGGTCATACCCGCTTCTTCATCAATGGTCAGTAGTGCTTCCAGGGCTGGATGGGGGATATCCGTGGATTCCATCAGGGCGAGAATGGCGGCCACACCGATACCATTGTCGGCGCCGAGGGTGGTACCTTCCGCGGTAACCCACTCGCCATCGATATAGGGTTTGATCGGGTCTGTCAGAAAATCATGGTCCGTATCGGCATTTTTCTGCGGCACCATATCTACGTGGCTTTGCAGGGCCAGTGTCTTGCGGTTTTCCATGCCGGGTGTGGCCGGCTTCTTGAGGATGACATTACCGATCTCGTCGAGCTGAACCTCTAAACCACGATGCTTGGCAAAATCCACAATGTATTCGACAACGTGATCTTCATGTTTGGATGGGCGGGGAATTTCGCAGAGCTTGGCGAAGTGCTTCCATAGTGGTGTGGGGTTCAGCTCAGCAATATTGCTCATTGGTGGCCTCGAGTGATTGTTATGGGGTGGCTTTATGCATTGCCCTAAAATTTGGGCGGTTTGGGCATAACAGTAAAGAGCCCAGCGGGTGCTGGGCTCTTTGGGTTTTTTTGAACTTATTTATCTGCAGCTGTGTCGCCTGGCGAACTCTCCTGTAAAAGCTCGAGAGAGATGCGACGCTTGTCGATATCTACAGAGGAAATTTTGACCTTGATAGCCTGTTCTAGCTGGAAGCTTTGCTCGTTGTAAGTGAGGGTCAGGTGCTTGCCGTCAAAATTAGGTAGGTTCTTTTTATCCCCGTTTAGGCGAACAAACCCATCGATACCAAATTCATCCAGGCGCACACCGAGTCCGGCACCATTGACCAGGGTGATCTTGCCAGTGAACTCTTGTCCAACTTTGTCCTGCATAAATTGGGTGTAAAGCCATTGCTCGAGAGCGCGATTGGCCTGGCGGCCGCGGATCAGGCTCTCCTGCAGGGATTCGATCTGCTCATCGCTCATCGCCACAGCAGTGTCATCTTGTAGGGCGGCACGCAATACCCGGTGGTTGTGCAGGTCATTGTACTTGCGGATAGGAGAGGTCACGGTAGCGTAGGATTCGAGACCCAGGCCCAGGTGTGCCCCAGCTTTATTGTCTAGCTGGCCGGGGCGCAGCATACGCTTCAGTACCGCCAGCAGGTTTTGCATCTGAGCATCTTCATGGCTTTCCAGGTGCTTAACCAGGGCCAGGTAATGTGGCAGCTCGCTGAGGTCTTTCTCTGCATGCTCGGGCAGTAACTCCTTAAGGAGGCTGCGGACTTCACCCATGCGCTCCTCACGGAAGCCCAGGTGTACCGAGAAACAGCCCTGTTGCAGCTCTGCTAGTTTGCCGCCGATGCTGATATTGGTAGCGAGCATGGCTTCTTCCACCATGCGCTGAGCAACATTTCGCTCCTGCTTTTCGATGCGTGCGATCTTGCGCTTGTCGTCGAGGTGAATTTCGTAGTCTGGGCGGTCTTCCATCGCCAGGGAGTGACTTGCGCGATAAGCAGAGCGGGCTTCATAAACGGCAGCTAGGTTGCGCAGGCTTTGTTTCTGCTCTTCCGGTACAGCGGATTCGTCGCCCTCGATAAACTGGCTCACCTGGATGTAGCTCAGTTTGTGCTGGGAGCTGATCGCGGCATACTCGTAGCGGCTTTCGCCCAGGCTGCCATCGCTGTTGATATCGATATGAACCACCAGGGCTGGGCGCAGTTCTCCAGGCACCAGGGAGAACAGGTCTTCACACAGGTTGCGCGGCAGCATCGGCAGGGTTTCACCGGGCAGATATTGGCTGTGAGCGCGTGCGAAGGCCTCTTTGTCCAGGGCGCTGCCGGCCTCAATCACACTGGAGGGGTCGGCGATGGCGATATGTAGGGTCCAGCCGCCGTCGCGGATGCTGACGGCGAGAGCGTCATCCATATCGCGGGTGCTTTCCGCATCGATAGTGGCAAAACCCAACTCGGACAGATCCTGGCGCTCAGCGATCACTGAAGTGAGTTGCGCGCTGATTTCCTGTGCCTGGGCTTCTGCAGCCTGGCCAAACTGCTCGGGTAATTTGAATTGCGCGACCACATAGGCATGCTCGATACCAGGGATATCGGGTTTGCCAATGACCGTTTCCACTTTTGCCTGGGCGCGACCATCTTTAAAAGGGTGTCGATTGATTTTGCAGGCTATAAACTCGCCGGGCTGAGCCTTGCCACGGGCCTTGGGCGGCAGGAAAATCCAGCGAGACAGACCATTTTGGCTGGGCTGGATAAAATGCCCTTGGCCCCGCTGTACATATTGCCCCACCAGGTAATTCAGCTGGCTGTCGATCAGGGCATCCAGCTCAGCGTTGAGCTTGCCCTTCTTCTCTTCAGAGAGGCTGACACGAACACGATCACCGGGGAAAACCCGTTCCATCTCATTGGGAGGCAGAAAAGCCTCGCGTCCATCCTCCAGCTCCACAAAGCCAAATTTGCCGTTGCTGCCGCGAACCCGGCCCTCGGCAAACTCCTTACTGGAGCGAATATCTGTTTTCAGTTGTGAAAGTTGTTTCAGAGCGTCGGCATTCAGCATCGAGTTTATCTCTCGGGTCGATTTAGGCGCGGATTCTACCAGACCAGGGTGAAGCGGGTAACAGGGTGCTGGAATAGGAGAAAATATCCCAGTTTGATTCAGCGCAAAGGTACTAGGTTGAAGTAGCAGTCAAGATTGATGACTATACGGCCCCCTATATTTCCGTAAGGTTAATTGTCCTAAAAGATAATGATTTGTGTGAGAATTTAGCTATTACAGCGCTGTTCTGTGCAAAATATGCAAACTTTGTCTGCCGAAGCTAGATATAATCTTACCCCTAAATAAAAACAGATAAGGGCTGTGGTTGTTCCCCAGCTGTAGAACCGGCCTTCCGGAGAGGAACAGTTAATGAGTATTTTTTCCCATTCCGCCTACGATAAACACGAACAAGTGGCGTTTTACCAAGATGCTAAGAGTGGTCTCAAGGCAATTATCGCGGTACACAATACGAATTTAGGTCCCTCCCTGGGTGGCTGCCGCATGTGGCCATACGCCGATGACGGCGAGGCTTTGAATGATGTTCTGCGCCTGTCCCGTGGGATGACCTACAAGTCCGCTATGGCAGGTTTGAAGCTGGGCGGCGGTAAATCAGTCATTATCGGCGATCCTCGCAAGGAAAAGACTCCCGAGCTATTGCGCGCTATGGGCGAGTTCATCAACACCCTGGGCGGTCGCTATATCACCGCAGAGGACTCCGGTACCAGTGTTGCCGATATGAGTATTATCGGTGAGACCACCGAGTACGTATCCGGCCTGTTTGCGGGCTCTGAATACGGCGGTGACCCTTCTCCCTCCACGGCATACGGTGTGTTTGTCGGCCTCAAGGCTGCTGTCGAGCACCGCTGGGGCAAAACAGACCTCACAGGCTTGAAAGTTTCTATCCAGGGCGTTGGTAACGTGGGCTTCCGCCTGGGCAAACTACTGAAAGATGCCGGTGCTGAGCTGTTTGTCACCGATATTTTCCAAGACAATATCGACCGGGCAGTAACCGAGTTGGGTGCTATTGCCGTTACCGCCGATGAAATTTTCGATCTGGATGTGGATCTGTTTGCCCCATGCGCGATGGGTGCCATCCTCAATGACGACACCATTTCCCGTCTGAAAGTGGGCGCTGTGGCTGGTGCAGCCAATAACCAGCTGGCTGAGGAGCGCCATGCAGCGGCTCTGCGCGAGAAAGGTATTTTGTATGCGCCGGATTACGTGATCAACGCCGGTGGCATTATCGATGTTTACTACCAGCAAAAGGGTGACTACGACGCCGCAGAGGTGCGTGCCCATATCGAAGAGATCGGCAGCACCATGAAAGAAGTGTTTGAGCGCGCGGATGAAACCGGTGAGACCACAGCGCATGTGGCCGACCGTATCGCTGAAGAACGCTTTGGACACCACTCCGTGACTGGTGATACGGAAAACAAGTCCGGCACTGTGGCAGCATAATCTAATTCGGCACGGGAGATGTGCCGATGACCTGATCCCTGGCGATTGGCATCATCGCTTCTCTCTGTGATGTATTTATTTGGGCACTTTTGTGCCCATTTTTTTGTCTGAAGATTGATGTAGTGACTTGGCTCCTCATTCTGGTACCAGGTTTGTGGTTTATTACTGCGGAAGGCTAGCCAGTAAATGGATTGGATACTGGCCTAAACTTGCCATCCTGAATCCGCGGTTATTACTAGGGAGTGACAATATGGACTTGCGTCCAGTGTTCTTCAGTATCGTTATCGCTATAGCCGGTCTCGCCGGCTGTGACCAGTCTACGGACAATACGCCCCACGCTCTTTCTGTGGACAAGGAAGCCGCTGCAAGTAGTAAAAATGCGGCTATTGATAAGAAAGCTTTCGTACCGCCCCCTCAACTGGATATCCCGTTTCACAAGGAAGTTCTCCCCAACGGACTGACTGTGATTGTGCACGAGGATCGCAAGGCTCCGGTTGTCTCTACCAATATCTGGTACAAAGTGGGTTCCAAGGACGAGCCGAAAGGTAAAACCGGCTTTGCGCACCTGTTTGAACACTTGATGTTCAACGGTAGTGAGAACTACCCCGGTGAGTACTTCGAACCTTTCCAGCGCTCCGGTGCCACCGATATGAACGGCACCACTAGTAACGACCGTACCAATTACTTTGCCACCGTCCCCAAGGGTGCTCTGGATATGGCGCTATGGATGGAATCTGACCGGATGGGACATTTCCAGGGCGCTATTACCCAGGAAGTACTCGATGAGCAGCGCGGGGTGGTAAAAAACGAGAAGCGCCAGGGTGAAAATGCACCCTACGGTAAGGCTTTCGACATTATTGCCAAAAGTACCTTCCCGGCGGATCACCCCTATTCATGGACGCCGATCGGCTCCATGGAAGACCTGGACAATGCCAGTCTCGAAGACGTTAAAAAGTGGTTTGCGGATCACTATCAACCGGCCAACGCCACCTTGGTGATCGCCGGTGATATCAGCGTCGATGAAGCGATGGCCAAAGCGCGCAAATATTTCGCGGATATTCCCAGTACCAAGGTGCAACCCCGCATCAAAAACTGGGAGTTGCCCTCCCAGGTGAAAAAGCGGGAGGTGGTATACGATCAGGTGCCGCAAACCCGTATTTATAAGGTCTGGAATGTGCCGGCAGTGGGTAGCGAGGAAGAGCATGCGCTGGAGTTGATGACTTCCCTGCTGGCAAACCGCAAAAACTCCCTTCTGTATCGCCGCTTGGTTCGAGATGAAAAAGTGGCCACCAGTGTGAGTGCTTTTTACTACGGCCGCCAGTTGGCTGGGCAGTTGATTATTGTGGTGGATGTAAAACCGGGTCAGTCTGTCGATAGAGTTGAAAAACTTTTAAATAAGGAATTGCAGCAATTTGCCAAAAACGGCGTCAGTGCAGAAGAGCTGCGCCGGGTAAAGCAGGGCGAGTTTGCCGACTTGGTTAAAGGCCTGGAAAAAACCGGTGGTTTTGGGGGTAAGAGCGATATTCTGGCCCGCTCGGAATTTTATTACGATGATCCCGGAGCATTGCTGAAAGGCGTCGAAGACTATGCCAAGGTTTCAGCCCGCGAGGTGCAGGACGTCGCCGAGCAGTGGCTTAAGGATGACTCTTATACCTTGATTATCGAGCCCCAGCAGCAGTACACCGCGGCAACAGTGGGTGCGGATCGCAGTAAGCTGCCGGAGGTCGATAAAAATGTAGAGCTGGAATTGCCCAAACAGCAGAATTTCACTCTAAAAAATGGACTTCGGGTGGTTTTGGCTGAGCGCCACGATACACCGGTTGTACTGATGAATTTGCAGTTTCGCAGTGGCGCCTCCGCAGATAAAAACAAACCCGGACTCGCTTCAGTGGCCGCACAGATGCTGAATGAAGGCGCCGGAAATCTGGACAGCCTCGAGTTCAGTGCCAGGGCCGAGGAACTGGGAGTTAGTATCGGAGGAGGTAGCGGTCTGGATTACAACTCCATCAGCATGAGTGCTCTCAAGTCGCAACTGAAACCCTCCCTGGAGCTGTTTGCCAAGGTGGTGACAGAGCCCCGTTTCCCTGAGTCCGATCTCGAGCGGGTAAAGTCCAATCGCTTGGATGCCATTGCCCAGGAAAAGGCGCAGCCGCAAGGGCTGGCTCTGCGCGAGTTGCCGCCACTTCTCTTTGGTAGCGAGCATCCTTACGGTGCCCCTTTGACCGGCTCAGGCACACCCGAGGGCATTAAGTCCATTACCCGCGAAGACCTGGTGAATTTCCAAAAGACCTGGGTGCGCCCGGATAACGCCACGCTCACCATCGTTGGTGACGTGACAGAAAAAGAGATTGAGCCGCTGCTGAATGAAACTCTGGGTGGCTGGAAGGCGCCTAAGCAGGAGCTGCCAAAGATTGAAGTGGCCAAGGTGACGCGCCCGGAAAAGGCCAGGGTTTATCTCCTGGACCGCCCCGGCGCTCAGCAGAGTTATATTATGGCCGGGCTGGTCATGCCGCCCTGGCAGCCAAAGGGGGCGGAAGCCTTTGAGGCAATGGCAAATACGATTGCCGGCAAGTTTACCTCCCGGGTAAATATGAATCTGCGCGAGGATAAACATTGGTCCTACGGGGCGCGCGCGGTTTCCATGGATACCGAAGGCCAGCGACCTTATATTCTATTTGCCCCGGTTCAGACCGATAAAACGGCCCCTGCAATCCAAGAGTTGATCAAAGAATATCGGGAATATTTGGCTGATCGGCCGATCACAGAAAAGGAGCTGGAGGACTACCGAAACGATGAAGTGCTTAAACAGAGCGCTCGTTTCCAAACCAAGGGGCAGCTGCTCTCCAGTATAAACTGGCAGGTGGAAAAAGGGTTGCCAGAGGATTACATCGCCGAGTATCCCCAGCGGGTTGCGGCGCTGAATAAAGAGCAGGTTGAGGCCTCGGCACAGGAGTTTCTCGCTCCAGATCAATTTACCTGGGTCATTGTCGGTGATCTGGACAAGATTAAAGGAGAGGTTGAAGCCCTGGATATCGGCCCGGTGGAGGTTTTACCCGCTAAAGATTAATAAGAAAATTATTGTTACATAAAAAATGCCCCGCTCTCTTGTGAATCGGGGCATTTTTTTGTGTGGTGTCTGCTGACTCTTTACGTGGCTATAGAGCTAGATCACATCAGGTCTTACGGCTAGGACCTGTCAAACTCACTTTAGACTTTAAAGCTCGGGCGTTGCTTGAGTTGTTCACGCCAGCGTATCAGATGGGGGTGCTTTTCGGCATCCGGGCGTAGGTTTTGCACTTTACCAAAATCCAGGCCGCAAACCATGCTGATATCCGCTACAGAAAAATAGTCACCTGCCAGATATTCATGATCCGAGAAGTGATCATTGAGGACGCCCATAAACTTTATTGCGCGCTTACCGGAATCCTCGCCAAACTCCGGGTAGACATTCATGCGGTCTTTGAAAAAGCCTGATACATGTTGGAAGCACATGCCTATTGGGAACATTAAGTTGAAGTCGGCACGGCGATTCCACATTTCCACCAGCGCTTTTTCTTTTGCATCGCGGCCAAACAGTGCCGGTTCTGGGTGTAGTTCTTCAAAGTAACGCTGGATGGCTACAGATTCTGAGATATAAGTGCCATCATCCAGTTCTAATAAAGGGACTTTTTTGTTGATATCTTTGCTGCGATATTCGGGGCTGAGGTTTTCGCCCTTGGCGATATCTACATGGGAAAATTCAACTTCGATGCCTTTTTCCGCAAGATACATGCGAACTCGACGACAATTGGGAGCGCTTGCAAACTCATAGATTTTCATAGGGCTTTCTCTCGCCTTAGTGATTGCGTTAAATTGAGCAACTTTCCATAGAAACACAACAAATCTAAAAGAGACTTACTGGTGAGGACAATGACAACAAGTTCCAAGAGAGACTGCTTCTTTCGCCGCACTGTCACGGCCTTGACTGTTTTTGTAGGCCTATTTTGTCAGCAAGTTTCGGCTGAGGAAATGGCCATCTATGCGGGCAAACTCTTCAATAGCAGCAATGGTAAATTGTTAGAGAACCGTACCATTCATATCGTGGATGGTCGTATCAAGTCGGTGCAAAAAGGGTTTGCCAAGCGGGAGAGTGAAATTCTCATTGATTTGCGCAATTTCACTGTGCTTCCTGGGCTGATGGATATGCATAGCCACCTGACCTATGAGTTTGGTCCTCGCGCTTACATGGAATCCTATACCTGGAACGCGGCAGACTTCACCCTTCGCGGTGTCGATGCGGCTAACCGTACTCTGCAGGCGGGTTTTACTACCATTCGTAATTTGGGTGATCACGATAATGTCACCGTCAGTCTGCGCCATGCGATTGAGGCCGGCACTATTGAGGGCCCGAGGATTTACACTGCGGGAAAATCCATTGCAACCACGGGTGGTCACGCCGACCCCACTAATGGCCGTCGCCATGATCTGGTGGGAAATCCCGGCCCGGCTGATGGTGTTGTAGATGGGCCTATTTCAGCGCGCAAGGCGATTCGCCAGCGCTATAAAGACGGTGCCGATCTGATCAAAATTACTGCTACCGGTGGGGTGCTGAGTGTAGCGAAAAGTGGGCAAAATCCACAATTTATGCAGGATGAATTGGAGGCAATTGTCTCCACCGCCAAGGATTATGGTTTTACCGTAGCGGTGCATGCTCATGGTAAGGAAGGCATGATTCGGGCTATTCGTGCCGGTGTGGATTCCATTGAGCATGGTACTTACATGGATGAAGAGGTGATGGACTTAATGCGTCGCAACAACACCTGGTTTGTCCCGACCCTGATGGCTGGGGAGTGGGTAACCGAGAAATCTGCGATCGATGGCTTTTTGCCGGAAATAGTGCGCCCCAAGGCTGCCACCATGGGGCCCTTGATGCAGGAGACTTTTTCCAAGGCCTATAAACGCGGAGTTAAAATTGCTTTTGGGACCGATACCGGCGTGACCCGGCACGGGGAGAATGCGAGGGAATTTGTTTTGATGGTGCAGGGCGGTATGTCTCCTGCTGACGCTATCCGCTCAGCAACCTGGAATGCAGCACAATTGCTACAAATCCAAGATGAGCTTGGCAGTATCAGTGAGGGCAAGCTCGCAGATATTATTGCAGTCGGGGGCAATCCTCTGGAGGATATCTCCGAATTGCAGCGAGTGCAGTTTGTCATGAAGGAAGGCAAGATTTTCAAATACCCCAGTGAGCCGGCCGTGGAGGTATTTCTGGAGCATGAGGAGAATGGCTGACGGTGGTGTCTAGGGTACCGGCGCCGCATAAAATTGCGGAGCCGGTAAAAAGCTACTGATTATTCCAATTCGAAGACCAGGTCCAGGTTCACCGATACGGTGGTTTCACCGGGTGCAATTGGCGTTGAGGCGCTGTCTTTCATTGACTCCATCTGGCCGCGCATCATCATCGGACGGGGCATACCGCCACTGCCCTGCTCAGAGATGCTGACGATCCGGCGAACTTTCATACCCAGTGCTTTGGCATAAATGGTTGCTCGCTCCTGGGCATCTATCAGGGCTTTCTCACGGGCTTCGGCTTTTACCGGTCCCGGCTCACCAATCTCAAAGCTAGGGCCGTTAATCTGGTTGGCACCGGCGGCGGTGAGGTCGTCCAACACGGTTCCCAGTTTATCCAGCTCACGCACTTTGATGTTGACGGTATTGCGCGCGGTGTAACCGACGATTTTGGGTTTCTGATCTCTTTGGTAGTGGTAACGGGGGGAGAGGCTAACGCCGCTGGTTTGAATATCCTTCTTGGCAATGCCGGCTTTTTTAATCGCCTTCATCAGAGAGTCCATTTGCTCTGCGTTATCTTGCATCGCTTTTTTGCTATCGTCCGCCTCCGTCACCACGCCCACAGACAAGTTGGCAACATCGGGGGCCTGGCTGGTCTCGCCTTGGGCTGCGATAGATACCAGGGTGCCACGCTGCGAGGGTGCCTGCCCGTTATCACAGGCGCTAAGTATCAGGGCGAGTAGTGTAATGGTCGAAAATTTTACTAACTTCATGATTTTTCCTTATCTATCGCTATGGGTTGGCGATATAGCAATGCACTTGGCGTCAAAAATATTATCTAAGCTTGTCTGAACCTCAGCTGAGCATACCGGATCCAGCGGGTTGGCTATAACGGTGCAAATCCTTTCCTCCTTTCTTATTCGTAAGAACCAAAAACCTGTTGGTATGTTTCTTCGTGGTCGTGGTAGATGGCAAACCCCAATCGCAGCAACTGCTGTCTCCGGTCGCAAAGGACGGCGCGGGCTTTTAATTCACTTTGTAATTTCTCTGCATTCTCTGCGCTGTGACAATCAAAAGTGAAGAAATGTCCATGACCATGCTCCAGGTCGTGATGGATTAAATGCTCACGATTGAGAAAAGGGTGGCCGGCGCTATCCATGGTGCGCAGGAATCGCTGTTGTGCGGCGAGGACATAGTTGTGGATTTTTTCCACAGTAATGCCCTCGCGGCGAAACAGCTCAAAAATAGCCAAGCCTTTGTACAGGCAGGAATAATCCATGGTGGCTCCGGCAAACCTCAGCCAGTTGTCCCCATAGCCGACACTGCCGCTGCGATTTTCCAGCTCTGCTATTTCTGCAAACCAGCCGGTGTTTAGAGGCCGCAGAGTGCAGTGGCGGGGGATGCTCATAAAGCACATTCCCTCGCCAGCGCCCAAGTATTTATAGGAGCCGGCAGTGAAAAAGGCTTTATCGGCGATGGTGCTTAGGTCGATTGGACGAGCGAAAAATCCATGGTATCCGTCGATAACAAACTGGGTTTGGATTGGCTTTCGTTCGGCGATGCGAATCAATTCGGGGAAAACCACGCCAGAATCGAAAAATACTAGGCTGGCATAAGCCAGCTGGTAGTCACCGGTATGCAGCTCTCTCTCGAAGCGCTCTGCCAGGGTGGAGAAGGGGTGTTTGGGGATACGGGTTACCTGTATGTTGGGTAATTCCTCCAGCCGCTGTAACTGGCGGGTGAAGCTGTAAAATTCTCCATCTGTAGTGAGGATATGCAGGGGTTCAGTGAAAGGGAAGGTGCTAAGTAGCCGGTAGACAAGCTCGTGGGTATTGGGGGCAATAGCTATTTGAGAAGCGTCGGGAAGGTTTAGTGCGCGCGCGACAGCACTTTGCCAGGCGGGTATTTTTTCCTGGAAAATAGGTCCCCACTTGTCATCGGCGAGTAGCGCTGCATCCTGCCAGTATTGCTGGACCGCCTCCAGCGTCACATCGGGCCAGTAATGATGCGAGTGGCAGGCCATGTGCAGCATGGAGGATGGGCTGCCGCTGGGCGCTTGTGAAAACGCACGATAGAATTTTTTATACATTTGCTTTTCGCCGGGCGAAGCTGAATTATTTATTATTCCCCGATTGTAAAGCTTGGCAATAGGAAGGAGTAGAGGGTGAGATACCTGCACACAATGGTCCGCGTGGCCAACCTGGAAGAATCCTTAAAATTTTACTGTGAGAAATTGGGCTTGCAGGTGGTGAATCGCAACGACTATGACAAGGGGCGTTTCACTTTGGTGTACCTTGCGGCACCAGAGGATGTTGATAGTGCCCGCGAGAAGAAAGCCCCGACATTGGAGCTCACATACAATTGGGACCCTGAGTCCTACAGTGGTGGGCGTAATTTTGGCCATCTGGCCTATGGAGTCAATGATATCTATGCGGTTTGTCAGCGAATGATGGACGCGGGAATTACCATCAATCGCCCTCCTCGCGATGGCCATATGGCCTTTTTCCGCTCGCCTGATGGCATATCGATTGAACTGCTGCAAAATGGTGAGCCTCTGGAGCCCAAGGAGCCCTGGAAGTCGATGGAGAATACCGGCGAATGGTAATTTTCCCTAAGGAAGCTCCCAATAAACCTTGGCTATAGGCTGATTTGTAAGGACATTATGTGAAGAACCGCAGTTGTATTTTACTGGCCGGCGCTGTTGCGGCGCGCAGGGTTCGCGAAGAGGGATTGCACCAGGGGCAGTTCTCCACCCTGGTCGGCGCCTCTGGAGGTCCCAAGTGGCTGGTTATCAGCCAGCTGGATCGGGTTCTCATGGGCGACTTTTTTAAGGATCGCTGCGAGCCTATTGCGACACTGGGCTCTTCCATCGGCAGTTTCCGCAATATGTGTTACGCCATGGAGGAACCTTTGGCGGCATTGGAGCGCTTGGAATACGGTTATATCCACCAGAGCTACGGCACCGCCAGACCTACCCCAGCGGAGATTACCGCGGCGGGGGAGGCGATTCTGCTGGAAGTTTTGGGGGAAAATGGCGCGAGTGAAGTGGTAGAGAACCCCTTGTGGCACAGTCACTTCGTTACAGCGCGCGGGCGCGGGCCCCTGGCCAGTGAAAAGCGGGCTCTGCTGGCTCCGGCACTTTTCACTTCTGCGTTGGCTAATGCCTTCTCCAGACACAGCTTGAAGGCCTTTTGGGAGCGGGTAGTGTTCCACTCTCAGGCACAGCCCGCGGTGGCGTTTGGGAATTTGAGTACGGTGAACTCTCCCCTCAATCGTGAAAACGTCTGCGCGGCGGTGCTTGCCAGCGGTTCTATCCCACTGGTAATGGCGGGCGTGCGCAACCCCGCTGGTGCGCCTTTGGGCAATTATCGCGACGGGGGAATCACCGATTACCATTTTGATCTTCGCTTTAACCATCCGCCTGGCTTAGTGCTCTATCCGCATTTTTTCCCGTTTATGGTCCCGGGCTGGTTCGATAAGGGTTTGTCTTGGCGGCGTGTGCGCGGCGATGCCATGGCATCGACACTACTGATTGCGCCATCGCCTAAATTTGTCGAAAAGCTGCCATTTGGCAAAATCCCCGACCGTAATGACTTTTATAAATTGAGCACAGATGAACGCGTGAATTACTGGAAAAAAGTAGTGGAGATGAGCCGGCAGGTGGCAGATGATTTTTTGGAAATCTGGCAGACGGGTCAGGTGGCGGATCACCTTATTGAGGTGGGGTCCGATGACTTGCCGCATAAATTGCAGCAGGTTGGGGCCGCATGAATATGGCGCCGGAGTTTAACCCTCCTCAGGAGGCTTTTCGCACCACCCAGGAGCGGGTCTACTTTCAGGTGCGTGATGCCATTTTACGCGGCAAGTTTTTGCCGGGCCATCCGATCACTATCCGGGGTTTGGCGGCGGAGTTGAACTGCAGTCCCATGCCCGTTCGTGAGGCCTTGCGGCGTCTCACCTCAGAGCGGGCATTGGAGTTGTCCGACACACGCCGTGTCACAGTGCCCACTATGACCCCGGAGAAGCTTGCGGAGATTTGTGCGGCGCGGGTTGCGCTGGAGTGTCAGGCCGCAGAGCAGGCCCTGCCCTTTGTGGGGCAGGGGGCTCTCGAGCAGCTGTGTCAGCTGGATGCTCGAGTCACTAGCGCGCTCAAAGAGAAGAATATCGAGGAATATGTGACGGCCAATCTCGATTTTCACTTTACCCTCTACCGCTTGGGACACCCTCATATCATTCTCTCGTTGATTGAGAGCCTTTGGCTGCAAACTGCTCCCCTTCAGCACCTGGTATTCCAGCGCTTCGGTGTACAAGAGTTGCCGGATCGTCACGAGGACCTGCTGGATGCGATAGCCGATGGCAATGTGGCGCGAGTGCGCTTGGCGATCCGCCAGGATATTGAGGAAGGACTCGGTTCCATTTCCGCAGAAGAACTACTTTAACCGTTCTAATAACCTTTTAAGCCTCTAAAAAAGCCTTCTCACTATTCAAGTTGAGAGGGCTCTCGCCGTTGTGATTTGACCTCGGGGTTTTCTTCTCACCAAGGTAATTGGCGCTTTGGACTCTATTGTTACCCAGAGGCATAGATAGATCTTGCGCTTCCGTTAGTCTCGCCACTAGAATGTGATCACAAATGTTGGAAGCAATATGCCGCCCGGCCGTGCTCGTAAACGGGCTCAGGAGGGCAGGTGATCAATTTGCGGGAGGACTCGTTCAACACCATGCGGACTCAGTCCGGTGCTGTAGAGAGCCCCCGAGCAAAAGCCAGGAGCGAAATATGAACAAAAGTGAGCTGCAACAACACGATCGCGAGCACCTGCTGCACCCCTTTACCGACTTCAACGATCTGGGGCAACAGGGCACCCGTGTGATCACCAGTGCCGAGGGCGCTTATATCACCGATATCGATGGCAACCGTATGCTGGATGGCATGTCCGGTCTGTGGTGCTGCAACCTAGGTTACAGTCGCAAGGAAATCAGTGACGCTATTTATGAGCAGCTGAATACTCTGCCGTTCTACAACAGCTTCTTTCAATGCACTACCGTGCCGTCCATTGAGTTGGCAGACGCTCTGGCGGAAGTAACCCCCGCCAATATGAGCAATGTATTCTTCACCGGCTCTGGTTCCGAGGCGAATGACACCAACCTGCGTCTGATCCGCCGTTTCTGGGACTTACAGGACAAGCCCGAGAAGCGCATTGTGATTTCCCGCAAGAATGGTTATCACGGCTCCACCATCGCCGGTGCCAGCCTGGGTGGCATGAGCGGCATGCACAAACAGTTCCAGCCGCTGGATTACATTGAACACGTGCAGCAGCCTTACTGGTTTGCCGAGGGCGGTGAACTGTCTCCAGAGGAGTTCGGTATCCAGGCCGCGCGCAGCCTCGATGAAAAAATCCAGGAGCTGGGCCCTGAGAAAGTGGCCGCCTTTATTGCTGAACCTATCCAGGGCGCCGGGGGTGTGGTCATTCCCCCGGAAACCTACTGGCCTGAAGTGAAGAAAGTACTGGATCAGTACGACATCCTGTTAGTAATGGACGAGGTGATCTTTGGTTTTGGCCGCACCGGTGAATGGTTCGGCGCCGATTACTACGGTCTCAAGCCTGACCTGATGACTTTCGCCAAAGCGGTGACCAACGGTTACTTCCCTCTGGGCGGTACCATGGTGGGTGATCGCGTTGCGGATGTGATCAAGAGCAAGGGCGGTGAATTCACTCACGGCTATACCTACTCCGCACACCCCGCGGCCTGTATGGCAGGCCTGGCGACTATCAACATCCTGCGCAACGAAAAAATTATCGAGAATGTGCGCGATGTAACCGGCCCCTATTTGGCCAAGCGCTGGGCTGAGCTGGCCGAACACCCGATTGTCGGTGAGGCGCGCAGCCTGGGTATGGTCGGCGCTCTGGAACTGGTTAAGGACAAGGCCAGCCGCGCCCGTTTCGATGACGACTGCACCGCCGGCGCGGTATGTCGCGACTTGAGTATCAAACACGGTTTGGTCATGCGTGCTGTCGGTGATGCCATGGTGATTGCGCCACCGCTGATTATCACCACAGAGCAGGTGGATGAGTTGGTGGAAAAAGCGCATCGCGCACTAGACGACACCGCTAAAGCTCTAGCGTAAACTCGGGGTTTCGCCCCCTTATTGGAAGCGGCGCAAGGCTGTCACTCATAATTCGCCAACGGCGGACATGGGGGCAGCCCTGGGCCGCTTCTGCGGTTTGACAGGACTACCTCAGGCAACTTATGTCACAAGAAAAAGAATTTACTGCCCAGCCAGAGCTGCTGGAGCAGTCGCGCAAATTCCTGGCAGAGCACCCGGACCTAAAGTGGATCGAAGGCTTTATGTTCGACATCAATGGCGTCCCCCGCGGTAAATGGCTGCCTGCTGAAGCGGCGGAGAAGCTGCTCAAGGGGAGCCTGCAAATGCCGCGCAGCGCCGTTAGCCTGGATATCTGGGGGCGGGATATTGAAGACAGTCCCCTGGTGTTCGCCAGTGGTGACAGTGATGGTGTCTGCCTGCCGGTATCGCCCATCAGCTTGGCGCCCTGGCACCGGGAGGAGACGGCACAACTACATATGCAGTTACATGAAGCGGATGGTTCCCCACTTTATGCCGATCCGCGCGCCCAGCTGCAGCGGGTGGTGGATCGCCTGCAGAAGCTCGGCTACACCGCGGTTTGTGCCACCGAATTGGAGTTTTACCTGCTGCGCGATGACGTTGACCATTTGGCGCGCCCGCGTCCGGTCAGTGACAATGATGCTGAGCTAGTGCCCTCCACGGATGTATACGATCTGTCTGAATTGAATGCGCAGCGTCACTTTTTTGCCGATGTACGCGCCGCCTGCGAGGCTCAGGGCATTCCCGCTGACTCGGTACTTTCAGAGTGTGCACCCGGTCAATTTGAAATCAATCTGCTGCACAGTGCCGATCCGGTCAAAGTAGCCGACCAGACATTGCTGTTTAAACGCTTATTGAAAGGCGTAGCGCGCAGCCATGGCTTCCGTGTGAGCACTATGGCCAAGCCCTTTGGGGATCAGGCTGGCAATGGCATGCATGTGCACTTAAGTCTGATTGATAGCAGTGGCAAAAATGTTTTTGATGATGGCAGTGAGGAGGGCTCCGAGCTGTTGCGTCAGGCAGCCGCGGGTATGCTGGCAACAGCCAATGATGCGATGGCCTTTTTCGCGCCGCACAGCAACTCTTACCGCCGTTTCCAGGAAAGCTCTCACGCACCGCTAAACCTGTGTTGGGGCTACGATAACCGCACCACAACACTGCGTGTTCCAGCCAGCAACCCAGAAGCCCGTCGTATCGAGCACCGTATCGCCGGTGCGGATGTGAACCCTTATTTGGTTTTGGCGGGTATTTTGGCTGGTGTCTGCCATGGTCTAGAGAACCAGTTGGAAGCGCCTGAACCGGTGGAAGGTGATGCCTATCAGGTGCAAAGCGAGCAGCTGATCAACACCTGGAGTGGGGCACTCAAGCGCTTTGATAGAAGTGTCTTGTGGCGCGAGTATCTTGATCCTCGGTTTGTCGAGCTTTTCTTGATGCTGAAGCGCCAGGAGATGGCAGAAATTGGCGCCCGAGTTACCGATGTGGAATATCAAAGTTACTTGCATCGGGTTTAATTTTGGCCCGTCGGCCACCGGCGAATAAATACTGAACGGCTTTTGCGACAGGGGCTCTGGAGAGTGGCAATACTCTGCTATACCTAAATTTAAGTGCGTAACGTGCTTGAAACTCTCCTCCTGAAAGTGTGTTCGAGAAACCTGGCCCGCCATTGGCGGGCATTTTTTTGTCAAAAAAATAATCAGGCTCGCTTTTGGTTAGCTCTTCCGCTGAAAAAACTAATGCCACCTTTCTCTTTGCGCCTAACCTGTTTCAAGTAGCGAAATTTAGACGTTACTGTCAGGTAAATAATCCGTCACAGTTTTTTGAGGTGCGGTATTTGGGGTGGGCTATGCACAGAATAGGGGGCCTGCAGTGACCATAGGGCTTTAAGCATTGTGTGAATTTTTAGGCGCTCGCCAAAATCTCACCGGCGAAAATACCATTGAGGGGGAATTCACCTGCTTCATTTTATTTGGCTTCAGAAGCCACGCGGAAGGGCGGACTGGCCAACAGCGTGGACTGCTTCTGCCTAGCAGTCATTTCTCCGCCAGTGTATTCTTCCGCTTTACCAGCGTAGGGCCCCGGATTGGTCGACTGCTATAGCCAGGCTTCACAGCCCGGCGCTGCATTTTTGATTAATGTATGTGGGTCTCAGAACAAGCAGATGGGGAATCTATGACCGCCTTGGGAAATTGTGCAGACGGTCCAATGGCTGGCGAGACACGGCCACTAAAAATATGTCTACTGGGTTATCGCAGCCACCCGCACAGTGGTGGCCAGGGTATCTATCTCCGCTATTTGAGTAAGGCACTGGTTGATGCCGGTCATTCCGTGGATGTTATATCCGGCCAGCCCTATCCGGAATTGGATGAAAGGGTCAAGCTGATTAAGATGCCCGGCCTCAATCTCTATGAAGTAGAAAAGCCCAGCCTTGCTCTTAGACCAAAACACCTGCTCTCCTGGGCGGATTTCTTTGAGTGGTGGAGTAAACTGACCGGCGGTTTTGCCGAACCTTACACTTTTGGCCGTCGAGTGCGCAATTACCTGCGCCAACATGGCCACAAGTACGACATAGTTCACGATAATCAATCCCTTTGCTACGGCCTGTTGGATATTGAGCGCAGCGGCCTTCCGGTTGTTGCCACTATTCACCATCCTATTACCCGCGATCGTCAGTTAGCCCTGGATGCGGCGCCGGACTGGCGTTTTCGTTTATTGGTGCGGCGCTGGCATAACTTCCTCAATATGCAGATTAAGGTCTCGAGGAAATTACGCCATATTGTCACGGTATCGCGACAGTCAGAGCGGGATATCATCGAGCAGTTTGGGGTAGCGCCAGAACAGATCCACCTGATTTACAACGGTATCGACACAGAGATATTCAGCCCCGACGACAAAGTACATCGCCAGCCCTTGCGCATCATGACGACCTCATCGGCGGATCAGCCGCTCAAAGGCCTTGGCGTCTTGTTACAGGCCATGGCTGGATTGCGAGAGCGCTTTCCTGCTTTGGAGCTATTGGTGGTCGGGCGCTTACGCGAGGGCGGCGCCACCGAAAAGCTGCTGAAAAAGCTGAAATTACAGGATGCAGTGCAGTTTGTTTCCGGTATTTCCAATGAAGAACTGGTGAATCATTATCGCAGTGCAACAGTTGTTGCCTGTCCGTCACTTTATGAAGGGTTTGGTCTGCCAGCAGGCGAGGCGATGGCTTGCGGAGCCCCGGTGGTTTCCAGTGATGGTGGCGCCCTGCCAGAAGTAGTTGGCGATGCGGGTATCGTCGTCCCGGCCGGTGACAGCAAAGCGCTGGCGGAGGCGTTGGGGCGCGTTCTGGAGGATAAGTCTTTACAAGCCGATATGGGCGCTCAAGGTAGGGCGCGTATAGAGAATAAGTTCTGTTGGAGTCTGGCGGCGGCAAACCTGGTGGCTTACTACCGCGAAATACTCGGTGAGCCGGTTGTACAACAGCACAAAGAAAACGATTTAGTTGACGCAGATGTCAGCGGTGCGGAGGCAGCTTAATGATTACTGTAGATCCGCAACACTTGAATCTTCGCCCAGGACAAAAAGTTTTGGACCTGGGCTGTGGCGAGGGGCGCCACTCCATCCATTTGATGATCACCGATGAGGTGGATGTCTACGGCATAGACCTGTGCCTCAATGATGTGCGCACCGCCAGTGAGCGTGCCGAACCTTTTAACCATCCAAAGCATGCCAAAGGGCGCCTATTACTCGGGGTGGCGAATGGCTTACAGCTGCCTTTTGCCGATGCCACATTTGATGTGGTGATCTGCTCCGAAGTGTTGGAGCACATTCACGAGTACAAAGAAGTCCTCGCAGAAATAGACCGTGTGCTAAAACCTTCGGGCATCTTCGCCGCCACCGTACCGGCGTATTTCCCCGAGTGGATCTGCTGGCAACTCAGCGACGAGTACCATCAGGTAGAGGGGGGACATATCCGCATTTTCCGTGAGCGCGAACTGCGCCAGAGCATTGAAGCCCTGGGGCACCGCCACTTCGCCCGTCACAAGGCCCATGCTCTGCACTCTCCCTATTGGTGGTTGAAGTGTCTGTTTTGGAACAAACCGGATAATCGCCTGGTGGCTGCCTATCATCGCCTGCTTGTTTGGGACTTGATGAAGCGGCCCGCGATCACCCGTGTGACGGAAAAATTGTTGAACCCGCTTTTGGGAAAAAGCATCGCGCTCTATTTTGTGAAGGCGGAGCAGCGGGTTCCTGAGTCCCTACCTCTGGTCGAGGAGGTGAACTCGTGACTGAAACGGTAACATCCCAAAAGAAGGCGAGCCTGTTCCCTACCGGCTTTGTGCGCGATAGTGCCGCCTACATCCTTTCTCAACAGCTGCCCGATGGCTCCATTCCCTGGTTTAAAGGGCATTACGCCGATCCCTGGGATCACGTAGAGGCGGCCATGGGACTGGCCATCGCCGGGGAGTTTGTCGCCGCGGAGAAGGCCTATCGCTGGTTGGCAGATATTCAATTGCAGGATGGCAGTTGGTGGGCGGCTTATAAAGATGGGGCGATTGATAATAGCGAGCGCCGGGAGAGTAATTTTGTCGCTTATGTGGCCACTGGGGTCTGGCAGTATTACCTGATTAGCGGTGATAGACGTTTTCTACAGCGGTACTGGCCGATGGTGGAGCGCGCCATCGATTTTGTCTTGGGCCTGCAGACCGAACACGGTGAGATTCACTGGGCTGTAGACGCCGAGGGAAAACACAAAGAGGACGCCCTGATTACCGGGTGTGCCTCGGTTTATAAAAGCCTGGAATGCGCGATCAATATTGCCAGTGCGCTGGGGCTGGAGCGCACGGAGTGGGTGCGGGGCCGCGCTGCACTCGGCGAGGCGTTACAGAATAAGCCCGAACGTTTTGACCGGACCTGGGAGAGCAAAGCGCGCTTTTCCATGGACTGGTTTTACCCCGTGCTCACTGGCGCTATTGCTGGAGAAGCCGCCCGAGCGCGTCTTCAACAGCGTTGGGATGAATTTGTGGTGGCTGGTTTAGGTTGCCGCTGTGTGAATGATGAACCCTGGGTAACGGTGGCGGAATCCTGCGAGTTGACCATGGCGTTGTTGGCCTCAGGTCAGCGGGCTCGCGCCGAGATTATTTACCGGGGCCTGCATCGCTGGCAGGACAGTGATGGCGGTTATTGGACGGGATATGTCTATCGGGATCAGGCGGTCTGGCCCGAGGAGAAAACCACCTGGACTGTGGGCGCTATGTTGCTTGCTGCAGATGCGCTTGCCGACCTGACGCCGGCAAGCGGGCTGTTTACCTCGGTACGCCTGCCATCAGATGCGGCGCAGGATACCCAGAGTGTCGACAGTTTCGACCAGCTCGAATTGAGCGGAAGCCAGGGCTAGTTTGTAAATGTCGTAGGGGGCCTGGCCGCCATCGGCTGGATCGGGAAATATGTCGTGAATGGCCAGGTAACCGCCTGGCACAATATGCCGAGACCAGCTGCGATAGTCCGTCATTGCTGCTTCCAGAGAGTGTCCGCCGTCGATAAATACGAGCCCGAGCGGGGTGTTCCAGTGACGTGCGGCCACCGCTGAGGGGGCCACTACCGGCACTACCCAATCTTCCAGTTCGGCCGCTCGCATATTTGTGCGAAAGGTGCGGAAGCTGTCCATTAGGTTGGCTTTCTGGTCAAACAAATCGGGATCGTGGTATTCCTCGCCAGGCTGGTGCTCCTCGGAACCGCGATGGTGATCCACGGCAAACACGACGCTGTCGGTCAGCTTGCAGGCTGAGGCCAAATAGATCGTGGACTTTCCGCAATAGCTGCCTACTTCGAGGCAGGGGCCCAGGCTGCTGGCTTCAGCGGCAAGATGGTAGAGCGCTTCCCCCTCGTGGGCTGCGAGAAATCCCTTGATGGCTCGGATATCGATGGGCAAATGAATGGACATAGTTTACTGCTTGCTATTTTACTTGGCCCAAACACTAAACTGGCGCTTGCACAAAAGCAATTGTGATTTTTTGTGGGCAGCAGGCCCCACCGAATAGAAATTTAATTATGCGCAAGGATCATAGGCCTTACTGGCTGAAGCGCCTGCAGTTGCGTTGGCGCAACTGGCGCACGTACTATTTTTTACTTCCTCAGTTTGATGCGATAGGTGTTGACCCGGAAGTGATGGACCCCTCTTCAGTGCATGTATTTGGAAATAATGTTCGCCTGGGTAATTATCCGCATTTGATTTCCAATGCGGAGAAATGCATTCGCTTCACTACCTTTGGACACAAGGGGGGCGAGGCTTTTATTACTGTTGGGGATTATGTGCTGATTTCCCCTGGTGTTCGTATTTCGGCGGCTCAATCCATAGAAATTGGTGATGCCTGTATGATTGCGGCGAATGTTTATATTTCCGACTCTGACTGGCATGGTCTCTATAACCGCACCAGGCCCTTTCGCTGCACCGCACCGATACGCCTCGGTAATAATGTCTGGATTGGCGATAGCGCGACTATTTGTAAAGGCGTTAGTATCGGCGATAACTCCGTGGTTGGTGCGGCCAGTGTGGTCACCAAGGATGTGCCTGCGAATACGGTGGTGGCCGGCAACCCGGCCAAGCCGATAAAAACCATTAATCCCAAGCGCAGAATGATTACTCGCGAAGCGCTCTTTGCCGATGCTTTTCGGCAGGCTCATAATATGGATGAGCTGGATAAATATATGCTGCAAGGCAATAGTTTTTTCGGCTGGTTGCGTTCTGTATTTTTTCCCCGCCGCGGTGATTAAAGGTGTTTTAAGTTCCGCTTATGATTTTGCGTACAGATAAACTGATGAAAAAAAGAAAAAGTGTTGTTTTGATTGGCATGCCTGGCGCCGGCAAAAGTACCCTGGGTGTTTTGTTGGCCAAAGAGTTGGCCCTGGATTTTGTCGACACCGATGTTTTGATTCAGGCACAAGAGGGAAAAACCCTTCAGGAAATTATGGCGGAAAGTGACTACCTCAACCTGCGTGCTATTGAGGGGGAGGTTATTGCCGCAGCACAGCTGCCCAAGCATGTGGTTTCCACCGGGGGCAGTGCGGTATATAGCGCAGAGGGTATGGCAAATTTACGCGAGCAAGGCACCGTTGTATTTCTGGAGTGCTCTGCAGACGAGTTGCGTCGGCGAATCCATAATTATGAAAGCCGTGGGATAGCTAAGGCGCCGGGACAAAGTTTTGAAGAGTTGTTTGAGGAGCGGCAGGCTCTGTATCGCAAATATGCGGATATTACCCTGAGCTGCGATGGTTTGGATCTGCAGCAGGCACTGGACCAGTTATTACAAAAGTTGCGAGGGCTGGATTGAAGGGGGGAGCCCTGAGGTTACAGGGCTCAGATCTCGCATCTCTTTTTTCGACTGCAAGATTGACGAAGGCTAGAGCGGCAACTGAGTGGTGTATTTCACTTGCTTGAGCGCGAAGGTGGAATTTACCGATGCCACATTGGGCAGGTGCACCAGCGAGCGTTTTAGCAGTTGTTCATAGTGCTCAACGCTGTCCACTACTACGCGCAGTACATAGTCCTTATCGCCGCTGGTTGAATAGCATTCAACCACTTCCTGTACGTCCTGTACTGCGGTTTCAAAATTATTCAGAGACTCTTCGTCGTGGTTGTGGATGGTCACGTAACAATATACCGTGACTCCCAGGTCCAGTTTACGAGGGTCCAACAGAGTGACGCGGCCGCGAATAATGCCTTCTGCTTCCAGCCTCTTGATGCGGCGCCAGCAGGGGGTGTGAGAAAGACCGACTTTGTCTCCGAGCTCCGCCATGGAATAATCGGCGTTCTCCTGCAGCGCTCGCAGAATCTTGCGGTCGAAATCATCCAGGTCTGTCGAACGCTTCATAAAGACTCCTATCCTATAAAAAATTGCTCGATCGAGATTTTCATCACAATTTTACGCACATTTACGTAAATAAAGCAATGCTCTGTTGCGCTTAACGCACTAGTATGACCTGACCAATCCGTTTCAACTTGAGTGCTTTTTGTGATTACCCGCCAGAGGGGTGACCTGAGAGGCGAAAAAATGAACTCTCTACTGCTGAATCGGAGCAATTCGGAAGAATAATGACTTATAACTCGAACCGGGTTTCGAGAAGAATAAATGACCGGAAACTAGGTGTATGACTGATAAAGTAGCCAGTCCCCAGCGCGCGGTGGACTCCCAGGTAAAAAAACCAATATCACTGGATGATCGTTTTACCACTCTGAAAGGCCGTGTGCTTCTCTCAGGGATTCAGGCACTGGTGCGCCTGCCCATCGACCAGATGCGGATGGATCAATCCCGCGGCCTGAATACTGCGACTTTTATCTCCGGTTATCGCGGCTCCCCTTTGGGTGGCTACGATCTACAGCTCTCAAGGGCCAAAAAATTACTGGACCAGCACAATATCCGATTCCAACCGGGCGTGAATGAGGAGCTGGCAGCGACTGCAGTGTGGGGTTCCCAGCAGGTTGGCCTGTTCGATGGCGCCCGGGTGGATGGTGTTTGTGGTATCTGGTACGGCAAGACGCCGGGTGTGGACCGCTCCTGTGATGCTTTCCGCCACGCCAATGCCGCGGGTTCCTCGTCAAAGGGCGGGGCGCTTATCATCTCTGGAGATGACCACGGCTGTAAGTCTTCCTCCTATCCAGGACAGTCGGAATTTGCTTTTGTGGATATGCATATTCCGGTCTTGAATCCCGCAACTGTGCAGGAGGTTCTGGATTACGGTCATTATGGCCTGGAGTTATCTCGCTTTAGTGGCTGTTGGGTGGCGATGATCACTCTGGCAGAAAATATGGATAGCTCCGCTACGGTGGAAGTTGATCCACAGCGAGTACAGTTCAGCTACCCCGAGATTGAGCGCCCTGAAGGTGGGCTCAATATTCGCAAACAAGACAATCCCCTTGAGCAAGAGGAGCGTTTGTGGCGCTACAAGCGCCCGGCAGCTCTGGCATTTGCCCGCGCCAATAAACTGAACAAGGTGGTGCTGGAAAATCCAGAGGCCACTCTAGGTATCGTCACTACCGGTAAGGCCCACCTGGACTTGATGCAGGCCTTCGAGGATATGGGTATCAATGAGGAGAAAGCCCGACAGCTGGGCATTCGTATCCTCAAGGTGGGGATGACCTATCCCCTGGATGTGCCCGGCATCCAAGAATTTGCCCGGGGCCTGGATACCCTGCTGGTGCTGGAGGAAAAGCGCAGTCTGATGGAAGTGCAGCTGAAAGAAGAGCTGTACAACGTCCACCTCAAGGATGCCAACTTTCCGCGTATCCTCGGTAAAGTGGATGAGCACGACCAGCCGTTAATGCCAGCCTATGGAGAATTGTCTCCGGCCATTATCTGCCAGGTGCTGGGTCTGATTTTGGATCAAGACCAGCTGGGCGAGCGCGGACAACACCGCTTAATGCGCCTCAACGCCCTGGCGCAACGCATTGCACAACAGGCGGGCTCCAGCGTGTCACGCCTACCCATGTTTTGTGCCGGCTGCCCCCACAACCGTTCCACCAAAGTGCCGGAGGGCAGTCGCGCGCTTGCCGGTATCGGCTGCCACTATATGGCCCAGTGGTTGGATCGCGAGACATTCACCTTTACGCAAATGGGTGCCGAAGGGGTGAACTGGGTGGGGCAAGCGCCTTTCACCGATGAAAAGCATGTATTTGTGAATCTGGGGGATGGCACCTATTTCCACTCTGGAATTCTCGCCATTCGCGCCTCTGTTGCTGCCAGAGTCAATATTACTTACAAAATCCTGTTCAACGACGCCGTCGCCATGACGGGTGGTCAGCCCCACGATGGCGAGTTGGCACCGGATATGATCTGCCGCCAAGTGCTGGCGGAAGGGGTGCAAAAAGTCGTTCTGGTGATGGACAACCCGGACAAATACCAGGGGGCCCTGAGCTTCCCTTCTGAGGTAGAGATTCGCCACCGGGACTATATGCCGGCGGTAATGGAAGAGTTGCGTGATGTGGAAGGGTGTACGGTTATTATTTACGACCAGACCTGCGCCACCGAGTTGCGACGCAAACGCAAGCGCGGCCTGTTGCCTCAAGCTGAGGGGCGCCCCTTTATCAATGAATTGGTGTGTGAAGGCTGTGGCGACTGTGTGCAACAGTCCAGCTGTATTGCCGTGGAAAAGGTTTCCACCGCTCTGGGGGACAAGCGCCGCGTCAACCAAACCGGCTGCAACCAGGATCTGTCCTGTATCAATGGTTTTTGCCCTTCGTTTGTTACCGTAAAAGGTGGGCGTCTGGCCAAAGGTGCGGGCGTTGGCGATGTATTGCGTACAGAAGCGGAAAAGCTGCCTACACCACAGTTACCAGGCCTAGTTGAACCCTTTAACTTCCTGGTGACAGGGGTGGGCGGCACCGGTGTGGTGACCATCGGAGCACTGTTGGCGATGGCAGCGCATATTGAGGGCAAAGCCTGCAGCACCCTGGATCAGACCGGCCTCGCGCAAAAAGGCGGTGCCGTTTATTCCCATATTCGTTTTGCCGCTCAGCCCGAAGCGCTGCAAGCGGTACGTATCTCCGATGGTCGCGCCGATGCACTGATGGCCTGCGACTTGATTGCCGCTGGGAATCTCGCCGCTTGCCTGGCCAAGCTGGATGAAACCCATAGCCGTGCGGTAGTGAATTCACACCTGAGCCCCACAGCTGCCACCGTTTTGGGCCGTGAGGATGCCCACTCTCCACAGGCAGTCCTCGATACTCTGAGCAGTGCGGTTAGCGAGTTGGATTCCATCGATGCCCACCGTCTGACCAAATCTGCACTGGGAGATACCCTGGCGGCCAATATATTTATGTTGGGTTTTGCTTGGCAGAAAGGCCTTCTGCCTCTCTCCCAGGCGTCGCTGTTACAGGCTATTGAGCTGAATGGCGTAGCGGTTGAGGGTAACCTGCAGGGATTTGCTGCCGGGCGCCTGGCAGCAGCGGATCGAAAGATTTTAAACCGGCTTCTCGCCCATGACCGCGCGCCTGTTGTGTTGCCCAAAGGGCTGGATGAGATTGTTGCCCATCGGGTTGAACACCTGACCGGCTATCAAAATGAGGCGTTGGCCAAGCGCTATCAGAGCCTGGTCGATAAGGTCAAAGCGGCCGAAATTCTTAAAACGCCAGCGAGCCAGGCACTTGCGGAGGTGGTTGCGAGCAATTATGCCAAGCTGCTCGCTTACAAGGACGAGTATGAGGTCGCGCGCCTCTACACGGATGGGCGCTTTACCCAGTCTCTGCAGGAAAATTTCAGCGGCGATTTTGTACTTGAGTTCAATCTTGCCCCGCCTCTATTGGCCCGTTTCGACAAGGTGTTGGGACGCCCGCGTAAGATGAAATTTGGCGGTTGGATGTATAAAGCGTTTGGTGTCCTGGCCAAACTGAAGTTCTTGCGTGGTACGGCCCTGGATATTTTTGGCTATACCGCTGAGCGCCGTATGGAGCGGGCCTTGATTACTGAGTATGAGCAGTTGGTTGAGAAAGTGGTGGGTGAGTTGAATGCGCAAAACCACCAGGCGGCTATTGAACTGCTTAGCTACCCAGAGGTTATTAAAGGCTATGGGCACATCAAAGAGGCCAACTTGTTGGAAGCCCAGCGACAAAGAGAGCTGGCGCTGAGCCGTTTCGAAAATCCTTCTCGAAACGCCGGTCAGGCCAGCGAGGTTGAGATTTTCGATCCCACTAAAGCCCAACAGGTGGGTTAACTCTCCGACCATAACAGCCCCGGCAGATTTCCTCCGGGGCTGTTTTTCCTACCAGTAAGCCTGCATTCGAACAGCGAACTGTTTGGTTTGATCGCCGGTAAAATCATCATCCCCGAGTGTTATATTCATCATTAAACGCACCTTGGGGTTGAAATAATAATTAAACCCAAAAACAAAGTTGCTAACCCTCATGCGGGGAATATCCTTATTCTCGATGGTGTCGTAACGTGCGGTTACTTCGAAAGCGCCTTCCGGTGGGGTGGGTTTGATGGATTTAAAAACGCCTATTTTATCGTCGTAGGGTTTGTGCTGACCGGTGATCGCCCAGCTACCGGTGATATACCAGGTGCGCACATCCTGATCGCCAATGAAGCAGCCGGTAAATGGATCGCATAAGAAACTGGGCGGTGCGCCAAAAAAATCCTCGAAAGTAAGCTCTGATAGATAGATATCTCCAGAGAAATTGCCAAAAGCGTATTCTGATTGGGCGTAAAAAGGACCGTAGGTGCCGGCTAACTCCAGTCCAAAAATCCACACATCACCACCTGGGTTACCTTGATAAAATTCATCATCACCAAAATCACCAAAGAAAAATTCGCCACCACCAGGGCTTAAAGCAACCAGCTGCTCCGGGCCACGACGCCCGGTATATTCAACCAGGGCCTCACGGGCTAAGGTGTCCTCATTGGCATCTTCATAACTTAAATAGGCGCCGAGGTGCAGGGTGCTGATGGGCTCGTTAATCGGGGCCCAAGTAAACCGGGCTGCGCTCCCTATGCCCTCATTGCGCGGATCACCGGGATTGCGCAGGTTAAAGAGATCGACGCCAAATGTATGGCAGCACCAGTGGGTATTCCAGCCAATTCCCTGTTGTCGGCCGCGGTCGGCGAAAACCCCTGCGGCAGTGGCGAAGGATCTCTCCATCATGGTGATTTCATTGGAGCTGGTTAGCTCATTAATAGAGCGGCTGGGTTTGAAGTTACCAATGCGAAGTTTGCCGTCGAAGATTTTAGTGGCCAGAAATACATCTCTAAGCCCTCCAGTTCCGGCGGAGGCAAAATCCCTCTCCAGCTTGTATTCCCACTTCCAGAGTTTCCCCTTCATTGCCAGGCGCGCTCGGCGAAAGTCCGTAGTGTTTACCGGCTCCTCAAATTCATCATCTATGAAAAAACTGTCAAAGTAGTTGTCGTCCTTGTCAAAAAAGTAGGTGTCAAAATGGATTCGACCGCCGAGCTCAGCGGAAAAATTACCATCGTCAGATGTAATTTTGAGCCCACCTTCTGTTTTGGCCTTATCGGCTGTGGCGGGGGAAGAAACAAGGGCACAGGCTAGGGCGCAAAATAGGCCGTAGCGTTTCATGGGGTACTCCCTAGAAAACTGCAGTGACTACTGCGGCGTGTTGTTGCAGTTTAGCAAGTGAGTATGACGATTAATCAATTTTTCGCCGATTCAGCTTTTTTGCGGGTAAAAGGGCGCTGGTTTTGAACCTGCGAAGTGCAGGTGCTACTGGGTAAGCCCGTGAAACACCGACAACTATTTATGTCTGCGCCAATATTTCGCGGGCAAAAGTAAGAAGGTATTCAGTTTAGTGATTACACTGCCTGGAAAAAATTAGATACGCTCCAGTTTATAGCCTTTTTCTTTCATCAGATCTGCAATACTGCCTTGTCCTACCAGATGACCGGCGCCGACAACCACAAACAGTGAACGATACTTTGACGCCTTGGATGCAATCTTATTGGCCATATTTTTGTTGCGCTGGAAAAAGAGCTTGTCGTAAAGGGGCTTATATTCGGGATTTTCCTCAAGGCCATCGAGCAATATCAGACGGTTGAGGGCATCGTGATCCCCGGCTTTCCAGGCATTGGTGAGTTGAGGTAAGTAGGTGGAAACATCCTCCAGTTGTTCTAGCGTCTGCTGAAGTAACAGGGCGGGATTGTCTAAGCCGTTCAAAAGCTGGAATTGTTGCACGACTCCTTCAAGCTCTAATACCGGTTTTCCATCTTTTTTGGCTTTGGTTAGGAAGTGACGGTCGATACCCAACTCAGGGTTGAGGCCCAGAGCCTGCATTTCGATCATGCTCATGGAAATCATAGCGATAGCGGGGCGCTGACGAATAAACATGGCTTCCGGCATGTTGCGTTTATGCATCCACGCTTGCAGTCTCTTATATAAGTCTGCTGGCAGGTCGTCACGCAGGCTGCGTTCTCCTTGATAGACCGATTCCATCATAATTTTCTGTTGCACCATTATGTCGCTTTCGGCTGCGAGGACATCGGCTTCAACGGCAATAGCGTCGCTGGTGGCATAGGCGCGCTCTATTTGGGCACGCATCGGATAAAAGTCTTCCGTTGCCAAGTGGATAGAGCCCAGCAGATAGACAGTTTTATCCTCCTTGGTGGCTTTCCAGAAAATACCGCGGTCTGTTTCCGCTGCGGTGGCAGTGCCAACAAGCAATATAAGAACAAGAGCGATTGACTGTGTGAAATAGCGTTGGAACATTGCTTTTTCCTGAATGTGTTGAAGCGAGTCATGTTAGCACTCGTGAAGCCCATCTCATACTGGGGGAACTTGCTGGTAAATTGGCCTGGCTAGAGGGGTTTGTTGCAAACTTGTGTGGAATCTACTGGGAAATTATTTCTGTGAGGGCCAAAATACCGCCTTTGTTCCATTTTTGCGGTAGGTATTTTGAAAATCGTACAAGTCTGGCCTGAGTTGGAGCCTGGAGAAGTAGGCAAGGTCGCGCTGGAATTTATTCAGGAACTGGCCCGGCAGGGCGTTAAACCCGTTGTGATCTCTACTGGGGGAGCACTGGTAAACCGTTTAGAGTTGCATGACATTCAACATATTCAATTATCTTTGAATAAAAAGCCTTTTCTGTCTGTGGCCTTTGCTCGTCGGTTGCGCAATGTCTTACAAAGCTTAAATGCCGATGTAATCCATGTTCACGGGCGCCTGACTGCCCAGCTGGTTTGGCGGGCTTGGCGAGGCATGGATGTCGGCGCCCGTCCCAGTTTAATAACTCATGTCGATCAGTATTTTTCACCTGGTAGACGGGATGCGGGATTGATTTCTGGGCAATCTGTCATCGCATCGTCCACAGGGATCGCAAATCATTTGCAGCAGCATTTTGGAGAAAAGTTAGCTGACCCGGCCCATGTTGTGCATTGGGGCATTAATTCCCGGGAGTTCGATCGCAGTAAACCTGTATCGAGCCAATGGCACTTACGTTTCTTGAATAGCTATCCGCAGCTGGAGGGAAAAAATTGGTGGTTGTATTCGGGTTCCCTGTCAGAAAAGGGGGAGTTGAGAACCTTTTTGCAGGCTTTGGCACAGGCTAAAGAGAGTCGTGACGATTTATTGGGGCTGGTGGTAGGGGTGCCGCAGGGCGGCGATTTACGCTATGTACGCAAGCTGGAGCAGCTAGCCGAAGAGCTGGGGCTTGAGGGGTGTGTACTGTTTCTGGGAGAGAGAAAGGATTTACGGGAACTCTATGCTTCCTCGCAGTTGGCTTTTTGTCTCTCCGACTCTGGAGAGCCTAATGGCAAAAATGCGATGCAGGCTTTGGCGATGGGGTGTGCGGTGGTTGCTTATAAAGATACCTGTGCTGGAGAAGTACTGGCGCACTGTTTCGCTCAAGGCGTGGTTGAGCGGGGGAGCCCACAAGCGCTGTGCGATGTGGGCCTGACTTTGATGGTGCAGCGGGATAAAGCGGAATTGCACGGCTTTTTTCATGAAGATATCGTTAAAAAGACCGTGAATATCTACCGCAATCTCAGCGCCACTTCTTAACTGGCAATTGTAAGCGCCTCAGTGTTGGATCAGAAATTAAAATGTCCATTGAGTGAGGCGAAATCGAAACCGGGGTTGGGGATATTGGTGTAGGCATTGGAGAAGTGGCTATAGCGCACCGATAAGGTATGGCCACTGCTAAAGCGATAGCCCAGGGCAAAATGCAGAGCAAAGTTAACCTTGGTGCTGAGCTGAATATCGCCAAATTCCCGCTGGCTTAAGTAAGAAGCGCCAACTCCCGCTTCTCCAAATCCACCTAGGGGTTCACTGCGCGGATACCAGCGCAGTACCGGTTTGATTTCTATGATGTTTTGCTGCTGGGTTTCATTGAGATGTCCCAGGCGTATATAGGAGTAGCTACCCTGGCCCCACCATTGCCATGAATGATTGGCGTTATTGGAGGAGGTGAGTAGGTATGAGTAGTTCACGCCGGCTACCTTGGCGGCGGAAATAGAGTCCCGTTGCATTAAGGCATTTCCCAGCCCCTTTCCGCCGCTGATAATAATTTCCTGCTCAGCGTGTGCTACGTGTGAAATGAGGAAATTTAAGGCGAAGAAAAGGATACAGCCTAGCGCTGTGTTATCGCCCGCAGCCTGTGTGAAAGATTTACGCATGGGATATAGGGGGATAGTTGCAAGAGCTGTAATTAAGACTAGTGGGAAAGTGATTGATGGCAAGCACGGTACTCGTTGACCGCCACCGACTTCCTCCTGTTTGATAGGAGGTGATTGGTTGGGGGCTGAAAATCAGCCCCCTGCTCAGAGAGTATTGGTCTTTTGATCGATTGCTGGATCAATTGCTGGGCAGTTATCGCCACTGTCGCTTCAGTTGTCGAATGGCATCGGAGTGCAGCTGGCGCGCGCGCTCCTGGCTGAGTCCAAGTTGCTCACCGATAACCCGGAAAGAACAATCTCTATCTGAAATCAGACCATAGCGCAGGTTCAGCACTGTCCTCTGTCGTGGCGGTAGGCGATTTACCGCTTCGCGCAGACGCTCCGCCAGCTCTTGATTGGTAACCAGCTCATCGGTGTTATAAAGCTCATCGGCGGGAGCATAATCCAAGCGGGTGCTGCTCTGGTCGTCTGCGACAGGGTCGTCCAGTGAGCCTGTAGGGCCTGGCAGCTTAAGTAGGCTTTGGATGCGTTCGAGATCGAGCCCTGTATGTTTCACCAGATTTTCATCAGAGGCGGGCTGCCCTAGGGCGCGCACCTCGCCGATTGCACGGTAAATTGTACGCAAATCATCCTGCACATTGGCTGGCTGGCGCACCAAATCCTCATTGCGGCGCATAGCCAACTGTATTTCCTGCTGAATCCACCAGTAGGCATAGGTGGAAAAGCGGTAGCCCATTTGCGGTTTGAAGCGTTCAATGGCCTTCATTAAGCCGACATTGCCCTCTTGGATCAGGTCAATGAATGGCACCGAGGGATTGCGGAAACGTTTGGCAATGGCGATGACCAGGCGCAGGTTACACTGGATGAGTTTCTTGCGCTGTTCCTGGAAGCGCCGCAGAAGGCCGCCGAGCTTGCTTCTTTCCCTTCGGATAAGTTCGTCGCCGGCCATTAATTTTTCGGTGTGAGCAATGATTAGGCCGTGATCATAGGCGCCGGTACTGCCGCGCTGCTCCACGCCTTCGCTGCGCAGCTGGACAAGCTCGGTACCGCATTGCTGCAGCTTCTCGATCAGGGTGTCCTCGAGATCCCGCAACAGGCAGGTGGTACTGTGTTCCTCTTCGGGTGTGAGCAATTCAAGCCTATATAAGTGCTTGAGATAGCTCTGCATTGGGGTGCTGCCGCTTTCGCTCAAAGGCTCCCCAACTGAATGAATCTCTTCGATATCGGGCCCGGCGTCTTCCGTCTGGCCGCGATTTTCCGCATTGGAGCAGGAATCGGAGAGGGCGTTGTCTGTATCCTTCAGCCAGTCTTCATCCCTTGAGTAAAAATTTTCTCGGGACAAGTGCTTAAACCTTCTGTTGACTGCGTGAACGATATGTTTTGTTCAGTCTCTCCGGGCACCCTTTGGCGCCCATTTCACCTTAACGATAGATGAAAGTTGAATTTTGCGCCCTATTAAGGCTGACTGATAAGTCTTTGTGTGGGAGGGAGGGGCTGGGCGCAGAGAGCGCCCAGGTTACTAATGGTAAGTTATTTCAGGCGCTTGACCCGCATTTTCTTTCCACCATCGGCAGGTTTCATAAAGAAGGAGCCAAACATTGCGCGCTCCACGACAACGAGGTCACCGGATTTCCAAAATATGCGACCCGCATCATTCTGCTTCCAGACCTGGCCGTTTTCCAGGGTTACGATTTTCTTATTGTGGGCACCCTCCTGAATCTCTGCGATTTTTGCCTCGATAGACTCAGGTGCTTCTTCAGTTTGCTTGTATTCTTGACCGAAATCTTGCTCGGCTCGCTTTGCGAGGGAGTTGCTGAGCTTGTCGTAGCAAGCCAGTCGATCCGTGTTGGGTGTAATTTCAGAGCAGCCTTTAAGCTGTTTTCCCAGCGTGTCCGCGTTAATACTGGGAGCGAGGATAGTTAGGAGGGAGATAAGAAAAATTCGATTCATGAGTATTTATTACGTTATTTGCCAGCTGTGGGCTTTATTTTGCCGGAGCTGCGGCTAATGGACAATTGGATTTGTGCGTCTCCGCACGCTTTTAGTGGAACCCACATGGAAAAATAGCCTCGATAAAGATGAGCTAATCTGTCACCTTATTAAAGCGATTTGGTTGGCTCATTTTCAATAGCGGTGCTTGTCTTAGGGGTTTGTTGAGTGCTTGGCTATTGATTGGATTTAAATCATAGGCAAAAACTATCCAGGGGCGGAACAATGAAAAGTCTTATTACTCCCGCAGTTATATTGGCTACGGCAGGTTATCTCAGTATCGAGGGTTTGCGGCTTACACTCGGAGGAGAGGTCTTTGCCTCAACGAGCGTGGTTACCCTATCTCAGAATCAACAGGGTAAGGGTATAGAGCAGGACTTTTCCGGGAGCAATATCAAAAAAGGCGAAATGCTCGGTGGCAGTGAGATGATGGAATTTGAGGGGGACATCTTTGCCGATGTGCCTGAGCATATGGGGGCTGATAAAGGTGTGGGGCAGAGAAGCCCATCGGGAGAGGAATCCCCCAAGAAGTGATAGGGGCGAACACCTTTGTCCCTGCCTCAGCAAAAAACCGGGAGCTACCCGGTTTTTTGCTATTTACAGGGTCTAGCGTTTTTGCGCGCTGAAGTGTTTGCCGCTCTGGCTGCGGCTATCATCGCCCATTAAGTAGAGGTAAGTCGGCATAATTTCTTCTGGTGCCACTACTGATTTGGGGTTTTCTGCCGGGTAGGCCGTCGCGCGCATGGCTGTGCGGGTAGCGCCCGGGTTGAGACTGTTCACCCGAACATTGGATACACCTTCCAATTCATCGGCGAGTACCTGCATCAGCCCTTCTGTTGCGAACTTTGATACAGAATAGGCCCCCCAATATGCCCGTCCCTTTAACCCAACACTAGAGCTGGTGAAAACTACCGAACCGGCTTCGGATTTTTCCAGCAGAGGCAGTAGTGCTTTGGTGAGCCCAAATGCTGCATTGACATTGACCTGCATGACCTGTTGCCAAGTAGCGAAATGGTAATTTGCCAGGGGCGTGCGCTGTCCGAGTAGACTTGCGTTGTGAAGCAGGCCATCTAGGCGACCAAATTCCTGTTCGATGGCCTCGGCAAGATTTTCAAAGTTTTCTATGCGTGCTTCACTGAGATCCATAGGGAAAATTGCCGGCTGCGGTCCTCCGGCGGCCTCAATCTCGTCATAGACCATTTCGAGCTTTGGGGTGGTGCGCCCCAACAGTATTAAGGTGGCTCCGTGTGCGGCGAAAGTTTTTGCTGCAACTTTGCCAATACCGTCACCAGCGCCGGTAACGAGTATGATTTTATCTTTTAGTAAGTTTGATGGAGCGACATAGTCGCCGGCATATTCAGACATGAAACATCCTGATGCTGGCGCCCAGCATCGGGCCGGGCATGATTTCAAAGATTAAATGTAATGTTGCTGTAGCAAGGGCCAGATTTCATCCACTGAGCTGACCAGGTGATCGGCACCCCAATTGGCGGGGTCATCAGATGCATCGATATAGCCGTATGCGCAAGCAATCGTCGGCATGCCTGCACGCTGGCCGGCAATTATATCCCGCTGGTGATCTCCGATATAGACGGCGTCTGCCGGAGTGCATCCAATTTTGCTGCAAGCGAGCAATATCGCTTCTGGGTCTGGCTTTGACTTGCTGACATGATCGGGGCAAATCACCGCAGAGGCCGGTGGCAGATATTCAAATGCCCGCATCAACGGCACCGTAAATGCTTCGGGTTTATTGGTGACGATACCCCAGGGGATTTCATTCTGCGCGAGGGTATCCAGTAATGGTTCTATGCCGGGAAAGGGGGCGGTTTGCTCTGCGAGGTGCGCGAGGTAGAGATCCAGCAGGCGCTGCAGGAGGCTGGCAAATTCGGGATCACCTTCCTGTTTGCCAAACCCCAGGGTGACCAGTGCCCTTGAGCCGCTTGAGACGGTGCCGCGGATTACCTGGTCGGGCAGTGGAGGTAATTGCTCCTGATGCCGCAACTGATTGAGCACGACAATAAAGTCCGGAGCGGTGTCGAGGAGTGTGCCATCCAGGTCAAATAAAACTGCTTTCATCGTAGGGTTCGCTTATTCGGGTTTGCTGGCATACATCAGGTAATTGACGTCGACGTCGCGGGGATTGAGTTTATAGTTGCGGGTAACCGGGTTGTAGGTCATGCCGGTGATATCGCGCAGTTCCAGGTCCGCCTCGCGCAGCCAGGCGCCCATTTCCGAGGGGCGGATAAACTTGCTGTATTCATGGGTGCCTTTGGGTAGTAAGCGTAGGATATATTCCGCTCCCACCACGCCAAAGAGCCAGCCTTTGGGGGTGCGGTTGATCGTCGAGAAAAACAAGTGTCCGCCGGGCTTGACCAGTTTGGCGCAGGCGCGGATCACTGAGGCAGGATCGGGTACATGCTCGAGCATTTCCAGGCAGGTCACAACGTCGTAACTTTCCGGTGCTTCTTCGGCAAGCTCTTCCACGGTAATACGTCGATAATCTACCGATACGCCGCTTTCCAGAGCGTGCAATTTGGCAACGTTGAGAGGGGCTTCGCCCATATCAATCCCAGTCACCTTTGCACCTCGCTGGGCCATGGCCTCAGCCAGAATCCCTCCGCCGCAGCCGACATCCAGCAGTTTTTTGTCGGCCACTGAGGCGTATCTGTCAATGTAGTTAGCGCGCAATGGGTTAATTTCGTGCAGCGGTTTAAATTCGCCTTCTTTATCCCACCAGCGGCTGGCGAGTTGCTCGAATTTGGCGATTTCCGTGGGATCTACATTACTCATGAATTTCTCTGCAAACTCCGTCGCTGTTAACCCGTAAATACATGCGGTTACGGGTTATCTCGGCACGGGGGTGTGCCGTAACCAGTTGTCAGCTGGCCGGTAAAAGTCCGAGAAAGCAGGGAGGCTTGAATAGCCACTCCAGTATTTCACGGACGGCAACAAAAGGGATGAAGTACACCCATTAAATTGCCTAGTTAATGATTAATTAGTGGCTGATTCCTATATTGAATCGCAGTGTCCGTTCGTGCCTAGCGCGAATGGCCGGCGATTCTATCACGCCATAATTGCGCTCGCTGGATTACCTCAGTCTCGTTCAGGGTGAGTAATTGGCGCTCTCCCAATAACTGCTTGCCCGCAACCCAGACGTCGCTGACATTGTGTCCGCCGCTGGCATAAATTAGTTGAGACATGGGGTCGTGTACTGGTTGCTGCTCCAGGCCGGATAGATTGATCGCCGCAATATCGGCGCTCTTGCCAATTTCCAGGCTGCCGGTTTCCTCCTCAATACCCAAAGCACGTGCGCCATTGATAGTAGCCATTGCCAGCGCCTGGTGAGCGGGAAGTGCGGTGGCCCTGCCACTGACAGCCTTGGCCAGCAGTGCTGCGGTACTGGCCTCGGCAAACAGGTCCTGACTATTGTTGCTAGCGGCTCCGTCAGTGCCCAGAGATACATTAATACCGGCATCGAGCATCTCGACGGTAGGACAGAAGCCGGAGGCCAGTTTGAGGTTGGACGAAGGGCAGTGGGCCACGTGCGCACCACTGGTATTCAACAATTCTATGTCCCGCTCATTGGTTGCCACCATATGTACGCAGAGAGTCTGTGGGCTCATCAGGCCAAGGCGCTGTAGCCGCTCGGTGGGGCGTTCGCCATTTTGCTTCAGTGCGGTTTCCACTTCCTGGTAAGTCTCGTGCAGATGTATCTGCACGGGAATTTGCGCCTCGGCGGAGCATACAGCGATTTTCTCCAGGGTTTGATCGCCGACGGTGTAGGGGGCGTGTGGTGCAAAAACCACTTCAATGCGTTCATGGGCGCGGTAGTCGTCGCGCAGTGCCAAGCCTTTATGCAGGGCCTCTTCGGCGTGGCGGCTCCAGGGGGTGGGCACATCCAATACCGGAAAGGCGATATGTGCGCGGATGCCGGTTTCCCGGACAGCGGTTGCGACAGCTTCTGGGTAGAAATACTGATCAGAGAAAGTGGTAGTTCCCGAGCGCAGCATTTCCGCAATGGCGTGGCGGCTGCCATCCGCGACAAACTCCGGCCCTACCCAGCGCTGTTCCGTCGGCCAAATATGTTTTTCCAGCCATTCCTTGAGGGGGCGGTCATCGGCATAACCCCGTAATAGCGTCATGGGCGCGTGATTGTGGGTGTTGATCAGCCCGGGGATCAGGGCGTGATGCTTGAGCTCCACTTCCCGTTTTGCCTTGAACCGTATTTTGGCTTCTGCCGATGGCAACAGGGCGGTGATTCGCCCGCTCTCAATGGCTAAAGAGCAATTCTCGTACACTTTTTGCTCGGGGATTACTGGGATAATCCAGCGCGCATGAATCAGGGTGTCTATTGCTTGGGGCATGGAAGTTAGGCGACGGCGGTTAAGATGGGGATTTACTTTAGCGGCAGAGACTGCTTGCGGCAACAGGGGAGAGTAGTGGTCTAGAAGAGCGTAGGGCAGCCGGTCCAAAGGCGTCAAACTGTGCTAGAATCGCCCGCTTATCCGGGCTCAGTACACATGCCCGCGCTATAAAAAGGAACGCCGTAAGCCATGGGCGAATTAGCCAAAGAAATCTCTCCGATTAATATCGAAGAAGAACTCAAGCAGTCTTATCTCGACTACGCCATGAGCGTGATTGTCGGGCGCGCACTGCCGGATGTACGCGATGGCCTCAAGCCGGTACACCGCCGTGTGCTCTTCGCTATGAGCGAACTGAAAAACGACTGGAATAAACCCTACAAAAAGTCAGCGCGTGTCGTTGGCGATGTGATCGGTAAATACCACCCGCATGGGGATACCGCGGTCTACGACACGATTGTGCGTATGGCCCAGCCTTTCTCTATGCGCTACACCTTGGTAGATGGCCAGGGCAACTTCGGTTCTATCGATGGCGATAGTCCGGCTGCCATGCGTTATACCGAAATTCGCATGGATAAGCTGGCCCACGAACTGCTATCTGACTTAGATAAAGAAACCGTCAATTTTGTCGATAACTACGACGGCTCCGAGCAGATGCCGGAGGTACTACCCTCCCGCGTGCCGAACCTATTGGTAAACGGCTCTTCGGGTATTGCCGTGGGCATGGCCACCAATATCCCCCCCCACAACTTAAAAGAGGTTGTCAACGCCTGCCTGGCATTGATCAACAATCCCGAGCTGTCTGTTGACGACTTGATGGAGTATATCCCTGGGCCGGACTTCCCCACCGGGGCAACCATCAATGGCCGCGCCGGGATACTCTTGGCCTATCGCACGGGCCGCGGGCGTATCTACGTGCGCGCCAAGGCGGATGTGATTCGCGATGACAAGACCAATCGCGAAACAATTGTTATTACCGAGATCCCCTATCAGCTGAACAAGGCTCGATTGATCGAGCGTATCGCCGAGCTGGTGAAAGAGAAGAAGATCGAGGGAATCTCTGAGCTGCGCGACGAATCCGATAAAGACGGCCTGCGCGTAGTGATTGAGCTCAAGCGCGGTGAGTTGGGTGATGTGGTTTTAAACAACCTCTATTCCCAAACCCAGCTGGAAAGCGTGTTCGGCATCAATATGGTGGCTCTGGTCGATGGCCAGCCCAAGGTGCTGAACCTGAAAGAGCTGCTCGAGCACTTCGTGCGTCACCGCCAGGAAGTGGTGACTCGCCGTACCGTCTACCTGCTGCGCAAAGCGCGCGAGCGCGGTCATATTCTGGAAGGTCTGGCGATTGCCATCGCCAATATCGATCCGGTGATCGAGCTGATCAAGTCCTCCGCTACCCCAGCGGATGCCCGCGAGGCGCTGCTGGCCAAAGGCTGGCCAGTGGGCAACGTGCAGCAATTCCTTGAGCGTGCTGGCGCCGATGCCTGTCGTCCGGATGATCTGCCAAAAGAGTTTGGTCTGCGCGATAACGCCTACTACCTGTCACCGGCCCAGGCTCAGGCCATCCTCGAGCTGCGCCTGCACCGCCTCACCGGTATGGAACACGACAAGCTGCTGGCGGAATACCAGGATCGCCTGGAGCAGATCGCTGAATACCTGCATATCCTCGGTAGCTTCGAGCGCCTGATGGAAGTAATCCGCGAAGAGTTGGAGCAGCTGTCTAAGGACTTTGGCGATGAGCGCCGCACCGATATCGTTGCCTCCCGTCAAGACTTGACTGTAGAAGACCTGATCACCCCGGAAGATAAGGTGGTGACTATCTCTCACGGTGGCTACGCCAAAAGCCAGCCTCTGACGGATTACCAGGCCCAGCGTCGCGGCGGTATGGGTAAGTCGGCCACCCAGGTGAAGGATGAAGACTTTGTCGAGCACCTGTTGATTGCCAACTCCCATGACACTATTTTGTGCTTCTCTAACAAAGGCAAGGTGTACTGGCTCAAAGTTTATGAAGTACCCACTGCCGGTCGCGCCTCGCGCGGACGGCCGGTAGTCAATATGCTGCCGTTGGAAGAGGGCGAGCGCATCAGCAGCCTGATGCCTGTGTCTGAGTACGATGAAAATCACTTTATCTTCTTCGCTACTGCTAACGGCACCGTGAAGAAGACTCCGCTTACCGCCTTTGCCCGTCCGCGCAGCGTGGGTCTGCGCGCTATCGAACTGGAAGAAGGAGATCGTCTCGTTGCCACAGCGGTGACCGACGGTGAGCGCGATGTATTGCTGCTTACCAGTGCCGGTAAAGCGGCGCGATTCTCCGAGGCCAATGTCCGTTCTATGGGCCGCGTGTCTCGCGGTGTGCGCGGTATCCGCATGCAGGAGGGCAAGGAGGTGATCGCCATGGTGATCCCGGAAGAGGGCGGCTCGGTGATGATGGCCACTGAAAACGGCTACGGTAAGCGTACCGCTATCAGCGAATTCCCCACCAAGGGTCGCGGCACCCAGGGTGTTATCGCGATCGCCGAGAGCGAGCGTAACGGTGCCTTAGTGGGTGCCTGTCAGGTGCACCCAGGTGAGGAAATGATGTTGATTTCCGATCAGGGCACTCTGGTGCGCACCCGCGTCGACGAGGTTTCCGTCCTGGGGCGCAATACCCAGGGGGTGCGTGTCATCCGGCTTAAGAGCGGTGAAAAGCTCGTGGGCCTCGGGCGTATCGAAGAAACTGAGGAAGAAGTCGAAGACAACGGTGGGGCAGAGTGACCCACCCTCAGGTACCAACAGAAAGGCTGCGATTATCGCGGCCTTTCTTGCCTCTGATGCCCTAAAAAATGCCTGAAAGCGTGATACCCATCTCCCTGAATGGCGGTTTGTGCGTCGGCACATCTAGTTGAATTTGAAACCATTTTTAGTTTGTGGAAGTCAGGTCATGAGGAAATACAATTTCTGCGCTGGTCCCGCCGCTCTACCTGAGCCGGTTTTGCAGCAGGCGCAGCAGGAGCTGCTGGATTGGCGCGGTCTGGGTTGTTCAGTGATGGAGGTTAGCCACCGCTCGCCGGAATTTGTCGAGGTGGCTGAACGCGCGGAACAGGATCTGCGCGACCTGCTCAAGGTGCCAGATAACTATAAGGTGCTGTTTTTACAGGGTGGGGCTACCGGACAGTTCAGTGCGGTGCCTTGGAACCTGCTCGGCGCAGGCTTAAAACAGGCTGACTTTATCCACACCGGGCAGTGGGCGGCCAAGGCGATTAAAGAAGCTCGACGTTATGGCGAAGTCAATGTGGTTGCGTCCAGTGAGGATCGTAATTTCCGCTATGTGCCATCACAGGACAGCTGGCAGCAGAGTAAGGGAGCGGCCTATTTTCATTACACGCCCAACGAGACCATCGGCGGTATCGAGTTCGACTATGTTCCTGAAGTGGAATGTCCCCTGATTGCGGATATGTCCTCTAATATTCTTTCCTGTCCAATCGACGTGGAAAAATTTGGTGTGATATATGCCGGTGCGCAAAAAAATATTGGCCCCTCCGGTATAGCGGTCGCCTTGGTTCGCGATGATCTCCTCGATCGAGCGCTAAAAGATATTCCGCGTAGCTTGAGTTGGAAAGTCGCGGCAGATGCCGGCTCTATGGATAACACGCCACCCACATTCGCCTGGTACCTTTCAGGTCTGGTTTTCCAGTGGCTCAAGAATCAGGGTGGCGTTGAAGCTATGGCTCAACAGGCTGCTAAAAAGTCCTCTCTGCTCTATGACTTTCTCGATAGTAGTGATTTCTTTTCCAGCCCGGTGGAGAAGTCCAGCCGCTCGCGGATGAATGTCCCATTTGTGTTGGCCGACGAACGACTTGATAAGCAGTTTTTGGCCGAGGCCGAGGAAGCCGGGTTGCTCAGCTTGAAGGGGCACCGCTCTGTGGGGGGGATGCGGGCATCCCTTTATAACGCCGTACCCTTTGAGGCAGTGAAGGCGCTAGTGGCCTTTATGGCGGACTTCGAGGCCTGCAGAGGCTAAAGATCAGGCAATTAATAAACCCAGGAAAGTAGAAAGCGGATGACAGAGGAAACCGTGGGAGGCGACCAGCGCCTGCTGGAGCTGCGCAATCGTATCGATGACATTGACTCGGAGATCGCCCGGCTAATCAGCGAGCGGGCCAGTTGCGCACTGGAGGTGGCGGAGGTAAAAAAAGCAACCGGAGAGGATGCGCTTTATTATCGCCCTGAACGTGAGGCGCAGGTTTTGCGTCGCGCTATGGAGCGCAATGCTGGCCCTTTGACCGATGAGGAAATGGCGAGGCTTTTTCGAGAGATTATGTCCGCCTGCCTCGCTCTGGAGGAGCCGGTTAAGGTAGCTTATCTCGGGCCAGAAGGTACCTTTACCCAACAGGCGGCCTTGAAGCATTTTGGCAATTCCGCGCAGAGTCGTCCGCTGGCGGCCATCGATGAAGTCTTCCGCGAGGTGGAGGCTGGCGCTGTGAATTACGGTGTAGTGCCGGTAGAGAACTCCACTGAGGGTGTGATCAATCACACCCTGGACAACTTTATGAACTCCAATCTCAGTATTTGCGGAGAGGTGGAGTTGCGTATTCATCATCACCTGATGATTTCCGACGTGACCCGGCCGGAGTCGATCACGCGTATTTATTCCCATGCCCAGAGTTTGGCCCAATGCCGCAAATGGCTGGATGCGCATTACCCCAACGTGGAGCGGGTGGCGGTCTCCAGTAATGCGGATGCGGCCAAGCGTGTTAAAGGGGAATGGAATGCCGCGGCAATCGCCGGGGATATGGCGGCAGATCTGTATGGTCTGAAGGTGCTATCAGAGAAAATTGAGGACCGCCCGGATAATTCCACGCGTTTCCTGATCGTTGGCACTCAGCAGGTGCCTGCCAGTGGCGATGATAAGACCTCTCTGATGGTTTCCATGCGCAATGAGCCGGGTGCGCTGCACGATATGCTTGAGCCCTTCCGCCGCTACAGCATCGACCTTACCAGGGTGGAGACGCGGCCTTCTCAGTCCGGTAACTGGACTTATGTGTTTTTTGTCGACTTTAAAGGTCACCGCGATACGAAAGACATTGCTGAGGCGCTAAAAGAGGTCGGTGCCTGTGCTTCGGATCTGAAAGTGCTCGGCTCCTACCCGCGCGGTGTCCTGTGATGGGGCAAGTGCGTGTTGGCCGCTTGTTGGTTGTGGGTATCGGCCTTATTGGTGGCAGCTTTGCGCTCGCCCTCAAGGCGGCGGGAGCCTGCCGTGAAGTGATCGGTGTGGCGCTTCAGGAGGAGGTCTGCGAGCAGGCAAAGAGATTGGGTGTAGTCGATCGCGCCTACACAAGCCTGCCGCCAGCGCTTGAGCAGCTGGAAGCTGGGGATCTGGTTTTTATTGCGGTGCCAACTCTCGCAGTGGAGTCGGTATTTGCGCAGTTGAAGGATCATTTGCCTGAAGGTGTGACTGTCACCGATAGTGCCAGTGTTAAGGGAAGCGTGCAGAGTGCGGCGGAAAAAATCTGGGGCAGGGTGCCGAATTATCTGGTGTTAGGGCACCCAATTGCCGGCTCCGAGAAAAGTGGGGTAAGTGCTGCGCGCGATGACCTCTATCGCGATCACCGCGTAATCCTCACTCCAGCTCCTGACACCGATGTCGATCACCTGCACAGAGTGGCTCAGGCGTGGCAGGCCGCCGGAGCTGAAGTATTGAAAATGTCGGTGGAAGAGCATGATGAAGTACTGGCCGCGACCAGCCACCTCCCCCATGTGATCGCCTTTAGCTTGGTAGATACCCTGGCCCACGATGCTGAGAATGAAAATATTTTCCGCTATGCGGCCGGTGGCTTTCGCGACTTCACTCGCATTGCCTCCAGCGACCCGGTGATGTGGCGGGATATTATGCTGGCTAATCGCGATGCCATTTTAAAGGCGATCGATCTCTACAGTCTCAATCTTTCCTCCCTGCGCAATGCGATCGCCTCTGGTGATAGCTCGGCACTGATGGGGGTATTTACCCGCGCTAAAGCGGCGCGGGATCACTTTACAAAAATGTTAGCGAAACAAGCGTATTCAGAACCTATGCAAGCAAAGGAAGTTACTTTTATCGCGCAACCGGGTGGCACCGTGAGTGGCAAACTCCGTGTTCCGGGAGATAAATCCATGTCACACCGCTCAATTATGCTGGGCTCTCTGGCTGAAGGGGTGACAGAAGTGGAGGGCTTCCTTGAGGGGGAGGACGTTCTGGCCACTCTGCAGGCTTTTCGCGATATGGGGGTGGTCATTGAGGGGCCGGATAAGGGCCGAGTGACGATACATGGAGTGGGGTTGCATGGTTTACAGGCGCCTCCTGGTCCCCTTTATTTGGGTAATTCAGGGACATCTATGCGCCTGCTTGCTGGTTTACTCGCGGGTCAGAATTTTGATGTCACTCTGACCGGTGATGAATCCCTCTCTAAACGCCCCATGAACCGGGTTGCCAACCCATTGCGAGACATGGGCGCAGCAATCGAAACCGGGCCCGAGGGGCGTCCACCACTATTGATCAAAGGTGGTAAACGACTCGCCGGTATCGACTATCACCTGCCAATGGCAAGTGCCCAGGTGAAATCCGCGGTCCTGCTCGCCGGCCTCTATGCAGAAGGTGAAACCAGCACTGTGGAGCCGGCTCCTACCCGCGATCATACCGAGCGCATGTTGCAGGGTTTTGGTTATTCCGTGGGACGAGATGGTGCACGTGCGACCTTGCAAGGAAATGGAGAGTTGAAGGCTTGTCGTATTGATGTGCCGGCGGATATCTCCTCAGCGGCTTTCTTTATGGTGGCTGCGGCTATTTCTCCAGGGGCGGATGTGACCCTGGAGCATGTGGGAATCAACCCGACGCGCGATGGAGTCATTAATATCCTTCGGGCTATGGGTGGTGATATTGAGCTTTCAAATAAACGCACTGTGGGGGGGGAGCCGGTCGCGGATATCCGGGTTCGCTATGCGCCTTTAAAGGGAATTGCTATTCCCGAAGATCAGGTGCCTCTGGCTATCGATGAATTCCCCGCACTATTTATTGCCGCGGCTTGCGCGCAGGGGCAGACGGTTTTGACCGGTGCTGAAGAATTGCGTGTAAAAGAGAGTGATCGTATTCAGGCGATGGCCAATGGTCTTGCTGCCTTGGGGGTAAGTGCGGCGCCTACCGAAGATGGAATCGTGATCAATGGCTCCCCAGAAAAAGCGGTATTTTCCGGTGGCACCGTGGATAGTTTAGGAGATCACCGTATCGCCATGGCTTTTGCGGTGGCATCGCTGCGTGCAAAGGATACAATCCGCATCCTCCACTGCGCCAATGTGGCGACCTCCTTTCCGAACTTTGCTGAACTGGCAGTTGGTTCAGGCTTTAGGCTGCAGTTAGCTTGACCTAGGGTATCTTTATGGGGGGAGCCGGTTTGCGCGGCTAACGATGAAGTAGAGTTGTACGAATAACTATGAATGATTCAAGCAAGCTGCCACCGGTTGTCACAATTGACGGTCCCAGTGGCTCAGGTAAGGGAACTATCGCAAAGCTGCTGGCCGACAGGCTGGGCTTTGCGCTTTTGGACTCTGGCGCTCTTTATCGGGCTGCCGCCTTGGCCGCCCTGGAAAAAGAGGTGGATCTCGCCGATGAGGAAGCGCTGACTCAGGTCGCCAAAGATTTGGATGTTCGCTTTCCGATAAGCGATGGTCGCTTGCAGGTCTTGTTGGAGGGCCGGGAGGTCAGCCATGAAATCCGTATGGAGCGGGTGAGTATGGCAGCCTCTACGGTGGCTGCAATCCCCGGCGTGCGCGCCGCATTACTGCAGCGTCAACGGGACTTTAGGCTCCAGCCAGGTTTGGTGGCCGATGGCCGGGATATGGGCACCACCGTATTCCCCGATGCCCCCGTTAAGGTGTATCTAACCGCCAGTGCCGAGGAGCGCGCCAGGAGGCGTGAAGCGCAGTTGCGGGAGAAGGGGGTTTCTGTTAGCCTCCGCGACCTGCTGGAGGACATTCGTGCCCGTGATGCACAGGATATGAATCGAAAAGCATCCCCCCTGGCTCCCGCTGAAGACGCGGTAGAGCTCGATAGTACTGGGGTTGGGATTGAGGATGTTCTCAATAAAGTAATGGCACTGGTACAGGAGCGAATCGCGCCCTGAACCACTGAAGTCAGTAGCAGAAAGTTTTTAACGATAGCGGCCGGGTTTTGCCAGAATTGCCCGGCCGTTGTTGTAATCCGACCCGCGTTCTGGCATCGCGGTTGGGGTCCTGGCTGGCGGTTGACTAAACTCAACAGTTACTAACGGCTGGACCCAGCACTATAGGTAATGTAATGAGCGAGAGCTTTGCTGATCTATTTGAAGAGAGCCTAAAAAGCGTTGAAATGGCACCGGGCGCTATCGTCACTGGTGTTGTAATTGACGTAGACAAAGACTGGGTAACCGTTCACGCGGGCCTGAAGTCTGAAGGCGTTATCCCTGCTGCACAGTTCGCCAACGATAAAGGCGAAGTTGAGCTACAGGTGGGCGACGAAGTACAGGTTGCCCTGGAAGCTGTAGAAGACGGTTTCGGTGAAACCCGTCTGTCCCGTGAAAAAGCCAAGCGCGCCGAAGCCTGGAAAATCCTCGACGCAGCGCACGCAGCTGACGAAGTGGTTAAAGGTGTTATCAGCGGTAAGGTTAAGGGTGGCTTTACTGTCGACGTTGCCAATATCCGCGCATTCCTGCCCGGCTCTCTGGTTGATGTTCGCCCGGTTCGCGACACCGCGCACCTGGAAGGTAAAGAGCTCGAGTTCAAGGTTATCAAGCTGGATGCCAAGCGTAACAACGTAGTGGTTTCCCGTCGCGCCGTGATGGAAGCTGCAACTTCTGAAGAGCGTGAAGCGCTGCTGGAAAGCCTGCAAGAAGGCATGAGCATTAAGGGTATCGTTAAGAACCTGACCGACTACGGTGCTTTCGTAGATCTGGGTGGTATCGACGGCCTGCTGCACATCACCGATATGGCTTGGAAGCGTATCAAGCATCCGAGCGAGATCGTGAATGTTGGCGACGAGATCGAAGTAAAAGTACTGAAGTTCGACCGCGAGCGCAGCCGTGTATCCCTGGGCCTGAAGCAACTGGGCGAAGATCCTTGGGTATCCATCAAGCAGCGTTACCCAGAGAACAGCCGCGTGAAGGCGGTTGTAACCAACCTGACCGACTACGGCTGCTTCGCAGAGCTGGAAGAAGGTGTGGAAGGTCTGGTACACGTTTCCGAAATGGATTGGACCAACAAGAACATCCACCCATCCAAAGTTGTCCAGGTTGGCGACGAGGTAGAGGTGATGATTCTGGATATCGACGAAGAGCGTCGTCGTATCTCCCTGGGTATCAAGCAGTGCCAGGAAAATCCGTGGGATGCCTTCGCGCGTAAATTTGCTAAGGGCGACAAGATCTCCGGTAAGATCAAGTCCATCACTGACTTCGGTATCTTCATCGGTCTCGACGGCAGCATCGACGGTCTGGTTCACCTGTCCGATATCTCCTGGAACGAAGCTGGCGAAGAAGCTGTTCGCAAGTTCAAGAAAGGCGACGAAATCGAGACTGTTATCCTGGGCATCGATTCCGAGCGCGAGCGCATCTCCCTGGGTATCAAGCAGCTGGAGTCCGATCCATTCTCCGACTACGTATCCACTAGCGATCGCGGCAGCATCGTCAATGGTATCGTGAAGGAAGTAGACGCTAAGCAGGCGGTAATCACCCTGGCAGATGAAGTTGAAGGCGTTCTGCGCGCTTCAGAAATCAGCCGCGACAAGGTTGAAGACGCTCGCAACGTTCTGAAAGAAGGCGAAGAAGTAGAAGCTAAGATCACCAGCGTGGATCGCAAGAACCGCGTGATCAGCCTGTCTATCAAAGCCAAAGACCAGGACGATGAGAAGCAAGCCATCAAGGATCACAGCAAGAAGCAGTCTGAGCAAGTTCAGCCTGCTACTATCGGTGACCTGATCAAGGCACAGATGAGCAACAAAGACTAATTATCTTTGAGTGTTCACTACTTCAGACTTCTTATCTGAAGTGACCCGAAAGCCGGACTGGGGTTGCCCAGTCCGGCTTTCTATTAGATGATTGGCGCTCTACTCCAGAAAATCAATGACTTACAAAGGTTGCGGAGCGCATGACCAAGTCCGAACTGATCGAAAGGATTGCGTTGAGGTTGGATCAGCTGCCAGTTAAGGATGTAGAGCTGGCGGTCAAGGTGATGTTGGATACCATGTCTGATTCCCTCTCTCAGGGGGAGCGCATTGAGATACGAGGTTTTGGCAGTTTTTCACTGCATTACCGTGCACCGCGCACTGGGCGGAATCCTAAAACGGGGGATGCTGTGGCGCTGGCGGGTAAATATGTTCCCCATTTCAAGCCTGGCAAAGAATTGCGCGACAGAGTAAATCGCAGCATGCACGATGTGGCTGGGATCGAAGTATGATTGCACCTCGGATATTGCCGGATGAGAGGGGTGGTGCTTCCAAAATGGCAGTATCATTCGCCTGAAAATCCTTGTGGCCGCTAGTTTGAGCCAATCTTTCGTGGAACGTGGAGGTTCCCTTGTCATTTCTGCGCTGGCTGATGCACTTTTTTTTCGGCCTTTTGGCCCTGATTTGCGTTGCTCTCGGTATCTATTTTGCGGTGGAAAACTCCCAGGTGATCTCACCGGTTATTGCGGGTTACTCCCTGCAGTCCGGTAGCGTTGGGGTTTGGCTGATCTGTATGCTGCTTCTGGGCGTTTTGCTCGGCTTCCTTGCCAGTCTTTTACCGATTTTCTCTCAGCACCGCCGCGCTCGAGGTTTGAGCAAGCAGCTCAAAAAGATGGAGCGCGAACTGCAAGCCGTTCACCGTAAGGCTTCCGGAGACTGACTTGCTGGATCTTGCCTACTTCTTCTTTCTGCTGACTGCTGTTGCTATCGGTTGGGTATTGGGTCGCGGTAGCTCCAGGAGAAAGCCCGACTTTAGTGAGCGGGAGCAGTCCCTGGCTCGCTCCTATGCGCAGGGGCTTAATTATCTTCTGAGCGAGCACCACGATGACACCATTGAGAAGTTTATCGATTCTCTTGAGGTCAGCCCGGTCACTTTCGATACGCACCTGGCTCTGGGCAATCTCTTGCGTAGAAGGGGGGAGTACGACCAGGCTATCAGGGTCCACCAGAACCTGCTCGCGCGTCCCAGCTTATCAAGGCAGAGCCAGCATAAAGCCCAGTTTGAGTTGGCCTGCGACTATATCGCCGCTGGCTGGTTAGACAGAGCCGAGCGGCTTCTACAGGAACTGGTTGAAACCTCCCAGGAGCTGCGGGCAACCAGTCTCGAACATTTGATTGAGGTCTATAGGGATGAGAGAGAGTGGGCTAAAGCCATCCATGCGGTAAATCTTTTGCACGGTCGCCGATTCAAGCGATTGTCCGCTGACTGGGCTCCTATACAGGCGCACTTTTGCTGTGAGCTCGCTGAGGAGGCTATTGCAGGCAAAGACTATTTGAGTGCGCGTAAACATCTCGATGCGGCTTTGGGGTATGATCGCAGCTCGGTCAGAGCCTGCTTACTGTGGGCGCGTCTTGAATATTTGCTCGGTAAGCAGCGGGACGCTATCAAGGTGTTGCAGCGGATTCCCAAGCAAAGCCCCGACTATATTCCGGAAATTCTGGAGTTGTTAATCACCTGCTATGTCGAGCTGGATGATGGAAAAGGGTTGGATCGCTATCTTGAGTCGCTCCTCAAGGAGCACCCATCGAATAGCGTATTGATCGCTCTTACTAGCAGGATTCAAGAGCAGGATAGTGAAGCCGCTGCGGCAGCCTTTATGGGCAAGCAGCTTGCTCTGCGCCCGTCATTGCGTGGACTTGGCCGTTTTCTGGATTTGTATATTGGCACGGCACAAGGTAGGTCGAGGGAAAATCTCTCCCTGCTGAAAACATTGATTGATCAACTGATCGCCAATCGTCCGCACTATCGTTGCAGTAATTGTGGATTCTCTGGAAACCAATTGCACTGGTTATGCCCCAGCTGCAAGCATTGGGACTCTGTCCGCTCAGTCAAGGGGATCGAGGGGGAGTGATGGATTTCCTCGATCGCTATCTAGTCTAATTTTTTTAGAGGTATTTCTTTGCATTCTCAAGTTTCTTCCCCGGTTATTGTTGCCCTCGATTATGACAACGCTGATGCCGCGCTCTCTATGACGGATCAGCTAGACCCATCTCTTTGTCGAGTAAAAGTTGGCAAGGAATTATTCACTATTGCGGGGCCAGATCTGGTTTGCGCCCTTGTCGATCGAGGGTTTGAGGTTTTTCTGGACCTGAAATTTCATGATATCCCCAATACCGTTGCAGCAGCGGTAAAGGCGGCAGCGCGCCTGGGTGTTTGGATGGTAAATGTGCACGCTAGTGGCGGAGAGCGCATGATGAGAGCGGCTGCCGATGCGTTGAGTGAGCTTGGCGAAGGTAGGCCGTTGCTGATCGGAGTCACTGTGCTGACTAGCACCACCCAGGAAGAGCTTGCAGCAACTGGGGTTGGTAAGCCCTTGGAGGAGCAGGTGCTCAACCTGGCCGCTCAGGCTCAGTCCTGTGGTCTCGATGGTGTAGTCTGCTCTGCGCGCGAGGCTGAAGCGCTAAAAGCAGCCTGTGGTCCAGATTTTGCTTTGGTGACCCCAGGAATTCGCCCTGCGGGTAGTGACGCCGGCGATCAGCGACGTACTCTTACCCCTTATGAGGCATTGAATCAGGGATCTGACTACTTGGTAATTGGTCGACCCATCACTGCGGCAGAGGACCCCCTGACAGCCCTGCAAGATATATTGGCTGAAATTGCAGGAAAATAAGGTTTGTTTGCTTTGACTGGGTGTCATGTAGTGTAATAAGCCTTTGCAAGAGGCTCATATGACCTGTTGGTATCATGGTCCGCCTTGGGGAGGTATAGCAGTCCCAATGTGAAACCAAAACACTTTCACTGGGAGTCGATCATGATAAAAGCTCATTCGTTAATTTCTGTATTACTGGCTATTGCCCTTACATTTTTTTCTTCATCGGCATTATCCGCCGAGGAGATTGAGGTTGCACAGCAAGACTCTATTGCGGTCAATGTAAACAGTGCATCCGCGACAGAGCTTGCGGAGAGGCTTGTTGGCATTGGTGAGGCCAAAGCGCAGCTGATTATTGAGTATCGGGAGCAGCACGGTCCCTTTACATCGCTGGATCAGTTGCTGAATGTCAAAGGGATTGGTGCAGCGACGCTCGACAAGAATCGTGAGCGGATTCGATTGTAGTTGACTTGGAATCAGGGGCGAAGAGGATTCCCCTTTGTTGATAGGATGGGGTGCCTCTCTGCCTCAGCTCTCCTCTGCTGCGAAATTGATGTCAGCGCTTGTTCTGAGGTTTAGTTTTAGCGCTATGTGTTGCGTCAATAGTAGGTGTTGAAGGAGAAAGTTTTGGCAGGTTCATTTTTAGCCTGGTTGCTCCCGTTGCTAGTTGGGGGGGCATTGAGTTACGGCATGACATCTGTCTTGCTGTCGCGCATGCAAAATTTGGCCCTGGATGTGCCCAATCATCGCTCCATGCATAGCGACCCGGTTCCTCGCACTGGTGGTTGGGCGCTATTGGCGGGTTGCGGGCTGGGCTTAGCTGTTGGGCCGGCATCTTTTCCTCTGCCGGTTTATATATCTTTTTTCTTGCTGCTTGCTGTATCGGCCATAGATGATGTGCGGCATGTGGCTGCTAGGGTACGTTTTGCCACCCAGTTAATCGCCGCGATATTGATTGTTCTTTCGCTACCCAGAGAGGTGGATTGGTGGTGGCTTCTTCCCCTCGTTCTGGCGGGGAGTTGGATGATCAATCTGTACAATTTTATGGACGGCATGGATGGCTTTGCCGGCAGCATGACTGTGATCGGTTTTTTATCTCTTGGTCTTGTGTGTTTTTTTGCTGGTGATTGGGAGTTGGCTGGTGTGTGCGCCTTGTTTGTGGTGTGCACAGTGATTTTCCTGCGCTTTAATTGGCCCCCTGCTCGAATATTTATGGGGGATGCAGGGTCCACAGGCATTGGTTTGGCAGTGTTCGCTTTAAGCGTGTTTGGGTGGCAGAGAGGGGCCTTTCAGTTATGGTTCCCGATCATTGTATTTAGCCCATTTTGGGTGGATGCCAGTTTTACATTATTGCGCAGAGTGGCCGCTGGGCAGCGCTGGTGGGAGGCCCATCGAGAGCACCTTTACCAGCGCTTGGCACTCCGAATTGGAGTGAGAAAAACACTACATTTGCAGTTGGCTTTAATGGTTGCTGCATCTAGTGTCGCATTCGCTTTTGTTGCCTTGACGGCAGCTTGACTTTGATGGTCGCTAGAATGGGGCCAGGGATTGGTTGATTCTATGTTTGGAGTAATCCTGTGATTGGTATTTGGCGAAAATTTGACAGGGCCAAGAAGCCGACATTGATGTTGCTGTTTGACCTCGCGATGCTGAGTGTTGCCTTTTTTATCGCTATGGCAATTCGGCTCAATGGCTTTGCTGAGGCTGTGACGTTGCCAATGCTGGCCTGCCTGGTTATTACCATCTGCTCCAGTAGCTTTATATTTCTTAAGCTCGGCTTGTACCGCACGGTTATTCGCTACATGGGGCAGAAAGCGGTTATCGCCGTACTCCAAGGGGTTACCGCATCCTCAATTCTCCTTGCAGTGGCCTCTTATTTGACCACTGCGGGCGTCCCTCGCTCGGTCCCAGTTATCTACTGGTGTTTTGCACTGATTGCTGTGGGTGGGTCTCGCTGGCTGGTCAGGATTTACTATCAGATGGCCTTGGAGATCCATAAAACTCGCGTGGCAATTTATGGCGCCGGTACGGCTGGTTTGCAGGTTTATAAGGCGTTGCTTCATGGTGAAGTCTATAAGCCCGTCGCCTTTTTTGATGATAACACCTCTAAGCAAAAGACTTTGATTGATGGTGTTATGGTTTATTCCCCGGCAAACATCCTTAGCGTTGTTGCCGATCAGGATATTGCTGAGGTTTTATTGGCAATGCCTGGCGTGCCTAAGCGCCGGCGCCGGGAAATAGCAAGGGGGCTTCGTGAGCAGGGGTTGGTGGTCAAGGCCATTCCCGGTGTGGAGGAGCTGGTTGATGCGGCGGGCCGCACCGAAGATATGTCCCAAACCTATGAAAATATTTTAGGTAGGGCTCCAGTAGAGCCTGAAAAAACTTTGATAGCTGGCTCTATTAGCGGCAAGGTGGTGCTGGTTACTGGTGCTGGTGGGTCTATTGGATCGGAACTTTGCCGGCAGATTGCCCAGTGGGGGCCGGCTCACTTAGTGCTGGTGGAGTCCTCTGAGTATGCTCTCTACCAAATTGAGCGTGAGCTTCGCCAGCAGCAACTGGATGAAGGGTATCAGCTCAAGGTGACTGCACTACTAGGCGATGTCCGCGATAAAGTGCGAATGGCTGATATCATTCAAGGCTTTTCGGTAAATACTATTTATCATGCCGCTGCCTATAAGCATGTTCCCTTGGTTGAGCAGAATGTCGTTCTGGGTGCAGACAATAATGTGCTGGGTACCCTGTCAGTTTTGGAGGCTACCGAAGGTACCAAGGTGGAGCAGTTTGTTCTGATTTCTACCGATAAGGCCGTACGCCCAACGAATGTTATGGGTGCCACCAAGCGCCTTGCCGAACTGGTGTGTCAGGACTATGGTCGCCACTCCAGCAAAATGCGGGTCTGCATGGTCCGCTTTGGTAATGTGCTGGGCTCTTCTGGCTCGGTTATTCCCCTTTTTACAGATCAGGTCAATGCGGGCGGCCCTGTTACTGTGACCCATCCTAAGGTGACTCGCTACTTTATGACTATTCCCGAGGCCGCTCAGCTTGTCTTGCAGGCGGGGAATATGGGCCGCAACGGCGATGTATTTGTGTTGGATATGGGAGAGCCAGTACAAATCTATGATCTTGCCGAGCGGCTTATCAGGATTATGGGGCATTCTGTAAAGGATGATAAAAACCCTGACGGAGATATTGAGATCCAGGTGACTGGCTTGCGTCCCGGGGAAAAGCTCTACGAGGAGTTGCTACTTGGTGACAATGTATCGGGTACCGACCACCCGATGATTATGCGCGCGGAAGAGGAGTTCCTGGAGAGGGGAGTCCTGCGATCGCTTATCGCGGCATTGAGGCAGGCCTGCGCTGAGCATCACTGCGAGAAGGTCCATCAGATCTTATCTGAATCGGTAAGTGGTTATGTCTCAAAGCACGGCTTGACCGATGCCGTTTGGTCTTGCTCTGCCAAAGTGCCCCGTCCGGTAAAAATGGCCACTGTTGAGCGACTCCCCGTCTCTAATGAGAGCGCCCTTCGGTAGCTTTAGCTTTAAGAACGGCTACCCCTCAGCTTTTTATTAAGTCGGGAGTTGAGGGTTCACTTTGCTTCTCAGGGGGGGGTAGGGAAAGAATATAGGGTGGCCATATAAGAAAAAACCCCGCATAGCATGCTATGCGGGGTTTTAATTTGGCTCCGCCTGCTGGGCTCGAACCAGCGACCCAATGATTAACAGTCATTTGCTCTACCAACTGAGCTAAGGCGGAATTTAATCTAACTTATATAGCGCAAATTAAGCTGCGCTGTAAACTTGGCTCCGCCTGCTGGGCTCGAACCAGCGACCCAATGATTAACAGTCATTTGCTCTACCAACTGAGCTAAGGCGGAATATCTTTTCGGCTGTGCCGTTGAGATGGCGCGTATATTATAGAGCACTCCTGACTAGGTCAACCCCTTTTTTGATCTTTAACTAATTGATTTGTCAGGAAAATATTTATTTAGCCTGCGAGCAAAACGCCTCAGGTCTGAGGAGGGCAGGGTAGGACGCTATTCTCTTGTATTTGAGGGTGGTATGACGACAGCCTACAATCCGGTGTTGCATGAATGATTGAGTGGTTGAGGGAAGTGTATGGAGTCGCGGCCTTTTAAGGTGGAATCTAAGTATCAGCCAGCCGGGGATCAGCCGCTGGCGATCGAGCAGTTATCCGAGGGTATAGACGATGGTTTGAGCCATCAAACGCTGCTGGGGGTTACGGGTTCGGGTAAAACCTTCACTATGGCGAACATCATCGAGCGCTTACAGCGCCCGGCAATAGTGATGGCGCACAACAAAACGTTGGCTGCCCAGCTCTATGGAGAGTTCAAAGAGTTTTTCCCCAAGAATGCCGTCGAGTATTTCGTCTCCTATTACGACTACTATCAGCCCGAAGCTTATGTGCCCTCCTCAGATACTTTTATTGAGAAAGATGCCTCGGTAAATGAGCACATTGAGCAGATGCGCCTATCTGCTACAAAGGCACTGATAGAGCGGCGTGATGTTGTGGTCGTTGCCACGGTATCGGCTATTTATGGCCTGGGTGATCCCGATAAGTACCTAAAAATGGTATTGCATTTGGATCGCGGCGATCTGGTGGATCAGCGCACAATTTTACGCAGGTTGGCGGAGTTGCAATATACGCGCAATGATGCCGACTTCCGCCGTGCAACCTATCGTGTGCGCGGCGATATTATTGATATTTACCCGGCCGACTCCGATTTGGAGGCGGTGCGCCTGTCTCTGTTTGATGAAGAAATTGAAGAGATCACCCTGTTTGACCCTCTTACCGGCGAGCAGCTTAAGAAAGTTCCCAGGGTTACCATCTTCCCCAAGAGTCACTACGTTACCCCGCGCGAGACCATTGTCAGCGCTATCGATGAAATCAAGGATGAACTGCGGGTACGTCTGGAGCAGTTGCGCGGTAATAACAAGTTGCTGGAGGCGCAGAGGCTGGATCAGCGTACCCGATATGATTTGGAAATGATGCAGGAGTTAGGGTACTGCAATGGCGTGGAGAATTATTCTCGTTACCTGTCTGGTCGTGATGCCGGCCAGCCACCGCCCACACTTTTTGACTACTTGCCAAACGATGCACTGTTGTTTATTGATGAAAGCCACGTAACCGTGCCGCAAATCGGCGGCATGTACCGCGGGGATAGATCGCGCAAAGAGACCCTGGTGGGGTACGGTTTCCGTCTCCCTTCCGCCCTGGACAACCGCCCGCTCAAATTTGAAGAGTGGGAGCACCTGGCCCCGCAAACGGTATTTGTTTCAGCGACACCGGGGCCCTATGAGGCTGATCACGCGGGGCAGGTGGTTGAGCAGGTAGTGCGGCCCACAGGGCTTGTTGATCCGGAAGTGGAAATACGCCCGGCCCAGACCCAGGTAGATGACGCGCTTTCTGAAATTCACCGCTGCGCGGAAGCGGATCAACGAGTGCTGATTACCGTGCTGACAAAGCGGATGGCAGAGGATCTGACCGAGTATCTGGCGGAGAATGGGGTGCGGGTACGCTACCTCCACTCCGATATCGATACTGTCGAACGGGTGGAGATTATTCGCGATCTTCGCATCGGCGAGTTTGATGTGCTAGTTGGTATTAACTTGCTGCGTGAAGGTCTGGATATGCCAGAGGTTGCCCTGGTGGCCATCTTCGATGCCGATAAAGAGGGCTTCCTCCGCTCTGATCGCTCACTGATCCAGACGATTGGCCGGGCAGCGCGCAACCTTGAGGGGCGGGCTATTTTGTATGCGGACAAAGTAACCGGCTCCATGGAGCGCGCGCTGGAAGAGACCCGTCGCCGCCGGGAAAAACAGATTGCTTTCAATAAAGAGCATGGCATTACACCGAAAGGGATTCGCAAAAGCGTTGCGGATATTCTTGAGGGCGCTGTGGCGCCCGGTGTGCCCAAAAGTAAGCGTAAGGTGGCAGAAGGGAAGGGTACCTATAAGGTTGATGACAAACCGATGTCCGATAAGCAGCGCTGGGCGCGAGTTGCTGAGCTGGAGAATCAGATGTATGAGCACGCCAAAAACCTGGAGTTTGAATCTGCAGCAAAGTTGCGAGATGAGATTTCACGCCTGAAGGAAGTGGAATAATTGGGCTGGGGGTAGCTTTATCGGCCGCCCCTGCCGCAGCAATCACTTAAAAAAATTACTGCAAAAGCTCAGTAAGTTGTTGAAAACACTGAAAAGCGGTGCTAAAGTTCGCGCTCTTCGCAGCACTGGGTTCCCCCGCTGCAGAGTTCTAGACCCGTAGCTCAGTTGGTTAGAGCGCTGCCTTGACATGGCAGAGGTCAGCGGTTCAAATCCGCTCGGGTCTACCATCTTCAAAGGGTGGTTACTCCATCCGAATCAATAGTTCCATGAATGGTTTCATGGATAGTTTCATGCGGTCTTTGGTAGGGATCGCCACTGAGAGAAAGGACAAACAATGCTCGTTGTTACTCTCCCCGATGGTTCTCGTCGAGAATTTTCCGCTCCGGTTTCCGTGCACGATGTGGCCGCAGATATCGGTCCTGGCTTGGCCAAGGCTGCACTTGCTGGCGTAGTTGACGGCAAAGAGGTTGATACCAGCTATGTCATCGATCGCGATGTCAATCTGGCCATCATCACCGACCGCCAACCCGAAGGGCTGGAAGTCATTCGCCACTCTGCCGCACACTTGCTGGCGCAAGCGGTTAAGCAGCTGTACCCGACGGCCCAGGTCACTATTGGCCCGGTTATCGATGATGGCTTCTATTACGACTTTGCCTACGAGCGCCAATTTACGCCGGAAGACCTGGAAAAGATCGAAGAGCGTATGGAAGTGCTGGCCAAGGAAGATATTACGGTCAGCCGCCGGCTAATGCCTCGTAAAGAAGCGGTGCAATACTTCCTCGATATGGGCGAAGAGTACAAAGCCGAGATTATCGACAGTATCCCCAGCGATGAAGATATTTCTCTGTACCGCCAGGGCGATTTCGAAGATCTATGTCGCGGCCCCCACGTGCCCTCCACTGGCAGATTGAAGGCCTTCAAGCTGACTAAGGTGGCTGGTGCCTACTGGCGCGGTGACTCCAGCAACGAGATGTTGACCCGTGTTTACGGTACTGCCTGGGCCAACAAGAAAGAATTAAAAGCTTACCTGCGTCGTATTGAAGAGGCAGAGAAGCGTGACCACCGCAAGCTGGCCAAGAAATACGATCTCTTCCATATTCAGGAAGAGGCGCCCGGCATGGTGTTCTGGCACCCGAATGGCTGGACGATATACAGCACTGTCGAGCAGTACATGCGTCGCCGCCAGCGCGAGTTTGGTTACAAAGAAATCAAAACCCCACAGCTGGTGGATTTCAGCCTGTGGCGGAAGTCCGGTCATGCGGACAAGTTTGCCGATGATATGTTTACGCTCACCAGTGAAGAGCGTCAGTTTGCCATCAAGCCGATGAATTGCCCCTGTCATGTGCAGGTGTTTAATCAAGGTTTGCGCAGTTATCGCGACCTGCCGCTGCGTTTGGCGGAGTTTGGTTCCTGTCACCGCAGTGAACCCTCCGGTTCCCTGCATGGTCTGATGCGTGTGCGCGGCTTCGTGCAGGATGATGGTCATATCTTCTGTAGCGAAGATCAGATCCAGTCAGAGGTTTCTGACTTTATGGATCTGCTGCACTCCGTGTACAAAGACTTCGGCTTTAATGATGTTATTTACCGCCTCTCCACTCGCCCGGAGAAGCGTGTGGGTTCCGATGAAAGCTGGGACAAGGCAGAAAAAGCGCTGGCGGATGCGCTGGATGCCGCAGGTCTGCCCTGGGGGGAGCTGCCAGGTGAAGGTGCCTTCTACGGACCCAAGATCGAATTCTCCCTGAAAGACTGCCTCGGCCGTGTATGGCAGTGCGGTACTATTCAGGTAGATTTCTCTATGCCGGGCCGCCTGGATGCGCAATATGTTGCCGAAGATGGCTCGCGTCAGTCACCGGTCATGTTGCACCGCGCAGCCCTGGGGTCCTTCGAACGCTTTATCGGAATCCTGATCGAGCACTATGAAGGCGCGTTCCCCACCTGGCTGGCGCCACAGCAGGTGGCAATCATGAATATCACCGATCGTCAGGCTGATTATTGCCGCGATCTTGAGGCTCGCCTCGGCGCCCTTGAATACCGCGCCAGTGCTGACTTGAGAAACGAGAAGATCGGCTTTAAAATCCGCGAGCACACGCTTCAGCGTGTCCCTTATCTGCTGGTCATTGGCGATAAGGAAGTAGAGAGCCAGACGGTTGCCGTGCGCACCCGCAGCGGTGAGGACCTGGGAAGCATGACTTATGAGTCTTTCCTAGAGATTCTCGAACAGGACGTCAGTCGCCGCGGCCGTTTGTCCGAAGATAATGCATAACAACTTGGCAACTGGGAGACCATAGCTATTAAACGAGACACTAAGGGACGGTCCAAAAAGGCCCGCATAAACGATCAGATTGAAGCGTCAGAAATCCGCCTGATAGGCGCTGATGGCGAACAGGTAGGCATTGTCTCCCTGGATGAAGCGCTGGAAGCTGCACAGAAAGCCAGCTTGGATCTCGTTGAAATTGCCTCGGACTCCACGCCGATAGTCTGTAAGATCATGGACTACGGCAAGCACGTATTCGAGGCCAAGAAAGCCAAGAATGCGGCCAAGAAGAAGCAGAAGCAGCAGCAGATCAAGGAAATGAAATTCCGCCCAGGCACCGATATCGGTGACTACCAGATCAAGCTGCGCAACCTCATCCGCTTCCTTGAAGCGGGTGACAAAGCCAAAGTATCCCTGCGCTTCCGTGGTCGTGAAATGGCTCACCAGGAGCTTGGCATGGAGATGATGCAGCGCATCGAAAAAGACCTGGAAGAGCTGGCTGTTGTAGAGCAAAGACCAAAGATGGAAGGTCGCCAGATGTTGATGGTTCTCGCTCCTAGCAAAAAGAAAAAGTGAGGTTTGGGGAAGCGATTCCCGGGACCTCCTTTGAGAAGTGATTGGGCGACGGCTGCCTCCTCACTCTCACAGTGTCGATAACCCCTGGTTGTCGGCAGTTACTAAAGGTGCCTGTTTTACAGGCGAATATTCACTTTGGAGTACAAAATGCCGAAAGCAAAGACTCATAGTGGCGCTGCCAAGCGCTTCAAGAAGACGGCTGCGGGCTACAAGCACAAGCACGCTAACAAGAGCCACATCCTCACCAAGATGACCACCAAGCGTAAGCGTCAGCTGCGTGGCACCCAGACTATGAACAAGTCTGATGCCGGTCTGGTCGATCGTATGCTGCGCGCCAAGTAATTGGCCCAAATCGCAAAGGTTTAAGAGGATAGAGTTATGGCCCGTGTAAAACGTGGTGTAGAGGCGCGTCGTCGTCACAAGAAGATTCTGAAGCAGGCTAAAGGTTACTACGGTGCGCGTTCTCGCGTATTCCGCGTTGCCAAGCAGGCAGTTATTAAAGCTGGTCAGTACGCATACCGTGACCGTCGCGTTAAAAAGCGTAACTTCCGCGCTCTGTGGATTACCCGTATTAACGCCCAGTCCCGTGCCGAAGGCCTGAGCTACAGCCGCCTGATTGCAGGTCTGAAGAAAGCGGACATCGCACTGGATCGCCGTGTACTGGCTGATCTGGCTGTTTACGATAAAGCCGCTTTTGCTGCCGTAGTTGAAAAAGCTAAGGCAGCCCTGGCAGCGTAAGCTGTCATTTCAGTTGTAAAACTGAATACTTAAAATAGGGAAGGGCTGTAGCGGCCCTTCCCTATTTTTTTATGGGGTTTCCGCTATTTTTACCGGTGGCGGTGCCAGGGGAGCCCCCGCGGTGCAAGCGCACCGGCCGAAACAAGCACAAAAACTAGGGCCAATAGGCCCCAATCGAAGTTGGATTCAAACGGGAACAGTTCGATGCAAGATTTGCAGTCCCTCACCGAGCAGGCAATGGAGCTGGTGGAGAAGGCCGACGGCCTCGCCGCACTGGATCAGGTGCGTGTTGATTACCTGGGCAAAAAGGGCCAGCTGACGGCACTGCTGAAAGGCCTGGGCAAGCTGTCCGCTGAGGAGCGCCCGGCTGCGGGTGCCAAGATCAACGAAGCCAAGCAGCAGGTGCAGGAAAAAATTAACGCGCGCCGCACTATGCTGGAGCAGGCAGCCATCAATGCCAAGCTGGCTGAAGAGACCATAGATGTCACTCTGCCGGGGCGCGGTGAAGAGCAGGGCAATGCTCACCCCATCACCCGCACCTTAAAGCGTGTAGAAGATTTCTTTGCAGGCATCGGATTTACAGTTGAGAACGGCCCGGAAGTCGAACAGGACTACTACAACTTCGAAGCCCTGAATATTCCCGCGCACCACCCAGCGCGCGCGATGCACGACACTTTCTACGTGGACCCCACCACGGTACTGAGAACACACACTTCTTCCGTGCAGATCCGCACCATGGAGAAGAAGTCTCCGCCGCTGCGCATTATCTGCCCGGGCCGCGTATACCGTTGCGACTCCGATGTGACCCACTCGCCCATGTTCCACCAGGTAGAAGGCCTGGTAATCGGTGAGAACATCAGCTTTGCGCACCTGAAAGGCACTATCGACCAATTCCTGCGAGCCTTCTTCGAAGCGGAAGTGCCGGTGCGTTTCCGTCCGTCTTACTTTCCATTCACTGAGCCTTCCGCGGAAGCCGATATCCAGTGCACTGCCTGTGGCGGTGAAGGTTGCCGCGTATGTTCCGGCACCGGCTGGCTGGAAATTCTCGGCTGCGGCATGGTGCACCCGAACGTGTTTGCCGCCTGCGATATCGACAGCGAAAAATACTCCGGCTTTGCCTTCGGTATTGGTATCGAGCGCCTCGCCATGCTGCGTTACGGCGTTAACGATCTGCGCTTGTTCTTCGATAACGATCTGCGCTTTTTGAAACAGTTCTAGCCCAGTGAGAGCGTGAATAGCCGCGGCTGTTCGCAGTAGCAATCGAATTGTGGAGGCCCGGGTGGCGAAATAAATACCCAGGGCGAAATGCGCACAGAGGTGCGCTGACGGAATACAGAAAGAGATCAACTATGAAAATCAGCAACTCCTGGTTGCGGGAATGGGTAAACCCGAAACTCACCACACAGGAACTGGCCGATCAAATCACCATGGCCGGCCTGGAAGTGGATGGCATAGAGAAAGTAGCGGGTGATTTTTCCGGGGTGGTTGTCGGTGAGATTGTCGCCTGTGAACAGCACCCGGATGCCGACAAATTGCGTGTCTGTAAAGTGGCCGGCCACCCCGACGGTGAAATGCAAGTAGTGTGTGGTGCCCCCAACGCGCGCGTTGGAATCAAAATTCCTTTTGCGCTGGTAGGCGCCAAGCTGCCGGGCGATTTTAAAATCAAAAAAGCCAAGCTGCGCGGTGTCGAAAGCTTCGGCATGCTCTGTGCACAAACCGAACTGGAGCTGGGCGAAGACAACGACGGTATCTGGGAGCTGCCAGAAGACGCACCCACCGGTGCCGGTCTGCGCGAATACCTGCAGCTGGACGATGAGACTATCGAAGTAGACCTCACCCCAAACCGTTCCGACTGCCTCGGTGTTGCCGGTATTGCCCGCGAAGTGGGTGTACTGAACCGCTGTGCCGTGCAGGGCCCGGAAGTTGCCCCGGTACCCCAGCAAATCGATGAGAGTCTGCCCGTATCCCTGCTGGCCGAAGCTGCCTGCCCGCGCTACGTAGGTCGTGTCATTCGCAATATCGATATCAAGGCCGTAACACCTCTGTGGATGCAGGAGCGTCTGCGTCGCAGCGGCCTGCGCAGTATTGATCCGGTAGTAGACGTAACTAACTACGTCCTGCTGGAGCTGGGCCAGCCCATGCACGCCTTCGACTTGGAGAAACTCTCCGGCGGTATCAAAGTGCGCATGGCTGAAGCCGGTGAAGAGCTAACCTTGCTGGACGGCCAGGAAGTGAAACTGCAGGAAGGTACCCTGGTAATTGCCGACGAAGAAAAGCCTCTGGCCATGGCCGGCATCATGGGCGGCCTGGATTCTTCCGTTACCGAAGATACCCAGCATATCTTCCTGGAGAGTGCCTTTTTCAGCCCGCTGGCGATTGCCGGTAAGGCCCGTTCCTATGGTTTGCACACCGACTCCTCTCACCGTTTTGAGCGCGGCGTGGACTACCACCTGCAAGAGAAAGCGGTTGAGCGCGCTACTCAGCTGTTGCTGGATATCGTTGGCGGTGAGCCCGGCCCGGTACATCTGCGCGAGCTGACCGAAACCATGCCCGCCGAGCGTCATATCACTCTGCGTCGAGCGCGGGTAGAGCAGGGCCTGGGTATCCAGCTGGCGGATGACGAGATCGTCGATATTCTTACCCGCCTGGGCCTGGAAAAGATCGATCAAAATGCCGAAGGCTGGACCTTCCTCGCCCCCAGCTTCCGTTTCGATATCGCCATCGAAGCCGACCTGCTGGAAGAGCTGGCCCGTGTTTACGGCTATAACCGTATCCCCAGCGAGAGCTTTACCGCCGAACTGGAAATTGCCCCACGCCCGGAAAGTGCCATTGCCCAGGACAGCCTGGAGCAGACCCTGCTGAGCCGCGGTTACTACGAAGCGATCACTTTCAGCTTTATCGATAGCGACAGCGCTGCCCTGTTTGACCCGGAAGCCGACCCGGTGGCCCTGCAGAACCCAATCAGCGCCGAGCTGGCGGTGATGCGTACCACCTTGCTGCCGGGCCTGTACAAAGCCTTGCAGTACAACCTCAATCGCCAGCAAAACCGCGTACGCCTGTTCGAAACTGGTCTGCGCTTCGTACCCGGTGCGGAGCTGCACCAGGAACAGATGATCGCTGGTCTCGCCTACGGTAACCGCTTTGCGGAAAATTGGACTGGCAGCAAAGACAGCGTGGATTTCTTCGATGTGAAAGCTGACGTGGAAGCCCTGCTGGCCCGCACCGGTGTCGCCGATGAATTCCGCTTTGTTGCCGGCCAACACTCCGCACTGCACCCTGGCCAAACCGCCAAGATTATGCGCGGCGACCGCGAAGTAGGGGTTATCGGTGCCCTGCACCCGCAGCTGCAGAAAAAGCTGGATCTGGCCAAGCCGGCGTTCGTATTCGAGCTCAGCCTGGAAGCGATCGGCCAAGGTAAAGCCCCCGCGTTCCGCCCGCTGTCCAAGTTCCCGGAAGTGCGCCGCGACATGGCCCTGTTGATTGATGCGGACGTTCCCGCCGCCAGCCTGGTGGAGACCGCCACCGAGGCCGCCGGTGAAACCTTGACGGACCTCAAGATATTTGATGTCTACCAGGGCAAAGGTATTGATTTAAATAGAAAAAGTGTCGCTTTGGGCTTGACGTTTCAGCATTCGTCGCGCACCCTTAATGACGAAGAAATCAATGCCGCCTTGGAGGCGGTGGTCGGTAAATTAGAACAAAAATATAACGCTAGCCTGCGCTAACAGAGCACGATGCTCTCGGTGTGCAGGCTGAATTGCACCCCGAGAGCGTCTGCTTCCGGGTTGAAAGCCGCCGCGGTTTGGGCCGCTTCCGATCTGGAGTCGACGCCTCTGAATCAATTGGTAGGATCCAATGACAGAGGCACTGACCAAGGCCGGGCTCGCCGAAAAGTTGTACGAGGAGCTGGGCTTTAATAAGCGCGAAGCGAAAGAGATCGTCGAGTATTTCTTCGAGGAAATCCGCAATGCGCTGGAGAACAACGAGCAGGTCAAGCTCTCGGGCTTTGGCAATTTCGACTTGCGCGACAAAAGCCAGCGTCCCGGTCGCAACCCAAAGACCGGCGAGGAAATCCCCATCTCAGCCCGCAGGGTAGTCACCTTCAAACCAGGGCAAAAACTCAAGACACGAGTAGAGGAACATGCTGGAACCGAGCAATAATGCTCAGCTACCTGCAATCCCCGGTAAGCGCTATTTCACCATTGGTGAAGTGAGCGAGCTGTGTGCCGTGAAGCCCCATGTACTGCGCTACTGGGAGCAGGAATTCCCACAGCTGAAACCCGTTAAACGCCGCGGCAACCGCCGCTACTACCAGCACCAGGACGTTATTATGGTGCGCCAGATTCGTGCGCTACTCTATGAAGAGGGCTATACCATTGGAGGAGCCCGCCAGCAGATAGAGACCGGCAGCGAAAGGGCAGAAGTGGTACAGCTGCAGCAGGTACTGCCGGAAGTGATTGCGGAACTCAAAGATGTGGTGGCTCTGCTGGACGGGAGAAAGAATTTCTAAAAAAGTACCGATACGGGCTTGCAATCCAGCCCTAGTCCGGTATGATTCACGCCACATCGAGATACGATGTCTTTAAAAATCAAGCACTTAGCGAAGTGAGCGATTTTTCAAAATCGGAGCGTAGCGCAGCCTGGTAGCGCACCACACTGGGGGTGTGGTGGTCGTCGGTTCAAATCCGGCCGCTCCGACCATACATATCGTTGCCTAGCAACGGCAAAAAAACCCGCTTTTTAGCGGGTTTTTTTGTGTCCAAAATAAAGTCAATTAAGAGGGAATCTTACTAACTTATATCTATTCGGGGGCTCTCTAGCCGTAGTATTGCTGAAATCTTTAATGGTCTAGGAGTTCGGGCCCCGCCAGAGGTACACAATATCGCATTGCAGATTTTGAGTGCACTAGGTAAAACTTCTGGGAGCAATCGGGATAGGGGTGTATGCGCTAGATTGCGTTGTTATGTCTTTGGGTATGTTGCACAGGTTATTGCTCTTCACAGTGAGCGGTATAGCTTCCCACTTTGCTAGCTTTGTTATCCTCCTGAGCAGGGTTTTTCGGTTGCGCGATATCTAATTTCTTTCGACGTAGGGTGATAGGTCTTTCGCTATTAAATTGCTCCGAAAAAATAATATCGGTATGGGTATCGTCGATATTATTAACATTGCGTCTCTACGCGGAGGCGGCAAAACAAAAGCCACCATCTCTGCGCATAAATAGTTTGCGGTCTAAAGCTCGTTGCAGTTGTTGAGGTCAAGCGCTTATTGCCGGCGGATAGCAAGTTGAGATTAAAAAGAGCTGAGGCACCTCTCCTTGCTAAATTCGCTTTACTGAAACTTCCTTTTAATCGGTGCAATATGGTTTCTTGTGTAACAATTAAAAATAAAAGATGTTGATTCAGTGTTACTGTGTTTGGGTGTTTTTTGCCTGTTGCTGCGTAAAATTATAATTGATGGTATTTTTCGAGGCGATATGTAGGTGTCGAGTTAAAGTGGCGGCATGAGGTTTTTGTTGCTTACTGTGCAGAGTTCTATCTGAAAATTTTGTTTTGGTATTAGGTTCAGTTTTATGAAATCTATAGTTATTAAATTCTGAATTGACGCAATGATTTCGGGGGGCTATATTTTTTATTTTTGTCGAAGATTGAAGATTGAAGATTGAAGATTGAAGATTGAAGATTGAAGATTGAAGATTGAAGATTGAAGATTGAAGATTGAGGGTTGAGGGTTGAGGGTTGGGGTGTGAGGGAGTTTATGGGTTTCTTGAGTGTAGAGATTAATCATATAAGAGAATTTTTTATTAGTGTATTTCTGTATTTAACTGTGTAGTTACGGTAATTTTTAAGTTGTTAGTTTTGTTTGAGAGTGTGACTGGTCGGAGGATAGGCTGTTTGATTAAAGTTTTATCGTTAAGGAAAGCTGTAAGTACAATACACCGATTAAGCGTTCCTTAGTGACCCGAAGTGAGAGCGATTAACGGGATATCTCGAAGGCGCGACATAGGCGTGCGGGCCTATATTACTTACTACAGCTCACGCGGTGAATTTAACCGTTTTCGAATTTGAGAAATGTGCTTAAAGAGACCTCCTAGTTGGGCTTGACGGCAATAGTAGAAATGGTAGGCAGGAAGTGGAAAAGAGTTGAACCGCCATGGTACGTGACACCTATGTCTAGTAGCGTGGGGGGTAACCTGCTTTTAATGTGAAAAATTTGCTCGAAACCAGGTTCTAATAAACTCATTGAATTGTGCTTTGTATGGGGCTTTGAATAGTATTTAAATATGTGTATAAAATACAGGCCCAGCGTTAAGCAACTATAGGAAAGTATTTATGCCAGATGAAAATAGAAAAAAAGTATCCGATGCAACAAAAGATAGTTCAAGCTGGTTTGGTGGCTTGGTGTATGTGACAAATAACTTCCTTGATAGTCTAGGAATACCTTTAACTAGTCAAAGCGCCGATTACGTTATTCAAAATGCGAACGCTGCAAACGAAAAAAGAATATTCTCAAGTACCGCGCATAGAAGAGAGGCTTGGCATTGGCTCAGTGAGTATCGCCCGCCTGAATCTATAGATTTGCGAAAATCTTTATTCTCTATAGACCCAAATTGGTATCTGAGAGGCTTTGTATTAAATAGTGCTGCATCTTTTTGGAATTGTATAGATCCAGGTAGTGAAGGCAGTGAGTTTTCTAGCGTGGGTTTTGATCCAGGTATTGATGCTTACAATCTTTTTAAGAGAGCGCAGGGTAAAACAAGTATACTCAAGATTTGATCTATATAATCTTGTATATGCACTTGGCCTAACAAGCGGCTACACGCAGGCGTCCAAACCTACGCGGTTTTTGTGGTTAAGCTGCGTTACACTTTATCACAAAAATCGCTCCGGCTTGGCCGCTGGTAAGCCAAATAAATCCAGGGCACCCATAATCTGAAAGAATAGCTTTGAAATCGTGTATTTCATCTTTTCTGTATTAATTCTAGAACACCCAAAGATTAGAGAAGGGGTGGCATTTACGTAACAAGTATCAGCTCTGGAGGTTCTCCATCTTTGATTTGACGGGATAAATGATCCTGAACACTCAAAGATTAGAAAGTGGGGTCAGTTTCGCGACAGGCAGCCCACTACGGACCCGCAGATGAGTCCACGGAGTAGAAGTGCTAAGAAATAAGCAAAATTGGTACGTCACCATTCGGTAGATGGCACATCAACTTCAATGCAGGGGGTGATTCGGCACAGATAGGTTGGGCTTTTGAATAATTGAGAGATGGGTGTGGAGTGCTGCCAGTCGCGTAACTGCTTTAGTGATAGTCGAGAGGATTTTCGGCTATTGAACTGGGAGGGGGGCTAAGGAAGAGTTGGCGGTCTCGCAGTCCATGTACCCAGCGCTTATTCTGCTTGGTACAAACTTGTCGTCCCAATTCCGCCGAGCCCACCAAGCACTTAAAGCGGCTTTCAAAGTTGCGGTTTAGATAGAGCCAGTGTTTTGTTGATATCCCCAACTGTTAAAGAATTGGGGGGATATTTTCATCAATAGCGCCCCATTTCTGTGGGTTAAGTTGTCGGCCACTCCAATCTACCAGTTCGAGATAGTGATCCAGCTGAAAAGGCGGCCCCTTGGGCATTGCTTTGCGTTCACCGCCGAGTATCGGCAATAGATTGTTGGGCTGCTTACCAGTAGTCGCTGCGTGAAATCGTTGTCGGATTGGGGTGAAATTCGACTCCTCCGAAGTTTTGGCTATTTTGGCCCGGACAGGGTTGAGATCCACATAGGCCATGCAGGCTGCCAGCGCCTGCTCATCCAACAAAGCCTGAGACTTGAAACGCCCCTCCCAAAAGCGACCGCGGCACTTGTTTTCTGCATTGCCTTGGCGAGCAATAGACTCGTTAAGGCAGCGCAAAAACCAGCTGATATCCTGCAAGCACGCTTGCCAAAGAGCGACAAGCTCATTGAGCTTGTCCATTTCGCCAGAATCAAGAGTGTCCCCCTGAAGGTAGCGTTGAGCTAGCACGGAAGTTCTAAAAAATTCTTGCCAGCGAGTAATGATCTTGCTATCGGACCGAGTTTTGGCGGCTTTTGGTCGATATAGAGCACAAGATGGTAATGGCTAATATCACAGCATAGGCTGTAATATCGAGCGCAAAGATGCCGACTAGCTTTTGCATTCTGTCCTCAATCCATTTCCATTGATGTTATTGATCTTTTCCAGATTCAGCACCCCTGTCACAAAGAAATGTTCACCGAATAGAGGATGGAATGCAGTGATAATTAACACATAGGTAAGCTACTGCCTCTGACGGTGAGATTTGACAGGGCTCTGCCGTTCCGGCGTGCAGAATGAAAAATATGGCCTCCATGAACCGGCAAGATCTATAAAGGAGGCCATATGCGAGATTGGTAGTGCCAAGCTCACGTGAAACATTATTGCAGGTACCACGTGGTATTTGTGCCTAAATATCGAAAGAAAGCATTATTTGGAACATTGAGGCGGGAGATCGGAACGATATTTCGAGACTTATGCCGTCAAAAGGGTATTGAGTTGATTGAGGGGTACGCAATGAGGGATCAAATTCATATGTTGTTAATGATTCCTCCGAAGTTCAGTGCTTCCAATACGGTTGGGTTTTTGAAAGGGAAATCTGCGATCCAGATATTTCGAAAGTACAAACATGCACAGAGAAATTTTTCAGGAAGACACTTTGGGGCCCGGGGATACTCCGTTAGTACAGTGTGGCTTGATGAGCAGATGATTCAAGAGTATATCAAGAATGAAGAGGTTGAAGAGCGTCGTCAAGAGCAGATGCAGCTGGCGGGGTGTAGCTAGCCCCTTTGGGGGCTTTCACCATACCATCCGCTATGCGGGTGGTTGCTGATTTTCTCATGCTTCGAGGTAGGTGCCTTACCAAAGGGCTTCTCTCCCTTGTTATCTAGCAGATTATCCCAAAGTTAGATGGTCGCTGCCGATCATCCCGCGAGCGGGCAACCTCAAATTTAAATTTAGGGGGAAATATCGACGTTGACTATTCGTTGAATAGCCCTATCTCAGCTGACAATGTGAACCTTGCCACCTAAATAGGTGTCCGAGTTTGGCTGCTCACTGAAAAAAGTATTGCCAATTCTAAATCTGCACTGAAATATCTCATAAAATCAACTCTAATATGTACAAATGTACTACCCATATTATTAATCTAAATATTTTTGATTTACTCCATGAGAATATCACTACATAATTCGCCCACTCATTTTTAGGTAATAATAGATAGGTATATTGGAAATGAATAGTACGAGGCCTCTCCTTTTAATTTTTTTAATGTTTGCGATGCCTGTGAAAGCCGCGAATTTCGATACAAGGATGGTTGCTTATAGGGACTGTCATCCTGAGCTGGAAACCCTCAGCTTTATGGATAAGCCACAACAGTGCGCAATGGCATCAAGAAGTATTCTTTTTAAGGTTGAAGGTAGAGATATAGCCGTTGTTGACTCAGAATCATTAAAATTCTCGAAACTTGAGATTAATGGTGAAGATGTTAGATACAATAGGAAAGGAGAAGAAAAATTCAAACTAGGAAGCTTCCCTAAAATAGACGAAGATGGTAACTATGCATTTGTTGATATTATTCTAGAAGATGGACCTTTTGGTTTTATTAGCTCATCAAAGATTGATGGATCTGTTGACATCTTAACCAGTAAAGGCACAAACAAAGAAGTCAAAAATAACATTGATTTAAAGAAAGCATTCACTTGGAAGGTGGGTTCATTAGAGGTTTCAAACCAGTCCTTCAACAAATCAGAGAGTGCTGATTCTTTTGAAAGTGCCCTTAAAGAGGGTTTAAAGAGCGCTTTTTTGGGTGATACTGGGGATAACCTGGCCATTTATGTAACCGGTAATTTAGACTCTCTTGTAGAGCTAAAAGCCTATGAAAATGGTAGTGAGCTAAATTCTGGCTGGTCAACTACTTCCCAAAATGAAAAAGCTCAAAGATTTGACAAACCCAATGGTTCAGTTATAGATATAGAGCTTACTTATTGGGATGGATTAGAGCGAGTAACAGTGCCAATTACTTTATAGGTTTCAAACGAGGGTATTTAAAACTCTGTGTGGCCTTATTTTCTGTAAGTGGCAAGTCAGGGGCTGAATTTATAGAGCTTCGGTCCTGCTTGCCTTGATATGCCACTCTTATTTATCCCTCAGAACCATCATCGCGGTATTATGCCCTGGTACACTAGTGACACCACCTCCCGGGTGACTACCAAAACCGTAGAGGATCGGTGTACGCTAATCAGCAAAGTCCACAAACGGGCGGTTGCTTCATAGTTGATCTAAGTCTAGGGCGCCATGGAAGATATCACCCCCTACCAAGATAAATTCGCGCTCTAAATTCAGAGGTGAGTGAATTTCTTGGCGGTGATGAAATCATGAAAATCGGGTGCATAGTTGGTCACGGTATCGATAATGGTTGCACCACCTGCTAGCAGTTGCCATTCTGGTTTTTTTACTCAGCAATTCCTGGAGCTTAGTACTGGCATATTTCTATAAATGTTGCGCTTACATAACATTCATATGTTAATTTTTTTTGAGTGGGATCAAAGTCCAGTCCTTCAAGTTTTAATCGATGTTATTAGTTGGTTTCCTGGTGTGATACTTTTTGGCGGAGAGGTATCTCTTAAGAGTGTGAGTGCAAGCTTCGAAGATATTAAATGCTAAATATATATCCTGCTTTTAAAGTAGGTTGTTTTGCTCCTAAAGAAATTGGTTGGTTATATTCAATTTGGCAATAAATAGTACTCTTGTTTGAAGTGCAGGTGAATTTCTTTATGGGGTTTGATTAATATTTAATTTTGCGTAATACTGCATAAGTAGTTTCCAAAAATGTGTTTAGAGATTTAGCGCAGCTAGGTGCTTTTAAGGTTTCGATAAGGTGGCTTTGTTTTGCCGGTTGCTCGGTTTACTTATGCCGAGTTTTGTGAGTGCGTTCTCACGGTGCTGTCGTGCTGCTGAATTGAAATGTCATGGAGGTAATTTCTAGATTTATTGGTATGCTCTAATGTGTAATTTTTGGTTGAAATTTTATCAAAAAAGGATTTTTTTAAATGAAATCTATTGTCCTTTCGGCAGCTTTTTTTCTTGCATCTACATCGCTAGGTGTATTAGCTGAGTCACAGGTTGAGCTTGAGAGTGAGGCCGGTGACTACATAGGCCAGGGGCTGAACTACCTATACGATGACGATAATGCAAAGATTTCTTACAAGAGAAACTATGATAATGGAATCACAGTTTCTATTTCGAATCTTGCAGATGAATCATATTTAAATTGGACGTTGAATTTGGCTGCTCCCGGTGATGAGGAGATTCAAGTTGGAAATTATTTGTTAGCCGAACGCTTTCCTTTTCAGGGTGCCGATAAACCAGGACTTTCATTTACAGGGCAGGGACGCGGTTGCAACACTGTCTCTGGGGAGTTTGAAGTTTACCAAGTTTCTTATGACGATGATGGAAATTTGACTTCACTTCATGTTGGCTTTGAGCAGCATTGTGAGGGGGGTGACTCATCGCTGAAGGGTATTGTTTCTTATAATATTCCAGAAGAAAAGGATTCAATTGGGGTTAATGTAAGTGGGATGACACCAAGCAAGCTTATTTGTGAAAATAAAACTTCTGGCCAGAAAATTACCGCAACTGTTAATGGGTTGGTTCATGACTGTAAACAGTATGGACTGCAAGTGAATCCGGGTGATGAAATCTTGATCAAAGTTCGTGGTACATCTAATTAGTTTTAATTGGGAAGAGCGCCTTTGGCGCTCTTCCCAGCACTTAGCTCGACTCAAAGCTATAATTTAAAAGCCTCTATTTTCTATGCTAAGCCTCAAGAAGAATCAATACCTTAGCTATAGAAGCTTTGGTTTTTGCCTGACACATCTATTTTTTATTTTAAATTAAAAATGACTCGTTCTTCGTGAGACATTTATAACAATATTTCTACTTGTCCCTTAGGATCTCCATCGCAGCATTATACCCAGATACTCCAGTAACGCCGCCTACCAAACCGCAGAGATATAGACCCTTGATCGGTGTGCGGTAACCTGCATAGCCAATAAAGGGGCGGTAACTCCACAATTGGTCAACCCCCCAGGGCGCCATGGAAGATATCGCCTCCCATCAAGCCAAATTTGCGCTCTAAATCCAGCGGTGAGTGGATTTGTTGGGCAATGATGGCATCACGGAAATTGAGTGCATAGTTGGTGACGGTATCATTAATGGTTTGTGCCGCCTAGCCACGGTTGTCATCCCAGCGCTTACCCTCCGGGAGTTCTGGAACAACTTACTGGCAGAAAAGGCTGGTGACATGATGGCCCTTGGGGGCCAAGGAGGCATCGATTGTGAAGGGGATCAGTATCCCTAAAAGGGTTGTTTTGACCATACGTATTGGGTCGTATCCACGTAGGCCTGATCTGGCTAATTCATGGTGGGATCAATGACGATTCCGGGTCCTATTCTGAAACCGCGCACCGAACGTGGGAACTTCGGCTCTAGGTGCTGTTCGCCAATTATCTGGCTAAAGAGTAATTTGGGGCCGATATTGGCGATTACTTTAGCGGCAGTAACGGTTTCCTCGCTGCCCAGCGGTACACTTCTAGCTCGCTCACCATCTATCAACAACACCTTGACTTAAGCTTTTTTGCGAATGGTGACTCCGAGATACTCCACCATGTTTACACATGGCCTGGGTGATAGTACCCAAACCAACCATTGCATGGCCTTAAGCGCTTTTTTCGCCATTTACCTCTCCAAATGTAATAAAACATAATCAGAGTTGCATCTCGAAGTTGGACTCCGGCAATTGGAAGGCACTGGCAACCCTTAACCCTTAACCCTTAACCCTTAACCCTTAACCCATACACCCTGGGTTTATTCAGATACAGTTGTCGGCTACTCCAGTCTTCCGGCTTTGAATAGCGGTTCAGCTGAAAAGGCAAGCCTTTGGGCATATCCCTGCGTTAATCGCACGCCAGCTGGGCTGCTCAGTTTGGATTGTAGCGTGAATACATTGCTGTATTGAGATGTAATTGGAACTGGGATATCGAGATCAAAGATCTTGGCTTTTCCTTGTATCCTGTCTTCAACCCGCTGGCGCTGGTGTTCACAGCTCTTCCTGGATACGGCATCCCTACCGCAGAGGAATATCCTCCGTACACAGCGGGAGACATAGTGATAATAAGGTATCGAATTCTAAGTTGGGTTTTGCAGTTCATTTAATAGCCGTATATGATCGCGCCCATTTCTGTAAAGAATTGCAAAGTGGCGAAAAGGCCCTGATTTATGCAGCTCAAGTACTATCGCACTAAGTATGCAAGCTTGGTGAGTGAAAAGGATTGTGATATGGGATCGCGAACAACGGTATTTAATTTAAAGCTTGTACTGGCAGGTCTCACTGCGGTCTTACTAGGTTGCTCAGGAGGGGGGGGAGGAAGTGACTCTTCACCTGAACCCGAGCCTACACCTGCCCCTACCCCAGCCGTCACATATTCGCTTTCTGGGACCGCCGTTAAGGGGCCACTAAGTTTTGCCACTTATAAGATTCATGAAGTTTCTTTTGAGGCGGAGGACTTAAAGGGGGAGGTTGTCGCGAGAGGCGAAACCACAGAGTTAGGTGAATTCACTGAGGAAGGCTTAGACCTTCCGGACAATGGTTACTACCTAATTGAATTTTTGGCTGATGATGCCACGATAGACCTAACGACAGGAATGGCCCCAATCCTTCCTAGCTTATCAACAATTGTTGAAGCTGAGGCGCTCGAGAAATCTAAAGATATCTTTGCAACACCGCTAACAACCATCGTTGTTGATCTGATCCGGCAGAGAAATGTAGTCGATAAACCTGGGTTGAGTGATGCTATAAACTCTCAATCCCTGGTTGTTAAAAGTCAGTTAGGCTTTGACCTACTAGATAAGGTAGACCTTTTTCATACGCCACCAGTGGCCTTTGGGAATGAGGCCGATCTTGATGATATTTTGAGCTACCGTACCGCTTCTGAAGCTACCGCGTCTCTTGTGTGGGCTCTTAAAAACGAGACAGATATAAGCACTTCTGCAGTACTGGAGTTGTTAGTTTTAGATCTAACAGATGGGGTGTTAGATGGCCTTGCCGAAGGTCTTGATACAAATACCACGCAGGCAATACAAGATAATTACGACTTTGTCTCCAGGCTGAACATTGGTGAGCTACTTGTGCCCAACACCTTTGATCCCGAGTCTTCAGACGCTGAAACTCCTCTCAAAGTTGGTGGTTTAGTTAAGCTCCTTATTCATGAAACACGTCAATATGACGGTTCAAGAGAGATCTCAGCCTGGGGGGATAAACCCAAATACTCCATTATCAAAGCTATCGGAGCCGATTTAGATGGGGATGGTACCCCCAATGAAGTAGACAGCGATATTGACAATGATGGCGTAGAAAACGAGAACGACGCATTCCCTTGGGATAAAACAGAGTCATCAGATCAGGATGGTGACGGAGTCGGTGATAATGCTGACTATTACGACCTTGATGCGTCGTGCTTTCGGATAAATGAAGGTGATGGGGAGACCTGTTTCGCCACACTGACCGATACACTTGCACTGGATGAAGCATTTTCTGACGCGAATGGTGTTATATATCTCGGGTTCTCTGAAAATGGGGTTTACGATTTTTACCAGTGGAGTTCAGAGACTCAAAACTTCACTGGAAAACTTGATCTAGTAGTTGAAGATCAAAGTCCCCAGGTTGTACGTTACCATGATGAGCATAACAGAGTATATCTTGCTTATAGTGACGGCTGGATCCGATATTTTTCAATTGATACACCTGAAAAACTAGTTAACCTCATTCAAATGCCTGTGGGTGCAACCGGACTGGCGGAAGCGGGTCGCTATCTATTGGTTCAAGATGGTCAGGGAGCCTGGAGTTCACATCATGTCTTGTCTAAGGATGGGAGTTTATTAGATAGTAAGGATTGGAATAGGTATTCTCATTATTATGCTTGGAACAATGTAAATAATCGGCTTTATCATTTTAGAGATGGCACGTCACCTAATGATATACATTTTGAGGAAATCTCTCAGTCGAGCGGTGCTATAGGTGCCCAAGGGGAATCTCCCTACCATGGTGATTACACTATCAGAGGTCCGATTCTGCTCGTTAATAGTGGTAACGGAGTGCTGCTTGGTAGTGGTGATTATTACAAAGCCAGTGACTTGAGTTTAATTGGCTCTCCAGTAACTAGTTTTGATTATGGGTTTTCCGATAATAGTACGGTTGTAACCTTATCAGCGTCTTTTACTAATAACAGCTCTTTAGTTGCTTACAACAACAATTTTGAAGAATTTTTTTCTGCTTCCTATATTGGACTTCCTGAGGGCTTAGTACAGTTAGATGAAGCAGCCTTGGTCATTACTTATACTGAGAATCATGGCCGAAAGTATCAGCTGGTTGAGCTATTAGATGATATAGATGGCGATGGAGTTCCGAATAGAGAGGATGCATTTCCAAACGATAGCGCTGCATCAGTTGATTCTGACCTCGATGGCGCGCCCGACTCATGGAATGATGGGTATGATCCGTCTGTGGGAGAATCTAGTTTAAGCCTCGATTTATTTCCTCTGGATTCAGCCTGCTACCTTGCAGAGCATGGCATAAATGGCGTTTGTGATATTCAAGGACAAGTCCAGGTCAAAAATGTAGATCAGATTGCTCGAAGAGGAAACGTACTATATTTGCTGGATGGCGATTCCAGTTCAGTCTGGAAGTGGGATACGGCTGCTGGTAAATATCTAAACCCTTTACATTTGGGGCACTTTGAGAGTAACGGTAAGGCGATGTCTATAAATGTCGCCAATCCATCCTCGATATTGGTTGGTTTTGAGAATGGTAAACTTATTGAGTTTAGTGAAACTTTACCTATAAAAAACCAGGAGGTGGCCTCTTTAGAGGGAGGTCTGGAAGCATTAATAAGTGCAGGTGATTTCTATGTGGCAGTTGCTGGAAGTGGTCAAGATAGCATTTATTTGAATTATCACTTGCTTGATAAAAGCTATACGGTTAGGGATAGTTACAATTGGGTAAGCAGCTCAAAGGAGCTGCTTTACGTGGAGAAAACCGGCCGGTTTTATCATTATTCTTCTTATGGAGATTTAAATAGCTTTAATATTGATAATGATAGAAAGGAGTTTTCCGGGTATCAATATTATTACTTCGGAGAGTCTTTAGGTGCATGGCTGTCGCAATCACCGAATGGTAAATTATTTGTGACTGGAGAGGGGAATGTTATCCAGGGGTACCCCGCTAACCCCCTCGTTAGCGCACTTGATTTGAGCTCTTTATCTGAGGATGTGGGTGCGGAGATACAGCTACTGGATTTCACCTGGAGCGAAAGTGTTGCTGTTGGCCTGGTTAAGGTAGATAGGGAATATCTTTTAGCAATTTTCAGTCATGATCTTAGAGAAATTCTATTTAAACAATATCTCGATATCGATACCTATATAGACCTTATTGCTGATGAAAATGGTGTAATACTAATTCATCAATCAATTGGCAATGAGCTGAATATAGTAAATTATCGGTATGAATCTGATGCCGATAACGATGGCTTGCCAATGTGGTGGGAGTTGGCCCATGGTTTGGATGACACTGACAAACTAGATGCCTTGAAGGATTCGGATACTGATGGCCTAAATAATCTTGAGGAATTCGTAGCCGGCAGTTCGCCTTTGATGGTAGATACGGATCAGGATGGGTTGTCAGACTTTGACGAGGTTATGACTTATTTTACTGATCCATCTAACAGTGATACAGATGAAGATGGTATGCCGGATGGCTGGGAAGTACTATTTGGACTGAATCCGTTAGATGCTTCCGATGCCGATAGTGATTTGGATAATGATACGTTTTCTAATCTAATCGAGTACCTTTTGGGCTCTGACCCAACTGAGGAGTTATCTTTACCCTCTCCAATCGATGAATTCTATTTTTCTTTTGAAAATCAAGAATTGCCGGGGGGCTGGGTCTCACAAGGTAGCCCACAATTTGTCACTCAATCAGCTAGTGATGGGGTTGTTAGTTTATTTACCGAAGGTAGTTGGGGTATTTCTACAACCAATTACTTTTCCCCTGTAGAGTTTTCTCTACAAGCACGATCTACCTGCTATTCCATCTATGATGCTGAATTGGTTATTGAGCTAAATGGTGAGAAATTATTAGGTGTGTCTGTCTCCCAAACATCATGGGAAAAGATATCTGTTCCCATTGCTGAGGGTTATCATAAATTAGATGTGAGGATTGAATCCTCAGCTAACGATTGTGGCATTTTGATTGATGAACTGAAGGGGGTTTCTCTTCCTACACTTTTTGAAGTGGGAGCCTCTGGAATTTCTATTTTTGAAAATAAGCTTTACTTGCTTGATGTTGATGGTCGTGAAATAAAAAGTTTCGACATCCCTAATCCGAGTGGAAGTGATTTCACATATGCACGAGATGCGGTGATTTTGGATGATGGAAGAGTAGCGATTTTCAATGGGACATTTGAGCCTTATTTAAGTGTATATTCACTAGAGTCAAATCTTTGGGAGCATTATCCAGCGCCTGGTTGGAGTATTATTCATAATTTGAGTTATGGCGGCATAGATGCTGTTGGTGAACAAGTTTTCGTTACCAACCAGTCAACTAGTGGCAGTCCTAGTCAAGGGTATGTGAAGTTTGACTTAGCAAATGGTTCTGTGAACTATGTAGATGCAGACACATTTATAGATCTGACAGTTGGCGCAGATGGCTATCTCTACGCATTAAGTGGCAGTCAGGTTTCTCAATTCAGTCCGGAGTCAGGAATTCTGCTCTCCAACATATCTATTGAAACTTCCCGGGCAATTGCGGTAGATGAGGCTGGTAATATTTTTTCAGCTACCTGGAATGGTGAGATACATCAGTTTACGGCTGGTGGGGTTTTGCAAAAAACATTATTCGTTGGCCAGAGCTTTAATGATCTAAATCTCCGTAGTAATGGGGAGTTAGTCGCTGCTACAGCATATGACGGACTATATCGTGTCACGGCAGACTTAAGTAGTTTTTCCAAGCTAGATGCGCGGGGTAAATTTGTAGATCTGACGCCAGATTGGGACTCTGACAGTGATGGACTTCCTGATTGGTGGGAGTATGGCTTTGGATTAGATCCGAAGAATGTTGCTGATGCGGGCTCCGATTTGGATGGGGATGGCTTATCTGCGTTGCTGGAGTACACCTTTGGTACTCATGCGGACAACCCTGATACTGATAATGACGGCGTTAACGATGGCGATGAACTGTTGATTTATGGTTCTAATCCTTTTGTTGCGGATACAGATGCTGATGGTTTGTCTGATGCAGCAGAGGTGGAATTAGGTACAAGTTTATTGGCGCAAGATAGTGACAACGATGGGCTTACTGATTTTACAGAGGTGAAGGAACTCGGCTCAAACCCATTACTTGAAGACTCGGATAGTGATGGTATGGGAGATATGTACGAGTTCGAGTATGGTTTGGATTTGTTGGCAGATGATAGCGCTGGTGATATTGATGCTGATGGCCTTACCAATCTGCAAGAATATGCCTTGGGGTCTTCCCCAATAGATATAGACACAGATGGTGATTTCCTTTCGGATTTTGAAGAGTCGAATACCTATGGTACATCTCCAATTATTGCTGATACTGATGGCGACCATATGAGGGATGGATGGGAAGTGCTTTATGCGCTAGACCCCATCGATGCTGACGATGCAGCAAATGATGAAGATTTTGATTCTTTTACAAATGTTGAAGAGTTCTTCTCAGACACCTCACCTATTGATAGCAATAGTTACCCCTTACCTGTGGTATGGGCGACATATCAAGGCGGAGCAACGCATACTGGTTATACACCGCTACAGCTAGATGTAGATAATTTCTCTCACCATTGGTCCGTGACATTACCTAATATGACAAAGTTACACCCGGTAGTGGTGGCTGATGGTAATGTCTTCGCATCTAATGAATCCTATTATGCAGAGCAGAGAATTGTTGCTCTGGATGCAAGCAACGGCAATTTGGTGTGGGAGCGTGCTTATGACGGTATATCTTCTATAAATCCCCCAGCTTATGACAGTGGAAAAGTCATCTTTCAAACTGGTGGTCATGGGGATTCCTTTATACGAGGGCTTGACATAGATGATGGCTCACTATTGTTTGCTACTAAATATGAAAATCAGTGGTCAACTTATATGTCTCCAACTGTATATGATGGAGGGATTTATACTGCGGGGGGGTATTACGGAGGACTTTACTCATTTGATCTGAGTGATGGGTCGGAGTCCTGGTTCGCATCTACAGCGCAGTATCAAGAATTTACCCCAGCTGTAGATGAAGAGTATGTATATGCATTTATTACTGATCTACAAGTTTTTCACCGTGATTCTGGTGAATTGGCCTATAACATTGAATATCCTAATTTTGACTGGAGAGGATACGATGTAAATTTGGCCACAGTTTTGACTAGGTATAATAATGTTGTGGCAATTCAATCGGGCTCTTTAGTTGTATTTGATCTCAATAAACGCAACATTTTGTGGGAGAAAACTTCTGCTGGATTTTCAGGACAGCCAGCTTCTAGTGCTGGAATTATTTACGCCTTGCAGTCTGGCATTTTGAAAGCTATTGATGAAGAAGATGGGAGCGAAGTGTGGGCCTGGGAGGCGCCAACGTTGTTAACTTCAAATATTGTGGTAACCCGAACGCATATTTTTGTTGGAGATTCATCGCATACTTATGCCATTAATATAGGTACTCAGGAGCTGGATTGGAGTTTTGAATCTTCCGGGCACTTAAGTCTTGGTGATGACGGAACCCTGTATATCGCTGGCTCTGAGTTGACTGCTATTTCGCTACAGTAACTGAACCTTTAATTTGATTTAGTTTACTGAGACTACTAATGGCATGGTGGGGCAACCCCCATGCCATTAGTATTTGCTAGTTTGAAGTAGCCTAAGGATTAAAAGACTGGCTGTGCCCTGTCTATTATTGTGGTGCTAATTTTTTATTATCTAGCCATCTGAATAAAAATATGAAGTAAGAGTTTACTTTTCCTATTCTATTTGTCCTAGCTCTAGGATTATGTCAATTGGCGAGATACCTTAAATTATATCGGTGGTAATATCTTCAAACTTTCCTCAACCTTTCCAATTTACCAGTTCGAGATAGTACTCCAGTTAAAATTTAGGCTCTTGGGTTTATGACCAAGCATCGGCTGAAGGCTTGGAGGCTGACTGTGAGTAGTTGCTACGGGAATTCGCTGTTGAATCGAGGCAAAAGGGACTCTTCCGGTGTTTTGGCACTATTGGTCTAGAGAAGATTAAGATCTGCATAGATCATACAGGCTGTCTATGCTCTTCCAATTTGCTCACTGTACTTGTCAGCAAGTGCAGAGGCTCATTTAAATAACTTATAACCAGCTGATATCTTGAGTGGTTAATCTTGGCCTGAACACTATTATGAATAGTGCTCGTACTGGGTTCATAAGATCAATACGAGCTATTCTTATTTATCTCTCAGAATCTCCATCGCCGCATTATGCCCAGGCACCCCAGTAACCCCACCTCCCGGGTGACTGCCGGAGCCACAAAGGTACAACCCCTGAATCGGCGTGCGGTAATCCGCAAAGCCCATAAAGGGGCGGTTGCTCCACAGTTGGTCCAGGCCTAAGGCACCATGGAAGATATCGCCTCCCATCAAGCCAAACTTGCGCTCTAAATCCAGCGGTGAGTGGATTTGTTGGGCGATGATGGAATCACGGAAATTGGGTGCATAGTTGGTGGCGGTATCGATAATGGTCTGAGCTGCCTGCTCACGGTAGTTGTCCCAGCTCTTACCTTCCGGCAGTTTTGGAGCAAATTGTTGGCAGAATAGGCTGGCCACATGTTGGCCCTCGGGGGCCAGAGAAGGATCGATGGTGGAGGGGATCAATATCTCGACAATGGGTTGCTTGGACCAGCCGTATTGGGTCGCATCTATATAGGCTTGTTCCAGATAATCCATGGTGGGGCCAATGACGATTCCAGACTTGTGGTGCGGTTGTGCGTGTGTACCAGGTTTGCAGGTAAAGTCTGGCAGCTCAGATAGAGCAACATTCATACGGAAGGTGCCCGAGCCTACTCTAAAACCACGTACACGGCGGCGGAACTCCGGTTCCAGATGTTGTTCGTCTATCATCTGGGAATAGAGCAGTTTAGGGCCGACATTGGCGACTACTTTACCGGCAGTAAGGGTTTCCCCACTGCTTAGCTGTACTCCGGTAGCGCGACCGCCATCGATCAATATCTCTTTAACTTCAGCATCTGTTCGAATGGTGACTCCGAGGTGCTCCGCTTCTTTGCGCATCGCCTGGGTGATCGCACCCATACCGCCCATAGCATGTCCCCAAGCGCCTTTCTCGCCGTTTACCTCGCCAAACACATGATGTAGTAACACATAGGCGGAACCGGGGGTACTGGGAGCGGCATAGTTGCCGACGATAGAGTCGAAGGCAAACGCAGCTTTTACATGGTCATTTTCGAACCAAGCATCCAGCACGCTGGTGGCACTCTTGGTGAACAGGTCCAATGCATCACGACGGGATGCCATACTCAGTTTTTTCGCCCTCAGGCCAAAGCCGCCGGCGCGAATCAAATCCACAAGGCCGCCACCTACATTGGGGGGAGCACGCAGCAGTTCCTCGCGCAAAATGTCTGCCACCGTTTCCAGCATGGCATAAAAGTCAGGTAGAGTGGCTGAGTCTCTTTCAGAGAAGCGCGCAACCTCTGTCTGTGTATCCGCGAGATCCTTATGAAAAGAGAGGCTCTTGCCTTCTGAAAGTGGAAAAAAGTTTGATTGCGGCCGTAACTTGATCTCCAGGCCATGCTCACGTAAATGGAGGTCTTCTATGATTTTGGGATTAAGCAGGCTAACGGTGTAGCTAGCCACAGAGTTTCGGAAACCCGGGTGGAACTCTTCAGTAACCGCTGCACCGCCAACAATCGACCGGCGCTCAAAAATCGTTACATTTTTTCCAGCTTTAGCTAAATAGCAGGCACAAACCAAGCCATTATGGCCGCCACCAACAATCAAAAAATCCTTCATTATTATTCTCTGAGTAGGAAGATTCGGTATATAAAATATGCCAAAAAAAGTCGGGCGGCTCAATCATTGAATTCTTGGGGTAGGTATTGATATGTCGTCAATTAGAAAGAACACTCTACTTAATCCTGGGAACCTAAGATCAAAAGATTAGCAGCTGGTTTTAATAGATCGCTTTAGTCTATTGAGGAAGTTACGGGAGACTGGGATTTTTGTATCTGTACCAGCCATTCTTACAAAATGACGTCGTGATTGTGACTTTAATTCCAGCATTCTTTCTCTATTAATAATATAGCTACGATGCAGTCGATAAAATACTTTTCTCGGTAACTGTTCACAAAAAGTATCCAATGTCATATCGGATATTATGGTGTCTGTGTTGTGCAAGCGGGACCCTGATTCGGTAAGATGAACGCGGCGATAACGGCCTATACTTTCAATATAATTAATGTGATCGTGCGAAAGTAATCTTTGTTGGTTGCCATCGCTCAACAGTAAACGATTAATACTTGTAGTATTCCCACTTTGCTCTAAAGCATACATCTCCTGTTGCAAAATTTTACGAATGCTCCTGGCAATTAGTTCTGGCCTGGCAGGTTTTACCAGGTAATCAATAGCAACAGTGTCAAAAGCACGCAACGCATAATTTTCATAGGCGGTTAAAAAAATCAATTGATAATTCATCTGAGAGGTTGCTTTTGCTACATCAAATCCTGTTACTTCAGGCATTTCAATATCGAGAAAAACAATATCGGGTCGCGTGACCAAAATCTGTTCTATTGCAGACTTACCATCCGACACCTCTACTATGACTTCCAATTCGTTAAAAGTATCAATCACCTCCTTTAAGCTGTATCTTGCAGCAGGTTCGTCATCAACTATGGCAACGGTTTTCGGTTTCATCTGCGCTTCCTTGCAGGTGCTGTGAGTTAGTGTATGAGGTGACTTCTGGAATACGAATTACCATACTGGTGCCTCCAATACTTGAACTCAAATTCATTGAGTAATCATCAGCAAAATGTAATTTCAGGGATTCTGACAATATGCGTAGACCTTGACCCTCTTGTATATTGTTGTCATCAAAAGGAGGGCCGGTATCATGTACTTCTATTTTTAAGTAGCCAGTTTGTAATTCTATAATGATACTCACATGGCCGCCCCTTACAAAGGGTGTAATGCCATACTTAATGGAGTTCTCTACAACCGGTAAAAGCAATAAGGAAGGGACAAGTTTTCCCTTCAATACGGCTGGGAAATCTATATCAAAGGCAAGTCGACCATCGAATCGTTTACGCTGCAATAAAAGGTAGAGTTCCACCAGCTGTAATTCTTCTTCTAAGGTTGCCCAGTTATTATTGGAAAGCCTAACGGTGCCGCGCAATAAATCAGAAAGGTTATAAATAAGTTCTTTTGCAACTGGCGGATCTCGGCTTATCTCAGTCGCTATCAAGTTTAAAGTGTTGAATAAAAAGTGAGGGTTGGATTGCATCTTAAGCATCTGCAATTCTGTCTTCTGGGCATTCATGCAGGTTTGGTAGTGTAATTCCTGCTGCTGGAATATGTACATTACAGCCATGTAAATGAGCGATTCAAGTAGCAGTACCACGACTGGTAAAAATTTGACATTTGATACATTATTTTCGAGTGGGATTTCGACAATTGGCACAACCCAGATAAAAATCAAAAAAATAACGATGGGCCTATATAGCCAAATATACTGCTCAATCAAAGATGTTAGTAATCTCTTGACTAGAGTCTCAAAAATATTGAACAGTAAGTATCCAACAAAAAATACACTCCATATCTTGATTGTTACCTGCAGTAAAAGATAAATATTGAGATGGTTGAGCAAATAAAGTGCGCTAGAGATAAGGCCAATATTAAAAGATGGCCAAATAATCAAGAATATCCATGCTTGATTAGGTTTTCTCTTGCGAATTTCCAGAGAATTTTGGTTGGTTGTGGTTTCTATCAATATCTTTCAATTCCAATAAACTTTCAGGTCGTAAAAACCATAAGTAACTATGGACGTTCACTCTTGTTTCGTCTACCGCAGGGTTTGAAATATAAACCATAAGTAAAAAAATTTTTGGTCTTTTTGAAAATTGCTCAGCGAATATTTTTGATTTGTGTGGAGGTAAGGCAATTTAAATCCACTGGTTATTCTTAAGTACGAGTTAAGTGTAAGAAATCTAGATGACTATTTAAACTCTTTGTGTTGAATAATATGGCTTAAAGCACCGTTGATACGAATATTTACACCATCTGAACAATCCTGCCTTCTTTACGGTGTTGTAGTAGTGATATCTGTATTCCTCACTCCTGGCATTTACTGTTTACTGACTGCAAAAGGAATACATCCATGGCAAATCACTCTTTATCACCAGATATTAAAGAGGTTTACTCTAAGCGCAGATGGCCAAATATCATTGGCGCCTTTATGCTTGGAGTTTTAATCACTGCTTGTAACTCAGATAACTCTGAAGAAACAACAGAAGAAATACCAGACTCCTCTGGGCCGAATAGCGAGGCCTGTAAATCAGCAGAAAACACAACGCAAGTTACCGATGCTGGTGTGGAGTATATGGTTACTCCAGAGGCCTGTTTTGATTCATTGCCCGGTTATGAGTTTGCTGCTAATTACGTAGAAATTGATGGCTTAAGTATGCATTATGTGGATGTAGGGCCAGTTGATGGGGATGTTGTATTACTCTTGCATGGCCAGCCAAGTTGGTCCTATCTTTATCGGAAAATGATTCCTATCCTCGCAGAAGCTGGTTACCGGGTAATAGCACCCGATAACATCGGCATGGGTAAGTCAGATAAGCCAGTTGATGTCACGATTCACCAATTCGAACAGCATGTTGCTTGGACGAAAGCCTTTATTGATAAATTACAATTAACTAATATCAATCTTTTCGTACATGATTGGGGTAGTCTTTTTGGTCTTCGAATTGCCGGTGAAATATCGCACCATATTGCGAGATTAGTTGTCGCTAATGGTAACCTGCCAATAATCCCTCCTGGTAAAAATCCATATATTTACCCTAGTTTTGAGTTAGACGAGTCATTAGGTGATGCGGCAACATTTTTTGCCTCCCGGTCAAGCGATCAAGTTGAGGGATTCCAGCAGTGGATTGACTATGCATCTAGTGTGCCTGAGCTATTGGCCGGAGATGTGGTTCAAGTCTTGACAGTCTACCAGTTGACTGATGAAGAAATTTCCGCTTACAACGCACCTTATCCCAGTATTGATTACAAAGCGGCAATACGTGCTTTTCCTGCCATGTTTGTTGATATCGAGATGCAAAATATAATTGCTTGGCAAACACTCGGGGCATTTCATAATCCTTTTATGTTTAATGCCGGTGAGTTCGATCGAGGCTTAGGCAGCGAGGAAAATCAGCAAAAGTGGATCGAGCATGTACCAGGATCGGATGGTAATGATCACAGGCGTTTTTTGGCTGGGCACTTTATTCAAGATGACGTGGGTGAAGAATTAGCTATTCACTTATTAAACTTTCTACGAAGCACCACTCCAGAAGAACCATTGCGTGCAGGTGGTCCATCCTTCAATTTCCGTTATTGCGAAATTTTGCTTTCATATCAAGATGGTTCAAGTATAAAAGCAGAAATCTGGGGTACACCGGGAGTTAACTATTGCCCACAGGCCCAGTGGGAGGCTCTAGATCTTAGTGATATAGCTGCGGAATATGATGCACTATCAGCCATACCCAATGGGCCTCGTTTTTTTGTTGTGGATGAAAATCTAGGTGGCGACATCATTTTACCCAGTCCAGACGATGAATACCGATTATTTGGCGAGTTAGAAATGCGTTTATTAACTAGCGTTGATCTGACTGATAGTCAAGGGGAGGACGTTGCCTATGTTCCTGGTAAAGTACTAAGGGATAACATCTGGTTATTTTATGAAGGTAGACGTGTCTATGAGTTAACAGATATCAATGGGCAGGTATATATCATGCAGTCTTTTAGTCGCCTTGAAGATGCCAACTTACAGATGGATGATTTGAAACATCTGGGCGCTCGTCTCAACCTACCTGAAGGGTGGACATTCAGGAGCCGAATTCTAAATGAGCCCTTACAGGTTTCAGCTATTGATGGCATAGCCCTGGTGCTTAAGGATGACCTGGGTAACAGCTACCAACTCGTACCTTAATTTTAGCTAGATATTTAACGTAAGTTTTTCAATAAATATGTTGAATTGATTGAGGCCCGCTTGTTTTTAAGTGGGCTTCAATTTTTTGATCTGTAGATCCTGGGTCAAATCTATTTTTTGAAGTTCCTGTTATTAACATTCAATATGTTCGACTGATCCGGAATTGTTATTGCTGGAGTCCAAGTTAAAAAAGGAATTTCTGATTGTCTTGAGCACTTATTTTTGAAGTGAACCCTTGTTTTCATTGGATAGAAGTATATTCAATTTGCACTTACTCCCTATGATTAAAAAGTTTATTCTTCCCCTCAGAAAATAAACGTCTGATTAATCCTTTAGTCAAGTAAGCGAGCTGTATTTGCAAGGCGCCGAATTGCTCAATAAGGAGTTTACACTAAATCTAAGTAAAAAAACTTCTGTAGCCATTGATGTGCAAGTGCAAACTTAATCAGGCACCTCAGTGACGGCATAGGATGTATAAGTCTGTCAATCTTTCTTGTTCATAAGTAAAGTTCATCTATCTGCGGATAAATACCATGTGTATTGGGGTACTGCAAATAGAAAATTCTTAAAGTTTAGATGTGCAATGATGAAAATAGTGTCAAAATATCATCATCGCCGGTTAAGCGCCTTTCTTGATCCAGGGAGCTTAAAAAGCATATTAAGCGCTTTTTTCATTGTGAAGTGACGCCAGCGACCATCGGAGGATCTAAAGTAGAGGATTAAGTCTTGTATATAAGCAAATTGCATAGGTTGGGGTAAGCTTTGGGCAAAGCTTCTTACCGAAGAGGTACGATTATCAAGATCTCGATAATCTTCGTTTAATAAAGATAACAATCTGTTCTTGTTCTTATTTTTTAAACATATATTCAATATGCAACAATCCAAGCGCGGCAAGAAAAAAGTTACACTGCTTAGTGCAACGCTGCTCAGCGCAACCTGCATGATTGGGTCAGGCTGGCTTTTCAGTGCTCAATTGACAGCGAGATATGCCGGCAACTGGGCATTCGCAGCTTGGATCCTAACAGCAGCTCTGGTTTTGATGGTAGGCCTTTGTCTTGCTCGTGTCGTAGCAATTCATCCAGTAAGGGGAGCATTAGCTCAAGCCAGTGCTTTATCGTATAACAATATCTTTGGTATGCCTTTTGCCTTTGCTAATTGGTTTGGCATTCTGATGGTGGTTGCTACAGAAGCTCAAGCTACAACACAGTACCTTTCATCAGCAATTGGATCCTCTTTACTGATAGAAAACTATAGGCTTACGACCTGGGGGAAAGTGCTAGCCCTTAGTATTTTGGGTCTTTATCTGATGGTTAATTTTTATGGAATTCGCTGGTTAACTAAAATCAACAACGTGGTCACAGTACTGAAAATATTTACCCCGCTATTTGCACTTACGGTATTGCTCATTGTAGTTTTCACGCGGAATCAAACTGGTTCTAATTTTTCTCTCTCTTCTAATCAGGAATTTGAGTTCCATAGTGCATTCTCTGCCATTATTGGTGCTGGACTTATTTATTCATACAATGGTTTTCAAGTGAGTGTTGCGTTTGCTAGTGAAATCAAAAAACCCAGACGCAATATTCCATTGGCTATTATTCTTTCGATAGTTATTATCACATTAGTCTACCTGTCGCTACAATTTGCCTTTATGGAAGCAGTGCCACATGAGCTATTGATTGAGAATGGCGGTTGGCAGGGGTTGAATTTTGCATCGCCACTCTTAGATTTAGCGACTCTTCTTGGCCTGCATTTTCTGGCGCTTGTATTGTTGGTAGACAGTGTTACCAGCCCTTCTGCCTCTGGATATACGTATCTTGGTGCTTCATCAAGAATTTTATTTGGGATGGCACAAGTAGGACAAATGCCTCGATGGCTAGCCGTATTGGATCCGGTACACAATATTTCCAGGCGATCGATTCTAGTTAACTGGGTTTTAGCAGCGATTGTTCTAGCTAATGCGGATAGCTGGGCAGCACTTATGGTAATTGTGACCGGATATCATGTCGTCAGTTATATGGCTGCGCCTATCAGCATGGGGGCCCTTGAGCCTAATACTCGCTGGTTTGGACTTATTGTATTTATTCTATTGAGCTTACTGATGCTGACATTGGAGTCTTCGTCGCTACTTTTGCTATGTGTTTCCTTGAGCATTCTAGTATCTATTTATGCAACATTACATATTTCCGGAGCAGGAGTTCATAAGTTAATTGTCTTCACCTTGCCATTCTTGACATACTTGTGGGTTCTATATTTTGTCTCGAGTATGTGGCTGGTTGTGATCGTATCTGCAGTTTTTTATCGAGTAATATCATCTCGTCCCTATGTGGAGTTTTGCAAGAGTCACAATATGGAGAGGGGAGGGTAGAGTAGAGGGTTTAAACTAAAGCCGTAGAGAGGCGCTTTATAGGCTTAGTGTTTTTTACTGAAGAGTCAAGTTAGACCTGGAGACGAAAAGCTAATATCTACCAGGTCAAAATCTATTGGTCAAACCATAGAGTTAATCATCTTATTGGCTTTTGAATTACCAGAGCCATGATTGAGATCATCCCAGGTAACTCGGCCAGAGGCAAGATCTAACTTAACACCTTGGTGGCCAACGTAGTTGCCGCCCCGACGTAAATTCATCTCGGAGAATACTCCCTGGCTATTGAAGTTGAATTTCTCTAAATTGCTAATGTTAAAATTAACATCAAACATTCGATTAAATTCTAGCACACCACGTACTGTATCAATTAAGGCTCGAGTATGTATCAGGCTGGACCCATTCCCACTCATGGTTTGATGTGAAGAGTTACCATTAAGGGATACGCCACCAAAAACCCATCCCCGCCATTTTCTTCCCGGCGCAATAGGGCAGACCGCTGCCATGATCTCGAATGCATCATCCCTTACCTGTTGAACTTGCATAGAGCCAGAAAAGTGCGCGACCACCCCAATTTTTCTGGGTGCACCACTATAGAGTACTAGCCCCACACAGGAACCATATCCATCAGAGCGTAACGTTCCTGCATTGGTGCCAGTCACCCAAGTACATTCAGGTCTGAAACGATAAGCAGCATAACCGCCTCCCAATCGAACTGCCATGACCGAACCTCCTTATTGGAAATTTGTAAGTTATGTGACCGGTTGGTCTAAAGCAGTATAACGATAAATTGTATGGTGAGCCTTTTCAATATCATCAGATTACACTGTTGACGACTGATATTGGTTGGTTAGTTATCGACGCGGTAGTTCATTTATTTATGAAGGTGAGGATTTATGTCAAACAGGTTCGGCAAAATTGATATTGGTTTTGTCTCGGGGGTATTTTACTTTTCGAGTGGTTTTTATAGTTGCTTCTGGCTAAATGAATATTGAGTAAGCCATAGATACAGAGTTATTTAAGAATCTAACAAGACGTTATTCTATGCTTGGGAGTAAACGGGATCTACAGTTAGCCTTTGTTGCGGATCAGGCTTGGCTAGATAGTGGGAGGCAAGCTTGGTTATTTTAAGCTAAAAAGGCAAAGGCTTTCTTTGGTGTGCTTGTGGGGCAAATTCAATATGCTTACACACAATAATAGTCAAGGTTACATTTCAATTGTGTAAGAAATATGGATTTTATGTGATTTATTTCAGGTCGAGATCTATCGATTATCTTCAGGTCTTTAAATGCTAGTTTTAATCACTGCTTGATTTCTAATCTTAAGCTATAGCTTGATGTCAGCGCCTTTATATGTAGTTAAAATTTACAGGGAAGGTGGTTTTTTAGTTTATTTATTCCTCATTTCATTGCTTTAATGGAACAAATTACTGAGCTCCCATTTTTGTAATTTTCATCTTTTTTTGGCCTGGCGGTAGGAACCGTACTAATTGAAGGCGGTCCATAGCTTTGTCGCAAACGCTGCTCTTGAGGCATACACATGCTTCAACTGGCTAAGGAACTAGCTCAACAGGGGAAGGATATTGGACAAAATTGAATAACAGGCAGAAATATGATTTACCAGAAAACCAAATTAGCATCTGTATTAAAACAACCTATTTTTAATCATGCATTAATGGCTTTAGTACTGGCCGGACTCAGCTCCAATGCACTTAGCCATGGTTATGTAGAAGCAGCTGATGGTGGTGTTGCCTCTGCACGTGGAACTCTGTGCAAATACCCTCTTGATACTGGAGAAATGAATACTGGCTGTGGCGCTGTCCAGTGGGAGCCGCAAAGTGTTGAGGGTGCCGAGGGGTTCCCTGATAGTGGCCCAGCCGATGGCCAAATCGCCAGTGCTGGGAATAGCTCCTGGTCTGAATTGAATGAACAATCTTCTGATCGTTGGGTTAAAAACTATATTAGTTCTGGTTGGCAAACCTTTAAATGGCACTTTACTGCAAACCATGTAAGCCGCGATTGGAAATATTATATTACCAAGGAAAACTGGAACCCGAATTCTGCCTTGACTCGAGACCAGTTTGATCTTGATCCCTTCTGCGAAGTGGATGGGAACTATGAGCAGCCTCCAACAGATATGACTCACGAGTGTCAGGTGCCAAATCGTGAGGGCTACCATGTGATTCTTGCTGTTTGGGATGTTGGGGACACGGTGAATGCCTTCTATAACGTTATCGACGTAGAGTTCGACGGTGATAATGTAACCAATACTGAATGGAGTGTTGGAGGCACAATTAACCCAACTCAGGACTTAAATGTTGGGGATAAGGTGTATACCCGTGTTTTTGATAGTACCGGCGAAAACGATTCTTACTCTACTGTTCTGGAGATAACTTCTGGTGAACAGGGGATTGCCGAAAACTGGTCTCACGATCTAGCTGAGTTAATCAATCAGGAGCAATCCAGCATTCGAGCCGGTGATTATGATGGCAGTAGTAGTTTTGAGCCGTTGTACGGTATCAATAGCATCTACCTGTTGGGCAGTAGCGGCCTGAGAAATGTTGAGATTGGATACGAACTTAGCGCTGACCAGGATGATGCCACTACAGGTGACGATGATTCTGGAGAAACCGGTGATAGTGAGAATACTGGGAGTTCAGGAAGCAGCAGCTGTGCAACCTTCGAGCAGCCGTATGCTGGTGATCCAGGCTACTCGATTGGCGATGTAGTTATTTACGAAGGGGTTGCCTACGAATCTAAGCACGAGCCCAATTGGTGGTCTCCGAGCTCAGCGCCCACATTGTGGAGCGAAACCACATGCCAGACAGAGGGTGATGACTCTGGCAGTGATACTGGCACGGGATCAGACGATAGCAATGACAATAGTGTCGATGACAATGCTAGCGGTGATGAAGGTTCGGCAGCTTCTTGCCCTGAGTTTCAGCAGCCTTACGCGGGTGATGGGGGCTATGAAGTCGGTGATCGAGTAACTTTCGAGGGCCAGGTATATATTTCTACTTTTGGGCCCAACTGGTGGTCCCCCTCGGCTGCACCCCAGTACTGGGAGCAGAGTTCCTGCCAGTAACCTAGGTACTCCTAGCCGTCTCCTCTTGGGGAGGCGGTTCTAGAGAGAAGCCCGTTTTAATACCGAGGGCAGGCGAAAAACCTGGTATCTCGTTAATCGCTAAAGTATGCTGATTTTTGAGTTAATTAGCATAAATTCCTGAAGGGATTTATCATTTACCATTTCTCTCTAACGCTATCGATATACCCCAGTATCTAATGTTGTAGAATCAATGGTTGTTTGGCCACCTGATTGACAGCTTTATGAATTCATACAGTCCACAGGCTGAACATTAATTTGTATTTTAGTTTTCCTTTTTCATTTCATATTTATTTATGTTATTCAAGATAAAGTTTTCTGAGGTGTTTGGCTTTCTTTTGATATCTTACAAATTAAAATTTTATGATTGATAATTCTTTTACTTATCACTATCTCTAGCGGATCGAAACATTAAGGTTGTAATTAAATTTCGAAAAGAATACTTATCTTTTTATTCGAATTTAAACCTGATGCTGGTTAAGTGGGTGGGGGATAGTTTGCGACTTGGTTAGTTTGCATATTTGATTGTATTTTTAAAGTTACTTCTACTTCTACTTTTCCTTATTATTTGGATTGAGATGTTTCATTTAATCGCTAACTGCCCGAATATATTTCTCCCGCTGGTTTATTCTCCCAGTTTGGTAGTGTTGATTGTTGTGCCGGCGGGCATTTCAGAAAGCCAATTAATCAATCTATAGAGTCGGGATTTACTCAAGCTACTGGATTCTCGCCATCTGTTCTCTTCCATCTTTGCCAAAGTGACATAAAGTAGTATTTTGCCTTCAACCCCAAGCGTTGACCCGTATCCATGCATAACACCACCGCGGTTGTCACTATCGAATTCGATTGTATAGTTTGCATTGGCGACTCTAATGGATGTAGTTATTTGATTAGAATCGCTATCAGATCTTTCTGAGTTGATGATTACAGAGTTTCCATCAACAGATAAATAGATATCTATAGACTCATTGGTTTCTTCAACTTGAAAATTGGACCTGCCCGCTAGTTGAACCACATCGGATGTGGAAATATCTTGCTTGTCGATAGCTCGCTTAGCTACAGACTTTAAAGAGTTAAAATCAGAGTCGTCTAATACATTATTAAATGTCTCATTTGCCAGGGGTAGATTAGAAAATAATGTGAAAAACAATGATGCAAGAATTGATGTTTTTGTATTCATCTTATCTCTCAGATTGATTTGGTTGGCTGACGTTAAAAGATTTCTCATGGGGGAAGTATCGTTGTTACCAACAAAGCTTATTCGAAAGGGTGGATATTTGGGGTGTGAATAAAGCGTCATTTCGAGGGAGTTGTTATGAATAATCTGATAAGGATAGTTGGGGTGCCAAATTGTTTCGAGAAATTTTAAACCGTAACTGAATAGTACGCCTCTTATTTGGTCAGGTATGATTAAATTCACTTATAATCAGAAAGGATATTTATGCCTTCCTTGGTCCTAAATGTCGCAATCTCTTTTATTTCATATTCAGTGCATTAAGAGGAGGTGATTGAGTGCAAATCTAAGATGTACGGAATTGAGAGGTCGATGGGCTTATAAGTGGGTGGTGATTTGTCGCGCTGATCAGAATGATTTACCTTTTCTACTCTGGATGCTGGGTTACCCAGGGTAAGCGAGGAGAGGTAATCGAGGATATGGAATATACCATTTATAGTAAATCGCTCTACTGGATGGTTAGCTTTTGGAGTATCTACCTAACAAGTTCAGGATTTCATGCTAAATAAGACTATGGTAACATTAGGCATAGCTACAGATGCTTTTCTCAAAGCTTTGCAACCTCGGTCTCGACAAAATATTTTTTATTTTTAGTAATTATGTTTAGATATGGTTTGATACTCATTTCACTTTTTATCTTGGTAGCATGTGATAAACCTTCTCAGCCGCCAAGAGAAAGCTCAAAAATTTCCAATATTGCTGCGGATAAGGCAAGAGGTGATTCGGTAAAACTGGATGATGTCTTGGTGGACCTTGAAGGGTTAGTTGAATCTTTGGAAGAAGAATCTTCACCTGAAGTTGAGATTGGCAGGAGTAGGGCTGATAAGCATGAAGAACAAAATGTGCCCGTCAAAGAAGTACGTCATAAACCACTAGATATTAGTGCTGCCTTTGAGGAGGGCGTTACATCTGGAAAAGGATATGATTTTTCCAGGAAAAATACACTCCCGGATCTATTTGAGCAACAGAAAAAGGAGGAGGGAGTCTCGTTTAGTGGCAAGTTAATCAATGATCCTGCTAACCCAGACTACTTCGATTCTTTAGAGGGTGCAGAATTCTCAATTGAGGTTAAAACCCGCTAGTGAAGTTTTAATGTGATATCTACTGGGCGATGGATTTGGTGGCCGTTAACTTCATTTGGTACATCCTTCTAGAAAGATATTATTTACTATAAATGCCTTGCTTTTCTTGAAAATAGTTAAGATTATATTTGTCGCTCTCAGAGGTTTTCTCTTGAGAGCTGCTGTGATGTTTTAAGTGTGTGTATTTCACTCCTTGTCAGTTTTGAATTGATGTTTCTTTTTTGGAGTGAGATTAGGATTTTATAACAAGGAAGTCTGCATTATGTCTGGAAGTTACCCCAATAGAATTAAACAGTTGCCACTATATGATGGTCGCTTTGATGCCTATAAACTTGAAGCGAAAGGAAGTGATGTACTTTTTGCTTCTTATCCCGCAGGCACGACTATTCCAGCCCATGTCCATGAAACGGATAATTATGGGGTGATTACAAAAGGGGAACTGGTACTGACTATGAATGGTGTTGTTCAACGATTTGGTGTTGGTGATTGGTACCATGTGCCCGCCTATACCGAACATGCCGCTTCTTTTGAACAGGATACTGATGAAATCGAGTTTTGGTTTAATTCAGATGGCAAAGAATAAATTACCTCAGCATATTTTTGTTATCGTGCAGAACTACATTTGTAAGCTTAGTGAAGTGATTAAAAAGATTGGATAACCCGGATGCGGTCATTCATGGCTCTCACGGAGATTGGGATTTCTGGTGCGAATACTTCCCATGCATGAATAACACCAGGGCGCAGGTGAAACTCTGTGCTCACCCCGTCATTGGTGAGTAGCCGTGCATATTGGATATCTTCATTACGAAAGATATCCAGCTCGCCCACCTCAATATATGCTGGAGGCAATCCCTCAGCGTTTTTCAAGTGTGCCGGGGCAGCTACAGGGCTAACGTTGTTTGTGCCTGCGGCATCCCCGAGATAGGCACGCCAGGCGGTGAGGTTGTCATCATTGGTCCAGAGTACTATAGGGGCCAGATTTGGATCCTCGATAATATTCCGATCATCAAGCATTGGGTAGATAAGGATTTGCCTTGCCAAAGAGGGGCCTTTCCGCTCTCTTGTCAGGATGGTTAGTGCGGCAGATAACCCCCCGCCAGCACTATCTCCCATAACAGCTAGTCGATTGGGGTCTACATTTAGCTGCTTGGCATTTTTATGTAGCCAGCTCAATGCGGAGAAGCAATCTTCAATAGGGGTAGGGAAGGGGTGCTCCGGCGCTTTACGATAATCTACTGAGAGAAATGGAACCCCACTTTTAGAGACATAGTTTGCGACTGCTCGGTCGTAAATCCCAACATCGTTAAAGATCAGGCCACCACCATGCAGGTAGAGTACTGCTGAGCCCGGTGTCGAACCCTCCTTACAATACCAGCGTAACAGCATACTGGACCCATCCGCTGCCTTTACCAGAAAATCTTCAATTAAAACATCACTTGGCATAGGCTGCGTGCGAAGTACTTCTCTAAGAACCCTCTCTCCAATCTCACGCCTTGTTGCCACATCACCAACGGCGATTGGTTCTATTGGCTCTAGTAGCGCGCTAAATTTATCAAGTGCCTGGGTAAAATCCCTGTCAACTGAAAAGGCCATTGTGTATCCGTACTTTTGATTTGGTGCAGACTTCAACTTCTTAGGAAGAAAAATCCGGGCGCCTATAGCTTTGTCCATTTTTCTACGAGTGTGTTGTAAATGGTGCCTGAATCCTCCTCGTGACGTGGTCAATTAGCCAGTTTATTCAGGAAAGAAAAGTAAAACTGAAACTTAATGGTCATACCGGAATGATATCGTTTACTGGTGGTTCTCTTGTACCAAATACGAAATCTTATGAAAAAGCAACTTTGTAAGTTGGTTTCGAGTATTTTTTTTACTCGTTATGCGAGTTTTGAAATATAAGAAGTGAATAGCGTAGGGAAATTGAAGCTATCCATTGGTTTTCTCGCCCGGAAATGTGCATGCATTGTGAAATAGTTAAGTAGCGTTAAGCGCGTATTGATGCCGCAGAGTTTTAGGGTAATTTCTTTCCTGGAACGTTAGTGCTTATTTTAATTTTTTAATTCATTGAATAAGTTCGAGGAAACGCTCTTAAGTTGGCGTAGCCACTATCAAGTAATCTTTCAGGAATAAATAATGCTAAAAATAAACTCCATTCCTCTTCTGGTACTGGGAATCTCAGTGTCGATGATGGCAGTTGGTGAAATAGATAGCGGTGATGCAAAGGTACAGCGACTGGATTCACAGGGACAAATCGACACCCGGGCACCTTTATCTAAAACGCTTTGGGCCGGCGCGCACAACGCCTATGCCTCTTACCAGTGGGACCAGGGAGTCTACACTGATGTTAACCAATGGTATGCTCCGGAAAAACTATTCCATCGTGGCATCCGCCTGGTGGAGTACGATACCTATCCTTCATCCACTTTTAGCTCTACTCCACATATGTGCCATATGGGGCTTGAAGAGGCCACCATGTGTATTTATATGGCTGGTACTGCAGCAACTCTGGGGGATGGCTTTGATGAAATCACCGATTTTCTTGAAGATAATCAGGATGAGGTGTTGTTCATAAAATTTGAAGCCTACGACTCCGACTATCATCAAAATTTCAGAAACAAAATTGGTGAGAAGATAGAGAGCCGCTTAGGGGACTATGTTTTCAAGCCAACGGACTGGGGTTATTCCGAAGGTGATTGCGCCTCATTACCGGTGCAAACGTTGACAAAGCAAGACGTGCTGGATGCAGGACGGAATATTATTCTTTTTACTCAGGTCCCCAGAGATTACCCACATACCGTAGACGATAATCTTTGCGATTATCACGATGAGTCACATACCAGCAAGTATTTAAGAAATGTCTGGATTGGTGTGGATGAGATGGATGCTTCTGGCAATCTGACTTCCAATGAACCCTTGGCACAAAACTCCAGCCAATTGACAGCGGATTCTGATGGCAATAGCAGTGTGACTACCCACTATAAAAACGGGAATTTCAGTGTCGCACTGGATGCGACTACAGAATACAGCAAAAACGATATTAAAATTTACGGTGATACCGTTCAAGAAAAAGCGCAAGCAGGTTATCAGTTGATTGAGTTGGCTTTGGTTGAAGCCAATGCAACAACTATTGGTGCTTCCAAGGCTCCACAAATAGAAGACTATTTGTGGTCTTGGAGAGATGATTCACCGGGTACCGAACACAACTGTAGTTGGCTGACTAATGATGGCGAGATCCGAGATTACAATTGCTCGTCAGAACGTGTATTTGCCTGTGTGGATGATGATCGCAACTGGCATATCAGTGAGCCCACTGGTGCCTGGTCTGATGGCTACAGTGTTTGTGCTGCTAAAGGTTATCGCTATGGAATGCCCTACAATGCCCTTGAGAACTCTGAACTTTATGCTGAAAGGAATGCTCAGGGGATAACCACTTCGGTTTGGGTGAATTACTACAAAGTATTTGATGGATTCTGGCTTGCGAGCCAGGAAGCTTACTCTGATTTTGGCTATCTGAAAAAAGATGAGATTGGTGGAACTGGTGGGGATTCATTTGATTCTATCGATCTTGTTAAGCGTAAGCTACTCGGAAGTGGCACGATGAATCTTAAGTCAGTGCAGATTCGTTCTGGAAGCCGTATTGATGGTTTAAAGGCCTGTTATGAATTCCGGCAAGCTGTCAGCCATGCAAATGCGAGTGAACATGAACTTTGCATGGAGTATGGCGATGGAGATGGGGGTTCAATGGGCTCTGTTCTGAATTTTGATACTACGAGTGGGGAGTACCTTGATGATGTCAAAATTTGCTGGGACGACGAAAAATACAGTTCCGGCAGTGTTTATTATTTGAAACTGACTTCTAGCACAGGTGAGACAGTTTCTGGTGGCTCTCAACAGGGTTCTTGTACGGCCTACTCTTCTACCTCAACCCAGCAGCTATTTGCTTTCCATGGTCGTCATGGGGATGAAATTAATGCTTTAGGGGTGCATAAACTTTCCAACTCATTAGTTAATGCCGGATATTATGCGACCGACTGGCTCAACAATGATGATCCATCCTCGGGAGGCATAGACTATGAAAGTTTTAATGAGCAGAAAGCGGCTGGTAACATTTCCCGTAATTGTGAAGTAGGGGATGTAGTTGGCATCGTCGGACGTTTAGCGGATTCCAAGTTGGACTATAGGCTAACTGGTGAAGATCTACTTGTCGGAGATATTGGTACTAATTATCGTTTCTTCTGCGCTACAGAGGTGTGTAGTGATTACGAGGTGAAATACTTCTTCTCTACATCATCTTGTTTGCCTTAGACCTCGGAATTTTGAGCGGATAGGAGAACCCTGTCCGCTCAAAATACAGTGTTATTTAGTGATTAAGAAGCATTTGGTTGCATCGATTTTCCACTTCTTCTCTTATCCCACTTGATTAGTCCAATCAGCAATCCTGAGATAATTAATAAAGCTGAACCTATTTTAATTGGCCCCAGAGGCTCTTGATAAAATAGCCAACTCGCAAAAAGTCCAAAAACTGGTACCAGTAAGGTGAGGGGAGCAATGGTAGATAGCGGGTAAGTGACGACCAAGCGATTCCAGATCCAATAGCCAAGTAATGTGGTAGGCCAAGCCTGGAATAGAATTGAAAAGATAGTTCGCTTATCTATTTCAATTAGGCTGTAAAAAATCTCTTTACCTTCCAAAGCCAGCGCAAGAGCGATTAAAGGAAAAGGAGCGAATAGTAGGCTCCAAACGATAAAGGCGAAAACCTGCTTAGTGTTCGCAGCCTTCATTATTAATCCACTAACCCCCCAGCAGATTGCTGCCATTACCACCAGGCTCACGCCGAAAAAGCTGACACTACCGTCTTCAATAAGCAAGGCTAGCCACAGGCCTAAGAGCGCCAGGCTGGCCCCTAACAACTTTTGAGTGCTTATGGTTTCTTTTAGAATCATCCAACCGATCAATACAGTGATTGCTGCATTGAGCTGAAGAAGCAATGAAGCCATCCCTGGAGAAAGCCCTGCTGTAACTGAATAAGTGGTTAGTCCCCAGATACCCGTACCGAATACCAGGCTATAGCTAAGGATATATCGCCAGGCTACGGGAGGTCTGGGTATAAAGAAAATGGCCGGTATTGCCGCAAGAGCAAAGCGCAGGGCGGTCAGAAGCATTGGATTGAGATTGGTGGTGCCCATCTTGATAGCAATAAAGTTCATCCCCCAAATTACCGTCACAAAAATTCCCAATGCCAGGTCTTTATAGCGCATAACTTCAGTCCCATTGATATCGGGATAGTTTCTGTGCATTCTGGGATTTGGTACAGATACAGATTTGAACCAAAAAAAGTATACAGTTTGTTGATTTGCTTCCCCTTAAGGGCCTGTGTTCAGGGCGAGCTGTGGATGTCGGAGGGGAGTAGTCATGCGGTATAAGAGTCTGGCTGATCGTTTAATAGACGATGTGCGCCTGGGGAGAGTGCAGGCGGGGCAAAAGCTTCCCTCATTACGGCAGCTTGCCCAGCAGAATGAGGTCAGCATGACTACCGCACTAAACTGTTATCGTTATCTTGAGGAGATAGGATGGGTACAAGCCCGGCCTCAGTCTGGTTTTTATGTGAGACAGCCTCTAATCGTGGGGACACTTCCCGAGTTGCCTACTTTTGCTAGTCAGGCAACAGCGCCGAGTACAGGTGGGCCCTCCTATTCTGTGCTGCCTGGACCACTCGGAATAACTCAGTTGGCTGCGGAATTGCAGCCAGTTTATGGTTTGGAGCGAAGCTTACGCCGTGCCACTCGAAGTCAGGGGGAGAGGGTATGCCTTTATCCTGATGTTCAAGGAGAATTACCGCTACGTCGTTCGCTTAGTGAGCACTTTGGGAGCTCAGGATTCCACTTTCAAGCCTCAGAGCTTGTGATCGCCAATGGTTGTCTCGATGCAGTACGCACAGCGCTGGAAGTAACTACTAGACCCGGAGATGCGGTGGCCATTAGTTCCCCTTGCTACAGCGGGCTCCTTCAACTCCTGGCAAGAATGCGGAGGAATGTTGTGGAGATTCCTTCTACCGCTGAGGGATTGAATTTGCATCAGTTGGAGTTACAGATGCAAAAAAGGAGTATTAGTGCAGGGCTTTTTACCTGTAGCCACATGAACCCAACCGGCATCAGTCTTAATGTTGCACAGAAACAGCAGTTAGCCGAGTTGGCGAATAAATACCGCATCCCAATTATTGAGGACGATATTTACCATGAGCTTGATCACCGAGGTACCCCTCCACTGCCAGTATGCCATTGGGATAAAGGGGGTTATTTACTATGGTGTGGCTCTATATCAAAAACGCTAAGTGCTGGTTATCGGCTGGGTTGGTGTTTGCCTGGTCGTTATCTAAGTGACTACAGGCATCAGCGTCAATGTGAAAGTTTAGGGGTAAATTCACCTCTCCAATTGGGTTTGGCCGATTTTGTTGCTAGTGGCCAATATGCCAAGCATCTGTCGGCATTGAGGCCTAGATTGGTAGAGCAAGTAGCTCAGTATCGTAATTTTTTGACTGACCGACTCCCCTTTGGGGCCCGTATCAGTGCTCCTGCAGGTGGACTGGTTTTATGGCTACAGATTCCTGGGTTAAATGAACAGCTTTTTGCGTGTCTTGCCCAGGAGCAAGGCTTGGATATAAGGACAGGGTCATGCTTTAGTACCCTAAATTATTATAAAGATTGCTTAAGGGTTAACTGTGGCTTTCCTATGAAAGATAAGATAGGGGAGTATTCTCAAGCAGGAAAACAGCTGGAGCGGCTGGTTGGGCTGATCAATCAGAGTGTTTGAAGCAAAAGTATAGCTTTTGAGTAAATTTTTTAATTAAGCCTGTTATGTTGATTAGATTTAAATTTCTATTTAGGCCTCCCGTAGTCTAATAGCGCGCACTCACTTGCAGATGGTTTGACACCTGAAATTACTCCATCGGTGATGTTGTTTGCCATGATTAGCGCTGTCACGACATGACAAAAATATTTCAATTGCCCGCCTCCCTTTGCTAGAATCCGCGCCGATTTTGAGAGAGTTAATTCATGGAGGACTACAAATGAAAACTATTGCAAAATTAACTGCGTCAATTTTGGCTGTTGCTGGCACCATCCCTGCTCAGGCAGATACAACATTTGATTTACCGAATTTTAGTCAGTGTTCAGAGGTTGCGACTCAAAGCAATACTAACGACCGCGAGGTATATCGCATTTTTTCAGATTTTTACTATGAAATCGAAGATAAACGCGAGTATGCCATTACTGCGGTGAAGGACTGGGCAAAAAATTATGCAGCCAGCTGTATCACTTCCACCACCCAAATTACACTGGATGACGTGCAATGTGATGAATTTGTTGGCGGTGCGCCAATTTGCCGTATTGAAAGTGATGAAGGCGATTATGTCGTTGTAAAGGATTACGTTGATTCCACAAACGTAGTACTTTCCAAGCATGATCAGCAACGCTGGCCTGGGGTACATTCTTCCAATGACATGGATATGCTGTGGGTAGCGAACCCTGCGCAATGTTACTCCGATCTGCTGGGTTCTGGCTGGGATTCCCAGGCTTATTACCAGGATGCGTATAACTATCGTTACTTCGGTGATTACCGCTTTGTTTTAGCTAGAACTACTCGTGATCTTGTACAAAACCTGGCGGGGCAGTCTGAGCAGTGTGCCTATGAAACGACAGGTATTGAAGCTTACAAAATGGAGTGTGCAGAGACTTCAGGCGGCACCAAGGTGTGTGCTTCCAGGTACACGAATGCCGGTTATTTCGTATTTGTTAGTGATGATAATCACGGTATGCACGTTATATTTAATCGCTGGGATTAATAAATCTCTTTGACTATGAAAGCCCCCTTTAGTTAGTGGGGGCTTTCAGCAAGTGGGGGCTTTCAGCGTATGCATCGCCTCTCTCACTCTCCTCTTCTCAATAAATCTCTACAACAGCGCTGCTTATCCTCATCCATAACTTCTCAAATGGCTGTTCTCAGCAATCAGCATATCAAGACTTTTGTGACTCACGATGAATGCCCCTTAATAATTCTGCTCGGTACTTTTGTTGCCTAGTGTTTTAGGTGAAAACTATTTCTCTATCTTCCCGCATTGAGTGTCTTAGTCAATATTCGACACGCCTTGCTATTGAGCCTGCTGACTGATAGGCTGCAAATGTGATCACATTTTTATCTAAGTAGCTTCGGGGATTCTCCGGGGGTGGCTTATTTTTAGGATTGACAGGATCAGGGAGCAGATTGATGCAGGGTGAAATTCTACCCGCCACGCCTAAGCAGGCTGCCGTAGTAGCGCACTTGGTTGCCAAGTTGCTATTTGTTCTGGTGGGACATAAGCGCAAAATTAACGCTGAACAATTAGCCGAGGCGAGCAGTAAATTGCTAGCCAGTAATAGTGGTTTTAATGCCTTCCTTTATTATGTTGAGGATAATCCTATAGCAGTTATTACGGTGTCCAGATCTGCGGCTATTTATGCCGGAGGTTTTTACGGTGTGATTGAAGAGTTTTACGTAGAGCCTGAATACCGTAGCCAATCGATCGGCAAAAGATTACTTGACCGGGTGATTCAATTTGCAGGGGAGCAGGGTTGGTCTCGCTTGGAAGTGAGCACACCAGAGAAGGAAAAGTGGAAAAGAACAGAAGATTTTTATCGGCGAGAAGGTTTTTCAGGTAACTCTAATGGTGAGAGGCTCAAGTTAGAGATTTAGAACTCTCTAGGTTTATAAATCTAAGAGGAACGATAGATATTGAAATAGATTCGCCTTCTATTCGTGTAGTTTCCTTTCCTGAGCCTAATTGCAATCTAATAGATGTTTTACCGGTATTTTTTTGTTTGACTATTTGGTCCCGATAGGAGTATCCCCTATCGGGAATACTGGTTAACAGTGTCATAAACTCGTTCTTGATTTTTGCAGTTTAATATAATTAACTGCTCTCCAGTTTTCGGTAGTTACACCTTTGATCTCTTTAACTTGCTGGGATGATTAACCTTTCAAATCGGCCTCCAAAGGTGCAGAAAATTTATATATGGATGAAGTGAGTTAACTATATAAATCTATATCTATAAGCAAAAGGTCAGGTAAAGCAGTCGGCCGTTTTTATTACAAGGAAAATAATGAAACGTCGCGATCTTCTTAAAGCCGCTGGTGCCCTCTCTGCGCTGCCTATTGCTGGTATGACATCTTCTACAGCTCAGGCAAGTAATCGCTTAGAGAATTTTCCGAAATCTATTATGCACGGTAGTCTGCAGGACTCAGCCGGTTTTCTTAAGGTGGTTCAGGGTAACCTGCCAGATGATGTCACCGGCCATCTGCTGATGGCCGAAGGTATCCCTCTCGCCCCTAATCATTTAACCCCCAACGGAAAAGGCGCGCTCACCCGGTTGGATTTTAGTGGTAGGGCTAGTAATGGCAGTGTTGCTTTTACACGAAAAATGATCAGAACCGCCTCTGCAATTATGCAGGAGCAGGATTTGAGTGGTTTCGACAAGTTTAATCTGCTGGGGGGAACGATCTATTCCAGTGCAAACCTGGGTTTCATGAATTATTGCAACACGGCCCCCAATTATATGGGGGATAACCGCTTTGCTATGAGCTACGAGGGTGGAATGCCCTATGAATTCGATGCGACCACACTGGAAATGATCACGCCTATCGGTGAAGTGGACGAGTGGGAATCCAGCCTGCCGCCACTGCTCGATAACCTAACGCCAAAGAAGTGGCTGTTCCCGCAAATTCGTACCACAGGCCACCCCTTCTTTGATCTGGAATCGGGTGAATGTATCACCATAAATTATGGTGGAAACATGGGGGACTCCGGGCGCTCGGGCTTTATTCGCCTGATCTCCTGGGATCAGCAGGGGGCTTTTAAAAGCTGGAATATTCGCGATCGTCAGGGAAACAACGCCTACATTGCCGCCAGCTCTCACTCCCTGGGGGTTACTCGCAATCATGTCATTATTTTTGAAACAGCGGCCAGGGTGGAGTCTACCCGTATTCTCGGTACCCATATTGTATTGCCGCAGGAGCACAGAACCCGCTGCTGGGTGTTACGCAAATCTGACATGGTGCCTGGGCGCGAAGATATTATTGCCGATTATCTGGAGTTGGGCTTCGATACTTCGGATATTGTTTGTAATTATGATGATAGCGCTGGTGAAATCACCCTCTATGGCCAGTATATGGGGGCCATGGATAAGTCTGAGCAGCTATTCCGCTATGAGATATTCCAGGAGGGCGGGCTAGTACCGAAATGGCTGTCCGGCTATCCAGCAGCACCGGTGGATGTCGGTGGCTTGGTGCGGGCACGGATACAAGTAACCTCTGACTTCGCGCGGGAGATCAAGGAAGACTATCAGGTTATTCGAGATGAAAATCTGTTGTGGGACATGAATGACCCGGCCTATCGTGGCCACTTCCAGTTTCCTGAAACCTTTGAGCATCTCTATTGGGCCGCGGTGGGTTACCGCCCCGATTTGGTTTCAATGCGCGTATCCTGGGCATACCGCAATTACCCTGAACGTTTATATAGCTATTGGGATATGCCCGAGCAAAGCAGGCCATCTGCTTTGGTGCATATGGATTGCTCCCGTATGCAAATTGCCGATGCTTATCAGTTCCCCGATGACTGTGTGATGCGCACTCCGCAGTTTATGGCTCGACCTGGGTCCACCGCTCAGAATGATGGCTACCTGATAGCCGCCGTTGTTCGAAAATATCCGAGTGGTGCTCAATCCAACGGTAAAGAATTTTGGATATTCGATGCCGCTGCACTCAGTAGGGGGCCACTCTGTATCCTCGCCAGCGACTCCCTGGAATTCGCCACTACCAACCATGCCCTATGGGTGCCTTCTATAAGCCGTCGCCCTACCGCGGCTTATCGTTCTGGGTATGGGGACTTCCTGCGCGGTAAGGCGCCGGATCACAGCCGCAATGTTCAGGACATTATCAGCCGGGAGCTTCTGCCCAGGTTTGGTTAATTTTTCTAATTAGTTGACTTACAACCACTCTGTAATACAACAACAAGGAAACAAAGGCATGTACCATCAACTACTCTCCGGGCGATGTCATTTGTTGCGCCGGGCCACCAGTTTTTTATGTGCGGCAGGTTTGTTTTTTGCTGCGGGGGCTTCGGCGGAGCAGTTACCCCCACCCATTGATGTACCAGAGGTTATAAAAAACTACCAGGAGACTCAGGAATGTTTTCCAGGGGTTATTCATGACCCTTCAACGATTGCCGAGGTGCAGGCAATCGTGCGCGATGCAGCCGCTCAGGGCCGCAAGGTCATGACCGGCACACGGCGTTTCAACAGCCAGATAGATGCTGCCTGTGCCGGTAATGGAGAGGTGCAAATCACCCTGGAAAATATGGATCAGGTGGTTAGCCTGGACAAAGAAAACCGCCTGGTAACCGTACAGGCCGGTATGCGCTTTAATAATTTGGCGGCCTACTTACGTGAGCATGAGCTCAGTGTGCCTATGGTCACGGAGCTGGCGATCTTCTCGATTGGTGGGATGCTCGGTAGCGGCACACATGGTTCTACCTTTACCCAGAAGAGCAATATGATCTCGGATTATGTCACCGAGATAAAACTCGTTGATGGTAAGGGGGATCTACGTGTTATTAATGGTGAGCTACTCAATGCTGCACGGGTTAATCTGGGCGTGTTGGGGGTTGTGGTTGAAGTGACCATCGAAGCCGAGCCGGGCTACAAGGTGCGGGCCAAAGTGAAGGGGCACCGGGATGACAGCGACCTGGAAAATGTTGTCTTGGATCTTGCCCGAGATAACCACTCTGCAAATATTGCCTGGTTCCCTGGGTTGGGGCGCTATACGGTAACCACCTATAACAAGGTTCCCTTGGACACCCGGGGCAATGCTTATAACGCTCAAGCCGATGTCTCTGATTTTTCCGAGTATCTGTTTGGCCTGATTTTCGATAGCCTTCATGAGGCCGACAGTGCAGCTTTACAGTGCTTTGCCGCGTCCCTGCGCTATACAGCCCGCTCCAGCTCCTACTTCCGCGATGTTAATACGGGTCTCAAGAAATTGATTAAACCCACAGGCCATGCGGACCTGATGCAGCATTTTGTTTGTAAAGAGCCGAATAATTGTGTCTGGGACAAGCTGCCGATTGCCTTACAGGAAGTGGCTATACCCTTTGAGGAGTTGCCCAACTGGATTGCCGATGTGCGCCAGATTATCGCCCACAGCGAGCGCACTTGCTTCCCTTTGAATGGTATTTATTTCCGCTTTGGCAAGGCCTCCGACAGCTACCTGGGAATGAGTGCCGGGCGCGATACCGCTTTCGTAGGAATTGAGTACACCCTTCGCCAGCGTGGTGAGGCGGTGCCGAAAAACTACTTTGTGAATCTGGAAATTGAACAGATGTCCCTGCGGAAGTATGGTGCCAGGCCGCACTGGGGTAAGAACTCGGTGGCTATTTTTGAGGATATGCCTTCACGCTTCCCCAAATGGTCTCAATTCCTCGATGCCAAGGCTGAGCTGGACCCGGAGAATGTCTTTACCAATCCGTTCTGGGAGCGTGTCAGTGGCCAAGATCCACTTGAGAATTACCTAACGCCACATTGTAATGCCGATGGTCAGTGCTATTGCAGAACCGATGAGCACTGTGAGCAGGGGGCAAGCTGCCAGGCCGGTAGTTGGTATTCTGAGGCGCGGATTTGTAAGAAAGATTAAGTTTGTATTGATGCAAAAGGGGTGGCAGTTTCGCCACTCCTTCTCATTTTTTTCGATTGATCGTTAATTATTTGACAGATGCTCTTTAATGAGCAGGCAAAACTTTTCTGGGTTTTCTATTGGCAACATGTGATTTTCTGAAGCAACTTGTAATAGTTTCGATGTCGAAATATGACTGGCCGCAGATTTGGATACTATCTGAAAGAGCTTTCTGGTTTTACTGCCGTATCCAATCGTAGTTGGAGTTGGGATTTCAGATAAGTGCTCTTTATCCAGGCAGGGCTTTTCGGTTTGGGAGAGTTGTAAGGGGAGGGTGTGCGCATTTTCCAGTTGCTGGTCACGGAGTTCTGGTGCTTGTGAAGAGAAATATCCAGCTCTGTTCCCGGAGCCATCGATAAGAAACTCGACAGCCGCCTCAAGCTCACCATTAGTAACTGCGTTAAATACCTTACCAAACATGGCTTCGGCATCCTGCATAAATTCTTCCATCTTCTGGGTGTCTAGATGTCCTGGGTACCCAGGTTCATAGACAAATAGGCTTTTGAATAATTTGGGTGCTTTTATCGCTGCGCTTAATGCAACGTCAGCACCATAAGACCAAGCGATCAAATGAAAGGGGCCCTCATTAAGGGTGGCTGCAAAATTAATCAGATCGTTGGCATGCGTATCAATACCAAAACTTCCCGTTTTTCCTTTTTTTTCAGCGCCGAAGTGTCTTTGGGTGAGAGAAACAACCCTGTACTCTTTTGAGAGTATATGGTGATGCGGCTCCCACATTCTTTCATCGGCAAGTGCACCATGAAGAAAGAGGATAGTTTCTTTAGGTTTTTCTGGTGAGTACTTTATCATGGGTATATAAACTTTATTATTTATTTCTAATTTTTACTCTCTGAATCAGAGTGTGCTAATAGCTTGACTGTGCACCTCTATGCCCTAAGGTTTTATTTTTGTAAAGTTTGATAAGGGCCAAGAAGCTGATAGCGGCTAAGTTTACTCCGATTCCCCAAGTTTGTTCATTTAAAAAAGAAAGTGCGTATTCAGCACCGACACTCAGGCGATATGTGCCACTGATGGGTGGACAGGTCAATAAAAAGGATGCGCCTATTCCGGTGGCAATTTTGAAGTTCACTACAGGAGATGTGATCCAGGGAATCTGTGCGATAAAAGCCCGCTCAAGATGCTCTATATTTGAAAGGTCTTTTAAAAACGTTAAGCCCGCATAAAGTGAGTATACAAAAAAAGTGAATACAAAGCTGTTGCCAATTACTTTGTAGAATGTTAATTCTCGTGAGGCCACGGTATCCACTGCAACCATAATGATTCCAACGGAGCTGCCGCCAATTGATGTGGCCAGTAAAATCTGTCTGATGGTTGTTTTCAATGATTTTCTTTTAAAGACCAGTTTCCTCAGGCTCTTTTACTGATCGCTTTTTAAAGGCCAAGTATATTGATAAATTGATCATATATGAGGGACTATTTCTCTATACGCTGTCCTGATCGGTACAAGAAATAAGGGCAGGATTTATTAACGAGCGAATTGCTTTGCTAGAGCGCCTGGGTGTAATACAGGCGCTTTAAACCGAGAGGATTGCTTTGAAAACTTATCAGAGTCGTGGCAGGAAAGACTTCCTGTCTATTTTATTTCTCCAACAACTGATCCAACGGCAACTCAGTACGGTAGCGTACCTGCTTTAAAGAAAAGCTGCTCTTGATATGGTCAATTCCCGGCAGCTCTGTCAGCTTTTTATCGAGAAACTCCTGGTAGGCCTGCAGGTTGGGGACCACAACCCGGAGCAGATAATCGAAGTCGCCGGTCATCAGGTAGCATTCCATAACCTCCGGCCATTGGCCGATAACGGATTCGAAATCCTGCAGCTCTTTTTTCACCTGGTGGTTGAGGGTGACCTGGATAAAGACGCTGACTGGAAGCCCTACTTTTTCCGGCTCCAAGAGGGTCACTGCGCGCTTGATAAAGCCCTGTTCATTGAGGTTTTTGACCCGGCGTGAGCATGGGGAGGGGGAGAGGCAGACTTTTTCTGCCAGCTCAATATTGGGGATAGTGGCATCTTCCTGGAGAATCTCCAGGATTTTTTTATCAATGGCATCCAGTAAATAGGCCATGGTCTTTTTCCGTATCTCTTCTCTCTGAACGAACACCGGATTATCCGGCCGCTTCACTGCCTTGCCGGCATGACAAAACATCCCGGTTGAATCCTGTCTGGGCAATTATCCTGTTTTATTGCAGCGCCGTGAAACCGTTTATTCTTTGCTATCAATATTCATTCGCTCGCCAGCTCAGCGCTGGGTGACCAGCCACTATGCATTCGTTCATTCTGCCTTTCCATTTGTCGTCCAGCGAGTGAGGAAAATGGTCATGCGAAGGGATAGATCAGTTTGTATCCCGCATCGACATCCCCGTGAAGTTCCTAATCGATGAATCCCTAAAAAACCGGCTTTTTGAGTGAATTGTTGCTAGCAGCTTATGATCTTTAGCGAGTTGTGTCCGTATTATGCCCTAGCCAGGCTTATTTTGGTATGACCTGCCTGGCCGGGCGGTGTTAATTTTAGCGGCTAAGCAGATGCCTCGGTTTGGCTTTCGACTGGCTCCCTCAGTGTTGAGATGAAATAAGCACTGTGACACCCGCCATCGAACCGGGCAAAAGAAAAGCAATAATTAATAAATAGGTGGTACCCATGGCAATGGTCGAAGGCGATCAGGAGCTGGGCTTTGATACAGAGTATTCTCTCAAGGCCGCGTTTACCCGCGATTCTGGCCGGGTCTTTTTGACCGGCATCGACGCACTGGTGCGCCTGCCGTTGATGCAGAAACGCATGGATGAGCTGGCGGGCCTGAATACTGCGGGCTTTGTTTCCGGTTACCGGGGGTCTCCCCTCGGTGGTTACGACCAAGCCTTGTGGCGGCACAAGAAGTTATTGGCTGAGCACGATATTCACTTCGAGCCGGGTATCAATGAAGATCTTGGGGCCACCAATATTTGGGGTACCCAGCTGATCGATCACTACCGCAAGCAGGCCACTCGCGATGGGGTCTTTTCCATCTGGTATGGCAAGGGCCACGGGGTGGATCGCACCGCGGATGTGTTCCGCCAAGCCAATATCCAGGGTACCGCCAAGCTCGGCGGCGTGCTGGCGCTGTGTGGCGATGACCACACCGCTGAATCCTCCATGTTCTCCCACAATACCGATCAGATTTTTGAATCGGTCATGATGCCGCTGTTGTTTCCCGCCAGTATCGATGAGTATCTCACCCTCGGGCTCGCCGGTATTGCCCTGTCGCGCTTTTCCGGCCTGTGGGTGGGTTTCAAAGCGATTACCGAAACGGTGGAGGCCGGTGCCTCTCTGGTGGTTCCGAGCCTGCCTCAGTTTAGTATTCCGGCGGATTTCCCCATTCCCGCGCACGGCCTGAATTACGATCCGCACCTTAACTGGCCGGCGGAGCGCCTGGAATACGAGCGCCGCATGCTGGAGGAACGCCTGCCGGCGGCGCGGGCTTTCGCCTATGCCAACCGTCTGGATAGAACAACTCACAAGGCCGAGCGCAAGCGCTTTGGCATTGTGACGGTCGGCAAGGCCCACGGGGATCTACTCGAGGCGTTGCAGCTCCTCAACCTGAGCGAAGAGGACCTGCGCCAGGCGGGGATTGCCATTTACAAGGTGGCAATGTCATGGCCCCTGGAGCCCCGCGGTATCGGTGAGTTTGCCGATGGCATGGAGCGCCTGCTGGTGGTTGAGGAAAAACGCCCACTGGTGGAAGACCAGCTGAAGAATCTTTTATATGGCTGGGAAGATGGCCGCCGCCCGAAAGTGGTCGGTAAGAAAGATCTCAATGGTGAAGACCTACTACCTGCAATCTGGGGGTTTGGCCCGGACCAGGTGGCCAAGGCCATCGCCCGCTGGCTGGCGGACACCGATCTCGCGCAGCGACTGATTCCACTGGCAGAAAAGCTGGGCGGTAATGTGCCGCAGCGTGCCCAGGGTCTATTGGCGCGGGAGCCGATCTTCTGTGCTGGCTGCCCCCATAACACCTCCACCAAACTGCCGGAGGGCAGTCTCGGCAGTGCCGGTATCGGCTGTCATATTATGGCGCTGGGCAAGGGGCTGCGCACCGATACCTATTCCCATATGGGCGGTGAAGGCGCGCACTGGGTGGGGCTGTATCGTTTCTCCAGTGCCGAGCATATTTTCCAGAATATGGGTGACGGTACCTATAACCACTCCGGGCTGCTGGCTATTCGCCAGGCGGTGGCCAGTAAGGTCAATATCACCTACAAGATCTTGCTCAACGATGCGGTAGCCATGACCGGTGGCCAGCCCGCCGATGGCGAAGTAAATGCTCCCAGCCTGGCCGCGCAGCTGCTGGCTGAGGGGGTGGGTGAGGTGGTCCTGCTCAGTGAAAACCCCGATCACTGGCACCAGCACCGCGGCCAGTTGCCGGCGAAGGTGGAAGTACTGGACCGTTCCGAGTTGGATGCCGTCCAGCGTCGCCTGCGTGAAACGCCCGGTGTTACCGCCATTATTTACGAGCAGGTGTGCGCCGCAGAAAAACGCCGCCGCCGCAAGAAAAAGCTGATGGTGGACCCGCCCAAGCGCCTGCTGATCAACCAGCGTGTATGTGAGGGTTGTGGCGACTGCAGTGTGCAGTCGAGCTGTATCGCCGTAGAGCCACTGGAAACTCTTTATGGCCGCAAACGCCAGATTAACCAGTCCAGCTGCAACAAAGATATGCGCTGTGCCGATGGTTTCTGCCCCAGTTTTGTCACTGTCGAGGGGGGGGAATTAAAAAAACCACCGGTGCAGTCCCTGGCCGAGTCCCTGGATGCTGCAATTGTCAGTTTGCCCGCAGCGCCGGTGGCCGCCTTGGAACAGCCACTCAGTATTTTGGTGGCCGGTATCGGCGGCAGCGGTGTTCTTACCGTGGCCGCACTTTTGGGCATGGCCGCGCATCTGGAAGATAAGGGCAGTACCACGCTCTACTTCACCGGCCTGTCACAAAAGAATGGTGCGGTGGTTGCTCACGTAAAGGTGGGTGCGCGCCCAGAGGCCATTACCACCGCGCGTATCCGCGATGGCGCCGCCGAGCTACTACTCGGTTGCGATATGGTCACCGCTGCCGGTCAGCGCCCCAAGTTTGCTACCGGCAAAATGCGCGCGCTGGTCAATACGGCCGAGGTGCCTGTGGCGGCGTTTGTGCGTAACAACGAACTGGCCTTCCCGGCAGATACTACCCAGCAGAGCATTGAGTCCCTCTGTGCTGAATACTTTGCCTTCGATGCGAATAAATACGCTCAGGCACTGTTTGGCGATACCGTTGCCAGTAACCTGATGATCATGGGCTTCGCCTGCCAGAAAGGGCTGCTGCCTATTGGTGAGGCGGCACTGGAGAGGGCGATCGAACTGAATGGTGTGGCGGTGGAAAACAACCTGCGCGCATTCCGCGCTGGGCGTTTGTTGGCGACGGACCCGAGGGCGATTGAAAAACTGGCGGTGCCGGCGCAGCCAGTAAAAATGATTGAGCCTCAGGAATCTGTAGAGCAACTGATCGCACGTTTGAGTAGCGAGCTGAGTGAATACCAAAATGCCGCCTACGCTCGCCAATTCACACAGTCTATAGCGCCGCTGCAGCGAGCGGAGTCGGCCCTGGCCGGCACGGCGGGGGAGTTGACCCGCACGGCGGCTAACAGTCTGTTCAAAGCCATGGCCTACAAGGATGAGTATGAGGTAGCGCGCTTGTACAGTGGCGAGGATTTCCAGCGCCAACTGCGCGAGACGTTTAGCGGCGATTACTCCCTGAAATTCCATATGGCCCCGCCCGTATTGGCTCGCCCTGATGCCAGTGGTCGGGTGCGCAAGATGCAATTTGGTCCCTGGATGGGCCGCTTAATGCCGCTGTTGGCGCGGGGTAAAGTACTGCGCGGTACCGTGCTGGATGTATTTGGTTACACCAAAGAGCGCCGTGCCGAGCGCGATTGGGCCCGCCAGGTGGCTCAGGCGGTGGAATCGGTGGCGGCCCAGCTAAGCACTGATAATATCGCCGCGGCGCGTGAGCTGCTGGAGATACCCATGCAGGTGCGTGGCTACGGCCATGTGCGCGAGCAGAAGTTTGCCCTGGTGCAGGAGCGCTGGCAGAAACTGTTTACTCAGTTTTCCGCTCGCAATGGGGTAGAGGAGCCGGCAGCAGTTTCTTGAATTATTTAGAGAGTGTCAGAAGGCGAAAGTAAAAATTCATACTTGCATAGATCGTAGCCTGGGAATTTGACAGGGAATGCGCTTGAGGCATGGATGCCGATAACCTGGATACAGGTTTTAAATACCTCAAAAGCAGAGTTTTGCCAGGGCTTATCCTGGCCTGAAAGGGATGAGCGGGTTGAGGAACAGCCCGCGGATTCCCGTAAGGGACACCGGGGCCGCGACTGCAGAAAAACACAGGCAGTCCATGTCCTGGGTGGCGATGGGCCTGTGTACCTGCCCCGGCTCGCGTAACACGAAATCCCCCCGCCCATATATACCATTGTGATCGGAAAAACTGCCATGCAGTACCAGGGCGAATTCCTGCCCACGGTGATCGTGTTTTGGCAGACCACTGCCACTGCGCAGGCAGTGGAAAGCCACCTCGTAATCCCTCTGCCCAGACTTGAGCCGACACATTTGCAGGTTCCGAGTCAGGGTTTTCCATCGCCGGTTAGGGTTGCTGGCCAATAGTTTATTCAGAACTTTGGGCAAATGATCCATGGCCGGCTCCCCGCCAACCGGTACTGGAGTGGGGGTATCTTCGCTTTTATGAATGATCTTCTCTGGAATCTGGCCGATACGTTCCATCAGTCGCTCGAAAGCATTGGCTTGCAGGGGTTGTGCGGGACTTCCGTTGAGGAGTGAGCCACCGAGATTATTTAAGGTAGACAACTGGGAGCGACAGTCGGCACACATCTGTACATGGGCAGCAACAACCAGGCTGGGGCCGCGGGCCAGGCTGCCGGAGGCGTATTCCAACAGAAGATTTTCATCCGGGTGGTGGCGAATCATTCGGCGTTCACCTGACGAACCTGGCTTGTAATTTTTTCATGGCCAAGCGCACACGGGATTTGACCGTACCCAGGGGAAGGCGCAGTTCTTCGGAAATTTCGCTGTGGGATTTTCCCTCCATATAGGCCTTTTCCAAAATATGGCTCTGCTCTGCGGGCAGGGCGCTGAGGCCGTCGGCGATATCGCGTTCGTTGCGTTTATGTTGCAAAAATAACAGGGGCTGGTTTTCCAGGTTTTCATCCCAGATATCGGCCACATCAACATCGCTGTCGCGATTCTGGTGGCGTAGACTGCGGCGCAGCATATCGATACGGCAATTGCGCATAATGGTAAATATCCAGGTACTGGCCGAGGCTTTGCCCTGGTCAAAACAGGGGGCCTTATGCCATACCTTGAGCATGACTTCCTGAACCAGCTCATCCGCCGCTTCGGCATTGAGTGCCTGGGTGCTGCGGCTGTGGTGGAAGCCCTTGATCAGCGGGGCAAAATGTCGGAATACACGCTCGAACGCCTGGCGATCGCGCTGGGCGCCAACCTGCGTCAGTAGCCTGCTCCAGTCATCCTTGTAATCCTGGGAAGCTTTCACCGCAATTCCATTGCCGTTGTGTCTTAGTCTATGCGCCATATTAGCGCTCTCTACTGTGATGTCGATCTTTTACTACGCTTGTGCTCGGCAAATGGATTGGGCTTTTTTTACTTTGGCGCTGTGATCTGCCTTCCGCAGGCTAACGTAAATGATAGGGATAGCGCTGGGGAATACGGTGGAAGGGAAGATGAGCAGCCGAACATTGGTTAAGGAAGTGCAATCCTATTATCGGGATTTCTTGGTTAGGGATCCCGCCGAGCTATCGAAAATATACAGCGATAAAATTGTATTCCGTGACCCTTTGCACCGGATTGAGGGGCTGCCCGCTCTGAAAACATATTTCTCTGGTATGAGCCGCGGGCTCACCCAGTGCCGTTTTCGTTTTGAAGAGGCTTCAATTACCCATGATAGTGCTTGCCTGCCCTGGTATATGCACTATGCGCACCAGTCTTTGAAAGGTGGTCGGCCGCTGCGCTTGCGCGGCTGCAGTTTGGTGCGCTTTTCAGACAAAGTGTTTTATCACGAAGATTTTTACGATATGGGGGCGATGGTCTACGAACAGGTGCCGCTACTAGGTTCTCTTGTGCGCAAAATTAAACTGCGCCTGGGGCAGGGCTGACTGGTGGCGGAAATTCGCGATAAGACACTATGGATTACGGGGGCCAGTTCCGGTATCGGCCGAGCCCTGGTCCTACGTCTTGCCGATCACAATAATTTTGTGATTGCCAGCGGACGCCGGCGTGAAGCCCTGGCAGAGTTGCAGCAGTTTGCTCCCACGCGCATTCGCATACTCGATTGCGATGTGGCCGATGACAGTGCCATGGCCTCTACTTTTGAGCGTCTCAAGGATTTAACCGATCACCTGGATGGGGTGATCGCCTGTGCCGGCACTTGTGAATATGACAATGATTTACAGCTAGAAACCGCTATGTATCGGCGGGTATTTGACGCCAATTTCTTTGGCGTCGTGAATACTCTGCGTTGTGCTTTGCCTCTGTTGGCTGCCAGCAAGTCTCCACTTTTTGCCGCATTAGGCAGCTTATCTTCGGTTGTACCTTTTCCCAGAGCGGAGGCCTATGGCAGCTCCAAAGCCGCGCTCGATTACTTTTTGGCATCGGTACGTGCGGATACCTGCCATACAAACCTCAAGGTCGTGCTGGTCCGCCCGGGATTTGTCGACACCCCCCTTACCGCGCAGAACGACTTTGACATGCCTTTTTTGATTAGCGCGGAGCAAGCAGCGGAGTATATTGAGGTGGGGTTGTCTCGCAAAAAATCCATAATCGATTTTCCTCTGCGCTTGAGCCTGCCACTGCGTTTTCTCGGATTTTTCCGTTCTCTTTGGTTTCGTTTTTGCACACCAAAAATAAGTAGGATTCGTACCTTAAGGAAGAGTTGATGCGTATTGCCATCGTCGGGAGTGGAATTGCCGGCATGACGGCGGCTTATCTTTTGAGCCGCAAGCACGAGATCACCGTATTTGAAGCGCAGGACCGACTGGGTGGGCACACTGCGACGGTCGATGTGCAGGAAGGTGATCGCACCCTGGCCATCGATACCGGTTTTATTGTGTATAACGACTGGACCTACCCGAACTTTATTCGCCTGCTCGATGAGCTGGGCATCGAGTCCCAGCCGACCTCCATGGGTTTCAGCGTGTGCTGCGATCAGGAGGGCTATGAGTATGCCGGCAATAACCTCAATACATTATTTTCTCAACGCTCCAACCTTCTCAGCGCCGGTCACTGGCGCATGCTGTGGGACATAGTGCGATTTAATCATACGGCCACGCGGGACTGGCGCGAAGGGCGCTTGCATGAAGGCCTGACCCTCGGAGAGTACTTGCCGGCGAATGGTTACTCGGCAGAATTTGCCAATCGCTACCTGGTTCCCATGGGGTCGGCGATTTGGTCAGCCAGTGTGGCGCAGATGCTCGAATTTTCGGTAAGTTTTTTTGTGCGTTTCTTTTTCAATCACGGCCTACTCAACCTGGTGCGACGGCCCCAGTGGCGAGTGATTAAAGGGGGCTCCCGCTCCTATATTCCCACACTGATTGCACCTTATGCCGACAGGGTTAGGCTCTCTACTGAAGTGCAATCTGTCAGACGTAGGGAGCAAAATGTGGAGCTGCTGACTTGTACGGGTGAGCAACTCAACTTTGATCAGGTAGTGTTCGCCTGCCACTCGGATCAGGCGTTGGAGTGTCTTGAAGATGCCTCTGGGTTGGAGCGGCAATTGCTCAGAGCCATTCCCTACGCACGCAATAGCGTGGTATTGCATACAGATACCAGTTTATTACCACAACAAAGGCGCAGCTGGTCCAGTTGGAATTACCGGCTAGGAACTGAGCGCGATGAGTTACCGGTGCTGACCTATAACATGAACATTTTGCAGGGGCTGACAACAGATAAAACTTACTGTGTCACCCTGAATGCCGAGGATCGTATCGCCCCAGAAAAGGTGCTTGCGCGCTTTGAATATGCCCATCCCCAGTTTTCTGTAGCGGGCACTCGTGCCCAGCAGCAATGGACGTGCATTAATGGGGTAAACCGCACTTGGTTTTGCGGTGCTTATTGGGCCAATGGTTTTCATGAGGATGGGGTGAGCAGCGCTTTGCGAGTCGCCGAGGGATTGGGAGTAACCTGGTGAAGGGGAAACCTTAATGGAGGCCGCAACAATGGAGAGCGCCATTTACACCGGTTGGGTCCAACATCGCCGCTTTTCCCCCCGCCAAAATGCCTTCCGCTACAAGGTTTTTATGGTGTATCTAGACTTGGCGGAGCTAGAGCAATTTTGTGCACTCTCTCCCTGGTGGTCGAAAAAGCCATGGGCTCCAGCCCGTTTTCGCCGCGAGGATTTTTTTGGCGACCCGGAATTCAGCATTGATGAGGCCGTGCGCCGCAGGGTTGAGGCGGTTGCCGGGGAACGCCCGCAAGGGCCCGTGCGTATGCTCGCCAATTGGCGTTACTTTGGCTACAACATGAATCCTATCAGTATCTATTACTGCTTTGATGGCGAGGGCAGGGAAGTGCGTTGGTTATTACTGGATGTTCACAATACCCCCTGGAAAGAGCGCCACAGCTATGTGCTGGATTGCCGCTCCGGGGCGCGGGTGCAGAAAGTGGCTTTTGCCAAGACTTTTCATGTCTCCCCCTTTATGCCCATCTCCCAGGGCTATCATTGGAGAAGTATTACGCCGGGTGATCGCCTCACTGCTTATTTACAGAATTTTGATCGATGTGGCCAAGGGGAGGAAGAGCGTCCTCTATTCGATGCCATACTGAGCCTGCGCCGTTGCGAGCTGAGCGCAGGCCTTCTCAATCGTATTCTGGTCCAGTATCCATTTATGACTGCAAAAGTGATTGCCACCATTTATTGGCAGGCGCTGAAGTTATGGTTCAAGCGCACTCCTGTCTATGCGCATCCCGGTGACAGGGGCAAAGTTCAGGGAGGGGAGAAGCATTTATGAATCCAGAGCAAACTTCGCGGGCAACCGTTGGAGAGGAGAGTCAGTCTTGGTTAGTGCGACTCGCGCGCAAGCTGGTCTTGGCTAAGATGCAAGTGGTAGAGCGGGGCCACCTGCTGATTGAAGATGGGGAAGCCAGTTACCATTTTGGCCAGCCAGTGGAGCAGGCAGCGGTGCGGGCGCATATTCGCGTTCGGGATGCCAGTGCCTATGTACAGGTACTGTTAAACGGCACCATTGGTTCGGGCGAAGCCTATATGCAGAACGCCTGGGACTCTCCAAACCTGTTGGATGTGATCCGCCTGATGGTCGATAACATGTCCCTGATTGAGAGTATGGATAGCCGTGGGAGTCAGCTGCCCCGCATGGTGTTACGCGCCTTGCATAACCTCAACAATAATAATCGCAGGGGTTCCCGCAAAAATATCGCCGCGCATTATGATCTGGGAAATGACTTTTTCCGCTTATTTCTCGATAAAACCATGCTCTATTCCTCGGCCATGTTCCCCTCTGAGCAGGCTACCTTGTACCAGGCTTCTGTTCACAAAATGGAGCATATTTGCCAAAAGTTGCAATTAAAACCCGACGATCACCTGCTGGAAATCGGCACAGGTTGGGGTGGCATGGCTATTTACGCGGCAAAACACACAGGTTGCCAGGTAACCACCACGACAATCTCTGCAGAGCAATATGAGTATACCCGCCAGTGGGTGGAGCGTGAGGGACTGCAAGATAAGGTGCGTGTGCTGTTACAGGATTATCGGGACTTAGACGGCAGCTTCGATAAATTGGTTTCTATTGAAATGGTGGAGGCGGTGGGGCATGAATATCACCGTAAGTTCTTTTCCATTTGTAGTCGTTTACTAAAAGAAGATGGCCTGATGTTTATGCAGGCCATTACTATTTCGGATCAGCGCTACCATCAATACCGCAAAGACATCGATTTTATTCAGCACTATATTTTTCCCGGTGGTTGCCTGCCATCCAATCAGGTTATTGCTCAGCAGATTGCCACCGCTACTGATATGCAGATTGTGGGTTTGGAGGATATTACTGCGGACTATGCGCGCACACTGAGGCACTGGCGCAACGCATTTTTGAGCAGGCTGCCACAGGTGCGCAACCTGGGTTTTGATGACCGTTTTATTCGGATGTGGGAATTTTATTTGTGCTACTGCGAAGGTGGCTTTATGCAGAGGGTGATCAGTACCGCTCAGTTTGTCTTTGCCAAGCCGCGCGCTCTTATCGACTGATATGTGGCGCTTTATCGCCAATGCTTTGCTGTTTGATATTGCCTGGCCCCTTTGTGTGATCGTTGCGCGTCCCTGGATTGTTGTGCCGTTTACGCTGGTCAATTTATTTATTCACTTGTTTTTTGTCGCTAACCTGCGCAGAGAGCCTTTGTGGTTGGGGGGCGTGTTTCTTTTTGGCGTGGGGGTGGACTCGGTACTTTTTCATCTGGGAGTATTGCAAAACCTCAGTGGTATTTCCTGGCCTCCCATCTGGCTGGTATGTCTGTGGTTAAATTTTGCCATGACACTGCGCTACAGCCTGGTATTCCTACAGCGTAATTTATGGCTGGCTGCGTTGTTAGGCGGCTTTTTTGGTCCTTTTAGCTATTACACCGGTGCCTTCTTGAATGGCACCGTAGAGTTGGGCCAGCCCTTGTGGCGATCATTGATGTTACTGTCGCTGCTGTGGGCGCTGATGCTTCCGGGATTTAGCTACTTGGCGCGCACTATAAACCCCGCCTATCGGTGAATGGCCGTGCAGCCGTGCAGCCGTGCAGCCGTGCAAGCTGGCGCAAAGCTTGTATTCGGCGGCCTCGCCACCTATACATACCCTACTCAATTAAAAATGTAATTTCTGGTTCAGTCACCTTATTTTACCAACGCCACCAAGGAGCCAGCCATGAAAGCTTACCTCGTGCGGGCCCTGATCTTGGTCGGGGTTCTGGGGGCACTCGATTCCAGGTGCCTATCGGAGGAAGTGGTCGTCGACGAGCGGGGTGAATTTAGCGAGATCGACCCGGGAGACGAGAATGGTGAGGGTGATGAGAACGGTGAGGGAGACGAGAATGGCGAAGATGACGGGTTTGGTACTGTCGCCGGTAGTCTGGTAATTGCTTCGGATTATATGTTCCGCAGTATCTCGAACTCGAATAATGGTCCTACCGTCCAGGGCGACCTCAACTGGACCCACGATATTGGTTTCTATATTGGCGTCTGGACAACCAATACGGACTTCGGTGGCCCCGGCAATAGTATGGAGTTTGATCCCTATGTAGGGTGGTCGGGAGATCTGCCTGAGACCGAAATTAACTTGAATATTGGCTATTGGTCTTACAACTATCCAAAGTCGGAATTTGATTTCGACTATGCCGAAACCTATCTGATCCTTAGTTTTACGGTGGATAAATTAACGATCAGCCCGAGCCTCTGGTATTCAAATAACTACTTTGGCAGAGACTTTCTCAATAATGTCGATTCTCTGGCCTATGAAGCGACCTTTAGCTTGGAGTTGGCCAGCTACATGGATATTTCTGTGCATCTTGGCGAGCAAACTTTTGAATCTTCCTACAACCATCTCAATTATGGTTATTACGACGCCGGTATAGACTGGAAAATCAGTGATTACACCCTGGGTTTACGTTGGTACGATACCGATGGTGTCGATCCATTCCTGGCTGCCAAGAATCTAACCGATGGGCGCTTTGTTTTTAAAGTCACTCGCAGCTTTTAGAGTAAATCATATACGCTTTTTGCCTGATCTACGTCGGCGAAAATTTCACTTCGAATCTTCTTTTTTGACCCCAGTGAAGCCTCCGCTCATCGACCATCTACTCAATCATCTACGTAAAAAGCTATGGTTGGAAGCCATGTAAGCTGGCATAGGGTTGGAAATTAAATTTAAAAAAACCCTATGCCTTCCCAGCTCAGTTAAGTTTGCGGGTTCATCCACTAATCCTGCGCTTACCTGGTATTGAGTAGGGCTTAGCGCAGAGAGCGCTCCGGTTTTTTCTCGCGCTGGCTGCTTTCCCAGCCACTCGCCACATAGCTCTCTGCCGTGGATGGCTTTAGTAATGACTTACCCAGAATATGATCGGCGGCTTTCTCGCCAATCATGATGGTGGGGGCGTTGAGATTGCCATTGGTGAGGGTTGGCATGATGGAGGAATCTACCACGCGCAGGTTTTCTATGCCGTGTACCCGGCATTCGGGATCCACTACGGCCATTTCATCCGTGCCCATACGACAACTGCCGGCAGGGTGATAGGCGGTCTCGGCGGTTTCGGCGAGCCAATGGTCGATCTCATCGTCACTTTGCACGTCCGGTCCCGGAGAAATCTCCCGCCCTCGGTAAGGGTCCATGCCTGCCTGGGCAAAAATCTCACGGGTGAAGTGCAGGCCAGAGCGAAAGGCTTGCTTGTCCTCTTCATGGTCTAAGTAGTTGAAGACCATTTCCGGTGCGGCTGCTGGATCTGCCGATTTGAGTTTGACCCAGCCGCGGCTGAGCGGTTTGTTTGCGCCCAGGTGTACCTGAAATCCATGCCCTTTCACCGCACTGGAGCCATCGTAAGCGATGGCGCCGGCGAGGAAGTGGTACTGGATATCCGGATATTTAAGGCCGGCGCGGCTGCGAATGTAGCCATTGGATTCGAAATGATTGGAAGCGCCCAGGCCCCGTTTGAAGAGTAGCCAGTTGATGCCAATCCAGGCCTTGCCCAGTGGCCCGAGCCAGCCGTTGAGGGTGATTTTCTGTTTGCATTCCTGCTGCACCCAGACCTCGAGGTGGTCCTGCAGGTTTTGCCCGACACCAGGCAGATCGTGTACGACTTCGATACCGTGTTCCTGCAGGTGGGCCGCTGGGCCTATACCGGACAACATCAGCAACTTGGGTGAGTTGAATGAACTGGCGGAAACGATCACTTCTTTATTAGCGCGCGCGCGAAAGATTTTTCCGTCCTGCCGGTATTCCACACCTATGGCTTTCTTGCCCTGCATAATCACGTGAGTTGTGAGGGCATGCATTTTGAGTTCGAGGTTACTGCGGCTCAGAACCGGCTTCAGGTAGGCGAGGGCGGTCGAGCAGCGCACACCGTCGCGCACAGACATGTCCATGCGCCCGAAGCCCTCCTGCCGATAGCCATTGTAATCCTGGGTAAAGCCGTAGCCCGCCTGAGTACCGGCCTCAATAAAGGCGCGGTAAAGCGGGTTTTTCATATTGTTGCCGTTGCACGCGGTGATAGGGCCCTGGTCGCCGCGATAGGCGTCACTGCCATAGACACAGGTTTCGGCTCGGCGGAAGTAGGGCAGGACATCCGCGTAGCCCCAGCCGGATGCGCCGTGCTCCACCCACTCCTCGTAGTCTCCAGCGCAGCCCCGAACAAATGCCATACCGTTGATCGAAGAGGAGCCGCCAATGACCTTGCCGCGGGCCTGATGGATTCGCCGGCCATGCAGCCCCGGCTCCGGTTCGGTATAAAACTCCCAATCGTATTTAGGCATATTCAGCGGAATGGAAAACGCTGAGGGCATACGGATATAAATGGAATTATCCTTGCCGCCAAATTCCAACAGTAAAAGGCTGTTTTTGCTGTCCGCCGTCAACCGGTTGGCCAGCACGGCGCCGGCTGAACCCGCCCCCACCACGATATAGTCAACAGCCTGATCAAAGTCCTGATTACTCATCTGTTTACCCTAGGCTGACCCTGGTTCACCCTCTTCACCGGTACTGCGTGCCGCGCGCTCACGGCGCATGTGCAGGTACTGTAGATGTGCTTCGAAGTGGTCGACGATGTCACTGATGACCTGTTCGCGGGTGTACCCCATAAGATCGTAGGTCAGCCCGCCTTCCCGCAGATGTGGTTCCAGACGGTAGTAGTTGGAGCGGGGTTGCTCTGCCCGCAGGGTAAACGCTGGCATCGAGCACTGCCGCGGCCACACCTGATAGGTGAAGTCCACTTCACCGCCGAGGTCCACGTTGAGCTCCAGATGCAGATTGTCGCCCTCGTCGCCAGCGATACTGACCGGATACCCTTCCTCTTCGAGCTTCTGTTTCATCGCCTCAAACGCGGGCTGGATGGTGCGTTGTATAAATGTTTCCACCTGCTTAAACGTTGGAAAGCTGATCGCGCGCGACAGCCGCTGGGCCCAATTGGTATGCCCTTCCCGCGATATAGTTCTGCCTGAAAGATGCCCGGATAAAGACTCCTGCATGCTCGCGGATTTCAGCTTCTCAAGCTGCAGCGCTTTGTACAGCCCCAACATGATCAGCAGCAGGACAATGGCAAAGGGCAGCCCCATGATCACCACCGCACCCTGCAGGGCGGAAAGGCCACCTGTCATCAGTAGGGCAATGGTCACAATACCGATGATTGCAGCCCACAAAATCCGCATCCAGGGTTCCGCATCCTGATTGGGATCTTCGAGACGGATAGTGAGATTGGAAAGCACCAGCGAGCCCGAGTCTCCAGAGGTGACAAAGAACACGATCGACAGGATGGTTACCGCAATTGTGGTTAGCATGCTCCAGGGCAGCTGCTCGAGAAACAGATAGATGGCCGACCCGGGTTTCTCTACCGCCTGGGTGCCGAATTCTGTGGCGCCGCCCATTACCATATCGATGGCCGAGTTGCCCATGATAGCCATCCAGGCGGCCATAAATGTGAAGGGTAGAATCAAGGTGCCGATAACAAATGCACGAATGGTGCGGCCGCGGGAAATTCGTGCCAGGAACAGGCCGACGAAGGGCCCCCAGGCAATCCACCATGCCCAGAAAAACAGTGTCCAGGCATTGAGCCAATCCGTGGGTGGGGCGAAAGGATAGGTATTGAAGGACAAGCCGATAAAGTTCTGTAAGTAATCACCAATGTTGGTGACGAAGGCGTCGAGTAAAAATCGTGTCTTGCCGGTAATCAACACATACAGCATCAGCACTATTGCCAGTAACATGTTGAATTCTGACAGTCGCCGAATTCCCCGCTCTACACCGGTGGCTGCAGAGAATGCGGCGAACACCACAATCATAACTGCCAGCAGTGATTGCGTGAAGATGCCCTCCGGTATACCAAACATGTACTGTAAGCCGTAGTTCAGCTGGATGATCCCGATTCCCAGGCTGGTGGCAACGCCGAACACCGTGCCCAATACCGCGGCAATATCCACGGTATTGCCGAGAGAGCCGTAGATACGTTTACCGAACAACGGATAAAGTGCTGAGCGAATGGTAAGGGGCAGTCCATGCCGGTAGCTGAAGAAAGCCAGGGACATACCTACCAGGGTATAAACTCCCCAGCCGGAAAGACCCCAGTGCAAAAAAGTTAGCGCCATGGCATGGCGTGCCGCTTCGATACTGCCGCCCTCACCAGCAGGGGGCTCCATAAATTGGGTCACGGGCTCTACGATGCAGTAGAAAATCAGGTCGATGCCGATTCCGGCGCTGAAAAGCATGGCAGCCCATGTCACGATATTGAAATCGGGTTCTGAGTGATCGGGTCCGAGTTTGATGTCACCGAATTTGGAAATGGCCACCAGGATCACGAAGATGAGGTAGGCAACGATAGCGAGAAAGTAAAACCAGCCGAAACTGCCTGATATCCAACTAAGGACCTCGTTAATAACGCCGATTGCCTGCTCGGTAAAGATCATCGCCCAGAGGGAGAACAGCACAATACCCACGACAGAGCCATAAAATACCAGTGGCTTTATTCGCGCCTCTGCGGTGCTCGCTTTAGATGTGCTTTCCGATGATTTGGTGCTGTGCATGTCTCCCCTGCGAAAAAAGACCGACTATCCCATCAGAGTAGGCTATGCCTGACAGTCGCCGGGTGTGCTCATGGAGGTTGGGGACTACTTCAGGGCAGGCGTTGAAGATTTAACTCATAGAAATCAGCATCTCTCACAGGCTTGTTGTAATAGCTGTTATTACTCTTCATTTAATCAATAATCTGCACATAGAGGGGGTTCTTATTCACTGACCCTTGCCCGATGGGACCTCTTTAATGACTTTTTAGTCGTTCATTTTCTTGCTTTTCCCTTCTCTCGACTGGCGCCATCTTCAACCAAGAGCTAAACCTAAAGATGAAAAGCGTGACATACATGCAATCTCTAGGCTCAGGCTGTAAGAGGTGTCCGATGAAAACTGGTATTAACGCCACCGCAGGATTTTGCCTCGCCCTATTAATTGGGTGTGCTGCCCAACCGGAACAGGTACCTGGTGCCGGCGGCATCGTGATTGATACCTGGGGCGTCAATATGAACCAGTATCAAGTCGACCTCTCTGAGTGCAAGGGGATTGCCTATTCCACCTATAGCGACCAGGGTCGCCGGGGCTTAACGGGTGCCGCCGGGGGTGCAGTGGTGGGCGGTGCGCTGGGCGCTATCGTCGGTGATAGTAGCCGGGCTGCGGCGGCAGGTGCTGGTGCGGGAGCCCTGGTAGGTGGTCTCTCCGGCGCTGGTAGTGCCGGTGCCGAAGCACAGCAAATTATCAAAAACTGTCTGCGCGGGCGCGGATATCGTGTGTTGAACTAATTCCCCTCACAGGAGTTAGCCAAGTTTTCTCGTGGGTCCTCTGATATTCGGCAACCTCACAGGACTTGGCTTGGGCCGGGAAATCCCCGGCTCTTTTTTTATGTTCTGCTTACAGTGTTTAGTTGGGAACAACCATTTTAAAGCCGAAAGCAACGCGTTGATCTTTCAGTGAATACCATGGGAGTAAGTTATGGCCAGTGGCACTACCATCAATGCCTATGGGGTTATGCAAGCTGGAGGCCCCTTTAAACCGTATCAGGTAAAAGTGGGGGACTTGGGAGCAACTGAGGTGGAGTTGGAAGTGCTCTACTGTGGTATTTGCCACAGTGACCTCAGCATGATCGAGGATGAGTGGGGAGTATCCAGATACCCTATGGTTGCCGGCCATGAAGTGATTGGGCGGGTTCTTGCTTCGGGAGAGCAAGCTGGTCACTTCAAGCCCGGCACCGTTGTTGGCCTGGGTTGGAACTCCGGTTATTGTGAGACCTGCCACTACTGCCGGCGGGGCGATCAAAACTTGTGTGCCGAAGCCCAATTTACCACTCTTACTGGTGGGGGCTTCGCCGATAAAGCCCGCGCTGATATGGGCAGCCTGGTGGTGATTCCCGAGGGGGTGGACCTGGTCTCGGCAGGACCTCTCCTGTGCGGTGGTATTACCGTATTTAACCCGCTGGTGCAGTTTGGTATTGAACCCACCGCTAAAGTAGCAGTGATTGGTATCGGGGGCTTGGGACATTTGGCCCTGATGTTTCTAAATGCCTGGGGTTGTGAGGTTACCGCTTTTACTTCCAGTGAGCACAAGCGCACCGAGGCCCTGTCTCTCGGTGCCCACAAGACATTGAACTCACGGGACCCGGAAGAAATTAAATCGGCCTCTATGAGTTTCGATCTCATTATTTCTACAGTGAATGTCAACTTGGATTGGGATCTATATATCCAGGCATTAAAGCCGAAAGGGCGCCTGCATTTTGTCGGTGCTGTTGTGGACCCCATCCAGTTTACCCTTTTCCCTATGATCTTCGGTCAGCGCTCCATTTCGGCTTCCCCGGTGGGCAGCCCAGCAACCATTGAAACCATGCTCGATTTTGTTGCTCATCACCAAATCCGGCCGCAGGTGGAGATTTACCCTATGAGCCAGATTGAGGAAGCGTTCAAGCACTTGAAGTCAGGTAACCCCAAGTATCGAATCGTATTGTCTAGGGAATAGAGCGCAGGAAAGCCGCTGTAATAGAGAGTGTGAAGCTCTTCTGGTTATTAGATTACAAACTATTCGGTGTATTGGCTTTAAGAGCTAGCCAAGTAATCTCGGTAACCGTGCATGGCTGTTCATTCTGACATGCCTCGTGTATACCGAGATTCTTACGAACACTGGTGTGCAGGATTTATAAGTCCTTTTTTAAGGTACTTATGATAAATGCAGGCTGTTATGGGGAAAGATAACGATTGGTCCAGAATACCCGGAAGAGTATTTCTCTATGAAATCTTTTTAGGATTAAATTGATTGCTTAGTCCTTTCTATCAGTTTCCGCTTTCTGTTTGGTCTCTAAATTTCGATCACAATTTCCTTGTCTGCACTGTGTACTAATGTTGGTGCCATTCTTATAGGCGTTAATCCCATCGATTCTTCCATCGATTTCGTCTGTATTGCCGTTTCAGGTAGTCGCTTTCACGATAGTAGAGTTTGTCGTCATAACAAATAAAATCACAGAACCTTTTATCGCTCACGCAATCAGCTGGTATCTCCCGATTGTTTCCAAGACACCGGTGATAAACATGCTTACAGGTTCTCATGCATCGTTTGCGGGCTTCTTGTTCATTGAGACTGCTTGCCAGGCTGGAGGAAGATGTGCCCAATAGTATTAAGAGTGTAGCTATTGCCAGCGTAAATTTTCCGGTTGCCATGCTAATTGCCGCACCTGTGAAAGTTTCACCGCTTAAGAGTAATGTTTACCGTTTTGAAAAACAAATTTTACTCGCTGAGCAATATTATATGAATCAATCATCAGCCTCTTTGCTTAAGTTTCTGTACTACTCGATCTAGTTCAGCTTGATTATCGTTGATAAGTCTATCTGCTAAAATTTTTAGCTTGTCGATGGATTTGTAATCAAATGGATCAACAAAGGGATCGGTTATTTCTACATTGAAGTAGTTATAACTTATTTGACCTTTATGGCTAAGTGATTTGGCAATCTCCAGGGTGTATAATTGTTGATCGTCCATAGATCTTTGTACATTCGATATAAGATCTTTAGTCCAGCCTATTTCTCCCCAGTTTTTTAAGCTTCTGTAGTTGGTTTCCATAGTGTTCAAGGGTGATGTACCAGCACCAAGGATCAGTACATAGTAGTTTTTCCCTGGGAACTCTCTGATGGTTTCTAAAAGAATGATGCTGGTAGGATTGTTTGCATCTATGCCAGCATCGGCAAAGTAGCGGTGGCGAATATCTTTCCCAGTAGTCATAAACTCTACCGGGGGGAATAGGCTCTCAGCACTAGTAGCTGCAGTGACAAGCTGATAAAGCGTATTGGTGGGCAGTTCGGTAATTTCCTGACCTCGATTTTTAAATAGTTTCACCTGGCCTGTATGGATGTTAAGGGAGGGTATGATGATGTAATTATTTAGGTCGGTGATTTTCATCCCATTTGTGTAGTGTTTCTCCATGGTATTACTCAGTCGCTCTCCAATGAAGCGAGGCGAAAAAAGTCCATTGGCGGTTAACAGTTTATGATACCAAGGGGTAGAGAATATATAGCCGCTCTCATTTTTGTAGATTTGAATTATCCTGTCAGTTTTAGAGTCAACACTTTGATCTTTAGACCCTTGCCGGTCTGTTGGTAGATAGGGGGCACTGAGCCCCGTGGCAATAATGGCACCCGTTGAGACACCGCTGAAAATATCAAAGAGTTCCTCAATGGGTTTGCCAGTTTGGTTTTCTATGTATTGAATTACGTAAAGTGGTATCAATCCGCGGATGCCACCGCCATCTACAATCAGAATGTTAATGGTTTCTTTGTCTTTGAGAGCATCATTATTTTTAATAAACTCACCTGTGACCGGGCGAGCATCAAACTTAGTGCTCTGTGTGAGGCGGCTATTGTATAAATACACTAGGCTCACAAAAACAATAATAAGAAAAGCAATAATGGCTGATAGATGCCGAGCTTTCATAAGCTGTTTGTACTCTTTAAGTCCATAGCATTCTTTAAATCTATATCCTAAAGAGTACAGGATAGGGCGATAGTTTTATCTTTAGCTATTCCATTAAGGAATTTCAGGTGCAGCTTTTTATCTGTTTACAGGTTGTTTTTTTGTATCCTGCTTTCTGCTTCCCTGGGAGGATATTATTCTATGGGCAGAAAGATATCGGTGATCATTTCACTTTCCGACACCTCCGGAAAAAACTTTACCCTCTCAAAAAACATTGGGAATTCACGCAGAGTAAAACCTGAAGAATCCAGCCACTGAAAGTACAGGTATCGAACGGCTGTGCCAATTGAGTCATCGCTCCCACTGTGTCTAATGACCGCGCATTTTCCAGCCGGAATCACTTTGTTGACTATATTCTCGGCATTGGTGTCGGTAAAGGTTTTTACCGTGCAGCAGACGTCAAACCTGTACTGATCGGGAGGTGTGGTTGCTGGATCATCGTAAACTAGGTTGAAGGTTCTGCTGTTGTTCGGTGAAAGCCCCTGAGCTTTCCGCCATTGAATAAACTGTCTGATGGTTGTGCCCAATAGGTGGGCTGCGCCCCGGTGTTCCATAACGGCAAGCTGGGTCTCGGGGAATTCAATAATATCGACCTGGTAACTAGCGGAACTTTCCATTAACTGGTTCCTTAATATCATTATTGGCTCATAGTGTTTATGCCAAACTTCCCAGTCTGGGGCTCGGCGAAACTCTGAGGGATTCTTGCCAAAGAGTTTCTTAAAAGCTCGCGTGAAAGCTTCATGGCTGTCGTAGCCGTTCTCCAGAGCTATATCCAACACCTTTTTGTCCCGGTAGGTGAGCTGATAGGCCGCCCGTTTGAGCCTCAGCAATCTGACAAGGGTTATCACGGACATGCCGAAAAATGCGGAGCACTGTCGGTGGAAGTGGTACTTAGACAAGTTGGCGTACTGGCAGAGCTTGTCGATATCCAGTTCGGAGTCCAGGTTGGCCTCGATATAGTGCAGTACCTGCGCAAACCTTTCCCTATACCTCATCATAGATACCGCTTCGTTTTATCTAAAAGTATTCTAAATTTTGTGTCTCTCTGACACTTGATCAAAGTTGCTGAATATTACCCATGGAGAGCGCGAGTTGATGGAGGCGAGGAAAAGAGGAGAGAGGGAGTGGAAACAGAGGAGGTAGAAAAGGCGAAATGGAGGGGGCGCATAGGCCCCCGAATAGACTGCAGGGGACTAACAGGGTGTGGTAGACCTCTTGAAGGTGTTTACCATGACCTTTGCCTCCTTGAGACGCTGTAAATAGTCCTTCAGGGAGTTGAGCCCGGCCTTCACTCCAAAGGAAATCACTTTTATCACCAGGGAGAATGCCAGTTCTGATTTGAGGTGGGGGGTAAATGCCAGAAAGGCTTTGAAAATAGAGCAGTGGATTCTTTTGAGTAGATCTTGAATATCTTTATTTCCGGTAGATATCTTCTCGGCTTTTTTCTCAAAAGCTTTGAGTTCATCCAAGTACTCGGTAAATAAACGGTAATTAAAGACAACGGTTTTGTGTTCTTTGTACCCGGCTATGATGCGACTCAGGGCGTCGTTGATTTTTCTGAGGGCAATGTAATCTGTTCTGGATAGGTGCTCATAGGAGTTGGAGAGATACGCGATGGTATCTCTCCGTAATTGACAAAATTCGAACAGGTGTTGGTCATGCTTTCTTATCTCAAAAAGCCTGTATATCTGAATTGCAATGAAGACAAGAGCAATCGCGAGCAACATGGAGAACACTACTCAAACTCCTTTTCATTAACTGGCTTTTTGGGGGCCACTTTTCTAGTGGGCGGAGAATAGGAAAAGGCATTATCCATCAGTTTGAGGAACCTGTCCCGATACTCTTTATTATCTGCCGCTAGTCGATCAATTTCAACTTGGCGATCTTTCAACCGCCCACTGTACATCCAGAACAATAAATAATGCGCAAAGATGAAAAACACGACAAACAGGCCATTTTTTAGGCCCATTTCCTGTATGAAGTGGAGTATATCTTTCAGGGTATCGGTCATGCAGTCCCTTAAAGCCAATTTCATTGAATCTTGCGCATTTTTAACCATTGAGACGGTTGAAGCAAATCGCTTCACTGAAGATGGGAAGTGGTGAGAGCTTTTCCGTGCCTTTAATAGAGTTCTATGGGTTTGCTGCTTGTTATTTTCAAGGCAGTTGAGGACGAGGAAGGGCTTATTGGGGTTAAAGCAGGCCAGGTTGATGTGGAAATTCGGGGGGAAAGAATTGTCCGTCAAGAACTCCCTGCCCAGAAATGAGGGCAGGGAGGGGGGAAATCTACTGTACTTCGGCCTGGCTGGTTTCCGGCAGTTTTTCTGGAGCTTCCATTAGCTGCTTGCCGGGGTTTTTAATCACGCCTTTTTGCAGGATTAAAGTGTTGGGGTATGTAATTAATTCCTCGCCCCGTCGGATCAGGACATGAAACAGTGTGATCTCCTCAATCGTGCCAGAGATGTCATCGTCTTTGTCCATCACCCGAATCTTGTCGCCAACCCGGTAGGGAAAGCCGAAGAAAATAATCAGGCTGGCGGTGATGTTGCTCAATATTGACCACTGGGCAAAAAGTGCCACGCCAATTACTGCAAATACGGAAGAGAGGAAGATGGAAACCTGGGTGTATTCAAATCCCAGGGCGCTGATCAGCAGGACCAGGTGAAATACCAAAAGAGCAATACTGACGGTCTTGGAAATGTATTTGAGGCGATAGGGCTTGACTGCCCTGGTTTGCCCAAATCGGCTGATAGCGGAGGAGCTAAGCCTCATGCAGATAAAATAAGAGGCTACGATCAGTGCCGCTATGATTAAATTCATATGTGTGTCTCGTCTCCGTACCGTGCCCATTAGGGAGAGGGCTGCGGGGCACGTCTTGTCGTTAATCACTCTCCGCCCGCTGCGCGGATCATAATCTCACACAGCCACACTGCCAAGCTGTCATACAAGCGGGAGCCTGAAGGCCTGCCAGTGGGCTTGGTGTGGGCACGGCTGGCGGCTCGCTGGTCAGCCATCGTTCTTGCCGGGATCGGCGCACTGCCCCTAAACTGTATATATATACAGTACTGGGTAAATCCTATGAAACTAGCGACTCTCTACAGTCACGGTGTTGCCGCTGGCTTTCCATCTCCTGCGGATGATCATAAAGAGAAAAGCCTCAGCCTTGATCAACATTTGATCACTCATCCGGCGGCCACGTTTATGGCCCGAGCCAACGGCGACTCCATGCAGGGCTTGGGGATCTTCGACCGCGATCTCCTGGTTGTCGACCGTTCACTGACGCCGGTACACGGTGATGTCGTGGTGGTGGCCCTGGATGGCCAGCTCACCTGTAAGGTGCTGGATCGCCACCATGGGCGGCTGCTATCGGCCAATGACCGCTATCCGCCGATACCGGTTTGGGAGGGGCAGGAGCTTATCGTTGAAGGGGTGGTTAAAGCCTCTATTCGCTATCACCGCCCCCGCTGAATGCTGGCACTGGTGGATTGCAACAGCTGCTACGCCAGCTGTGAACAGATATTCCGGCCCGACTTAAGGGGTAGGCCGGTGGTGGTACTTTCCAATAATGATGGTTTTGTGGTGGCGCGCTCGAAGGAGGCCAAAGCGCTGGGGATTGGGGATTTGCAGCCCTTCTTCAAGATTGAACACCTGTTGCGACGGCACAAGGTGGCCATCTTCTCCAGTAACTATCCGCTGTACGGTGATATTTCCCACCGGGTGATGGAAACCCTGAAGGGCTTCAGTCCGGAAGTGGAGGTGTACAGTATCGATGAGATGTTTCTCAATCTGTATGGCTTGCAGGAGCAGTGGTTGGATTACGGCCAGCGGATTCGCACAACCCTGTGGCGTGATGTGCGTATGCCGGTGGGGGTGGGGATTGCCCCGAGTAAGACTCTGGCTAAGCTCGCCAACCGGGCGGCGAAGAAAATCGCTAGCTGCAATGGAGTCTGTGTTCTGGATACCCCGCAGAAGTGGCAGTGGCTACAAAAGCGTATGCCGGTCGATAAAGTCTGGGGCGTTGGCAGGCGCCTGGCAAAGCGGCTGGGGCACTTGGGCATAGAGACCGCTTATGATCTGGCGCAGGCCAATCCCAAGATCCTGCGCCGGCACACCAATATCAATATTGAGCGAACTATTGAGGAGTTAAATGGAGTTCCGTGCCTGAGTCTGGAGGAACAACCGCCGGCAAAGAAGCAGATTTATTGCACGCGCTCTTTTGGAGAGAAGCTGACTGAGCTGCAGCCCATTCAGCAGGCAATCAGCCTCTATGCCAGCCGAGCGGCAGAAAAGCTGCGCGCCCAGGAATGCCTGGTGGCTTCGATACATATTTTTCTGCACACCTCACCTCACGAGCCCCACTATTACAGCCGCAGTACGCTGGTACAGTGCCCCTATGCCACCGATGACAGCCGCCTGATCGCCAGTCTGGCCAAGGGGGCGATAGCCGAGCTTTACCGCCCGGGCCACCGCTTTATGAAAGCCGGTGTGGGCCTGGTAGAGCTGGTGCCCAGGTCTCTGGGGCAGGGGGATCTGTTCACTGTCGGTCAGCCGGCCCGCGCCGGGGAGATGATGCAGGCCCTCGATAGGGTCAATCAGCGTTTTGGCCGCGGCACCCTTTTCTTGGGTGCTGAGGGGGTACATAAACACTGGAAAATGCGCCAGGCCTACCGCTCACCCGCCTACACCACACGCTGGGAAGCGTTGCCACTGGTAGATGTTTAAGAGAGTATTTTTAAGGGGATGGCTGGTCCTGTTTCGGAATATCAAGATTCAACGCTCCGCAGCTGCCGCAGTTTTTGATGAGGACTGGAATATTGTCCAGGCATGCATTGCAGACGAAGCAGCGGCCGCTCTTTAAGGTCTTGTGACATGCGAAGCGCTTTACCTCCATCATAGGGAGGCCAATAGCGAGTTTTAAGGCTTTAATCAGCGCTGCGCTGATTCTGCGATCGGGAAAGGCGCGGAGGATTTCCCGTATCGGAATAAGTGCGGAATCCTTGATATCCCAGATTTGGCCACAGTGATCACAGTAAAGAAGCATCGGATGGCTGGCAGTATTTATCGATCGATAAAACCAGTCTAGCCGCAAGCAGTCAGTGTGAGGAGTCAGTATGTGGAGTCAGCACGGGAAAGGAAGCGAGAGTCTCGGCGGGGTACAGGTTGAACTGAGATCGTTAGTTTTAAGCGGGCTCTTAATATTTCAAATCCAGATCCAGCAGGGAGACAGGCTCGCCCTCTTTGTTTACCAGGTCCACCTTAACAGCTTCTCCGGTTTTTTTATCAACCACTCGAGACCAGCGTACATTGGTTTTCTCAGACCAGTGTGTACTCCAATCAATCAGAGAGACCAAGACGGGGACTAGCGCAAGGCACTTTGGGGTAGCGCTGTAGAGCATACGCCGCGCACCGGGCTTAATGGGCGCTTTAACCAGGATGCCGGTTTCCTCCAGGTTACTTAATCTTTGCGTGAGGATATTTCGGGATATCTGCAAACTATCTTGCAAAGAGTCAAATCGATTAAAGCCTCTCAGCACATCGCGGACAATCAGCAGGCTCCAGCGGTCGCCGATCACAGAAAGGGCCTCTTCGATCCCACATTGAACAGCGGGTTTACTCTCGCTCATAGCCGTTCCGGAGTTGTTCATGGCGCCATGGTCTCACAAGTTAGTTCCAAAACAAAACTTCCCTGGAGGCCGCATCAGGTCGTTATATAGCCATAAGTTATTGAGGTTTCTAGGCTAAGCTAGCGCAATTAAGTTGCATTTTGGAACTTATTTATATTAGATTAGTTCCAAAATGCAACTTATGGTATGGGTCATGCACTTCAAACCTATCGTTTTATGTTCTCTGGTCGAAGGTTCACGAGCGAGCCTCAACAAGCAAGCCCTGGAGCAAGTCATAGGCCGGGCTTACCGGGAACACCTAAGCCAGCCGGTAACGCCCAGAGTGATATGGCTGGAGGTTCCCTCAAACCAAGCCTTTTTGGAGGGAAAGACATCGTCGGTGGCCACCTTGATGGCCCCAGTGCCTGATGGAACATCAAATAAGTTGCGACACCCGTTTTTATACCAACTGCTGGAGCAGTGGTGCCTCACAACAGGGATAAACAAAAATGAAGTCGTTATTACGGCGCCTGACCAATCGCTCAGCAGGGCATTCCTAAGCGCAAATCGCAAGCGTATGTCACCGCTGCGGCAAATTGCCTACATAGCCAAAACACTGGTGCGATTAGTGAGGTCCAAAAGCGCCACGGGTCATTTCAACACCCATATCAATTTATGAGAGGTTAAAAATGCCGCTTTATACGATTTCCACTTGGCGCCCATTATCTGCTCTTGAGCAACAGGCTCTGGTCTCTGGGGTTACTGAAGCTCACTGCACAATAACTGGCGCACCCGCACAATTTGTACAGGTTGTATTTAGTCGAGGCGTTCATTTACGCTCAAAGAACAGTCTCCATATCCTGGGTTCCATTCGCGCAGGTCGCAGCGATAGAATCAAGTCAGCTCTAGCCAATCGCTTTATCGAAGTGGTCTCCCTGGTTTTAGGGTGTTCTTCCGCTCGCTGCACGGTGGAGCTTATAGATGTTCCCGCCAGTTGGGTGATAGAGGGAGGCGCGGTTATGCCAGAACCTGGAGAGGAGCAAGCGTGGCTTGCCCAGTATTCAAACTAGGCTTGCGGTTGCTTTCTAAGTATCAAAGTAAACTAAGTATCAAAGTAAACTAAGTATCAAAGTAAACTAAGTATCAAAGTAAAAAATAATTCAATACAACCATCTGCTGATTGGCAGTCAGGGAGTAATATTATGTCCACTTCAACCTTGAAAGGTATTGAGGCTCTGGAAGCCTACCTGCTAACAGGTAAGCAGCCAGAGGGGCAAGATTTTTCCAGCTTTAAAGCTTTTTCGGAAAAATTCAGCGGAAATACTTTTGAAGCATTAATGGCTGCGTGCAAGCGCTATTCCCGGCAAACGGCGATCTCTTTTTTTATCTCAGGCAAAGACTATAGAAAGCCAGTAAAGATTAGCTATCAAACACTGGCTGAGCGTATTATCCAAACTGCCAATTTATTCAGTAGTGTCGGTATTCAAGAGCATGACACTGTCGCATTTATATTGCCAAATTTGCCAGAAACCCACTATGTACTATGGGGGGCGGAGGCGGCCGCTAAAGTATTGGCGATCAATCCGCTACTGGAGGCCAAACAGATAGAAGAGCTGATTCGGCATAGCCAGGCAAAAGCCATCGTTACCTTGAGTCCTTTCCCGGGCACTGATATCTGTGAAAAAGTTGAGAGTATTTTACCGAATTTACCCGAGGTAAAAAGTATCTTTCATGTGGACCCGGCATATCACGCCGGAGGCTTGAAAGGCATTGCGGCTAGTGCAATACAGTATCAATACCGCCGGCGGCTGAAATCATTGAAAGGCAAAAAACGAATCCCCTTCCAGTCGGCGATTAAGCAGCAACCGTCTAGCCATTTGAACTTTAAACGCAGTATCCACAGTGATGACACCGCCTCCCTATTTTGTACCGGGGGTACAACAGGGTTACCAAAGATCGCCACCCATACACACGGGAATGAATTGGCGAATGCAAAAAGTATTGGTTTGGTCGCCGGCGATATTATGGGGCCCGGAAAAGTTATTCTGTGCGGTTTGCCACTATTTCATGTGAATGCGGCAATCGTGACGGGGCTTGCAGCGTTTATTAACGGCTGTGAGGTGGTATTAATGACCCCACAGGGCTACCGGGGTGAGGGTGTTTTCAGTAACTTCTGGAACATCATTGAATTCTATCGCGTGAACAGTTTTAGCGCTGTGCCCACAGTTTATTCTACTTTGTTGCAGCAGCCAGTAAAACAGTGTGATATCTCCTCCCTACAAATGGCTTTGTGTGGCGCGGCGCCTATGCCGATTGAGGTTTTTAATGCTTTTGAGCGTATAACCGGTGTGCAAATCGTAGAGGGATATGGTTTAACGGAAGGCACTTGCGCTAGCAGTCTCACGCCACCACATGGCGCGAAGAAAGTGGGCTCTATCGGGCTGCGTTTACCGCTACAAGAGATGAGAAGTGCCCAGCTAGGTGAGCTGGGCAACTTTATTCGGTATAGCCAGACCAATGAAATCGGCAATTTGCTTATTCGAGGCGACAATGTCTTCAATGGGTATCTCAACCCTGAGCACAATAAAGGAATTTGGGTACAGGATGATCAAGGGCAGCGCTGGTTTAACACCGGGGATTTAGGCAGGCAGGATGAAGATGGCTATTTTTGGCTCACAGGCCGAAAAAAAGAGTTGATAGTGCGTGGAGGCCATAATATTGAGCCCAAATTGATAGAAGAGGTGCTTTGCCAGCATCCTTCCGTTGCCATGGCTGCAGCAGTAGGTACACCAGATGCCTATGCGGGAGAGGTTCCCGTCGCCTATGTCATGCTGTCGGGTGAAGCGATCAGCACGCTGACAGTCAGAGGGCAGGAGGTTGTAATGGATGATTCTGCCAGAGCCCTGCTTGAAGAGATTACTGCCTATGCCAAAGAAAATATTACCGAGCGGGCGGCCATTCCCAGAAAAATTGTGCTCCGACCGGGACTCCCTACTACGGCGGTTGGCAAGATCTTCAAGCCTGCTTTGGAGATGGAAGAAATCCGGTTGTGTGTTCAGGATATTATTGACCGATTGGTGCAGGGAGCAGATTCAGCCATTACCGAGAGTCAGGTAAAAGTGGAGCAAGACAAGGTGCTTGGTACTATTGCCAGGGTTACCACCGGAGGGGATTCCAGTCTTGAGGGCGCTCTTGCGGAGCAGCTTGCGCCGTACACCTTTAAATATGAGATCGTCTAATTTTCTTTTGGGGTGCTCTCTTTCTGAGCACCCCGACCAAGCCATCAAATCTTTGGTGGAGTTTGCACGGCTTGCCTTGAGGCTTTTACCAGTTCCAATAACTTACCATATAAAGTGTTGCATATAAGCCCAGCCATAATCAGTGCAAAGCCGATAACCTCTATGGTTTCTAACTTTTCGTCCAAAATAACACTGGAAGTGATAATGCCCACCACCGGGATTAATAGGGCGAAAGGGGTCACCGTTGCCGCAGAATGGGCTCTCAGAAGCCTGCCCCAGATCGCGAAGGCAATCAGCGTAGAGATATAGCTGACAAAGGCGAGGGAAAGCCAGGTTTTCGCATTGGCACTAATAATCAGAGTTAAAGGGTCTTGAGTCTCCAGAAAATAGGAGAGGGTAAAAAGAGGTATGGGAGGCACCAGGCATACCCAGACCATAAAGTGCAACAGATTGACGCCCTGAGTGCGTTTCATGATCAAGTTCGACAGGGCCCAGAAGAAAGCTGCAAGTAATAATAGCACCAAGCCGAATGAGGTTACGCTCCCCTCACTGCTGAAGAGAAACAGTGAAAATCCGGCCATTGCAATGAAAATACCCAACAGTTGATATCGACCTATTGCCTCCTTAAAGAAAATTGCACTCAGTAAGATGGTAAAGAAGACCTGAGCCTGAAGGATCAGTGAAGAAATTCCTGCAGAGGCGTCCGCTTTCATGGCGAAGAAGAGTAGCCCAAACTTGAACACCCCAAGAAAGACACCGACACCCAGTAGATTCCACGTAGAGGTTTTGGGAAAGGGGATAAAAAGCACGGCCGGAATTGCAACTATAAGGAATCGAAGTGCGGAGAATAGGATGGGAGGAAGTTCTTCCAGTCCAATTTTAATAACCGAAAAATTAACTCCCCAAATGATAACAACAGTGCAAGCTAGAGCCAGATCCTTTAACGGCATAAATAATCCCCATCCCTACAGAGGGTAACTACTTTAGAACACTCTGGGAGGTTCGCACTCCTCAGCTTTTTAATGGGAGATATCTATCTAGTGTAGATGCTAGTAGATATTACTTGGAAAACTACTCCCGCATAATAAAGAGACTATGGAAATAGTCAATCTAATAGTATTAATCTTGTGGAGCTGGGCGAGTTGGATTGGTAGAGGTGTCTTGCCTAGAAAGTTAACAGTACGATTCTGGCTTATCTGTATCTCTCCAATAAGTCTGTCGGTACATTATTTCAAGGAGCTATGGTGTTAATAGCCAAAGAGGTCAACAAAAGAGTGGGAAACATCATCATCGATCTAATGGTTTTCAGTGCAGTTTTTCTGAGTAACTCAGCGATCTTCAGGGCATAAAGCCTGCAGATGACCTATCGATAGTTAGGGCTGGAGAATAGATTTGTAGTCTGCGCAAATATGGATGATCAAATATCGAACTTGTGATGTACTACTACTGAGAAGCTTTTTTATCTGGCTGGTTGAGTCGCTCGATAATTCTTTTTAATTCTTGCTGGTTTTCTTCGATCAAGCGATCGGCATAAGTTTTTAAATGGTGCAGGGAGTCATAGTCAAAGATATCGACGAATGGATCAGTGACTTCGACATTTAGGTAATCGTATTCCAGGCGATCGCCATCAGAGAGCTGTTGAGCGAGCTCCAGTGCGTATAATTGTTGAATATCCATATATCTCTGAATATTGGAAAAGGCATCCCGTATCCAGTTGATACGCCCCCAATTTTTCAGTTCACTGTAATCTGCTTCACTGCTAGCCAATGGTGGTGAGCCTGCTCCTAAAATTAGTACATAATAGTTTTTATTTGGAAATTCTTTAAGGATATCCAGTAGCACTAGGCTGGTGGGGTTATTCATGGCCAGGGCGGCATCGGCAAAGTAGCTGTGCTCTCTGGATTGCTCTGGTGTCCTGAAAGCTACCGGAGGAAAGGCGGTCTCGGCGCTGACTGCTGCAGTGATTAGCTGGTATAAGCTGTCGGTAGGTAGTTGTTTGACTTCATCCCCTCGATTTTTAAAAAGGTGTATTTTACCACTGTGAATGTCAAGTGCCGGGATAAGGACAAAGTTATTGAGATCTGTAAAAGAAAGTGACTTTGTATAGTGGTTTTCCAGTACACGGTGGAGTCGCTCGCCCATAAAAGAAGGGGAAAACAGTCCCCAGCCTGTCAATAGATCGTGATACCAAGGTGAGGAAAACAGGTAGTCACTTTCTTCTTTATAGAGTTGGATCAAGTACTCCGTGGCAGAATCATGCCCGGTGTAATTTTTAGGGATAAATTTTTCAGGGATGTTGATGCCGCTGGCTACAATAGCACCGCTGGATACTCCGCTGTAGACATCGAATACCTCGCTAATCGGCTTGTGTAGTTTGTTCTCGAGATAGTTAAGTACATATAAGGGGATGAGCCCCCGGACACCGCCGCCATCTACGATCAAGATTTTAATAGTGTCTTTTTCTTTGAGGTAATCTAGGCTTTCTGACCGCTCGGGCTCGTAAGGGGAGCTTTTGAAAGTGACAGACTGGGTAAAATGCTTGTTGTAGATGTAAGCGGCAACAATATAAATTGCAAGAATGCAGAGTAGGGCTAAAACCACATGTTTAAGCATAAGACTGCAGGCCACTCTCACTTAAAGAGTTAGTGAATGCTGCCGGGCCGAAGCCAAGATTAACTTAGATTGGTGTGAAGTGTATGGTCGTATGACTGCAATCGCTACCTGCGGAGCTATCTACAGAAGAAATAAAAAAAGGGCTTGTATCCGGAGATACAAGCCCTTTTGAAATGGCGCGCTCGGGAGGATTCGAACCTCCGACCGCCTGGTTCGTAGCCAGGTACTCTATCCAGCTGAGCTACGAGCGCGTCGTTGAGGGTGCGCACAATATAGGTTTACCAATGAGCCGTCAAGCACTTTTATGAAAAAGAGTAATTAAGGTTAAATATTGATCATTAAGCGAAGGAGAACAGTGGCCACCTCCTATTCTGGTTGGTTAAGAAGTGGAAGTGGGGTAATGAAGCTTAGCCTTTAGCTGCGGCATTACCCGGCACCAGTACACATGAAATCCTGAGGCATTTGAGGAATAACTAGCTCCTTAGTGGCGTGCCCGTTGTAGATGGATTGGGTCACGTTGGTAGCTGTATTGTTGGCATGCGCGTTTAGTGTTCAATCTTGGAGAGAAGCTTGGGGTTCTGGATCAAATTCCTTACACCATGAGCATGGTCTTCATTAAAGATATTGTCCTTGCACCAGTTGCCCACAGAAGCAATGTTGACCTTGGCAACATTGGGGCGGACACTCCAGGTGACTTGATAAGGTGAGCCCTGTTCATTGTAATCTGGACCGGTGGTGGAGCCTGAATACTGAATTGGCTTTCCAGTATTGCTGGGAATGCCCAAGGCTTGTTGAAAACCACCTTTTTCATCATGGGCAGTTAGCTTTACAAAGTCTAAAGCAGTGGAATCATTCACCAAGACATAAACTTGCGTTTCTACTCGCAACTGTGGATTCTTGATGTCTTCGTTGAAACAGGAACCCAAGGTTGGACCGGGTTTAATTTTGGCGGATGAGTGGACATAATGGACTTCAATGGTATCTCCAGGATGAAGGCTGCCATGTTCGCTTGGACACACTTCTTGATTAGGTGGGGCTAACTCGGTGTCGGTAAGAGTACCGGAATACTTAAAACCTGACAGAAAGCCATGCCCATCACCGTTGCCCGCATACTGGGTAAATTCTCCACCTTTATGCTCAGCATTTTTGTGAAAATGGATATTGCACAAGTTCATAACCGTATGAGCTGGTGCGGCAGCGAAGAAAATCGCATGGTTTCCGGAAGTTGATTCAATATCGCGTGGAGATTGCGGGCCAAAATTTCTCCCTGTGGTGTTCTTCTCTAAATTGGCACGTTGATTTTCGATGGTCTCATCTGATACTGCGACATTACTTTCTTGCGCAGAAGCGTTGACGGCTATAGTTGTCGTTGCAGCTAAAAAAAGAGACTTTATTTTCACGGTGATAATCCCCTGCGGTTTGTTGTGGTTGAGAGGTTGGTTGTATTTATGTGGGTATGTTGCTCTGGTAATTAATTCCGGTACGCAGCAGGAGTAACTTTAGATTACAATCAATAAGGCATCTGTTACTCTATTCGGCTTATGTACACAGCTGCTAAATTGCTGTTGCCATCCGCAACAATAAGGTCACTTTTACCGTCTTTGTTTAAATCTAAAAGTGCGACTCCCCACGGATTGGGAATATTCGTATCCTTAAATTTGATCGACTTGATTGTCGAGCCTCCAATTAAAACGAGAATTTCCCCCGGCCAACTGCTGATTAAAGCGTCGTCAATATCATCACCATTGATATCTCCTGTCGCAATCTGTTTGGCGCCATTAGATGCCTGGATTTCTACTTGTTTCTTTTTTAGAAAGCTGCCGCTGCCATCTCCTGGGATTATAGTAATGACATCGCGGTTGTTGGCTACAAGTAAATCCATGTTTCCGTCTCCGTTCATGTCTGCGGCCTCAACAGTAAATGGAGCTTCGGATTGTGCCAGATTATTTAAGCTGAAAGAATTATTGCCAGATTTGTTATTTATTAATATGCCTATATCATTCTGATTGGGCGTCACCAAATCGGAGTGTCCGTCTTTGTTTAAGTCTTTGATGGCAAATCCCCGGTAGGGGTCTCCTCCCACTTTAATAGTCTTCCCTGGCAGTTTAAAATCACCATTCCCGTGTCCTTTGAGAATGAGTAAACCTTCGAGATTACGGTTGTCTACAATCAGGTCAACTTTACTATCATCATCAAGGTCACTTAATCGGACGACATGTGGGTGAGGTGTTACTTGCACGCTTAAAGGTGAATTCGGTGCAGGATAAAAACCTCCTTTGCCATTTCCAAAAAGCATGGTGACGTATGAGGTTTCGTGGTTGGCTATAACAACATCAACATTCCCATCGCCATTGATGTCAGAGGTCGATAAACCTGAAGGACTGTCACCGGCGGGGAGATCTCCTGCTGGTGTCAAAGTCCCATTGCCACTGGAAAGATAGGTTACTATGTTGTTGTCTGAATTGTTTGCAATAATTACATCTTGATTTCCGTCTGAATTGAGGTCTGTTACTGCAACTACAGGTTGGCCGGCACCAACTTTAAGTATGGAAGCGGAGTAAGATATATTTTCTACTTTAATTGTGTTTGCGGAGCATAAAGCGCTAGAAGCTGTTTCATAACTTCTTTAACGTAATTAACATGCCTGCAATATAGAAAAAAGCACGATAAGTGGACAAATATCGCTCCCATCTAACAACTAAACGGCGGTAATTTCCCAACCATGCAAAAGTCCGCTCAACTTTCCAACGGCGAGTATACCTTCTGAGCTTTCTACCATCCTGCCTTGAGGCTTTTTTCCTATTTCTCCTGTGTGGATAGATAAGGTCGATTCCACGACTCAATAGACTATCTCTAAGAGGATCAGAGTCCGCCGCTTTATCATAAACTAAACGATGAATCTTTGTATTTTTATACGTAACATCAAGCAATGGGTGTAATAACTTTACTTCTGCTGGTGAGGCCGAAGTAATGGTGCCTCCCAGTGGAATACCTTCGCCATCGACCACCACCATCCACTTTGAACCCTTGCCCCGCTTGGTTTTCCCGACTTCGAATCCCCCTTTTTTGCTGGTGCAAAGCTACCATCAGAAAAGACCTCCTCCCAGTTAAGCAAAGACTGTTGATCCAATAGCTCCAGGAATCTTCTCCATGCATGTAGCCAAGCTCCTTGCTCTTCCCAAAATTGAAGCCTTCTCCAGCATGTACTCGGTGATGGATAGTGTGAAGGAAGATCTTTCCATCGCGCTCCAGAACGCAAAACCCACAGGATGCCTTCAAAACAAGCCCGATTATCAATGGGTTTTGGGCCTCCCTTTCCTCGTTTTAATTCAGGAAGACATGGTTTGATCAATTTCCATTGATCATTGGTTAACTCTGACTTGAATCGGCTCACTATTTCTTGGCTTTTTTCTATGTAATTGCGTGAGAATAACCGATTTCAAGTTATGAAACAGCCTCTAGTCATATAACAGAGTGTTAGAAGAATATATTTAACTAAATTCATTTTCTTATGGTTCTCTAAGGTTTGCGTGATTACATAACAAATTTTAAGGGAATGCTCTGGTCTAGAGTTGACAAAGGTTAATTATCTCCGGCTTAGAACTTTATCTGGCATCAGGCTAATAATCGAGATTAATTTGTTAGCTTCTGGTGAGTTTGGCGATATATGAATTTTGTGTGGGGCTAAATGGGTATTGTGATAACTTAATAACTTATCAATATTATGTGCAGTGCAAAACACCCGTGATCGATCTTGAGCCTTACTCTGCCTTTCTGGAAAAATTTTTTTGATGGCAGCGCCCTAAAGTGGAGGGTTTTTCAAGCTGTTCTTGATTGAGTTAGTAAAATTATAGCCTTGGTTTTGTCTGCATAAAAAGAGTCAGCCCCCTCTTTATTGGCGGTTGATAATATCTTTCGATTCCAAGTGGTCACTATTAACCATGTATTGTCAAAATCTATTTAAATGCAGGCTCAGTGTATCAGTGTGGCTGCTGGTAAAGACCCCATACAGGTTGTGCGGTTTTATTGTAAGAGAGCGATAAAAATTTATATTGTATTCATGCCTCCATTAGGCTCACAATTTTATGCCTGGATTTTTATAACAAGTGATTCCCTTGACAATAGCAAAGAGTCCCGTTGGTTGTAGGCCAGTTATTTTCAACACGGGTAAGCTAGGAACCTTATGGGAGCCGATACCAGCCAGTCGCCCTGAAAGAACGACATTAGATGGAAGTACTTAATGGGCATAACTAAAACGCTAATTGTCTACCGAGGTACTTCCTCTTGAGAGAATTGCAAGCTGGCAAGGTCCTTAATAGTCGAGGGCGTTTATGTGTTTTTGCTGGTAGGGGATCATCCCCTACCTATAGATTGGTATGGCCTGGGTTGCTAAAGCGGGCGGAAGCAGAGAGATGCAAGGCCCTAGAGCCCTGTTATGGCAATACCCCCTATATATTTGTAATCGACATTAACCCGTTTTCCGCGACTGTCACTCCGGCCTTTCAATAAATCAAACATCAGCCGGGAAAACTGCTTGATCTTTTCTGGATCTGATCGAAGCTGCATCATCTGATTCTGGTGGGCATCATTGCTTTCCAGGATCGCGCGTCGTCCACCGCTTTGTTAAAGCCCCCTAACAGGGCCTTCTAGACAGTGTTATCCGCTAGCTGTTCCATCACCCGCATGTTTTCTGCACTCAAACATTTCCTTGGCTGTTTATAGGCGGCTAGGGCGGACTTGTAGCGGATCTGCCAACGCTCAAACACCGGCATGCGGGTATTGGCAATCGCCGCGTTGCTCTTGCGCTTGATAAAAAAGGCCGCGCAGAACTGCTCTACTTCTAACAAGGTAAAGCTGCCCGCAGCTTGTCGAACAGATCAAAAATCAGGTCCGGGTCGGTGCAGCTAGTATTTCAATTACTCGGAATAGGGCGCTTGGGTGGCCGCGCTGTCTACGATCAAAGCCAGTTTTTAGCGGATATCGATGAATGACCAGGTCGCAGACATCAACCCAACCACGCTCACCATCCCAGGCACAGCTACTATCCCAGTCGGTTAGCTAAACAGCATCACCAGCCCAGGCCCCAGGGCACAAATCTGCGTATTATTAGCAGAAATCAAACAGCTTTAGCGACATGCCCAATAAAGGCAAACCCTTCGCACAAGAGGACACCCTAGCGCCCGCCGTCAAGCCCTGGATACCATCGACGCACAACTGCAGCTAGAAGAGCAGGCCGCACAAAACAATCTGCCGGGCACTGCCAGTAATGGCGAGCGCTACCTAGTGGCTTCAGGCAGCGGCGCCTGGGCCGGTAAAGTCGGCCAGCTTGCCCTTATGTGGCAATGTCAGGCTGCAGACAACTTTGCTTGACAAAAGTGGCTCTGAATAAAGCGGACAATCTGTTGTATGTGAAAGGCAACACAGCTGGAATATTGCTAACCGCCAGGGGGCTCTGCCGAAGATCACTGAGAGTGCAAACAGCGATTTGACTGGGTGCTGGGGCAGATGTTATCCGCGTTAAATAATATTTACTGAGATAACCAGGTTAGTTAATCGCTCTGCTTTTAACTGTTGGCTTAGTTGGTACGTATATAAGGGTAAAATTTTTTGGGGCATGGGGAAAGAATGAAATAAAATACTTCGGACAGTTTTGGCCTGGTTGTTTTAGGGTTGTGGCATTGTAAAGGTATTTTACGCAATTTGGAGACGTTCAAGGCTGTGATAAATACCGATTATCAAGCTGCAGGCCTTGTTAGGGTTGGGAATTAAAAAAACTGTCCGAAGTATTTATGTGTTTCATAGTATATGTAATAGGTTGTAATTTTGAAAAAACTGGCTACAAAATCCGCTCTGCACAGGGCTGTGTTGAAAAATTCTATCGGTGGAATCACTTTAATCTGCGCATCGGCTTTGGTGCAGGCAGATACGATCAGTACCAAAATAGACTTGGGTGCACCCTTCCCCTTCAGGATGGAAGATGGAATTAAACACGAGTTAATTTTAGATGTTGGTTATCAATTCGATACCATTAAGAAAATTTGTATCAATACGAAAGTTAAAAATGGAACTGCGGGCGGAGTATCTTATGAAACAAAAAGTGAACCTGCAGGACCTTTCACTCTTCCTTATTTTGAATCGCAAGCGTTGATGTTGCTTAAGAGCGTAGAGCTTCCAACACCGGAAAACCCTAACCCTGTACCACAGATGCAAGAAAGCATCAATATCTGTGGGGGAGAAAACAGCCTCTTAGCAAAAAATTTTCTCGATGGAGAAGGTAAATTTACGTTCAATGTGTCCGGTGGTTATATAGATTTCTGGGACTTTGAGCTGGTTGTAGAGGGGGATGTTTCTGATACTCAGTTGGCGATTGTGCTTGACGAACCTGTCGAATTTTCAGTGCCTTCCTATGGAGGAAGAGTCAATTATGATGCAAGTATTCGTAATTTAGATTCTTCACAATCATTGGTTACTCTTGAGCAATGGAGCGTGCTCACCCTTCCCAATGGGGATAATTACCCTATTCATAAATCACGTGATGTTGTGTTGAATTATTCTGAGGCAAAGGACTACACTCGAAATTATCTAACGATACCAGAATGGTTTGAGGCTGGAGATTACGAGTTAACCTGGTATGTCACTGACCCAAGCACCGGGGTTCGGGTGAAAGACAGTCTGCATTTTACTAAAAGTGCTGACTAAATTTTAAGTTCTCGACTGAGCTGGGGGCTCTTGTGTCCCAGCTCTTCCTTTATCAAATCAAGAGCTTTGCTTTTTAAGGGCCGGATTATAAAAAACTGTCCGAAGTATTGTTGTGCCTCATAATATATGTAATGGAGTATCGTTTTGAAAAAAATCACAAACAAATACCCTCAGTATAGGGCTGTGTTGAAAAGTTCTATCACTGGTTTCACTTTAATCTGCGCGTCGACATTGGTTCAGGCAGATACGATCAGTACAAAAATAGATTTAGGTGAGCCGTTCCCCTTTAGGATGGGAGATGGAGTTGAGTACGAGGTGGACCTAGATGTTGGCTATCAATTCGACAGTATTGAAAAAATTTGTATCAAAACTGAAGTTAAAGGTGGAGATGCAGGCGCAGCATTTTATAGGGTAGAAAGTGAATCAGTAGGACCTTTCATGATGCCTATTTCTCAAGCGTATGCACAGAGACTCCTTTATTTTATCGATGCTCCAACTCCGGAAAATCCCAATCCTGTCAGGCAGATGACGAACATCAGTTTCTGTGAAGGTGAAACTAGTATCTTGGCGAAAAACTTCCTTGATGGAGAAGGTAAGTTTACGTTCAATGTGTCCGGTGGTTATGTGGATTTCTGGGACTTTAAGCTGGTTGTTGAAGGTGATATCTCTAACACTCAGTTGACGATTGTGCTTGATGAACCTGTCGAATTTTCAGTGCCTTCCTATGGGGGAAGGGTTAATTATGATGCGAGTATTCGCAATTTAGATTCTTCACTATCGTTGGTTACTCTTGAGCAATGGAGTGTGCTCACTCTTCCTAATGGTGATAATTACCCCATTCATAAATCACGGGATGTCGTGTTGAATTATTCTGAGGCAAAGGACTACACTCGAAATTATCTAACGATACCAGGGTGGTTTGAGGCTGGAGATTACGAGTTAACTTGGTATGTCACTGACCCAAGCACCGGGGTTCGGGTGAAAGACAGTCTGTATTTCACTAAAAGTGCTGACTAATTTTTAAGCTTTTGACTGAGCTGGGGCACTTTTGTGTCCCGGCTGTCCCGTACTAATCATATATGGCTCAGCCACCAAGATAAGTGTTGGATGTTAGACTACCTTTCGATGTTAAAGCACTGTTGTATTTTTTCCTTACTTGCTGTGGCAGCTACTTTAAGCGGCTGCTACGAAGCCGAACTCTAAGCCTATGACCGTCAGCAGTGGCTCCCCCGCTGGCCCGATGCGGGCGGTGACTGTCAGAACATTCGCCAGGAGCTGCTGATTCGCCTCTCTCTGGCTCCGGTGACCTTTAGCAATGAGAAGGCTTGCACAGTTGTATCTGGCCTATGGATGGGTCCCTATACCGGCCAGTTTTTCCAAAAGGCTTCGGACCTGAATGTTGAACATATTGTTCCACTTTCATGGGCCCATAAGCACGGCGGTGCCAATTGGACCCGCGAACAACGCCGTGCTTTTGCCGAAGACCCAGCGAACCTGTGGCTGATGGATGACGGCCACAATCAAAGCAATGGCGATATAGGCCCCTATCAATGGTTACCCCCCCTACTAGCCCGCGCGCACTTATTTTGTAGCAGTTTCAGGCTATCGCTGAAAAGTATGACCTAATGTGAAAGGAAGTGAAGCTTATTCCTCTTCGTTGTCCCATTGTTCTTCATAGCCATTACTTACAAGATAGCCATTCAGAGTATGGAAAATAGCTTCGGCCCAGGATTCAAAGCCTTCGCGCTCCAGAACTGGAAGTCCCTGGCCCCGATCGTCCGCCATAACGTCCACCATCTTCCAGTAAAAACTGGAGAGAGTCTGCGCTTCTTGCTCGTTTGCCACTTCCCGCTTTTCTAGTACCGCCCTGGCCTTCGCATCCCCCATTTTGTCGGCATAGTGAAACAGGATCTGTTCTTCATCCGGGTATTTGTATTCGATCATAGTGCGTCCTGCGCCTCTCGGATAACTGACATTCTGTCTGCGACCCAAGTTAGCTTCTCTACCAAGGCCTCCACTTTCATTCTCTCAGTCACCGTTAATAAGTAATGATTTTTATCTTTCGGGTCTGGCACAAAGGCCAAGCCTGCGGGAATATCAGCTTTCTCTAGAACCCAGAAAACGTGGATGGGCAACCCTCGGGTTATTTTCTTTTTCAGGCGATAGATTCGCTTTAAGTGTTGCCAGTGAGCCGAGAAGGATAGGCCCATTTGCTCATGGGGGAGTACCCACTGTTCATCTTGGGAAAATAAATAGTCCCGTTTCCTAATTCCCATAATCACAGAGGCATCTTTGCTGTTTTTGTACAGCGTTGGGTGGGCCCCCTGCTCGGTTGGTCGGGCATAAAAAGGCCCTAATGTTTTGATGTACTCACGCAGGTCTTCAACAGTACGGAATTGTTGCACCTAACCCCTCCATGGGTGATAAATATTTAGCTTAAGATTGAAGCCTCACAGGCTCCCCCAATGATAGGACGCCAGAATATAATGGGCTAAACAAACACTCAAGTGGAATAACTGGTGTCATAGTAACTGGGTTTAGAGTAACCCTTTGTCGTTTAAGATTTATATGCGTTTACTTTCTCTGCTTGTACTGGCGGCCACATTAAGCGGTTGCTACGAAGCCGAACCCGAGGCTTACGATCGCCAGTAGTGGCTGCCCAGCTGGTCCGATGCGGACGGTGACTGTCAGAGCACTTGCCAGGAGCTGCTGATTCGCCTCTCTCTGGCTCCGGTGGCCTTTAGTAATGATAAGGCTTGCACCGTTGTATCGGGCCTATGGATGGGCCCCTATACCGGCCAGTTTTTCCAAAAGGCTTCGGACCTAGATGTTGATCATATTGTCCCACTTTCATGGACCCATAAGTACGGTGGTGCCAATTGGGCCCGGGAGCAGTGCCGTGCCTTTGCTAAAGACCCAGCGAACCTGTGGCTGGTAGATGATGGGCACAACCAAAGCAAGGGCGACAAAGGCCCCGATGAGTGGCTGCCCCCATATCAACCCGCTCGCGTTATTTATACGCGACAGTTTGAAGCAGTCGTGCAGAAATATGGGCTGATGTGAACTGTTGAGGTTATTTGTCTGTTAGTTCGTAAAAAAAGTAACATTGCATATCTGCGCTGTTTTCCTGGCAGTCGCATAGTGGGTTAATGATATTCAGGTAACTGATAAAGCCTGAATAGAGTGGTTCTAGTATCAATACGGAGTTTATTGAACAGTGACTATCTTCATAAGCTATTCTCACGCTGATAAAGATAGAGTTGATTCTTTGGCCACAGCCATGGTCAATAGAAATGCCCAGGTTTGGTTGGACAGGTGGGAACTAAATGTAGGGGATTCATTGATCGAGCGTATCCAGGATGCCCTTACTGAAGCTGATGCCTTGCTCGTAGTTCTATCGAAAGCCTCTGTGCAATCACAGTGGTGTAAAAAAGAGCTTAACTCTGGCCTATTTAGGGAGTTAGGAGAAAAAAGAGTAGTGGTGCTTCCCGTGCTTCTGGAAGATTGTGAAATACCTTTATTTCTACGTGAGAAAATGTATGCAGATTTGAGACGTGATTTTAGCTCCGGGATACATGAAATCATGAATGCTGTGGGCAAAGTATCCAACCCTAATCAAAGTCGATTTGATGATGGGGGTAATTACATTGATTGGGGGGAAACTAAGGGCTTATACAACATCAGATTCACAATCCTAGAGTCTTATCTAAGCCAGAGAATGACAGTACTTACTGAAATAGTTGTCATTTGTAATGAGGTGATGTCGGCAAGGCAAAAGCAATACGAAAACGCCGGGTTGGATTGGGTTGGGAGGATGATTATAGCCGAGCAGCTCTTTAATTATGCCTCAAGAAAAGAGCTTAAAGTCATACTGGATAGTACACTTCCCAAAGCAGTCAGCGCCACAGACATAGATCCCAAGACCGGTGTTGAATACTCTGTTTCTACTACATGTTGAAAACTTGGCGAAGATAGTGGTAAAGGTCAATTGGTTAATATCAGTGATAGGCTCAAAGCTATTCGTGAATACCTCCGTGAAACTTCCAGGCCTCCAACATCTGAAGAAAAGAGTGTGATTTTGGAAATGTTGGGGTCTCCTATCTCTAGTGACTAGATACGGTTGTAGTGAGGTGGAATTTTTTTGTTTTGTTTAATTAATACATAGGTAAACCACCGCCTCTGGCGGTGAGACTTGACAGGGCTCTGCCGTTCCGGCGTGCAGAATGAAAAATATGGCCTCCACGAACCGGCAAGTTCTATAAAGGAGGCCATATGCGAGATTGGCAGTGCCAAGTTCACGTGAAGTATTATTGCAGTTACCACGTGGTATTTGTGCCTAAGTATTGAAAGAAAACATTATTTGGAACATTGAGACAGGAGATCGGAGCGATATTTCGAGACCTATGCCGTCAAAAGGGTATTGAGTTGATTGAGGGATACGCAATGAGGGATCACATTCATATGTTGTTAATAATTCCTCCAAAGTTCAGTGTTTCCAATACGGTTGGGTTTTTGCAAGGGAAATCTGCGATCCAGATATTTCGAAAGTACAAGCATGTACAGAGAAATTTTTCAGGAAGACACTTTTGGGCCAGGGGATACTGCGTTAGTACAGTTGGGCTCGATGAGCAGATGATTCAAAAGTATATCAAGAATCAAGAGATTGAAGAGCGCCGTCAAGAGTAGATGCACCTGGCGGGGTTGTAGCTAGCCCCCTTTGGGGGCTTTCACCATACCACCCGCTATGCGGGTGGTTGCTGATTTTTCACCACAACAAAAAAGGCTTACGCCTTGAGACGTAAGCCTTTGCTTTGTATGGCGCGCTCGGGAGGATTCGAACCTCCGACCGCCTGGTTCGTAGCCAGGTACTCTATCCAGCTGAGCTACGAGCGCGTTACGGGTGCGGATATTATAGAGATGCTTTACCCAAGTCAACTGTTTTCTTAAAAAAATCGTTACAAATCATTGTCTTACCCCATACATACTGATCTTGCCAAGCGCTACACCAAATAGCGGGCCAGGGTGTCCCAGTCGAAGCGCCGAGTTTTACCATCGCTGAATTGCACTTCCACACGCTGATCCTCCCATTTTAAAACCCGCCCCTGGCCGAGCTTGTTGTGGCGTAAGGCTTCGCCTTGGGTGGGCTTGCGTATGGGGGCGGCGGGTGCGCTGAGCGTTGGGTTGTAGTCGCAGGCCTCTAGGTAGCGCAGGGCCTGGCGGGAGACCGGGATATCGGTATGGATATGTTCGGGGCGTTCGCGCAGGCATTGCGCCATCAGCTGGCTGAGGGGCAATTGCATTTCGTCGATAAATAACGAGGGTTGTGCGGCCTCGGGGTCTTTGCGCTTCGCTTCCTCGGTGGGGGCCAGCAGAAAAAGTTTGGACTTTGCCCGCGTCATGGCCACGTACATCAGGCGACGCTCACTCTCCAAGGAGGCGGGGGTGCTGAAATCCCGCTGGGACTGGTAGGGCATATTGTGCTGGGTGAGGGTGGGAATAATGACCTGGTCCCACTCCAGCCCTTTGGCCTGGTGCATAGTGGTGATCTGGATGGCCTCTGTGGCAGTCTGCTCGCCCTCGCGGTGTTGCCGCTGCAATTCCTGCAGGTGCGCTAAGGCTTGTGCCGGAGGTTGCTTGAGGGTATCCAGGTATTGGCAGAAGGCGAGAATAGTCTGTTGCCTCTCCTCACCCTGCTGGTGGGTGAAGGCGTCTTCGGCAATACCACTGAGAAGCTCCAGTTCGCCAATATGTCGGCGCAACAGCTCGCCGGCGTGGCCGCGCCAGCTCTCTATCTGTATCAAAAGCTCCGCCCTTTGGCGCAGTCGCTTGGCCTGCGGTTTGCTCAGGCTCTCGGGCAGTTGGGCAAGCAGCTGTTTGCCCCAGTCTTTCTCCCGAGTGGCGAGGGCAGCACAGAGGGGTTCGAGTACTTTGCGTGGGATGCGTACATGCGGCGCGGTGAGCCATTCGTACAACCCTTGCTGGCGCCGCTTGGGCGGGAGTTCGCTAAAACGTCCCGAGGCGATATTCAGGCTCCAGAACAGTGGCCGCAGTTCGCGGCGCGACAGCACCGTGTTACGGCTGGCGGAGCGGTAGGGGATGCTGTTGGCTAGCAGCGCCAGCTCCAGCGGTGCGGCAATAGACCAGAGGCGTACCAGCACGGCGATACCCGCCAAAGATTGGCCCTGCTTTTGGCAACGGCGCAGGTGTTCCACCAGCCAGCGCCCCTCTTTATCGGTGTTCACCAGTTCGATGGGGGTTTGCCGTTCGCCATCGGCGGAGACACAAAAAATCTCGGCGCGGTCGCGATTGTTCTCAATAAAGTGGTTAGCGGCCAGGGACAGCTGGTGCCCGTAACGAAAAGTACGGCTCAAGTGGTAAATGTGAGACGGCGGAAAATCCTGGTCGAAGAGTTTGAGCAGGAATTCCGGCTTGGAGCCGCGCCACTCATAAATGGTCTGGTCGGGGTCGCCAATGGCGATCACATTGCCATTGCCGCCGTGCAGCACTTGCAATAGAAAGTGCTGTATCTCGTTAATGTCCTGGTACTCATCCACCAGGATATCTTCATAACTTCCGCCGTATTGTTGTGCCAGTTCCGGCTTTTCATGGAGCAGTTTTGCCGGGTCGTAGATCAGGTCGGCATAGGTTACGGCTGCCTGGCTGCGGCGCCAGTCTTCGAAGGCGCGAAATACCTGTAAAAAATATCCGTATTCGTCGCCGAGTTTTAGTTCCTTGAGCGCACTGTGTTCACCACAGAGAAGGGTTTTGCTGTAGTCGATAAAAAATTCTGCGGCCTCGATTTCCGACTGCTTGCGCTCGCGAATTTCCTCCAGCTCGTGGGTGGGAGCGCACTCCTCAATGGCTTTCCAGATTTGCAGCTGTACGCTGGATTGTGGCAGGGGGCTGAGGTTGGCTGCGGTGATATGGCCGTTGGCCATCATGCGCTGGTACAGACGGTAGCCGACGCTGTGAAAGGTGTGCACCGCCGGGATGTGATTACTGGCCAGCTGGCCCATACGGCGTTCGAAATCCTCCCGCGCGCTGCGGTTGTACATCAATATCAGCAACTGGGCGGCGGGGGTGCCGGTATCCAGGCGATTTTTTACGTAATGCAGCAGGGCGGTGGTTTTGCCGGAGCCGGCCACGGCAATAATCTTGGCGTGGCCCCCGGAGTGATCCGCAATGGCCCGCTGTTCCTCTGTCAGTGTATCGCTAGCCATGGTGTCCTTCGCCCAAATACTGGATATTTTGCCAGTAATTGGCGCTGGCAGACAAGTTAACCAAGTGACGGGTCAAGTGGGATCGGCGGGGGAGGGCGGAGCACTGGGTTGGCCATCATCACTGATATTGTGATGGCGCAGGGCCAGTTCGGCGATGTAGGCAGAGAGAAATACCCGGCCGGTTAATTCTTGCAGTAGCTTGGAGCGTCCCAGCCGGTCCAGTACCGGGCCCTTAACTTCCGCCAGATGCAGGCGGATATTGCGCTCCAGTAGGTCTTGGTTGACCTGCTGCAGGCGCTCGGTGGCGGTGCTGTCGATGCGGTTGACCGAAGAGAGAATCAGTACCAGGTCGTGCAGGCTCTTTTGCCGTTTCACCTCTGCAAACAGGCGGTCTTCTACCGCGCTGATATTGCTGAAAAACAAATTTTCATCGATGCGTAGGAAAAGGATGTCCGGTTGGGTTTTTACCGTATAGCGCAGCACATTGCGGAAGTGCTCGGTGCCGGGAACACGCCCGACCACGGCGATATGAGGCCGGCTAGCGCGCCAAATCAGGGTGGCGAAAGAAAGCCCTACGCCCAGTCCGATACCCGCTTCCACACCAAACAGTATGACGCCTAATAAAGTGCCGCCCATGGCCAGGCCATCGGTGCGGTCATAGTGCCAGTGTTGAGCCAGAGCGCGTAGATCAATCAGGTTGGCTGCCGCCACAATAATGGTTGCGGCCAGCACGCACACCGGCAGTTCGGTAAATACCTTGGTGGCATAGAGCAGCACCAGGGCTATCAACATTGCGGCGATAATGCCACTTAGCGGTGATTTTGCCCCCGCTTCATCGTTCACCGCGGTGCGGGCAAAGCTGCCGGTTACCGCAAACCCACCGGAAAAGGCACTGAGAAGATTGGCGGTACCGAGGCCACGCAGTTCCGCATTGGCATCAAGCTTTTCTCCCCGTCGCAGGGCGATGGTGTGGGCTACCGAGAGGCTCTCGACAAAGCCCAGCAGGGCGATAATCAGTGCCGGCAGCAATAGCTCGTAAATCATGGAGAAATTTAAAACCGGCAGGGTGAAATCCGGCAGGCCCGCAGGGATTTCGCCCACCACGGGCAAATCCTGCTCCCAGTGGAAAATGGTGGTGAGGGCGATGGAGAGCAGCACAACCAGCATTGGAGCCAGGCGCGATAGCAACTTTGCCCGTGTGGCCTCAACGCCCAGGGTGCGCAGTAAAAAAGGAAGCCCGAGGCGCGCGATAATCAGGCTAGATAGGGCAATCAGCCCCATCAGGGCTGCATCCGGGTCGCTCAACGGGCCGTTATCTATGGTGCTTAGCAAAATCTCCAGGGCCGTGTGCCCCTCACTTTTAATGCCGAGTAGTGGGGCTATCTGCCCCGCGATGATCAGCACCGCTGCGCCGGACACAAAGCCATTGACCACCGGTAGGCTCAGCAGATTGGAGAGGCTGCCAAGGCCCAGGAAACCCATCAATAGCAGCATTATTCCACTGAGTAGGGCCAGTAGTATGGCCCCATTAATATATTCGGCGCTGCCGGGTGTGGCGATGGGGGCTAGCGCGGAGGCGGTCATCAGGGCCAGTATTGCCACGGGCCCCACAGAGAGTACCGAGCTGGAGCCGAACAGGGCATAGCCCACCAGAGGCAGCAGGCCCGCGTAAAGTCCCAAGTAGGGCGGCAGGCCGGCCAGTGCCGCATAGGCCAGTGCCTGGGGCATCAACATCATGCTGGCAAGGATTGCAGCCACGGCATCCCCTATCAGCCATTTTGGCTGGTAGCGTTTTAGCCAGAGGGGAATCAGTTGCTGCACACGCATGTTTTACTTTTGTTGATTGGCGGATTTCCTCTTGGTAGTGGCGATACCTTGATTCAACAAGATAGACCGAAGCGGTGGCGCTGCTTGCCAGCACCCCCCGCTCCTGGGCGTCCGCCTTATCCCCGCGCCGGGATCATCTTATGAGCGCCGAGCCTGAAGATGCCCATGCCGGCCAGCATGGCTAGGGTAAATATCAGTGCTTTTTCCAGCCCGGCACCGCTCGCCACAATGGCGGGGCCGGGGCAGAAGCCTGCCAAGCCCCAGCCGATCCCAAACATCAGGCCGCCTATCACCAGGCGGCGGTCAATATGGGTATTGGTTGGCAGCTGCAAGGTTTCTTTTAATAGGGATTCTTTGCGCCCTTTAAATAATTGAAAGGCGGGCAGACTGACGGCGATGGCGCCCGCCATAACCAGTGCCAGGGAAGGGTCCCAGGCGCCGGCAATATCTAAAAAGCCCAATACTTTTTCCGGGTTAGCCATACCGGATAACAGCAAGCCCAGTCCGAAGATCAAGCCCGCCAGTAACGCCGTTACAGTGGTTTTCATCATTTGATCCTCTCTTAAGCGGCCAGCAGGTGGCGCACAACATAAACAGTGGCAAAGCCCGCGGCCATAAACACTAGTGTGGCGACCAGCGAGCGGGGTGAGAGACGGGATACGCCGCAGACCCCATGACCGCTGGTGCAGCCGGAGCCCAAACGGGTGCCGAAGCCCACCAGCAGGCCGGCGGCGATCAGGGTGGGGTAGCCCGCCTCAATTTTGATGGGAGGGAGGGCGACAAAGAGCTGCCAGGCCAGCGGTGCGGCCAGCAAGCCGATAATAAAAGCCAGGCGCCAGCCGATACCGGAGCTGCTTTCTAGTAGGCCGCCCAAAACACCAGAGATGCCGGCAATGCGGCCATTAAAAATCAGCAATAGGACGCTGGCGAGCCCGATAAGGGCGCCGCCGGCGAGTGCCGTGGCGGGGGTGAAGGCAGTCCAATCGATGGTCATGGCGTTACTCCGCGCAGTAGAGTTGATAAAGAGTTTGTAGAAGTGCCAGAACCCGTGGGTCAGCTACTCGGTAGTAAACGTGTTTGCCCTCCCGGCGGGTGTCCACCAACCCCTCGCGGCGTAGGACACCCAGCTGTTGGGAGAGGCTGGGCTGGCGAAGACCCAGGCGTTCCTCAAGTTCGCCTACATTAAGTTCTTCCTGGCTGAGTTGGCACAGCAGTAACAAGCGGTCTTGGTTGGCCAGGGAGCGCAGCATGGCCGCGGCTTGGCCGGCGGAGTCGCGCATCTTGTTTAAATCGAGGCTGGAGGTATCGGGCATTGACTTGGCCTGGTAACAATCTACAAAATAATAATATATTGTTTTACATATTATCAAAATGTATATTGATCGGGTAGTGAATTTGGAGGGCAAAAAATGCCGCAGGTAAAGCAAAGCACTCAGGTGCGGCCGTTCCTCGACAGAGAGACCGAAACCTGGAGCTATGTGGTATACGACAGGGCCGGTGGCTCGGCCGCCGTGGTGGATGCCGTGCTCAACTTTGACACGGCATCCGGGCATACCAGCAACAAGGGTGCGCAAGAAATAGTGGCGTTTATCCGGGAAAAGAATCTCACCCTAGAGTGGATATTGGAAACCCACGCCCATGCCGACCACCTCTCTGCGGCGCCTTTCCTGCGGGAGCAGTTGGGTGGACGCATCGCCATCGGCGAGCAGATTTGCCAGGTGCAGAAGATTTTTCGCGAGGTTTTTAACCTGGAGCGGGAGTTTCTTGCCGATGGCAGCCAGTTTGATCACCTATTCAAGGATGGTGAACATTTTCAGGTGGGAGAGTTGGAGGCGCGGGTGATTTATAGCCCCGGCCACACTCCCGCGGATATGGCCTGGTTGATCGGCGATGCCCTGTTTGTGGGAGATACCCTGTTTATGCCGGATGTGGGTAGTGCCCGATGTGATTTTCCCGGAGGCGATGCCGCACAACTGTATTTGTCGGTGAAAAAAATATTATCCCTGCCGGATGAAACCCGCATGTTTATGTGTCACGACTACCCGCCGCAGGGTCAGCGCGAGCACCAGTGTGAAACCACTGTGGGGGCCCAGCGACGGGAAAATATCCACCTGCGCGACGGTATTAGCGAAAGCGAGTTTGTGGCAATCCGTAAAAAACGCGATGCCAGCCTGCCCATGCCGCGGCTGATTATCCCCTCAGTGCAGGTCAATATTCGTGCCGGCCAGTTTCCTCCGGCAGAATCCAATGGCACAGTCTATTTAAAAGTGCCGCTGAATCAGCTGTAAAAAATCCAAGTAAATCTAGCGCTGCAGCCATGTTTAACTGGAGCCGCAGTCACAACGAGGCGACGATGAATATTAAAAAATTAGATGAGCAAGTGAGCGTTTCTGAACATATTGCCTGTGAAGAGATGGCACCTCTGGCACAGAGTGGTGTACAGGTGGTGGTTTGCAACTGCCCGGAAGGGGAGAGTGAGGCACACCCCAGCTACGAAGCCATGGAACGGGCCGCTCAGGATGCCGGCCTACGCTTTATTGCGATTCCTTTTACCCGTGGGCAAATGACCCGGGAGCACTGCGAGGCCTTTCGCAATGTATTGCAGAGCGGTGAAAAAATTCATGCATTTTGCCGCACCGGCAATCGTTCCAGCCAGGTTTGGGCCGGGGCCAAAATTTTAATGGGTGCCGATAAAAAACAATTGCATAGCCAAGCACAGGCAGCAGGCTTTGATGTCAGCGCCGCACTGGTTGCTATCGATTCCTAACTTATCGTGCCCTAATCTATCGAGCGCCTTTAAAGGCGCTTTAATGGCCGGCTAGACCACACCAAAAATTGCGGCACCGTTATGTATTGTAAGAGGGTGCCGCAGTTAAATGTCTGTCATATGCCGTGACAATACGAGTGAATCTGACGGCGTGAAGAGAAAAAGCGGAAGGTAAACCATGGTTATGCAGAAACTCTCCCGATGGTTTCCCATCTTCACTACTTTTCAATCCTATAACCGCCGCACTTTAAACCGGGATCTACTCGCCGCCGTAATAGTCACGGTGCTGCTGATTCCCCAATCCCTTGCTTACGCCCTGTTAGCGGGGTTGCCGGCGGAAGTCGGCCTCTATGCCAGTATGGTACCGCTGGTGGTTTACGGTATTTTCGGCTCTAGTAGTACTTTATCTGTGGGGCCGGTCGCGGTGATCTCACTGATGAGTGCCGCCGCCCTGGGAGAGGTCACTGCTACTGGTGAGGTGGATTACCTGAGCGCGGCCGCCGCCCTGGCGCTGCTCTCCGGGGGAATACTTTTTTTGTTGGGCACTTTACGTCTCGGCATGCTGGCGAACTTTCTCTCCCACCCAGTGATCTCTGGTTTTATTACTGCTTCCGCATTATTGATTGCACTCAGCCAGCTGCGGCATTTATTGGGGGTGGCCGCCCATGGTGATACTGCACCGGAGTTACTGCTATCGCTATGGCAGAACCTGCAAAGCATCAATAGCCTCGCCTTGATCACTGGAGTGGGGGTGGTGATTTTTCTCTATTGGGCCAGAGCCTTTGCTGCGAAATGGCTGGAGAAAATGGGCTTGTCTCGCAGTAATGCCGGACTGTTTGCCAGGGCGGCTCCGGTGGTGGGCGTGCTGGCAACCATTGCCTTATCAGCTGTCCTGAATTTTGAAGCTCACCAGGTGGCCCTGGTAGGCGTTATCCCCGCCGGTTTACCACCGCTATCACTGCCGAAGCTAACACTGCCGCTACTGCAATCTTTATTTGTGCCTGCACTAATGATCGCGATTATTGGCTATGTAGAATCCATATCAGTGGCCAAAACCCTTGCAGCCAAGCGCCGACAAAGAGTGGATAGTAATCAGGAGTTGGTTGCCCTGGGTATGGCCAATATCGGCTCCGGCCTTTCTGGTGGTTTCCCGGTGAGTGGTGGTTTTTCTCGCTCGGTAGTGAATGATGCCGCAGGTGCGCAGACACAATTTGCCAGCCTGTTTACCGCCATAGGCATCGCCCTGGCCGCGCTCTTTTTAACCCCTTTTCTTTATTACCTACCGAAAACCACCCTGGCCGCCACCATCATAGTTGCAGTTCTCTCCCTGGTGGATTTCTCCATCCTGCGTAAAACCTGGCATTTTGCCAAGGCAGATTTTATTGCCGTTACCCTGACAATCGCCGTAACCCTGTTAATGGGCGTCGAGCCCGGTGTAGCCTGTGGCGTTGCCGCATCCCTATTATTATTTATCTATCGAGCTTCTAAACCCCATATCGCCGAAGTGGGCCTGGTGGAGGGCACCGAGCATTTCCGCAATATTCACCGGCACCAGGTAAAAACCATTCCTGAGATTCTCACCTTCCGCGTAGATGGCCGCCTGATTTTCTCTAATATCGGCGTACTGGAAGACCGTATCTATACCGGCCTAGCCAATAGCTCACAGGTGAAGCATGTCATTCTGATGTGCAGCGCGGTGAATGAGATTGATTGGAGTGCATTAGAAGTTTTGGAGTCTATGAATGCGAATCTGGCGGAAAGAGGGGTTTGCTTTCATCTCTCCGAAGTGAAAGGGCCAGTGATGGATTGCCTGGAGAGGAGTAGTTTTTTGCAGAAGTTGTCTGGGCGGGTATTTTTGAGTCAGTATCAGGCGTTTGTGCAGCTGGGCTAGGGCAAAATCTCATTGCGTTGAGGAATGTGAGGTTTGCGATCAAAAAACGGTACAAGTCTTCGGGTTACTCACTAAGATCGCAGTACGAATAAGCCGTTAAATGGAAGTGTGGCCAGAACCTTTCACCAAATCGGCTGAGATGATCAAGCTAGGCCTTATGGGCGGCTAGGACACTTCTTCCATCTAGCTGTGCTTGGGACTTAAAGCGGCCTTCCTAGAAGTGACCGGATCTAGCGGAAATATTCCAGCCAGCTTATGCATTCAAGGCTAAATTCACTTGCAAAAGTCTCATAAGTGTTGGTTTCTTTTTCCGTTTTTACGTGCAGAAATTACTACCTTCAACTGTCGTCGATATTTAAAATCACAAGCAGGTGCACATATCCACGGTAAGATCAGCGTTAACCTATTGATTTTTAATGATTTACATCAGTGATCAAAAGCAACAAAATAACAAGATAAAATGCAGCCGCAATATATCCACTTGAGTGTTTCTATGTCAGAGATTGCTAATCCCTTGATTTGTAAGTCTTTTTCTGGATTTACTGGTTTTTTTGAACTTGGGATATGTTGCAGGGTGATATAATGCAGGTGCTTTTGAATACACTGTTAAATGTACTCGAAGATGAATGGCATTGACCTAAAGCCCGCAGCAATAATGGATTACTTTTTGTCTTCTATTTGGTTTGGGCATCCAGTACTTCACGGGATTCTACTGGCTAACAGCAATGTTACTGGTAATGATCGCTGTTTTGATTAATGGCCTCATCATCTTCAACGAAGATCTTGATGAGGGAGGGTTCGATCATCAGGTAGGAGTGACTGATACACCTGAAGCCAAAGCTGAACAAAGTAAAGCCAATAAAATCCAAGTGGCAATAATAGTTCTACTTATCATAGGTGCAGTGTGGTCTTACATTTAACAAATCAATTAACTACGCGCCTTCGGCGCCCGACAGCTTACACTCCGCTTCGCTGCGTTTCAGCTGCGGGTTATTGAGGCGTTAAGTGTCCAAGATAATTATGCATTGTTGCGAAGAAATGGGGAAAAGAGTCGAGCTTGACTGTAAGGATCATGAGAGTATCTACGAGTGTCCAGACGTTCTTGTCTCCTATATCCCGAAATTCGATGAATATGGTCTCATAATCCATGACGGCGGTAATAGCTCTATTTCTATCAAGTTTTGTCCATGGTGTGGTCTAGAGTTACCGGGCTCTAAACGAGATAAATGGTTTGATAAATTAGAGAGTATGGGGTTTGATGATCCAGCTGAACAAAATATACCCGAGGAATTTAATAGTGATGCTTGGTATCGAAACACTTAACAAGCGCATGTTGTTCGCCGCTATCGCGGCCGGACGGCTTACGCTATGCTCCAGCCGCCGCAAATGCGAACGTTAAGTTTTAAGAATGAAAAATATAGAAATAGTTGAGAAGTTTGAAAAACTTGAGCGAAGTCTTAGATTCTATCGGTGGAGTGGAGTTGCAATCTCTTTGATGATAGTTGGCTTTGGATTCTTTCTAATTAGTAATCCAGAATTAGGATATCGGGATAAGTTTAGTGTAGGCAATGTAATTGTCCCCATTGGAGCGGGTATATTAGGTTCTACATTAGGTAGTTGGTCTGGCACGCCAGCTCATAAGCTGTTGAGAGAGGCAATCTCAAATCTGCATCTTGATCGTGACCAAACTTAACAAACACAGGCACGGTCGCACCTACGGTGCTGGACCTTCGCCGCGTTGCGGCTTCGGCCCGTGCTGTGAGCGTTATACATAAAATTATGCCGACTCTATCGAAAACTAAAGCAAGCTTGAGAGTTATTGGAGATGAATTATCACCTGAAGAAATCAGTGAGCTACTAGGCTGTCAACCTACAGTGAAGATGATTAAAGGTGAGCCATTCTCATGGATGAGTAATGGAAAGCCACGCATAGCAAGATCCGGAATGTGGCGTATCGAAGCTAATGAGAAAATGCCAGGTGATTTAGATTGTCAAATATTCGAAATTCTAAATAAATTAACTCATGATCTAGAGGTATGGAAAAAAATCTCAGAGAAATATAGGTTAGATTTATTTTGTGGTCTCTTCATGGGGGGCTCGATGGAGGGTATAAGTATAAGCTCAGAAGCACTGCTTGCATTGGGGCAGCGCGGAGTTGAAATAGATTTTGATATGTATGGCCCTGATGATGAAGATGTATAACAAGCGCAGGCAATCGGACAGTCAAAAGTGTCACACCTTTTGTCCCAAAAGTTGCGTCACTTTAGCTTGCCGTTGCTGCGGGCGTTAGGCACATTGGAAGTTATGCTCTCTAAATCACAATTATTCGAAACATATAAAGTTCTTGGGCTGGCAGCGATGCATCCAGCTGGAGCTGAATATAAAGTGGCTTGGGCAATGACACTACTAGAAAGTGGAGCTGATACAGAATCTTTAGCAGAGCTAGCTGACTTTCCAGCCACCATTTAATGAATTTGAGATCGAGGACTATTTTAGTCGTGTCTTAAAAGAGCTGGCTATTGCTCGACCATCTGATGATGATTCATTAAAGGGGTATGCCAAAGTAATCGCTCAGGAATGTGTTAAAGGTAAGATAAAACCTGAGATAGCGGCATCGCAACTATATAGTGCAAATGTTGATTTAGCTTATCCAGATTACTTGAGTCATTTTACCGAACTAGAAGATGAGTGGTATTGTGAGCACATAAACGGTTGGACTACAGCTCAACGTAAAAATGAAATTATTAAGGCCTGCCAAGCATTGGACAATAGCATTAAATTCCCAGTGTATCGCAGTGCCTAACAAGGGCCGGCAACGGACTTTCAAAACTGTCACTTTTTGTGCGTTCCGCACAAAAATCGCCAGCTTTGCCAGCCGCTGCGGCCGGCGTTATTTCAGAGACGTCATGATAGATAGCAAGGAGAACCCAGTTGAATGGAGTCAATTAATGAGTGAGCTAGAAGATGCACATGAGAATCTAGGTGATCTTATTAAAGAAATGGGATCTAAGGGGAGCATTGACATCGAGGGTTATTCTATAGATATGGCTCATATTTATGCACACTTAAATCGAGCGTGGAACTCCCGTGAATTCAATGGCGAAATGAGTGATTCTCAGTGGGAGAAGTATCGATCTTTCCCTCTGACTTAGAACCCATCGCGTAATGAAGCATAACCAGTGGCGGCACAATCGGCCTGGGCTCAGCACCGCGTGCTTCGCCTGTGTGCCGGACGTTAGGTGTTTATAAGTGAAGGTGGAATATGAAACTTTCTGAAAACTATCGTGCTCGACCTATTCGATTCGTTGACTTGTGGGAACTTGGTGAATGGAAGCTTAAGGTTTACTCGATCACTTATACAGACAATCCTCTCGCATCGGCCCTTGTTGATACTGCACACCAAGTTGCTTTAGCTCGATTGAAAGAAAGCGCTTCGAGAACTAATCATTACGCAGTCGGATTTGTTGGCATTCATCAGGGTAAAATAGGGAATTTCGTTTTCGTAGATTGGTGGGCTGACGAAAATGAACTGCACCACCATGTTTATGTGTCCTCTTCAGCTGAGCCCGACAAGTTGGAGTATATGACGCCGTCTGGGTTGACTGCTTGCGCTTGGGACCTTTACTTAATCGGACACGAACGAGACGCATGGGTTAATCACGTACTGAAGCAAAGTGAAGCGCCTAACCTAGCTGGATACCTGGGTGCAAGATTAAACGATGACGTTTGACGCACCTAACAAGGTGGTCAATGGGACGCCAATGTCGCTGTGCTCCGTTGTCGCCCATTACCACTGGCGTTGAGCTCTTTGAAAACCTCTCCGTCATTGAGCTTGAAGTAATCTAAAGGAGAGTCACTAGTTGAGAGGGATTTGTTATGAATAGGGTAGCCGTTCAACCGATGCAGTGGAAAAGCATCATTGATATTAGTGAGACTGAAGATCTAACTAGCAATGATATGGCGTGCTTTGTAGAAGTAAGAAATATCCTCAAGAAATATGGAGTACTTGATAAGTTTGGCCTTAGCCTTATCCACAAACATTTCGAAATTGCACCTGATGAATGTATGTTGGAGCATACTGATCTAAACACAAGAACTTTAACTATCAAGCCAGTTAAAGAGTCTGAATTAGTTCCCGGTGATACAACTATTACTATGTGGAGATTAACGGATACCGACAAAGTTGCTGAAGTTGGGTGCCGTTGTGCAAGAAGCCCGGACGGACATTGGGGTAGGCACGAGGGCTTTTAGCCTAACGAGCCAAGCAAGCGGGACGCCACAAAGCGGCGCCCCTTCTTGAAGCGTTAACACATGAAATACATTCTAGCTTTAGTCGCTGCGATAGTTTCTAGTGTTGCATATTCTAGTAGCTGCTGGACGTCGTTCCTCGATGAGGCGGTTTCACGAGAAAAAGGCTTCTCAGTAATTGAGTTTGCTGTTGAACGAAGCCCTATAATTTTTACTGGTAGCGCTTCGGTCATTAAAAAAACAATAATCGAAGAGGATGGAGAGAGCGAATCTATTTTGGATGTTCAGGTTTTGTTTGATGTTGAAGAATCCATAAAAGGCGATTTCTCAGGAAAGCAACTAGTAAGTTCAGGTAAAGTTTGTTCTTGTAAATATGATTTTAAGTCGGGAATAAAGTATTTAATCTTTGCCACTGAAAGAAATGGGAGTCTCTACCTGCATAACTGTGGGTACATAAGTCCACTTGACATATCCAAGGTCCAAGAGGTCCGTCAGGCAGTTAGTGTTAACAAAGCCAGGCAGTAAGACTTCGGGCCTGCGGCCCTCAGGGAGACAGCTTTTTGCACAGATTGTTGTGCTCCCATTTTAGCGAAAAATGTGCACAATAAAGCTGCCCCTGCTGGCGGCGCTTAAATTTTGTGCAGGAAGCTATGAGAGAGATACTTAAAAGAAGTTTTGTCATATCAATATCGGTAGCGGTATCAGCATTATTGTTAAATATGCTCATAGGGCAGGTCTATGTTCCTTATGCAGCAGGGCAATTTAGCTTTGAGCCAAATCATTTGACAGGTGACCAGTTCATATTCTTAATGCTCAAGGCATTAGTGTGGTTGTTCAGTACAGTCTTTATTTCATCTGTGATAACATCATATTTCTATCGTAAAAAATGTAAAAAGGTGATCGTGACCATTCCGGCCCTGCAGGCCCCCACCGTCGCTTCGCGCTCCGGCCGCATATCACGGTGTTAGCGAAAATAGATTATGTGGAATTTATGTAAATCGGAAGTGTTGGATGGTTATCTGTTTGTTGTTCGGAAGAATGACAAAGTAATTTCTTATCGTGACGTGCTGGAGTTATTAAAAAGCGACGAAGATTTTCGTGGCTTTTTTATTGCTTCGTTGCAAGAATTATCTTTTGAGTCATTTAGGTGGGAAACTCCTGGTTATACTGAAGGGACATTGGACCAAGAGTTTGAGTTTGTAGTTTTAAATGATCCCTCAATAAATCGTAAAGCTAATTCTAAACCGTTTGAATCATTTATATCGGATACAGATAAAACGGTCGTATCTTTCCAAAGCTTGGGGAAGGATGCCCACCTAGTAGTACCATCATGTCAAAATCAAGCAGCTAATTACTGCCATCTTGCATCATTTACGAGTACAGCACCTATTAGCCAGCAGCAAGACCTATGGAGTCTAGTCGGTAACGTGGGTCTTGAATTGGCGTCAAATATACCTGTGTGGCTTAGTACTGCCGGTGGTGGTGTAGCATGGCTACACGTTCGCTTTGATACAGAGCCGAAGTATTATCATTATGCAAAGTTTAAACAATCGCCTAATAAGTGACTATGGTCCCTTGTCAATAATTCAAGCCATTTTCTCATCCTGGTAAGTGTTGTTTTTTACCATCTTATTTTGGATGGTAAGTTGCTTACTTATACATGCGATAAGGGCTACTTTCTTTGTTTTACCAGCAGCGACCAGGCGCTCATAGATTGGCTTTTGTTTAGGATGTCATTATATTTCCGACATCATAGAAGAAAATAAACCATGCGTACATGATGTTAGTACTAACCCTGTAATTTGCCGAAATCTCTTCGGAAATCTTCCCCATTAAGTAGACGTCTACCTTTTGATTAGGATATGGAAAAAATGATCAAAAACCCCACTTCTTAGCCCAGTGATTTGTCCAACGAGAATTCTGTACTTACTTGACAGAATATGCTGAGGGAAGAGGATGTTTGATGATTTTTAATTATTCTGTTGAGGTTCCCATGGATACATTTTATCAAAATTAGTGTTAGCAGCCCTAAGCTTGGATCAGTCAAAAGATGGTCAATAAGCAGGGCTCCAAACTCTTATTTAGAGGATGAGTCGCCCTGCAGCTTAATGTGATTATTAGCGAGATTTAAAAATTAAGATTCGATGGTTCCCGGAGTCAGTAATAAATAAGTTATTTTTATAACCAAAAATTCCTGTGGGCCCATTCAGAGTAGATGCTGTCGGCGATTCAGCTTCATTCGGATACCCAATACCGTTTTGATTTGCATCATTTGCGGCAAAATTAGTAAATCTATTCTGACCTAGAACTCTGTCTGCAGGTTCAAAATTTGTGGTTGGCCACGTGTCCCAAATCAAAATTCTATTATTTTTGCTGTCAGCAACAAAGAGTTGAATTCCATTTGACCAAATGCCAGTTGATGGTTCGTTAAAAGTGTATTCGTTGACAGGCCATTCTATGCCTTCTTTGTTTGTTAACTCCCTGTTTCTACTTGTGAAGTCCAGTTGTCCTAGAACTACATCTGCAGGCGCAAAATTTTTACTGGGGAAATTGTTCCATAGAAGAATACGGTTGTTTCCGCTGTCTATAATTGCTAGTTTTTTTCCGTCACTCCATACATCAGTAGGTGAATTGAAAGTACTTGCAGAAGGTCCATCCAGGACGCAATCTACTAACGATGTCTGACCGAGCACTAGATCTGGAGGCGTGTTGTTATTAGCTGGTTGCGTGTTCCAAATCAAAACCCTATCGTTTCCTGCATCGGTGACTAGAATTTTTTTATCCGCAATAGAGGCTCCCCAACTAATCCAGAGTGCCAGGCTCACACAAGGGGAAATATCATCTTCACCAATTGATAATGTTAGAGAAGGTATGGCTCCCATCCCAATCGTTATTTTGTCATAAATAGAGATAAGTCTTTCTTTATATTGTGAAATCAGAAGGTTATTACCATCAAAACTTACATCTGATGGGCCAAATAATTCCTGTCGTTTGTCAGATAGGGTGAGAGTATCCAGTCCATCCTTACCTACCGCCATATCTGCAGGAGCGCCATTAATGGTGGGGATAGAGTTAAAGACTAACACTCTATTAGAGGAAGTATCTGAAATATATAGTTTTCCTTCATTGTCAACACTTACATCGCCGCTGGGCTGAAATGAAAAGTTTTTTGCACTTATTCCTACATCGTTGCTAGAAAAGTTATCTTGACCAATAACAACTTTTGCGGAGTCAAAATTCTCAAAATATAAAGGGGTAGTAAAAGTACTGCTATATTGCGATATTTTGTTACCAGCTTGGTCATTAACATCAATGCTAATGTCGCGGTCTTGGCCAGACTCCCAGGCGGTATCGGGTTTAATGGATAAGGTATCATTCCTAACATTGGTTTCAGACCAAGCAATTGTGTAGCCATCTTCAGTAAGGCTACCAGTCAACTGAAGACTTTCGACATCCATAGACTCTGAGAAGAGGACCTTGATTATGTCGTTATTCTCTAAGCGAACCGTCCCTGGAGTAAAATTGACAACAGAGGGGGGTTGCATATCTATCTGATAGGAGGCAGCAACCTCTTCCATGATGTTATCGGCATCAATTTCTGCATTAATGACTAAGGTATATTCTGATAAATTTACCCACCCCGCTTTTGGGTTTACTATCAGTGTATCTTCATCAAGCTGAGTAATCACTCCGTCTTCACCCATAGTTCCAGATAACGTAACATTATCTAGTTGAATGGAAGTACTGAAGTTCAGCTGAATATCCTCATTTGGCCCAATGATGCTGCCGCTAGCTGGCTTGAGGCTTACTGAAAGTGGTGGTGTATCACTGCCAGGCCCATCCGTTGTTGGAGGTGTAGTATCAACGCCCTCAGAACCATTACCGGAATTAGTTCCTGTGCCATTTCCAGAGTTATCTCCAGAACTATTTCCATGGCTACTTTCGGAATCGCTGTTTGTTGAGTCACTACCCCCTGAGCCGCCACTACAGCCATAAAGTGATGAGGCGATTGCGACACAGAGTATTAACTTTAGAATACGATCTTTCATATTTACTTCCCTATTACAAAACTCCTGGAATCAACGAGAAAATTTCCAATTGAAACTGTCGTGCTAAATTTGGATGATTCCTGAGCCAAGATTACCGTTTTACCATTTGAAAGTCACTTTTAGCTTACAGTAAGTTTGGGAGTAAAAACCCTAAGTTGACTTCTTACCATGCCTCTTAATCTATATTTATGGTCGATTACATGACGATAGGGTTTTTTTAGAGTGATGGTATTAAAAATAAATCTTTGCAATTTATAGATTGGGTTTGCTGGCTTAAGTGGTTTAATTAATGATTTTTATTGTTGTGATAAAGGTTCTGAAGAAAGCATGAACTTGCTTGGCAGGTTGTGAATTGTTTGGTTTATTTGGATGTAGATAAATTTACGTATTAATTAATACATAGGTAAACCACCACCCCTGACGGTGAGATTTGACAGGGCTCTGCCGTTCCGGCATGTAGAATGAAAAATATGGCCTCCATGAAAGGACAAGTTCTAGAAGGAGGACATATGCGAGATTAGCAGTGCCAAGCTCACGTGAAATATTATTGCAGGTACCACGTGGTATTTGTGCCCAATTATCGAAAGAAAGCGTTATTTGGGATATTGAGGCGGGAGATTGGAGCAGTATTCCGGGACTTATGTCGTCAAGAGGGCATTGTGTTAGTCGAGGAGTACGCAATAGGGATCACATTCATATGCTGTTAATGATTCCTCCGAAGTTTAGTGTTTCCAATACGGTTGCATTTCTGAAAGGATAATCTGCGATCCAGATATTTCGGAAGTACAAGCATGTACAGAGAAATTTCACAGGAAGACACTTTTGGGCTCGCGGTTACTGCGTGAGTACAGTGGGGCTTGATGAGCAGATGATTCAAGAGTACATCAAGAATCAAGAGATTAAAGAGCGCCGTCAAGAGTAGATGCAGCTAGCGGGATTGTAACTAGCCCCTTAGGAGGCTTTCACCATACCACCCGCTATGCGGGTGGTTGCTGATTCGTGGGCGTTCGTGGTTCTTCCGAAGGATGAAAGCGCAAGACTTCCGCGGCGGGGCCGAATTACAGTAGGGGGAACCATTAACGGTCAAGATTTTCAGGCTTTGCTTGAGCCGGATGGTCAGAGAAGCCACTGGCAGCGCATCAATAAAGAGCTACTATAAGCTTTGGGCACAGTTGTTGGTGGAATCAGCCAGTTTGAGATCGCGCCTGTGCAGAAGGAACCTGAACCGGAAATCCCAGCTGACGGCTTAGCAGCATTGGAGGCTTCGCTTGACGCTCGGACTACTTAGGATGACACAACCACTGTTGCGCGTGTCGACTGGATTCATTGGATAGTCTCAGTCAAACAGGCAAAGACACGAACAAAGCGGATTAACAATGCATGTGAAATGTTTGCCTCAGGAAAGTGGAGAGTCTGCTGTTTTGATCCGTCAGGTTACTACAGCAAAGCCTTCAGTGCCCCCAAAGCGGCAGACTCCAATAACTAAGGTAGTGCTAAGTGCGCCCATACAAGCACAGGCAACTGGACAGTCAAAATTGTCAGCCTTCTGCCCCAAAAGCAGCGCAAATTTTGCCTGCCGTTGCTGCAGGCGTTAACTGTACTGGCGGATTATGAGTAAGGGGAAAGGAATATTACTAAGAATCGCACTAGTGGTGGTACTTGCAGCTGCTATTTCACATTTCTTTGGTAGCAGCTTTTATATGAACGTTGTGATTATTACGACTCTGGGAGTGTTAGGCGAAGTGGTACACATGCCTGAAAATATGCCGGGAGCTGCCGACAACCCCGAAGGAAAGGAAATTCATCCATTTAAGGCAATGGCCATTGGAGTAGTTATTGTGTTGGTTTTGCTTGTAGTGGGGTTTCTGTTTCCAGAGGTATATCGATTTGGTTTCGATTCGTACAGTTAACAAGTCGCATCGCCAGCAAAGGATGCGGGTTGAATTCGCTACACGTACATTACGTTCCGCTCGCCTGTGCACTAGGTTTTGTATCTCTTGAATATGAGTAAAGTCGATCTGAAAGAAATTGTAGAGAGGTTGAAGGTTGGAGTCTTATGTAGAGATTTTTCTGGACGTCTTTGCTATGAAATAAATGATTTGCCTCTCGATAACTATAAAGAGACTAAAAGAGCGCTTGTTAAGAAATTTGAGTTATGTCCATTCGGTATCACAATTTACGGACTGGATGAAGTTTTTCAAAGCTATATGCGTGGGTTTAAGCGGGTAGGTATTGAGTGGGATGTATGGTCTGGATTCACTATTGTTGCGAAGAGTAAGCGCGCTGAAAATCTGGTAATCAACATGGCTCGATACCTTGAGAGCACCATTAAAATGTGACAAACACAGGCAGCAAGGCTCCGGCCTTCCGCGAGACGCCCAGTGTTATGCACATTTTGTACTTGGCACTGCACTCCCAATGCCGCGCAAAACGCGCATAGGGTAAGCCGCCAATGCTGTGGGTGATATGCAATAGGAAAAGCATGAATAAATTTTCAAATCTGGTGTTGCTACTGGTTCACTTTGGTTTAGGCGTGCTGTTCGTTGTGATATTGATTTCATCAAACGGCTTGTTTGAGCATGTACAAAAAGCATCGATGTTTCTTGCGCGTATATTTGGTGACGCATCTCAACACTTCATGGGGCCGTACCATATATTTCTCTTTTGTCTTGGCGGATTAACCGGTTATATCTGGTCTAAAAATGCGTATATCCTTGCATTTTTCCAAGTCTTTCCATCATTTCTTGTGTTTGGCGTATTTAATTTTTCGGACAGTCCATTTTACTTAAAATTACTGTTCGGTCTTGGTTTAGTTATGGCGTCCATTTTCGGTGCATATGTTGGCAGGGTGCTTCGTAGAAAAAAAACGGGAAGAAATGCATAACTATCACAAGCAGGATGCTCCGGGCCTTTGCCCCTCAGCGGGACGCTGGACTCCCAACTCCGCACAAAATGTGCATAGCGTTGGGCGCTTCTTTTGAGGGCGTTATACCCCTTAGAAGTCCCCAGCGCGTACCTGATAAAATATAGATTTAGACTCCAGTGGCTTATATCTTTCTGCTTACTTCAGAAAGATATACCGCTTCTTGAATCAGAAAACTCCATTATCATTCTTTATACTTCCTCCGCTTATGAGTGAATAAAATCGCATAAAACCATCTAGTGCTTGTATTGAATCCCAGTGTTCTACAATTCTGCCATTCTCAAGGCGCCAGGTGTCGATAATATTCATACCCTTGCTATCGTGACCTCTGTCACTTTTGTTCAGAGTGGCATGTGAGTGGAAGATAACGTAATCGCCATCAGCATAGATATGCTTAACGTCATAAGTGTAGTCGGGATAGTCCTCAACAAACTCTTGTAAAAAACCCACTAAACCAGTGATTTTATCGGGCAAATTACGGTTGTGTTGAACATACGAGCTATCGTTATAACGCTCAAGTATGTAGTCAAAATTATGGTTATTCATCAGATTCTGAACAAAGTCAGTTACCAAGGTAACATTAGCCAATTCTTGCTCAGTCCAGCTATTTTTTTGTAATGCTTTCAGATTTATAGTCAGCTGATCCGCATTCTGTGCGGAGACAGAGGTACTTACTATTAACAGCAGTGTTGTTGCAATAATCTTCCACATAATGTTATCCACTTAGTTTGATTGGTTGATGTTAGTATCACTTGAGCCTTATGGTATATAATAGTAACTAGCACAACAAGAAGGCACTTTGGTGTCATCTAGGCACATTTTGGTAACCTATAAAACGATGCTGGCAAAAGAGGTGTGGCATGACTGTGAGAAGAAAAGGCAAAGAGAAAATCGAAAAGCGGGTATTTCATAATACCGAAGACTGTCCCATTCGTAATGTGGTGGCACAGATAGGTGATAAATGGTCAGTGCTGATATTGTTTGCACTTGTCGAGGGTGCCGACCGATTTAACTCACTGAAATCAAGAGTGGTGGGTATCTCACAGCGTATGCTTACACAAACCCTCCGTGACCTTGAGCGGGAAGGATATGTATCAAGAACGGTCTATGCCGAAGTGCCGGTAAAAGTAGAGTATGACCTTACAGAAATGGGTAGAGATTTGGTTAAACCTTTATACCAGTTGGTTTCCTGGGCAGAATCACACCATACAGAAATCAAACGTTCGCGAAGAACTTACGATGAAAAAGTCAATCAAGAGTGACTCACATAAATTTACCGTAAGGTATGAAGCATCAATGAATAATGAATCAAAAACGCACACAATAAGTGAATATGGTCCTTTGACAAATATTTAAGTGTAGTGCTTTAGGCTTGATCTGACAGTTACCGGTTTTTCAGAAGGTGCTCTATCTGGTCTAAACTAATCTCCTCAGTATTTAAGTAGAGTGATTTTTTGCTTAAATTAAAGCACATTTTCAATGTGAGCAGCTTCCGCAATCTTATCTCTAAGCCATTTATTTGCTTGATCATCCTTATTTCTTAAATTCCAGTAGACTTTCATAGAGTAGTGAGGGAGGCTGATAGGTGGGGTGAAAAGTTTAATGTTGAATTTGCTAGTGATAGATTGAATGAATTTTCTTGGTGCAGTTAGAATCGCATCACTACGCTCTACTATGTAAGGTGCGCTAGAAAAATTGGCCACCTTAAATTGAACATTTCGAGACAAGCCAATTTTCTCTAAAGCTTCATCAACCATTCCCCGGTTATCACGCCCCGTGCCAGCCAGGATATGTGGATAATTGCAGAAATTATGGACATCCTTTTTGCTTTTCAGAAATGGGTGATCAGTCCTTACTACTGAAGTAAAATCATCTCTATATAGCGTTTTCACCATAAGGCTCGGGTGATTGGATTCCACAGTGCTGATTGAAAGATCAGACTCACCACTTTCGATCTGATTGGCTATGCCAAGTTTATCTATTTTTATAAAAATAACTTGAATTCTGGGAGCCTCCCTTTGAAGTAACGCTATCAATGGGGGGGCAATACTCTGCTCCACTAAATCACTCGTCGCGATATAGAAAGTCCGCTGCGTACTTTCTGGGTCGAACGCTTCCTGATTTAAAATATTCCGTTCAAAATCATGTAGCCATCGATTCAAAGCCACTTGTAGTCTTTCTGCTCTTGGCGTCAGCACTAATTGATTGCCCTGTCTTATGACTAGTGAGTCATTTAAGCTGTGACGGAGTTTCTTGAGCGTGTGACTCACCGCAGACTGAGTGAGTCCGGCACGTTCACCAGCACGGGTGAGATTTCGTGTTTCAAAGATAATCTGCAGCAGCCTTAATTGGTTCAGCTCTATGTCTGAAATATTGCTCATCTGGACCTGACTCGGCTATTAGTTGTGTTCATGCTTATATTAGATTAATTAATTTCAGTAATGAAGGCTTGGGGCCTATTCTGCGCACAGTCCAATTCGATCAACCCCAGTCCCGAGGAACTGATTATGAGTTTGAAGAAACTATTTGCAATGGCGTCACTGTTGGTTAGTCCACTGGCAATGGCCGACAACGTGTTGGTTGTGATGTCTGATGTGTCTGAAATGAAATTGAAAGGTGGCTATGACTACAAAACTGGCTTCTATTTGAATGAACTTATGGAACCGGTAAAACTTCTGATGGATGCAGGGCATACATTAACATTTGCCACTCCGACTGGGCTGGCACCGACCTTGGACCCGGTATCGGATACACCTGACCACTTCTTAGACGTTAGTCAGGAGAACTACAGTACCCATAAAGCGCTCTTCGAAAATCTAATGCTGACTGACAAAGCGCATAGCCCCGTAGTCAGCTTTGCCCGTATTGAACAAATTGGCATCGAGAATTTTGATGCGCTGTTTGTACCTGGCGGCCACGCACCTTTGGGAGACCTGGTATCGAATGATCGACTGGGAGGTTTCTTAAGGCATTTTAATGCTGAATCTAAGCCCACGGGTTTAGTTTGCCACGGCCCAGTTGCTCTGTTGTCCGCTTTGCCTAATAGCTCTGATTTTGAGTCCCAAATGAAAGCAGGCAAGAAGGCAAAGCCTGCTCAAGGTTGGGTCTATGATGGCTACAAAATGACCTCTTTTAGTAATTCAGAAGAAGCCGTTGCTACACAATACTACTTAGGTGGTGATGAGCTGTTTTACTGGCCACAAAATGCACTTACTAATGCTGGTGGCAATTACTCTAAAGGTAAAGAGGATTGGCAGCCACATGTAGTTGTTGATCGCGAGCTGGTGACAGGTCAAAACAACAAATCCTCTGTCGCTGTTGCACAAGAACTCTTAAAGTTAATGAAGTAGTAGCTTGCTCTGTACCTCTTCAGGCACAGCTCTTAGGAAGGCTGTGTCTGAGGAGGTGTGACTTATACTGTATTTCAACAATTTTTACAGTCTTTTTCCTCTGAATATCTTTGACATCAACTTAGGAGTCCCTATGAGCATGTCTTCCATTTTAAAGAAGAATAACATTGCAGTTATTACCGGTGGCGCTAGTGGAATAGGTCTTGCTACGGCAAGGATCTTATCGGAAAGAGGGATGAAGATTTGCATTGCCGATATCAACAAAGATAAGTTGAAAGAGGCCAAGCACAATCTATCAACTGATACGCTCATTGTAGAGACCGATGTAGCTGATTTTGGTTCGGTGATGGCTCTCAAAGAGAGAGTAAAAGAAAAATTTGGTCGTATTGATTTTCTTTTCAACAATGCGGGTACTGCGGTTAAAAGTGGTAGCTGGGAAAGTCTAGAGGGCTGGAATAAGACGATCAACACTAACCTTTGGGGGGCGATCCATTGTATTCACGTATTTGCTCCGGAAATGCTTAATCAAAGTAGCCCATCAATCATTGTTACCACTGGGTCCAAGCAGGGAATCACCACGCCTCCAGGAAATCCAGCTTACAACGTGAGTAAGGCTGCAGTAAAAGTCGTTACGGAAGCATTACAGCACGCTATTCGTAATTCAGTTGGAAGCCGAGTCACATCACACCTATTGATTCCAGGGTTTACTTATACGGGTATGATTGATAGTCCCACTAAACCTGAGAGTGCATGGACTGCAGAGCAAGTAGTTGAATTCATGCTGAGAGGTATTGAAAGGGGGGATTTCTACATTCTGTGCCCAGATAATGACGTAGATCGTGAAACTGATAATAAACGTATTCGCTGGGCTTTTGGAGATATTATCCATAATCGTCCACCGCTTTCTCGCTGGCATCCTGACTACCAAGACGCTTTTGATGCAACAATAAATGAGTAGTGACTGATAAGTTTCACAGAAAAGTTATGGCGAAGCTCTCGTGCCGATTTTCTACACCTTTCAAATTTAATGCGGCAATAGATGAGAGTAGATTGTTGTATGAATTTTTGGTTTTTTAGGTGGGTATTTCTGTTAGTGCGTTGAGCTTCAATTTATTTTTCATATTTCCCTTTTGATGGGCAAGATTACTGTATTGTTAATGCTGAAAAACCCACTTTAGTGGTGGCATAAGTTAGGCGCTGGTCAGGTGTCGCTATGCTCTACAAACCATTTCTGGATAAATGCGTAAAACTTTGAGTTAACGCGCATGCTTATAACTAATTACCTCACTCTTTTATCTGTTTGGTGCGTCACAGCCCCGAATTTACCTTTGCCCGAATTTACCTTTGAGGATAACTTGAGTGACTAATGGCATCATAGCACCAAATTTTACCTCCAAAGAAATATACTTCTAATGAGAGAGATTTCTGATGCTGTCTTTGCTGTGCGGTAGTGTCAAAGCTTACTTCGATCATATTTCTTGAGATTTATTGGTTGGCTGTTAATAGTGCAGGGTTGGGTGTTGTTGAGGTTTTATGTTGGCAGTTTATTCTGTTGTCGCGCCAGTATTGGGGTTTATCGATATTAGCTGGTTTCTTTTACCGCTTAATAACTTTCTGGGTCATGAATTATATTCATTATTAAATTCAATGAATTGATTTCACTCATTTCTGTTTGGACATTAATCTATACAGGAATCAAGCGATGTAGCTCACAATTTAAGGAGACAATCATGACTAAAACTGCTTTAGTTACTGGTTCAAACAGTGGTTTCGGTTACCTGATCGCCAATACACTTGCAAGTAATGGTTTCAAAGTCATTGGTACAATGAGAGATTCGAAAGGACGCAATGCCTCAATAGCCAATGAGTTACAGGCAAAAGGTATCACTATAGTGGATATTGATGTAACTGACGATGAGAGTGTTGCTAAAGGTATTACTCAAGTGATCCAGGAAGCGGGCGAAATTGACGTACTGATTAATAATGCTGGAGTCGGCACTCTCGGTTGGCAGGAAAGTTTTACTATTGAGGATTTTAAAAAGGTTTTTGATATTAATGTCTTTGGGGTTCAGCGGTTAATACGCGCGGTATTACCTCAAATGAAAAAGCGTGGAAGTGGAACCCTTATTCAAATATCCAGCATTCTGGGTCAATTCGTGCTGCCTTTCCTAGGCTCTTATAATGCTACGAAACACGCAGTGGAAGGCATTGCGGAGAATTATCGCGTAGAATTGGCACAATTTGGAATTCAATCATTGATTGTACAGCCAGGTGGATTTGGTACAGATTTTGGTTCCAACTTGTTAAAAGCAAGTGATAGAGCGGTGGCTGCAAGCTATGGTGAGTATGCAGATGCTCCAGAGCAAATGTGGGCAGGCACTGAAGAAGGGCATGAGTCAGAGGATGCTCCCAGCCCGCAACTAGTCGCAGACGCAGTACTCAACCTACTGAATACCGATCCTGAGAATCGACCATTTCGGACGACCGTTGATGGTACGGGATTAAATCCCACGATAGAGAAAATCAACAGTGTGACCGAACAAGCTATGCAAGAAATATATTCTGCTTATGGAATGTCAAACTTATTTCAGCTTAAGAAATATTAAAGAGATGCGTTGAGAATGGGCACCTTGAATACTCTGTTTGGTATAAAAGGTGCCTGAGCTTAATAATATTGCTTTATGGTATCACTAGATCTGCCTATAACTTTTATCTTTTGGCTGGAAGCATAAGGCGGCTTAAATAGAATGTTGGTATAGGACAACTAAATAGATATTCTCTATACAGCCGATTGTTTCATCTTAAAGAAACTGAAAATCATTATTTTATAGCCCCCATTTGTTTCAGGAAGCCGTATTTATCCCAGGTAACCCAGGTTTCGGTGATCTTTCCATCTTTAATCCTGACAAACTCAACGCCATCATAAGTGACGGTCTTCTTTGTTGGGGGTTCACCCATAAAAGAGCCGACATGATTTGCCCTGATAACCACATGGGTGGCCACTAAATTGCCTTCAGCGACCTGCATTTTATTAAGAATTTTTACGTCTTTGAAGGCGGCATGAAATTTATCTACCTCAGCCTTTACTTCTTGTAAATTTCGTTTTTGAGGGCCAGCGGTATAGTTGGTTGCAGAATCCAGATGATTCACATAGTTTGGAGCAAAAATAGTGGCTGGATCAATATCAGTCCCACTGAGCCACCAATCAATAGCTTGCATAGCGAGTTTTTTATTTGCCTCTAGGTCATTGGAATAAGCAAAAACGCTAGTTAAACTCGCACACAAGAAGATACATGTCGTTATTACCAAAGAAAGATATCGTTTAGTCATGTAGTTGTCCTATTTGCAAAGGTACCTGAGGTAACCGTTAGTTTTGATGAAAAAGGAGTTCATTAGAGAGCTATAAGGAATGCAAAGTATGAACGCTATTCGAAGGAATAGTCATGTCTGCAGGTGGATTTTGGCAACTGCTTCCTCCTTACCTGCCCAGCTGCTGGGTTAAATAGCCCTTCACGATTCATCAGGTTATCAAGTTCCGGATTGGAAGCTTGTAGGAGGAAACGATGGCCTTAGTCCCCTCCTTATTGGCAGCTCTTACATTAACCTATATCGACTGACTATTGGATTATCTAAGTGGGCTAGAGACTCAGCATCTCTCGTAGGCGGGTGGCTGGCCGTCTGGCAACCTCTATCTCTTTCCCGTCAGTCATGGTTATTAGTAAACCACTGTTAATCCACGATTCTATATCCTTAATAAAATTTAAATTGATAATCTGCTGTCGATTAACGCGAAAGAAAATTTCAGGGTTCAATCTTTGTTCAATTTTGGCTAAAGATTTATAAATAAATGGTTTGCTATCATCGAAAAAGACTTGCGCATGATTGCCGCAGTTCTCAAAGTAGCGAATTTTTCCGATTTCGATTAGCCAGCAACGCTCTCCATCTTTAATGAATATTTTATTGTTGCTGTCTAAGTAATTTATTGAGTCGCTGGAGGGGGTAGGGGGTGTCTCACGTAATGTCTTGTCTAGGGCCCGCTTTAGTTTTTGAGGGTTGATTGGCTTAAGTAAATAATCCAGAGCATTCACTTCGAAAGCTTGGATGGCATACTCATCGTAAGCTGTTGTGAAGATAATTTGAGGTGTAAGGTCCAGTTTCTCTAGTATGTCAAATCCATTGCCATCAGGAAGGTTGATATCTAAGAAAACTAAGTCCGGCTGTTCTTCTGATATAAGAGAGATCGCTTCTTCACAATTTTGCGCCTCTGCAATCAAGTTTATATGCTTATGAGGTTTGAGCAGTTCTCTCAATTCATTACGTGCGAGTCGTGAGTCTTCAACGATAATGGCTTTCACTTCTTATACCACTAATTGTAAGGAGGAGGGAATATGGCACTGGGCAACTACATGGGAGCCCTGCTGTTTAATATTAAAACGTGTCCTATTGCCATATTGAATGGTTAATCTTTTTTGGATATTGCTTAATCCTACGCCAGTATTGTTGCTCTCTGTAGCTGATGCTGTGTTGAGGGTGCCTGGATTTTTTACAGTGATTACTATATGGTTTTCTTCTTTTGTTACTTTAATCATTAGTTCACCTCCTTGTTTGCAATTCTCTATGCCATGACGTACAGCATTTTCAGCAAGTAGCTGGATTAACAATGGTGGTATTCTCTCTCCCATTAAGTAATCGTCAGCCTCGATTTTGAAAGCTAGTCGATCTTCATATTGAATTTTTAGAAGTTCGATATACTGGCAAACGATCTCTAGTTCATCTCTTAAGGGTACAGTCTTATGCTTGTGGGCAATTAAGGTATAACGTAGCAGATCAGAGAGATTGGTTAACATTTCTCTAGACTTATTGGTATCTTCAAGTATCAAGGCGCGAATGTTATTTAATCCATTAAAAAGAAAGTGAGGGTTTAGTTGCCCCATTAGCGCACTCATTTTAGCTTCATTGAGTTGCAGCTTGAGTTGTGTTGCATCTTGCTCAGCCTTTCGCAAGCGATCTTGGTTTACTGCAGTAAGGTAAATTAGAGACCAAGTTAGCATGAGTAGGATAAGGATAAGCCAGCTATCGAACACCGCTTCCCAGAAAGTGTGAACAACCGTATATCCCTCGGAGTTGTAGTACGCATAGATGATACTCACTGCGATACAGGCGCAGATAAATCCTAGTAAGATCGAGGCGGAGAGAAAATAAGCCCATTGTTGATACCAACTTTTATCAAAAAGATTAAAGCGGTATGTGATTTCTCGGATAATAAGAGTGGAGAACCCTACGGTTAATACTACGGTTGCAACGTGTATTGCGATCTTGTCGATGTGATCCTGGGTCAGTAGTCCCAGTGAGAAGGTATTTACTAGTGAGAATATTGCCCAGCCACCAAAGTGGTAGGATAGAAATTTTACAGATGGAGTAGGTGATTTTAGAAAATTCATTGAGTGTATATGTTAATAAAAATGGCTCCAAGATAGGAGCCATAGATTGATATTTCTTATTATGACTAGAAGCGTTCATTTAGCCATAATGACATTATGTTAAGGGCTCTTGGAGAGAAGCTTTCTTCAATTTCAGCATATTCAGAAAAAGAGCCGTTGCCTGCAGTTTGAAAAAGATGATTCATTTTTTCAAGTTCAATAGTTTTAAAGTCCTTGTGCCCAGCATTACTCAATATTGACTGTATATTGTTCAGGTTCATTTTTGCATCAACTTGAAAGTCTAACGATCCAATAAGAGCTAATAATGGTGATTTTGTTTTTTCTAAATAAGGCTCAGGGTTGAACTTAAGAAAATAACGGAACCAAGGTGTAGAGTATTGGTTCTTTAGTTGTTCAACTTGTACATCCAGTTCTTCTGCCGCAACGCCTTCGAGCTTGACACTTTCGTAAAGCAGTTCCTCAATCTCACCATTGATACTCTCTTTCAGCCCAAGCATGCCAAGTTTATCAAAAATTTTCTTATCTAAATGGCTGAGTTTTTGCAGCTTTTCTTCTGGAACGCCTTTAAATCTACGATCCCGGTTCCATTGATCAATAATCAATTCTGGTATTTTAACCCCTGGGCCTGCAAGCAGGATTGAAAAAGCGATATCATCTCGGCTGCTAGCAACCATGGGTGCTATCATACCACCTTCGCTGTGTCCAATTAATCCAACTTTACCTTTGGGTAAATCTTTACGACTGTTTAAAAAATCTACAGCCGCACTGGTGTCATTGGCAAAGTCTTCGCTGGTTGCTGCACTGAAGTCACCACTGGAGCCACCAATGCCGCGGTCGTCATAGCGAAATACTGCATATCCTTGTCGTGTCAGGTGATCGGCGATTATTGCGAATGGTTTATGGCCAAACAGGGTTTCATCACGGTCCTGAGGCCCTGAGCCACTGATAAGAACAGCGGTTGCCTTGATCTTTGACTTTGGTTTAGTCAGTGTTCCTGAAATGATATTGTTCGCCGTAGCATTCTTAAAGCTCACTTCCTCAATCGTATACGGAAATGGACCTTGTGGTGTCTGGGGGCGATTGTTCGGCCTGTTTCTTGCTCTCTCAGAGGTCCTGCTAAAATTCATCGGTGATGCAACTTCCTGATGAATAGCGCCGAACATCAGGTCAGTTGCTTCACTATAAGCGCCTTTGTAGCTAATCTGTAAGTCTTCCACTTCGAAAGTGATACTATTGTCTTGGATTTCCAGCATGGAGACCTCTAGCCCCTCCTTCCGCAGAGAGGGGCTGTCCAAAGTGCCGGTCCACTCGCCATTAACTTCGTCAAGATGAATGACTATTGGCACATTTCTCTCACCATTTATTTGTGCAACTGACCTCCAGCTTCCTTCGATGCCACCAGCCATTGCATTGGCTGAGAGCAAGCCTGTTGCGAGGATTAAGGTTTTTAATTGCCACTTGGCTTTTGCAAAGGTGGTTTTGCTCGCTTGCATGTGTGATATCCCTGTGTGTATTCGATGAATGCTTGGCATTCTAATGAGCTTTTGGCTTTATGTAGGAAGTTTAGTGGGAATGGTTTTTATGATTGATGAGCGGTAAAGAAAGATGATGAGTGGCTAGAGCCTGTGCATGCACAAGATGGTTCTATAGTGCCATTAGTTTTGAGGCATATCTGTCACCTCTTTGTAGGCTAGGCAAGGGCTTGGTGGAGTGGCCCTTGTTTCTGGTTTATTGTTCGATAGGCTGGAGGGGCTTCGGTGTAGATAGCCGTTAAGCACACAGCAAATGCGGCCTGCAGGGTTCGCACTACAGAATTTTAGAGCGATTTGTATCCTGCGTTGCGACTTATGGAAAGGTCTAGGTATTCCTACATAGCTTTGTTTTGATGGTGAGCCACTCTGAAAGTAATAGAAGTTACGGCGTTATTCAGAAGCCCCCTAAATGCCGTAAGATGGTGAGTGGCCTTTCTTGTACACCAATACTGTTCTCAGAAAACTCAAAAATAGTTCACCATCTTGATTGAAGCCACGAGTTTCAACCGTCACTATTCCCTGAGTAGGGCGGGAATGTGATTCCCGTTTAGATAGGATTTCACTCTCAGCGTAGATGGTGTCCCCCTCAAAAACAGGTTTTAGTAGCTTTACCTTATCCCACTCTAAATTAGCTACTACCTTCTTACTGATAGTGTTTACGGTCATCCCAGTTACAATCGCCAGGGTTAGAGTGCTATCTACTAGCGGTAACTTCCATTCAGTGTTTTGTGCATAGTGTGCGTCAAAATGCAATTGTGCCGTATTCATTGTAAGTAACGTCATCCAGGTATTGTCTGTTCGAGTTAATGTCCTACCTGGACGATGCTCAATGATCATACCCTCTTTGAAGTCTTCGAAGTAAAATCCAAAGTCTTCCCGATAGCGGTTATCGCTGATTTTTTGATAGGGTTGGAATTGCATAACTACCATTTCCCTTGCTGCTTTAGTTTAGTTTGTTGAAGATAGTGATGATTTGCTTTGCTTTGGAATAGACAGGTACATCAATCATCTCACCCTGGTATTGACAAGCCTTGCCCTTTGAGTTGTTATAAATCTCTACTATTTTTTCTGCTTTTTCATACTCCTCTTGAGTAGGCTTGAAAGAAGACTTGATTGTTGAGATTTGTTTGGGGTGGATAGCAGCTTTGCCATTGAATCCCATTGTCTTAACGATATTCAGCTCTTTCAGTAGCCCATCTTCATTATTGAAGTCAAAGTAAGGTGAGTCATAGCAGGCTAGATTCTTTGTCGCTGATGCTTCTACGATCTTGCTGCGAGCAGAGCTTAGGACGTTAATGGAGTTGTCACAGTTCAGGTCGTAGGCGTAGTCTGCAGCACCAAACATCAGGGCCTGCAGTTTCTGTGGGCTGTTTTTAACAATATTGTGGATGTTAATTGTTCCATTGGCTGTTTCGATTAAGGCAATTATTGCTAAGTCCTCATAAGTTTGAGAGAGAAGTTCATCAAGTTGCTGGATATCATTAGAGGACTCTGTTTTGGGGTAAAGTACAGCCTCGATCTGTAATTTGGATGTGGTAATAGCAAGTATGTCTTTTAGCCCTTCATTGCTTGTTAGGTGATTGATTCGAATAATATTGGCAGTAGTGTTGCTGTCTTTCTTGGAAAGATAGTGAACCGCATTGTCCCGGGCTAATTGCTTTTCACTTTTGGGTACACTATCTTCGAGATCAATAATAACGGCACTGGCTTCTACTTCTGCGCCTTTCTGAAAAAGAGTGGGTTTATTACCTGGCGTGAAAAGCAGTGCAGGATGAATGTGTAGGTTGATCATAAGGTTGGTTAGATGAAATTGTGCTCTTTAGCTTCTTTTATCAGGCTTTCCCTAAATTCTGGGTGTGCAATATTAATTAGGGCATGGGTACGTTCTGTGGTTGATTTTCCCATCAGCTGGCAGCAGCCGTATTCAGTAACTACGTAATCAACATCAAGCCTGGAATCTGTTGTGATGGTATTTAATCGCGGTACCACTCGAGAAATTTTTCCGCCCTGTGCTGTAGAACTGCTTGCCAATATGGTCTTACCGTTTTTCGAGTAATAGACACCTCTAATGAAGTCCAGTTGTCCACCCACTCCTGAGAATTGATGGTCAGTGAATTCTGCATTCACCTGACCATTGAAATCGATCTCTATAAAGGAGTTAACTGATATCATGTTGTCAATCTGGGCAATAGTCTGTGGTTCATTGACGTAAGAGACCGGGAGGCACGCCATTGAAGGATTCCCATCAATAAAGTCATACAGTGCCCTGTCACCTATTGCAAAGGTGAAAACATTGAGGTGGGTATTAAGCGTTTTTCGTGAATTATTAACAGCGCCAGATTTGATCAGATTTATCATACCCGAGGTGATAACCTCGGTATGTATCCCAAGATCTTTCTTACCAACCAAATGCTCACATACAGCATTGGGAACACCACCAATCCCCATTTGAATGGTGGAGCCATCAGGTATTAGTGGTGCAATATAATCGCTGATCTTTTTATCCAGTTCAGAGGTTTCTCTTTGTGGCTCTTCGATTAATGGGGTGTCGTTTTCTATGATTGCATCCACTTCGTTAATATGAAGAAGTGTTTGCCCAGAAGTTCTCGGCATATTTTTATTGACTTCAACAATCAATCGTTCCGCGTGCCTGGATAGCTCAATCGCATAATCCCCACTAGTGCCAAAGTTGAAGTATCCATATTTATCCATTGGGGATACGGTAACGAGAAAGGCATCCAAATTAACTTGCTTTTTAATGATTTCAGGGTAGCGACTGAAGGAAATTGGCACATAGTTAATGTATTTTTTACCCTTGGCGAAACCTTTCTTGGCGAGCTTGACCTCGTCCTTGGTGAGCATGGATGAAAAAGGCCTGACGCGGTCTAGTAAATCTTCCTGAAAAATGGTTTTCATTGCGATGCCACCGCAGCGCATGTAGTACACCTTGAGCTTCTTTATGTCGTCTGCCCGAACGCGCTTTTCCAAAGCTTTTAGTAAGGCCGGTGGCGTGGCTACACGCATACCCATAGAAATGATACTTTCGCTGGGTATTGCGGATATGGCGTTATCGGCTGTGGTCAATTTTCTATGGTATTGGGCTTCGTAGTTCATAATACGCTAAATTCACCGTTATCTTATTTGTCTTCTCTCTGGACCCTTAGGCGCTTTATGGCCTACTAGCACTGAACTTAAAATAGATTATTTTTCCGGTCTCGATAGTGAAGTATGGGCTTCGATAGTATTCTCGGCTAATGCGAGGGCTTATTTATAGTGGCTGTTTTATTCTGTCGTGATTTGTTGCTATTTATTGAGAAATTGAAAGGTTATTTACGGCGATACTATTTAAGGCTGTCAGGTTCAATGTGAACAGAAAGTGTCGGTGGGATAAAGGAGAGGTTATGTGGCAGGATGAGAGCTAGAGAATCCCGTTGACCTTGACTGCAAATGCTTTAGAGGGGCTGGGATGGCGGAATATTTCGTGCAGTACAGAAGTAAAAAAGGCCGGTCTTAGACCGGCCTTGAGAAGTACCTCTATTTATTCCACTGAGGAGCGGATCAGGTAATCAAACGCGCCCAATGCTGCCGTGGCACCGGCTCCCATGGAAATCACAATTTGCTTGTAAGGCACAGTGGTGGCATCGCCGGCAGCGTAGACGCCGGGTACAGAAGTTGCGCCACGCTCGTTGATAACGATCTCTCCCGTGCGATTCATTTCTACATCGGTTTCCTTAAGGAACTCTGTATTGGGTACCAACCCAATTTGCACAAAGATTCCTGCCAGATCGAGTCTTTTGTTTTCTCCAGATTCACGATCGGTGTAGGCGAGTCCATTTACCTTGTTACCATCGCCTAGGACTTCAGTGGTTTGGGCGTTGACGATAATGTCAATGTTATCCATCTGCTGAGCTTTGCGTACTAAAACGTCATCTGCTCGTAGCTTGTCGGCAAATTCCAATACGGTGACATGCTCGACAATACCAGCCAGGTCGATGGCCGCCTCTATACCGGAGTTGCCCCCACCGATAACCGCAACGCGCTTACCTTTAAAGAAGGGGCCGTCGCAATGGGGGCAGTAGGCTACGCCTTTAGTGCGGTATTCCGCTTCACCTGGCACGCCGAGTTCTCTCCAGCGGGCACCGGTGGCCAGTACGACTGAGCGGCTGGATAGGGTGGCGCCGCTTTGCAGCTCTATATCCACCAGCTCGTTGCGCTGTAAATTGGCTGCACGTTGATCGGTAATAATATCTACGCCGTACTCTTTAACGTGTTGCTCCAGACTGGCAGAAAGCTTCGGGCCTTCGGTGTAAGGGGCTGAGATAAAGTTTTCGATACCCACGGTATCCATCACCTGTCCGCCAAAGCGCTCAGCTACCAGGCCTGTGCGAATACCCTTGCGTGCGGCATAAATGGCTGCTGCAGCACCGGCGGGTCCACCACCCACTACCAGTAAGTCGTAAGGGGCTTTTTCATTGAGTTCTTCAGTTTTGCGTTCTGCGGCGCCGCTATCCAGTTTACTGACGATTTCTTCCAGAGACATTCTCCCCTGGCCGAAATGTTCGCCGTTCAGGTAGACCGCTGGTACCGCCATCACATTGCGCTGCTCAACCTCATCCTGGAACAAGCTGCCATCGATCATCTCGTGGGTGATGTTCGGGTTTAGGGTGGCCATCAGGTTCAGTGCTTGAACCACATCTGGGCAGTTCTGGCAGGAAAGCGATATGTAAGTTTCAAAGTGAAATTCACCTTTTAGATTGCGCACCTGCTCCAGTAGTTCTGGGTTCGCCTTGGAGGGATGGCCGCCCGCTTGCAGTAACGCCAACACCAGAGAGGTGAATTCATGGCCCAGTGGGATTCCGGCAAAGCTTACACGGGGTTCTTCACCCGCTGGAGCGATGGCCATATTCGGGGTGCGCTTGGCCTGACCTTGCCGTGCGCTGATTTTTCCAGAGAGCGCGGAAATTTCATCGACCAGCGATTCCAGCTCTTTGGATTTCTGGCTGTCATCAGTGGACACACGAATCTCGATCGGCTTGACGATATTCTGCAGGTAAGTGTCCAGTTGCTTCTTCAGGTTTGCATCCAACATCGGTGTGTCCTTTCCTAACAATTTCAAAATTTGGGTGTGGCCCACCTTTTTGGTGGGCCGGGTCAGAGCTGTTCGGGTTTAAATTTTGCCGACGAGATCGAGGGAGGGCGCTAGGGTTTCTTCCCCTTCCTTCCACTTGGCCGGGCAGACTTCACCGGGGTGTGCGGCTATGTACTGGGCGGCTTTAATCTTGCGCAGTAGCTCGCTGGCATCGCGACCGATGCCACCGGCGGTGATCTCAACGATCTGGGTGCGACCTTCCGGGTCGATCACAAAGGTGCCGCGGTCGGCAATGCCTTCTTCCTCGATCATCACGCCGAAGTTGCGGGTGATGGTGCCTGTGGGATCGCCGATCATCGGGTACTGGATCTTGCCGATGGTGTCTGAAGAGTCGTGCCAGGCTTTGTGGGTGAAGTGGGTGTCCGTGGATACGGAGTAAATCTCCACGCCCAGTTTCTTGAACTCTTCGTAGTTGTCCGCCAGGTCGCCCAGCTCGGTGGGGCACACAAAGGTGAAGTCGGCCGGGTAGAAGAAGAACACCGCCCACTTGCCCTTTACGTCAGCGTCGCTGATATCGAAGAAGTCACCGTTCTGGTAAGCCTTGGCGTTAAAGGGTTTCAGTTGGGATTCGATGTAACGTGACATGGATAGCTCCTTATTCATGGCTGTATTGCCGGTCGTTGTTTGGGTACGGGGGTAATACTATCGATTACGATAAATTAATAAAAATTATTAATTTAAATGCTTTCGATAGTTAATAGCTATCTTTGGCTGTATCTTGATTGCCGTGGGTGGGGGATACCACTGTAGGGTGTTGATAGGTATTCATCACCGCTAGAAGCAGCGGTATTGAGTGCTGCTCAGCATTCCTTAATCAGGAAGTTACCAGCTAAGAGCTCGGCCTCTGGGTTGAGTGATGAAGAGCTGAAAAAGAGTTGAGGACTAGATACGAGGACATTAGCAATGGGGTATGAGAGTGGGTTGGTGCTCGAGGTTTTAGCTTAGCTTTGTGCTGGTGTGAGGTTGAAAGTTGCCGATATGAATCAAAACGTAGTACATGCCACAGTAATCGGTGTAGGACTGCCTGGGGAGTCAATTGGGTGGCTGCATTTGTCTCAGTTAATGAGTATGCCAAATGTAGTCGTGGATGCGGTTATTGAGGAATATTGGCTTTCTGAGGCTGTTGCTTCGAGCGAGAAAGGGCTGGCATATAAAAGAGAGATGGCAAGACTTGAGGAGCAGTTCGGAGGCTTCAAAATCTATACCTCTGTAGATCAGTTGCCCAGGCCAGATATGTTCTCCAAGCATTTGATCATCATCTCGGTTAGAACTCCATCAGCCACGGATGTGTTTAAGTCGGTAGTTGCCAAAGGCTATAGGAATATTTACTTGGAAAAGCCAGGGGCAGATTCTCTGGAAAAACTACAAGCCATGGAAAGGATTGCCGAAGAAAAAAATGTAAAGGTTGTCGTAGGTTATCAAAAACATATTGCAAGTTTTGTTAAAGAAGCTGAGAAAATCGACCATGAGTGGGCGTTGCACTCCAGAAGCGTTGGTTTTATACATCACAACCCCCACCCTGAAGATTCTCTAGAAAGTGTGTTTAGGCAAAACTCTGAAGGAATGCTATTGAATCAGTGCTGTCATGAACTTGAACTCTGTGTTGCAAAGTGGAAATTAGCTCCTAATAACATTGTTGATGTAGTAGTTAACCCTGAGAAAACCGTACAAAAGCGTTTTGGTAATATTGAGGATTTTAAGAAACTATCCTTCAAGGTAGAAACTAACTTAGGAGTCAGCTTTTCCTTTTTTGCCACTCGCTGTGAGGGGGTAGAAAACAGTATAGTGATGAGGAGAGGCCTCACGGGCAAGTCTGTTTTGGTCAGGCAGGCCAGCCAAGATGTGTTAGAGCGCGCTTTGACGCTTACCAAGAAAGAAAAAGGTGCAATGTGGTATTGCTACTTATTCGAGCAGGATTACCGTGCTCTGAAGAGGTTATTTATTGAGTCAATTTTATACCACGATGACGAGAAGTATTTAAGCCTCCCCAGGCTGCCACACGCCTGTGGAGTTCTTCAGCTAGCCGCGGCGATTGAGCCTAGTATTCAGGCTCAGGTTAAGAGTAACAAGGATTATCATCCTGTTGCTCAGGTTGTAGATACGGTATGTCAAGAGCCAACTACTCAAAGAATCTCGTACCACCAAAAACTATTTGCCCCCGGTAATAACTTTCTTATTGATATCCTAAGGCCACCAAAGAAAAGGATCATCTGTTGCGTTGATGACAGAGTCTGGGATCTTTATGCAAAAGATATCCTTGAGTGGGAAAAGTCTGTTGGAGTTAGCCTTATTCCAATAGTGATGAAAGGCGGTGAACAATCAAAGAATATTGATAGTTTCCTCAAGGTGATTGATGAGGTCTGGAAGGCAAACCCTCTTCGCTATAGAGAGCCAATCGTAGCCATGGGGGGTGGGGCAGTAACAGATACCATAGGATTCGTCAGTGCCGTCTGGCGGCGTAATACCCCGTGGATACGTATTCCCACTACACTTATGGGCATGATTGATTCCTCTATTGGTATCAAAGTGAGTGTGAACCATATTATTAAGAATGGTTTAGGTGCTTTTCACTGTCCTCGGCATACCATTATTGATCCGACTTTTTTACGCACTAACTCACAACGGGTATTGAAGAGTGCGATTGGCGAAATGATTAAAGTGGGCGTGGTATTTAATAAAGAGGTTCTCAATCTGCTATCTAAAAGGGGTGAGGGCTTGTTGGATAGCAGGTTTCTCGACTCTAATGGCTTGCCTGGAGAGGATTCTTACAATCTTATTATGATATGTATTGATGCCATGCTGGATAGCATCGCGGGGGACCTAAACGAGGAAAATTTATCCCGGCCGATGGATTTTGGGCACACACTTTCAAGATGGCTGGAGCGTGATGAATCATTTCGGCTGATGCATGGTGAGGCAGTAGGTATTGATTGCCTGTTCACATCCATAGTGGCTGAACAAATGGAGTTGATTACCAAAGAGGAGGTTGAGTTTCTATTTGATATTTACGTCAAGCTGGGACTTGCAGCTAGCGTAAAAGGGCTTAACTTGGATGTATACAAAACAGCTCTTAAACAAGTTTCTATTCATCGATCGGGCAGATTACGGGCTCCACTGCCTGCGCCTCTAGGGCGTTGCACTTGGGTAGATGAAATAAAAAATAAAGATCTGGAGAATTCCTGGATTAGCTTGCAAAAGAGACTAGCTATACATCCTGAGCTGGTTTTGGACCCAGATACTATTGAAGATGAAGATTCTCGGTCTGCTGGTGCGAAAACGTCAAATGTGAGAAACCAGGAAAAATATAGTCAAAAATCACTACGCTGGGGAATTATTGGTTGCGGAAGAATTGCAAATGACTTTGCGATAATTATCAATTATCTGGAGTCTGCTGAAATTCACGCTGTGGCTTCAAGAGATTTGGATAGGGCGAAAGATTTTGCGAGTAACCACGGAATCAGTCGGGCGTATGGGAGTTATCTGGAGCTTGTTTCTGATCCAGACGTTGATGTTGTTTATATTGCAACCATCCCAGAGCTGCATCGGCAGCATGCTGAACTGGCGTTAAGGGCAGGAAAGCCGGTGCTTGTTGAGAAGCCTTTAGCGCTCACAGTGGAAGATGCCTTAAAGATTAAAGCGCTTGCCCATAAAAAGCAGCTGTTTTGTATGGAAGGAATGTGGATGAGATTCTTCCCTGCTATTGAATATTGTAGAAGCATCGTAAGTAGCGGCGAGATAGGTAAGGTTTGCCAGATTCGGGCAGACTTAAGTTTCGACTTGCGTAAGGATGAAGGGCTTCAATCGCCTAAATGGCGGGTAGGGGCGGGCATGGATGCTGGTGTTTACCCCATTCATGCCGCGCTTATGTTGCTTGGAAGGAATGCATCAGACCTAGAGTTTTCTGGCGTTCTTGATGACTATGGATTTCAGGAGGATGGTGCGGGATTAATCTATGCGCATTATGATTCCGGGCCTATAGCTGTTGTTTCCTGGAGTCATCTGGTTGAGGGTGCGGAAGAATTGGAGGTCTATGGCACTGAGGGTAGGGTGAAAGTACACTCACCGGCTCACTGCCCGACAAGGATTTCCGTAACCAGGGTCGAGGGTGATCGAAGAGCCGATAACAATACCAGGTTGTATGAATTTCCGCTGCCGCGAATTAGGGGGGAGTTTAATTATCCCAACTCCGAGGGGCTATACTACGAGGCCCGGGCGGTGCAGCGATGCTTGGAGAGAGGATTGATCGAGTGTCCGGAGCTTCCTTTAGCAGACTCCGTGCAGGCAATCAAGATGATCGTAGAATGCGACCACCACATTAAAAGAAAAGCTGCGTGAAACGAAATATCTATTGGTTTGGATTGTTGTCCTGCTATGGAGCGCTGTTTCTTCTGGGGTTTATAGAAGTTTATAAAGCACCAATTTATCCAAAAATACTAGATTTCTTTTCTGTATCCCCTACTAAGGGCTCCACCTTTTTCTTTTTGTCCACCTTTTCAGCTTTATTGATGACGCTCTCCGGATCTTTGTGGATAAAGAGGGTGAGAGTCATATCTGGCTTGGGGTTGTTTGTCATTTTCATGGGGAGCGGCTCCATCCTATCAGGTATCTCTGGTTATTTTCACTCCTTTCCTGTATTGATTTTGGGCAGTTTTGTTTTTGGGGTCGGTGCAGGGGGTTGTATGGTGCTAATTAATGTAGCAATTCCTCTTTTTGTACCTCAAGACCTGACTCGCCAAGGGTATTGTGGATTGCATAGCACCTACGGAGTGGCATCAATACTATCTCCATTATTGCCTGTACTCTTCTATAAATATCACTTTGGTTGGGAGGGTGGGTTCTACCTGTTTGGTGGGCTTGCAACCGCTATTTTACTATTTATTTTCTTTGGATTACGCAATAGCAGGGCAAGGCGTCAAGCGGGTGAGGGAGGTATTGATCCAAGTGCTTATCGAGAAAAGAGTAAGCGTGATAAAGAACCAAAAGAGTGGTGGATTGCAATAGGTGGTGGGCTGATTGTTTCTGCCTACAACGGATCGGAGCATATTCTTGCAAGTCGACTAGTGCTGTTTCTTGAGGCAAGAGGCGGCCCATGGGCGGTTGAAGCTGATATCTTGCTATCAATCTTTTTTGGCCTATTGTGCATTGGCAGGATACTTTTTACCTTTATTCTTCTGAAGGGCAATACCTTCTTTTGGCTGATTATCTCTTTTCTATCGACTGCAGTGGTTTTTCTTCTGGGTTATTGGGTGAATCCTATATGGTTTCCGGTATGCGGATTAACACTATCTTACCTATTCCCCTATACGATGGAGTGGTTAACCCGTTGTTCCAAGAATCCACCATTTACTGTTTCATTTTCTCTTGGCACAGGAGGGGTTTTTTTGATATTTGCCCATGCTTTGGTGGGTTGGTTGGATGGAAATTATGGAATTCAAACAGCTATTTATGTAGTCCCAGTATTTCTTCTATCAGGGATTATAATTTGCACATTGATAGCCTTTTTTGAGAGGTTGAAAAGTTCTCGATAAACTTCTAATAATCTATATTATTCTCATGAATAAAAAAGAATGTTAATCAGTTGAAGTTCTCAATGTGCAGGGTTAAAAACCTGGGTGATTCACTCACAGCTGAGTCAGCCTTATCATAGGAAGGTGGTTAGAGTGAAAATACTAACGGGTTGATAAGGTGCTTCTTCCTGCAGGTTGATACTTAATAGGTTAGGAGACGGTCGGATTGGTGATAAGGCGTTCAGTATCAAAGCTTGATGGGCAGGTATATTAAATTCTATAATCGCTACAATAGTAGGTGTCGTCTGAGCTCATTTATTGGCAAATAGTGCTACTAGTCATGTAGATCAAATAGTGCTCGAAATGTACTAATATATTAATTACGCTAAGCGCCTGTAATAGATGTTCCCACCTTGGAAAATAAAATTCTGTCATCCTACCTGGAGTTTTTTACGCCGATGAATTAAGTCCTGCGCATAATTGGAGCTAAGTTCGCACTCTATCGCTGCGGACCTATTTAATCCTTTGCAGGTGGCGTATCTTCCTTGAGAACCAGTCTTGTTCGATAGCAGAAATACGCCGCACGATCTTATGATCGGAGGGCATATGACAGCTATTTGTACTCTTGAAAGCGTCTCCCTGATATTTGGGGGAACCTCGATTTTTCATGAAGTAAGTTTGGAATTACCTATAGGGATCACTGGATTAGTTGCACCTAATGGCAGTGGGAAATCCACGTTACTTGGCATTCTTCACGGTCAAGTTTCCATTGCTAGCGGCAAGGTATCTTGGAAAAGACGCCATCACCTGGTGAAACAGATGAATCACCGGCCTGATTTGCGGATCGTCGATTGCCTCGCAGATGGACACTTGTATGAAGTTTTTTCACGGATTGACCAAGGGCATGCATCAGAGGAGGGCTTGATATCCGTTGCGGACTGTTGGCATCTGCCTCTTAATTGGCAACGCCAGCTAGAGGAAGCAAAAATCCATGCGCCATTGGAGACTCCTATTGAAAGACTGAGTGGTGGTCAAAGAGCCAGATTACACCTTGCCTATGCATTCTCTCTCTCAAATGATTACTTACTTCTCGATGAGCCTAGCAATCATCTTGACCAGAGTGGTCGAGAATGGCTGAAAGAGAAAATAATAAGTCATTCAGGCGGGGCGTTGGTAGCCAGTCATGACGTGGAGTTACTAGAAAATACTGGGCAAATAGTGGCGATATATCAGCGAGGACTGAGAATCTATGGCGGCGCATACAGTACGTATACACAACAAAAAGAAACAGAGTATGCAGCCCTGCTTCAAAGGGCAGAAGATAATCGAAAAAAATTAAATAGATTAAATAACGTTAGACAGAAAAGTTTGCATAAGTTTGCTACTAGAAAACGACAGGGTAAAGGCCAGCGGAACTCTCAAAGCAAGAGTCTTATGGATTCACAAAAAGATCGTGCAGGAAAAGGTCTCGGAAAGTTAAAGCGAAAGTGTGTGCAGCGCAAGTTACAGTTAGAGAGAAAAGGAGATGAGATAAGTAAAAAAACTACAATTGAGTCCCAGAGGCTAAGACCACAAAAGCTATCCATAACTAAGTGTGACTCTCGAAAATCAATAAAACTGCATCTCGAAAATTTGCAGCTTCCATATGGTTCTCATAATAAGCCTATATCTTTAACAATCCGAACGGGGGATCGTTGGAGGATAAAGGGTAGCAATGGCAGTGGAAAGTCCACCCTGCTGAAGATTATTGCTGGCCAACTAGAAGCTTTAAGTGGTGTTTGCCAACTGCGTGGAAGTGTTTGTTATTTAGATCAGGATTTCAGTTTTCTCAATAAAGAGATATCAGCTCTAGAGAACCTTTCCTTTCTTCACCCTGGCAGAAAAGAATCTGAATGGCGTACCATGCTAGGTAATTTGCGGTTAAGGGGTGATATGGCGCTGCTTCCTCTCAGGTTACTTAGCGGGGGGAGCAATTAAAAGTAGCTCTACTAGCCATTACACGAGGCACCATTACCACAGACCTTATACTACTAGACGAGCCAGATAATCACTTAGATCTGGATTCCCGGCAGCTATTAGTGGATGCCATTATGGATTTTTCTGGTGCCGTGTTATTGGTTTCACATAATCTGAGTTTTGTTAAGGCTTTAGGCGTTGGTGGTCAGCTTGATTTGGATTGAAAAATCTTTATCGATTAGTAAGAAAAGAGGATTAGTAGGTAGTATGTTACTGACGGCAGGCTATTTAGTTGATTATGGTATTAACCTTGCCACTTTATATCCTATTGAAACATAGGTCTTTCGTCTGCCTAGTTTTTCCTGAAAATTTATCTTCCCATGCTCGGAAGGGCTTATCTATGAGGCTGCCGCTGTACAACGCTGCCTTGCTGCAGGACGCACGGAATGCCCTCAAGCTCCTATGGATGATTCATTGTTGGCTATTCAGTTATTGTCAGATTGCGATCATATTATCAAAAGCAGAGAGAGTTAGAGCCTTACGACGTTTAGATTTTTGTTAGTCAGGCATACTTTTTCTGAAAACGAAATTTATGGTAGCGTTTGATAATTCTATTGAATTTGTATGAATCTGCTGTTCAAAAATTATAAATGACAATGCCCACCAAAAGGTGGGCATTGCCGGTTCCAATCCTGTGAGGGCTTGGGAAAACTTAAATCTTGCCTACCAGGTCGAGAGATGGGGCCAGGGTCTCTTCACCTTCTTTCCATTTAGCCGGGCAGACTTCACCGGGGTGTGCGGCGACATACTGGGCAGCTTTGATCTTGCGCAGCAATTCGCTGGCGTCGCGACCGATACCACCAGCGGTGATCTCAACGATCTGTATACGGCCTTCCGGGTCGATCACAAAGGTGCCGCGGTCGGCGATGCCTTCTTCCTCAATCATCACACCGAAGTTACGTGTAATGGTGCCGGTGGGGTCGCCGATCATCGGGTATTGGATTTTACCGATGGTGTCAGAGGAGTCGTGCCAGGCTTTGTGGGTGAAGTGGGTATCGGTGGAGACGGAGTAGATCTCTACACCCAACTTTTTGAACTCTTCGTAGTTGTCCGCCAGATCACCGAGCTCTGTGGGGCATACAAAGGTGAAGTCGGCGGGGTAGAAGAAGAATACGGCCCACTTGCCTTTTACATCGGTGTCGCTGACGTCGTGAAATTCGCCGTTCTGATAGGCCTTGGCTTTGAAGGGCTTGAGTTCGGATTCGATATAACGGGACATGAATTGCTCCTTAGTTGGATTAAAAGTATTCCGCGTTGTGTCTGTAACTTCTGTGACCTAAATACTATTGTTCTTGTGTTTTTAATAAAAATTAACAATTTAAATGTGTCAGATAGCCTGTGACTATGCGCTTATCTGGGGCAGGCTAGATTGTGGATGGAAGCGACTTTAGAGATACTCCAAGGACTTGGGGTGCGCGTAGTGCTGCTCACCGGTAATGGATACAAAGCCGCAGGAAAGTGGTATGCGATTGATAAGGTTGTTGAAGTATGACCTGGCGCGGGAAGCCGGGGACTGGGTGGATGATGGGGTAATCAGCGAGGCGCAGGCTGAGTTAATCTGCGCCCGCTATGAAGTGGACTACCATCGGGCCCGGCAGCGCTCAATGGGTTACAACGTGTTGGTGGGGCTCGGTTACCTGTTTATCGCCTTGGCGCTGATTACCCTGATTGGTGCCAACTGGGAGGAAATTCCACGCGCTTTGCGTATGGGAGGGCTGGTAGCGCTCACTGTAGCTACCCAATGCGTTGCCCTGCGGATCTATTTCACAGGCGATCCCCGCCGGGGCGAGGGGCTTTTCCTGCTGGGGAACTTCTTCTTTGGTGCCTCAATTATCCTGATCGCGCAGATATACCATTTGGGCGAATATATGCTCGATGGCGTCTTCTGGTGGGCATTGGGTTGCCTGCCGTTTGCTCTGATTACTCGCAGCCCCTGGCTGGCAATCCAGGCACAAGTTTTAGCGCTGCTGTGGTTCTTTTTGCAGGTCAGCATGGGCTACTACCCGGCGCTTTTCCCGCTCTTTATTGCGGCATCTCTCTATGTGCTTCTGCGTGGACGTGCGAGTACGGTTCTTATGCTGTTGCTCTTAGTGAGTATCGGCTTCTGGGTTGAATACACTCTGTCGGAATTTTGGCGGAGCCAGCAGCCGTGGGTTGGGTTGAAGCTCTATCCCGAGAATCTGGCGGTAGCGGTTGCCCTGTTTATTCTGCTGTATGTTTTCAGCCACTGGTTGGCCTTGAGGGGGGCATCGGTGGCCAAGGATTACGCAACGGTGATTTCCGTGTGGTGCCTGCGTTTTGCTCTGGTCAGCCTGCTGGTATTCAGCTTTGCATTTCCCTGGGAGGAGCTGATTGAGGCCCAGTGGGAGCACCGGCTGAGTATGTGGCTGGTGGTAGCCGCGATGGCTGCCGCTACGCTGGTATTAGCACTGCCGACCAGGCGCCTGATATCGAGCGGCCTCCTCTTGGTATTTTTTGTTGGTGCACTGATTACCGTCAGTACCAGAGGCGACCCGGATTTGGCAGTGTATCTGCAGGTGGCGACTAATTTCGTCCTTATCAGCTGCGGTATTTGGTTGATCTACCGGGGTATTCACGATGGTATTTCCCATTATTTCTTTCTTGGGGTGATGTCGATATTGATCACCGCACTGCTGCGCTATATCGACCTGATCGGCGATTATCTGGGGGCGACGTTAATCTTTATTCTATTTGCGGGCCTGCTGCTGGGCGCCGCCAAGTACTGGAAGCACCACCAGGGCGGGGAGGAAATGTCATGAAGAAGGGATTGACCTACGCCTTAGGGGTGGCGATTGCTACGCAATTTTTCATTCTTGTGGGGATGTATGTAAAAGCGCAGATGCCGCTTTGGACGGGAGAGCTGGTGCGGGTCAAAGCGATTCCGGTAGATCCCCGCTCTCTATTTCGAGGTAACTATGCGCAGCTGAATTACGATTTTTCCCGCGTTGCCAAGTCGGCCCTAGCCGGAGACCGGCGAGTGCGAGAGGGAGAGGTGGTATATGTCTCCTTGAAAAAAGCTCCTTCAGGGCTCTATGAGTTTTCTGGAGCGAGCCTGGATAAACCTTCCGAAGGGGTATTTCTAAAGGGGCGGGTTGTGGGTCGTAACGCTTGGCGCGCAAAGCTTTTTTATCGTGTTAAATACGGCATAGAGGCTTACTTTGCGCCCAAGGCAAAGGCCCTGCAGCTGGAGCGGGAATTGCGCGATGGTGGGATTGCCGAGCTTATGGTGGCGCCCAGCGGGCAAGTGACCCTTAAGAATGTGATCGGGGACGATTGATTCGGTAAATTGACTCGTGCGGTGTTTGGTGCAGGAGTATGCCGGATTCATAACCGAACAGAGAAAACAATGCCAACGGATGGGGGGATGCGCTATGTCACAGGGGAAAGGACATCGGATCGATATTTTCTCTACCATGATGTGGGTGCAGGGGGGGTGCCTGCTGCTGGCAGCAATCGGTTTTGGGTTTTCCGAGGTAGCGCTTCCCACTGTTGATAGAACTATTTTGAGTTCAGTGGCCTGGGGGATTCTGGGGGCGTTACTCAGCTTTGCTGCTGTAGTGGCGTTGACCCGTTCCCATAATCGGGTGGGCCGTGCCCTGCGCTGGCACTGTGGCCGGTTGGCGCCAATTTTCAGCAAAATGCCTCTTGTCCAATTAGTAATATTGTCTATTGCTGCGGGCGTGTGTGAGGAGCTGTTATTTCGTGGCTTTCTGCAAACCTGGTTATCACAGCTGAGTTCACCGCTCTTGGGATTATTCGTTGCCTCCCTCATTTTTGCACTTCTACATTGGGCTTCGCTGATCTATGTACTGTTGATTTTTGTCTTTGGTCTGATCCTCGGCTATGCCTATCAGGTCAGTGGGAGCCTGTTGGGGGTGATAGTCTGGCACGCCGTTTACGATTTTTTTGCTTTGGCCGCTCTCGCCTATTACCCCAAGGTGCTGGGCGCCGATCGATGGTTGAGCGAATAATTCGTCTATTCAGGGGCTCGGCACTTCAGTCCTTCAGCCCATTATCCCTTCAACCCTATAGCAGGGTGTGGGCGAGTAGTAGGGTGAGTAGAGCAGTTATGGTAAAGGCAATCAGTGCCAGTAGGCCGTCATGGGCCACCAGGGCCAGTCCAAAAATGGTGAGGGCAAATCCCGCCGTAGTAGCGGAAAAGGGCACCAGTTCCATCAGCGGCATCGTCAAAGCGATCAGCGAACAGGTGGTGGCGATGGCATAGGTGCCACCGCGCCTCACCAAAAAGTCCAGGCGCGGCTGCATCCAGCGGTCAGCAAACTCTGCCGGCCGTCGCAACCAATGCAATGCTCTTATGAGCTTCTTTTTAGATATGGAGCGCTTGAGTAGCCACTTGGGCAGCCATACATGTCTCCGCCCCAATAAAAGTTGAATGGCTACTAGCAGTAGCAGCGCTGCCATGGCGGTAGAAATACCGGGCACGCCACTCAAGGGGGAGAACAAAATCAGACCCACCACCAGCAGGAAGGGCGCATAAGACCTGAGCCCGATGGTATCTATCACAAGTTCCAGGGAGACCCGCTCAGCGTGTTGGCAGCTGGTTTCGATTTGCTCGAGCAGTTGGCACAGACCGGTAAACTCCTGGGGCATAACAGCGAGGCTCAGTGCCTGACGGGGTTTGGTTGCGCAGGGCCCGATGGCCAGGGTTTTACATACTGGCATCCTCGCCGACTGTGAGCTACGGCAGGGAGCGTCTGCAAGGCGACCTGGAGCAAGACGGGCAAGAGCAGCTCAAACAAATAGGACACAAACAACAGCATGGCGTTCACCAGAAAGGGAAACCTCTAGAGATAGTCTGTGCCGCCAAGGCCCCAAGCGCCAGTCCAACAGGGGATCTAGTTGGAAAACAATTCATCCAAAGTGAAGGTTTCCAGGCCCTTACCCTGCCTTTGGCTCTCGCTCACCATCTTTGCCGCCACTTGAGCGCCTTTTATTGGACGGTAGCGACGTAATCCGGGCAGCAGGCAGATCCAGGGTAGTAGTATGGCGCCAATTTTCTCAGCTGGGCGGGAGTCACTACGATCTCCCATGAGTAGGGAAGGGCGGAAGATGCTGATTTGGGCAAAGGGCAGTAGCAAAACCTTCTGCTCCAATTCTCCTTTCATTCGCAAATATGCATTGCTGCTCTTGGCATTAGCGCCACTGGAGGATACCAGCAGGTAATGAGATACCCCATTATTCGCTGCCAGTTGTGCCGCGTGGAACTGATAATCTACATCCACTTTATGTTGTTGCTCCAGGCTACCAGCCTGTTTCTTGGTAGTACCTAGGCAGGAAAAGAGCAAGTCGCCTCGAAATAATTCTGCATATTCCTCAAGGCGATCAAAATCTACTACTTCATTGCGTACCTTGGGGTGGGGGGAGGGGGTGTTTCGGCGGGTCAGGGTTACTATTTCATCAATGAAAGCTTCTTTTGCTAATTGCTCAACCAGGTGATTCCCGATCAGTCCTGTTGCTCCGATAATAATGGCTCTCATTGCTATATTTCCTGGCTAATCACTTTTCTATAAGGTGAATGATCCACTATTAAGGGGTGGTATTGTCAAGTTTGTTAGCCTGCTTAAGGACTTGAATTTTTAGTCAGTTTTTTTAAATAAATGAGCACTCCGTTAAAAAAATTAGAAAAGAAGTTTGGAATTTTTTTGCCATTAGATATTGAGCCTTGAAAGATTAACTCCAGGTAGTGATGCAATAAGTTCTGATGTTAGGTAAGATATAGCGGGCTTATATAGGCTTGGGTTTTCAACGGCGTTGTCCATGAAGACTGAGAAGCATTCAGGTTGATTTGGCTTGGTTAGTTCTTTTGCTATCCAATCTTCCCACAAAATCAATTCTCACTGAGTTTGAGCCAACGTCAACGGAACCTGTAACCAACATGATGAAGCTCTCTCACTGGCTTGCCTAAGGCAGTACCACAATCCAATCCAAATCGGCCCAGGTGTTGCTTGAGTGTCGTAAATGTGGATGGTGCCAGCAACTTTATCCAAACGGGTCAGTCAGCACTTTGCCAGGTAACGATTTACGGACAAAAGGACGAATCGGCTATCGTTTTTCAGGAATAGCCGAAGCGGTGGAGAAGTTCGAAATAATACAAGTTTTACTGTAAAACCTCAGGTTTCATCCCTGCACAATATTTGGCCGGTATTTCATCTAAATGGAATGCCTTCATAAGATCTCTGCTTGCCCCAACATAAGACCCTACCGTTGCTCCTGACCAGTAGCCCGTATCACAAGTCAGAAAAACACAGTCTCCCCCAAAAGTTACAAAGGGCTTATCACGTACAATCTTGCATGTGCATATGGCTTTGAGGGGGTTCATTGGATCGACAATGCAAGGTTGATCCAGGCAATCTGTCCACGGTTTACCCTGTGGGCAGGAAAGTACAGGCTTAGTAGGTGCCTGTGCGAAAGAAAATGTCGATAAGGCTTTTTTTACACCGTTTGAGTCAGTCACAGGCACACGGGCTTTACATTCTGATAACCCGAAGTTCAATCCCTCGTTAACATCACAGTTACAAATTGCATTTGAATCCGGTTTCTCAGGATCTGGAACGCAAGGAGCGGATGTGCATAAGACATATTCATTGCTACAAATGGTGCCCTTACCATTTGTGATGGCGTTGTGATTGCCCTCCTCAGCGGCTGTTTCAAACCCTATAAAGGCTAGAGTAATCAAAATGACTGTGACCAGGGATGAATCTTTCTTCATGAACGTAGCCTTTATGATTAAAAGGTCGGATAAAATTTAAGCTGATATGGCTCAGGCTAGGATCATTAAAGTGTCTGTTTTTGATGGACAGGGTCAGTTTGTCAAAGTGCAACCAATGTCGTTCAAGATGGTGCGGGAAAGAATCAGGAATCGGATCTAACAGGCGTCATTTAATCTATGGATCTATCGGATATAAAGGTTAGCCGGGTATGTATGTTGGTCAGGACTTAATGCGTAGATGGGATGAATGAACTCTAAAGTAATAAGTCTTGTACATAACCAGTGTGCGTAGAGATTGGATGATGGTCAGATGCGAAGGGGGGCGGCATGTCTAGGCATCAAGGATGCCTAGACATGCTTCTATTTAGGTTGCTCAATACAAAACTTCTCGGCAATTCTAGAAAAAAAATTTAGTGTTCCTGCAGTTTCAATACAGTTATTAAGCCGATCTTGATTGGGTAAATAGGTACCTTGCATCTCCTGCTGCCGCATGGGCATCCGATCTATACGATGAAATATTTCCACGGGTGAGAAGGTTACAGTGCGATATTTCACTCCACCATCCTTGCCAATTAAAACAACCTGTTCCGTATTGCCCCTGAAATATTGATCGCGGACATTAACACCGAAATCTCTGGCAATTTCACCGGGGTAATTAGTCTCGATCTTCTCATTGGAAAACAAAAACCACAGTAGTTGCCTTTCGGCGAATTGTGGTTCCAGCTTGAGCAGAGACTGCATAGTCTCCGGCACGTCTTTAGGGTTGGCCAGGAGTAACACACGATATTTCCATTGGAAATTTTTAAGATTGTTTATAGCTACTTCTTCTGCGGAAAGCTGTAAAGAATGAAGAATTAATAGCAAAAAAAACAGTATGCGCATTAGTACAACTCTGCTATTTGGATTGCTAAATACACTAAGTTTAGCTGAGTTAAATCAACTAGACTTTTACGGTGCCTCTCTTGATTGCCCCTGTTAATAAAATAGGGGGTGGCCCCCTGGTTTTTAGTGGACCTTATTAAAGAGGCTCTTAAGCACTAGGCTACTGAGAGAAGTCCCAAACCCAAGTATTGCAGGGACCTGACAACTTCCTGACTTGATTTTCAATTGGAGTCTCTGAAGCTGGTACCATTCATGGCGTACGTGCAGGAGTCCTCCCAGCAGTCAAACCGATTAGGCCTATTAGCCATATTCGTTGCTCTGTTTATTATCGCTATCGATATTAGCGCCTTCTCCCCGGCGGTTCCGGCCATCGAAAGGGAGATGAATATGGATATTACCACTTCACAATGGGTTATTAATGGCTATGGACTGGTGTTTGGGGTACTGGTTGTTACCGGGGGGCGTATAGCAGACATTATCGGTCGACGTCGTACTTTTATAGCTGGAGCCAGTATTTTTTTGCTCTTTTCCCTTGTCGGTGGGCTTTCAATCAATGTGCCAATGCTACTGGCAAGTCGGGCGGCGATGGGTGTGGGGGCTGCCCTTATGTGGCCTGCAATTTTGGGTATGGCTTATAACCTGATGCCTGAAGAGCGCGCAGGGGAAACTGGGGGATTGATTATGGCGGTTTGTGGCTTGGCCAATACCCTTGGCCCGGTTGTGGGCGGCTTGTTGGCAGATCTACTGAGTTGGCGCTGGATATTCTTCTTCAATTTGCCTATTGCTACTGTCGCAGTATATATGTGTTGGAAATTTACCCCTCTAGATGCCCCCTATGATCCGGATGAAAAAATTGATTATCTCGGTGTTGTTGCCCTTACAGGTTCGTTGTTAAGTTTTCTCCTAGCCTTAAGCTTTGCTTCTGAGAGAGGTTTTCTGAATCCTTTAGTGGTGGGGCTGTTATCTTTGTTCTTATTATTCAGCGTTGCTTTTTTCATTATAGAAATAAAAGCCGGTGATATTGCACTGATTCCACCAGACATCATTGAAAACAAGCGTTTCTTGGCTGCAGGTGCAGTTACGCTCTTTACCTCTGTAACTTTCTTCTCAGGTATTTTGTACTTGCCACAATTCTTAACTAATGTGAGAGGCTTTTCTACTATACAGTCAGGGTTGGTCTTGGTCCCAATGATGGTTGCTTTTGGACTGATGTCCTTTGTTGCAGGAAAATTATATTTGAGGACAGGTGGAAAACTACTGGTCTGTGTTGGGATTCTTGGTATGAGTCTGGGAATGTTCTTTTTGTCTAGGCTGAGTCTAGGCTATGAGTATATCTTTGGGTTAATCATTTTAGGGGCAGGCCTTGGGCTATTTAACCCCTCAACTACAACGATGGTTATTGCCATCGTTAATCCCAATCGTGCCAGCCTGGCGAGTGCCATTATTTATATGCTTAAAATTACCGGGGGGGCTGTCGGTTTAGGTGTTAATGCAGCGATATTGGGTTTTTCACAGAATATAACATCAGGTATTGGCCGGGCATTTGAGGTGAATGCCTGTTTCGCATTTGTGGGCTTTGTCATTGCTTTTCTGTTTATGAGTGCACCCAGAATCCCAGAGCGGGAAGAGGGGTAACGGCTGGAATGAGGGAGTATGTGGAGAAGGCTGAAGTAAATATCCTATTTTTGGGTTCTCACCCAAAACTGATGAAGGAAGTAGGTTAGTGGAGCAGCCGAAGATTTCAAGGGCACAGGTCTATGGGTTATCTTCAGCTGCCCTGGCCCTCTTTCTGATCGCTATTGATATGAGTGCATTTGCCCCCGCGCTACCTGCCATAGAGAATGAATTTGGTTTTGATATTACTACCTCACAATGGGTAATCAATGGCTATGCGCTTGTATTCGGTATCTTGGTGGTTACTGGCGGGCGCTTGGCTGATATTTATGGAAGAAAACGCGCATTTATTACGGGGACTGGCATTTTTGCCCTTTGCTCACTATTAGGTGGGCTTTCTATCGATATGGCGATGCTATTGGTGGTCCGCTGTTTAATGGGCATAGGGGCAGCATTAATGTGGCCATCAATTATAGGAATGACATATAGCTTGGTATCTAAAGAGTATGCAGGCCAGGTTGGTGGAGGTTTAATGGCAGTCTTGGGGCTGGCGAATATAGTCGGGCCTATTGCTGGTGGAGTTCTAGCAGAATATTTGAGCTGGCGCTGGATATTTTACATAAATATTCCCCTTGCTCTTACAGCAATTCTATTATGTTGGAAGTCAGTGCCTGATGATGTTCCAACGGGTACACGTGAGAAAGTCGATTACCTGGGAGTCATCACATTAAGTGTCTCGCTATTTAGTCTTCTAATTTCTTTGAATCTGGCCTCTGAGATTGGATTTAGGCACCCACTGGTAGTCTACTTGTTAATGGCATTCCTAATATTTATATGTCTCTTTATCGTTTTAGAGAGACGTAATCAAGAGATGGCTTTGATTCCGGCAGATATCATCACAAATAAAACATTTTGTGTTGTGAGTATTGTAACGCTGTTATCCGCAATGATGTTTTTTGTGGTTCTATTGTTCATGCCACAATTCTTCATTGAATATCGAGGATTTACTGCCGTCCAGTCTGGGTTTGCAATGGTTCCTCTTATGGCTACTTTTGCCTTGACTTCCTACCTCTCTGGGGCGCTCCATAAACAGCTGGGGGCTAAGATCTTGATCTGTGTAGGGCTTGTCTGCAAGGGAGCAGGGATTTTTTCTCTATCATACCTTAATCATGAGTCTGAATATCTGGAGCTTATTCCTGGGTTGATTATTCTAGGTATTGGTATAGGCCTGTTTAACCCAGCGGTAACTACTGTAGCTGTTTCGGTTGTTGATTCAAGTCGTTCAAGCTTGGCTAGTGCGATTCTATATATGTTCAAGATTGCTGGAGGGGCATTGGGGTTGGGGATCAATGCGACTATCGTGGCGTTCGCCCCAGTTGTGGTTGAAGGTATTGGTCGAGCCTATACGGTGAATGCCTACTTTGCTCTTAGTGCATTTATCATCGCTGTTTTCTTTGTTCCAGGGCCGCTACCCAAAGTGCTTTCAGGGCGTTAGTAGCTAAGGAGGAGCGTGTTGCTCATTTTAGAGTAACTTAAGACTTGATACGAAATAAGTATTTTGGAAATGAAAGAGTAAGTAAATTTTGACATACGAGGGTGATTGAAAAATGACTAAAAACGCTGATCAAGATTGAAATCTAAAGTGGTGCAGAAGGAGTCAATTTATGTCGGCGTCAAATTCCTCTCTAGGTAGGGAGCAATATCTAGGGCTTACGGCCCTATCTATGGCAGTATTCCTTGTTGCTAATGACTTTACCGCTTTTGCCCCAGCATTGCCCGCTATAGAAAATGAATTTAACGTGGACATAACCACCTCACAGTGGATTATTAATGGTTATGCATTGGTCTTTGGTGTTTTAATTATCACCGGTGGTCGCCTTGCTGATCTCTATGGTAGAAGAAATATATTCTTTTGTGGCACCTTGGTTTTTATGTTTTTTTCACTTCTGGGGGGGTTGGCTGTTAATGTTTACATGCTCTTGATTTCAAGAGCTTTGATGGGGATCGGAGCGGCAATGATGTGGCCATCCGTCCTGGGGATGACCTATAACCTGATGCCCGAGGACCGCTCAGGCCAGGCTGGCGGGTTAATTATGGCAGTTTGTGCCTTCGCTAATGCCATAGGCCCGGTATTGGGGGGGACACTGGCTGACCTTTTAAGTTGGCGTTGGATTTTTTTAATCAACATCCCCATTGCTTCACTCGCCATGTTTGTATGCTGGAAGGTGGTTCCGTTCGAGCCTCCTGAGCCAACAGATGAAAAAATTGACTATCCAGGGGTGGCGACTCTCTCAATTTCTTTATTTGGTTTGCTGTTTGCTCTTGATATGTCTGGGCAGATCGGTTTCAAGCATCCGCTAATTATCGCGCTCTTGACAGTGTTTTGTGTGTTTATTTGTGTGTTTGCTATTACTGAATATCGAACAGGGCGCAATGCGCTGATTCCTGGTGATGTTATCGGTAATAGGAAATTTCTTGCGGCAAGTGTTGTCACCCTATTAGTCGCTGTCTTATATTTCTCAGCGCTATTATATATTCCACAGTTTCTGACAAAAACACAGGGATACAGTGCGATGCAGTCCGGTATGTCACTGATTCCGTTAATGGTTATTTCCGGGGTGTTCGCCTATTTGTCTGGACGTTTCTATGAAGTCATTGGGCCAAGGTGGCTGGCGGGGGCGGGGATACTGTGCATGTGTGTGGGAATGTTTATGTTGTCTCATCTAAACGACCACACAGGATTTGTGTCTCTGTTGCCGGGTATGGCAATGCTGGGTACTGGCATTGGCCTATTCAATCCTGCAATTACCACCGCTGCAATCACGGCCGTATCACCAAGCCGGGCAAGCCTTGCTGGGGCTGTTTTATATATGTTTAAAATTGCTGGCGGCGCTATTGGGCTTGGTATGAATGCGACTATCGTGGCTTTTGCCCCTGATATTGCTTCAGGTATTGACCGGGCATTTACGGTTAATGCCTATCTTGCACTTGCAGGATTGATTGGCTGTTTGTTTTTTGTTGGAGCTAGCCAGAAGAAGGAGTTATCTGGTTAGCATACCTAATGAGTACATCTATAAGTAAATAGCTCTTCAAAAGGGCGGTCAGTTTTGGGTTGACGAAAGGGCTTGTATAGTAATCATTGTGTTTTTTTATCTTTCTATTCGCCCTTGAGTACTAAAATAGCAAAGTCTCGCCAAAGGATATTCTGTCTAAGCCTCTATTTTTCGAAAATAAATATGATCGGCATAAGTCTTTCCGCCAATCATGTGGGCTTCTGGGATGATCATATCAAGATGAAAGCCGCACTTCCCGAGCACCCGCTCTGAAGCAATGTTACCTTCTGTTGCTACTGCCTTATAGTGCGCAATACCATGCTCTAAATAGGCCCATTCCATTAAGCCGGTAAGCGATTCGGTACCATAACTTTTTCCATGAAACTCTGGTAACAATAAATAGCCAACTTCGGCTATGCCGTTCTCTAATTGAAACCCAGTAACCCCCATTTTCTGGCCGGAGAGTTTATCTATAATAGTCATGCACAACCAAGTATTAGAGTTCGCTTCCCAGAGCGTAAGTCTTGATTCAAACTTAGACTTTAATTCTGTTTCATCTGGCGCATCGAAACATAACTGGATTACTTGAGGATTAGTATGCAAACTCTCAAATAGTGACCAATCACCTTTGGTGATAGGTGACATGGTTAAGCGCTGGGTACTTACTTTCATTTCTGTTCAACACTCCATTGGTACATTAATTTTGATGATATTTCAGGTTATTTTAAAAGTTGGTCAAAATTTTTAAATAGGAGTGAGTCTGCGAAGTAAGATTGAAAAAGTTCCAACTTCGCAGATACCTAAAGATTAAGAGGTCATTAAAATTTTTGCTCATCAACGGTAGAATTCATTACGGCCACACAGGGGCTTCCCGGTCCTGCACAAGGCCCTTCTAAGATGTATGTGGCGCGTCTATTGCAACCGGAAGCACCGTATGTGCGTCGGTCTAGTTGGTGAATGGTCATGGATTTAGGGTCACAGTTTAAGTCAAAGGGTGCTCTTTTTGTGACAGTTTCCTCCATGAGGGAGGAGCAACCACTTAATGAGGCAATCAAAATGCTTGACCAGATTAATTTTCGTCCCACGGGTAATCCTTTTCTATAAAATTGATGAAGTAGATAGGGTAAACATACACAGGCCTAAGCTTGTTGAATGTTAATAGATTTATTAATATCGACTTGCCTGTGTTTCCTATTGTTGAATAGTAAGATTTATTTCCCTTTAAGGTCTAGGTAACAATTATATTGTTAAAGTTATCTTTTGGGGAGTGGACATTCAGGCTTTTGTCGTATGTTAACGATCTCTTAGCTAGGAGATATCGTCTGATATTGATCGTTAGTACCAATTATCCTTTCATGATTACTTGCCTGAAGGTTGTTTACCGGGCTTCCAAGCGGATTGCACCTTAAATCGCTTAATAAGATCTTGAATCTTGGGGCTCGTGCAGCTTGCCTCTTCTATTTCCCTATATACCATGTCGGTTGCTCGCTTGCCTGCATCAAGGAGTATCTGTGAGGCCTGCTTGTCCGTGAGGCTTGGCTTTTTATTTTTAATGTATTGGGAGGACATTCGGGTAACCAGCTCATAATTGGCTAGAAATAGAGCTAGTTCCTGCTCTGTCGGCTTGTAACATTTACCCGCTGCGGCGCTAGACAGGGTAAAGTGCTCATACATCTTAAGGATTTCAGGCGTGCTCTGAGCAGCGGCGGCTGCGTTGGATAGGAGTGCGATAGTTAGAGTTATAATAGCTTGCATATCATTCCTATATGATGAATAGCTAAAGTTGATTTAATTCAGTTAATCTCTTTGTTGTACTATTTAAAACTGATTAGGTTTTGCTCATTTATTGTAGTGTGCGTTGCTTGTAGATTGTTGTTCTTTTGCTGGATATATTCCTGATTTCCATTTTTGCTTACACCAGTTCAAAAAAATGGTTCTAACATGTGACCTCTTTTTCCCCAAAATTTACACCATCGACCGGCAGATACTACAACATGTAGATTGAAAGAAGTGCCTGTCTCTTCGGGTGCCTGATCTGGGATCTTAATTTTATGTGATTCAGAATATCTACTTGCTAATTTAATTAGATCCTCACCATACCTAACCAGCTCTGAAGGCTGTTGGTATTCAAATGATTTAGCCAGTAGGTCTTCACCAATTATTTCCTTGCAGTCTTTCAAAAGCTGGGCTCTGAAAGAGTAAGCATCCACGTAACCCAATAGACTATTGCTGTAATAGGGGATGCCATCACACGGAGGAGAGAGCTCTAGTACATAGTATCCAGTTAATCTGGAGAGAAATTCTTCTTCACTTATTTCTTGATTTGAGCCTTTGTACTTCTCTTTAGCCCACAGGGTAGCTGCTTCGTCGATGCCTACTTGGGGCGTATTGAGGGTTTCAAAAGCAGAGATTGATATCTCTTCAAACCTTTGTTCTAGTCTTTTCCTCCCAAACCAAACTTTTCCTAAAAGCTTTTTAGTGATTTTCTTAAATTCTTCTTCATGTCCAGGTTTTGCCTTGTTGGCTGGGTTCCAATCAAGCCCCATGGATCCTTCCTTGCGATGTAAACTTTTTAAGACCCTTAGAATATAATAGTTTGATCGGCGTTGCGAATTGCCCTGCTTAGATGGGAGTTACACACATAGCTCGATAAAATAATTGGCCAAGAGGCTTGGATATAGAAGTGATACTGACTACCTTTCGACGATCAGAGTGTCATATATTGTAATGGGGTTGGCACTAGATGGTTGATTTTTACATTTGACTTTACCGTGTGGTATTTTTCACCTTTTTCTTAATTTTGCTGCAAATGCTCACAAATAAAATCCACACATAATTTAATTTTGGGTATTTGATATTTACTGCGCTCGTAAAGTAGAAAAATGCCAATATCGCCCCCGGGGCTGACGGAAACCTGCCCTTGGGTGGGTGCCTGCACCAATTCCCCGGATTCCAGGTATTCACAAATACTCCATGAAGGTACACAGAACATGCCGCGGTGATTCAGCGCTGCAGCCAGCAGGGCCTTACCGTTATTGCTTATCATGTGGGTGGATAGTTTCAGTGGCTCCCAATGGTCACCATCCAAATAGTGCCAGTCTATGGGGCCTCTGGGGCCGCGGTACTGCAGGGCTTGGGCAGATTCGATAGCTTGTTTGTTCAGCGGAAACTCCTGCCCCAGGGCGTTTAGGTACTCTGGCGTGGCGGTGAGTGAGAATTCGTTCTTGGATAGGCGCTTGGCGATGACATGCTCATCGGGGGCATAGCCTCCACGTATGGCGATATCTACTGGGTCTTTGCCCAGCTGGGCAAGGTCGTCGCTGTAGTGCAGATCAAAAACAATTTTGGGGTAACGCTGGGCGAATTCTTCCAGCAAGGGTGTCAGGTGTTGTTCCCCATAAGAGGGCAGGCAGCTGATGCGAATCAACCCGCTCGGTGCCTCGAAGGTTTGGCTCACCAGTTCGTCGGCTTGCTCCAGTTGGCGAATGGCTTCACTGGTCATGGAATAGTAAAGTTTGCCCAGCTCGGTAACCTCCACCTTGCGAGTGCTACGCTGCAATAACTCTACCCCTAGGGACTGTTCCAGATCCCGAACCCGCCGGGAGATGGAGGAGGCGGGCACATCAAATTCCTCGGCTACGGCGGTAAAACTGCATAGTTCTGCCACTCGCTTGAAGTAGCGTAATGCCCTGATTTTATCCATAAAACCTCTATATTTGGTGCTTTGTACGGGTATCTCCCCTTTATTATTGTCAGAAAGACAAAAGACTTCCACCGGTAGCTCACTGTTTCATAGGTGGGCTAGGGGGCACTATCGCCATCATTCCTGAACAGATGACTAGAGGGACTAATGAAAGCACTCAAAATTACTCAGTATGGTGATATCGACAGCAGCCTGGCTTTTCAAGAGGCCAATGTACCTGAGCCGGGTGCTGGCGAGGTGCTGATTAAAATAAATGCAGCGAGTATCAATCCCATAGATCTGATGGTGATGCGCGGTGAAATGAAGGCTGTGAAGAAGCTCAATCTACCAGTGGGTATCGGCCGTGACCTAAGTGGTCAGGTGGTCTCTGTGGGTAATGGGGTCTCCCAATATCAGCCCGGTGAAGAGGTCTTCGCTAGGGTGGGGGAGGATCATGTAGGAACTCTTGCCCAGTATCTGGTAGTGGATGCTTCTCACTTGGCGAAAAAGCCCAACAACCTTACCCATGAAGAGGCTGCAAGCGTCCCCCTGGTGGGGCTGACTTCCTACCAGGCCCTGATTCAAGTTGCGGGTTTGAAAAAGGGAGAGAAAGTATTGATTCATGCGGGTTCCGGTGGCATTGGCTCTATGGCTATTCAGCTCGCTAAGGCTTACGGCGCTTATGTGATAACAACAACCAGTAGCGCCAATGTGGAATGGGTGCGCAAGCTTGGTGCGGATCAGGTGATCGACTACAAAAAAGAAAACTATCTGGACCTGCTGTCTGATATTGATGTGGTTTATGACACCCTCGGTAAGCAATACACATTAGACGCTTTCAAAGTCTTGAAGAAAGGTGGCAGGGTAGTATCTATCGCAGGGGTGGTGGACCCGCAGACGGCGAGGGAATTGGGTATCAACTGGTTGTTGCGCAAGTTGATCCGCCTAAAGTCGCGTCCGATATTGAAGCTGGCGAAAGAGAAAAACGCATTTTATCGTATGGTCATCATGCAGGCGAATGGCGCCCAGCTCAAAGAGTTGGGGGCCCTGTATCAGGACAAGATAATTCATCCGGTCGTCGATAGGGTTTATCCCTTCGAGCAGAGCCTGGCTGCGTTCACTTACTTGAATACCAAGCGGGCAAAAGGCAAAGTGGTTATTTCACTGGCGAATGGCGGTTGATGTGCTGGATTCTTTAGGGTTGCTTTTTCGCTAAGATGTCAGCCATACCTTGAGATTTGGGTATGGCTGCCACTGACTCTTAACTTCTCACTTTTTATCTTCTTATCCTCGGGCGCAGTTGATCAATGCCTATCGATTGCATTCCTGTTTTTTTAAAATTTTATAAAGCCCTGATATTGAAGGGAGATAGTTTCTCCCAATGTATCTGTAAAATAATTGCCATCAATTTCCGGCTTTAATTGAGGGGTTATGAGACTTGCCTCACATAATGACCTCAGATTGCAACTTCACTGCGTTGAAAATTAACAACGGCCGGTTTCCCTAGATTTGACTTCCCTCACATCTGCCCATTTCTGTATTCACTACAATGCCGCTGGCTGAAAGGTCCCTGTTTTCAGGCATTTCAATGTGGCCCATTAGGGGCTTGCACATCGCTGGTTTTCATTGATAAGGATTGGGTCAGAGGTAGGCCACATGTTCAGAATTTTGCAGGTAACTCTCCTTCTTTTATTGGCAGTCGCAGTGAATGCGCAGGATGTCAGCCGAGATGATATCCGTGGTTTGGATGAACAGATCCAGGATGTCAAAAAAGATGTGATCGACCTCACCGCGACTTTGGCACAGCTGGAAGAGAAGCTGTTGTTTCCCTCAAATACCCAGGTGGCCCTGTTTGTTTCTGTTGCCGACGAAAAGCCATTTGAGCTGGAATCTGTAGAGATTACGCTCAATGGGGAGATCGTTGCGCACCACCTCTACACCTATCGCGAAATTGAATCTCTGCAGAAGGGAGGGGTGCAAAAAATTTATACCGGTAATGTGCAGGCGGGTGCGCACCCGTTGCAGGTGCGCTTTATCGGTAAGACCCCTTCCGGTAAAGATTATCAGGCCAATGCCTCTTACCAGATCGATAAGGCAGTGGGGCCCAAATTTGTTGAGATCAGGATTTCCGGAACCGAGTCCGAGATTAACTTCAAGGACTGGTAATCATGCGCATCCCACTGCTTTTCGCATTCTCTGGCGTCGCCGGGGCTAGCCTGCGTGCTCTCAGCTTCACTCTCTGTAGCTTCTCTCTGCTTTCCAGTGCTGCTCAGGCCGACGATGAGAAAGAGGAGCTACGCGATTTGTTTTTCGGTGCGGCCATGTATTACGCCCATCAGGAAAATTATTTCGATGCGATTGTGGCCCTGGACAACGAGTTGGGCCAGTACCACCGTCTGGATGAGCCGGAGCTGGACCCATTCAGTGCGCATTTGGGGCAGGCGGAATTTTCTGTGGGCGACCTGGAGCTTTCCTATCGGATGCACCGGGAAGCGGGCCGTGCGATTGAGGCGGTGCTAAAAGGCAACGTTTCTCAGGAAGTGCGTAATGAGGCCGCCTATCGCCTGGCTAAGATTCACTATCACAAACAGCAACCCCTCAATGCTCTGCATGCACTGGAAATGATTGAGGGCAGGGTGCCCTTGCGGGTGCGTGCCGATGAGCAGTTCCTGCGTGCGCGGGTATTTATGGAGTTGGGGCGCCTCGAAGAAGCCGTTGAGTTGCTTAAAGATTTAAAAGGTGAGGAATCCCTAGACGGCTTTGTGGAGTTCAACCTGGGTATCGCCCAGTTGAAGTCCGGTGAGGAAGCCCGCGGTGTGCTTGAGCTCACGGCTCTTGGCAAGCGCCGCAGCAGCAATCCTGTCGACCAGGCACTGTATGACAAGACCAACCTCTTGCTGGGCTCTCACTTGATGGAGGCCGGCGAGCTGGAGTTGGCGCGCCCCTATTTTGATCGGGTCAATCTCGAGGGGCCTTTCTCTAATCGAGCACTACTCGGTGCCGGCTGGGTGGAAGCTCGTGCGGGCCGATATGATCGCGCCCTGGTGCCCTGGAGAATCTTGCAGAACCGCAAGGGCACTAATGAGGCGGTTCAGGAAGTGATGTTGGCGGTGCCTTATGCCTACGGCAAGCTGGATGTACACAGTACCGCAGCCATTAATTACGGCCGCGCCCTGGATGCTTTTGGCCGTGAAATCGATACGCTGACCGCTTCTATCAATAGTATTCGCCAGGGAAAGTTTCTCGAAGCGCTACGCCGTAAAGAGGCTACCCAGGTGCAAAACTGGGTGGTGGCTTTGCGCAATCTGCCGGAGGCGCCGGAGACCCATTATCTCCTTGATCTGATGGCCTCCAATGATTATCAGGAATTCCTGCGCAATTATCGCGATCTCAATGATCTCTTCGAGCGCAATAAAGAGTGGCTTAAAAGCCTGACCGCTTATGAAGATATTATCAGTGCGCGTCGAGCTTACTACGAGCCCCTGCTGCCACAGTTAGACGATCAATTCCGTGCGCTGGATGCGCGTATCAAGTTGCGTATGGAGCAGCGCGATCAGTTTTCCAATCGTATCGAACAGATGCTGGTTTCCCGTCGCCCCGAATATCTCGCTACCGCCGATGAGCAGGAAGCGCGCCTGCAGCTGTTGCAGCTGCACAAGGAGATCGCGCGCAACCCCAAAGGTTTTACCGAGGAAACCCGCAGCCGCCTGGCGCGCTTGCAGGGTATTTTGGATTTACGTCTCTCCACCGAGTATCACCAGCGCCTCACAGAAGCTTATAAGCATTTGCAGGAACTCAATATTGAGATTGAAAAACTGCAAACAATTTATCGCTCGTATGTGCGCAGTCGTCAGGCGGCTACCCATAGCTATACCGGTTACAACAAGAATATCCAGCGCCTGCGTGCGCAAATTCACGCTGCTCAGCAGCGTCTGGAGATGCTGATGGCCCGCCAGGGCAGCATGCTGGAAGCGCTCGCCGTTGAAGAATTAGAGCGCCGTCGCAGCCAGTTGGAAAGCTACCAGATTAAAGCGCGCTTCGCCCTGGCCGATAGTTATGACCGTGCCAACGAGCTGCAAGAGCAACGCGAGGATGAGCGCAAGATTGAGCAGCACCGCGAGGCTCAGCCGGAAACGCTTCCAGAGCACAACCCTCCCGAAATGGAAGCATCAGAAACTGAAAATAATCTGCAGGAGCCGGATGAGGTTGAGCAGCATCGTGAAGCTCAGCCGGAAACTCTTCCGGAACACAATCCTCCCGAAATGGAAGCATCTGAAACTGATAATAAGTTGCAGGAGCCGGACGAAGTTGAGCCACACAGCGAGACCCAGACGGAAACTCTTCCAAAGAGCAGTCCTGCCGAATCGGAAGCTCCAGAGATTGAGGGGGATAAAGCGTGAAATCCTTAACCAAGCGCGTAAAACACCCCGTTAGGGCTGCTATTAAGCCCGTCGCGACAGGATACAAGCCCCCGATCTTACTGCGCCGCTGTGCATTAGCTGCGGCAGTATTGTTGCTCAACGCCTGTGCGGTTAATAGCGGCAAGACCATTGGCAGTCTGCAGAATGTCGATATTGAGATCAAAGAAGAATATATCGACGGAAGCCTGGAAAAGGCCCTGGCCAGCTACCAACGCTACTTGCAGGAAACTCCAGAGTCTAAACTCACTCCCGAGGCGATGCGCCGTATTGCCGACCTGAAAATCAAGCAGGCGCACCGGGCCGAAGATGCCGCTATCGACGGTGTCGCGGCTGCTGGCAGCGGTGCTGTGATCGCCATTGATGCTCCAGAAGTACCTGAAGAGAATACTTTGGAGGCTCCCGCAGGAGTTGCTGCGCCAGTGTCCAAAGTACAAGATCAACAGCTACAGGAAGTTGCAGCAGAGCAAACTGGCGCGGCGGAATCCGATGCAGATTTCGAAGCCCGTGCTAGCAGTAGTGTCGAGATTGCAGCGGATACTACCCCGCTACAGGTGCCCGAAGAGGACCCGGAAGCGCTGATGTCAGCCAATGCCCGTGAGGCGATCGCGCTGTATCTTAAGCTGCTGAAAAAATATCCCTTCTACGACCGCAATGACCAGGTGATGTACCAGCTCTCCCGTGCCTACGAAGAGGCGGGGCAAATTGATGCTGCAGTGGATGTATTGCGCCAGCTGGTGGCCAAGTATCCAGATTCGCGCCATATCGATGAGGCCTGGTTTCGCCTGGGTGAATACTACTTTACCCGTAAAAAATACCTGGATGCAGAAGAGGCCTATGGTCGGGTAATTACGATCGGCGAGATTTCCAGTTTTTACGAATTGGCCTTATATAAGCGCGGTTGGTCCCTGTTTAAACAGGATATGTACGAGATGGCGCTGGATGATTACGTGGCCATGCTCGATTACAAAGTTTCTCAAGGTTACGATTTCGACCAGCAGACCAATATGGTTGAACGCAAACATGTGGATGATACTTTCCGCGTGGTGAGTCTGAGTTTCTCTTATATGGAGGGGCCGGATTCCATTGTCGATTATTTCTCCCGCAAGGGCGCGCGTCAGTATGAATACCTGGTGTATAGCCACTTGGGTGAATACTACCTGGACAAGCGCCGTTACCAGGATTCGGCGAAATCCTACATCGCTTTTGTGGAGCGGAATCCACTGCACAAAGTTTCCGCGGATTTTTCTATTCGCGTCATCGATATTTACAGCAAAGGTGGATTTCCCAAGCTGGTACTTGAGGCGAAGAAAACCTTCGTCAATACCTACGCTCTCAATGCCGAATACTGGACCGTATTCGATATCAATGAATTCGGTGAAGTGGTTGAGTTTTTACAGGCCAACCTGATCGACTTGGCAGGCCACTATCACGCTGCCTACCAGAATAAGAAGTTGAAGGATAAGAAAGGCGAGCACTATCGCGAGGCCATTCACTGGTATCGCCGCTATCTACAGTCCTTCCGTGAAACCGAGCGTGCGCCGGAAATGAACTACCAGCTCGCCGGTTTGATGCTGGAAAATCGTGACTTCCACAATGCCGCACTGGAATATGAACGCACCGCTTACGAATATCCCGCTCACAAGGACTCCAGCGAAGCGGGCTACGCTGCGGTTTATGCTTACCGTGAACACCTAGCCAATAACCTGAAAGAGGCGAGCCTAGATCAACGTGCGCCGCTGTTGCGGGAAATTATTCGTTCCTCCTTAACGTTTGCCGATACTTTTGCGCAACACGCCAAAGCGCCACAGGTGATGTTGGGCGCGGTGGAGGAGTTGTATGGTCTTAAAGACTATACGCCAGTGATCGAAAACGGCCGCCAGCTGCTGGAGAAATTCCCTGCGGCAGAGCAGGAAATTCGCCGCTCCGCCTGGATGTTGGTGGCCCACGGTTCCTTTGATACCCAGGCCTATGTTGATGCGGAAGTGGCCTATGGGGAAACGTTAAATCTCACTGCGACTGATGCCAAAGATCGTGCGGGGCTGGTCGATAACTTGGCCGCGTCCATTTACCAGCAGGGTGATATGGCGCGCAAGCAAGAGGACCATGCCACCGCTGCCGGCCACTTCCTGCGAATTCGCGCTGCGGCTCCGGGGGCGACTTTATTGGCTACGGCGGAGTACGATGCCGCTGCCTCCCTGATTGTGCTCAAGGATTGGACCCAGGCTGCCACGGTGCTGAACAGCTTCCGCAGGAATTTCCCCGAGCACGAACTGGCCAAAGATGTCACCAAGAAATTGGCGGTGGTCTATCAGGAGAGCGGAGAGCTCTTGTTGGCGGCCGCAGAATTTGAGCGTATTGAGCGAGAATCTGAAGATGAAGAGATTCGTCGTGAAGCCCTGACTCAGGCGGCGGATCTCTACAGTGCCGCCAAAGATAGTGACAGAGCCCTGGCGGTATTGCGCCGCTACGTCAAGCTGTTCCCCAATCCTATGGAGCCGGCTCTGGAAACACGGCAGAAGATTGCCGATATCTATAAATCCTCCGGCCAGCAAAAACGCTACACGCAGGAATTGCGCGAGATGGTGCGCATTGAGTTGCGCGGCGGATCCCAACGCAGTGATCGCACCCGCTACCTGGCCGGTAACGCCGCACTGCAACTGGCGCAGCCCAGTTATGAAGCCTTTACCCAGGTGGCGCTGGTGAAGCCCATCGAGCAAAACCTGAATCTGAAGCGCAAGCGCATGAAAAAAGCGATCAGCGATTTCTCAGCCCTGATCGACTACAAGGTAGCGGATGTGACCGCTGCCGCTACCTATTATCTCGCGGAAATTTATCTGCACTTCAGTGTGTCCCTGAAAGACTCTGAGCGCCCAAGTAATTTAAGTGCGCTTGAGCTGGAGGAGTATGAGCTGGCTCTGGAGGATCAAATTTATCCTTTCGAGGAAAAAGCGATTTCCGTACATGAGAAAAATGTTGAGCTGCTCGGGGTGGGTATTTACAACCCCTGGGTCGACAAAAGTATCGGAAAGCTGGCCGGCCTGATGCCGGCCCGTTATGCACGCGCCGAGGAAGCTGGTGAGTATCTGCAGAACATTGTGCCTCTGCCGCCAGAACCTGAGGTGTTGGAATCGGGTGAAGCGGTTTCCGGCCAGTAACAGTGAAAATGGAGATTAGGGCTATGCAAATAAGATTGCGAATGGTTGTCCTGATGGTTGTGGCTTTGTTTCTGGCTGCCTGTGCGGGTGTCCAGACCAAGTCGGGAAAAGTTTCTGATTATTCCTCTGTGCGGGTATCCGGCAGTGTGAGCCGGGACTTTGCGCGTTCCCTGGAACTCCTCGCCAATAAGGAATTTGTGCAGGCCATTGAATTATTGGAGTCGGTTGTTGAGCGGGAGCAGCGCTTGCCTGCACCCTATATCAATCTCGGTATTGCCCAATCTCAGGTTGGCGAGGAAAAAAAAGCGGAAGAGGCTTTTCTTAAGGCGTTAGAGATTGATGCCGAACACCCGGTAGCCACCAATGAGTTGGCTGTGCTTTATCGCAAGCAGGGTCGCTTTGCCGATGCGCGCAAAATTTATGTGAATGCCTTGGCAGAAAACCCCGAATACCTGCCTTTGATTAAAAATCTAGGCATATTGTGTGATCTCTATCTGCAAGATCTCCAGTGCGCTCTGGCACAATTCCAGCAATATGTGCAGCTGGAGCCAGAAGATCAGGATGTATCCATCTGGCTGGCGGACCTTAAGAGGAGGGCGGACAAGTGACAGTGCAGTGTAAATGGATTTTGCCGTTCCTTATGGGGTTAGCTATTTCGTCATTCGCCAATGCGCAATCACAGGATGAAGAAAAAACACAATCCACAGAAAAGAAAGTGGATTCCAAGGTAAAGGAGCTATCGGGTATATCCATTATTGGTAACAAGGAAGCGCCCAAGTCCCTTTATATCGTTCCCTGGAAAAGTTCCGAGGTGGGCGTTGAAAGTGATCTTGTCTCCAGTTTGATGGACGACAAGCTCAAACCGCTCGACAAGGAAGTTTTCATGCGTGAGCTGGAGTTCTACCAGCTCAGCCTGTCCGGCGATTAACGCCGTCCTTTCTCTGGCAAATGCCAGAGCAGCAACCAATTACTGCAGTATTTCTCAAGAGGGTTTGTAATGGACTTTTTCAATAGCGTCATCGAGTTTTTCCAGACGGGCGGTACTTTTATGTACCCCATTCTTGTGGTGGCCGCCCTGGGTAGCGCCGTAGCGATTGAGCGATTTATTCGCCTGCACTACGAGCGCCATACCAATCGCACCATGTGGGATAAATTACAACCGATTCTCTCCAGCGGGGATTTTGATCGCGCTCGCAATCTGGTCAAGCAGGATAATTCCAGTGTAGCTAAGCTGCTTTCCATGGGCCTTGCCCGCCAGGGTGCGGTGCGCCGTCGCGAAGACATCGAAATCGCGATGGAAGAGAGCATGATGGAAATCACTCCGCAACTGGAAAAGCGCACTCCCTACGTCGCACTGTTTTCCAATATTGCCACGTTGCTAGGACTGCTCGGTACCATTATGGGCCTGATCGAAGCCTTTACTGCGGTTGCTAATGCCAACCCTGCAGAAAAGGCTGACCTGCTCTCCGCCAGTATTTCCGTGGCGATGAACACTACCGCCTTCGGCCTGATGACCGGTATTCCCCTGTTGATCGTGCATGCGCTGCTCAACTCTCTTACCGGTGAAATTATCGACAGCCTGGAAATGGTTTCCGTAAAAGCCTCCAACCTGATCGACAGCTCAACTCGCCGCCGCTTCGAAATCGATGCGCCTGCTTCAGAGAAGAAAGCTGAAAATAAGCCAGTTAATAAATCTGAAAAGCACTCCAAAGCGCAACCCGAGGCCCAGGCCAAAACCGAAGAACAGCAAACGGAAACTGCGTAATGAGAAGGCGGCGCCACGGGAGAGATAGAGAAGCCCCGGAGCTGGACATCACCGCCTTCCTGAACCTGATGGTGGTGCTGGTACCCTTCCTGTTGGTATCGGCAGTGTTCTCACGGGTAACAATTTTAGAACTGAATATGCCGAGCGGAGCCGGCGGCGGAGCGCCGGATGATCCCGCAGTTACGGTGGAAGTCGTCGTGCGTAAGGAGGCGCTGGAAATCAGTGACGGTGAGAAGGTTATCGCGCGTTTTCCTAATCTGACTCAGCCCGAAGTGAGTGAGCCCGCACCGGTGGAAGCAGCTGTGGAGGCTGGCACTGAAGAGGGCGAAAAGCTTGCTCTGTTGCCAACTGCCGAGGTCTACGATCTGAAAAAACTCACTGAGTTTTTATTGCAGGTAAAAGCCAGCTATCCGGAAAAAACGGATTCCATTTTGTTGATGGAAGCGGATATCGCCTATGAGCATCTTGTGGGTGTGATGGATACCGTACGCGGAGCCGAAGTGCGTGTGGAAGGTAGTGATCCCAGCGATCCCGAAGCGGTGGAAAGGGTGGTGCTGTTTCCCGATATTTCCATAGGAGATGCGCCGTGAGACATGAAAGCCGACGTATGAAGCGCATGGCGCGCAGCCATAAACGCAAAAAAACCTCGGGAATGAACCTTACCTCACTGATGGATGTGTTCACCATTCTGGTGTTTTTCCTGCTCACCAACACCTCCAGCAATGAGGCGTTGGAGCCACCCAAGGTCATTACTTTGCCAGATTCAGTGGTGGAGACTAAGCCCAGGGAAACGGTGACCCTGATGGTGACCGATGAGGAAATCCTGGTGGAATCCAATTCGGTGGTGGCTACCAGCGAGGTGCTTGAGAGTGAGGAAATCATTATCGAGGCCATCAAGCAGGCAATGATTGCCGAAATGGGTAAGGCCATCGGTGTGGCCCAGGCTTCTGCCGAAGCAGAGGCTGAGGAGGAAGGCACTGAAGGTGAAGTACAGCCGGAGCCACCGGAAGTCAATATTCTCGCGGACAGAGGCATACCGTTCAGTTTGCTTAAAAAGGTGATGTCCAGCTGTACGGAAGCTGGCTACACCAAGGTATCGCTGGCGGTTATTCAGAAAGCATCTCAGGGTTAATGGAAGTTTGTGAGTAATTTTCTACAACAACAGCAGGCGCTTAGCGAATCGCTCAATGCGGTTCGCCAGCGTATGCTCCTGCTCGAGGATGAGCGGCAGCAGATAGAGGAGCAGCTGGCTGAGTTGCAGGCCAATGGCACCAAGTTCCAGCTGCTTGATGAAATTTCCGAGCGCCTGCGCAAGCTCGAAGAGGCCGGCGCCGGAGAAATGTTCTGGGCAGAGGATTACCGGGTCGATGCCTCCGAGCGGATGATTGCGCGAATTGGCGAATCCACCCGCGATTACAATGAGCGGCTGGACCAGCTACATCAGTCTCGCCGACAAGTCCTCGACAATATTGAATATTGTAATGAGGAAATCTTTGCTCTGGATGAGCAGGCAGATGAGCTGCGCCGTGAAGAGGAAGAGTCTAAGTACGAATTCGAAATCACACGCGAATTTGAACAGCCGGATTTTCGTCCGATGGTTATGCCTTGGCATACCCAAGGTGAGGATGAAAAGCGTTTCCGCCTCTGTGTATTTGCGTCTCTATTTATCGCCACTTTATTGGGTTATCTAGTGCCGCTGTACACGCTGCCGGAACCGGAATCCGAGGTGGTTGAAATTCCAGAGCGCCTGGCCAAGCTGGTCATCGAAAAGAAAACCAAGCCCAAGCCGCCGCCTGAGCCGGAGAAAACCAAGCCCAAGAAAGAGGAGAAAAAACCCGAGCCTAAGCCTGAACAAAAGGTGGCTAAGCAGGAGCCGAAGCCTACCAAGACCGAGAAAAAGCAGGCTCGTAAGAAAGCCGAGCGCGCCGGTGTTCTGGCCTTCAAAGATAATTTCCAGGATCTCATTCAGGATGATCTGGATAATCGTCTCGGCCAGCAGACACAGCTGAGCACGGCTGGTAAGAAGGAAAATCGCAGCCAGCGTTCTCTGATTACTTCTGCTGCGGCCAAGGGTAGTGGCGGCCTGAGTGCTTCCGATGTGAGCCGCAACGTGGCTGGAACTGGCTCCTCTCTGGGTGGTGTCGAGTTTGCGCGAGTGGAGAGTGCTATTGGTACCGAGGGTGACTTTGCCGGTGAGGATCGTCCGCTTAGCGATGGTGTGGGGCCGTCCCGAACCGACGAAGAAATTCAGATTGTCTTCGATCGTTACAAGTCGTCGCTGTATCGCATCTACAACCGCGAGTTGCGTAACAACCCGGCTCTGCAGGGCAAGATGGTGTTGAAAATTACTATCGAACCGGATGGCTCTGTATCCATGGCACAAGTGGAATCCAGTGATATGGATTCACCGGCACTCAATGCCAAGATTGTGGCAAGGGTCAAGCGGTTTAACTTCGGTGAAAAGGCTGGTGTTCCAACGATCACCATTCTCTACCCGATCGACTTCCTGCCTCAAAACTAATCAAAAGTGTCTCCTTCTCACTTGGGTGACGAGGAGACACTTTTTGTACATGCTGGTTTTGTAAAAGTTTTTCATTGCTTTCTAGATGACTCCCTTCCTGGGTATCCCTGAGAACCACTTGGCAATCTCCAAAAAAGTTCCCTTGCCCCGCGGTATTTATGACCTGTTTCACGGCCACTTTTTTCCTCTGCAATTAAAGTTCGCGCACCGGGCAGACCCTGTGCGGTGGCAGTGCTTGTGGGCTCTGTCGAGGATTTTGTAAACAGAAAAGCGGCGGCTGATAAGTGACGATGATGTCGGAAGTAATTAGGCAAACCTCTCGGAAGTACTCTTTAGCTGGTTTTATTTTAGCCAGTATGTTCTTCCTGTTTGTAGCGAGCAACGCCTCGGCTACTGAAGAATGCCCCGTAAACTTCTTGCCGGATCTTGTAGAAATCGCCAACGACAGTCACTGTGAATTATGTGGAACGGGTACAGTTCGTATAAGGCTTCGAAACCCCACTGATGAGCCGTTACGAGATCTTGCTTTGAATGTTGATCTCAATAACCCACGTCTCGAATATGCTGGTAATTTGCGTATTTCCGGTAGTGCTAGCTTAACCTCCATACCAAGTGATGGTGACAATAACCCTTCCTTTTCTTTTTCTGATTTACCAGCCTCACTTCGAGATCCCATTTTTTTGGGCAGACGATGTGATAATTCCAATGTATTTGATAATGATTGTGAGTTTGTAGAGCTGAGCTTTGATGTACGTAGCCGCCCTGGGGAGGAAGAAAACCTTGCAGAGCAAAACTTAAGATTGGACATAACTGCTCTTGCTCAATATTCGGCTTGTGGCAGAACAACGATTCAGCAGCAGAGTCACAATCGCACTCTAGATATTGAGCAGCCGACCCCAACTCTTAGTAAATCGGTAAGAACATTTGATACCGGTACGGGTGCATTGATTCCAAGATTTGGTGATTCCACAGCCTATGGGCATATAGAGGATGGAGTTCTGTGGGAAGTCACTATTGATAGTGGGGCTCAAGCATTAAGTTATGTAAAGTTTGAGGACTTGCTGAGTCCTGTAGATGGTGCAACAGATTTAGAGTATGCATGTTTTTCACAAGCAGATGCTATTAACTCTGTCATTGCGGGTAGCCGTCAAGGTAATTGTGCCTCGATTGCTAGTGTGAATAATGAATTGATCGGGGGTAATGCTGGGGGCTTACAATTCCCATTGGGCTCCATTAATGGGGCCGTTTCTATCTACTTTTCTGGGAAAATGGATAGTTCTTGTAATAGCGCTCGACAAATCAATGTAGTTAGAAATCTCGAATGGGGTTGTAGCTCTCCCATAGGTGGAATTACCCATGCTTGGGGAGAGGGGCCCCCATCATCTAAAGTTGCTAACCTGTTTGGGACCCAAAACCAGGGAGACTTAGAGGTTAACACTACTATACGAAATGCACAGGGGATAGCAGGTAGGGCAGGCTCTCGTGCCAATATTACCGTTCGTGTAGAAAATAATACTGGTCATACAGTAAGTGGTCTACGACTGCTTAATACTCTACCTTCCCAGTATATTATGGATCCAACACATCCTGTAGAGGTTGTTGGTCGACGAGGAGGTGGGGGTAATAACTATCCTGGCAGAATTAACTTTGGCGGGGCTGGGGTTACTTGGGAAAACCCAGTGGCAGTTGATGCCAGTCAGTCTAACTTAGCAAAAGCAGAACTTAAAACACCTAATTTTTCATTAGAGGGAAATGGTGTCGCAAACAATGAAGGGTCTCAAGTAGACATTTTGCGACATGGGGATTGGGTTGAAGTTAGGTTTGGAGTTGTACTAATAGATCCAGCTGCTTTTGATCTTAAAACCAACCTTGATGAAGGTATCAATGAGCCTGATACCGGGTATAGGAAGACACTACAACATAAAGTAGAGGTTGAGTTTGATAACTATTGTTCTTTAAATAATGCAAAAATTACAGAGACTACCAATTTCGATGCTTGGCCAGAAGACCTGGATGTTGATATCCCTGCGGCTTTACATATTGTAAGAGATAATGGCACGACCGATCTCACTTTTGAAATTACAAATGAAGGTGGAGATCAAGCCGATAACTTCTTTGCTTATGTCTCTTTTGGGGCAACGATGAATGTTGTGGGTGTTCCCAATGGTTGTAGTAGTACTACAGTTGCGAACCCTCCAGTTCACCCCAGTAGCGCACATCCTTCTGGTGCCAACGTCAGGATGCCTATTTGGAAGCTGCCGCCGCCTGATAACAACACTGTACCCATTCCTAATAATGCAAGTGTCTACCTTTGCTCAATTGACAATGGGCTAGACATTTTAAAAGCCCAGAATGACAGTTCTGGGGATATAACATTTGTTGTTGAGAAAGATACAAGCAGTACAGGCTTGCAAGCTGATGATCTTACTTTTCGAGTAGATTTGATCGGGGAAATAACTCTTAATGATGGTACACCATTAATTTATCCTGCACCGGAAGCTGCTAATTCCGAAACCAATCCTGGGAAACAGCAAGCCAATAATTATTCGTTGGATGCTATGCGAGGAAAGGTACTTGGCTTCAATCTATTGAAACGTCATGTGCCAGGTAGTTGTAATGAATTGCCCAGCAGGGATTCCGGTGAGCCGGAAATATTAATTGGGGAAGAGTGTGACTTTGAGATTTATGCTGGTGGTTGGTTTGGATTTGAGACACCAGGCTACAACTTAATTGCTGTTGGTGGCATTGATATCGCAGATGATACACCCGGGGTCCATAACGGACGCGATGGTTATCAAGGGTATATTTCCCATAGCCAGCTTGCTTCTTGTGCGGATGCTACCTTCCCTGACCCATCCAGGACAGACTGTAGTACTACTATCACTAATTTTACCAGTATGCCGGGCACGTTGCTTTCAGATGCAGGCTTACACTGGGATGTGAGTGATGGTGGCACTTATGCTGTAGATAAACGTGGACAGTGGTTCCTTGCGGACATGACTACCCGCTTACTCAATAAAGATGAGGATAAAGTCTCAGGCCCTACCACTCATGGTGATACGAGTATTGACTATGGTCGGGCTCGTTTCACTGCTTATTTCAAGACTACTGTGGATGGCACTGGCACCCCAACAACTCAACAAATAACCATTGATAATTATTCCTGCACAAAAGGAAGTAGTTGTAATACAGAATATCCAGGCTATCCACAATGGCAAGACTGGACTGCAGAGCTTACAGTAACTGAGCCAAACCTTAATATCTCTAAAAAGGTCTGTAATTTTAGTCAGGCTGGAGGAAATATTAATAGCTGTAACTGGGTGGACTCGGTGTCTGGTAGTAAGTTTGATGACTTTGTCTACCGAATAACTGTAGAAAATAATCAAGACAGCGGTCCAAGTGCTGCCCCAGCATATGATGTCGTAATTACCGACGAGCTGGAGAGTGCACAAATGTGTGTTTGGCCATTTGCATTGGATGGTCTAAATAATACTCCTGAGGGCGACTTTGGTCTTGTGGGCACTTTGGTTGGTCGAAATGATTATGACTACGACCCTAATGATCCCGAGGCCTCCCCGCACTGTTTGGAAAATGGAAGCCAGGCTTTCTTAACCTTTTCCTATGATCATTCAACAGCATTAAAACAAATTGACGATAAAGATAGTGTTAATCTTTACTATCGTGTGAGCCCACACCGTACAGTGGTTCCTAATCAGTCGTTTAAAAATACGGCCTCTATTTTTCGTTACGACAGTCTAAAAGGGCTGGCGGGTGCGCAAAGTAATCCAGTTATTGATAATACTAACCACCCTGGCACAGATGGAAAAGTTCCACCACGTACAGCCACACCGGCGCTTGGTGGTGCTCGTATCTATTGTATTGATGGGAGTGGCTATTGCGGTTCTGACGATGCGACTATGACCATCATTGGTGTTAAAACCGAACCGAAAGAAATTATTTCACTCTCTCTGAGCGACCCAAAAAATAATAACGTGGTTGTTGGCGAAGAAATCCGATATCAGCTGACGGGTAAGGTGCCTGCCTCCCGATTAATTGATTTTACTTTCCGTGATGATCTTCCCGAGGGGTTAAGTTGTATTGAGGCGGTATCGCTGGATTTAACATCCATTCCGGGTACCACATGGTTTACTGGTGGTGGAGCAACAACCCCTCAAATCGATTGTAACAATGACTTTGTTGAGTGGCGTTATGGCGATCAGCATCTATTGTCTTTTGACCGTGGAGCCTATCCTGACGGTTTGGTACCTGTCGAACTAACATTTATCGCGCGAGTGGAGAACAATAAATATACACCTCATGCCGCTACTTTAGTTAATCCTAATGTTAGTGGCGTAGCGCAAATGACTTATAGACCGGCGGTTGGAGCTACCCCGGTAGCAACTACTTTTGATCCACATACAATTAATGTAACGGGTCCGAGGATACAGCTGAACAAATCCTTCGCTGTAACCAATAGCGATGCGGACGATATTCTCACAGTAACTGTAACCGCGGAAAATACCGGTAGCGCCGCTGCCTATAATCTGCAGGTGCTTGATGACCTGACGGGCACTAAGTTGGTTTACGTTGGCAATATCGGTGGTAATGATCCACCCCAAAATGTTGATATCACTACAGTGGGTGCTAATGCACCGATCTTTAGCTGGAATCGCAGTAATGCGGATTACAGCATCGCCGTGGGCGCTACCAAGTCATTCACCTTTGATGTGCGGGTAGAGCAGGGTGTAGAGCCCCATGAGATTCTGGATAACACCATTCAGGCCCGCTGGCAGTCCCTGCCGGGCAAAGATATTTCATTGAATAGCAGCAATTCCATCGGCAACGATGGGGCCGCCGATGGTATGCGTATCGGCGTACTGCCCAATGGTGGTGACGCTATCAATGATTATGAAACCAATGCCAGTGCCCAGACAGAAGTCTTGCCACTGCAGATGAGTAAAACCGATTTGCAGCCGGCGGTAGTCCCCACTATCGGTGCCCATAAAAAATTCCAGCTGGAAATTAGTTTGCCCGAAGGTATCAGCCAAAGCGTAGCGATTACGGATCAACTGGGCAGCCCGGAAGGTTATGTGCTTAGTCATAATAGCGATTACGACATCAGCTACGACTTTATCGGTATCGAGACCATCAATGGCGCTGCGCCCTCTGAAGCCGCATTTAATAGCTTCCCCGCAGACAACACTGCCGGCAATGCCACCTGGGATATCGGTACCGTCGATACGAATAGTGAAAATGACACTGCCGGTGGAACCATTGAACCACTGATCCGCATTACCTATTTCGCCCGTATCGCCAATGATCTGGCCACTAACGACGGTGACTCACGCCGCAATGGTGCCACTCTGTCTTATAGCAATGGCGAAACCGGGGCCGGGGAAAATCTCAATGACAGAACTGCCGCGATTACCGTGGTAGAGCCCCTGTTAACGGTGAGTAAAACCGTGAGCAATGCAACCAACCCCGGCAATTTACCGGTGGGTGGCGATGTATTGGAATACGAAATTACCGTGACCCACGCTGGTGGCTCCACCGCTGCTGCTTACGATTTAAATCTGGTGGACACACTGCCGTCGGAACTGCAGTTGGATAATAGCTTTACTCCGATGGCACTGATTAACGGCGGCGCTGTGGCTGGTTTTGTCGCTACACCGGCAGCGGCACCGAACGGACCGTTGATTTGGGGTCGCGATAACGGCGATAACAGCCTGGATCTGCAGTTGGGTGAAACCCTGGTGATCACCTATCGCACCCAGGTGAATGGGGTTTTTGGTTCGCCGATTAGTAATAGTGTGATGCTGGACTGGACCTCACTGGATAACAGCAGCATCAACGATCAGGCCTATGAGCGCGATGGCGCCGGCTGCCCAAGTATTTCTGCACCGGATGACTACTGTGTTGGCCCGGCCAACGCCAGTATCGATACGGTGGATAACACCAGTCTCTCCAAGACTGTGATTGAGGATTCCGATAGTGCTACTCCGGTGGGTACACTGCGGGTTGGTGACACGGTGACCTATCAGCTGGTCCTGAACCTGCAAGCGGGCACTACTCCGGCGGTAACCGTTACCGATACGCTGCCCAGCGGCTTGGAATTTGATTCCATTGTCAGTGTAAATGGCGATACCAGCGCCCCCTACGATGACAATCTAAATGATTACTCCTATGCGGCGATTGCCGTGCCCACTGCCGGCGATACCGGTACGGTAACTTGGAACCTGGGGGATATTCGCAGTAATTTCGGCAATACCAATCACTTTGTGATTGAGTACACCGCCAAGGTGCAAACCGGTGCAGGCATTGCCGTACCCACCGCCACTCTAACCAATACTGCGCAATTGAATTACACCGGTGCCGCCAGCGCATTGCAGGACAGCGCCAGTATTACGGTGCTGCAGCCGCGCCTCGCGAATCTGACCAAGACCGATGCCAACTGGCCCAGTTCCCATATGAATGTGAACCCAGCCAATGATGTGATGCAGTTTACCCTGCAAGCCTGCAATACCGGCTTGGCTCCAGCCTATGATTTGTCATTGACCGATGATCTGGCTACGCAGATGGACCAGAATTCCATCGCCAACTTGCGGGTGTCTCTGGATGGCACAGTACTGACGCAGGGCGCTGACTACAACTACACCGCACCGGCCAATCGCGGCGACGATATGCACTTTACTCTGCAGGTGCCTATCGAGGCCGGCGCTTGTTTGGATATTTATTATGAAATTGGTTTTTATACCGATATCGGCGGCGGTGAAAATTGGGTAAACACCTTTACGGCCAATGAATTCTGGTCACTGCCCAGCAAGAACGGCGAGCACTATGCCGCGGTTCCCCTGGCAACGCCTTACCCGATGGGCACGGTTGCCACTACGGTAACGCCGCCACAGAAAACCCTGCTTACTGCCCCCACAGCGGCAGTGGGGGAGGAAGTGGTGTACCGTATTCAAGTACCGGGCAGCGCCACCACCGCGGCGATTCACGACTTAGTGATTACCGATGTGCTCGATCCCAGCCTGACACTGGTGCAGTTGCAGGAAATTAATGGCCGCGCATTTACCGATAACACCAGCAATAACAATATTGCCCTGGCCGTGGATATGATTCCGGCTGGCGATGTGGCGATTTTTGAGGTGCGTGCGCGTGTTGCCAATAACGCAACCGCGCAGGCGGGGCACAGTTTTGCCAATGAGGCCAGCTATACCTTTGCCGCCACCAAAGGTGGTGCAGCTCAGGCTGGTGGTGTTGGCACTGCGCCGACGCTCACGATTGTTGAGCCGGATTTATCCGCAACCAATGCCGTAGCCAACCAGACCAGCCCCGGCAATGACCCGGATGCGGGCGATATTCTGCGCTTCACTCTGGATCTCAGCGCTGCGGGCAACACAGAAAATTCTGCCGCATTTGATTTGGCAATCAGCGAGCAGCTTTCACTCGGTCTGCAATTTGTACCGGGCAGTGTCTCCTTTGCCGGTGTCGCCCAAGCTGATCCCACTGTCACTGGTGATGGGGTCAATAATGCACAAAGCCTGGTTTGGAACCGTGCCAACAGCGATCTGGACATTGCCGCAGGCAATAACAGCCTGCTGGTATTCGATGCATTGGTTTTAGATGAAGTATTGGCGGCCGCCTCGCTTTCTGCCAATGCACGTATCGAGTGGACCAGCTTGGATGAAGACAACAGCAGTCCCTACGAGCGTAATGGTGCCGATGGTGTCGGCGGTTTAAATGATTATGTGCTGGAAAATATCGCTGCACAGCTGACCGCTGCCAATGACAGTACCCTGAGCAAAATCCGTGTCGACGACAGTTACGGTAGCGGCAATGCCCAGTTGCGTATCGGCGATCTGGTGGAGTACGAGCTGCGCCTGGCATTGCCTGAAGGCTCAGCACCGAACGCCCAGATTGTCGATACCCTGCCGCAGGGCATGGTATTTGTCGGCACGGTATCGGTTAATGCCGACAACAGCGCACCCTTTGCGGCTGTGGCGCCTTTCACCCACAACGATATTGCCGAGCCGGTACTGGCTGGTGACCCCGCGATGGGTCCAACAACTTTAAGTTGGAATATTGCCGATCTGCGCAATCTCGGTGATAACAATGCAGCCAATGATGAATTTGTGCTGCGCTATCGTGCTCGGGTATTAAACCGCGATGTACATCCTTGGCCTGCCAATAATACGGCGCTCACCAATAATGTGGTGTTTAGCTTCGATGCTGCCACCGGTACAGAGACCCGCAATGACAGCGAAACCCTGGATCTGCTACAGCCGGATTTGGCGGTAGCGATCAGCGCGACGCCCGCGGGTGGTGCGACACTGTCCGCCGGCGACACGGTCGATTACACCCTTACCATTACCAATAATGGCTCAGCACCGGCCTACGACCCGGTCTTAAAAGATTTGATTCCCCACGGCCTGCGCCAGGGTGGCATCAGTGTACAGTCGATCAATGTGAATGGTGCTGCGGCCGGCGCAATTGCCCCGGCGTTCAATACTAGCACCGGTGTTGCGGTTTGGGATTTCTCTGCGGGAACGGGTTATGCCATTAATCCGGGTCAGACTTTGCAGATGGTGTATCGCGTACAGGCCGATGCCAACTTAGGCGCAGGCCTCAATCTGCAAAATGCGGCCACTGTGGAAACCTATTACTCACTGGATGGCGATAATTTGCCTTCCCAGGGAGCCACTGCGGTTGCTTTGGATATGCGCGAAGACTACGGCCCCACAGCTCCAGTGGGCGTGCAGTTTAATACCCCCAATGCCGCGCCGCTGTTAATTGAAAACACTCAAGCCACAGCCTCCATTGGCGAGTCGTTTAATTACCGCATTACCATTCCGCAAACGCCACAGCCGGCAGCTCTGCACGATGTGAGTGTGCTGATCGACCTGAGCTCTTCTGCCGCGGATCTGGAATTTATTGGTGCGGCCAAGGTTTCCGGTAAAAATGCATTTACCCCGCAAAATACCGGTTCCGCCTCCGCGCTGGTGATTGCCGATAGCACCAGTGGCATCGACATACCGGCTGGTGAGCAGGTGGTGCTTGATATCACTCTGCGCCTGCGCGACAGCAATCCGCCCAATGTAGATGGCTTCCTGTTTAGCAACAGCGCCAGTTACAGCTACAACTACGGCAACGACAATCCGGCGTTGGGGCAGGGCGCCGGTGCCGGTAATACCACTTTGGATATGCAGGTGGTAGAACCCACGGCGATTACCCTGACAAAAACCGGCCCCGCCAGTGTGCAGTCTGGTTTGCCCGGTACCTTTACATTGGGCTTACACAATATCGGCACCGGCCCGGCTTGGGATATCAGTGTGACCGATATTCTGCCGGACAATAATCCCGGTGGTATGTGTGAAACCGCACCAAATAATTTTGCTGCGCAAATTACAGACGCTGCCGGTACAGCGGTTGCCACTCTGAGCGAAGGCACCGATTTTAATGCGGCCTTTGATGCTGCCAGCTGTACGCTCACCCTCACCTCGATTGGCGCTGGGGCAATGTTGGCTGCGGATCACCATCTGTTGCTAAGTTACGATGCCATCCTGGATGCGGATACCCGTGATGGCGATTCGCTCACCAATATTGCCGGCGTAACACTGTGGCACAGTTGGGATAGCAGTGCGTCCGAAGCGCGTCAGTACACCCGTCCGGCGCCTACCGATGGCACTCCTGGGGTTCTTGATCACGAGGACGCGTTCAGCGTGAGCGCCTCGGTACCCAAGGTGACTTTCTACAAGACGGTGGAAAATGTCAGCCGTGGGCAAAACCCAGCTAACGCAGCGAGTCCTGCAGAGGTATTGCGCTATACCCTCACCCTGGAAAATGTCAGCGGTGTGGATGTCAGCGGAATAGAAATTACCGATGATCTGGGCCGCCTCAACAGCCTGCCGCTGTTCCAGTCCGGTTCACTCCAGCTGGTAACAGCTCCGGCAAATAGCGATAGCAGCGGAACAGATCCTTCTGCTGGTACCCACGGCAGTGGTTTGCTGAAGGTGACAAATCTTGACCTGGCGGCAAGTGGCAATGCTGGCGATTCAATTCAGTTGATCTATGAAGTCACTCTCGCCCCTGTCATTGATAGCGCTACAGCTGTATTGAATCAGGCTCAGGTACAGTTGCCAGGCCAGTTACTCAAAAACAGTGACGATCCCAATATTAACGGCACCGATGATCCTGACGCGGAGGGTGATGAAGATCCTACTCAGGTGTTAATCGATTCCGAGCCACTGCTGGTGGTACACAAAACCTCAGCGGATATAACAGGCGATCCGGATCTGCTGATGGTGACGGATACTCTGCGTTACACCATTCGCGTGGAAAATACCGGTAGCGAAAATGTCGTTAATGCAATGCTGCGCGACCAGATTCCAGCCAATACCACTTACGTAGCGGGTTCCACTACCTTGAATGGTTCAGCGCTTTCGGATGTAAGTGGCACTTCTCCTCTTGCAGCTGGAATGAGTATTAATACCAATGGCGAGGCCGATGGCTTTATTGGTGCGGCTGCAACCGGTGTTGCAGCTGCGGTGGTCACCTTTGATGTCACCATTAATGATGTCAAAGATGGCACCATGATTTCTAACCAAGGCTTTGTTAATGGCGAGGGTGCAGGAAGCGGTCCCTTTGCTGAAGTGCCTTCGGATGATCCTGCTACCGATGCGCCGAACGATCCTACAATTGATATTGTGGGCGATGTCCCCTTGCTGATTGCGCATAAAACCGTGGCAATTACTGTGGACAATATTTCTGCGGGCATTGTTGATCCCGGTGATGTACTGCGTTACACCATTGCAATCTCCAATATGGGTGGTGTCGATGCACTACAGGCGGTTCTCACCGACCAGGTGCCTGCAAATACCACTTATGTTGCTGGCAGTACGACCCTAAATGGCGTGGCTGTTGCCGACAACGCTGGCGGTATGTCACTGCTGAATACGGCCTTGCCCGTGTCTTCCAATGACCTAACACCACCACTGCCGGGTGCCGATGAGGGTGTGATCACTTCTGCACAAACGGCCACTGTAACTTTTGATGTGATGGTGAATGCGGATGTTGCCAGGGGGACTGTAATCAGTAACCAGGGCAGCGTCACTGCCGAAGAACTGCCCCTGGTTCTCACTGATGCGGATGGCAATCCGGCCAATGGTGCCCAGCCGACTCAAGTGGTTGTGGGTGATGCACAGCTACTTTCAATTGTGAAAGAAGTTGCCGTTATCGGTGGCGGTGCAGCTGAAGCCGGTACGGTGCTGGAATACTTGGTGACCATTGAAAATATCAGTGGTGTACCGGCAACCATGGTGACTATTACTGATGACCTAATGGTTGCTGGTGATGGTGTCCTTACCTACGTTGCAGACTCTGCCATGCTCAATGGCCAGGTCGATGGTGTCAGTATCGCTGGTCAGGTAATTACCGCAGATTACTCCGCTATTTATGGGGACTTGTTGCCGGGTGAAAGTGCAACACTGCGCTTCCAGGCAAAGCTTTCCGACAACCTGGAAATTGGTTATACGGTGCTGAACACCGCTGAAGTACAGTGGAATGATCCTCCTTCAACTAATCAAGCCAGTGTTGCCATAGATGTGGGCGGTACACCGGGTATTGCCAACTTGGCCGGTTACCTATGGCACGATGTGAACTTCAATAACCAGGCGGATGCGGACGAACGCCTATTATTGAATTGGGCTGTAGACCTCTATTTCAATGATACTTTGCTGGAAACTATCCAGACCGACGAAAACGGTTACTTCCAATTCCAAGGGCTAGTTCCAAATGGCTACGGTGGTCTCAGTTATGAGATGCGCTACACCGCACCGGATGCCACTGAAAATACTGCATCTTTAGGTAACTCGGTTTCCGATTTCACCGATGGTCCGCAGCGTATTAGTGAGATTTTTGTAGACTCAGGGGCCAATCCGCAGGACTTGAATTTACCGCTGACACCAAATGGTGTGGTGTACAACTCGATCCTGCGTGAGCCCATTACCGGTGCTGCTCTGACCATGCTGCGTGCTAGCTCTGGGCAGGAATTGCCGGATCGCTGTTTCGATGATGAAAAGCAGCAGGGCCAAGTAACCCATACCGGTGGTTACTACAAATTCGACATTAATTTCGATGATGCCGCTTGTCCTGCCAATGCGGACTACCTGATTAAAGTAGAGCTTGCCGATAAGAAATATGTCGGTGGTGAATCCCTGGTAATCCCTGCGCAAACCAATGAGGAAACTGCCGGGTTCGATGTGGGTGCCTGCCTCGGCAGCAATGCCGACATGGTGCCGGGAACCGCGCAGCATTGTGAAGTACAGCTGTCCCCAGCGAATCCGCCGCTGGATATCGAAGCGCGCGATACGTTAACCAATTACTACCTGCGCCTCTCCCTGGATAACCAGCAGATTCCAGGGGACAGCCAGTTGTTCAACAACCATATTCCCATGGACCCGAACCTGGAGGGAGCGCTTTCCATTACTAAAACTGCGGCCATGCTGAATGTGACTCGCAGCCAGCTGGTGCCTTACACCATTACCTTTGGCAACAGCTTGCCGGTGCCGCTCACAGATTTGCAGTTGGTGGACTTCTTCCCCGCTGGCTTCAAATACGTGGCCGGCTCGGCGCGCCTCGACGGTGAACCGGTAGAGCCGGAGACAAAAGGTTTGCAATTGATCTGGTCCGACCTGCGTGTGGAAGCCGATCAGACCCGTGAGCTGAAACTGCTGCTGGTCGTGGGTTCCGGTGTGGGCGAGGGCAAGTACGTGAACCGTGCGGCAATGTTCAACCAGCTCTCCGGGCAAGCAGCCTCTGGTGAGGCCTCGGCAACCGTGCGTGTGGTTCCAGACCCCACCTTCGACTGTACCGATGTGATCGGTAAGGTTTTCGACGATAAAAATATGAATGGCTATCAGGATGCTGGTGAAGGCGGTCTGCCTGGTGCGCGAGTGGTGAGTGCAACTGGCCTCAATGCTACCGCTGACGCCCACGGTCGATTCCATATCACCTGTGCTGTGGTACCGAACCCTGATCGCGGTTCCAATTTTGTGCTCAAGCTCGACGACCGCAGTCTGCCCAGCGGCTATCGTCTCACCACGGAAAACCCGCGTGTAGTGCGCGCGACCCGAGGCAAGATGGTGAAGTTTAACTTCGGTGCCAGCTTGCACCGGGTGGTGCGACTGGATATGGCTGAGGCGGTCTTTGAACCGACAACTACCGAGATGCGTCCCCAGTGGCAGTCCCGTATTGAACTGTTGCTGGAAAAACTCAGTGAGGCGCCTTCGGTATTGCGTCTGTCTTACCTCGCGGAAAATGAAGACCCGGATTTGGTGGAAGAGCGTTTGCAAGCGATCAAGACTGAAATTGCCGAGCAGTGGGCAGCTAGTTATGGCGACTACGAATTGACTATTGAAACGGAAGTATTCTGGCGGCGTGGTGCGCCGCCCAGCAAAGGAGGGTGGCAGTAATGTCCTTTGCAGATAGCGATAAAAATCGCAGTAGCATGGAACCGTCGAGCGCTCTGGTTGCTGTAAAAAAAACTGTTCGCACATTTCGCCGACGTGAGCGCTGTTTGGCCACGGCCATCGCCCTAGCCTTGACGCTACCGGCTCAAGCGCAACAACCAGTTGTCCCTGGGGCTGCCGAGCCTCAGGAGGCGAGCTGGTGGCAAGTGTGGCAAAAAATTCCCGGGCTGACTCCAGAAATAGAGGAGCCTCAGGCAGAATTTGAGGAAAAGTCCATCGGCAGCAATACGGAAACCATGCTATTGCGTGCCCCAGCCAATCAATGGCTGCAGGATGCAGGGAGTTTTATTGCTCCGCCTGAGCCAATTGTGCTGGAAGACTTTATCGAACCCATACCGTTTTATACTGTAGAGGATGAAGTCTCCCCAGAGGCTATAGAGTTATTGCGAGAAAAACTCACCGAGTTAGGTGAAAAGCCAAACTTTAAGCTGCACTTTATTGGCCACACTGATTCTGATCCTATGCAAAAAGAATTGGTGGCTGATTATGAGAATAAGGATGACTTTACCCAGGCCAGGGCTCAGTTCGTTGCGGATTTCTTCCAGCAGGCCCTGGACTTGCCAGAGGAAATGATCACCGTGGAAGGCCGCGGTGATGTTGAGCCCATCGCCGATAATATCACCACCGCAGGGCGTGAACTCAATCGCCGCGTCCAGGTGCAGGTGACTTACGATGCCCTGGATGAAGAAGCCATGGCGGCACGCGCCCGCGCTGAGGCCCTGGCGCTCAATCGCGTGAAAGTATGCCGGCAGGAAACAGTTTGTAGGCTCAACTATACTGCTGGCACTGAACAGCGCGCGCGCTTAAAAAACCTGGTCAATCCTCTGCGCTGGCAGGCAGGGCAAGCGAATTTGCCCGAGGCGTTTTTACGCCGTATCCGCGAAGTGCGCTCGAATTTAGCGAATAAAAATAATCTGGTTATCCATTTTGTCGGCCACACCGATGCACTGCCTCTGCAGATTGGTGAAAGTTCTGAACAGCAGCAGAGTGCCTATCGGGAAAAATCCCATAGCGAAGCTCGCCGTGTCGCTCTGGCGGTGCGCGATGCCCTGGGCCTACCGGACACCATGATTACCAGTAGCGGCAAGGGGGCCAGTCAGCCTATTGCCGCCAATGACACACCTAAAGGCCGCGCTCTCAACCGTCGCGTGGAAGTGGAATTCTGGTACGACGATCCCCTCGAAGTGGCGGTGGACGGAGTACAGGCCTGCCCGGAAGCGGCGGCTGCGGAAACCATTACCATTGCACACCAATCCCTGCGTGGAGATATTCCGCCCATTCGCTTCGATAATGGCGATCCGATTATTACCCAGGCGCAGCTGACCCGAATGCGCGCTGCCATGGGGGAAATCGCCAGCAAGGCCAATGTGCGCTTGAGCTTTATTGGCTACAGCGAAAACAAACGTATGGATCGCCGTGAAGCCATGGTTTATGGCGATGATGTGGGGCTTTCCGGTGCACGCGCTCGCCGCGCTATGGAGCAGGTCAAAGAACTGCTCAGCCTTGAAGACACCCAAGTGCAATCGGAAGGTCGCGGTTATGTGCAGTCCGACGATGTAGTGGCCAACGGCTTCACTCTGAATGAAGGTGCCAGGGTTGAAGTACAGGTACTTTACGACGAGCTGGCGATTCTGGCGGAGAGTGACCGCCTGGAAATCGAGCGCATTAATCGCGAGGCTATCGCTAATAATCCCTATTCGCTGAATTTAATGCGTATTACCGTGGATGGTAGCCCGGAGTATGACCCCTATAAAAACTCTGCCGACCTGCAGCGCTGTACCGATGTGGCGCTGGATAATGCCAATATCCAGTTCCGCTTCGATAACAAAAAGATGCAGCCGCGCCTGAATGTTTCAGCCTGGCCTAATACCATCCGCTATGCGGATAACCCGGACACGGAACACAGCGAGAACCGCGTAGTTTTCCGCAGCTATACCAACTATCCCACCTTTATTGAGCAGGCCGAGGTGCGCCTGTTTGAAGAGGGACAGTCCCTGCGCGACACTCCCCTTGATGTGGTACCACTGACCGCCGGGGAAGCAGAATGGTTTGCGGAATTTTCCCAGTTCCAGGCGCCGTTAAAAAAACTGCACTATGTGCTGCGGGTGTACGATAGAAAAGGCCGCTTCGATGAAACCACCGAACAGACTCTGTGGTTGGTGGACCAGGTCGAAGAGTCCACAAAAGATGTGGATGTCTCCCAGGAATTACTGGTTGGATACGGCGAGAACCGCTTAGCGCGACGAAATATCCCTCTGGATGGCAACAGTGTGCTGGTGAATGGTGCTGAGGTGCCGCCAGGGCACACTGTTTGGCTGGCGGGTAATCCAGTACCGGTTAACGAGCAGGGCCAGTTTGTGGCCGAACAGATTTTCGATCCCGGTATGCACACCGTAGAGGTGGCGGTTCTGGATGAAGAGGGCAATGGCGAATTGTTCCTGCGCGATCTGGAATTTGCTAAAAACGACTGGTTTACCGTGGGTATTGCCGATCTCACGATCGGCTACGATAAAACTAACGGCCCTGCAGCGCTGGTGACCGGCGATGAAACCCACTACGACAATTCTGTCAGCTACGATGGCCGACTGGCGTTTTATACTAGCGGTGGCTTCGGTGAAGGCTGGCGTTTGTCCGCCAGTGCGGATACGGAAGAAGGTCCTGTCGACGATCTGTTTTCCAACTTTATGGAAAAAACGCCGGATGCCCTGTTTCGTCGTTTAGATAGCGATCTTTATTATCCCACCTTTGGTGACGACTCCACCGTAGTGGAAGATGCGCCCACCTCCGGCAAGTTTTATGTGAAGTTGTCCAAGTACGACGACTACGGCTTGTGGGGTAATTTCAAGGCAACCTATGCCGATAATGAATTGGCGCAAATAGATCGTGCTCTTTACGGTGCCAACGGTCACTTCGAAAGCGACTCCATGACCAGCTTTGGGGAAAAGCGCTTCCAGGTAGATGCCTTCGGCGCAGAGCCAGGTACTATTGCCGGGCGCGATGAATATCGTGGAACCGGCGGTTCCCTGTATTTCATGCGACACCAGGATATTCTCAACGGCTCTGAACGTCTGCGTGTTGAAGTGCGGGATAAAGACTCTGGCCTGGTGCTGGCTGTAAAAAATCTCTCGCCGGTCATTGACTATGATATCGATTATATTCAGGGCCGCGTACTGCTGAACAAACCGCTATCCGCCCTGGCCAACGATAATTTATTAATTCAGGATGGCTCCTACAACGGCAATCCCCAATATCTGGTCGCCCGTTACGAATATACTCCCGGCTTTGAAGAGATGGACACCTTGGCCTTTGGTGGCCGCGCCCATTACTGGTTTGGAGATCACGTAAAGCTGGGGCTCAGTGCTACCCAGCAGGATGAGGATGACAACGAAACCGCGTTGCAGGGCTTCGATTTAACTCTGCGCAAAACCGCCGGCAGCTGGCTAAAAGTTGAAGTAGCCAATAGCGAAGGCGGTAACCTGGATACCACCAACTCTTTGGATGGTGGTTTCACTTTTGATAATGGTCAGACCTTAGACCCCGAGGCTTCTGCGGGTGCGACCAAAGTAGAGGGCAGCCTGCAGCTGGGGGATTTCTTTGAAAGCCTGCGCGGCTCCAGTAATTTCTACCACCAGCAACGGGAAGCGGGCTTCTCCGGCCCCGGCCAATTTGCCCGGGGCGAAACCACACAGTTTGGAGCCGGGGTCAACCTACCTCTTGGTGAAAGTCTCGATGTGGGCTTGAAAGCGGATAATAAAGAAGAGGAATTCGGTCTGCACACCAGTGCTACAGATCTGATGCTCGGCTATCGCCTCAACGACCACTGGCGCCTTAGCTCCGGCGTGCGCAATGATAGCCGCGAGGATTTCTCGGAGGTCGTTGCAGCTACCCAAACTGAGGGCGATCGCACCGATATGGCGGTGGAAGCCAGTTATGATTCCGGTGAAAACTGGAGTGCTTTCGGCTTTGTACAGGGCACTGTGGAAGTAACCGGCACCCGTGAAGAAAACAACCGGGTTGGTATGGGTGGCGCCTACCGGGTGAGTGACAGACTCACCATGGATAGTGAAGTCTCCAGCGGCGATACCGGTTTGGCCGCGCGCCTGGGTACCGATTTCCTGGTGAGCGATAGAACCAGTGTTTACCTGAATTACACCCTCGATAACGAGCGCAGCGATACCGGCGTGCGTGCCCGCAAAGGCAATATGAGTACCGGCTTCCGCAGCCGTTATTCCGACACTTTGAGTATGTATGGTGAGGAGCGCTACAGCCACGGCGATGTCTCCACCGGCCTGACCCACGCCCTGGGTATGGACCTGGCACCCAACGACCGCTGGACATATGGCACCACAGTAGAGGCGGGCACCCTGGAAGACCCGCGCACCGGCGCCAAAACTGAGCGCAACGCCCTGGGTCTTAATATGGGCTATAGCCTGGATGAAATCCGTTTGGCTTCGGCAGTAGAATACCGCACCGATACCATGGAAACCGCACTGGATGAAAATACCGTGCTGGAATCCGAGCGCGATACCTGGCTGCTGAAAAACACCCTGAGCTATCAACTTAACCCAGACTGGCGCTTGGTCGGCAAGTTTAATTACTCCGACAGCAAAAGCTCCCAGGGCGAGTTTTATGATGGCAAGTTTACCGAAGCGGTAATGGGCTACGCCTACCGCCCGGTGAATCACGATCGCCTCAATACGCTATTGAAATACACCTATTTCTATAACGTGCCCACCAAAGATCAGGTAACGGTAGAAAACACCTCGGCTGAATTTATTCAGAAGAGTCATATTTTCTCCGTGGATGCCAGCTACGATCTCACCCAACGCTGGACCCTGGGAGGCAAATACGCCTACCGTCTGGGCCAGTTAAGCTTGGATAGGGAAGACCCAGAATTCTTCGACAGCCGCGCCAGCCTCTATGTACTGCGCGCAGACTGGCATTTTGTAAAACGCTGGGATCTCTTAATCGAAGGCCGCCTACTCGATTTGCCCGACGCACAGGATAGCAAGAGTGGTGCCTTGGTCGGCCTGTACCGTCATATCGGTGATCATTTGAAGTTGGGGGTGGGTTACAACTTTACCGACTTCTCCGATGATCTCACCCAGCTGGATTACGACAGCCAGGGGATGTTTGTGAATATTGTTGGTAAGTTGTAAGAGTGGAGTAGGAATTAAAACCTTATTTTGTTTGAGGCGCACTTCTTCAGTGAAGTTATCTCGTTGGTAAGAAGTTAATAAGGCCTGCCGTTGCGGGCCTTCTTCTCTTTTTACTTAATTTTTAATGACTCCATCCACTTATTAGGTACACCTAAAAAGTGATCTCGAAGTCTATCTTCTATATGCTCTGGGTCCCATACGGCAGCTCTCTCTAACCCTTCACAATCCCCTGCTGAAACAGGTCCGTCTTGAATTTCGGAGTTCCTATATAGGAATAAATTACCATTCATGGGGCTCTGCTTAAAAAAAGTCACTGGTGCCCTTAGATCTTCTGTTAAAGGGCTTTGGCCAATAATTGGCCATCGACCGGATGTAACTGCATATTTCATAACCCAAACTTTAAATAAAATAGAGGAGTTAATCACAACATTAATCGGCGGAATCTCCTTAACTTTTAAATCGTAAAAAGCTATAAGAGGGTCCTTGAGTACATGTGCAAAGCAAAACTCACCACTTTCTAATTCAATTTTAACTACACTTCCAGCTTTATGTTTAATAGCCATACAAAAGCCCAAGATTTAATTTATTACTTCAATTATATACAATCCATTTCTTATTTTTAGCTCCGACCCATTAATAACATTGTCAGGAGTGCCTCCGGTAGATTTTGCTCCCCCATTAGTGTCAATAAGTAATTAACACATAGGTAAACCACCGCCTCTGCGGTGAGACTTGACAAGGCTCAGCTGTTCCGGTGTACAGAGTAAAAATATGGCCTCCATGAACGGGCAAGCTCCAGAAGGAAGCCATATGAGAGATTGGCAATGCCAAGCTCACGTGAAACATTATTGCAGGTACCACGTGGTATTTGTGCCCAAGTATCGAAAGAAAGCCTTATTTGGGACATTGAGATGGGAGATTGGAGCAATATCCCGAGACTTATGTCGTCAATAGAGCATTGAATTGGTAAAGGGTACGCAATGAGGGATCACATTCATATGCTGTTAATGACTCCTCCGAAGTTTAGTGTTTCCAATACGGTCGGGTTTCTGAAAGGGAAATCTGCAATCCAGATATTTCTGAAGTACAAGCATGTACAGAGAAATTTCGCAGAAAGACACTTTTGGGCTCAGGGTTACTGTGTGAGTATAGTGGGGCTAGATGAGCAGGTGATTTGAGTGTATATCAAGAATCAAGAGGTAGAAGAATACCAGCATGAGCAGATGCAACTGGCGGGGTTGTAACTGGCCCCCTCTGGGGGCTTTCACCATACCACCTGCTATGCGGGTGGTTGCTGATTAAACGGATGCTCCAAGTGGGTGATGGCTTAGTAGCTAACTCGAGATTTCTATTAGCTGGCTGTGCTTATGAATCATAAGCCTATCTAAATTTAAAATGAGGCAGTCGTGAGATATTTTCCGCTATTAAGGTGCTAGGGTTACGGAGTTTCTTGTGTTGTTCTTTAAAAGCTGAAATGACAGTAGTTTAAAGTAGCCTGTCTTTGATCGATCTTGATTAAGATCTATCACAGACAGGCGCTCCATATTGGTAATCAACTCAAGGTCGCAAGAAATCTATTTAAGATTACTCCTCGGCTAATTTTGATATGTCAACTTCAAGCCCAGCCAAATGGGTAGTAAGCTCCTCAGGAATATCAGAGCTTACTTCACCACCTAAGTGCTCAGAGAGAAATTCTTCCATTTTTATCAAATAAGCCAGTTTATTAATGCGCTTGGTAAATCCGTGCCCCTCATCTTTAGCCAAAATATACTCGACAGCTAAGTCTTTTTGATACATGTCTATAGCAATTTGATCAGACTCAAGTTGAGTAACGCGAGGATCATTTGCACCCTGAACCAATAGTAAAGGTGCTTTAATTTGATCCGTAAAGTTTAAAGGTGATCGGGCCTGCATATCCTCTCGGTCTGCTTGAATCAAAGGATCACCGACTGCTTTGAACCAGTTGGAAATAAATGGTCGATAATACTCCGGGAATGACTCAACCAAGGTGACTAGGCTTGATGGGCCCACAAAAGATATCGCGGCTGCATATACATCTGGGGTGAAAGTCAACCCGGAAAGTGCTGCATAGCCACCGTAAGACCCACCCATGATTGCTACTTTATCTTTGTCCGCAATGCCTTGCTCCACTAGAAACTCAACACCATCAGTCAAGTCATGTTGCATTGCACCGGTTCCCCACTGGCGATTACCCAAAGCGATGAAGGTTTCACCAAAGCCTGTAGATGCACGAAAGTTGGGTTGTAATACCGCATAACCACGATTCGATAGCAACTGAGACACGCGATTGAAGAAGCTATCACTAAGTTTCCAGTGATCTCTTCCCCATGGACCACCGTGAGGCAATACCACTAGCGGTAATTGACTGCTCTTGCCTTTGGGCAGAGTCAGATAGGCTTGAATAGTAATGCCGTCACGGGCTTTATAAGTAATAGAGCGTCTTTCTGCCAGAGATTCAGAATCTAACCTTGTATCTTTATCTATCAAGCGCCTCAGGGATTGGTCTGCTTGATTGTAGGTATAGAAAGCCCCTAGATCGACATCACTGGCAATATCTAGCAGCCATATGCCAGTCTCCTCATTGATAGAGATAACATCAATCTCTACCCTGCCGGAAAATTGATTGGTGATATATTGCCAATGCTTTTTGAACTCCTTACTAATTGGATAATCTTCTCGATATCCATAGTAGTAAGAAACCAACTGAAGCTCTCCATCTTTACTGAATAAGGTCTTATAAACGTCGGATCGCTCATGGGGATCTGTATGCACATCCGTGATTACTCCTGAAGCCAAGCTCAATTGCTTTAACCCCGAAGTGTCTGCCTCACCGAAGCTGGACTCGAAGTACACTCTTCCAAGATCTGCGTTATAACTGGATAGGTGTAAAATTTCGCCCGCTTCAGTTTTCAGGGCTTCTTGCCAGGATTTATTCTTATAAATAAATAACTGCATTGATGTATCTGGGTTCGATCTCACACCAGCAATGGGAAATCCTTTAGGATCAATCAGTACATCATTAAAACGCTCGGTATTGGTCATCAGTGATGTAAGCTTACCGGCTTCAGTATCCAGCCGATAAAATTTCAATGTCATCGGATCGTCGTGATTCGCAATGAGTGTAAGGGTGTTAGGTGTTTTTGAAGCCTGTCCCAAAAGTATGTAATTGACACCTTTTTTCGATGTTAAATTTTGGGTGTTCAGCAAATTAAGAGTTTTATCCTTTACCTCCAGATCCAATCGGAAAATCTGGTGCTGTTCGTTTCCATCGGAATCTTTAGAAACAAACATACCGAGCTGATGTTTATCCCAATAAAAGCTATCTGCTCCATCGGCAAAAGCAGTTAAAGGGAAGGCATCCTCAACACTCCCATCACTCGGCATTACATAGATATTTGGTGCTCCGTTATGTTGCTGGAGCCAGGCCAGCCATTGACCATCAGAAGATAATTTGACTCCACTGATTTCAGAGTCATTAAAGAAACTCTCAATAGGGAGTAACTCCTGTTGAGCTTCTGTTGATACTGAATCCTCTAAAACGACATTCATGCTACAGCCGCTAAATACAGTGGCAAAGCTCAGCCAGCAGATGGCCTTACGTATTGACCAACGGTGATTCTTGAATTCCATGGACTTAACTCCTTATCAGTGATGACCATGGATATACTGTAGAGCAGCTATAAATTATTGTAAAGCAATAATTTATAGCTGGATTGCAGAAATTAGATACTGTTGTATAATGTTTGCTTATCCCAAAGGAGCTAACCTGTGAAGCAAAATATTCAGGTATTAAGTACGCGTCTGCGCTGGACTGTCGTCGCTGTCAGTTTGATTGCCATAAGCATTTTGCTAATCAACTACTTTGTTTACGATGAGAATGCCTTCAATAGCAGCAACCCACTTTTCCAGGAACTTTGGGCGTTAGGTGACGAGTACAGGTCGATGCTATTACTCGGCCAACTGCCGACCTTTGTACTTTCCGGCTTGTTTATCTATTGGCTTTGGCGGCTTTTTGGTCAGTATGCGAAGGGTGATTATTTTGGCAAAGAGAGTGACCGCTGCTATGTGTGGTTGGTTTGGCTCTATGGGGCTTCGATCCTGGTGCGCTTGCTGGAGTCTTTATGGCTCAGTTATCTATCGTATTTGCATGAAAATGAATTGACCCTGGTGCTGTCATTTGATGTCGGTAGGCTTTTCACATTGTTCGTACTTGTGAGCGTCCTCTATATTTTGCGCGCAGCAAAACAAATTGAGCAAGAAAACAAAGAGTTTGTGTAGCATGGCTATCATTGTCAATTTGGATGTTATGCTGGCCAAACGTAAAGTCAGCTCTAAATCATTGGCAGCTGAGATAGGGATTACCGAGGCTAACTTGTCATTATTGAAGCGTGGTAAAGTGAAAGGAGTCAGGTTTGATACGTTATCGGCAATATGTGAAGCGCTTGAATGTCAGCCCGGTGATATTTTGGAGTTCAAACAAGATGAGTGATCTATTTTTTTCTACCCAGTTTTACCCCCAGGAAGGGAGTGCCAGGAGTGCTACTGGGAAATCTTTAGTTCAATAGTTGAGGGCTGAAGTGAAAACTGCTGGTCTTCTTCAGTCTCCTATGCTTTCCATTCAAATAAACTAAAGGGGAGGGTGCCTAGAAATAAGTTCGCGGTTGAAGCTCCCTGGGCGGTAGGTGCTTTCCGGTTGTAGAAGCATCGATGCCTTTTAATTTTCCTCTCGTTCTAGCTGTTCTTGCCACTAGAATTATTATCCTCTTAAGACCTGACTACCTATTCAGTAGTGTTTGCCGCAACAAGCAAAATCCCACCCTATAATCGGTTCTTATAGGTGCGGTAATGGGTAGTCACAAAAGGTCGCAGTGTTGCCCCTTCGGTAGTGCTCAACTCTCGGGTGAAAGCTTTGTCTCTAAGCCTGCGTTTTATTGCATATTTCTACTTTCTGTTTTTATCTTTTACAGCCTGTGCCAGTGGTTTCTCTAGCAAATCGTATTCAGACTCCTCCCTACTAGAAGTTAAAACGGCTGTCTCTGAAACGAGCAGCCGTATAGAAGACATTCCATTTTCTTGGCTTTCACTACCAGGCCTTGTCAATGAGTATCATCTGGTAAAGCAAAAAGAGGATGGTATTTGGCCCAAGCCTAGTAAGTTCACTGGGTATTCATTTCAACCTAAAGGGTTATTTAAAGGGCTTTCGTGGTTCAAGGCGCAGCCCAGGAATAGTGTAGGCTGTGATGGTTTTTCCCGTGAGAAACATCAAGATGGTGCTAATCCTCTTCCCACGCCAAGAAATATAACCGTTCAAAGTGGAGAGTTGGAGAAAGTACAGCTAGTAAACCCTCCGATACAAGCTCCCCGAGTAGTGGATGCTGTCTCTGAAAATCCAGGATCTCAAGGAACCGTTGAAGTCAAATGGGAAACCCCTGGTTCAAACAAAAAAATTACCGGCTATGAAATTGAGCAGTGCAAAGATAGTTGTTCCACATGGTCCTGTGTTTATTCTGGAATAAGTACAGGCCCAATTGCCCTACCAAGGGAAAAGGGTAAGCGATTAACAAGTGGTTCCTATAAATTCCGAATACGATCCTATGCTAGGACCGACGGTTCTATCACCTATAGCGCCTGGGTAAAATCTCCAAGAGTCGCTGTGATTCGAAAGGGATTGATAAACCCTAAAGCAGTCAGGTTCACTCAGGATAGCATTAAAGCAACTTTTACAAATGGACGAAAAGTGGAAGACTTGATCCAGGATCTAAAGAGTGGAAAATTGAATGCGAGTGATGTACCACCTATACGGGTATTTAGTAGAGATGGTAAAATCTATTCATTAGACAATCGCAGGCTTAAGGCCTTTCAGGAGGCGGCCAAGCCGATCCGCATAACACCCGCGACCCCAAGTGAGATTGTTGAGGGGTCATTTAAATTCACGAGTAAAAACGATGGTACCACGATTCGTATTCGCAGAGGAGATAAATGAATAAATTAAATTTACTTGAAAATCTTAACCAGATTAAGACAAGAGATGATTTCTCTAAATTTGTTCTGGATATTCTTAATGATTATAAAAACAATTCTTCGAGTTGGGAGAATGCTGACCTAGCCAGTTTTCTGGAGGCAATAGCTGCTTGGGCAGATGATATGGATGGCTTTTACGCTAATCAGGGAGAAGAAATTCCCGAAAATATTCATTGGAAGGTTTTTGCTGAAATCCTATATGCTGCCAGAATGTATGAATAACTTCATTAACCCGTTCATTGATTGATCCGCCATTCTGGGGATTAGTTTACTCAGCACTCCATATGAGTTTTCATGACATCTTATAAATTTAAACTTAATGACTAAGTGACTGAATAAATATTCTCGCTTTCAAAAAAATCTATCCCGCCTCTTCATTACCCCTTTGTTACAAGTTGACCAGGGCTGACTGTACTATTCCTAATATTAATTGACGAATACGAAGTGTATCCAACAGTCTGGATGCTGGCCAATAGTTCGATGAGATACCGTCATGAGCGAGTCATTATTTGAAGTTAAGAGAGAACCCGAGATTATCTTCATTGGTGCTGGTATCAATTCTCTCTGCGCTGCATTCATCCTGGCCAAAGAGGGTTGGCGAGTACTGGTCCTCAATCTAAACACTACTCCAGGTGGTGCAATACGAACACTGGAACTCACTTTACCAGGATTCTTACATGACATTGGGGCGACGAACCTAAGTATGTTCGCAGGCTCAGAATTTTATACTGAGCACAGAGAGGTCTTGGCAGAAAAGGGCTTGAAATTTATTGTCGCGGAGCATTCCTTTGGATCATTTGCTGCTGATGACCAATTTTTGGGCGTTAGTAGGGATCTGGATGCTAATTTGCGATCCATTGCGTGCTTCTCGAAGGCAGACGCTGAGGCATGGAAGGATTGGCGTGAAGACTATGATCGGTGCAGCCCCACCTTGTTCCAACTATTGGCCTCACCAGCCGCTCAAACCGGTCCGCTGGAACTTGTCTTTGGCAGAACCGGGGATATACCCCCTAGTGTCTCTACTCCCTTACGCGGGATACTGCTTGACTCCCTTCGTGAAAATTTAGGGCGACGTTTCCAGAGTGATATTGTACAGGCTCTTATAGCCGCTTGGGCAATGCACTTAGATTATGCACCTGATATCTCGGGTGGATGCTGGATGCCTTTTCTGGAGACCAATGGTGATGAGCGAAATGGCATTCTGATTGCCCGCGGTGGTTCCGGCAACATAATCCGGGCCATTGTAGAACTCGTTCAAGAGTGTGGTGGAAATGTTGCAGCCAAGCAGGTGGTACAAGAGATCCTCTTTGATAAGGGGAGGGCGTCCGGTGTAGGTCTTGCGAGTGGACAGGAGCTGCGATGTTCTCGTGGAGTTGTCGCCAGTGTCACACCGCAGGCATTGGTGAGACTGACGAGAGGTAATTTGTCGGATGCGATAGTTAAAGAAGCGGAAAATTACCGTTACGGGCCTGGCACAATGGTGATTCATCTCGCTCTATCGAGGTTGCCCGATTGGAAAGATGAAGCGGCGCGTCGGAGCTTCTACGTGCATGTAGGTCCATCGCTGGACTATACAGCGGCCGCTTACCAGGAAGGTGTGGCGGGTATGCTTCCAAGTCACCCTTTTATCGTAGTGGGCCAACCGACGATATTTGATTCAACCCGCGCCCCTGATGGTCAGCATGTTCTTTGGATAATGGTACGTGCAATACCTGCTGAGATTCGTGGAGATGCTGCCTGTGAAATAAAAGAACAGGTCTGGAACCCTGAAGTTGCCAAAAAAGTTGCAGATCGCGTCATTCGGAAGATATCGAGATATGCGCCGGGTCTTCCCGATAGGATCCTCGGGATGACTATACATACGCCATTGGAATTGCAGCAATTGAACCCAAATCTTGTGAATGGAGATTTAAACGCTGGTAGCCTCCATTTATCACAATTTTATGGCAATCGGCCCTTTACTGGGTATGCGAACCATGAAATGCCAATTCCAGGTCTCTACATGTGTGGTGCATCCACCTGGCTAGGTGGAAGTGCCACGCCAGGGTCGGGAATGTTATTGGCTAGAAAGCTCTTATGTGGGAATTCGTGAAAGTGCATTGGCGATGCTAAATGGGTGTATTCATGGAAGGGATGCGATCAATTGGCATTGATTGGTCCATTTTACATTTTCAGAAATCTTAAATACTTAGTTAAGTCTTCAGAAGGGTATCTTTAAAGGGGCGGTATAATCTTTTTCTCAATGAAAGACTCAAAAAGGGCTTTCTATCTAGGGGATTATATTCTAAGGAAGAACATTCTAAGGAAATACATGTAAGGTGCTTCACTTCTTGGATGTAACTGGTTGGAGTCAGTAACCGAGCGAAATACAGTTTTTATAGGTTCTGAACTACTGGGGCCATTATTAGACTTCACATTTGATACTATCACACCTATTTAAGGCCGACTAAACTATAGGAAAACTTAGCTAACGGAGTCGCTCAATGCTCTGTTACTCGAAATTCCTACTCGCTATTTTCATTGCTTGCTGTCTATTGTCGCCATTAAGCTCCGCTGTTGAGAGAGATAAATTAATCAGTCAGGCAAAATTGTCTAGTAATGGAAGCTGTTATACCCTTGATCGACTTACCCTGACAAATAGCTTTAATTTTGAATATCTAAAATATTATCTCACCCACAATGCTTTTATTGCAGCTAGTTTCATTGTTGGAAGCAGTCGGCAGTCTGAGGCCAGGCAAGCCAAAAGACAGAGGTTCACTTTTTTTAGTGAAACCTGCTATCCGGAAAAGAAATATACTGGCCGTATCAAAGAGAAATTTTGTAAAAGGAAAAAATCTCATTCGCAGTATTTTTTCAAAAGTTCGCAACACCTAGCGCAAGAAAATAGGCTAAAAGTTGATCGCTGTATTGAAGGTTATCAAAATGTAATTTTTCAAACGCATGATTTTCAGTCTAGGTCTAATGGAGAATCCGATAATGCAAGTGAAATCGAAGGATTTGATGAGGTATATGCAATGGCACCTGCGGCGAAAATAGAGATTGATGCCTTAGCAGATGTGATTGCTACTTTGAGTGGAGGTCAGGTCGCTAAAGTGCCGATAAAATCGAAAGATAGGGCTCAATTAAAAATAACAAATGATTATGGCGGCGATCCAACCAGAATAACAGACCTTGCCAGAAACACTATTATTGTTCCTCAAGATAAAATCAAAGAAGTGGTAGAAATGCTTCGTGCAAAAGCTACAATCGTTAAAATATCAGATGGAGCCTTAGACTTGCTAGGTTACAGTGGAGTAAATTCTAAAATAAAAACGAAGTCTGGCTTAATTGCGGAAATACAGGTAAATTCACCAGAAATGATATTTGCAAAAGAGCCTCCAGAAATAGCTAAGGCCCTGCTGGGGGAAGATGTTTATGACTCGATTGCAAGTAAATCTCCAATTGCAGGCGGGAAAGGGCATAAGTTGTATGAGAAATGGCGCTCTTTAGATGAAGATGATCCGAATAGAAGGAAACTCGAGGCTGAAAGTAAAGAGTATTATGAGTCTATAAGGTCTAAGACAATGTCAATTAAAACTGGCGAGTATTTAAACTTAAAGAATATTTATATTGATTATTCTTTTGAGTCGGTTATGTTTAGGCGGGATAAAAAAACAAAAAACATATATAGAAAATTTTATGGAAAAAAAGAACACCCCGCTCCTATCCCGCATACAAATCGATTGTTTAATGATGCTCTTTTATATGGTCAAGAAATCACTAAAGAAGAATACCTTAAAGGTGAAGGGGGGTAACTAATGACTGATCTAAATGCTGCAATTGAAGTAGTAGTAAAACTATATTTCAGGAAAAAGGATAGGCCTGGAATCTCATATCTTGATTTTTCCATGTTGGATCTTCCCTAATGCCAAGATGGGAATTATGCCACTGCCTCCCAGAGTTGTGCACTGACCCGAAAAATTAAAACTAGTCCAGATATAAACATAATTGATAGGGCATAACTATCAAATCTCTGGATGCTTATTATTTTTAAAAAATGTTTTGCTACGAGCATTCCCACCATGACGCCTAAACCAATAGTGATGCCATATGTGAGCAGTTCTGAATTGAGGGCGCCAAAATGGAAATAGGCAACAAGCTTAGTGGAGTGCATCATTAAAGAGCTTACTCCTCTCGTGGCTACCAGCTCTTCTTTGTTGAGTCCATAATTTAAGAAAAAGGGGTTTTGTACAGGACCAACCGCGCCAATGATTGAGGAGAATAGCGTGGTGACAAATCCCAGCATGGGGAAATATGGAAGATGCATAATGAAAGACTTTTTCTTTCGCCCGAATCCAAACTGAAATACGGTCGATACCAAGAATAAACCGACAGTGAACTCTATCAATAATGGGTGCATTTGCGTGTAAACATAGGCACCAATGATTGCTCCGGGAATAATTCCTGGTAGTAGCCATAGTGCTACTTTCCAATTAATGTATTTCCAGAATAAAAAAATGCCAAATGGCGATGCAATAGCATTACCAGTTGTCAATATAGGTGCAACGAGATGAGGTCCTACCAGAAATCCTACCAAAGGTACTAGCAGCAGTGCACCTCCACCTGCAGCCATGATAGATATGTAGCCGGTTACTAGCCCAAATATAAGGAGTAGGAAAATAATCATAAGTTAGCAGATTTTCATGCCTAGCATCAATATTGTTATTCCTTATAGGTAAGCACAAAAACAATGAAAGACTAGTGGCTGTGATATAGGGAGAGTGTTTTAAATATAAAAATTGGAGTTTTTACAGAGAAGCCTGACGCCAAGTTGGGTATGGCGTAGCTTAGCACTTATAATTTTTTATATTATCGATAATTGCGCCAGAAAGTTGGCTGGTAGCCGTATGTTATCAGTATTAGATTCATCACGACTATAAACGCGATACCGTGGCGATGCATTCTTTTGTTCTTCGAAGTTAAAGGAGAATATATATCATTGTGGAGATTTAGGCGGAGTGTAGTAGCCTAAAAATCGTTTTGTAAAAAGATGTTTGCTGCAAACTAGAGGTATGGGTTGCTGCATATAATCCCTTTCCTTCTATCGATAAAATTTAAATTTCTTCAGGTGGGCTAAATACCGTCATCCCCCGCTTAGGAGTGAATGGCTCATCGTCTTCTCCAATAAATTGGAATGGTATAGATACAGTTGACATTCCAATATTCTTTCGGATTACAAAGTGAAGATGAGGCCCTGTGGAAAAGCCAGAGGAGCCAGATCTGGCTAAACGATCTCCAGATTTCACCTTGTCTCCAGGTTTTACTAAGACGGTTCCTTGTAATATATGCGCATATGTAGCATAGGTGCCATCCTCATGTAAAACTGATACATAGTTGGCTTTATCTAGGAAGTACTCCTTTGCTCCACCCATATGGTAGTCGTCTTTTACCCAGATGACAGTTCCCTCTCTGGCCGCACCTATGTAGGTGCCTATAGGCATGGCAATATCTACTGCGTATTTATTCGGTCGTTGGTGATGGGAAAATCTACCATTAAAGGATTGGGTAATTCGGTGGTCTTGAAGAGAAGAAATGGGTAGGCGATAAGTATAGGGCTTTGCAAGTGTTTCCGGTGAACCCATCACCCATGTGTAATAATATTTATCAATTTCTTCGTTACTTTCATAAAGTTTAAATTTTGAATTGCCAGGTACAACTGTTGTAAAAACTCTATCTACATTTTCCGAAAACTTAATCTTAAGTTGCACTTCAATAGGTGCGTAATAAGGGTTTTGAGCAAATATATAATTAACCTTATCATCGGTTAGGGTATATATCTTTGGTTTGCTCTTGGTTAGCTTAGGGGAAGTCTTCTTTATTGTTTCTACTTCAATATCTTTGGTAGGTTTTCTATCGGTGAAAATCCAATTCCCCTTCTGATCTTTGTATTTATAGATCTGATCGGTACTGGCTGGTATGGAAAACAGGAGATATAGTGAGAGTAAAGTTAAGAATCTTTCCATTGAAATTTGCTTTGTTTATGCTCAATTTAGCAGTTCATTTTATCTACGAATAGTTATTGGATCAAGTTTGATTATCTAATGTTTGTTTTAAACTTTAAGTGACGATTTTATTGGCTCAGAAGGCGGGCCAATACAAAGTTTATAACAATCCTTACTGTTGAATCGTGTGCACACCTACAGCTTAATTGGGTGATTTGATTTATATAAGAAGTTTTAAAGTTTGCTTGTGGTTGATATCGCACAATTTTTATATGTGGGACTACAATATGATCTACTTGTAGCATTAGGGATTGCAGTTATTGCTTGAGATCAATAAGCCCAATATTTCATGAGAAAATTCATTGTCTGACATTTTGCCAGAGAGGTTAACGTTTCTAATCTCAGGGCCGTAAATACATAATGAATGCATTATTAAATATAGTGGCTTTAATCCAGTCGACACATTAATTATCTATATGGATGAGACTTAATTTTTTAGAGAGAGCAGGCTTATCTTGTTTATTATGAAAGATGGGGCTTATATCGGTTCGTTAACCTCAGTCTAACAACTAAGATAATAGATTAAGCACATTTTTCAACGAAATGAGTGACGGTAATGTATCTAAAGGGATTAACCGCTTCTGAAACCCGAAGTCTGGGTTTGACGGCGTTAATTTTCTCAATTTTTCTTGTTGGATATGATTATACCGCTTTCTCTGTCGCTCTCCCTTCAATTCAGAAGACGTTTCAGGTCGATATTACGACAACGATGTGGCTGGTTAATGCTTACGCCTTGGCTTTTGGTGTTTCTGTAATATCTTGTGGTCGCTTAGCTGATATGTTGGGGAGGCGACGAACCTTTTTTATAGGCGCAACACTCTTTTCGGTATTCTCTCTTTTAGGTGGTTTTTCGCTAAATATATGGATGTTGATGGGATGTCGCGTAATGTTAAGTATTGGTGGCGCCATGATGTGGCCTTCGGTGATAGGGATGACTTATCACTTGTTAGATAGCAAACGCGCCGGTGTTGCTGGTGGACTGTTGATGCTTGGTTGTGGCGTGGCAAATTCCCTTGGCCCTATTATTGGTGGGGTTTTAACCGATACCCTGGGGTGGCGCTGGATACTTTTCTTAAATCTCCCCTTAACCCTGGTGGCGATACTCACTTGCTGGAAGTTGGTCATTAGCGATTTACCATCGGCCCCGGGCGAACATGTGGATTTAACTGGGCTGCTATTTCTCTCATTGGCTTTACTCGCGTTGTTGTTAGGGTTGGATTTATCTGTAGATGTTGGGTTTGTTAACTACCGAACATTACTCCTATTTTTGGGCTTTGTTCTTTTCCTGTCTGTATTTGTCTGGTTGGATTATCGTTCATCAGGAGAGCCTCTGATACCTGTGGATGTGGTCAAGAATAAGAGGTTCTTCGCGGAAGGAGTCGCTACTTTATTGGTCTCTGTGGCATTTATAGCTGCACTGATGTTTGTTCCACAGTTTCTCAGCAAGGTATGGAAATTCACTGCGATACAGTCTGGTATAGCGCTACTCCCCATGATGATACTGTTTGGTGCCACTTCTTTTCTATCAGGACATCTTTATGAGAGGTTTGGGGCCAAGTTACTTTCCTGTTTTGGGGCTCTATTTATGTGGGCCGGTATGTTGGTTCTCTCTAAACTTTCTGTGCAAGTTGAGCCCTTCATTTTTACGCCAGGCATGGGGTTGATGGGTATTGGAATGGGTTTGTTTTACCCCACTATCACCACGACAGCTATTTTAATTCTCAGGTATGACCGTGCCAGCCTTGCTGCGGCCATCATCTATATGTTTCAAATTATTGGTGGTGCAATTGGTTTGGGATTGAATACGACAATCGTTGCGCTGGCCCCAGATTTGGCGACTGGTATTAGTCGAGCGTTTTTGATGAATGCCCACTTGGCCCTGTTGGGGATGGTGGTGAGTGTGTTTTTTATCAATGGAAGAGGGAAGGGTTCAAGTTAATAGAGGGCGGTATAAACTTCCCCTAAATGCTAACTTATTCTCAGATTTACAAAGTCATTGTTGTGATATATATCTATGGGTAATGTGTAGTGGTTTTTTGTGAGGGTCTCTCCAGGGGGCTAATTAATGGCGTGGAATTCTTTTGAATAGACTGGGCCAAATTCACCTAGAAATCTTTTATAAATTTCTGTGTCATGTCTGCAAATGTGTTCAATTTTTTTAATTATTTCTGGGGTGGACCTTAGTTGTTGGGCGAGTTCACTATTGGGGGTTTCATTTAATCTAGGTAAATTTAATTTAACCTGAAAGACTTTTTCTGTCTGTTGTGCCAGTTGGTCTAGATGTTCGGTTGAGCCAACGATAGAAAACCTCTGCAAGTTGCGAATGGCTTGCTCAATATAATCCGCTGGGTTTGATCGAGGTGCCTGGCTAAAGTCTGAAAAATAATGAATGAAGCTTAGGCCAGCAGAAATGCCTTTGTGAGACTGGATGTATTCGTTCAGTGGGAGCGTATTTTTCGCCCATTTGCTCAGCTTGAAAGTATTGTAAGTATAAAGTGATATCCATCTCTCAACAGGATCTCTTAGGGCTGTAAAAAAATTCCACTCAGGGGAGAAATTTTTTACAAGGTTGGGGCGGCAGAAGCAATGGCCGCTGCCAAAAAAATTCGTCTTAATAGATAGGTTGTAGGCGAGCACTGTTTCTCGAACTGACATCATTGATGTGTCTAAGATGCTGGCCGCATATCTACTCTCTTCTAGCTTGATATCGAATTGGCCTAATTTATTAGGTGTATAGAGTTGATTTCTGAATGCGGAATCTAATGAGGATCCTGCACATTTAGGGACGTGGCAAAAATAGATCTTTGGAGGGAGAGTTAGTCCGGATGGTTGTCTTAAGGTAGTGAGGGGCTGATCTTCCAAGTTGGTATCTGGAGTTGTTTGGTTGGCCAATTTTCTTAGTAGCTTTTTCATTTGAAGATTATTTGCGGCGAGAGTGAAAAGCTACTTATTAGAATGGGTCCGGTCAAGGTCTTAATTAGAATCTTGAATTTTGGCGCGATTAATATCTAGTATTTTTTTGATATTTCTGTTTTAGCTGCAGAGTAGAAGTAAAGTAAATAAAAAATTATCGGATTTCTTCCTCAGTCCTATTTTCGTATTTAGTTAATAAGGAAAGCATTGTTTAGGTTTAAGCTCTTTACCTTGTTTTGCTTGGTAAGAGTTTTGGAGGTGCCATAAAAAAGCCCCGCCAAATGGCGGGGCTTTCTCTTGAGGCAGGGCTGTTACTTAAACAGTAACTTCCTGGATCTCGGTGGCGGCAATGCGCTTACCTTCCTCGGCAGACTTCTGGAAATCTTCAATCTGGTCGAAGTTCAGGTAGCGATAGATCTCGCTGGACATGGAATCCAGGTTCTTCGCGTATTCCTGGTACTCGGCCGGGGTCGGCAGTTTACCCAGGATGGCGCCCACAGAAGCCAGTTCAGCGGAGGTCAGGTACACATTGGCACCGTCGCCCAGGCGGTTGGGGAAGTTGCGGGTAGAGGTGGACAGTACGGTGCTGTTCGGAGCCACACGCGCCTGGTTACCCATGCAGAGGGAGCATCCGGGCATTTCGGTGCGAGCACCGGCTGCGCCGTAGATGTTGTAGTAACCCTCTTCCATCAGCTGGTGCTCGTCCATCTTGGTGGGCGGAGCGATCCACATGCGGGTGGAGATACCACCTTTGTGTCCCTGCAACAGTTTACCGGCAGCGCGGAAGTGACCGATGTTGGTCATACAGGAGCCGATGAATACTTCGTCTACTTTGTCGCCAGCAACGTCGGACAGCAGGCGCGCGTCGTCCGGGTCGTTCGGTGCACAAACGATAGGCTCTTTGATATCGGCCAGATCGATCTCGATAACTTCCAGGTACTCTGCGTCGGCATCCGCTTCCATCAGTTTCGGGTTGGCCAGCCACTCTTCCATAGCGCGAGCGCGGCGTTCCAGGGTGCGCTTGGAGCCATAACCTTCGGCGATCATCCAGCGCAACAGGGTGATGTTGGAGCGCAGGTACTCAGCCATGGTCTCTTCAGACAGCTTGATGGTACAGCCAGCAGCGGAGCGCTCGGCGGAGGCGTCGGACAGCTCGAAAGCTTGCTCTACGGTCAGGTTTTCCAGGCCTTCGATCTCGAGGATGCGACCGGAGAAGATGTTCTTCTTGCCTTTTTTCTCTACGGTCAGCAAGCCTTGCTTGATGGCGTAAAGCGGAATGGCGTGTACCAGGTCGCGCAGGGTGATACCGGGCTGCATTTCGCCTTTGAAGCGCACCAGTACAGACTCAGGCATATCCAGCGGCATAACACCGGTTGCGGCGGCGAAGGCTACCAGGCCGGAACCTGCCGGGAAGGAGATCCCCATGGGGAAACGGGTGTGGGAGTCACCACCGGTACCTACGGTGTCTGGCAGCAACATACGGTTCAGCCAGCTGTGGATGATGCCGTCAGCCGGGCGCAGGGAAACACCGCCGCGGTTCATGATGAAGTCCGGCAGGGTGTGCTGGGTGCTGATATCAACGGGCTTGGGGTAGGCCGCAGTGTGACAGAAAGACTGCATGACCAGGTCGGCGGAGAAGCCGAGGCAGGCCAGGTCTTTCAGTTCGTCACGGGTCATGGGGCCAGTGGTGTCCTGGGAGCCCACAGTGGTCATTTTCGGTTCGCAATAGGTGCCCGGACGGATACCTTCAACGCCACAGGCTTTACCAACCATTTTCTGCGCCAGGGTGTAACCCTTGCCGGTATCGACGGGCTGCTCAGGCTTGCGGAACAGCTCGGAAGGCGCCAGGCCCAGGGATTCACGGGCTTTGCCAGTAAGGCCGCGACCGATAATCAGGTTGATACGACCGCCAGCCTGAACTTCGTCCAACAGTACCTCGGACTTCAGTTCGAATTCGGACAGGACTTTGCCGTCTTCGGCCAGGATCTTGCCGTCGTAGGGGCGGATCTCGATAACGTCGCCCATACCCAGTTCGTCAACGGGGGCTTCGAATACCAGCGCGCCAGCATCTTCCATGGTGTTGTAGAAGATCGGGGCGACTTTACCGCCGATACAAATACCACCGCCTTTCTTGTTCGGCACGCCGGGCATTTCTTCACCGAAATACCACAGTACGGAGTTGGTGGCGGACTTACGGGAGGAACCGGTACCCACTACGTCGCCAACGAAAGCAACGGGCAGGCCTTTGGCTTTCACTTCTTCAATCTGCTTCAGCGGGCCGGTAACGCCGGCTTCTTCAGGCTCCAGGCCGTCGCGCTTCATTTTGTACATGGCCAGCGCGTGCAGGGGGATATCCGGGCGGGACCAGGCATCGGGAGCCGGAGACAGGTCATCGGTGTTGGTTTCGCCGGTCACCTTGAATACGGCAACCTTGATGCTCTCGGGCACTTTGTTGCGCTTGGTGAACCACTCGGCATCGGCCCAGGATTGCAGTACGGCTTTGGCGTGTTCGTTGCCGGCTTTGGCTTTCTCTTCCACATCGTGGAAGGCGTCGAACATCAGTAGGGTGCCTTTTAGCTGCTCTGCGGCCAGCTCGGCCAGATCTTTGTCGTCCAGCAGTTCTACCAGGGTAGCGATGTTATAGCCGCCAAGCATTTGGCCCAGTAGTTCTACAGCGTGTTTGCGGTCGATCAGCGGGGACTCCGCTTCACCCTTGATAATGGCGGACAGGAAGCCGGCTTTTACGTAAGCGGCTTCGTCAACACCGGGCGGTACACGGTGGGTGAGCAGGTCAACTAATTCCTGCTCTTCGCCTTTTGGCGGATTTTTCAGCAGCTCAACCAAGCCAGCTACTTGCTCAGCGTCGAGCGGCTTCGGTGGGATGCCCTGTTCGGCGCGTTCTGCGACGTGATTACGATAGGCTTCAAGCACGGATAAGTCCCTCTTGGTGTGTGGGGTGGCACCAACAGCGGGTGGAATTCCCGATCTTTGTACTGTTGTCGGGATTTTTTTTTCGAGGCCGCTGAAGGCGGGGTGGCGAATACTACAGCAAAGCCCTACAGCTGTTAAGTTTATCGAAAAATCAATAATTTAAGTGAATTTCGACTATTCGTAGGGCGAATTTTACTGCGCTCACAGCAGCTGTCCCGCCTCTTTTCTTAGTGGCCGAAACAAAATAGTCTACGCGCAATTTTAATCCAGGCCTCCAGTGCCTGATCGGCTAAATCTGGTTAATTGATGTACAAAAAAGTCCGTACACCTTGTATCGGTGTCTGCTCAACGGGAATCGGTGATGATGTTTGCCGTGGCTGCAAGCGCTTTGCCCACGAGGTGATCGATTGGAATGCCTACTCCGAGGAGCAGCGCCGCATTATTGCCTCCCGGCGTGAAGGCTATTTAACCAATGCCGTGCGCAGTCAGCTGGAAATCATCGATGAACCCCTGTTGCTTTCGCAGCTGCGTCATCAGCAGATTCGTTTTGATGATAGTCAGAGTGCCTACTGTTGGGTATTTGAGTTACTGCGGGCGGGTGCCAGCCAGATTGGCGACTTGAGCACATTCGGGCTGCGGCCGACCGCACAGGCCAAGGGGGTGAGTCTCGTGGAAGTTCGCCGGCGCATTGATGAGGATTTCTACGCTCTATCTGTAGCTTATTACCAGCGCTATATTGCCCCTGGTCTGCAAAAAGACTGACGGCTTTTCTTTATTTACCATTACGTGCCTCTTATTTAGCATTGCGTACCTCGGTCGGTATTTTCTTGGGGCAGCTTATCCCTTTAGAATTCATACTCCTTTTCCGGTAATGGAGAACCGGCTATCAGCTCAACTCAAAAAAAATCTCGCCGAGCATTGCTCGTGGTCAACCCGAAAAGTCGAAATGGCGCCGAGGCAGATATCGACAGCGGCATAGAACGTTTGCGCGCTGACGGAGTAGAAGTGGAAGTCCTGCACTCTGAGGGCCCACAGGAAACTGAGGATGCGATCCGACAGCGGCATAAGGCTCTGGACTTTGTGATCGTCGGCGGCGGCGATGGCACTATCAGCTCCACTGCCAGGGTATTGAAAGAGTGTCAGTTGCCTCTAGCTATCTTGCCGTTGGGGACTGCGAATGATCTGGCCCGCTCACTGGGCATCGAGGAGCTTGATCAGGCCTTTGATGTCATTATCGAGAACCACCGCCAGCCAATTGACCTCGGTGTTGTCAATGGCCACTATTTTTTCAATGTGGCCAATATGGGGCTTGGGGTAAAAGTAACAGAGGCACAAGACTCCGAAATAAAAAAACGTTGGGGGGTGCTGAGTTATCTAAGGGCTTTCTTTGTTGCCCTGAGGCGGGCGCAAAAGTTCCGGGTCAAGTTGGCGCTGGATGATGAGCGCTATCGAATGGGGTCCATCCAATTGGCGGTGGGTAATGGCCGTTACTATGGCGGTGGGAACCTGGTGGCCGAAGAGGCGCGCATCAATGACGCCAGGCTCGATCTGTACTGTCTGCGCCCACGCGGCCTGATGGAGCTGCTGGGTATGGCGCTGTTAGTGCGCGGTGGCAAACACCACTTGGCCAAGAGAATCTTTAACGCCAGTGCACAACATATAGAAGTGGAAACCAAGCCGCGCCTGGAGATCCACGCAGATGGAGAGCCGGTTACCAATACCCCGGCCACGTTCTCGGTTATTCCCAGGGCGCTAGAGGTGCTGGTGCCACGCAATTCTGAAGAACTCCTCAGTGAAAAAGAGAGAGGGCAATGACACTCATTCGCACAGAAACCCAAGCCGCATTGAATGACCTGTTTATGGCGCTTACCCGCAGCGAGGATGACTACCGAGCTGCGGCCGAACAACTCGAAGATCAGGCTGCAGCCGATTTTCTGTGCGCTATCGCTTCCAAGCGGCAGTCGCTTGCGCAGCGTGTGGAGCGAGCGATTCGCGCAGAGGGCGGCTTGCCCTCGGAACCGGACCCTGACCTGAAAGCGGGTGAGCAGCTTCTGCAGATGCTTGGGCCATTGATGGCCGACGACAAGACCAAGGAAGTCTTTCAGCAGCGCCTCGATGCCGACCGCGAGCTGCTGGACTATATGGAATGCGAGGATTTGAGCGCCTTGGAGGGGGCTCACGACGAGCTCAAGGGTGAGTGCCGCCATCACCTCGAGGAATCTCTGACCTGGCTCGAAAAGCGCCTACAGTGATCCTCGCCCGATGGTCACCCTCAGCGCTGCTGCCGCAGAAATACCCGCAGGGCTGGCAGGAAAGGCTCATTGGCGATGGCCAGATCCCGCCTCTGCCGGCGCCGGCTCGCACTGGGTTGATGGTCGATCCGGGTAAATTCCGGTAGCTGCCCAGCTTCGTTGGCGGCCACCAGTACCGGCATGGAGGAATAGCCCACCTGACGGTATTGGTCTTCCTCGCCTGTTCCTTGCGCAAAAAATATTTCCGCGACCTGCAGATTGGGGCGGCTCTGTACCTGCACCTGGCGCAAATCATCCTGCTGGCTTTTGTGCAAGCCGGCGAGCAGTTGCCGTTGGTACTGAATACCGGGGTCCGCGCCGGTCGGGTCCATCTGGACCAGCTTTTTCTCACACCATTGCGTCGTTACTTTACGAATAGACTTGCGCGCTTTTATCCAGGAGAGGGTGATGGCGTCGGGATGCTCATCACAGAGTAAAACCAGGCGGTAGCACTGACGCAGGTGCGCGCGTGGATATCCCGCTTGCGCCATTACCTCGCGTACGTTGCGGTCTCGCTCTGCCATTGGCCGCTCAGCCAGGGCTGCACGGTATTCGGCGATGGCATTGGCAAAGGCCTCCTTGGTGCTGTTGAGCTGTTTGGCCAGGGACAGAGTCTTTTGCGGGACTGCCAGTAAACCGGGAATTTGTAGGGTTACGCGGGCATCGCCACCAGTACCTAGAGGTTCGGCGTAATCCAGTTGGGAATAGAGAGCACCAGCGAGGGAGAAGGGGCGCTCAAAGCTTTCTTGCAAGGATTGGGCAGCTTCCAAGGCAAAAGGTGGCTGCAGCAGATAGTGCTGCCAGGGCTTACCGGCAGTCTGTAGCTGTTCAAGAGCGTCGCGCAACTCTGCGGCGCGGCTGTGGACCTGTTCCAGCAGGGGGGGGATGCTGAGTGCCAATGCCCGATGGTCTCTCATTGCCGAGTTCCACTATCTAAAAGGTTGTTATTTTAATGCACTTAATAAACCGTTACCAAATTTCTATTCAAATGGTTTAATCCTGAGGGCCCTGCTTGGCAGGGCCGCGTTGGCCAGTGGTGGCATGGCGCAGGATGATAGTGTTCGGTGGGTCACATCTAGGGCTTAAGTGGTTGATTATGCTTCGGGACCTGCCTTTCTGCCGCTGTGTCGCTATAATCCCGCGCCAAATGATTGATGCCAGATGAATACCGATCCCATGAGTGCTCTAGTTCCCGATTTGTCCGCGATTCATGAATTCCTGTTGTGCGCCACCCCGGATGCCTGGATTGAGGCGGCACTAGCCGAGCCGGAGATGATGCTGGTGGATCACGCCAACTGTGAGAAAAAAGCGGCGGGTACGGCACTCAACCTGATGTTCCGCTATTTGGGGGATTTTGAGCTGCTGCACAAGATGTCGCGTCTGGCCCGCGAGGAGCTACGCCACTTTGAGCAGGTGTTGGCAATTATGGAAAAGCGCGGCATTGCCTATCCCCACGTCAGTGCCTCCCGCTACGCCGCCGGGCTGCGTGCAGAGGTGCGCTCTGCGGAGCCTGGGCGCCTCGTGGATACTCTGATTTGTGGGGCCATCATTGAGGCGCGCTCCTGTGAGCGTTTTGCTCGTATTGCGCCACACCTGGACGAAGAGCTGCAGAAATTTTATCTCTCACTTCTGAAGTCAGAAGCCCGCCACTTCCGCGATTATCTGCACCTTGCACAAAAAGCTGCCAATGAGGATATAGAGCCTCGGGTGCAGGCTTTATTACAGCTCGAGAAGGAGCTTGTGCTGAGTGGCGATGGCGAGTTTCGTTTTCACAGCGGCGTACCTGGCAAAGTTTAAGGTGCGCTTTATATAGCCCAGCTTCAGCTCTGGTCCAGACTGGCCAGTAAGCGGTTAAAGTCCTGCAGATCCCTGTCGCTCCCGTAGTCCACAGAAAACTTATTGTGAAAAAATACGGTGAGCTTCACTTTATCTGAGTTGATGAAGACGGTATAGCCATCAAAGTCGGTGCTTACTGTCAGCCCTTGGTAATGCCAGCCATCGGCTTCCTTTTGTCCCTCTCGGGTGGCCCGATCAAATACCCGCAAGGCCTGTTTGACGTCAATTTTGCTCTCCTCTTCCATACTGACCTCCCCGCGCCGCTAGACTTGTTGTTTCGATGTCGGAAATTCCTTTCCCTTACTGTATGGAATATTACACAGCATGGATAGTAGCGGCTATCAGCAGCCGGTGGTGGATACCCGTCTGTTTGACATCCTGGCTTATTTGGGACTTTGTCCTTTTGTTATCGGGTTGTTGCTACAGATAACCGAGGTCTCCTTGTTGGGCATTGATGCCCGCTTATTTTTTACCGCTTATAGCGCGGTGATACTCAGTTTTTTATGTGGTGTCTGGTGGGGTGGGGCTCTTAATCGCCCCGGTCATCCGCATCGGATGGCGCTGGTGTTTCTCAGTAATCTAATCGCATTGGCCGGCTGGGTTGGATTGCTTTTGTATCAAAGCCCTTGGGGCTTGCCCATCCTCGCAATTGGTTTCGCATTTGTGGCTTGGATGGAGGCCCGTTTGAATCCCAATTTGCCGGGCCGGGAGCAATACTTTCGTACGCGCAGTATCGTTACCTATCTTGTGATCGCCTGTCACCTCGGCATGATGCTGCTGTCTTAACAACTTCGGTAGCAGTTCCTCAGACTTATTGAAAGCTAGACTTTTACCTGAAAACCGACAAGGAAATGCCAGAAATGGAGCCGACTACCCCCTCAGCACAAGACCAATTATTTTTTGACGCCAGAACACATAGTTACTGGCAGGATAAACCAGTACCGCAGCCGCTGCTGAAAAAGTTGCACGACCTGGTCAGGATGGCACCCACCAGCGCTAACTGTTGCCCGATGCGGGTTGTGTTTATTGTTAGCAAGGAGGGCAAGGCACGACTTAAACCGGCCTTGAATGAGGGCAATGTCGAGAAAACCCTGTCGGCTCCGGTTACGGCAATTATTGCGCACGATATGCGTTTTTATGAACACCTCCCCAAACTGTTTCCCCACGCACCGGCCCGGGAGTGGTTTGCCGACAATCCAGAGCTGGCAGAAACCACAGCGTTTCGCAATGGTTCAATCCAGGGTGGCTATTTTATTTTGGCGGCGAGGGCCCTGGGGTTGGACTGCGGTCCTATGTCGGGGTTTGATAACGCACTCGTGGATCACGAATTCTTTAGCGATAAATCCTCGGCTCCGTCTTTTGTACAGGAGCATTGTCCAGAGAGCCACATTAAATCCAACTTCCTCTGTAACCTCGGATATGGCGTGGATGCCAAACTGCACCCGCGCAATCCTCGCTTTGAATTCGATGAAGTATGTCGGGTCGTTTAATCATGCGGAGAAAATGCCGCTTGGTGTTTATTGGCATTGATAAAAGTGGGCGGGATTAATGGCTCAAAGACCGTTGCAGAATTTATCTCGCCCTGAGGAATATTTTTTACCCAGGGATGAAGAGGTTCTGTATGAATTATTTGGGCGTGACATTAGTCGGCCGGTCGTCGAGCGTTTTCTCGCCTTACAGGATATCGAGTATTTACGCTGTGTCTCTTCTGAATATAAAGGTATTTATCAGGCAGACCAGATGTTGCTGGACTGCTATGCCAGAAAGATCAATGAAGAGGCGGTTTTAGATGAGAAACTATTGTTCACTAAAGCGGAGTTTGAACCGATCATTGCGGCTTACAGAAGCGAAGCACAATACATGAACCTGGGGGAGGATAGGGCGACCTTGCCTCATGATGTGATTTCGACTGAGGAGTTTGTGCTGCATTTGCAGGCCACAATTGTTAGAGCTTTAGAAAAAAAGAAAGAGGCCGATGACTTTGTCGTTGTGATTCCAACCACCAGCTATAAAGGGGAGCTTATCCCCAAGGCGATTTGCAGTAAAGCCAAGCTGGATGATGAGACTTTCAAAAGGCAGTGCCAGTTGGGCTTAGTGCGCAATCAGCACCTGCAGTATGTGTTGAGTAAGTCCTATCTTTGGACCCTTGCCCATGCCTGGCCCTTTATTACTGGCAGTGAGGTGGGTGAGGGGCGCTTTCGCGGTGTGGTATTTAGACAGTTCGATCTCAATTGGGGCACCATTGCCTGTGATCTCGATAGTGATACCAATGTCTTTGTAATTACTGATGCTAGCTGTTCCGGGGGCGAGGCTGAGCATATTCGCAGCCGCTTGCTAAGGTGTGATAAGCGCGAGAAATCCGCCATTATCATTCCGCTCTGCAAAAGGGAAGCCTTGAATCGGTTGAGTAAAAACTCCGAAGGATATGCCGAGATTGTTGCAGGTGTTGTGCTGGATGATTTTAAACGGCAATGGAAAGATATTGGGCAGAGAGCGAGTTATAAGACCCTGAGAGGTGGAAATTAAAGTTGGAAGCCTACCTTAAGGTGAGTCAGTCAGGTTACTCATATTGCTAAAAAGAGGGTTTGGAGACCATCAGGTAAACGATCGCAACTGTTAGAGGAAAGGCCAGCGCACCCAGTAGGCACCATGTACGCATAATTTTGCGTATTGTACCGTGGTTATTCTCCTGGTTGGCATGAGAGCGCAACTGATATTGCAGGTAGACCACCGGTAGCCACAGTAGGAAGACAGCGAGGGTCAATCCGGCGGCTAGTTGCAGCCACGTTTGTTGAATCCAGGCTGGATTTATCATCAGCATACCCATGGCACTGCCCATCAGCCCAAGCACGGCGCTGCCGGTGAAAATCCAGTCCGCCCGCACTGTTTCCTTACTTACCCACTGGATTACTTGTGAATCCCCGGACAGCCAACCGCGCAAGGTATACCAGGCAATTCCGGTGCCGGTACCGAGTACGATAATGGCGCAGAGGATGTGTAGTGTCTTGAGTACGAGGTAGTAATTCATAAACGCGCTGACCAAACTAAGCGGGAGTAAGGTAGGGCTTTGAGCGGGAATTTTCAATTCTATTGGTTTTCACAGGTTTTCTTTGAGCATGATCTTCAAACCGGAAAAAATCATCAGTGGCGGACAAACTGGAGCGGACACCGGCGGATTGATCGCTGGGCAACGTCTGGGTATTGCTACCGGTGGCGCCGCACCAAAAGGCTATTTGACCGAGGAGGGGGCGCGTGCGGAATTTCTGAAAGGCTTTGGGTTAATTGAGCTGCCGACCAAAGATTTGGCAGAGCGAACGCGGGAAAATATACGCAACTCCGATGCGACCTTAATTTTCACCGACAATCCCAACAGCGACGGTACTGCCTATACCATCCGGTTCTGCCGGGAAATGGACAAGCCGTACTTGATAGTTGATCCCAGGGAAGACTGCTGCAGAAAAATACGAGCATTTATCGATAAAAATAGACCGTTTGTATTGAATGTGGCGGGTAATAGGGAATCAAATTCCCATGGTATTACCCAGCGAGCGATTAAAATAATCCAGCAGGTATTTAGTGGTTAACTGTCTGCCCAAGTGGCTGAGGATCGCGCAAGCGAATCTCTAAATCGGTGTATTGGCCAACTGAATACCAGAAGAATACGCAAAGTGCGGTGATCGTCGCCCCCAGGGTAAAATAGTGTACCCATTTGGGTTCGGGTCCACTGGGTAGTAAGTGTTTCTCTTCGACGCTGCGCCGGCGATTTAATATCAACGCATAGAAAATAACGGTGCTGATGACAAAAATCAGTGACCATCGCGTTTGCTGGCCATCTGAGCCTACCAGTGCCACCAGGCAATAGATGGCGGCAATCAGCAGTATCACGGTAAACAGTATGTATTGATGATGTGGCATTTTGCCGTAGGCGAGCACTCGCAGAGCGATTGCCGAGTAGATATAGGGTAGCAATGTCATGATGACTGCTACCGAGGCTATCTTGCCGAACTGCTGGCTGGCGCTAGGAGAAATAGTGGCGAGCACCAGCAAGGACATCAGAATGGCTACCAGTGCCAGGCCGAAAGAGGGCACCCCTTTAGCGTTGGTTTTGGCAAAGGCCTTGGAAAACAGTCCGTCATCGGCGGCGGCCTTGGCAGATTGACCCACCAAAAGAATCCAGCCTCCGAGTGATCCGATACATCCTATAGCCGCACAGATGGCCACAATATTCGCCGCAGTATTGCCCAGCGCCAGGCGTGCCGCATCGGCAAAGGGTGCGGAAGAGGCGATCAGCTCTTTGTTGGGCAGCATGCCCATAATGACCGAAGAACTCAGCACATAAGCTACCGATGCCAGCAGCACCCCGCCTACGGTGGCGATGGGTACATTGCGACTGGGGTTCCTTACCACCGCAGTGGACACGGAGGCAGTCTCTACCCCGATAAACGCCCACAGGGTAAAAGTTAAAGTGGTCATGATTGCGCTGGTATCGCTCTTGCCGGAGACATTCCAGCCGGCGCTGAAAGTCTGGCTGTCGAACCAGAACCACCCAAAAAGGGCAGTGCCGAGAATCGGAATCAGCACCAGGCTGGTGGTGAGAGACTGTATTCGCCCGACGATATGCGGCCCCAGGATATTCGCGTAGGTGAGTAGCCAGATCAGTGCCACCTGGGCCAGGGCAAAGGTAAATGGGTCCTTGAGCGGTGGGAAGAAATGGGTGATGTAGCCCAGCCCGGCGGTAATCAGTGCGACGTTACCGATGACATTGGCCAGCCAATACACCAGGTTGGTTTGGTAGCCGATATAGTCGCCGAAGGCCTGGCGCGCGTAGGCATAGGGCCCCCCGGCGGCTGGGTCTAGGGCGGCGAGGCGGGCAAAAACCAGTGCAAGTGATACGGCGCCAACGATGGTAATGAGCCAGCCGACCAGGGAAATACTGCCGACAACCGCCAGATTGGCCGGAAGCATAAATACCCCGGAGCCCATCATATTGCCGGCCACCATCAGTGTGGCGGGCACCAGTCCGATTTTATTTTTCTCCGCGGGATGAGGAGCTATGGCGCGGCCCCCCGGCTCAGGGCGTAGATATGGTAGCGCCCCTCGCGTACTTCCACTCCATGGTTATCGTGGCCGAAACCGGGAAACTCCCGGTCGAAGGATTCCAATACCCGCAAGTATTCCAGCGCGGGGCTGCCCTCACTGCCAAAATTCTCCCCGGGCATCAACAGAGGGATACCGGGCGGGTAGGGAATAACCCCCGTTGCCGCAGTGCGCCCGGCTAACTGATCGAGAGGGAGTAACTCCACTTCGCCGCGTACCAGGGCTTCATAGGCCTGCACGGGGCTGCAATCGGCCTGGGGCAGGGCGGAAAAACCGGCGGACATTTTTGCCGTGCTGCGCAACTCCTTCATTCGGTCAAACATTTTTTGCGCTAAGTCCCGTAGGCCCATCTCCGTATAGCCCGGGTACTTTGCCAGTAGGTTGGGCAGGCACTGACTGAGGGGCTGGTTAGCGTCGTAGTCCCGCTTAAAAGCGAGCAGCGCATTGATCAGGGTGCCCCATTTACCTTTCGTAATGCCGATGGAGAAAAGGAACAGGATGGTGAAGTCGGTCGTCTTCTCGACAATGATGCCGAGGTTATCCAGATACTTGCTGATAATACCGGCTGGAATACCCCATTGTGCGAGTTGGCCGTTGCGCTGCATGCCTGGGGTGGTGATTGAGACCTTGATGGGGTCGAGCATGCAGTAATTTTTTTCCAGCTCGCCGAAGCCGTGCCATGAGTCGCCGGGGTTCAGCAGCCAGCAGCTGGCATCGTTACAGAGCAGCTCTATGGGGGCGCTGTGAAAGGCGTATTTCTGGCCACTTGTCGGGTCTGTCACCTGATCCGGCTGCCAACCGTCAAAAAACCACTCCCCCTTGTCTTCATACTCCCGTTTGAGCCGTGCCAACACCTGGCGAAAAGCCACCGCCTCGGCAATGGATTCACCGGTGAGCGCCGTACCACCGGGGCCGTCCATCATCGCGGTGCTGACATCATTCGAAGCCATGATGGAGTAGAGCGGCGAGGTGGAGGCGTGCAACATAAACGCTTCGTTAAAGCGGCCGTGTTCGATGGGGCTGCGCCCGTCGCGGATATGGATCATGGAAGCCTGTGATAGAGCTGCCAGTAGTTTGTGAGTGGACTGGGTGGCGAATTTGGTCGGGCCATTATGGGGCTCGGCATCATCGCTGTCGTACATAGCGAAGCGATCCCGATAGATGGGATTGAAGCGGGCATAGGCATACCAAGCTTCATCAAAGTGCAGCCGGTCGACGGACTCACCCAGCAATTCCTCCACCCGGCGCACGTTATAACAGAGCCCGTCATAGGTGGAGTTGGTAATAACCGCATGCACCGCGCGCTGGCTGTCGGCGGTGCTTGCCAGGGGATTGTTCTGGATCGCTTGGGATACCGTCGCTTTCGTCAACTGATCCGGGGGAATCGGGCCGATCAATCCGTAGTGATTGCGCAGAGGCACCAGGTAAGTGGGGATGGCGCCAGACATGGTGATGGCGTGCTCCACCGACTTGTGACAGTTGCGATCGCACAGGGCCAGTTGGCCGCGGGTCACAGAGGCCATCACAATCACGCGATTGGAGGTGGAAGAGCCGTTGGTGACATAGTAAGTACGGTCAGCACCGAACACCTTGGCCGCGTAGCGCTCTCCAGCGGCGATTGGCCCGGTGTGATCGAGCAGGGAGCCCAGCTCTGTCACGGAAATGGACAGGTCCGAGCGCAGCATGTTCTCACCAAAGAAATCGTAGAAGGCGCGGCCCGCGGGGGATTTTAGGAATGCAGTGCCGCCGGTATGGCCGGGCGTATGCCAGGAGTATTCATGCACGCGGGCAAAATGGGTCAGGGCGGCAAACATCGGCGGCAGTACCGCATGACTATAGCGCTCTATTGCCCCTTGAATGCGCCCGCCGATAAAAGTGGGGGTGTCCTCCAGTATCCAGATAAAGTCATTGGCCAGCTCCAGGGCGCGGCGTGGCATATTGCTGACGGTTTCGCGATCGGCCAGTAGAAATACCGGCAGCTGTAAATTGCGCGCTCTCAGCTGTTCCAGCACATTTAACGCGGGCAAATGGCCGCTGCCCGGCAGCTCCCAATTTAGCAACAGGCATTGTATCGCTGGGTTGGCGCGCAGCATGGCACTGGCGTCGTCACTGGAGACCGTGGTGATCAGGTCGATGCGGCGCTGTGCCAGCTCCTCCTGCAGGCGCGCGGCGGCGCGGCCGGGAGCACTGTTGCTGGCGATCTCCCCGCTGGCGAGTAGGGCCAGCATCCCGGTGGGCACTTGTTTTCCGAGCTGGTGCATGGATCTCCCGCTTGGGTTGCGCCTGGGGTCGAGCTGGATGACCCGTTTCAGCGCAGGAAGTTGTCTTTCAGCAGGTCGACCACTTCATCGGCACGCCCGCTGAGTATGGCCTTGAGGCCAAATAGCGCGGTGGAGGAGACCTGTTGCGCCGTCACCTCCGGGGGCATGACCAGCTCTAACCGATTTACAGTAACGTCCAGCAGGGCCGGTCCTTTCGCAGCGAGCCAGCGCTTCATTGCGTCCTCTAGATCATCGGCTTGCTCGACTTTTTCGCCGTGAATGCCAATGACTTCCGCCATGCGACTGAAGTCGGGATTCTGCAAATCGGTAAAGCTATCTAACAGCCCTTCGATACGCTGCTCCATTTCCACAAAGCCGAGGGAGTGATTGTTAAAGACCAATAGTTTGAGTGGGATTTTTTCTTGTACCAAAGTTAATAGATCCCCCATCAGCATGGTCATTCCCCCATCGCCGCACATTGCAATCACTTGGCGGCTGGGGTCGGCTTTGGCCATGCCCAGGCCCTGAGGGTAGGCATTGGCCATGGTGCCGTGGGAGAGGCTGGTGAGAAAGGAGCGTTTGCCATTGGCGCGTAGGTGGCGCAACAGCCAAACCATGGGGGAGCCGCCATCGGCAGTAAATACGGCCCCGTCGCTGGCCAGTTTGTCCAGGGTTTGAGCGACAAATTGGGGGTGGATCAGTTTGGGGTCGGGCTCGTGTCCTCGATCTTCCAACTGCTCCAGGTCTTTTTGATAGCGACCGAGCAGGTCCTGGAGAAACTTTTTGTCGCTGCGGGTTTTTAGTTTTGGCAAAAGGGCTTCAATGGTTGCACCGACATCGCCTACCAAGCCCATATGAATGGGGGTGCGGCGACCAAGGTGGGAGGCCTCTATGTCCACTTGGATGATGGTGGCTTTTTCTGGATAAAACTGGGTGTAGGCGAAGTCGTTGCCCAGGCACAGCAACAGGTCACAGGTCTGGATTGCACGATAGCCGGCGGGGTTGCCGAGAATGCCATTCATGCCCACGTTGCAGGGGTTGTCGTACTCTAAAAACTCCTTGGAGCGGGTGGTATGTACGATTGGGGCGGACAGATGTTGCCCCAGCTTGACTACCGCATCGTGAGCAAAGCGGCAGCCAATGCCGCCATAGATAACAATCTTTTCCGCCTGATTGAGTTTTTCCGCCAGTGCATCCAGTTCCTCATCAGAGGGGCGCGCTAACCACTGGGGGCGATGGACTGCCCAGGGGATCGAGTCTTTCACCTTGGTTTTGAACGTATCGCCACTGATCTCAACCACGGCTACGCCTCGGTGGTTGAGAGCGGCCTGGGCGGCTTGGCAGATAATACGGCGAGCCTGCTCCGGGTCGGAGAGGGTTTCACAGAATACCGAGCACTGCTCGTAAAGCTTGATCTGATCGACATCCTGTGGGAATCCCAGTCCCTGTTCCGCACGGTCAATACGGGAGGCAATCAGCAATACCGGTGCGCCGTTGCGGTGGCTCTCGAAGATACCGTTGAGAAAATGCAGGCTACCGGGGCCGGCGGTGCCGGCACAAACACTCAGCTCACCACTCAGATAGGACTCACCGCCGGCGGCGAGGGCGCCTACCTCCTCGTGGCGAACATGCACCCATTCCAGCTTGGACTGGCGCACGGCGGAGGTAAAGTGATTGATGGTATCGCCGACGATGCCGTAGCAGCGTTTTGCCCCGGCTTTTACCAGGGCATCGACAACAATCTCCGAAACGGTCTCCATGGAAATCTCCAGTAAAAGGGGCTGGGGCTATAGGCGTCGCAGGGCGGAGTGATCATCGTGATGAGCCAAGTTAACTGCAGGCTGAAATGAGTCGGCCCTCGCGGCCTGCCACCAGTGTCGGTAAGGGGTTTCATCGGGTGCGTCTATCAAGGACTTCTCATTGAGGAAATGCCAGATTCGATCGATAGGGTATGACTCGGTGCCATTGATCCGGTGGTAGAGGTGGTAGGGCTGCAGATCCCGCGGTTCGGTTAATCCAGCGGCGGCGATAATATCCCCAAGGGCCTCCAGAGTTTTCTCCTGAAATGCCGCAGCGCGCTTACTCTGCACATCCACCACCAGACCGCGCTGGCGTTGAGGGTCCTGGGTGGTAACACCCGTGGGGCAGGTATCGGTGTGGCAGCGCCGCGACTGGATACAGCCAATGGAAAACATAAAAGGTCGTGCGGCGTTGCACCAATCAGCGCCAATCGCCAGGCAGGCAGCCAGTTCTGAAGCAGAGTAGATTTTACCGCTGGCGGCCAGCCGCACTTTGTCCCGCAAGCCGGTTCCTACCAATGCATTGCGTACTACGATCAATCCCGCCAACAGCGGCATGCCCACATGGTTGGATAATTCCAGCGGTGCAGCGCCTGTGCCCCCTTCGGCGCCATCGACCACGATAAAATCGAGATATTTTTTCGTTTCGAGCATGGCTTTCATAATGGCCAGCACTTCAAAAACCTGCCCTACACACAGTTTGATGCCCACCGGCTTGCCCCCAGATAGGTTGCGCATCTGGTCGGCAAATTCGAGCATTTCAATGGGGGTCGAAAACATTGAGTGTGCTCGTGGGGAGACGCAATCCACTCCCGGTTTCACTTTGCGAGTGGAGGCGATTTCCTGGGTGACTTTTGCACCGGGCAATACGCCGCCATGGCCGGGTTTAGCACCCTGGCTCAGTTTAATTTCGGTCATCTTTACCTGATCATCACAGGCTTCTCGAAAAAGGTCGGGATCGAAGCTGCCGTCATCGTGGCGGGCACCAAAGTAGCCACTGCCCAATTCCCACACCAGGTCACCGCCGTGTTTACGGTGGTAGGGGCTGATACCGCCCTCTCCGGTATCGTGATAGAAACCGCCGATAGCGGCGCCCTTGTTCAAAGCCTCAATCGCAGGGGCGGATAGGGCGCCGAAACTCATGGCGGAGATATTTAATAGCGTTGCCGAATAGGGCTTTGCGCAACGACCGGAACCCACCTCAATGCGGGACTTCACATCCGCTTCTTTGGCCGGGTTAATAGAATGTGTGAGCCACATATATTCATCGCTACGCACATCCAGCTGGGTGCCAAAGGGATGCATATCCGAGAAACCTTCGGCGCGAGCGTAGACCAGTCGCCGTGCCTCATAGCTAAAAGGCTTGCCCTCCTCATTACCCTCCACCATATAGGCACGGAAGTAAGGACGCAGATTCAGGAATATCCAACGGATGCGGCCGGCAACAGGAAAATTACGCGTCACATTCCAGTAGGGCTGCAGCATGTCGTAGATACCCAGAAGAACCAAAGACAGGCTCAGCAGCAGGGCGATTACCCACCAAGCATCGACTGCGATGGTGAGAATTAGAAATATCGGGGTCAGAACCAGAGCGGTCACCGGAATGATCGCGCGCTTGATTCCATTTCTACTGGCGTAAGCACGCCAGGCTGTGGAGATGATCATAGTGGGTGGGTTCAATCTCATTACAGGGAGTTCCGATAATGAACCTAGATCATCGCGCGGGGCTTTGCTGCTATATACCCTCGATCTGCCGCAAAACAGGCCGCTCAAGGTGTGAATCTTACCAAGTAGCTTTTTTTAGGCGTATAAACAATCTTTATGCGTGTAATTAATATTGTCGAGTAATTAGTGCAGGGCGAGTGGCACAGTGAGTCGCTTGTTTATTCTCACCTTGAACATGTAATACTCATTAAGGGAGCCTCTGAATAATTTCGAAATTCTTCTGCAGGGTTAAAAGGTTTTAGATATTAGGTGCACGACGTCGTGAGGGCTGCCTGGCAGAAATTTGGCAGAAAGATTATTGAGCGTTCATGGGAGAGAAGCATGTCGGGATGGGAACAGTCTGCAGATGTGCCTCTGTCAATCACAGAGCGGAGTATCTACAACTTACATTACCGAAAAGCCCTGGCGGATATGATTGCCCGCGCCATAAATATCAAAGGGCCTCTTCAAGTTGACCTGTTCAGGGAGGCGGTTCATAGAACTGTTAACACTTACCCCATTTTTCGCTGCCGCTACACCAGGGAGCCCGTTAGACGCATTTTTGTTGATGTCGAACTGGATATCATCGATGTCTGTGACATGAGTGATGCCCATATAATGAGCTTTTTAACTCAATACAGTAATGCGCCAATAGCGATGCAGTTGGATCAACTCTTGGGATTAAGTCTGATTCGCACGGGAGAGGCCGAATACATTCTCTTGACAAAATGTCATCATATTATTGCCGATGGCATTAGCTTGGCCCTGCTTTTAGAGTTGGCTCTAACTGCTTATCTGGATCTTGAGCATGGCGCAAGCTTCCGGTCCCAGCCCGAAACGATTGACTTTGCCGATTATGTAAATTTCGAAAATAACTATATCCACTCCCAGCGAGGACAAAAAGCTCTGCAATATTGGCGGGACAAGCTCAACCTTCAAAGAAACGCTGTTGAGGTGGCGTCTGTTGGAAAAATGGTCTCGCTCTATTGCGAAGATTTGGCTTATACCCTGGAGCCGAGAGAATTTTTACATATAAAAGAGCGTGCTAGAGCTGCTGGGGTCAGTCACTTTGCTTATCTGTGTGCCGCATTTCAACAAGCTTTGTACGAACTCTTACAAAAAGAGTTTTGGATGAATGTGAGTTTGTCGCTTCGGATAAAAAAAGAATATAGGCAGATTTTTGGGCCCATGTTTCGCTTGGCAAATCTGGCTGTGGTGGGTGAAGAAGACTGGGCGGAGAAATTACAGCGTTTGTCCAGGGAAATACAATATGCCGTGCGTACAGTTTATGTGGCGGACTCAATAGGACCCCATGGAATCATCGGTAATAACCTACCAGCTCCCTGTACCTATTTAGTCAACTACTTGCAAACGGAAGTACATCAAGAAGGATTGCAAGCTGCATATAATGCCGCGGGCTCTGAGTGGATTGCTATTAATGAAAAAATTAAAATACGTTCGATAAATCTCCCTGCCAGAATCAGTCCCTACGGTATTTATCTCTCCTTGGCGGCTTACGATGGATATCTCCACAGTAATTTTGTTTATAACGCCAACTGCTTTAGTCGAGACACCCTACAAAAACTTAGTGAACGTTGGCGCTATGTTTTAATGCAGGGTAATAAATAATCTGTTCAGCCAAGCTGATTTTCAGCTGTTATCAAAATATAAGTAATTCCTTGTGTGTAAGGCTGGGTATGAGCTCTCCCGGTCATCGGCTTGCACATTTCCTCCTTGATTCGGTTATGTATTGAGTAAAGCTTACTTACTGATATCAAAACTTCTCGATATTAGTGAAATGGAAGGCTCAATAGTCTGCAGTTATCCCAAAGCAAAAAAACATACAGTGGAATGAATGCTCCTAATTAACCCGGAACTCAATAAGGGTATTTCTGTCCTAAATTTTGAATTTGTTAGCCGGTTGACTATTTGGCTTCGGGTGACATGGGCCTAATGCCTTGAGTGCTTCCATCCCTTCAAAAACCGGTTAGATAATAACTTAAGTGAGAGTGACGACATGTTAAAAATCAAACGAAAAAATAAAAGTTTACAGGTTATATTAGCTCTATCCGTCGGGTTTTCTGCGGGAGTAAGTAATATACACTCTGTCTTTGCTGCGAGCGATTCAAATCCAGTTGGTTATTTTGGTGAAATGCAGGTGGAGGGAAATAAAATTAATGGCTCCAAAACTGGAGAGCCAATGCAAGTAAAAGGGATGAGTTTCTTCTGGAGTAATTGGGCCACTTATTATAACTCTGAAACAGTTGATAGGATGGTTGATGAGTTTCAGGTGGAAATTCTTAGGGCGTCTTATGGGGTTGATGATAACGGGAACCCGTATGATTCAGATGAAGAAAAAATAAGAACTGTAGTTGAAGCTGCTATAGATAGAGGAGTTTATATAATTATCGATTGGCACACGCATGGGGCGCATAATAATGTAAATGCAGCGAAAGGATTTTTTGCAAGGATGGCAATGGATTATGGCAATTATGATAACGTAATTTTTGAGATTTATAACGAGCCAACCTATGTTTCGTGGAGTGTTGTGAAAGACTATGCGGAAGGGGTTATCTCTGAAATAAGAAAGCACTCGGATAACTTGGTGGTGGTTGGGTCGCCCACTTGGTCCCAAGATGTTGGGGCCGCTGCGAATGACAGGATAAATGATAAAAATGTGGCTTATTCGTTGCACTTTTATGCGGGAACCCATTTTTCATCATTAAGAGATAAGGCTGATTATGCTTTAAGCCAGGGAGTAGCGCTTTTTGTTACAGAATGGGGTTCAGTTAATGCTGATGGTAATGGTTCGATTAACTACGATTCAACCGGAGACTGGTTAGCCTGGATGGATGAAAATGAAATATCGTGGGCTAATTGGTCAATTAACGATAAGGCGGAATCATCCAGTATTTTTAATTCTGATGGAAGTGTTACTGAGACAGGTAGTTTCCTGAAAAGCATTTTTGAAAGTGCTGTACCTGGTCGAATATGGGATGATACTGGCATTGATGGCGATACTATTGGGGATGACGATGTAGATAGTGGTAATGAAGGTGCTGGTAATACCGGCAATGCTAATGGTGAAGAGGGTGGTGAGGCTGATAATGGTAGTGGTGGTGCTATCGACAGCGAGAATGATAATGTTGATTTAGTATCTGGTTCAAGTGTTGGATTTAGCAAAGCATCTGACTGGGGTACTGGATTTAATGGAAGCTTTACCATTAACAATACTGGATCAAGTGACATAGAGGATTGGGTTTTAGAGTTTGATTTTGATGGGCAGATAAACTCTTTTTGGACTGCTCAGATTGTTTCTCATTCGGGGAATCACTATATGGTAAAACCCCATGACTGGAATTCCACAGTTAATGCTGGGAAATCATTAGATTTGGGTTTTACAGCAACAGGTGGGCAGACCGTTACGAATATTACCCTTGGTGGCAATAGTGATGTAGGTCAGTCAACTGGTAATGCTAATGAAGGCGATACTGTTGTAGGTGCTTCAAGCTTAGTACCCATTGTGGAATTTAGTGTGTCTAAAGATTGGGGTACTGGATTCAACGGTGAATTCACCATTAAAAATACTGGGTCAACTGACCTGTCGGGATGGACTCTAGAGTTTGATTATGATGGGCAGATAGATTCATTTTGGACGGCTAAGATCATCTCTCACTCAGAAGGTCATTATGTGGTTAAACCTCTTGACTGGAACTCAACAATAAAGCCTGGAGATTCTCTAAAGTTAGGCTTTACAGCAACAGGCTCTAAAAATGTTAGTAATAGCGCTCTGAAATAGGGTTGAAGTTGTAAGGCTCTATGATTTATAGGTTATGCAGTTTATTTTTGTAAGATGATATGCATCTGTAATGATTTCTCTACCTCGGCTTTGTGATATGGGGGTCTACGGTAGAGGTTATTTGCAGGTGTATTTTTCTGAAAGTTAATTTTTCTAAATTCTGTGCAGTTCTGTGGCCTTGGTTTCTGTAGAGTTCACATTTCCAAGAACACAAGCCAGCTCACTTAACATGCCTAAAATTTGTCCCGATTGTAAATTAATGGATTGACTCTCTTTATCTTAGTGGAAGAGTTAAATTTTTCTTTCACATACTGGTTAAGCAAGTGTGTTATTGAAACAAAAGCGCCAAAAAATTGGGTAGCCTTCTACGGTGTTGTTTCTCCATAAAACGCCATAGGGATATTCCGGTCTCTCGGGCCAGTTTGAATCTTATGGTTCTTTGTATGTAGAAGGGCAGTGAGGTATTAAGTCGCAGGTATATTCGTGGTGAAATGGTATGAAAAGTTTAGTGCTAAAAGTCCTGAAAGTGTAAATTGTCAATATACTCTTTGCCCTTAAGTATCGTGGAAAATTCTTGTTATCCTCCCATCACACCGGTTCTAGCCTTTTTGAGAGGGTAAGCTTTGAGTGGGTCGCTGTATGAGGGAGTTTTCCCTATGTATTTGCTAGGGCCTGTTAACGGCCCTATTAAGCAAGTGCGGGCATACGCTCACGGGAGTGGCTTTCTATTGAGGTAACAACGGAGTGATCATTTAATTCAAGTAGAATCTCATCCAGGCTGAGAAGTTGCCAGCATGCCTTTGCCCCAGCCTCCACCATTTCGTCACGTAAAAATTTGCGAGCTAGAGCCGCCGCAGGGGCCGCTGGAATCCAGGGACCATCGCCATTCAGGCCGAGCACCTGCCAGCAGCGTGAGGCAGTTTCACCATGGGTATTTTCCCCTATGGCACGCACAATCATGCCACCATGTGGGGTGCCTCCCGGCCAGCGTTCGCTGAGTTTGTGGCCGAGTTGGGCGATGCGTGCGGTAGTTGCGGGTAGCTGGAGGCGAGACAATTGGGCACAAGCGGACAGGCCGATTTGCAGGGTGAGTGGCTCCAACCCGGTAGCGAAGCGGGCGCTGTGCATCTCGGGGAAATACTTCGGGAAGAGCTCCAGATCGGGCACATCAAAATCGCACAACCAGCGTTTACCTACCGGGTGGGCGAGCTTGATGGGGCGTAGATTTTTTCCTGCATGGGATTCACGCCAGTAGCCGCCCTGTAGTTGTGGAAAGCTATGGCCGAGGGATTCAACACCGGCGCGTACGGTTGCTAGGCCGCGGTCTATACGGTGTGCGGGTGCTATAGCGATGTCGACGGAATGAATAACCGGCAACTCCAGCTGGATTTCGGCGATTGCGGCGGAGCTCAGGCCGGGCAGACTGCTGGCACCAGACACCATGGCTATTCCCGCAGCTTCTGCTGCAGGTGATAGGCGATGGAAGTCGCACACGAAGCGGCGGCCATCGGAGATGTCGATATAAGGTGTGCGGGATTCGATACAGGCTTTGGCGACTCGGTAATCAGCCTCTTTTTGGAAAGGTCCTGCGCAGTGAATCAAAAGATCCAAATGTAGGGCTTTCAGTTGCGCGGACAGGTTGATGGCGTCTCTTTCCAGGCGCAAGCCTTCGGCGAGCCCACCGAGTTCTTCGGCGCATTGATCCGCTTGAGCTTTATTACGGCCGGCAATAATCAGCTGAATATCGGGCTCAGAACGCAACATATGCGCGATGCGCGCGCCAAAATTGCCGTAGCCGCCAAGTATTAATACCCGTTTGTTCAGGTTGTTGATCACCTGGATCGTACTCCTCTCCCCTGAGGTCAGAGAGGATCATGCAATGGGGTGGAGGCGTAAATCAAGAGAATCTTGGTGTCTGTGATCAATCGGTTGGGTAGTGGATTGGTTCAATTTGGCCTATGCAAAGAGGATTTTGACGAAAAATAGCAGTTTCTGGGGGGCAGCCCTTGCGCTTGAATGGCATAACCTTCTTTGCAGAACTATATTCCCTATCCGCGCCAAGCTGGTGCCTGTTGGCAATCCGATTGGCGCCATCAAATCCCAGGTTTCTGCACAAGGCTCTGGGTTTCTCTAGGATTCTAAGGGGGAGCGCTTTTTTCTCACAGTACTCCCTTTGGCTGAATGATGGGTGGATTGTAGGCGCTAATCAGTGACACCACCCACTAGCTGGTCTATAGCCAGCAGTCGCCTGGTCAGTGGTCTTGTATATTATTTATTCATAGCTTTCGGTATTTGGCGCGAATTTTCTCTGGGGAGGCAAATATGCGGCAAAACGGTAATGCCCGCATTTTGGTATTGGGTGGTGACGGATTCTGTGGCTGGCCTACGGCACTGTATTTATCGAGGCAGGGTTACGCTGTCACTATCGTGGATAATTTTTCACGACGCCTTATCGATGAGGAATTGGGGGTGGAACCCCTGACGCCTATCGAGAGTATTGGGCAGCGTATTCAATGCTGGTGGGAAATGACCGGGCTCAACATTGGCCTGCATAGGCTGGATCTTGCCTGTGATTACGATCCCCTTGTGGAGTTGATTGCAGAGACCAGGCCTGCTGCGATTGTGCATTTTGCCGAGCAGCGCGCTGCGCCATACTCCATGAAATCCTCGCGTCACAAGCGTTACACGGTTTCCAACAATATCAATGCCACCAATAATCTTCTCGCTGCCGTGGTGGATGCGGGTGTCGATACGCATGTCGTCCATCTCGGTACTATGGGGGTTTACGGTTACGGCTCTGCGGGAATGAAGATTCCAGAGGGCTACCTGGATGTGGAAATACCCCTGGAAAACGGACAGAGGGTTTCCCAGCAGATTCTCTATCCGACCAACCCAGGCAGTATTTATCACCTGACCAAGTCCCAGGATCAGCTGCTCTTTGCCTACTACAACAAAAACGATGGTGTGCGAGTTACGGATTTACACCAGGGGATCGTTTGGGGAACTCAAACTGCAGAAACCTCCCTGGATGAGCGTTTAATCAATCGTTTTGACTACGACGGTGATTACGGCACTGTACTGAACCGTTTCCTTATGCAGGCTGCTACTGGTCATGAGTTGACGGTTCATGGCACTGGTGGGCAGACCCGCGCATTTATCCATATCTCCGATACGGTACGCTGTATCCAACTGGCGATCGATTCCCCTCCCGCAGCGGGCGAGCGTGTGCGCATTATGAACCAGATGACCGAAACCCACCGGGTGCGCGATCTCGCCAAGATGATTGCTGATGCCAGCGGAGCCAAGGTGGCATTTGTCGATAACCCCCGCAACGAGGCCGCAGAGAACGAGTTATTTGTGGAGAATGACAGCCTGTGTAACTTGGGCTTGAAACCAACCTTCCTGGCTCAGGGGCTGATGGAGGAAATCTCTGAAGTTGCCGGAAAATATGCGCACCGCTGTAATCCCGACCTGATCCCGTGTCGTTCCTACTGGTGTGCACGAAAAAATCAGGAAAGTTCTCTTGGTGAAGGTATTGGTATAGATACTGAGGATAGTGCTGAGGCGCCACACCTGCGCCAGGTATTGGGTAGGGCACAGAATTTGATTGGGCCCACTAGCTCGTAGCCGGCAATAGGCGCTCCCCATGCCAGGCTGGGATTGCTCCACCCATGTGCCTCTGTCAATTACTGAACAGAGCATTTACAACTTGAATCACCGCAAGGTATTGGCTGACCTGATTACCCGTGCCATGCGCATCAAGGGCGATGTGGATGTCGAGTTGTTTGAGCGGGCCATTCCGTTGGTTGTAAATTCCTATCCTATTTTTCGTTGCCGCTATCATGATGAGCCGGCGGTTCGAAGCTTTGACGATATCGAGCTGGACTATATGGATATTCGTCATATGAGCGAGGCGCATATAACCAGTTTTCTGCGTCAGTTCAGTAGTTCGCCCATGGATTTAAATTCGGATCAACTACTTGGTCTCAGTCTTTTTCGGACCGGCGAAGATGAATATATTTTCTTGACCAAGTGTCACCACATTATTACCGATGGCATTAGTCTTTCATTGTTGTGGGCAGAATCCCTGACTGCTTACCTGACCATGGAAGCTGGGAAGCCTTATAGGCCTCGGGGAGAAGCTACGGATTTTGCTGACTATATCAATTTTGAAGACACCTATCTCGAATCGGAGCGTGGGCAAAAAGCCAGATATTACTGGTGTAACAAGTTGGAGCTACAGCATGAGGCTGTTTGGCAGGCCTCGCATCAAGAAATTGTTTCAATCATTTGTAAGGAGGCGACCCTCAATATTGAGGGCAGAGAGTTCGAAGAAATCCAGGCCAATGCCGGCGATGCAAAGGTCAGCCTGTTTGCCTACTTGTGTGCCGCTTACCAACAAACTCTATGCGAATTTCTTCACCATGACTTTTGGATGAATACCAGCCTGTCACTGCGTCTAAAGCGAGAACACCGGTATATTCTGGGGCCCATGTTTCGTTATGGAAACCTTTCCGTTTGCAGGAATGAATCCTGGCCGGAAAAGCTCACCCGGCTGTCGCAAGAGATCAAACGTGCAGTGCGCACGGCTTATGCTGCAGACTCCATCGGTCCTCATGGCAGCATCGGCCATAACCTTAATGCCTCCAGTTGTTTCCTGGTTAGTTTTCTTCAGACCGAAGAGCATCATGAAGGCTTTAGTGCTGTATATACCGGTGAAACTTCAGACTGGGTGGAAGTTGGCGAGAAATTGAAAATACATACGACTCCACTGCCCACACGTTTAACCCCCTACGGAATTTATCTTTCAATAGCGGCTTATGGGGGCCAGCTTCGGGCGAGCTTTATCTATAATGTGAACTGTTTCAGTCTAAAACAGGTGGAGTGTATTATGGATCGATGGCGTCTTCGCGCGATCCATGGCTCGCAAGAGAAAATGCCCCCTCTATGATCCATCCCATAGGTTTTTTCTGAGCATTTGGCAGTGCGTCCCCCCTAATGAGTATCAAGTAGTGTGCAGTTGTCGCCATGTCTCATTGTGCCTTTGTCACCCTCATTAATAGCCCAGAGTATGTGACTGGTGCAGTCGCTCTAAAACGCTCATTGGAGAGGGTGGGAAGTATCTATCCTCTAGTTACAATGGTGGTCGCCGATTGCGTTAATACAGAGCGGCTGGAATCTTCTGGATGCTTGGTGCGGGAGGTCAGCCTGCCGGATTTTTCCGAAGCATTTATTCAGCGTCATGAGCGCGAGAGGTTACATCGGCGTGCGCCTTTCGATAAAGGGAATAAGCCTAGGTTTCATGTTCCATTGAATAATTTCTGCAAGCTGGCTCTTTGGCGTTTGGAGGAATATAACAAACTCGTTTTTCTCGACGCAGATGTTTTAGTGCTTCGCAATATTGATCACCTGATGGATTACCCCGAGTTTTGTGCTGCACCTAACCTCTATGAAGACTTGGGTGGCTTTGGACGGATGAATTCCGGCTTGTTTACTGCCGTACCCTGTGAGGGTACTTATGAAAAAATGCTGAAATTGCTGGATCGACCCGGCGTATTTTGGCGTCGCACCGACCAAACTTTTTTACAGGCGTTTTTCCCCCGCTGGCACGGTATACCTTATATCTACAATGCTTTGCAGTATCTGTATCTGAACTTACCTCAATTGTGGCTGTGGAGCAGTATTCATGTGATTCACTATCAATACGAAAAGCCTTGGCAAAAGGACCATGGGAAAGCGGAACAGCTCAGACCGCTGATCGAGTTGTGGTGGGCTGTCAACCAGGGGCGCGATATCAGTTTGAGAATCGAGCAGCTTGCCCGTGAGCAGCGCCAATCCTCGGGTGGTGTCCTGTGAATATCGGTATCACTGGCGCTAGTGGTTATGTCGGGCAATTTATTGTTCGCTACTTTCTCGATCATGGTTACAAGGTGCGGGCAATGTCCCGTTCGGGGCGCAAGTCGGGCTTATTTCCCTTTGCTGCGGGCAGTAACTTTGAGTGGGTTGCTGGCGATATGGCAGATCGCAGTGTTTTATCCAAATTTGTGAGGGGGCTTAATGCGATAGTGCACTGCGCCTATGACCATTTGCCCGGTCGCTATCGAGGTGGGGAGGGGGAAAACCTCTCCAGGTATCTCGATTCCAATTTAAACAGCACGCTGCTGTTGATGCAGGTGGCTCACTCTGCTGCCGTGGATAAATTTGTTTTTATTTCCAGTAGGGCAGTGTACGCGACGGGGTGTTTGCGCGGCAGTTTGTACGAGCATCAGGCGGTGCGGCCCGATACATTTTATGGGGCTTATAAATCGGCGGTGGAGGCGATGGTCTGTGCCTGGGCTCAGCAGCGCCAATGGCACGCGGTTTCCCTGCGCCTCACCGGAGTCTATGGCGTGGTAAATCCTCTGGAGCGCAGCAAGTGGTATGACATTGCCCGTGCGGTGGTCAGTGGGGAGCCCTATACCCAGACCAGAGTTGCCACGGAGGTACATGGAGAAGATGTAGCCCGAGCGGTAGAGTTGGTGCTATCTGAGGAGGATGCCCGGGGCCGGGCAGTAAATTGCAGCGATCGCCTGGTGAGTTATCGGGAAGTGGCTGAGATTTTGCAGTCCATGTTAGGAACGCGTAGCCCTCTGCCCCCAGAGCCTCGGGAAGAGCCGCCAGCGGTAATGGACTGTGCCTATTTGCAAGGCAAGGGCTTCAAGTTTGGTGGGGCAGAGCGCTTGCGACACAGCCTGCGCCTACTGGCGGAAGCTGTGAAGCTCGAGCAAAGACTCTACCACTAGCGGGCGTAGCGATGGGGTGGTGGTTTGGGCTCAGCCGATTGGCCAGTGCATCAGTTCCAATGTTTCGCCGTTTGCTTTCAGGCACCAGGCATTGCGATCCCAGTCTCCCAGTACAATGCGCTCCGCAGGGGCATCATCAATGGAGAAGGGGTGGCGACCCGGCCTGTGGGTGTGGCCGTGGATCAGAGTGTTCGCGTTGTATTCAAGCATCACTTTTTCCACTTCCTCAGGGGTAACATCCATGATGTCTTCCGCTTTGCGGCTGTTCATGGCTTTGGACGCGGCACGAATCTGTGCGGCGATAGCGCGGCGCTCTTCCAAAGGCTTGGCTAGCAACCCCTGCTGCCAGTTGGGGTCCCGCGCCTGGCGACGGAAAGCCATGTACTCCTCATCGCGGGTACACAGGCTGTCGCCGTGCATCAGTAAGACTTGCTGGCCTGCCAGAGTGAGGGTGGTTGGGTCCTGCAGCAATACTGCCCCTGTGCGCTGGGCAAAATCCGCACCGAGCAGGAAATCGCGGTTGCCGTGCATCAGATACAGTTCCACCCCGGTGCCACTGTAGTGGCTCAACTCCCGTACCACTTCATTGATCAGGGGGGCATCGTCGTCATCGCCAATCCAGGCCTCGAAGAAGTCGCCGAGAATATATAGTGCCTCGGCACCGGCGGCAGGGCCGCGCAGGAAATCAAAGAAAGCCTGGGTAATCTCTGGACGGCTCTCATCGAGATGCAGATCGGAAATAAAATAAATAGACAATGTCCCCGCCTTAAAGCCTAAATGGGCTCGAAAAATTACTTATCTGCGTAGTCGTCAGAAATGCTGATGCCGGTGATTTCGATGGTTTCCAGAGGTACGTCCTGGTGGAAGCCCTTGCTGCCGGTTTTTACGCTCTTGATCTTGTTGACCACGTCCATACCGTTGGCCACTTTACCAAACACGCAGTAACCCCAGCCCTGGGTGTCCTTGCTGCGGAAGTTCAGGAAGTCGTTGTCCTTTACATTGATAAAGAACTGGGAGCTGGCGGAGTGTGGGTCCATGGTGCGGGCCATGGCCAGGGTGCCGGTGTCATTCTTCAGGCCGTTATCCGCTTCGTTTTCAATGGACTCACGGGTTTCTTTCTGCTCCATATCGGGGGTCATACCGCCGCCCTGAATCATGAAGTTGTCGATCACCCGGTGGAAAATGGTCCCAGTGTAAAAATCGTCACGGCAATACTGCAGGAAGTTGGCTGCAGTCTTTGGGGCCTTGTCGAAATCCAGTTCGATAGCAATATCTCCGTGGGTAGTGTGCAAGGTGATCATAAAATGTCCTATGAGGGTTGATTTCGGCCGGCATGATACCTTTTCGTCAGGAGCTGTAAAACGCCGAGTCACGATATCATAATGGATTGCCTAAAAAGTGTGCGCCAACAGTAAAAATCATCGCCTGACGCTCAGCTAAATAGGATATTCTGTGGCTCAACTAGGGTATAATTCGCCGTTTATGTTCGCACAGCTGTAAATAAGAGAATCCTATGACATCCGAGAGCAAGCCCGCTCACTTTTTACAGAACCTAATTCGCGAAGACCTGGCAGAGGGCCGGGTATCCCAGGTGGCAACCCGCTTTCCACCGGAGCCGAATGGATATCTACATATTGGACACGCCAAATCCATCTGCCTGAACTTTGGTTTGGCTCAGGAGTTTGGCGGCACCTGTAATTTACGTTTTGATGACACCAACCCGGCTAAGGAAGAGGAAGAGTTTGTCGAGGCGATTAAGCGCGACGTCTCCTGGCTCGGTTTTGAGTGGAATGGCGAGGCCAAATATTCCTCGGATAATTTTGATCAATTGTACGAATGGGCACTGCACCTGATTAAAGATGGCAAGGCCTACGTGTGCGATCTGTCCGCAGAAGAAGCTCGTCACTACCGCGGCACGCTGAAAGAGCCGGGTAAGAACAGCCCTTACCGGGATCGCTCCGTCGAGGAAAACCTGGCGCTGTTCGAGAAGATGCGCAACGGTGAAATGGAAGAGGGCCAGTGCAGCCTGCGCGCCAAGATCGATATGGCTGCGCCCAATATCAATCTGCGCGACCCGATTATTTACCGCATCAAAAAAATGGCTCACCACCAGACCGGTGATAAGTGGTGCATTTATCCCAGCTACGATTTTGCCCACGGCCAGTGTGATGCAATTGAGGGTATCAGCCACTCTATCTGTACCCTGGAATTCGAAGATCACAAGCCACTGTACGACTGGTTGATCGAGAATCTGCCGGTGCCCTCGCGCCCGCGTCAGTACGAATTTGCCCGCCTGCACCTCAACTACACCGTGGTGTCCAAGCGCAAGCTCAAGCAGTTGGTTGACGAAGGCCATGTAGACGGCTGGGATGATCCCCGCATGCCGACCCTGTCCGGTATGCGCCGTCGCGGCTTTACTCCGGCCTCCATTCGCAACTTCTGCGAGATGATCGGTGTCACCCGTTCCGACTCCGTCGTCGATGTGGGCATGCTGGAATACAGCATTCGAGACGACCTGGATAAAAATGCACCGCGCGCTATGTGCGTGATGGAGCCTTTGAAGATCACCCTGAAAAATTACCCGGAAGGTCAGGAAGAACTGTTGTCAGCACCGGGCCACCCGGTGCGCGATGACCTGCCGGCCCGTGAACTTCCGTTTGGCCGCACTCTCTATATTGAGAAAGAGGATTTCCGCGAAGAGGCCAACAAGAAGTACAAACGCCTGGTGCTGGGTAAAAAAGTTCGCTTGCGCAATGCCTATGTCATTTTTGCCGAAGAAGTGGTGAAGAACGATGCCGGCGAAATTGTAGAAGTGATCTGCTCGGTTGATCTGGATACCCTGGGCAAAGACCCAGCCGACGGCGTTAAGCCGAAGGGTGTTATTCACTGGGTTTCTGCGGATAAGAATGTCGATTGCGAAGTGCGTCTCTACGATCGCCTCTTCAACGATGCGGCGCCGGATGCCGGCGGTAAGAACTTCCTTGACTGTGTAAACCCGGACAACCTGCAAATCCTAAAAGGCTGTAAGGCGGAAATCGGCCTGGCCAAAGCGGAGCCGGAGCAGGGTTACCAGTTCGAGCGCAACGGCTACTTCTGTCGCGACAGCAAATACGGCAGCGCAGAAGCGCCGGTGTTTAACCGCACCATTGGCCTGCGCGATAGCTGGGCGAAAGAGCAAAGCAAATAACAAAACAGGTCACTGTCTGAGGGCAGTGTTTGGAGGCTGGGCCAATGATAGGCCCAGCCCAGTCAGCAAAAGAGTTTGAGAGAAGAGATGTCTCTACAGGTCTACAACACGTTTTCCGGCAAGAAAGAACCTTTCGTACCACTGGTGGAAGATCAGGTGCGCATGTACGTGTGTGGCCCCACTGTGTACAACCGCGTGCATATCGGCAATGCCCGCCCTGTAGTGGTGTTCGATACCCTGTACCGGGTACTAAAAAGAAATTTCAGCGATGTGATTTACGCGCGCAATATCACCGATATTGACGACAAAATCATGAAGACCGCGCGGGATAACGGCGAGGAAATCGGCGTGCTGTCGGCGCGCTATGCCCAGGCTTACTATGAGGATATGGCCGCGCTCAATAACCTGGAGCCGGATATCGTCCCCTACGCTACCCAGCACTTGCCGGAAATGATCGCGATGATCGAAAGCCTGCTGGAGAAGGGTCACGCCTACGCCGCCGAGGGCCATGTGCTATTCGCGGTGGAGTCCATGCAGGAATACGGTCAGCTGTCCAAACGCTCCCTCGACGATATGCTCGCCGGTGCGCGGGTGGAAGTTGCACCTTACAAAAAATATGCCGGTGACTTCGTATTGTGGAAGCCCTCCTCAGAAGAAGAGCCAGGTTGGGACAGTCCCTGGGGCCGTGGCCGTCCTGGTTGGCACCTGGAGTGCTCGGCCATGATCAAGAAGCACCTGGGTGACACCATCGATATTCACGGTGGCGGTCGCGACCTGACTTTCCCCCACCACGAAAATGAGCGAGCCCAAAGCTGCTGCGCCAATGGCGTGGATTTTGTGCGCTACTGGATGCACAACGGCTACGTGAATATCGACGGCGAGAAGATGTCCAAATCCCTGGGTAACTTCCGCATGGTCAAAGACCTGTTGGCACTTTACCCTGGCGAAGTACTGCGCTTCGCATTGCTATCTGCCCACTACCGTTCAGAACTGAATTTCAGTGCTGACCTGCTGGACCAGGCTTGGCGCACCCTGGATACCCTCTACGGTGCCCTGCGTGAAACCGAAGTGGTTGAGGCGCAAGCGGCAGATTTGGCCGGCACCGCTTTTCTTAAAGCGCTGGAAGATGATCTAAATACTCCCATCGCCATTAGCGAACTGCACCAGATCGCCCGCGATTTGAACAAGGCCGAAGACGCCGATAAAGCGCGCCTGAAAGGTTTGTTGCTGGCGGCCGGTGAAATGCTTGGCATTTTGCAGCAAGACCCGGAAACTTGGTTCAAGCAGGCCCGCGGTGGCGAAGAAGCTATTTCCGCAGAGGAAATTGAAGCGCTGATTGAAGAGCGTGTGCAGAGCAAGAAAAACCGTGACTTTGCCCGCGCCGATGAGATTCGCGAAGAGTTAAAATCCAAAGGTGTGGTACTTGAGGATAGCCGCGAGGGCACTAAGTGGCGCCGCGAGTAGGGCGCCTCTAACCCCTAAACGACATCCTTAAACTACGCTCACTGATTTCTCCCTGGCTGGTCGCAGCTGGGGAGAAAAAGCCATTCGAATTTCATTTGTAGAAGCGAACCATGAGAAAAGTACTCGTTTTAATCAGTTCCGCTGTAGCCCTTGTCGCACTGACCGCCTGTGAGCCCAAACGTGGTTCCGACGCCTGGTGTGAAAAAATGGATAAAGTACCCAAGGGCCAATGGACTTTGGATGATGGGCGTGACTACACCAAGTACTGCGTCTTCAATCAAAAGCCGGAAGAAGAATAAGCGGGCCTATAGTCGTTGTTCTTCGTCGATTCCTACCAGCACTTCTTCCGCCCGCTGACCGGTAAATACCGCGAGCAGGTGGTTGAGTGCTTGCGTCTATTGTATGAGCGTCTGTACACCGCCAAGGCTGATTACGGTGAGTCTTTGCTGCGCGAGCAGATCCTGGAAATTTTTGCCGAGGCCCTGACCCGCGCTCCGCAGCTCGATAGCGAGGACGGCGTGCAGGACCCCGAAGGCCGCTTCCGCAACCTGCGCGATCAGGCCGTTTGGGTACTGAACAGCCTGGTGGAATTCGGTTGGCTGGAGAAGCAAGTGGACAGCGCCACGCTCACCGCCACTTATCCGTTTAGCCGCCGGGGCCGGCTTTTCACTCAGCCGTTAGTGGAAGTGAATGGCACCCGTGTGCGCACCCGCCACCGCAATACCCGCAACACCTTAAATGCCTTGGAAGCCTTTGCCAGCCGAGGTGAAATCCACGACTTGATCGATGCCTGGGAATATTCCGAGCGTATCGTGGCGGATTTCACCGATATGATCGCCGAGCTGGAAGAGCGCAAGCGGGAAATGGTGCGCGAGGTGGAAGCCCAGTTACTGGTGCAGCAGGCTACCGATGAGTTTTTCTCCTTTATGGAGAGCCGTTTCCAGCCGGATCTGGCTATCCGTTTGTCTGCGGACAGTGTGGAAAAGCACCGCGATGCCATCAACCGGGTGATTGAGCGTATTCGTCGCAAAGAGGATATGCAGAAGGCGGAGTGGGAAAAGCGTCTGCGTCAATTTTTGCCGGAATTGGTGGAGCAGGGGCAGTCTTTATTGTGGTTGATGCTCGATACTATCGAGGACCGCATGCGCCGCGCCTGCGAGGTGAAACTGCCCGCACTGCGCCGCGCCCTACAGGGCTTTACCAAGCGCGCCGATATCATTATTCGCCAGCTGAGTTACCTACACAGCCAGGCCGAGGGCGAGTTTGCCGACCTGTGCCAGCGCCTCGGTGAGAGCCAGCAAAAAACACAAATTCTCGAGCAGCTGGGTGAAGAGCTGGGCGGTTTTCAGCTGCGCCTGTTTGACCCCAAGCAAACCCAGCTGTGGCAGCGCAATCGCCGCCAGCCGGTCAATACCCGGGTCGAAGATGAAACCCCCATCGGTGAAGAAAACCGCCGCGAGATCGAGCTACAGCAAATGCTCGACCAGGCGTTTAACTTTAACAACAGTAACCTGCGCGATTACTTGAGTGATGCCCTCGGCACCGGCCGCCAGATCAACAGCCGCAACCTGCCATTGCGCGATGCGCGTGATCTGCTCGCTATGAGTCATGTGATCGAAGCGGCGGCGGTGAACCAGAGCGGCGCCGCCGAGTTGCAGGTGAAATTTACCGGTGAAATCGCCAGCAATGATTATTTCACCGAGTTTGACGAATATATCCTGGAGCTGAAAAACAGTGATTGAACAGGCTTTGGAAGAGGCTCTGGCGCAATGTCGCCTGAATCGCAGTGAATTCTCCGAGCTGATGGTGCGCCTATTGGATTACGGTGTGATCTGCCGGGATGAAAGTGTAATTGAAACCACTCTTTACGATCGCTTCCAGCGCTGTGAGCAGTTGGTGCGCGAGTGGTTGGCACCCTTGGGGTTGCGATTGCAGCACGACAGCCGTTTTCAGTTTATCCGCGTGTATCCGCCCGGTGCTGAGGTGCCCGGTCTTCCCGATCAGGAAGAACCGCACCACGGCGGTTTCCGCGCGCGCCTTAGCCAGCAGGAAGTGGCCGCGATTCTCGCTCTGCGAGTGGAGTACGACAAAGCGCTGCGGGAAGGGCAGGTGGATGAGAGCGGTTGTGCCGCGCTGTCTCTGGAAGCCCTGGAGTTGGGCATGCGAAATTTGCTGAGAATGTCCCTGCCGGATAAACACGCCGAGCGCAAAAACCTGCTAAAGAAATTGCGTCAGCTACGTTTGGTGCAGTTCAGCAGCGAAGAAGTGGAGACCAGTGCGGAAGTCTGGCTGCGAGTGCGCCCGACGATCGCGCACTTTGTCAGCGAATCGGTACTGCGCCAGTTGATCGACAATGACATTCCATCGACTTCCAGCGAAGAGAAGTATGATGCTGCTGAGGAAGAAAAACCCTCCGAGCGTATAACCCCAGAAGTTGAAGACCACAGCCTGTTTGAGAGCGAAGCGGCCTCTTAGGGTTTAATAAAAATGGCCGGGACTGCCGGCCAAAAAATCGAGAAATATTCGACCACCTGGGGCTGTGTGAACTGCGCCCAGGAGCCTTGCAAAAGGTTGTCGGGTTCCCGCCTGCGAAAAGACTGTGTTTTTGAAAAGACTATGTTCCTAAAAAAACTGATCCTGATTAACTGGGGCAATATCCCGCAGTTGGAATATGATTTCGGCCCGATCAACCTGTTTTCCGGTGGCAACGGTTCCGGTAAAACCACGGCAGCCGATGCTATCCAGACATTGATGACCGCCGCCCACGACACCCTATTTACCTTTAACCCGGGGCAGGATGAAACCACCCAGCGCGGGCGCGGTGGAAAGCAGGTGCGGACGCTAGCTTCCTATGTACTGGGTTGTGACGACGGCAGCTACGCTCGTGTGGAGCCCACCGACTGTTATATCGCCGGTATTTTCCACCCCACCAGTGGTGAAGACGGTGCAGAGCCCTTTACCGCAGTGATGGGCATCCGCGCGCACCTGGATAACAGCAGCAAACCCGCCCAGGCGCGCCAAAGTGATTTGCGCTTTTTCGTATTCCCCGGCGAGCAGTTGGTGATGGGGGATTTTGTCCGGGATTACACCGATGGCAAACACCTGCTGCCCCTGGATAAATTCAACCAGGTCCTGAGCAAACAGTTCGAAAAAGTCGAGCAGTACGATAAGAAAAAGGCCTACCTGCGCCGCCTTTACGGCGCCCTGCGCGGACGGCGCGATGCAGTCTCCGATCGTGAGGCCATGCACGCCGCGCGCACCTTTGCCAACTTTATGGCCTACAAGCCCGTAAAGAGCATCAACGATTTTGTCGCCCAGGAAGTGTTGGAAAAACGCGATCTGGGTGATGCCATCCGCTCCGTCTCCGAGCTGATGAAAACCATTCACAGTATGGAGCAGGAAGCCCGCCAGATTGTGGAGCGAGTCAGCTCGCTGGAGGCCATTGCCCAGTCGGTAGAGCTCTACCGGGATCAGTGGTTGCAGTTGCGGGTGCAGGAATATTTATGCGCGCGCCACCGTCAGCAGCGGGTACAAAAAAGTTATCTGAGCGGCAAGAACGACCAGAAAAAACTCCGTACCGATCTGGAAAACAATGAGCGTGAAGTGCGCATCGCTTCCGAGCGCGTCGAGCAACTTAATGGCCAGCTCGTTGAACTCCAGGCTCAGCGCCTGGGCATCGATGCGCTGCGCAATAAGGACGAGTTGGAGCAGCGTATTAATAATGCCCTGAGCCTTCTGTCCCAGCAGCACACCCCCATGTCTGCTGAAGAGGCCAGCTGGCGTGAGAACCGCGAGGCCGCCGAAGAATTATTAAACCTGCTCAACTCCACCTCCGCCGAGCTGGAAATTCCCGCCTTCTCCGATAAAGCACTGGTGCAGGCGATCAAGCAGGTAGCCCGCGAGGAAGACTTGCCGGATCTGCACAAGCTGTTGGGCAAGGACTGGATTGACTTGGCCGCATTGGAGCCCCTGCGCGAGCGTGCTGCCAGCAGTGAGGCCCTACAGAACCGCCTCTTCGATCTGCTGGATAGCAGTGGCAAAGCCGGCGCCAGTGATGAGGTTTCTCCCAAAGAACAGATTGCCCAACAGGCCTCCAGCTGGGAGCAAAAAGTGCAGCAACTGCAAAAGCAGCTGCGCACCCAGGAAAGCCGTATCCAGCACCTTCAGGCCAACCGCGTTCGCTACCCTCAATCGGTGGAAGCGGCCCTGGCCGCTATTCGTGAGCAGTGCCCGCAGGCGGAACCCCGCGTTCTTTGTGATTACGTGGAAGTGTTGGATGAGCGCTGGCAGATGGCGATTGAAGGCTATCTGGGCGGCGCGCGCTTCTCGATTATTGTGGAGCCGGAACACGAGGCCCGCGCGATTCGCATCGTGCGCAGCCTGCCGGGTCGTAACAACCGTGCCCGGGTGATTCAGGGGGATAAAGCCCGCCGTGATGCTGAGCGTCTGGAGACACCGTCCAGCTCCATTCTCGAATTGATGGAGTTCACCCATAAAACTGCTGAGCACTATTTGCGCGCTTCCTACGGTGCTGTGGTACAGGTAGAGGATGAACACGAGCTGCGCGGTACCCGTCGAGGCCTGACCGCCGACGGAATGGCCAGTGGCAACTACAGCATGTGGCGCTGCGATATGGATGATGCGGAGCTGGTATTCGGCCAGGGCGCCCGCGCTCGCGCATTGGCCGCACAGCAGCGCGCTATGGAGCAGTTGCTGGAAGAAGCCGCTCACGTCAACGAGCGCCACCAGCTTTACCGCCGTGTCACCAACGCGGTGCGTGGGTTGGCGAATATTAAGCTGTTGTCCATAGTGGATTCCGCACTGACAGCCCAGCGCGAATGGCGCAGTGCCGAGCGTGCTTTGGAAAACCTGGATCTAAAGGATTTCGAGCAGTTCGAGCAGCAAGTCGACGAACTAAAAGCCCAGCTTAAAAACCAGCAGAAGCAGTTGTCTGATCTCCAGCGTCAAACTGGCTCCCTGGAAACCAAGTTAAAAAGCAACGAAAAACTTTTGTATGCCTTGTCTGGTGAGCTGGAGTCCCTGGACGATGCCGCTAGTGAAAGCGAGGAGATGGTAAGGCGTATTACCGCCATCGATCCGGCTTTCGATGCCGAGCAGGTGCTGGTTACTGCCGACGAGCAGGTGGAGCGCGCCGCCGATAACTTCGATTTCTCAGCGGATATTGGAAGCTGGCAAGGGCAGTTGGAAAAATATAGTCGCCAGCTGGATCGCGCGGTGATGGAGTACAACGCCACTTGTGCCAGCGTTGATACCCTGGTGTTTGAGCCAGACCTGAGCGGTGGCCATAAAGACAACCTGTTCAAGTTGATCAGTGGCCTCGGCAATCAGGTGGAAACCCTGCGTAACCGCCTGAAGAATAATCTGCTGGTGGAGCGTCACGATCAACTGCTGGGATTGAAAAAATCCTTCAACACTACTTTTGTCACTCACTTGTGCCACGCTATTTACCAGTCCATCAACGACGGTAAGCGCGTGCTGGATGATCTGAACAAAGAGCTGGAGCACCACCGTTTTGGCGCCGATCGCGAGCGCTTCCGTTTCGACTACCAGTGGGTGGCGGAATTTAAGGAATACTGGAGCTTCTTTAAGGCGGTAATTGAACTGCCGAATCTGGGTGAAGAGCAGAGCCTGTTCGACACGGACTTGGCACCCAAGCACCGCAAGGTGCGGGATCGCCTGTTGAGTATGCTGCTGAGTGAAGACGAGCAGGTGGCGCGGCGCGAGCTGGATCGAATCAGCGACTATCGCAACTACCGCAGCTATGAGATCTATAAGGAACCGGAGGGCAAGGAGCCGATTGCGCTCAGCCAATACGGCACCGGCTCTGGCGGCCAGCTGGAAACACCGGCTTATATTATCCGCTCCGCAGCGGTCACTTCAGCCTTCCGCTTTGGTGAAAGCGGCAGCCACTTGCAGATGGTGCTGGTGGATGAGGCCTTCTCCAAAATGGATGAGTCCCGCTCTAAAGAAGTGATTCGTTACTTGACTGAAACACTGGGACTACAACTGCTGTTTATTATGCCCAGCAGTAAATCCGGGCCTTTTATGGATCTGATCTCCAATCAGTTTGTGTTCAGCAAGTGCCCCAGTGCCAAGCCCATCGGCCAGCTGAATACGCGGGTGTATGTGGATCGCAAGGTGTGCAACCAAGAGCGTATCGCCGAACTCTGGGCCAACCACCGCCGCACGATTCGCCAACAGGCATCGCTGGATTTTATGGACCTGGTAGAAGTAGATTGAACTGAGCAGGCATTTTTCGGGGGAAACCCCTCCATTGGCTGGGAGGCAACCGATGGAAAAGGCATTGCCCTATTGGGTAGAGGAAAACCCGCTGTTAATCGGTATCCTGAATTTTATTTTGGACCGACGGGATAGCCAGCTGCAGCGTGGCAAGGAAGCTCGCATCAGTTTCAGGTTGGATTTGCGCGCTGGCAGTAAACGCTGGCAGGAAGTACTTGAGCCGCTCAGGGACCCCGCCCAGGATGAGCAGGAACTGTGGAGTGAGCTCCAGCACTTTGCCAATGAGTATCAATGCTTTGCGGTAAAGCCGAACCCTAAACGGCGACCGGGTGTCGCAGAGTGGCAGGGTGCCCAGCTGATCTTTAGGGATGCCAGTGAAGAACAGCTGCGCCTTTGGCTCGATCGCCCATCCCCCAATTTGCGCCAGTCCGCCTGGACCAGTTTACTGGAACCCTATGTCGACCGTTTTGAGAACCCCGCTGCTTTTCCCATAGAGGGGTTGGAACTCCAGCCGGGATTCGACTCCGTTGAAGAGTTGGTCTCTTGTTGGGCCTCAGTAGGCCGGGAGTTAATATTTGCTGAGCAAATCTCCTGGCGCCAGTTGGCCGCGCGCTGCTTTAAAGGCGATTCCAAGTACCTTGAATTACATAGTCGCCAGTCCCTGGTGCGTAACTTGTTCCCGGAACTGAGCCGAAAAATTCGCGAGCGCCAACTGTTACTTCACGCCTACCTGCCGGAACAGTTTACGCAGGTGATTTTTATAGAGAATCAGGATACTTTTATCAGCCTGGCGGAATTGCAGCCCAACTGCACGGCCCTGGTGTTTAGCGAGGGTTATCAGGGCGGCGCAGAGCGGATTCGCAATCCTGGCATTGCTCGCTTTAGTACATTTAATGGGGCCGATAAAGCGTCTCGGCAGCAGTTTCTCCAATGGTGGTATGGCGATGACTCGAGTCCATTGCCAGTTTTTTTCTGGGGGGACCTGGATTATGAAGGCTTGCGGATCGCTGCTGCATTGAGAAGAAGTTTTCCTGAGCTGCAGTGTTGGCGCCCCGGTTATGACTTATTGCTCGACTCTCTTCGCACTGGCAAGGCCCACTGCCCCGATTTGGCAGAAAAACTAGGGCAAAAACCTATCGAAATGATTGGCTGCCAATACGCGGATCAATATTTGATCCCGGCTCTCTCGACAACAACTTCTTTTGTGGACCAGGAGGCTGCCAACTTAGGTGCATTGTTGGAAACCCTTCCATAGTCTTTAGGAAAGATTGCCTTTGTCGCTAATCGATAAATTTCTTTACAGTTTTATCGCCCAGTGGCCCATGCAATAGCTTCAGTCAGCTTTAAAGCTTGTTTTTTATGCGCAACATCTCGGAAGATGCAGGAAATTTACGGTAAAAATGCCCTTTAAAAATAACAAGGGAAGTTCCTGGAGATCTCTATGCGTCAGTTTTCCATTTTGGTCATTTTTGCTTTGGCCTTTGGCGGCGCCGCTGTTTTATATGAGAAGGAAAGCCGCAAAGTTAAAGGTGTGCTGACCCAGATTACCGAGCTGCAGGCGCAGATGGGGGATTTGCAGGCGGAGGTCAATCGACTTAACAGCGAGCTTGAAGCCGTGAAGCTCGCAGAGCGTCGACGGCCGAATTTGTCCACCATGGCCAATCGTATCCGCCGGGAGTCGAACCCGTCCATGCCGCCCAAACCGGTTGTGGAAAAGCGATTCGAGCAAAAACGCTCCGCTCTGATGGCCTCCGATGTTACTACGGCCCCGCCTGCAATCCGTTCGGGAGAAGGGCAGGGTGAGAGTGATGAGTGGTCACGCCCCACTATAGATGCGGACCAGTATCAAAAGGAGTCTACGGAAAAGGAAGTGTTGGACCCCTACCAGTAATTTACCTTCACCGGTTGATTCCTGCTGTAAAGACCGCAAAATACCTGCCACTTGGTGCACACCGTGCCAGGTATTTCGCGGGTTTGCTGTATCTGGCAAATGCGTTTTACAGCCACTGATTGTGAGGGGGCGCCCCGGCCAATGTCGTTAAATAAATTCTACACATCGCTCAATAGTCAACTCGAAGGCCTGCTATCGGCGGAGAATGATTGGCTGGCCAATACTGCCAATGCCAGCGCCTTACTGTTTATGGAACTGGAAGATATTAACTGGGCGGGTTTCTACTTTTTGCATGAGGATGAGCTGCGTCTGGGGCCTTTTCAGGGCAAGCCCGCCTGTACTCGGATTCCCGTGGGTGCCGGGGTTTGTGGGACAGCGGTATCCACTGGTGAATCCCAGCTAGTGGAAGATGTGCATCAGTTCCCCGGCCATATCGCTTGCGATGCGGTTTCTGCTTCTGAAGTGGTTATTCCTCTCTACGATAATAACGGTCGCTGCCTCGGAGTACTGGATATCGATAGCCCCACCGTTGCCCGCTTCACTCAGGAAGACCTTACCGGGTTACAGGGCTTTGCCCAGGTTCTATTGAAATCTACTGACCTGCCGAAAAGCTAATGGCGCTGTTGTGGCAGAAGCAGGTGGGAGACACCTGCTACGAGGTGCGCAACCACGGCGCCAGTGTTCGCTTGTACAGTAACGGGGTATTTCATTCCCAGTGGAATCCCCGCGATCCCCTTAAGGGCTCCCTGTGGGAGCTGCTTATGTTGCCTGCCTTCTTTCTTCCAGAGAAGCGTCTGAATTCGGTATTGCTGTTGGGGGTGGGGGGCGGTGCCTTGATTCGCCTGCTGCAAGCCTATACCTCAGCAGAGCGTATTGTTGGTGTGGACTTGGACCCGGTTCACCTACAGGTGGCTCGCCGCTTCTTCGGTGTTAAGGATGTTGAGCTGGTGCATGCCGATGCCAAAGAGTATGTAGTAGATTACCTGGAAAACCCCTCCAGTGAGCCGTTTGATCTGGTGATCGATGATTTGTTTGGTCACTTCCAGGGGGTGGCACAGCGTGCCGTACCCGCAAATCAAGAATGGTGTACCAGCTTAATGCGCCTCCTACACAAGGATGGTGTTTTAGTCAGCAATTTTGGCGACCTCCAGGAGCTTCGAGGCAGTGCCTGGCGTCAAAAAACTTTGCGTAATCGCCTACGTGGCGCCTGGATGGCCTATATGCCCCAATATGAAAACCATATCCTGGCGGTGAGTAGAAAGACACTTTCCCTGTCGGAACTGAATGCCCGCGCTCCAGGCAAAATCAATCCCAGTAGCCCCAGCTGTCGTCTCTATACCCATCACCGAATTTTGCGTTGAGTTTCCTGACTGGCTTGCCCAAACCGCAAACTAGATAGAGAGAAAAATGCCATTGTCGTTTTTTTGTGGGGTCTTGTTGGCGCCCTTTCTTACACTCTGTCTATACTGACATTAGCGACTTATTACTCCAGGGCTCGTTAATGCGGTACAAAACAGTTGAGGAAGTTATTCAGGAAGGAAGGGATTTTCATGCCAAATTGGCGCTGCAATACCAAGAGTATGAGCAGCTTGCCACTAACAAGCGGGTTGAGCTGCTCCTAGATCAGCTTCGACGACGTGAGGACTCCATGAAGCACTCGCTGGAGAACTTCCATGCCGATCTACCCCCTGGCGCCCTGCATACCTGGGTGCAATTTGCCCCAGAAGGGCGCGAGAAGGAATTCCTGCAGCGTCTGCGTAGTATCGATATCGATAATCTAGACGACATTGCCAAACTGGCAATGGATATTGAGATCTACCTGGCCGATCAATACCGGGATCTGGCTCAGGGAGCGGAGACACCTTCAGCGCGTGAGGCTTTCGAGCGCTTGCGGCAACTGGAGGAGTTGGAGGAGCACACTCTCTCTATGAACCTGTTTAATTTGCGCGACTATTGATTCTGCTAATTCTGCAAAATTAGCAGATAGCGTTAGTCTGCAAGCATGATTTCTTGTCCTGGCGACTGCTCGCCTTAATTTGACGTCGGCAAACTGCGCCCTAAGGGCGCAGCCGATACACACAGAAGCCCTTCTCTTTGGTGATCAACTGCACCTCAGAGAAGTAGCGCGGCCCCTTTTTTCCCAGCGGAATAAACTCATTCACCACAAAGAGCGCCGTACCGGTTATTTTTAATAACCGTGCGCTTTGTTGCAGAAAACGATCGGTGAGATCGCCCTCCACCTGGAATCCCTGATGGAAGGGTGGGTTGCACAGCACCAGATCGGCAGCACCGCTTTCCAGCTCATCCCCGGCATCCGAGGGCAGTACTACCCCTTTTACCCCCAGAGTCTGAAAGTTTTTCTTACAGGCGAGCAGTGCGGCGGCATTATTATCGGTGGCGGTAAAGTGGAAGCTCCCCAGTGAAGCCAGCCGTGTGCTGAGGTAGCCGTAGCCACAGCCGAGGTCCACTACCTGGGCGTTTTCCTTGGGCAGCTCGGTGGTGAGTTGCTGGGCCAGCAGGGCGCTGCCCTTATCAATCTTGTTCCAGCCGAACAGACCGGGCTTACTGTAGAGGCCGCCTAACTCTGGCAGACTGCGCAGCTGCGGGTAATCCTCCTCGGCGATGAGCTTTCCGCCCTGAGGATGCTCCACTCGGTTAATGCTGCAATAATCATTACCGCATTTTTGTAGGTGCTTACCGCTATCCAGGCGCTCCGCAACTTTCAGTGCATAGCTTTTAATGCCGCTCTGCTTTTCACCCAGTAATACCAGTTCGCCACCCTCTCCGAGGAGTCGGGGGGCCTGGTTGATGATATGGTGAACGACGGCCTTCTCTTTAGAAACTGAATAAACGATGCGGCGATAGCGGCGATCCAGCTCTTCAAAGTGAAAGTCGTTATAGAAGCTGCGCCCAACCTTACCCTGGGCCAGCTCGGCAATATCCCAGCGGTTGGTAAGGAAATCGCCTTCGAAGTGGAAACCCGGCTGTAGCAAGGGCTTGCTGTTTTCATCGGCGATCCACAGGGTTTCACTCGGTACCTGTGAGATTTCCTGGAGGAGAAGCGAGGACATAGTCTTTATTCTACCGAAGCGATTTCTTCAGAAGTTAACAGCCGGTATTCGCCTTCCTGGAGCTCTTCATCCAGGAAGATATTGCCGATCCTCTCCCGGTGCAGTTCGATTACCCGGTTGCCCAGGGCGGCAAACATACGCTTGACCTGGTGGTAGCGGCCCTCACCGATAGTGATGCGCACCTCGTTAGCGTAGAGAATCTCAAGCTTGGCCGGCTTGGTTCTTTTCTTTTCATTATTGAGCCAGATGCCTTTGGCAAACTTTGCGACCGCATCTTCCTCAATTTTCTCCGCCAGTAGAGCGTAATAGGTTTTCTCACAGTGGTGGTTCGGCGAGGTCACTTTATGTGACCACTGGCCATCATCGGTAAGTAGTACCAGCCCGGTGGTATCGATATCCAGGCGCCCGGCAATATGCAGCTTGGCTTTGTTGGGCTCGTCAATCAGGTCCAGCACCGTAGGGTGCTCGCCATCTTTGGTCGCGCTTACATAGCCCAGGGGTTTGTTCAACATAATGTAGCGTGGCCCCGGCTCGTGCAGGGGCTCGCCGTCCAGGTACAGTTCATCGCTAGCCTGTACCTTGGCGGCCGGATCGGTGACTATCTCGCCGTTTACACTGATACGCTCCGCCTTGGCAGCGCGCTTCACATCGGAGCGGGAGAGGTCAGTCACCTGGCTGACCGCCTTATCCAATCGTATAGAACTAGCCAATCTTGCGTTCACCGGAATCGACAGATTGGTAGATCAGGGTATTGATGGTCATGGGGCCAACACCGCCGGGCACCGGGGTGTAGGCGGCAACGCGCTCAGTTAGCGGACCCAGTTCGATATCGCCCACACCACCGGGATGGTAGCCGGCATCGACAACCACTGCGCCATCTTTAATCCACTCGGCCTTGATAAACTCCGGTTTGCCCACGGCGCCCACTACGATATCGGCGCGGCGGATATGTTCGGCCAGGTCCTGGGTACGGGAGTGGCAGATGGTTACGGTGGCATTGGCATTCAACAACATGGCAGCCATCGGCTTGCCCAGAATAGGGCTGCGGCCCACGACCACGGCGTGCTTGCCTTCCATTTCGATATTGTAGGCTTCTAGTAGACGCATAATGCCTTTGGGGGTCGCGCAGCCATAGGCCTCTTCACCCATGGCCATACGCCCAAAGCCCAGGCAGGTCACGCCGTCTACATCTTTCTCCAGGCTAATCGCGTCGAAACAGGCACGCTCATCGATCTGTGCCGGCACCGGGTGCTGAAGTAGAATACCGTGGACGTTGGGGTTGGCGTTGAGCGCCTCAATCTTGGCGAGTAACTCCTCAGTGGTGGTGGAGGAGGGCAGTTCCACCTGCATGGAATCCATGCCGATACGGCGGCAAGCATTTCCCTTCATCTTTACATAGGTAGCTGAAGCGGGGTCATCACCCACCAGGATGGTCGCCAGGATTGGCGTTTGCCCACCGCTCTTCTCTTTTAGTACGGCTACTCGAGCCGAGAGTTCTTCTTCAGTTTTCTGTGCCAGGGCCTTGCCGTCCAGAACCAGTGCAGACATAGATGCTATCTCTAACAATAAAAAATCGATGGCTAATAGACCGGAGTCTGCTCCAGCACCTACTGTATATAGAAGGGCGGAAGCAGGCGATTTTTAAAAACGCTTACTTTTTATCCAGTCGGATTCGCGAAGTGCGCCATTTTCGCACAGGTTGGAAATAATTTCGCCACTTCTGGGCCCAGATAGGCAAAAGGATAAACTTCTTTAAAAATAATAGCTTAGAAGCGTTGACATGGGCCGGGGGTATCATTACTATGCACGCACTTCGCAGCTACAGCGACTTACACAACCACCTACGGGGCGGTTAACAGAGTCAAAGAGGTGCGAATGATTGGAAAAACGGGGCATAGCGCAGTCTGGTAGCGCGCCTGCTTTGGGAGCAGGATGTCGGGGGTTCGAATCCCTCTGCCCCGACCAATTTTCCGGGTTCACCTTGCGCCCGTAGCTCAGCTGGATAGAGCATCCGCCTTCTAAGCGGATGGTCGCAGGTTCGAGTCCTGCCGGGCGTGCCATCTACACAAGATGGTGCTGGTTTGGCAAAAAGGACTTAGTCTGAAGCCAGATTGGTTGCAAGAGATATCCGGCAATCAGTACTGCCACAAGGTGCTGAAGTATATCACTGTTATGGTGGCCGTAGCTCAGTTGGTAGAGCACAGGATTGTGGCTCCTGAGGTCGCGGGTTCGATCCCCGTCGGCCACCCCAGATTCTTCCTTGTTTATCAAGGACTTAAAACCTCGCCTAGTGCGGGGTTTTTTCGTTTTGGGCTCTTGAGGGGTAATTCGAGGGGGTAATTTTTACCACAATCGATTTTTTCGGCTCCCTCGATTGGATATTTATCCAGTATCTTTGTGTCTGACAAACTTCCCTAGAACATCTTCGCGCTTGGTTGTAATGAGGGCTTTATAAAGAGAAAATGCCGCCAATATTTGGTGTGGCAGTCTAGTCTGATTAAATTTTCTGCGATGGAACCCTGAATGAAAGATAAAGAAATATATTCTGAGATTGCAAAATTGTTGTATTGCGAAGCTCCAGATGTTTCGAGCGAAATCCATGCTCTTGCTATGCATGTTGAAAATTCTTCCTTTATCTCTGTGTGGACTGGAGAGTTAAGATCTGTTGATGGGGCGTTTAATTTGTCAAGGGAAGCACTTAGAAAGATTAATGGCAGTGTGAATGAGCTAAAAGAATATTATTTAGAAAAAAATATGGGGGACTGGAATATTGCACATTTCATTGCGATTCCTCATGCCAAAAAATTTGAACTTGAGTTTGATTATTGTGAAGAGCTGAAAAATCATGAGTTATCTTTCACTGAGTATTCAAGAAGGCTTAATGAGTCTTCAAGAATTCATAAAGAGTAGTATTTTAAATTTTGACTTTAGACAATATATTTGTTCCGAATTTTTTAGTGGTTGGGATCTGGAATAGTGAAGTATTTGTTGTGCGTATTTTTCTTGAGTTTTTCTGCGCTCACATTTGCGGCAGGTGACACAAATTTGTCAGTAGGCGTGGGTGTGGATCATGCTGGGCTAGGAGCAAAGTACTCGATTAACCGCGGTAAAGATAAGTACTTCGGCTCTTTGGGTTGGAAGGGTTTCTCGGAGGAGGCTGGTTCGGTTACGGGGTACGGCTTAGGTTGGGAGCGCCTTGTATCTTCCGATAGTCATTCTTTAGGTGCTTTCCTGGGGCTTGTTGAAGTTGATTATGCTGGTGATGATGCGGTGCGCTATCATGGTCTTGCATTGCTCTACAACTATTACTTTTCAGGGTTTTCTGAATCTTCTTTTGTCCTTGGCGCTGCTATTCATGCAGGTGCTAGCTCATATGATGGGCCGTATTATGATGATAATACTACCGGTGCGACAGTAAAGCTGGCCTATCAGTGGTAGTGTAGGAGCTTTTTTAAAGGGGCCCTCATATAAACAAATGAATTAGTATTTTTTGTTTTTCAGGGGGAGGAGCATCGCTTGATGTGGGGGTTTTTCATTTTTCTATCTGCCTATCCATATAAGTGTGGTGAGGACAGAAAGTTTGCTCCTTTAATATTTAGAGACTAATAAAGTCTTGCTTTTGAGGTTGGCGAAGGGAAGTCGCTATTCTCATAGACTATTGTTCTCTTGAATTTCCGAAATTACCGCTAGTGCTTTAAATCTTAGATGTTGAAAGTGCGGTGGCAATTTTTGGAGGGTAATAAAGTCTAACTAAGTATTGTACACACATGGTGTGCAACAAAATTTTTAATACAAAGATATTATAGCGTGAAGTTCTCAAATCATTATTTTCCCCTTTTATTGTTGATTTTTTGTTTTGCCCTGCAAGCATGTAAGGATGGAGGGTCAAGTAAGAGAGGCCCATCAAGCAACGAAGCGGCTAATAAGGAAAACCGAGTTCCAGTAGTGTCAAATCGGATTCAAGATTTCACCTTGGAAGTTGGTGTCAATCTGACCCTTCAAGTATCTGCTGAAGACCCAGATGGTGACTCTTTATCTTTCAATATTGAAAATCTGCCTCAGTTCATTTCTGCAAGTGATAATAATAACGGAAAGCTATCATTGACCTTTGCAGCAGAAGCCGGTGATGAGGGAGAATACCATTTAAGTATTGACATATCTGACGGTGAAGCTATTACAAATACTTCCTTTTCAGTTCGGGTGGTGAATAGTAGCTCTAGAGGGATGATTGATGACCTGAATGATTTTTCAATTGAGGAAGCTGGCAGTGAAGTCTCGAGAATACCTGTCAATCGAATTGGTGCAAATGAAGTCCATATAGACAACTTGGTTGCCCCTGATTTTGCAAATATATTTATTGGTGAGTCCAATGACCTGGTCATTGAGTTGGCTCCAAAATTTGGCTCAGCTGGAGTCTATACTGTTGATTTTGAATTAAACGATGGGTTCAGGAAGCAGAAAGTCATATTTGAAATAGTTGTAACTCAGGCTGCTTTTACACCTGAAATAACTTTTCCTGAAGAAATAATTGTATCCGAAGGTACAGAAACTACTCATGAGGTTCTTTCGGCTGAAATTGGAAGTCTAGTATCAGTTACATCATCAACGGTTCCCGAATTTGGGGCAATTGTACAGTCAGATAGTGGGAAAATAGATCTTATATTAGGGCCCGGCTATAAAGATGCCGGTACTTATAAGATTGAAGTGACTTTTAATAATGGAAGTTTTGATAGTCCAGTATTTGATATAGAAGTTACTGTTGAGCAATCATTTAGCGGGGAGGCATCCACTGTAGATGCTGGTGCTTTTCATACCTGCGCATTAGAGCAAGAGTCGGTTTATTGTTGGGGGTTGAATGATGTCGGACAAGCTACAGTTCCTGATGGTCTCGGTGACGTTACACATTTAGCCGCTGGCGAATACCATACCTGTGCGGTAGATGAGAATGGCATTTCATGTTGGGGGCGTAATTTTAGTGGAGAGGCATCTCCGCCTGAAGGGATTAACAATGTTTCGAAGCTAGTTGCAGGATATGAGCATTCCTGCGTACTTTCTAATGGGCAAGTAAAATGTTGGGGGTCAAATACTGATGGTTTTGGTGCAGATGTTGGCCAAAGTCGAGTTCCCGATAGTTTAGGCGTAGTTACTGATATTTCAGCTGGTTTCTTTCATACCTGTGCGCTTGATGAGGCAGGATTGCAATGTTGGGGATCAAATCATTGGAAGCAAAGCGATACGCCTAGTGTTTTATCATCAGTTACCAGTTTTGGAGCTGGTAGATTAATAACCTGTGCAGCTGGAAGCATGGGTTTGAGATGCTGGGGAACGGCTGATGGCTATGGACAGAATAAAGTGCCAGATACTGTGATTCTTCCAGATCTATTCGAAATTGGTTACTTTTATAATAGCTGTGCCTTAGAGAATGGTGAATTGATTTGCTGGGGGGCTGGTTCAAGTGATACAAATAATTGGCCCCACTTTGGGCAGGGAATAGTGCCTCAAAACCTTAACAATATTTCTTCACTAACCCTTGGAATGACTCATGCTTGTGTAATTGATAGCGGTAGTGTTAGCTGTTGGGGTGCTGGTGAAGAAAGTGATGGTCAGGGTGATTATCATTTTGGGCAGAGTATTGTTCCAAGTTTTTTGCAGGCTCCTTAGTTCAAGTATATTAATAATGATATATTGTTTACTATCAGCTAATAATGAGCCTTCTAAATAGGCTATCCGTAATATTTGGTTGATTTGGAAGGCCTTAAAAAAGCCTAAGAGAGGGGTTGCAACCTGTTAGCACAGTCTGCCTGGGTAGTTTTGGCTGTGCGCAGGTGCATCACCCGATCTACATGCAGTTATGCTTCTCAGTCATAGATCACGCCTTATGCTCAGTAAATTATTAAGCATCCCCTTTAAAGTCATTTGCTACTTTGATCTTCGAATCATGAAAGCGCTGTTTAATTACCCCAGCAGCTAGTGCTGCTCGCTGTTCCCTTTGCCAGATGGCATTGAACCCAGTACGGGTGTAGGCACGGCCAACGCGGCTGCGGACGATATGGTTTGGATTTGTGCTTCGGTGTTAGTGGCTACTGCGAGGTCAACGGCTTCTTTGAGTGCTGAGCTCCAAAGCTTTAACTGAGCTTTGCTTGTGTTGGCTTGCACAATAAGTAGGCCGTCTTCTTGGATATCTGAACGGGTGAGGGCGAGTACATCCTGTTGCCTGGCGGCACACAGATAGCTAATTTCCATAGCGCACTGGTGCATCACATGGCCGTGGTCACCCAGCCACTGCCAGAAGGCTTGGTATACCCAGTCTTCCACGTAGCGCCCGCCGAGCTTTACTTTAATTGTTTTCACTACCGCTGTGGGGTCTTCGATCTTCACAAAGGCTCTGGCTTTGCCCCATATCATCACAATGCCTAGAAAGGTTCGCTCTCTATTGGCTGAGGTGGGGTGCTCAGCGCCGCGCGCATCCATAAACATTTGCACTAGTGGGGAGGTGATATTGTCTGGTTCCATTTCCCCAAATACAGCGAGAACTCGTTGGCTGTAGCGGTAGTAGTCTTTTTGAGTCTGCGGTTTTATATGTTTGGTGTACTGAGGGGAGGCGAAGTAGAGCTCTACTAAATCCGCGAAGGTAAAGGTCTTTTGCACTAGACCGGCTAGGTATTTCTCATAGGCAACCCAGACTTCAGCCTGGGACGCGTCGGGGCCGATAATATGCTTGGTTGGTTCGCCATGCTTGCGAAATCGATAGCCATTCTTGTAGCAGGCTACATGCGGCGGCATCCATGCGTTTTCAGGGTTGCGTCTTCTACCCATCATTTCGCTGCTCCCAGGATAAAGCCTTCGGGCAGGTTGCTGCTGGCTGGGCTTAGCTTTGACGTTCCGCGGGCTAAGGTGGCTTGATTGACGATTTCCCAGGTAAGAGCGGGCGAGCCATCTTTGCGGCATATATAGGGGATTCGGTTAGCGTCGAGAATCTGCTTCAGAGCTTCCACTTTCCCTACTGATGCTCCGGTCATGTGATTTTCTCCCAGTTGTTGCGAAAGTGAATGGCTAGAATTGTGGGGCGGAGTTGGAATTTGTAAAACCACTCTGCCTGCAAGTTATTGACGTTGATCACAGAGAACTGCATAGCTTGGGTGGTCTCACGATTGAAGAGGCCGCAGGCTCAGTGTGTCAGCGCTTCGGCGTGGCGTGGGGCCAATAGTCTGAACGGCTTAGCGGTGTTCACTTGGGCGCCCTATCCTTGGTTAACGATTACAGTTTCCGAAAGGTAATATTTGGGTTGTTATCCATAAGTTAATTTTTCGAGGTTAATACCCTTGATATGCTCGAAGTGTACTTATCACGGAGGATAAGAATGAAAAAACTAAGAGGTTTGGTGGTAGGAGTTCTACTGTTACCTGGCTTAGAGGGTTGTGCTGTAAAGAATGATACGCCAGTGATAATTAGCGAGTATTTCGCTATAGAGCACTTCTCTAGTAAGCAGGAAGTCTTGAGTAAGGCGAGACAGGCCTTATTGAGAGACGGATTTCAAATTTTATCTGCTGATTTAGAGGCGGGTTATATCTCTACTTCCTTGAGAAATTGGAAGCTTTCGCCGAGTCAGGCCCATTGTGGTACGGCTAAAGGGGTAGATTATTTGGATGACAATCACACCAAGACAGAGGTGGCTTTTAATGTGGTGGTCGATGATAGAGCAGTGATTGTTCGCTCAAACATTCAGGGAGAGTATCTACCGGGAGAGCTGGCTAAAAATCTTACTTTAAATTGTGTTTCTCGCGGTGTTATAGAAGTTGAGATGGCAAAGAAAATATTGTTCTGATTTTTGGTATACAAAGCCCATATTAATGGGCTTTTTTGTCTGACTCAGGAGTGTAGAAGTCAAAGATAACCTCGAAAAAACTTACTTTTTTGCCAGTAACCCGCCCCGTATCCAGGCGTGGAACTCGCCTCCCGATGATAGGCAGCTGATCAGAGGATTTTATAATCAGGCTGTCAGGGTATGCCCAGCTGGCTGTGTGGTGCAATTGGGTGAGGCGGGAGAGGTTTGCTCCCATAATGCCCCTCCAGCGAGCGAGAGACCGTCCAATCGGTGAGATATTGAGAGATACCAGCTGATAAGCCCCGAGCACCAAGCCAAAAGTTTTCAGTTGGTCGCGTGATAGGGCCCAGTCGGGCCTGTTGAGGTTAGTGTTTACAGTCTTGCGGGCATGAGATTCGATTCAACGAGACAGGCTTGGCATGATGTCTTTGATGGCTCTGCTTCAGCGTTTGATTATGAGGCAATGGGCAATAGGAGTACCGTCACCTCAAACACCCGGCGGGGCCGTAAAGTTTTAATTCGTGATGAGGTATAGGGAAAGGCAAATCAAGTGTTCGGCCGAATTGATGCGCCTCGGGTGAGTGGTGTTGAAACGATTGTGAGTAAGGTGAGCGGTAACCGAGTTATGGATTCCTGTGAGCAGGGAATCATTCGACGTGATTGCAAAACTGAGACAAAGCGATCTGCTGGGGCATTGTTGGGGCATGGCTGCGTATGTGTCACCGGCATAAAGATTTAAAGAGCGGGCGGCGCTGTTGCAGTATCTGATGTCTGAATTCGACAAGTGGGAGGAGCCGCACCCGAGGGATAAGGTTAGCCAGCTGGCGTTATTCTGTATTAGTGCGAGTACGTTGCGGGATGTGAATGGGCGGTCAATAGATCTGGGCCATGCACGTAAAATATTAGGGTGTGACAAAAAGCATTGGGATGAGGAGTGAGTGAAAATTTGGAAGCGCCTACAGCGGCGTTTGGATCCATTGCCAGGAAGAGCTTTGGGGTCGGTGTCTGAGTTGGTGCAAGAGTACCGCAGTCGATTTAAAAAGGCCTGTTGACAGCTTTGTCCTGAGTAGGTATAGATTTCCCAGCATGCGGTTTTTCCGCTTTGCAGAATAAAACCGGCCACTGAGCCGGTTTTTTTGTGCCTGAGTGAGCGAGGGCGTCGCCCGATAGATTGGCAAGCAACCACAGGGAAAATCAACAGCCGGTTCGACTGCTGAAAAATCTCTTTAAAAATTGTAGGTCAGGGCAAGGGAAGAAAGGCTGGGTTTCTTTTTGTCCATGTTAAAAATAGTGTGCTCTAAGCTAAGGCTCCAATTGTTATAGTTCCATCCTGCGGAAATTCCATAGTAAAAATCACTATCTTTTGTGCTGTCTTTGCCGGAGCCTTTAAAGTTAGTATTCTTAATGTCTAATACATTTCCATTGTAATCAGCCCAGGTTTGTTGCATGTTGAAAGTATTTTTATGTTTCAAATCTGCATCCCACGAGTGGAACCCTGTGCGTACACCAGCATAAAAATCTTTGGTTACATCTGTGGTAAATAATATACCCAGCATTTTTGATTTGATGCTGAGGGTTATATCCTTGCTTGTTTCACGGTGGGAGGTGTAAGGACCAGAATCTAAGTCATATGACTCGTCTGCAATGAAATTGTCGCTGCCATCAGCATCTCCCAGATCTGCATACCCAGCTTCAAAAGCGAAGAAGCGGTTAAGACGGTAACCTAAAGCTACGGTCCAGCCTTTAGGGGTGGAAAGGTCTACACCTATATTTGCTGAAGCTTCATATGAAGAAACATTCGTGTCTACCTTTCCATAAGAAGATCTAAGGTAAAAGTTATTTTCCGTCGCCATTGTGTTGGATGCAGAAAAGAGGATGACAGAGGCAAGAATTAATTTGTTCAAAAGATATCCTTAAATAAATGCAAAAGAGTTGTCTAATTAAAAAGTAGACGCTGGTATAACTTATACGGTAGTACAGCTAAAACCGTGCTCTTCATTGTGTGGAGAGTGTCAAGAAGTAATTGCTCTGTTAACAGCAGAAAAAAAGTGTCAGAATTCAAGTTAGGCGCATAATGCAATAGTCAAGTACCCCTAGTCAAAATAAATCTTACCCCACGCTTGGCTTTCTTATCTCTTAAACATTTAAACACCGAAACACCATGTTCCAGAATGATTATTTCAAAGAGTTGGAATTGGCCTGTCGTTGTTGTGGCAAAAATCATTTTAAATATGAAACGCTCAGGCGCTTAATCTAAGTTAGAGAGCGCTATGACAAACCGCTGATTATTAACTCCGGTTACCGCTGTCCAGCTCATAACGCTCGATTAAATGCAACCATGACTCATACCACCGGGCAGGCTCTTGATGTTTCTGTGGCTTTGAGTGGGGGGCGCATAAGCTTATAAAAATTGCCTTAGAAGAGGGATTCACCGGTATAGGGGTGAAGCAGAAGAGGCCGATCAAAAAGCGGTTTATCCATTTGGATGACCCTGATTCAATTCCTGGCGAGCGTGCGCCCCCTACGGTGTGGAACTATTGGTGATTTCAGCTATATCCAGCTTACTCGGCAAGGTCATAGACAAGGCATTCCCGGATAAGACAGAGGCCAACCGCCTAGAGGCGCAGGTAGATTCAAAGTTTATCTCAATGGACCTGGAGGAGCTGAGAGCGGCTGCCCAGGTAACCACTGTAGAAGCTGGGGGAGAGTCATGGCTACAAAGAAACTGGCGGCCAGTAACAATGCTCACGTTCGTGGGGCTGATCGTCTTTCATTGGCTGGGGTGGACGGCAACGAACCTAGGGGGAGGGCCAGATCCTCAATCTAATGGAAATAGTAAAAAAGGGCCTCGGTGATTATGTCGCGGGGCGTAGTGTTGAAAGAGTGGCTAGTGATCCTAGCTACTAACGACGGATACTCTCTCAAGAGATAAACTACATAGCAGAGATGTCCTATGACAATATCAAGTAAGTCAACCAAAACCATACGTAAACAATACTCTGAAGAATACCCATCAACAAAGGACACATCGCCACTTAGAACAGCTTTCCTGTAACTGTAGAAAGTGTCTCGCGATACTCCAGGCAGTTTGCAAGCTTTGGATATATTGCCGAGTTCTGCTGCCAGATTGAGAAATTGGGTCTTGTGTTTGATGATACGATCATTAATATGGAATATGGGGTTTGCCCTTGGCTTTTTATTTTTTTAAGTATCTTTATCAAAACTGGTAAAGTCCTATTTTCAATAAGTTATGACGGATTCGGCTCGAATTGGCCTAGTTTAGCCTTTGCCGGGTTGGCATGATTTGTAATGGCGCTTGTGTATTTCATTCAAGAATATAAATGAAATATATTTGAATGTTTGCGAGAAGTGCTGGGCTGCAGTTATAGGTGCATTTTTAATATTCCAAAGAGGCTGTATGGAAGTCGGTTAGGGGTATATTGATATCTAAAAATTACTGGGGATTATTTAAATGAAAGAATCTATAAGGATAATTATTTGTCTTGCTCTCGGTTTCGGGCTTTGCAGTCAGACATTTGCTGTTGAGATTCTTGCGCACAGGGGTGCATCTGGCGAATACCCTCAAAGTACAGCGCTGGCTTTCGATAAGGCATTAGAGCAAGGGGCGGATATTCTGGAGCTGGATGTACATTTGTCGAAAGACCATTACATCATCATAAATCATGATGCAGATCTCAAAGACAATGTTGGAGTACCCGATAAAATTAATGATTTGACTCTGGGTGAAATTAAGACCCTAGATGCTGGGCATGAGTTTACCCTGGATAAAGGTAATACCTACCCTTTCAGAAATCAGGGGCTTACTTTGTTGACGCTGAATGAACTGTTTGAGCGATACCCTGATGGGGTCTTCAATGTGGAAATCAAGCCTAACGACAAAAGGCTCTCAGAAGTGCTTTGGCAGGTTATTTTAGACTACAGGATGGAGCAGAGAGTGACTGTTGCGAGCCAGCATAGCAAAGCAATGAGACACTTTCGAGAAATTAGCGGGGGTGAGGTCAGGACCAGTGCAACCATAGGTGAGCTTGTGGAGGCAAGCCTTGCCTGGAGTTCGGGTTTTGGTTGGGCTTTCAAACCGCAATTTGATGTCGCGCAACTGCCATATAGTATAACAACCAAGCCTTACGTGCGTTTTTTTCAGAAAAAAGGTGTGGATGTTGACCTTTGGACGGTGAACGATGCGGACCATATCGAGCGCAGTATATCATTGGGGGTAGATGGAATAATTGGCGATTATCCTGATCGTATTTATCAGGCGCTTGTAGATGCCGGGGAGCGCTAGTATCTACTAACGATCCATAAAATATGGGGCAATCTAATACCTATGCCTAAGAATTCACTTACCTACGGCGAGAGCTGTGAAATACTTCTCTAAGGTGAGCATAAACTTAGAGTATGAGTGTTAATAAAAATTATCATTTATTTTAGTTATAGGTTGGATGCAGGGTAGGGGTTGTTTGCGTAGCAATCAATCTTGCGGATAAAGTTTTTGGTTTGTTTGTTGGTCGATTTTATTAATTATTAATTGTCATTATCATGGGGAGAGTAGATGTATAAAACAATTCTTTGCGCTATAGAGGCTTCCCAGGAGGGCCGCTTTGTGCTTTCAAAGGCAGTAGATCTCTCTAAGCAGCATGAAAGTAACTTAATAGTATTGAATGTGCTTCCTTATAGCTTTCTCCCTAAGGATTATCAACGGGAACTTAAAGAGGATGCTATTCCTAAGTTTGAGGAGATTACTTCATCCTTCGGTATCGCTAAAAAGAATCGCGCCCTTAAGGTGGGTAAACCTTATGAAGTTATTTGTAAGGAAGCTGTAAAAAGAAATGTCGATTTAATTGTGCTGGGGACGCATTCCAAAAAAGGCATAAGCTCCCTTATCGGCTCTACAGCCAACAGTATCGTAAATTACGCTCATTGTGATGTCACTCTGGTGAGAATTTGATCGGGATGGGTTTTACGTAGACAAGTTATTGAAAATAGTCTTGGAGGCTATAGTGTGAACTACTGCTAGGCGGGCAGCATCTAGTTTAATTTGGGAGGAAAGGTTGACTTCGTCTACTCATTGAACACTTCTATCTTTGATGGCAACTTTACCACTTAAATTGGTGTCCGGGTTTAGTAGACTCACTACAAAGTGAGTCTACATAAGGAATTATTGCAGGTATTTATTAGCAGTCGATTAACTATCGAATATAGTTGTTCGACTGCTATTACGAAATTTAGATCGGTAATGGACTGTTTCCCATTAATCTACTTGTGCTAGCGGGCAGAGTGAGGCGGCAGAAAGTTATCTGAACTTTCCCTTCCCGCTACATCTTGGAGCTCATCTTCACTGTCAACCGATGCTGGGGCGCTGCGCAGAATCAAGAAACCTGCGACTCCTGAGATTACAGAGGCTAACAAAATACCGGCTTTAGCCTGGATCAGAAGCTCGTATTGGCTACTAAATGCCAGTTCAGCAATAAAAATCGACATTGTAAAACCGATGCCCGCGAGCAGTGCTACACCAATGATGTGCTGAAAGTTTGCGGCCTTTGGGAGTTTGCCCCAGCCAAGTTTCCAGCCAATCCAGGTGGCCCCGACAATGCCAATTAGCTTACCGACAACCAAGCCGCCAATAACTCCAAGGGTTACTGGGTTGAGCACAGCCGTTGAACTGCTAAAGCTATCAAAAGGGATGCCCGCATTTGCGAGTGCGAAGATAGGGATTACTATAAAGCCCACAGGGATATGTAATCGAGTTTCCATACGTTGCAGGGGGGACTGAGCCAGGTTTACACCGTTACCCAGGGCCATTACTCTTGCATGGAGGGCATCGTTAGCAATGATTTTGTCCCCGGGGCGAAAATAGCGGTCGAAGCTGCGGATAATATCTTTTACAAAGGTGCTGAATGCTACTGGGTCATACTTTGGCTTAGCGGGCAATGCCATGGCGGTAATGACACCGGCTAGCGTTGCGTGGATGCCTGCCTTGTAAAGTCCATACCAGAGTAAAATGCCTATAAAAACATAGGCTGAAGAGCGACGAATTCCGGCAGCATTGAGTAAACCCATGGTTACAACTAGAAAGCCGGATGCGATCAGAGCAGTAGTGTTCACTTGCTCGGTATACCAGATTGCAATCACAAGGATTGCACCCAGGTCATCAACAATGGCCAGGGCTACCAGGAAGGTTACAACTGCTCTGGGTACACGGTTTCCTAGAAGTGCTATGCAGCCTACTGCGAAGGCGATATCGGTAGCCATGGGAATGCCCCACCCAGATGCCGCTGCGCTGCCGCTATTGAGAGAATTATAAATAAGAGCTGGAACCACCATGCCACCAATAGCTGCCATTAATGGTAAGACCGCTTGGCGTAGATCGGAAAGCTCTCCAACTAGAAATTCACGCTTAAGTTCAAGCCCTACTAAGAAAAAGAAAATGGCCATTAAGCCATCATTAATCCAGTGGTGTAATGAAAGAGAAAGCTCCCAGTCACCGGAGCCGATGCTAATTGGTACGTGCAGCAGGTGCTTGTAAGCATCCTGTAAGGGGGAGTTGGCAACAATCAGTGCTACCAATGCAGAGAGCATTAATAAGATACCACTACTACTTTGGCGATGAATAAATTCTTCAAAAGGTGTAACCAAGCGACCAAAGGCCCCCTCTAGTGGCGCCTCAAAAACCTTCCCTTTGCGAATTTTGAACCTATCCAGAACACTTTTTGCCATCGGCTATCTGCCTCCTTCTTCTAGCTAAGCCTTACAAAAAGTAGGGCTACTATATGCCTTTTAGAGGTCAGAGGTTAGCATGGCGAATGTATCGTTATCTATATTGAAATGTATTTTAGCTAGAGTTTACTTTGCGAACTTTAAGTAGCTCAGAATAAGAGCCCCTTGCCTGCTATGAAGTTGTAGTAAGGTTGCAGTAAATTAGTTATGAGTGGAGTTGGGGGTCTGGTTGGGGACCTGGGGGCTCTAGAAGACTACTTTATAACCTTAAGCTAGGGAGGCTTTAAGGGGCTGGCCTGTTTATTTTATAGCCATTCGTATAGCTTCGCTATTGGATTTCGGTCAATAAATAGTGAACCTTCTTTTGAGTAGTCAAGATTCGCGATAATTAGAGTTGCCGTAGAAAATGACTACGCTAAAGAGGTGGCCATTTGCCAAGAAGCTTTGCGCCTAATGCCTATCTGGAAGCCGATGCTAACCACGGTAAATATCGCAATTAGGTGAGTCGTGCCTAGATAGAAAATTTGGTGTAGGGTATTCGAGCGTGGCGACTCTTTCTCTGTGAAAAAATTATGCAGTTTGTAAAGCTGTGATATCAATAGATGTATCCTCAGCAGGTTTGCCACTTGGCTTGCTTGCGCGACAATTTCTCATAATTCTTTTAGTGCACCCCACGAGAGGACTTCAAGTACTCGATCAATGGGTGGGTTGATCTCTTTTTGCTGTGGAGATGTGTATTCTATTAGTTAGTGGACAGAATCAACTTATAGCTACCCTGGTTCGTAGAATATTTGCTTGCAAGTATGCAATGCGGATCTCACAAGCTTCATCAAGGGGAAGTTGACTTCGTTCGCACAGGCGATATAAACCATACTGAATATTATTTCTAATAAAAGCTCTAGTGCTCCAAGTGTGACTCCCATTGTTTAAGCCAAAACTGAGTTGCTTAATTGATTGGGGGTACTGCCTTTAATGCCTAGCTAGAAGTGACTAAATAATGTGGTAATCGCTAAAAAAAGCAAAAAGTGACCAGTAAAAGTGAAAAGTCATGGAGGAATTTTCTTGGTGTTGTGGGGCGTAGTTTTCAATTGGCTGGTTGCTGAAAAAGCAGAAAGAAATTGAAGGTTTGCTTATTCCTTTGGTTTGCAGCTTGCGAGATATTACTTAAAAGCTCTACTAATTTGATATATCTGAGGGAGTTAAGGTGAATTCTAATAAGAGATAAGGTTTTACGTAATGTTGTGATCCTCCTGTAGGGTTTTTCATGGGGTTATGTTGACTGTAGATGAAAAGTATTCAAGAAACATGTTTGTATATCGCTTAATTTAGCGTGTTGTTTTTAATGGAAAAATATCGCTAATTTCTGCTTCAGCTCATTCTTTCAAGTTTATATTATTTTACTGTGGGTGAAGCTGTGGAAATAATAACACCTTCCAGTATTCTTTTTTCTCAAAAAAATCGATGCCCTAATAAAGCTTTTCATACCTGGCGAGCGTTTTTGGAATCGTAGGTGAGTACCTTCGGTAAAGGTACGTTGGTTAATACTCAAATCGCAGCAAGGTCGTCTTTAGAGCTAGTAATACCATATACCGGTTACCTCCTCCTTGAGTGACTGTGGAAATACTCGTTGACACAGTTTGTAAAGGGCGACGGCGGGTTCGCCGTATCTAGTGGGAGAAAAGTTTTACCTTTTGATTGGGTTTCGTGATTTTTACCCCCTATTCATTTAATGGGGCGGAGGTTTTTCTAATCTTTCTTATGTTTCTTTATGGCCATGTCTGCTAAATATGCTATAAGCAGGACCTTTACGCATACGGCTCAAATGCTTGATAATTGGCGCCCAGGCTTCCAGGGGTGGGTGGTGCTCATGTGCTTCTTCCCAAGCGGGGGTGTATAGGAATTGAATCTGAAATCTTGGAGTGATCGGTGACGACAACAGTTGAACGCAAGGCAACCAATGTACATTGGCATGATGGCGATGTAACTCGTGACAACAGGGCTAGCATTCTTGGCCATAAAGGGGTGACTCTCTGGTTCACTGGTTTGTCTGGTTCCGGCAAGAGCACTGTGGCGGTAGCTGTTGAGAAAGCCTTGGCTGCACGTGGAGTTCTGAGCTACCGCTTGGATGGCGATAATATACGCTTAGGGATCAACTCCAATCTGGGCTTCTCCGCTGAAGATCGCCAAGAAAATATCCGTCGTGTCGGTGAGATCTCCAAGCTGTTTGCGGATACCGGGGTTGTAGTGCTGAGCAGCTTTATCAGTCCATATCGCGAGGATCGCGATTTGGTCAGAAAGATGCACGAGGATGGCAGTCTGCCCTATTTGGAGGTGTTTGTAGACTGCCCCTTAGAAGAGGCGGAATCCCGCGATCCCAAAGGCCTCTATAAAAAGGCCCGAGCTGGTGAGATTAAAGGCTTTACTGGTATTGATGACCCCTATGAAGCACCAGTTTCCCCAGAGTTGCGCCTGAATACGGCAGAAATGACCCTGGAGCAAGAGGTGGCGGTGATTATTTCCACTCTGCAGGAAAAGGGTATTATCGCCAAGGACTAAGGGTCCTCTCAGCTTGTCCATACCAGAAAGGGAGGCTTAAACGGCCTCCCTTTTTTCTATCGGATTTGTCAGATCATTCGATCCGTCTCTTCTGATACTTACTTCCTATAAGTCCTTCCCTGCGCCAAGAATCGGTTGATCTCCTTATCCCTTCATATACTCATCCTGTACCAGTTATAGAAGTTGGCAGCTGCGGAGGCGTTTATGTCGACAAGGGGAGCTTGGTTTCTCTCTGTATTTTTCTTGGTGTTGGTCGGAGTGCTAGGAGTAGCTGCTTGGATCGCATATGCAAAACTACCAAAGGTGCATGGCAAGGTGGATGCTCCGGTGCTGGGAGTGCCAGCTGGAGCCCTCGAATATTCTCCCGCGCCTGCCTATGCAGGTCCTCATCCAAGAATGATGTCGCGCCCACCAGAGTATTTCCCTTTCCCTATCTCAATCGGTGAGGTCGGGCCTGTGGAAACCCTATTTACGGGCCCTTCAAAATACCCATTCTTCTGTGGTCGCAATGCCATTACGGATAGGCAGCCATTAGTGGATAACCAGGTTAAGGAAGGAGTGGCGGTTTTTGCTTTAGATGCTGATGGGAAGAAAACCAAAGAGGTGATTGGTTATAGTCGGGACTGTAGTCATGCCACGGAGGTCACTTACTTCTATCGCAGTACAACCGATGGAAGTTTTTACTATCTACATGAGGCGCGCAACGATATTGACAAGGTGACAGTGAATGGTCGCCAGGTAGATTTTATCGTTCGAGTGGAAACGGGCACGATCAACCGGCACTTTTACGCCATTGCTGCTTTGCGTGGAGAGGGAGAAACAGCAGAAAAACCGAATGCCAGTAACTGGAACCGCCGCCTGATCTATCAATTTCGCGGTGGAGTTGGTATTGGCTGGCGCCAAGGCAATCTGAGCAAAGGGGATGTGACTACACGGCGCATGGATCAATTGGCCCGTGGCTATGCCATCGTTTACTCGACAGCGAATCAAACTAGAAATCACTACAATTTATGGTTGGCTGAAGATACGGCACGGCGCCTCAAGAAACAGTTCCAGGCACTTTATGGCGAGCCAATGTATACAGTGGGCATCGGTGGTTCTGGAGGAGCCATACAGCAATATCTATTCGCGCAAAATGCACCAGGGTTACTGGATGCAGCAATTCCACTCTATTCCTATCCAGATATGGTGACCCAGACAATTTATGCCTTTGACTGTGAGCCGCTTGAGTATTTCTTTGATGTTTTGGATGCCGACAACCCCCGCTGGAAGGATGTTGAGGAACGTCAGCGCATTCAGGGGCTAGCAGCCAACCCTGAGGCAGATAGTCGCTTCAAGCTGATAACAATGGCAGCAGGTTTGTTTGATAGTCGCTATAGGGGGCGGCCAAGTGGCGCCACTGAGTGTGTTGATGGTTGGCGTGGTTTGGTGCCATTAGTAAACAATCCAAATTTTGTGCATTTCTTCAAAAGTTTTGCTGGGGATTTACCGGAGAGGGTGCATTGGACCCACTGGGAAAACCTCCGCCAGTTTTACGGAGCTGGTGAAAATGGCTATGCAAATTCCACCTGGGATAATGAGGGGGTTCAGTATGGGCTGAAAGCGTTGGTCGATAGTGAAATCAGCATCGACACCTTCTTGAAAATCAATGCCGCCATAGGTGGCTGGAAGGCCCAGCAGAATCAGTCACAAGAAAAGCTATGGTTTTTAAATGGTGGGTTGTTCCCTGTGAAGCTTTCCGTTTGGAGCGAGCAAAATCTCAATATGGGAACTTTGGAAAAGCCTGCAAAGCGCAGTCGCGCGAGTATGGAGGCGATCAATGGTATTTATAGGTCGGGTCACGTTTTCCTTGGGGATGTGGAAATCCCAATTGTAGACATGCGCCATTATCTGGATGAAGAGCCGGATATGCATCATAGCTCCGCTTCTTTCACTGCTCGTGAGCGTATTCGAAGAGCTCGGGGCCATGCGGATAATCAGTTGATCTGGATGAGCCACAAAGACTACAACCCTCTGGATGACGCTTTAGACCTCGTTGACCGCTGGATGCAAAACATCATCAATGACCCTGCCAGTGGTGTTGTAGATAACCGACCAGAAGATGCTAACGACCGCTGCTTTGACAGCGAAGGTAATGTGCTGGCATCGGGGGCGGATGTTTGGAATGGCGACTGGAATGGCCAACCCAAGGGTAAGTGTATGAGGGAGTACCCGGCACACAGTACTTCAAGGCAGGTGTCCGGGGCACCTGTGACGGATGACATTTTTAAGTGCGCGCTTCAGCCAGTTGAGCGGGCCTTGGCAAAGGGCGTATACGGCTCCCATACGGAAGAGATTTCGGGCCGCCTCGACGATTTACGTCGCATCTTCCCAGCCGGGGTATGTAATTACAACGAGCAGGACTTGGCGCGCCCGAAAGAGCAGTTGATTCCTAAAGAGGTTCCTGTACGGATAGCAGGTCATTTAATAGACCCAGACTATCGACAGGGCAAGCTGTTGCAGGAGGCAAGTGTCGGGGAAGGGGAGATGAAGCCGGTGTCTGTACCTACGGAAAACATGCCCGATGAATAATAGTGGGTCTTGGCGCGAAAATTGTTGACAGGAAATTTTATTCCAGTAATATGCGCCTCGCTCAAGGGGCAAGGCCCTTAAAGAAGATGAGCATCGGGTGGTTAGCTCAGTTGGGAGAGCGACGGCCTTACAAGCCGTAGGTCACAGGTTCGACCCCTGTACCACCCACCAACTTCCTTAAGTGGAAGTTGACTACCGAGGACCGGTAGTTCAGTTGGTTAGAATGCCGGCCTGTCACGCCGGAGGTCGCGGGTTCGAGTCCCGTCCGGTCCGCCAGATACGAAAAAGGCCCCCTCGAAAGATGGGGCCTTTTTCGTATCTGTAAGATCGGCATACGGGAGGGGGGCCCGGTTGTGGTCTGATTGAGAAAAAAGCAGATGGCGGAAGGCCTGCTGGATCTGAGTGCTTCCTGGTGCCCCCAGAAATATACAAGCTTATTGTTTTGGTTCTTAATAAAGGTTGCAGATCATCACTGGGATAGAGGCTAGCTAGAGCTGACTCAACTTGTGAATTATCACTTGTAACAAAATTTGGATCGCCGACTTGGTGAAGCTTTTGCCTTCAGCGTAAGGACTCCCTCAATCTAGGCAATGCAGGTTAGCAGGGTGCAAGTTTCAGCTGGGAAGCCTCGAAGTGATCGATGTACCTCTCGATCAATGTAGCCCTCTTTGGACCCCTGGCTTCACCCAAGTGACGATCAGTTCTGGGGGTTATTGTTACTGCAAAAACCAGAAAGATGAGCTCTATTCCTCACTATTTAACTAATCTCGATCTGAATTACTTCACCGAAGCCGCTTGCGACATTCCCTACCAGAAAGTCCACAGTGATCTATTCCCTGGAGTTGAGGTTTGGATCCGTCGCGATGACCTGCTAGACCCGCTTATTTCAGGTAATAAAGCCTACAAACTCCTTTACAACCTAATCGAGGCGAGAGAGCAGGGGGTCGAAACTCTAATTACCTGTGGCGGGGCCTGGTCAAATCACTTACATGCCACTGCTGCTGTGGGGGCTCGCTTTGGCTTCCGTACCATTGGCATTATCCGCGGTGAGCGCCCGCCAGAGCTGAGTGCCATGCTGCAAGATGCAGAGCGCCTGGGCGTGGGATTCAAGTTTGTGACCCGAGAACTATATAGGCAGCGTAATCAACAGGAATTTCTCAATCATTTAGGGGTTGAGCTACATAATTGCCTCTATTTGCCAGAAGGTGGGGCAAACTTTGCTGGTGCGAGAGGGGTTTTCTTATTGGGGAAGATTATCGAAGCTACTAAGCCAATTAGGTTTGATCAACTTTGGGTGGCTTGCGGTACAGGCCTAACTCTTGGGGGGCTGGGAGCAGCTGTAAGTAGCTTTCCTGTGTGCGGCGTTGAGGTTTTGAAGGCGGGCGGGTCTATACGCCGTGACGCACAGCGCTGGCTCGCGGCACTAGTAGCAAGCGAAGCTTACAGGTGTGACCGAGCCGTCGCGAAGGGTGTCGATTTAATGAGCGAGTACCATTGTGGCGGCTATGGTAAGTACCCTAGTCAATTGGAGGCATTTCAGCAGGCTTTCGAGCGTCAATCCGGTATCCCTCTAGATCCTATTTATACCGCCAAGCTGTTGTTTGCGATCCACCTAAAAGCTAATGCTGGCCATTTCGAATGCGGTACTAAGATCCTGGCGCTCCATTCTGGCGGACTGCAGGGGCGACGTGGATTGCAGCTTGATAGCTAGATTAAAAAACAACCTTTTTTGCCGGTGGCTTTCCTTGACCGGGGGTCCTTGTTCGACTCCAGCCCCCAGCTAAGGCATAATTGCCTGTCACATTTTGGGAAGCTTTTCCCGTCGACGTGGAAAACGAAATTAGGCGTCTGACGGGCAAAGCATCAATCGCAAGGCCCTGGTTCGGGCACCTGAGAGGGAGCGGTGTCGGAATTTCAAAATATCGGCCTGATCGGCCGCACTGAAAGTGATAGTGCTGTGCTTTCGCTCAAACGCCTTATGGTATTTCTCGAGCGGGAAGGTTATACCATCGTACTGGAGAAAGAGACCGCTGCGGCAGTGTCCGCCCCCAACGCGCGGGTTTCTTCAAAAGAAAAGCTAGGTGAGCTCTGTGATTTAGTCATTGTCGTCGGTGGTGATGGTAGCCTACTCGCTGCCGCCCGTGCCTTGGCCAAATTCAGCGTGCCCTTGCTTGGCATTAATCGTGGTCGCCTAGGCTTCCTAACTGATATCACCCCGGATGAGGTTGAGCGAAAAGTAGGCGAAGTGCTGGCCGGTAAATATATGGCCGAGAGCCGCTTCCTGCTGGATATGTCTGTGGCTCGTAATGGTAAGCCGATAGGAAAAGGTTCAGCGTTGAACGATGTCGTACTTCATCCCGGTGAATTTATTAGGATGATCGAATTTGATCTTTATATTGATGGGCAATTTGTTTATACCCAGCGTTCTGATGGCTTAATTATTTCTACGCCTACAGGTTCCACCGCTTATGCACTTTCAGGAGGTGGTCCGATTATGCATCCTAAATTGGATGCTATTGTTGTGGTGCCACTAAATCCACATACTCTCAGCAGCCGACCAATTGTTGTTGAAGGTAGTAGTGAGTTTAAAATTATTGTCGGTGAGCATAATGCTGCGAATCCACATGTGACGTGTGATGGGTATGATCAAATAATAACTAGACCTAATGATGTAATACGAATACACAAAAAACCCCATCGCCTTACCCTAATTCACCCTATTGATCATAATTTTTATGAAACATGCAGATCTAAGTTAGGATGGCTTAGCTAGCGATTGGGCTTTATAAAGAGGTAATTGGCCAAGTATGACGAGGTATTCAGTAAGTATTTTACACTCCTGCAACTCACGCAATTTTTTTCAGGAAATAAATATTACTTATAATTGGTTAGGGCTTTGTGCGTAGAGTAAAGTTAATGGAGAAAAAAATTACAGTTAACCATGTCATGTCAAGTGACATGCATAGCGCTATATTTGACGCAATATTGGGGTATTTTGATACTTTAAAGTCAGATGGTTTTAGACATATTGTCACTATCGAGCCAGACTCAAATGCTGATGTATACCACTTCCATAGACCAAATCTAGCAGAAAATATTCCGGAAAATTCAATATGTACTGTTCATCATGATTTGAAGGATGAAGACTCATGGTTGGATGCAAATAGTTTTATCCAGGCGTATAGAAAATGTTCATTTGTGGTCTGCTTAAATTCCCAGCAGAAGAATATATTGAATAAAGAATATGGTATTTCCAAGGCGGTAGTTATTCCACACGGTGTAAATAAATCTTTATTTGATCGTGTCATAAGGAATGAGAAGCGACTAGGTTCGGAGAGAAAATACACTCTTGGTGTTATATCGAAGCGTTATGGGAGGATGGTTAAAGGAGAATACCGACTGTATGAGCTGGCTAAACGATTGTCCCCAGAATTATATAGTTTTGTACTTGTAGGGGCTGGTCGTTTAAAAGATGCCCAGCTTTTGCAAGCTCAGGGCTTTGAGGTTTTATGTTATTCATATCTTCCTTATTGTCTGATGCCGCAAATTTATGCTGAGTTGGACGGGCTATTAATGCTCTCTAATTTTGAGGGGGGGCCTGCAAATCTGCCAGAAGCTATCTATGCTCATACGCCGATTTTTTCTACCCGGGTGGGGATGGCTGTTGATCTTATTGATGCAGAGAAGAGGTTGAACGGTTTTTTCCTAAAGGAAGATTTTGATGAGATGGCTTCCCAAATCAATAGTTACTTTACTGAAGAGGGGAAGACTATTAATTTTACGGATGTGCCTGATTGGCAGGATATAGTTAGTCAATATGAGAGACTGTACTTGAGGATTGCACAGAAATGAGGCCAGAAATTCTTATTTCCGATAAGGTTCATATACACAAAAAAAATTTTTTAAGTTTATTTAAATTCTTAGAATCAAAGAATATTCGATATAAGAGTTATGTTAGGCATGATGAATTGCGTAACTGTACTTTAGATGTATACACTTCATCAGAAAAGTTAATCAAATATGCTGGATTTTTGCAGGAAAAAAATGGTTTTGAGGAACTGTTTGAATTTAAATATTGCGGAGTATCGGTATTTGAAATAGTTCGTGCTGAACTGTTGAGTTGTCTTATTTATAGAGGGTTAAGTAATTTCAATTTTAGAAGTGGGAGAGAGGCCTTCGATTATTTCTCTTCCAGGCATTTGGAGGATTTGCTTGCGGCTTATCGAGCGGCACTGTTTTGGCTGGATGCCTGGAGTGAAGAACTGTCAGAAAATTCTTTTAAATATGCAATAATATTTTCTGGTTCTTCTATTGCAGCTAAGGCGTTACTTTATTTGTGTAGGTTTAATTCAGTTGAGCCGCTTTTGGCTGAAGGATTCTTTACGGGGAGGCATTTTTACCTGGAGAATAAGTACGAGCCAATTGCAAATAATTCGGATTTGAGGTTTGTGTCTGTTGCCTTTTGTCCTGAGGTCGATCAGGATAGGTGGCCAAAGACTTGTGATTACCTTTCCTCAGTGGGTGTTTATAATAAAAATGTAAAACAACCGAAAGAAAAGTCTCCCCCTCCTTTTGATAGCTATTTGTTGCTAACCTGTCAGGTGGTAAATGACTACTCCCTTATTGATTCAAGTAGAGAGCTTGTGTCAAGTGTGGAGTTGTACAAAAAAGTTATTAAAGAAGTGGTTGAAAAAACGGATTTTAATCTTGTCGTTAAGGTACACCCATGGGAGAGAAATAAGACGGAGAGCCGGTCAGCAACGACGCTTGAAGCGTTGAGCGAGTATTTGAAAGAGCTAGATCCTAAGAAGGCGGAAAGAGTATTTCTAACAGAGAATAGCAATCTTTCACAGCTGATTTCTAACTCCATCACTACAATCACTCTTTGTTCTCAATCGGGCTTGGAGGCTTGCTTTTTAGGGAAGAAGCCTATCACCATAGGTGGGGCTTTTTATTCCAATAAGGGGTTTACTTATGATATAGAAATGCCAGCAATGTTGGGCGATCTATTGAGCGGTAGCTTTGAAAGTGAATTGACATTGACTGAATTCAATAAATATATTGCTTTTATGAATTACTGCTTATGTGAGCACTTAATTAGAAGTGATGCAGATGTTTTCAAGCTGCTCGATAAAATTTTTGTCGGATGCAGGCCTTTACCTAGGTCTCATAAAACCCCAATTCGAACTTATAAATATGAGCTAGAACCAATTTTTTTAAAAAGAAATTTTCTTAAATTGGCAGAAAATCCCTACCAGTTATTTAGAGATATAGTAATCATCTGTGGAAGGGTGAGTCAAAAGTTACGAATGGTTAATAATTGAGTGTTTTTTTGATAAATAGAAGGAGATAGAATAAAAGTAACTCTTCTGTGGTTCACAACTTCGAGTTATAGGTTGAGTTAGGCCTAGCTTGACCTGACAATAACCAATTTTCAGAAGGTGCTTTGTCAGGTCGAGTTCAGTTTGTGATAATTCATTTATATATCTTTGCAGCAAGGGTGTGAAAGCAACCATAAAGTTATTTTGGTGGCTAAGTTGCCGGGAAATAGCTCTATCAGAAGTTTCTAAACCATATCGTTATTACTCTAATGTCTTAGCCGGCTCATGGAAAGCATACGCTAGGACTGCCTTTTCAGTGATAGCGTTGATTTCTTGTGGGTTTGGTGCCCAGCAATTAATCCCCTAAAGGATATTAATATAGATATTTGAAGTGATTTTTTATTTTGATAAAAAAGGGCTCTTCCGGGATTCCCATAATGTCCAGCATATTTTGCGAAAGCAAAGGTCGCCAGCTGGCTTTAGGCTAGTTAGCTACTACCAAGAGTCAAGCCAAGTATCTCACGCGAGCTTTATTGTTGCAGCCCTTGCTGTACTGAGAGTGTTACCTATCAGGTGTTGCAGCAGTTGTACGGAGCTCTTAAGCACGCCAAGCCCGGCTTTGCCATGCAGGCATAAATTGACCGTCAGCTAAATCGCAAGCCCTGAATAAATCGCTGGGTGAATACGGCTCGGGTGGTGTGTAAAAGTGGTTAGCTGTTCACCGATTTATCGCTGGATCAGTCGATTTAACTGGGTGCCGAGTCTACCAAGTAAGGGTAAACCTTATCGTAAAGGGTAAGTTCAGAGGCAGACATAAAGCTTATCCCAGAGCACAAAGATATTGATCAAAGACCAGCGATTGTTAATGAAAACCCTGAGATCGTTCACAGGGAGAGTGATACGGTTTATAGTCAAGATGGTTGTCTAGTTACACTGGTCGAACAGGCTCCCAAATTTTTATTCGCTCTCAGAGCCCCAAATAAGAGCAAGAAAGTAGTGAGCTGGGCAATCAAGCAGATTTTGAAGCCGTATCAAGCCATCTGTAAAATCATAACCATTCGATAATGGCAGTGAGTTAGTGGGTCCTCCGTCGATCGTGTAGAAGTTATTGTGTAAAGTATATTTTGCGAAGCCATACCGCTCCTGGGGGCGTGGACTGAACGAAAATATTGAAATGCTTCTTCCCGAAGGGCGTGGAAATTGGCAAGGTGCCCAAAAGCCGTATTAATGATGCAGGTTTTCGCATAAATGCTCGACCAAGGAAGGTGTTAAATTGCTTTAGCCTACTGGAGTTTCTGGTGGGTAAGCGTGTGCCACTTATGTTGGCAATCTAGGATAAATCTTATGCTTATGCTTGGAAAGTGAAAATCACCTTTTGAGTAAGATCTTGTTTAGTTTGCTTTTTAGTATTATCTTAAAAATAGAAGAAACAATACCTAATAGCGAATAACCTGAATACCTATAATTTTTAGTAAGCGATATTAAGCTTTTTAAATAAAAATTTTTAGATATGGAGAGTTTATTTTGTTTATTGAGGAGGAGTTGCAGAAGTTCTTCCTGTTTTTCAATAGAGTGTTCATGATGGGTGGGCACTATTTCCTGTAGGTTCATTTTGTAAATGGCATCGCTACCCGAAAAAACTCCGTGACCTATTGCATAAATGGGCTTCTCGTATATCAACGATTCCAATAAGACTGTACTATTAATTCCTATAATGCAATTGGATTTTGCTATCAACTGGTGTAATGGAGTTTTATTGTCCAGTTTTATTCGACTGTTTCTAGGGAGGAGGTTTGCAGTGGCTCTGTGATCAAGAGGGTGCTGACGTGCAATAACATCTATATTGGAGTCCACGTGTGATTCTGCCCACTCAAGAAAGCTTTTCATGGTGCGAAATGGAGAGAATTTTGTAATGTTTGTGTCCGTCTCTAATTGGAGAGGGATAAATACATACCCATTATCAGATATATTATTATCCTCAAATTTCCCCCTGTATTTCAGTTTCCACTGTTTTATATTTTGCCGCTCTTCCGAGCTAATGCTTCTTGGCTTTGTGATAGAGATCGAGCTTTGTGCATTTACTCCGAGGGGATCTTCATAGTAAGTTCCCGATTGCGGAAACCAGCCAGCTTCCATGAAGGAAAATTTTTGATTTGGATTTATTCTGCGAGCAAGATCTATAAAATCTTGTTGATAATGGGGTAGGCCATTCCAGATTATTATCTTTTCTGGTTTAAAGCTCTCTATCACCTTTTGAAAGCAGTGTGATCGATAGTGTTTTATATCATTAAGCGCTTTTTGAGGGTTTGCTGAAAATTGCTTTGCTAGAGCTTTATTTCTAGGTAGGGCGGTAAAGTTAAATTCGCTTGTTGCAATCTTTGCTTTTATTATGTTTGTGCAGTTTACGCTGTGAGGTTGACTTATGTGGTTCCTGGTAAGAAGCTGCACCTCTTCTTCAACTAATAATAAAATATCATTTCCAAGTTCGGACTCTTTACGTGCGACTGCGCAGATTGTATCTGCGCGCTGAATATCTGGCATTGGCTCGTATATAAGAACGCGCATTATTTCTGTGACTCTTCATAGCAGGTTACTACATCTTTGCTATCCCCGTATTGGGCCACAACACCATTTTCAATCCATACGGCCTTATTGCAAAGCCGCTTAACAGTTTCTGCAGAGTGAGAAACCAGAACCACAGTGTCTCCTGAGGTAATTTTTTCCCTCATTACTGCTTCTGACTTTTTCCTAAACTTTGAATCTCCCACAGCTAGAATTTCATCAATTAATAAGACGTCAGTTTTTAAATGAATCGCAACGGCCATTCCGAGACGCTGCTTCATACCGGTAGAGTAGTTTTTAACCGGCTGGTCAAAAAATTCTCTAAGCTCGGCAAATTCATTGATTTCATCAAGCTTGCTGACAATATAAGCCTTTTCTAGACCCATCATCATACCGCTAATAACCGCATTTTGGCGACCAGAAAGATTTTGATCATAGCCGACAGTTAAAGAGAGTAGCGCCGTTCTATGTCCGTGGTTGGTCACCTTCCCTCCATCAGGCTTGATGATACCGTTCAGCAGACGAAGTAGAGTGCTTTTCCCTGCACCGTTGCGACCAAGAACTCCAAGCGAATCCCCCTCATAAAGCTCAAAACTAATATCTTTCAGTGGGCTGTAAACACTGGTTGCTCGGGTAAAGGGGATGCCTGAGCGATAGGTCACCCGTACATTCTTCAGGCTAATGGCTGCCTTCTTGCTTTCACTCATCGTTGCATCAGTGCTCTTGCGAATACGGGATTTAGCTTTTTCATTATTAATCTAGCTAAGGCATAAAGCGATATAACTGCACAGGTGTAAATTGCCAGACTAGATACGTTAGGTATTTGGTTATACATCAATATGTCGCGGTAGCTCTCAATGATCCAGATCATTGGATTGTAAGCGAGAATATCTTGAGCGTTTTGTGGTAACGAGCTGACGGTATAGAGGATGCCTGAGCCATACATGCCGAGTCGTAGTAAATGGGGAATCAGGTTAGAGAGATCTGGTACAAATGGAATGAGCGCACTAGCGATCAGGCCGCAGGCATAGTTCAGGAGGAACTGTATTGCAAGGATTAATGGAAGGTAGATGTAGCTCCATGTGGGTGGATACCCCATTATCCATAACCCAATTAGCAGTAGTATAAACACAATACTGAACTTGAAGGTGTCCATGACGATATTAATAGATGGGAGTACTACTTTGGGGAAATTGACTTGGCTGATTAGTGCATGATTTTGGGTAATAGCAGCTGAGCAGTGGCTGACGCATTGGGCAAACCACTGCCAAACTACCAGTCCCACTAGAAGAAAGGGGACAAAGTCATCTGTTCCTCTTTGAAATACAACGGCAAATATAAAGTAATAGATCGCCATCGAAAAAATGGGTTCTATGATCCACCAGAGGAAGCTCAAATAGGTTTTGGAGGCTTCAGATCGTAAATTACATAGCGCCTTGTAGAAGACGATGTCTCTATGATGTTTTTGTAGAAAAATCACGGGGTTAAAACACTTTTTGGTATTCGGATAAAATTTTGTCAGAAACTGCTTTGGAGGATAACCCCAAAGTGGGGCAACCTATTTTCGATATGTCTTTTCTTGCTATATATAGCAACTCTTTCAATTTGTTCGCATCATTAACAGGGAAAACGGAGGTTGGGGAAAGTAGCTCGGCACAACCTGGAGTATTAGAGGCTAGAACAGGCTTTTTCCTCGCGGCAGCTTCAAGCAGCACTTGGGGTTGATTTTCTGGTGAGTTGCTGGGTATTACTAGCAAGTCTAAAGAGTCTAGAAATTCTTTGCTCTGTGATTCGCTAAGCTCACCGGTATATTCAGTAATTTTATAGGAGCTTAGGCACTGTTTGGCATATCTGTGATCGGATATTCTTCCTGCGACTTTAAGTTTGACTTTTGAATCACCAAGGTCATTTAATGCATGGGTAAGGGTATGGAGGCCTTTGTGTGGTGCAATAGCGCCAAGAAACCCAACTACGAAGGGGGGAGTGTTCGTCTGTCGGTGAGGTACTGTTTCAAACCAAGTATCTGAAAGGCCTGCAGGAATATAGTGGCAATTAATGAGTGAGTAGTACTCTTTTATCCGTCTCAGGCTTGTTTTTGAGAGGCAAATTACCTTTCTTGCTTTATTTAGAGCTGAGGCCAGGATTTGCTTACGGTTCTTGCTTTCTGGCGCTGTTGCGAATGTGGTGTTCTTTAAGTGTAAAATTTTAGCAATATAATTTCTGGTAACTGGAAGCTGAGAGACGGTTTTTACTAACTTGTTAGGGTGTGTTTCTGCAATGCAGCGGAAGCAGGTTTCATAGTCAGCAAATCCTGAGCAAAAATCGCCGGATCTAAGAGTCAATGTATGCTTGGGGCAGAGCCACCAGAAGTCAGTGATTGAGATGAAGTAAGGAATGTTTAGGTTCTGGGCTGCTTCCAGTAAATTAATGCCTATATGGGCTGGATTAACCATATGGACGACATCGGGTTTCAGCCCAGAAAGTAAAGCCTGATAATTTTCAATCGAATCACCCTCGGTGGTTCCCCAACCAAAAGTTGGGAGCTTTATTAGGCGAATTCCGTCTTCGTCAATAAGTGTGGAATCGGTTAGTATCCCTTCAGGATCGCCGCCCGCAACTATGACATCACAACCGCGCTTACTTAGATCTTGAGCGAGGTTGCGAATGTATTTTTCGGTTCCCTGGTTATACCCGGGCCCGAATTGCATGGTACAGAATAATATTCTCACATTGACACCGGGGTTACTGGGGCGGTTATTATACCTTAATGTGTTATAAAACAATAGGTTATCGGCAGGCCCGTACCCCTTCCGTTAAGTGAGTCTCCTTTGAATTCTGAGCTTGAAGTTCTCCACTGTTATCGAACCTTTTATCCTGAGTCACAAGGAGGGGTTGAGCAGGTAATTTTAGAAATCGCACGAAAAACAGAAAAGTGTGGTGTTCTCACTCTGGCTGATTCCCCCCGCAGTCTGAAGTTGAATGATCATTTGCCCGTAATTGCAAAGAAGCGTTGGTTCTCGATCGCTTCATGTTGCATAGGTCCAGGTTTATTGGGGGCTTTGTATCAAACTAAAGCAAAGCTATTGCATTTTCATTTTCCGTGGCCATTCGGTGACTTGTCATATTTTCTGGCCGGTCGGTCACGCCCATTGATCGTGACTTATCATTCAGATATCGTTAGGCAGAGGTTGTTAGGTGCCCTCTATCGACCTCTCATGCATAGGTTCCTGGCCCGTGCGGATCGCATTATAGCGACTTCACATAACTATCTGGAAAGCAGTCCTGTTCTTGCCGCTTACAGGGATAAAGTGAAGGTGATTCCCCTTGGGGTATCCGAGCATGGGTATCCTGAACCTTCGGATAAGACAATGGAAGGCCTCGAGATGCAATTTGGCCGGGGCTTTATGCTGTTTGTGGGTGTCCTCAGGTATTATAAAGGGCTCGAGTACTTGGTTCGAGCCGCTGCAAATCAACCTTATCGTGTTGTTATAGCTGGCAATGGGCCTGAGGCCAGTCGTTTGAAATCTTTGGCTGCTCAACTGGGGGCAACCAACGTACATTTTGCCGGTTTTGTCAGCGATGAAGAGAAGGTTGCGCTGATGGAATTATGCCGAGCAGTAGTTTTCCCCTCTCATTTACGTTCGGAGGCTTTCGGCGTAACCCTGATTGAGGGATTGATGAATAGTAAACCCCTCATTTCCTGCGAAATTGGCACCGGAACCAGTTTTGTCAACCAAGATGGAGAAACGGGCTATGTTGTGCGCCCAGCCGACCCTATTGCACTTCGAGAGGCAATGGAAAATTTATGGTCCGATTCTGTGAAGGCAGAGGAAATGGGGCGCGCTGGTCGTTGTCGTTACGAGAGGTTATTTACTGCTGACAAAATGGCTGAAGCTCATCATCAACTCTACCGAGAGGTTCTCATGGAGAGGGGGCTGGTAGATTAATGGCCAAAATAGCAGTGGATGCTCGGCCACTTTCGATTCCCACTACAGGTATCGGTCGTTATACCCGTGCAGTTTTGGAGCGAATGCTGAGTAGCGAACATCATTGGTACCTTTACAGCCACCAACCTCTGCTGGTTGATTTTGAGTCGCTTCCTAATGTGACAGTACGATCGGCAAATATTCAAAAGGGAAGTCTCAGTACTTTCTTTGCGCAGACGGCTTTTCCCCTGTGGGCCTGGAAGGATGAAGTAGATCTGTTTTGGTCTCCACGCCATCATCTGCCTCTTTGCATTGGGCGGTCGGTATCGAAGGTGTTAACAATACACGACTTGGTATGGCAGCGTTTCCCTAAGACTATGTCGCGTTTGGGCCTACAGCTTGAGAGGCTGCTGATGCCTCAGGGCGTTAAGTCGGCTGATTCAGTTATTGCTGTTTCAGAAGCAACGGCAAATGAATTGAGGCAGTCATTTCCTACCTGTGCTGAAAAGGTTGTCACTATTTATGAGGCCCCTTTTTTAGAGGTTTCTGAAGTGCCTGGCCCTCCAGGCGAGTATTTTCTTTTTGTGGGTACAGTTGAGCCTCGTAAGAATCTCAAGCGCTTGCTCGAAGCATATTCCTTATATCGAAAAAGAGTTATTGATCCACTCCCTCTGAAAATTTGTGGTGGTAAGGGCTGGGGTATGCCGGAATTGAAGGGAAAAGTCCAGGAATTGAATTTAGAGGGGAGTGTTGAGATTCTTGGCTATATAACTGATGACCAATTGCCTAAGCTCTACCGGGAGGCGAGAGCATTACTGATTCCTTCGCTCTACGAGGGATTTGGTCTGCCAATTGTCGAAGCTTATAGCCAGGGAACACCGGTATTGACAGCAAACCGAGGGGCTATGGCTGAAGTTGCCGGGGATGCGGCAGTTACGGTCAACCCTGATTCGACAGCAGAAATTGCCCATGCACTTGCAGTTTTGACTCAAGACCTTGAAAGAGTTTCAGAATTGCAATTCTACGCACTGAGAAGGGCTGGGGAGTTCTCTTGGGATAAAGCGGCAGCCGAGACTCTTTCAGTGATTGAGTCAGCTTTGAATCGGGCCCGATAACGGCAGTGGGCTGAGGCCGTTAATTGAGATTGTCTTAACGAAACAATTACGAAATTGGCCATATATCCATATAGGAAAGCAGAATAGACTTTTTGGGTCCGCTTTTCTATGGGGAGTATGGCCATGCCAGTTTGTTAGGGTGTATAAATTTGGTAGCTCAGGTCTGACCCAATAGGTAGGATAGTAGCAAAAAATGAGTAACTGCCTCGTCAAATCTGAGCTAGTGCACATCAAGTAAGCATCAGGTAAACAGTTTCGGTAACTCTCCCACCTCCGAAGCTTCTTCTATGCCTCTGTCTCGGCTCATCAACCTATCAATCAGAACTTTTATCTTCACTACATTTAACGACTTTACAGGTTCTTGATAGATGGCGGCACTGAGCAGCGACTGAATTTCTTTCAGCTCCTCAAAGCCAAGCTGGTGTGCAATCTCAGTTAAGTTATTTCCGCTTACATGGGGCCAGCGTTGCTGTAGCCAGTCGAGTAAGGCTTGTTGAATGTGTCTGGGGTCTTCACTATCAATCGCTTTCTTTAATCTCGCCTCTTGGTGCATCTTCTTTGCTGACGTTGCCTCAATTGCAGGTTTCTTTGGACGCTGTTGGCGATACCGGTAGAAGTAGAAAACCCACAGTAGATGGGAGGCAAGGGCGGCGATAGCCAGGTTGCGCCAGAAATGATCCTGTTCCTCCAGGGTTTTAGTGCCGGGTACAAGGGTGGGCAGATTTCCCGGTTCTTGCGTTTGTGGTGCGGCTGCAGCAGTGCCGCTGACCTTAAAGCGGAAAGCGGGAAGTTGGGTGGCGCGCTGTTTTTGGCTTTTTGTATCCCACCAAGTGAGTGTGACCGCGGGTAGCTGATAATTGCCGGGCTGGGTGGCGACGATTGCGGTGGTCTCTATGCGGCTGCCGGTGACGCCATTAGGGCCTACCTGATCTTCCTGTTGTGGTTGGTCGGGGTAGGTTTTAAGGCCTTCGATGTCCAACTTGGGGAGAGGTGGTAGTTGGGCCGCGCGCAGGCCTTCAGCCCGTATGGTAAGAATCCGAGTAATAGGCTCGCCTACGGTAAAGGTATCCGGGTCTTGGCTCCAGCTTTGCACGATTCCCAGGCTTGCGGCAGGCAGCCAGTGGGCACCGCTGTAGCTATCAGGCTTGGGAAGAACCTCGATGGTTTTTGCCTGGGAGCGCAGGCGCAGCCTTTGGCTGTTGCGATTGAACAGCGAGAAGGGGTCTCTTCGCCCGGCAACGGCGACATAAGTCAATGCGGGAATAGAGAGCTGGCCAGAGCTATCGGGAAAGATGGCATAAGTCAGTTCGTATACGGCGTGACTTACGCCATCGAGCTTGCGCTCATAGCGTTGCTCATCAACCTTTTCTACATGGGCACCGGCCACCTGTAATGGCTCGGTGGCGATATCGTGCAGGCCGATAGTTGTGTACAGGCGTACTTTAACTAGTAGCTGCTCTTGTACGTAGACCTTGTCTTTATCTAATTCGATCTCCAGAAAAGCCTTGCGATCAGCGCCATTGGGGGCACTGCCGGCCTCGCTGACTTTTATGGGGATTGCATCTGAAACTTGCCCTTTATAGTGCAATGAAGGAATAAATAACTCTCCTTCCCGCTTTGGTGCCAGCGTGAGCGTCCATTCGACAAAGCTCTCTGCACGACCATTGATGACCCGGTACTGGTTGGACTGTTGACGAGAGAGGATGTCAAAATCCTGCTCCAGTAATTCGAAGTCGGGCTGGCCGCCATTCTCATCACCGGAGTAGCGCACGCGCAAATTCAGGGTTTCATCGATACCAATTTTATTGCGATCCACACTGGCATTGAGATCACTGGCCCAGCCGCTGGCGGGCAGGCAAAAGAGAGCCAGTAAAAATAGCAGGCAGTGAAGTCCTGAAAGATCTAGTGGACGAGATAATTTATGGTCCTTAAAAAAGCTATCCATAAGCCTTCCTGAAGTTTGGTCACATCTAAAAACAGAGATCATGTTTTGCATTGTGGGTATCTATCTACCACCTTTGGGTAGCGCCGTTTTCAGGGGGTTCCCACTCGCCACTGCGATAGGCTCGCCGCCTCTGCAGGCTTTCGTATTTGAATTTTTCCCGCATTAAGCCGGCGGGGTCATCGGGAATTTGGCGAAGCCATTGGTCCAGGGCTTGCTGGGTTTCTGGGTCCAATTGGCGCTCCTCGGCTCCAGCTGGTTGGGACTCCCCTTGCTGTTCTTTTTGCTCTTTTTCGCCCTGTTGGGCTTGCTGATACTGCTGCTCCTGTTCATTTTGCTGTTGCTCAGCATCTGCAGGCTGCTGTTGGGCTGATTGATCCTGCTCCTGGCCGGATTGTTGCTCGGAGGGCTGGGGTTCGCCGGAGGAGGGTTGCTGGTTCTCCTGCTGCTGATCCTGTTGATTTTGCTGTTGGTTGCCGGCCTGCTGCTCCTGTTGCTGATCCTGCTTGTCTTGTTGTTCTTGTTGATCACCGGATTGCTGTTGATTTTGTTGTTGCTGGCGCTCTTGAAGTTCCTTGAGTTTCTCGGCAATTTCTCGGTTGTGTTGTGCATCGGCGAATTGAGGTGCTTGAGCCAGAGCCTGGTCATAGGCCTTAATGGCGCGCTCATAGTCGCCCTGCTGCACTAGGCTGTTACCCAGGTTGTATAGGCCCTGGGCATCATTTGACTGGGCAAAGTCCTGCTGGGCAGCAGCATAATCACCGGCGCGATAATTTGCCGTGCCGCGCCATTCTGGGTTGCGAAAAGTCTCTGCGGCTTCGGCGGACTCCCCTTTATTGAGTAATTCCTGACCCTGCTGATCTTTGCGTTGCCAAAGATCCTTCCACTCTAAAGCCTGGCTTTCACTCGGCAGTCCCAAGGTTAGGGCGAGGGGTAGGGTGCAGGCGAGAGCGCCACGACGAAACAGAAAGGCGGCAAACGGTAAGAGAAGGAGGATCAATAGGGGACCTTCGTCGCGCCATTGGTCAAATTCTCGCTCGGTCAGCTCGGCTTGCTCGGGGGTTTCGCTTTGCGGAAGCAGGTGCTCTATGTCGGCGTCGTTGACGGTAATCTTGGCGTAACGGCCGCCGCTGTCTCTAGCCAGTTTGCGCAGTTCCCGTGGGTCAAAATTGGAAATCACAATTGCGCCATTACTATCTGTGACGAAGCCGCCACTATTGCCACGGGGGATTGGGCTCCCCTCGCCACTGCCGACTGCGAGAATGTTGAGCTCAACTCCAGCCTCGGCCAGGGATTTGGCGACGATATCTGCGGCCGCAGGCTCAATGCCGTCAGTGACTGCGAGCAGTTGCCCGCGCCCAGCAGAGCCATCCTTGAGCAGGCGAATACCGGTCTGTACAGCCATTTCAATGTTGCTGCCGGGTACCGGCATAATCGCAGGCGATAATGCCGGTACCAAGTTGGCGATGGTGGCGGTATCTTCTGTTAGTGGTGTGACCACATGGGCTTCGCCGGCATAGGCGACCAGTGCGGTCAGTCCGTCTTTGCGCTCACGAAGAATATCCAGAATTTTTAACCTGGCGCGGGTGAGACGATTGGGAGAGAGATCTGTCGCCATCATGGAGGGAGACAGGTCCAGTAAAATCACCAAGGCGTCCTGGTTGCTGTAGACCGGAGTGGGCAGCTTTCTCCAAGAGGGCCCCGCCATAGCGATAATCATGGTGGCGAGTAATGCAAAGATTAGCCCGAATAACCAGGGGCGCTTGGCGCCGCCGCGCATTAACAGGTGCGGTAACAAATCTGCATCAATCACCTTTTGCAGTTGGGCATTGTTCAGAACGATTTTGCCGAGGCCCCAGCAAATGAGTGCTGCGGGGATTAATAGCCATAGCCAGTAGGGGCGGAGAAAATGAAACGATTGGAGTAGCTCAGGTGTGCTCACTGTGCCTGGCCTCCGTTGGTAGTAGCTTGTTTATTGCCGTTGCCGGAATATCTGAAATTAGTGGTGAGAGGGGCCACTGCCCAGATGACAGATAGGAGTAGGGCTACTCCAAGTGGCCATACAAATAGGGACTTCAGTGGGCGGTAGCTTTCTGCTTCCTGTTCCACAGGTTCCAGCTCATCCAATTCCGAATAGATTTCTGCCAGTTCCTGGGGATTATGGGCGCGGAAATAGCGGCCGCCAGTTATATCGGCAATTGCCTGCAGGGTTTTGCTGTCGAGATCCCTGGAGGGGTTAATTCTTCGGCTGCCATAGCGGCTGCCCAATAAACCCGGTTGAACCATCTCTTCAGCACCCACACCGATGGTGTAGACGGTGATGCCTGCTTGCTGTGCCAGCTCGGCGGCCTTTAGTGGGGACACTTCGCCGGCAGTATTGGCGCCGTCGGTAAGCAGAATTAGCACGCGCTGTTCGGCTGGACGCTGGGTCAGGCGCTTAACAGATAGGCCGATAGCATCCCCTATGGCGGTACCCTGGCCGGCGAATCCGATTTGGGCTTCGCGCAATAGGGTCCCTACAGTTTCCCGGTCGTAGGTCAGTGGCGCCTGAAGATAGGCCCGGGTGCCGAAGAGTACCAGGCCCAGGCGATCGCCCTGGCGCCGCTCTACAAAGTCCCCTACCACCTGTTTGACTGCATTAATACGCATCGCTGGGCGCCCGCCCAGAAGCATGTCGGGAGTCTCCATGCTGCCGGATATATCTACCGCAACCAATAGATCCCTTGCGCTACTGGCTTGGGAAATTGGTTCTCCATACCAGCGAGGCCTCGCGGCGGCACAGATCAGCAGTAACCAAATCAGGGCGAGCAACATTAAATTGAGGTAGTTGCTTTGCTCTCCACCGCCGCGCTGAGAGAGTTCAGAGTAGAAGGGTACTTTCAAGGCGCTGCTTAAAGGCTTTGAGCGGGGCAGTAGCCACCGCGCGAGCAGTGGCAAAGGAACCAGTAGGAAAACCCATGGCCAGGCAAACTCAAACACCGGCATGCTCCTTACTCACTTGTGGCTCGGAGTCTTGCGCCGTTAATTGGTGCTGCAGGACCCACTGAATAGCATATTGGCGAAAAGCCTCACTGTTCTCGGGCTTGGAAGAGCCGCGATAAAGTTGTTCGAGCAAGGCCTCCCGTGCCTCGTCAGGACATTTCAGGGAGGCGCTGTTCTCTAAAAAGCCCAACCATGCGCTACCGATGAGATTGCCACAGTGCGCTCTGCTAAAAGTGGTTACAGCAACGCGTTTCAGAATTTCGTTGATCTCCCCAGTCGCTTCAGGCCGGCTTACATCCACCGCATTTAATAAAGCAACGGCCTCAATTTTGTAGCGGTTGCGCTCGGCCTGCTTGCGCCGATGTCTGATCCACAGGGTAATTCCAAGCAAAGAGAGAAGTATCAATAAAGCGAGTAGCCACCAGCCAGGCGCGGGTGGCCACCAGCTTACAGGAGCCGGTTCCTGAATGTCGTGTAGTTGGGCCAGTAAATCTTGGGCCTCGGGTGAGGGGGGTTGCAGTTGCTGCTGTTTTCTCAGCATGGTTGCCCCTCCACTGAAGTTATTGGGTTGGTGGCGCCAATCGCTCCAGTTAAATAAAACCTACCAGGTGAAAACTCAGTGTGTTCCCTATCGCTCACGGTTACTGCCTTTTATTTTTATGCCAACCGTTTTGCTGGCGTGAACCGTAAAAAGACATTAATTCCCCGACAAGGGGCTTTGTATTGTCAAAATCCAACAGCGGAAGTCGATGTCGCCGGCATAATTGTTCAACATCGGCGCGGGCCTGGGCCTGCTTTTCTGCAAAATGCTCACGCAGGGGGCGGTTGCCTGCGTTTAAAAATGTGCGTTGTCGGCCATCCGAAATTGTCAGGGACTGATCGGGCAAATGCTGTTCCAGTGGATCGGTTATTCGCAGTACCTGTAAATCCGCGTGCCTCGACAGCAAATACAAAGACTGGGAGCATTGCTGATTCAGGTCATGGCAATCACTAATAAGAAAAAGTGCACTGCCGGGGCGGGCGATACGGCGGGCCTCCTCCAGCAGAGTCTGCATGGATTGACTGCCATTCTCAGCGATAGGGCTCTGTAATTTGGATGCCCTGTCCACTGCGCTGTGAATCATCGCTAATACGGCGTGATGGCTGCGCTTAGGGCGCACAGTGTCTATGTCGTTATCGGAAAAGAGCAGGGCACCGATGCGGTCGCTGTGTTGCAGCCCAGCCCAGCCCAGTGCGGCGGCGATGCCGCTCGCTGCGACAGACTTGAAAGCGCGGTGGCTGCCGAAAAACATCGGTGAGCGCAAATCGAGCAGAATAACAATGGGCCTCTCCCGCTCCTCCTGATACAACTTGGTATGGGTTGTACCAGTGCGCGCAGTTACACGCCAGTCGATTGAGCGCACGTCATCGCCGGCTTGGTAATCCCGTACTTCTTCGAAATTCATCCCGCGCCCACGGTAGCGAGTAAGGAGGTTACCAGCCTGGTCGCTGCGCACCAGGCGAGGTTTAAAGAGCTGTAACTGGCGCGCAACATAGCGCATTTGCACCAGTGAGTTGACTTCCGGATAGGCGCCGCGCAGGTCCAGTTCTGATGGCGGTGTTGCGGTGTGCATCAGATAGCCGGCACCTGTTGAAGCAGGCGTTGAATAACCTGGTCTGTAGTAATGCCAGCGGCTTCGGCTTCAAAACTGAGTAGCAGGCGATGGCGTAAAATATCCGGGGCCACATCCATGACATCATCTGGGGTCACAAAATCGCGGCCTGCTAGCCAAGCGCGTGCGCGGGCACAGCGGTCGAGTGCAATTGTTGCCCTTGGACTTGCACCAAAATCTAGCCATGATGCCAGCTCGCTGTCATACTTCGCCGGCTCGCGCGTAGCAATGACAAGTTGGACAGTATAGGTTTCCACGGCCTCGACCATCTGCATTCCCAGAATCTGGTTACGGGCCTGAAAAATGGTTTCCTGGCTGATAATTTCGGTAGGGCGATTTTCGCCAAGGGTGGCCTCGGATCTGGCCAGGCGCAGGATTTTTGCTTCCGCCTCGGCATCGGGATAGGCAAGATTCACCTGCATGAGGAACCTATCCAACTGAGCCTCAGGCAGAGGATAAGTCCCCTCTTGCTCAATGGGGTTTTGAGTGGCCATCACTAAAAATAATTGCGGCAGCGGATAGGTTTTTCGACCCACACTAATTTGCCGCTCGGCCATAGCCTCCAACAGTGCCGATTGCACTTTGGCGGGCGCGCGGTTTATCTCATCCGCCAGGATCAGGTTGTGAAAGACTGGTCCCGGTTGAAAATGGAACTCTCCGGTTTCCGGCCGGTAAATGTCGGTACCGGTAATATCGGCCGGCAGCAGGTCTGGCGTGAATTGAACTCGATGGAAGTCACCCTCAATAGCTTCGCCCAGTGTTTTGATCGCCTTGGTTTTGGCCAGGCCTGGAGCCCCCTCAACGAGCAGGTGTCCATCGGCAAGCAGAGCGATCAGAATACGATTAACCAGCGTCTCCTGGCCGATGATTTGCTCTTCCAGCCAGTCGCCCAATGCGATGATGTGATCTCTGATATTCCGGTTTGCTTCCATAGCGTCTCTTCTTCTGTAAATGTGCCCGCCCAATTAGTCCGGGTGGCTATCTACCATCTTTTATATATAGTCGCCGCCAAAGCGATGGGGCCTGTTGATTTTAGCGGCACCAGTAGAAGAGGCAACCACCGAACACCCGCCCACTTTTTAGGCGACATTCTTAAGGTGGCGTTGGTGCCACTCACAAGGTTAATTGAAAGTTTAATTTTTTGGACTCGCCCCTGCAGCACTTCAGGGATGAGATGACGATCTTTTCGGATCTACAGTCATAGGATTCGATGTGGCAAAAATGAGATTGGGAGGTTCCCCGTGAATATGGCGACGGTGATTACCGACAGCCGTGAAGAGTTAGTGGCACAGATTTGTGAACTGATTCGCGATAAGTTGTCATCTGATGCAGAGCCGGTGGTGGCTTTTGCGCAGCAGTTTCTGCACCAGTATCCACTGGAAGACCTGCAGGGCCGACGTCTGGTAGATATCTACGGTTGTATCTACACCTGGTGGAACTTTATTCAGCAACGTTCTGATGGCCTGCCCAAGGTGCGCATCTTCAATCCGCGCCTGGAAGACGATGGCTGGGAATGCTCGCATACGGTAATAGGGCTACTGGTACGGGATATGCCCTTCCTGGTGGACTCGGTGCGTATGGAGGTCAACCAGAAAAATACGGTTATCCATTCCATTAAGAGTACCGTGTTGCAACTCGAGCGCAGTGCTGGTGGGAAATTAAAACGCCTGCTGCCACCCAGGGATGAAATTCCTAACCTGACTTTTGAACATATTACGGCTAAAGATCACAAGCCTGCCAAGGGGGCGAAGTTAGTCAGTGAGGCCCTCATTTATATTGAGGTCAACCATGACACTTCGGCGAAGTTTGCCTCAGAGCTCACTGCGGCCCTGAAAGATGTTCTCGGCGATGTGGAGTTGGTGGTTGATGATTACGCGCCCATGCTCGAGACTTGTGGCGGTATGGAAGGGCAGCTGAAAGCCGGAGTATCTGAGGACGATACCAATCTCCTTGAGGCCTGCGCGTTTTTACAGTGGATGCGGGACGGCAACTTTACCTTTCTCGGCTACCGGGAGTATGAGTTCAGTCAGGTAGGCGACAAGAAAATTCTCAGTGAGGTGGAAGATCGCCGCTTGGGTATTTTCAAGAAGCTGGAAGAAGCAGCAGCGCCTATGCCCGAAACGGCTTTTAGTGAAGGCAAGCAGCGCTTTTACCAGGGGCCCAACTATCTGACTTTTGCCAAGTCCTCGGTGAAATCCCGCGTACATCGCAGCGCCTACTCAGATTATGTCATGATCAAGCGCTATAACGCCGAGGGCGAGGTGATTGGTGAGTCCGCTTTTATGGGGCTCTATACCTCACCAGTTTACACAGAGAGTCCAGCCAAGATCCCTATTATTCGACGCAAGATGGCCTCAATTATTGAGTACAGTGGTCTCTCTGGTTATGGGCACGATGGTAAGGCGCTGCGCCGTATTCTGGATACCTTTCCCCGCGATGAACTGTTTCAGAGCAGCACCCGGGAGCTCTTTGATGTTGTGATGGGGGTACTCAGCCTGAATGAGCGCGCCCATGTTCGCCTGTTTATGCGCAGAGACCTTTTTGGAAAATTTGTTACAGCCACTGTGTATGTTCCAAGGGACCAGTTCAGCAGTAGCGTACGCGAATTGATTTGTGCTCATATCTCGAAGGCGATCAAGGCCAAAGAGTCTGATTTCACCACCTATTTTTCTGAATCCATCCTCGCGCGCGTGCACTTTGTTTTCCGCATCTCGCCCGATGAGCCTGTCGATATAGACGTAGCGCTGCTGGAGGCGCAGATTGTGGATATTACCCGCTCCTGGGAAGATGTTTTTCAAAGATCCTTAGTTGAAAGTAGCGGAGAGGAAGAGGGTAACCGACTTTTCCGAATTTTTGGCCGCGCCTTCCCTGCAGGTTATCGGGAGGATTTTGAGCCGCGCATCGCCGTGCAGGATGTGGCCGCGATCCAGGATCTCAACGAAAACAACCGGGTGGCGATGAGCTTTTACCAGCCGTCTGGAGCCGCTCAGGGCAGTTTGCGCTTCAAGGTATTTAACTGGGGCAGTGGTCTGACCCTCTCTGATGTTATTCCCGTATTGGAAAACCTCGGTCTGCGGGTAATCGGAGAATTCCCTTATACCATTCGCCCTTCCGGCAGCACCGATGTCTGGATGCATGAATTCCACCTGGAATTTGGTCTGCCAACGAAAATCGATGCGCAGGCATCCCGTGGCCTTTTCCAGGATGCGTTTGCTGCAATCTGGAGCCATACCGCTGAGAGCGATGCCTTTAACCGCCTGGTATTGGCTGCGCGCTTGAACTGGCGCGAAGTCTCTATGCTGCGCGCCTATGCGCGCTATCTCAAGCAGACAAAGTCCAGTGCAAGCCAGAGCTATATTGCCGCAACCTTGGCTAGCCAAGTGGAAATCACGCGCAATTTAGTGGCTCTGTTCCGCGCATTGTTTGATCCACGTTTGAGTAGTGGTAAGCAAGAGCAAACCCGCGTGGAACGGTTGATTGCCAAAATTCACGATGGTCTCGATGCCGTTGAGAACCTCAACGAAGATCTGGTATTGCGCCGTTATCTTGAGTTGATCCTCGCCACCTTGAGAACCAACTTTTTCCAAACCGGAGCCGATGGTCAGCCCAAGGACTATATCTCCATCAAGTTCAGCCCTCGGGATATTCCCGGTATTCCCGAGCCGCGTCCGGAATTTGAAATTTTTGTCTACTCCCCAAGGGTGGAAGGTGTACACCTGCGTGGTAGCAAGGTAGCCCGCGGTGGCCTGCGCTGGTCGGATCGCCGGGAGGACTTCCGCACAGAGGTCTTGGGTTTGGTAAAAGCCCAGGCGGTAAAAAATGCGGTGATTGTCCCCAGTGGTGCCAAGGGCGGTTTTGTTGTACGCCGCCCCCCTGCAGATGGCAGCCGCGAGGCCATGCTGGAAGAGGGTATCGCCTGCTACAAAACCTTTATCCGCGGCTTGCTGGATGTCACGGACAACCTGAAGAACGGTGAGATTGTCGCGCCCGAGCAGGTAGTGCGTCGGGATGAGGACGATCCCTACCTGGTGGTTGCTGCGGACAAGGGAACGGCGACGTTTTCCGATATCGCCAATGGTATTGCCGCGGATTACGGCTTTTGGCTGGGGGATGCCTTTGCCTCAGGTGGTAGTCAGGGTTACGACCACAAGAAAATGGGTATTACCGCTCGTGGAGCCTGGGTTTCTGTACAGAGGCACTTCCGTGAGATGGGAGTGGATGTTCAGAAAGAGGACTTCTCTGTAATTGGTATCGGCGATATGGGCGGAGATGTGTTTGGTAACGGTATGCTGTTGTCTGAACATATCCAGCTGAAAGCTGCATTCAACCATATGCATATTTTTATCGATCCGAGTCCCGATGCGGCAAGCAGTTTCGAAGAACGCAAGCGTTTGTTTGGGCTGCCTCGTTCCAGCTGGAGGGATTACGATCACACCTTAATATCAAAGGGTGGCGGTGTCTTCGAACGCAGAGTGAAAGCGATCAGTATCACTGCGGAGATGAAGAAAGCCTTCGATATCAAGGAAGACCGACTGACGCCCAATGAGTTGATCAGTGCCCTGTTGCGTGCGCCGGTGGATTTGATTTGGAATGGTGGTATCGGTACTTATGTTAAGGCCGGGACGGAAACCGACAGTGAAGTGGGCGACAAATCCAACGACCACCTGCGCGTTAACGGCGCGGAGTTGCGCGCTAAAGTTTTTGGTGAGGGTGGCAACCTGGGTATGACCCAGCGTGGGCGAATTGAGTATGCCCTTAACGGTGGCCGTTGTAACACAGACTTTATCGATAACGCAGCGGGTGTGGACTGTTCCGACCATGAGGTGAATATCAAGATTCTCCTCGATAAAGTGGTGGCGAATGGCGATCTCACCGAGAAGCAGCGTAACCAGCTGCTGCACGGTATGACCGATTCGGTGAGCGAGCTGGTGCTGCATAATAACTACGACCAGACCCGTGCATTGAGCGTGGCGGAGTACCAAGTCTCCAAGCGTCTCGATGAGTACCGCCGCACAATTAATACCCTGGAAGAAGATGGCCGATTAAAGAGGGCCCTTGAGTTTATTCCCGATAATGAGCAGATTTCTGATCGGGTACACAAGGGGCAGACCCTGACCCGGCCGGAACTTTCCGTTTTGATTTCCTACGTGAAAGTGAAGCTGAAAGAGGAGCTACAGGAGGCGGAGATTACCGATAACCCTCGTGTGCGCGAAGCGGCCGAATCCGCCTTCCCGGCAGCATTAGTGGAGCGCTACAAGGAGCAGGTGTACGAGCATCCTCTGTTGCGCCAGATCGTTTCCACTCAGGTGGCCAACGAAATGGTCAACAGTATGGGGATTACTTTTTACAACCGCATCAGCACGGCTACCGGAGCGGATGTTAACGATGTCGCTGCAGCCTATATCAGTGCCCGCGATGTGTACAAGATGGTGGAGTTCCAGCAACAACTGGCCGAGCTGGATTACAAAGTGCCCGCAGAGCTGCAGACCGAACTGCTCAACTCTATGATCGGCCGGGTTCGCCGCGCAGCCCGCTGGTTCCTGCGCAATCGCCGCAGTGATTTGGAGCCAGCTCAGAATTGTGCCCTGTTCCAATCGCAGGTGCAGAGAGTGATCAAGGCTCTGCCCAAAGTCCTCAGTGGCGATCCATTGGGGGAGTGGGAGCAGCGCTACCAGAAACTGCTAGAGGCTGGTTTGCCGGAAGAGATCGCCCTGCTGTCTGCGTCGCCGACCTATCTCTACTCGGCTCTGGGTATTTCTGAATCAGCCTATGCCAGTGACCGGCCGGTGGAGGAAGTGGCTAAAGTCTACTTCAGCCTCTCCGATGAGCTGAATTTGCACTGGTTTGGCAACCTAATTGTGGATCTGCCAGTGGATAGTTTCTGGCAGGCCCAGGCTCGCGAGACCAGTATGGATGACCTGGACAGTCAGCTCGCTACCCTGGCCGTCCATATCCTGCGTCTCGCCAGTGCTGAGAATTTGGATGTAGATAGTGCAATGTCTCGCTGGGGCGCTATTATGGCGCCAGCTATTCAGCGTTGGCACAATATGATTGCCGAGCTGAAGGCTGCTGCCGTCGGTGATTTTGCGATGTTTACAGTAGCGTTGCGCGAGTTGATGTACCTCGCCCACGCAACGGCCGATCGCGAAACCTTGGCGGAATAGGCCGGTGTAAGCCCGTGAAATCACTGGAGGTTCTCCAACTTTCAGAGATCACGGGCGGTAATGAAACTCTACTCCCGTTCGTTTGCTCCGGGCGAACGGGTCCAGTCCCCACGTAAGGAAAGGTATGTATTCAACTCTGCGTAAAGCTCTGTTTGCGCTCGATCCCGAGCGGGCCCACCACCTCTCTCTGGATGCAATAGGTGCCGCTGAGCGCCTCGGTTTGATGTCTTTTTTCAAGCAATCAGTGGCGCATGACCCGGTAGAGCTGATGGGGCTGACCCTACCGAATCCGGTTGGTCTGGCCGCGGGGCTGGATAAGAATGCCCAGGCATTTAATGGCCTGGGTGCACTTGGCTTTGGATTTGTCGAGGTGGGTACTGTGACTCCTCGCCCGCAGCCAGGTAACCCACTTCCTCGACTGTTTCGTGTAGAGGAAGCGGGTGCCATTATCAACCGTATGGGGTTCAATAACCTTGGGGTTGATTACTTGATCGATAGAGTGAAACACCGCCGTTACAAGGGTGTTTTGGGTATCAATGTCGGCAAGAATTTCGATACCCCGGTGGAAAAGGCGGCTGATGATTACCGTCTCTGCATGGAAAAAGTGTATCCCTACGCCGATTACATCACCGCGAATGTTTCATCGCCGAATACCAAGGGGCTGCGGGACCTGCAATTTGGTGAGAGTCTCAACAGGCTGCTGGGTAGCATCAAGGACAAGCAAGCGGAGCTGGCTCAAAAGAGTGATCGCTATGTGCCAGTTGCGGTGAAAATTGCTCCTGATATGGAAGGGGATGCCATAGCGCAGATTGCGGAGGCGCTGTGCGAATACAGCATCGATGGGGTTATCGCCACGAACACCACGATCGATAAATCATCTGTGGCCAATCTACCCCACGGCAGTGAAGAGGGTGGGCTCAGTGGAAAGCCCTTACAACAACGCTCTACGGAGGTGATTGCGCAGTTGTCAAAAGCTTTGGATAATCAGCTCCCGATTATCGGCGTGGGCGGTATCTTCGATGGCGACAGTGCCGCAGAAAAAATTCGTGCTGGGGCAACGGCTGTTCAGATCTATACCGGTTTTATCTACCGCGGGCCCCAATTAGTGCGTGAGGCAGTGGAAGCCATTGCGATGGAGCGACGCCGTTCAACTGGTGAGTAAGCTGGATATTGACCATCCCGCCTAATGGCTGTGAAGTGTGCTCGCCGATCAGGATGGTTTGCCAATGGCTTGGCGCTTATTGTTTCTGATGAGCTGACGAAAGGTGCAGGCTTGCCTGCACCTTCCCGCTGACTAAATGGTGCTCCAGCCGTCTGGGTATTGGATATCGGTAGAAACGGCGCCATAAATTTCCAATTTTTGCGCCTTGGTAGTCCTGTCAAAGCCATTCCAGTAGTCTTCCCGCCCTTCACGCCAGCCGTTAACCCATTCCTGGTGTGGGTCATTTTCGACAAAGGGACAGCTATCAATAGACTTATTGTTCAGGGCTGCCAAATATCCTTTATAGAAAGCCCTGTCGGCGTGATTGCGTTTTTGGCGTTTCATCTATACGGCACCTCTGCTTGTAGATTTACGGACTGCGGCGCGGCCCGTTGGATGCTTATTGCGGTTTTGTTGCATCGACAATTAAAGCTTAGCGAATCTTTTCCGCGGGCAGTTGAGCGCCGCCATTCGCTTCCCACACTGCAAGAATATGGTGGAGGGGCCACAATCGGAAAAAGCTGGATGTGGCGCCTTGGGTATTTGCAAAATGCCAGTGAGAAGTGGGGGTGACCCGGTAGACACCATAACGATCCCCATGTGCCATAGGCTCAGCCGTTACAAAGTGGGATAATCGCGCCAGAAAGTCTGGCTCGCCGAGGAAGTTGCTGCCTTTCAGGTATCCCTCTCAGGCCGTTTGAAAATCTAATTCACGCCAACAGGCGTTGTATATACCCACTTATTGTGGGGTTATCGAGAAAAAGTTTTGACCGACTCACATATAGAAGAATTTAAGTTCACCGCGACCTGCCCGAAAGGATTGGAGAATCTACTTGTCGGAGAGCTGGAGTCCCTGGGTGCCAGGGTCCTTCGAGAGCAGCCCGCGGCAGTGCATTTTGCCGGTTCTTTGAAGCTGGCCTATCGCTGTTGCCTCTGGAGCCGTCTGGCCAACCGAATCCTACTGCAGCTTGATCAAGTGCGTATTAGCGGAGCTGAAGATCTCTATCGGGCTGTGGCGGCACAACCTTGGGAGCAGCATATTGGCCCCTCGGGGAAACTTTGGTTGCAGTTTTCGGGGACCAATCGAGAGATCCGAAACAGCCAGTTTGGCGCACAAAAGACAAAAGATGCCATCGTTGATCGCTTGCGGGAAAAAACCGGGGCGAGGCCCAGCATCGATAAGCACAATCCAGACTTAACCGTTGCCCTGCGACTGCAGCGGGATAAGCTGGATATTGCCATAGATCTGAGTGGGGAAAGCCTTCACAAGCGGGGTTATAGAACACATATCGGTGCTGCCCCGCTGAAGGAAAACCTGGCGGCGGCCCTATTGATGCGTACCCGCTGGTCGCAGATTGCGGAGGAGGACGGGGCCCTTTTGGATCCCATGTGTGGCTCAGGCACTATTTTGATTGAGGCGGCCATGATGGCTGCAGATATCGCCCCGGGTCTATTCCGCGAAAGCTTTGGTTTCGAGCGCTGGCTCAACCACCAGAGCGATATTTGGAATGAGCTGCGAGAGGAAGCTTTGCAGCGCCGCGCCGCGGGTTTGGAAAAGCCTCTACCAGAAATTCGCGGTTACGATGCTGATGCCAGGGTGCTATTTGCCGCCGAAGGTAATATCGCCAGGGCGGGATTGGAGCGGCAGGTGAGGGTGAGTTGTCGGCCGGTTGCGACATTCAAGGTTCCGAGTCACAGAGAGGTCAATGTTGGCCTGGTATTGACCAACCCACCCTATGGTGAGCGCCTTGGAGAGCAAGAGGCTCTGCGGGAAACTTACGCGGAGTTGGGGCGGCAGCTGAAGGCAGAATTCCCCGGTTGGTTGGTGGGAATTTTTACCGGTAATCCTGAGCTAGGCTATTCCACTGGCCTGCGCTCCCACAAGCACTACCAGCTATATAACGGCACAATTCCAAGCCAATTACTGCTGTTTCAAGTGCGCGAACAAAATGAGCAAAGCGAAACCGCGCAAAAGGAGCGTAAGCTTTCCCCGGAAGCCGAAATGGTGGCCAACCGCCTGCGTAAGAATTTACGCACCACGGGTAAGTGGGCCTCCAGAAATGGTATTGATTGTTTTAGGCTTTACGATGCTGACCTGCCTGAATATGCCGCTGCGGTGGACTTATATCGAACCCAGGATGGGGACCTGTATGCACATCTGCAAGAGTACCGGCCACCGGCCAGTATTGATGAAAACAAGGCGCGAAACCGATTAAGAGATTTGATGCGGGCTGTGCAATTTGTTTTGGAGTTGCCCAGGGGGAAAATTAGTATCAAGGAGCGCCGTCGCCACAGCCATAAAAGCGGGCAGAAGGGCGCCAGTCAGTATCAAAAGCAGGCTGATGCAGGGGCTAGCCTACAAGTACAGGAGTACGGCGCTGAGTTGGAAGTGGATTTGTGGCGTTACCTGGATACTGGGCTGTTCCTGGACCACCGCCCGGTGAGAAAGTACCTGCGTGAAATGTCCTCGGGGAAAAAGTTTCTCAACCTATTTTGCTATACCGCGACTGCCACCGTGCAAGCGGCTCTGGGTGGCTGTGTGCAGAGTACCAGTGTGGATATGTCCAGAACCTATCAATCCTGGGCCGCGCGAAACTTCCGTGCAAACAGTATGGACCCCTATAAGCATCAATTGATAGAGGCGGATTGCCTGCAGTGGCTGGCATCGGCCCAGCAAAATCGTAAAGGGCATTACGACCTGATCTTCCTCGATCCCCCGAGCTTTTCCAACTCGGCCAAAATGCGAGGGGTGCTGGATATCCAGCGCGATCACGCCAATCTGATCAGCCAGTGCATGGCGCTATTGGCTCCGCAGGGCACTTTGATTTTTTCCAATAATTTGCGCAGCTTTAAAATGGATACGGCAGTTACTGAAGCCTTTGCTGTGCAGCCATTGCAGTTACTGGATAAGGATTTTCAGCGCAATCCCAAGATCCATAATGTTTGGGAAATACAGCGAAAGTAAAAGTAACTAGAAGCAGTTGCTAGCCTAGGGAATTATTGGAGTAGTGGAATAATGTGGCACAAGGATGTGTCGTGGCTACTGATCTCTATTGCCCCAGATTGAAATATCCATTGCAGTTTGCCACTACTTGAATGCTTTGACTCTGGTCGTGAAAAGTTGACGGCAGTGTCTTGGAGAGATTCTCAGTTTTTTAACTTGATCAAGCATCAATCAAGTTCCATTACAACGCGCATCCCCACATCCTTGGTGCGGCTATTTTCATCGAGACCCTTGCGATATTCCGCTCCGATTCTATTTGAGGGGTCCCGCATTGAGCCGCCGCGAACACTGCGTAACTGACAGTTTTTGATGTTCACGGGGGAGGGTGTGTTGCGGTTTTTATCGTAGCCGGGTTGATAGCAGTCCTGTACCCACTCAGCGACATTGCCCGCGGTATCGTACAAGCCAAATGGGTTGGCTTGGTAGTTTGCAACCGGCCCGGTTTTAATAGAGAAAAGGCTGTTAAATTGGCTATCGCATCCGCGCCTGCAATTGGCTTTTCCTCTTGCATCGCTACTTTTCCACCAAAAAGAGTGGTTTGTCCCAGCGCGAGCTGCATATTCCCACTCAGCTTCACTGGGTAGGCGATACTTTCTACCCGTCTCCTTTGAAAGCCACTGAACATAGCCTTGAGCATCCTGCCAAGAGATATTGATGGCCGGCCTTTCTCCACGGCCCCAACCGGCATCGCTGGGTTGCTTGGCATCTGTGGCCAGGGCAAAGCGATCATATTCTTCAAAAGTAATTTCGCGGGTTGAAATGGCAAAAGGTTTGGGAATATTTACCGGGTGTGCCGGGCGGCTGCTGCTGTGCTTATCACTGCCCATGGTAAATTCCCCCGAATCCACCACGATCATTTGTGGCCCCCGGCCGCCAGAGGAGAGCGTTGAGCGTATTTTCTTCCCGGCAAAGTAGGCCTTTTGCAGTTTTACTGAAAGCTGGAGATCCTGATCTCCAATGCTAATCCAGCGCCGATAATGGTTATAACCAGGCTTGCTGACTTCCACATCGTATTGCCCTGGCTCCAGTTGAATGCCAGGCTGATAGCGGGGGGCAATATTCATTATGCGTATGCGCGCATCCTCAGGCTCGGGCGCTACTGTAAAGGCAAATGTTGGTGTAGTGCTTGGTGCTTCTGGCGGTTTCTCGGAAGTGTCGGCAGAGATTTGAGTCGTTAAATCGGTTGATACCGGTAATTGAACAGACTGACTTGATTGAGGCAGTTTGAGAGGACCCCCTTGAGAGATAGTCTTAGGGCTGGTTAGTTTTTGTGCATGTTCTGGCAGTTTTTCTGAGACTGCACCTGCCATATTGGTTTGTTGTTTACCTAGCTTATCGGTGCTGGTAATAGAATCGGGGATAAGGATGTTAGCGTCATCCGTTAATGTGATGCTGCCCTGCTGGGGTGCCTTGTTGTCCAATACACTAAAAACACTCCAGCCTAAAATTAGAGTAATGGCGGTGATAGCACTTAAAGCCCATGGACGTTTGTGTTTTACCGGCTCACTGACCAATTGCCTTAGGCGTATAAGGGTATCCTGATCTTTACGCGCAGGCCCAAGTTGCTGGGGGTTGCCCTGTCTAAGTTGCCAGGTCTTGATAAAGCGTTCGCGGAGGCTGCTGAAAAGAGTAAGGAAAAGTGCTCGTGCCAGGCTGGATACACCGATAGAGGTGTTGTTTAACTGGCTGATTTGCTGGCTTGGTTTACCTGCCAAGGTGGCAACCAGCTGATCGGCCGCATCGGCAACCTCCAGGCCCCGTTGAAATCGTTTTGACGGATCTTTGGCTAGGGCGCGGTCAATAATCGACTGGTACAGCGCGTGCCGCGCAGACAGTTTTGGTATGGGATCGGTCAAGTGTTTGATAGCAATAGCCACTGCTTCCTCGGCCTGGTAGGGTACGACGCCGGTTAGCATTTCATAAAAAACCACGCCAAGGCTGTAGAGGTCTGCGCGACCATCAATGGCGTTACCCCTGGCCTGTTCGGGGCTCATATAGTGGGGTGTCCCCACAACCATGCCGCTATTGGTCATTCTCGTGGTATGTGCCACTGCGCGAGCCACACCAAAATCACTCAATACGGCGGAACCGTCTTCCCGAAAAAGTATATTTTCCGGTTTCAAATCCCTGTGTACATACCCCTTGCTGTGGGAGTGATCCAGGGCCATGGCAATTTGTCGCACCACGTTCAGAGCTTCCAGTGGCTCCAGGGGTCCTTTGGCGAGTCTCTCCGCAACCGATCCGCCAGACATATAGTCCATGGCGATATAGTTCAGGCTGCGGTAGCGTCCAATATCGTGGATGCCGACAATATTGGGGTGTGAGAGTTGCCCGACAATATTGGCTTCTCGCTGGAATCGCTCGCTAAAGATTGGATCGGCATTGAGAACCGGCGACATAACCTTGAGGGCCACTTGACGACCCACGCTGCGCTGAATGGCCAGGTATACCGTGGACATGCCACCCTGGTTTATTTTTCGGAGAATACGATAACCGGGGATTTGCAGCGAGGAGTTGCCACTCTTGACGAGTTCCATGATGTGCTATCGCCCTGTTAAAGCAGCTGGGACAGTCCGCCTGCCAGTGCGGCAACAGCCCCGCAAGCGGCAAGCAAAATCAGTAGCGGGCGCCACCTTCTGTTATTGCGGCTTGTGTCGATATTTCCGTTTTGCGTGATGCTATCGGGAGATTGCTTCGAAATGCTTGGGGGAGAGGCAATGGCTGGAGCTTCGATGATTTGAATGGTGATATTGTCTTTGCCGCCGGCGTCGAGGGCTGCGTTGATGAGAAGTTCGACTGCTTGGTGAATATTGGTATTTTCTGAAATGATCCGGCTTATTTTCTCATTGGGGACTTCAGAACTGAGGCCATCGCTGCAAAGTAGAATTTTCTGTCCGGCGCTCCAACGATAGGAAACTCGATCAACTTCGAGCTTTGGGTTGGTGCTACCGCCAATACATCGGGTAATAACGTGGCGATTGGGGTGACTTGCGGCTTCTTCGGAGTTGATGGCGCCAGAATCCATCAGCATTTGAACATAGGAGTGGTCACTGGTTAGTTGACTGAACTCCCCGTTTTTATCGCCAGGTGTCCACAGATAAGCCCGGCTATCTCCAACCCAATAGATGTGATAGTAATCCCCTTCCTCGGCAAGCACCACCGCGGTGGATCCCATATTGGCAGTGCTGTGTTCATCGCCGAGCAGTAGGGCATGGGCTTTTTGTAAGGCCCGTTCATAATGGCGGTCGGTTGCGGCGCACTGTTGAATTTCCTCGACAACAGTCTGGCTGGCAATCTCTCCGGCGTGGTGGCCGCCCAAACCATCGGCGACAACCCAAATGCCCTCTGCTTCATCGGCCCAATAGGCATCTTCGTTCTGCTCACGCCGGTAACCGGGATGAGTGGCGCCAGCGCTACGTGTAGCACTTGGGGTGCGTTGAACTGCTTCGCTGTGCCGCGATACTTCGCGTACTTTGGCTTCACTCACTGGCGTGCAACTACCTGTTATGGTTTCTTATCGTAACTGACGGTGATAGCCGCTTCGGCAAAAGCCCGTCTTTTCCCTGTCGTGCTGCAAGTGTACTTTACCCAACGACACCTGCGGCAGCTGAATAGGTCATCCTTGCCTGAGCTGGATATTAGACCTTTGCGCCATTGTAAGCTGCAAACCCAATCACACGCTAATGATATTGCCCGTGTTAAACTCGGCTCGATCCTTCAATCTGCAAATTTTTTCAGGTTATACAGTTAATTGGGACTCCCACCTTATTTAGGATGCCCCATATTCAATCTCCTTAGGGCGAGGAGCGCGACCGATGCTCAAACTTTGTGATGTAAACGATTCGGGCCAAAGTGTTTGGCTGGTGGCCCCTGGTGTGACGGTGGGGCGCGATCAAGGATGCGACCTATGTTTACCAGATGACTCTATAGCGAAGTTGCATTTGAAGATTGCGATTAAAGGGGATCAGTTGACTCTGGGAAATGTTTCCGGTGGTTCTCAAGTACTAGTTAACGGTAAGTCAGTCGCTTCAGCCTGCCATTTAAAACTGAATGATCGGATAACAATTGGGTCCCGAACACTGCAAATTGTCGACCCCAAGGTGACGAAGCTCAGTTCAAGCAAGGCTAAAAATGTAGCCTGGGCATTGCGGGCAAATCACAAGGCTATAGCTGGAAAAGTATTTCCTGTTAAAGGTGGGGCAGTGGTGGGGCGCTCTGAGGAGTGTGATATCACTTTTTCACTTTCGCATCTCTCGCGCCGTCATGCGCGGATGGAAGTGCGAGAGGGATTGCTGTTCGTGATTGATCTCGGCTCGGCCAATGGTACTTTCGTCAATGGTCGGCGAATTACGGAGAGTCGTGTGCGGCGGGGGGATGAGTTGCGGTTTGATTCGTTGAGCTTTTCCGTTGTGGGCCCTGCCGATGACCTCGATCGCACTGCAGTGCGTCCGGCAATCTCTTCACATTTAATGAAATCCTCCCGGCTTGCTTCAGGCGAAATCGCTGCTGAAGATGTCACTCAACGTTCCTTTGCGGTGCCCATTGGTGAACAGCGGGAGGAAGCGCCAAATATGGTGGAGTCTTTGGAAGGGGAGCCCAAGCCCAGCATTTCCATGAAAGCGATGGGGCTAGCTGTTTTGTTAATCGCGGGTGCTGCTGGTTACTTTTGGTTAAATACTTTGGGGGTATTTTAATGAGCGCCCCCCGTGAATTGCTGTTGTATACCACCCTTGGATGTAGCCTGTGCGAGAAAGCCAAGTTGGAAATATGGCCCTTGCTAGAACAGTTTGGGTTGCGCTTGCGGGAGGTGGATATTGCCGATGATGATAGCTTGTTCGAGCGCTTTAGCTTACTGATTCCGGTAGTAGGCTTGGGTGATCCTGAAGACACTTGTGCCTGGCCTTTCGAGCAATCACAACTGCGAGCATGGCTGGCAAAACGGATCAGCTGAATAGGCACCTATAAATAGGGACCTCTGAATTATTAAGAAATCTCTTTTCATTCTGAAGCCCTCCCCTTAAAAGGGCTTCAGAATGAATCTCATTTTCCGCAAAAACGAGCCACATAAAGGCTGCACAAGGAATCTTCAAGCTTCACAAAAGATTCCTAAAGCTTATTGCTTGCTTCATTTGCCCTAAGTAGCTGTAGCTTGGTGCCACTTCGATAGGCATAAATTACCGTATACGCGAGTACATTTTGCACATAATTTCTGGTTTCACTATAGGGAATGGTCTCTATCCAGACGTCGTGTGGAAGCTGTTGACGGGTCTCTTTTAACCACTTTGCGACCCGTGTTGGCCCCGCGTTGTAAGCCGCTGCGGCGAGGAAGCGGTTGTTATCGAAGCGATTTAACAGAGTGCTCAGATAAAAACTGCCCAGGGCAATGTTGGTTTTGGGGCTGAGAAGATCCCAGCTGCGTCGATAGCGAACTCCGGCGCGTTTCGCTGTTGCACGGGCGGTGGAGGGGAGCAATTGCATCAGGCCCAATGCGCCAGACCGTGATTTGGCATCGTGGCTGAAGTGGCTTTCCTGACGGGCGACGGCAAAAATCATATAGGGCTCTAAGGGGGCGCTCTGCCGTCCGATCTGCTCACTTACGCTTGTTACTATATCGGCAAAGGCCAGGGGAAAGCGGAGCTCCAGGTCATCCAGGTAGTCCGCCGCAAGAACCGACTGTATGGATTTGTGATACCACCCCCAAGCACTGGCTACTTTTCCTGCAGCTAAAAGTTCCCCGTGGTCCATCTCCCGAGTGGCGTAGCTCCATTCCCGACGGGCGTGGAATAACTCACCAATAGCCTGAAGCTCACGAGCTCTTTGCAAATCGGCACGCTGGGCCATCTGCTGCACTTGCACTGGTGTGATTGGAGCGGGCCGGTCCACAAAGCTGTAGTTTTGCCCGAGGGCATCGGCGGCAAGAAAACCGTAATAACTGCGCTCGCGCGCAGCTTTCCGATACAGTAGGGAGGCGGCTCCAGATTGAGCTTTACCGTAGACTTCTTCCAGTGAGCGGGCTTTCCAATAGAGCCAGCGGTCACGCTGCTGTCGTTCAGCAGGTAGGCGGTCTATCCAGAAGGCAACCCGCTCCCAATCAAGTTCGCGCAAAGACTGTCGTGCCAGCCACTCAATGGAATAGCCATCATCAATGGTGTGATTCTTAGTTAGCTGCAATAGTCCCTGGATATTGTCTTGCCGAGCAAATTGACGTGCCAAGTGGCGAAGCATATCCACCTGTTCATCATCGCTAAAGAGGAGGCTTGCACTATAGCGCTGCCATGCTTCCTCGGCGATTGCGGCGTCTTTTCGAGCTAGGCGATGCAGTCCATGCAGGATAATTTCCCTATTTTGATTGGGCGCCTGTAGAAAGCGAGAGTAGTTGAGAAGGCTTTTGGGGGATCTATGCACTTCCCTCAGCACAGTAGCTCTCTGCACATAGGGCTCGTCCATTTTCCTGGCGATATAAGAAGCTAGCTCCAGATTGCCCTCCTTCAGTGCGAGCAGGTGGCGGGCCCAGGTTTTCTCCTGAGTGAGACCACCATTTCGCATCCAGTGTGCGAATACAGGGTCGCACTCTTCAGCCTGGGAGTGGCCGACGAGCCAGAGTTCGGTGGTAACTTGATCGGCTTTTTCCTTGCTTCCATGGCGAAACAGAGCGTCGGCGTAATAACAGCGAAGTGCCGCGCGGCGGTGTTTTTCAGGTTGGTAGTATTTCAGGTAGGTTTTGAATTGGCGCTGTTGCCCAAGCTCTCTAAGTATCCTAATGCGCATCCAGTCGCCGATAGCAGTTCCCTGATTCTCTACAAGAAAAAGGTCAATCTCTTTAACCGGTAATTGGCGCAATTTTCTGCTAATTGCCCAGTAGTCCAGGTAAGGGGCCAAGGGGTAATAGGTTAATTTGGCTTTCAACCGCTCTAGCTGCTTCTTGTTGCCGTGTTTGATGGCAAGCCTTGCTTGTTGTAACAGCTGACGCTGGCTGGATGTCTCAGAAGACGACTCTTCTTGTTGAGTCAATTCTTTTGCGGGTTCCAGTGGTGCTGCCTGGGCGCCGAGGCAGGCCCAGATTAGCAGGGGAGCGAATAACTGGGGGAGTCCCCTTGTGCTAACTGACATGACAGTAACCCCGATATTGAGTCTGTTCGCGCAAGTTTATGAGACGGCTTGGCAAAAAAGCGTAAAATAGCGAATTTTTCACAGGACCCGAAGCGGCAATTTTCGTTTCATTCATCTTTCTAGCGAGAATGTTAACCGGGTCTGTTAATTGTAGTGCCTAATTATGTTGCTTCTATTGGATGGGGTCAGTCTGCGTTACGGGGCCCAAATTCTTGCTGATAATGCCAGTGCAAAAATTGAGCGGGGTGATCGTATTTGTCTTGTGGGGCGCAATGGGGAGGGTAAGTCCAGCCTATTGCGCCTGATTGCCGGGCAGGTGGACCCCGATGCAGGGGAGATCGTTCGCGCTAGTGGGATGGTTATGGCAACTCTTGAGCAGGAGCTGCCTGCCGACTGTCTCGACACTGTCTACTGCTATGTGGCTGAGGGGTTGGGGCCTATAGGAAGGGTGTTGGCCGGCTATCGGCAAACCCCTACGGCTGAGCTGCAGAGCAAAATTGAAGCAGAGCACGGCTGGGAACTCTTGCCCAGAGTCGATAGTGTACTCGATCGTCTCGGATTGAATCCGGATGAATTGGTGGCCGATCTCTCTGGTGGTTGGCAGCGCCGCGCAGCCCTTGCCCGGGCATTGGTTACAGAGCCAGACCTACTTATTCTCGATGAGCCCACCAACCACTTGGATATTGCCGCAGTGGAGTGGCTGGAGGGTTTCCTCGATACTTTTAGAGGTGCCTTACTATTCGTCAGTCACGACCGTGCTTTGGCACAGCGCTTGTCCCGCACAGTGTGGGATCTGGATCGGGGGTATCTGCGTGTTTTTCGCTGCGAATTTGAGCGATACCAGGAGGAAAAGGAAAAACTTTTAGAAGAAGAGGCCAGAAATGAGGCGTTATTCGATAAAAAGTTAGCCCAGGAGGAGGCCTGGATTCGCCAGGGGATCAAGGCAAGACGCACCCGTAACGAGGGGCGTGTGCGTGCTTTACAAGGACTTAGGCGCCAGCGGGAAGCGCGCCGTACGCAGCAGGGTATTGCCCGGATGTCCCTCGATAGTGGTGAAGTGTCCGGTAAGCTGGTGGCCGAGCTGAGCAATGTTACCTTTGCCTACTCCAATGAGGCCCCCTTAATTCGCAACCTCTCATTTACCTTGATGCGCGGTGACAAGGTGGGGTTGATTGGCCCCAATGGTGTCGGCAAAAGCACACTGATCCGAGTGCTGCTTGGAGATCTCCAGCCGCAGTCCGGGAATGTCCGTTTGGGCACCAAACAGCAGGTCGCCTACTTTGACCAGCGTAGAGACCAGCTTAATCCTGAGCTCACCGTGCTGGACAATGTTGCCGAGGGGCGCGATTCGGTCACTATTGGCGGTAAAAGCCGTCATATTATGTCTTATCTGTCGGACTTTCTCTTTAGCGGTTTGAAAGCGCGCACTAAGGTCGGTGCCTTGAGTGGAGGTGAGCGCAACAGAGCTCTCCTGGCAAAATTGTTCAGTCAACCAGCCAATATTTTGGTGCTCGATGAACCGACTAATGACTTGGATGTGGAAACCCTGGAGCTGCTTGAACAATTGCTGTTGGAGTTCAGTGGCACTGTGATATTAGTCAGCCACGATCGCGCTTTTCTCGACAATGTTGTGGATTCGTGTCTGGCTTTTGAGGGGGATGGTCGCATCCGTGAGTATGTCGGTGGTTATGCCGACTTCATTCGCCAAGGAGGCCGTTTCGAGCAGGAGGTGAAGGAGAAAGAGGTTCCTGAGGCTAAGGTAAAACCCAAGCCGGCTGAAGCGGAAAAGTCGCAGACTAAGAAAAAGAAGCTCAGCTATAAATTGCAGCGTGAACTGGACAGCCTGCCGGCTTTGATTGAGCAGCTTGAAGAGGAAATTGGCACTATTGAGGCCGAGGTGGCCGATCCTGCTTTTTATCAGCAGGAGCAAGTCGAAGTGCAGAGCCGATTGAATGCACTTGCAGAGAAGCAGGCCCAATTAGAGACGGCTTTCGATCGTTGGTCGGAGTTGGAAGGGGGCGATGAATAAGGTTTGTGTATTTGGAAGAGGTGGTGCTTGGCACCACCTCTCGTGCTGTAAAGGAGAGGTGCTCACTCTTCCTCTACATAAACTCTTACGGCTAAAACATCGCACTTGGCGCCGTGAAGAACGCCATTAGATGTTGAGCCGAGAAGCAACGCCAGCCCGTGGCGCCCGTGGCTACCTATTACGATAAGGTCTATGTCGAGATCTTTGGCTAAGCGGTGTATCTCGGTGGATGGCTGCCCCAAAATAACATGCTGACGCTCAGCAGGGATATTCAGCGGTAGGGCCGCTTTGTGCAGTTGTTCCTTGGCTTGTCTTTGCAGCTGGTCTTGCACCTCCGACAAATCCATGGGGATATCTCCACCGTAGGCAAATGTCAGGGGTTCAATCGCATGCATTAAGCTGATTTCAGCGTTGAAAGCTTCAGCGAGAGTCGCTGCTTTCTCTATAACCTGTGACGACTCTTCCGAGAGGTCCAACCCCACCAAAATTCGTTGATATTTCGCCATATTCCATTAACTCCTGTCTTTTATTTTTGCCCTGAGGGGCCTCCTGCGACAGCCATTTTCAGTCTACCGTAAAAAAAACTGTTTGACATGGATCATATAGGGCGTCGCAGAATAGGCCGCTTTTTCATCATCGTAAGGAACCGACATGTCCGAGTGGCTACCGGTAATTATTATTGGCTTTGCTATTGCCCTGGTACTAGGGCCTGTGATGTGGCTGAAGCCCAATCAGCGCGATAGCCGCTTGGCGGATTTGCGAGGGCGTGCAGCTAAGGCGGGTATTACCGTGCAAATCCAGACCTTACCTGCGGCACTGGGAGAGGGGACCGCAGCGGTATATTGCTACCGATGGAATGATCGAAAGCGCCTGCAGGTTGGCTGGGCGCTGCAGCGCCAGCGCATCAATCATGAGATGAACTTTGCCGGCAATTGGGATTGGAGTAATAGCGATAAGGCGCCCCAGGCGGCATGGCAGTACTTACATCAGTTAGTGGATAGTTTGCCGTCAGATTGCTGTGCGATTATCGCGACCGATGTCGGATTGGGGGTGCAATGGCAAGAGAACGGTGGGGTAAAGGCTTTTTCACAGCTGTCTGACAGTTTGGCGGAGTACGCACCATTAATAGAGGAAGCAGTGCGCAGGACCAATCCGATCAAGCTCCCTGAGGACTAGGGTGGCAGGCGTTTTAGAGGGCTGCCCAAATAGGGAAAAATGTCACAATTTTGCTCCTTTTGGGTGGTGAAATTTGGCGAATCGACAGCAAAAATTGTCAGCTTCCCTTGACCCCGCCCCTAGTGGAGCTTATATATTCGCGCAGCGCGGGCCCGAACTACGGGTCTGAAATGCTTCGGATAGCAGTAAATTTTTCATTTGAAATCAAAGGCTTATGGGTAAATCACTGGTCATCGTCGAATCGCCGGCCAAAGCGAAAACTATCAATAAATATCTCGGCAAGGACTTTGTGGTTAAGTCCAGCGTCGGTCATATTCGCGATTTGCCAACTGGTGGCGGCAACAAACAGCCCGTTGATGCAAAAGAGCGGGCAAGACGTGCGGCTGAGACCCGTAAACTTTCCCCTGAGGCGAAAGAGGTCTACAAGCGTAAGAAAAATCGTGAGCAACTGATCAAGCGCATGGGGATTGACCCAGATAATGGCTGGCAGGCTCACTATGAAATTCTACCGGGTAAAGAGAAGGTGGTCAGCGAGCTGCAGAAGCTTGCCGAGAATGCCGATCACATTTACCTGGCAACGGACTTGGACCGCGAGGGAGAGGCCATCGCCTGGCATTTGCGCGAAGCGATCGGTGGTAATGATGAGCGTTATCGCCGGGTAGTTTTTAATGAGATTACCAAGTCCGCAATTCAGGAGGCTTTCAAGGACCCCGGCCGCCTGAATATTAATCGGGTTCATGCTCAGCAGGCCCGCCGTTTTCTCGATCGCATTGTGGGCTATATGGTGTCCCCGCTGTTGTGGGAAAAGGTTGCCCGCGGCCTTTCCGCCGGTCGGGTGCAATCGGTGGCCGTGCGATTGGTGGTTGAGCGCGAGCGTGAAATTCGCGCCTTTATCCCGGAAGAGTACTGGACGCTCTTCGCCGATACCGCCACAAACAAAGCGAACAAGCTCCGCCTTGAAGTTAAAAAGCAGGCTGGAGAAGCTTTCCGCCCCACCAATGAAGTCGACGCGAAAAGCGCGGTTAAATTGTTGCAGGGCAGTGATTTTGTTGTCAGTGCTCGTGATGACAAGCCTACGAGCTCCAAGCCAGGTGCCCCTTTTATTACTTCGACGCTACAGCAGGCGGCAAGCAATCGCCTTGGCTTTAGTGTTAAGAAAACCATGACCCTTGCACAGCGCCTCTACGAAGCTGGTCATATCACATACATGCGTACCGATTCGACCAATTTGAGCAAAGAGGCGGTTGAGTCGGCCCGGCAATATATCGGTGAGAATTTCGGCGATAAGTATTTACCGGAAAATCCCAATAGCTATAGCAGCAAAGAGGGGGCGCAAGAAGCGCACGAGGCAATACGCCCCTCCGATGTCCGTGTCGCCCCTAATATGCTTTCCGGTATGGAGCGCGATGCAGAGCGGCTTTACAACTTGATTTGGCAGCAGTTTGTTGCCTGTCAAATGACCCCGGCGAAATACACTTCAACCTCTATTGTGGTGAGCGCTGGTGAATTTGAGTTGCGTGCTCGCGGCCGGGTGATTCGCTTTGATGGCTTTCTCAAGGTCGCGCCTCCGGCAGGTAAAAAAGATGAGGATCTAGTACTGCCTGATGTGAAGGTGGGTGAAAAGCTCTCACTAGAGCAGCTAGACCCGAAACAGCACTTCACGAAACCGCCAGCTCGCTTTAGTGAGGCTGCCCTGGTAAAAGAGCTGGAGAAGCGCGGTATTGGCCGACCCTCGACCTATGCCTCGATCATTTCTACCATTCAGGATCGTGGCTATGTGCGGCTAGAGAACCGCCGTTTTTATGCGGAAAAAATGGGTGATATTGTCACCGACCGTCTCAGTGAAAGTTTTAAAAACCTGATGGACTACGGTTTTACCGCAAACCTGGAGGAATCCCTGGATGCGGTCGCCGACGGCGATAAAGGTTGGAAGCAGCTGCTTGATGAGTTTTATCAGGACTTCTCTTCGCGACTGGAAAAGGCTCAGTCCAGCGATGCGGGTATGCGTCGCAACACGCCGACGGATACCGATATTGAATGCAGTAAGTGCGGTCGCCATATGCAGATTCGTACGGGTTCTACCGGTGTTTTCCTGGGTTGCTCCGGTTATGCGCTGCCTCCTAAGGAGCGTTGCACCAATACAATGAATCTGGTTTCCGGTGATGAGGCGATAGACGCAGATAAGGATGAGGATGCAGAAACCCGTCAGCTGCGGGAGAAGCGCCGTTGTCCCAAGTGCGGCACGGCGATGGATAGCTATCTGCTCGATGAGCATCGCAAACTGCATATCTGTGGTAACAATCCGGACTGTAATGGATACGAGGTGGAGCAGGGCACGTTCAAAATCAAGGGTTATGACGGCCCGATTATTGAGTGTGATAAATGCGGGAGCGATATGCAGCTGAAGTCTGGCCGCTTTGGTAAATATTTTGGCTGTACTAATGAAGCTTGCAAGAACACCCGTAAGTTGCTGAAAAATGGCCAGCCGGCACCACCGAAGATGGATCCGGTGCCCATGCCTGAGTTGGCATGCCAGAAGGTTGAAGACCATTACATTCTCCGTGATGGTGCCTCCGGGTTATTCCTGGCTGCCAGTCAGTTCCCAAAAAACCGTGAGACCCGCGCACCGCTGGTCAAAGAGTTGCTACCTCACCAAAGTGAGATCGATCCCAAGTACAGTTTCTTGTTCTCTGCACCTGCACAGGATGATCAGGGACGGGATACCGTGGTTCGCTTTAGTCGCAAGACCCAAGAGCAATATGTCCAGTCCGAGGAGGATGGAAAGGCGACGGGTTGGAAGGCTTTCTATAGGGATGGCGCCTGGAAGGTTGAGGCGGCAAGTAAGTCTACTGCAGCGAAGAAAAAGCCTGCAGCGAAGAAAGTGGCGGCAAAAAAATAAATGAGCAATCCCTACACTGGCCTGGTTACATCCGCGCTACGCAAGAGCCAACTGCTTGCCACCAGTAGTTTTGACTCTGCTATTCAGCGAATGGCTCTTGAGGAAGGCGCCCTGTTGCAATTGTGGAAAGCTTACCGGGCCTTCCTAGCTGAGCTTTCCCATCAATTGCAACTGGGGTTTGAGCCTGAGTCCCTGCAGGTTATTGTGGATAGCCTGCACAGCCAGGGGAAAGCCAGCCTTGAAGTAAGGGAATTGCAGTTGTTGGTCTCAGAGCCGGGGAGTTGGCTGAGCGAGTTTTTACGCGCATGGCATCAACTCTTGCGGCTACCTCCGCTTGCGGAAGATAAGGGGCAGGGCGGCAATCTGATACCAGCGCACAATGTCGCGGGCCCTGTGGCTGTTGATCTTTCCTTCGAAGTGCTGCTCAAATGGCACGCTGCATTAAGTGAGTTGGTACGCAGGCAGCGTACCAATCTTGAGGAGTGCTGAGACTCCTCGCTCCCTTTCTGTCTATCTGTTTGCACCCACTGAAACTTCTAAATTGCCTGTGGTACACTGGGCGCAAACTGATGTGCAGTGAAGGGAAAGCTAATGTCCTCCGAAACTTTTGAAATTATCGAGTTGGCCAATGGCGATGTGGCTCTGCGCCGCGCCGGTCACGAGGAGGACCCTCTGGTGAGTATTCGTTTCTCAGCCGAGAGTCTCCAATTTTTACGAAAGCACAAAGTAGCAGTGGCTCGGGCAATGCTGGAAGCGGGCATAGAAGCCGTGCAGAATCTTGACGACCTGGAGCCTGGTTACTTCGAAGAGGAAGAATCAATGCCGGTTAACCATACGATTCATTGATCTAATCTATGGTAAGGTGAGCAGGTAAAAGTGTTTCAACAGCGGCTTAAAGCCGCTGTTGTTGTATATGGACATTGGTAAACTGTTTATTCTTAAGGGGTTTGGCGAATCACGCCCACCGCGAGTCCTTCAATTACAAAGTTCTTATCCCGCATATCCACCTGGATAGTCTCAAAGTCTTCGTTTTCGGGTAGTAGTTGCACAGTTGCCTGATTGCCTTTGCGGCGGAAGCGTTTAACAGTTACTTCATCATCAATCCGGGCAACCACAATCTGCCCATTTCTGACTTGCTCGGTTTTCTGCACGGCCAGCAGGTCCCCATCGAGAATACCTGCGTTGCGCATACTCATGCCATGCACCCTGAGCAAATAATCTGCCGGCGGGTGAAAGAAGCTGGCGGGCAGGTCGCAATAATCCTCTATATGCTCTGTGGCCAGAATAGGGTTGCCTGCAGCGACACGTCCTATGATGGGAAGACCGGATTGGTGATCTGGAATTCGAATGCCCCTGGAGGCGCCGGCGACCATCTCAATGGCCCCTTTTCTCGCCAATGCTTTGAGGTGTTCCTCTGCGGCATTGGGTGAGCGAAAGCCCAGTTCCTGGGCAATTTCTGCGCGGGTGGGGGGGTAGCCTGTGTCATCCAGGTAGGTTTTGATCAGCTCTAATACTTGAGTCTGACGTGCGGTGAGATTGGTCATAGATTTACCTAGAGTTTCTGTATTTTTATACAGTTGCTGGGATTATATACAGATTTTAGGTTTGCGCAAACCCGCTCCTTGCCTCGATTCAAGCTGCTACATTGATTAAGAAAACAGTGAGTGAAAAAAAGAGTAGTTGAAAGAGCTGACAGCACGAGAGAACAAGGGAGAACAATAATGCTTGATGCAAAGATGCCCGAGGCTTGGAGGGTTCTGCGTATACAGTCGGAATTAGTTGATGGGATTGAGCGTCTAATTGCACTAAAAGGGGCTGTAACGGTTTTTGGTGGCGCGCGTTTCACAGAGGATAGTTTGGAATACCAGCAGGGAGTAAAGCTTGGAGGGCTTTTGGCTGCCGAGGGGATACCGGTAATCACCGGTGGTGGCCCAGGCCTTATGGAGGCGTGTAATCGAGGGGCTTTTGGGCAGTCTGGCCCCTCAATTGGATTAAATATTGAACTCCCTTTTGAGCAGGCAGCCAATCCGTATCAGGATATTAGTTTGAACTTTCGTTATTTCTTTGTGCGGAAATTTATGTTTGTTAAGCATGCCGCCGGTTTTGTTGGCCTAGCTGGAGGCTACGGCACTCTGGATGAATTGTTTGAGGCCTTAACGCTTGTGCAAACACAAAAAGTAAGGCGATTTCCTATAGTGCTGGTTGGGGAGCGCTATTGGGGTGGGTTGTACAATTGGTTAGTGGATACAGTGCTGGAAAAAGGTTGTATTGATTCAGGTGATCTCGATTTATTCCATATCGTGGACACCGTTGAAGAGGCTGTACACTTGATTTTGAAGTATGTGCGCGGCAGAGAAAGTCAAAAATAATTTAAAAAATTGTAAGTTTCTGTTGGGGGTAAAGATGTTTGGCTATTGCCAATCGTATACTCTCCTTTGATCACCAGGTGCCAGTTTCAGCGGTTTGTAATGCGTGTCAGGCTGATTAATGAGCCTGCTATTATTCTTATATTTGATCGCTTGTAATTAGGGGTATTTTTACTTATTAGCTAGCCTGTATTCTCAATAGGACGCCAAACTGTGCCGATTTATGGAGACCCCCTACCAAAGCCCGCGGACTTGAAGAATCTCTTACAGGTCGCACTAGACAGTAAGCCAGATGAGATAGCACTACTTTGCGGCAGTCGAGCGTGGACCTGGCGAGAATTGCAAAGAGATATTGATACTTTGGCTGAGAGGCTGGTAGCGAAGGGTTTTCGTCAAGGTGAACGGTTTGCATCTTTGATGCCGAACCGAGGCGAAATGCTCATTTTTTTTCTCTCATGCATCAAGCTAGGGCTAGTTGCAGTTCCATTAAACTATCGCTACACCTCAGCCGAAATTGATCGTGCTCTTGAAGTGAGTGGCGCAGTAGCCTTGTGCGTAGGTGAGGAGCGTAGAGAGGATATTCGATCTAATAAATCTGTTGGCGGATTGAGTAAAGGTATTCTTATTTTTGAGAGTGCTCTTGAAAATACCTGGAATTTTGAAAGTTTGGTTGATTCTGGATTGCCAGCGGTTGGGCCTCCTTCATCAGATTTAGAGGATTGTGCATTCCTTTTCTTTACATCCGGCAGTACCGGAGAGCCGAAGGGTGTCACACACAGTCAGTTTTCTTTTGGGTCTATTGTGGCAAGTTTCGCTGCTGCTTTAAATCTATCACACAATGATGTTGTTTTACCTGGAGCCTCTATTGCACATGTGGGGTCACTTTCAACAGCCATGGCTGCATTTTCTGTAGGTGCAATGGTTGTCATTCCTCAAAGTTTTGAGGGGCCAGAAATTCTTTCCTTATTGCGATCTCACCGGCCAACTGTGCTGGTGATGATTCCCGCAGCTTTTATCTCGATGGAGCGCAACCATGATGCAAGGCGTGAAGACTTCGCGTCACTTCGATTGTGTGTTACTGGTGGTGATAAATTTCCGCTCAATCTTGCAGTTGAATTTGTCCGCAAGACTGGTCTGATGATCCAGGAGACTTATGGGCTCACAGAGGCTCCAGATTGCCTTTTCAATCCTTCCAGCTCAATAGAGAAGGCTGGGTCCGTTGGGAAAGTTTCCCCAGGTTATATTGCTTGCTTACGTGATGACGAGGGGAGGGAGGTTGCCTCTGATACAGATGGTAACCTCTGGCTCAGTGGAGCGCCGGTGATGACTGGTTATTGGGCTAATTCTGGAGTAACTCGAACGGTGCTTGAGAATGGCTGGTTTGATACCGGTGATATTATGCGTGTCGATTCTCATGGTTATTTTTGGTTTCGTGGTCGAAAAAAGCAGATTATCGTCCGAGATGGCTCAAACCTCTCACCCCAGGAAATTGAAGAAGCTGTTATGGAGCATCCAGCGGTTGATCTCGCTGGAGTAGTTGGCGTTCACAATGATCTTCATGGAGAGGATGTGTGGGCTTTTATTACGCTGAAGAGCGGTGTCACTGCGCCAAGTGTTGAGGGTGTTATTGATTGTGCGAGAGAGCGTGTCGGTTACAAGGCCCCTGAAGTGATAATAATCCTGGATAGTATGCCTCTCAATCCCACTGGCAAAATTGATAGGGCAGCACTAAAAAAGCTTGCAGGAGAACAATTATCGATTAGTCAAAAAAAGTGAATGCCGCGAAGTGGTTTGTCGCTACAGATTAAATTTTTTCAATTTATGGCTGTTTCGTAGGGTATTTTAGCTCTGCCTTAAAGGTTGTATTTTTAATTGATAGCTGCAATTCAGATGGACTTGGGCCGCAAAGATGGGTTGCCTCAGCCGTTTCTTTTGTTCATGTGTTCATGTGTTCATGAATTCATGTCTCTGAGTTGATTTAACCTTTCTTGGCCCCTCTATCTATCGGGTAGCCTCTCAAAGCACTTATCTTAAAGTTGCAGTATTCAGGCGGAGGTATTAGCAGTTGTTCTGCACCAGTGGTTATTACCTCTTGAACGATGTAGCAACACGTCAGTTTCAACTATGAGAAATTTTCTTTCCGCAGGCGCTTGCACGATGGTGATAAGCGATCAGAACCCCTAAAGGTGTTTTGTACAGTTCGACTGGCAGAGGAATATGCTAATCTGGCCAGAGTTAAACAACTGTTTTAAATGATGGTTTGATATATGAGCCAGACGGACACCGTTAGCCGGATACTGGACGCAGCTGAAGTGCTATTTGCCGAGCGCGGTTTTACGGAAACTTCTCTCAGAACGATTACGAGCACAGCAGGTGTTAACCTGGCGGCAGTCAATTACCACTTTGGCTCAAAAAAAGAGCTGATCCAGGCGGTCTTTGAACGCTTTTTGACCCCATTTACCGAGGCTTTAGAGTCAGAACTCGATCGGCGTATTGCTTCTGGTCAGCCGCTTAGGGTAGAGGGGCTATTAGAAAGCCTTTATAGGGTGGGGTTGGGCGGTTTGAGTGAGCGAGGGCTCGATCCGCAGCGCTTTATGCGACTGCTGGGGTTGGCCTACACACAGTTTCAGGGGCACTTACGTCGCTTTATAGTGTCTCGTTACGGTGAAAGTTACCGGCGCTTTGCCGGCCTGCTGGCTGAGGCCTTACCAGGGGTTGATCCCGTTACGTTCTACTGGCGCCTGTATTTCATGCTGGGAGCCACAATCTTCACCTTGTCGAGCTACGATGCCATAGAGGCTATTCTGAGAGAGGATTTTGGTGCTCAGAGTAGTTTGCCGGAAACCCTGGAGCGTCTTGTGCCGGCCGCTTCTGCGATGCTGAAGGTGGAGGCCAGTTAAGCCATAGAGCTGGTGAATATAAGAGGAATTGAATATGTCCGCATCACTTGGACCAGTGATGATTGATATTGAGGGGCAGGAGCTCACCAATGAGGATTGTGAGCTCTTACGTCACCCGCTTGTGGGCGGCTTGATTTTCTTTGCCCGCAATTACCGGGACCGCAATCAGCTGCAGGCGTTGATTGCCGATATTCGATCTATACGTCCGGAGATTCTCCTGGCTGTTGACCAGGAGGGGGGGCGGGTCCAGCGGTTTCGTGAGGGCTTTACTCGCCTGCCTTCCATGCAGAAATTATCTTTAGAGGCATCTGCAGCACAGTTGCTGGATGTGGGCTGGTTACTCGCTGCGGAGTTACTGGCGGTAGGGGTGGACTTCAGTTTTGCTCCCGTTTTGGATGCGGATGATAGTCATAGCCGGGTTATTGGGGATCGCAGTTTTTGTCCAGACCCCGGTCGCTTGGCAGCTATTGCGAGGCCATTCATTCAAGGAATGCATGAGGCCGGTATGGCCTCAACTGGCAAGCATTTTCCCGGGCATGGCCATGTATTGGAAGACAGTCATGTGGAGCTTCCACAGGATGAGCGGACTCTGGAACGGGTTATGGATTCCGATGCCTTGCCCTTCATTGAGCTTATTGGTATTGGTGAACTGGATGCTGTGATGCCTGCCCACATTCGCTTCGTCAACATTGATAGTCAGCCCGTGGGCTTTTCTCGATATTGGCTGAGGGATATTTTGCGGGGGCGACTCGGGTTTAATGGAGTCATCTTCAGTGACGACCTGTCGATGGAGGGGGCGGGTGTAGCCGGCGGTTATGGGGAGAGGATCCTAGCTGCACTGGAGGCGGGTTGTGATATGGGGGTGGTCTGTAACAATCGTGCCGGGGCTTTGGAGTCCCTCACTGGGCTACAGAATTTTAAGCCTGCAGCGGAGTCCATTGAACGTCTGAAAGCGATGCGCGGCAAGCCCTCAATCACCTCCTGGGCGGAACTTGAAAATAGTGAGCGCTGGCGTAGAACGCGCAGTTGGTTAGCTTCAATAATGCAGTAATTGAGATGTGCTGGCTTTTAACCCAACTGAAGCCTATTTGGGTGGAGTGGAGTCAGCTTTATGAGTGGAGGGGGAATCGTGGAGTCCGTAGAGAGTGTGCTGTTGTCCTGGCTGGGTGATAACCGGGTCTGGATAGTCTCTGTTTTTTTGATTGTATTGACTTCCGCATTGGCGGCATGGATTTTTGGGCGCTTTGTGCAAAAGCTGGCTGCCAGGGCTGAGAAGACCGTCAATCCTTGGGATGATGCGCTGGTAGGGGCTCTTTCCCCACCTGGGCAGGTATTAATCTGGCTACTGGGCCTGACGGTTGCCGCCCAGCGTGCGGGCCTAGCAACGGGGTCGGAGATTTTTTCCCTGGCAGAGCCCGCCCGCGAGATAGGTCTTATCCTGGTGCTCTCCTGGTTCGCCTGGCGCTTCTCCCACAGTGCGGAGCGCAACCTGTGTAACCCCCGCTACATTGGCAAACCGATGGATGCCACCACGGTTAGGGCCATTGGCAAGCTGGTGAGGGCTTCAATCGCCATCACCGCAGGCATAGTGATTATGCAGTTCCTGGGCTATAGCGTCAGCGGTGTTTTGGCTTTCGGTGGCATTGGCGGGCTGGCAGTCGGCTTTGCCGCTAAGGATTTGCTGGCGAACTTCTTTGGCGGTCTGATGATTTATCTGGACCGGCCCTTCGCGGTCGGCGATTGGATTCGCTCGCCGGACAAAGAGATAGAGGGCACCGTCGAGGACATTGGCTGGCGCTTAACCCGTATTCGCACCTTTGATATGCGACCGGTTTACGTGCCCAACAGCGTATTCACCCAAATATCTGTCGAGAATCCTTCAAGGATGCTCAATCGCAGGATTTTTGAAACTATTGGTATCCGTTACAAAGATGCCCATTTGATGGCGCAGATCGTGGCGGATGTTAAGAAAATGTTACAGCATCACCCGGAAATAGATGCCAACCGGACTCTTATTGTTAATTTTAATAGTTTTGCTGCCTCATCCCTGGATTTCTTTATATACACCTTTACCAGAACTACCGAGTGGGTGAGGTACCATGAAATCAAACAGGATGTTTTGTTGAATGTGCTCAATATTATTGAGCGCCATGGCGCCTCCTGTGCATTCCCGACCTCAACAGTTCATATTGCCGATATTCCTTCATTAGCGCGTGAAGCCGCGTTAGACAGTTGAGTATTGGGAGTGCGATAAGGTACAAATGTTTAGTTTATATGTGGAGCTTAATCGGGATTTTGACGGTTAATTATGCCTAGTGGTAAAAACGTAGTATTTATTTCACATAGAAACCTAGACACTGGCGCTGTTTTATCTAAGAATCAGGTTACGCCCTTTGGGTATCTCTCAAAAGGGTGAAGCAAGATAGCATTCTGCATGGAGCAGTTTGTTAACAATGGGGTGGCGTTTGCCCCTCTTGCCGAAATAAGCAGTGAGGTAATAGAGGTAGGCGCAATAACAATAATGAGGTTTTCTCAATGAGTGATCGCGTTACAGGTACAGTGAAGTGGTTCAATAACGCACGGGGTTATGGCTTCATCACCTGTGGAGAAGGAACTGAAGATATTTTCGTTCACTATCGCAGCATTCGCGGAGAGGGTTATAAAACCCTTAACGAGGGGCAAGCGGTTGAGTTCGAAATGCAACAAGGTGACAAAGGACTGCTGGCGGAAGATGTTGTTCCCTGTGAGTGATTTTCGGATCGCTCGTTGAAAGAACTGTTATCGTGTAGAGTTTGCGGTAGCCAGCCGCTAACTCTGCCAGCGCCTCTAAAGCGGGCTGCTTGGCTCGCTTTTCTATCTCCCCCCCCCTTCGCCCGGTTAATCTATTTACTGAGGTGATATGCCTTTCGCGTGTGACCAATTACATCGATTCCGTTTCGCGTTGTGTTTTCTCTAATAATTAGCCCCTTGAAATATTCAGAAAAATTAAATTTTTTCACGGCTTTAATAAATATGAAATCGATTTAATGGTATGTGCGCTTTAATGGCTGGGGTTGGATGCGGTGTATTTGTTGGGGGATATTTGAAAGCTTATGGTTTTACTTTTAAATTTTTCACTTACTTATGTGGCAAATAGCTTCGAGTAAATTTCGTTAGGGTGAGTCAGTGTTAAGGTGAGTCAATATTAAGGTGGGTCAATATTAAGGTGGGCCAATGTTGAGGTGAAGAGGATTTCCTGATTTGCTCCTAGCAGTTGTATGTCTATTCACTATTGAGATCCTTCTGAATCACTCTTATAGAAAAATTTTATTGCCTTAGGAACAATCAAATTCGTTTGATTGTCTCGTTGGGTTTGGTGGATATTGTTTGGCTGCTGCGGGATTAATTTGTTTTTACTTTTGAATGGGTACGCTATTAGGAATGAAATCCCCCCCCTTTCAGGAAAATAAAAGAGGGGGATATTTTTGTGGAGCTTCGCAGGCTTTTTATTTGCTGGTTTTCTAAAGGGTGTCAGAGCTTATTTCTTCGGTGGGCTCTTCTTTGATGCCGGCAACCGTGCGAATTTCAATCAGAATGCCAAATGCCGGATGGTCAATATAGTGAAGCTGGCCACTTCGCATACGGCGCTCATGTTGTAAATGAGCGGCTCGCATAACATGTACTGGCTGTTCGGCAACTGGACGCGAAGCATCAAGGGTCATTGGTTCTTGTCTCGCAGCTGGACTAAGAGCATCTTGCGGCTCTTGATTGGAGAAAGAATTATTTCCTTCATGGGCAAGGTGTGTGGAGGCCTCTTCAATAGAGGCTGTCGGTGTGACTCTGGGGCGAAGAGGCAGGCGGATACCTTTTTCGGATGCCGGAGCTGAAAAGTCGCTTAGCCAGAGGTTTGTACTTAGGTGCAAATAGCGAGAGACGCTCAAGGTGATCGAGCCCTCCAGCTGATGGTGTCCAGCATAGGCGTCACCACCGTCAATCAGAATCGCTGGAGACTTGTGCTTTTGTTCCAGCACCTGGTGCCAGGCTTTGTGAAACAAAATACGGTCCCCGCCTCTCACCAGTGCGGCAACCTTGTTGTCCAGCTTGGTGGCTACCGGGGAAAGCATCAAGCGGGAGAGTGGCGTCTCGTCAGTAGTGTTGCCATTGAGTCCCATCGCTTCAAAGCCGATAGGCTCCTCGTCCAGGTTCGTCGTTCCGCGAGGGTCGTGGGTGGACCCGTTAGGTTCTGAAAGTGTGGGGGCCGCCGGGCTTTTAGAGGTTTCCTTTTGATGTGTGCGGGTATTGAAATCCACCCAGCGACTTGGGTATGAGAGCTTGGGCTCTGCAGGCCAGGTTTCACTGGTTTGCGCCATGCCTTGGGGGCGCTCGAATACGATCATCTCGATCTCAAAGGTATTGCCGGCATAGTTCGCCGCCTGAGTGGCCGCGGCGGAGAGCGCCAGGGCCAAGGTAGAGCAGAGGTGCGCTATCTTTTTTATGGTCATGGGTTTACCACTTTTTTCCATCTGTCTGTTGTCAGGGCCTGGAGGCATTCTGCAACTGGGTATCTGTGCGGGGGATTGTGGCAGGGGGTTGCTCCCCTGTCGATCGACCCCATCACCGGTTGCAGGGTGCTATCACTGGGCCAGTCGCTCCAACACTTCGTTGATTTCCTGTAGTTTGCGCTCGGGGCCCTCTTCATCGAGGCTGAAGTTCAACTGGTTGGCACCTGCAAGTTGATAGCGTCCCGGCTGGGTCTGCACCATTTTCACTAAAGTCAGGGGGTCTACCTGGGTGTTCTCGGCAAACTCAATGCGGCCGCGGACAGCGGAGGCCTCCAGCTTGCGAATCCCCATTTTATCCGCCTTCAGTTTAATTTCTGTGGTGCGGAACAGGTGTTTTACCGGTTCGGGCAGCAGGCCAAAGCGGTCGATCATTTCCACCTGAAGCTCTTTGAGCTGTTGGCGATCGACGGCATTGGCGATGCGTTTATACATCATCAGGCGGCCGTGCACATCCGGCAGGTAATCCTCGGGGATTAGTGCCGGTACTCGCAGATTGACATCTACCGCCGGGGATTCCAGGGGTTCGTCGATATTGGGAGTGCGCCCCTCGCGGATGGCCTTCACTGCGCGATCGAGCATCTCCATATACAGGTTAAAGCCCACGCTCTGAATCTGTCCGCTCTGCTCCTCGCCAAGTAACTCGCCGGCACCGCGGATTTCCAGGTCGTGGGTGGCCAGGGTGAAACCGGCTCCCAGATCCTGGGCTTCGCTGATAGCTTCCAGGCGCTTGATGGCATCGCCAGTCATCGAGCGTTTGCTGGGGGTGAGTAAATAGGCATAGGCCTGGTGGTGGGAGCGCCCCACACGGCCGCGCAGCTGGTGTAGCTGGGCTAGGCCAAATTTATCCGCACGTTCGATCAGGATAGTGTTGGCCGTAGGGACGTCGATGCCTGTCTCGATAATGGTGGTGCAGACCAATACATTGAAGCGCTTGTGGTAAAAGTCACTCATGACCTGTTCCAGCTCGCGCTCGCGCATCTGGCCGTGACCAATACCGATACGGGCCTCGGGAATCATTTCCTGCAGTTCCCGGGCAATACGCTCAATGCTCTTAACCTCGTTATGCAGGAAGTACACCTGCCCACCACGGAGGATCTCCCGCAGTATGGCTTCCTTCACCAGGGCATCGTCGCGCTCGCGTACAAAAGTCTTTACCGATAGGCGTCGCGCCGGTGGGGTAGCGATGACCGAGAGATCTCGAATACCGGCCATGGCCATATTCAAGGTGCGCGGAATCGGTGTGGCTGTTAGGTTGAGGATATCCACCTCCGCGCGCAGGCTCTTGAGTCGCTCCTTCTGACGTACACCGAAACGGTGCTCCTCGTCGATAATCAGTAATCCCAGGTTTTTGAAATCCAGATCGCTCTGCAGCAATTTGTGGGTGCCGACCAGGATGTCCACCTTGCCGCTCGCTACTTTCTCTTTCACGCTGTCCACTTCTTTGCCGGAGCGGAAGCGGGAGATGACCTCGATATTGATGGGCCAGTCGGCAAAGCGATCCTGGAAGGATTGGAAATGCTGCTGTGCCAGCAGGGTGGTGGGAACCAGCATGGCCACCTGTTTGCCGGCGTGGGCGGCGACAAAGGCTGCACGCATGGCGACTTCGGTTTTACCAAAGCCCACATCGCCACACACTAGTCGATCCATGGGTTTTTTCGACAGCATATCGCCGACCACGGCTTCGATAGCTTGCTGTTGGTCCGGGGTCTCTTCGAAGGGGAAACCGGCGGCGAATTCGCGATAAGCCAGTTTGGGATCGGCAAAGGCATGGCCGACACGGGCTTCCCGGCGGGCGTAGATATCTAAAAGCTCGGCGGCGGCATCACGTACTTTTTCGGCCGCTTTGCGTTTGGCCTTTTGCCACTGCTCACTGCCCATTTTATGCAAGGGGGCCAGGGCTTCGTCAGCCCCGGAGTATCGGCTGATCAGGTGCAGGCTGGCTACGGGCACATAGAGTTTGGCCTCATCGGCATATTCCAGGGTCAGAAACTCTGCCGGCTGCCCATCGATTTCAAGATGTTGCAGGCCGCGATAGCGCCCCACGCCGTGGTCGATATGTACCACCGGGGTTCCGATTCGCAGTTCCGCCAAATTTTTGACTGCATTGTCAGCATCATCTTTGGCTTTTTTACGGCGGCGCTGTTGAAGCACTCGTTCGCCAAACAGCTGTGGCTCCGCGATCAGGTTGATGGCGGGGTCGCTGAGCAGTAACCCCTGATCCAGAGGGGCTACAGTGATGCCGATGGATTTATCGCTTTGAAGGAACTCTTGCCAGCTTTGAAAGGTGGGTGGAGATAAGCGTATGCCTTTGAGTAGCTCAAGTAGTGCCTCGCGGCGCCCACCGCTCTCGGCACAAAAGAGTACCCGCCCGGAATACTCCATCAAATAACTCTCCAGGGCTGCCATGGGCTGCTCGGCTTTTCCGTCCACTGGTAATGTCGGTGGCACCTGGGTGTCAAAGTTGTGATTGCCCTGAGTCTCGGGCAGTGTCTCGTTGGAGAAAATGGCTCTCGGCATCGACTTGAGTGCACCGTTGAACTCGTCGATATCCAGCAGAATTTGGCGGGGCTGCAGGATCGGACGGGTCAGATCGCCGCGGCGGCTTTCATAGCGGTTGCTGACCTCGCGCCAGAAGCTGTCTACTGGTGCTTGAATATTCCCCTGAATAAATGCCTGGCTGTTTTCTGGTAGGTAGTCGAACAGGCTCGCGCAGTTATTATCGAAAAATAATGGCAAATAATATTCGATGCCTGCTGGCGCAATGCCTGCACTGATATCCTGGTAAATGGGCGCCAGACTGGGGTCAACTTGAAACTGTTCATGCCAGTTTTGCAGGAAGCCGGAAAGGCCGGCTTTATGCATAGGGAATTCCCTAGCGGGCAGTAGGTGAATAGTTTCCACCTTGTCCACGGTGCGCTGGGTTTCTGGATCAAAAGTGCGCAGGGACTCAATCTCATCATCGAACAGGTCGATGCGGTAGGGCAGCGGGCTGCCCATAGGGAAAATATCCATGAGTGAGCCGCGCACGGCAAACTCGCCGTGTTCGTAGACGGTATCTACACAGTGATAGCCGGCCTGTTCAAGCAGGCGGCGCTGGATATCGATATCAAACTGTTGCCCCTCATTGAGGATCAGGGCATTGCCGGCCACATAATCGCTGGGAGGCAGGCGATGCATCAAAGTGCTTACAGGGACGATGACGATACCGCTCCCCATTTGCGGCAGGCGGTAGAGAGTGGCCAGGCGGTCCGAAATAATGTCCTGGTGGGGAGAGAAGGTGTCGTAGGGGAGGATCTCCCAATCGGGGAAATGGAAGATCTGAAAATCGCTCTGTGAGGTCCCATCTCTCCGCGCTTTGTTAAAAAATTTCAGTTGCACCTCTAAACGGTGTGCTTCAAGGCTGTCCCGAGTGACCAGCAGAGTAGGGGATTGGCTGTTGCGGGCAGCATTGAGAATGGCGAGCGCGGCCGCTGCGCCGTGTAGTTGCCCCCAGAATTGCCGGTCGCTATCGCCGTGAAATTTGGGAGGAGTTAGAGGCTGTATATCGGTCATCTTTCCTTAAATATCCGCGCTTTCATTTGCTGTAGTGCCAGGGGCGGCTATTGTAGCCGCGATCGGATTAGGCTGCAGTCTATGATATCTGCGCCGGTGAATTTGGTCTCAAACGGCTAGGCTTTTTTGGGAGATTGCGCATCGGGACAGCTTGTGGCAACAAAAAGGTAGTTTTACTACATTTTTTTGGTTTTTTTTTGCGCAGTTGCACAGCCGTGGGTGAATCCTGATAATGCGCAGCCGTACGGCCCCCGAGTGGTTTGTGGGCCGAGATTTCCTGCCTATTAAACACATTGCAGAGGTGTCCGATAGTGACTCAGAAGCGACCGAAGCCCGCGGACTTTTTCAAGGATTGGAAGCAGCGTGAAGCGCTGGCCGAATCCATGATCCCGATGATTGGAAAGCTCAACCGCGAGCAAAACGTCGGCATTTATATGTACGGCCGCAACCTGGTTAACCGCTCTGTACTGAGCATCATGAAAGCGCATCGCTTCGTGCGTCAGGTTGAGGAAAACGAACTCTCCGAGTTTGAAACCTTCCCGGTGTTGGAAGCTATCTGCAAGCTGGAGCTGGGCCCTGTCCACATCGACCTGGGAACCCTGACCAACAAATTTATGCGCGATGACCGCGGCCTGTCCGTGGACGAATTTGTACGTGAAGAGCTGTCCGACGCAGCGGGTGCCGGCAAGCCTCTGCCCGAATCCAAAGATGTTGTGATCTACGGTTTTGGTCGTATCGGCCGTCTGGTTGCCCGCCTGCTGATCGACAAGGCCGGTAGTGGTGATGTTCTGCGTCTGCGCGCTATCGTACTGCGCAAGGGCAAGGCCCCCAACGATCTGGTGAAGCGCGCTTCTCTGCTGCGCCGCGACTCCGTACACGGCGCTTTCCAGGGCACTATCCGTGTAGACGAGGAGACCAACTCCCTGATCTGTAACGGTAACGAAATCAAGATTATCTACGCCAACTCCCCACAGGAAGTGGATTACACCCAGCACGGTATCAACGATGCGATTATCGTTGACAGCACCGGTGTATGGCGCGATGAAGAAGGTCTGAGTCAGCACCTGCAGAGCCCAGGCGCTTCCAAGGTGCTTCTGACTGCGCCGGGCAAGGGCGATATCAAGAATATCGTTTACGGTATCAACAGCAGCGATATCAAGCCGGAAGACAAGGTGCTGTCTGCCGCTTCCTGTACCACTAACGCCATTGTGCCTGTCCTGAAGGCGATGATGGACGGCTACGGTGTTGAGCACGGCCACGTAGAAACCGTACACGCCTACACCAACGACCAGAACCTGATCGACAACTATCACAAAGGTGAGCGTCGCGGTCGCGCTGCAGCGCTGAACATGGTTCTGACTGAAACTGGTGCTGCCAAGGCGGTTGCCAAAGCGCTGCCCGAGCTGAAAGGTAAGCTCACCGGCAACGCAATCCGTGTTCCGACCCCCAATGTTTCCATGGCGATCCTGAACCTGAATCTGGGTAAAGAGACCACCAAGGAAGAGCTGAACGAATACATGCGCGATGTGGCACTGCACTCGCCACTGCGTCAGCAGATCGATTTCACCAACTCCCCGGAAGTGGTGTCCAGCGACTTTGTTGGTTCCCGCGTTGCCTGCGTATTCGATTCCACTGCGACTATCGTGGATGGCAAGAATGCGGTGCTCTACTGCTGGTACGACAATGAGTTCGGCTACAGCTGCCAGGTGGTTCGCTGCCTGGAAGACATGGCTGGCGTTCGTTACGAGTTGTTCCCCAAGAAAGACTAAGGCGTCAGCCAAAGGTCTGCAGGTCGGCCCGCAGGGCTGACCGTAAGGGTGGGGCGGCAGTCACAGCCGCCCGCCCACTTCTCGCCAAATCCCTGTTTTTTCAGTAGAAATTTCCTATCTCAGAGCCACTTTGGACGCTTCCAGGCTGGTAAAGCTTTTGCCCCATCTTTATAATGCGCGCGATTTTGCGGGGCGGCCGTGCGCCGAGAAGTTAGCGCGCACAACCATTAGTTAGCTTCCTTCCGCCCGGTCTACGGGTGAAACGGCATAAGCCCTCGCAGCACAGAATTCCACAGTATGGCTCGCCAGTCCGGGATTGACTGTTTTTCAGTTTGAACCTGGGCGGGTGAGCTTTATTGCAATTTTATAAACTAGAAACTTAGGCATAGGCGTATGAGAAAGATCCGTCGGGGATTGGACTTACCCATATCCGGCGCGCCCGAGCAGGTCATCCACAAAGGACCTGCGATCAAGACCGTTGCTGTTCTCGGCCCCGATTATCACGGGATGAAACCGACAATGGCAGTGGCTGTAGGGGATCGCGTCAATCTTGGTCAGCTACTGTTCAGTGACAAAAAAACCGAAGGTGTGCGCTACACAGCGCCGGCCGCCGGTCGTGTTGTTGCTATCAATCGTGGTGCCCGCCGTGTTCTGCAATCCGTTGTGATTGGCATAGACGGTGATGCAGCGGAACAGTTCCAGAGCTACAGCGCAGATAAGCTGTCTGGCCTGACACGTGAGCAGGTTGTTGAGAACCTGGTTGAGTCTGGCATGTGGACCGCACTGCGCACCCGCCCGTTCAGCCGCGTCCCCGCTTTGGATGCCAAGCCGGAAGCGGTGTTTATCAATGCGATGGACACCAACCCACTGGCTGCCAATCCAGAAGTGGTGATTGCCGAGAATCCTAAAGCCTTCTCTCAGGGCGTTGAGATTCTTTCCAAGCTGGCTGAAACCACTTACGTCTGTACCGCCCCTGATGCAGACATCCCCGTACCGAACGCTGCGAATATTCGCCGCGAAGCTTTTGCCGGCCCCCATCCGGCTGGCCTGTCCGGTACCCATATTCACTACTTGAATCCGGTTTCCGGTTCTCGCAGTGTATTTACCATTAACTACCAGGATGTGATCGCCGTAGGCAAACTGTTTACCACCGGTAAACTGTTCACCGATCGCGTTGTTTCCCTGGCCGGCCCTCAAGTCAAGCAGCCGCGTCTTTTGCGCACTCGTCTCGGCGCCAGCCTGGAAACTTTGACTTCCGGTGAGCTGAAAGGTGATAACGATCGCGTTATTTCCGGCTCCGTATTTGGCGGCCGCACCGCTGAAGGTCCTTTGGGTTACCTGGGTCGCTACCATAATCAGGTATCCGTCCTGGAAGAGGGCGATGAGCGTCCTTTCCTGCACTACCTGCGTGCCGGTAACAAGCGCTTCTCTGTTTTCCCGATTTACCTCTCGCGCCTGTTCAAGAACAAGCTGTTCAACTTCACCACCAGTACTAACGGTTCCGAGCGTGCCATGGTGCCGGTCGGCACTTATGAGAAGGTCATGCCGCTGGACGTACTGCCGACCCAGCTACTGCGCTCCCTGATCGTGGGTGATACCGCTATGGCCCAGAAACTGGGTGCTCTGGAACTGGATGAGGAAGATCTGGCACTGTGTACCTTTGTGTGTCCGGGCAAGTACGAATACGGCCCCATTTTGCGGGACAACCTGACCCGTATTGAGAAGGAGGGGTAAGTATGTTGCGTAAATTCCTCGATTCTATCGAACCGAAATTCCACAAAGGCGGCAAGTTCGAAAAGTTCTATGCCCTCTTTGAGGCCATAGATACTGGCTTGTTCCAGCCGGCTGATAAAACCAAGACCACGGCTCATGTGCGCGATGGTATCGACCTGAAGCGTATTATGATCACCGTGTGGGCTTGTGCGATGATCCCTGCCTTCTACGGTATGTGGAATATCGGTTTCCAGGCCAACACTATTCTGGAAGGTATGACCAATCCGGATCTGTCCGGCTGGCGTCACGCCATTATTGGTGCTCTGACCTCCTATAACCCTGCGAGCCTGTGGGACAACTTTGTCTACGGAGCTATGTACTTCCTGCCGATTTATGCGGTCACCTTTATTGTGGGTGGTATCTGGGAAGTGCTGTTCGCCGCTGTGCGCGGTCACGAAGTGAACGAAGGTTTCTTCGTAACCTCCATTCTGTTTGCTTTAACCTGTCCGCCGGATCTGCCTCTGTGGATGGTGGCTATGGGCATCAGCTTCGGCGTGGTGATCGGTAAGGAAGTGTTCGGTGGTACCGGCAAAAACTTCCTCAACCCGGCACTGACCGGTCGTGCGTTCGTATTCTTCGCCTACCCGGCGGCCATGTCTGGCGATGCTGTCTGGACTGCGGTTGACGGTTACACCGGTGCAACTGCGCTGTCTGTTATGGCCAGCGAAGGTATCCAGAACGGTATCGTGAACGCTGCGGTTGGCCAGGTAACCTGGTTCGACGCTTTCTTCGGCAAGATACATGGTTCCATCGGTGAAACTTCAACCCTGGCTATCCTGATTGCCGGTGTAATCCTGATGGGCATGAAGATCGCCAGCTGGCGCATCGTAGCCGGCACCCTGCTGGGTATGATGGCCACCGCATTTATGTTCAACATGATCGGTTCCGAAACCAACCCGATGTTCCAGGTACCCTGGTACTGGCACCTGGTGGTGGGCGGTTTTGCTTTCGGCCTGATCTTTATGACCACTGACCCGGTTTCCGCTGCCATGACCAACACTGGTCGCTGGTGGTACGGCATTCTGATCGGGGTGATGGTTGTCCTGATTCGTGTAGTGAACCCGGCCTTCCCGGAAGGCATGATGCTGGCGATCCTGTTCGCTAACCTGTTCGCTCCGCTGTTTGACCACTTTGTGGTGCAGTCCAATATCAAACGGAGGTTGGCACGTGGCTAATAAAGATTCCGTAACCGGTACTCTGATTGTCGCGCTGGTAATGTGCCTGGTGTGCTCCGTAGTGGTTTCCACTGCGGCGGTAATGCTGAAGCCTGCCCAGCAGGCGAATGCCGAGCTGGACATGAAGCGCAACGTACTGATGGCTGGTGGCCTGCTGAAGGACTCTCACGCTAACAAAGCGCAAGTCGAGAAAGCCTTCGCCGATGTGAAGATCAAATACGTTGACCTGAACACCGGTAAGTTCACCGATGAAGCGCCGGCTGGCGGCAGTGGTCGCGCTGCTTCCAAGATCCCCTCTGCCAGTGAGAGACTGCCGGCAGACGAGGACACCGCTAAGATCATCCGCCGGGAAAATACCAAAGAGGTATACCTGGTGGAGAAAGATGGCAAGCTGGACAAGATCATTCTGCCTGTCCGTGGCTACGGCCTTTGGGGTACCTTGTACGGCTTCCTCGCGCTGGAGAGCAACCTCGACACCGTAGCGGGCCTCGGCTTCTACGAGCACAAGGAAACTCCCGGACTGGGTGGCGAAGTGGACAACCCCAACTGGAAATCCCAGTGGGTTGGTAAGCAAGTCTTCGACAGCCAGGGCAACGTCGATATCAGCGTGATCAAAGGGCAGGTTAATCCGAAAAGCCCGAATGCGATTCACGAAGTAGACGGCCTGTCCGGTGCGACTCTGACCAGTAAGGGCGTTAGCAACCTGGTGAACTTCTGGTTGGGTAACCAGGGTTATGGTCCCTTCCTGAAAAACCTGAAAGCAGGGGAGGCATAAGCATGAAAATTAAAGAGACTCTGCTAGAGCCGATTTTTAACAACAACCCGATCGCGCTGCAGATCCTGGGTATCTGTTCTGCACTGGCTGTAACCAGCTCGCTGCAGGTGACCCTGGTAATGTGTATCGCCCTGACCTCGGTTGTGGCCTGTTCCAACGTTGCGGTATCTCTGATCCGCAAGCAGATCCCGAACAGTATCCGTATCATCGTTCAGATGACCGTGATTGCCTCATTGGTAATCCTGGTGGATCAGCTGATCAAGGCATTGGCTTACGACATCTCCAAGCAGCTGTCCGTATTCGTTGGCCTGATCATTACCAACTGTATCGTAATGGGCCGTGCGGAAGCTTTCGCTATGAAGAATCCGCCGCTGCCCAGCTTCTTCGATGGTCTCGGTAACGGTCTGGGCTACAGCGTTATCCTGATTGGTCTCGCGGTAATCCGTGAACTGTTCGGTGCTGGTAAGCTGTTCGGTGTGGACATCCTGACCACCGTGAGCAACGGCGGTTGGTATATCCCCAATGGTCTGCTGTTATTGCCGCCCAGCGCATTCTTCCTGATCGGCCTGTTCATCTGGGCAATCCGCGCCTGGAAGCCTGCCCAGGTTGAGCAAGACGAGTTCAAGATTGCGCCTAATTCCCAAGCGCAGGAGGCCTAATCCATGGAACATTATATTTCTTTGATTATCCGCGCCGTTTTCGTTGAAAACATGGCGTTGGCCTTCTTCCTCGGTATGTGTACCTTCCTGGCCGTATCGAAGAAGATCGAAGCTGCGATTGGCCTGGGTGTTGCGGTTATCGTGGTGCTGACCCTGACAGTACCGGTCAATAACCTGATCTACACCTACCTGCTGAAAGACGGTGCGCTGGCCTGGGCCGGTTACCCCGACGTGGACCTGAGCTTCCTCGGCCTGCTGTCCTACATCGGCGTAATTGCGGCACTGGTACAGATCCTGGAGATGTTCCTGGATAAATATGTACCGGCGCTCTACAACGCCCTGGGTGTATTCCTGCCGCTGATCACCGTGAACTGCGCCATTATGGGTGCCTCTCTGTTCATGGTTGAGCGCGAATACGCGTTCGGTGAGAGTGTTGCCTACGGCTTCGGTGCCGGCCTCGGCTGGGCACTGGCGATTACCGCTCTGGCCGGTATTCGCGAAAAGCTGAAGTACAGCGACGTACCGGATGGCCTGAAAGGTCTGGGCATCACCTTCGTAACCGTTGGTCTGATGTCCTTGGGCTTCATGTCCTTCGGCGGCATCGATATCTAAGCGGGGAAAACAATAGAATGAGTATTGAAATTATCCTCGGCGTAGCGATGTTTACCGTCATCGTACTGGCGCTGGTGGCGGTGATCCTTGCGGCCCGCTCGCGCCTGGTAAACACCGGCAACGTCAACATTTTGGTTAACGGTGAGAAGACTCTCACCGTACCGGCCGGCGGCAAGCTGCTGCAAACCCTGGCTGCCAATAATCTGTTCCTGGCCTCCGCCTGTGGTGGCGGTGGTAGCTGTGCGCAGTGTGTATGTAAAGTGACTGCGGGCGGTGGCGATATGCTGCCGACCGAAGCGGCTCACTTTACCCCGCGCGATGCGAAAGAAGGCAAGCGCCTTTCCTGTCAGGTTGCAGTTAAGCAGGACATGGAAATCGAAGTGCCGGAAGAGGTGTTCGGCGTGAAGCAGTGGGAGTGCACTGTGGAATCCAACCCCAACGTTGCCACCTTCATTAAAGAGCTGACCTTGCGTCTGCCCGAAGGCGAAAACGTTGACTTCCGTGCTGGCGGTTACGTACAGCTGGAAGCCCCAGCTCACCACGTTAAATTTGCTGACTTCGAAGTAGAAGACCAGTACCGCGGTGACTGGGAGCACTTTGGCTTCTTCAAGCTGGAGTCCAAGGTGACCGAGCCTGTGGTTCGCGCCTACTCCATGGCTAACTACCCGGAAGAAAAAGGTGTTGTTAAGTTCAACATCCGTATCGCGACTCCGCCGCCCCGTACCGAGGGTATCCCGCCGGGTCAGATGTCTTCCTACGTGTTCAGCCTGAAGCCGGGTGACAAGATCAAGGTGTACGGACCCTTCGGTGAGTTCTTCGCCAAGGAAACCGACAACGAGATGGTGTTTATCGGTGGTGGTGCCGGTATGGCGCCGATGCGTTCACACATCTTCGACCAGCTCAAGCGTCTGCACTCCAAGCGCAAGATCAGCTTCTGGTACGGCGCGCGCTCTCTGCGCGAGATGTTCTACGAAGATGACTACAACGGCCTGGCTGCTGAGTTTGATAACTTCAAGTGGCACGTGGCGCTTTCCGATCCGCAGCCGGAAGATAACTGGACGGGTTACACGGGCTTCATTCACAACGTGGTGTATGAAAATTACCTGAAAGACCACCCGGCTCCGGAAGACTGCGAGTACTACATGTGTGGGCCGCCCATGATGAACGCCGCGGTAATCAATATGCTCAAAGACTTGGGCGTAGAGGATGAAAATATTCTCCTCGATGACTTCGGTGGTTAAACGGAGAGCTTAGTTTGCTAAACGCAATCAAAGCCCCGCAAAAAACAAAAACAGGGCCCGTTTTTCCGGCCCTGTTTTTGCTTTGTGTGGCTGTAATTTTTTCAGCCTGTACTCCAGGGGTGGAAAACTGGCAGCTCAGCGGCCGTACCATGGGCACCAGTTATCACATCACCCTAGTGGATGTTCCCGATGGTATAGACCGCAATGCGTTGCAGAAGCTGATTGATAGCGAGCTGCAGCAGGTCAATCAGGAGATGTCCACTTACATCAACGATTCCGAGTTGATGCTGCTAAATCGCGGCCCTATCGGCGAACCCATCCCGGTCAGCCAGCCACTCGCAGATATTGTAGAGATGTCCCTGGATATCTACCGTCGTAGCAATGGCGCCTTCGAGGTGACCGTTGGTCCTCTGGTCAATTTGTGGGGGTTTGGCCCCAAGCCTGAGCCGGAGCAGATTCCCGCTGATGCGGATATCGAACGCCTGCTAAAAGTTGTGGGATCTGATGCGCTCTCGGTAACTCGTCAGCCGAATACCATCACCCGCCAACGGCCGGTGGAAATAGATTTGTCGGCTATTGCTAAGGGGCATGGCGTCGACCGGGTCGCCTTGTTATTGGAGCGTCAAGGGGTTCGTAACTACCTGGTCGAGATCGGTGGTGAACTGCGAACCCTTGGGGTGAATCCAAAAGGTAAGGCTTGGCGAATTGGTATTGAGTCTCCAGACTCCTTCGGTCAAATGGTTCAGCAGCCTATAGAAGTTAGTGGTAAAGCGGTGGCCACCAGTGGCGATTACCGCAATTACTATGAGCGCGATGGCATCCGCTATTCGCACAGTATCGACCCGCGTACCGGGCGGCCATTAACTCACAATCTCGCTTCGGTCACTGTGGTGGCTGAGAGCTGCGCAGAAGCTGATGGTTTGGCTACCGCCCTCAATGTACTTGGTGCTAAAGAAGGGTTGGATTTGGCTGAGAGGGATAACCTGGCCGTTTTTATGCTGGTTAAAACTGATAAAGGATTTGAAGAGCGGTTTAGCTCCGCTTTTGCTCCTTACCTAGAGAGGTCTGAGTAATGACAATTTTTATCTTTGCTTTTGTTGCCATGTTGTTAGTTGTCGCTGGCATGGCGCTCGGCGCCATGGTGCAAAACAAGCCATTAAAAGGTTCCTGTGGTGGTTTGAATAATATTGGTATGAAGCAGGATTGCTCCATTTGTGGTGGCAATGACGACAAATGCGAAAAAGAGCAGGAGCGACAGCTTCAAGAAAAAGCTGCCGCTGAAGATCTTGCTTACGATGCCACTAAACGCAAGTAAGCAGTCCCCAAGCCCGTGAGCAACGGGCTTGTAGTTTTATATCATTGGCACCAATCGTGCCGATTTTAATATTGAGTGTGAGTCGCTAGTACGGCTTACATTCCGTTTTGGAAAAAAGAATTAGAGCAATAGATGGCAGAGCAAAAGTTTGACTTGGTTGTAATTGGTTCTGGCCCCGCAGGTGAGGCCGCCGCAATGAGTGCCGCGAAAAAGGGCATGCGCGTCGCAGTGATTGAAAAACGCCAAGTAGTGGGTGGCAATTGTACCCATAAAGGCACTATTCCCTCCAAGGCACTGCGCCACTCTGTCAAACAATTAATGCGCTATAACACTCAGAGTGTTTTTCGTGCTCTGGGTGAACCGCGCCGCCTAACGTTTCCCCAGGTGATGCAGACGGTCAATAAAGTGATTTCCTATCAAGTGGAAATGCACACTTCTTTTTATGCGCGTAACCGAGTTGAATTGATCGTTGGGGCGGCAAATTTCCGCGATGCTAATAGCGTGGAAGTACAACTGCCCGATGGTGCTATGGAAATTGTCACCGCGAAAAAATTTATTATCGCCACCGGCTCCCGCCCATATCGTCCCGCCGATGTAGACTTCGATCACGAGCGTGTCTACGACAGCGATATGATTCTGGATATGCAACACACACCGCATTCCATCATGATCTACGGCGCCGGCGTGATTGGCTGTGAATACGCTTCTATTTTTGCTGGTCTCGGCATCAAGGTAGATTTGATCAATACCCGCAGTAGCCTATTGGAATTCCTGGATGATGAGATCTCTGATGCCCTGAGTTATCACCTACGGGATATGGGGGTCACTGTTCGTCACCAAGAAGAGTATGCGCGTGTACTCCCGAATGAACAGGGCGTAATTATGGAAATGCAATCTGGTAAGCGTATCCATGCCGATGCTCTACTCTGGTGTAACGGCCGTACAGGTAATACCAGCTCCCTGGGACTGGAAAATGTCGGCCTCGAAGCCAACCATCGCGGTCAGTTAAGCGTGGATGATCACTACTGTACTGAGGTGGAAAATATCTTTGCCGTCGGCGATGTTATTGGTTGGCCCAGCCTTGCCAGTGCCTCCTATGACCAGGGTAGGGCCGTAGCGGCAGCCATAGCCGGCCGCGGTCACCGTGTAATCGAGGATGCGCCCACTGGTATTTATACCCTACCGGAAATTTCCTCAGTGGGTAAAACCGAATCCGAACTGACAGCCGCCAAGGTACCCTATGAGGTGGGGCGCGCGCTCTTTAAGCACACAGCGCGGGCTCAGATATCCGGCGAGCGCGTGGGCATGCTCAAGATTCTATTCCATATCGAGACCCGTGAGATCCTAGGCATCCACTGTTTTGGTGCTGAAGCGGCAGAGATCGTGCATATTGGCCAGGCCATCATGAAGCAGCCTTCTCCAAATAACACTATCGATTATTTCGTGAATACCACATTCAACTACCCCACCATGGCGGAGGCCTATCGCAGTGCCGCACTGGATGGCCTCAACCGGGTTGCAAGATTATGACAGAGCCCTCTCCCCATGAATTTCAGGAGCTGGTAAAGGGATTTTTTGAAAAGATCCCTTTTAACCAACAGATTGGCCTTGAAATGCGCTCCCTAGACCTAGAGGCACTTACTCTTTCCGCCGGCTTTCAACAGCGTCCAGAGTTGATAGGTAACGTCTGGACGAATATTTTGCACGGCGGTGTAATTGCCACTGCTCTGGATACTGTCGGTGGCCTTACCGCAATGGTTGCTGCATATCAGCGCATGGGGGATCTGCACTGGAAAGAAAAAGCCGATCGCCTTTCTAAGCTGGGTACGGTAGATATGCGCGTGGATTATTTAAAGCCCGGAAGGGGGGAGCACTTTCTCTGTGAGGGCTCGATTCTACGCACGGGCAATAAACTCGTGGTTGCGCGTATGGAGTTGAGTAATGACCGGGAAGAATTAATTGCTACTGGGACTGCGACATTTCTCTACTGATGTCCCCTTGGATTAGTTGCAAGAACTGACTTGCAGCTAATTTGGTAAGCTGAAATGCTTTTGTAAATTGCGAGAGGACTTTGTGAAAATATTACGATGTGAAAGCCATCATGTGCCTGAGGTGACTCAATTATTTGATGAATACAGGGTGTTTTGTGGCTATAAATCGGACTTAATTGGAACTGAGTCTTTTCTAGGCAACTTGATCGACAGTCAGGCTTCCACACTTTTTATAGCAATAGATTCCGAGTGTCCTGAGGTAATGGGTTTTGTGAATCTTTATCCCAGCTTTTCTTCCCTTGCTCTTGCACGCCTGTGGATTTTAAATGACTTAGGGGTGTCAAGCCGCTATAGGGGGAGGGGCGTTTCTAAGAGGCTGATCCAGGCTGCGATAGATTTTGCAAAGGAAACTCAGGCCATTCGTATTGAACTTAAAACAGAGAAAAGAAACAATCGCGCACGTCAATTATATCAGTCTTTAGGTTTTGAGATTGACAGTGAAAATATTTACTACAGAGTACCTTGTTAAAAAGCAACGGGTCTTTTAGCAGAGAGTGAGAGAAGAACTTAAAGCTCAGCCGTTTTTAGAGATCATGCCCGGGGCTCAATCTAATCTAATGGACTGCTAATCCCACGTTCATGAACACCAATCACGTGTGTGTAGATCATCGTAGTACTTATATCATTGTGACCAAGAAGTTCTTGAATATTGCGAATGTCTGCACCTGATCGTAATAGGTTGGTAGCGAATGAATGCCTGAAGGTGTGGCAGCTGGCTTTTTTTCGTATACCCAAGCTCGAAATAGCCTTGGCGACTGCACGCCTTATCTGTTGTTCTCCAATATGATGCCTTCGTATGATATCGCTACGAGGATCGAGCGAGCGCTCTCTAGCAGGAAATATATATTGCCAAACGGGGTTGGTGGCAGCCTTTGGGAACTTTCCGGCTAGCGCAAATGGGAGATAGACCTCGCCATATCCTTCAACGAGATCCTGCTGATGGAGCGAGAGAGCATAGTGAATTTGGGCCCTTAATGGTTCAATAAGAGATTTAGGTAGTAGGGTCCTTCTCCACTTTTCACCCTTGGCTTCACGTACGAATATACACTGCTCTGTAAAATCAACGTCTTTCACCCGAAGCCGCACGGCTTCCATGACCCTAAGACCGGAACCGAACATCAAAGATGCAGCAAGCTTTGCCGGGCCAGTAAGCTGCTCCAAAATATCTGTGGCCTCCACATGGCTGAAAACCACTGGCAACCGCCTGGGACGATGACTGCTGTGAAATTTGAGCTCACCTAGTTCAAGGCCCATAAACTGCTTGTATAAAAATACGACTGCATTTAAAGCCGTTTTCTGGGTATTGATTGATACGGATCGATTGGTTGCTAAATGACTGAGCCAGTTATTCACTTCAGTCTTGCCTAGTGCTTCTGGGTGGCGCATCTGATTAAAGCGAATGAAGTCTTTAATCCAATAGCAATAGGTTTGCTCGGTTTTGTATGCCAAATACTTTGATCGCATGAAAGTTCGCAATCGATCCATAAATCGAGAGGAGCTTTTGGGGATCGGTATAGGAATGTCATCCATTTAAACACACCCAACTCTGGTTATATATACAGTCTTGCAAAAAATATGACCAGATGCGAGCTGGAATTTCGGTCATCGTGACCGTTATTTTGATAGGTTTAGCAAATATGCTTCAAAAAATCATTAAATACAATGAGTTACGTAAAGTGGTATATTTAGGGATAGTGGTCGAAGTGACCATATTTCCACATTGCACCTTCGTATCATTTTTGTATAGCTATATGATTTTAAAGTGATTCAAAGGGGCTGTCGTGGGATTGCTTCTGAAATAGTAATCAGGATAATAGTGGTCATGATGATCACTATATAAATGTTATAGCGCAAGAAAATAATGGATAACCTCGAGAAAATTAAAAAAATAATTCCCCTTTGGTACGCTCAAAAGGCGTGGGCAGAGGAGCTTTTGATTCGTGCATTTGATCTGGAAAAGGCAGAAGATATCCTTAAAAGCAAGCACCGGGGGAGAAAATCTATCCCAGGCACAAACTGGATGTACGTGACCCATGGCAGCGGTGTTGACGTGTACCGCACCGCTGATGTTGGAGGTATCGACTTCGATTTTGATAAGCCAGACCCAGACGAGTGGCGGTTGCGGTTATTTTTTGAAAAACAATATAACGAGGGCAACCTTCCTCTAGCAAAGTACCGAGAACTCTATGAAGACGAAGGTCTATTACAGTGTTTTGTCGCCGAGACACTAAAGTAGTGGGCTATAACAATGCGCTCAAATACGTTCCGGCCGCAAAAAGTGCGGCCTCCACCGGACAGGCTACGCGTTGCTTCGCCTGCCGTTTAGCTTAGCGTTAGAAGGCTTTGAGAATGTCGAGAAAACTCAAAATCACGATCGTTATAGCATGCGTAGTGGCAGCACTACTTGCTGCCACATACTGGTTCCTGATTAAAGCGCTAGAGCCTAAAATACCTGAACCAAAATCTGATGTACCCATAACGTATAAAATTGGGTGGTGGGGCTACCAAGACGACCTAGTAATCGACGTATTAGAAACCAAAGAAATATACTCCAACTTGTACTTATTTAATTCCAAGGCTGTTATCGAGTACAGATTGAGAGGAACTATCAAAAACAAACCAATGTGGAAACCTTATATAAAATCAGTATTCCTTAGTGAGCGCTGGCTTGGTAATCCTGAAAACTTCAAAGGAAATACTGGGGAAGTTATTTTGACTCCTGTTGTAGGCGTGAAGGAAGATCAAGCGTATACGGGAGAAAGAGTTTCTTTCGATCTTAAAGTACAAGACTATTTACAGGCCGGAGGATGGGGTACAAATACTTATCTGGTAAAAGCACAAGACAAGGAACAAAAAATTGTACTCCAGCAGCGTAAGTAGCCTTCTAACCAGGCCAAGCAGGATTGCCCAGCTGACAGCTGGGCTGGACGGCCTACGCTTTGCTTCGGCCGCCCCTGTTGGCAACGTTAACTGCCAGGAGATATCGTGGGCATACAAAGACAGGACACACTAATTCACTGGAATTTCTTTTTAGCCATTGAAGAGGATCTGGATAGACTTGGTCGATTTGTAGACTTTTCTGCGAACGACGGCGTATTCTCAATTGAGATTGCTAGATTATTCTTATCGGCTAGTGCGGAAGTCGATGTGGTATTAAAGCAATTATGTAAGGCTTTGAATCCAGAAAGCACCGCGAACTCGATCAATGCTTATCAGGGTGAACTGCAGCGCGCTCTGCCAAATTTTAAGGAATTTGAAGTTATCCTTCCAAGATATGGTTTAACTTTGAAGCCATGGACGGATTGGGACGATAATCATCCTCCCTTTTGGTGGCAAGACCATAATAAGGTAAAGCATCACCGCCATGAGCACTTTGATAAGGCAAATCTTAAAAACTGCCTTAATTCAATTGCTGCACTATATGTGTCGGTGCTTTTCTTGTACCAGCAACAAGCATTAGAGGGAGAACTTTTGCAGATTCCAAAACTGTTTAATGTTGCCGATAGATTCTTTGGTGGTACACGTATGGGGCGCTACGGGCACTCATTCAGGTACAATCTGCTATAGCAGTTAACAAGCGCAGGCACAGGACAAGTTTTCCGCTGCGCTACAAACTTTCCCGTGCTGCGGGCGTTAGAAAATTGAAGTAAATATGAAGAGAATAGTTAATATTTTGGTGCCGGCTGTTTTGGCTGGTTGTGTGAAAATTGGATACAATGAGCCCATAAGTGGGCCGCTAGCTCAAATTAACGTTTCAATAAATGAATCGGATTTTCAATATAGCCATAATGTTCCGGTATATAGACATACAGATGCTTGTGATACGCCTGCGAATAGCTTGATTGGCCTTATTAACTCAATGACTGTTGGTATACCCGAAGTCGACACCGTGTCATTTAATGTCCAAGCAAGTACAAAATTTTCTTTTTCTGTACAAGGTCTTGTACGTCAAACTCCTGGTTTTGGTCCGAATTCAATCAGTTACAAAACTTTATATTGTCGAAATATCATTGATATTGAACCGCTGGAAGGGCGCACCTATTCTATAGAGTTATCTCATAAAGATGGTAATTGTGATGTCCTGGTTATGAGAGACGGCTCTCCAGTCCCTTTATTGGGAAGTGAAGTCAGTATTCGACAAGGTTGTGAACTTCCATTTTTAACAATGGTTGTCCCCTAACAAATATAGGCACAGGACGCAACAAAGCTGCGCCCGTGCTTTAGGCGTTATTGTGGCGGTCAATTTTTAGATAGTTTGTAGTTGCTGCAAGTAACAATCTCTACCTGAACACGCTTCGTCAGAGTGCTCTCCTTCAAACTGGTACCGCAGTTTCGTTCAAGTGCCTTCGTTTTAAGCCAACAAGTTCTGCAAGTTAGCTGCTGCATTGTGGAGTGCCAGGCAGATAGTTAATTGGTGGGGAAAGTATGGTACTTTTCCCTGTAAATTTATTGGGCAGTGGCCAGCCAACGTTGGCTGGCAGAGAGCAAGTAGGTCGTTCAGAGCGCGCCAGCTATAACCAGGCCAGGCAAGATCGCCCAGCCGGAGGCTGGGCTGGACAGCCTACGCTACGCTTCGGCTGCCCTTGCTGGCAACGTTAGGAGTTTAGAGTATTGCGTGCTTTATTCTTGATAGCTTTATGTTGGGCAATGGTTGATTCTGCTGCTGCCGCTGAGAAGGATCAGGCAACTACAATCGCCGTGTATGGATCATTGTCTAAAGCTCCAGAAAGTACTGAACTCTATCGAGAGTTTCATTGGGCAAGACGCGCTAACGGAGGGCAGGCGCTCATATTTCGGTGTAGTAAAGGCCAATTCAGGTATGCAGTTTTGAAAGCGGATGCTGGGAGCTATTCCTTCGAAGTAGACACATCATATGAAGGGAGTAAGTGTCCTTTAGGAAAGTACTCAATTGAGTTGCTTGAAGATCGTTTAAAACTAAAGATAAGCACTGAAAACGGAGTTGTAATTGAAGAGGCTCTTCCAAAGTGGCCAGGCAACTCCTAACAAAGCGTTGCAGTGGGACTCCCAAAGCTATGCACCTTATTTGTGTAGTTCGCTGCGCTCACATTTTACACAAAACGGTGCGCTGCATTGGTAGCCCCTGAACGCGGCGTTAAGTGTCCAAGATAATTATGCATTGTTGCGAAGAAATGGGGAAAAGAGTCGAGCTTGACTGTAAGGATCATGAGAGTATCTACGAGTGTCCAGACGTTCTTGTCTCCTATATCCCGAAATTCGATGAATATGGTCTCATAATCCATGACGGCGGTAATAGCTCTATTTCTATCAAGTTTTGTCCATGGTGTGGTCTAGAGTTACCGGGCTCTAAACGAGATAAATGGTTTGATAAATTAGAGAGTATGGGGTTTGATGATCCAGCTGAACAAAATATACCCGAGGAATTCAATAGTGATGCTTGGTATCGAAACACTTAACAAGCGCATGTTGTTCGCCGCTATCGCGGCCGGACGGCTTACGCTATGCTCCAGCGGCCGCAAATGCGAACGTTATTGTGGCGGTCGGTTTTATTGATTTTTCGTGGCAACTGAAGGTTTAGTGCCACTAAATAGTGGCCAGTATTGAGCAATTTTTATTGGTTGATATTCAAGTGGTTTCGCTCCTTGAGTGTTTGCTCAAGTGTGGTAGATGCGGGTAGTCCGCTGCAATTTTGTGGGGTGCCAGTAAGATAGGAATTTGTTGGGGAAAGTGCGGTTTTCTTTCTTCGTAAAGATTGGGCAGTGGCCAGCCAAAGTTGGCTGGCAAAGAGCAAGTAGGTCGTTCAGTGCGCGCCAGCTATAACTAGGCCAGGCAAGATCGCCCAGCCGGAGGCTGGGCTGGACAGCCTACGCTCCGCTTCGGCTGCCCTTGCTGGCAACGTTAAGTACACAAGAGTATGGCGTTCATAAAATTAAAAAAGGTTTGGGAAGATGATGATTCTATGTTGCAACTAGAATTAGCAGCCTCTAATGATCTCCTAGCTACAACACAAGATTTTTATATCTATCCAGATGACTTTTCTGCCTTCGCAAAGCAGCTTGAAAATTTCTTTCCGAAGCTTGGCAAAGGTGAGGTTGTACTGAAGTACGGTTCAGAGGTATCAAATTACTACGCTTATGTTTTGTGCAAAGTAACTTACAAAAAACTCGGAGAACTAAATATAGAAATTCGTACCAATAACAACTCCGAAAATAAAGACGAATCTACGGCGATTGCACATTTCTTTTCCAGTATATCTAACCAAGAACTAAACAACCTTGGTAAAAAGCTGGTAACTTGGACACAAAACATGGAGCAGCCTTTTTCTTATGAATGGCAAAATACTTAACAAGCAGCAGCACGATCGCCCGCAAAAAGCGCGGGCTGGACGGCCTACGCTACGCTTCGGCCGCCCGTGTGCTGAGCGTTATGTTTTAGGAGTAATCGAAGATCATTACCAAATTTCTTAAAATCGTAAGCGCTTTGGTTTTGGTTCTAGTAATAGGAGTTGTGCTCATATTTGGGTATGCGTTTAATCCATGGAAAAATGACGATCATGCTATGCGCCAGCAAGTAGAAAAGTACTGCGGTGGATTTGCCACTTACTACACGCAAGAAATGTGGGACGGTACTATCCAAGTGGTCATTCACTCAAGCAAAGTTGGGCCTGAAGCTATCGAGGCAATAAATGGAGAGCTGCCTGTTACAGTTGGCAATGTTCTGGCTTCCGACTTCAGGCAACCAAACCAAGGGTACGGTAAAGGTCTTGTATTAAACGACAACCAGCTTCAGTTCTGCAGTGCAAGTGGTTGTAAAAACATAACAAGCAAAGGCAGCGGATGCGTAAACGCACCGCTGCTTTGAGCGTTATGCACCAGAGAGCCCAAAGTAATGTTCGATAAAGAAGACTACTATTTTCGAGTTCGGTATAGAAAGCTTGACACGCAGTGTAAGCTTTCGAACGGTCTTCGCAGTGATTTGAAATTCGAATCTGACGCGGGAAACAGATATGTCTTTGCGCTTTATCCAGAATTCGAAACACTGTCTGAAGAAAACATCGTAGGGGGCGAGAGGGAAGCCCTGGATGAAGGTACGGCCATTATTAGAAAGCCAATCTACGAGGATAAGGATGGTTACTTCGACATGATTCGTGAAAGAGTTAAAGTAGGCCAAAGAGCATATTTGGTGGGTGGCTCGCAAAAAGTTGCCGAGCTTGAAATTGTCGAACTCATCAACGAGTTTTAAATGCATAACAAAGCCAAGCACGAACGCCAGCAAAGCTGGCTGGACCTACATTCCACAGCTTCGCTGCTACATTTCGGCCCGTGTTGGCGGCGTTAAGTGTCTATGCACCCAGAACTGAGAGATGCTCTTCAAAAATTATCTACGGCAATTGGCTATGTGTTTTTGCCTATTGCAATGCCGGTATTGGTTGTAATATTTAAGTCTTGGCTGGTACTCATAGCCGGACTATTTTTATATGGCATATCTACTTATGCCATAGCTAAATATTCAGCCAGAGCCAGTGATAAGAAAGGCATTAGCATTAAACAAGCAGCTTTTAGTTGTTTATTTATTGTCGGTATAGTCCTTGCAAATTACTACTACAACACTTAACAAGTTGCTGTAGTATGTTGCGGCCCAAAAGACGGGCCTCCACGGGACGCGCAAAAAGTGCGCGCCCCTAAGCAAGGCGTTAGTTGCTCTTAATGAAGATAATGAAACATAAATGCCCACACTGTAATAAAAAGGTGATTTCGAATTGGGGTAAATTCAATTCCAGCGCGTTGCACCCCGCTATTTGTCCAAATTGTGGTGGTTACTCTAAGCAGCACTACGCTGGTACAGCACTTGAGAGCTTACTGGTAACTTTTGGTGTTCCCGTAGTCTTGCTATGGTCTCTCCTCGCTAAAACCTGGTGGCCAGTCTTTGCCTCTGTGTTGGTTGTTATATCTAGCGGTATTCTTAAATTCTTATATGTCCCGATGGTTGCGGTTGACCTACAGGCAGCCAAAAACTATCACTGGTTTGCTTTTGGGTGCTTAGTTATAGTTCTAGCCTGGGTCTCCTATGAGGCACTTGGAAGTTAAGCAACTAACAAATCAATTAACTACGCGCCTTCGGCGCCCGACAGCTTACACTCCGCTTCGCTACGTGCCAGCTGCGGGTTATTGAGGCGTTAAGCATCAGATGAAGCTATGAGCATCGAAAAGGAAGCGAAAGAGTTCAAAGTAAAAACAGAGATAGAACTCCCTGTATCTTTAATTGAACTCTACAAAGAAAAAGGAAATGGCGGCTTTGGCCCGGATTATGGCATGCTCGGAATTGTTACCGGTCACAAAACCGACTTAGATGACTCGATCTTAAGTCTATATCAGAGTTTTCGTTCTGATGACCCAGATGATTCAAACTGGGTTTGGCCAACGGAACTAATCCCATTTATCCATGTTGGGTGTGCAATCCACTATTGTATCGACTCTGCGAGCAGAACTAATAGAGTCATTGAATTCGATCCAACAGACTATGATCCAGGGGTAGGTCCCAAAGACCATTTCAAAGAGGTTTGTCCCTCGTTTAAGGAATGGGTAGCAAGCAATGTGTAAATGCTTAACAAGTCAATCAACTTCGCGCCTACGGCGCCGGTTATTGAGGCGTTAGGTGAATATGAGATCAATACTTTTAACTGTTTTTTTAACTCTTGCTTCACAAGCGACTGCTTGTGGTGAGTATGATCTTGTAGATGCCTTGAGCCGGATCTCTGAATTCAAAAATATTTCACGAGAGAAACTTTCGCTAGCCATTGACCAAGGAAAGTGGAATAAGTGGAAAAGCGCTTATGCGCTTTGCTACAAAGAAGAGTCTTCACAGTGTTACTTAATTATTTTCGGGGCAGGTGACCCGCATGTAACCGACATGAGTAAAATCGAACATGCAAACCTCGGTAAATTAGGTGCACCAGGAACTAAGTATGAAAACGTAAAAACAATAGTTACTAAATGGTTTTATTCGGACGGCAGGTTCTTTCAGTTAGAGCTAAAAACCGTTGCTTATAGAGATGGACAGAGACTTACAGTAACAGAACCTGTATTTGTAAAGAAGAATGGCGAACTTATTCATCGGTAATTCACCTAACCAAGTCAGGAAGTACGCTCCGGCGCTGCGCGCATACACAGTGTAGGCCAGCCTCTGCTGGCAACGTTAAGTTTCAGAATGAACATTGAAGATATAAACAACAAAGCTAAGTCTTTGATAGATGAAACTTGGAAAGATAGCTCCAAGTGGCATCAAAATTTTGATGAGGCAAAGGGTTTGCTTGAACAGGCTTTACGCACGAACTCTGATCATGAAATGACTCTCATCAACTATGGTACTGTTCTATGTGATATGGGCAATCATAAAGAAGCGACTAAGTACCTTAAAAAGGCAATAGATCAAGGTAGTAATAACAAGCATGCATTTTACAATCTTGGCGTAGCGCTTATAAATTGTTCAACGCACGAAAATGCAATGATCTATATGAAAAAGGCTAAGTCAAAACAAGCTAGCGCACTAACTTAGGAGGCATACTTTGATCCAATGGGGCACTAAAAACTTAACAAGCAGCAGCACGATCGCCCGGCTTGAAAGCGCCGGGCTGGACGGCCTACACGCCGCTTCGCTCTGTTTCGGCCGCCCTTGTGCTGGGCGTTAGAGCTCATTATGGATGATTATCACAGAGCGGTTTTTAGCGATAATAAAGATGAGGTGACGGAAGCCCTATTCGCAGCTATTTCTCAGCGTGATTTTTTTCTTGACAATGCTGAAATAGAGAAGCTTGCACTTAAGTTCAACGATGATAAGGTTTCGGGGTGGGCTTTCGCTTATAGGGTTTACAAGTACTCAGAAGATAGGAACACCCTCCTCAAGTCTAATATTAACAATGAAAATCCAAGAATTAGAGAACATGTCTGCGATATAATTGGGGACGAACATATTGAAAGTTTGAGAGGAGAGCTAATAACGCTATTTGATGACCCAGTGAATTATGTTTCAGAGGCTGCTAAATATAATTACAGTGAAATGTTTTAAGCAGCCTAACAAGCGGCGGCAATACGCAGCCATCGGCTGCCGGACTCAGCACTATGTGCTTCGCCGTTGCGCCAGGCGTTATAGGTAAGAGCAAGGTCTAAGTAGGTGAATATAAATTTGACAGTACTGGCATACTACACAAATACTTTTTTCTGGTTACTGGGTGTAATCCTTGGAACCTATATTGTGTACACGATCGCTAAAGACAAAACCACACATGTAGGTAGGTCAACATTTTTTGGCTTTCTGCTATCGCTCATGCCGCCATTGGTCTTGATTCAAATTTTGTTGCTCGTGAAAAGCAGTGGTCATGAACCAGAGAATGCAAACCTATAACAAACACGGGCAGTGAAGCTACGGCCCTTCGGGCCTCCGCGGGACGGTTTACATTATGCACGTTTTGCGCAGGTCGCTTCGCTCCCATTTTTGCGCAAATCGCGCATAATGTAAGCCGCCCCTGCCGTGGGCGTTAAGTACACAAGAGTATGGCGTTCATAAAATTTAAAAAGGTTTGGGAAGATGATGATTCTATGTTGCAACTAGAATTAGCAGCCTCTAATGATCTCCTAGCTACAACACAAGATTTTTATATCTATCCAGATGACTTTTCTGCCTTCGCAAAGCAGCTTGAAAATTTCTTTCCGAAGCTTGGCAAAGGTGAGGTTGTACTGAAGTACGGTTCAGAGGTATCAAATTACTACGCTTATGTTTTGTGCAAAGTAACTTACAAAAAACTCGGAGAACTAAATATAGAAATTCGTACCAATAACAACTCCGAAAATAAAGACGAATCTACGGCGATTGCACATTTCTTTTCCAGTATATCTAACCAAGAACTAAACAACCTTGGTAAAAAGCTGGTAACTTGGACACAAAACATGGAGCAGCCTTTTTCTTATGAATGGCAAAGTACTTAACAAGCAGCAGCACGATCGCCCGCAAAAAGCGCGGGCTGGACGGCCTACGCTACGCTTCGGCCGCCCGTGTGCTGAGCGTTAAATACTATGCGAACCCTTGAAGAAATTTTCAGGCAAATAGAAAGTGTTCCGGATTTCTCAATGCATCAGATAGACTCGGTCTACTACCGAAATGGCTATGGAGATACTCCGTTGCATATAGCATCGTACTGGGGGGATTGTGAGGCGATAACTATTTTGATCGAAGCAGGTGCTGATATAGACGCAATTGGAGAATCCGGGTTTACTCCGCTTCACTGTGCCAGTCAGATGGATAAGCCGGATGCCATTCGGCTTCTGAGAAGGTTTGGGGCAAAAGTTACCAAAGATGATGGTGGAGAATCACCTCTAGAGTTGGCCCAATCCCTTGGCAATAAGAAGGCGGCAAATGCCCTACGAGAAATCATTTAACAAACCCAAGCAGTATGCTCCGGGCCTACGGCCCTCCGCTGGACGGCTTCCGCTTCGCTTCAGCCGCCCCTGTTGGGCGCGTTAGGTTTCAAAAGGAGAATCATATGGCGTTTCTCGATTGGATTTCAGGTAAACGAAATAAAGATAAGAAAAATCAGGCCGCATATGAGAAAGGCCAAGACTTCGGTGGCCACTTGGTATCAAAAGTAGATGAATTTTCATCTGCAAGGTTAGATCAAATTACGGTAAACCTTCTTGAAGTGTTTAAAGGCCGACTAGAAACAGTGTGTGAAGACCCTGAGCACGATCCAAAACTGGTAGCGGCGGCGGAATTAGAAATATTCAAAGAGCAAATTGGAAAAGCTCAAGAAAATATGTGGTCTGAGCTTCAGCAGCACCTGTCGAGTGAGATCGAAATCGCGGAAAAAATAGACATGGTTGAAGAAGTGGCAGACCTTATAGAAACTGCCACAGAACAGAGGCTACAAATACTAATTGCAGGCGCAAAAGCACTGTACGACAGTAAGGTCGAGGAAATTGAAAGCCAAAAAACCTAACAAGGCGCTCAAGTTCGTTCCGGCCCTACGGGCCTCCACCGGACCCAAAAAGCCTAGCGGCTTTTCGGTCCGCTTAGCTTAGCGTTAGGCACCCCAATTAATGAGTAAATTGCCGCTTCAAAATATAGTCGGCTCTAGAATTGAGTCGGCAAAGTTTGATAAACCATCAAAAAGTTGGCTTATCCACTTTGCCAATGGAGACTCACTTAATATTGAGTGTATGTGGCGTCTGATCGAGGATGGTTGCATATGCTCAACCAGCGATGACCATGATCAAATGTTCGGCCGTGACAAACCATTTAATGGTGAGGCCGCTCTAAATGAGATGGCAGAGCATGAAATCCTGTCAGCGCAATGTAATGATTTAGTTGGTGACATCAGTATTAAACTGGGCGAATATTTTGTTCTTGAGGTTGTAGCTATTTCAGCGGGCTACGAATCATGGCAATACAAACAAAAAGGCGGCAATAGCTTTGTTGCAGTTAGCGTGCAAGTCCATAGCTACTAAATGCCTAACAATCACATTCAAAGCGACGCAAAAAGCGCGCGCTTGCTGTGGGCGTTATGGAGCCGGTTGAGAATGGCTAAGATAATTTTTTACTTAGGGATTTCGATCTTTGTTTACACACTGATAGCAATAGCTACAGGAATTCCTGAGTTAGTGGATTTTGTTCCGCTGAATTGGGTGCAATCTACACCGGAAAATGGCTATTACAAGGTTGTTCCCTCAGATAGCCCTAGTGTTAGCAAGTGGTACACGCTTGGTATTGCCGTCATACTAATTTTGGCTGGCTACTTTGCTGGCGGCCCTAGAAAGAAATGATTTTATTCACAGTGCGAGGTCACTCATAACCAGGCCAGGCAAGATCGCCCAGCCGGAGGCTGGGCTGGACAGCCTACGCTCTGCTCCGGCTGCCCTTGCTGGCAACGTTATGAATAAAAACTATGTCTAATCTCAAAGACCGCCGATGGCGTCGAAAAGGCCTCGATAGAAAAATTGAGACTCCTTCATGGGGGGAGCTTGCTTTTGGGAAAAAGCTTTTCAATTTGCGGCATATGTTACTAGCTGTATTTACTAGTGGCTTCATATCTTTTGCAATGCTATACCAGCTTATAACCTATGGACATTGGGAGGCCAAAGGAGCAAAAGCAGATGGTGCCGTGGGCTATGGTGTTGCCTTTTTCCTTCTAGTAATTTTCATAGCCCTATTTATTGCAACTATTAAAGACTGGCGGAGAGGCTAATGCATAACAAAAAGCAGCCCGATTGCCCACAAAATATGTGGGCTGGACGGCCTACGCTTTGCTTCGGCCGCCCGTGTGCTAGGCGTTAGATTTCTATGGCCAAGTCAATATCAGCCGTTGTTTTAGTAATCTTGATGTTGTTTGCTATGAAGCAGTGGATGCTTTCTAAATATAAGCAAGAACAACTTGCGAGATTCAATGCAATTGAAACAGCAGAGCAGTGCCTCGCGGTTGGTGGGGAGCTTCGTCCTGTCTGCATGTCGGGCACTGAGATGTGCATCGTCATCTATTCAGATGCCGGAAAATCGTGTCTGAGTAGCTCACAGTGCCAGGGTGAATGTAGGGTTTCGGAGAGTAAGGCTGACAACGTTTTTGCCGTGGGCCAATGCTCTGAGTCCAATAATCCTTGTGGTTGCTGGGCAAATGTCGAGCTAGGTATAGTCAACCATGCTATTTGCTCCGACTAAATCTAACAAATGCAAGCAGGGTGCTACGGCCCTGCGGGCCTCCGCCGGACGCCCAACACTATGCACGTTTTGTGCGGGTCGCTGCGCTCCCATTTTCGCAAAAAATGTGCATCGCATTGGTCGCCCCTGTTGCGGGCGTTAGGAGTCTCGATGGGTCAAGAATTTGAAAATTTTAAAAAGCTATATGATGAAGAGCTCCGCCAGGAAACACCGATTGCTGATTTTATTGTGGACGCAGCTTTTAGATCTCTCACGGAAGGAAATGTAATAGATGTTCTCAAACTTTTAGCCTCAGACCAGATTGGGGCCAATGAGATGTTCTGGAAAAAGATTAACAGATCGCCACTCTCAGACGAAGACTGGGAGAAGTGGGTTTATATAGTGGGGGAGGTAAGCCATGAAGAGTATAAGAGAAATATGCGAGAAAAAATCGAGCTCGTGAGGAATAATATTTTTCCACTAGAAAAAATCTGCAATTCAGTGTTCAGGTCTCAGTGATGTGTGGAGTTCCTAACAAAGTGCTGCTAGGGACAAACCTACGCTACGCTCCGGTTTTCCCCAGAGCACGACGTTAAATGTCATATGAATAAGATCGGTAAATACACAGTACTAATGGCCGCTATGGTGAGTGCAATGTTGTGCTTGTCACTTTACTTTCGTCCGCCAAGTGTGTTCGATTTGCCGCGCTATTTGGATATCTTTCTAAATATTAAGAGCTATTTTGCTCAAGGGCTACTTTCAGGGGTGGTGGGCTTGGTCCTTGCTAAGAAGTTAGGGGTTTCTAAGCACGCTGTCTTTACTTTAAGTCTCGCTATCTCTGTTGTGCTTTTGGCCTTAAATAGTCTGAGAGTTCCATCTATGGATTTTTATCATGCACAATTTGTTGCATTGCCACTGATTGGTGGTATTGCAGGCGGAATCACAATAGCCGAATATGTGCAACATTTAACAAGTTTAGGTACCCGACGCCTGCAGCGCTAGGTGTACGCATGGATATTACGATTGATGGGCCAACTTTCTACGACCAGGAAGATGAGAATATTTTCTTTTCCTGCATTTATGGGCTTCCTGATTACAAACAGGTGCGAGGCCATGGAATGGAGCTAACTATCAGTTTTAACCAACCACCTTCAGATGAGGCAATAACTAAGTTATTGGTAATCTGCAGGCGATGGTATATAAGTACAAAGGCACTTGAGAGCTTTAAACGTGATACAAATTTAGAGTGTTACCTGTGGCAAAACGAAATCCCACAGTCAAGCACCTAACAAACAAAGGCAGCATCGCCCTGCGGGCTGGACGCGCTAACGCGCGCCGCTGTTTTGGGCGTTAAAGGGAAGACTTACCCACGTTTGGTAGACACCCTGTATAGTTAGGTTTCGGCCTAACACGGAGTCAGAGCATATGAATTTATAGATATAAAATATGCGCTGAAGATAAGCCAATAGATATTGGCCTTTGATATAACTCTCGAGCTTCAATGCCCTGAGTTGAGTATGAATATAAAGAATGAAGAGTATTACGATGCTCTGTGAGCGGAGAGCGGAGAGCGGAGAGCGGAGAGCGGAGAGCGGAGAGCGGAAATTCCTACCCAAGTTACTCAGGTATGGTTAATGGTGTAGAGTCTCCCTTGAAACACATGGCCTCTAAATTTACGGCGAAAACTACTGGCTCAAGTCTCTCGAGAGTACTATAAGTGCTCTTTGAGCAGTTAAGCACAATCATTACTGCAAGTGATGCGCTGGTTGATTCTCGCGGCCTGTAAAAGCTTTCCTCTATGACCTAGCACTAACTACATTTTTCTAGCCCCTAGATCTAAAAATTCTTCAGTAGATCTTTATTCAACTCTATTAGATTTACTGGTCATATTATCCGTGCATGTAGCTTTTAGGTAAGTATTCCAATACTATCTACTTGAGTTGGAAAGCAGTGAATAAAGCGACACTGGGATATCTACTAAATTTTCGAATTAGTCTGGGGGAAGTTAAGTGTGGATTTTTTGTATGGGTATGTTCTATCTAACCAATAGATTAACCGAGCTTATATTTTGATGTTTATATTCATAGTAATCTATAGCGTTGTAATGGCAATATTTACCCTGCTACCTACTTTAAGGTATGAGGCTTGGTATATACGCGGATTTGATTTTCCGAGATTGCAGTTCTCAATATTGTTAATTTTTCTTTTGATACTTCAATGTATTTTTCTTGATTTCAGTAGTCCCGTGGCTTACGGCTTGGTTCTAGTTAGTAATTTTTGCTTAGGATGTCAGTTGTGGCGGATAGTTCCTCACTTGTTTCTTTTCCCAGTTCAAGTGGAGCGTGTAAGTTCACGGGAAGGAAATCTTGAGGAATACGATAACATTAGTATTTTGACTGCTAATGTACAAGGTTCAAATAGAAGAGCAGCAGACTTTTTAGATATCGTTAAGCGGCATAATCCGGACATTTTACTCACGCTTGAGTCGAATAAGTGGTGGCAATCTCAGCTGGATACGTTAGAACCAAGCTATCCATATACGATAAAGTGTCCTCTTGAAAATTTATATGGGATGCACGTTTATTCCAGGCTCCCTTTGTCGGATAGTCAAATACAATTTTTGGTTGAAGATAATGTGCCTTCTATGCACACACTGGTTCAGACTCCTCAAGGCCATACGATTAATGCTCATTTTTTGCATCCTGCCCCTCCTAGTCCAACTGAAAATGACACTTCTGAAGAGAGGGATGCAGAGCTCCTTGTTGTTGCAGAAAAAGTGAAAAACAAGACTTCGCCTATTATCGTTGCAGGCGACTTTAATGATGTGACTTGGTCTCGTACTACACGACTATTCAGAAAAGTTAGTGGGCTGCTAGATCCACGTATTGGGCGAGGCCTGTTTAATACTTTTCATGCTAAATATTGGTTTATACGTTGGCCATTGGATCATTTGTTCCACAGTAAGCACTTTAAACTACTAAGTATTCAACGTTTACAGGGTTTTGGTTCTGACCATTTCCCCTTATTAACCCATTTACAGATTCAGGCTCAAGTTGTAGCTGATGAAAGTACAGAATCATTGGCACCAAGAGAGGAGGGCGTAGCTCAAGAAAAGACTGCTCAGCAAAATGTTGATGCTAGTGATGTGGCTTCTTTGGGAAGCTCAAAGTAGTTGGTAGAGTTGCTCTAAGGCATATAGTGTTATGCCTTAAGTTTTCAGGTGTTAGTGATTAATTTATACTTTGACTAATGGCTAAGTAATAGTTCGGCAATGACTTCTTTTTATATTGTGGGGTTGATTCGGGGGTAGAAATGCTCACTAAACCTTATAAGGTCGTCATGAAAGGATAGAAGGGGGGTTGCGGGTTGGCAAAAATGGTAGAGCTAAATTTATGTAAATTCGATTGCGGTTAGATTGGGCAAACGATTAAGGATCATTCACTTGCACATACATGCTGTCCGTTCTTACTGCTGATTTTTATTAAGAATCCGTTTCTTGTAGAAAATTTTTGGATAAATATTTATAGAGTGGAGGGGCTGCTTTGCAGCCCCTCAAGACTTATTATCCGGTTACTTTTAGCTTATTAACCACCTTTTGCACATCGTCGGTATTCTCTGCGATGGCCTGCGCTAGGTCTTTCTGAGCGCTAGACTTGACGGAGCCTTTAAGGGTAATCGTGCCTTCTTGTGCAGACACATCAATCTTAGTTCCGGAGACTTCTCGGTCAAGCAATAATCGTGTTTTTACAACGGTGGCAATCTTGGTGTCTGTATATTCCTTTGAGATGCTTTCTCCAAGGCTTTCTTTGTTGACGACAGTAAGTTTGTTATTAACTTTCTTGACGCCATCAATGCCAGTAATTAGCTCCTCTGCGAGACGTTTATCGATATTACTTTCCACCTCGCCAGTTAGTATGACTACGCCACTGTTGACATCAGTATCAATGGCAAAATTGTTTAGGTTCTCATTGAGTAGTAGGATGGCTTCTGCCTTTCCGTCGAGCCAAGCATCACTCATGGTTGAGCTTTTCTGATCTGATTTTTCCCCTGCCATAGCGCCAGCTGAAAAAGATACTGCGATGATGGCGGCGCTAAGAGTGCTTTTCATAAGGTTCATAAATTACTCCGTTCTTTGCTTGTGACACAATAACTCAAGCAGCTTTCATGCCAAGTTTTTCTGATGATGTGTTTTTGTTTTTTTCTTGGTTAAGGGTCACAAGGTGTTTTTCCAGTTGCTCGATAGCTGTTTGTTGCTTTGCTGTTAGTGCGGAGAGCGCCATTCTTAGGTGGCTATCGCCTGTGGATTGGATAACTTTCAGCTGATGAAAACTCTGTAATTTTTCACATTCAATGAGTCTGTTGATTAGTCTTTTGGGAGGATGTTTTATGATTATGGCAATTGGTCGCCGTTCTATTATCCACTTTTTTGTCGAAAGTGATGTGTTGAAGGAGGCTCCGTCAAGTAAATTTTTTACATTCTCATGTAAATCTTTCAAATTCTCGAAAGTCTCCCTGATGCCTGGATTTCCTATATTATCTAGACCGGTTTTATAAAATAGCCTGGCATTTAAGCTTAGGTAGTAGATGGTGTTTATTTCATGTTCTATTGATTGTTGTGATAGGTTCGATGATGCTGATGGTTTCACTGGTAAATTTGGCATTTTTTTATCCCTATTGAATTCTGTGAGTTGAGGTAGGTTTAAGTGCCTACTATTGGGGATTTGTAAGTTGTTCGTTGAGTTTCTTTTAAAGAAATTCAAGCTTTTATTCTGTGGTTGAGCGGTGGGTAGTGATTTATAGCTGTAGGATGGTTTTATATCGGGGCAGTGTCGATCAGAATTGGAGGTGCTGATTTCTTGAGTTCTGGGTGATTGCGGGCATGAAAAATATAGTTATGAGTGTTTTGTTGTAATGTCTTAAATTTTGTTCCGTATTCTATTGCTGTAGTTGGCTCCCGGATTCTTATTGAATGGAGCCTGCTTGAATTAAAATCTAATAATTAATTGATCCCTAGGGAAACGATCTGGGGCGTTTCCCTAGAGTAGATTTTTAGCAATATAAGGATTGGAAGGGTGTTTCATATCCCCTTGCAAAACAGCTAGCAGTCGGTATCTTTTGCATTGATCCCCTCTTTAACTTCTTCACAAGCATCTTCAATCTGATTGCCGGCTTGCTCAGCTTTGTTGTCGATTTGCTCTCCGAGGGTTTCAGCAGATTGTTCCTCACAGGCTGCGAGAGAAAAACTGAATACTGCTGCAAGTAGAACTAAACTGAGTTTCTTCATTGAATTGTTCATGGGGCTCTCCTTTGGTCGAATTTTGGATCACTAAACTCTTTGCTAAAACTTGCTAGACAAAAAGTGTTTTTTTCAATGCTCCAGATAACTGTATCTGTAATAAAGCAAGAGCTATGCCAATTTGTTATTTTCAGTTTTTACAGGGTGAAAGGCTATTTTTACTGTTGGTAGGGCTGGAGGCGTGAAAATATTTCAAGGGTCTATGTAATATCTTCACTTACTGCTCCCAGCAGTAAGGAAAGCTATCAAGCATTTTATTGTGTTACGGAAGAGATAAAGAGGTGAATCGAAGTAGACTTGGGGGACAACACAGTGATGCCCCCAAGTATAAGCCCAAGAGGGTTTTATTTACGAACCAGCATGAGGCCGGTTTCTGTGTGTTCTGTGTAGGGGAATTGATCAAATAGGGCAAAGCGCTCTATACGATGGGTTTTGCTTAAAAGCTTGAGGTTTTCCAGTTGGGTTTCTGGGTTGCAGGAGATATACAAAATACGAGGAAAGCGCGCAACCATCGCACAGGTATCCTCATCCAGTCCTGCACGGGGTGGATCTACCAATACAGTGTCAAAATTGTAGTCAGCTAGATCTATGTGAGAGAGGCGGCGAAATGGCCGAACCTTGTCTATAGCTTGGGTAAATTCCTCACTGGATAGACGCACGATATCCAGGTTGGTGACTCCATTGGCATGAATATTTTCCTGGGCAGAATTGACCGAAACCTTGGAGATTTCTGTGGCCAGTACCTTCTCAAAATTTTCACTGAGAGGAATGGTGAAGTTGCCGTTTCCGCAGTAGAGTTCAAGCAGGTCGCTGGAGTTCTGCCCGCAGGCATTCTTGGCCCAGTGAATCATGGAACGACAAATGTGCCCATTGGGTTGGGTAAAGCTGCCTTCTACTTGTTTGTACTGATACTTCTTGCCATCGATATCCAGCTGCTCGGTGACGAAGTCGCGCTCTAATACGACTTTCTGCTTGCGTGAGCGGCCCAGTATGGGAAAGCCCAGTTTTTCCTGCAGGGCTGTGGCTTCTTGCTCCCAGATTTCATCCAGTTTTTTGTGATAGATGAGTGTAATGAGCGCGTCGCTACTCAATGTGGTGAGGAATTCGGCGGAGAATAGGCGCTTGCGCAGCACCTCGCTGCTGTTGACAGCCTCCAGTACCTTGGGCATCAGCTGATTCATCAGCTCTGAACCCACGGTGAATGTATCGATGATAAAAGGCTTCTTGTATTCGCCTTGGCGATACATAGCGTAATGGGCTACGCCGCCTTCATGCCAAACCTTGAACTCGGCACGAAGCCGGTAGTGGATGGGCGGCGATGGAAACAGCTCGGGTTCCAGGTCGGTGAATTCCCGATAGGCCTCGGCCAAGCGCTTGGCCTTTTGATGGAGCTGTTGTTGATAGTCGTCGGTGTTAACGCGGTGCAGTGCCATATTAGAATACGGTAGTCTCATTGGTAGAGCGGGCGCGAATTATATAGGAATCCGTATGGCAATAGGTGAGATTGCAATAAGGGTGTCGGGGCAGGGGCTTCAGGAGTTTACTGGTCAGGTGGCTGATTGGGTTTCCAGGCAGAGTGTGGGGGAGGGGCTTTGTACGCTATTTATTCAACATACCTCGGCGAGCCTGTTGATTCAGGAGAACGCAGACCCCAGCGCGCGCAGGGATCTGGAGCACTGGCTCAATCGGTTGGTGCCAGAGGATGACCCCCTTTACACCCATACTCTCGAGGGACCGGATGATATGCCGGCTCATATCAAGGCAGCTCTAACAGCCACTAGTCTTTCCATCCCCGTACTGAATGGGCGACTTATGTTGGGCACTTGGCAGGGGGTCTACTTGTGGGAGCACCGCCACCATCACGGCGAGCGCAGAGTCATTCTTCATATCTAAGCGCCCATCCTAGAGACAGTTGGTGGGCTTGGGCAGCCCGGCGATCTTACTGGCAATCTTGGCGGGGCTGGGTGGGAATAGCTGCATCAGATAGATACTGCGCCCTTTCTCTGGGCCCAGACGTTGACCGATAAACTTTACTAAGGGGCGCATGGCGGGAGAGAGCTCGAATTGGCGGTAGAACTCCTGCAGTAGCTCAATCACTTCCCAGTGTGCACTCGAGAGCTCTATCTCCTCGGCTCGAGCCAGCTCTTCGGCGACGTCGCGGTTCCAGTCATTTAAGTTGCGCAGGTAGCCCTCTTTGTCCAACGGGATTTCCTGGCCATTTACATTCAGGTTGCTCATTGTTCGTATCACCGGAACCAACTGACGATGGGATTATGCTCGGTGCACAGCTGCACCCAGCGGGTGTCGTCGATCATCTCTACCGAGTCAGATGCCGAGCTAGCCTGTAATCCGCGGGCTTGGCTATCGGCTGATAGGCAGTAGATCTTTGTTTTATGCAGACTCTGAAGGGCTTGGTGCTGTAGGGCGTAGACCCCGTCTTCGATCAAGAGCAGGGCATCGCCCTCGGCAAGGCTCTGCAGGCAATCGTGGAGGGCCTGGCAGCTAAAGGGAGATTTACTGACAACATGTAAGGTCATATTAAAAGCTCAACACACACTGAAAAGTAGCGATCAACTCTCCGGGGTTGTCCACCAGGGTCACCTCTGCGCCGGGTATTTGAATTAGATCAGGGCCAATACCTCTCTCCTCCAGGCTGTGTTGACAGACATAGAGTTGCTCGACACCAAACATGGGGAGTGCCATGAGATTACGGCGCAGGCTTTTTTGTTCTATGGCCTCTGGGGCTTGGCTGTCCAGTAGTTGAAATACGCCATCGCCCAGGAACAGCAAGTCAATTTCCTGCTCCATAGCTGCGGAGGCGAGGACGGCTTCAATGCCCTCTCTGGCTAGGGCACTGCCGTAAGGAGCAGCTCGGCATAGGGCCAGGGTTTGATTGCTCATTGTTAGCCTCCAAAAGTGATCAGGCGCTCAGAGTTGGCCACAGCATCGGTGAGCTGACCGAGGCCGGCCAGTTCGAAGCCTTCTGCGAGATTGGCCGCGGGCTTTTCCAGGCGCTGAGCCTCTCGCTGGCTTAATACACCGCGCCTCTGTGCGGCGGCAATGCAGACGACTAAATCCAGGTTGTGCTTCTGCTGTAGCGTCTGCCATTCACGGATCAAGTCGGCCTCGTCCTGGGGAGGGGCGGCAATCGTGTTGCCGTTTTGTACGCCATCACAGTAGAAAAATATCCGGTAGATTTCATGTCCCTCAGCCAGTAACACTTTGGCAAAACGCAATGCACTGGCGGCGGATTGGGAGGCGTGAGGAGCGGAGTATATTGCCAGGGAAAACTTCATAGGGGGCCAAATAGTAAAATGCCCCGCAGAGCGGGGCATTGGGACTTGCTCAGCAGTGCTGGTGCTTAGTCATCAGAGGATGCGAATCCAAGGATGTGCAGCAGGCTGGTGAACAGGTTAAAGATATTCAGGTACAGGGAAGCGGTGGCCATCAGGTAGTTGGTCTCACCGCCGTTGATGATGCGACTGGTGTCATACAGGATGAAACCTGACATCAACAGGGCAACAACACCACTCAGGGCAACGCTGACCAGAGGCATATGAATGCCGAAGAAGCCCGCGATGATGACTGCCAGGAAACACACCAGGACAGCGATCAGGCCGACGGCCAGGAAACCACCCATAAAGCTGAAGTCTTTGCGAGTAGTCAGTACATAAGCAGACAGAGCAAAGAAAATCAGGGCAGTGGTACCCAGAGCTTGCATGACGATCTGGCCGCCGCCAGCGAGGCCCAGGTAGTGGTTGAGCAATGGACCGATGGATGCGCCCAGAAGACCGGTGAATGCGAACACAACACCTACACCGGCGCTAGAGTTGGCGGTGCGCGGCAGTACGAACCAGATCAGGGCCAGGGCTCCCAGGGAGCAGATCAGGCTCATGCCTCGGCCCATACCGACGGCCATGGAGATACCAGCTGTGACAGCACTAAAGAGCACGGTCATGGCCAGTAGGGCATAGGTATTGCGCAACACCTTCGCCGATTCCGAGCGGTCCAGTGCGCGGGTATTTGTATAAGCTTGCGGTTGCATTTAGCGACTCCTGCTATTTAATCGATACCGGAATCATATAGCTCGCGGTGGGGACCATCAAGTCGGTAAATCCCTTTTAAGCGCTGGCTATAAATCGAGATGAATTCGAAAAACCGTAGTTTTATTAGGGGTTTAGTCGAATCTTCTCCTGCTAATAATGAGGGCCTCGGGGGATTTTTCAAGTAGGTTTAGTTGCTCCCGGGCGAAAAGGCACCTCGATATCAACAATTAATGGCAGGTGATCCGAGGCCTGCCGGGTGAGTGTGGTGCGGGGCACTCGCACTTTTTTCACCGCGATGCCGGCACTCAAGAAAACATGGTCGATACGCACCTTGAGAAAAGTGCCTTTGGGAGAGTGTCTGGGGGCTTGTTCCTGGGCGTCACGCAGGTAACCAGTTAGTCGCTTGCACTCGGCAGAGTTGGGCAGTGCGTTGAAGTCGCCGAGTAAAATCCGCTCGCCCTTACAGCGTGGGTTCCCCAGCCATTCTGGCCCCAGCAACGCATCCACCTGACGCAGGCGTTCTATACGGGAGAGGCCCAGGTGGGTGTTGATCACCTGGATCTTGCTGCCATTATGCTCAATTTCTACCCAGATGGCACCGCGAGGTTCATCGGCTGCTGGATTGAAAAGGCGCCCCTTGCCCTCCGGTGGCCCCGGCAAAATCCCTTTCTTGATCAACTTGGCTGGTAGATGAGTAAGAATGGCATCGCCGTAGAGCTCTTCATTGAGGTGAATGGCGGGCTGGAAATGCACATCCATCGCGAGCAGCCGCGCCAGCCGCTCTGCTTGATCGAGCCCCCCGCTGCGTTTACGTCTCACATCTAACTCCTGCAGGGCGACTATATCGGGGCGGTAGCGGGCGATTACCCGGGCGATACGCTGGGGTGACAAGGTGCCATCGGTTCCCTGGCAGCTGTGCACGTTATAGGTCATCACCCTGAGGGTTTTTTGCGGCGGTTGATGTTCATCCAGTTTCATGGGGCGGGCGCCGCGCAGGTAGGCCCTCGCAGCGGTGCGCAGATCCTGCGGGCGCCAATAACCCAGGCGAGGGTCCGGCGGTTGGATATCTTGCGGCATCAGGGCAAAGGCGTGGGTTTCCCTGGGGCCGGCGGCGCCGTGGCTGCCGTTTTCCATCGCGAAGGTCAGCGGTTGCTCTTCAGTGGAGCACCAGCCGTACATCATAAAGTCGCCGGCGTCTGGGTGGCTGCACAGGCTCATCATGTCGGCTATAGATTGTTCGGGATAGGGATGCTCGTCTCCCATCAACTTGCGGCCATCTTCCGGCAATCGCACCGGGCCGTGTTTCCACCAGCCGTGTACCGGGGAATCTGCTGAAGTGGGGTCCACCCGATAGAGCACCAGGGGTATTTTGGCCTCCTCAACGATCTTACGGGCGACTTCCTCGCTGCTGATATCCCCCAGCTCCAGGTTATAGAGCATGGCCAGTGGACCGAGGGCAGTGAGCGCCAATGGCCTTTTCTGAGCAGTCTGCTCGGTTGGCTGCTCCTGCTTTTCAATATCCTCTTTATCCATCCACTCGCTGCCAAACAGGCGTGCGCGCTCCAACTGAACGCCGTGCCTTGTCTGGCCAGGTTCAATTTCAGGTGGCTTGGCGAGCCCAGAGAGTGTTTCTGACAGGGCATCGCCAAGGCTGCGGCCATAAATCTCTTCGTAGGGCCTGGTTTGCTCCTGGCCGTGGTCGGAAAAAATCCATACATCGTAATGACGCCGATCAGAGACATGTGCAGCACGCCAGATTCGGGCCACGGCATCGTCAATGCCCTTCAAAACCCAGTGGGCAAACGCCGAGCGTGGACCGCGGCGATGGGACTGCTCGTCATAGCCGAGCAAATTGACATAGATAATGGGCAGGCCACGGCTGATATCTACCTTGGCGCCCATAGTGCAAAACTCCCGCGAGAGGATGGTGACGCCGACCCGGGTGGGGATAAACATCAGTTCCTTTATAAAGCTTTGCCCCTGCATGACCCCGCGCACGCAGTCTATGAGCGAGAGTAATAATTCCACCAAAATTAGCGCGCCCGTGCGTATCAGGCTCCATAAGTTGCTGAGGATAAGGACTGCGATGGTCCATGGGCTGGCGCTGCGCAGGGCCGGCCCCCAGCCTTGATCGGCCGGGCAAAAGTGGGCTTCGCCGGTTTTGGTGCCGGCGCGAAATAGGCTCAGGTAACAACTTCCGCCGCGCAGCAGCGGATCGCGCTGCTGGAACATGGCTCGGCTTTCCACCAGCGCGGCTACTTCAGGGTCGTACATGCGGCCTAGCTTTTGGGTTTCGTGTACCAGAAAGCCAAAGGCCGGTACCGCCTGGCGCACGCCATAGAAAAGTTCTGCCTGAACGGCGGGGGTGGTGGAGGGGACCCCCGAAAACATGTGCTCCAAGCGGTAGTGCTCTTTGCGAATCAAACGCTTCAAAAAAGGCATCCTGCCTCTGGCCAAGGCCTTTAATAATTCCGGGTGGGCCAGGCCGTCGATTTGGATCAGGATTAAGCCCGGAGCATGGGGTTGACGGCCACTGGTAGAAAGTCCCAGCAACTTGGCGATCCACTCGCTGCGGCTGAAGCGGCGGCGCCAGCGCCTGATGGATAGTCCGACTCGGCTTATCATAATCTGTGATTACGGCTCTGGCGCCTGGCCAAATGCGGCGCCTGCGGCGCCGGTTAGCCCCTCGATAATCTCCCACTGGGCGCCGATAAGGTTACGCATACGCATCCACTGGGCAAAAAGGGAGTCATCCATAGCCCAACCGTATTTCAGAAGTGGTTGATAGAGGTCCAGGGCCCGCTGCGCGCAGCTGTGCATGGAAAAATCCCGTGCGGTGTTTAGGGCCTCGCGATTGAGGGCTTGACGTTGTTCCGGGGGGAGCTGGTAAAGCCAGCGAATGGCGTCGATAAAGCCATCCAAATTTACATCCGTCACCAGGAGTCCATTTTTGCCGTTGCGCACCATCTCCCGTGAGCCGTTGGCATCCAGGGCGATAACCGGCACACCTCCGGCCATCGCTTCGGAGAGTACCAGTCCCTGGGTTTCACTGGTGGAGGCGAACACAAAAGTATCCATCGCGTTGTACATGTCCCGCCGTGCTTCGCCGAGCACCGCGCCGGGCATGTGCAGCCGTTGGGCCAGGCCGCGGCTGGCAAAGATTGCCTGCAGTTCCTCCTCAAGAGGTCCGCTGCCGGCAAACAGGAAGTGGCTGTTTTCCTCATCGCGCATAAACCGGGCTACCGCGTTGCAGAGAAAGCGCAGGTTTTTTTCCTGCCCGAAGCGACCCAGATGGCCCACCACAAAAGCGGACTCGGGAATGCCCAGGCGGCGGCGTACCTTGCTGCCGTCGCCGTTGTTGTAATCCTCTAATTGAACGCCGGTAGGAACCTCGGCGATAGGGGTCTGCACGCCGCGCTCGCGCAGCAATTTGACAATACTGTGGCTGGGCGCCAGTACCAGGCTTGCCAGGTTGGCATAGCGGGTGGCGAGCTCAACCACAAAGCGCTTGAGCACCTGTGAGTCTGCCGGCACGTAATGGGTGTAGTGTTCGTAGAGTGTGTGGTGGGTAAAGACCAGAGGCAGTTCCCGCTGTCGGGCCACCCTGAGGGCGGTCATTCCCAGAAGGAAAGGATGGTGCGCATGCACAATGTCGGGCTTAAATTGATCCAGCCGATCGCTCAAGTCTGGTGAGAAAGGCAGTGCTACCGAGAAGTCACTGCCGTTGAAGTTCTGAATTGCGTGGATGCGGACTACATTCTTTTCCCCGGCGATTTTCTCTGGGAATTCCGGAGCCACTATCAACACATTGTGACCCCGCCTGCGATATTCCTCACTAAACGCGGCGACCGAGTGCGCCACGCCACCGACGTGGGGCAGATAGGTATTGGTCAGCATGACGATATTCACAGGGGTTTTAACTCCACAGACTCTAGCCCCTCGCCAACCAGTGTGGGTGGAAAGCCGATAGGGTTGACGGCTATGGCAGGCGGCTTTCCATACCAGTCTGCCGTCCAGGATACCTTCGGGTGAATTCCGGGGGTGATCTCCAATGAAATCATGCCAAAGCGGGTCGGTGCCGGGCCGAAGCAAATGGGTTCCTTGGCGGAGGTATCCTTGAGCCACTCCGGTGGTAATCCTGAGACCAGAATCAAGGCGTCCTGTTCCTCCCGCACAAAGCAATTGCGCTGCATGGCGACCCACTCCGCAGCCGCCCAGGCATGCTGTCCATCCCCCATACAGCCACCCAGTGAGTGGGGGTGAATGGCTTCCGGCCATTGGCCAGTGGGAGAGGCCAGCTTGGCGACATTGCGCATCAATTCCAGGCAGCGCCGGTCCCCGGCGCGCAGTAAGACCTGGGCGATATGCAACGTGAGATAGGCATTGATGCCCGAGTGGATCATGTCCTGAAAAAAGCCGCCGCTGACAAAGCAGTTGTCGATCAAAAAGTCGGCCAGATCGGTCAGCCGGGGATTATCCGGTGAGTAGAGCTGCAGTGGGTAGCCGGCCACCACCGAACCAATAGCTCCAGCATCCAGGCGCCGGTTGGGAGAGGCGGGCATGGCGGTGCGTCCGAGACGCTCTTGAGCGCCGTTAAGGCTCTCATCGATGGTGCGCTGTAAGTCGTTGGCTGCGGTGTTGAACCGATGGGCACTGTCGTCGATGCCCTCCTTGGTGCAAATCTCGGCTGCGGCGTGTAACCCGGCCACTCCCCAGAAGTCATCCCAGTAGTAACAGTCGTTGGGGCCCAGGTGTTCAGCGCTAAAGCCCGCCGGAAGCAGTCCGGCACAAAGGCTGCCATCCTGGGGCAGACGTTTGTTGATGATCCATCTGGCACCTCTGAGGATGGGGTCACACCAGAACTGTTTGAGGGGCCTGTTGGCCAGCTGGCAATACAAGTTGAATATCCACAGTGCTTCGCCGTTGGAGTCCCACTCGCCATCCTGGGAGTGAAAGAATCCGTCCCGCTTCTGCCGTTGGGGAAACTGATCTAAAGCGCGTTCTGCACGATCTATTAACCCCGCATAGAGCAGTGACTGGATCATAAATGCGGCATCACGGAACCAGAATCGCTTGTAGGTATAGGGGCCTGGGTAGACATCCTTGGGGGAGTGCAGGACCAATGTGCGAATGGCAGAGTCGTAGAGGAACTGGAAATCTCTGTCTGGTACCTTGAGCGCACAGTGGCCCGTTAAACTTTCTTCCCAGCTTTTCGCTTTCGTGTCTTTTGGGGTTTCGGAGTCCAGGGGGATTGAGACCTCGAGCTTTAGGGGCTTGTGGCGCTCTAAACGAAACATCGCTGCCGCGGTGGCCATTCCCACATCGCACTCGCCTTGCATTCGGCCGGTCAAGTCCTTCAGGTGCAGGTAAATATCTCCACCGCGATAGTTCGATGCTAAGTGTTTGTCGATAGGCTGGCTGAATGAAACTGCCTGTTTGTCCTCAATCAGCCAACCTTTGCCCTCGTCATTCAGTCGAACTTTATGCACAAAGCTGACCCCTTCAGGGTTACAGGGGCGCAGGGCTACCAGCAGCCAGCCGCCGTCCCGGCAACTGGCTTTGAGCTTTATTTTGCAGTGGGGCACGCCGCTCTGTGCTGTCACCGCAACATGATTCCGCAGCTTAAGGCCTCTGCGGGCAGACTCTGTGACTACAGCGAGGTTGTCAGCCAGCTCCTGATGCTGCTCACAGTAGGTGAGAGAGGCTGGGGTGAGTTCTTCGCCACCGTCGCCAATCACCCAGGCATCTATGGACCAGCCGTCGTAGTACGGCGTTACCATTCCGCGGGGGTCGACTACGGGCAATGCCTCGCAGTCGGGTAGCCCCACCGCGGTCCAATTGCGGTGACTGAGGTTGCAGTGGGTTATTGAAAAGGCTCTGGGGATAAAGGAATTGTCACGTGGGTCAAACTGGCGCTGTATCCAGTAGGGCCAAATCCAATCCAAATTGTGTTGGATCACCTTGCTATTGATCAATGCACGGGCGTGGAACACCGCCCCCGCACGCAGGAGTTCGATGGGCTCACTCACTTCAGAGGGTTCTGCAAAGCGCTGCAGATGCGCCATCAGGGTCAGTGGGTCGAGGAAACCGTGGGCGGTGGCGAATCGGCGAACAAAGAAACGCCAGGGTAGCCATTTCATCCAAGGCATTAGAGGTCCTCTTCTTTCACGATCTTCTTCAGGGCGCGTCGCGCCATACGGGTCAGGCCGATCAAGGCCAGCACGGCGAGTACAAAGCCCATGATATATAGCGCCCATTGCACCGTAGTGCGTTCTTCCACCTCGCCCAGGGAGGTTAGATCTGCGGCGATGGAGCCCACATACACATTGTTTAGTGTGATGGGAATAACCCCCAGGGCATTGCCTAATACAAAGTCCCTCAGCCGCACCGGTGTCAGTCCAAAGAAGTAATTGGAAAGTTTGAAAGGGAACAGCGGCACCAAGCGGGTCAGCATAATCATCTGCCAGCCCTCACGCCTTATTACTTCGCCCACGGTGGCGGGTTTGATATGGGACATAATCCAGCGTGATGGTTTTTCTCCGAGTAGATAGCGGGCGATTAGAAAGGCCAGGGTAGCGCCGAGAACCGTCCCTGCCAGCACAAGTAATGTCCCTTTTACAACACCGAATACAAACCCTGCTCCCATAGTAAAAATAATGCCCGGCAGCAACAGCACGATTGCCAGAGCAACGATCAGAACGAACAGCAGGCTGGTTTGCCAGCCCCGGTCGTTGAGCCACTGGAACAGTTCGATCAGTTGTTCATCCAGGTTGAAATAGTGCAGCAGGCTGAGCGCCCCGGCCACGGCGATCAAGCAAATCAGAATCACAATTACCGGGAGGAACTTCGCCGCCATAAAACTGCTCAGGAGCTAACAACAAACGGTTTTGATTGCCGCCAGTTATTAGCCTAGCCAATGGAAAAGGGCAGGTGAAACTTCATAGTGGCGTCCCTGGGTTTTTAATGGGGTAGGGGAGTTCATGAAGCGATGGTCCATCCGGGGAAGGTATAAAGCCTATATGAAAAATAGAAATATTAAGAGTGAAGTATCGGATGGCGTGGGGATAGGCGTATGCACTCAGACGTGTTCACTAAGCACATATACTTACTTGAATAATTGCATATTGAGCGGGTGTGTGCTGCTGCCAGGAAGGGGTGATCGTTGTTCAAGGGCGGGTTCGCAATATGGGTCTTTATCGGCGCTGCCTGGAGCTCTGTCCCCGAGCCCGTGCTCCCACTCAATGAAGCTGTGCAGACAGCGATCCGGGCAAACCTGCGGGTGCAAGGTGCCGCATTGGAAGTCGATGAGGCAGGCGATTCGGTTGAGGCTTTGAAGACCCGCCGCTACCCCCGGCTTGAACTGGATGCGGCCATCAATCGCAATCTCACTACCCAGAGCTACACCTTTCCTGAAGGTAGCCTTGTTCCCGATTCTGAAATCGGTCCAATACCACCAGAAAATGTAGAGATCACCACGGAGGAGGGAACGACTAAGATTGTTTCCTTTAGTGCGCGCCAACCATTAACCAGGCTTTACACCATTGCTCTGGAAATTTGTGAAGGTTATGTCACCACCGAGATGGCGGTGCAAAAAGTGCGCTGGACCCAGCAGGATGTCGCCTACCTGGTGAAGTTACAGTATTTCGAGGTGGGCAGGATCCTTGGCGATTTACAGGCCATTGATGAATCCATTCTCTTTTTGAGCTCACTGAGCGATCTGGTGCGCAATTATGTCGATCAGCAGGTAGCTCTGGAATACGAGTTGCTGGATGTACGCGCCCGACTAGCCCAGCGTCAGCTGGAGCGCCAGCGCCTGGTTGATGAAATGATCACTGCCAAAGAGCGGCTGAATGCTTTAATGGGGCGCGATGTGGAAACGCCATTTAACGTTGAGCACCTTCCACTTCCTCACCAAGTCGTCTATGACACCGATGATTCCCTGCTGCTGGCCTTTGATCAGCGCGCCGACTTCATTGAGTCGCAACTGGCCATAGAAAAAGCGGAGTACAGTTACGACGTCAAAAAATCAGAATACATACCCGATGTGGATATCCACTTCAGCTATATCAAACTCTATAACGTCAACCTGATTCCCGATGCAGAGGCATTCGTTGCATTGGATTTCCGCTGGGAGTTTTTTGACTGGGGGCGTAAACGCGATGAGCTGGCGAGTCGCGCGAGTAAGATCGCCGGGGCAGAAGTGAAAATGGGCGAAGTGCGCAATCAAATCGAAATTGAGGTGCGCGATAGTTTGCGCAAACTGCGTACCTCACAAGAGTCGGTGGGCGTTGCCCGAGAACTACAGGCGGCCTATCGGGAAAAGCTGCGGGTGATGATTAACCGCTATCGCGAACAGACAACGCTTCTGACCAATGTCCTGGAAACAGAAACCCAGCTTGAGCGCGCCAACAGCGATTACAACAAAGCGGTGTTATCTGTTTGGGGTGCGCTGGCCGAATATGAAAAAGCGGTTGGGGAGGTGTAGCGGTGCTACGTTCCACCCCATGGTTGCTGCTTTTACTCTTACTTGCGGCTTGCCATGGCGAGCCACCGGAAAAGCAACCGGTGCCTGTTCAGACCACTGTCGTGCGCACTGAAACGGGCATTGAGGGTTTTCCCTACTCCGCAGTGGTTAATCCCTATACCCAGGTCAATGTGGCTTTTCGCACAGAGGGTTATATCGATGAAATTCCAACCCGCAGGGCCCTGGGGGAAACCCGCATACTGCAGGGCGGGGACCGGGTGATACAGGGAGAGCCTCTGGCAATAGTCAATGACGAGCAATACCGCGATAAAGTAGTGGAAGCCGCGGCGAATGTGAGTAAAGCAGAGGCCGCAAGGCGCAAAGCGGATTTGGATTACAAGCGTGCCTCAGCCCTGTTCGCCACCGCAAGTATTACCGCACCAGATTACGATGCAGCCAGGGAGGAGTACGAGGTTTCACAGGCTGCAGTGGTGGGTTCGAAAGCACGGCTCGATAACGCCAAAGAGGACCTCAATGACACGGTACTTCGCTCCCCCCTCACCGGGGTCATACTACAGCGCAATATAGAGGTTGGGACCCTGGTACATCGGGATACGGTGGGCTTTGTCGTTGCCGACACCTCCCGCGTCAAGGTGGTCTTTAATGTACCCGATGTGATCTTGCGCTATGCCAAGTTGGGCAGTGTTTTATCCATGCATACAGAATCTTTAGCGGGAAAAATTTTTACGGGGCAGGTTACAGAGGTCTCACCTAAAGCTGAGGAACGCACCAGGGTTTTTGCCATAACGGTGACGGTGCCCAATCCCGATGCCCTGCTGAAAACGGGCATGATAATGAGCCTTGTGTTGGATAAAACACAAGAGCCTCCTAATCGTGTAGTTATCCCTTTGTCTTGCCTTGTGACCCCCACCAATGAAGAGGGTGGGTTTGCGGTTTTTGTTTTAGAAGTCGATAAAGATGTCTTGCGGGCAAAACTGCGAAGAGTGGTTCCGGGAGCGGTGCTTGGGAACAGTATCGTTATCCTGCGTGGGCTGGAGGTTGGAGAGCGGGTGGTCTCCAACGGCACGGCACAGTTACAGGATGGTCAAATGGTGAGGGTGGTGCCCTAGTGCTTTAAGGGAATAACAATGGCGGTTAAGGACGAAAAAACCAGAGAAGAAATCCTGGAAGCGGAGAGCGAGCACCGCTTTAATACCGCGCGTTTTTTTGTTGATAATGCCTCTATATCCTGGGCGTTGTTGGTTGGCGTTATGTTTTGGGGCTTGGTTGCCTACCTGGTAATGCCAAAAAGTAAGGACCCAGATATTCCCGTTCGTATAGCAACGGCAACGACCAAATGGCCCGGGCAGAGTGCTATTAAGGTAGAGGAATTGGTAACGCGCCGTATAGAGAATGCCATCGCCCAGAGTGAATACTTATACCAGCCTGATGCCCGCTCTTTCGCCATAAAATCACTCACTCTTAATGGGGTCTCAATAGTACAAACCCAGTTGGCGCCTCATACCGATGTTACTAAAGCATTTAATGACATTAATTTAAAGCTGATAGATGCGCAAAGTACGTTGCCATCTGGGGCAGAAGCCACTCTATTCAATAGCGAGTTTGGGGATACTGCAGCGGTGCTTTTGGCGGTGGCGAGCCCTCGTGCCGATGCGACGGAGATTAGTCTCAGGGCCGAGAATATTCGCGAGGCCATATCGGAAGTTCGTGCAGAATATAAGCGCCAAGGATTGGAACAGCGCGTGAGTATTATGGTAGCCCTGCCACTTTCAGTGTATGGGGCTAATGCCATGGCAGCGTTTCGGGTATTTTCCCGTTGGCTGAAAGATGAGGGCTACGGCATCGCTTTTAAAATCCTTTCTGGACCGGGTTATATCGGTGTGGACTTTACAACGGATAAGAGTGATGAAGAGTTAATGCTCGCGGAAAAGCGATTCCTGAATGAACGGCTCAGCGCACAGAAGTTTTTCCCCGATGCCTGGAATCCGTTTATCGTGCGGGATATTGCACAAACACGCGAGAGACTGGATGCGGTGGCCGGGGCAAAATATAGCTACCGACAGCTGGATGATTTCTCCGATCTCATTGCTGCCAATATCCGTACTCTGCCCCAGGTTAAACGGGTGCTGCGCTCAGGGGTACTGCATCAACAAGTCGACTTGATTTACTCTCAGGAACGGCTTGCCTCATACGGTCTGCGCCCGGATATGATCGCGCCGATACTCAATGCGCGCAATACGACTATCCCTGGCGGTACTCTAACCGTGGAGGATATGGACGTTGCAATATTTCCCAGCGGAGATTTCACCAACTACGAGGAAATAGGGGATGTGCCCATAGCCCTGAGCCAGGAGGGTACTCCGGTTTACCTTCGGGGTGTATTAGATGTTTCAATGGGTTATGAGTCACCACCGCAGTTATTGAATTATTACATCAGCAGGTCAAAGCACGATGGAACCTGGCATCGTCATCGCAGTGTTAATTTGTCGGTGCAAATGCGTGCCGGAGAACAGATTGGTGAGCTGGGCAAGGTACTCACTCAATTACTGGATAAGGTCAGAGCTGACTTACCGCCAGATTTAATTATTGAGCGTGTCTCTGATCAACCTCGACAGGTAAAAGAAAGTGTCGGGCTTTTTATTGAGGCCCTGGTTGAAGCCATTATTCTCGTCGTGATTGTCGCCTTCATCGGCTTTTCAGATTGGCGTTCTGCTGTGCTGTTAATGATTTCCATACCGATTACCCTGGCGATGACGTTTGGTTTTATCCAGTTTATGGGGGTGGAAATCCAGCAGGTCTCTATTGCTGCACTGATTATTGCTTTGGGGCTACTGGTGGATGACCCTGTCGTTGCCGGGGATGCCATTAAACGACAAATGGCCGCGGGTAAACCATCCTTTATCGCTGCTTGGCTCGGGCCAACGTTACTGGCCAAGGCGATATTCTTTGCAACGCTGACTAATGTAGTGGCCTACCTGCCTTTCTTACTATTAACCGGCAATCAAGGGGATTTTCTGCATAGCCTACCGGTTGTTATGGCCTCTGCCCTGATTGCTTCACGTATCGTATCCATGACCTTTCTCCCCTTTATTGGGAATCTCATTTTGCGTCCGCCAAAGCATGCCGAGCCCAGCTTGGCAGAAAGAAGAAAACATGGACTTACCGGCTTCTATTATCGCACCGCCAATTGGGCAATAGATAATCGGAAGCTTGTTTTGTTAGGGTTCTTAATCGTTTTGATAGCCGGGTTTGCATTAAAAACCCAGCTGAAAAATGCTTTTTTCCCCGATGATGTTCAATACCTCTCCTATGTGGATATTTGGCTGCAAAATGATGCGAGTATTGATGCTACAGATAATGTAGCCCGGCAAGCGGAGCAGGTAATACGGGAGACAATTGCAAAACATCAGGGGGCGAATAGTAAAGATCTTGATGAATCGATCTTACAAGCGCTCAGTACTACAGTCGGAGGGGGAGCCCCGCGCTTTTGGTACACTGTAAATCCGCGACCTCAGCAGGCCAATTACGGGCAGATTATAATTCGGCTTAGCAATAAAGATTTAACCCCAGAATTAGTGCCGATACTCCAGAAGGCTCTCAGTGAAAAGATTCCAGGTGCCTATCTGGATGTCCGTCAACTGCAAACAACACCGGTGGATTATCCTTTTGAGATTCGGGTGTCCGGACGGGTAACAACTGGGTCTGAAGAGGAAAAGAGGGATATTGTTATTCTGCGGGAGATTGCAGAAAAGGTAAGGGCTATTGTACAGCAGTCTCCCTATGCGCGCACTGTGCGCCAGGACTGGGGGGATGAGAGCTTGACTCTGAATATGAATGTTTTGGAAGATCGTGCAGCGATGTCTGGGGTTACCAATTCGGATATCGCTCTTTCTTCATCAACAGCAATTAATGGTAATGAGGTTGCTACGTTACGCCAGGGGGATAAGGAAATCCCCATTGTTGCTCGTCTGCGAATAGATCAGCGAGGGCGCTTGCAGGATATCAATAACCTCTATGTATTTGCCTCTGATAGTGAGGTTAGAGTGCCGCTGGAGCAGGTTGCAACAACTGGGGTCGACTTCAGAACTGAAAGAATTCGGCGGCTAGAAAAATTTCGAACCATTTCAGTATTCGCCTATCCCTATAGTGGATTTATATCCTCGGATATTATGGGAGATGTTAAACAAGAGCTGGAAGCCTTACAGAAAACATTGCCGAGTGGGTATCAGCTACAGGCTTCTGGAGATGCGGCAAATTCCAAGCATGGCTTTTCACAGCTGCTCATGATCCTTGGTGTTTCTTCCGGTGCAATTTTTCTGGCCTTGGTATTCCAATTCAGTAATCTTTTAAAACCACTAGTGGTATTTGCTACAGTGCCGCTTGGGATGGTTGGTGCCTTGGCTGCGTTATATATCACCCGCCAACCATTTGGTTTTATGGCCTTTCTGGGCATTGTCAGTTTGGTAGGGGTAATTGTTAGCCATATTATTGTCCTGTTTGACTTTATTGAAGTACGCCATGCCGCTGGCGATCCATTTAGAGAGGCGCTATTAGATGCGGGAATTTTACGACTAAGGCCAATACTAATTACTATTGCGGCTACTACCTGTGCCCTGATACCTCTCGCCTTCCATGGAGGCCCGCTTTGGCAACCCCTGTGCTTTGCCCAGATAGGGGGGTTGATTTTGGCGACTTGTGGCACCTTACTACTGGTGCCGGTGCTTTATACCGTCATGGTGGTGGATCTCAAATGGATCCGCTGGGTAGAAAAACCCTCAGATCAGGATGACAACAGTCAAAGCACTGTAAAGGCATAGGTAATCTACTTATCAGTCATGTATCTAAGAGTGGGAATAGTCATCTCATGCTCCTTAAATAGCTGGGCATTGGCTATGGTTGGGGCTCATAACCCCAATCAGAGATGAAAGGATGTCAGATGCGTCTTTTAATGAAAATACTGATTCCCGTTAAGAGTGGAAACAATGCTGTTGCCGACAAGTCTAGTATTTAATGACTTCATTGCCTCTGCAGAGCCGGAATCCTCTTACTTCTTTCTTGAAGATGGCAAACGTGGAGCCATTTTTATCCTGGAGGAAAAGCGACAGGATCATCTGATGGCTTACAATGAAAAATTTTTCTCTGTTTTAGGTGCCTAAATCTGGATTACACCCGTTTTAAACCAAAAAGAGCTGCAAAAGCACCTTTAAGCGATGTCTGGATACTGATCGAGAGCTGTTGGGACCTTAAAGTTAGGACATTATACTAATTTTCGGTTTATTTGTGGTTTTCTCGATAACCGCTTAAGTTTCCAAGCCTTTTAAAGGCTTGTAATGATGAATCCAGGAATTGCAATTTATCTGGGGTTCTATATGCCTGTTAGTGATAACAAAGGGAGCAGGGGGGTATCAATTAGTTTAAAAAATTTATTGTTTTTTTTAACTTTGGGATTCTCTTGCGGTTCTTCTGGGTTCCAACTTGAGTATTCTTCTAGTGGTTATTACTGGCAATCGGGTAATGCAAACATAAAGGAGCTTCATTTAACTGAGAGCTGTTCGCCATTTAAAATGATTGCTGCTACACCTCACAACCAATATGCATCGAGTGAGCTTCTTGGGATCGTGATTTTTAGGACCATTGCCAAAGATGTTTCAACCTCCCAAAGAGTAAAAACGCCACCTATACGTCATTTCGATGCCGTCACCGAAATTGATTTCAAACCGAACTTGGCCCGTAAAAGGTACCACCGTATTTGTGATCGCAAGGCACCACAGAGTTTGAACTCCTGTGCCGAGGCGCAATGGCAGTACCGTCAAGCTAAGGCTTGCTTGGAAGCTCGAGAAGACTGGGAAGTTAAGTGGGGCACTTCGGAAACCGCAGAGCCCCATGAACGAGCACTGGAGAATGTTAGAGCTAGAGTAAAGAATGCGGAGAGGGATCGGCGGCGGTATTGCGAGCTCGAAAAAAATTCTAAGGATTGAGCCTCTCTGAAGGGTTCGAATATAGCCCCAACTTTTTGGGTAGTTCAATAAGTTGTGAACTCGGCCTTGGTGCATGGTGCATGTTGGTTTTAACCTGGGATAGCTTATCAAGGGCTCCCGCTCTTGTTCTTGCTGGCAATCAGTTTCTCTAGCAGTGACTCACCGCTTTGCTATCTGTAGACTGTTTCACCAGTAGGACTTGAAATGAGCGAAATTTGTGGAAGAACGTGTATTGTTGACTGGTGCCAGTGGCTTTGTAGGTAGAGCGCTCCTGCCGGCCCTACGAGATAAAGGCTTTAATGTACTGCCCGTGTATCGTCAAGCGATTGAGGGAGGGCTTCAGATACCGCAAATAGACGCGGAGACTGATTGGAATTCCGCTCTCAGAAATATTGACGTAGTCATTCATGCTGCTGCGCGAGTTCACGTAATGCATGAAAGTGCTGCTGATCCCCTGGCAGAATTTCGTAAGGTTAACTTGGAAGGCACCCTCCAGCTGGCTCGTCAGGCTGCCTTATCTGGAGTGAAAAGATTTATCTTCCTGAGCTCTATTAAGGTGAATGGGGAGTCTACCACCGGTAGGGCGCCATTTACTGCTGAGGAAGCCCCACATCCAGCTGATCCCTATGCCATTTCTAAAAAAGAAGCTGAGGATGCGCTGTTGGCTTTGGCTGAGGAAACAGGTTTGGAAGTAGTCATTATCCGCCCACCATTGGTGTATGGACCGGGGGTGAAGGCCAACTTTCAATCCATGATAAGATGGCTTCAGAAAGGTGTCCCGCTACCCTTGGGCTCGATAAAGAATCGTCGCAGCTTGGTCTCTGTCTATAACCTGATCGATTTGATTGCAATTTGTATTGCTCATCCAAAGGCCAGAAACCAAATCTTCCTTGTGTCCGATGACTTAGATATGTCCATCACAGATTTGCTGATGCGAATCGCCAGCGCTCTGGGTTGTCATGCCCGACTAGTACCTGTGCCGGAATCTGTGCTGACATTCACTCTCACCCTATTGGGAAAAAGAGCCATAACTGATCGTTTGTGTGGCTCCTTGCAAGTGGATATCGAGAAAACCAAGCTATTGCTGGGCTGGGAGCCACCGGTAACTGTAGAAGTGGGGCTGGCTAAAACTGTTGAAGGCCTATAAAAATCTGGTAAGAGCTAATTTTTCTGGTCTTAAAACAGAGGCCGCGAAGTCGCTACTGCGGCCTCCCATCCCCTAGCCTTGTCTATTGACAACAGCAGAGTAAAAACCCATTAGATATGAGCTGGGAACATCAATAACTGAGCGATGCCCTGATTTTGCGTACAGTTTCACTCTCAGTTTATCTCGGCGCTTGAGGGCGTCGGTAATTTGATCCTCGCTCAATGCTACCTCTAATGTCTCTTCAAGCATGCAGCTATTCGTTGAAGCGCAGTTGAGTGTTTTTCTATTCAGCTGGGAGAATTCAAGCTGGCCCCCACTACCTAAAATTGCCTTTTCATAGTTGCGCCAGTTTTCCCGGTAACTGATATCAATCTGTAGAAGGTACTGAGGGGAGGTACCATCACTGGGGGCAAGGGCACGCAATTTATAGTAGTACAAATTGTAAGCGGAACCGTCTGTGGTCCCCTGCATTGGAGGGCCGCTATATTCAGTTGCACTCTCATCGGCGGTATTCTGTATTGCCACTGCCTGGCGAACTTCGCTAGCGCTTTTTTGTGTAATGCTCGTCGTAGCGCTACACCCGGCTAATAAGATAGCCGCCAGACTGATCGCAAATTTGCTCATATACCCTTCCTGCTACGATAGAGGCTTTGATTTTATAGGCGCGAAGTATCTCATATTTGAAGCCTGTTGTAGGGATTGAAGCGCACTTTTTCACATAATTGACCATATTAATAGTCATATTTTATTTGATTCGTCAATACACCCAGTTATAAATTCACCTTTATTCATATCACATTTGCATATTGGTATTGCTGGCTTTAGGAATGCCATAAGCCAGAGTCAAGTATCCGCAAAGCCCACTGATAGAGCACCTATTATTACCGAAAAGCCTGAGTCATAAAGTTTCAGCGTGATTGTTAGCTCAAATTATCATAAACGGTAAAGAGCAGGTGGTTTGTGGTTGTGGATTGCCGGTCAAGTTTACATGTCGATAAAAGTAAACAATAAGCATGATCAATGTTCTTATAATATATGGAAAGGTTTGAGGTGCTGTAATGAAGGTCAGGTATATTACGGCCATTGTTGTAATATCTTTGGGTCTGCTGGTGTATTTCTATAACCATCAGTTTATCCAAGGTATAAAATTTGAATCGCAGCCAATTGCGAGCGAGCTAATAAAGAGTAATGAGGACCTTAAAAAGAAAGAAACAATTAATATCTTGATTATCGAAGGTGGCGGTGTTCGCGGCCTTATTCCTCTATATCTGATGCGTTATATTGAAGAGCAGCTTGGCAGGCCCATTGAGGGATTTTTCGATGTGTTTAGTGGGGTGTCGACGGGTGCAATTATTGCAACTAGTTTAAATATACCGGATGCGGAGTTTAACCGCTTAGACTCGGGGAAAACTCTCTCAAAAAATGAAAAACTAATCAGTATTTATGAAAACGAAAGTGAGTACATTTTCTCTGCACCTTGGTATCACAACATTTTAACGGCCAATGGTTATCTTTCCCCTAAGTTTAAGGGAAGTCACCTGTGTAATGTGTTAAAGAAAAATTACTCCACTCAGATGAACTTCACTAGCTTGAACAATTATGTAATCATTCCTTCTCTGGATATACATAATGGCCAATTGCACCTGTTTAAGAACCGGGGGAATGAGGCAGGTAAGCTACCAACAAATACCCTGTATCAACTGGTTCTAGCAGCGTCCAGCGCAGAAGCTTATTTCACCCCAGTAGATTTTGTAACTGCGGATGGTGCTTTAAGCCATCGGTATTTTGCAGATGCGGCAATCACAGCTAACGATCCAGCTAGCATTATATTGCATGATGTAATCAATGAGTTTCCTGATAAAAACTATTATGTGTTGATCCTTGGCTCAGGTATTCATCCTGTGCAGACTATGGATTTTAATTATAGAAGTTTGAAAAGTTGGGGGAAATTGCGTTGGTTTCAAGATGCCATATTTAGTATGACAAGATCTATGGATTATCAACAAATATTTTCTCTAGAGATAGCAAAATCTTTAGCATCTTCACGGGTGAGCTATGACTACCTGAACATTCAACTGATAGACCCATTCGTTGGCCCTTTTGATTATAAATCAATCGACAAGCTCAAGGTTCTTTCAGATAGACTTATTGAAGAAAATAAGGCGGAGATCGATCGGGTGATTAATTATCTTAAAGAAGAAAAATAAAAAACAGATAGAGCTAACTCTGTTGATGCTGTAAATCTCTTGTGTTTTTTACTAATCCAGGCAGCTCGTCCATTGTAGTGAAACTTACAACCCCTTCAATGTTACACTGTTCTTCAAATCTATTAAAAAAGAAGGTTGTCATCCCAGCTTCTGTACCAGCTTTAACGCCCACGGGACCATCATCAATAACGATGCAGTTTTCTACTGAATAACCCATCCCTTTGGCTGCATGCAGATATATACCTGGATCTGGCTTCCAAATACCTACTTCGTAAGAGCTATATAGATTATCCCCAAAATACTTGGATAAACCACATAGGCCTAAAGTATGCTTTATTTTTTCTATTGGTCCGCTAGATACCACTGCCTTTGGGGCATCTAGTGCTTCTAGAGCCTCAATTACCCCCTCAACAGGCCTAAGTTCTTTGTTAAATAGGCCTGATACAATAGTTCGATACTCTTGTACGAAATCTCCTGGCAGATCGAGTCCATTTTCCTTTTCTAAAATTGATAGTAGGCTTGAGAGTTTCCATCCTCTGAAACGGATCACTAACTCATCAGCATCCAACACTATCCCATAGCGCCTGAACATTAGCACGAGGCCTATGTTACAAAGATACTCGCTATCAACTAATGTTCCATCATTGTCAAAGAGTAAACAATTATCCATGGCTCAATATATAAGAAAAAGAGTATTTGGGAGGGGCATCTTAGCATTTTTAAAGTGATATCTAGAGTTGGTTAATCGTTCCATGTAAATGATTTTCTACTAAGCGCTATATGGCATGGTTAATGGGTGCTTCCTGTAAGCTAAAATTTCAGCAGGGAGACAAGTATAAGTACAGCAAGCATTGTCTAGCTGGCCCAATCAAGCCAGTTCCAGGACTAATGATTGCTATTTTCATAATGCGCTTTCCTTAAAGCAATGGAAGCCAAGCCATTGTATGAGGGTGTTGATCAGAAAGGCGGGGATCGTTGCACAGTAAATGTTTTTTCTGTTGATTAAAACTTGCCACAGCTCAAAGTGGCATTGGGAAAAGCAGTCGTGAGACAGATGGTAGGGCTATTATCCATTTATGATTTATCTTTGCCAGGTTGTTTGGCGCGGCATTATAGGAGCTAATGCATATGGCAATATATTGGACGCAATGACTATTACAATCGGGGTTAGGTTATATTTCTTCTTCCTTCAGATAACAAATATCCCATGTAGTGGCCAGCTAGTCCAATTAAGCCCCTTGAACATGGCTTCGCTACGATGAATGGAGAGCTCTTATGTGTTACTCCTTTACGGTCCCTAATGATAAATCCATGTCATTACTTCCCATTGAATATAAGAGAGATGCTCTTGCTTGGCAGCAGTTCCACTTGGACCAGAAGTGGGAGGTTTCTGCTGGCAGGGCAGAGGCTCAGCAGGTGCTTGGTTTGAAGGGGCAGCCCCGGGCGAGCCAATTTCGCTTGGCAGGGGTGGGTGAGAGAGTATATCCACGGTATTTTGCGCCGGGTATCACTAGTGATGGGGCGCAAAACTGGCTGCGTCCTTTGCGCTACTCCTTGCGGTCTGCAAATTCTACAGTGGATCTATCGACCCGCTATAGCCTCTATAACGCCCGGTTGGATAGATTGCTGGATGCAAAGACTTGGCGGCCTTTATTAGGGCGTCAGCATGGCATTTTACCTTTTTGCAGTTTCTTTGAGTGGGTGGAACACAAAGGGCGGAAGACACAGGTTCAATTTACTCCACTGGGTAGAGAAATCATGTGGGCACCCATCCTCTGGGATTACTGGGAGTCTGTTGGTGGGGAGGTTGGCTACTACTCATGCACTTTAATTACTGATGAGCCGGCACCTGAGGTTGCAGCGGCTGGCCACGATAGAAGCCCAATCTTTTTGGGTGCTGAATATGTACAAGTTTGGTTAGATGCGGAATCTTATACTGCTCCTGAATGGCTGCAATTTTTGAAAGGGCATCGCGAGCAGGTAGCGTATGGGGCCTTCGCTATTGCGTGAAAATTTAAGTGGTTACTTGTGGCTTTTCACTTCTCAGCAGCCAAATACTCTGACGTTGCTCTTGGCCGCTATGGCCGCTTAACTTTATGCCTTGCTTGGCATAAAACGACTCTAGCATTGGTGCTGCTATAGGAAATACTGCTGTTCCTATCTCGCTGTTGGTGGTTCTTTTCTCAAGCTTAGTTGTGTTACGAAAGTTGCTTTTAGTATTCCGCTGGCAGGATGAATTTTAGCTGCTGGGCTGAGAGCTCTTATTGCTCCTTAACTCCTTGCTGGGGACTGCGTTAGCGATAATGGCATTTGCCAATTATGCGGCAATCCTGAAAGGCAAAAAATAAGTTGAGCGGCACTTGAAAAAGGAAAGCGGGTGCTTGAGAGCTTGAGGGGCGTGATGGTGCAGGGATTAGTTTAGTTTCACTCGTTGGTTTGCAGGCTTCACCCTTCAACGAAAATGTGGGCTTGGGCCCTGAATTGCCAAACTCATAAACGAAAGAGCCCGGCATAAAGCCGGGCTCTTTTTATATGGCGGTGGGGCAGGGATTCGAACCCTGGGACCTGTTACAGTCAACGGTTTTCAAGACCGCCGCTTTCGACCACTCAGCCACCCCACCAAATTGTGCTGCGCATTATACATAGCTTCGTGCTACATACAACCGTCTTTTTGAAATTTTTTAATAAGTTCAATAAGTTAGGTGATTTATTGATCAGTCTAGGTGAATTCTTCAGGCACTAAAAAGCCCCCAGCAGTTTAACTACTGGAGGCTTTGGTTGGCGCTATTTAGCCAGCTTCTGCTGAGTTGTGGTCAGTATCAGCTTGTGCTTGCGCTACCCGGCGGGCCATGCGCGGGTCGTTGGCTGGGCGTGCCAGGGTGCGTGGGCTGTGCTCAATGGCCGCTGGTTGAGCGGTATCCAGCGGTTGCTGGGAGCCCATCTCACGGTGCTCGGTAACGATAGCCAGCTCAAGTAATGGTTTGGGGTTGATACGCGGGTCATTCCCTGCGCGCCCCTGGGTTGCCGGAGCATTGATTTCCTCGGAAGCAACAGCTTCTTCGGCCATGATCTCTTCTCTGGCAATAGCATCACTTTGCTTTTCAGCTGCTTTTACGGCCTCGCTGGCTTCCTGCAGGGCCGTCTCCTCAGCGTCCTGCTGCTCCACAATGGCTTCCGCGGTTTTAGAGCTTGCCGGTGTTTTGGTGCTAGCAGCTTCCTGAGAGGCCTTTGCGATTGCCTGGGGGGCTTCCTTGGTTGCAGCAGGTGTTACCGCTTGCCGGGTCTCTGCTGGGGCAGTGGCCGGCTCCGCTTTTACCCTGGCCGCTTCAGTTGCTTCTGACGCGATGGGCGCTTGCGCAGTCGCTTTCTCTGCGGGCTTAGGTTTGGAAACCTGGGTGGGCTCAGTTACCTTCTGTTCACTGTGCTCGGCTCTGGGTTTTGGCGCCTCGCTTGCAGAAGTGTTGCTGGAGCTAGAAGTGTCGCTGGAGCTTTTGGCTGTGGTATCCCGGGATTTTCTGGCTTCGCTTTCAGCTTCGTCAATGGCTTCATTGACTTCGCGATTCAGCTCTTCCTGACTTTGGGCTACGGCTGTGGCGGCAGTATTTTCTGCACGACGGCCACGGCGACGAGCTTGCGGGCGGCCGCGAACATTGCTGGGGCGGCGTGACGGACGCTGCTGATCAGTGCTCTCTTCTACTTGAGTAGCATTTTCATTGGTGCTGCTGTCGGAGATGTTACCGCGGTTTTCGTCCTTGCGGCGATTGTCCCCGCTGCGACGACGACGGCGACGACGCTGCCCCTCGCCTCGATCTGCTCCACTGTCGCGCTCATCATACGGCTTTGCGGTCTGTTTGGGCTCGCGCTGGTCTTCGCTCTTGGCGTCTTCGCGGCGATCGTCTCTGCGGCGGGTCTGGCGTTCACCGCGGTTTCCTCGGTTGCCACCGCGCTGGTTGCGATTACGGTTGCGATTGCGCTGGTAATCTTTGCCGCGGTTTTGCGACTTCTGGTGCTTTTTGGGCTCTTCTTCTTTGCTGGTGAAAAGCTCCGCAATAGCACTAATCAGGCGGCTAAACAGACCCGGCTCCGGTTTCTTTTCGGGAGTGGGGGCCGGTGCAGTGTGTGCGAGCGGTTGAACAGTCGGTTGGGCCAGTGGGCGCTTAGGCTGCTCTTCTTTCTTGGTGACGGTTTCCTCAACGCTTCCAGAAATTTTATAGGAGGTTTCGAGGGTAGAGGTATCGTCATCGCGCAGGCGCTGTACTTCAAAGTGGGGGGTTTCAATCTCCGCGTTGGGTACAACCACTACACGGGTATTGTTGCGCGCTTCAATCTGGGAAATAGCCTTGCGCTTCTCGTTGAGAAGGTAGGTGGCGACATTCACCGGAGTGATTGCGCGAATCTCTGCGCTGCGCTCTTTCTTGGCTTCTTCTTCCACCAGGCGCAGGATTGAGAGGGCCAGGGATTTGGTGCCGCGAATGGTACCTTGGCCGCTACAGCGTGGGCAGACGCGGAAGGTGGTTTCGCCGAGAGATGGACGCAGACGCTGGCGGGACATTTCCAGCAGGCCGAAACGGGAGATACGGCCAACCTGTACACGTGCACGGTCCATGCTGAGGGCTTTTTCCATGCGCTTCTCAACTTCGCGCTGGTTGGATTTGCTCTGCATGTCGATAAAGTCGATCACCACCAGGCCGCCCATATCGCGCAGGCGCAGCTGGCGAGCGATCTCGTCGGCGGCTTCCAGGTTGATACTGCGCGCGGTCTCCTCAATGTCGCCGCCTTTGGTGGCGCGGGAGGAGTTGATGTCGATAGAGACTAGCGCTTCGGTAACATCGATAACGATGGAGCCACCGGAGGGAAGTTTAACTTCGCGTTCAAACGCGGTCTCGATCTGGCTTTCAATTTGGTAGCGGTTGAAGAGCGGAATGCTGTCTTCGTAGAACTTTACCTTGTGGGCGTAGTGGGGCATGACCTGCTCGGCAAAGCCCTTAACTAGTTTGAAGGCATCCGCATCATCAACAATGACTTCGCCAATGTCGTCGCGCATGTAATCGCGAATTGCCCGAATGATCACATTGCTTTCCTGGAAGAGGAATTCGGGTGCGCTATTCTTGTCCGCTGATTCTTTGATTAGGCTCCACAGCTGCAGGAGATAATTGAGATCCCATTGCAGTTCTTCGCCGCTGCGACCAACACCGGCGGTGCGCACGATAATGCCCATGCCGGAGGGGACGTCTACGCTTGCCAGGGCATCGCGTAGCTCGGATCGCTCGTCACCTTCAATGCGGCGAGAGATACCGCCGGCGCGGGGGTTGTTTGGCATCAGTACCAAGTAGCGCCCGGCGAGGCTGATAAAGGTAGTCAGGGCTGCGCCTTTGTTGCCGCGCTCTTCCTTATCGACCTGAACGACAACCTCCATTCCCTCTTTAACCACATCTTTAATCTTGATGCGGCCTTCGATGTCCTTGGGCTGTTTGAGGAAGTATTCGCGGGAGATTTCTTTCAGGGGAAGGAAGCCGTGGCGCTCTTCGCCATAGTCGACAAATGCGGCTTCGAGCGAGGGTTCTACACGGGTAATTTTACCTTTGTAGATGTTGGCTTTTTTCTGCTGGCGGGTGCGATTTTCAATATCCAAGTCATAGAGCCACTGGCCATCTACCAGGGCTACACGCAACTCCTCAGGCTGGGTTGCGTTGATCAGCATTCTCTTCATGCGTGTCGATTTCCTTGCGTTGCGCAAAGGTTTGACACCGCTAGTTGCAGGCTTGCTTGTTGGCCGCCAAGAGGAGAGGACCTGGTGGCGGGGCAGAGAAATGAGAGAGGCTGTCTGTTCCGCAAATTCAGTCTACGCGGCTTTTCGAGACGAGCGTTCGCCCAATATTTTCACTGCAAAAACTCCGGATACACGCTGCTGTGGTGCTATCCGTTGGTACTTATTAGTACCTTTCTTCCTTTAGTACCTTATGTTTAGTACTGCCCTGTACCGGGGCCGTGGGTTTCCATGGCCGGATTGGGCGCCACCCTTTGGTCTGTTTCAAGCTGGGTGGCAAGGTTTGCGTCATTATTACTGGCTCTGCAGCTCGGCTTTTGGCCGGTACCTTTCTTCTATATTTTGTTGACCAGGTCATTGGAAGCAGTTTTAGCCTGGTTGCCAGTTCGGTCGCTGGCATTATCTGCAGAGCGGGACGCAAATTTTGAGTCGTCCTTTCAAGCGCTGCGGGTCGCGGCCCGTCTTACCTTCGCGATTGTTACCCACTTAACTGTGGGCTGTTGTGCCGGTGAGGCCCCCTTGAGATTCTCGTTTTGGGAAGCGCTCATCAGCTCAGTTTTTATCAATAACGCGGGTATGCCCGCGCACTGGCCGAACAGCGGTATTTTCTCTGAAGCCATGGCTATCTCTTCATGTGGGAAGCCGCCAATGGCCGAAAACCAGCCGAATTCAGCCCGGCCGAATATAGCACGGGCAGGGAGGTGCTTCAATTGTCCCCTAAGCGGCGCTATGATGCGCGTCATGCGAAGTACACCTCCCCTTAAAACGGCTGCGGCCGACACCCCCTCTGATACCTGGAACCCCTCTGGCGGCGTGCAGCTTTTAACTGTGCCCGAAGAGCTGGCTGGCCAGAGGATTGATAATTTTCTGCAGGCACGCCTAAAAGGTGTGCCCCGTTCACGCGTCTACCGAATCCTGCGTAAGGGCGAGGTAAGAGTAAATAAAGGACGGGTCAAGGCAGAATACAAGCTGGCAGCGGGCGATGTGGTGCGTGTGCCGCCAATTCGTGCCGCTGAGCAGGCTCCTGCCCCCCTTGCGGGAGAGCAGCTGCGCCAGCTGGTGCGAGATTCCATTCTTTATGACGACAATGGCCTACTTGTGATCAATAAGCCTGCGGGGCTTGCCGTTCACGGTGGCAGTGGAGTCCGTCTTGGCTTGATTGAAGTGCTCAGGCAGATGTATCCGCAGAGCCCATTTATTGAACTGGTGCATCGCCTCGATCGGGATACGAGCGGTGCAATTATGGTGGCACGCAAGCGCAACGTTTTGCAGCATGTGCAGTCGGAGCTGAGAGGTGGTCGAATAGGGAAGTCTTATTTGGCGCTGGCAGTGGGTAAGTGGCCCCGAGGCAGAAAGGTTGTTGAGGCTCCTCTGCGCAAGAACACCCTCAAGAGTGGCGAGCGGATGGTTTCGGTGCACCAGGATGGCAAAGCATCCGAGACGCGCTTCCAGGTGCTGGAGCGTTTCAAGGCGGCAACACTGCTGGCCGCAGAGCCGGTAACCGGTCGCACCCACCAGATTCGCGTGCATGCCCAGTTTGTCGGTTGCCCCTTGGCGGGCGATAGCAAGTACACCAGTGACGAGGATAATCGCGCTTTTCGCGAGCGTGGGCTAAAGCGTCTTTTCCTGCATTCTGCTTCTGTGCGCTGTACCCTGCCGAATGGTACCGCTGTGAGTGTCGAGGCGCCCCTGCCCACTGAAATGCAGGCGCTATTGAAGAAATTGCGGGAAGAGTAGGGCGGTAAGCGATGCTGGTGATCCTCGATTGGGATGGCACTGTTTGTAATTCCGAGGCGAGGATTGTGGCCTGTATGCTGCGTGCAGCTGAGCGGGTTGGCTTGCCTGTGCTTACCCCTGATGCGGTGAGCAATATTATTGGGTTGGGCTTGCCGGAGGCGGCAGCCACCCTTTTTCCAGGGGCTCCCGATAGGGATCGACAAGCGCTGAGGCAATTCTATTCGGAGGAGTGGATGGCTGCGCGGGTGGAGCCTGTGCCCTTATTTGAAGGAGTGTTGGATACCCTGGATAAATTGCTCTCTCGGGGGCACCAGTTGGCGGTTGCCACAGGAAAAAGTCGTCGCGGTCTCAACCGGGAGTTTGAGGAGCATGGTCTGGGGCATTTGTTTGTGGCGAGCCGCTGCGCGGATGAAACTGCTTCCAAGCCCGATCCGCGCATGCTCAGTGAGCTACTGGTCGAAACCAGATGCGAGGTTGGTGAGGCGGTGATGGTCGGCGACACTACTTATGATTTAGCGATGGCGGCGGCGATAGGTATGCCTTCAATCGGCGTTAGTTACGGGGCTCATTGCCCGACTCGCCTGCAGGAGTATCGTCCCCAGGCGATTATCGACGAATTTGCCGGCTTACTGGGTTGGGCCCCTCTCACTCCTTAGGCGTTGATTCGGGAGCTGGTTGTAGGGGGTCTATGCCAAATTCACCGAGTAGGTCTACCAAGCGGATAAGGGGGAGGCCCACAAGGGTGTTGATGTCTGTGCCGTCGAGTTTTTCAAATAAGGCGATGCCGAGGCCCTCGACTTTAAAAGATCCGGCACAATCGTAGGGCTCTTCTAGCTCCACATATCTTTCAATCTGCGCCAGGCTGAGCGGGCGGAAATACACCGTGAAAGTTTCCACAGTGCTTGCTTGGCGGCCGCTTTCGCTGTCTAAGAGTGACAGGCCGGTGTGAAATATGACTTTGTTGCCAGAGCAGGCTTGTAGCTGGGCAATGGCTTTGGTGCGGTTGCCGGGCTTGCCTAGAATCCCGCCTTCATATTCTGCTACCTGGTCTGAGCCGATGATTAGGGCTTTGGGGTGATCTTTTACCAAGGCCTGGGCTTTTTCCTGTGCGAGTCGCAGGGCTAGCGCGCCTGCACCTTCCCCTGGTCTGGCTTCTTCATTTATATGGGGTGCCGCGTGGCGAAAGGGCAGGTTGAGCTGTTGTAGTAACGCTCTTCGATAGGGGGAGCTGGAGGCTAGTATCAGTGGAGAGGCCATTATTTGGGCAGTTCCATGGTTGTTTGGTCAATGTTTGTGACCGAGCGATACTGCAGTGACTGAATTGTTTTGACAAGGGTAGGGTGAGTCCATAGAATTGCGCGCTTATGTCGATAGCCCCCTCTAAATCAGTATTGCCAAAGAGCGTTGACGCTCGAAAATTGGTGCAGCGTGAACAGTATCTGGAAGGTATTTTGCCTCTGGAATCACTGGGGCGCCTCCGTGAGGCTGTAGAGTCTGTGGAAGGGGAGGTTGTGGCTGATATTCAGTTTGGTCGCGACCTGCAAAATCACCTCACTGTTAGTGGCAAGGTGTCGTGCACGGTGGATTTACTATGCCAACGTTGCCTACACCCCGTGCGCGAGCAGCTCGAAGCGCAATTTTGCTGGGGTATCGTTTGGTCTGAAGAGCAGGGCAAGGCCCTCCCCAAAGACCTGGATCCGGTTATTCAGGATGGCGATGAGCTAAACCTACACCAGATCCTGGAAGATGAAATTTTGCTTAATCTGCCGATGGTGGCTTATCACGATGCGGAATGTGTCTCCAAGGACAGTTTCCATGTCGGTGAGAAGGAGTCTGAAGCGGGTGAGCAACGGGAAAACCCCTTTAAAGTGCTGGAGCAGTTGAAGGGTTCTTCGGGGAAATCCTAGATTTTTCCGGGGAGTTTGGGCTCGCCGGTAGGCGCCCCGGTTCCAGCGAAATTTGTTTATTTTAGGAGCTAGCAATGGCTGTTCAACAAAACAAGAAGACTCGTTCCCGTCGCGGTATGCGTCGTTCACACGACGCTCTGGGCGCCGGTGCAACTCTCTCCGTAGACCCCACTACCGGTGAAAAACACCGTCGTCACCACGTGACCAAAGACGGTTTTTACCGTGGTCGCAAGGTGCTCGAAATCGGCGGCGGCTCCGAAGAAGAGTAAGCTTTGTCCAGCCAATTGCGATTGGCCGTGGATGCAATGGGCGGGGACTTAGGTCCCCGCTCTGTCGTTCCGGCCTGTATTAGATTTCTTCATAACTTCCCCGAAGCGCAGCTGAAACTCTTTGGCCCGCGCGCGCAATTAGAGGCTCTGTTCCTCGAACAGCGCTACTCCCAAATCCCCGATCGTCTTGAAATTGTCCCCTGTGAGCAGGTTGTTACCCAGGAGTGCAACCCTTTGCAGGCCGTTCGTCATAAGCGCGACTCTACTATGGCTAAGGCTTTGAAGGCGGTGGCAGAGGGGAGTGCTCAGGCGATGGTGACTTCAGGAAATACCGGCGCCCTATTGGCTCTGAGTCGCAGCGTTCTAGGTAATATTGAGGGCGTTCGCAAACCAGCGCTGGGCAAGTCCGTACCCTCAGGGCACGGTTCCTGCTACCTTTTGGATCTCGGCGCCAATGTGGGGTGTAGTGCTGAAGACTTGTTGCAGTTTGCGCGTATGGGAATAGAGGCCCAGCATCTGCATACCGGTATCCCTCGCGAAGATATCGAGGTGGCCCTGCTGAATATCGGTGCAGAAGCGCACAAGGGAACCGCAGAGATACGCAGGGCTGCCGAGCTTTTCGAGGCAGACCCGGGAGTCAACTATGTCGGCTTTGTGGAAGGACATGACATCTTTACCGGCGCTGTCGATGTGGTTGTGTGTGATGGCCTGATGGGAAATGTGGCCATGAAATCCGCTGAGGGCGTAATAAGACTTATGGGTCAAAAAGCGTTCACTATCGAGAAAAAGGGGTGTTTCAAGCGTTTTTTTGGCCAATTAGCCATAAAGCTGTTGCGAAAATGGCGCACACAGGTAGAGCCTGCCCGCTATAATGGCGCCAGCTTTGTAGGGGTGAAGGGCAACGTGATTAAAAGCCACGGAGGTGCCAGCAGCGAAGCTTTTTACCGGGCTATGGTGACGGCAAAAGAATGTGCCGATGCCAATCTAGCCGCCAGAGTTGGCGCTGCCCTGGTACAAGCTGGTGAGCGAAACTCAAAGGAAATGGGGTAGATGGTTCGCCCCGCTCCTACTGAAATTTGCCAAATAGGTTTAAGGATATCTTATGACCAATGCCGCGCTTGCATTCGTCTTTCCTGGGCAGGGATCTCAAAAGATCGGTATGCTCTCCGAGATTGCTCAGGAAGCCCCAGAAATCCAGTCCACCTTTGCTGAGGCTTCGGAGGTTCTTGGATACGACCTTTGGGATCTCTGTCAAAATGGTGAGCAGGAAGCGATCAATCTAACCCAGCGCACCCAACCTCTTCTTCTGACCTCCAGTGTTGCTCTCTATCGTCTCTGGCGTGCCCGTGGTGGTGCTGTGCCTGCGCGCATGGCGGGACACAGCCTGGGAGAGTGGTCTGCATTAGTATGCTCTGGTGTTTTGGCTTTTAAGGATGCTGTCCACCTGGTCCGTGAGCGTGGCCGCCTGATGCAGGAAGCTGTACCGGTAGGCACTGGAGCCATGGCCGCAGTGATTGGCCTCGACGATGCGGTTGTGGAAGAGGCCTGTGCTGAAGCCGCTCAAGGGGAGGTAGTTGCCGCAGTGAACTACAACTCACCGGGGCAGATTGTTATTGCCGGCAGTAGTGCTGCGGTTGAAAGGGCCATAGATGCCTGTAAATCAGCCGGCGCCAAGCGTGCAATGCCTTTGCCGGTGAGCGCACCCTTTCATACTGAATTAATGCGTCCAGCAGCTGAAAAACTCGCTCCTCAAATTGAGGCAGCGGAGTTTAGCGCACCGCAAATCCCTGTTGTGCACAATGTGCATGCCGAAGCCGAATCTGATCCGGCGAAGATCAAAGCTTTAATGATTGAGCAAATCTATAGCCCTGTGCGCTGGACGGCCTGTGCCCAAAAGCTTGTGAGCGATGGCGCTACACAATGGGTTGAATGTGGTCCGGGCAAGGTGCTGGCTGGTTTACTCAAACGCATCAATCGCAGTGCTAGCTGTCACGGTATAGATACTCCCGCCAGCTTTAATGAGGCGCTGAGAGCTACAGCTGCCTGATATTGCTCAGGCAAGATTGGCAATGGTCGAATAAGGATAATGCAAGTATGAGCCTGAAGATTTCCCTTGAAGGTAAGGTGGCCCTGGTCACTGGCGCCAGTCGCGGTATTGGTGCGGCAATTGCGGATATGCTGGGTAGCCAGGGCGCAACGGTGATAGGTACTGCTACCAGTGATAGCGGTGCAGAGAAAATCAGTGCGCGTTTTGCCGAAAAAGGCTTTAGTGGGGCTGGTATGGTGCTTGATGTGACGAGTGCCGAAAGCATTGCCGGGCTGCATGAGGCTGTGAAAAATGATTTTGCGGCGCCTGCCATCCTGGTCAATAACGCGGGCATCACTAAAGACAACTTGCTTATGCGCATGAAGGATGATGAGTGGGACTCTGTGATTGAGACAAACTTGTCCGCTGTTTACCGCATGACGAAGGCGTGTCTTCGGGATATGACCCGGGCTCGCTGGGGGCGCATCATTAATATCAGTTCTGTCGTGGGTAGCATGGGTAATGCCGGTCAGAGCAATTACGCAGCCACCAAGGCTGGAGTAGCCGGTTTTGCGCGCTCTCTGGCTGCAGAGATCGGCTCTCGCGGCATCACTGTCAATACCGTTGCCCCGGGTTTTATAGATACCGATATGACCAAAGTGCTGCCCGAAGCCCAGCGCGAGGCACTGCTTGAAAAGATTCCCCTGGGGCGCCTGGGGCAGCCCGAAGAGATCGCTTCTGTTGTGGCATTTCTGGCAAGTGATGCCGGAGCCTATGTCACAGGGGAGACGATACATGTCAATGGCGGCATGTATATGACCTGAGATACGCTAAAAATATCAAAATAACTTGTTGATTTTTATAAGATTTTTGTATTTGCTAATGGTGCCGCAGAGCCGTGCATTACAACCCTAAAAACTTGGGGTACAATGGCCTCTGAATTATCCAAAAGCTGTGTGAGCCGGTCGTTATCGCCGTTAATTGGATTGGCGAAATAACAATAGCGACTAAAACAGATTTTTACCCACTAGGAGTTAAATTGAATCATGAGCAGCATTGAAGAGCGCGTTAAAAAGATCGTTGCTGAACAACTGGGCGTGAAGGAAGAAGACGTTAAGCCTGAAGCCTCTTTTGTTGAAGATCTGGGCGCGGACTCACTCGACACAGTTGAGTTGGTAATGGCTTTGGAAGAGGAATTCGAAACCGAAATCCCCGATGAAGAAGCTGAGAAAATCACAACTGTTCAGCTGGCAATTGATTACATCAAGGACAACCTTGGTTAATTCCTGCTGGGTGGTTTAGGCGCGAACAGTTTTATTACTGTGCGTAGCCAAGCGTTTCTGAGAGCCGTTCTATGTTACATAGCGCGGCTCTCTTTTTATTTGCACTATGGAATTGTGACTACTGTTCGAGTGTTGTTTCATTCACAAACTATTGAAGGAAGAACAGTGACAGTAAGAGTTTCGGGGGGACCGCAGTGTCGCACAGAAGAGTTGTTGTAACCGGAATGGGCGCAGTAAGTCCGCTAGGTAACACCGTAGGGGAGACTTGGTCTGGCATTCTGAAAGGTGTCAGTGGGGCAGCTCCAATAGAAACGTTCGATGTTTCGGCGTTCTCGACCCGCTTCGCCGCTACGGTAAAAGATTTCGATCCCACGCCCTATATGCCTGCAAAAGATGCACGCAAGATGGACACCTTCCTGCAGTATGGCTTGGTCGCGGGTATTCAGGCGATGGAAGATAGTGGCCTGGAAGTGAGCGAAGGTAATGCACCGCGTATGGGGACCTGTATCGGTTCCGGTATGGGGGGCATCATGGCTATTGAAGACAATGCCCTGTTAATCGCGGAGAAGGGCCCCCGACGGGTATCACCATTTTTTGTGCCGGGTGCCATCATCAACATGGTAGCTGGTAACCTATCGATTAAATATGGCCTTCGAGGGCCAAACCTTGCCGTCACAACGGCCTGCACTACTGGGACCCATGCCTTGGGGTTGGGAATGCGGACCATCCAATATGGCGATGCAGATGTTATGGTGTGCGGCGGGGCCGAAATGGTCACCACACCTGTTGGGCTCGGTGGCTTCTGTGCGGCCAGGGCGCTTTCCACACGCAATGATGATCCCAAGACGGCCAGTCGCCCATGGGATAAAGACCGGGATGGTTTCGTATTGGGAGAGGGCGCTGCGGTGCTCGTCCTGGAAGAATATGAGCATGCAAAAGCCCGCGGCGCGACTATTTACGCCGAACTTGCGGGCTTTGGTATGAGTGGCGACGCCCACCACATGACCTCGCCCCCAGAAGATGGTGCCGGAGCCGCACTTTCAATGCAGAACGCACTGAAAGACGCGGGTATGGGGGCTACCGAAATCCAATATATTAACGCCCATGGCACTTCTACCCCGTTAGGGGATACTGCTGAAATCCAGGCGGTACGCAATGTTTTTGCCGGCTCTGCAGAAAAGCTGGCTGTAAGCTCCACCAAGTCTATGACGGGGCACCTTTTAGGCGCAGCTGGTGCTATTGAGGCGGTTTTCTCCGTTCTTGCGTTGCGTGACCAGATGGCGCCACCAACAATCAATTTAAATAATGCCGATGAGGCTTGCGAAGGTATTAACCTGGTTCCTCAAGAGGCTCAGCCGATGGCTATCGATTCGGTACTTTCTAACTCATTTGGGTTCGGCGGTACCAATGGTTCACTGATTTTCAAGCGAATCTGACCTACCTGCCCGCCTTTGGGCGGGCAACTTTCATTCCGAGGACTGCATGTCCAAATTACCGCAGCTTTTCCTTCGAGGCCATCCTGTGCAGAGCCTGCCAGAAGATGGGTGCTATAAAGACGGAATCCTCGAAACTATGCGTTGTCACAACGGGAAGATTCCTCTGTGGCCATTGCATAGAGAGCGCCTTGCTCGAGCCTTGGGTTCGGGCGAGCCGCCACTTGCTGATATTGATCAATGCGTCCCTCTGCTGGCAGCACAGGGGGGTCGCAAAATGGCGATTGCTCGATTACGGGTGGGCCTTATTGATGGTCAGTGGTGCTGGGACCTTTCCTTTTTGCCACTGCAGCCGGCAGGGGAGGCAGAACTTGGGGTTCACCTTTTCCCCTGTAAGACTCATCTGCCGGTTTCACAAAGATGGAACTCTGGCTGCAAATTTTTGAGTCGCAGTCGATATAATAGGGCGAAGTCTGAGCTCCCTGAGGGCGACTACCTCGATGGCCTGATGCTCGACACTGAAGGCAGGGTTATCGAGAGCTTGCGCTGTAATTTACTGGCGCGCTTTGGCGATGGCTGGATAACACCTAACCTAGAGCGGTGTGGTGTCCGGGGTGTCATGCTTGACTGGCTGTCCAGCAGGGTTCAATGGCAGGAGCGAGATATGGATATTCGGTATCTGTGCGATGCTGAGGAAATAGCTTTGTGCAACAGTGTTCGCGGGGTACTACCTGTTGTTGAGATTGTCGGCCACAGGCGTTGGCAAATTGGGGCTGGTGTTCGTGGGTTGCAGCAATTGATTATGGAAACATTGTGGTAAAAAAGAAGAAGCAGACAAGCTCCCCGGTTAAATTCTGGAAGGTCCTGTTTGGAGGTTTCCTTCTTTCAGGTCTGTTGGTACTGGCATCTCTTTGGGTGTTACAGGTGTCTCTCGCTACACCGTTGCCGGTGGGAGAAAAGGGCCTTCAGTTTCAGGTGGACAAAGGCAGCAGTCTATCTGGCACTTTGCGCAAGCTGAAAGGTGATGGGGTAATCAACTGGCCGAGATTGGTGCTTGCCTATGCTTACTGGGAGGGCAAAACAGATATCCACTCCGGTGAGTATTTGATCCCCCATGGAAGTACAGCAATGGATTTGATCGCCCGTCTAAACCGAGGGGATGTCACTGTTTATCGGCTGACTCTGGTTGAGGGTTGGACCTTCCAGCAGGCCCTGCACAAGATTCGCTCGGGGCAAAGGGTTGTTAGATCCAAGGCAGGTAGCAGTGTCAGTGCAGCTGCCCGGGCTCTCGGCTTGGAGGAGGGTGCAGAGGAAGGCTGGATTTTCCCAGATACCTATGTTTACCGCTCTGGAACTACTGATATTGAGCTTTTGCGCGAGGCTTACGAACGTATGCAGCGTGTATTGGATGAGGAGTGGCAGGCAAAAGGAGAGGGGCTTCCTTATGCATCCGCCTATGAAGCCTTGATCATGGCCTCGCTGATTGAAAAGGAAACCGGTCAGCCTTCGGAACGTAGTGAAATCGCTGGGGTGTTTGTGCGTCGCTTGAATAAAGGCATGCGTCTGCAAACAGATCCCACTGTCATTTATGGGTTGGGAGAAGATTATGATGGTAATCTCACTCGAGCACACCTTCGGGCGCCAACCCCGTATAATACCTATGTAATCAATGGGCTGCCCCCCACACCAATTGCACTGCCAGGGCGTGCAGCTATCCGTGCTGCACTCAACCCAAAACCTGGCAAAAGCCTTTATTTTGTAGGCAAGGGGGATGGCTCCCATCATTTCTCAGCCACTCTGACAGAGCACAACCGTGCGGTGCGGGAGTATCAGCTGAAGAGGCGAGCGGATTATCGCTCCAGCCCGGTTAAAGGAAATTAGAGATAGTGTCGCGCGGAAAATTCATTACCCTGGAAGGCGGGGAGGGGGTTGGTAAGTCCACCAACCTGCAATTTATCACCCAGTGGTTAGCTGATCGTAATATTCCATTCATTCAAACCCGTGAGCCAGGTGGTACGCCGCTGGCTGAACAGCTGCGGGAATTGCTCCTGGCGAAGCGTGAAGAGGCGGTTGACCCCACGGCGGAACTGCTTATGGTCTTTGCTGCTCGAGCGCAGCATTTGGAGAAAGTGATTGTCCCGGCTCTGGAGCGTGGTGATTGGGTAATTTGTGACCGTTTCACCGATGCCACTTATGCCTATCAGGGTGGTGGCCGAGCGCTCGATAGAGCCTTAATAGAGCGGCTAGAACAAGATGTGCAGGGTGGTTTACGGCCCGATAAAGTCCTTCTTTTAGACCTGGATCCGCAAATAGGTTTGGAACGTGCAGCCAGTACTGGAGCTGCCGATCGATTTGAAAGTGAGCAGCTGGCCTTCTTTCATCGGGTGCGTGCGGCTTATCGTGAACGTGCACAGGCGGCCCCCTCTCGTTACGCTATTGTTGATGCCAGCCAGCCTCTAGCGCAGGTTCAGCAGCAGCTGGGGCAGGAGTTACAGCGTCTTCTTTAAAGGGCGCTGTAAAAATATAGCCCCCACGGCGTCCTTATTGTTGGTAGTGAAGTTCCCAGTTACAAATTTGGCAAATGGCAGTGTCTGAAGCACCTGAACATATCCCTATACCCTCTCTCTTACCCTGGCAAACGGAACAGTGGCAACGGCTCGGTACCCAGTGGCGCGCGGGTCGATGTCCTCATGCCTTGCTGATCAGTGGTCAGCCAGGTCTTGGTAAGCGCGCTTTTGCCGAGGCTTTTTCAGCGCTGGTATTGTGTGAGCAACCCAGAGAAGGGCAGGCCTGTGGAAGCTGCAAAGACTGCCACCTTTGGCAGGCGGGATCTCACCCGGATTTTCTTCGGGTAGAGCCAGAGAAAGAGGGAGGGCCGCTCAAGGTTGAGCAGATTCGCCAGCTCGGCGACTTTGTGTCGCGAACCAGTGGGCGCGGGGGCGCGCGCTTGGTGTGGCTGGCGCCGGCAGAGGCGATGAACATCAATGCGGCTAACGCCCTGCTGAAAAACCTGGAGGAACCGGCGGCATCAGTGATTTTCCTGCTGGTTAGTGACTCTCCGGCAGGCTTGCTGCCAACGATTCGCAGCCGTTGCCAATCTGTTGTATTTCCACCTCCTTCAGAAGAAATGGCACTGCAGTGGCTGCGCGCTAGTGACTTGGAGGAAGACTCGGCAACCAGAGCCCTGGCACTCGCTGGTGGGGCCCCATTGCTGGCTGCGCAATTGGCAGATCCAAAGTGTGAGGAAATTCGAGAGCGGTTTTTGCAAGAGCTTGTTGCTCTGGCCCAAGGGAGCGCTAGGGCCGTGACAGCCGCCGGTCGCTGGGAGGCCCCTCCCGAACCCACAGACCTGGGCCAGCTTATTCAATTTTGGCAGCAGTGGGTTGCTCAAATGGCTCGGGTGCGCAGCTGTGATGCCACTGGTGATGCTCAGGTTATGGCACTTTTGCAAAGGTTCTCCGGTGCAGGGCGGGCTAGCTTGCGCACACTGTTTGGCTTTTATGATCATCTTCTTCAGGCGCGTATGGGGCTCGCAAGCGGAGCAAATCCCAACCGTCGCCTGTTGCTGGAAGAGTTGATGATTCGCTGGGCCAGGTTATTTGGCTGAGTGAAAAACGATCAATAATGGTTGGCGTACTATTTAGTTCCACCAAAGTGTCGATCCGCTGGGTTCTGGACAGAAACAGCACGCTCAGATAAGTTAGCGCAACATTAAAAACATTGAGGTTGAGCATGAAAGCCATGGGAGGCGGTGCCCGAAACGGCATCCTATCGCTGAAGATTCAGGATAAATCAGTTCTCTACGCGGCTTATATGCCCTTTGTAAAGAATGGTGGCCTGTTTATCAGTACAGATAAATCCTACAGCCTCGGTGATGAAGTATTCCTGCTGTTAAGCCTGATGGATGAACCCGAAAAAATTCCGGTGGCCGGCAAGGTGATCTGGATAACCCCCAGTGGAGCCCAGGGAAACCGTACGCCGGGTATTGGCGTTCAGTTTGGGGACAAGGACAATATTGCGCAAAACAAAATAGAAACTTACCTGGCTGGCACTCTTGAATCCAGCCGACCCACTCACACGTTGTAAATTTCACATGCTCGTAGATTCTCATTGTCACCTGGATAGACTGAAGCTCGATAAGTTTGATGGCGATCTGGACGCTGTTCTGGAGTTGGCTCGCAATCGGGGGGTCGGAAAATTCTTGTGTGTTGGTATCAGTCTCGATAATGCCCATGCTGTCGTAGAGATCGCTTCAAAGTATGAAGATGTGGTTTGCTCAGTGGGGATACATCCGCTGGATGTCGAATCCGGTCTCGCTGGTGTGGACCAATTGATCGAAATGGCGGGGCGCCCCAAGGTGGTAGCACTGGGGGAGACTGGTCTCGATTATTACTACAGTACTGAGACAAAAGAGACCCAACAGCAAAGTTTTATCGCCCATCTACAGGCGGCGGGCCAAGTGGGGCTGCCGGTGATAGTCCATACCCGCGATGCCCGTGAAGATACGATTCAGTTAATTCGGCAGCACGGAAACCTGCAAACAGCGGGTGTATTGCATTGCTTCACCGAGAGCTGGGAGATGGCTAAGGCCGCACTGGACCTAAACTATTACATTTCCCTCTCCGGTATTGTTACATTTAAAAATGCCGAGGACCTGCGCGATGTTGCGCGTAAACTGCCCCTCGATCGCCTACTGGTGGAAACTGATTCTCCCTACCTTGCACCGATTCCCTATCGTGGCAAGCCCAATATCCCGGCTTATGTGCGGGAAGTGGCCGAATTCATTGCTGAGTTGCGCGGAATTTCTTACGAGCAGCTGGCTGAAATCACTACAGAAAATTTTCTCCGATTATTTCCTCGGGCTGCCTAAGCCTGGCTAGTTAGAAGTTCCCTATATGATGAAGCAGCAATTGCAGGTCATGCTGACCCTGCAGGACGAAATTAATACCGTTGTTAATGAAAACTGGCGTGCGCAAAACTTTGCCTGGTATCGCGCGATCTGGGTAGAGAGTGCCGAACTTTTGGATCACTACGGTTGGAAGTGGTGGAAAAAACAACAGCCCGATATAGATCAGGTGAAACTCGAGCTGGTAGATATTTGGCATTTTGGCCTGAGCCTTGAATTGCAACAGGGTGCCCCGACTCAGGTTGCTGAAAAGATGCTGCAGGAATTAGAGGCAGGTCAGCGAGCCCCTGGTGATTTTCGTGAAAACCTGGAGGCCTTCACTTTAAATACTTTGGCAAGCAAACAATTCGATCTGCCAGGATTTGCTCAGCTTCTCGCCGATATAGAGATGCCTTTTACCGAGCTGTATCAACGTTATGTAGGCAAGAACGTACTCAATCGTTTCCGCCAGGATAACGGTTATAAAGAGGGTACTTATGTGAAGACCTGGGGTGGGCGCGAAGATAACGAGCACTTGGCTGAGATTGCCAGTGAGCTCGACGCCTCCGCTGATGATTACAGCGATCAGGTTTATCGCACCTTGCAGCAACGTTACCGGGAAATCGCTTTGGCGTGATCCTTATTTGACGTTTTATTTGAGAAAAATGCAGTTTTACTAGGCAAATTGAGTTGGTAATTTCCCCGCTTGAGGTGAAATTTGCTCGAGAGGCCCTATAATGCGGCCGCTTACAAACGAGGAGAACTATCGTGAAAGCACCTGTTCGTGTTGCTGTTACCGGCGCTGCCGGTCAGATCAGCTATTCGCTGCTGTTCCGCATCGCCTCCGGCGAGATGCTGGGTAAAGATCAACCAGTTATTCTGCAGCTGCTGGAAATCACTCCAGCATTGGAAGCGCTGAAAGGCGTGGCCATGGAGCTTGAAGACTGCGCTTTCCCGCTGCTGGCGGGTATTGTTCAGAGCGACGACGCTACTGTTGCGTTTAAAGACGCTGATTATGCTCTGCTCGTGGGCGCTCGTCCCCGTGGACCGGGTATGGAGCGTAAAGACCTGCTTGAAGCAAACGCCGCTATCTTCTCTGCACAGGGTAAGGCGCTGAATGACGTCGCCTCCCGCAATGTGAAAGTATTGGTTGTTGGCAACCCTGCGAATACCAATGCCCTGATCGCTCAGCGCAATGCGCCTGACCTGGATCCGCGTAACTTCACCGCAATGACTCGCCTGGACCACAATCGCGCGCTGTCGCAACTGGCCAACAAAACTGAGTCTAGTGTTAACGACATTACCCACATGACCATTTGGGGGAACCACTCCTCCACTCAATACCCAGACCTGCATCAGGTTAAAGTATCGGGTGAAGCTGCCATGGATAAAGTGGAGCAGGACTGGTACGAGAACGACTTTATCCCGACTGTTCAGCAGCGCGGTGCCGCCATTATTAAGGCTCGTGGCGCTTCCTCCGCAGCTTCTGCAGCTAATGCCGCTATCGATCATATGCGGGACTGGGCTCTGGGCACCGCAGAAGGTGACTGGACCAGCATGGCTGTTTACAGCGATGGTTCCTACGGTATTCAGGAAGGCCTGATTTACTCTTTCCCATGCACCTGCAAAGGCGGGGATTGGGAAATTGTTCAGGGCGTGGATATCAACGACTTCTCTCGCGAGAAAATGTCTGCGACCGAGAAGGAGTTGGCGGAAGAGCGTGATGCGGTTGCCCACCTGCTGCCGTAACTCTGCCGATTAACCGGCCTTATTGGCTGGTTCGTTAAAAAAGCCCGCACGGATGTGCGGGCTTTTTTATTTGCGCAGATTAACGCGAATTGCTTCTATTGGGGCAAAAAAGCTTCCGCTAGAACAGGTGAGAGAAGTGAGGTGGTATTTACGACCTTGGTGTTATTCCCTCTAATTTTCCGCCCAATCCTATCTTCAGTCACTTTTTTGGAGCTCCGTAATACGGAGCTCTTGCCTTGCTGGAGCTTAAAATGACCTTCCGCAGTGGTAATCAAGCGCAACTTGGCTGATCTGAGTATTGCGATAGCTTTGAAACTGGCGGGTCGCTATACGAGTGTGGGCTGGTGGCGGCGGCACTACACTGATGGAGTAAGTAATGTCTGGAAACGTTTGCCATGGTCACAGAAGTCGGCCGCCAAGCCCCGCGATGCGCCTGCATTCTTCTTCAGCCTAACCAGTCTCTATCGGCAACCGGAAACCTTTGGGTGTTCTTCTCTTTGGTTGGCGTTTCCCTCGGTATAAGCCTGGCTTTTGCCTTTGCCGGGGCTTGGATGATCCTGCCATTTGCTGGTTTGGAAATCCTATTACTTGCGGTTTTATTTACCTATGTCTATTTGGAAGGGACTCGTCGTGAGGTAATCCGTATCAGCGATGAACGGGTCGTCTTCGACTGTTGCAAGGGGTTTCGCCAGCAATCTGTCTACCATCGGGAGTTTTCTCGGAGCAATTTGGCCTTATTGGTGCGAATGGGGAATAGCGCGGCTGAGCCGGCCTCGGTGACCTTTAGTGGCCCTGAGGGTTGCCTTGAAGTAGGTGAATTCTTGACCGATGCCGAGAAGGCGGACCTGGTACAAAAGCTCAAACGGATTGGTATCTTTGCACGTAGGGAAAAGGAATTTCGCTTGCATCAGTTTTGATTGAGATTCCATGTGGCATCCCAGTTAGTACTTTTCGTTATAATCCCCACAAAATTCACAGCAACTCCTTAGGGGATTTCTTATGGCCTTTCCCAAAATTGGCAACTTGGCACCGGCTTTCACTCTGACAAACCAGAACGGAGAGAAGGTTTCACTCAAGGACTTCCGTGATAAAAACAATGTTGTGCTTTATTTCTACCCAAAGGCGCTGACACCAGGTTGCACTACACAGGCCTGTGGCATCCGGGATAGTGCCGATGCGTTTGAAAAACTTGATACTGTTGTCCTAGGTGTCAGTCCGGATCCAGAAGCCAAATTACAGCGCTTTATCGATAAACATGAACTGAACTTTGACCTCCTTTCCGATGAAGATCACAAGATCGCAGACAAGTACGGTTGCTGGGGTTTGAAGAAATTCATGGGCAAGGAGTACATGGGGCTGATCCGGACAACTTTTATCATCGATAAAAGTGGGCGCTTGCGCCATATTATCGAAAAGGTGAAAACCAAGACCCACAGTGAGGATGTGCTTAACTGGGTGGGTGAAAACCTGGATTAATGAGCTAGGATTGCAGATTGGTAGATTTTTTCTTGGGGGAGTAGCTGGCCTCTGCCCCCCGAATTACCTTGGTTTTTAAGAAAAGTGAGTATTCGGGCTACTCAATTCTGCCCCTTACAGCACAATAAGATGAAAAAAACCACTGTCGCCCCTTGCATTCTCAATTCTTGGTCTATACTGGCAGATGTAAAGGAAAGGTGCGCCGGCGAGAGAGTGTTTCTCTTTGGGTATTGCCGGAGCGGTTAGTTTAAAAATTGTACATCTCTGTGAAGGATTCGATGTCTGTTTTTGGTGCGTCCCGCATCGAGTAGTAGTCCGCCGAAGTTGTTGGTGTGTTGGTGTGGGCAGGGGCAACCGGGATTCGCTGGATGCGGACATAGAAAAATAACTGCGGCTCACGGAACTCAAAAGGAGCAGCTCGATGAACCATACTCAGCCCGACCAGACTTCGCTCTCAGAAGATAAATCCCTTCAGCAGGCCAGAATATCCGGTGACCCGAATATCCTTGACCAGCTGTTGGCGCCACCGGAAGCTACCAGCTTTGGCATTGCTGCCAGAGTTATCGATGTGTTGGAGCAGCGCATCGGTAAGGCTTCTCTCGCTATTCGCCCAGTTGCCTCTGACTTAAGCATGTCCACCCGGACTTTGCAGCGTCGTTTGCAGGAGCATAATCTGAGCTTCGCCTCACTGCGTGACCATGTACGTTTCCGTCACGCGGTGCACTTCCTCAAAGATACCGCCTTAAGTGTCGACGGAATTTCCCGGATCCTGGATTTTTCTGACCGGACCAGTTTCACCAGTGCGTTTAAGCGTTGGACAGGTATGTCACCAACAGGTTATCGCCGTCAGGTGCGTCAGCGCTTTTAAATGAGTGGGAATTGATTAGGTCGGTCTTTCGTCGATCGGCCCAATCCGTTGCCTCAACAGGGGAAACCCGTTAGAGTTGGCGGCAATTTTATAGGCTGACTCTTTGAGGTTTTGCATGAGCTTTTTTATCCCCTCTGCCATGGCACAGCAAGCGGCACCGGCACCACAGGGTAACCCAATGATAACCCTGTTGATGTTTGCGGGTCTGTTCGCATTCATGTGGTTTTTTATCATCCGCCCTCAGCGTAAGCGTCAGAAGGAGCACCAGGAACTGGTTGGCGCTCTGAAAAAGGGTGATGAAGTAGTCATGAGCAGCGGTATGCTGGGTCGTGTAGACAAGGTAGACGAAGACTACATCGTGCTGGAAGTTGCAGACAATATGTCCCTGAAGTTCCAGAAAGTAGCTGTTCATGCGGTGTTGCCGAAAGGCACAATTAAAAAGATCTGACTGCTCTATTGGTTTGATCTTTTATGGATTTTTAAAAAACCCGGCAGTTGCCGGGTTTTTTTTGCTGTTGGGTTTCAAAGCTGATTAAATATTGAGCCTTGGTAGGCGGCGTTAGTTACTTAAACCTTAGTTGCTTAAACCTTAGTTGCTTAAGGCTTCGTTGCTAAAACCTAGGGACTTCGAGTTAGGTAAGAGATTAGGCCAACAAAATTCTCTCCCTTTTTCTCGGCCTAACTGAATAGAATGGAATCTACTTTGTTTGAAAAGATACCCGTTGAGCTACCCAGACGTTTAAATCTGGCCCACCTGCCAACGCCTCTGCAACCCCTCGATCGTATTAGTGAACTTTATTCCTACCCATACGGTGGCCCGAAAATCTGGGTGAAAAGAGATGATCTGACGGAATCGGGAATGTCTGGCAATAAGCTGCGAAAGCTTGAGTTCGTGGTTGCAGAGGCACTAGAGCAGGGCAGTGATACCTTAATCACCTGTGGTGGTATTCAATCCAACCATTGCCGCACCACCGCGCTTGTCGGGGCTCGCCTAGGTCTCAATGTGCACTTGCTGTTGCGAGGGGAGCCGGTCGCTGAGGCTGATGGGAACCTGTTGTTGGACCAGTTGGCAGGTGCAGAAGTTACTTTCTATTCGCCCGCAGAGTTTGCCAAGGACATCAAAGGCCTTTTCAATTCCTGTAAAGATGAATACCGAAAACGTGGCCTTAAAGCTTTTTGCATTCCAACCGGTGCTAGTGACGGCCTGGGTTTGTGGGGATATCTCTCCGCTTCGCAGGAATTAATCGCTGACTGCCTAACAAGGGGGTTCGAGCCGGATCATATTGTATGTGCAACAGGGAGTGGAGGTACCCAGGCCGGCTTAACCCTGGGGTGTCATCTGCTAGGATTTAATGCACAAGTGACAGGTTATGCAGTTTGCGATAATGCCGCTTACTTCCAGGCCAAAGTGATAGAGGATATTCTTCACTGGAGCAGGCTGTCAGGGAATCCTATAGATACGCAATCACTGAAAGTGAACATCAACGCTGACTATATTGGGCCTGGATATGCCAAGGCTGGCCCCCCGATCTACAAAATGATTGAGGAAGTCGCTCGCTTGGAGGGAATATTGCTGGAGCCTATATATACCGGTAAAGCTTTTTATGGACTGATACAGGAGCTACAAAAAGGCCGCTACAAAGGCTGCGATAACCTGGTATTTGTACACACGGGAGGGCAATTCGCGTTATTCCCCTATCGCCACAACTTCTCATTTCATAGGGTTTAGGCCCCTTTACTGTTCTAGCGCTGCGGAAGCTGCTAACCTGCGCAACAAATTACGGCTGCGGCTGTATATAAAACAAACAGAATTAGTTCAGAGAAGTGGGGGTTAGTTTGGATTCCTTTAATCAGCTGCTACTGTCGCTAGACGGTTTGCTCGGTTCGGCACCTTGGTTCCCGTGGGTGCTGCTTGGGGTTGGTTTCTTTTTCACTATTTACCTAGGGTTTCCGCAATTCCGTTACTTTGGGCATGCGATTAAGATTGTCCAGGGTAAATACGATAAGCCCAGCGACCCAGGTGATACTTCCCACTTCCAAGCTCTGGCTACCGCTCTCTCCGGTACAGTGGGTACCGGTAACATTGGCGGGGTAGGTCTCGCTATTTTCCTGGGTGGGCCGGCCGCGTTGTTCTGGATGTGGATGACTGCTTTCCTGGGTATGACAACCAAATTTGTCGAAGTCACCTTGTCACACAAGTATCGTATTAAAGCGGCGGATGGTTACTATGCAGGTGGCCCCATGTTCTATATGGAGCGCCGTCTCAATATGAAATGGTTGGCGGTTCTGTTTGCCATTGCCACTGTAATTTGCTCCTTTGGTACGGGAAGCCTGCCCCAGGTGAATAATATCGCCCAGGCGGTGCACGATTCTTTTGGTATTGAGAAAGCCCTGACTGGTGGTGTGCTCGCAATTCTGCTGGGTATGGTGATCATTGGTGGAATTACGCGGATCGCTAAGGTTACCTCCACTATTGTTCCCGCAATGGCATTGATCTACATCATTGGTGCATTGGGAGTAATTTTCTACAATATTGAAAATATCATCCCTTCATTCGTGGCTGTTTTCCGCGATGCCTTTACCGGCAGTGCTGCGGTGGGTGGCTTCCTCGGTGCCAGCTTTGCCTATGCCTTTAACCGTGGTGTAAACCGCGGCCTCTTCTCCAACGAAGCTGGTCAGGGCTCAGCGCCCATTGCCCACGCCGCCGCACGTGCCGATGAGCCTGTATCCGAGGGCATGGTTTCCCTGCTGGAACCGTTTATCGATACCATCATTATCTGCACCTTGACCGGTCTGGTAATCCTGTCTTCCGGTGTCTGGACTGAGAAACATGAAAACCTGTTTGAGGGTGCCGATACTTATGTTGTAGAGGGCCGTTACGAAGAGAGTGATCCCGAGCAAGTTAAGCAATTGTTTAACTACCTCAGTGGTCGGCCTAGCGACGTGAAGGCCTATAACGGTTCGGTGGTTGTGACAGATGGGCATCCGCTCAATGTTCAGGATTTCACCTTGATCCATGCACGCTCAATTGCTGAAGACCTGGACTTCCGTGTCGGTGATGACCAGTTCAGCGGTGTATTGAATGTTGTAGATGGTAAGTTTGCCAATGAGGATGTAGATATCTGGGGGAAATCCCTGGTTCATTCCGTGGCTCTGACCAGCAAGGCTTTCCAGCGCGGTTTCTTCGGCGAATACGGTGGGCTGATTGTTACACTTGGCATTCTCCTGTTTGCTTTCTCAACCGCTATCGCCTGGTCTTACTACGGTGATCGTTCCATGATCTATCTGTTTGGCCCCAAAGCGGTAATGCCCTACAGAATTGTGTATGTCATCGCCTTCTTCTGGGCAGCGATTGAAGATACCACCGTTATTTGGAATTTGTCCGCGGTAGCTATCGTCATCATGACCTTGCCCAACTTGTTTGGTATCACCATATTGGCGAAGGAGATGAAGGATACGGTGAAGGAGTATTGGAAGGATCCCAGTCATAAATAAAGTGAATACCCGTAAACGTCCGAATTAAAAAAAGGCAGCCAAATGGCTGCCTTTTTCGTTACCGGGATAGGCTGGTATGGCAGCTTATCCCGATTTCTGGAGACTCAGCAAATGCCCTTATTCAGACTGGGCGCTGAGAGTTATACCGGAGTAGGAAGAGTAGCCACGAATACTGATGTACCAGGTCCCCGCTTGAGGGTTGCTGACATTACAGCTCTCCTCATTACCCCACTTGTAGGGGCGGCAATCCCAGTTGTTGCGAGTAGGCTCTGAACCATAGCGTACATAGAGGTCAGCATCACCACTGCCACCTGACATGGTTGTGGTCAGAGAGGACATGCCCTCAGCAACGTCTAATGAGAAATGTTGCCAGCTGCCCTGAGAGCCGGAAAGGTCGGTTTCCTCCCAGCCGCCAGGCTCACCGCCGCCGTCACCTTCGGTGAAATTGCCCACCAGGCTGACACCGGAGAAGGAGCTATAGCCACGCACCATTACGTAGTAGGTGCCCTCTTGAACATTCGAAATGTCACAGGTCTCATTGTTGCCACTACTAAAGGGACGACAATCGTATGTGGAGGTCGTAGGAGCTGCACCAAAACGGACATAAAGATCGGCATCACCACTTCCGCCCGACATAGCAAAGCTCAAGTCAGTTGCGTCCCCTGGTACATCCATGGTGTAGTGAAGTTCATCACCAGAGCCACCGCTGAGGTTATCTACTGAAACGCCATTCTCTAGTTCACCGGGAGGAGGTGGTGGTGTGGTATCACAGGTAACTCCTACGGTACTGAAGGCGGTTGTAACATCCGCTTTACTGTAGCCTAGGTCTACAGCAGCTTGCTCAACACCGCAGGCAGCTTCATCGTAGTCAGAGTTTGAGCCCCAGTACATCTGATTGGCGAGGACAAAAATATCAAATGCCTTGCGAGTATCCCAGCCGTTGGTATTGGCGATCAGATAAAAAGCTCGGTTGTAGACACCAGAGCTATAGTGTACGTCCATACCGCTGTAATAATCGTCGGCATGTCCAATGGAGCGTCCATCCTGTGTCGGGTCTTCAAAATAACGCAAGGCGCCATTGGCTTTGAAAATCTGAGCTCCAACCAGCCAGTCGTTACTGCCAGTCATAAAGTATTCAGCGGCTTCACCAGAGATATCGGAGAAGGCTTCATTAATTCCCCCTGGTTGTTGACTGTAAACTAGGCCAGAGTTCTGCTCGGTAAAGCCGTGGCTGACCTCGTGAGCCGTAACATCCAGGCTGACTAGCGGGTGGAAAGTGTTTTGACCATCGCCAAAGGTCATCTGGCTGCCATCCCAGAAAGCATTTTCGTAGTTATTACCGTAATGCACGCGAAGGCGCAGCTTTTGAGTCAGCGGTGAAGTGTTGTACCAGTCGCTGAACATATCGAAGACCACGCCACCGAAATAGTGCGCGTCATTTAGCGGTGAATAAGCACCATTGATTTCTTTGTGATCATTGTAGGGGCAGTTGAATTGATGGACGCTACCGCCACTGGTTCCATGATTCAGGTCCACAGTTTCAACGTTGGTAGTATCCATACGGCAGTTGGCATCAACCTGCATGGAGGGGAAATCGGTACCATATTCATAGCGGCCTGTTTTTAAATTGCCGCCAGGACCTTGTGCATCTTGGAAGGTGAGGCCATCCCAATGCTTAATCACTTCGCCGGTCATGGCATCAATAAAGTAGAAGGGGCGCTTGGGGTCGTCTCCATACTCGACCCAGTTCACCAGGTAGGCGAGGCGCGCTTCATCCTTATCATTGATGTAAACATAGAGTTCTTTTTGCTGGTTTTTGGCTTCCAGTTTAAGTACTGGCAGTGACAGGGCACCTGACATCACTCCCTGCTGTGCACGCAGGGAGACCTGGTGGTTCATGGCGCGATCAAGGGCATTGCCCGCGTCAATTGCCGCGCGCACGGTGGGCACTTCGAGCTCAAGCCCGGTGAGAACATTACCGTGCATTTCGGTAATAAGACCTTTCCCGGAACTGGTTACGGTCTGTCCCCATACGGGGATACCTTTGTGGGTCTGTTGATAACGGGCGATGGTCTTGCCATTTCCCAGCGTACGCTCGCGAATTTTCACCAATGCCATATCTGATCCGGCAACGGTGTTGAGTGTTTGAGGCGAGAGCATATCCGGAGTTGCTGGGACACGGTCTGCGGCCTGAGCACTGATAGCCATGGCTAAAGTGCAGGTAAGTCCTACGAAATGCTTCATTGCTAGCTTTCCCTTTACGTAACTTTTTTATTAGGGACCGAGCACCTGGAACTGATAGGTAATCCAGCATGGCGTTACCGAACAGTTCAGCAGTTTTGGTGCTAACGGTCTTTATGGTTGGTAAGACAGCAGAAGAAGGCCGGGCATCAGGGGTGGGGCCATAAAATGGCAGTGACGTCCGCTTTCTCAAACCGGTTGCCCAAAATTTCCGGGCAACCTGAGATTACCTTGCATGCGCTTAGTGGCAACAAAAAGGTGATGACAAACTCATATATTTGAATTCTTTTCGATATTTTTGCTTAAGTAGTCACAAATCAGCAAATAATATCCTGCCGAAGAATCCAAAATGATGCGCCTAAATAAACCCGATAAAAGGGTGATACGCCAGTCAATAATTAATTTTCAGATAAGTCTCGAAAATTTTTATTGGGAATATCTACACGTTAAGAAGAAGATATTCCCGCTCCCAAGAGCTGATCACCCGGTTAAATTCTTCATATTCGTCGCGCTTAATTGCGCTCCATGCTTTTACAAATTTTCTGCCAAACATTTCTGTAGCAGCTTCGCATTCCGTTAAAAGATTGAGAGCGTGTTCTTGCGTACGAGGCAAAGTAATGGCTTCTTTAGAGCAATCGCCCTGATACGGTGCGCTGGGTGCCACTTTGTTGATCATGCCAAGATAACCACAGGCGAGTGAGGCAGCAATGGCGAGGTAAGGGTTGCAGTCGGCACCAGGAAATCGATTCTCTAATCTTTTTCCCTGAGGCGAGCTGTCGGGAACCCTTAGCCCTGTAGTGCGATTATCATAGCCCCAGTGCAGGCTTGTAGGTGCAGCCATTTCAGGGGTGAAGCGGCGATAAGAATTTACATTTGGGGCTAGAAAACTAATGAATCCCGGGGTGTACTCCTGCATGCCGCCAATAAAATGCATGAAGGTTTCGTTTTCATTTCCATTGCCGTCTACAAAAATATTTTTTCCTGTTTTTGTGTCGACAATACTCTGGTGGAGGTGTAGTGCACTGCCGGGTTCATCTTCCATGGGTTTGGCCATAAACGTGGCATAAATCCCGTGGCGTAAAGCAGTCTCTCTGACCGTGCGTTTAAAAGTAAAAACCTGATCGGCGAGTTGCAGCGGATCGCCGTGGAGGAAGTTAATTTCCATCTGTGCGGTCCCGGATTCATGAATCAGTGTGTCCACATCCAGGCCCTGTGCCTCACAGAAGTTATACATGTCCTCAATAATGGGTTCGTATTCGTTGGCGGCATCGATACTATAGGACTGTCTCGTTTTTTCTGTGCGACCAGATCTTCCCACCGGCGCTGAAAGTTTTTCATCTGGATCGAGATTGCGTTTCACTAGGTAAAATTCCACTTCGGGAGCAACAACCGGCTTCCAACCTTTTTCTTTATATTTTTCCAAAACAAATTTGAGGATATTGCGGGTACTAATCGGATGGGGTTGACCATCCCGGGTATAGCAATCGTGAATAATTTGAGCAGTGGGATCATTGGCCCAGGGGTTAAGTCGAACGGAATCGGGATCGGGTACCAGTAACATATCCGTATCAGCCGGATCGACAAGCTCGTTGTGTTCATCGACATAGTCTCCGGTCACGGTTTGGACCAGGATACTTTCCGGTAAACGGCTGTCCTGGGTGAGAAATTTATCTGTAGGAGTGAATTTACCCCTGGCATTACCTGACATATCCGGTACCAGGCATTCCACTTCTGCAATATCGTGCTCTGCCAGCCAACTTGTAATCTTGTCCATTCTCTTGTTTTTCCGGTGTGTTCCCATCTGAGAGTCGCTCCAGTATATGCCTGACCTACATACTCGCGATAGCCGATGCTGTTTAGCGGAGCAGTTTGTTGCCCTCATAGGCTTGGGGCATAGATTGATAGTGTCTGGAGGAGATCTGGCATGGAGGGTAAAAGCGAATTACCATTCGGCAATTCCCGGAGGCTGGGAAAACCTAAACCTCCGGCCGACACAACGCCTTAAGGGGTTGCATTGATGATAAGCACACCTGGTTATACAGATTCCTACTACTCCGCAAGTGCCAGCCCGTTGCCTTCCTATCCTCAGCTGGAAGGTACTAGGGAGGCGGATGTGTGCGTAATCGGTGCAGGCTATACCGGACTCTCTACGGCATTGCATTTGGCTGAACGGGGTTACAAAGTGACTTTGCTGGAAGCCGAGCGTGTGGCCTGGGGGGCTTCAGGGCGCAATGGCGGGCATGTGGGGGTGGGGCAGAGGCGCTGCCAGAGTGACCTGGAAGAAATGTTCGGTGTCGATATTGCCAAACGGCTCTGGCAATTTAGCCTAGAAGCGGTGCATCTGGTCGAGCAGTTAATCAAGAAGCATCAAATTCACTGTGATCTGAAGCGGGGGATTATGCATCTTGCCGCCAAGCCCAGCCATGATAACTATTTGCGCAAGGAGGCGGAACTTCTTCAGGAGCGTTACGGCTACACCGATGTGCGGTATGCCGATGAGCAGGAGGTGGGTGGCCTTGTGGGAACAAGGCGTTATTTGGGGGCGCAAATTGACAGTGGCTCACTGCACCTTCATCCGCTCAACTATGGGTTGGGGCTGGCGGCGGCCTGTGTCGAAGCGGGAGTCGAACTCTTTGAACACAGCCGAGTGACTGGCTATCGAGGGGGCCGTTCCTGTACGGTTGAGACAGCCAAAGGGCAGGTGAAAGCAAATAATATGGTTCTGGCCTGCAATGGCTATCTCGGTAATTTGGAGCCTCGTCTGGCTGGCAAAATAATGCCGATTAATAACTTCATTCTGGCCACTGAACCCCTGTCCGAGCCTCTTGCACAGAAACTGATCGCCAATGATTACGCGGTGCAGGACACACTATTCGTTATTAATTACTGGAAGCTCTCAGGGGATAACCGCCTGATTTTTGGCGGAGGGGAAAATTACACGGCCCGTTTTCCCGCAGATATTCGCAAGTTTGTGCGAAAAAATATGCTGAAAGTGTATCCGCAGCTTGAGCAGACCAGAATAGATTATGGTTGGGGTGGCACTCTGGCAATCACTATGAACCGTATGCCGCACATGGGCCGACTAGAGCCCAATGTCTATTACAGCCAGGGCTATTCGGGCCATGGGGTACCTACTGCCACTTTTGCGGGCAAATTGCTCGCAGAAGTCATTGCTGGTACAGAAGAGCGCTTCGATATTATGTCGAAAATTCCAACAGAGACTTTTCCAGGAGGGACTCTTTTGCGTTGGCCCGGCCTGGTACTGGGGATGCTCTACCACAGTCTGCTCGATAGGTTTGGGCATTGATGGGGTTGGCTGTGGCCAGTTACTGGTGAAGTTGTAGGCTGCTTTGGTGTTAATATGCCGTGACTTGCATTTGGGAAGCCGAACTTGTCCAACACCGAACAGCCAAAACGTAAAAGCCAGTTATCTCCCCGCCGTGAGCCCATTCAGGCCCGCGCGCGGGCACGATCAAGGCAGATTCTTGATGTCACCGGGCGCCTACTAGAGGAAGTGGGTCTCGACGACCTCACCACAATCCTAATTGCCAGGAAGCTCGATATTTCGGTGGGCTCCCTCTATCACTATTTTCCCAATAAGCACGCGATTCTCTATGCTATGGGCGAGCAGTGGCTCGCCAGCATCAGCGGGGCTATGGCCGAATTGGCAGAGCTAGACCTCGAAGACATGGCGCTTGAAAATTTTATTGATGAGTTTATTGGGCGCCTATTGACGGTCTACCGTGAGCAGCGCGGGCTACTGCCACTGGTTCAGGCGATGTGGGGAATCCCCGAGTTACACGAGCTGGACGAGAGCCATGACGAGCTGGTGATCGGGCATCTGGTGGAGATGTTCCGGCGCTTGGGCTTTTCATGTCCACCCAATGAATTGAATCGCCTGGGTCGGCTTACGTTGGAAAGTTGCCATGCGCTATTGCTGGTGATGGTCAACCAGGCAGAGAGGCGTGCACAGCGTACCCGAGAAGATTTACAGCAAATGCTGTTTACTCTGTTAGATGGCAGGCGTAACGATACCAGTCCCGAGGGGCTTGGTGATGTGGAGGCTCCCTGATGGCTATGCGACCAGACAAGCTGGTAATCGCGATTTCCTCGCGGGCATTATTTGACTTGAACGATAGCCATAAAGTCTTCGAAGAGCAGGGCTTACAAGCTTTCTCCCGCTATCAGGTGGAGCGGGAGAATGATGTTCTGCAGAAAGGTGATGCTTTTCATTTAGTAGAGAAATTTCTAAAAATCAATGAGCAGCTAGGGGGCGAGCCGAGGGTCGAGGTCATCCTGCTCTCGCGCAACAGTGCAGATACTGGGCTGCGGGTGTTCAACTCGATTGAGCACTACGGCTTGGATATTACCCGGGCGGCCTTTTGCAATGGTGAAAGCCCCTACCGCTATATCGGGCCATTTGGTTGCAACCTGTTTCTATCGACCGATGGCCTGGATGTGCGCCGCGCGCTGGAGCAGGGGGTTGCTGCGGCGACTCTGGTAGCCGGTGGTAACCGTGAGCAGCGTGATGATGTTTTACGCTTTGCTTTTGATGGTGATGCGGTCATCTTTTCCGATGAGGCGGAGCAGATTTTTAAACGGGATGGGCTCGCCGCCTTTGCCCGGGCCGAGCGAGCCTCGGCACAGATGCCTCTGGGTGGGGGGCCTTTCAAGGGGTTCCTTGAGGCCTTACAAAAATTGCAGGCGGAGTTTGGTTTGGAAGCCTGCCCAATCCGCACCGCGCTGGTAACTGCCCGGTCGGCCCCAGCCCATGAGCGGGTAATTCGTACGCTGCGTGCTTGGGATATCCGGGTGGATGAATCAGTTTTCCTGGGTGGGCTGCCGAAGGGGGAATTCCTACGGGCATTCGGTGCTGATGTCTTCTTCGATGATCAGCCAGCGCATTGCGCTTCTGCTGCAGAGCATGTTGCCACAGGCCATGTACCACATGGAATTGCCAACGTCGCTAATAGTGAAGCCTAATCGTATAAGCCTTTTTGGGGGGCTGTTGATCTCTCGAAGTTGATTGACACTCGCCGCGCTTCACCGGATATTCATTTGTCCGTTGGCCCCGGCTTCGATTGGCTGCTATTCTTTTCTCGCATAACTCAAGATGTTTTTTATAACTAACAATTTATCTGTCAGAGTTGCACTCGTCCAGGGGCGGGATGATTGATACCAAAGGGAGGACTTATGAAGCTGCAGCAGTTGCGATATATCTGGGAAGTGGCACATCACGATCTCAACGTTTCTGCTACTGCGCAGAGCCTCTATACCTCCCAGCCGGGCATCAGCAAGCAGATTCGCCTTTTGGAAGACGAGCTTGGGGTGGAAATTTTTGCCCGCAGCGGCAAGCACCTGACCCGGGTGACTCCAGCGGGTGAGGCGATCCTCAAGACCGCTGGCGAAATTATGCGCAAAGTGGAAAATATCAAGCAGGTTGCCCAAGAGTTCAGTAATGACAAGAAGGGCAGCCTGGCAGTTGCCACTACTCATACCCAGGCGCGTTACGCGCTGCCCCCGGTCATCAAGCTGTTTATTTCCCGTTACCCGGATGTGTCTCTGCATATGCATCAAGGCACGCCCATGCAGATCTCGGAAATGGCGGCCGATGGCACAGCGGATTTCGCCATTGCCACCGAGGCGCTGGAGCTATTTAGCGACCTGGTGATGATGCCGGTGTACCGTTGGAATCGCTGTGTGCTAGTGCCTAAAGATCACCCTCTCTGTCATGCCAGTAAGCTGGACCTGGAAGAGGTTGCCAAGTACCCGATAGTCACTTATGTGTTTGGCTTTACCGGTCGTTCAAAGCTGGATGAGGCGTTTCTGGAGAAAGGGCTTTCCCCTAAGGTGGTATTCACCGCCGCGGATGCGGACGTTATCAAAACCTATGTGCGACTGGGACTGGGTATCGGCATAGTGGCGGATATGGCGGTGGATGGCGAGGACGAAGATCTGGTTGCCCTCGATGCGAGTAATCTGTTTGAGCCAAGCATCACCAAGATTGGCTTCCGTAAGGGAATTTTTCTGCGGGGCTTTATGTATGATTTCATCCAGCAGTTTGCACCGCATCTCACCCGAGAGTTGGTGGACCAGGCGGCGCACGCCACGTCTAGGGCCGAAGTGGATGCGCTATTTGCCGATAAAGAGCTGCCTGTTTATTAAGGTGGCTGCTTAGCGGGGGCTAGGAGGCCTCCGCCTGTTGGATCAGCGGCTGCAACACTTCTTTGGCCAATTTAAAGTAGACGGTGTAAACCTCCGCATCCTGCCCCTCGCGCTCAACCACAAAGAATGGTGCACGATCCACGTTAAATTGCTGGGCAATTTGCATGCCGCTACTTTGCGGGTCGCGTACATCGGCTATCAAGGTTTGGTCGATAAATTTCAGCTGCCCATTCACTTCCAGTTTTTCCTGCACGTCGCGACATTTGGCACAGGGGGAGCCATCGGCAAGTATTTTTTTGACCAGTGTGATCTTCACGATAAATTCCTTGATCCAGTTAAGTGCTGAAATTGGCACTACTGGCATTGAATCTATCAGATGGTCTAATAACTTTGAAATATCAATCCTGGATAGATCTATAACCAAAAAGCTGTAGTATGACTGCAGGAAAGCCCGCTAGAAGGTGATTCCCGGCGGGCGGGGCAATCAATGGAGGAATTGCTCTGCGGTCTCTAGGAGTAAGTGTACTTTCGCCAGGCACTCATTGTGTTCTGCTACTGGGTCAGAGTCTGCAACTATACCCCCACCGGCAGCGCAGGTAATTCGGCCATTGCTGGCACTGAAGGTGCGGATAGCAATATTGGTATCGGCGCGACCACAGCTGCTGATATAACCGATACTGCCGCAATAGATGCCTCTCGGGCTGCTTTCCAGTTCGCGAATCACCTCCATAGAGCGGCGTTTGGGGGCGCCAGTGATGGAGCCGCCGGGAAAGCAGGCTGCCAGGAGATCACTGTAGGCCGAGTCCTCGTGCATTTCTCCGGTCACGACGCTGACCAAATGGTGGACATTGGCAAAGCTGGTCAACTGGAATAATTCAGGCACGCGCACACTGCCACTGCGGCACAATTTGCTGAAATCATTGCGTAACAGATCCACAATCATCAGGTTTTCCGCGCGATCTTTAGGGCTTCTCTGTAGGGTAAATGCAGCCCGTTGATCCTCTACTGGGTCGGCGGCTCTGGCTGCGGTGCCCTTGATGGGCTCGGTGCGTAAACTGTTTCCATCGGCGCGGATAAAGCGCTCCGGTGATAAGCTCAGCAGGCTTCCCTGGGGCAGCTCCATAAAGGCGGAAAAGGGGCCGGCTGCTCGCTGGCGCAACGCCATATAGGCACTGAAGAGGTCGCCTTCATAAGGGGCGCTGAAGCGCTGAGTAAAGTTTGCCTGGTAGACATCCCCAGCCGCAATATATTCGAGGATGCGTTCAATGCGCTCCTGGTAGTCCGTGGCACTGAATTCATGGGCAAATGGTGCCAACAGTCGAAAGCCTTTCAGATCTTGATCCTGCTCCCACTGCACCGATTTAAAGCGATCGATCAGCTCGCGTACCTGCCTGGCCGGGCAGGCTGGGTGGAATACCAGGTGGCTGGAACCCAGCTGATGGTCCGCGATAAAAGCCCAGCTATAAAGCCCAAAGAAGCCTGCGGGCAGGTCTGTGGGCCGGATATCCGCCGGCAAATAGTTTCCGCTGGTGCCGAGTTCATAGCCTGCGAAGCCTATCATCCCTCCGCAGAAGGGTAGTTGCGAGTCCCGCTCCTGTGGGCAGAGCTCGCGGCTTAGGTCATCCACTTGAGTGAAAGGCTCACTGCTGTCTGCTGCCAGTTCCAGCGTATTGAGGGGGTCGGCGCTGATAATATCGTAGCGGCCACCGCTGCTGAGAGGGCGGCCGCTATCGAGCCACACCGGCACCGGTAGATCTGCAATCGCCCGAAAGGCCGCGGCAGAATTGAGTGAATAGGGCAGGGAGACTATTTGCATATCAAAACACGGCAGTCTGGAAGACGGCGCACACTACACACTTTGACGCGGCGTGAAAAGGGCGGCTGGCCCTTTGGTCAATCCTTATTAGTCAATCCTGCGCTCGATGCCTGCCTGGGACATCAGGCGGGTTGCGAGCTCCTCCACGGAAAGTTGGGTGGCGTTGAGGAAGGGCACCTGTGCCCGCCTCAGCATCTGTTCGACTTGGCGCACCTCAAATTCACACTGTTCCTTAGAAGCGTAGCGGCTATTGGCGCGTCTTTCCTGTCGAATCTGCATCAGCCGCTCGGGGTCTATGGTGAGGCCGAAGAGTTTTCGGTGGTAGGGGCGCAATATCTTCGGCAGGGTGGTGGAGTCCATATCCTCTTCGGTGATGGGGTAATTGGCGGCGCGCAGCCCAAACTGTAGGGCTAAATAGAGGCAGGTGGGGGTTTTGCCGGAGCGGGAGACTCCGAGCAGTATCACATCCGCCTGTTCAAATTCACTGATACGGCGGCCGTCGTCATTGTCCATAGCAAAATGCACCGCATCGATACGCTCACTGTAGCGGCGATTGTTGGCAATGCCGTGGGAAACATTAACGGTTTGAGTGGGGTCGCGCCCAAATAAATTGGCCAGAGGTGTCAGGTAGTTCTCGAATACATCCAACATCAGTGCGGGGCTTTGGTGCAGCTGATCGCGAATCTGATTTGACACGATGCTGGTAATAATAATGGGCTGTAACCCAGACTCTTGCGAGGCTCTATCGATACGCTGTAAAGCTTGTTGAACTTTCTCAGCCGAGTCTATGTAGGGCAGGGTCACCTGCTCGACATGCTGATCCTGAAACTGCGCCAACAGGCTGTGGCCAATGGCCTCCACGGTGAGGCCGGTTCCATCGGAAATAAAAAAGGCGGTGCGTTTGTCTTTTGCCATGCTGCTTCTCTGTCTGTTGGCGGGACCTTTTCAGTGGCCGCTAGTATAGGGGCGGTGGGCCAAAAGGTCTTATTTTCTGAGTGCCGCTCTATCTTGTAGAAAATTTACAACATTTTGGCCGTTTTTACTGGGCTATTTTTTACAAGACTCATCCTTATAATCAGCGCCCAACAAACCTGATTTCAGAGGGCCTTCACTTGACGAATTTCACCATCGACTTTGCAAAACTGGGAATGGATGATGTCGACAAGGTCGGCGGTAAAAACGCATCGCTCGGCGAGATGATCTCATCTCTGGCCGGTGCTGGTGTGAGTGTACCGGGCGGCTTTGCGACTACTGCGGAGGCCTTTCGGGCTTTCCTGGCCCATGAACAGTTGGAGCAGCGTATCGCCGAGCGTCTGAAAGGGCTCGATGTCGGTGATGTTACTGAGCTCGCCAAAGCGGGCGATGAAATTCGCAACTGGATCTTACAGACTCCTTTCCCCGCACAACTGGAAAAAGAGATCCGCCATGGCTACGAAGCTCTGGGTGGCGGTGAGACAGCCGTTGCTGTGCGCTCCTCTGCTACTGCGGAAGACTTACCAGATGCCTCTTTCGCCGGTCAGCAAGAGACCTTCCTGAATATCCGCGGTATCGATGCGGTATTGACTGCGGTTAAAGAAGTCTTTGCTTCTCTCTACAACGACCGCGCCATTGCCTATCGTGTGCACACGGGTTACGCGGATGTTGGCGTTGCTCTATCTGCGGGTATTCAGCACATGGTGCGCAGTGAAACTGGTGCAGCCGGTGTGATGTTCACCCTGGATACCGAAAGTGGATTCCGCGATGTGATCTTTATCACCGCGGCCTTCGGTTTGGGTGAAACTGTTGTGCAGGGGGCTGTGAACCCCGACGAGTTCTACCTCTACAAGCCTGCTTTGGATGCCGGACGCCCGGCGATCCTGCGTCGCAATCGCGGCAGCAAAGCGATCAAGATGGTGTACGACGAAAGCGGTGAGTGTGGGCGCTCTGTAAAAACCGTTGAGGTTGCAGAGGAAGATCGTCAGCGTTTTGCCCTGAACGATGAAGAGTTAACCAGCCTGGCGGTGCAGGCCCGCAAAATTGAAGAGCACTATGGTCGCCCGATGGATATCGAGTGGGCCAAAGACGGCGATACCGGCAAGCTGTTTATCGTACAGGCGCGTCCGGAGACCGTACGCTCCCGCGATCAAGGTACCCACATCGAGCGCTACAGTTTGCAGGAGCGCGGTGAAGTACTGTGTGAAGGGCGCGCTATTGGTCAGCGCATTGGTGCCGGCCGCGTGCGTAAGCTGAAATCTGTTGAAGACATGGCAGCTATGCAGGACGGCGAGGTGCTGGTGACCGATATGACCGACCCGGATTGGGAGCCGGTTCTGAAGAAAGCCAGCGCAATTGTCACCAACCGCGGCGGCCGTACCTGTCACGCGGCGATTATTGCCCGCGAACTGGGGATTCCCGCAGTGGTTGGCTGTGGAAACGCCACTGAATTATTGGAAAATGGCACTCCGGTGACCGTATCTTGTGCTGAAGGCGACACCGGTTTTGTGATGTCTGGCGAGCTGAATTTCCAGCGTGAGGAAACTGAAGTTTCCGAGATGCCTGAACTGCCTTTCAAGATTATGCTCAACGTGGGCAACCCGGATCGCGCTTTTGCTTTTAGTCACCTGCCCAATCAGGGTGTTGGCCTGGCGCGTTTGGAATTTATCCTGAACCGCATGATTGGTATTCACCCGAAAGCGCTGCTCGAGCTGGATAGTTTGCCGGAAGATCTGCAACAGAATATCCGTGAGCGCATTGGCGGCTACGCTTCTCCGGAAGACTTTATTGTTGAGAAGTTGGTGGAAGGTATCGCTACCCTGGCCGCCGCTTTTGCGCCTAATCGTGTGATTGTGCGTCTGTCAGACTTTAAGTCCAACGAATATGCACACTTGGTGGGTGGTCAGCTGTACGAGCCCAGCGAAGAGAACCCGATGCTCGGTTTCCGTGGTGCGGCCCGTTACCGCTCCGAAGATTTCCGTCAGTGCTTCGCTCTGGAGTGTCGCGCGCTGAAGAAAGTGCGCGATGAGATGGGCTTGACCAATGTAGAGATCATGGTGCCCTTCGTGCGCACCCCGGAAGAGGCGGAAGAGGTAGTCGGTCTGCTCGCCGAAAATGGCTTGCGTCGCGGTGAGGGTGGCCTGAAGGTCATCATGATGTGCGAACTGCCCTCGAATGCTCTGCTGGCCGAAGAGTTCCTGCAGCACTTTGACGGTTTCTCTATCGGTTCCAACGACCTGACCCAGCTTACCCTGGGCCTGGATCGGGATTCCGGCCTGGTGGCTGACCTGTTCGATGAGCGAAACCCTGCGGTTAAGGCCTTGCTGTCCCGCGCCATTCAGGCCTGTAAAAAAGTCGGTAAATATGTGGGCATTTGCGGTCAGGGGCCTTCTGACCACAAAGACTTCGCTCGTTGGTTGATGGATGAGGGGATTGACAGTGTTTCCCTGAACCCGGATACGGCTGTGGATACTTGGCTATTCCTGGCTAACGAAGAAGCCTGATTTCCTAGTAAAGCGGCCCTATTGGGCCGCTTTTTCTATTTAAACACCTCTCGCGCGGCTGTGGTTTTTTTTGCTCGAGCCGTTTCGCATCTGCTCAAAAATTAGACTCCAGTTGCCGCTTACCTCGATAACTTCGGATTTTATCCTGCTATTTCAGTGTGAGATTTGCAGGTCACACACTATCGAAAAAATTCAACACTCTATGGCTTACCCGCCAAGAGAAGAATTCATTCTAAGTCTTATCATCAGCCTCAATAGAATCGGAAGAGTCCTGAGGCAGCGCGTTGATAGAAAAAAACCTAGCGCAATTTGCTTTGGTGCTGATTCACCTGCAGGGGTAAATCCCCCGGTGTTGAAGTTTAAGTGGTACCGGTAGGGCTGTTTTCCTGTCCGTCCACTTTGGCAGAACAGAGAAAGTTGTTGAGGTGAGCTATGCATACGAGCAGACAGTTACAAATTCCGATATGGCATATTTTCCTGATGTTGTGTCTCCTGGCGCTACTCGCTGTTCCTCCGGCAATGGCAAAGCCCCGTGGAGGTAACTGGTTTGATGATCGCGCTGCAGCCAGGGGAGGGAGTGCTTCAATCAGAATTGATTTGAGCGAGCAACGCGCTTATCTCTACAAAGGCGGTAAATTGGTTGGGGTTTCTAGAATTTCATCGGGCAAGCGTGGCTACAGTACGCGCCCGGGACATTTCCGCGTTCTGTCCAAACATCCCCATCACCGCTCTTCGATCTACGGTAGCTATGTGGATAGACGCACAGGCAGAGTTGTGAGATCTAATGTGAATACCCGTAAGCACCGCCGCCCTGCCGGTACTGTATATCGCGGTGCGAAAATGAATAATTACATTCGTTTTAATGGCGGCATCGGTCTACATGCTTCAGGTCATGTGCCCGGATATCCAGCCTCCCACGGATGTGTACGCATGCCGCCGCACATGGCAAGTAAGTTTTATCGCCATGTGCGCGTAGGTACCCCGGTACGTGTTACGCACTAAAAATGGCGTAACGCATAGAGCAGTTTTGTAGCAGCGAAGCCTTGGCCGGGTATTATCTACAGGGATGATACCCGGTATTTATTTGTCAGCCTGCCACCAAAGTTACGGTACCGCTATCATCACTTTTTACGGAATGATTGCGAGAGGACTTATGTCAATTTCAACCCCCGATTTGTGTGATGCCCACGGCGATGCAGTACAAGTGGTTGAGCCGATGTTTATTAATTACGGAGGCCGTGAGAGCTTTGGCGGTGAAATCGTAACCATCAAATGTTTCGAGGATAATTCCCTGGTGCGTGAGTTCGTTGCAGAACCTGGGCAAGGCAAGGTTTTGGTGGTTGATGCGGGCGGTTCTATGCGTCGTGCCTGCCTTGGGGATATGCTCGCTGAGAAAGCAGTCGCTAATGGCTGGGAAGGCATTGTCATGTATGGCTGTATCCGCGATGTCGATCAGATTGCGGCGCTGGATCTGGGGGTGCAGGCCCTGGGTACACACCCAATGAAAACTGAGAAAAAAGGGATTGGCGAGCGGGATCTGGAAGTCACTTTTGGCGGGGTGAGTTTCCGCCCAGGTGATTATCTCTATGGGGATAACAATGGCATTATTGTTGCACAAAAACAACTGGTATGAACTGCAGCCTCAATAAGTGATTGGGAATAAAAATGCCCGCTGGCAACTTCGCTGCCGCGGGCATTTTTCTCAGGGAGCCGTTTATCGATTGATTAAATCAGAAACCGGATCCCTCGGCATGCGTAAGGACATCAGAAAATAAAGAATCTTATTCTTGTCCTCGTCTGTCAGATTCTGGAAATTTTCTGCGGCATAGCCGGCATCGCTACCGGGATTATCGTGTAACAGTATGGCTTCTACCAGAGTGAGAGCGCGGCCATCGTGCATGTAGGGTGCAGTGTCTGCCACTCCCCACAGGCGTGCGGTAATAAACTCCCTGTTTTGTACCTCATCTAGGAAGAAAGCCGTTTCAGATAGTGCGATGCCCATGTCATGGCGCTTGAGATCAGAGAACATTTCAACTTCAACCCCAGCCCCAAAAATAGTTTTAAAAATTGTGGGGGGTTTACTCAGATCTACCTCATAGAAAGTATCTTCAAATGGAGCCTCAGGTGAGCCGGTCAGCTTATAGGGTAACTTTCTGCGCTCAGTGGTCATAACGGGGCGATGGCAGTCGGCACAGCCTATTTGACGGAACAGTTTACGTCCGTCGGTATTTTTTGTGGATTCTATCTTGAAGGGGCGGTCCAGCGTGGTGACAAAAATACTAATTGCTGAAAGATCACCGACAGATATTTCATTGGTTACGCCGTCATTGTCTTCATCGGCATCCTCTCCACCAAATTTTTCGGTCGCTTGCATGCCCATGTGAAATGAAAGAGCATCCATTGCGAATTCGCGGGCTGAAGCCACATCTCCCTTCCTGCCAAAAGGCCGCACGACCAAATCCTCATCGACGCCTTCCACATTACTGGTATCCAGGTTACCATCCTCATCGGCAACGATGGTGCCAAAATTAACGGATTTAGTATCCAGGCTGACAACGGTACCAGGGTTGTCTAGAGCATATTGTTTGAGACCCTGAAGCTCAAAGGTCATTTCTCTAGCCACTAATTCAATGCCCCCGGAACCAAATAAAAAGAGGGGGTTGATCAGGCGGCCGTCATATTCGGCAGTACCATCAAAGCTCTCATCAATGACATCAATATTTACCGGACGCAGCATTGCACTGGTGCTAAAACCGCCGCCGCCGCCAATACCCATCGTAGGCGGCACAGTCCTGTTACTGACGATACTATGGCATTCCAGGCAGTTCTGAGAGTCGAGACCATTGACTCGCAGGAAGGTGCCATTGCCCTGTAATGTCGGCCGATTGCCGGCATCGGCTGAGTGGTTATCGGGCTGGGATTCATCGTGTGGGCCATCCCCATAACCATCGTAGCGATTGAAGGGGGTGCTAAAGATGAGCATTCCTGCCCGGCGAATTTCATCCAGGGTTAGTTCACCCTCTACAATTTGTCCCTGGGTAATTCTGTCTTCAGGGGCTAACCGGGGGCCTTCTCCCACCAGATTGGCAAAGAGCAGTGTGGGGGTTATTAGTAGTCCAACACCGGCAAGTGAGTTCACAAGAGTCTGCTTCATATGAGCATCCTAAGTTCAATGCTTTCTATCAACTGATCCAGAGCTTCATTTGCGGCGTCCATTCCATCTCTCTAAATATAGGTAGATTTTCCCAGGGATATCGCGACAACTGGCGCCTCATGCATCTTTTTGACGTATAAATTTCAGGTTCTCTTGGGCGCCTGCTCTTTTCTGCTCATTAACGGGGCTCTGGATAAGGTCTTGAAGAAAAGAAAATCGCGTCAGGTGGGTCTTAAATGGCGTATCTGCAACGTTCTATTGCCGTGGAAGCTCTGTAGGATCATTCAACGACTCCTCAAGTCCATTCGTTGCCTATCATTGTCTTTTGAAATAACACCATGGCTTCTGGAAAGTGGCAGGGTATTTTGCCGCTACGGATACTACGGAAGGTAAAAATGAGCGAGCTGCGCAAGAAATTCTTTACCAAACCCCTGCTGAACATTATCAAGAGGGTTTTGCCGCCAATATCGCAAACTGAGCGAGAAGCAATGGAGGCCGGGGAAGTTTGGTGGGATGCCCAGCTACTTTCCGGCAAACCGGATTGGAAGCAACTGCTGGATATGGGGCCACCGGAGCTGAGTGAGGAGGAGCAGGCTTTTCTCGACGGGCCTGTCGAAGAGCTCTGCAAAATGGTCAACGATTGGCAAATTAGCTTTGTCGAGCACGATATTCCAGAGCCTGTATGGGAATTTCTGCGAAAAAACCGCTTTTTCGGCATCATTATCCCTAAAAAATATGGCGGCCTCGGCTTTTCCCCCACCGCACATGCAGAAATAGTGACCAAGATTTCCACGCGCAGTAACACCGTGGGTGTGACAGTCATGGTGCCAAATTCCCTGGGGCCGGGTGAATTACTGCTTGCCCATGGAACTCAGGAACAAAAAGATCACTATTTGCCCCGGCTTGCCGATGGCACGGATATTCCCTGTTTTGGCTTGACCAGCCCTCAGGCAGGTTCCGATGCGGCCGCCATGATCGACCGTGGGGAAGTTTGTTACGGAGACTATAAGGGGGAAAAGGTCTTGGGGATGCGTGTCAACTGGCACAAGCGCTATATCACCCTGGGACCAATTGCCACGGTTTTAGGGCTCGCCTTTAAGTTGTACGACCCGGAGCATATTCTCGGCGATAAAGAGGAGCTGGGAATTACCGTGGCACTGGTTCCCACTGATACCGAGGGTGTGACTATTGGTCAGCGCCATCTACCCGCGATGCAGGCCTTCCAGAATGGCCCCAACTGGGGAAAAGACGTTTTTATTCCCATGGAATGGATTATCGGTGGCCAGGAGAACGTCGGAAAGGGCTGGGAAATGCTGATGAGTGCCTTGGCTGCGGGCCGGGGTATCTCACTGCCCTCGCTCTCCACTGGCGGCGCCAAAATGGCTGCAAGAACCACCGGCGCCTACGCCCGTATTCGCGAACAGTTCAATATTCCCGTTGGGCGCTTTGAAGGGGTGCAACGGCGCTTAGCGGAGATTGCCGCTATTGCCTTCGTGCTCGATAGCGCACACAAAACGACTACCAGAGCGCTGGATGACGGCATCAAGCCGGCGGTCATTACCGCAATTATGAAAGCCAGTGCAACGGGAGGGCTGCGCCAGGCCATTGATGACGCCATGGATATCCATGCGGGCAAGGCAATAATGGATGGGCCATTGAATTATTTGGGTAATGCTTATCGCGCTGTGCCAGTGGCGATTACGGTAGAAGGCGCAAACCTGTTAACCCGCAGCTTGATGATCTTCGGCCAGGGGGCGATACGCTGCCATCCCTATATACTCGATGAAATGCTCGCAGCCGAAAACCCCGATACCGAAGAGGGGTTGGAGCAATTAGATCGGTTGTTACCCAAACACATGTGGTTCCAGGTCAAAACGCTGCTGCGCGGAGTGTTTCACGGTTGGACCGTGGGGCTCTTTGCCAGCAGTCCGCGCAATGTAGGGGGCGCGGCTAAGTATTTCCGTCAGATCAATCGCTATTCGGCTGTGCTGACTCTGGTTACAGAAGTCTCTCTGATCACTTTGGGCGGAGAGCTGAAAAGGAAAGAATTGATCTCCTCCCGGCTTGGCGATGTACTCAGCCAGCTGTATTTGCTGAGTTGTACCCTCAAGCGTTTCTATGACGACGGTAACCCAAAAGATGATTTGCCGTTATTGGAATACGCTATGCGCGATGGCTTACATAAAATTGAAGTTCAGTTGCTGGAAGTCTTTCAGAATTTCCCGCGTCCTTTCTTTGGCCAGATAATGCATTTCCTGACCATGCCTTGGGGGCACAGTATTCACACCGCCTCGGATCGCCAGGCTAGGGCCTGTGCAGAATTGCTGCTGACCCCCTCTAAGACTCGAGACCGTTTAACTCGTGGCGTTTTCCTCGGCAATCCTGGAGATGGGATCGATATTGTCGAGCAGGCTTTTGAAAAGGTATGTGCTTCTGAGCGTGCGCGGGAGAAGCTAAAAAAAGGTGGTATTCGCACTCTCAGTCGCGAGTCAGTGGAAGAGGGGCTGCAACGCAACTTGATTAGTAGTGAAGAGGCGGATGCCCTTCGGGAAGCCGCTGATGCGGTGGATAAGGCTATTCAGGTCGATCATTTCGATCACTTGGCCAGGGAGGCTGGGCAAATCCAATAGCGCTGCGAGGGAAGTCTGATCTCCATGGAAGTCTCTCCCAATAAAGCACCTCAACGCTTTACTGCTGTTGAGGCTTGTATCGATGCGCTTCTACAAAAAGTCGGTAAAAAAATTGTACTGGGGTTGCCCCTGGGGCTGGGAAAGGCCAATCATTTTGCCAATGCCCTGTACGCACGTGCCGCTGCCGATCCATCTATCTCCCTGACCATTTTTACTGCGCTGACCCTTGAGCGCCCCCGGGGGGATAGCGATATCACTCGCCGCTTTGTACAGCCATTGCTGGATCGCCTTTACAGTCACTACCAGGATCTTGGGTATGTGGCGGCACGAAGAAAAGGAGAACTCCCCAATAATGTTGAGGTGATAGAGTTTTTTATGGAGCCCGGTGCCTTACTGGGTAACCACTATGCGCAACAGCATTATGTCAGCACGAATTATACCGAGGTGCCCGCCGAGCTTTTGCGCAGCGGGATCAATGTGATCGCGCAAATGGCGTCGCCCTCACCAATGGGGGATAAATACAGTTTAAGTTGTAATCCGGATCTGACACTGCCGCTTTTGAAAATGGCCTCAGAACGCAAAGAAAAGTCATTTTTTTTACTTGGGGAGGTGAACCCTCAGTTACCGTATATGCCCGGTAGCAGTGAACTTGCTGAGACGGAGTTTGATTTTTTACTCGAAGGGCAGAGCTTCGATACCCCCTTATTTCCCGCTCCAGCCATGCCAGTGAGTTTTACCGAGTACGCCATCGCCTTTCATATTGCCAGCCTGATTGCTGATGGTGGCACATTGCAAGTGGGTATTGGTGCCTTGGGGGATGCGGTTTGTCATGTACTACGGCTGCGCCACACAGAAAACACATTATTCTCCCGTTTGCTGGGGGAACTGATCGGGACGGAGCTGCCTCCTTATCGGAAAAGCCTGCCTCTGCAAATAGCGCCTTTTCAACGGGGGCTCTATGGTGCCAGTGAAATGGTTCCCCATGGCTTTTTACATCTGCGCAGGGCAGGGGTTTTAATTCGCGAAGTGTACGGTGATGAGGCGCTGCAGGAGTTGTTGGATTCCGATGTCATCACCCATACGGTAAATGAGGAAACCTTACTCGCTCTTCAAAAATGTGGTCGTATCCACTGCCCATTAACCACTGAAGATACAGAATTTCTACAACGATTCGGTATTGTGGATCCGAGTTACAGCTGGCGCGGCCACAAGTTGCTGACTCCCGATGGTGAGGAAGAGGAGTGTGATCTGCACAGTGAGCACGGCCGGCGGCGCTTGATAGGCGATTGCCTGAATAACAAATTGAAAGGGGGCACCTGGCTTCACGGTAGCTTCTATCTAGGGCCGGAAGTGATGTATCGAGAATTGCGCGATCTGGCTCCTATCGAGAGGGCCGGCATTGATATGACCTCCATCGCTTTCACTAACGACCTTCAAGACCAGCAGCTGTTAAAGCGAGCCCAGCGAAAACACGCCCGCTTTGTAAATTCAGCCATGATGGTGACCTTGGGTGGGGCGGTTATTTCCGATGCTTTAATGGATAACCAAGTAGTTAGCGGTGTTGGGGGGCAATACAATTTTGTGGCTCAGGCGTTCGCACTGCCCGGTGCTCGCTCTATCATTGCGCTGCCGAGTACACGGGTTCGCGACGGAGTTTGTGAAAGTAATATTGTGTGGGAGTACCCTCATACCACTATACCGAGACACTTGCGGGATATCGTGGTGACCGAATACGGTGCGGTGGATCTGCGTGGTAAGACGGACCGGGATGTGATGATCTCCATGCTCAGCATTTGCGATGCACGATTCCAGGCTGTGTTGCTGGAGCAGGCCAAATATGCGGGAAAGATTGAAAAGGGTTTTGCTATTCCTGCTGAGTTTAATCGGAATACCCCGGAGCATATTGCCGAGATTTTTTCCGATGAAAAGTCCCTGGCAATGCTGCCTTATTATCCATTGGGAACGGACTTTACCGATGAAGAGGGATTATTGGCCGTTGCACTCCAGCAGTTGAGGGCGGCCGACCGCAGTTGGTGGCGAATGCTGATGACGGTGATCAAGGGTCGCAGGGTATGGCGGGATAAATCTGATGAGTTCGCGTTTATCCATCGCTGCCTGGAGAGAATGGGCTGCGATCATTCGGATACCTATGAGCACCGCTTGGAGGCCTATGTCATTGCCGCTGCGCTGCATGATTATATCGAAACTCGCCGCCCTCTCAGTGGTTAGCAGCTGAGGACTGTTCAGCGAGTTGCTGCTGACGTTGTTGGGCCTGAATAGCAGTCAGTGCAATGGTGTAGACAATATCGTCTACCAGGGCACCGCGGGAAAGATCATTTACTGGTTTGCGCAATCCCTGCAGCATGGGGCCAATACTGACCAGGTCCGCACTGCGCTGTACAGCTTTATAAGTCGTGTTGCCGGTGTTTAGGTCGGGAAAAATAAAAACGGTGGCACGGCCGGCAACTGGACTCTGTGGTGCTTTTTGTTTGGCTACATTTTCGATGAGTGCCGCGTCGTATTGCAGTGGTCCATCAATAACCAGGTTGGGCCTCCTTTCCCTGGCGATTTGTGTTGCTTCCCGCACTTTGTCCACGTCTAACCCAGTCCCTGAGGTACCGGTGGAGTAACTGATCATCGCCACACGGGGTTCGATACCAAAAGCTGCTGCTGAGTCTGCTGATTGGATGGCAATAGCGGCCAGCTGACTGGCGTTGGGGTCTGGATTGATAGCGCAGTCTCCGTATACCAGCACTTGCTCGGGTAGAAGCATAAAGAAAATTGAGGATACCAGTTCTTCACCTGGGGCTGCCTTGATTAATTGCAGGGCGGGGCGGATGGTATTGGCGGTGGTGTGGATAGCGCCTGAAACCAGGCCATCTACCTGGTCCAGAGCCAGCATCATAGTGCCCAATACCACATTGTCTTGCAGCTGTTCTTTAGCGACTACTTGGGTGAGCCCTTTGTTTTTACGCAAAGCCACCATGGGCTCAATATAATTTTCCCTGACATCCTCCGGCTTGATGATTTCTATGTTGTTATTGAGTTTAAGGCCCTGTTGCTCGGCAACTCTTTGGATAGTATCAGCTCTACCCAGTAGTATGGGTTGCGCAATATCGCGGTCTACACAGGCCAGGGCCGCGCGAATTGTGCGAGGCTCTTCTCCCTCCGGCAGTACAATGCGTTTTAATGCCCGTCGGGCCAGCTCTGTCAGGTGATAGCGAAAAGCTGGGGGTGCCATGCGGCGCGGCCGCTGGGAGACCTGGCTGAGGGATTGCACCCAGTTGCTATCCAGATGACTGGCGAAAAAATCCTGTACCCGGTTTACCCGCTCGCGGTCATCCGCAGGGGTGCGCAGATTAAAAGTTTGCAGCTCCATAACGGTATGCCAGGTGTTGGAGCCAACCAGCATTACCGGCAGGCCGGTCTCCATGGCGGGCGTGCAAAGTTTATGTACGCCGCGATCTAGTCGATAGCCTCCAGTCAGCAATAAACAGCCAATCTTTACACCATTCATTGCCGCCAAACTGGCCCCAACCATGACATCGGGCCTATCGGCGGAGGTGATCAATAGTGCCCCGGGGGAAAATCGGTGCAGCATATTGGGGAGTGATCGAGAGCAGAAGGTCACACTGCGTAAACGGCGACTCTCTAATTCTCCACGGTTAATCAACTGTGCATTGAAGTGACGAACGAGATCCAGTGCGCGGGGTGCCAGTAGCTGTGCGTTCCAGGGAATAGCGCCGACAATACGCAAGGGGATCTGACGGTAGAGGGCTTTGCGGTCGATAGTTGCGGAGCTGGGCTCCTGTTGGGCGCCCACCGAGATAAAGTGACCACCGGGTGGGTCGGTTATGCGGGGTGGTGCATCCAGCTTATTGATAATGCAGCCCACCACCGGGTTGGATGGCCCCTCCCCAAACGATTGCATGGCAAACTGCAGGCGTTCTCTGAGCTGACGGATATTGCCCGTGTGCAGGCTGGCAACCAGAACCACTTCTGCATCCAGGGTTTTCGCCACTTGGGAGTTTAACTGGTCTGCATATTGGTTGAGCCCGCCGGGTAAAAGGCCCTCCACAACGATGACATCCGCAGCTGGAAAACTGCTGCGGTAGCGAGCCAATATTTTTTCCTGCAACTCCGCGGAATCACCTGCAGCAATCATGGCCTCCGCTTGCTGTGCGCTGATTGAAGGGGGAATATCCAGCTTTGTGGTTTGTCGCAGTATTTCGGTAGTTCTCTCGATGGCGCCATCGCGAGAAGGGGGTTCACTGACAGGCTTAAAAAACTGGGTTTCCACACGGTTGCGCTCCAGTGCCCGTATCAAGCCCAGACTTACTGAGGTGATTCCCACGCCCACTTCCAGTGGGATCAGCATCAGGGTGCGCGCATTGTGTGACATATTTTTTAAGTCACCCTGCTCGCTAAGCGAATGGTATCGCGGGCAATTACCCATTCCTCCCGAGTGGGTATTACAAAGATATCCGGTGTTTCGTCTTTCGAAATTCGTCCCTCGGCACCAAAGCAGATTTCTTCATTGCACATTTCATCCAGTTGGTAGCCGAACTGACTGAGCCAGCCTGTGGTTTCTCGACGTACCCAGGCAGAGTTTTCGCCGATTCCCCCAGTAAAAACCAGGCTATCGACCCGCTTTAAGGGCACTGTGTAGGCCGCGATATATTTGGCCAGTCGATAGCAAAAGATCTTCAGTGCCAGGCTGGCACCGGCGTGGCCTTTTGCCATGGCCTCTTCTAGCTCACGACAGTCATTGCTCAGCTCGGATATCCCGAGCAATCCACTGTTGCGATTGAGCAGAAGTTCTAGTTCTGCCAGGGAGTAATCCAAGGCCTCGCCTAAATGAAGTAACAGGCCAGGGTCCAGGTCACCGCAGCGGCTCCCCATCACCAACCCTTCGAGCGGGGTCAATCCCATACTGGTATCAACACTCTGCCCCTCTTTTATGGCGCAGAGGGAGGCCCCATTACCCAGATGAGCGGAGATGACATTGATGTTGTTTGTGGGTTTATTCAATAGCTCCGCACAGCGCTCGCCAATATAGCGATGACTGCTGCCATGCATACCGTAGCGGCGCAGGTGATGATCCCGGTAAAAGCGGTAGGGCAGGGCGTAGAGATAAGCGTAATCCGGCAAGCTTTGGTGGAAGGCGGTATCAAATACCGCTACCTGTGGCAGCTCAGGAAAGGCGACCAGAGAGGCTTGTATACCCTGTAGGGCGGCAGGGTTATGGAGAGGGGCCAGTTCACAGCAGGCTCTTATGGCCGATAGCACATGGTTGTCTATAAGGGCGGAATCTGCGAACTGTTCGCCACCGTGAACCACCCGGTGGCCAATGGCCACAAGTTGCTTGCGTAACTCTGACCAAGGGCCGGCGAAGCGTTCTACCAGGGCACCGATAACGCTGTCATAGTCGTCACCCGGTGAGAGCGGTTGCTTGCCCTCTTTATCGCAATGCTGCCATTTAAGTACCGCTGAAGATGTATTTAGTGCATCGGCCTGGCCATTTAAGTGTTCCTCGCCACTTGTGGGGTCAATTGCGGAGAACTTGAGGGAGGAACTGCCGCAATTGAAGATCAGAACAAGGTTTTGACCAGACATAGGCGTTGCGCACCTTAGCGTGTATACCCTAAGGCTAGCTAATGTGGCGTAAAAACCCTTTGATAAAGGGAATAAGGCGGGGAATAAAAAAGGGCCGCGATTGCGGCCCGAGATCTAAATGCAGATATAAAAGCGCAGTTTGCACAACTGTTCTTCTTCGGCGGATTCATTGCTTAGATCAATTGGACCCAGCGGAAAATCCCTGAAGAAAAAGGCGGCTTGCGCCGCCTTGAATCTACCTGAAAGGTATAAGAGCGTCTTAGCTGAACTGGTTCATGGTGTTGTCTTTACCAGAAGCTTTCAGGGCAGCTTCACCAGCGAAGTATTCTTTGTGGTCGTCACCGATGTCGGAACCGGCCATATTCTGGTGCTTAACGCAGGCGATACCCTGACGGATTTCTTTACGCTGAACACCTTTTACGTAGCCCAGCATACCTTGCTCACCGAAGTACTCTTTGGCCAGGTTGTCGGTAGACAGGGCCGCAGTGTGGTAAGTCGGCAGGGTGATCAGGTGGTGGAAGATGCCGGCTTCACGGGCAGCGTCGGCCTGGAAGGTGCGGATCTTGTCGTCTGCAGCTGCAGAAAGTTCGGAATCGTCATACTCGGCGCTCATCAGGTTGGCGCGGTCGTACGCAGATACATCTTTACCTTCTTCGACCCACGCATCGAACACTTGCTGACGGAAGTTCAGGGTCCAGTTGAAGGACGGGCTGTTGTTGTAAACCAGCTTCGCATCGGGAACGACCTTGCGGATTTCGTCCATCATGCCGCCGATCTGGCGAACGTGAGGCTTCTCGGTTTCGATCCAGATCAGATCAGCGCCGTTCTGCAGAGAGGTGATGCTGTCCAGGATGCAGCGAGCTTCGCCGGTGCCTTTGCGGAACTGGAACAGGTTGGAAGCCAGGCGCTTAGGACGCAGCAGCTTGCCTTCACGGTTGATTACAACGTCGCCGTTGGCCAGGTCAGCAGGTGCGATTTCTTCGCAGTCCAGGAATGAATTGTACTGGTCGCCCAGATCGCCCGGCTCTTTGGTCACAGCGATCTGCTTGGTCAGGCCAGCACCCAGGGAGTCGGTACGGGCAACGATAACACCGTTGTCTACGCCCAGCTCCAGGAACGCGTAGCGAACTGCGCGGATCTTGGCCAGGAAGTCTTCGTGAGGAACGGTTACTTTACCGTCCTGGTGGCCACACTGCTTCTCGTCGGAAACCTGGTTTTCGATCTGGATACAGCAAGCACCCGCTTCGATCATTTGCTTGGCCATCAGGTAGGTGGCTTCCGCATTACCGAAACCGGCGTCGATGTCGGCGATGATCGGTACAACGTGGGTCTTATGGTTGTCGATCTTGTCTTGAGCCGCTTTTTCGGCTTCTTTGTCGCCAGCTTCACGGGCGGCGTCCAGCTCGCGGAACAGGTCGTTCAGTTCGCGGGCATCGGCTTGACGCAGGAAGGTGTACAGCTCGTTGATCAGGTGTGCAACAGAGGTTTTCTCGTGCATGGACTGGTCGGGCAGAGGGCCGAATTCACTGCGCAGAGCGGCAACCATCCAGCCGGACAGGTACAAGTAGCGACGGTCGGTATTGCCTTCGAAGTGCTTCTTAATAGAAATCATCTTCTGTTGGCCGATGAAACCGTGCCAGCAGCCCAGAGACTGGGTGTACTTGGAGCTGTCCTTGTCGTAGTTCTCCATGTCTGCACGCATGATATTGGCAGTGTATTTGGCAATATCCAGGCCGTTCTTGAATTTGTTCTGGGCGCGCATACGAGCAACAGATTCGGGATTGATAGCGTCCCAAGTGCCGCTTTTGCTGTCACGGAGCTTAGCTACCGCGTCGATGTCTTGAGTGTAAGTGGACATGACAGTGTTTCCTTAAAACGGTGACTGCGATTAGGTGTTGAGTATCTTAGGAGGAGTGGCATAATTTGCCTAATTTATTGATTTTATTTTCACTATCGATTTGGCAAATGTTGTATGCAACTGGAAAGAGCTGACCTGAACCTGCTGGTATACCTGGATGTACTGCTGCGCGAGCGCAATGTGACCCGCGCGGCCAACTATCTGGGGCTGTCCCAACCCGCGATGAGTAATGGCCTCAAGCGCCTGCGCGAACTCTTTGACGACCCCCTGTTGGTGCGAACCCGCGAAGGCATGATGCCCACCGAGCGCGCGCTGGAGCTGCAGCCTATGGTTCGCGAGGCACTGTCCAGTATCGACCGTGTGATTCAGCCCAACCGAGACTTCGATCCTGCCAACACCCGTCGTACCTTCCGCATTATGGCCAGTGACTATGCGGAATCCACATTGATTCCGCCCCTGCTCAAGAAGCTGCGCGATGATGCTCCCGGTATCAGCCTGGACATTATGACGCCCAGTGATGTGAGCTTTGTGGATGTGGAGCAGGGTAAAGTGGATATGGTGATCAACCGCTTCGACAGCATGCCCCAAAGTTTCCACCAGGCGACTGTCTGGCGCGACAGTTTTTCCTGCATGATGCGGGCAGATAACCCAATTCTCGAAGACTACAATCTGCAGAGTTATTTGAAGGCCCAGCATATCTGGGTGAGCAAGACCGGCATGGGCGTAGGTGTGGGGGTCAATCCGGAGGACGTACAGCGCTTGGGCTGGGTAGATGAAGCTATCGGCAAGCTGGGGGAAAAGCGGGATATCTCGGTATTTACCCGCCATTATCAGGTGGCTATGTTACTGGCTGAGCAGAGCGACTTGATCGTCACCGTGCCTACACGCTTGGCGCAGCTCGCCAACGACAATCCCAGGGTAGTGCGCCGGGACCCGCCATTGGATATCCCTCCATTGGAGCTGAAAATGGCCTGGAGCCCCTTGTTACAACAAAGCGCTCCGCACCGCTGGTTACGCCGCCTGATCCTGGATATTGGCCGGGCATTGTAAGTGACCAGTGAGTAAGGAAGCATGCGCTTTGCGAGTGAATATCCAGTTCTCTAGGCAAGGTTTCATGCGCCAGCCGCATTCATAAAAATTTGATCTATGAATAGTGGAAATTGTGTCTATAAATTAGCGGTATGCCGAAATGGCTGTTTAGAATGCCGTAATTCCAACAATCAGTGAGAGGCCCAGGGTATGACGGAACGAGTCCAAATCGGTGATCTACAAATCGCACCAGAGCTTTACAACCTGGTTTGCGAGGAGGTGATTCCAGGAACCGGGGTCGATGCCGATAAGTTCTGGGCTGGACTCGATGCGATCGTTCGCGACCTGGCGCCAGTGAATCGGTCTCTGCTTGAAAAGCGCGACGAGCTCCAGGAAACCCTGGACCGCTGGTACACCGATAATCCGGAAGGCTTCCGCGATCTGGAAGGCTATCAGTCATTTTTGAAAGAAATTGGCTACCTGGTGGATGAGCCCGCTGAATTCAGTGCATCCACTGAGAATGTGGATGAGGAAATCGCCACTCTCGCCGGCCCTCAGTTGGTAGTGCCGGTGATGAACGCCCGCTACGCCCTGAATGCCGCGAATGCTCGCTGGGGCAGCCTTTACGACGCTCTTTATGGCACAGATGTCATTAGTGAAGAGGGTGGCGCGGAAAAGGGCAGTGAGTACAACCCGGTGCGCGGCGCCAAAGTTATTGAGTTTGCGCGCAACTTCCTCGACCAATCCGCCCCATTAACTTGCGGCAGTCACAAAGAAGCCGTGCAATATCGTATCAACGGCTCTCTGCTGGAAGTGGTCCAAGCCAATGGTGATATTGCCACCCTGAAAGACGGCACCCAGTTTGCCGGTTACCGCGGCGACAGCGAAGAGCCTTCCAGTATTCTGCTCAAGCAGCACGGTCTGCACTTTGAAATTCAGGTAGATCGTCAGAGCCCTATCGGTAAAACCGATGATGCGGGCATTAAAGATGTTCTTATGGAGTCCGCGCTGACCACCATTATGGACTGTGAGGATTCCGTAGCAGCAGTGGATGCGGAAGATAAGGTTGTGGTTTATCGCAACTGGCTTGGTCTGATGCGAGGGGACCTGAAGGAAACCATCAGCAAAGGTGGCAAGTCATTTGAGCGCAAGCTTAATGCCGACCGTGAATATATTACCCCGAATGGCAATCAATTGACCCTACCGGGTCGCAGCTTGATGTTTGTGCGCAACGTTGGCCATCTCATGACCAACGATGCTGTTTTATATGGTGATGGCCAGGAAATTCCGGAAGGCATTCTCGATGGCATGGTCACCAGCCTGATTTCTTTACATGATCTGCGTGGCAACAACGAGATCAAGAACTCCCGCGAAGGTAGCATCTATATCGTAAAACCGAAGATGCACGGCCCGGAAGAGGTGGCTTTTGCCAACACGTTGTTTAACCGCATCGAGGATGTCCTTGGCCTGCCGCGTTACACCGTGAAAATGGGCATTATGGATGAAGAGCGCCGTACTACGGTGAACCTCAAAGCCTGTATTGCGGAAGCCAAAGAACGCGTGGTGTTTATTAACACCGGTTTCCTGGATCGCACTGGAGATGAAATTCACACCTCCATGCTTGCCGGTCCCATGATTCGCAAGGGCGACATGAAGCAATCCACCTGGATTAACGCCTACGAAGAGTGGAACGTAGATGTGGGTCTCAATAGCGGCCTCAAGGGAAGAGCGCAAATTGGTAAAGGCATGTGGCCAATACCAGATCAGATGTCAGCCATGATGCACGCAAAACTCGCGCATCCCATGGCCGGTGCGAATACTGCCTGGGTGCCATCGCCCACTGCCGCAACTCTGCACGCGTTGCACTATCACAAAGTAGACGTGAACCGCCGCCAGGAAGAAATTCAGCATCGCCACCACGCCAAGCTGGAAGATATTCTCAGCGTACCGGTGGCCGAAGACACCAACTGGAGTGCTAAAGAGATCCAGCTGGAATTGGACAATAATGCCCAAGGTATCCTCGGCTATGTAGTGCGCTGGGTAGAGCAGGGCGTGGGTTGTTCCAAGGTGCCGGACATTAATGATGTCGGCCTGATGGAAGACCGCGCAACCCTGCGGATTTCTTCACAACATATTGCCAACTGGCTCAAGCACGGCATCGTCACCGAGAAACAGGTGCGCGACACCATGGAGCGCATGGCCGCAGTTGTTGACCGCCAGAATGCCGGTGATGCCAATTACAATAATATGGCACCAGACTTCGATAAGAGCGTTGCCTTTCAGGCCGCCTGTGAACTCGTTTTTGAAGGCTGTGTTCAGCCAAACGGTTATACAGAGCCGGTTCTGCATCGCCGTAGACGCGAGTTTAAAGCTTTGAATGCTTGATTCTAGAGCTTAAAAGTTTCAAAGGGCCCCATTAGGGGCCTTTTTTGTTTGGGGTGAGCTATTTCACTATTTCCTTTTAACCCTAAAACATTCTCGATATTTATTTTAGCTTCATTTTTATTTGCAGACCCTGGCCCAACTTCACCAATCAAAATTAAACACCTACATATCAATTTTTACGTTTCGGTCCACATGACGTTATACCCATCATGAATTGAGTGTTAGTCGCAGGTATTGTTTTTTTAAATGTCCTCGAGGTTGTTTCTCTATAAATAAACAAGTTATTTTTTGTGCTCTATAAAATTTTGCGACTGATATCATTTTGACATTTAATTGAACGTTTGAATTATTCTATATAACTGTATTGAGCTTCTATTTGTCCGCTTACCTATATGCCATACTTCTCCCCGGTAACTAACGCAATCAATTGATATATAAACTTTGCGACGCCAAAGAAAAATTTAGGCGTTGCTAAGAGGTAGAAATACAGTCGGAGAAGGCCTTGCAGCTATCTCGCAATGCAAAGGAGTCGCTCAAACTCGCGACGGCTTTGGTCTCTGTTTATGCCATTGCTATGGGCCTTAATTGGGAGAAACCTTTTTGGGCTGGATTCGCTGTTATTGTATGTAGTCAGGCCAACCTCGGACAGTCTCTCAATCGGGCAATTTTGTGGATCATGGGGACGCTTTTTGCGCTAATGGGCGGATGGTTAATCGTCGCCTTGTTTCCTCAAGATCGTTGGCTTTTTATGATCGCCCTTTCTCTTTGGGTTGCAAGTTGCGTCTATTTCCTACAAAGATCCCGTTATCAGTATTTTTGGATTACATGTGGCTATGTCATTCTGCTGTTGTGGGATGCGACTGGTGGTGACCTATCTATTTCCTATGAAGAAGGCATTTTACGTGTACAGGAATCTTTACTGGGAATCGTCGTTTACGGTCTTATTGCGGTTCTTATATGGCCAAATTGTAGTCGAGATGAGTTAGATAAAGCATCTGCTGAACTTCTTGAAAAGCACCGACTTTTTGCTGAAAGTTGTTTTGATCGAATCCAAAAGCAAGAAAAAGTTGAGGTTCGTCCAGATAAGCGGGTCGAACTGCTTAAAACTGACACGCGACTTAATACAGCCATTAATGATGCCAGTTCCGATAGCTATGAAATTTGGGAGTGTCGCAAGCAGTGGAATCACTTTGGGCATCGTGCGACAGCTGTCACTCAGTCACTACTCAAACTCGAGGAAAGTTTGGCTTTATCTAGTGAGCTGGGTGTATCCAAATATCTTTCTGGGGTGGATGAGTACATAGAGGATATTCAAGACCGTTTCGCTCAAATAAAACATGCAATGAGTGGAGGTGGTCTCGCTGATAGAGCCGTGGAAAGAAATATCCAGGGAGATGTAGAAAAAATAAAAGAGCTTTCAACCTTTCAGACAGCCGCTTTGGCGATTACGAGACGATCTTTAAATGATCTAGCAGTAGAAACCCGATTTTTTATCGATTCTGTGAATGATATTCAGCAGATGGGCCGGTCATATTTAAAGTTCCCAGATGAAGGGGGCGGCTATTGGCTCGGTCTACTTATGCCTGACCCAGACAGGCTTGGGAATGTGGTTCGTGTACTTGTAGGTATTTGGATTGCTTACCTGTCATACCTATTCGTTCCGGGTATGATAGGAGGTTTATTGGTTGTTCTATTAATTACTGTAATAGCAATTATTGCCGCAGTGAGCCCTCAAATCAGGCTGTTTGAGACATGCATCTACACAATATTAGTTTGTTTAATGTCGGCGCCTTTATACTTCTTTGTGATGCCAAAGTTGCAGGGGTTTTATTCGCTGGGAATAATGATATTCATCTGGACCTTTATTGTCTGCTATCTGGCTAATCGAGCATTCGGCACACAGTCGATGATAAGAACGCTGGTACTTATTTTCCCACAGATTATATTCAATTTTAATGACTACCAAACATATAGTTTTGTTGTGTATACAAACTATGTTTTCGTTCTGGCTATTATATTTTGTATTCTGGCGGTTTCCAGAAATATACCATTTTCCTCACATCCTGAGAGGAACTTTAAAAAAAATGTGGACAGGCTTCTCAATAGCGCTGCCTGCTTAATATTGCAGGGCGATATTCCTGAAGCTAGAAGGCGATCAATTCTCTATCGGCTATATATACTTTACCACATTAATATTGTTTTTATTGCATATAAAAGCATTCTCTATTGGATGGATGGTATTGATAAGAACCGTATTAAGGGTATGTCTAGATATCAGATGGAGAGGGTTATTAGCCTGCTGATGTTGATTGCAAATCAGGTGAAAATTTTATACGGAATAGATAAAAGTAAAATGAAGTTTGTAGCTCCAAAGAGGATGATGCGTGAAGCCTTTATTTGGCGGTGTCTGGCTGGGAAGATACTTTTTTATTTATCCGGTAAGAAAAGAGAGGTTCATATTGATTCGTTGCGGCGGGGATATCGAAGGATATTTCATCGGGCAAATGTCGATGTGAATGAGCTTATGGAGATGGGCGCATGTAGTGCAAAATCCAAGGAGGGTGTGTCAAATTTTTTATATTTCTTAGGGGTTACCCACTGTATCAATAACTATTTGGCTGAATTATTTCATTTGTCAGAGTCATTGGACTGGGAGCGGTTTTGTGAAGAGCGATTCTTGTGATTTAACCAGGTCTGTGAATGGAAAAGATACCGCATGATGTTTCTGTAGGTGGATTTTACCTTTCACCTATATTGGTTTCAGGCTTGCTCGGTGTGCTTGCTGCACTTCTTACTGCCAGACTTCTAGATCGTTTTCGACTCTCTAGGTATTTTGCAAATCCTCCTGTTGTCATTATCTCGTTGAGTGTTATTTACTCTGTTTTCTTCGGGGTAGTATTTGTGGGGATATAAGTATGAAAAAATATAGTAAATATATTCTCACGGGCAGCTTGGTTTTAATTGCCGTTTTGTTATTGGTTTTGCAGTTTTGGAGGTACCTTAACAATCCATGGACAAGAGATGGAACAGTTCAGGCAGATATTATCCAGGTTACCCCCAGGGTATCTGGCCAAGTAGTTAAATTACCGATTAGGGATAATCAATTTGTAAAAGCAGGAGAGCTCCTATTTCAAATTGATCCGAGAATCTATGAGGCGGCACTGGCTGAAGCAAAAGCGCAATATGAGGAGGCCATAGATACATATAATGCCCAAAGGGAAAATATTCTTGCCTATGAAGCCCGGTTGCGAGAATCCTTAGCGGCCATAGATCAGGCCCAAAGTAATATCAATGCACTTGATGCAGAGATTACAAAGGCCAGGGCGGAATATAAGCGTCAACAGGAATTGCTTCCTCAGCGTGCCACTTCGGTGAGATCCCTTCAGGCTGCTCAGGCAGAGTTTGAGTCGTCTGTGGAATATCGTGCTGGAGCAGAAGCGAGACTTGCCAAGTCTTTGGCTTCTCTAGAGCAGTCACAGGCTGAATTGGCTCAGGCCCGAGCTCAACTAGGCGCACTGGGAATAGATAATCCAGGCGTGCGTGCGGCTCTTGCTTTAGTGCGTCAAGCAGAGCTTAATCTGGAATACACTACCGTTACTGCGCCGGTTTCCGGCTATGTAACGAACCTCGATTTCCGTTTTGGCGATCAAGCGGTTGCCAATCAACCGGCCCTGTCCATAGTAGACGTTAGTACTTATCGGGTGGAGGGGTATTTTCGGGAAACATTCATCCGTCGTATTTCTCCAGGTGATCAGGCCATAGTGACTTTGATGGCCTATCCTTACAGGCCGCTCCATGGGTATGTGGAAAGTATTGGTTGGGGAATAGCCCAAACAGATGGAACCGCTGGCAATGATTTACTACCAAGGGTAGATCCAACGTTTGAATGGATACGGTTAGCACAGCGGATTCCCGTGAGAGTTCATCTGACCGAAATCCCCACCTCGGTTGAGCTGCGGGTTGGTTTCACTAGCTCAGTACTTGTCATGAGTGGTACTGCGAGCGCCGAACAAGATGATACGGCGCAAACTCCTTAATTGGTTAAGCCCTAAAAACCTACGCCGGCCTGTAGTTCTTGGTGTACTGACCACGTTTGTTGGTAATGGCTGCATGTTGGGGCCAGATTATTTGCCTCCGTCTGTTACAGTTGAGGACTCTTGGATTTACCAAAATAATAAGAGTTTGGACAGTCTAGAAGCAGTGAATCCCTATTGGTGGCAGTCGGCCTTTGCAGATCCCATTTTGGATGACTTGGTAGCCCAGGCGATAGAAAACAACCTGGAACTGAGGTCTGCCGCCCTTAGGGCTTTACAAGCGCAGCAACTCCTCGCAATTGCAGTCGGTAATCAATACCCACAGATACAGCAAATTGAGGGCTTGGTAGATCGATCTAAATATGTTCGCTCAGGCATAACCGGCAACTTGCAGACCGAATATTACCTCAATTTCAATTTGACATGGGAGCTGGATATGTGGGGGCAGCTAAGGAGGTTGGTCAACTCTGCTGCCGCGGACTTTGAGGCTAGTATGGCCGAATATGATGGTTTGCTCGTTTCGATTATTGCACAGGTGGCCCAGACATATATCAATATTCGCACTATCAAGCGGCGTCTTGAAGTGGCCAGAGAGAATATTCGTATTCAGCAAGAGGGTCTAAGAATTGCAGAAGTAAAATTTCATGCAGGAGAGGTGAGCGCCCTGGATGCTGAGCAGGCGCAAACCTTATTGAGTAATACCGAGGCTACTGTGCCCGGGTTGGAAATAGCGCTGCAGCAATTCAAGAATACCCTTTCGATATTGTTGGGCATGCCGCCTCATAGTCTTAATGACATTCTTTCTGTGTCTCCAACAGTACCACATGTCCCCTCAATTATAGCGATAGGTATGCCGCAGGATCTCCTGCGACAGCGTCCAGATATCCGTCAGGCCGAACGCCTCCTTGCTGCCCAGGGAGAGTTGATTGGTGTTGCACGAGCAGAGCTTTACCCAAACTTTTCAATTGGTGGATTGATTGGTGCAATTGATATTAGGGGAGGGCAGCTAAATGGTAGAAGCGATGCTTGGGATCTATTTGTTGATTTTGAATGGAATGTTTTTAACTATGGACGATTGCGTAACAATGTACGCTTGCAGGATGCGACCTTTCAGCAGCTAGTCTCGGATTATCAGCAGGTGGTTCTACAGGCGCAAGTGGATGTTGAAAATGCAATTGTTGCTTACCTTAAATCCCAAGAGCAGCAATATTTTTATAACATAGCCGCTATGGCTTCAGAGGAAGCGGTTAATCTATCTTTAACTCAGTATATTGATGGGCAAATACAATACAATACAGTTCTCACAACCATGGTTTCCAATCTTGCGCAGCAAGATATTCTAGTGGTTGCTCAGGGTGCCGTGGCAGCAAACCTGGTTCAGGTTTACCTCTCTCTTGGGGGCGGATGGAAGATAGTGGATGGTTTAACACCTTTGGAGTTATTACCAGAAGAAACCATAGAGGATATGCTTCGACGGACCCACTATTGGGATAAGCTCTTGGATTAGAGGTTTTATATCCCTGCCAGCTTTCAGAAAAGAATTGTTTCTTTGGCTCTCCTGGTTGCCATCAGGGAAATTTAATTAGTAATTTGCCTTGACCTAAACCAAGGTTTAGGTATTAGACTGCTCCTATTGTTGATTGGCCAGGAGGATTAGAGGCAAATGACAGAAAGCACACACAATATAGATTTACAAAAATATTTTGAGCGGATCGGTTACTATAATAAGCCTTCTCTGGACCTGGATACCCTGAAGAGCATCCTTACCCAGCATATTCGTACCCTGCCATTTGAAAATGTAACGTCCTTCCTTGGTAGTCCCGTGAATATTGATCTAGCTGCGATTGAGCAAAAGCTAGTGAATCAAAAGCGTGGAGGCTATTGTTTTGAGCAAAATGCCTTGTTACGTGCTGTGTTGCAGCAGATTGGGTTTACGGTAACCGGGCTTGCTGCACGCGTTCTCTGGCAGACACCACCAGGCCATCAGCCTGCACAATCGCATATGATTTTGCTTGTGGAAGTCGGCCAGGTGCATTATCTGTTAGATGCTGGTTTTGGCAGTAATACTCTTACTGCTCCAATACGCTTGGATGTATCTGATCCACAGGGCACGCCACATGGTACCTATCGCTTGACATTGTCTGATGAGGACTACCTATTGGAAGTAAAGGTCTCCGATTCCTGGCAGCCAATGTATAGCTTTGATTTACGTCCACGTACTACAGGTGATTATAAGATCGCCAACTGGTTTTGTTGTACACACCCAGAATCTCGTTTCGTTGAGCATTTAATTGCTACACGGGCATTCCCAGAAGGTCGTCATGCTTTATTGAATCGCCAATTAAGCTATCAGCCAATTACGGGGCCAAAAACTGTCATTATGCTGGCCAGTGTCGAACAGTTACGTAAAACGCTTTTAGAGGTGTTTGGAATCGAGACTCCGAGGGAGGCAGGCGCCGACCAAAAGCTGGCAAATCTCTTCAAGGTCGCAACATCCTCTGAGAGTTGTGATCAGTCTATTGCGAATATCGATCAGGCCGCATCATGATCAAAGTGGGCGTTGTATACCATTCTGTTTGTGGCAGCACAAGGACTTTAGCTGAAGCCATTGTAGATGGGATCAATAGTAATCCAGGTTGTGAAGGGGGAGCATTTGCGATTGAGGGCGCTCACATTATTCAAGGGCGCTATCACAATCCTGAATTGATGCTTCGTTTGGACCAATGTGATGGAATTGTACTTGGTTCGCCAACCTTTATGGGATCGGTTTCAGCTCAGTTTAAGGCTTTCATGGACGCAGCCAGTGAACGCTATAGTGGGCGTGGGTGGGTTGATAAGTTATCTGCGGGCTTTACCATCGGTAGTAACTTTAGTGGGGATCAACTCAATACGATTAGCACTTTACAGATATTTGCCTCTCAGATGGGTATGTTGTGGGTACCTTTAGATATTGTGCCAAGCCAGGATGCCGAGGGGCGAAATAGGAGTGGGTGCCAGTCGGGACTTGTTGCTGTTCTTGAGAGTGAGGGAGCCGTTCACGAGCTTGATTATCATACGGCCTTATACATGGGAGGGCGAATAGGGCGATTACTAGGCCGCTTCCAACAACTATAACGATAACTAAATAGAGGTAAAAACCCTAATTGATTTTTAATGTATTTTGTTAGGATAAATCGCTTATAGATAATGAAATAGCCTCTGGAGCTTATTGTTGAATTTTGCCGGGGCTATTTTTCCTTATGAAAGAATAAGCTGCTAAAAAACCCAATACAGATAACGATACCTACCAACTGAAAAGCAGACTGATAGTTTAGGAATTTAGTACTGCCTTTAGGTAAAAAATTAAGGTGCTCGGTTATTCTATCTATTAGTCCAAGCTGTTGATTGGCTTCAAGTGATAGGCCTACAAGCGCCTGTAATAGCCCACCAAAAATAAATCCGGCAGTAACTACCAGCGCAGTTGCCAGGGTGTGAGTAGATTTTGGTAATTGAGCCTGGATTACTGAAAATGCCAGAATAGATCCGCTGAGTCCAACTCCAAGAATAAAGTTGGCTCCTAAACTCCATGAGATGGAGAGATTAATCAATAGTAAGATCAATGTGATTGCCAATGCAATTAGGCTATACGTTCTTGCGGGTACAATATAGTCATTTCTATGTTGCGCCCAGACGCCAACTGTGAGGCTCCCAAAGATTACCCCTATCAGAGTCATTGTGTTGCTAAAAGTCCCTTGCTGTGCGGTTTCGTCAAAAAAATCTACCTGGAACTGCACATTCCACAAGTCGGAGTAAGCGAGCATGCTACCGTAGAGGCAGGCATAAAAAATTAATGCTGCCCAGAATTGTAAAGACGTAAAACAAACCCTAAGTTGAGTAATGAGTGGTAAGGCAGGAGCATTTTTTTCATTGCTGATTTTGGGGTTGCTGCCAACAAATAGATATATCGCCGCTGCCAAAGTAATAAGAAAAGCGCCAGCAAAATAATATAGGTCCCGAAACGAGGTGATACTTGCAGTTAACCCGAACAGTATTGATAAAAAAGCCGCACTAAAGTTTGCTAACCCCTGGCTTAATGCGCTTAAAAGGGAGAAGTGATCCGGTAAATCTCTCTCGATAATATAGATAACTCCTATAAAACTACACGACAGGCCAAATGCAGTTAAGATTTGACCGACTAACGCCCACAAAAAACTGGAGCTACTTGCAAAAATGATACAGCCACATGAGGCTAGTAAAGCCGTTAGGCTCAGAAGTTTTTTTGGGCTGAAAGCGCCTAGTTTTGATCCCAGTAGGAGTTGACCAAGTGAGTAAGCGATAAAAGAGCTGCCGCCTAAAATACCTATTTCACTGTGATCAAGTTCTAGCTGGGTGACAATGTTGGGGGATAGTAATGCAAAGAAAACTGAGAGCACGATACTGCTTGAAAAAAGGAGGACTGCAATACTCCAGGGAAGGTATCTCTGCTTTCCTTCCAATCTAGCCCCAGCTCTGTGCATATCAGCCATCTCTCAGAAGCTTTCTGCTCCAATTATTATGCTCACGAATGACAGGGGCCATATCAATTGAAATAATCTCTCCATTACTAACTATCTGGCGGCCGTGAATAACCACTGTTTTCGCAGACTGTGGAGCGCAAAAGACTACGGCGGCGACAGGGTCTGAAAGGGCTCCCGCGTATTGAATAGTATTGAGCTCCAGTGTAAAAAAATCTGCGCAGCGCCCGACCTCTAGCGCACCGATATCAGTGCGATTAAGAACCCTTGCACCTCCAAGGGTGGCAAGTTCCAAGGCTTCTCGAGCTGTCATCCATTCTGAGGAACGCAGTGGGTGGGATTGAGGGAGTTGGGCGTAACGGTGTGGCCCTTCTGGGGGGCGAAGTCCCATTCTCAACCTTGAAAGCAGCATGGCTTGGCGGGTTTCGAGAAGCATATTGGAGGCGTCATTACTGGCGGAGCCATCAACGCCAAGACCCACTTTTATGCCAGCGGCAATATAATCTTTGACTGGCGCAATTCCCGAAGAAAGACGCATATTAGAGCTTGGGCAGTGTGAAATACCACACCCCATGCGAGCCAAAGCATTCACTTCCAAGGCATCGACATGTACGGCATGAGCAAACCAAACATCGGGGCCTAGCCATTCGGCTTCTTCCATCCATTCCAAAGGTCGCTTGCCAAACCGTTCAAGTGTATGGCGTTCTTCATCAAATGTTTCGCAGATGTGTGTGTGCAGCATGACCCCCTTATCTCGGGCCAGCTGAGCGGTTTCCTTGAGCAAGTTTTCTGAAACATTAAATGGGGAGCAGGGGGCTAAAACGATTCGGGTTAGGGCGCCGTAATTTGCATCGTGATAGCGATCTATGACACGAATGCTGTCCTGGAGAATAAATTCTTCATCCTCGACGCTCTCATCTGGAGGCAAGCCCCCTTTGGATCTCCCTAAGGACATAGAGCCGCGACTAGCATGAAATCTCACTCCCAAATCTTTGGCGGCTTCAATATGAATATCTACTTTGTTGCCACTTTTGAATAGATAAGAGTGGTCAAACACCGTCGTGCAACCAGAGAGCACAAGCTCACCTAAACCAATCAGGGCGCTGGTACGGGAAGCCTCAGGGTTTATACGGGTCCAAATGGGGTAGTGGAGCTGCAACCAAGCAAACAGGTTCATGTTTTGGGTGGCAGGCAGGTTACGGGTCAACGTCTGATTTAAGTGGTGATGAGTGTTCACCATCCCGGGGAGGGCTATCTGCCCGCGGGCATCTATAATCGTATCCGCATTCCTGGGCAGGTCTTTGGACTGCCCTACAGCAGTAATTATTCCGTCCTCAGCATAAATACCCCCGTCGGTAATTTCACGCCTTTCTGAGTCCATGGTTACCAGGATTTCGGCATTTTTAAGGAGCAGTGTCTTGGGCATGGTTGGTTGAGCACCTCCTTATTCGATTTCCAGGCCCTCTGATATTAGTCCGAGCTAACAGGAAGTCAGGAAAAAGGGGCTGTGCCCAAATGATGGGCAGCCTGTTCGGTCTCAGTTATAGCAAGTAAATAAAGGAATAGTATAAAAGAATACACTTACAAAACCGTTATCATATGAATTTATATTCCCGCTAGCCACATCTACAGAAAATGTTAGTTAGGTGATGGGGGAACGGATGGGATCTACCTGAACAGTGAAGAGGGTATTTTGTTTATGGTGGTTTGGATGGAGGATGGCCGGCATGCATTTCCATGCCGGCATTTTTCATTCCAGCTTAGTTTAACTGCCGCACCATCTTGATATGGGGGATACCCGCTTCATAAAAGATCTCTCCCTCGGGACTAAAGCCACCTCTGGTATAAAAACCCTGAGCGTGTTGTTGTGCATGCAGGTAGATATTGAGTAAGCCCCGCTGCTTGGCAAAGTCACAAATGCTGTTTAGTAATTGGGCCCCAATTCCAAGGCCTCGAGCAGATTGCTTGATCGCCATTCTGCCAACTTTGCCATTTTTACAGAGGCGCCCGGTCCCTACAGCGACACCCTCATTGAAAACCAGGAAATGTTGCGAACTTTCCTCCAGGTTATCCCATTCCAAGTCTGCGGGTACTTTCTGTTCTTGCACAAACACGGCTTCGCGGATAGCTCGAATGCTTTCTTGCTCTTTTTGCCAGTCAGCAGGGCGTACCAGTACGGCCATTTCAGAAATCCTCAGGGGGATAAATTAGTGTGCCCTGGGCTACCAGCTGATCGATGAGCCCATCATTGCTTGCGATTTCAGGGAAGGCCTCAATATCGTCCCAGGAGATTTCATGGGACTCGGCAAACTGCTGGGCAAATGTGAGTGGTGCGGAGAGAGCCTCACCATCGACAAATAACGTGGCGGGCTCTCGACAGAAGGCTGCTCGCGATGCGGGGTTTAGTACTAGCTGTGCCCCTTTAGGCATTTGCTCACGCCAGTCTGAAGCTTCATCTGCATCTAATGCGACAGTATCAGGGTATTTTGCTTCAGTCATTACAGCGCCAAACCACTGTGTGATCTTTTCTGGTTGCTTCAGCCACTCGATGAGCTGTTGTTGCAAACAAGCTACTGACTCAGAATCTACTTCTGCTGGGCATTTTGCCGGTTCCATGCCGGCATCGGTATAACGCAGGCTGTCCGGTAGACCCATGGCTACTTCGGCGGCGAGGTCTTCCAGTATGACTGAAGCAGAGGGTGCTCGGAAGCCAATGGAAATCGTGGTGCAGCCGCCCTCGGCGATACCCCAGTGGCTATATTGTGGAGGAAGATAGAGCATATCACCGGGTTCTAGCACCCAGCTGTTTTCTGCATTGAACTCTTTCAAGATATTGAGGGGCGTGCCTTCCAGACGTGGGCTGGTTTCATCTACTTTTACTCCCTGCTGCCAAAGGCGCTTGCCTTCGGCCTGGAGCAGAAAGACATCGTAGTGGTCGTAATGAGGTCCGACACTCCCCTGGTCGGCCGCGTAACTAATCATGACGTCATCTAAGCGCCAGTCTGGGATAAAGCGGAAGGACTCTTTTAGTTCGGCCACTTCCGAGAGCCACTGGTCTACTGCTTGTACAAGTAATGTCCAGTGAGTGCGGGGTAGGGTGAGGAAGTCTTCTTCAGTGAAAGGGCCAGTGCGTAGCTCCCAGGGCCCGCTCTCACCGTTTTCCAGCACCAGGCGCGATTCGACCGCTTCCTCCAGTGCCATGCCTGCAAGCTCTTCCCCTGAAATGGGCGATTCGAAGTTGGGGAAGGCATTGCGGATCAGCAGGGGTTTTTGCTGCCAATAATCGCGCATAAAAACTTCAATTGGCATATCGCCGAGATGGGTAAGGGGGCTTGCCACGGTAACTCTCACTGTTAGTTGGGCTGGGGAAATGTTCTCAGGTCTGCGATTGGATGTAACTTAGCGTGAAGTTACAGCCCTGCAGAGTAGAGTGATCATAAGCGGTTTGAAAAAGCTTCCGGCCACGGAGAGGTGGCCGGAAGCAGTGCTCACTTAAATTTTGCGGGCTTGCTCGATAGCATTACCGATATAGGATGCTGGGGTCATTTCCAATAGTGCGCTTTTGGCTTCTGCAGGAATTTCCAGGTTCTCGATAAACACCTTTAAAGTTTCGCGGGTAATACCCTGGCCGCGAGTAAGGGCCTTCAGCTTCTCGTAAGGCTCTTCGATGTTGTAGCGGCGCATAACAGTCTGGATCGGCTCGGCCAGAACTTCCCAGGAATTATCCAGGTCTTCCGCCAGGCGTTCACGGTTGATCTCCAGTTTGCCCAGTCCCTTCATAGTGGCGGCATAAGCAATGGCGGAGTAACCGGCGCCCACGCCCATATTGCGCAGTACAGTGGAGTCGGTCAGGTCGCGCTGCCAGCGGGAGACCGGCAATTTCGCGGCCAGGTGCTGGAATACGGCATTGGCCAGGCCCAGGTTGCCTTCGGAGTTTTCGAAGTCGATAGGGTTGACCTTGTGCGGCATGGTGGAGGAGCCCACTTCTCCGGCAACGACTTTCTGCTTGAAGTAGCCAAGGGAGATATAGCCCCAGATATCGCGGTCAAAGTCGATCAGGATGGTGTTAAAGCGTGCAATGGCATCGAACAGTTCGGCAATATAGTCGTGGGGTTCGATCTGGGTGGTGTAGGGGTTCCAGGTCAGGCCGAGAGAAGAGATGAACTCTTCCGCGTTCTTTTCCCAGTCGATAGTTGGGTAAGCAGACAGGTGAGCATTATAGTTGCCCACAGCACCGTTGATTTTACCCAGCAGTGGTACGGCCTCTACCTGGACTACCTGGCGGCGCAGGCGCGCAACCACGTTGGCGAGCTCCTTACCTACAGTCGTGGGGCTGGCGGTTTGGCCGTGGGTGCGGGATAGCATAGGCACATCGGCGAAATCCTGGGCGAGTTTAGCGATTTTCTCTACCAGTTCATTCATTGCGGGCAGCATGAAGTTATCGCGGCCAGCGCGCAGCATCAGGGCGTGGGACAGGTTGTTGATGTCCTCGGAGGTGCAGGCGAAGTGAACGAATTCGCTTACTTTTGCCAGCTGTGCATTGCCGCTGATTTTTTCTTTGAGGAAGTATTCAACCGCTTTCACGTCGTGGTTGGTGGTGCGCTCAATTTCCTTGATACGCCCAGCATCTTCCAGGGAAAAGTTGGCCACAATGCTATCGAGTAGCTGGCTGGCAGCTTCGTCGAACTGTTCTACCTCAGCAATTTCCGGGTGTGCGGAGAGTTTCTGAAGCCAGCGCACTTCCACTTCAACACGGGCGCGAATCAGGCCGTATTCACTGAAAATTTCACGTAGGGGGGCAGTCTTGCTCTCGTAGCGACCATCAATAGGGGATACCGCTGTGAGTGCGGAAAGCTCAACTGTCATAGTAAATCTCCGGGATTAGTTTTTTATAGATTCGATCTGTGCGATCAGCTCGTCGGTCGCACGCAATAGTTTTTTGCGTTGAAACAGAAGGTGCAGGCGTCTGCCACCCAATTGTCGCCACAGCGTGGCTGAACGAATACCGGCAAACAGCATGGAGCGGATCTGGTTGGCGACACGCTGTTGCTGCAGGAAATTGAAATCCCCCAGAACCTGGATGCGGAAGCGGAAAGTACCGAGAGTATCGCTGTAGATGCTGGCGAGATTGGAAAATACATTCTCGTGAGTGGGGGCGAAGTGCTCCGCCTGAGTCTTGGCTTTTTCGAGGCGGCTGCCAATAATGGAAAGCAACTCTCCTTTCTTGCTTAATTGCCGCTGCAGATAGAGCACCGAGAGTGCGTAGCGCAGGCAGTCTGTGTATTCGGGGTGTTGCCGCGATTGCAGTAACTGCCTTGAAACCTGTAAGCCAGGCAGCAGCTTTTCTGCACCGGCAAACACATCTTCGGTGCGATCTGGGTTGAGCTGGAAGAGGCTATACACCCCGGTTTCCAATTGGGCCTGGGGAGCGGTGCCCGTTTTGGCCAGACGCTCTACCAGTGTTGCGGATTGAAAAATTCCGGCCAGTGCCAGAGCCTGGTCCCGCCAGTTATTCAAAGTCACTCCTTAGTGTTTCTTGTACTTTTCTGGTACGGCGGTGCCTATACCGGTTGCCTGTTCTATCACTGCGCCGCCGAGGCATTTTTCTCCATCGTACAGGACCAGAGATTGCCCTGGAGTAATTGCACGTTGAGGCTCATCAAATTCCACAACTAAGCTTCCATCTTCCTGTACTTGTACGATGCAATCCTGGTCCGGCTGGCGATAGCGAGTTTTCGCCTGACAGCGGAAAGACTCCCCTGGTGCAGCACCATTGATCCAATGGGTTTGGGTTGCCGTCAAGCCAGTGGCGTAGAGCAAGGGGTGGTGCGCCCCCTGGGCAACAATCAATACGTTGCGCTCCAGGTTTTTACCCACGACATACCAAGGTTCTTCGCCTGCACCTTTTACACCACCGATACCTAGCCCCTGTCTCTGTCCGATGGTGTGGTACATCAGGCCGGCGTGACGCCCCATAACTTCGCCTTCGGGCGTTTCCATGTCGCCCGGCTGGGCGGGCAGGTACTGCTCCAGGAAATCCTTAAAGCGACGTTCGCCAATAAAGCAAATACCGGTGCTGTCTTTCTTGTTGTGGGTGATAAAGCCATTTTCCTCAGCGATACGCCGCACTTCGGGTTTCTCCAGTTCCCCTAATGGGAACAGTGAACGAGCAAACTCTGCCTCCCCAACGGCGTGGAGGAAATAGCTTTGATCTTTGTTGCCATCCAACCCCTTGAATAAGTAGGAGCGACCTTCTATATCGCGGCGACGGGCATAGTGCCCGGTGGCAATGGCATCCGCGCCCAGGACTTCGGCATATTCCAGGAAAACTTTAAATTTGATTTCCCGGTTACACAGAATGTCTGGGTTCGGTGTGCGGCCGGCTTTGTATTCTGCCAGGAAGTATTCGAATACATGATCCCAATACTCGGCTGCAAAATTGGCGGTGTGCAGTTTAATGCCCAGCTTTTCACAAACAGCCTGGGCATCGGCCAAGTCCGCTTTCGCAGTGCAGTATTCGGTGCCGTCGTCCTCGTCCCAGTTTTTCATAAACAAGCCCTCCACCTGGTAGCCCTGCTGCATAAGCAGAAGTGCGGCTACAGAGGAATCCACACCGCCGGACATACCGACGATGACGCGCTTTGGCTGTTTGTTGTGCGTGGAATCAGGCATAAGAAGGACAGTCACTACTTCACTGAGATGGAAAGGGGGCGAATTTTACCTGTGAATCGTGCTTCTGACCAAGGCCGCTTTTATCTTGCTTTATAGCTTACTGCCCCCGGCGGGGGCGATTGCGCTTCTGAGGTGGCTTCGTTTTGCGATAGGGCCTTGGTTTAGGCGCAGAGAAAACCTCCTCTGAGCGGTACTGTCCCGGCTGCAGAGCATCGAGCTTCCAATTGCCGATCGCCATACGCACCAGTCGCAGGGTGGGGAAGCCGACTGCGGCGGACATGCGTCGCACCTGGCGGTTTCGGCCCTCGTGAATAGTGAGCTCTACCCAGCTGGTGGGGATGGACTTGCGCTCTCTTATTGGGGGATTGCGCGGCCACAGATCGACTTCGGAGAGTTTGCGGGCCTTAGCAGGAGCTGTGCGCCCATCCTTCAAATCTACACCTTGGCGCAGGAACATCAGGGCGTCATCGGTGATGTCCCCCTCAACCTGGGCCCAGTAGGTTTTCGCCATCTTTCTCTTTGGATGGCTGATTTGATGTTGTAGCGCTCCATCATCAGTGAGGAGAAGGAGACCCTCGGAGTCGTAGTCGAGCCGCCCGGCAGCATAGAAGCCTTTGTGCGGGATATAGTCCGCTAGTGTGGCGCGACCCTGGGGATCTGTGAATTGGCTTAACACGCCAAAAGGTTTGTTTAGGAGAATGATCTTGGGCATAAGAAAAATTGAGTATTGTAATCCAACTACAAAAATTAGCCGATGCTGCTATAATCCCGCCGATTTTTATCCCCGCCCAATGGTCCCGGGGGAGCGGTGCAAGCAACGCTGGACCTAAAAAGTCATAGAATTTTGGGAGTTTACGCAATATGGGTCACATCCAAGTGCCGGCAGACGGCGAAAAAGTTACAGTCAATTCCGACGGTTCGCTGAATGTTCCGAATCGCCCGGTAATTCCGTTCATCGAGGGTGACGGCATCGGTGTGGATATCACCCCGGTAATGCGCAAGGTTATCGACGCGGCGGTAGAGAAAGCTTTCGGCGGCGACAAGAAAATCGAGTGGATGGAAATCTACTGCGGCGAGAAAGCCGCAGAGACTTACGCTGGCGACTGGTTCCCAGCTGAAACCCTCAAAGCGATCAAAGACTACGTTGTCAGCATCAAAGGCCCTCTGACCACTCCAGTAGGCGGCGGCTTCCGTTCCCTGAACGTTGCTCTGCGTCAGGAGTTGGACCTGTATGTATGTCAGCGTCCGGTTCGCTGGTTCAGCGGTGTACCTTCTCCGGTGAAAGAGCCGAACAAGGTCGACATGGTGATCTTCCGTGAAAACTCTGAAGATATCTACGCGGGTATCGAGTGGAAAGCGGACACTGACGAAGCCAAGAAAGTTATCAAGTTCCTGCAGGACGAGATGGGTGTTAAGAAAATCCGTTTCCCTGAGAACTGTGGTATCGGTGTTAAGCCGGTTTCTTCTGAAGGTACCAAGCGTCTCGTGCGCAAGGCTATCCAGTACGCTGTGGACCAGGATCGCGATTCCGTAACCCTGGTACACAAAGGCAACATCATGAAGTTCACCGAAGGTGCCTTCGCCGATTGGGGTTATGAGTTGGCTCGCGACGAGTTTGGCGCTCAGCCGCTGGACGGTGGTCCTTGGCACAGCTTCAAGAACCCGAAGACTGGCAAAGAGATCGTTGTTAAGGACGTGATTGCCGATGCGATGCTGCAGCAGATCCTGTTGCGTCCTGCTGAGTACGACGTCATTGCCACCCTGAACCTGAACGGCGACTACCTGTCTGACGCACTGGCTGCGCAGGTTGGCGGTATCGGTATCGCTCCGGGTGCGAACCTGTCCGACGACGTTGCTCTGTTCGAAGCGACTCACGGTACTGCGCCTAAGTACGCTGGCCAAGATAAGGTAAACCCGGGTTCCCTGATTCTTTCCGCTGAGATGATGCTGCGTCACCTGGGCTGGAACGAAGCTGCAGACCTGGTCATCAAGGGTATGGAAGGGGCTATCGAAGCCAAGACTGTAACCTACGATTTCGAGCGCCTGATGGATGGTGCCGAGCTGAAATCCTGCTCCGCGTTTGGTGACGAAGTCATCAAGCACATGGCCTAATTGGCTGATTTAGGGTTGGATTGTTTAATCCGGCCCTAACTAAAAAAGCCCTTTGCTGTAAAGCGAAGGGCTTTTTTGTTGGTGTGGGTCTGCCAGCGCAGCTTCAAAAATTAGTCGAGCGCTTCCGCCTCTTTCTCTCTGATTGTCTCAGAGCGGCTGAGATCTGCATTAACGCTGGCGCTTTGGCTGCTAGTCGTAGTTTCTGCCGCCGCAGCGGTAGAAATATTTGCGGCGTGATAGCCTTTGTCACCTCTGACGATATCAAAGGTAACTTGCTGGCCGGCCTTCAGGGTTCGGTAGCCTTCCATCTGAATTGCGGAATAGTGCGCGAACAGATCCTCCCCTCCTTCATCTGCAAGAATAAACCCATATCCCTTAGCGTTGTTGAACCACTTCACGGTACCAGTAGGCATAACGAACTCCCTCTAATTGCCTGAGTGACCTATCGGCCACCTTACAGAGTTTTTATATTTATTTGACCTGCGGATTAATCGACTGCGATCCTATCTGCGACTAATGGCTGTGAATGAGCAGGCACTACCTCTTGTAGTCAACTGCTATAGGAATGTCAAGAAGCTGCGCTTGAGGCTGTGATGTCCCTGTGTCGTTGGTCAAATAAGGTTACAATGGCAGGTCGTTGACGGTTGAGCATGTCGTGCTACTAAAGCTCGTTAGAACACATTGATAATTGTTATGAGTATTTTGCAGGTCATTAAACTAGGCTCCAGTGATTCTGGAGAAGATTATTTAGAGGGTGAGGGTTCCGATGGCGGGCTCGCACTGGAAGAGGCGCCGCCACGGCTCAAACGCCCGCCTATGTATAAGGTCATCATGTTGAATGATGACTACACCCCCATGGACTTTGTTGTGGAGACTCTGGAGTTATTTTTTGGGGTCAACCGTGAGCGCGCCACAGAGTTGATGCTGCAAGTACACACGCGGGGAAAAGCAGTGTGCGGTGTCTATACTCGGGATATAGCGGAGACAAAGGCCGCGCAGGTTAATCAGTTCGCCCAGGAGAATGAGCATCCGTTGTTGTGTGAGATAGAGGCGGACGAGAGTAAAGACGATTGATTTATATTAAAGCTGCTTTAGCACAAGGGTCCCGTCACCTGAAAGGAATCAGCCAGGAGATAGATGCCGGCAAAGGGTGCGCGCCTACCAGCGGAGTCGGCGGGGAATATTGGCGATTAGGGTTTGAGGTTTAAATGCTCAGCAAGGACTTAGAGGTAACGCTCAATCTGGCGTTCAAGGGTGCGCGAGCGAAGCGGCACGAATTCATGACTGTGGAGCACCTGCTGCTGGCGCTCCTGGACAATGAGTCGGCTGCTGACGTGTTGCATGCCTGCGGGGCCGACCTGAGCGCATTGCGCCGCGAACTGTTGGAGTTTGTGGACTCTACCACGCCGTTAATCCCGGAGGCAGATACCGATCGCGAGACCCAGCCTACCCTGGGGTTCCAAAGGGTATTGCAGAGGGCCGTTTTCCACGTTCAGTCATCGGGTAAAAAAGAGGTTACCGGGGCTAATGTGTTGGTCGCCATTTTCTGTGAACAGGAAAGTCAAGCCGTTTACTATCTGAAGCAGCAGAGTGTTGCGCGCATTGATGTAGTCAATTACATCACCCATGGGATTTCCAGGGTCGGTTCCAGCGGCAACAACCACAATCACCACCATGGCTCAGATGCCACCCAGGAGCAGGTGGAAGAGGAGATCAGTACCGGTACCGAACCCGGAGGCTCTGACCCCCTGGAGAGCTATGCAACCAACCTGAACCAGGAGGCAATCCTCGGTCGGATCGACCCACTGGTCGGGCGTGGTCCCGAAGTTGAGCGGGTTACCCAGGTCCTCGCGCGACGCCGCAAGAATAACCCCCTGTTGGTGGGTGAATCCGGCGTCGGTAAAACAGCAATCGCTGAAGGCTTGGCCAGGCGAATTGTGGATGAGGATATTCCAGAGCCATTAAAAGACAGTACCATTTACTCTCTTGATCTGGGCTCTCTGCTTGCCGGAACCAAGTATCGGGGTGATTTTGAGAAGCGTTTCAAAGCATTGTTAGCCGAGCTGAAGAAGCGCGAGCATGCAGTCCTGTTTATTGATGAGATCCATACCATTATTGGAGCCGGCGCAGCATCCGGCGGCGTTATGGACGCTTCCAACCTGCTGAAACCGCTGCTTTCCAGCGGTCAGCTTCGCTGCATTGGCTCCACCACCTTTACCGAATACCGCGGTATCTTCGAGAAAGATCGCGCGCTCTCACGCCGATTCCAAAAAATCGATGTCAGTGAGCCTTCGGTAGAGGAGACGGTACAGATACTGCAGGGGCTCAGGAGCTGCTTCGAGGATCATCATAAAGTGCGTTTCACCGATGCCGCCCTTGATGCCGCCGCCCAGCTCTCCAGTCGTCATATCACCGAGCGTTTCCTGCCCGATAAAGCGATCGATGTGATTGATGAGGCGGGGGCCTATCAATCCCTTCTGTCCGTTGAGGAGCGCACAGAGGTGATTGGTGTTGGTGAAATCGAAGAAGTAATAGCCAAAATGGCTCGGATCCCGGCGAAGAGTGTCTCCGCTTCGGACAAGGAGCAGTTATCGCGACTAGACGATAATCTCAAGATGGTGGTCTTTGGTCAGGATCGGGCGATTGAAGCGCTCAGTACGGCCATTAAGCTGAGTCGTGCAGGACTCGGTGCTGAGGAGAAACCCATAGGCTCGTTCTTGTTCTCTGGCCCTACAGGGGTCGGTAAGACCGAGCTCTGCCGTCAGCTGGCCAAGGTCATGGGGATCGAGCTTATTCGCTTCGATATGTCCGAGTATATGGAGCGCCACACGGTTTCCCGCCTGATTGGTGCGCCTCCCGGCTATGTGGGCTTCGATCAAGGCGGGTTGTTAACCGATGCGGTGACCAAGCATCCGCACAGTGTGGTGTTACTCGATGAGATCGAGAAGGCCCACCCCGAAGTATTTAACCTGCTTCTGCAGGTGATGGATCATGGGACCCTGACGGACAATAACGGGCGCAAAGCGGATTTCCGCAATGTGATCCTGATTATGACCACGAATGCTGGTGCTGAACTGATGAGCCGTCGATCTATCGGTTTTTCCAGTCAGGATCACTCCTCCGATGGTATGGAGGAGATCAAAAAGATGTTTACCCCCGAGTTCCGCAACCGCCTCGACAGTATTATCCAATTTGGTGCTCTTCCATTGGATGTGGTTAAAACGGTGGTGGATAAGTTTATTGTCGAGTTGCAGGCGCAGCTGGATGACTCTCGTGTAACCCTGATCGTGGAAGATGAGGCCCGCGAGTGGCTGGCTATTCGCGGTTATGATGAGAAAATGGGTGCTCGCCCAATGTCCCGCTTGATACGAGACAAGTTGCGTAAACCCCTGGCGGAGTCCGTTCTGTTTGGGGAGTTGGCGGAAGAGGGTGGCCGTGTAGTGGTCGTCATAGAAAATGACGAAATATCCATAAAGACGGCGGTTCCGGCCTGATTTTGCTCGCAAGCCCATCAAAAAAGCCACCGTAAGGTGGCTTTTTTGTATCACAGCAAATCGCCTTGGAGGCTTTTGCCTGGCGAGCGAATTAACGGGCGCGGTACGTAATGCGGCCTTTGCTCAGGTCGTAGGGCGTAAGCTCCACCTTGACCTTGTCGCCAGTGAGGATGCGAATGTAGTTTTTACGCATCTTTCCTGAGATGTGCGCAATGACCACGTGTCCGTTTTCCAGCTTTACGCGGAAAGTGGTATTTGGCAGGGTGTCGATCACCTCGCCTTCCATTTCAATATAATCGTCTTTTGCCATGCGGCAGCAACCTTCAAATAAACTTGATCAGACCTTTACCCCGGAGGCAATCTTGCCTAGCCGCGGCTCGACGGGCGAGCATTTTGCACGAAAAGGCAGAATAGAGCAAAGGGCGCGTGCAATGGGGCTATAGAGACTTCAAGCTCCAGCGGTTCTCCGTGAGCATTTCTATCGGCTTGAACTGGCTTTTATAGGCCATTTTGTGGCACTTCTCGATCCAATAGCCCAAATAGAGATTGGAGAGGCCCAGCCTCCTGGCCCATTCGATCTGGTAGAGAATGCAATAGCTGCCGAGGCTGCGTTTGTCTTCATCCGGGTCGAAGAAAGTATAGATGGCCGACAGGCCTGCAGTGAGAAGGTCGGTAACCGCTACAGCCACGAGACGCCCCCTCGCACGCAGTTCGATATAGCGTGTGGCCCCCCAGGCTGGACTCAAGAAGCTGCGATATTGCTCGCGGCTGGGAGGGTACATTTCTCCGTCGGCGTGGCGCTGCTCAATATAGCGAGCGTACAGCTCGTAATGTTCGTCTGTGTCGATGGATTCGATATGAAAGATATCCAGATCCTTGTTGCGCTTCCAGCAGCGCCGCTGGTTGCGATCGGGCACAAAAAGACCCACAGGTACACGGGCTGGTACACAGGCTCTGCAGGTGGCGCATTGGGGTCGGTAGAGATAGGCACCACTGCGGCGGAAGCCCAGCTCTGAAAGGCGGTTGTATAGGCGTTGGTCTACCTCTGTCTGCGGGTCCACAAATACCGTTGTGGCCTCCCTGTCCGGCAGGTAGCCACATGGGTGGGGCAGGGTTGCCAGCAGGCGGACCGAGTCGAGCTGAGAATATTTACCCATAAGTCCACGTAAGTTTCCAAGGCTGCGGGAAGGCGGGTTGTGCCAGGCCGCATTCCAGCAAGTGTTCGAAGTCCCTACGACACAATTCAACGGCCCCGAGACTGCTTAAGTGAGGATTGCCTACCTGGCAGTCGATGAAAGGGCAGCCCCACAATTCTAATTGGCGAACGAGGTGGACAAAAGCGACTTTGGAAGCATCCGTTTCCCGGTGAAACATTGATTCGCCAAAAAATACCCGGCCGATGGCTATGCCATAAAGCCCGCCAACCAACTGCCCGTCGCGCCATACTTCGACGGAGTGGGCATGGCCAAGGTGATGCATATCGACATACGCCTCGGTCATTTCATCGGTGATCCAGGTGCCATCCTCAGAGGTTCTGGGGGCGCGGCAGCCCTCGATGACCGCTTTGAAGGCCTGGTCAAATGTGACCGAGAATGTACCTCGGCGCAGCACCTTGCGCAGGCTGCGGCCAATACGAAAGTCACTAGGTATCACCACGCAGCGTGGCGAGGGGGACCACCATAGGATGGGCTGGTCATCGGAGAACCAAGGAAAGATACCGCGTCCGTAGGCTGCTAACAGCCAATCTGGAGAGAGGTCTCCCCCCGCAGCGAGTAGCCCATTGGGGTCGTCGAGAGCAGTCTGGGTAGGGGGGAAATCGATATGGTTGTGATCGAGCCACATCAGGCGGCTTTGGGTATTCCTTGCCACAAACTGATACCTGTCCTGGGCCTGAAGAGGCCCGGGTAGCCTTGTGGATACCCGGGGGAGAAGCGCTTATTAAGCGTCGAGGAAACGCTCGGCATCCAGAGCTGCCATACAGCCAGTTCCGGCGGAAGTGACCGCCTGGCGGTAGATATGATCAGACACATCGCCTGCAGCGAACACACCGGGCACAGATGTCTGGGTCGCGTTACCCTCCAGGCCACTTTGTACGATGATATAGCCGTTGTTCATTTCCAGCTGATCTTTAAAAATATCGGTATTGGGCTTGTGGCCAATCGCGATAAACACACCAGAGACTTCAAGCTCCTTGGTAGAGTCGTCCTGTGTGCTGCGAACGCGCAGACCAGTTACACCGCTGTCATCCCCAAGAACTTCGTCGAGGGTGTGGTGAAAGCAAAGTTTGATATTGCCGTTTTCCACCTTATCCATCAGGCGATTTTGCAGAATCTTTTCCGCACGAAGTTCGTCGCGGCGGTGAATCAGTGTGACTTCACTGGCGATGTTAGACAAGTAAAGGGCCTCTTCAACAGCGGTGTTGCCGCCGCCTACTACCGCCACTTTTTGATCGCGATAGAAAAAACCATCACAGGTGGCACAGGCACTGACGCCGCGGCCTTGGAAGGCTTCCTCGGAGGGCAGGCCCAGGTACTGAGCAGAGGCGCCTGTGGCAATGATCAGTGCATCGCAGGTGTAGGTTTCATTGCCCTTCAGGGTGAATGGGCGGTTGTTCAGATCTACAGACTCGATGTGGTCGAAAATAATCTGGGTGTCGAAACGCTCGGCGTGTTGCTGCATTTGCACCATCAGGTCGGGACCTTGCAGGTCGGCGATACCACCGGGCCAGTTTTCAACTTCTGTGGTAGTAGTCAGCTGTCCACCCTGCTGCATGCCGGTGATCACTACGGGATTCAAATTTGCGCGGGCTGCGTAGATGGCTGCTGTGTAGCCTGCAGGACCAGAACCGAGAATAATCAGTCGATGATGGTTGTTGCTCATGAAACTCTCTTTAAACCTGTCTGAGTGCAAAGTTTACCCAGTGAACTGGGGGTCCACCTAGCTGGCCATATTTTAATCAGCCAAAGCTATTAGATTGGCCGATATGATAGGCGATAGTGACAATGCGGCGAAATAGTTTGCCTCAATTTATGCCATTGGGAAGTGCTATTTGGATCGCTACGGCGGGTCGGTCCGGTTCTATCTATCCAGAAATGACATCAATAATTGCTAATAATTCCTTGTTTTTATTGAATAAATTGCGATTTATTTAATGTGAAGTCTGCCCGAAAGGTCTTATAAAGTATTTGTATTTGGTCACAAGAGGGCTCGGAGGAGGTGTTTTCATCCTTTTGGTAATTAGCCAAATTTCGGATGCATAACAACGGCCAAAGGGCGAAGCCATGAGGCAGGGCAGAAAAATAGTACCGTTGAATCTGGGCAGTAACTTGATTGGCCACCCCACATTTACCTTCAGTCTCAGTAATGAAGCACAGGTATTTGTGTCGGAAATCCTGGATGACACTTTCTCCTTGAGGCTTTCTGTCGACTTAGGGCCTGACGGTAGTCATATTGCCAGTTTGCATGGCCCTCCAGATTTAGTGGAGTTGTTCGCATCCCTCAAGCTGCAGGTCAGATGCGATATTGTGGCGGATGGGTACAATGTCCTCTCCCATGATGCTTTAGACGCCTTCGTGGCTTCACCCGAATCGAAAGCAAAACTACTCGAAGCGCTGGATCTCAGAGAGGGAAACAAAGTACTGGACCTAATGAGCGGCAGTGGAGCTGTCAGCCAGTTGCTGTTGGAGTATGGTGATAAAAAGTCAATGGAGATTGCACTCAGTCTGTGCGATACCCACCACTCCCAGCTCAAGCGTATTGACCCAAAAGTGCGTGAAAGGGTTGTCGATGTTACTGTGGGTGATGCCAGGGCGTTGCCTTATGAAAAGGAATCTTTTGATGCAGTAGTGCTCAAAATGGGATTGCACGAAGTGCCCCAATTGGACCAACCGTTGGTAATGAGGAATGTCTTTCGAGTTCTGAAGAGGGGGGGGCGCTTCATTATTTGGCAATTGCTGCCTGCCACCGGTGTGATACAGGATGTATTTACAGATATCGTACGAAAAACCAGCATTTTGGCTGGCTGCGAATCTCAAGCATTCAACCGCTACTTCCCCAGGCAGGACCAGTTATCCTGGCTATTTAAAAGTGCTGGATTCAGTGGATGTGAGGAAATATTTCAGACTGAATTCACTTACAGCACCCGAGCAAGCCTGGTCGCCGAGCTGGGTGGAGACTCTAGCAAACTAGAAATACTGAATAACTTTGCCCGCGACAGAGTGCCCCATGAGATAAGAGATTCGTTGTGTTGGCGGGATACTGGAGAGGATATTTCCCTTAAGATTCCGGCTTGTATATATCGCACATACAAACCAGCATAAATCAAAGATAATTAGGCCATCGAGGAAATCGCTTAAGTAGCGATTTCCGTTTATTACCAGTGCCAGAAAGTAACAACAAAGATTATTGAGGTAAGCCATTGAAGGCCGAGAGCGCAACCGAAGAAAATTCCGCGAAGAGCGGTGTATTGCCGGATTCACTCGTCGCCCGCTTGGTTCGCGAGGGTGCATTAATCAGTCTGCTAGCGGGTGCACTACTATTAGCTATCAGCCTGCTGAGTTATGACTCCCAGGATCCAGGTTGGTCCCATACCGGTCAGTTAGGAAAAATTCACAATGCCATTGGACCGGCTGGGGCCTGGCTCGCCGATGTGTGCCTTTCACTACTGGGTTGGATGGCTTACCTGTTCCCTCTGTTGATCGGCTTGCGCGCCTATAAAATCTTGCGCGATCGCAATGCGCGATTTCATGCTCCTCTGCTTGCACTTAGAGTCTTTGGCCTGACCCTTCTGCTAGTCAGTGGCGCCTCTTTGGCGACACTCTGTTTTTCCCCTGCAGAAAATCCACTGCCGTTCACTAATGGTGGGATCATTGGCGATGCATTGTCGAGTTCCCTGGAGGGGAGTCTCGGTTATGTTGGCGCGACCATTTTATTGCTGGCGATTTTCGCTATTGGTACCACCGTGTTTACCGGTCTTTCCTGGCTCAAGCTGGTGGAATCCATCGGCCGCAATGTGTTGGGGCTTATTGCCTGGTTGGCTAGCTGCTACAAGCAGTGGCGTCAGAAGCGCACAGAACAACGGGTGGCGCGGGAAGCTATAGTGGTACGCAAAGCCGCCGTGGAAGAAGAGAAACAGCGCACAGCCAAGCGCATTCCACCCAAGATCGAAGCGACGGCACCAAAGCCGAAGCAGAGCCCCCGGGCGGCAAAGGAAAAGCAGGGCGAGCTATTCAAGGCTGGGCCTGTAACTGGAACCTTGCCACCTTTAGGGCTTCTCGATCCCTCCGATCAGAATAAGAAGCCGGGCTTTTCCAGGGAGTCCCTCGAAGCACTGTCTCGCTTGTTGGAATTGAAACTCAAGGATTTTGGTGTGGTAGCCGAGGTTGTATCGGTACTGCCTGGCCCCGTGGTGACCCGCTTTGAGATCCAGCCGGCGCCGGGGGTGAAGGTGAGTAAAATCTCCAACCTGGCTAAAGACCTGGCCAGATCCCTGGCGGTAATCAGTGTCCGTGTGGTGGAGGTGATTCCGGGTAAATCGGTAGTGGGTATTGAGATTCCCAATGAGAATCGGCAGATGGTGCGCCTCAGTGAGGTGCTGTCCGCCGATGTCTATGAAAATGCCAAATCGCCTCTGACTCTGGCGCTTGGGCACGATATTTCCGGTCAGCCGGTAGTGGCGGATCTCGCTAAGATGCCCCACCTCCTAGTCGCCGGTACCACCGGTTCTGGTAAATCCGTGGGCATCAATGTGATGCTGCTCAGCCTGCTTTATAAGTCCACGCCCGAGGAGGTCCGCCTGATTTTGGTGGACCCGAAGATGTTGGAATTATCGGTATACGAGGGTATTCCCCACCTACTCACCCCGGTGATCACCGATATGAATGACGCGGCCAATGGTTTGCGCTGGTGTGTGGGTGAGATGGAGCGTCGCTATAAATTGATGGCGGCGATGGGGGTGCGCAATCTGGCGGGCTTTAATCGCAAGATAAGAGAGGCAGAAGAAGCTGGTGAGCCGATTCTGGACCCTATTTGGGAACCAGATCCTGCTTCCAGCGTTCCGGCTGAAGAGCAAACCGCCCCTGCACTTAAGGCTCTGCCCGCAATCGTGGTTGTTATTGATGAATTTGCCGACATGATGATGATTGTTGGCAAAAAGGTGGAACAGCTGATTGCCCGTATTGCACAGAAAGCCCGGGCCGCAGGTATTCATCTGCTGTTAGCAACCCAGCGGCCCTCGGTGGATGTGATTACCGGATTGATCAAGGCCAATGTGCCTACCCGTATCGGTTTCCAGGTCTCCTCCAAAGTGGATTCTCGCACCATTCTTGATCAAGGCGGCGCCGAGCAGCTGCTCGGCCACGGCGATATGCTTTACCTGCCTCCAGGCAGTGGGGTGCCAGTGCGGGTTCACGGCGCTTTTGTTGACGATCATGAGGTGCATAAAGTGGTTGCAGACTGGACGCGCCGGGGTGAGCCCGAATATATCGACGGTATCGTTGATGACAGCAACAACAGTATTCCAGTGCCTGGTCTGCAGTCCGAGGGCGGTGATGAAGATGACCCTGAGGCTGATGCTCTTTACGATGAAGCCGTTGCTTTTGTCACCAAATCGCGCAAAGCGTCCATCTCTTCAGTACAGCGCCAGCTTCGCATCGGCTACAATCGCGCCGCGCGAATTATCGATGCCATGGAGGCTGCCGGCGTTGTGTCGCCCGCTGGACATAATGGCAACCGTGAAGTGTTGGCTCCGCCCCCCGCATAAGAGGGGGCATCGCCAATCGCAGTTAAGCTACGGTTCACTTCTTGCTGGCTAATCTTTAGGGAAATCAACACACTGGAAATCAATGATGAAGAATATTCTACGCAACTTGCTGGTGGCATTGACGGTTGTGACCAGTGCAGCCTGGGCCGACGCTACCGAAGATCTCGGCAAACTACTGCAACCCCTGTCTTCCCTGTCTGGAAATTTTAAGCAGACCTTGATTGATGAGCGCGGCAAGGTTTCGCAAAAAAGCAACGGCAACTTTTCTGTGCAGCGTCCGGGTAAGTTACGCTGGAAAACAGGTGAGCCTTATGCCCAACTATTGGTGACCAATAATAAAACTCTATGGCTCTATGATCCGGATCTTGAGCAAGTCACCGTTCGTCCGGTGGATGAGCGTATGAAAGAAACCCCAGCACTGTTGCTCGGCGGCAAGGTTGAGGATATTCGCAAATCTTTCGATGTGAGCTTAAAAGAGGGCGTTTATCAGCTGGTGCCAAAAAATCCAAAGGCGCCGTTTAAGTCGATGGAAATCCGTTTTGCTAAAGATGGTTTGCCATCCTCTATGAAAGTACGCGACAGCATGGGGCAGACAACGGAGATTGTTTTCAACAGCATGAAAGCAAACCCGAAACTTTCTGAGTCCCTCTTTAATTTCAAGCCACCCGCCGGTACAGACATAATCAAAGATGAGTGATCTGTTTCAAACTCCGCCAACGCACCAACCACTGGCCGCGAGAATGCGGCCCGATTCCCTGGCCCACTATGTGGGCCAATCACATTTATTGGGCAAGGGAAAACCTCTGCGGGAAGCAGTTGAGCGTGGCCAGTTGCACTCGATGATTTTGTGGGGGCCGCCGGGCGTCGGCAAGACCACATTTGCCCGGCTGTTGGCGGCAGAGTGTGATGCGCACTTCGCCACCCTGTCTGCAGTATTGGCGGGAGTGAAGGATATTCGGCAGGCAGTTGCTGAAGCCGAACAACGGCGAATGCAGTCAGGCCGTAACACCATTCTTTTTGTCGACGAAGTACACCGTTTCAACAAAGCGCAGCAGGATGCTTTTCTTCCCTATGTGGAAGAGGGCACCGTGACTTTTGTTGGCGCCACTACTGAAAACCCGGCCTTTGAGTTGAACAATGCGCTCCTGTCCCGCTGCCGGGTTTATCTGCTGCGCAGTATTCCTGAAGAAGACTTGCTTGGGCTACTGCAGTATGCGCTGCAGGCGGATGATCAATTACGCGAGCGAAGTGTCCATGTGCCAGAAAATGTTTTGGGCAAGATTGCCCGCGCGGCCGATGGGGATGCACGCAGCGCCTTGAACTTACTCGAAGTCGCCTGCGACCTGGCCAGGGAAGAGGGCGGTAGGCTGGTGGTCGATAAAGACGTACTCAGCGAAGTACTCAGCGCCGATGTGCGCCGATTCGACAAGGGCGGTGATTATTTTTACGACCAGATTTCTGCCATGCATAAATCTGTGCGGGGCTCAGATCCCGATGCAGCGCTCTACTGGTTTGTGCGCATGCTCGATGGTGGCTGCGATCCCTTATATGTCGCCCGCCGGGTAGTGCGTATGGCCAGTGAAGACATTGGTAATGCCGATCCACGCGCGCTGCAGTTGGCTCTGAATGCCTGGGATGTCCAGGAGCGTCTCGGTAGCCCGGAGGGGGAGCTGGCTATTGCGCAAGCAATTACTTATCTTGCAGTCGCAGCAAAAAGTAACGCGGTTTACAGTGCTTATAAACGCGCAGTGGCCGATGTACGCCGCGAACCCAGTTACGAAGTGCCCGTTCATTTACGCAATGCCCCCACTAAGTTGGCGAAGAGTCTGTCTCACGGTGCAGAGTACCGCTATGCCCACGACGAGCCCGATGCTTTCGCGGCGGGAGAGAACTACTTCCCCGAAGAGATTGCAGACAGGCAGTATTACCAGCCTGTACCCCGTGGGCTGGAGCTAAAGATTTCTGAAAAGTTGCAGGTGCTGCGACGTCTTAACAGCGAAAGCGAAGAGCAGCGCTATAAAAATAAATCGTAGTGCTTTAAGAGCAAGTGGAAAGGAATAGAAGGAAAATCTATGCAGTGGCTCGCCATCGCCATAGGTGGTGCCTTGGGGGCAATACTTCGTCACCAGATTACTGTCTGGACCTACCCGGTATTTAACGGGAAATTCCCACTCGGCACACTGATCGTTAATGTGCTGGGCTCATTCCTTATCGGTATTGCCTACATATTGATCACTCACAGGGCAATGCTTGGGGAGGAGTGGCGCCTGTTGATCATGACAGGAATGTTCGGTGCACTGACTACCTTTTCCACTTTCTCCCTAGAGAGCCTGATACTGTGGCACAATGGCCAGCCTTTGATGGCTCTTGGCTATATCGTCGGCAGTCTCATTTGCTGCTTGGCGGCCACAGGAGCCGCAGTCGCCCTGGCGACGCGTTATTTTTAACCAATATTTACTTTAATTTTGTTGTAGGAGCCTGATTACAGGCGAACTGGAAACGATGCTCGATCCCAAACTGATTCGCACGGATATGGACCAAGTGGCCGCAGCCTTGAAAAAGCGCGGTGTGGAACTGGATACTGCCAAACTGGAAGCCCTCGAGGAGCGCCGTAAAGAGCTGCAGGTGCGCACCGAGAGTTTGCAAAACGAGCGCAATAGCAAATCGAAAAATATCGGGCGGGCCAAGGCTGCCGGAGAAGATATTGCTCCCCTGCTCAAAGAAGTCGAGTCTCTCGGGGGCGAACTGCAAAATGCCAAGCAAGCGTTGTCTGAGTTACAGGAAGAGTTGGATGCGATTCTCTCCGCGATCCCCAACCTGCCGGATGACTCTGTCCCTGAAGGCGAGAGTGAAGATGATAACGTAGAAGTGCGTCGCTGGGGGCAGCCGCGTACTTTTGATTTTGAGGTCAAAGACCATGTTGATCTGGGCTCTCAGCTCGGCGGTCTCGATTTCGAAATGGCGGTAAAACTCACTGGCTCGCGCTTTGCCGTGATGTCCGGTGAGGTTGCGCGCCTGCATCGCGCCCTTGCCCAATTTATGCTCGACACGCACGTCGAAGAGCATGGCTATAAAGAGACCAATGTACCGGTGATCGTCAACAGCGACTCCCTGTACGGAACCTCTCAGTTGCCAAAGTTTGAGGAAGACTTGTTCAAGCTCACCGATGAGCGCGGCTTCTATATGATTCCTACCGCGGAAGTGCCGCTGACCAATATGTATCGCGATCATATTGTTGAGGACAGCGACTCCCTGCCGCACAAACTGGTAGCGCACACAACTTGCTTCCGCTCAGAGGCCGGTTCACACGGCCGCGACACCCGCGGCATGATTCGCCAACACCAGTTTGAAAAAGTAGAACTGGTATGGGCAGCGCGCCCGGATCAGTCTGAAGAGGCGTTGGAGACCCTTACCAAAAATGCTGAGGCGATCCTGCAAAAGCTGAACTTGCCTTATCGCACTGTAGTGCTGTGTGGTGGTGATATCGGATTCGCCGCGCGTAAGACTTACGATATCGAAGTCTGGATTCCCTCCCAGGATAAGTACCGTGAAATCTCTTCTTGCTCCCTGGTTGGTGATTTCCAGGCACGCCGTATGAAGGCGCGCTGGCGCAACCCGGAAACCGGCAAGCCCGAGTTGTTGCACACACTAAACGGCTCCGGTTTGGCAGTGGGGCGCACCTTGATCGCGGTGCTGGAAAACTATCAGCGCGAGGATGGCAGTATCGAGGTGCCCGAAGCGCTGCGCCCCTATATGCGCGGCCAAGAGGTTATCTCCGCTGTCTAAATGCGGTGATTTAAAAGGGCGAACAATGTGTTCGCCCTTTTTTCTTTGCTGAGTAGAATACTGCTCACCGGCTTGTTTGATGGATTAATCCGTGCGTTATCTCCCGCTTGCATTCGATATAAAAGATCGCCCCAGCCTGATCGTTGGAGGTGGCTCCATAGCCACACGTAAGGCTCGTCTGTTGCAAAAGGCGGGGGCTCAAATATGGGTGGTATCCCCGGCTATCACTGAAGAGTTACAACAGATAGTGGTTGATTCCAAAGGGCAGTGGTATCGGGAAACCTATTCTGCTGAGTATTTGGATCTGGCCGAGTTGGTCATCGCTGCCACAAATAGCCCTGAGGTCAATGGCTGTGTATCCAGGGATGCGCAGAGACGTCGCTTGCCAGTGAATGCTGTAGATGCTCCGGAACTTTGTACTTTTACTTTTCCGGCGATTGTTGAACGCGGCGATCTGTCTATCGGAATCAGTAGTGGCGGGGCAGCTCCGGTTCTGGCCCGCCGTATTCGAGCCCAGCTGGAAGCACTACTTTCGCCGGGGATTGCATCACTGGTGGATTTTGCCTCACGAATGCGTTCTTACGTAAAAGATGCACTACCGGAAGCCCGTCGTAAGAATTTCTGGGAGTGGGTCTTTGCCGGTCCTGTTGCCCGCCGGGTGGAGGCGGGTCAGCTGACGGATGCAGAGAAGGAATTTTTGAGCGCTTTGCAAGATTGGCAGGGGAGTCCCAATCCGCCAGGGGAGGTCTACCTGGTTGGCGGTGGGCCGGGAGATCCAGACTTATTGACCTTTCGTGCGTTGCGCTTAATGCAGCAAGCTGACGTAGTGCTCTACGACCGACTGGTTTCCCCTGAGGTTTTGGATCTGGTGCGTAGAGATGCCGAGCGTATTTATGTCGGTAAAAGAAAGGCGTTTCATGCCGTACCGCAAGACGACATCAATCAGCTATTGGTCGATTTGGCCAAGCAGGGTAAGAAAGTACTGCGCCTGAAAGGTGGTGACCCCTTTATTTTTGGGCGTGGTGGAGAAGAAATCGACAAGCTGGCTGATGCTTCGATTCCCTTTCAGGTGGTACCGGGAATAACCGCTGCGGCTGGATGTGCCAGTTATGCGGGTATTCCATTGACCCATCGAGATCATGCACAATCCGTGCGATTTATTACTGGTCACCTCAAGGAGGGAAGTCTCGACCTGCCATGGAAAGAGCTGGCCTCTGGCAGCCAGACATTGGTTTTCTACATGGGATTAACGGGACTGGAAAAAATTTGTGCAGAGCTTGTTCACCATGGTCTGCCGGTAAGCACTCCTGCGGCGCTGATTGAAAAAGGCACTACCCAGGCACAAAGAGTGATCGTCGGTGACCTCAGTACATTACCCACACTGGCACATGAAAAAGCCGTACGGGCGCCTACGCTCACCATTATCGGTGGTGTCGTCAGCCTGCATGAAAAACTGAGCTGGTATCAGCCAGGCTAGTGCCCGCAGTTTCAAATCGGCCTATGGCTTCTTGCGTTGGCACTGAATCTACCCTGACAGAAACTATACTGAAAAGGTCTTTCCGTCAGGTATAAGTGCCATGCTGCTGGCGATGATTCGCTTTTATTGCACCAATTTTGTGCGATTCTTTCTCCCACAACAGCCAGAGCTTCCGCAGTTTGGCCCGCTGGATTGTGATACCCGCCGCTACAGCTATGAATATCGTCAAAAGAAAGATCTGGTGCGCTGGCTGTGGACCGGGGTTTCCCTGATCATGCTGTGTTTTCCGGTTTTACCATTAGTGCTTGGTCTAACCTTTTTTACCGCTTTTTTATCCTTCGCAATTTTGGATGAGACCACCTGATTTTTTCTATTGTTAATCCAGCAACTCTGCCAATGCACTAATGCGGCACGAGTTTGTGCTGCAGTGTGAGTTGGAAAGGTGCTGGCCGTTAAGGCATCTAAGCCAGAATTTCTAGGCTGGGCATTTTTCGTTATTGCAGTTTCAGCTGGTAACGGCTTTCTCCCTCTTTTAAAGGAGAGGGATTTCCTTCTACCCAGTCGCTATGGCCTTTACCAAAAAATGGGGAAAGCGGGTGGCTGCTTTGCCCTGTTGCCATATGGAAAATACCGTACTCCTCCCGCCCTGGTGAGACAACCATTCGCTCTGAGGCGCCGTGAGTTGGGGATTGAAAACGGGGCATATGGGTATCCCCAGCCAGTTGGTCCTCGGGCATTGCGGTAAACCAATCTATGGCTGATATGGCTCTCGCTAGTGGGTGCCGGATAGAAGCCGTGTTGTGTTCGCCCCAGGTTTGTTGTATCAGGGGCAGTCCGCCTGCCGACATTTTTTCCAGAACTTGATCAAGTGCGGCTAATTTAAGTGCTGTCCAGGATTCAAAATCGGGGTTGAGCAGGTGTTGAGGTTCTTCTTGTGTGAGAGTCCAGATCGGGTATTCGAATTGACGCTTTAATTGACCGAAAGAAAAGTTGGGCTGGGATTTGCGCATAAAAGTAAGAATAGGGGCGGTGCACAACTCCATAAACTTAAGGCGGTAATTGCGAACAATACGGTACCCAACCGAGTCGGGGCTGGCGCGTCCTCCCCAGTTCTGTACTAATTGATAAGTCTCGCTGTAACCTTCCCGGCCTCGCAGGAATTCGGTCAGGTGTTGCTGCCAGCGCTGCAGAAAAATGGCGCGGTCATCCAGCTGAATATCCAACAGAGATTGTTCATCAAACTGCTGGCGGGCGAGTAGGTTATCGCGTATTTGCTGCTGGCGGGCTCCGAGGGCATAGCCGTGATCGCCCATGATTTTCAGCCAATTTCCATCTACGGTTCGGGCATTAGCACTCCACAGGCGATGATTGGCAGGGTTATAAATTCGCGGTTGTTCCTCTGTGGTGAGATAGCCATCCCAGTAGGTTTTACCCTCGGCCCAGCTTACCGAGCGGCTGCCATCAAAGCCAAACCGCTTGGGGATAGGCCCGGCGATTGTCCAGCCAATGTTGCCTTTCTGATCGCCTACAAGAAGGTTCTGGTGAGGTATTCCGATTGCCGGACCAAGGTTTAATGCTTCCCTGGTGGTAGTGATAGATTCCATCTGCAATAAATTCATATTGCCAGCGGGGATATCGTGAGCAACCCAGCGATAGGCGAGAGGGGTTCCACGGTGGTTTTTCCCGATAACAGGCCCCCAAATAGTTTTCTTCACTATGAGTGCTTCATCGGGGGCACTTTTTACTTTGATAATTTCCTCTTCGAGAGTGATATCCCGCCAGCCATCTGGGGTCAGGTATTGGGTGGTGTCTGAGTTCAATTCCAGGGGAATAAGGTCACCCCAATCTGCGCCGGTATTGGTAAAGCCCCAGGCAATTGCGCCATTGCTTCCGGCCACCACGATCGGACCTCCCGGTAGGGTAACTCCGCGAATAGTCCTGTTGGTCCCAGGAATATTCCAGCCTGCGCGAAACCAGATGTTGGGTACATTCAGCCCCAGATGCATGTCGTTAGCGAGGATGGCGCCACCGTGCTCAGTTAAGGCCCCACCAACCACCCAGTTGTTACTGCCGTAAACTTTGTCATCGCTTTCCATGGTCTGGTAGGCAATAGGATCGTTTTTACCCAGCAATGAAGAAATTGGCGTTTCTGGGACAGTACTAATAGGCTCCTCCTCGCCAATTAGCGGAGCATCCCAGATACCTCCGGCAGGAAAGTAGAATGTGTAAAGGTCTTGCGGTAAGAGATCGGCGAGAGCGGTATCGCGCCTTTCGAATTTTCCCTCTTCACTTTGCAGTGTTAAGTACATGCTAAAGGTCGTCAGCAGACTGTCGGCGGCGCTCCAGGGCCTGGGGTCCTGCCCTAAAAGAAAATATTCCCAGGGCTTGCTGCCAAGCTGTAGCAGTCCGAAGTTTACTCCGCGTACATAGTGATCGAGTAGTTGGCGCTGCGTCTCGGGCATTGCCTCAATATTCCTTTCGGCCCGCTTGCGAAACTGATGCCTGCGCACCTTTTTATCTTTTTTCAGTGCTGCCGGGCCTACCAGTTCAGACAGCTCTCCCGCGGAGCTTCGTCGCAACAGGTCCATTTGGAAGAAGCGCTCCTGGGCATGTAAAAAGCCCAAGGCAAAGGCGGAGCTATTGCGGTCACTGGACTGGATCATTACCACACCCTGCTGATCCCGATGTATGAGCGCGGGTTCAGACAGTTGCCCAGAGACGATACTGCCTTCGAGTACAGGTAGGCTCTGTCTCCACCAGGCCCAGGCTGCAAGAAGGAGGACAGTAATGAGTACCATAGTTGCAATGAGTAAATACATTGCGCGGCTCTTTAAATAAGATGAACTTAAATAAGACGGGCGCACCATAAGTTTTTTCCGTGCAGTGGTTGCTTTAATCAATGCCGGTCAAATCGGATCGCTTTTATCACGTTAAATAAACAAGTTACTAGAGAACACACGTTAGTAACTTTTGGTGACGGTAATAACAAGCTATTTACGCCTAATTACCTGTCTTTTCGCGCAATCCTTCACAATACTGACCAGTCAAAAGAAAAAGGTCATATCGGGGTTTTAAATCCAAAAACGCAATCGTAAGATGGCGTGGAATAACAAAAATAATAAACCAGAACATCACGCTGTATAACAATAAATGCGAGGACGCGATGATGCACGATGTTGGTAACACCGTAAAAAACCGTCAATTTAAACTCTCCATCCTCTCTGGGGCTATAGCCTTTCTCACCGCTGTGAGTGCTGGCGTTCAAGCTGCGGAAATCGAGGAGGTCGTGGTGACAGCGCAGAAGCGCGCGGAAAACCTGCAGGATGTACCCATCGCGATTTCTGCATTTACCGGGGACAATATAAAAGAGTCCGGTGTCAAAAATCTGACGGACCTGGGGCGATATACGCCAGGCGTTGAGATGCATAACGATACCGCCTTGCAGCCAACATATAGTATCCGCGGTATTCAAACCAACGATTGGACTGTGGGATCTGACCCGGCTGTTGCTGTCTATGTGGATGGCGTTTACACCGGCCGTGGTGCCGGTGCCGAAATCCCCCTGACAGATATCGAAAGGGTAGAGGTTCTAAAAGGTCCACAAGGTACGCTGTTTGGGCGCAATGCCACTGGCGGGGCCATTCATATTATTACAACCAAGCCCCAGGCAGATAATTCGGTTGAGCTTAACCTCACCGCTGGTAACTACGGACGCCAATCATCCGATCTGCTTCTCAACCGCCAGCTGACCGATACGCTATATGCCCGCTTCTCGGCATCCACTAACCGCCGCGATCCTTTTGCGGATAATTTGGCGGGTGGTTTCTCCGTAGGAGATCAGGACACCCAGACCTACCGGGCATCCGTTTTATGGGAGCCCGCAGAGGATATCGAGGTTCTATGGCGTGCTGATTATGGTGTTATGGACCAAGGCAGTGCTTTACGCACAACCATCGTGCCAAGTCTGAAAGGGGAGACCGATGTATTTGGGGACTACGCCCTCGATACACCCACGATTGAAGACAGGGATTCTTTCAGTACCTCTCTGACGGTGAGTAAGGATTTTGATAATTTCACCTTCACCTCAATTACCGCTTATCGAAAGTTTGATGCGCACTTGCAGCAGGATGAAGATGGCACCGCTAACCCAGACCATATGTTTGGGTCTGCCAATACCGATGACCAGAGTCAGTTCTCGCAGGAATTCCGACTCAATGGTGCTACCGATACGGTTAAATGGACTCTGGGGGCCTCTTATTCTCAAGAAGAGTTGGACCATACGACTTACGCTTATTTCACAACCGGTTCTGTTGAATCCTTTGCGGTTTATGAAGGCGTCAAAGCGCTATACCCAGATCTGACTCAGACCCAGCAGGAGGACCTGGCGGTTATTAATCGGCAGTATTATGAGTCGATGGGGCTAGAGGGCGCCGCTAGTGCGACTTTTGTTTACGACCTGATGTTGCAAAGTGGTCAGGTGGATGAGCTGTTATTTGCCTTGGGTGCGCCAGACTATGTCACAGGCAGCATGCTTAAAGCAGATCAGGTTGTAGGGCAGATGATGGCGGGTTTCCAGCCTTGGATAGCCTCCGATGCGCCCTGGAATGAGAGTGTGCGCAACACCGGTGATTATCGCTCCACTGCGATCTATGGTGATATGACTTGGAGTATCACCGATAAGATGGATCTCACGGTGGGCGCTCGCTACACCTACGATAAGAAAGATTTCACTATCCAAACCGCCTATGGCAACAGCATTCCCCTGTCACTATCTGGCGGAGAAGTTGATCTTCTCGATGAAAAAGGCAATAAGGTTGGCAGTATAGAGCTACCAGCAATTGACTTGGGCTCACAGCTTTTCGGCATTGCCTTCTACAACAATGGTCAGCCTGAGCTTAATTCCAAGTTGAGCGATAGCTGGAGTGATATTTCCGGCCGCATCGTGCTCGACTATCGCTGGACGGACGAGATGATGACCTTTATATCCCTGGCGGATGGTTTTAAAGCCGGTGGATTTAACAGTCTTAACTTTGGTCCGGGCGTTGAGTCGTCTTTCGATCAGGAGGATGTGGTCAATCTGGAAGTGGGCCTGAAGAGCAATCTGTTCGACAACCGCGTACGCCTGAATGCATCCGTCTACACCTACGAGTACAAAAACTTACAGGAGCTGGACCTGGTCGGTTACCCAATTCCCAGCTACAACCTGAGAAATGCCGATGCGGAAGGTACCGGTGCCGAGATAGAGGTGCAGTGGGCGGCTACCGATAGCCTGTTCATTGCTGGTAACTACTCCTATCTAGACACCGAATTCACGGACTACCAGATAATAACGGCTATTGGCGAAACCGAGGAGGATTCCAAGGTCGGCCAGGCCAGGGTTTCCACCCCTGAGAGCAAATTCAACCTGATGGCCGAGTATACGTTTGACTTGGCTTCCGGTGGGGAGCTCGTATTCCGGGGGGATTACAACTGGACCGATGAACGGATTGGCTCTATCACCGATAGAACCCGCATAGTGGATGATTATCAATTATTTAACTTGCGAGCAGCCTGGAACAGTGATTCTGATAACTATTCGGTAGCTCTTTGGGTGCAGAACTTAACCGATGAAGAAATAGCCGGTGGTTACGGCGGTACCGGCGCTGCAATCGGGGCTAGCCCTGCATGGCGCTTTATGCCGAGGATGTACGGTGCAGATTTTACTGCACGATTTTAATTCGTTATTCATGTCAGCATGACGAGAGTGTGGGCCGGTTTACCGGCCCTTTTTTTTGTACAGTTCCATCTTTACGAAATAAAGTGGCGTGAATTAGACCCTATAATTCTGCAAGCTCTTAGGAATACACCTAAAACTGCGTATGATGATTTCAATAGAACTGAATTCTATCGTAGTTGATTATTGATATGACAATATTCGCAGGTGAAGTTTCTCTGGAAGAGTTACAGCAGCAGGTTCTTTCAACTTATCAAAGGGTGCGGGGGGAGACGGAATGTCTTGCTGCGCCTCTATCTGTCGAGGATATGCAGCTGCAATCAATGCCCGATGCCAGTCCAACCAAGTGGCATCTGGCGCATACCAGCTGGTTTTTTGAAACCTTTATACTCGCTCAGCATTTGCCCAAATACCAACTTTTTGATCCTCAGTTTCATCACCTTTTTAATTCCTATTACAACAGCTTGGGTACACCCTATGCCAGGCCACAGCGGGGCTTGATATCCCGCCCTGGAGTTGAGCGTATTTACGCCTATCGGCAGTTTGTAGACTCAGCCATGGAGCAGCTGTTAAATGAACACCCCTTTACCTCGAGCATCAGTGCACTGTTAGATCTCGGCCTCAATCATGAGCAGCAACATCAGGAGTTAATGCTGACGGATATCAAGCATGCACTTTCGATGAATCCAATGGCTCCCGCTTACAGTGATAGCGCCCCCGAAGATGAGGCAGAGAATGTAGCACCGTTACGTTGGCTGGAAATTCCCGGTGGATTTTATGGTATCGGTAGTGATGGAGAGGATTTCTTTTTTGATAATGAGGGGCCTGCTCATAAACAGTTTCTGCCTGATTTTTCCATTGCTTCACGACTGGTGAGTAATGCTGAATATCTGGATTTTATCGAGGATGGCGGCTACCAACAACACAGGCTCTGGTTATCTGATGGTTGGTCGCTGATAGAAAAGCACGCCCAAAAGCATCCTTTATATTGGCGTGATACCGATAGTGGCTGGCAACAATATACTTTACACGGTTTGCAGCCGATAAATGGTTATGAGCCTGTGCATCACCTGTCTTTTTATGAAGCAGATGCATTTGCCACCTGGGCCGGTAAAAGATTGCCCACTGAATTTGAATGGGAGGCGGCTGCCTGTCACCTTCGTCAACTAAACCAGCTTGCCAGTGCCAATTTGCTGGAAAAGCGTTATTTAAAGCCTTTGGCTGCGCAAAATGGTCAGACCCAATTCCTGGGGGACCTGTGGGAGTGGACCTCCAGTGCCTATTTGCCATACCACGGTTTCAAGGCCCGCAGGGACGCGGTTGGTGAATACAACGGTAAGTTTATGTGCAACCAGAAAGTCTTGCGTGGAGGGTCTTTCGCAACCCCATCTGATCATATAAGAATTAGTTATAGGAACTTCTTTTATCCACATCAAGCGTGGCAATTTACCGGTGTCCGATTGGCAGGAGACTAAAGTGAAAGCAGCCTTATCGTCAGTTACGGAAAATCAACTCCAAAATAATGAATTCCTAAGAGATGTTTTAGAGGGGTTGGGGGGTAATAGAAAAACATTGCCCTGCAAGTACTTATATGACGAAGTTGGCTCTCGTCTTTTTGAAGAGATATGCGATTCAAGTGATTACTACCTGACCAGAAATGAGGCAGACATATTCGCGATTCATTTGGATAAAATTGCAGAAAGAATTGGGCCCGAAGCTCTGCTAATAGAACCGGGGGCCGGAAACTGTGAAAAGGTAGAAGCGCTGCTTGCCGCATTGGATTCTCCCAAGGGCTATTATCCTATTGATATATCCCCTGAGATATTGCTGGATGCCGAAAGGCGAATAAAAAATGGATTACCGGGGATGCAGGTATGGAGTGAAGTCGGGGACTTTACTCAGGCAGCTGTGTGGGACAACTTGATTAATATTCCTTCCCGGAAAAGGGTTGTCTTTTTTCCTGGGTCGACAATAGGTAACTTTGAACCACTCGAGGCGGAGCGTTTGTTGGAGTTGTTCGCCTCCAACCTGAGTCCTGGTGATGGCTTGGTGATAGGCACAGATTTGGTTAAGGATTCAGTGACTTTAGAGCGGGCCTACAACGATAGTGATCATATCACTGAGAAATTTAATTTGAATCTCCTGCAGAGAATTAACGTCGAGCTAGGGGCGGATTTTGACCTGTCTCTGTTTGCGCATCGTGCATTTTACCACTCGTTGCGCCAGCGGGTGGAAATGCATCTGGTTTGCCTTAAGAGTCACAGTGTTTCGATTGCGGATACAAAGATAGAATTTATTGAGGGAGAAACGATTCATACTGAAAACAGCCATAAGTATTCTATTGCAGGCTTTAATAGCTTACTGACCCGTAGCGGGTTTGAACCTGTCTGCTTCTGGCAGGATCCCGCTGAGACTTATGTCATTCATTATGCCCAGGCCATATAGGATTAAGATGTTGGAGGGGTGGGTAAAAAGGGCTTTCTTGTCTTTAATGTTCGCCGCTTCACTGGCTGGTATTGCCATCGCTGAAAGTACAAGTAATACCGCCGCTATGGTTGTCTATAAGCACCCATTGTGTTTTTGTTGTAATAAATGGATTACTCATCTAAAGGAAAATGATTTAGAAACCACCTCGGTTTTTAAAGTGGATATGCAGGGAGTTAAACGTAAGTGGGGTATCCCCAGGGGTATGGAGGGGTGCCATACCGCGATTTGGCATGATAGATACGTCTTTGAAGGGCATGTACCGGCCTTACATATTCAGAAGTTCCTGGCCTCACCTCCCGAGGGGAGTGTGGGGCTGATCGTTGCCGGGATGCCGATTGGTAGCCCCGGTATGGAGGATGGAGAAAAATTTGAGCCCTACAATATTTACTTGCTACTAAAGGGCGGTGATTATCGTCTGTATGCCCGCATTGAAAAGCCTGACGAGATCTAATCACTTAAAAGATTTGCTCTTAAATATTTAAGCCCCAGAGCTTAATGCTTGTAAAGCTCTTTACCAGCTTGCATACCAGATAATCCAAAAGTAGCTTACTAATACGCTGATAATGCTGACGGGAAGCATCAGAAAGAAAAACTGCCAAAAGTTAAAGGGCTTGACTCCGAACTTCTCTGCTTGCTGCAATACAATCACATTACTAGCAGCGCTAATAATGAATAAGTTTCCAGCCACTGTTGATATGGCAGAGAGCATCATTAATATCTGGGTATCTTGTTGGTGCAGGAGGTTAAGGTAAATCTCAACTACTGGCACGTTGGAAAATAATTGGCTGGCAAAGAAGCTGACAAAAGCAACGGTTTCTGGTTCAGCCAAGTCAATATTGCTTACTTTAAGGAAATGTTGGAGTGACCCCGATTGAAGCAGGGACCCTGTCACTACAAACATAGAGATAAAAAAGAATAGGGTGGGCCAGTCCACCTCTCTTAATATGCGCCTGCGCTCGTGGCTGGCAATATAGATGGGTAGGCAGGCAGCCAAACCAATTTGCCCAATAGTGGGATGATATATACCGTCTACATTGTGCAATATACTTGCAAGAAAGATGAGTGCTAATAAAAGAGTGGCAGATAAAAGTGCTGGCCACTTTTGAGTAACTTCCTCCTCCTCTTTGTACTCTCTTGAGGCTTCATAATTGATGATATCACTGGTTTTAAAGAAACGTTTTAACCATATCATCGAAAGAAACATAATAATGATGGCGGGAATAAGAATCCACTGGGCAAAAACGACAAACATATTGTCGAAGTTCCCGACATTGGCAATCAGTATATTTTGTGGGTTGCCCACAGGGGAGACCATGCTGCCGATGGTTACAGTTGCGCACAGGGTTATCAGTAGAGGGATCAGTCCCCATTTCATGTTTCGTGCTAGCACTATCGCAATGGGGACGCCAATCACTGCGGCGGCGTCATTGGTAAGAATGGCTGCGCATAATGCCATTACAAGGATATAACTTATCAATACCAAACCAGGATGCTTGATTGAGAGAATTCGGTGGCTGATTTGTGTGGATATCCCGGTATCGTACAGGGCCGAAGCAATAGAGAAAACGGAGAATAAATACAGTATCAGATCCCAATCTATGGCAAAAAAGGCTTCCCTCAAACTAATCTGGCGCATTAATAGTAGAGCGATTGCGCCAAAGGTCATGATGTGCCATATGCGAATAATGGATGGAAGCCACTGCCTCGCGGCAATCAATATAAAAATGACTGCCGACACAATTAGGCTAATGGACATTGGCACAGCCTCGGACTTCGTCTCTGCTAACTGCTACTCTGAAAATCATTAAACAGTTCTTTTGGTTAGTGTTTGGCTGCCCGCCTGGGCAGATAAAGCAAAAAATAAGATTTATTTATGAGTTTAAACAAACCTCTTCTCTTTACGAACTTCTTCGCGGGAGATGTGGTTGCAGGTTTGGGGCCCTATTTAGCGATATATCTTTTGTCAGCCATGCATTGGAAGACTGGAGATATTGGCATTGTTCTGGCAATTGGCGGCATTACAACCGTTTTACTGCAAACACCCGCCGGAGCATTCATTGATAGCACCCGCTTTAAGCGTGCACTGATTGCTTCTTGCGGCGTTATTATTGCTATTGTCTCTGTCGCTATTGTTGCTCTTACCAATCATAAACCTATCATCTATGGCTCCCAGGTTTTAATGGGAGCAGCCATTGCCTTTGTGGCTCCCTCTATCGCGGCGATTACTCTGGGAGTCTGTAGCGATAAAACTTTTACCTTACAAACCAGTGCCAATCAGGCAGCTAATCATGCGGGCAATGTTTTTGCCGCAGCAATTGCCGGAATTGTGGCGCTGACGATTGCGGCCGAAGGGGTTTTTTGGTTGATGGCCATTATGGGTGTGTTAATGGCGATCTCTGTTGGATTTATTCCCGCTAATTCCATCGACCATATACGTGCGCGGGGTGGTGAAAAACGCGATGCCTCAGGGAAAAAGGAGCCTGCTGGATTTTCCGTACTGCTCACCGATAAGCGCCTGATCGCTTTGGCAGTGAGCGTCTTCCTGTTTCATTTTGGCAATGCGGCCATGCTGCCTCTGGTCAGCCAGAAGCTATCGCTGAATTCAAACGTGAATCAAGCGATTGCCTTTACCTCGGCTTGTATTATTGCTGCGCAATTTTGGATGATGTTGATGTCTCTTATGTGTGCGGCCAAGGCGGATGACTGGGGCCGTAAAGCTATCTTCATGATTGGGTTCTGTATCAACCCGATTCGCGCAGTCTTGTTTATGTCGACAGATAACCCTTTCTTTCTGGTGGCAATACAGTCGTTGGATGGTGTCGCCAATGGGATCTTTGGGGTGGTTATTATCTTGATGTGTGCCGACCTCACCAGGGGCACGGGGCGTTTCAACATTACTCAAGGAGTCATGGCCGCTCTGGTGGGGATAGGATCTGCTTGTAGTAACTTCTCGGCGGAATATGTTACCCAATTCTTTGGCTACGGTGCGGCCTTTCTGACTTTGGCAGGGATAGCGACCGTTGCAGCGATATTCTTCCTGATCTTTGTTCCCGAAACCATGCCGAAAAAGCGGGCTCAACCTCAGGAATAGCAGGCGCTATCTGGCGCTTATCCCAACTTATGCCGGAGTTCGTTATATACTGATGATATTCGCGCAATTTTATCGGGGTCCAAGAATCCCAAGTTTTTCGCGAAATCCGCTCTGCCCGGTTGGCTCGGGGCAGCACCAGGCCCGGCATCTACACCAGGCCCGGCACCTACACCAGGCCCGGCACCTACACCAGGCCCGGCACCTAAAGGGAGAGCAGGGCAGGTTATTAGCAATAGCGGGACCCGGGATATGACTGATCAGTTTACCCCCGCCATAGGCCTTGGAAACTGTCATGTTCAAACGGTCTTTGGCCGTGTGCACCGTCCAGTTCCTTGGATAGAAACCCAGTGCCGCTGGTATGAAACCCCGGACGGGGATTGCCTCGCATTACTCACCCCGCGCCCATTGGTGGATGACCCGGATCTCCCACTGGTTCTGATTCTCCATGGTTTAGCGGGCTCAGTAGCCTCTCCCTATGTTCAGGGCATGATGGATTCTCTTCTCTCGCACCGCTACCAGGTTGCGGTCATGCATTTTCGCGGCTGCGGCGGGGTACCCAATAGGTTGCCGAGGGCATATCACAGCGGTGATAGCGAGGACCCTCGCTGGATGGTTGAGCAGTTAAGGGGAGAGCTACCCGCGACACCCGTTATGGTGGTCGGATACTCACTGGGTGGTAATGTCCTGCTTAAAATGCTGGGCGAGGATGGAAGCTGCAGCCCGGTGGCCGCCGCCGTGGCGATTTCATCGCCAATGGACCTCCATGCCTGTAGCCGCAAAATTAATACTGGCTTGTCCAAGCTGTACCAGCGCCATCTGCTGAGTTGCCTGCGTCTTACTTTGAAACAAAAGGCAGAAGACCCCTGTATCGCTGCAGCTCTGCCCAATGTGGACGATGCCACGTTCTTTGCCAACTTCCGTTGTTTCGACGACACTTTTACGGCACCACTACACGGATTTCGGGATGCCGATGACTATTACACCAGGGCTTCGAGCAAGCATCTTCTGCGGGAAATTGGGGTGCCGACGATGATCATTAATTCCGTAGATGACCCTTTTGTTTGCCCATCTGCCATCCCTGAGAAGAAAGAGGTGAGCTCTATGGTGCAGTTGGAGGTTACCCTGCAGGGAGGGCACGTAGGGTTTGTCAGCGGATCTCTGTGGCGGCCGAATTATTGGTTGGAGCACAAAGTCCCGAAATTTCTCGATTCTGCCATTTTGCGGGATAAAGGCTAAAAACTCAGCGCCGCTGTTGCGACGCTGATTTGATACCCCTCAGCAACATTGGCTTCCAGTTGCAGCCTCTTCGCCTATCCCTTCTGAGAAGGGCATTTCACGTCCACAACCGGGAAATAATCCGAAGTGTTGTGAGAAGTCGCCGATAAAGTCAAAATGTGGGGCCATTCGTGTTTCTGACAGCATTTTCCAGGTGTTACCACAGACGGGGAAGACCCGCCCCTTTTCTATTCGATGGTGTCCATCCAAAATAAATGCTGAAGGTTGGTCTGGAATTGTGCCCTTATATATCACGGCTTGGCCGTAGTCCTCACAATCCTTCTCCAGCCCCGACAGTTTGAACAAGCGGTAGGTGGCAGAATAAAAACGGACGGCGCCACAACGAGCGAGTAAGACCTCATTGGTCACTTCCAAAGGGCGGCTTTCCACCAGGCGACTGTCGCGGAAGCCACTGACTTGAGCGAGCTCCAAAAAGTCATTCCAGTAAAGTGCACCGCCCAGGCACTCACCCACCAGCTCAGGGTCTGTGCGCAGGGCATCGGGGACGCGGCGATCGGCATAAACATCGGAGAAGTAAAATTCACCCCCCTCTTTGAGTAATCGATGTAGGCCTCGAAGTACTGCACCTTTGTCTGTAGAAAGATTCACAACACAGTTGGAGACAATCACGTCAAAGCTGCCGGGTTCCAGACCGAGCTCCTCAAGCTTTTCGATATAGCCGTGCAGGAAAGTTACATTGTTATAACCAAATTTTTCCGCGTGGTAACTCTGGTGTTGTCGGGCAACCTGCAATTGCTCATCGGTCATATCCACGCCGACCACTTCACCGCTCGGGCCCACCAGCTGGGAGAGTAGGTAGACATCACGGCCGGAGCCGCAGCCGAGATCAAGTACCCTGCAGCCCTCTAAAAGAGGGGGGCACACAAGCCCGCAACCGTAATAGCGGGATAGGACTTCCGGGTGGATATTGGCCAACAGTGGTTTCAACCAACTGGGCACTGCACTGGCATCACAGCAGGCATCGGTTTTTAGGTCCGATGAGCTTTTCAGTTGGCGGCCGTAGTAGTCCTGAACAATATCGTGCATGGGGATACCTTTCGCAGAGTGATTTTCCTTTCCGGCGCTGGGCGCCTTTGCGGGGCAATTTTTACCTCTCCTTCCCTTTGTAACAAGTATCGCCTTTCTGCGACTAAGGACTTTCGAGGTTTCGATTGTTAGTGTGTAGAGAGGTCTTAAAGTTGCCTTTTGATGTCAGGGTCGGCTGGCTGTTAGATAATCTTCGTTTTTTGGTTAATATCGCCGGTTTCCGCTTCGATTTTATGAGGGACCGTAATTGAGCGATTACCTTGCCCCCGATACGTCATCTGAAACGAAGTCCGAAACGAAAGTTGAGGATTCTTTGCAAAACCCCCAGTTTCTCGTGGACTTGCGCCAGCAGATGCTTCGTTTTGCCAGCCTGCAGCTGCAGGACGCCCAACTGGCCGAAGATGCGGTGCAGGAGGCACTGATGGGAGCCCTAAAGAATTCCCGCAGTTTCACTGGCCGTTCGGCCCTTAAAACCTGGGTGTTTGCCATTCTGAAGAACAAAATTGCCGATATTCTGCGGCAACGGCAGCGATTTGTTGATGCGGACCAACTGGTGCGCGGTGATCGCGAGGAGCACGATCACAATGAACTGTTCGACCAAACGGGCCATTGGCGAAAGGACGAGCGCCCCAAAAAATGGGCTGATCCTGAGTCGGCCATTCACGACAAGCATTTTTGGAGAATCTTCGATGCTTGCCTCAATCACCTGCCATCCCGGCAGGCGCAAATATTTATGATGCGGGAGTTTATTGAGTTGGAGAGTCACGAGATCTGTGCTGCGGCGGAAATCTCGGTGAGCAACTTAAATGTGACATTGCACCGGGCGCGCCTGCGCCTGCGAGAGTGCCTTGAGGACAACTGGTTTGGTGTGGAGGGCTAAGTCAATGAAATCGTGCCGGGAAGCAACGCGGTTGATGTCGGAGTCCCAGGAGCGCAACCTGCCTTTTAGTGAGAAGGCCAGCCTTAAGCTGCATTTGGCAATGTGCGCTCCGTGCCGGAACTTTGGCAAGCAGCTTCGAATCCTTCGCCGTATCAGCAAATCCTATGCCGAGGGCGGGCCGGAAAAATCTGAAGATTAAACCTTTCTGTTAACTTCCAGCGCCATGTACCCAACTGGGTGGATTAATTTGGCGCTGGAATAGGTTCCCAGCTACCGCCGCGGAGCGGCGACATGTCGATAGGCGATGTGCCCGCCGACAAAGTGGGGTTCATACCAATAGGTTCCGCAACGCTCATAGGTCACATTGCCGATCGTCACCCTGACACAGCTAGGTGGCAGGGTGTACAACCAACCACCCACGCCCACTGCGGTCACACCCCAGTAAGCCGGGCCTGGATAGGGCCAGTGACGCGGACGCCAGGGTGGGGGGTAGGGTGGATGATGGTGTCCCGGGCGAACTGGATGAAACGGTGGGTGGCCAGGAAATCTCCGCTCAAAGTCCCCCCTGGCAAACTCTCCGTGAAAGCCACCACCGGGCATGGGGCGAACGGCATTGAAATGCCCTCCCACATTGAAGTGGGCACCGCCCCCGCCAAAGTGACCTCGCGCCTCCACCTGAGGACTAAATAGAGCGGCGAGGAGAACGCCAGAAAGGAGCAATGGCGCAGCCCAAAGTGATAAGGCTCTCGACTTGCGACACTTAACTTGGATCATTGTGGGGCCTCCTGCTTGTTCGGCTCGGCCTTTTTAAACTTGATCTGCTTGAGCTTCTGAGTAGAGGGAGAGAACTCTTTTGCCGCCTCTGGCTTAGCTTGCATCCACTTTAGCGTCGCGATAAAGCGCGGCTTGGCTGGGTCGCGGGTATTGACCGTGGAGATGCGTAGGGGGAGAGGCTTATCTCCAACCTGGATCCAGATCTCCCAGTCCAGGTTCTCAGAGCGAAAGGCCCAGTGTTTGGTGCGCTTGCCGTAGATCATGGGAGAATTAACCAGGAAACCTTCTTTGATCCCTGCCCAGGCATCCGGTTTGCGACCCCACTCGAGCAAATCAGCCAATGGCACTTCAATTCCGTAGTCTTTCGCCGCTTTGGTCAGTACTTGGGCGGTGGGTTGAGAGGCCTGCATTTCGGCAAAGTAGCCATTACGCGGGGCGATCATGGTGAACTTGTCACCGTTATGAATGAAGTTGCGGGTGATCGAATCGGTAGTCAGGTCTACCCGCAGTTTTTTGGGAGGCATAGCCAAATATTTAACTTTGCCGCCTATTAATAACTTCTGCTCATTCTCCAGTACTACATCGGCAAAAATCCTGGCGTTAAACATCAGCGTCTTCATGCTTGCCAGGTATTTCCCCATTGCCTTCAGGGCCTCCATGGCTTTGGGATCAATCGCCTCACCATTCTGTGCAACACCTGCCAGGGGCTGGGTGTTCTGACCCTGACCGCTTTGGCCCTGTCCATCTTGTCCCTGTCCGGTAGTACTGCCCGATGGTGGCTGGGGTTGACCCTGCTCGTTTGTACCGTCTGAGGGCGCGGGGGGCTGCCCCTGTCCATTAGGGTTATCAGTGGGGGCAGGGGGTTGATTCTGTTGAGGATTGCTAGAGCTATCCTGTGGGTCCTGAACAGGCGCGCCACCTGGTTGAGGCGGTGGGGGAGTGGGCTGTGCGATTACGGCCGGAACCAATACCATCGACACCGCGAGAAGCAGCGCCCTGGCGTGGCAGCCAAATGGGTGAGGGGCAAGCATATACGGATACCTCCCGGTACAAGATCAAGTTAGTGGCATCAAAATCAGTGTAGAGGAGATGGGAGTGACCAACTGGACAGGGAGGCCGACTTTGCTGACTGGCGCTTCAGTGTTCAGGGCCTATGCGCTGAGTAGCAAGTTTGCTTGTCGGGTTTCTATTTGAGCTATGCTGACTTGTTTGCTAGAGTCCAAAATAAGATTTTGTGGTCCCGTTGTTCTTATGAACCTAGTCAGACTGTCTTTTTTATTGATCGCGCTGCTGGTCTTCCAGACCGCAGGTGCTTTCTATGACAGTCACGAAGAACTGCAGGATGTCACCAACCACCTTCCCCCCCACCATCTGGACCAGTCTGATAGCTACGGTGAATTTGGATCACCCGATTCAAATGTTGATTTAAATGAAGTCGCCAAAGCATCGCTCACTACTGATGAGCCCGGTACGCAGGCACCGCTTCTGGATTTTTGCAATCACTGTTGCCATTGCCATGGTAGTACCGTTGCTGGCCTGCTTGGGCAGTCATTTCAGCCCCTTCTCCGGGGGGCTATTTACTATCGTGAAGTGTTAAGCGCCGCTGTTCCCAGTGGTTACTTTTCTCCCCTGTTGCGCCCACCTATAACCCAAGTCTGATTGCTCAATTGTTGCGCGAGTAAAGGCAGAGCTAAGAAACCTGCTTGCGCCGGTGAGATGTGATTTTGGGAGATATCCATGGAATTTTTTCGCACGCTCTTTGTGAGCGTGATCTGTCGCCGTGCCCTATGGCCGCTTGTGGCGACAGCTTTATGTATTCCTGTGCAGGGTTTGTCTGCACAGAGGGGGGAAATGCTGACTCTGTCGGAAGCGATCGAGTTAACACTCGCGCAGAACCCACAGCTAGCGGTATTCCCATTACAGCGTATCGGCTTGAATGGTGCGGCACAGACAGCGGCACTGCGTCCGGCCGTCAATCTGGGTTTTGAGTCTGAGTATGAGTACTACGGCCCTGGCGATGGCTTCTCCGCAGAGAAAGAGCTGGAGCTAACCGTTTATCTGTCGTCGGTGATTGAGTTGGGCGGTAAGCGCCAGGCTCGTATAGATGCTGTTAATGCCCAACGTGACCTGTTGATCGCCGATGAACAGGCCAAGGCTCTGGAGCTGTTGGCCGAAGTGCTTCGCCGCTATGCGGAAGTATTGGCCGCTGAAGAGTTGCTGGTCCTTGCCAAAGAAAAGGTCGCTCTAGCGGAGGATACTCTAGAGGCTGTGACCACCAGGGTGAATGCTGCGGCGAGCTCTATTTCCGAGCGAATGCGAGCGGAGTCGGCTCTGGCCAATGCCAAGCTTTCTGAGCAGGGCCAGCAGGCCATGCTCGGGTACTACAAACATGCTCTGTCGGCGTTGTGGGGAGATCCCGAGCTGGACTTTGCGGTGGACTCCAGGGAGCTCTACCGCTTTGGTCCCAGCGCCAGTTTTGAAGAGCTTTATGCCCGAGCTAAAGATAACCCTGCAATTGCTCGATTTGCTTCTGAAGAGCGGGTTCAGGCCTCTAAGTTGCGGATCGCTCAAACCAGATCCAAGCCAGATGTGGAGTGGTATTTGGGCTATCGGAAAAATAATGCCGAGCAAGAAACTGCGGTAATGGGAGGGGTGACCGTACCTCTATTTACAGGCCAGCGCAGCCGGGGTTCACGACTCACTGCAATGAGTGAGTTGGATGAAGTTGTTCTGCGTCGCGATGTGGCGCTCTTGCAGCTATATCCACAACTCTATCTGACAGTAGTTAGCCGCGAGCAGGCGCTCAGAACTTTTTACACCCTGCAGGATTTTATCATTCCAAAACTTCGCGAGGCCTTGAAAGAGGTCGATCGTGCATATCGCCGTGGGCGGAACTCCTACGTGGAATTGATTTCCGCGCGGGAAGAGCTGCTCGCCGCTGAGCGGTCTCGGATCAAAGCGGCGCAAACCGTATTGCTGTATGGCGCAGAGATAGAACAGCTGACCGCTGGGCCCCTGGGGCCTCCCGGCACTGAAAGCAGGAAATGATTTTGGTTGGAATTATGAATAAATTAGTAAAAGCGATTCAGCGGGTTACTTTTTCGCTGTCCCTCCTTTTCATTGGGCTTTTTATCGCGAACCAGGCCTATGCCGGGGGGAATCATGGTGCACATTCCGGTGAGGAAGATTCCCATATTGAACAGGGCCCGAACGGTGGTCGTTTACTCGAAAAAGACGCTTTAACAGTAGAGCTGCTTATTTATGAAAACGGCGCGCAATCGGAATTTCGAGCCTGGATTAATCGTGATGGTAAATTACTCAACAACGCCCGACTCTCGGTGACAGTGGAAAGACTCGGTGGGGATGTAGAGCAAGTTCCTTTTACCTGGGAATCCAGTACCGGGTATTACCGCGGCGAAGGCACAGTGATGGAACCCCATTCTTTCGATGTCGTAGTCTCTGTTTTGTATAACGGTAAGCGTAGTGAGTGGGAATATGAGTCCCACGAAGGACGCGTACAAATCTCAGCACAGATGGCGAAAAAAGCCGGAATTGAAACAGCGGTCGCTGGCCCCGGAATTATTAAAGAAAGTGTGACCCTCTATGGCAAAACCGCGATTGATCACCGCAGTATCAGTCATGTGCGGGCACGCTACCCGGGAACTGTAGTCACTATTGAAAAAGCGCTGGGTGACTTAGTAGAAAAAGGGGAGAAGCTCGCAACCATTGAATCCAATGACAGTCTGCAAACCTATCCCTTGGTCGCTCCTATCAATGGGCAGATCATCGATAAGCAGACCAGCCGTGGCGAATTCAGCGGTGAGCGAGTGTTGTTCACCATCGCCAACTACACCCAGTTGTGGGCTGAACTGCAGGTATTCCCAACCCGCCGCGGTCAGATCAGTCGGGGCCAAAAGGTTTCCATTGTCGCTGGGGACCGCACTTTCGATTCAACCATTACCAGTCTCGCTCCTGGGGGTAACGGCCAGCCCTTTGCGATAGCTAGAGCGGCTATCGAAAATCCCAACGATCTCTGGACTACAGATCTTATGGTGCAAGGGCAGGTGGTCACCAGTGAAAACCCTGTGCCTCTTGTGGTGGAAAACCGAGCTCTGCAACCATTTCGCGATTGGACGGTGGTGTTTATCAAGGTGGGGGATACCTATGAGATCCGTCCGCTGAAACTGGGACGTAGCGATGGCAGAGTGACCGAAGTGCTGAGTGGCCTCAAGGTGGGTGATCGTTATGTCACTGAGAATAGCTACCTGATCAAAGCGGATATCGAAAAATCCGGCGCCGCCCATAACCACTAAGAGGGGCCAGAAGATGATTGAAAGCATCCTGCGCTTCTCTATTGAGCGGCGCTACTTTGTGCTGTCCCTGATCTTTGTATTGGTGGGGCTGGGTGTCTGGAGTTATCAGAAACTCCCGATCGACGCAGTCCCCGATATCACCAATGTACAGGTACAGATTAATACCGAGGCTCCCGGTTATTCGCCTTTAGAGGCTGAACAGCGGATTACCTACCCAGTCGAGGCCGCACTCGCCGGCTTACCGGATCTGGAATATACCCGCTCCCTTTCCCGCTATGGACTTTCCCAGGTAACAGCGGTTTTTAAGGAGGGCACAGACCTCTATTTTGCCCGCAATTTAATCAATAGCCGGCTCGGCGCCATTAAGAGCAATCTACCACCGGAGCTGGAACCGGAAATGGGCCCCATCGCTACCGGGCTCGGTGAGATCTTTATGTATACGGTGGAGGCTCTGCCCGGTGCTATCCAGGCGAACGGGCAGCCTTACGATGCCACAGCCTTGCGGGAAATCCAGGACTGGATCATCAAGCCGCAATTGGCCCTGGTGCCGGGTGTCACGGAAGTGAACACCATCGGTGGCTACAACAAGCAGTATCACGTAACCCCAGACCCGCGGCAGATGCTCAACTTCAGCGTATCCATGGAAGATATTGCCGAAGCCCTACGTCGCAATAACGAGAGTCGCGGTGCCGGCTATCTGGAGAATAACGGTCGCCAACTTTTGGTGCGCTCACCGGGACAGCTGCGAAATATCGCTGAAATCGAAGATGTCGTTATTACCAGTCGCGCCGGTGTGCCAGTAAAAATCTCTGACGTGGCCGAAGTGGCTATCGGCAAAGAGTTACGTACTGGTGCTGCAACTCGCGACGGTGAAGAGACTGTATTGGGTACCGCCATGATGCTGGTGGGGAAAAATTCCCGCGAAGTTGCTCGCGATGTGGCGGAGGCATTGGAGCGGGTGAAATCCACCGTGCCTGAAGGTATCAAGGTAGAGACGGTTTACGATCGCACCACCCTGGTAGATAAAGCCATTGCTACCGTGCAGAAAAATCTTATCGAAGGTGCTCTGCTGGTGATCGCGGTGTTGTTCCTTTTATTGGGGAATATTCGCGCAGCCTTTATTACCGCAGCGGTAATTCCGCTTTCCATGCTCGCTACCTTTTTCGGTATGGTGCAAACCGGTGTTTCCGCCAACCTGATGAGTCTCGGTGCCCTCGACTTCGGCCTGATTGTCGATGGGGCCGTGATAATCGTGGAGAATGCAATTCGTCGACTTGCCGAAGCACAGCATCGCAAGGGGGGCAAGCTGCCTCTGCATGAGCGTTTGGAGTTGGTATTCCAGGCGACCAACGAAGTGATTCGCCCAAGCTTGTTTGGTGTGCTGATTATTACTGTGGTGTATATCCCTTTGTTCACGCTTACCGGCGTGGAAGGCAAGATGTTCCACCCCATGGCGGCTACTGTGGTGATGGCCTTGCTGGCTGCGTTAGTGCTTTCATTGACTGTTGTTCCAGCAGCGGTGGCTGTTTTCCTTACTGGCAAAATCAGTGAGAAAGAAAATAAGGTGATCGTCGCCACCAAATCCCTATATAAACCACTGTTGATCGCGGCTATGAAGGTACGTTGGCTGGTGCTTTCCGGGGCGCTAGCACTGGTACTGTTCTGTAGCTGGCTTGCGACTACTTTGGGCTCCGAATTTATTCCGCAGCTTAATGAGGGGGATATAGCACTACACGCATTGCGAATTCCCGGTACAGGCTTAGAGCAATCGGTGGAAATGCAGCGATTGTTGGAGCAGCGTATTAAGGAATTTCCACAGGTCGATAAAGTATTCGCGAAAATTGGTACACCAGAAGTGGCGACAGACCCAATGCCGCCCAGTGTGGCCGATAATTTTGTGATCCTGAAACCCAGGGACCAATGGCCCGATTCGAAACTGCCTCAAGAGCAGTTGGTGGCAGAAATCGAGGAGGCCGTACGCCAGTTGCCGGGTAATAACTACGAGTTTACCCAGCCAATCCAGATGCGTTTTAACGAACTGATTTCTGGGGTACGTGCAGACCTGGGTATCAAGGTGTTCGGTGACGATCTGGGTCAGCTGGTCGCTTCTTCCAATGAAATCTTAAGCGTATTAAATGGAATTGAAGGGGTTGCCGATGCGAGAGTAGAGCAGGTGGAGGGCCTTCCTGTGCTATCTGTTGTGCCCAAGCGCATTGCGCTCGCCCGTTACGGTATAGACCTGCAAACCCTGCAGGATCTGGTCTCTACCGCCATTGGGGGGGAAGAGGCTGGATTGATTTATGAAGGTGATCGCCGCTTCCAGCTGGTGGTACGCCTGCCAGAGGGGTTGCGCAGGGACTACGAAAATCTCGGCGACCTGCCTATTCCTTTACCTGCTGACAGCCAGCTGGGTAGCTACGTCCCCTTATCAGAAGTGGCGAGTCTGGAAATGGCACCGGCCCCGAACCAGATCAGCCGGGAAAATGGCAAGCGCCGCGTGGTGGTAACAGCCAATGTACGCGACCGTGATTTGGGATCATTCGTTGAAGAGGCGAAGGCACGCATCGAACAACAGGTTTCCCTGCCTGCAGGTTACTGGTTGGCTTATGGCGGTACCTTCGAACAGTTGGAATCCGCCAGTACTCGCCTGTCCATCGTGGTACCGCTAACGCTGTTGGTAATCCTCGGTTTACTGGTCATGGCCTTTGGTTCTTTTAAGGATGCTCTGATTATCTTTACTGGCGTTCCCTTGGCCCTGACTGGGGGTGTTTTGGCCCTGTGGTTGCGGGGTATGCCCCTGTCAATTTCAGCTGGAGTAGGCTTTATCGCACTTTCCGGTGTGGCGGTGTTAAACGGCCTAGTGATGCTCTCTTTTATTCGCCAACTGCGCCAGCAGGGTGGTGAGCTAATCACTTCAATCGTCGACGGTGCCATGATCCGCCTGCGCCCGGTGTTGATGACTGCATTGGTGGCCAGTCTCGGCTTTGTACCTATGGCCTTGAACGTTGGTACAGGGGCTGAAGTGCAGAGACCCCTTGCCACAGTAGTGATTGGGGGAATTATTTCTTCGACATTGTTGACGTTATTTGTATTGCCGCTGCTGTATCAGATAGTGCATGGAAGAGAAGAGGCTAATAGGGACACTACAATAGTCGAATAAACTGACCAGCTTACTCATACTATCTCAGGGGTTTAGAGCTAGTATGAGTTGGACTCCTATTGCAAATCATACGAAAGTTGACAAATACGTTTCCACTCTGTCTGGCCTAAGCATACTAGCGCTACGATGCTTTGAATCGCAGGTGATTTTTTAATAGTCATAGTTTTCAGCGCAAATTACTTCACATCTGAAATTTTGAGTATTCAATCACAGTTAGGGGCTTCAAAAAAATCTAGGTAACTGGAAGTTTAAGTTGTTTGTGGGAGTGTTCTTGGGAGCTGCTTGGTTCACATCCTTGGTCCCAGACATTAACGGTTGTCCATAATTGAAAAGGCATCACTTATAGTGATGCCTTTTTTATGTGATAAAACTTACCTATATAGGTTAATTTTATCTACTGTGCTTTGTGCATGGTCTCAGTAACTTCAACCCGACTTTCAATGGTCAAGCCAGATTGTTTTATTGCATTGAAAGCTTCTAGCAAATCATTACCTTCTTTAACTTTTAAGATGGCAATGTCAGTGCCAGGAAATACCGACAATACTTTCATGCCGGTAGCTTCTGCTACTTCAGACGCAGTAACATTTTTACTTAATAAAACTGTTACGTTTCCAGTTAGAGTTGTTAGTTCTTTCGTTATCGTGTTTCGTACGATTGTACCTTTACCGACAACATCTTTTACAGAATCGTCACCGATATTCACTATGGCTACTTCACCCTTTCTTGCAACAATATGTTCTGGTGCAGCAATCGATGATGGAACACTTTTCAGTGATCGCTCAACTTTAAAGATGCCAAACTCAGCAGAACTTGTTCTTGCAGCAGGTAAAGTTCTTGGTTGTTTGGTTCCAACATCTTTTTTGTTCATGCTATCAATAGAGCCAGCTTGCGCCATGCCTGATACACATAATGCGGCAGTCAAGATCAGTAATTTATTTAACTTCATTGTATTATCCTTCTTATTGAGCAGCACGACCGAATGTTCTTAATGATACCCCCTCTAGAACACTTTCTACGGGATTGTTTATCATGCCTGTCGGCTTCTCTTCTGTCTCTTCATTTACAAGAATAACGAGATCTTCTGTGTCACTAAATTCAAAGTTGGTGTCACCAGTATCTAGTGCCTTGATAGTCCAAGTTCCCCTAGCATTTTCACCATAAAACGCATTAGATAGGAATACGGCACCATCCAATATATAACCTTCGCTATATCCATTTGCAGAGCTCCAAGAAGCCTCCAGTAATGCCTGCTTAGAGGAGAGTAGAACGCTTCTAGTACCTGAAGGAGAGACTACTTCAAGCGCCAGGTCGTTACCTGCAGAGGATAGTAGATTATCATTTACAAAAGACCCCATATCATCATTGCGGATATCAAACTCGAATTGCATAGCTTCAATAATGATATCTTCTGTTACTTCGATTTTCCGGGTTACACCAATTGCACTGTTGTCTGGAATAGTTGCCTGCAAGGCTTCTTCTCCAGCAGTTGAGCCTAGACCTTTCCATTCGGTGATAATTTGCTCGCCAAGATTTTCTGAGTAGTCTAAAGCCTTAGCAACAGCTGCGCCGGCATCAACACGGCCAAAGCCATAGAGGTTATTAAAGTTATAACCTGCCGCATTTTCAACCCAGCCGTCATGGGCAAAGAAAGAGCCATCTGGAAGTGTGAGCTTAACTTTTTCGTTTTCAGCGTCAATCAAAGTACTTGTTGAAGCCAGAATGTGTCGAACATCACGCCAAGTCAGTTCTGGGTTTGCGGATAAGATTAGAGACACAACACCCGATGCATTTGGTGCAGCGGAAGATGTCCCATTGAAAGTTGATGTATAGTTGCAGCTCACATTCTCTGGGTGGCCAGGGTAGTTGAACGGGAACTGGCTGGCAGCAAAATCTTCGCCATAGGCACCGCCCCAAGCGCTGATTGTTCCACCATTGAAGCCAGAATAACCATTGATGCAGGTCATTTGGTCTGTGGTTACCATTGCCGGTGCCCAACGACCATATTCACCCGCAGGAGCCGACACCATCGTACTCGCGCCAGCTGTTGAGTAACTGGTATGTTTGCCATTAGCGTTCACCGCAGCAACACTCAAGTAGTATGGGTGGGCCTGACTAGGCTCAAACGCTGTGCTGTAACAAGTAAGGCCTAAATCCTTAGCGCCATTATCTTTACAGAAACTCCCTTCACGGCCACCGCTTCTAAAAGAATTACCGTTAGACTTAATGTTCAAAGCACCTTTGCCGCTTCGAAGCATAAGGTTAGGGTAAGATTCAATAGCTTCATCTAAAGCAGAGTAAGCAATAAAAGCTGGCCAAGTGATACCGTAGCTGCGATTAAATGCTGAGATTTCCTCACTTGTAGAAATACCACTTCCCGGAAACCCATGAATTAACAGTTCGGTTTGCTCTATTGTATCACCGCCCAAATAATTCATGCCGATTAACCCAGTATCTGGGGATGTGCCACGGCTACCTATATTGTTCCAGCCTTTAGCAGCAATTAAGCCCGCGACACTAGTACCATGATCGCCGCTATTGGAAAGACTGGTTGGGTCTGTTCTGTCGTTTGCCGATACAGCTAAATTGAGAGAGCGATTAACTAGTACATTATCTATTAAGTCTTCATGACGAATTTCTAAACCAGAGTCTACGACAACCGCTGTTACACCTGCACCAGTTACACCCTGAGCATAAGCAGCTGCAACATTCATATCTTCGCCGGCAACAAGCTCCTCGGCTTCACCTTCTGCAAGTGCTTCGGCAGCTTCTACGGGAGTGTAAAATCCAGCATCTACCAATCCTTGAGCCATCTGCTCACTTAATGCATAAGATTTTTGCCCTGTATTGCGAAGGTGCCACTGCTGATAAGCTAGTGGGTCATTTGCAACATTTAAGAAGTCAATTGTTGCAGATGTTGAGATATCATTTGCTGTTACGGTATAAGTAATTGTGGCATCTTGTCCAGAGATTGATCTATATTCAAATTGACCGTCTTCTTCTTTAAGCTCCCCATGGCTAAAAGTATAAATGCCGTCAACTTCATTAACAGCCACACCATTCTCAGAAAAACTATAGACTAACTCATCGCCATCTTCATCGTTGCCCAGCAGCTCGACAGATATCGGTATCCACTGCTTTGCACCATCTATAGTAACAGTGTTCGCTGTTGGAGGAATATCGGCGATGATTTCAATCTTAGCAGAGGCTGAAGCGCCATTAGCTGTTACGGTATAAGTAATAGAGGCGTCTTGTCCTGAAATTGAGGTGTATTCAAACTGATTACCATTTACTGATAATTCACCATGGCTAAATGTATAAACGCCATCAACAGAACTAATAGTCTTATCTTTTTCTGAAAAGCTATAGGTTAAAGAATCACCATCAGGATCGTTGCCCAATAGTTCTCCAGATACTGAAATTCCTTGCTTTACACCACTGATTGTTACATTGCTAGCAGTTGGTGGTTGATCTGCAGGTGTAGGGGCAGGTGTGGGTGTAGGTGTAGGAGCAGAAGCAACAGGAGTAGCAGCAACAGGATCAGACGACGAGTTACTATTACTATCACAGCCCGTTAAGGCTAATAGAACAGCTGCCGAAATTGCAGAAAGTCGAAACATCTTTTTATTCATCAAATTTCCCCATTATCCCTATTTTAAGTAATTCTCGGGTATTGGCATTATATACAACCTCAAAGGTGATTATCCAATTAAACTTGGCCAGCCTATATCATCATCCTGTCTTTGATTTTTATTGTGACATTCGATTATTTTTTGATTAAATATCAACCGGTTTGATAAAAGGAAATGTTCTTCAGAATTAAAGCTAATGGCCTTACGTGTGTTGCTAGAGAGTCTACGCTGGACTCTAAAGCTGGATAGGTAGAAGCGATATGAGTTTAAATGAGTCACTGTTATTCGAAATTAGCTGAACACTAAAATCTGAGAGGGAATATCAATCTGGCTAAAGGGTAGGAAAAAATTCCAAAAATACGCTCGTTATCTTGATTTTGGACTCGTCGAATGTAATAAGGGGATCAAACTACCGAAAGGATAGCTATGCCACTCTGCAGATCTATGACGTATTCAGTTTGTACCTGTCAGTAGTTTGAGTTGGACCCGCCGGAAGTAGACAAAAAATTTGAAGAAATATAAATACAAGTGCTTACTAAGGCAACGTAAAAATCAATATTAACGTAGTCAAGTTCTTTGCTCTTCTCAAAATTGAGGTCTTCTCCAACAAGTACTTGGTGAGGGGGAGTGTGAAGGAGGGTCTTTCCATCAGGCATCTGAACGTGAAATCCACAAGATGCTTTCAAAACATGTTTGATTATCAATTGGCTTTGGGATTTCTTTCTCTCGTTTAAGATCGGGAAGGCAAGGTTTGATCAGTTTTCACTGATTGCTGTTTAACGCAGGTTTGAATCGAATCACAAATGCTGGCCTTTTTCTAAGTAATTTCGTGAGAAAAGCCGTTTTCAATTTATGAAATAGTCTCTAGGAAAGTCGTAGATTTATTGAAGGTATTGGCATTGATTCTTTTAAATTAGTGTGTGGAAAAGCCGGTGAGGTTTGGATAGTGAGGGAAGAATGAAGGGTATTGTCTTTGAGGTTGTACTATATATGTAGGCCGAGTTTTTGATGTTTCTGGTAGATCTCCCATCCAAGATAAATTTCAAGAGGGTGATCAAATGTCATAGGTAGATGGTTGCGTGGTGGCAGTACCTACTGCAAAGAAAGATGCTTATATAGGGTATGCAAAGACTGCTTGCAGAACTATTTAAAGAGCAGGGTGCCTTGAAGGTTATGGAAATCTGGGGGGATGATGTTCCTGATGGTGAAGTCACCTCCTTCCCTATGGCTATAAAATGTACAGAGAGTGAAACTGTTGTATTTTCGTGGACTATTTGGCCTTCAAAAGAGATTCGTGATGCTGGCTGGCAAGATCTTGTGGATGCAGCCAAGAATGCAGCTAGAGGAAAGCCCGATGCCGTTTGATGGTAAGCGACTTATCTATGGTGGCTTTAGTATCATCCTTGACATTTAGAGATATAAAAAGAAGAGCTATAGATACAATGCTATAAGAGATATAGCGCTATAAGTGGCACAAATGTATATATGTACTGGCTCATGCATTTGCATTGCCGATCTTTAATTGTGTTAACTGCTTTTGGTTTAGTAATGAGAATAGTGTCATGGCATAGATAATGAGGTTTTAATCATGTCACGAAAGGATTCTGCTGCAAGAGACCACGCATATCTCCTCGATTTATCCAACATGAATTATCTTCTAGTTATAGTTCTTTCATACATGTTGGTGGATAACAGTGTCAACAGAAAATGGTAGCTATGTAAAGGAAACGCTCCACCTGGAGCTTAAGTCAAAAAAAGAATGTGATTCTTGCGCTGTGCCCTTAGTTCATAGGTATGGTGACAATAAGATCTGCGTCACTGATAAAGTTGGACATTCTGCTGTAGAGAATAGATCCCCATTGGATTTGGTGTTACACAGTGGGGAGGGGTACATTCCCCTTTGGAAAGCGGGTGTAACTCTAAGGTGGAAGTTTGATGAAGAATCTTTGCGGTATTTTAAAAACCCAGATGAAGTTAAAGACTATATTCGAGTTCTACTTGGAGAGGCCCTGTTAAAGTGGGGCGATGCTTCTCCGGTGAAATTTAACGAGAACCCAAATGTTTGGGACTTTAAAATCAGAGTGGAGCCTGTAGAAAATTGTAGTGTGGCAGGTTGTACATTAGCGCGCGCCTTTTTTCCTAATCCGGGGCGTAATGAACTGGTGCTCTTTCCCACAATGTTTGAACAAAGCTGGAAAGAGCAGGTTGATACTATGATTCACGAACTGGGCCATATATTTGGGCTAAGGCATTTCTTTGCTGATTTGAAAGAGGAAGCTTGGCCCAGTGTGATCTATGGTGTGCATAAGCCGTTCACCATCATGAACTATGGTGAAAATAGTGAACTCACCGAAGCTGATAAGAATGATTTAAAAGCTCTTTATGATTTAGCCTGGTCTAAACAACTTATTGAAATTGATGGGGCACAAATTAGATTTGTTAAACCCTATCATGAGGCTATTGAACAGATACCCGTTTCTCTTGAAGTTTCAATTGGGTGATTTCTACAGTGCTCTAAAGTTGGTGAGCTAATGAGCCTAACTATTACGGCAGAGGGTCTATCTTTAATAACCCACTCCTTTTGATCCAAGAACGCTTGTTTTATGTGTGGATTGATTCAGCTCATTATTTTTAATCGGCATATTGCCTTTGAACACGTTCCATGATCCTATTTATTTTCACTAAGAGACATTGCTGTGAAAATTGATAGCCATTCTTTAAAGCTCTTAGTGATTGGTTTTTCAAGCTAGTATCCAAAATATATTTCAATAAAAAGGAAGCTGTTTTGAATAAAATAGTATTTGTGGTATTGCTGATTGTATTTAGCGTAAAGGTCCTTGCATCAGATCCCAACGTAGATCAGGCCAGGAGTTCATTGCAGGTGATTAAGGCGCTGACTCCGTGGCCTTGGGAAGAGCCTGTTACTCCAATTCTGGATGATTATCTGGCTGCTGAGTTTGACCAATATCAGGGGCGTGCGAAGTCGCTCTATATGGTCGATGAGCTAAAAATGCATAAGTGGGGGCAGTCAATTACTGAATTTACAGTGCTCGCGGAGCTTTTGTACACCTTTCAGTCAGAGGACTACCAAGAGGAAAATAGGTTGGCTTTTGAATCCGCTCTCGCACATTTGGATCTGTTTAGACAGGAGCTTAATGGCTTACTGTATCCCTATGTGCCCGGTTATAACCTTAAACAACACAATCTAGTTAGGCACTTTGATGGGGAGGGTATTGTTATTGGGGTGTTTGATTTGTTTGATCCTGTCCGTTTGCAGGAGCAACGTGAGCAGAACCCTAATATCGAAGCTGAAGTTCAGTTTGGTGATCCGATCACTTTCCTGCATGGCAATACTGTCATTGATATTATCCTCGATATTGCACCTAAGGCCACCATTGTGCCCATAAGCACCGAGAGCAAGACGTACAATGAAGCTATGGCTTATATGCGCAGTCGCGATGATATCAGTGTGATTAATATGAGCCGGGCCTTCCATATCACCAATGATCAGTTAGACCCAGAGTTTTCAGGACATCTCTCACATATCTTACAGTCCAAAATTTTCACCAAATCGATTGGAAACACGGGTACGGATTTGAACGGTGAGAATACGGATGTGCGTAAACGTCTGGGACTTCCCCCTTTGGGAAGTTTCTTTACTTATGATTTGGAACTGATTAAAGCTTTCTTGCTGCAAAACCAAGGCATGCCGGGGAATCAAAACCTGATGTTTGCAATCAACTTGCAGCCATTTTCCGATGAGGTGTCTCTCACCGCCACAGTTCCTGGCTATAACGAGTTGGCGATTAACCGAAGCTTTGCCATCTCAGGTGATGCAGTCTACTCGGCTTCTAGTCAAAACTTTGAATCTGGTAGCTCTTTTGCAGCTCCACAATTGGCAGCTGTTAGTGCGCTGCTATTGGATGCGGCAGACCACTATGGCTACTCAAGGGGTGAGGCTGTACCAATGGTTGTGCAGGCTCTTCAGGGCACAGCAAGGCACTCTCATTTGGGTGCTAATAATACTGGGCTGGGTTTTGTCGATGCTCATAAAGCTCTTGTGGAGCTGATACGGTCTAGTAGAGGACCCAAGTATATCCACTAGCGGATTAATATGACGGCATAATCGTGTACTAAACCGTGCGTGCTTTTGAAATGAAGACGGGTGAGAATGCGGCAGGATCGTTTATGATTGCTACCCTGAGCAGAGGGTCTTTTCAATCTACATCTTTGGGAAGTTTAACTTGAAAGTAATCGTGTTCTTCGCTCTTTTCGTGAGCAGTCTTGCCTGGTCTTCAGAAAATATCAAATGTGGCAAGTCATGCACATTTGTTCTTAAGAATCACAAAGAGGCCACCTACTCAGTTGTCAATGAAAGTAGGGCAGATGTCAGGCTTACCCCTTTCTCAACCTTCAAGGTGCCGAATACCCTGATTGCTCTGGATGCCGGAGTGGTTCGCAGTCTTGTTCAAGAATTAACCTATGATCACTTGAAGTATCCAGCGCAAAGATGGTGGCCCAGTATTTGGTATGACAAGCCACTCCCCATCCGGGCGGCATTCCAGAATTCCGCAGTGCCTATTTACCGTCAGTTAGCCATTCAAGTTGGCGAGGAGCGGATGAGTCAATATTTGACCAAGTTCGATTATGGAAATAAAGATATTTCCTCGGGTTTGGATAAATTTTGGCTAAATGGCAGCTTAAAGATATCGGCCAAAGAACAAGTCGACTTCCTGCAAAAGTTGTTTTCCGGTTCATTGCCCGTTTCTGAAGAGACATTGTCTCTATTTAAAGCAGTGATGCTGGTAGAGGAAACGGATTCTTATAAACTCTATGCGAAGACCGGGGGTGGGCAAATTTCCGATAATTTTTCTATAGGCTGGTATGTTGGGGTAGTAGAAACTGAAAACAATATGTATTTCTTTGCCGCGAATATAGATGGTAAGAGCTTTGCAGAAATACAGACGAAGCGCATTAGATTCGCCCGGCAGCATTTGGCCAGGCTTGGGGCCATTTAGTTTTCTTAAGGGTTTCTTTTAGTTTTCTTAGTTCCAGAGTAGATAATTGGCCAGTCACAACAAGTGCCAGAATTTGAAGACTGCAACAGAGCAAGGTGAGAAGTGGCGCTGATCGGTGCCACCTTTTAACCGCTTAACTTATATTCTAATTTTTTCGCCCATGACAATCACCCGGCTTGCAGGAATCCGGTAATACTCCACGGCACTGCTAGCATTGCGAAACATGGCAGCAAAGAGTCGCTCCCGCCAGAGGAACATGTGACTGTCTTGTTGTTTGGTAGGAATGATGGTCTGCCGGGTTAAAAAATATGAGGCCTTATTCGGCTCGATATCCAACTCTCTTTTTGAACGTATCCTTTTGAGAACTTTCCAGATATCCGGTTGCTCTATATAGCCATAACGTAGGAGCAAGTAAAAACTGTTTTCTCCAACTTCGCTGAGAATGTACCGGTTACCGGGCATCACTCGTGGGGTGTTTACAAAAGATACGGTAATAAACAGTAACTTTTCGTGCAAAACTTTATTGTGCTTCAGGTTATAGATCAGGGCGTGAGGGGCATATAGTTGTCTGGAGATAAGAAACACTGCGGTTCCAGGCACCCTTATCGGTTTTTTCTTCAATAGAGCCGCCAAATAGGGTTCCAGCTTAAACTCCTGCCGCTGAAGATGTTGCGCCAATACTTCCTTGCCATCCCTCCAGGTGAACATGGAAATACACGCTATTGCGCCCAGGCCAAGAGGGAACCAGCCCCCATGGCTGATTTTAAGCAGGCTGGAAGAGAAGAATGACAGATCGATACAGATAAAGAAGGTTGCAACGGAGATGCACAACAGTAGGTGATATTTCATTTGAATGCGATAAACAACCGCGGCTAGGCAGGTACTTATGAACATGGCACCACTTACAGAAACGCCGTAGGCGCTGGCCAGGTTGGTCGAGGAGCCGAAACCCACTACTGCGCCAATAACTAACAGCATAAGCAGCCTGTTGACTCCCGGCATAAAAATTTGCCCTTCCAGGTGGGCAGAGGTGTGCTTGAGGGCAAGGCGGGGCAGGAAGCCCAGTTGCATGGCCTGTTTGGCCATAGAAAAACTACCGGTAATACAGGCCTGGGAGGCTATGACTGTAGCCGCGGTGGCGAGCACAATCACCGGGTAAAGCCCCCAGCTGGGAAACATGCGGTAGAAGGGGTTGTCCACCGCATTGGGATCGCTCATTAACAGCGCCCCTTGCCCCATATAGTTCAGAAATAGAGCAGGAAATACCAATCCGAGCCAGGCCATCCTAATAGGAGAACGACCGAAATGTCCCATATCGGTATAAAGCGCTTCGGCTCCGGTAAAAACCAGCAGAACGGCACCGAGTACCACAAAAGAGCTAAATCCGTGGGTGGTTAGGAATTTCAAGGCGTGCGCCGGGTTTATGGCCTGAAGAACCTGGGGGTTGCTGATGATGCTGGAAATTCCAGCCGCCAGCAGGGTGAGGAACCACAGGGCGGTAACTGGCCCGAATAGGGCGCCTACAGTTGATGTGCCGTAACGTTGTACAAAAAAGAGACTGATTAATACGCCTATGGCAATTGGTACAACCAGGATTTTGTGTGTCTGGTTGCCCACCTCAAGCCCTTCAATGGCTGAAAGTACAGAGATGGCCGGGGTTAGCACGGCATCGCCAAAGAACAGAGCAGCACCGCAGATGCCGGCAGTGACCACAAACCACTGCAGATATTTGCGTCCTTTTGAGGCCTCCATTGCCAGCGTCATCAGAGCCATGATGCCGCCTTCGCCGCGATTATCCAAACGCATTACCAAGGTGACATATTTGATTGTCACTATCACGATCAGAGCCCAGAAGATTGCAGATATCCCTCCCAGGATATTGGCCTCGGTCAATGGGATACCGTATCTCGAGTGAAAGATCAGCTTAACCGCGTAAAGAGGACTGGTACCGATATCCCCGAAAACCACGCCAAGCGCGGCGAGCGATAGAAACCATTTCCCCTTGCTGCCCTTCTCTTTGCTCTTCATAAAGGCGCTATTAGCGAAGTCCGGGAAAGCTATTTTTTGTGCGGTGGTTGCAGGTCAGCGGCAAGCTGAAGCGGGCTCCCATCAAGGTGGAAAGAGTCGCAGGTGGCAACATGAAGTCATTGAATCGACTCGTGAAATCCATGGGGAGTGCCTTTCTAGATGGTGTTCACCACTCAAAGATATTAGCAAGCAGTGCGTATGGAGGAATTCTGTCTTTCAGAGTAATTCCTGAGGGTGGAGTGTTGGGAAAAGTGTAGTTTTAGGGCACGGAAGACGTCATCCTGTGCTAAAACTCAGAGGGGTTTTACATCTGTATGTTCAAAATCATGTCACTGCAGAAAAGAGTGGCGAAAGGTGGGGGGAGCTTCGGGCCTCTGGGAGGGTATTAGAGAGGCGCAGGACATTCCATATTTGCCTAACTCTTGAGAGCTTACAACGACGAGAGACGCTCCTATGAAAGCATCCGATTTATTTGTGCGCGCCCTGGAAGCCGAGGGGGTTGAATATGTTTTTGGTATTCCCGGCGAGGAAAACCTCGACATGTTGGAATCTCTGCGGGGCTCCAAAATACAATTGATCCTTACTCGCCACGAGCAAGCCGCAGGCTTTATGGCCGCCACTTATGGTCGCCTCACCGGCAAGTCCGGTGTCTGTTTATCGACCTTGGGTCCAGGCGCCACCAATCTCGTCACCGCAGCGGCTTATGCCCAGCTGGGTGGGATGCCCATGGTATTGATCACCGGCCAAAAGCCCATCAAGAGTTCGAAGCAAGGGCAATTCCAGATTATTGATATCGTGGACATGATGCGCCCCCTCACCAAGTTCACCAAAACCCTCGTCGGTGGGGATTATGTGCCGGCACATGTGCGTGAAGCCTTTCGACGCTCCGAGGAAGAGCGACCCGGTGCCGCACACCTGGAGTTTCCTGAGGATATTGCCCGTGAGCACTCATCTATGCCAGTGCTCGAAATCAGTTATTCCCGCCGCCCCATTGCCGAAGAGAAAGCCATTCGCAAAGCGGCTGAGGCTATTACCGCCTCACGCAAGCCCTTATTACTGATAGGCGCCGGCGCAAATAGAAAGCTGACCTCGAAGATGCTGAGGAAGTTCGTCGAGAAACTGGGGATTCCCGCGATCACCACCCAGATGGGCAAAGGGGTGATCGATGAGTCCGGGCCACACTTTATCGGCAACACGGCCTTATCCGATGAGGACTTTATTCACCGCGCAATCGGGCAGGCGGACCTGATTATCAATGTGGGCCACGATGTGGTGGAGAAACCGCCGTTCTTTATGCGCCCTGGTGGGCCCGAAGTTGTACATATCAACTTTAATGCGGCCCAGGTGGACCCGGTTTATTTTCCGCAGATAGAAGTGATAGGGGATATTGCAAATAGCCTATGGCAGCTGCAGGAAAGCCTGGAGCCCCAGGAGCATTGGAGTTTTAGCGATGCCCATCGCATACGTTCGGCGCTGCTGAAGCAAATAGAGGAGGGGGCGAGTGTGGATACCTTCCCTATACGGCCCCAGCGCTTAGTGAAGGATGTTCGGGAGGTGATGCCAGAGAAGGGCGTGATTGCCCTGGATAATGGCATGTTCAAGATCTGGTTTGCCCGCAATTATCCAGCCTACTACCCGAACACCGTACTTTTAGATAACGCCCTGGCCACTATGGGGGCCGGTCTACCATCGGCTATGGCGGCCAAACTGGTCTGCCCCGATCGCAGGGTGTTGGCGATCTGTGGAGACGGTGGTTTTATGATGAATTCACAGGAAATAGAAACCGCTGTGCGCCTGAAGTTGGACCTGATTGTGTTGATTCTTCGCGATGATGCCTATGGCATGATCAAGTGGAAGCAGTCCATGATGGAGCTAAAAAACTTCGGGCTTGATTTTGGCAACCCTGATTTTGTCGCCTATGCGAAATCTTATGGTGCTGAGGGTCATCGCATAGAGGCGACAGATGAATTGAAGCCGATGATTGAGAAGTGCTGTAAGGAGGGAGGTGTGCACTTGATTGATGTCCCCATGGATTACAGCCATAACGATCGGATTTTGAATCATGAAATTAAGGATCTGGCGAGCAAGCTATAGGTTGGGGTCTTAGATTGAGGTCTAAAGAAATAGCAATATCGCCGTAGCTTTCGTCACGATTCAAGAGTCGGCTACCTTAAGCTGCAGCGATATTGCAATAACATTTACAATGAGAACCTTTCTTACTTTTCAATAATTTTTTTCATCGCGCGACTACGCCAGCCGAGCCTAATCAGTATCAAAACAAAGACGGCAGCGATGGCAGTTATAAAGAATGGCAGCCGGATATTGATCTCCATGGCACCGCCGCCCAACAGCGAGATAAGAGTCGCTACTACAGTAAATCCGGCCGTGGCGATACCCATTACCCAGCCCTGTTCGCTCTCATCCACACTCTGGGCAAATAGATGTAGTAGTGCTGGATAAGCAAGCCCAAAGCATAAATAGGCGATAAACACACTCACATAGCACAGCCAAACCTGACTACTAAAGGCAAACACCAGAGCACAAGCGCCCATGATTAAAGCCGACACTTTAATGATCAGGGGCTTGCTCCAGCGGGATAACACGGGCTTCACCAGAAAAATACTGGATATACCCACGGCGATCCCCATAAACAGCATGGCCATGCTGGTTCCCAGTAGCCCGAGTTGAAAGCGGCTGTTCAAGTAGTTGGTGATAAAGATATAAAAACTGAGGTGTACCAGCATGAAGCTCAGGTAGGCTGGACATAGTCTGACAACCTGTGGTCGGTCTTTCAGGTGAACAAATTGCCTGAACAAGTCGAGGAAGCGTAATTGAACAGGTGCCGTAGGTTTCCGGCTATCGTGATAAAACGCCAAAATCAGGCCTAGGGTAACGGCAACCAGCAACAGCGCGAAATAAAAAGGGAGCTGAATACTCGCGATGTTGCCCAACAGCGCCTGGTCGGCTAATACGCCGGCGATAATTGGCCCGGCTACTGCGCCAGCACTCATTCCCGCCACCAGTAGCCCCAAGTTTTTGGAGGCCTCCAGTTCGCTGCGGCTGGCATCAATCATTGCCGCCTGGGCGATGGGTTGATTGCCTGCGGTAAATCCACTCACTACACGCCCCAAAATCAGCAACCACAGGCTACTGGTGAATAGCGCTACAACCGTGATGGTGTAGCCTGCCAGCGCACCAACCAGACAAAGCACCATTGCACTCTTACGTCCGATACTGTCGGATAGCTTCGCGACATATACAGACCCCAAAAACCAAGCCAGGAAAAAGCTACTGATAACGATGCCATAGAAAAGATGGCGTGTGGGTTGCGGGGTATCGCTTGGCAGAAAGTGAAACTTAGTCGACATGACCAGCTCACTGATGATGGGAAAAAGCAGCCCTTGTCCCATTAGGTCGACAAATACCACAGCCAGAAGGGCCAGGCGGCTCATCGCGGACATCAAATCTCCCCTATGGGATTGCTAATTGATAGCAGCGCCATAAATGTCGGCGCTGGGAAGAAGATAGCACCGAAATAGTGGCTTCACGGGAGTGGAATGAGATAGGGAGGGGGCAGTGGAAGCTGAAACTCTAAATTCGAAAATCTGTAAGGTCGCCCCCAAGGTGCTCAATGGCTCTGAGGGCGAGAAGCTACCGTGCCTGGTCAGCGGACTTCCTGGCACAGGTTATATTGTGCAACACAGCGGCTTACGTAACCAATCTTGATAAATGTTGCGCTGATAATCATAAAAATATGACCCGCCACCTGGGCTGGGATCGAAAAATAATGCGAGAACGGATAACAGATAACGACGGTGAGCAGTAGCATAGGAGCTGAAAGTAACAGGGTGAGATTTCCGGCCTTGAGCAGAAGTTTGAAACGTCTGCGAATTTTCAGAGAGTATGTGTCCAGCATTGTCTTTGCCTCTATTACTGAATAATCTCAATAGTTACTAGGCAAAGGGTGTGCCAACCTGAATAATCCATATAAAACAATAAGATAGGCTTTCTTCAAAATAGGTTTGTGTCATTTTGACTGGATCTACTGCTGTGTCATAATGACTTAATGCGAACTTATTGACTGGGTAAGTTATGGTGGATATCAATTCTACTTTGCTGCTTGAGGTGGCGCTGGATCTCGCGAATAGCCTGAACAATAGCGACCGGTTTGAACGATTGCTCTCCACCATCCGTAAGGCCATTAAGTGCGATGCGGTTGCCTTGCTGGGATTGAATGGTGAGGTGCTCACGCCCCTGGCCGTGCAGGGCTTGGCGAGGCGCACATTGGGTCGGCGCTTCCTGGTTAGTGAGCATCCCCGCCTGGCTCAAATCTGTAACTCTGAAACACCTGTCCGTTTTCCTTCCGATTGCAACCTGCCAGATCCCTTTGATGGTTTGCTGCTGGATAGGGAAGGGGACCTACCGGTGCACTCCTGCCTCGGTTTGCCGCTCTATTCCGATAACCACCTGGTGGGGCTACTCACCTTGGATAGTATGGCATCTGATGCCTACAGCCTGATTAGTGATCGAACCCTCGAACTGATCGCGGCGTTGTCAGCGGCAACGCTCAAAACCGCTTTGGAACTTAAAGCGCTTTCTCTTTCTGCTGAGCATGCCGAGCAATTGGTGAAAGAGTTGACCCAGGAAGCTTTTCAGCGGGATGGTGGCGAACTGATCGGTGAGAGTAAGGTGATGAAGACCTTGCGCAGTGATATTGAGCTGGTCGCGGGGTCCGATTACAACGTGCTTATTCTCGGGGAGACGGGTGTAGGTAAGGAGCTGGTTGCACGCACGGTGCACAGGCTGTCACCGCGCAGGGAAAAACCCTTGGTGTACCTCAACTGTGCCTCCCTGACAGAAACATTGGCAGAGGCTGAATTGTTCGGGCATGCCAAAGGGGCTTTTACTGGTGCTGAGCGGGAGCGCCCCGGTAAGTTTCTGTTGGCGAATGGTGGGACTCTTTTTCTGGATGAAGTGGGTGAGCTGCCTTTGTCTGTACAGGGCAAACTACTGCGGGTACTGCAAAGTGGTGAGATCCAGCCTGTTGGTAAAGATGCGGTGCAGCATGTGGATGTGCGCATTGTTGCGGCAACTAATAGAGACTTGCTGAAAGAGATCGCAAAGGGTGCTTTCAGGGCCGATTTATATCACCGTCTCTCTGTGTATCCTCTGGAAGTCCCCGCGCTGTCGCAGAGGGAGAACGATGTTCTCTTACTGGCGGACTACTTTTTAGAGCGATCCACAAGAAAACTGGGTTTCCGCCAGCTAAGGCTCACTGCGGATGCTTCCAGCAAATTAAAGCGCTACGGATGGCCGGGCAACGTGCGGGAGTTGGAGCATATCATCAGCCGCGCAGCACTCAAGGCCAGAAAAAACTCAACTCCCTCTGAAATTGTATCGCTAACCGCAGCGCATATAGAGATCCCTGAAGATATGGCGGCGCAGCCAGACTTTGAGAAACCCCTTGCGCCGACGCTCGAAGCAATAAACCTCAGAGCCGCAACCGAAGATTACCAACGAGATCTTATTAAACATATCTTGATTGAGTGTGAAGGAAATTGGAGCAGGGCTGCCAAATTGCTTTCTACTGACCGGGGCAACCTGGTCCGTCTCTCAAAACGGCTGGGTATTTATGTTAAAAAAGAGATTGTCGGAGTAAAGTGATACTACGCTGCCTTAAAAAAAGCGATGAGAAATATGTATGAATAAGGATGTTAGGCAATCAATAGCTATTGGTGTTATTGCCCTGCTGATCGGAATCGCTGCATTTGCTTATAATTGGCTGATTGTAGGTGGAGGTTGGCAGTATTTCCGTGTTTTTCTGTTTCCAGGAAACCTTGTACTATCCCTATTTACTGAAGAAATTGATTTTTGGTCAAAGCTTGCCTTGCAAATGAGCGGGCAGTTTGTAGTGACATTCTCTGCTACCTACTTGGTACGAAGGGCACTAAAGAGTGTTGCTCATTAACCTGGTTATTTTGTATCAATTATTAGGTTAAAACCCAGCTGGCTCTATCTATCCCAACAGATGTGTCTTAAGATATTTTGACTTATCTAAAAATAGTTGGGCCTGCAACGTGTTGGCAAGGCGGGGTTTAAAGGCTTCGTATTGTCAGTGGGCTTATATCAAGGTTTCTTGCAAGGAAGAGTATGAATCCGGTAATAAGAAGAATTCTCCCTTTCATTTTTTTAGCTGTTACCAGTCTCTCTTGGGGTGTTTACTACACTACGACCACCCATTTTAATAATTTTGGTGAGGCCAATTATGAATGGCTTTTCTTGATTGATGGCTTGTTTGTACTTCCACTTTTGTGCTTCTTATGTATAAAAGATAAAAAGCAGGCCCTGATAAAGGCCATTGTATACGTCAGTCTCGCCATTCTCGTTGGTAGCTTTATAATTCCGGATGAAAGTAAAGTTATTTGGGAGTATCTCGAGTCTGGCAGATATGTATTGCTCATTGGCTTTGTCTTATTGGAGGCAATGGCAATTGTCACTATGTTTATGGCAATAAAGGTGGCCTTGAGCAAGCAAGAAGACCCCGATCTTGCGATTGTTTCAGCTGTTCAGAAGTATGTAGGTAAGGGAGCACTCTGCAAAATCTTAACTTTTGAGACCCGAATGTGGATGTTCTTGTTTTGTGCAAATTCTATCAGCTTTAAACACTTTCAGGGTGGTCAACATTTCAGTTACCACTTAAAAGATGGCTCTCAAAGTACAGCCCTGGGTTTCATTTATTTAGTATTACTGGAACTACCTATCGTTCATTTGATAGCTCACTTTGTATGGTCTCCAACTGCTGCCAACATTATCAGCTTCCTCAGTATTCTGGGGTTGTTGTTCTTGATTTCCGATTATCGTTCCATGTCTAGGCGACCAGTCTCTATTACGGTAGATAGCTTGGTTGTTCGCTATGGAATTTTTCACAGTAAAACAATTCCTCTGGAAGATATCCAATCTATTAATAAAAGTAATGGCTATATTAAGAGACAGGGTGACGTAAAACGCTATAATTTATCCGGCAGCCCAAATGTTGTTGTCGAGGCAAAGTTAAAGAATGGGTCAATAGAAAAAGTTTATATTGGATTGGATCATCCTGAGATTTTTATAGCGAGCCTAGATAGGGCCGTTAAAGCTTCTTGATTGATAAGTGGAAAATACTTTTTTGAATGTTTATATGGTCTGTTCAACTGAGTGTCTATGTTGAGTTTGTGGAAGTGCTTAAGAGATCCGACCGGATGAAGTTTTCATTTCTAGCTATGTGATTGTCTATTTTCTTAAGCACTATAGTTCGAAAAATACGATGTTTTCTCGCAGGATAGAACCCTGTTATAGCCTGAAAAACTGAATGCCAGCAGTTTTTAATGAACAGGATTTATACGCCCATTAACATTCTGACTCCGTATTTGAGACCTAGTGGATTTGCATAAATACGACGGTCTTGAGTACAAAGACAAAAGTCATTCTCTTATTTTATGTAAGAGATGACTTTTGTTACTGCATATTGGGAGTTACTCGGCTTGGTAAGTAACTATATTTATTTGTCCACGATATGAATCCCGTATTGCTTAACGAAGCGTTCCTTGTCCGCTTGTGTTGGCGCATCGGATAAATGGGATACATCGTGCATAAAGGCCTCCGCCGGTCCTCCCGGTGCATTGATCACTACGAGTCGGCTGTCTGTCAGTGCTTTAAACCTGCGATGCACCTTGGGGCCGGCTATCACCAGCTCTCCGGCAGTAGCAATGAACTCGTCATCGTTAACACCGAACTCGACTTCACCTGAAACGATATAGAAAATCTCATCATCTATGTCGTGGTAGTGCCATGGCGCACCGTTGTCTTTCGGCAGCCAACTCTCAGACACCGTAACACGTCCTGCGGTATCGGCAGCCGTTGCGAGAAACAGTGTTGTCTCACCGCCTTCAACCTTGAGGGACTGGGCATTGGCAGGAGTAATGTGCTTCGATCTCATCGTTCAGCTCCAAGGGTTCAGTTTGGTAGGGCCTGTTGATACTGGTGTTAACGGCTAGGGGCTCCAAAAAGTCCATAGCGTTTATCTTAGAGCGCAATATAATCAATACTTATCTGAAGATAATCATAGCCAAAGTAATGATAGAATTTACTAAAAGTATCGAATGGATAAGTTGAGAAAGATGGCTCTGTTTTGCAGAGTGGTGGAACTGGGCAGTTTTGCTGCAGCTGCGGATGATCAAGGCATTAGCCCCGCAATTGTTGGGCGTCACGTGGCCGACTTGGAAAATCTACTCGGCTTGCGTTTGATCAACCGCACCACTAGGGCTATGGAAATTACCGAAGCCGGCCAGCTTTACTATCAGGGCTGTAAGGAAATGCTTGACCAGTTGGTCTCATTAGAGCAGGTCGTTTCCGGAGGTAGTGCTCAAACCCCCAGTGGCATTATTCGCATTTCCGCACCGGAAGGGTTGGGCTCTCCTCATCTTTTGGAGCTTATTGAAAGTTTTCAAGCAAAGTATCCCGACGTTCTATTTGATCTTTCCCTGGATAACGACAGAACGGATTTTGTAAGTTCCAATGTTGATATCGCAATCCGAATGGCGATCTCTCTTGAAGATAGCTCTTTAATAATGAGAAAGCTTGCAGAAACCCCATTTGTCTTAGTCGCTGCCCCCACCTATCTAAGAGAACATGGAACCCCTAAAACACTGGCAGATTTGTCGGGTCATGCTTGCCTGAGTTTTGGTGCAACCCGCTTGGGGAATAGCTGGCCGCTGGTAACAGCAAAGGGAATTCGTAAATTCAGCCAGCCTTGGAGGTTGGTGCTGAACCAAACGCACACCCATCGTGATGCTATTGCCCGTGGTATGGGAATAGGGTTGTTGCCTAGGATCATGGTAGAAAAACTAATTGGCCAAGGTAAACTGATCCCAATAGAGCTCGATGCAGAATTTCCAGTGCTGGGAATCTATGCGGTATACCCCAGTCGAAAATTTCAGCCTAACCGAGTTCGCTTGTTTTTAGAGTACTTGCAGGAAATGTTTTGCCTGAAGGCTGCTGCCAGTAATGTAGTGGATAGAAAATAATTGAACCATGTGATGACACCCTGACATTGCAGGGTGCTTGGTAAAACAAATGTATCTGGCAAATGTAGATGGCCGAGTTAGCTCGAACTCAAAAATCCTATCACTTCCGCATCAATCGCAGCCCATTGAAAACCACCAGCAGGCTGGTGCCCATATCCGCAAATACCGCCATCCACATAGAGGCTTCGCCGGCAAAGGCGAGTGCCAGGAAGATCACTTTGATGCCGAGGGCGAGGATGATGTTTTGCCAGAGAATATGCGCGGTAGTCCGGGAGAGGCGGATAAAGCTGGCGATCTTACCCAGGTTGTCATCCATCAGGGCAACATCGGCAGTTTCTATGGCGGCGTCGGTGCCGGTAGCGCCCATGGCGAAGCCGATATCGGCTCGCGCCAGGGCAGGGGCGTCATTAATACCATCGCCCACCATACCGACACGCCCGTGGCCCGCCAGGGAATCCACTTCGCGCAGTTTATCTTCTGGGAGCAAGTTGCCCAGGGCCCGGTCTATGCCCACTTCCTGGGCGATGGCATCGGCAGTGTGCTGGTTGTCGCCGGTTAGCATTAGGGTTTTCACCCCCAGCTGGTGGAGTTCCTCAATGGCCTTGCGACTGGATTCCTTTACGGTATCGGCCACGGCAAATAGGGCCAGTACGCCGTTCTTATCCACCAGCATCACCACAGTCTTACCCTGGTACTCCAGCTTGGAGAGCCGATCCTCGAGTTCAGCGTTGCAGACTTTTAACTCCTCCACCAGTCGATGATTGCCTAAGTAGTAGCCGGTGCCTTCGATTTCTCCGCGAATTCCCCGCCCGGCTAGGGCCTCAAAAGCCTCAACTTCTTGCAAGTTACCCTCACCTAAATTGAGAAAGTCCGCCACGGCCTTGGAAACCGGGTGATCTGAGCGGTGGGCGAGGCTGGCGGCAAGCTGCTTGATTTGCCGCTCATCTGTGCTGTCTATAAGGGCAAAATCGGTGACTTCCGGCGCACCATGGGTGATGGTGCCGGTTTTATCCAGGGCCAGCCAGCGCAGGCGGCGGCCCTCTTCGAGATAAGCTCCACCCTTGATCAATGTGCCGTGTTTTGTAGCGGCGGCCAGGCCGCTGACAATGGTGACCGGGGTAGCAATGACCAGGGCACAGGGGCAAGCGATAACCAGTAATACCAGGGCGCGGTAAATCCACTCCATCCAGGCGCCGGAGAAAAATAGCGGCGGAATCAGTGCAGTGGCCAGGGCTACTGCAAACACCAGGGGGGTATACCAGCGGGCGAATTGATCCACAAAGCGCTGGGTAGGGGCACGGCTGCCCTGAGCTTCCTCCACCGCATGGATAATTCGGGCAAGCACTGCATCGTTGGCGGTGGCGGTCACCTTGTATTCCAATGCGCCGGATTCATTAATGCTGCCGGCAAAGAGGCCATCTCCCGCTGTCTTGTCCACTGGCAGGCTTTCACCGGTAATTGGAGCTTGGTTTACTGCGGAGTTGCCTTTTACCACCTCGCCATCCAGTGCAATGCGTTCACCGGGCCTGACCCTGACAGTGGCACCGAGGGAAACGGTTTTGGCATCCACTTCACGCCACTGGCCATCAGCTTCAAGCACTGTGGCAGTTTCAGGAGCTAGGTCCATCAATTCGCGAATGGCATTTCTGGCACGGTCCAGTGACTTGGCTTCAATCAGCTCGGCCAGGGTAAACAGCACCATCACCATGGCCGCCTCGGGCCAGTGTCCAATCAAAAGTGCGCCAGTGACCGCAATGGACATTAGCGCATTCATATTCAGGTTGCGGTTCTTGAGGGCAATCCAGCCTTTCTTGTAGGTGGATAATCCCCCGCCGGCAATGGCGCCAAGCGCAAGAAGCATTACCAGCCAGTTATTCCCTCCCTGTAGCCAGAACACCAACTCAGCGGCGAGTGCCGCCAATCCCGCCGCACCCAGAATCCACCAATTGGCTTTTGCGGCTGGCGGTGCGCTTTCTGTATCTGATGGGGAGGCGATCCTGGCGTCCAGATCCAGCGGGGCGAGTATGTCCAAAATCTGCTGTTGCATACCCGGAGCGTGCCCCACCCGCAGGGTGCGTTGCACCAGGTTGAAGTCGAGGCTGTAGATCCCTTCCAGTGGGGTGAGTTTGGCGCGGATCAGGCTTTCCTCGGTGGGGCAGTCCATCTTGGTGATCGAGAAGAGGGAGCTTTCACTCTCCTTTCCTTCGCCACTATCGACGGGTTGTTGCTGGGGTTCATCGTTGCTGCCGCAGCCACAAGTGGAATCCTGTTTTCCCATGATTATCTCTCGAATAGCCCAATGAGTGAGCCAGCATTACAATCCCTCTAGTAACTATAGAGTCAAGGGGGCGCCAGCATGGAGTACCGGATAGGGGAGGCCGCCAAGCGGGCAGGCTGTAAGGTGGAAACGGTACGCTACTACGAACAGGTGGGCCTGCTGCCGGAACCGTCCAGGTCCGAGGGCAACTACCGCCTGTACTCCGAAGAGCACTTGGCGCAGTTGCGCTTTATTCGCCACTGCCGTTCACTCGATATGCCCCTTGAGGATATACGCAATCTGTTAACGCTACGGGAGCGGCCGAAGGAGCATTGTGGTGAAATCAATGCCCTGGTCGATGAGCATATTGATAGGGTAAACAGCCAAATGGCATTGCTAGAACAACTGCGTGAAAGTTTGTTGGCCCTGCGCAGTCAGTGTGCCGGCCCCGGTTATACCGAGTCCTGTGAGATTGTGCGGGAACTTTCTCACTGTGAATGTCATGATACATAAATCAACGCTTAAATAATCATCTGTACCGAGAATCTCTCATTGAGAAAGTTGTTAAGAAAGTCTCGTATCCTATTTCTACTGATTCTGACGGTGGGTTTTATCCTCGCCGTTTGGGCATTTTTCGCCGAGCCCAGGAGTTTCCGAATCAATGAACAAACGCTACGCCTGGATACTTGGCCTGCGGCCTGTAGCGATTTAAGAGTTGCGGTATTGGCGGATTTGCATGTGGGTTCCCCCTACAAAGGGATGGATAGCCTGCGTTCATTAGTTCGCAAAGTGAATGCCAGCCGGCCGGATCTGGTGCTGCTACCCGGAGATTTTGTGATTCAGGGCGTGCTCGGAGGCTCTTTTGTCACCCCTGAACGTGCTGCCGAGGTACTTGCCGGGCTTAAGGCGCCGTTGGGTGTCTTTGCCGTATTGGGCAATCACGACTGGTGGTTGGACCCTGGCCGGGTAGCGCGGGCATTTTCTGAACGGGGAATCCCGGTGCTGGAAGATGCCTCCACCAAGATAGCCACAGGAGACTGTGCTTTCCGCTTAGTCGGCATCAGTGATTTTTGGGAGGGGCCACACAATATCGACCAGGCAATGGCCGCTGTTGAAGAAAATGAACTGGTCATGGCCTTCACTCATAACCCCGATATTTTTCCCCAGATACCGCAATCTATAGCCTTGACGATTGCCGGCCACACCCACGGTGGGCAGGTATATCTGCCAATGATTGGCCGCCCGATCGTGCCTTCCCGCTACGGGCAGCGCTATGCGATAGGCCATATCGTCGAAGAGGGTAAGCACCTGTATGTCAGCCCAGGGGTGGGCACCAGCATCCTGCCGGTGAGGTTTCTTGTGCCGCCGGAAGTGACTCTGCTAACGCTTATGAGTGCCGAGTAATAAATGCTCAAATTGAGAGTGATCGAAATGGTTACTCGCTTTGGCAGGATGCCGCAGGGCTGGCTGGAATAGAATGCTGGCCGGGCTTTTGGTAGAGGGAAAATCTAATGATAACCGTCAGACGCAAGGTTTTGTTTGGGGACTGCGATCCAGCGGGCATTGTCTATACTCCCAGGTTTTCGAACTTTGCCCTGGAAGCCACTCATGATGCACTGTCGGATCTTTTTGGCGGCCCGGCTATCACCACTATGCAGCAGCGGGGATTTGTGACCCCGGTGCGGGCCTTTAATTTGGAGTTTCTCACTCCGGTTACCTGGGATCAGGAGTTAGAAATAAAAGTCAGCGTATCCAGGGTCGGCAACCAATCTTTTACTCTTGAGGTGAAAGCCTACCTCAATCCTGATCAACTGGCTCTTACCGCGACGATTACCTATGTCACCCTATCGGTTGAAACTAAGGAAAAAATAAGTCTACCTGAATGGCTGAGAAGTGCTCTGAGCAAATCTGCAGCGCGGTGAGCACTAAATTAAAAGCTTATCAATCTGTAATCATCACTAATCCATAAAGTTCTCTACAAAGATATCCTTCCAGTTTAATTCCAGGGTGACTTGTACTTTTTCAGACAGAGGAAATGTCCCCGGGTTTGAAAGTACAATTTTGGCGAGCTGGTTGCGCTCCTGGGGTTTGAAGGTATTCTGAAACTCTTCCGGTAGCTGATCGGAAATTGGCAGCAGTTCAGAGATCACGCCTTTGTCTTTGTAACGCCCACTCTTAAGGGTGACAACCATCCCCGGCCGGATCGCGAGCAGATAACGGCGGGGCATATAGGCAAGGACATAGGGTTCTCCCCAATACACTTGCATTAATGGCTCTCCCTCCCTGTAGACATCCCCTACGGAGGGGACTGTAGCCCCGACTATACCTGTCACCGGGCTGTGTACTTGGCCATCGTCATAGTGCTCTTTTAACCTCTTGTACGCTCTACCGGCTACCTCAATCGCTGCATCTACGGCTTTTCTTTTCTGGTCTAGCGTGGAGCTCTCCACCTGAATCTTCACCAGTTCCTGGCCTGCTTCAAAATTATCCCTGAGAACCTCCTGGTAGGTAATTTTGCTGACAAAACCCTTGTCGGCCAGCTTATTGATTCGCGCCAGGATCTCCTCTATCTCTTGCTTGCGGTGTTCTGCAGGAACTAAAAGTTGCTTGGCGGTCTCGGAAAGCAGGGTAAACTCGGCAGAAATTTGTATCAGGTTGGCTTGGCGACTGGAGAGATCCGCCAGACGCTCCAGTAATTGCATGGATTCTATTTTAAGGAGCAGTTGCCCCTCTTTAACCGCCTCCCCCTCATCGATTTCCACGGCGGTCACTTTAGTAATGTAACCCATCTCTACGGCCGCATAATCCCTGAGGACCAGCCCATCCCCTTTCAGGATAAACAAATCTCCAAACAAATAGCGGAGAATGCCCAGGGCAAATAATATCAATACCCCGATATAGATGCGTCGCCCTAAGGCGCTGTGGTGGGGGCGGACCTCACTGGCCATATTATCCGGGCGGATATGTTTTCGTATAGTTCTCATACTACTTACTCCCGAACACGATGCACTTTCGAAGGTGAGTAGGTGTCGGTATAGGAGGTTTTAAATATCCACTCTTGAGTGTAAGAATAGAGCCGTACAATGCGCATCAGGTTAACGTACAAAATACTGTACCCCAGCAGGTAAGGCCAAATGGGGGATGCCTTAAATTTTGGTGTAGAGAGAGCGCTTAGAGTGAAGGTAATAATATCCATTATTATAAGGATCATCTGGGCCGCTATTAAAATAAACCATCCGTTAGTTCCGTAGGTAAAAAATAACCAGGCCAGATAAATTGGTAGCACCAAGATGGCGATTACATTAAAGAGCAGGAACTCAAATTGGTGGAATAGCTCTTTGGGTTTTATGCGATGCTCAAGAGGATTGATAAAATGGCGGTATTTCCTGTAACGCAGGCGAATAGAGTCCCGCTCCCAGCGAAACCGCTGTCGAACCAGCGCTACCAAATTGGTGGGAACATCGGTATAACAAATTGAGTCGGCTGCAAACCCAATCCTCCAACCATAATGGCGTAGGCGCAATGTAATATCCAGGTCCTCACCGCCGCCGGAATCCCAGCCGCCAGCTTGGATTAAAGCTGTTTTTCTGAATGCACTGAAAGCCCCCGAGACACAAGTTACCTGTCCCAGCATGAACAGTGCATGCTTTCCAAGGCTGATACTAATACTGTATTCAATGGCTTGAAATATTGTAATTAGGTTCACTCCCCAGTTGCGCACTAGGATACTGTTAGAAACTGCCCCTATTTTGGGGTCGTCAAATTGATATAAGACATTCCTGATCGCGTGATAATCAAAGGAGCAGTCGCAGTCCACATTTATGATGATATCTCCGCTACAGAATCGTGCCCCTAGATTTACGGCAGAAGACTTTCCTCCGCGTAATTCTGTTGAATGTGCTCCATGAATAAGCCTTTCTTTGAGTAAACGACGTAAAATATTTCTTGTGCCGTCTGTAGAGCCATCGCTCACCACTACAATTTCATTGGGTGGGCGGCTCTGCTCCCATAAGCTGCGCACACACTTCTCTATGGCATCTTCCTCGTTATGCCCGGCAATAATTACAGACACTTTCCCTAAGCTTTCTATATCTACCTCAAACTCCGGTTTTTTCCTGAAAAATGTTAAGGCGGTAAAAAATGAAAAAAGGTAGCGGGGGATCTCGAAAATAACCAACACCCAGAGCATCAGAAACAGAGTTAAGTAACTCTGGGAGATCAGGTAGTAATAGCCGTCTTGTATTTGCTCCCACATTAACTCAGATCCTCGGGACCGAAGACTTGCAGGATAGGTTCCACATCCAGGCGCAGTGAACTCGCCGCTTTCTGACCGGCCTCTTCACTAAAGGTGTACAGGTCTTTCTGGTTGATATCGCTCACCAGGATAAAATCTTCCAGCCTGCCTTTGGCTGCGGTAACCGGGTATTCCCCCTTCATGACTTTCTTCAAGGAGTGGCTTAGGCTCTGGAAAAACTGATTGCGACTATGAAAGAACTGGCGATTGCCGTGTTCTTGCTCCACCAGATATTCATTTTCGTATTTGATGCAGAGTAGGGCGAACTCGCTCTCTTCGTTTTTCCACTTCTTCAGCTCTTTGTTTAAGACCACTATCAGCTCGAAGGGAAGCCCGGCAAAAATGGGGCTCTGCTGGGTGAGCTCCAGAAACGCATGGCCGGCGTGCAGGTAGTGAACCGCTTTTTCGGTGAGGCTATATTTAAAGATATCCCCGGTTTTTACCGAGTCGCCATCGATATGGGTATCACAATTAAGGCATAAAAAGCCCACTTCTGTTTCTGAACTGGACTTGCCGCAGGAATTGCAGATTAAAATAGTACCGGGTTTGTCGTAATCACTGCCGAAATGACTCATCTCCATTCTGCACTTGGGGCAGATCAAATACTCCCCTTGGCGGAAGTCATCCTCCGGCCCTAAATAGGCACACTTAAAGTGATGCAGGTAGAAGGATTCCCTTAAATTCGGTGATCGACATTCCGGGCACTCTTCCCGCACATTAAATTGAGAGGCACTGCAGCCGTTACAAATATGCCGGCGGTCAAAAAAGCTACCGGCCAGTAATTCGGCCGTCATCATTTTTTCGCATTCGTGCAACACCGTTTCGGAATCTAACAGGGTGTTGAAAGACACCGTGGTGCGCGAGTCTGGCTGGTAATTTGGGGTCAAACTTACCCCGGAGACAAAAATACGGGCCAGGATTTTGTCGTCATCATTCTGGGGGTTTTGAAAGTCCGGGTGCAACTGGGAGCGGCGGAAGTTAAAAGAGTCGATCAGCTTGCCATATTCCACAGGGTCTGCCTTGAGGGTATTGGAGGCATCCAGATCCGCCCGGTTTCCCAGTGTGCCCGTTAGGTCAATCACTGGCAGCAGGTGCAGACCTATCTGACTGTTCCAGAGCTTTTCAATACATTGCGGAGTCATGGGCTCCTCAACCACCAGGGCATCACACTTCTCAATGCCTGGATGCACCGTATTAAAATCACTGGGCCAGCGATAGTAGTTATATGCATCAGTGAGAAAGGAGATGGCAAACCCTCCTATAGAAGGGGCAAACTGACGCCGCTTGTACTTGGTTCATACGGTTGGCGGGTAAAATCTCGCCTTAAGTAAAACGATAGACCACGAGGGCTGAAGCGCCAGCTGGTAGGAGAGATGTAGGTTGGGCTAAGTATTATGAGTTGAAGGGACAGGAAATAAAGATGTTGCTATTAGTTATAAGCTGGGAATCTAGATTGACTTTAGGAGCATGTTTCAGTCAAAAAAGTAGGATAACAGGGTGATAACCATCGGCTCCTGATGTCTCCCAAGCAATTTATTCCCTCACCTTGTGTACTTTTGAAGGGGCGAAAGAATCCGCGTAGGAAGTTTTGAAGATCCACTCCTGTACATAGGCATAGAGCCGCACTACACGCATCAAGTTGACATAGAGGATGCTGTAGCCAATAAGAAAGGGCCAGAGTGGAAAAGTACTGAATTTATAGGTGGCATAGGCCGCGAGTGCAAAGGTAAGGCAATCCAGCATGATGAGCACTATCTGTGCACCAATCAGAATAAACCAGGCATTACTGCCGTAACTCACAAAGAGCCAGACCAAATAGATCGGTAAAGCGATAGCAGCGATCACATTAAAAATCAAAAACTCAAACTGGTGAAAGAACTCTTCGAATTTTATTCGGCGCTTAAGAGGATTGATAAAGTGGTTGTACTTGCGGTAACGCAAACGCACCGCATCCCGCTCCCAGCGCAGCCGCTGCCGAATTAGGGTCAGGATATTGGTGGGTACATCGGTATAGCAGATCGCCTCTGGGGCGAAGGCGATATCCCAGCCGTAGTTGCGCAGACGGAAGGTAATATCCAGGTCTTCACCCCCACCGGAGTCAAAGCCACCAATCTGGTCAATGGCGGTTTTTCGGAACCCGCTGTAGGCACCGGATGCACAGCACATTTGCCTGATCATGGCCAGCGCATGCCTGCCGAGGGAGATACTGACAATGTATTCGATGGTCTGAAATGCGGTGAGTAGGTTGTCGTGAGGGTTGCGCACAAAGACATTGCCGGATACCACGCCTACTTTGGGGTCTTCAAAGGGGAGTAACACTTCCTTCATAGTGTGGTGTTCAAAGGAGCAATCACAGTCAACGGTGATCACGATATCGCCGGTGCAAAAACGTATTCCCAGGTTTAGTGCGGAGGCTTTACCACCTCTGAGTTCTGTGGCATGGGCCCCCTGAATAAGTCCCCTGGTGAGTAGGCTGGACATCACTTTTCTGGTTCCATCGGTGGAGCCATCGCTGACCACAATAATTTCATAGGGTTTGACGCTCTGGGCCCAGAGACTGTGCACACACTTCTCAATCGATTCCTCCTCGTTATGACCGGCAATAATGACCGAAATTTTGCCGATTTTTTCCAGGTCCACCTCTTTCTCGATCCTCGAACTGAAAAAGAAAACCGCGGTAAAAAACGAGAAGATATAACGTGGGAGCTCCAGAAAAATCACAATCCAGAACATAATAAACAGAGCGCCCCGGCTCTGTGCGAACAGGAAGGTGAAGCCGTCATGCACTGTCTCCATCATTGGTGGAGTTCACCTTTGACGGAGATTTTGGGCTGCATAGGGGACCGGTAGCTCAGTGAATAGTCGCAACGGTATATGCCACTATATTCGTAGCTCTGGTCGCAACTCTCGTTGTTAGGTTTGTTGTAACTCTTGCTGTAACTATCGCCGTGACAATGGCTCTCTCTGAGCCTAAACATGGTTATTCCTCCAGCTGTGAGGCTAACCTGGTGGTCATTAGGGTCGACTGTCTGTTTCTGTAGGGCGCGACCATGGGGACCGCGCACCACATAAACAAAGGTTGAAAGAAACGATAGGTTGAGATGAGCAAGACGCCAAGAGAAGGTGCCAATAATAGAAGGTGCTAAGGCAAGGCCAGCAGCATTTGCAGACTTGTGAGGCAGCATGCCATACAGAAAACTGGCATTGGCAGAAATAGGGCGCTTGCGAACCCCAATAGCGAGCCGCTTAGCGCTCCAGATAAGCCGCAGTAGCCATGCCGCCGGCAGTACAGACTCCGATGATCGCTTTGTGCGCATCCCTACGCCCGAGCTCCAACAGAGAAGAGCCCAAATAGCGAATACCGGACATGCCATAGGGATGGCCCAGGGCAATGGCACCACCATTGACATTGGTAATATCCCATGGGGTTTCCAGCTCGGCTTGGTTATAGAGCGTGGTAACGGCAAAGGCTTCGTGTAGCTCCCACAGATCTATCTCGCCCATCGAGAGGTTGTGATGCTTCATCAGGCGTTTGATGGCCGGTGCCACGGCAATACTCATCTCCTCTGGGGCCACGGCAGCAAGCTGCATGCCGCGGAACAGGCCCAAGACCGGCAAGTTCTTTTTTGCAGCTAGCTCGGCATCCATCATGACCACCGCTGCGGCACCGTCAGAGAGCTGTGAGGCGTTGCCCGCAGTGACGGTACCGCCGGCATTGACCGGTTCCAGAGCCGATAAGCCCTCAAGCGTGGTGCCGGGGCGGGGGCCTTCGTCTTCCGAAAGCAGTACGGTCTTTTCTGAGACTTGCCCGCTGTCTTTATCCAATACCGACATCACCGTCTCAAAGGGGGCGATCTCCTCGGCAAATTTCCCCGCTTTGTGTGCTTCTGCCACTCTTTTTTGCGATTCCACCACATAGGCATCTTGTGCCTGCCGGCTGATGGCAAATTTGTTGGCCACAAAATCTGCGGTTTGGATCATGGTCCACCAGACCGCGGGAATTTGCTGCTGCAGGGGCTCATAGACGAAGTGATTCAGGTTCAGGCTGAACTGAACGAGGCTGATACTTTCCACCCCACCGGCAACGCCGATCTGCATTTCCCCGGCGGCGATACGATTCGCCACGATTGAGGCCGCATTCAGGCCCGAGCCGCAATAGCGGTTAATGGTGATACCGGGCACCCCGCTGCCACAGCCGGCAAAGAGGGCGGCATTGCGCGCGATATTGTGGCCGGTTGCTCCTTCCGGTAGTCCACAGCCCAGCACCACATCTTCCACTTCCTGCGAGTCCAAAGCTGATCTGTTTATTGCTTCCTTGATGACGTGTGCCGCCATTGGAATGCCGTGAGTTTGATTCAAGGCGCCGCGTCTCGCCTTGGCGATAGCGGTCCTACAGTAGGCGACAATGGCGACATCTCGCATGGGGTCTGTCCTGCGGTGGAAGGGGTTTCTAATACAGTAGAACAGTTATTAGCCACTGAAATTGCTTTGAGGTGGAAGCATTTAAGGAGAGAAAAGTGAGCAATAAAGCGTAATTCCAGTCGATTTATTAAGCTGTACTACAGCATCTGTCAAAACAGATAAAAGTGACAATCATTACATTTTTGGTGCATTAATAGATAAAATTTCATAAAAAAGTAACATTACGTAGAATAGACTGACTTCTTTGTTGGTACGCTTTTCTATAGAATGCGCGCCAATTCACATTATTCGAATTCAAAATAACAACAGGAAGTTGGGGTTTATGACCGTCTCTCGTCGCACATTTGTTCAGGCAATGGGGCTTGCGCTGCTCACACCATTTACCGTCCGTTCTTTAGCGTCCAGCAGTAGTGAAACCTACGCACGCTTTAATCTGAGCGGCAGTCCATCGGGCTATGACATCGATCAGGATGGCCTGATTTTCGATTTGTCCGTGGCCTCGGGTGATCCCAGCCAAACGGGTGTGGTGCTCTGGACCCACATCAACCCGGCCGCCTTTGTGCCCGGTCAAACGCTGTATTTGGATGTGGCCCTGGATGAGTCATTTACCCAGCCGGTGATGAGCGCCGAAATCCATGCCGAGGATATCAGTGCGGATCGCGATTACACCGTAAACATTGACCTGGAAGGCTATCTATCTCCCAACCAGCGTTACTACTATCGCTTTAAGTACGGCATATTGTGCAGTCGCACCGGGCGCTGCCATACCCTGCCTACCGGCGGGCTGGAAAGTATCAAGATGGCGGTGGTGACCTGCCAGGATTACACCACGGGTTATTATAACGCCTACAGCCACCTGGCAGATGAAGATGTGCACTGTGTATTGCACCTGGGGGACTTTATCTATGAGTACGCACAGTACGAAGGTTTTGAGGATGCCATTGTCCATCCCCTGAGCCTGCCTTCCGGTGCGACGGTGGCTATGGATCTCGAAGACTACCGCCATATTTACCGGGAATACCGCAAGGATAAAAACCTGCAGCGGGCGATGGAGATGCATTCCTTTATCATCACCTGGGATGATCACGAAACCGCAGACAACGCCTACTGGGATTACGATCGCGATACCCTCGGCGTGCCATCCCATCCCTACCAAACCGGTGACAACAACCCCGAGCAGTTGCGTCAGCTGCGCCGGGATGCACAGCAAGCCTGGATTGAGTATGTGCCGGCGCGCGTGAAGGTCGATGAAGCGGCCAGCCACGCTTTTGACTACCTGCAGATCTATCGCTCTTTCCAGTTTGGTGACCTGGTCGATTTATATATGACCGATAGCCGCACCTACCGTACCAAAGAGCCCTGCAAAGACGGCACCGCCTGGCAAAACTATTGGTGCACCGACTACGAAAAGAAATCCCAGACCATGCTGGGTAAAACCCAGCGCGACTGGTTGATTGATGGCATCGTCAATTCAAATGCACGCTGGAAAGTTTGGGGCAACCAGACCCTGTTGGCGCAACTGGCCGGCACGGCACTCGGTCAGCCGTTAGTTTTTGCCAATTACGATGCCTGGGATGGCTACCAGTGGGAGCGTGAAAAAATTCTCTCCAGTGTCAAAGACAGCAATGTCGATAATTTTGTTGTGTTGACCGGGGATCTGCACACCAGTATCGCCTCTTACCTGAAGGTAAACTTCAATAAGGTCAGCAACTGGAACTACGATAACCTGGTGGGCATTGAACTGATGACCCCATCGATCTCATCGCCAAATCTCAACGATACGGTGGAGAGAGGGCGCGATGTAGGTGCTGTATTTACTTCACTGCTCAATGGCGGAGTGCAGGTGAATAACCCCCACATCAAGGATTTCGTCAGCGATATCTATGGTTATGCGGTGATTGAGTTCAACCACAACGAGTTGAATTGGACTGTCTATAACATCGACAAAAAGTCGGACAACCCGTCCACCAAGAAAAAGACCTATAAAAAGTTCAACTACGAACCCGAAGGCATGTGGCTGACGGAGAAATAGGCCAGTAAATAACAGTCTTCTATAGCGCCATCAAGCCTGTTTTGGTGGCGCTTATCTAACTCTCTTCGCCCGAGTCCCACCCACCAAAGTCTTCGTAATTCTCTCAGTTGCTATCTGGCCCTGGGTGACCTATACCCTCGTGATTGATCGAGCGGGTTTCGATGTCGATGCTCACCGTGAACGCCACTTGGAGGCATCGATGTTACAGAAAGCATACCCCTATTATTTGGCCAACGAAGCCGTCTATGCCAATACCGAGTTAGAGGTGACAGATAAGTACTCCGGCGAGGTGGCAACACGGGTTGCCATGGCGGATACCAAAGTGATCGACAGCGCTATCGATTGGGCCCTGCTGGCGGAAAAGCCCATGGCCGCGCTGCCCCCCTACAAGCGCCAGCAAGTCTTGGATCACTGTGTGCAGCGCTTTCAGACACGGTTCGAAGAGCTGGCCGAGGCCCTGTGTGTTGAAGCGGGTAAACCGATTCACGATTCCCGTGGGGAAGTCTCCCGCCTGATTGATACCTTCCGAGTGGCGGCGGAAGAGGCTGTGCGTATCGATGGCGAGATTATGAATCTCGAAATCTCCAAGCGCAGCGCGGGTTACCGGGGATTTGTTAAGCGTGTTCCCGTGGGGGCCTGCTCTTTTATTTCACCGTTCAATTTTCCACTGAACCTGGCGGCCCATAAAGTGGCTCCAGCCATTGCCGCCGGCTGCCCCTTTGTGCTCAAACCGGCGAGTAGAACCCCCATTGGTGCTCTGATTATTGCAGAGGTGCTGGCTGAGACCGATCTGCCCAAGGGTGCCTTCTCGGTGCTGCCCTGTCATCGCGAAGGGGCTGACCTGTTTACCGTGGATGATCGCTTTAAATTACTCAGCTTCACCGGCTCTCCTGCCGTTGGTTGGGATTTGAAAGCCAGGGCAGGGCGCAAGAAAGTGATTTTAGAGTTGGGCGGCAATGCTGCCTGTGTGATCGATCGTAATACCGACCTGGAGGATGCGGTAGAGCGCTTAATCTTTGGGGCTTTTTATCAATCGGGCCAGAGCTGTATCGGAGTGCAAAGAATTTATGGGCACTCCAGCTTGTATGAAGATCTGAAGGCGCGCTTGTTGGAGCGCACCAAGAAGCTAAAAAAAGGCGATCCAAAAGCTGAGCAGACTTTTATCGGGCCAATGATTTCCGAAGGCGAAGCGACAAGATTGCATAACTGGATTAAAGAAGGGGTTGAACAAGGAGGGACTCTCCTATGCGGTGGCAATCGCGATGGCGCCATGCTTGAGCCAACGTTAATGGAGAATGTTCCCAGTGACTGCAACGTAGTGCAGCAGGAAGCTTTTGGTCCTGTCGCAATACTGGAGCCTTTTGATGATTTCGATGAGGTGCTGAAGAAGGTCAACGACAGTGCATTTGGTTTACAGGCCGGGATCTTCACCCGTGATTTGTATCGAGCCCAAAAAGCTTGGGACACCCTGGAGGTGGGCGGCGTAGTGATTGGCGATGTGCCTAGTTGGCGAGTAGATAATATGCCCTACGGTGGAGTGAAAGATTCAGGCTTAGGGCGTGAGGGGGTGCGTTGGGCTATTCAGGATATGACGGAGGAGCGGTTGATGGTGGTGCGCACATTGCCTTCTTAACTTGAGGGCTCTCGAACAAGAGCCCAGAAAAATTGAGCTCCAGTATTCCTGTGCGTGTTGGAAATACCCAGAACTTTGTTGAGTGCTAGCCAGTAACTTTCACTTTGCCCCTCAATTGTTTATATTTCGATAAATCCAGAATTTAGGGCGTTGTGGAAATGGGAATTGATGAGGTAGCCAAAGCTTTAAAAGAGCTGGGTCACCCGACCCGGTTATTAATCTATAAAAAGATTGTTAAAGCGGGTAACCCTGGGATTCCCGTGGGTAGCATTCAAGAGCAGCTCGACATCCCTGGGTCCACTTTATCTCACCATATCGCGAGCTTGGTCTCTGCTGGTTTGATCACTCAGCGACGCGAGAGTCGCACTCTGTATTGTGTGGCTGAATATCAGCGCTTAGTGGGTGTTATCAATTTTTTACAAGATGAATGTTGCAATGATGACCTTGCAGGCCAGGCCGATAGCTGTAGTAAGCCGGAGTGAGGCGAATCCCTCTTGTCGAGCCTCCTCCAGCCCCCCTCAGTCTATTTGCTCTCCTTTTTATCTACTCTTTTTTGCTAGCTAAACATCGGTTGCCTGATCCATTTTTCTTCGCCTGAAAATAGCCAAACCTAGGGGCGCTGTCCGCCAAGTCTAATGGCTCAAACATGTTGACCAGCTGGTCGGATCCTGAGGCTGGAAGGTTGCCAAATTGATTAAGACGATTCGGCCCTGATCCATATTTCCATATTTCTAGAAATAACTTGACTGCGCCTGACAATTCGATGATTCTAGAAATATAGTTATTTTTTAGAGGAGTTATTATGATGTCTGCCGAGTTAGTCACCATGCTGGAGGAGGCACTCAACATGTTTGCCTTCCTCGCAGTCGAGCTGACAGTGTTGTTTTTAGTAATCAGCTACCTTGTGGGGGTGTTGCAGGAGTACATTTCTCCTGACAGGGTTCAAGCGGCACTGAGTTCACGAAGAGGTAAGGGGTACCTTATTGCGGCACTCCTCGGCGTGATCACTCCATTTTGCTCCTGCTCTACGATCCCATTCATTAAAGGCTTGTTAAGGGCTCAAGCCGGATTTGGTCCAGTAGTGGTATTTCTATTCTCCAGCCCCCTGCTAAACCCTATAGTTATTGGCCTGCTGGTCGTCACTTTCGGGCTAAATGTAGCCATCCTCTATTTCACGCTTGCCATGACAGTCTCAGTGTTGGCTGGGTTTCTTTTGGAGAAGCTTGGCTTTGAACGGTTTGTTCGTGATGAAGCTTACCTGGAGTCCATAGGTTGTAACTCGGGCTCCAAGAACAGTGAGGCCCAGCCTGCAATGAGTAGTGGCTTGCCTGAACGGGAAACTACTTCAAGTTTTGCTGCCCAAGGGGCTCCTCTACTTGCATCAGTAACAGGGCCTGGAATTGAAAAAACGGCGGTAGCTAGCAGTTGCTCGGTAAATCAGTCAGGGAAAAACAATTGCGAAAGCAAAACTCAGCCTGAGCTTGCGGAACCTAGCCGCTGGTTAACTATCTGGCTCTCCACCTGGAAGGACTTTAAGAAGACGCTACCATACCTGCTGATTGGAATTACCCTAGGGTCCTTTATTTATGGGTTTGTGCCTACCGATCTGATCGTGGCCTACGCCGGTGAGAACAAATGGTATGCGATACCTATCGCCGCTGTGATTGGTATTCCTCTCTATATTCGCGCCTCAGCCGTCATTCCATTGAGTGCCGGACTGGTACAAAAGGGAATGGCACTGGGCTCAGTCATGGCACTGATTATCGGTAGTGCCGGTGCCAGCCTGACTGAAGTGATACTGCTGAAGTCGATCTTCAAAACCCAAATGATAGCTGCTTTTTTGACTGTTGTTTTAGGGATGGCGGTAACAGCCGGCTATCTGTACAGTTTCTATTTTTGATGTGATTAATTCCTCCGAAGTTCAGTGTTTACAATAGGGTTGGGTTTTTGAAAGGAAAATCTGCGATCCAGATATTTCGAAAACACGAACATGCACAGAGAAATTTTTCAGGAAGACACTTTTGGGCCTGGGGATGCTGCGTTAGTAAAGTGGGGCTCAATGAGAAGATGATTCAAGAGTACATCATGAAGTGCGCCGTCAAAAGCAGATGCAGTTGGCGGGGTTGTAACTAGCCCCCTTTGGAGGCTTTCACCATACCACCCGCTATACGGGTGGTTGGCTGATGCGGGTGTGGCTTTTTGGAGCTGTAAGCCTTCCAAAAAGCCAACCTATGAGCCGTAAATAGCTCTGAGCTAATCCAGAAAGTCTGGATACTTTGGTTACTTATTTCCCAGTTGGCAGGGGAGCGGAATCGTCGACAAGGTGTTCTTGGCGTAGTTCTTGCCAGAGTGCCTTTGGAATATCAGTTTCCAAAGCTTCAATATCTTCTTTGATCCTGCTGGGTTTACTAGCGCCCGGTATAACTGCGGCGACCGCTGGATTGGCTAGGACAAATTGCAGCCCGATGGCTTTGTTACTCACTCCGTATTTCTCGCCAATCGCTTTGATCTTGGCAACTTTTTGCAATATGGATTCTGGTGCCGGGGCATATTCAAAATTGGGACCGCCAACAAGAGCGCCTGAGCTATACGGGCCTCCAGCTACGATACCCAGGCCACGCTCGCAAATTTGAGGAATCACTCTTTGTAGGGCTTTGGAGTGGTCCAACAAACTGTAGCGGCCAGCGAGTAAGAGGCCATCGGGGCGGGGCTCCTCAAGTTCGAGTAGCAGCTCAATGGGTTCCACTCGATTCACCCCCAGCCCCCAGGCTTGAAGAACGCCTTCATCACGCAGCTTATCAAGGGCAACGAAAGCCCCTTTTCTCGCACTTTCAAATATGCCCAGCCATTGATCACCATAAAAATCCTGGGCCACATCATGAACCCATACAATTTCAATACGATCAGTATTTAGCCGCTTGAGGCTGCCCTCAATTGAGCGCATTGTTGCATCGTATGAGTAATCATGAACGACCTTGTTGGGGCGGCCATACTTGAAAATATCCCGCGTATCTTGCGTACTCTGATTGGTTTTTTCCTCCACTTCATCCAGGATCAAGTGACCGACCTTGGTACTGATCACATAGTCTTCACGCGGAAATCTGGAAAGTGCTTCACCTAAACGCATCTCCGCCAGGCCTGCTCCATAAAATGGCGCAGTGTCAAAGTATCGAATGCCGCTCTCCCAAGCAGTCTCTACCGTTTCCAAGGCTTCTGCATCTGGAATCTGGCGAAACATATTGCCAAGAGGTGCACTACCAAAACCGAGCTTACTGGGCAAAAGGTCTTTTAGTTTCACTTTGAACTCCCATTCAAAAAAATTTCAAATCAGAAATCGTCGACTATGCGGTTTTTGGTTAAGGGAGCCACAGTAAACGGTATTACTCAGAGGCTCCTTGTTACGCTGGAGTCTTCCGCTTTCTACTGATTTTCTGAGTACGCCTGGTCAACAGCGCTTCGCATTGCCAGAAGTGTCACTGAAATCAGTGAAGTTGCGCCGACGGATAGAGTCTGCGCCAGTTGCTTTTGATTAAAAAGCCGCTTATAAGCATAAGACTATTGACTTGGAGTCAACTATGCAGATCACCCTTCAAGAGTTGCAGGTCTTTACCACTGTAGTGGATACAGCCTCAATCACTTCGGCAGCCGAACGTCTAGAGCAGACGGTATCGGGGGTCAGCCGCGCCCTAGGGCGCTTGGAGCAGAAGCTCCAGACAACATTACTAAGACGTACAACCAGGCGTTTAGAGCTGACAGAAGAGGGGCAGGCATTTCTGAAGTATGCACGCGATATACTCACCTCTGTAGAGGAGGCTGAGGAGCAGATGGCGGCACGCAAAAAGTATCCCTCGGGCCTTTTGCGTATAGATGCTGCAACCCCAGTTATGCTGCATGTCATTACCCCACTGATTGATACCTATCGAGCCCGATACCCACAGGTAGAGCTTGAGCTGCAGAGTAATGAGGGAATCACCGACCTGATAGAAAAACGCACGGATGTGGCATTTCGAGTTGGCTCTCTTGCGGACTCTACCCTACATGCCCGCTTAATCGGCACGAGTAGAATTCGAATATTAGCGAGTCCCGATTACTTAAAACGCCATGGTACTCCGAGGAATGTGGAGCAGCTTGCCGAGCATACCCTGCTTGGTTTCACAAAACCTGAACACCTTAATCAGTGGCCGCTACACGAGCGAAGCGGGGATTTATTACAAATTAAGCCCGCGATCACTTCATCCAGTGGCGAGACGTTACGTCACTTAGCACTTTCAGGAGCGGGTATTGTCTGTTTGTCAGACTTTATGACTCAGAGAGATCGGCAGGCTAGACGATTGGTGCCGTTATTCCCGGAACACACCTTAGAAATAAAACAACCTATTCATGCCGTGTACTACCGTAATACCGCGCTCTCATCACGAATCACCAGTTTTATCAACCATATTACTGGAGCACTCGGTGAGCGGCCTTTTGATGAGCATTAGTCCGGGGGAATCGGTAAAGTACAAAGCTCAAAGCTTGTTATTAGTGGTGATTTTTCAGAATCCAATCGCTACAAAATGCCGCAATCCGGGTCCACTCAGGCTCCATCATTAAATAATGTCCATAACCTTCGGCAATATAGAATGTGGTTGGTGTACTTTGGCATTTGGCGATAAGACGAGCCGTAGAGGGCGGTATTGCCAAATCGTCGGTGCCGGAAACCATCAAGACAGGGCAGTCGATCTTTTTGTAATCAATCTTTGTGGTCCTGTTGTCATCAAAGATCCAAAAGAAAAGTTCGAAAAGTACTCGTCCAGATTCAGGGCCTAAACGATTGAATACCTGGTGTTGATCTTCCTTATTGAGCTTGTTGAGCCCAAATTTTGCCATTGTCTCAAAGTCTGGTAAAAGTACGTCTTCCCAAAAATTACCGGCTGCCATAAACATTTTGCCGAGTTCGCGTTCTTGCTTCGTTGTAGGCAGTATCCCCCAGTTGACGCTTCCGTTCAGCAGCACTATTGCGTCCGTCAAGCCCATGGTGGCTATTTTTTGTGCGATGATACCTCCCAGAGAATGGCCAATTAAGATAGGTTTGCAGCTTAAACCGTTAACGAATGATGCAATGTCCTCAACATAGTCGGCGATGCTGATTCCTTTTAGGCGCTTTTGCGATTGTTGAGTTTCAAGATTCTCGTGGTAGCGATAGCTTGGGCTATAACAGCGGAAACCTTTTTCTTCAAAGTACTGATGGAAGTTCTCCATTGTCCAGGGGCCGGCGTTAGTGCCATGAATAAAGACGATAGTAGGCTCCATTATTGTCAACCTGTTTAGCCAAAGTCTCTTATCTGCTTGGGTTCTTCCGTATTTGCATTGATCATTTTGGCTGTGGGTAGGCTTACCTGAACCATATGACGTCTACCATAAAAACTTGCCCCACCCACATAGCAATAAGTAAGCGGAGAGGTATATCAATCCAGTATAGCCCGAGACTGTTTATTGAGAGTTATTGTTGCGGATTAAGTAACTATATCTTCACTAAAAAACGGGTTATGGAAATTGGCATAGCTATTAAAATCCAAAGTTCAATATGCCTCTGTAATCTGCCCGATAAGCCTGACTAGGGTGCACAGCGTGTTGTAACTGTCCTTGATTGTCGATCTGATAAATGGTTGCCCCACATTGATTACAGAAAGCGTGCTTTTTTATAGGGCCGTATTTAAAGGTATAAGTGTTTAGCTGTTTTGATGGGTCTTCAATAAGGACCGGGTTGGAAGCCTCAACAAAATCGACAGGTTTATTTGGCCGTGGTAAGGCTGAACTGTTGAAAAGTTTGTAATGAATAGCTCCGCAGTGGCAAGTTAAGTGATTCATTGGTTAATCTCCAGAGTGGATTAGTGTGGGGTTAAAGTTTACTATTTGGCCGATCTCAATAAAGATCATCAGCGGAAAGTCATAATTAGCTTTAAGGAAATAGTCGGTGCGGCGGGAATATGATAAGTACCACTTGATCAGTGTCTTTTGTGCGGTAGTGGATCATGGCTCCTTGAGTAAAGCCGGTAGCCATTTGGGCTTATCGACGCCAACTGTGAGCAAGACACTGGCACAGCTGGAGCAGGTGCTGGGCCAGGTACTCTTGACCCGAACTACCAGGGCTGTGTCGATAACAGATGCTGGGAGACTTGTTTATCAGCAGGGGCAACAGATACTCAATGCCTTTACTGAACTGGAGGACCGGGTTGCTGAGCTTGGGACTCTCGATCGCGGTAAATTGCGAATTACCTTCCCTGAGACATTGGGGGAGAATGTATTTAGCCAGATTTGTAATGACTTTCAAAAGGCTTATCCTGATTACAGTCTTGAGTTGATATTTAGCCCACATCTTCTGGATATGATTGAAGATGATATTGATATCGCCGTACGTGTCTGGGCGACAATGCCGGATAGCCAGTTTTATGGCTTACCACTGTTCAATATTTCCCCAATTTTTGTGGCATCACCAGAGTATCTTGATAAGAATGGTTATCCGGCGTCTATTGAGGCACTGAGTCAGCAAAACATTTTACTGGCCAGGCTCAATGGATTGAAAGATGGATGGCTTTTTGATGGTAAGTACTACCACTTTAAAGGAAATCTCGTTTCTAACAAAACTTCTCATAATCGTGCCGCAGCAATAAACGGTAATGGCATTGCTATATTGCCATCCTACTTCTGCCGGCAAGCCATACAAAGTGGAGAACTGATTGAGCTTTTTCCAGAAATCAAAAGAGAAGAAAATATGGTGGGGGCTCTTTATAAAGTAAAACGTAAAAACTCCAAGAAAATTGATGTGTTTTTAAGTTATTTGGAAGAACGCTTAAGGGAATCGGATTTTATGTGTTGATATTTGGTAGAGTGGTTCTAAATAGCCGCTATGATGAACTGGGTTTATTGCTGTTTGGTACGCCTAATTAAATATAAATTCCGGCAAGAAATAAAGATGCCAGTAAACTGCCCAATAATAACCTGATCGCTCGGTGAATACCATAGATTACCAACATCGCTCCACCCACTAAGCTGATATACCAAAAGGCTTCTGGAACAATGGATTTATGGGCGCGCTCTCTAGCAATCCATACTGAAATTACTGCTGAGTATTAGTGCATTGTTGCTCAGTTTATTAGCCTTTGCTATCCAGCTGAAAGTAAGTGTTCGCCTGATGAATTTAAATAAAGTCTAGTAGATCTCCTTATAAGGTGATCAGTAATAAAGTACCCGGTAATAGTCAGGTCCGGTTTGAAGTATTACTTTTTGTAATAACCCACACCGCACACATGATCGTCAACTTTAGTAATAAATGCAGTTTTCTGTACGGGCTTGGTTTCACCAGGGCGTGGCCACATATAGGTTACCTTGCTGATTTGCCCCTCTTTCGCATTCTTAATCATTTCCTCTCCAAAAGCTTTTCCCATTATATCCCTTTCCGCTTTTAGGTTTCTTTCATCAAGATTCGGATGGAATACAGGGTGTGCTGTAAGGCTGCCATCAGCCTTGACACAGAATGGGTAGAGATCTCGATCTTTGAACCCTCCCTCACCTTTATTAATTTTATCAATGGTCGCTGACTCATCCGTCTTTAGCGAGGTGACTACCTTTTCCAGCAGGGCCTTGGCTTCTTCAGCAGTACCATAATTGTCAGCAAACACTGAATACGATGCGAGGGATGCAAGTATCATTACAGAGCGGATAAAATTTTTCATCATTGAACTGACTCAGTAGAGAGTGTTGCCCGTCATCTCTACATAATAGACGCTGTCTGGGATAAGACGTAAAGGTAGACTTTGCAGTGTGGCGAATATAATTAACGATTGATAAAAAGGTACTGCTCGGGATCTTCTAGTCTGTTTACTCGGGACGGCGGGGCGCAAAAGTTTAGCTAAGCGCCCCGCAGAGGATTTTTTACCGAATCACCAATCTTTTTCTAAGGTTGGCTGGCTGCAAACTATTCTTCGATAGCAACGTTCGGTTGTGTTGAAGGGAGATTACACCACTTATCCGCGGATACGCCGTACCCGGAATTTACGACCTTTCAGTTTTCCGTTTTCAATTTTTTTCAGTGCTTGCGTTGCCACGTTTCTTTTTACCGCGACATAAGCCGTCAAGTCCAAGACATTGATCTTGCCAACATCTTTGCCATTGATCGGGCGATCGCCGCCGGTCAGTGCACCGAGAATATCGCCCGGGCGGACTTTCTGTTTCTTGCCACCATCAATCTGCAGGGTAGCCATGGGGGCCTGAAACGGAGGTTCGCTTAAGATACTGGCAGGCGGTGGTGTATCGGGATCGGACAGTGGGTCCTGGGTCAGATCCATTCGCAGTAGTTTATGACCTTCCTTCTCGGAAAACAGGGAGTAGGCGCAACCGCGTTCACCGGCACGACCGGTCCGTCCGATACGATGGGTGTGTACTTCCGGATCTTTGGCGATATGAAAGTTGATCACCGCATCCAGCTTGTCGATATCCAGGCCTCGTGCCGCCACGTCGGTGGCCACCAGAATCGAGGCGCTGCCATTGGCGAAGCGAATCAGCGTTTCGTTGCGCTGGCGCTGTTCCATATCCCCATGCAAGGCGAGCACATTGAACCCAGCTTGCTTCAGGTCGTTGGCGACGTCATCGGTTTCACGTTTGGTGTTGCAGAAAATCAGGGTATTGACTGGTCTGTCATTGAGTAGAATACGGCGGGTCATCTCCAGGCGATCGTCGAAGCTCTCAGTTTTGTAAAAACGTTGTTCGATCACCTCCTCACTGTGTGAGGATTCAATACGCACCATCACTGGCTTTTGCATCACTCGCGCACTGAGCCGCTCGATTTGATCCGGGTAAGTCGCGCTGAACAGTAGGGATTGTCGCCGAGCTGGCAGCTGCGCCAGAATGGTATCAATAACGTCCTGAAAGCCCATATCGAGCATCCGGTCGGCTTCGTCAAAGACGAGTGTGTCGACATGCTCTAGGGACAGGGTTCCCTTGCGCAGGTGCTCCTCAATACGCCCTGGCGTGCCAACAATAATGTGCGCCCCATGCGCCAGGGAGCCAATCTGCGGGCCAAACGGCATGCCGCCGCACAGGGTCAGAATCTTAATGTTATGTATTGCCCTGGCCAGCCGACGCAGTTCCTGGGCAACCTGGTCGGCCAGCTCCCGAGTGGGACACAGAATCAGCGACTGAATCCGAAACCGATCAACATTGAGCCTATGCAGTACTCCCAAACCAAAGGCCGCCGTTTTACCGGAGCCGGTTTTTGCCTGTGCGATGACATCTTTGCCGTCGAGTATGACCGGGAGTGTATTGGCCTGAACCTCGGTCATCGATGTGTAGTTGAGTGACGCCAGGTTTTTTAACAGGGCGGGCTTTAGAGAAAGGTCGGAAAAGGGGGCAGTCAAGGTGAATCCTGGAGTCGTTAAATACCAAATACGCGTATTACGCAACTGCATTTTTGCAGTCTGGCCAATACAAATTTTGCAGGGCACTTTAACAGTTAATCCCGTTGAAACCTATGTGTTAGTAGTCTCTACCTAGTGAGCTGTTCTCGTCTTTGCCATCACCAATACGAGCCTACGTCCAATATGATCGATAGAAAGAAGAAGGGGCACGGGACCAAGTTGATCCAATGCCCTCGCTTTTTTAGTTTTCCTTATCTTTTCTAGCCTTCCACTGATAAAACACACCAGGCATCACCAGTAATACAAACAACAATGTGGTGATGGTGCCGCCGACCATAGGTGCGGCAATGCGTTTCATGACATCTGCGCCGGTGCCGTCGGAAACCATCACTGGGATCAATGAAATCAATAAGGTAAGGCTGGTCATCATCATTGGCCGTATGCGGCCCGCGGCCGCTTGTGCGACTGCGGCGGTATTGCCTTGCTGTGACTTATTATCTCCAGCGGCCGATAAATAATGCAGCATCAAAAGACCCATCTCGGCGGCAAGGCCGGCCATAGCGATCATGCCCACCCATACGGCGACACTCAGTTTGTAGTCGAGCAGGTATAACAACCAGAAGGCCCCGACGAGCGCCATCGGCATGGCAGTAAGCACAAACAGGGTGTCAGATAGCCGGCCGCGGTGCAGGTAGAGCAGGAAACAAACCGCTAATAAGGTCAAGGGCACCAGCCATTGCAGGCGGGACTTGGCCCGCTCCAGATATTGATACTGGCCAGCCCAGGCGATGCGTTGGCCGGGCACCAAGTTGACCTGTTCGGCGACCACCTGTTTCGCTCGGTTTACATAGTCTGCAACACCCGCATTGCCTTTCAGGTCGACAAATACCAATCCCACTAACTGCCCGTCTTCATTGCGAATCATGGGTGGGCCGGTGCGGAAGTCCATATCGGCCAATTGGTTGAGAGGCACCTGGGAACCATCGGAAGCGGGAACCAGGATTTGCTCCAGCTGTTCCGGGGTATCCCGGTAGTCGCGGGCGTAGCGAACCAGCACGTCGTAACGTTCGCGCCCCTCGACTGTCTGGGTTGCGGCCAAACCACCGGCAGCCGCAGCAATCACATCTTCGATATCCTGCACATTCAAACCGTGGCGGGAGGCCCGTGCGCGATCGATATCAAAGTCCAAAAAGTAGCCACCGGTGAGGCGCTCGGCAAAGACGCTGCGGGTTTCATCGGCGGTGCGCTGATCGCTGCGCAGAGCTTCCTCAATAGCCAATGCGGTTTGTTCGATTTCTTCCAGGTTATCGCCAAACACCTTGATACCCAGCTGGCTGCGAATACCGGTGGCGAGCATTTCGGTACGGGTTTGGATGGGCATCCACCAGATATTCGGCATACCGGGATACTGCAGTTTCTCATCCATCTCCGCTAGCAGGTCGTCCCAGGTCATGCCGGGCCGCCATGCCTCCTTGGGCTTCAGGGTAATTACTGTCTCTACCATGGAGAGTGGCGCAGAGTCAGTCGCACTGTTGGAGCGCCCAATTTTGCCGAACACGTGCTCAACCTCGGGGAAGGTTTTTAGCTCTTCATCCATTTGCTGCAGTACTTTGCCCGCTTCGGTCACAGACATACCGGGTAGGGCAGTAGGCATATAGAGGATGCTGCCCTCATTGAGTGGCGGCATAAATTCACCGCTCAACTTACTGATGGGGTAGGTCACGGAAATCAGGGCGATTACTGCGAGGGCCGCCACCATTTTGCGCTGGCGCACACAAAAGTGGATCACCGGCTGCAGTATAAAAACCAGGGCACGGGTGACCGGGTTTTCTTTGGTGCGGATCTTGCCGCGCATCAACATTACAGCGAGAGCGGGGATCAAGGTGATCGCCAGTAGTGCGGCAAAGGCCATGCTGTAGGTTTTGGTATAGGCGAGGGGTTTGAACAAACGCCCCTCGGTGGCTTCCAGTGCGAACACCGGCAGGAAGGAAACCGTAATAATAATCAGGGAGAAGAAAATGCTCGGCCCCACTTCCTGCATTGCCCGAACAACCAACCTTCTTCGTTCAGTCGTGGACAATGCTTTATCGCCACTGGCTGCCAGCTTTTTATGGATGTTATCCACCATTACCACGGCGGCATCCACCATGGCGCCAATGGCGACAGCAATCCCCCCCAACGACATAATATTGGCGGTCAGCCCTTGCAGGGAAAGTGGAATAAAAGCCAACAACACGGCAATGGGCAGTGTAATCACCGCGACCAAAGCCGAGCGTGCGTGCAGCAGGAAAATGGCGATGACAGCGGCGACCACCAACATCTCTTCAATCAGAGTGTTTTTAAGGTTGTCGATCGCACTGTTAATCAGCTTTGAGCGATCATAAGTCACCACCAGCTCCACGCCTTCCGGTAAACCAGCGCGAACCTGTTCGATACGCTCTTTAACCCTTTCAATCACCTTTAGGGCATTTTCACCGTAGCGCATTACCACAATACCGCCGACGGTTTGCCCCTCACCATCCAGCTCGGCAATGCCGCGCTGCATGGCTGGCCCCAAGGTAATATCGGCAACCTGATCCAGGGTGACGGGAATTTTTGCCGCGTTTACTCCAATGACTACCTCTTCGAGGTCAGAAACACTGCGGATATAACCGCGGCCGCGCACCATATGCTCGTGGCCGGCAATCTCCAGTACCCGTCCGCCGGTGTCGTTGTTACTGCGGCGAATGGCCTCGACCACTTTGCCTAAAGGAACCTTAAACATCTGCAAGCGGTGGGGGTCGATCTGGACTTGATATTCCTTCTCATAACCACCGATAGACGCGACTTCGGCCACACCCTCCACAGAAGTGAGCCAATAGCGCAATTTAAAATCCTGTAGCGCGCGCAGTTCTTGCAGATCTTGCTTGCCGCTGCGATCCACCAACGCATACTGAAATACCCAGCCGACTCCGGTGGCGTCTGGCCCCAGAGTGGGCTGAACATCCTCGGGGAGTTGGTCTGACACCTGGTTGAGATATTCGAGCACCCGCGAACGGGCCCAATAAATATCGGTGCCGTCTTCAAAAATGGCGTAGACAAAACTGAGCCCAAAAAAGCTTTGGCCGCGGACATATTTGACTTTGGGCAACCCCAGCATGGCGGTGGAAAGCGGATAGGTGATTTGGTCTTCCACCAGGTCTGGACTGCGGCCGGGCCAGTCTGTCATGACGATGACCTGGGCATCGGAGAGATCCGGGATAGCATCCAGGGGAACACTGATAAGGGCCCGGTATCCCGCCAGGGCGGCAATCGCCACAAGGATCAGCGTGATCCCCGGCTTGCCAGCGCAGGCCCCAATAATACGGGCGATCAGCCCTTTGGGTTCGGTATTTACCACTGCTGTACCCCCGACTTCAGGCGGCTCTCTGCCGCGATCAGGAACACGCCCGAGGTGACGATTTTGTCGCCTTCCTGCAATCCGGAGCGAATCACAATGCGCTCGCTATCCCCGTAACCGGTGCGCACCTGCACCGGCTCCAGGCGGCCCTGGCCCAGATCGCGGAACACGATGCGCTTCTTGCCGGAGATCAGCACAGAATCCCTGGGAACCACCAAAAGATTACCCAGTTCCGCGCTCAACATAATGTCCGCAAACAGCCCTGGGCGAAGCTCGCCATCGGTATTGGGCAGGGTTACGCGCAGCCGTGCGCTGCGGTTACTGTGGTTGAGGAACGGGTCGATCTGGGTGAGCGTAGCCGGAATTTCCTCGTGGTAGACGTTGGTTAAACGTACCTTGGCTGGCATACCTTTTTCCAGCAGTGGCAGCTGGTCCTCATAGGCGTGGGCCTCGATCCAGACCTGACTGAGATCGGCAATACGCAGCAGGTTGTCTCCCTTCTGAAAGGCCGAACCGGCGACAATATTCTTCTCAATAATCACGCCACTGGCCGGGGCGAAAATCGGCACATAGTCTTGTGCCTTCTGCTGCTCAACCAGCCAATCGATCTGCTCTTCTGAAAGTCCCCAGAGCAGTAGGCGCCGGCGTGCGGCTTTTTCCAGGGAGTCGCCGCGGCGGCGGGCTTTCAGGTATTCATCCTGAATGGCCAGAAGCTCCGGGCTGTAAACGGAAAATAACACTTCACCGCGTTTGACTTCCTTGCCCTCAAAGTCGGCATCCAGGTCACCGATCCAGCCATCAAAGCGCAGGCTGATATCCCGCAAGCGGGTTTCGTCGTAAGTCACCTGGCCGTGCAGGTGAATGGGCAGGGCGAATGGCTGTCTTTCAACTGTGCCAGTTTTTATACCAATGGCCTGGCGGCGGCCGCTTTCAACCACAATACTGCCGCTTTGCAGTTCATCGTGGCTGACCGGCTGCAAGTCCATACCGCAGATAGGGCAGGTGCCGGGCTTTGCAGCGCGTACTGACGGGTGCATGGCACAGGTGTAGTAAGCGGTATCCGAGGCCTCGGGTGCTGATTTCAAGCGCAGCCCTTTGCGGTTGGTGCTCATATCAAAGGCCAGGTCCACATGGCGATCGTGGCCGGTAGCCACATCTACCACCATGGGCCATGAGCCCACCATGGCGAGCTCGATCTCACCTTGGAAAACGCCGGGACTGGTCTCGTTAATATCCGCCTGGGCGCGCATGGCCGGCATGGCACCCATCGCGGGCATTTCCGCTATAGCGCGAACTTCGGCACCTTTGACCGGCTGGTTTTCTCTGTCCCTAACTTCGATGCGAATCTGGTTTTTACCAGCGCGGGGCTGCTGTGGATCTACGGTTACAGCGATCTGGAAGGGCCCGGCAGGAATGAACTCAATATGGTCGGTGGCAGTCAAGTCAGCTGTTTTCTTCCAATAGAAAGCAGCGCCCGCTGCCGCCAGCAAAATAACGAAAGCAACCAGGCTCAGCGTTTTCGCGCGGCTCATTTCGCACCTCCAGAGATAGAGGGGATGAGGTTTTGGGTACCGAGCTTGGTGCTACGTGGGGTGCCAAGTTGACTATCAAGGGCACTGCCCATTTCTTTGCTGCTACGGGCAGCAACGGCTTGTAGGGAAATCAAAGGGTTCACTCCTAGAACAATCTTTCTGAAGCCCAACAGCAGCAATGACAAAAATCGAAAGACGGATATATGGTGCTGCGGGAAATTTCGTAAATCAGAGAGAGGGAGTGATCAAATACGCAGGCGCAGAGTGGCCAACCAGGTTCGATTACCTGGGTAGCTGGAGGCTAGGGGAAAGGGGGTAACCGCGTTGGGCGCTGGTGGGGCCAGTATTTGAGGCCACTGGTAAGTGGGTGGTGGTGCCAGCTGAGGAAGTTCAAGGCCAAGGAAGGCAGCGGTTAAGGCAACTTCGTGATCACCCAGGGAGGTTTTGAGGGAAACCTGGGCATCGTATTCACAGCAGTCGACCTCATCGGGCTCTGAGCTGGTAACCATGTGGTCACAACAGCACTCCGCTGCCGGCTCAGGGCTTTCCATCATTTCGCAGGCAAGCACGGTTTGCACCTGGAACATCAGCAGGAGCAGGGCCGCCATAGCAATCAGTTTGGCGCGAAATGTGGAGGAGTAGTGCTTCATTACTGATAAATCATACACCAGAGATTGGCTACCCGACAAAGATTGCGTATCGGTGCGCTCAGGGAAAGCTCAAAATACGAGCCTGGCTTGACACTTGATGATGTAGAGTTTTCCGTCGGTCTCAGCCCCACCAATAGTAGTTCAGCCATTCTTTTCACTTTGTTGGAGCCAATTGATGATGGTTAAGTACCGTCTTGGTCATTTCCAGAGTGCGCAAGTTCTAGCTATGGCAGTCCTCAGCGGGCTTCGGAGTCCGCTTAATAAGCTGAAGCATCAGGTTACAGCTCATTGGGCGATGGGTTTGTACCGCCAGTTTGGTCATGGTGCTTAATCTGGGTATTACTGATAATGTCGAAACGGCCAAATGTAAAGCCGAGAATCATTTGCTAGGAGCTTAGATCTCCGGTACAGGGAAAATAAGAAAGTTTAGGGTACCATTGAGTGGGCCGAAGAATTGTTACCGTTGCATCCCTCGTTGCGAGAATGGAATTTAATACTGTTTTGGCAGCTGCTACTCCTGCACTTTGATATCAGTCAGCGCTCTTTGTTGGATTTGATTAGATTGTTTTCTTGTTTACAGCTCTCCATCCATTCTGGCGTCTTAATTTTGTTTAGTATTTGATCATCTTCAACGGGTACACCTGTTGAGTCGACAAACATAGTGGTTAAGTTACACCAGCTTAAAAAGAAAATAGCGCGGCAAGCTATGTCGTGGGTTTCATAATGCTCAACAAAAGCTTCAACAGATGACTCTCTCATTTTGGCTGATGTGGCCATTTCATCACAGGCGATACAAAGTGTCTTTTGCCAGGAGTTAAGTGAACTGACATCATCTGATAGAATGATATCTACGACTTGCGTTGGCATTTTAGTGGTTTTTCTATGAAAGTTTATTTCGTATTGACAGCCATTATTTTTGCATGTTCGAAAAAGCATGATTTCTCTATCCTCAAAGGGAAGATAGATATCATCGAAAAGCGTAAATATTAATGAGTATACTTCTTTCACTACTCCGGCTTGGGCAATCATATTAGCTAAATTAATAGGGGGCATCGATTGTAGAAATGCTTGGGCACTTTGCCCGAAACTTTGTTTTGATCCTAAAGGTATTCTGCTCATATTCATCTGGCTCTTAAATATTCGTCAAAAATAGATCGATATAGATCGAACTTAAATACTATATTTTTAAATTCCTAAACTGCTTATAAAGTTAATGCGGTGATTTATGGATTCGTATTCTTCCACTCTGGAAGGCCGCTAATAAAACGCCAGTGATTCGCAATGTCTATACGTCGGGCAAACCAAGTGTGACCACGATTTAATGCATGTTCGAGGAACTTTATTAGTCCGCGGATTCTGCCGGGGCGACCTGACAATCTGTCATGTATGCCTACAGACATTAAAGAGGGCTGTTCTTTGCCCTCATGCCAAAGAGTTTCAAATGCATCAATACAATAGTTTGCCATATCATCTGCTCTTACGAAGTTACCACCAGCTTGAAAGCGCATGTCATTGGTATCAAATGCATAGGGCACGACGATATGACTCTGATTACTAATGTTTACAGCATAGGGGAGGTCGTCATCATAAGCATCTGAATCGTAGAGAAAGCCATTTTCAACGAGAAGTTGACGGGTATTTACAGATGAAGATCCTTTGGTGTGCCACCCTAGGGGGCGTACCCCAGTTGCATATACAATGGAGTTGATAGCTTTTCTTATGATCTCCCTTTCGTGTTGTTTGGACATTGCCGCATGGTTTTCCCAGCGGTAGCTATGACATGCAATTTCATGTCCTCTTGCGACCACATCTTTTGCCTGCCAGGGAGCACAGGCAACAGATCTCCCGGCTGCACTGACTGTACAAGGGATTGAATACTCATCTAATATTCGCATAACCCGCCAATAACCGACTCGTGGCCCGTAGCTGAAATGGGAGGAGAGGGCCAGATTGGGGCCATTTTCTACGTTCTCAATAATTTCGTAAACCGCTTCATTCCTTTCATCTCCGCTCGACAAAGATAATTCTGAACCGGCTTCAACGTTTAAAACAATAGACACCGCAACACGAGCATCGTAGGGCCACTTTGGATTAGGTCGATTGGCACCATAACCTTTGAAATCTCTCGGATAATATAGGTCTTTTATTGAAGTCATAGATATATACCCAGGATGGAAAAGCAAGTGCTCAAGAGTAGATAGATTTTCTCCATTGGCGCATGAGGTTTTTTCTGAGAAAATAGATACGGTTCCATGTTCGTATTTATCCATTCTGGTAGAGTATGAGAACAGATGATCGTCCAAATACGCAGTATAGATGCACAAAGCTTAGGGAATCTATCTGCTAGAAATTGCCTGAGAGCGGGATCTGTTAGCTATAGAAAGTTGTTTTTTCTGTTGTCAGGCGGAATATTTGGGCGACTCTAGTTTCCATCGATCTTGTATGGGGTATAGCCAGCTCTTTCAGTTTCTCTGTCCCAATCACGACAGAGCTTAAAGGGGGGCTGTTATAAATCTCATCAGGCACTTGGTTAAAATTAAGTATTGATCTTACACGGGGATAATAAATATTAATCATTTCGTTGTGTAAAATTTCTGGCGGAAATAGCTGTTCAAAATAAGATTGTCTTGGGGCAGCTTTTACACCAGTGTAAACAACAGAGCCGTCGCCAACAGCTGCACTGAGTAAGATATCTGAGCCACCTCTATGATTTTCTCCTTGGCGGTCAATAATTTCGAGCACTCCACAGAGTTTTTCGATATCACGTATTTTTATCTCTTTGAAGAAGGGGAAGCTGTAAGTGGGTGCGGGGAAAGCCGTAGAGGTACGATGCCAAAACATACGCGCATCTGCAAACATGTCATGGGCAAAGATTTTCCTCCACTTATCCAAAGTCCAGTAGTTGCCTCGTTCCAATATTTAAGAGCTACATAAAAGGGAGGGCGTCAGTATTAAAGTCTCTTCGGGTAAAGAAGTGCTTAAATAATAATGACTCCCGTCTTAGCTATTTTCACACTTTGAGTCTGCCATAATTTCGGTCACTTTCGGGTGATGCATGCGTTATCATAGGCATCATTTGTCACCTTGCTCGACCTGTTCTGAATGTATACCTGGATCGCACTCAATCTGCTAGTGATGGTGTTACGTCGATGACGTGATTGCTAAAAGCGGGAAACTCGTCTTGACACCAAAATAATGCTTATGCGTTTCAGAAGAACCGACTATTTTGTGTGTTCTTGGCTTGTATTGGTGGCAATGGACTTGATCAATGCTTGCTGGGAGTTATGCGTCTGTTTGTTCGTGAAGAAAAATAACCCATTCGATCATGGACTTCAGAGGACTATCTAGATTTCTTGTTCATAGGCCAACTCCCTTAAGAAAGTTAGCCACCATCTCGGTGATCAAATCGTATCCATGGCCGCTCAACGGCTGCAATCAGTTCCCACTGCTCGCGGCGATGCGGTAATAGGGCCGAAGAATTTTCTTGGGCGGCCAAAGAGACCGCCATCAGCTTTGGTGGTGAAAACTAAGCATGCTCATCAAATATGGGGTTCATTCTCGTTAAATGAATTCCGAAGAATTATCCGTCGCCTGGACAAACTTGATGTCATCTATAGATTTTTCATTAATTGCCGGCAGACTGCTTAGGTTCAACAGCACTAAGGAAATACTTGAGTAAGAATTCGTGATTATACTTATTGATAATTGACAACCTGTCTTATTGCCGGAATGGCTGGGCCTTGACTGTAAGTGGTAGTAGCAATGGCTGTAACAAGGATCTGTAGTTGTCTTGTCGCACTTCTCATTTCATTGCCTCTTGCGGCAGAAGAAAACACCCCTGCCACGGAATCCTACGGTCCTCTTACAAAAATGACCAACCTATGGCTCCGAGGTGAAATTAGCAAAAGGCAGATTCGGGAGCTGGCGTTGAGGGGGCGCTATGTGAATAGTTCAGACAATGATAATGCTCACGTATCCTTTTTCCTGGATGAGATGCAGGTAGTTGCTCGTGGATCATCGGTGTCTGGGCGTTCTGCTCAAATTAATATCCAGGTCAATGAGTCCAAGTTTGACCTGGATTATGACCTTGTCTCCATGCACCTCTTAATTAACGGGCATGGCAGTGGGCTATCGAATGAGCAAAAATTTCTTCTAATTGTGATGAGTTATCGATTGGCAGCTGAGGGTTGGAGTAAATCTTTGGGAATAGACCAAATGGAGAAGAGCTTGATCTATAACACTCTCAATTACCTCTCCGAAATGCCGGCAGACTATAAGATGTGGGTGATGGCTAAGGAGATTAAATATCCCTTACATTAATAATATAAACGGTCAAATTTAAGCCTGAGGTGATAATCTAATCGTTATCTGAGTGTCCGCTATTTTTATAGTTAAGTTTATTTGTTTTTTTGTATCGTTCAACTACGTGAAAAAAGTGGATAGGGAAATTTCACATGAATAAAAAGGCATTCGGACTATCAGTTTTAGTTATTGGCATAGCCTGGCTTTGCGCCATCATCTTCACGGCTATTTCTCCAATACAAATTACTATGCTTGCCATACTCTTGGTGGTTTTGACCTTTGTAGTTTTGGTTATTTTGGCAGTTATAAAGTGAATCAGAGCGGCCATAACTTAACAATCATAGGCACGTTGCTACGGTCCACCAGGCCTCCGCGGGACGGCCTACGCTTTGCTTCGTCCGCCCGTGCTGTGGGCGATCTTGGAATGACCTGCCTCAGTTTGTGCTGCCGAGATCATGCCCGGTGCTTGGACTTAATCCTATGTCCTAGACGGATTGCAGATCGCAGGCGGCCAGTGTTTGATCGTGCAGTCGGGTTCGCTGTGGGCACAGCCGAGGGACGGGAGGTGTAAATGCGGGCAAGTTGGGGCTCGGGTTTCAAAGGCACTGGCATCATTAGAAATGCAACGGTCCCTGCCTGTGTTTTGCGTGACCCTGGCAATTCTGAGCCATCGGATCTTATTTCCTGCGATTTGGTATTTCGTAACGGAACGCTGATCCAGGTTGCTCCGGCGGCAAGTCTGCCAGAGGCGTCGGGCGGACTCGATCTGGATAACGGCTTGGTTTTACCGGCACTTGTCGATCTGCATACCCATCTGGATAAAGGACATATCTGGCCCCGTGCACCCAATCCCGATGGCTCTTTCACGGGGGCGGTGCAGGCGGTTGGCAGGGACCGGAGCAAAAATTGGTCAGCAGAGGATGTTCGCGTGCGTATGGAATTTGGGTTGCGTTGCGCCTATGCCCATGGCACGGCTGTCATTCGGACGCACCTGGATAGTTCGCCGCCGCAAGATGGGATCACCTGGCCGGTCTTTTGTGATATTCGCGCCGAATGGGCGGGCCGAGTCGAACTTCAGGGCGTGTGTTTGTTTGGCATCCATCGCTTTGCTGCAGACGATCAGTTTTTGGAACGCATTGCGGCTAGAGTAAAGGCTGCTGGGGGTATTTTGGGAGCAGCGACCTACATGGTGCCAGATCTGGATCGGCATCTTGAAGCGATGTTCCGCGTGGCTATGGAGTATGGGTTGGATCTCGACTTTCATGTCGATGAGACGCTCGACCCATCCGGGATGACCTTGCGCCACATTGCGGAAACAGCTTTGCGCCTAGGCTTTCAGGGGAAAATTGTGTGCGGGCACTGCTGTACTTTATCGGTACAGCCTGATGAAGAGGTAGACCGTACACTGGATCTGGTGGCTAAGGCGAGGATCGCGGTCGTGACTCTGCCGGTGAGTAATCTATATCTTCAGGATAGGGTATTGGGCCGGACTCCACGCCGCCGGGGCGTCACGCTATTGCATGAAATGCGTTCCCGTGGAATAGATGTTGTTGTTGCTTCAGATAATACACGGGACCCCTTTTGCGCCTACGGGGACCTCGATCTGATCGAAGTCTACGCTCAGGCGACTCGCATTCTGCACCTGGACCATCCGGTTGGAGACTGGGTTCGGTCAATAACGACCACGCCGGCGGATATCATGGGGATTTCTGCCGGTCGGATCGGGGGCGGTGAGTCGGCGGACTTGGTTCTCTTTCGTGCGCGCAATTGGAATGAGCTCCTATCACGCCCAAGCAGTCCGCGGCATGTGCTGCGCGCGGGGCGCAGCATCGACCAGGACTTGCCGGATTACCGCGAACTGGATCATCACATGCAAATGCACATGGGAGAGCAACGCCCATGACTGATATCTCCGCTTTGAAAGCGAATCTCCATGGTATCAAGGTCGAGGACGATCCACGGATAGTTAGAAAAAAGAGTCGGGACTTCTTCTGGTTCTCCCCAGTCCTTAAAGAGCAACTTGATGGTGTGACCGGTGATCTGCTGGTCAGCCCGAAGAATGTTGACGAGGTTATCCGCGTTCTAAAGGCGTGCTATGCCGCGGACATTCCGGTGACAGCTCGAGGGGCAGGGACCGGCAATTATGGTCAGGCCATGCCACTTTCCGGTGGTGTTGTCCTGGACTTGTCAGAAATGGATGCTGTTAAGGACATTAATTCAGGCGTTGTTGTTGCCGAGCCTGGAGCCGTTATGGCGGATATCGATGCGCAGACGATATCCCTGACCGGTCATGCGCTGCGCATACATCCCTCCACATACCGTATCGCGACGATTGGAGGATTTCTCGCGGGTGGAGCTGCGGGAGTTGGCTCAGTGAATTGGGGGGGGCTCAGGGATCTGGGCAACGTCATCCGTTTACGAATGGTAACCATGGAGGCGGAGCCGCAAGTTCTGGAGCTGACAGGCAGTGATGTACAAAAGGTTCTACACGCTTACGGTACGACAGGCATTATCACCGAGATCGAAGTACCGCTGACGGAAGCTTATGACTGGGTGGATGTGCTCGTCGGGTTTGGTGCTTTTATTAACGCGATCCGTTTTTCCGAAGAACTGGCCAACATGGATGGCCTTTTGACAAAAAATATCACTGCGATTGAGGCGCCGTTGCCCTATGACTATTTTTTGCGACACAAAAAATTTATCCGCAAGGAGCAGTCCGTTGTTGTTGTCATGGTGGCAGCGTTTGCCATGGGGGCATTGGATGGACTCCTGAGCCGATCACCAGGTGCTGAGATGTTGTACCGCTCCGATAGGGCAACCGCCGAAGATATCGCGCATTTGCCTCCGGCTTATGAACTCGCCTGGAACCACACAACCTTGCGAGGCTTAAGTGTTGATCCGTCAATTACTTATCTTCAGGTCCGTTATCCTGATATGAACCCGCTTGAGACAGTCAGCAAGTTGCAGGGCATATTTGCTGAGGAGTTGCAGGGCCATCTGGAGTTTATCCGCTACAACGGACGCCTAGTCCCCATTGGTCTGCCCATTGTTCGCTACACGGATAAAGCCCGGCTTGATGAAATTATCAAGTGGCATGAGGCGCTCGGGTGTACGATTTTCAATCCGCACCGCTACACCCTGGAAGAAGGGGGTATGAAGCAAATCGACCCGGTGCTACTTGCATTCAAAAGGCAGACGGACCCCAAGGGGCTACTCAATCCGGGCAAGATGATCGCCTGGGACCACCCCGACTATAGGTTTGATAGTGATCAAGGGTTTTTGTTTCCGGGTTTGCAGCGTTCGTAAAGTTGCGCCGTTCACTGGAGCCTCGATAGGCAGAATAGTCAGATATTTAAAGACTTAAGGGCAAAGTGCATGGATGTTCTCACTCATCCCTGCGAAACGAGTATTGATGCTGTTTTCACCAGAACTATGTTTCCATTTCTCTCCAAACTACAGCGGGTACTTTATTGGTTCGTGTAACCCTCTGTAGTTTTTGTACCCGTTTTACCAGAAATGAGTCGGGGTATTGATGGACCACTGAAGCTAAATTGTGAATGCCGTTTAAGATTTGTTTACTTACCTGCTGCGGTTCTGCGGCGCCAGTGAAAGTAATGGTAAAGATACTGGCCTCCCTGATAGCTGTCTCTTTTTTGCTTCGTGTGAGAAGCAGCTGGACCTCCTCAACACCAGGGACCTGTTCTGCGAGTCTGATCACTTGACCGGTACTGATCAGTGCACTCAGTAAGCTGACGGAGTCATCTGCACGCCCTTCAATAATAAGTGCATCGCTGCGGCCGCAGCCGCAATGGCTTTCCTCGATTTTATCGCCCAGGCGGTAGCGAATGAGCGGTACTGTCCAGCCATCGCCGATGCGGGTCAATAGGGCTCCGTGATCATCGAGTTCGATCAATTGATCCGGGAGCAGATGGTAGGTATCCCGATCACACTCTGGCCCATTGACGGCAATACTGTTGGTTTCCACCGATCCGTAGTCACACCAGAATCCGGCGTTGGGGAAGGCACTACGCACTGCTTTAAACTTGCTCTCGGTCCAGGGTTCCGCCATCCAGATAATGGTATTGATAGCCAGTTTGCCTTTGGCATCCATTAATCCCTGGGCAAAGTCAGCTAATCCTGTTGGCGCTCCTGCGAGGGCATTGATCCCAATTTCTTCAAATGTCTCTATCCATGCACTCACTTCTTCTGGGTTAAATGGGCCTGCGGGCACAGAGGTGGCTTTACTCTTTTCACAGAGGGTTTGGATAAAGTAGTGGGCACCCCATAAACGGCCCGGATTGAAAAGGTTGAGAAGTACACTGCCAGGCCCCAGCGGTTTCCAGTGTTGGAGTAGCCTTTCCATTGCCTGGTGGAAGGGCGTGTAAGCGAGCTTTGGTTTTCCCGTGGTACCACCACTGGAGTTTAAGATGGCGCCGTTTGTCTTTGCTATGGCCTTGGTGATGCGCAAGATCTCCTCGGGCCCACTGATTGGGAGGTCTTCAATCCTACTGGCGTTGGCAGGCACGCTTAGGCCGCCGTGTTCAGATAGTGATTTGGCATGGCAGAGCAACTGATCCCAGTTTAGGTGTCCAATAGCCATAGAGGCCCCCAGCTTTCCGCTTTCCTTTACGCATTCTTAGCTATTCATATTAGAAGTAACCTGCGGGATTAAATTGATGAGTAAAGCTGGATTAAAAATGGGCTAGAAGCTTAGAGTTGAAATAAGCCAATGGATTCCCTCGATATTGGGTCGCATCAAGTGACTGAGACAGATTTGCTAAAGTCCCTCAACTAAACTGTTGCCCAGAAATGGGATGACGGGAACCACCTTGGCTTATTGGCGAAAGGGCTCGGTAGAGCGCTCAATCCTCGCCTTAACACTGGCGTTGGCAGCCTGCTCACCACTGCCCGTAGAGTTAGGGCGGGACCAGGTTGTCCAGCAGGTGCAACTGCGGGGTCGGCCGGCGCAGATCGTCATCCCGGAGCTTGTGCCCACATTGGTGGCTGAACTCAGTGCCACACCCCTCAACGCCGATAGGGCCATGCAGATCGCATTGATCAATAACCCTGAACTGCGCGGCTATTATGCTCAACTCAATATTGCCGCCGCTGAGAGATACCGGGCCGGGCGCATCGGTAACCCGATATTTTCCGCTTCTTTATTATCAGGCGAACAGACCCAGAATACCTACGGTCTAATGGCTTCCCTTTCCGACCTGATCACACTCCCCACACGTAAACGCCTAGCTGCGATGGAGTTTGCTACGGTCCAGCAAGAAGTCGGTGCGGAACTGTTACACCTTGCCGCTCGTGCGGAGGGAGCCTTTTACCGCTGTATCGCTGCTCAACAAGTCTCCGTTATGCGTGGGCAAATCGCTAAAGCTGCGGATCTCTCCTGGCAACTGGCTCGCCGTTACTTTGAAGCCGGGAATCTGACACCCCGGGATCTGGCATTAGCAGAGGCAGCGGCTGCAGAGGCACAGGTTGTTGCGTTACAAGCTGAAGAAACGGCTTTTGCCGCACGTACCGAGTTGGCAACAATGTTAGGACTGTCAGTGGGTGGTATCTGGGATGTGCATCCGCAGTTGTCTTTACCGGTTCTCCATGAAGACAGCCTGCAAGAGCTTTTACTTCTTGCACGGGAGAACCGTCTCGACTTGGCGGCAGCCATAGCGCGCACAGAGAGGCTGGCAGAGGATCTTCACTACAATGATTGGCGGCGTTGGCTGGGAGAGCTGGATTTTGGTATTGGTCGCGAGCGAGAGGACGACGGTGCCAATCTAACCGGGCCGTTATTGGATTGGGAGATTCCGATTTTTACCCAACATGAAGATCGCTTGCTTGAGCTGGATGCTGAGTTACAGGCATCTATAGGTTTGGTGGCGCGTCTGCTGTTGGAAAGTGACAATGGCGTACGTCTTGCTTTCGCTAAAACGCAAAGTGCCAGGGCAAGAGTTGCTGTGTTTAGATCCCGTTTAATTCCGGCACGAATGGAAGCGGTTACACAGGCGCAACTGGAAGAAAATTACATGCTGATCGGCACTTTTGAGCTGCTACTCAGTAAGCAACGGGAGTATGACGCCTACCAGGGCTACCTTGAGGCGTTGGGAGACTATTGGGTAGCGCGCGCCTCACTGGCGGAAGCTGTGGGTCGGCGCCTGCCGAGCAGTAATCAAGTCTCTGCAGGGAAGGTAGATGTAGAGGCCTTTATAAGCCCAAGGTCGACCTGGAAGCATGGGGAGCACGGGAAAGATTCACAGGAGGCTCCTGCAGATGGGCACAAACATCACGGTATGGCGCCATGAGGGGAGTCACGGATGATTTCACGGCGTAGATTCTTGCAGGCTGGAAGCCTGGGGTCACTGGGTGCTGCGCTGGACGCGCGGGCGGTAGCAGGGAAGGAGGCCCAATCACCTAATGCATCATCAAAGGGCGACAAAACTACCAGCTATGTCCCGACTCGAACACTGAATGGTTGGACACTCCCCTACAGGTTAAAAGGGGGCGTTAAGGAATTCCACTTGGTGGCAGAAGAGGTGGAACATGAGTTTGCCCCCGGCACCCGTGTCAAATGTTGGGGGTATAACGGGACCACCCCCGGTCCAACGATCGAGGCCGTGGAAGGGGATCGGGTGCGCATACTGGTGACTAACCGCCTCAAGGAACATACCACGGTACATTGGCACGGCATTATCCTACCGAGTGGCATGGATGGAGTCGGGGGTGTATCCCAGCCACATATCCAGCCCGGCGAGACTTTCGCCTACGAATTTACCCTCAACCAACAAGGTACTCATATGTACCACCCTCATGCGGATGAGATGGTACAGATGGCGGAAGGTATGATGGGGATGTTTATTATTCACTCCCGAGAGCCAGAGATTGAACCAGTAGACCGTGATTACTGTTTCTTATTACATAACTGGGCGGTACATCCGGGCACTTATAGGCCGGACCCATCGGTGATGGTGGACTTTGATCTCTGGACGATCAACAGCAAAGTATTTCCGGCAATTGATCCTTTAGTTGCCCGTACCGGTGAGCGGGTACGCGTGCGCATGGGAAATCTGTCTATGTGGAATCATCCCATGCATATGCATGGGGTGCAGTTCTACGTTACCGGCTCCGACGGAAGCCGTTGGCCCCGTTCCCAGTGGCGGCAGGAAGCTACGGAGATTGTCGCTGTGGGACAGACCCGCGATATAGAGTTTATTGCCGTGCCCGGCGACTGGGCCTTCCACTGTCATATGGCCCACCACACCATGAATGCGATGGGTCACAATATTCCCAATCCGATGGGGGTGAATCAAAGCGGTGTAGCGGCTGAAATTCAAGAGATGCTGCCGGGCTTCATGCCCATGGGACGCTATGGTATGGCCGAGCACCAGGTCCATGTAGAAGAGGGGCACCTCCCAGGACCGCGCAATACTATGCCGATGCTCGTCGGTAAAGGCCCCTATGGCAATATCGAGATGGGCGGCATGTTTACCCTGGTGAAAGTACGCGATGATTTGGCACCAGGAGATTATCGAGATCCCGGCTGGTACAAAGCGCCTCCAGGCACAGTGGCCTGGCTTGTCAGTAGCGATCCCAACTACGGTGAACCGCCGCGGCTCTCTTAGGAGCTGTCGAAGTTAATTGAAATACAGTCAGGTTTTTTGGGCTGATACCACAGAAAAGTAGCCAAGCGCTTTATGACATTGAGGGTTTTTAAAACCCGCTTTAGTGAGGAGTCGGTCTAGTTGTTGCTCTGAAAACAGCTGTGAGCCGTGATTCATAAAAAGATGGAAGCTAAATAGGCTTGGGGTCAGCTGGCTCTCGTCTAAGAGCATGTCATGGATAAAGATATGGCCTCCTTTAGGTAACAAAGAGAAAGCTTTACTTAGCAGGTTTTCACAGGTCGCTTCCTGCCAATCGTGCAGTACATTGCTAAAGCAAATACCATCAAAACCTATGGGCCAATTGGCGCTGAACAGGTCTCCCTTCACTACGGTTATCTGCTCTTTTTTGTTGAATTTTTCAACATACTCTTTCGCTGTCTCACAGACAGGCCCCAGATCAAAGAGCAGAGCATTGCGATCTGGATAGGCATCGCAAAAGGCCACCGCTATGGTTCCTGAGCCGGCACCGGCATCCAGTAAGGTCTTAACGTTTTTAAAAGTACCGTTTGAAGCTGCCTTAACTGCGGAGGCGAAACCTTGTGAATGCATTAAATGGGTAAAGGCTGCAGCAGACTCATTATCCATTTCGTCATTCTGCCACATATCCGTTACCGAGCGGCCTTTGCACTCAAGTTCATACTCACGTTTTAGGCTGGTTAAAATCTTTTTGTCCAGGTGGTTGATATCGTAGATGGCAAAGGGGTCGAGAAGGACTTCACCCCAATAATAGGGACTGGTCTTATCCAGGTAATTTTTTGCAAGTTTAGTGTTCTTAAATTGGTTGTTTTCAATACTGATGTAACCCAAGTGACTCAGTATCAAGAGATAGTGATTAATGCCTTTGTGGCTGAGTTGCAATTTCCGGGCTAACTTTTCACGGGTGTTGTAGCCTTCTTCAATTAACCCGTAAATATCAAGCTGGGCCGCGACCATCAGGCAGGCGAAGGTGTAATTGCCCATTAGGCGATCCCACAGGGGGGCGTCGGAAGTGGTGGGCGCCTTTATATGCATACTGTATCTCTCTTTTGTCTTTATAAAGATCTTTAATATGTAGGATTGCGCTTAAATGTGTATAGAAGAGACCTGCATATTAATTTGTCGCTTAACTTGTCTTGTAGGCACCTGAATAAACTCTAAGATTTTTTTCTATTAGCATTTGCCTGAGGTCTATATCTTTACTGTTGTGATTTTAGAGTAATAGTAGATTCCCAGCAGAGCGTTAAGTGTTAGGGCGTTCGGATGTCGCGAGTTTGAACCGGTATAGGGTTGTGTGGAGTGGTCATGTTAAAAGATTTTTTGCTGAAAATAAGAAAGACTCTTAGGGGTGATCAGGTTTTATCTGAGCAGAATGAAATAGCGCATCAGGTTGAGAATGTTACATCGTATAACGTAGATGTTCCGCTTATTTTATATCCTGAGTCTGCTGAGGACGTTAGACAAATAGTCTTATATGCAAATAAGTTTAAAGTATGTATACAGCCTTTTAGCACTGGGAAGTCTTGGGGCTTTGGATCAAAGCTATCATCGCAAGGTGGTCTTATACTTGTTGACCTACATCGTATGAATAAAATTATTGAGGTAAATGAAGAATTTGGCTTTGCCGTTATTGAGCCGGGAGTGACACAGTTTCAACTTTTCAATTACCTCAATGAAACTGGCTCAAATTATTTTTCAGACACAACTGGCTCTGCAAAGGATACTAGCATTGTAGGTAACGCTCTAGATAAGGGGGTTGGGTACAATATGGAACGTTATAAGCAACTTCTAAATTTGGAAGTTGTTCTCGGCGATGGGAGGATATTTAAAACAGGGTTCGGGCACTATGCAAACTGTAAGGCAACCAATACCTTTCCTGAAGGAATAGGGCCGTCATATCTTCGGGTTTTTTTGCAGTCAAATTTTGGAGTTGTCACTCGTGCAACCATTGAGCTAAGAAGAAGGCCTGAGAAAAAATGTATGTTTGTGACAATTTTAAAGGAGGAAAGTTACCTGGGTGATGCAATTAATGCTCTCAAAGAGATTAAACAGCTTGGCCTGATTAACTCGATTACTCATTACTATGAAAATATCCGAGTTAAAAATGGTTTGGCTCCTGTCATGTATCAAGATCTTAAGGAACGAGGTGTTGATATAGATCGCGAGAGTTTGATGGGGTTTCTGAATCGATACTCATTTGGTGCAGGTATTATATTTTCAAATATAAGCGGCACTAAATATCAAATAAAGGCCGCAAAAAAAGAGCTGAAGAGATTGAGCCCTTGGGGTATGACCTTTTATGTCACTGATAGGTTGATTAGTTTGGGGTTGTATGCCTCCAATCTTATCGGTTGGAAAAAGATGCACTCTTTTATCCATTGTAATGCAGGATTTTATCGTATGGCATTGGGTGAACCCAGTGATCGACCTATTATGAGCATTTATTGGCCGGCTCAAACGGAGCTCCCTGAAGGATGGGAGAATCCAGATCATACTGACATTGGCATGCATTTTATTCTTCCAACGGTACCAATGAATGTTGAATATGTTCAGCAGGCAAACTCAATTGTTCGGATGGTAAATGGTCATTATAGTAAAGCTCAGGCAAGTTATGCATTTGGACTTGTCGATGACAAGACAACACATTTCAGTATATCAACGCACTTTAAACGTACCGATGAAATAGCACGAGAGGAATCGCGATCCTTGGCAAAGGAACTTAATGAGGAGTTCATTAAGGCTGGTTTCCATCCTAACCGTCTGTATGTTGATTTCATGGATCTTGTTGTTGATCCTGATGATATTTTTTGGCAGATCACAAGAGATATTAAGAAGGTTTTCGATCCAAATGGAGTGATTGCACCGGGTCACTATAATCTAACTTGAAGTGTTACTGGTAAATATCAATGAAAGATTCTTAATCTGTATTGTGGGTGTTGAATTTTATGTGGTAGGTCTATGGGGCCATTTTCATTCCTAAATTTGGATCTGAAAATATATGAGCTGTTTATATGTTTACTGAAAAAAGATATCGGCAGTACATTAGTGATTTTAACTCTACGTTCACTGGGGGAATCAGCTTAGATGATTTCTTTGACAGGTACTATGAAAAGAATGCAACTTTCGAGTATGTCCCTCAAGCCCGTAAAAATATTGGTCGTGACCAAATTCTGACCTTTTGGTCTGGGGTTGCTGAAAAAATGCAAGAGGTGATTATGAATCATACTCACTTTTTAGCAGATGAAAAAACTGTAGCCTCTGAAGCGCCGATAGATTTTCTCTGTAAAAAAGATCTTGAATGGAATGAGGTTCATTATAATGCTGGCTCAAAGTTCCGACTAATGATGTGCGCTTTTTATGATGTTAGTCCAAGCAATAAGTTCTCGTATGTGAGGGTATATTCTATATACAATCCGGCCTATAAGCCTGATGAATAAAATTTGCTTTGTCTTTTAACCTTATATGTGCCCAACGTGAGGTAGGGAATGGTTGACTCCCGATTAACAATCTAGAGTAACCTTAATCATTCCTCACGCCGGAAGATATACCGGAAGATATACCGGAAGATATACCGGAAGATATACCGGAAGATATACCGGAAGATATACCGGAAGATATACCGGAAGATATACCGGAAGATATAAATGACGCAATCTATTTTACAACTTGCTGAAAAAATCCGTGCTGGTCAGTTGACGTCAACTGTATTGATTGAAGAGTCCTTGGGTAAAGCTCGCGCCGATGAGAACCTTCATGCTTTTATTAGCCTGGATAAAGAAAAAGCATTAGCTGCAGCACAGTATATCGATAGGTTGGTGGCTGAAGGAGCACCTTTAGGGCCTCTCAGCGGCATTCCTTTGGCAGTCAAAGACAATATCAATGTGAAAGGCATGCATACAACGGCTGGTACACCCGGTATAGACTTCATTGCCAGCCACTCAGCGCCTGTCGTGCGTTCTTTAATCGATGCGAATGCCATTATAGTGGGCAAGGCAAACATGCATGAGTTGGCATTTGGTGTGACTTCAAATAATGCGGCTTTTGGTGCAGTAAGGAACCCTATGGATTTAACCTGCTTCCCAGGTGGCTCTTCCGGAGGCACTGCAGCTGCGATTGCGGCCGGTATAGTACCTGCCGGGTTAGGTACGGACACGGCAGGTTCCGTAAGATTGCCCGCAGCACTGACGGGTATTGTTGGCTTTCGCCCCACAACACACGATTTAAGTCAGGCTGGCGTTGTCCCTTCGGTTCCAACATTCGACGTTGTAGGCCCCATGGCGCGAACTGTGGAAGATGTGACCTATCTATTTGCAATAATGAAGAAAACCCCTATGCCTAACCGAAAAGAGCTTAAGGGTTTACACTTTGCCGTTGCCTACCCCCACTCAGCTGACCTTTCTCCCCGAGTGAAGTCCGCTTTCCAATTAGCCCAGGAGCGGTTGAAAAGAGCAGGCTTGACATTAACGGAGTTAGATTTGACAGAGCTGGTAGATTCTGCCTTCGACATAGGCTACCCAATCGCTTATCACCAAATGAAGTCGGCAATGATTGCTTTTTTGCAGAAATATCAACCTGATACTTCCCTTGAGCAGCTAATTGACTGTATCGCCAGTGCAGATGTGAAAGAGATTTATCAGGAATCGGTGATTGGGCGCAGTGCGCCAACAGATGAGCAATATAAACACGCTTTAAGTAAACTGCCGAAAGTACAGCAGAAATATCTTGATGTTATAAAACGCAAAGGTATTGATGCGATAATTTTCCCTACAGCATCCATTGAGGCTCAGCCAATTGCGACCTCATCGCTGTCGATCAATATTAATGGGATGTCAGTGCCAACGCTGCAAGTGTATGAGCGAAATATTGCAGCAACGGCCGTCTGGGGTGCTCCGGGTCTTAGCATTCCTTTGGAGAGCACAACAACTGGTTTACCCATAGGACTCGAACTTGATGGTCTGCCTGGTGAAGATTTAGATTTACTTGCTATTGGTATGGCAGTAGAGGCTATTTGCTCTCCTAAAGCCGTTTAGCTCCATAGTTATGAAATATCTGGTCAAGTATCTATTGAGACATTTACCACTATAACTATGGCCGCCCTGTGCTCTTAATATTGATGGGCTGCAATCACTCTTAGAGTATATTGCAAGCCCGCTTCTTAGAATGATGTGAACAAAAGTGATGTGAACAAAAAGTTAATGCTCTTTATAGGATGCCATTGTTTGTTTCTCTTTGCGGTTAAGTTTTTGATCAAAAAACTTAAGTATATCCAGGCTTAGGCTCTCATGAACTTGTGATCTCTCAAGGGTCTTGTGATCTTCACAAAGCCCTTCTAAGTACTTTTTGCCGAGAGGGGTACAAGTAGATAGGAAAGTGTAGTGGCTCGCTTTTTCTATCTCCTTATATTCAGCACCTGGAATCAAAGATGCAATCCTATGGGCATTGGTCAAACTGGGTGCAACGCTATCGAGAGAACCGACGGCAACGGATACTGGAACAGAGATCTCCATTAGGCTTTCCTGGGTTAGAGCCTGGGAGACAGCTGGGGAGAGAATATAAGCTGCGGAAATTTGATCGATTTTATAGGAGCTTCCGTGTTCTGAGAGGGAAACTTTTATATAGGGATTATTCTCCACCTTTTTGAAGGCTTCGTTGATATTTGGGAACTCTGCCTGTCCCTCACAAGTAAAATCTCTCTTCTGGCTACTGCAGAAATCCTTGAACAGTGATCTATCTGTAATGCCTCCGATAGCAGAGAGTGCGGTATAACCACCTAAAGAAAAACCCACAACGCCTATCTTGCTGGAGTCAATATTCTGTGACCAATCATCATCCTTCAGGATAGAATTTAAGGCAAAAGAGAGGTCGCGCGTTCGCTCCCACCATAAAGTGTAACCCGCAGCGTATTTTTTAGGCTCTATTGCGGTATTACCATGATGATTGACGCCAAGCACCAGATACCCGTTTGCGGCTAAGCGCTGGGCAATCCAGAGCATTTGTAGGGCAGACCCACCAGTTCCATGGGACATCAGTATTAAAGGCATCTTTTCATTGAGAAGTGGTTTAGCTGCCCAAGTTACCTCTCCAGCATTGAATAGCTCTTTACCTGGCTGCCCCAGCAACAAAGGCTCGCTATGAGATTCGGCAGTAGGGTAAAACAAGTGAGAAGTGACAGGCCGCTTTCCCTCTCCATCCCAGGATGGCCTGCTGGTGTCAATATAATTTAGGGGTACGACTCCAACATTTGTGGCGCTGTTCGCGGTTGCATAGATCGATGAAAGCAGTAAGACGATGGTAGAGAGTAACCTCAAGAACATATTTGACCTATTTGTTGGTGGATTATTTCTTTTATCTTAAATAGATATGTTTTATTTAATGGACCGTTAAAGTGAATTACCGATCTCAAACCTTCATTTAGGAAGGCTTGAAGTATGGGAGGTAGCCTATTGGTAAACTAAGGGGTAGCCAAGTTAAATCTACGTAAATTCTTACTACTAGGATATAAATGGGATTGCTTTAACAGTATTCCCCAAATTGAGTACCTGAAATAAGAGAAACCTGTTAGACACTTTTAAATTTGATGACAGGCAATCTTTACAAGCTAAAAAAACAACAAAATTTTTAAAGCCTTTTAATCGCATATATTCGATTATGGTGTAAATGTAGATAAGCGAAAGAGTCTTATCTGGTACAAATTACAGGTAAATAGCCAAAGACAACTCTCTGTGAAGATGGCAATCTTGAGAACACGTTTTTAGCCACTCAATTCATTTGACTTTTTCGTAAGGAACACGAATGAGGAATATTGCACTGGTAAAACCAATAAAAACAGGCTGTTGGCTAATCACATTGGCTTTGGGCTCAATGGTTGTGCATGCGGCTGGTCAGGAGCGTGTCATTGTAGAGAAGGCTTTGGAGTGGCAGCAAGCCGTGGAGACGACGCTTTATTGTACAGTTAGCGTACCGTTTTTACATGAAGTTTCCAGCCATAATCAAGCTGAATTGACTACTGTGAAGCCCGTCGGTTCGACGATCAAAGCCGGTGAATTGGTGGCGGAGCAGGATGGTTATTACCTAAACAGTGAGATTGCGGTCATCCGCACCGATCTTGAGCTTGTAGAAGCGCAACTTAAACATGCGAAAGACGAATTGGCGAGGCTTGAGACCTTAAGACAAAGCGAAATGGTGTCTCAATCCCAGCTGAGTGTGCTGCTACTTCAGGTCAATACCTACCGGCTGAATAGGCAGCGGTTGAAACAGCAATTGCAAACCAGTGAATATCGCCTAGAACATCTGAAACACTATGCGCCGTTTAATGGTCAAGTGATACAAGTGAATGCTAGCCCAGGTGAGAGGTTAAGTCCCGGCCAAAGAATCGCGCAGTTGTTACCCCTGGAAAAGAAGCAACTGGAGTGCAAGGTTCCCCAAGACCAAGCGCCTGAAGTCACCTCCAGTGAAAAGTTTGAATTCCATCTTCAGGGTGAGCCGATCTTCTTACGTGATATTGGCGTAACGGTAGAAACTGATACTCAAAATTTAACGCTCTATTTTGAAAGTAATGGAGATCAGTACCAATCGTTATTAGTGGGACAGCGTTTCCAGGTTTCCATGCTCAAAAGAGCTGAAAATGCGTTTCAAAACGAGAGTATTACCCGGGTCCCATCAGATGCCGTCAAGCTTGAAGGCAATACACATCAAGTTTGGGCTGTCGATGGGGAGAATAAAGTACATAAGGTACCAGTAAGAATACTCGACACTTTGGACTCCTATTTCGTTGTCCAGTCAGAAATCCAACCCGGTGATTTATTGGTTGTGGTGGGACATGAAGGCTTGCAGGTAGATCAGGATGTGATACCGGTGAATAAGGCACAGTCATGAAGCTTTTGGAGAAATATAGCGCGGTAATCATAAGCTGCGGTTTCTTATTAGTTGTTCTAGGAATTACCGCAGGCCTTAAATTGCCCAATGCACTACTGCCGGTTATTGATCGACCCCAAATTGCTCTCGCGACATCCTGGCCGGGTAAGACAGCGAGTGAAATAGAACAGGCTCTCGTTGCTCCCTTGGAACAAGAGTTATCTTCAATAGGGCATCTTAAGGAGATTCAGACCAATACCTCCAACGGTTTTGCCTGGACTACCATGACCTTTCACTTAGATGCCGATATGGAGCAGGTGTATATTGATGTGCTCTCGCGCATCAACCAGGTACCAAACTGGCCCTCACACGTACCGCTACCTCGAGTCTTTAACTTCAGTAATGGTGCGGGCGCTACACTAGCCAGCTTCTTCCTTTATTCGAAAACTTCGGCTAGTGAAGCTGAACTCATCCAGGCTTTTAGAGACCATATCCAACCCGCATTTAGTAAAGTCCCTGGTGTCGCCTCGGTGATAGTTGCAGGCACGCCCATGGAGCAGCGTGTCGATATTGAGTTTGAACCGGTCAAGCTCGCCAACCATTCACTGACCATAGATGAAGTGCAATCCCGTCTCAATGATCTGGTAGACCGGTCCGGTGGAAGCCTGAAAATTGGTTCCAAAGAGTACGGGCTGCATTTCAATGGCCATGTACCACTGAATGAACTCCGCAATATACCGATTGCCAGCAGGGGGCCACACATCATTCAACTAGGGGATATTGCCTCAGTCCATACTCGATTGGTTTCCGACTGGAATTACTTTGCGCTTCAAGGCAACCGAGCTTTCTATTTCTACTTACAGCCGGCAGAGAATATCAATGTTTTAGATTCCATCGATAGCATTAAACAGGTGATCGATGAGTTGAATCGTGGAGACTTATCGAATTTAGGAATGGAGGTAGCGTTTAGTCGTGATGACTCAAAGAGTATACGTAACTCGCTAATGCTTGTTTACGGAAGCCTGCTAGTGGGAGCATTACTGGCTTGCCTTGTCCTGTATTGGTTTTTGCGAGATCTAAGGACTCTGTTCCTGATTTTCCTCAGCATACCGGTCTGCGTTGCTCTTGTTACCCTTGGAATGTACATAGCTGGCAAGAGTATGAATGTTATCTCTTTGGCTGGCGTGGCTCTTTCCATCGGGTTGTTGGTTGATGCCGCTATCATTGTTGTCGAGAATATCCAGCGGCTACGGCAGCAGGGTTTGGGACTTTTACCAAGTATTCGCAGAGGGACTCAGGAAGTCAGTGGTGCTTTAGTATCTTCGACAATCTCCAGCGTCATCGTGTTCCTGCCAATCCTCGCCATGCGATCGCCCACTGGGCAATTGTTTATGGATCTCGCCTTCACTATCTCCAGTGCACTTCTGGCTTCATTGTTGTTCGCCCTGGTTCTCTTGCCGGCGATAGCACGGTATACCTTGAAAGGTTTATCAGTCAAAGCTTCTCGAGAGAAAGGTAATGAGTCAAACCGATTACTATCGAAATTTTTAAAGTGGTCGGTATTGCCGGCAACGCGCCGGCAATGGGCTTACGGAGTGTTATTGCTCTGTGTACCTGTAGCACTCTTTGTTGCCTATGTTGCAGCTCCACCTATTGATGTATTACCAGAGCCCAAACAGGCAATGGTTTCTACTTATATCAATTTTGAAGAGCCCATGGCTTTGGATGTCATTGAAGAGGAAGTAGCCCAGATCATCCAGAACAGGATTGAACGAAACATCGGTACTCGCAGTTCGCAGGTTTCTACCTATGGAATCATGTGCTACCCAGCTATGTGTAATCTCTATTTTTATACTCATGGTGACTGGGAGTTTGATGAATTCAAGAATTGGGTCGAAACAGAGGTTGTGCATGATTTGGTCGGCACAAGGATATTTACCCGGCAAGGCCAGTTGCTGCAATTTGCCATGCCTAACAGTCGGGTTAGTCAGTTAGATGTGAAGGGCGCAGAACTTCCAGTCCTACAGTCTGTGGGAAGAGAATTATTGGCTCACCTAAGGTCTGAGTTTCCAAATGCCCAGATTCAGGAAGGCACAGCGCTAAATGACCGCGGGGTGCGTATTGAATTTCAGCCAAATCAGGAGCAGCTTATACATTTTGGAGTGAGTCTATCGGACTTCAATCGTTATCTCGTAACCTTAACCGATGGGGTATACCTGGGAAATTTCTATACAGGGACTAATACGCTCCCATTCTATTTGAAGTCTAGAGAGCCCAGGGATCTTAAGCAGCTTCTTGATACGGAGATAATGATTGGAGGGCATGGCTTGGTTCCTTTACGTCAACTGACTGAAGCAAAAATTACCCTGGCCCCAGATAACATTCTTCGTGTCGACCAGGATGTTAGTGTTTCTTTGAACCTAACACCGCCTCCAGAAATCGCCATGAAAGATTTTGTCGACAGTGTCAGTGGAAGCGTCAAACGCTTTATGAGTACCGGTGAGTATCAGGGAGTGCACGTTCAGTTTCGTGGTAGTGCCAATGAGCTTAAGGTGTTCCTTCAGGAGTTCCTCTATCTATTTATTGCTGCTTTAGTGATATTAGGAATGATCATGTCCTTTACCTTGGGTTCTATTAAGTTGGCTGCAGCTGTTTTACTCGCGATCCCCTTATCTTTTGCTGGTGGTATGTTGAGCCTTAGCTTCCTTAACCTATTTGTGACGCAGAACCTCGATGTAATTACGATGATAGGTTTTGTAATGCTGATGGGGCTCGTGGTGAATAACTCTATTCTATTGGTTAACCAGTATCAGGTGGCAATGAATGAGGGCGCGAATCAATTTGAGGCGATTAAAAACGCGGTGAACTTGCGTATTCGCCCGATAATGCTGACCACCATAACGTGTATATTAGGCAACCTGCCTCTGGTTCTGAATCCCGGTGATAGCGCAGCGATATATCGAGGTCTTGCAGCGGTCATTACTGGTGGAATGCTTTTTTCCGCTCTCTTGGTATTGGTTTACATGTCAGCCATGTTGTCTCTTCCTTTATTAAAATTTGAGCGAAGTGTTGTGAACTCTGAGGAAGAGTCAAGAACGTTGAGCGTTGATGCTCTGGTGTAAGATATTTGCCCAGTTAGAGACGCACACAATTGAGCCAATACACAAAAAGGCCAGGAAGAAAAATCTCCCTGGCCTTTATCTTTCATTATCTACTAATTATCCACTAATAGTGCTAGCTAATCACTCTCGAATACCCAGTATTCTCCATCGCTAGTATCACAAGCACCCTGATAAAGGGATTCTCTATTTGTGATTGATGCTGTTTCGATACACAGGTTAGAGTGTGCAGGCCGGATTCGATAAGTGCCATTTTCCTGGTGCTCCAGGTAAAACCTCTGGCTGTTATCGTCAATGGCCTCCCACTGATACACATTGGCACCTTCAGTATCATTGGCAGCCTCCACTGTCATCAGCTTGTTACTATGAAGCACGGTGAGGGTATAAAGGCCAGCACTAACTTGTGTAACTTGCCATCGTTGGTTGTTGTTGCCGTGGCAATCCCATTGAATAATATCTGCTCCATTGGAATTACTCGCCCCGGTAACATCTGCGCAGCGGTCGCTGGCGGCATTGACGATTACATAGGTCCCATCGCTCACCGTGCCTGAGTTGGAGTCATCGGTTAGGAAAAGCACATTATCGGGTATTGTTACCTTTGTAATTCCCGGACCTTCGTAACTCATTTCCAGCAGTTCGCCGCCATAGTATTCAAAGAATTCGATGATTATATGGTGCCGGCCAGTACCAAGGTTAATGTCTCCAAAACGATCGGCCGGCCCGTGAATTCCATCATTACTTACCACCTCTTGGTCGTTAATAATGAGGCGTGAGCCATCATCGGACCGGGTGTAAAACCGGTAAGTACCAGCTGTATCAATCTGAATATAACCTTCGTAGCGGAAACCAAATAGATCATCGCGCTGGCGCAATGTCATATCAATGTTGGCAGTAGTACCCGTAGCAACGGGAGTCATCTGGGTGAAATCCGGTAATTCGTTCCAGCTGCCTTCGTAATAGGCGTAATTGAGGCCGTTGCCGTCACCATTACCTCCGTCTTCCACGTCCGCCAGTTGTGTAACTTCCTGGGTTGTTAGGGCTTTGCGATAGATGCGCAGATCGTCCAGGTAACCCTGGAAACCTTTCGAGCTACCGTCACCACCGCCGGAACCATCCCCTATGGCAGATTCATATTGATTGATTTCGCCGACCAGGGCGCTTAGGTCTCCCTGACCAACTACTTCTCCATCGACATAAAGCGTCAACTGTTCACTGGAAAAATCGGCCACCATGGCGACATGGTGCCAGTTACCATCATCAATAATCCCTTGAGTGGCTTCGACACGTACGGTGTTGTAGCTGTGATTGTCATGATCCTGGGCACTGATTAACGCTTTGACGCTACCGTTGCTGGACGTGGTGAAAGCAAAGCCGCCATTTCGCCCATAGTAATACTTATTGGAGATCAGTATTTGCTCTTCAGTGACTGAGGTATCGGTTTTCACCCAAATAGCAAAGCTGAAATCCTGACTGGTGTGGAGGTTGAGGAAGTCAATAATGGGGTAGGTCTCCCAATAATGTAGAATGCCTTCACCATTGAAATAGGCTGCTGAGCCCTCGTAGCCGGCCTGGCCGAAGCTGACTCCGTCTCCGATGACCCGTGCTTTGATACCAGCTGCATCATCCGTGGTCGAGTCCTCGGAATAATTATCAAAGGTGTAATGCAGGGTGAGAGGGTCGTTTTCATCGCGAACCCAGAGTTTCACTTTCGTAGTATTACCTGCTAAGCCGTTGGCTTGCACACGATACTCAAATTGATCCGGCCCGAAATAATCCGCATCGGGGGTATAAGTGAAACTACCATCCCCATTGAGAGATAAGTTGCCATGTTGGGTTGTACTGATTAGTTCAGCCGACAAGCCATCTCCTGAATCATTGTGCAAAACACCCTGTGACTGGTCCACATTCAGCGTGTTATCCGGGGCTGCCGTGTACTCGTCACCGATTGCCGCTGGTCTCCCCAGTTGTGGCAATGCCGCCTGGGCTATCCGCTCGCCAATCACCACATAACTGTCATTACCGTAGTGATAGTAAGGCCTTAAATCACTGGAAATGACCAAACTGGCATTCGGGTCCTCTTCAGCCACAACCCGTTGAGCTTCCATGACTACCTCACCGGCTGCACCGCGGTTATCGTTAATTTGTACGATGATAACCGGCAGATCTGATTGGCCAAGATCATTACGAATCGACGTCAGTAGGTTGCGAAGATGATTTTCATAATTATCTTCAGTGCCAAAAGTATCGTTGTAACCTTGGAACCAAATAAAACCGGCTAATTCATGATCGATATCCGCTAACTCGTTCGAGCGGAAAGCGTCGAAGCCGGTGATCATCTGGTCATACAGGTTGCCTTCGTTGCCGCCATACGCCAGGGGGCGCCAGTGATCGGGGTTGTCCAAAGTGGTGCCACCTTGAGCGGCTTTGAACATGGCTACCTCTTCATCCAGAACATCGCCCAACACATGGCCCATTTTGAGTTCGACTCCAAAATTACCATTGCCGTAACCATAACCAGGCTGAAGCGCTCCCAGGGCCTTGTTGGGGCTGATCATCGCTTTAATAAAGACGTCATCCCTCGCAATGTTCAGAGCGGGGTCAATAATCTCCAGCGCACTGTTGCTGCCATGACCAACCATATTGGATTGTCCGGCCATCAAATACAGTTTGGCCGGGGTTACTGAGCCAACAGGGTTGACCGTTATCGAGACCGTAGCTGGCTCGCTGTCTTCACTGCCATCATTGGCGATATAGGTAAAGCTGTCATTACCGCTATACCCATTAGCCGGTGAATAAACCAAGTCTGGGGCCTGGCCACTTAGGGCGCCGTGGGAGGGTGGGTTAACCACAGAATATGCGAGCGTATTGTCATCGGCATCTGAAGCCGTAAGGGTGATGTTGATCGAGCTATTTTGGTTCACGGTTACCATTAAGTCATCAGCTACCGGGGCCGTGTTGTCGGAACCACCGCCGCCACCATCTTCACCGGTAAAGAGTAGGGTGTTTGGAATGGCCATTTTGTCGATACCGGGTCCTTCGAGACTGACCCCAAGCACCTCGCCGCCGTGAAGCTCAAAAAACTCCACCACAATTGAGTGACGACCACTGGTCAAATCAACCTGCCCAAAGTTTTCACGCGGCGCATGCACGCCATCATTTTCCACCACAGTTTGGCCATCAATAATGAGACGCGAACCATCATCCGAGTTTGTATAGAATGTGTAACTTCCCGCTGTGTCGATCTGAATCTCACCCTCAAATCGAAAACCGAATTCATCATCGCGATCTCGGGGGCTGATATCGAAATTAGCTGTAGTACCGCTCTTAACGGCGGTCAGTTGTGAAAAGTCAGGCAGAGAATTCCAAGAGCCTTCAAAGTATTCATAAAGAACACCGCTGGTGTCACCAGAACCGCCACCATCAGTGCCGGAATAGACAATATCATCGGGTAGGGGCGTTTTATTGATGTTCGGCCCTTCGATGCTGACTTCAAGCACTTGATTGCCCCCATGCTCGAAGAAATCCACCACTAGTGCATGCCGCCCTGCATTCAGTTCAATCTGTCCAGAGCGCTCTTGAACAGGGTGCTCCCCATCGTTGTCGACTACCATCTGCCCATCGATATAGAGGCGCGAGCCATCATCAGAATTGGTGTAGAAGGTATAGGTTCCGGCAGTATCGATCTGAATCTCACCTTCAAAGCGGAAACCAAAAAAGTCGTTGCGATTGCGCTGGCTGATATCGATATTGGTCGAGGTGCCTGTCGCAACGGGTGTTAATTGGGTGAAATCCGGCAGTTGATCCCATTGGCCCTCATAATAGGCCCAGTTCAAGCCATTGTTGTTGCCATCTGTGGCACCGGCTTCAATCAGGTAGTCGTAGCGGTAGGCATCCCAATCGGTAAACTTTTGCGAGGGCGTACTGGCCACCACCAGGTATAGGGTTTCCCCGCTACTGACCGGCACAGTAACAGTGCCTTCCTCGCCAGCACTAACAACAGGGATAGGGTGGTAACGTCGCTCTTTAGAGTCTTCGTTATAAACCACCGCTTGCGCCCGGAATTCGGCATATTCTGGGTTTGTGACTGAGGGTCGTACACCGATGAGGTAGTTTTCATCACGCGAGACTTCTACTTCATAGGCGTTATATGCCCAGCTGCCAGGACGATACCGCTCGGGTACTGCAACCCACTGCCCATTGGTGCCCTCAACATCATAGAATTCTGCGATTTTATTATCGACCTCCTCATCGGGTAAGTCGTCAGGCTGTTGACTCACCATGCGGCCATAGGAATCCACCTCCGCCTGACGCCATTGCTCCCCATACTCAGGATAATCCCAAGTAATCGTGCGCGCAGCAAACTCTGAAAATACCTCACGCATATCGTAGCCTGCCTGAGCCACCAGGTCATACATGGCGGCTACAGGGGCAGAGTAACGGCGGTTGTCATTATAAATATCACCGATAATTTTTCGGTCGGTAACGTATTCACTTAAATAAAATTCATAGATACCGGCACCATATTGATGGCCACCTTTATAGGCATCTATGATGCCTTCCTCCAATGGCGAACTTTGATCGGTGTGGAGTGGTTGGTGTGGCTGTAAGGTATACATGCCTAACAGGTTTACTCCGTCATGCCCCGGCTTTTGTGAATAGGCTCCCCAGTTGGCAGTCGACTCCTGTAGCATTTTACTGCCGCCGCCGGCACGGGTCTGATAGGAATGGAAGTTTTCATGTAGGACAAAATTATTCCAGGGGTTGTCTTTGTTGAAATTGTTTACCCAGGAATTCCTATAGGCTTCCGTTAGTTGTAAGTCGCGTGGCTTTTCATATTCACCACAGAGATCCCCGTGCATGTGCATACCAGTGGCCAGTACATTGTGTTCCCAGGTCATATCATGGGCATTCACTTGGTATTGAAGAGATGCATCGGAGGTTTCTACATCATTGGGCCACCAGATACACTGGTACACCGCGCAGAGATAGTTAGGGTATCCTTCAAAAGGCGTTTCCCGGCTACCATTATCATCACAATCCTCGCCGATCTTACTGGCTTCTTCCGGAGAAAGGGCGCGGTTAAAAACCCGTAGATCCCAGATCTTGCCTGTATAAGGGCCAATATTCATCACGCCGGTCAATGTATCTACACCACTCGTATTCACATTATGTTGTATTACATTGCCATTGAAATAGGTGGTCACCATATCCGATTCGATTACCGCAGTGACTTGGTTGCAGCTATAGGTTTTTGAAATGCTTTCGTTATTGATGACTTCGATATCATCATCGCCATGGAGTTGTGTCGCGATGATTCCCTGTCGTTCGATTACCGTTAAGCTACTGGAGCTAATCAGCGTATTGGTTTGTAACGCTTGAGAGGGTATATATTTAAATGAAACTGTTAAAGGTAGCCCAGTACTGCTATTGCCAAAGTCCAGCGCAATAGCTTTTGTGGTCATATCTGTACGGCTTACGAATGGGAAATCATCGCCGTCATCAGGTTGTATCCCGGTATAGGTGGTTTGAACCGAGTGCCCATTGCCAGATAAATCTGTATTGCTAACTTGGTTCGGGACATAAGCAAAGAGGCCGTCAAAAGCACCTTTACCAGTTTGATCGAGAGAGCAGCCAGTCTCGCAGCGATTGGCCATACAGCTCTCACCATCTGAGCAGCTACCGCAATCAATGGTCTCCCCACTTTCGCCACGAATCACTCCACACTCAGCCAAGTGCACACTACAGTAATCGGCTTCGGTAGCTAGGGAAAATCCATAGGCTTTTCCAAAGAGGCAGGCGGTGAATAGTGTTATCAGATGCCATAATTGTAATTTTTTACCAGGTTTTCGACGTTTATTCATAGCGTTTATCCAGCTTATCCTTTTGCTTTAAAACTATTTCTAATGAAATGCGATTTCTTCCAAATACACTTAGAGATTCAACAAAATTCTTGAATAAAAAGATCAGAACTGGATGTTAGTCGATCGTTTTGAGGGGCAACATTCAGCCCTAGTGGAATCGGCGACTTATTTTGTTTTTGTTCTGTGTGGCAAAAATTAATTTATCGTTTGGCGACAGGGAGGTGTTAAAAAATTTTTAGAAATTAACTCTTATCAACTTTTGTAATTATTCAGATTGGCTTTGGATTGGTCATTGGCTTAATAACTATCAATGCTCATGCGGGAATAACGAGGGCAAGTATTCGTTTGCCACCGGTAGTTATATAGGATCTACAGCCCTACTATAAACACTTAACTCGTCTTTTCATGCTTGGTTTTGTGTAAATGAATGTTAGTTATTTGATATGTATGGTGGGTATATATAATTCACAATTGGCACAAGTTTCGCCGGTCCTCCAATGTCATAATGAAGGTGTAAATACCAAAAATATGTCCAGTTACAGACCCTTTCTATAAGTGATATTAAAGCGGACCTTAGAAATATTGAGGAAATAACAATTCCTTAGAGTCCGCCATCTGAGGCGTAGAAGGTCTTTAATTTATATACTGGTCAATAGTGATTGCTAATGTCCTCAATAATTTTTATGAAACTTGTTATTCTTGATTTATTCGGATTCAACAGTAATTAGCAGTGTCCCAGAGAAGGGAGCTGATGCCTGATTGGGCTCCCATTCATTTGCCGGAATACTAATAAAAAAAGTCGCGTTATCATTTGGACAGCTAGATGCTTGAAGAACATTGTTGGCGATAGTTATTCCGGCATTAGCTTGTTGAGGAAATCCACCATCATTCTGGTATACAACACTATAACTAATTGAAGTTCCGTCAGTTCCTATCAATCTATATGTAGGGTCAGTTCCATCATTCTGAAAGGTTATGCCGTAAGTTGAAAACCCATTTCCCGCAACACAAAACCTGTCATCGCCTGTTGCACTATTTCCCGGCATGGGATTTGAAATGGTGATTGGGTCAACATTGTCTATTGTGATGATCGTATCAAATTGGAGGGTTACCAAACTGGTTGCACTATCTGTAGTTTGGGAAAGTGCGGATGTGGTATAGCCAAGTGTTATCCCTGTGGCCAATATTGAAGCCATAAATCTATTTGTAACAACTTTCATCAGTAACTCCCTTTATCATTGGATTTCACAATGCCTGTGAATGAAATAACATCATAGCGACATGGGTGCGGTTAGGCTGTGCACAGAAATGTTAGCAGCAGCTTTTCTATCCAAATTTATAAGGCGGCCATCTATCTTAAAAAGGGATAAAATTACTATTTCTTAAGAAGAATTTCTCATTTTTAATTCATTGTTTTGGCGTTCAGCTCACTTTCATTGATTTTAAGGTGAGTCCCTGAGGTTGTGGGGAATTGTGGTTAGTGTTTTCAGAAGATTCCTTAGATTATTGAATTTCAAATAAATATGTCTGATTGCCACTTTATAGGAAATCTATAATCTAAAGTAGCTAATAGACTCGTTGTGGGACTTGCAGGGTCTTCAATAGAAGTAATAGACAGATAGATAGTGAACCACTGGCTCCCTGGTAAACTATTACATGGAATCTTGACTCTTAACTCATGAGTAAAGGGGAAAGATTTTTTCATAGTTTTTTTCAAAATACGCTGATCTTTCCAAGGAGCAGTTGAAGCTGGTGCTATGTAATGTAACGACAATGTATACAGCGGATAAGATTAAGATGTTCCGTATCTCTGAAAAGAAGGGAAGAAGCGAAATTGTAGCTTCAGTGAGAGAATCTGCTGTAAAGCAGCATACAGAGTATGAGGATTACGGCATGAGAATTAAAGCTAATAGGCGCGGGGGCTGGGTATGTTGATCGTGGCCGGCGCCATGATCGCCTTCTCGATCTTTGTCCTCCCTTTGACGGGGGAAACGGCCACCACGCTAGACAAGAAACCAGCGGCGCTTCCGCCGCTGCAGAATACCACGCTCCCCGATCGGGTTGAGCTGGGATTCCTTCTTTACAACGACCTGAACATCTCGGCTAGGCGTAACACCGGCTGCGTCACCTGTCACGCGCACTCGGCCGGTTTCGCCGATCCACGCAGTGTCGCCGATCCGGTAAGCATGCCGGTTTCCCCCGGGTCCGAGCCCGGGAAATTTGGCACACGCAACGCCCAGACCGCCGCCTACGCGACGTTCAGCCCCCCGTTCCACTGGGATGAGCAGAAGCAGACCTATGTCGGCGGGCAGTTCTGGGATGGCCGGGCCAACTCGCTGAGAGACCAGGCAATCGGACCGCCTCTCAATCCGCTGGAGATGGCCATGCCGAACAAAGAGGCGGTGCTCGCGCGTCTCGCGGAGAATCCGGTCTATCTCGAGGCTTTCCGGCGGCTCTACGGCGTAGACCTCAAGTGGCCACAGGTCGATATGGTCTACCCCAAGTTCGGCGCCGCAATCGGGTCCTTCGAGCCCACTGACGAGTTCGCCGAGTTTAATTCCAAATACGACTACTACGTCGCTGGCAAGATTGAGCTGACCCCGCAGGAACAGTTGGGACTCCAACTGTTTAATGGCAAAGCCAAATGCAGCAACTGTCATAGCAGCAAGCCGCCGGCGAACTACCCGCACGCCCTGTTCACCGACTTCACCTACGACAACCTGGGGCTTCCTGTGAACCCGCGAATCGCTGGCCTGCACGGCGTCGACAGCCTGCCACTCGACCTGGGCCTGGGCGGTCGGCAAGAGATCGCCGCCAAGCACCCCGACGGATCGCAGGATGGTAAATTCAAGGTTCCCACTCTCCGTAACATTGAGATCACCCCACCCTACGGGCACAACGGCGTCTTTGCCACGCTCGAGCAAATCGTCCACTTCTATAACACCCGTGATACGCTCGGTGAAGTGCCTGACGCAACCGACCCGAACTTCGGAATCACCGGCTGGCCTAAACCCGAAGTCCCTAAGAACGTCAACCGGGCCGAGCTGGGCAACCTCGGGCTGACTGACGAGGAAGAAGCCGCGATCGTGGCGTTCCTGAAGACATTGACCGACGACGCATTCGACGAAAAGGACCTCGAACACCCCGAAGGCGAGGCGCCGCTGCGCCGCTGACGATAAACAAATTGTCGAGCAGATTTGGTCTTAACTAATCCACTTTACTAGTCAATAGTGACTACGACTTTGCCCATTGCTTTACCGCTTTCCAGGCGCTCATGAGCTTTGCCAATCTCTTCTAGTTTATAGGATGTATCGTCAAGCACTGGCTTCAGGTCACCCTCTTCAACAATAGATTTCAAGGCCTTTAAGATGAGTCCATGTTTCTCGCGGTGAAAGTTATGCAGCATCGGAATCAGCATAAATACAACATGTAGAGATAACCCCTTGAAATGTGCCGTTGTTAAGTCAAGTTCAACCATGGCAACTGTTGACACAACTTGACCATTGAGTGCAGATGCTTCAAATGATTTTGACATGTTTGTACTGCCAACAGAGTCGAACACTATATCGAATCCATCACCACTGGTATGTTTCTGCACATACTCTTCAACCGACTCATTTTTATAATTAATAGGTATTCCACCCAGTTTTTCAATCAGGTTCAATTGTGCCTCACCACCGCCAGTAGAAAATACATTAGCGCCGAAGTGCCTAGCCAATTGCAGAGCTACATGACCAACTCCACCTGAGCCGCCATGGACAAGCACCTTTTGGCCCGTTTTAATGCCGGCCCTTAGCAGGCCCTCGTAGGCAGTGATGCCAACTAATGGCAAAGCCGCAGCCTCACGCATCGTTAAATTGGTTGGTTTCAATGCAATTAAGTTGGCATCTGCAACCATGTATTCAGCCAGTGTTCCCGGTAGGTCTGCCAGACCACCTGCACAGCCATAGACTTCATCGCCAACTCTATATTCGCTCACACCTTCACCAACTTCTTCGATAGTACCGGCGAAGTCCATACCGAGTATTGCGGGGGCAGGTGGGGAGATTGGTAGCTCTTTGCCCATTTGGCGAATCATCGTATCCACTGTATTGACACTGGTCGCTGCCATTTTAACGAGTACATGCCCAGCCTTAATGGTTGGCTTAGTGACTTCTGCCTTTTCAAATACCTCTGGGCCACCAAAGGTGTTTACGATCATTGCTTTCATGTAAAGTTCTCACAAAAATACTTGGGGTGAATGATATGAGTTTGGTTAGTATGATGAGCTAGTCCTATCTCGTAACTAGGCGTTTTTTATTCCCAGTTTATCTGCAATATCTATAATTTCTTCGATGAGTGCTATATTCAGACTTTCATCCAGGGCATCGGGGTGTGGCGGAGACCAATTACCCAGGTCATTGTCAAAGTATTGACCAGAATTTCCTGAGAATTCATCGCTTAATGCGGCTCGTACCAATATATTCGCACCAATACTTAAATCTCTCCCTAATGATCCATAGGCCTCTTTTACCATTTTACTCCCTAGAAATGATGCGGGATTGATTGCGATGAGGTCTGGTGCACTATCATCAAGCAATTTGGCCAGTTGAAATGTCCACATGGTGAGAGCCAGCTTACTTTGGGCATAAGCATCGCTATCAGATAGAATCTGTTCTCCTTTGAGTGCTTGCAGGCTCACAGGCGCTTGTGCAGCAGAAGACAAATTGATAATACGGCCTTCAGTATTGAACAAAGGTAAAAGACGCTTCGTTAGCAGGTAAGGAGCGATGACATTAACTATAAAGCGAATATCGTAACCCGCATCAGTTGTTGGGTTATCCGTTTTGAATACGCCCGCATTATTAATAAGTACGTCAATACTCGAATAGCGGCTTTTAACTTGCGACGCCAGCGCTTCAACGTCTGACAGGTCAGAAAGATCTGCAAGAAATATCTCTAAATGGGTATCTGGATAGTCTTGGGAAATACTCTCCTGGATGTTCTTTAGTTTCGATTTACTTCTTCCATGCAGCAGTAAAGTGTGCCCTTTTGATGCTAATAGCTTTGCTGTTTCTAAACCGATGCCGTCCGTTGCACCTGTTAGCAGAATTGTCTTTGCCATTTTAAGTCCTACCCTTTGAATTCTGGAAGAATCATAGTTGCTATTTTTTTTAGCGTTTCTTCCACATTTCGACTGTTGAAGCGGAGATTAAGGGCAATGTGGTTGATGCCAATAGTCTCTCTTGATCTCAAATACCTACCTAACTGGTTAATGCCGAGTCGATACCCCAAGTGTAATGGTTGTGGCGGGTAATTGGGGTCGTCCATAATGTCTATATAAAGAGGTTCCATGATTGGTTTACTCGATACATATTCTTCTCTGTTTTCTCTTAGCTGCTCGATAAAGCCCTTTTGTTGCGTAAGTGGTCGCGGGTATGTAATCCACCCGTCGCCGTTGTTTGCCAACCAATCAGGAGATTGCTGGGAAGATCCGGTTATTAGTAGTGGTAACTGGTTGCCTTGAGGCTTTGGCAGTAGGTCCATTTCACCAGATACTGTTCCAAAGGCATTCTCAAACTTAGGATAGGGCATAGTAACTTTGCGAATGTATTCATAACTATTCCGGAATGACTCTCCTCTGTCTGAATATGAAACATTCATCGCTGGATATTCCTCAGGGCGATCACCACTGGCAACACCCAGAATAAGGCGCCCTCCAGAAATCTGGTCAACCGATGCGGCAGCTTTTGCAACATGTGCGGGGTGACGCAGTGGCAGAATAAGGCTTGCCACTCCTAGGGCAATCTTTGAAGTAGACCCTGCAAGTAATCCAAGATAGACGAAAGGATCAAAAACTTGACCAGCATCACCAAATGAAGGCACGTTGAATGGCACATCTCTGAGCCAAACGGCGCTAAATCCCAGGGCCTCAGCGAGTCGTACTCTCTCAATATGTGCTTCCATAGTTGGCATCGAGTTTGTCGAGTAGCTTTCAATAGGTACGACTAAGCCAATAGATAGTTTTCCGGGCTTAAATACGCTATCGAAGCCAATATTTATGCTAGGAAAACACTCAACTTTGTCTTTATGGCTTGTAGTCACTAAACATCCCCTTCATCAAAGTTGACACTACGGATTTGGCCATTGCCATCAACCATCCCATGACTGAGGTTTTTGAGGTCAGGTTTCCTCACAACCTCGATGGAAATGGGCAATTGGCTCACTGATATTCGCTAACCCCTTCCTAACCATTAGGCTCTTGATGACAAAATCTCATCGACGGGACACAGCCTAATGCATTGGAAATTCTGTATAAATGGTGTATACAAGTATTCAGAATTCTGGTTTTGGATATAATAGATGGATACGAAAGGTATCAGGCTTTTTGTACTGGCAGCAGACATGCTCAATATAAGTTCTGCTGGGCGTAAACTCGGGCTAGCCCCCTCTGTAGCCAGTGCACGTCTGTCAAAGCTTGAGCACCAATTAGGGGCGGATCTATTTCATAGATCTACTCGGAGGGTCGCTTTATCGATTGAGGGTGAGGAATTCCTTCCCTTCGCCAGGGAGATTCTTGCGCAAGAGGACGCAGCTCTGGCAGCGCTTGGTAAAGGCAGTTCAAATGTAAGTGGAACATTGAGATTCGCCGCTTCTAGCACCTTTGTGCAGCGCTTTGTAGCACCAATCCTCCCTAAATTTCTTGAGCGCTATCCTGATGTGAATGTGGAGCTTAAATTATCAGATACGCAAGTTAATCTAATCGAGGGTGGCTTTGACTTAGCCCTGCGCAATTATGCGGTTGAAGATAGTAGTTTAATTGGCCGAAAGCTTGCGGATGATAAAAGAATTTTATGTGCTTCTCCTAACTACCTAAAGAAATATGGTGTTCCAAAAACTCCTGAAGATCTCGTTAGGCATCAGCTTCTAGTCTTTATGAATTCAAAACCCAGAAGGCTGATCTCTGAAACCGATAAGCAAGCCGGCTCCTTTCCACCACCGAATGGTAAATCTCGGGTTATTTGCGATGACGGTGCCAGCATGCGCATAGCGGCTAAGGCTGGTGTTGGTATTTGTATGAGTTCTCTGTGGAATATTCACTCAGAGATAGAAGAGGGCACATTGATTCGTGTGTTACCGGATTACAGAATTGATGACCAGGCAGCTATTTGGCTTGTTTACCCTAAATCTAATGTACTGACGTCAAAAGTTAGAGTGTTTATTGATTTCCTGGTTGAAGAAATTGAAGAGGGTGTTTTCTCAGAAGCTCTGTGAGTTTCTTCAATGCTTTTTGCTCAACAGAAACCTCCACTTGCACAACTAAATTTTTGATTTATCCGAAATTTTATAGGCGCTGCTATTGAGTAGTATTGAGCCATTTAATAACCGCTTCATGCTCGACATCTCCTATTGTGTTCATACTTGGGTGATATCTGCCATTAACTTTGAATATTTTGATGTTGTCTTTCTTCAATTGTTGGTAATTTGCATATGGTGAGACTTGGTCTGAATCTGAGAGTATTAGTAGTGTTGGGGTCTGGGAGGTTTTTAAGAAGGATTGTATGTTGGTATCTTTCAAATCAATATTAGCTCTTTTTAGAGCTATAACCGCTCCCTTACGAATGTCTCTCTCAGGGATGATCCTGCTAAGCATGGGATAGTCGATCTTCATATAATTGTATACGGCCTCATCAAATTGCGGCATCGGAGCTAAAAGAATGATTCCGTTAATGTCTGATCTTAAAGAAGAAATATGTGTGGCCGTTAAGGCGCCCAAAGAGCTTCCTACAATATATATGTTTTCATCTTTGATGACTCCCTCCTCAACTAGGTTGTCAATAAGGGAGTTGATATATTTGCTATCATCTACCCCATATTTCTTCTTACCACCAGTATCACCATGACCGAGAAGGTCTGGAACAATAACCTGAAATCCTAGAAAGCGGAAATAAAGAGCAGAATTCAGCATGAATTCTTTAGAAGTACGAAATCCATGCAGTAAGACTACTGTGCCATGGTATCTTCGATCTAGGGAGTCTCTATTTAAGTTAATTTTAACAATATTCTCTCTGTCACCCCGACCTAATGTTGCAGAGTAGTTAAGGTTGTTGTCGACTAAAGGTGAGCCGTAATAATAGCTAATACATTTCTTATTATCAGGTAAGCAATATTCGGTTTTCTTGAAGCCAAGCTCTTCAATACGCTCGGTAGTTATTCTGTCAACAAAAGAAAAATTTTCAGCTTTTTCTATTGAGCTAGCTATTCTTTGAGAGCAGGCAGAGGTAACTATACATATTGAGATAACAGTTAGCACTCTGATTAAAATTGAGTTGGCTTTATATTGCTTGAGTTCATTAAGTAACTGTAGTTTATTCATATGGCGCATAGGTAAATTTGCTGCTGCATGAATTGCTCACTTAGAGGTATCCCGCGTATATTGATTTATTTTGGGATAGTACATGCTTGCTAGAAGTGTAGGGCAGTAGTGTTTACTGCTCCTCCTTAACCCGCTTACTGCGTCCACTCTCATGACGTTCACGCATATCAGAATCGATATACCGATCAGTAGTAGCCATACTTGCGTGACCTGCATCATCACGGACGTGTTCTCGCGGGCGGTATTTCACATCTTCGGAGATACCAGTATGCCGCAGCCAATGCACCGTTGCTGCCTTCAGGTCTTCTGCATCTTCACCTAGACCTTCCTCAACCATACGCTGGTAAGCGGCATCGAAACAGTTCTGTACGATTAGCCGTACTTGGCGTGTACTGGTAACAGGTCCCTTACCGCGAGATTTCTGCACCAGCGGTGTCTGCTCATTAATACTGGGTCGGGCAGGGAGCTGCAAATGACTTCTGTAGCGCTTCAGAGCGCTCAACATCTGATCACAAACAGTAATGGCACGGCCTTTGTTACCTTTACCAGTGACGTGAAACCACCAGTTCCCGTCGCGATCCTTCTTGAAGTCCCCCATTACAGGCGCAGATCGTTCATCCGCAACCAGCTCAGAGATGCGCAGGTACATGGCATATAGGGCGTTCATAATGAATAGTGTACGCTCGTGCTCATGTGGAGACATTTCAGCCATAATCTCGGCAGTTTCCAGCACATAGTCCCACTGTAGGTTACTGATGCGTCGAACCACCTGGCTTTGTTGCTCACGCCGCACGAACTTACTTTTTTGCCGGATCAATGCCACAGGGTTAGCTGGAACCAAGCCTTCTTGAAAGAGAAAATCGAAGAAAGAAGACAAGGCTGTAAAGATACACTTGATGGCAGCTTGGGATGGCCGGAAATCCTTGGGCGATGGTGTCTTACCAGAACGAAACTCAACTTTAGACACGCTGACGACGAATGGCCGCCAGTCAGCGTTAACAACACGCTCACCATTTATAGTTTTAAAACGAGCTACATTTTTGGTGCCAATCCAGGCAATAGGCGGTTCAATACAAAACTGAACGAAATCTTCAATATGCTCACGCTTGAGCGACAAGATAGAGACCTCCTCAACACGCCAAGCCCATTGCAGCAGTCGCTCAAGTTCTCGCCGATAACTATTAAAGGTTGCCTGGCTACCGTTGTAGCTGTAAAGAAACTTAAGCGTGAACTCCAGATCGGTATCAGCATCTGGAATCTGCTTGTTGAGATAACGGCTGGCAGAAAAGCAACTGCAGCGGAACGGATTCTCAAGATTGCTTAGATTATCGATGATTGGTGCTGGTGGTTGGTTGGAGGCAGACATAGAAATATGAAGTTGTTGTTGGAGTAAAGAACTTAACTAGTCTTCTGATTTTATCCTAAATTTCAACGGGTTAGTGCGTTTATTACCAACTAAAATTAATAGCTGACTGATCGTCCACTTTTTTTGAGCCTGTACATACTCCCCCAAATAAATTGCTTAATTAAACAACCAGAAATTAATCAAATAGTTAATATCAATTTTAGGGGGGATCCAGGTGGCGTTGTGCCTTCAAATGTTGGTAGTCCCCAGAGTGTGCGATAACCTCTAAAATCAATCCGATCTCATGAAGAGCTCGGCTTGGACATCGATTTAACCGCTGCCATACTAGGCACCTGCCGGTGTTAAGGACTTGAGACCCTCACAAGCAATCGACTGAAATGTCTTCGATTGCTCGAACTAACCTTCGAGAATTATTAACAAATAAATGATTAATGACATCTGATAAGGTATTAATCCAAAATTAGGATTGTTGAGTCACTTTGATATGGAATTCACGCAAAATTTAACCTCATATTTTAAGCAATCTCTCATTGACGGCGAGCGACTTTGTCCACCGGATAGAGATCTACTTCCTGCCCTCGGACGTGGTAAGTCCACAAAGGCGTCAAACGCATATATAGCTCAACCAGCGAGTATCTGGAGTCAAGGGTGCGTTCCATCGGACCTGGCCGAAAAAATTATCAATGGACAGCAAACCCCTAAATCCCCACCACTAACTGAACTAGAACTCGTCCTTCTGCCCAGAATTGATATTTACGATTATCGGGGAGGCTGGAACACCGCATTAAAACGTAAGGTCCTTACACCCTTGTGCGTGTTTGTACGGCTGCAACGAGATGGAACTTTACTGCCTGGCCGTAATGCACCCTGGATACCCAGGGAGTGGCTGTCGCCAAATACCAGTGCGACCCAACCTTTTGCGGAATTCTCAAATGTAGATGAGTTTTTGACTTTGAATCCGTATGAAGGAATTGAGTCTTGGGCAGATTTAATGTCTTACTGTGAAGCCATGTTGGCTACCGCGGTTGATTACACGGAAACCGAAAATATTTCATCAAACGCTCTTCTATTTGAAGTTCCTTTACATTCTGAATACACGGTTTCGGATCAATGTCTTTTCCAAGTGGAACCTCCAGTCGTAGGAGTTAAGGCCAAAATTATCGGTGTGCTCGAAAAGTTGTTAGAGACAGGAAATTATCCACCGTTGTATCACCGCTTTTGCAGTGTAAATGATCTGACGCTAGCTCCCCATGAAATGCTTGTTCATGAAGAAGCCGGAGAAAAGTCTCATATAGCTCAAATGACGGGCGAGTTTGCACTATCTAACCACCAGCGGAATGGACTGCATTACTTTTCTAAGCAGATGAATGGAGAAATTCTCGCTGTTAATGGTCCTCCCGGTACGGGAAAAACAACTCTGCTTCGTAGTATTGTTGCTAACCTTTGGACCACCGCTGCGTTGGATGAAGCTGAACCGCCTTTGATTGTTGCAGCTTCGAATAATAATCAAGCTGTAACGAATATCTTGGAAAGCTTCGCAAGGGTGGACGAAGATGGACTTAATGAGTCACTTAAGGGACGGTGGCTACCTGGCTTGGATAGCTACGGCCTTTACTGTTGTGCGGCGAATAAGAAGAAAGATACTCCTTACTTGCATATGGACTCTAATGGTGATGGCACTATCAAGAAGTACCAAAATCAAGAATATATTGATGTAGCTAAAGAGATGTATCTCCAGCGAGCCTCTACTTGGCATGGAAGCGCTATAGAAAAAGTAGGAGATGCAAGATCAATCCTCCATCATAATCTAAAGGATCTTGTTAGAAAAATCTCTAATGCAGTAAGCATTAAGAAAAGATTTATCAAGGCAGAGCTAAGTTTGCTCTCTATCGCAAAATCGTCTGAGGATATGAAATTAGTAATCAATGACCATCGGGCGATGATTGAGAATGTTAATAGAAAATTGCGTGAAACGAATGAGCAATACGATATGGTTTGTGAGCTATGGGAAAGACGATCCATTTGGATGCATCTGTTATTTTTGATTCCCACAATTCGCAAAATCGAATATCGTAAAACTAAGAGATTGCTTAGCAGGTGGTTTGATAGCATTCAATTGAAAGGCTTCTCTGATGACGAGGTGGATGATTGGTTTAGAAGGAAATTTAGTGATTTTAAAGATGAGTTAGTAATGCTTGAAAGTCACGTAAAGCAGTGCGAGAAAGTACTGACAAGCTATCTTTCAGCCAAAGAAGATATTGAAAATCTGATTGCACGATATCGACCAAAAGAGCTGTTTACAACAGGGCTTGCGGATCAATGTACGGAGATTGTTGATCGTACATTGCGGTTTACAAGTTTTAAAATTGCATCTCACTACTGGGAAGCTAGGTGGATTGAAGAAACTGAAAGCTTTCTGCTGGAACCCGATGAGTATGAAAGGTCACCCACAACGATGCCGAGGCGATATCGTAGGCATGCAAAGCTAACTCCCTGTTTCGTATCCACGTTCTATATGTTGCCAGCTGTTTTTACGGCATATCGAGGAGAAGATAAGCCACTTTTTGAAGAGATAGATTTATTGATCGTCGATGAGGCTGGTCAGGCGTTGACTGAAGTATCTGCAGCCAGTTTTTCGTTATCGCGAAGAGCACTAATTGTCGGCGATACAGATCAAATTGAGCCTGTATGGAGTGTTCCTGAAAAAATTGATTTGGCGAACATCATCCAGTTTGGTCTTCTTGACGATATCGAGCAATATGAAGAGTTTTGGAAGAAAAGCGGTCTTCTTGCAAGCAGTGGCAATGTGATGAGAGTTGCTCAGCGTCAATCGAAATATCATCAGTATGAGAAATTATCTCGAGGCTTATATCTTACTGAGCATCGTCGTTGCTATGATGACATAATCAAATATTGTAACAAGCTGGTCTACAAGGGGGAGCTTGACGCGCTTAGAGGAAATCCAAAATTAGTTGTACCCTGGGGCACAATGAGTTTTTATGAGGTGTTTTCTCCATCACAATCTATAGGTGGGAGTCGAGCGAACTTAGGAGAGGCAACAGCCATTGTACGCTGGTTATGCGATGAGCGAAAAACTATTCTGGATTACGCGAGAAGGCAAGACAAAAAGATGATTCAACTGAGCGATGCTGAAGTATTGAAAAAGTCTGTGGGAATAATTACGCCGTTCAATAAACAAGCAAAAATCATTGTGAAGCTTCTTCAGCAGTACGGTATTCATGGACTTACAGTTGGTACAGTTCACAAGCTTCAGGGGGATGAGCGATTACTAGTGTTGTTTTCCAGTGTTTATGGCGAAAACAATAAGGCAGCTAGAAAATTCTATGATCGAGGAAGCAACATGTTAAATGTGGCAGTTTCTCGTGCTAAGGATTCTTTTATTGTTTTCGGACATCCTGAGGTCTTTGGTGTGGGAGCAAAAGGATCACCTTCAGGGATGTTGAGACGTGAATTGAAAACGCTTAATACAACTTTGCCTGCATAGATAATCCGTCATCTGCCACGAACATGCCTGAATGCCTTTGGGGGGCGAGCCAGAACTGTAATTCAATTTTGGGGACTTCGACGGTTTTCGGTTCCGAAAGCCCGCCTTGCAGGTTGAAGTGGCCGGACTTAGGGGGCTCTATACCGGTATCCATTCAGGAGGGACTCGTAAGACATCAACAGGCTGTTGTGATAAAACAATATTTGGCGGGTGATTCCTAGTGAAAATCGTTTCCTTTGTCCAGCTGCATCCTACTCTCTACTTAGTTTTGAATTTTGTTAGTGTATCAAGCTAGCAATAAGTAAAGCCAAAATGTTGAACCTTCCGCAGTAGCGGTCATGAGTAGGGCAGGGGATGCTTATGAAAGCCACAGTATATATTGCACTTTCGTTACTTTTAACCTCCATAGTTTCAATTTCCGCCACAGCCCAATTGGCTATTCCAGAAGTAGGGACCTCGGCTTATCCAGATGAAATGTGCAAACGGGTTAAGCCGCATTTTGAAAAGCTTTTTAAAGCGCCAGTCGATGAATGCTTCAACGGCGTTGGTCAACCCTATCCAGAGTTAGTGGACGGCGTCTGTTCGGCGGGAGAACCTAAACGCAACGGTACACGGATTTGGGGGATGGCTGAATCTCCCCAATTTTTATACTGGGGAACCGGCAGCAATTTTCTCTGTACTGCACAAGCGTCTCCAACCGCAGTATTGACTCCGATATTAGCCCCAACCCAGGGCTGGGTGTGCGAGTTTGCCGATGGGATACTCGCTCAGGAAAACCCAAACCTTAAAAACCTTGGGGACTGGCGGGCACCCTCTGCCTACCGCATAGATACTTGCACACTTGAAGTCACAGAAGTTACTCCCACTTACGATCCGCTTCTACAGGACATCCTTGGATTACGCTCGGGCGGCTACGCGGATGACGTGATTATTCTTGCAGGGCCGGGTGGTATACAGGAGGGAATTGCCGGCGTGGGCAGCGGTAGCAGCATTATCATGTTGGCTTGGCAGGCAAGTACCGGGCGGTATTTGGGTTCAAAGAAATTTCCTGAATATTCTAATATCCGTGAGTTTCTTAACCATGAGGGCGTTTTATATACCGGTGTGCGATTACAAGAGGATCTTGGCGGATCGGGCCGGGTTTTGCGTTGGATGGGCGATCTCGATGATCCATTCAATTTTGAAGTCATCGGCACTATGGAAAGTACTCCGGCCGACATGACGATACACAACGGGCGTATATTTTCGTCTACCTGGCCGAACGGTGATATTGAAACAGGAGAGGTGCAAGCCTACGCCGGGATAGTGATGAGTCCCCAAATACCTTCAGGTGGGTTCATGCCCGATAATGCCGAAGAGTGGGAGGAAGTTTGGAATATTAGCGAGTACGAACCAGACCCTATCAGTTCTCGGGCCTATGCCGGTGGAGATATTACTTCATGGCGTGGGAATCTCTACTGGGGTACGATCAACTTTCCGTTCAGTGGATTCAGGAGCCATGTTCTCGCCTATGGTGAGACGTGGGGTACTCCTATTGGAGAGCTGAACACCATAATGGCAACCCATAGAGCAACAACCGTATTCCGCGGGGACAATTTTGAAGGAGAAGGGCAGCCCAATATTGAAGTTCTCTATGGGTATGAAACAGTTCAGGCTTGGGACCCGGATCTCAACAAGTTTGTGGAAACACAAACCTTGGCCGGGCCTCCAAAGCTAGGGGGAGCTGGATTGGGCTGGCTGTTTAATGTATACACTTGGCGCCTGGGAGTGACTGGAGACAATCTGTATCTGGCTACATTGGACGTCAGCTCACTTATACCGAGTGTAATTGATCTTGCGGGTGAGCTTCCTGCAGAATTTCTGAATCTCCTTGAGGATGCGTTATCCAACCCAACAATCTCTGGTGCAAAACTCTATCGTTTTTTCTCTCCAGACCTACAGGCAATCCCTGCCACTATAAATGGTGTAGGTAATTCGGGCAATTTCGGTTTCCGTACGATGATCAACCACCCAACTTTTATGTGGCTGGGTACCGTAAACCCCTTCCACCTAAATCCCGAAGGGGGTTGGGAGTTGTATCGGTATGCACCGACCGCACCGGTTCAGCAGAAGTCGGTGGATGGGGCGAGGCTTGATTAATTCAATGTCTTCATCGTAGCCCAATTAGTAACCCATCAAGGTGTTAAAGGTTTGGAGTTGGATTGTGTTATGGCTGTGCTGGATGATGAACGCTCAGCCAGTTTTCTTTTTTAAAAACGAGAAAATACTAGGAGTCGAACCGTTAAGTGCGGCGGATAACCAAGTGTAACATGATAAAGAGAGGGGAGGAGGGCTTTAGCTTTTGTGTAAAATAGTGTTCGTTGTATGTTTTAAATTTATATTTTTACTAAGTATACCTTTAACTTCCCTTGCGGGAGTTCCAACCTGGGACTCTTTATCTTATGGAGGAAGTGTAGAAGCACAGGTTGAAAAAATTGAGAGTGATAGGTTAAAAAGCAACAGTTCCTATGGAAGGGCAAAAATCATTTTTGTTAAACCCATAAATAAAGATGAAATTGTAAGATGGTCAATTACTAATGGGGCGATTATTGACGGCTTGGAAACAAATCTGCAAGTAGGTGACCAGATATTTTTAGTTGAGATGAATACACTGGCATCTGAGCCTCATCTCATCAATGAAAGAGTAACTTCTGCTGAAAATCAACATAGGACATTCTTAGGGGGGGCAGCTGGCGGCATGTTAAATCGTGCAAATGTAAATGAAAATTTAGAAAAGTCTAAGATGTTGAAAGAAGCTGCTAAAGAAGAAATATTTTACAACAGTGCAACGGTTTACTTAAAGCTAGAAAAGCTTTTAGAACTGCATGTTTCCCCTGATATTAAAGGGATTATATATTACGGACCAATATCTGAAGAAGGCGTAATAAAAAGACAGCAGCAAAAGCCTCTCGAAGAGCTATTGGGCACAAAACTTAATACGACTAGCCTATGGTGCCCAGCTAGAATTGAGGACACATTACTATACGCTGAGGATATCAATGATCCTAATTCGTCTAAGTTTCAAGTCTAAGACCTATTGAAACTATTAATAAGGGTTCTGACAATGGAAATTGAATGCCTTTGGGAGTGTAACGATGGATTGGGAGAAACACCCATCTGGCATGCAGAAGACACTTCTATCTACTGGGCGGATCACGTCGGCCCTTCAGTTGATTTGACAGGGCCTCGGCGACCATCGATTCGGCGGCTAAACATCACTACTGGTGAAAGAAAGACCTGGAAAATGCCGGAGCAGGTAGGGTCCTTTGGTTTTCGTAAGGGGGGAGGGTTGGTTGGCGCTGCCAACTCAGGATTTTGCACTATCAACCTTGAAACAGAGGAGTTTGAGACAGTTGTTGACCCAGAACCGAATCTACCCCAAAGCCGGTTAAATGATGGAAAGATCGACCGAAGGGGACGTTTTTGGTGTGGTAGTATGGATTCGCAATTGAAAGGTAAAGTCTCTCATTTATATTGTCTTGAGCCTGATTTTAGCCTGCGCAAGGTTGCTAAGGACTTTTCCTTTGTGTGTTCTAATGGGATTGCCTTTGATCCAGAGGACACTCGTATGTACTTTGGCGATTCCATTGGTGGCATGGTCTATGTATTTGACATGGATATGGAAGAGGGCCATATCAGCAACCGTAGGCCGTTCTTTTCAGTTGAAGATCGCAAGCCCGCGATTGTAGATGGCGCAACAGTTGATGCCGAAGGGTACTACTGGTTTGCTTTGAATCTTGGCGGTAAGATTTTAAGGGTTGATCCTAAGGGCCGCCTTGATCGTGAGATTGACCTACCGATCCGAAGCCCCACCTGCGTCACATTCGGCGGCGAAAATTATGAAACTCTTTACTTTACTTCACAGCAATCATTTTTAACTCCTGAGGAGTTGGCCCGCCACCCGCAGCCAGGTAGTATTTTTGCTATTCATGCTCTTGGTGTTCAGGGGCTGCCGGAGCCAAAGTTTGGAGCTTGAACGGCTCAGGGAGTTAGGATCATCGAGCAGGAAGTTAGATTTATGGGCAGAATCTTAAAAATTTCCACAAAGTAGCCTAAATACACTATTTCCGATATTCACAAATATCGGAAATAGAGGGAGCCCTTGCGGGGCCTAGGTTTGAAGTTTTTTATTGGCTGCTATTTCCGATAACCATGTCTGTCCCTCTTGTGGGAACGCCTGATTGCGATGTTCTGGCCGAACTCGTATCAAGTCCAGCTCTCCGATTATTTCCTGAAGTGCTCCCATAATACTCTCCGTCTGATTTAGGTCCCTGGTTTTTAGGTTAACCAGGTCGGTGTTTATGCTGGCGAGGAAGTCGCGAAGCGGCTTAACCTCGTTGGCAAAAATCGTTAGCTGCACATCAAACATGGCTGGGTTATCAACTAACACACCAGCTCCTGCGCAGTGGCTGCAAACTCTCCATTGTCGATCGATGGCTATCCCTGCACATTGCCTGCAATGCTTCATTATCGATTGTTGCGGTTCTAGCTTATTGCAAGTTGAAGGCAGCAGCTAATTTACCGCTGCCAGTGAATATCTGATTAGTTAGAGGTTCTGCACGTTAAAAGACAGAAAGTAACCTTCGATACTTAAGAAAACCTGCAGCTGCTGATTCAGTACACCACCCTGCTCCTTTGCAGTAACAACCCATTGTCGCTGGTTGTCAACACGCTGCATTGCGGCATTGAGCGGCTTGTCAGCCCAGGATTTGTTTAGCTTACCCTCTTTGATTAGGCGAGCTACTTCCTGGCTGGCGATACCCTTGGCTTCTACCATGGATACAGTGGCAAAATTGTCTCTCTCATGGTCACCATGGGCGAAAGCAAGATTTGCGAAGCCTAAGGTAACTGATACACAGATGACTCGAATAAGTTTGTTCATAATACTCTCTTTCTTCTCGGTTTTAGCGAATGTTGATAAAAAAGCGTTACTGTTTGAGTCCAATAATCTCGTAGAACCCCTTTGTTTTTAGAGTGATCTTCACAGATTCCTGACCGTTATTCTTCCAATACCAGCCATGGGAACCGTCAAAAGGCGTGGTGAGAGAGCCACTCATTTTATTTGCGGTAGCAATAGCAAAGCTCTCAAAGTAGCCGGTAGTATCGTCTGTGGGTTCGCCGTGAAAATCAAAGTAAAGTTCACCACTCTCCGTTACCCACTCGTACTCCAGATGGCCGTATTTATCCAATTGAAATTTGTATTCAATTCCACGGCCAGCGGGCACTTCAATAGTTGTAGTGTCAGTCCGATAAGCAAAGGACTGCTCGCCACGCTGCACTACTTCTGGTACCGCAATTTCCTGTTCTTGACTGTTTAATTCAGTCAGCCCCAGTGCACTGCCAATTCCAGTAGGATCTATATTGTATTCAGCTGGCAGGATTACTGTGGTCAACATAATGGCTGCAAGTACGCCAGCAGCAAGTGTTGATCTAATCAGCGTTTGTGCAGACTGCACTGGCATTTCAGTTGTATTCATTCTGTAAGCTCTAAATCTGTGTTTTTTCTGTTCAATTAACTTGTAAAAGCCATTTTCGGGCTATCTAACTCACGAAGTACCCTGTCATTTGGAAACCCACCAACATCAGTCCACCACTCATTAGCAAGGTATTCGTCATGGTGGAAAAACGCAGGAAACTGTCAAAGCGACGCCAATAATTGATGGCGAGGAGAATAAACAGCAACGCAACAAACTGGCCAATTTCTACTCCGACATTAAAGGCCAGAATATTTTCCACCAACCCATCGCTGGACAGCTTGAATTCCTGTAATTTGGTTGCCAAACCAAAACCGTGGAAGAGTCCAAAAATCAGTACGGCAGCCTTGGTATTAGGCTGGAAGCCAAAAACCCGTTTGAAGCCGCCGAGATTATCGAAGCCTTTATAGACAATGGATAATCCAATAATGGCATCGATCAAATAGGCATTCACATGGGTGTCGTTAAGCACTCCAAATAACAAAGTTAAGCTATGACCGAGAGTAAAGAAGCTCACATAGATAAGAACATCTTTAGAGCGATATAAAAAGAAAATGACTCCCACCAGGAACAGTAGGTGGTCATAGCCAGTCACCATATGCTTGGCGCCAATATATAGAAAGGGAATAATTGATACCCCTTCATTGCCGGCAAGAAAAGTCTTGGTAGCATCGTCTACCCCATGGGCAAATAGCGGTATGGATATCACCATACCTGCTATCAGCGCCATCAAGCCGAAAACTGTTTTTAAACTATTGTGCAACGTTACTATCTCCCGTTATTAAAATTCTAAATTCTTGTGAACCAAAGCGCACACAGGCCCAGTTAACTGGCTCCAGCCAGAGCCGCTTCAGGGTTATCTTGTAAGCTCTCAGACTTGGCATTCCTGCCATGTAAAATTCTGTAGAGTGCCGGCAACACTAAAAGTGTCAGGATTGTTGATGAGACAATACCGCCAATAACCACCGTAGCCAGTGGGCGCTGTACCTCAGAACCAATACCAGTATTCAGCGCCATGGGCACGAAACCGAGTGAGGCGACCAGTGCGGTACTAATGACCGGACGTAAGCGGATCGGTGCGCCCTCAATAATGGCCTTTTCTATGCTGTAACCTTGGTCTCGCAGGTCGCGAATAAAGGAAACCATCACCAGGCCGTTAAGGATGGCAATCCCGGAAAGTGCGATAAAACCAACGGCTGCGGAAATGGAGAAAGGGATATCCCGCAACATTAAAGAGAGCACACCGCCGGTTAATGCGAGGGGTATACCGGTAAAGATAATTGCCGCATCTTTTATGGAGCGAAGCGCCAGCAGGAGAAGCCCCATAATCAACACAAGGGTCAGCGGCACTACAATCGATAAGCGTTCAGTAGCAGACTGTAGGGTTTGATAGGTTCCACCATATTCAACCCAGTAGCCGGGTGGTATTTCCACTTTATCGGAAACGGACTGCTGTACATCGGCAACAAAGCTACCCAGGTCCCTACCCCGCACATTAGCCGTTACCACTACCCTGCGTTTACCGTTCTCGCGGAAAACCTGATTGATACCGGCAGTGAGTTCCAAGCTGGCAATTTCCTCCAGGGGCACATAGTTGCCATTGGGTCGATGAATGGGCAGTTTCTTTAGCCCATCCAAATCCTGGCGCAATACCTCTGGCAAACGCACAACAATATCGGTGCGGCGGTCTCCTTCATAAAAGCGGCCAGCAACCGTACCTCCCAGGGCGGTTGCCAGCTGCTCCTGTACTTGGCTGATGGCCAGCCCATACTGGGATAGTGCGGCTTGGTCAGGAACAATGGCGAGAACTGGTAAACCGCTGGTTTGCTCCATCTGTATATCAGCAACGCCTTCTACACTGCCTATAGCCGCTTCAATTTCACCGCCCAAACGCTCTAATTGCTCAAAGTCATCGCCAAAGACTTTGATCGCCAGTTCCGCGCGTACCCCCGCTAAAAGCTCGTTAAAGCGCATCTGGATTGGCTGGAGAAATTCATAGCGGTTGCCGGGGATTGGCTCTACCAACTTTGCCAGCTCGTCTACCAATTGCTCTTTCGGCTTATCCGGCTCTGGCCACTGAGACCTGGGTTTCAGGATAATAAAGTTATCGGCAACACTTGGGGGAACGGCATCGGTAGCCACTTCCGCAGTACCAATTTTGGCGAATACACGCTCCACTTCGGGCAACTCTTTAATCCGCGCCTCCAGGGATTTTTGTAGTGCAATCGCTTGTTCCAGGGATGTACCGGGAATACGCAAGGCGTGCATGGCAATATCGCCTTCATCCAGATTCGGCACAAATTCGCTTCCCATTCTGCTTGCCGTATAGCCGGAAACCAACACCAGTAGCGCAGCAAGAGCGACAACCATGCCACGCTGGCGCAGTGCAAACTCCAAGGCCGGGCGATAAAAGCTATTCAGCTTCTCAAGTGCAGGGTTTTTCTTTTCGATCACCGGTTTGCGGAATAGCAGCGCTATGCCGGCTGGCACCAAAGTGATGGAAAGAAACATCGCAGAAAGCAGCGCAATCACCACGGTAATAGCCATCGGATGGAACATCTTGCCCTCCACTCCAGTCAGGGCAAAAATGGGTAAATACACGGCTGTGATAATGAACACACCAAACATGGCCGGGCGAATCACTTCCCGCGTCGATTGGAATACCAGGGTAAGCCGTTCTTTTAGATCTAACTGGCCACGCTCGCGGGCGGATTCGCTAAGGCGTCGCAGGCAGTTCTCGACAATAATGATGGCCCCATCCACCAACAAGCCAAAGTCCAGCGCCCCCAGACTCATCAGGTTTGCACTTACGCGGGCCTGAACCATGCCGGTGATGGTCATTAACATGGCCACTGGAATGACCAGCGCAGTGAGAATTGCTGCGCGAACATTGCCCAACAGCAGGAAAAGAACCGCGATAACCAGCAGCGCACCTTCCATAAGATTGGTTTGGACCGTGCGCAATGTCTGGTCAACCAGACCGGTGCGATCATAAACCGCAGTCAATGTGATACCAGGCGGTAGACTCTGTTTGATATCCTCTAGCTTTTCACCAACTGCACTTGCAACGGTGCGACTATTTTCGCCAACCAGCATGAAAACGGTGCTCATCACCACTTCCCTGCCGTTCTGAGTAGCCGCCCCGGTGCGCATTTCGCGCCCCTCTTCGATCTTGGCCAAGTCGCCAAGTCGAACAGCAACGCCATTCACTTCCGCAACCAGGAAATCCTTCAGTGTCTCTAACGAGTTTGCCTGCCCAGGAACCCGCAACAACCACTGGGCGCCACTGTGTTCAATAAAGCCTACACCGCGGTTACGATTGTTCTCCTCGATCGAGCGAATCAGGTCTTCCTGCGTCAGGCCGAATGCCAGCAGTTTCTCTGGCTCTATAGCAATCAGAATTTCTCTCTTAAACCCGCCGATCGGATTGACTTCCACCACACCAGGTACACGCAGTAACTGCGGGCGCACAATCCAGTCATGCACCGAACGCAAGTCTTTAGGTGTTACCGCACTGCCATCAGCATTGGTGGCTCCGGGTTCGGAGTCCACTGTGAACATAAAGATTTCACCAAGACCTGTGGCGATGGGTCCAAGCTCCGGCTCCAAACCAGCAGGCAGTGCACCACGTACACTAGTGAGCCGTTCATTCACTAACTGGCGGGCAAAATAAATATCGGTGCCATCCTCAAAAATCACCGTAACCTGAGACAACCCATACCGTGAAACGGAGCGTGTATAAGCAAGGCTCGGCAATCCAGCCATTGCATTTTCCACTGGGTATGTAACACGCTGCTCAACTTCTTTTGGGGTATACCCCGGTGCCTCCGTATTAATAACCACCTGGATATTGGTGATATCCGGTACTGCATCAATGGGCAGCCGGGTGAAATTCCAAATGCCCAAACCGCATAGTAAGAGCACAAGTGCAATAACCAGCCCGCGATTTTGAATTGAGGTTCTTATCAAGTACTCAAGCATGTCGAACCCTCAGTGATCGTGAGATGCACCGGACTTTTCAATGTCCGCTTTAATGATGTAGCTGTTGTTGGTGACATATTCGATTCCCGGTCGAATCCCCCCCAGCACTTCAACCCAATCACCGGCTTCACGCCCTAACTCCAACATACGCACTTCATACTGGTCACCCACCTTGGCATAAACGACAGTAAAATCGCGGAACGCCTGTAAACCGGAACGCTTTACGGCGAGAGGCACCTCATATTCAGCAACTTGGATATCGCCGCTTACAAAAGAACCCGGTGCGAGGCCTGCGGGAATATCTTGCAGTGACACTCGAACGGCGGTGGCCTGGTTGGGTTTCATCAAAGTATCAATTTGTTTCACTACCCCGAGCAGAGGAGTTTCCAAGGACTTGATATTTACGAAAACGGGCGCGCCCTGGCGAATCTGGGGGCGTGTCGAGGGAAAAACATCCAACTCTGCCAACAAGGCAGTATCATCGGCAACCGTTAATAAAACTCGACCTGCGGTCTGTTCACCAGGGTTTACATTGCGCTGGACTACTACACCGGCAATTGGGGATTGAATAGTGTAGGTGTTTAGGTTTTGATTGCTGTTAATGGCAATTAGGGGTTGCCCTTTATTAACGCGCTCCCCCAATCCCACCTGCACAGTTTCTACAAAGCCATCGAAACGCGCACTAATTTCACGAACCTGCTCTGGATCTACAATAAGCCTGCCGTAAGCGCGGCTGGTTTCACTCATCCTGACGGGGCCGACGGTTTCTGTATCAATTTCCATGGATTCAGCAATACCGGATTCAATATGGGTTCGCCCCTCAAAGTTATCATATTGCCAGCGGTATTCTTGCCCCTGGTACTTGGCTGTTAGAGTCACAACAAATGAGTGGGGTTCATAAATCACCATATCACCACGCAGGTAATCCCCCTCGGGCCTGAATTTGATGTGATCCTCTCCATCCCCAAGCCTTGTAAGAACCACTTTAAGATCAACCTGTTGAGGATTAACCAGCTTTCCATCGTTACTCACCCAAACCCGAAACTCCGGGGGAACACCAGTTTCATAAATACTTAGCTCAACGGCAAAAATACCTTCTCGCAACATGCGCCCACGATTGGGCCCTTTTTCCGGTTCCGCCTCTGCCACAGCTCCGGCCGCATAGACACTGCCGCTGCCACTTAGGAACAAGGAAAGTAAAGCACTGAATATCAGGCTGGAAAAAACTGCGGATCTCATATCTCGCTCTCGCTTATCTGTGCCACTGACAGGCCGGTGAGTTTTTCAATTTCAATCAGGCTAAGGTGTGCGTTGTACTGTGCCTGGAGCAGTGAAAGCTGCGCATCGGTAAGCCCTTGTTGGGCTAGGGCCAATTCCGAGTAGTTGTAGCGGCCACGTCGATAGGCTTTTTGCGTAGCGATGAGCGCCTTATCCAGACTGGGAATCATCTTTTCACTCAAGGCGGCAGCTACGTGCCGGTGATGCTGTAGCCTTTGGGTCATCACAAAGAGTTGTGTATCCAATGCAATCTCTTTCGCATTTCTTTCTGCTCGGAAGCGATTCTGTTCCGCCCTCAAAGCAGATACCTTGCCGCGATTGCGATCGCCCTTACCTAGTGGGATTGCGAAACCAGCCACCAATCCATAATCTCCGCTCGCTTCGTTGCGACGAATTCCTGTATCAATCCGCCACTGAATGCCCGCTTCTGCACGTGCCAAATCAATTTCCGCCTGTGCCACGCGCTCACGGCTCATAAATATTTCCAAATTTGGGTTGCTCGCCACCAAGCTTCGCAATCTAGATAAATCAACCTCCGGAATGACACTGGAAAGAGAGCCGGACACCCCAAGAAAGCTGGGCTCTCTGGAGCCCCATTGGGCAGCTAATTGATATCTGGCAATATCCAACTCATGCTCGACATCCTCCACAGCTAAGAGTCGACGCTGCAAATCGACTTCCGCCCGAAAAGCATCGGCTTCATTCGTTCTGCCAACACTAACCTGACGATTAATTTCAGCGGATATCCTGCGAGCCAAGTCGACTGCTCTTTTAGCAATTTCCAGGCGTTCCTGCTGCGCCAGGACCTGGAAAAAGTAACGCGCGGTATTTGCGGCAACTTCTAACTCAAGAACCTGCTTTTGGGCCTCAATCACGGAGATCTTACTGCGTGTAGCCAATACACGTTTTTTTGCAAGATCACCCTGTAATAGCCAACTGATGCCGACTGTTACCTGGGAACTGCCGTTGCCATCGCTGCTCTTGTCCTCCCCTAACCCCTCTGCGGCAACACTAAGCTCCGGGCGTGGTCCAAGCTTGGCGTGCTTGGTTAGAGCATCCACAGCCTCAAACTGATATCGGTAACCCGATAGTTCAGGATGATTTTGCAAGCTTTTAAGAATTGCCTGCTCATAAGTGAGGCCCGATAACTCCTCGCCCTGCTCTGCCTTAAGGGACCCACTTAATGCGACTAAAAAGACCACAGCCCCGGCCACAAAAAACCGATCTATAGTCGGTTTTTTAGTCATGACTAAACGCAAACAATTAAACACTTTGGCTTCCTTAGTGGGAGAACAGGGTTTCGATGGTATGGTGGAGCGCATCCACCGTAACAAGGCAAGTGCCAGTGAGAACTACAAACAATCCAGCTAACAATAAAGGGGATAAGTTGCGCCCCTTATTATCAGAAAGCAAATAACGTATACGGGCATCCAACTGGTCAAGAGCGAAATAACAGACCAATGCTGAACTTCTCTCTTTGGGCTGCAACCCATTGGAGATACGGGTTACCTTAAGCAGGGTTTGGGCGATAAAGGTCTCACTCCACCCCTGCCTATGGGCATAAGCGTCTGCACGCTGCTCCATACACAGCGCCATCTGCCGATTCAGATAATTCCCCAAACGCGTAGGGAAAAAGCTGGCAAACAAAGCGAATATTAATTTCTTCAGAGGATCAAATTTTTGCGCATGGGCTTCCTCATGTAGGCGCACCACCTCAAACTCTTCCGCTGTTAACTGGTCTCGCAGACCGCTGGTATAAAACCCTTGTGGACGGAGCAGACCACTGGTGAAAGCTTGGGGACCCTGGGCCTGGATAATACTCTGATCAGACTTATCCCTTTCGCAAAGTTGCATTAACAATCGGAGCTGCGCCAAATGACGATGAACTCGTTTAAAACTTTGAAACACCAAAAACCCGGTAAGGACAAGAAACGCAATGGTAAAAACACCATGCCAACTGTAGAGGTTAAAAGCGTTGATATGGTGCCAATGCGCCAGTGATGCAGCGCCTCCCAAAAGGCTGGGGAAAGCCAGGATAACAGCGGCAGTGGAAGCCGCAAACCACGGCAGTAATACCGCGCTCCATAGCAGTAAACGCCGGCTACTGGCAGACAGGCGCAGTGAATGCCTGGAAGCAGAAAGACAGGCAGCTGACACCAGTAAAATACCGACAAACAGTCCAAGCGCTGCAATAGTTAGCAGGTTTAGCCATAGTGCAACCTGCCCCAAAATCATTAGCGATCACCCTGCTGGCGCTTTATCTTCTGGCTTTCGATCAACTGCTCCAGTTGCTCTAATTGATTTTCGTTCAGCTCCGATGAGATGGAGGTAAACGCGGCTACCAGCCCGTCCTCATCATCAACGAATTCACGAGTAACGTCTTGAATCAGCTGCCCGACAAACTGGTAGCGCTCCACTGCCGGGCTGTATTGGAATGCATGCCCCTGCTTCTCCCGAGACAGCAAACCCTTTTTGTAGAGGCGGTCCAGCGTGCTCTGGATGGTATTGAGAGATCCTCCACGGGCCCTGCTCAAGTCCGAGTGGACCTGTTTGGCATCTGCAGATTTTTTATCCCAGAGATATTGGAGCACCTGTTTCTCAAGATCGCCAAGTCGCATAGACCATTATTCCAACAGTTAAAATCATTCCTTGGATGATGGTAAGGCGGCTAAAACCGATCGTCAATAGGTTTTCAACTTGATAAAAGAAGTTATGGCCAAAGTGCTTCTTGGGGTCCAAAACGTATAAGCCAAGTTAATTTTTCAGGCTCTTAAGTATTTAACTACAATGAGGGTTCTAATTCCTAAGATAGCAGCAATTGACTGTTCTCCCAGATCTAATGCAGGGACGGAAAAATCTTAAATAGCATTAAAGGAACTGAAGGAGCTACTTGTACTATTGTGGACTGCGATCGCAATTAATAGGCTATAAGTGAGATACATGTTTGGTAATAAAAATACTTACTAGCAATTTTTTTTGTCGCTATTTCGGATATTCATGTTTACCCCTGCACCTATATTATTAAAGGTTCACATTAGTTATTTGCATATAAGCTATAGCGTCAACAATAATTTACTAATTTTTATTTACAATCGAGAAAAACCATTTTGCGTAATTTTTATAGTTAACTTCGCATCAATACTTGGGCAGCACCTAGGATCGTTCTTATGAAGCTTTTTACCTTGCAGATAAATCACATTTTTATCCAAACTTATGGCATTGACTAATAAGCCATTGATTTTATAAGGTTGAATTTTCTTAGATTTAACAATAGCTGCTAAATATTGTACAACCATATTTCCACAGATGCCTGAGGGCTGTTGGCCCTGCCCCTTACATGGACCGCCCATGCTGTATAAGATTACTTCAACATCTCCAGATTTAGAAGCAAATGTACCTTCACAAAGAATTTCAGCCCGAAGTTCTTTCACATGTGAGAGTCGACGATCTCTTTCAGCTCTGGGGATATTTTTGGACAAGTCTGAGCAAAAGCTGGGAGAGACAAAAGAATGAGTAGGTAGAATGTTTTCATAAGCTCGCTTTACATTAGTAATTCACATTAGTAATTCTTATTAATGTGAAATCCATTTGCGCAATTCTCTTATTCGGACATCTGTTTTCTCCGCCCTACATAATTCGTAAAGCATTGGCCAGATTGACCCACCAAGTGCTTCATTATTTGCTGCAACTTTACAATCGGGATCACGGGCCTGAAGCCAAAGGCGCTGCTCTGCTCGCAGCTTTTTTTGCTGTTGTGGTGTCAGCGAATCTAACACCTGCTGGTAAACCTTATTCAAATGGTTGTCACTAGACAGAAATTGTTGGTGCGCACATTGATTGAGTTCTAGTTGTGTTCGCTCTCTCTGATTACATTGTTCTTGCCATTTGCTCCAGTTGTAATCTATAGCAAATAATGATGGTGATATAGTAAGACCACTTAGTAACAAAATCACTTTCATGGCCACTGCCGACACGTAAAGTGCATCAGCCCAGCCCCATCGTGCGTGACAGATCAAGTTTGTTCTGGCACCGGCTTGGAACCAGCCGTAGCTGTTTAAGTTTTGAATGAATCCTTCCGGCTGAAGATGAGTAAACCTTAACCCCAGTTTTTTGATGTGTACTTCTATCATTTGATGCCATTCCCAATGGGTGACCTCTATGGTATCGGTTCCAGAGGAACTAATATGGACAATGTGGCCTACATTTACGCGCTTAGCTGTAAGGAATACTTCATCATATAAACGGTGTAGCTTGTCATCAGATGTATTGAATTGGAACTTTACCCATTGATGGCAGCATTTTGAACGTCCCCTGCTCTGCCACGTCACCACTCTAAAAAGCCGGCTTTCAAATCTGCGAAGTCCGAGTTAGATCCCCCTTGGTGTTTAGCAATCCCGAGGGGGAATATATATTTTACTTCTATATTAGCTAATATGCGGGGGATTAAGTGGCCTATAAATGTAATAGGTATTGAGTTAAGCGCTGTATGCTGCAAGCGCAACCTGAACGTATTTCAATGTGCCAATTCATAATTTAATCGAAACAACCTTGCAAGGAAAAAACTATGTCACATCCGGAAATTACGATGTCTGAAGAGACAATCCATAATCCAAATGAACCACGACATTTTATGCGCGCAAAGCCAGTGCCAAGAACTGTGCGAGTACGTCGTGGAGGTAAAGTGATTGCTGAAAGTAATAATGTTCTAAGAATCACTGAACTTGGAAAGGATATGTATGACCCTGTTTTCTACTTCCCCAAAGAAGACATTATTGCGGCTCTAAGCCCGGTTGAGGGAAAGACAAGCCATTGTCCGCTTAAAGGGGATGCCAGTTACTTCACAGTCGATGACAGTGGCGAAGTCGTTGCTTGGACCTACGAAGCCGCATTCGATTTTGCAAAAGTGATCAATGGTCGTATCGCCTTCTATCCCGATCAAGTGGTAACAGAGGAGGTTGGGGTCTCATCATAAATTCTTAAAGATGATTGTCCACACAAGCAAACTGATGCGCACCTATCAGGGCTGTGTCAATCATATCCATATGAAAGCACCTGTGAATCAATCTACCGGATTGAACATGCAACAATATAGGATTGCATAGCAGATTAAGTATCAATTTCTCATTTGTGAGGAATTTAAAAGATGATAAGTGCCTGTGTATGCCTGGTAGATTGGTGGAGCTGGACATTTCGTTGATGGTGATAGGCCTACCGAATTTAACAAAACAGTATTTGAGTTTTAGAAAGCCTGGAGATCAAGCGTAATGAAATAGTTGCTGAATGACCATGACTTGAAATCAAGAAGTGTTGTTTGTTTTAGCCTTATAAGAAAGACTTCCAGCAGTCCCTTCTCTCACCAACCTCTTCTTCTATCGGAAGTAGTAAGAGCCTTTAAAGGGCTAGCTTTTAGGGATTCGACCTGTGTTCTGAGGCGCGCTGTTATAGTCGAAAAATATTTAGCAACAAATTGAGCTTGCATATTTGGTTGAGTACTCTGTAGTACAGCATTTCAAATTGTGCTGTTTTTCAGAAAGGTAGATCCGCAATTTGCACTTTAAAGCTTGAATGCAGTTTATTTGGTGCGCTAATATTATGACCATCAACTTACAAGCATAAATATAAGGAAAGTAAATGCCACTGATGAACCTGATTCCTGAAGGGCAAACACCGGGCAGAAGAACGCGTCTATTAGCTGAATCGATGGGAAATGCGAAAGCCTCATTCATGAATGGTACTCTGACAGGGCCAGAGCTTTCCCTCTATAAAAAACTTACCAGTATGCAATGCTGGGATGCTGCGCTTTACTGTGCGTGGAGTGCTAAGGGCGTAAACTGCCCAGACGTAAACATGAACAACATCAGTTTTAATGTTACTACTATCAATAACTACAACCGAATTTTTGGGGCTAACCCCAGAACTCGATCCGTTAACACTCTGCACGAGTTGATGACTTTACCGGAAGGGTGTTTCATTGGTTTTCTGTCAAATACAGGAGTTATGAGGCATGTAATGATTCATACTTCTAATGGTCATGGAGCAGGCAACAAAAGTGACTGTGTTTTGACGGATGGAAATACAGCGGGTTGGGAGCTGCTAGATATGGCTCATTTTTTTGGTAAGGATAGAAATCATAACGGCAATTCGCAGACAACTATGGTGTACATGCCGGTAACTGGTCAATTGATTTAACTTTTCAAAAGAGTGGGTATGTGACTTATTGAGATACCCTCCTTTTGAGTGAGTTAATCCAGACTTGACCTGGCAGTTACCAGTTTTTGAAGGTGTTCTGTCAGGTCAATCCTGAACCACTAAACCCTGAACTCCTAAAGGAACAGAAAGCGCTGTTTAAGGTACACAGCTAAGCGCCCTTCCCCTCTATGAATTAGCCAGCGGTTTCCAGATTCTGGTTGATAACCTCGCAGCTTTTTCACAACAGGCCGAGCGCTCATGATGTTTGGTCAACTGGATGTAAGTTCAGCTGTAACGGCCTCGTTTTTAAAATCGTTGCTGGTCGGATCGTTCTCGGTTGGGTCAAAGCTTTCTGCACGAGCCATACGCCAGGCTCGGGCATAGAAGCCCCCCTCGTCATGCTCCCTGAGTAATTCGCCGGGCTTGAGGAAGACGTGGATTTGCGAAAATAGCTGCACTTCAGTGCCACCGGTGCGGCGCACCAGATGTTTCCCCTCCAGCTGTTCTGGATGCTCCAATCCAGCGGCGGCTAGCATCTCGGCCAGAGTTTGAAGGGTGTTGTGGTGGAAATTATGCACCCGGTTGGCTTTATCCGGTACCACCAGGGCTCGTTGCCGTAACTTATCTTGGGTGGCCACCCCCGTGGGGCACTTATTGGTGTGGCAGGATTGGGATTGGATGCAACCGATCGCAAACATGAAGCCGCGCGCCGAGTTAGCCCAGTCGGCCCCTATGGCCAGCACGCTGGCAATATCGAAAGCTGAGATTATCTTGCCGCTGGCCCCAATCTTGATCTTGTCTCGCAGATTCAGTCCAACCAAGGTGTTGTGGATGAACAGCAGTCCTTCTCGCAGGGGTACGCCGACATGATTGGAGAACTCCAGCGGTGCTGCCCCCGTGCCCCCTTCCTTGCCGTCCACCACGATGAAGTCAGGCAATATGCCGGTCTGGAGCATGGCCTTTGCGATGCCCATGAACTCCCAGGGGTGGCCGAGAGCCAGCTTGAAACCCACCGGTTTACCGCCGCTAAGTTCTCTCAGTTGCTGGATAAAATCCAGTAACTCGAGGGGGGTGGAAAAGCTGCTGTGGCTGGATGGTGAGATGCAGTGCTCTCCCTCTGGCACGCCGCGGGTGGCCGCTATTTCGGCTGTAACTTTGTGCCCGGGAAGGATGCCTCCATGGCCGGGCTTTGCGCCCTGGCTGAGTTTTAGCTCAATCATCTTAATTTGCGGGTTGTGCGCCTGAGCCTTGAACCGGTCTGGATCGAAGCTGCCGTCCGGGGTTCGACAACCAAAGTAACCCGAGCCTATTTCCCAAATCAGATCGCCACCGAACTCGCGATGATAGGGGCTGATGCTGCCCTCCCCCGTATCATGGGCAAAGTCTCCCAGCTTGGCGCCTTTGTTCAGGGCCCTGATGGCGTTGGCACTGAGGGACCCAAAGCTCATAGCGGAGATATTAAAGATCGAGGCCGAATAGGGCTGGCTGCATTGTGGCCCCCCTATGAGCACCCTGAAGTCCTGGTGTTCTCTGACCTCCTTGGGTCGGATCGAGTGATTGATAAACTCAAAACCCGGTTCGTAGACGTCAATCAGGGTGCCGAAGGGTTTGGAGGCATTCTCATTCTTGGCCCGGGCATAGACCAGGGAGCGCTGGGCCCGGGAAAAAGGCAGCTCGTCTTCTTCTCCTTCTAATAGGTACTGGCGTAGCTCCGGACGAATACGCTCCACCAGATAACGAATATTACCCAATATGGGATAGTTGCGACGCACTGCGTGGTATCTCTGGGTTAAATCGTAAGTTCCAAGGAGGCTTAGAAGGCCGCTGATTGTGGCCAGAGGCCAGAGCCAGGAGTAAGAGTAAAGCAAAGGCAGGCTGACGAGAGTCGTGAGTAAACAACAGCCAAAAAATGTATAGCGATTGAACAGGGATAGTTTCATCATCGTATTTCGTACAGGCTATTGCTGTATGCTCTCCTTGAAAAATGTGTTTTCTACCGGCTCGGAGTCAATCGCATGTACGTGGATATTCTATGCAGTTACTTTAATAGCCCACGACTTGATCAATCTTGCCACGAAAAGCTAGTGTATCAATTAATACACAAGCATCAATAAACTACATGTTAAATACAAAAAGCCCCACAACAAGTTCAAGTTATAAAACTCATATATAGTCTGCTACATCAAAAGTCTGTCCAGTTTCTTTGGTTAAAACAGCATGACGATAAGCTTTTGCAGTGTCCGATGCGGAGATACCACTGGCGCTATCCATATCCATCATATCCATGGTCTCTTTCACAAAATGTGGACTAACAGCATTCAAACGGAGCTTATGGTCGAGCTCAAATGCAGTGGCTTTTACAAAGGATTCAATAGCCCCATTCACTAGACTGAGGGCAGAGCCGCCCCACATAGGATGTTGAGCTAAAACACCTGAAGTTAGGGTGATACTGCCACCCTCTCGAACATAGGCGCGGCCAATCTGGAAAATACTAATTTGCCCTAATAACTTATTGTTGATAGCCGCCTTAATTTGATCAAAGGTTAGCTCCTCAATTGACGCAAAAACTGCATTTCCTGTGGCTGAAACTACAGCGTCAACTTGGCCGACTTTCTCAAACATGGCCTTGATGGATGCCCTGTCCTCAATGTCAACTCTGTAGTTACCTTTGCTGTGACCCACTTTCAAAACTTCATAATCTTTAAGTTCAGCCACAATCGATTGACCAATGATGCCGGTAGCGCCAATGATGACAATCTTCATACAGTAACCCCCATAGTTTGTTGGTTAAAACCTTCAGTTATTCGCGGCCAAAATGGAAACAATTTCATCGGCAAACGAACACCCTACTGAAGGTATTAGCTTAGCTCGTTTATGGCCCTTGCCCTCCTAGGAACTCAACTAATATTGGGCAGCTTACACAGTACTGTGAAACCCTTGGCGTATAAAAAGAGAGCGGAAATGGGTTTGATTGTGGAATAGAATTTTTCAGTTAAAACTTACACTATGGGTTCATTTGATCTATCTCATCCTGTAATTTCTCTAGCTCTTCCAAAATACTTAGAAATTTTTCACCAAATTTTGTAACTTTGTATTCAACCCTGGGCGGAATCTCGTTATAGCTCACACGCTCCAAGATACCAAATTCAACATTTTTACGAAGGCATTCATTAAGCACTTTTGCGCTCAACCCCTCTACACTACGCACCATCTCTCCCGGACGATTTATTTCCAGCGCAAGCAAACGGTAGACTGTTAGCGACCATTTACAGCCATAGATGGTCTCAACCATCCGGGCACTTTGTTTAGGTGGTGCCTTTCTTAGGACTTTCTTCCCGCTTGGTTCCATAAATACTTACCAAAAAGTAACTAACACACCGAATTGTACCTACTTTTCATCAGGGCCTTGCTTTGCCTAGACTACTTACACAACATCTACAATACCTGATCGAGGAAGAGTTGTGAACGAGACTACAGTTGAAGTAAAAGACAAAGAGACAAGCGAACTGGCACTTATTGTGGGAGGGTCAAGTGGAATTGGTCTGGCTACTGCGGAGCAGCTGATAAAGCAAGGAATAACACCCATAATCGTTGGTAGTAAGGATGCAAAGTTAAAAAAGGCAAAGGATTATCTATCTGTTTATGGTGAAGTTAAAACTCTTCAAGCAGATCTCTACCAAGAAAAAGATGTCAGTGCCCTCACAGAGCTTATCGAGAAAGATGAGGCCCATTATCGATACTTGGTAAATGCTGCGGGTTATTTCAATCCCAAGCCATTTCTAGAGCATGAAAAAGATGACTATGACAGATATCTCGAAATTAATCGTTCGTTATTTTTTATTACTCAAGCCGTTGCGAAGAATATGATAAAGCATGGCTCTGGTAGTGTAGTAAATATTGGTTCTATGTGGGCTCAGCAAGCTATTAAGGCCACTCCATCATCTGCCTACTCAATGGCAAAGGCCGGACTCCATGCCCTAACTCAGCATTTGGCCATGGAGCTAGCTGAGCACAATATAAGAGTTAATGCGGTTTCTCCTGCAGTCGTTAAAACACCAATTTATGAGAATTTCATTGACCCTAGTGAAATAGATGAAGCACTATCAGGATTTGATTCTTTTCATCCAATTGGAAGAATTGGTACACCAGGTGATGTTGCTAATGTAGTGAATTTTCTTCTAGGTGAAAGCTCTAGCTGGGTTACTGGTGCAATTTGGGATGTAGATGGTGGTGTAATTGCTGGAAGAAACTAATAGATATCTATTAGCTTGTTAAGCATAAAAAAATAAAGCTTAACTATATCCAAGTGGGGATTGTGGCTGAGCCAACTTATAGCTTCGGTCACTTTCTTAAAGACTAACATTAAACTAATGTGTGCATTTCTTAAGCAGCAATATTGCCCAGCTGGAAATAACAAATGGAGCGGATAAAGCAATAATGCCAGCTCCCATAAAGGCCATTACAGTGGGTACGGTTATCACGACTCCTGCAAGTGGGGCGAACCAATACTTACTTTTATTGGCTAGTGCTATAGCGCTAAGGCATGCATTATAACCAAAGATCCCAGTAAGAATTAGTGTTTGTGGTAAAGATAGTAACTCGGCCAGTAATGTAGCAAGCACGACTCCAATTAGGGCCCAAAGAGCATGAGACTTATTGGAAACGAGAATTCCGACTAAAAAACATATCCCTGTAATAGCATTATCTTGAAAGATAACTTGACCAACACCCTCGAATATACCCCATGTTGTAAATTTTCCGCTTATGAATGCTGCTGCTGGTTCTAAGTCTAGTATTGGAGCCATTCCCCATATAACCCATACCACCAGGATATATGGTGTAGTAAAAGCCGGAAGAAAAAAGTGAATCATCATTAAGCGCATGATTAAGACTGTTAGAGCGCTTCCTCCAATTATTAATAAAATAGTCAGTGGAGATGGTGCATATAAAGAGAATATGACTACACCGGTCAGTGCCCCATTGTATCCAAACAGACCATCTTTTATGTGTTCTGCTGGGTAATACAAAGCATTAGCACAGGCAGTTGCGGTGATAACACCAAGTGTGGCTCCAAGAGCCATGTTGATTGAGTTAACTGCCACACCGAACAAGAATAAAGCTCCACTCAAAACGTTCCTCTGGAGGATGACTTGACTAATACCCTGGAGTGAGCTGATAAAGAAAAAACTGAGCTTTGGGTGCATCATTTTTTTCATAGAATCTTAATCACAGTCCTAATTGGGGTATGCCAGGATGGGCGTCAGGTCTATAGCTTTAGAATTACTGGAGTTATCTGTATTTGTATCAATAAGTAGAAAAACAGTAGTCACCGATCTAAATTCATCAATTTGTACCCATTGACAGTACCACATTTGAACATGTGAAACTTTCGTAGACATCATTAGTCAAAACTTTTTACAAACTTGATCGTTTTTTTGGTTAACTTTTCGTTGGGTACAGCAATCGCTTGCTTATATGTCTGACTGACTTCTAAACAGGTACTAATCGCCATGGATCGACGTGATTTTTCAAAACTTATTTGGGGGTTTGCCGCTGCTTATGCCCTACCCCAGCCAGTTGTTGCGTTAGGCGCTTTATCAAATAATACAGGGAGTGATGAAGATGCGCTCCAACGCTTTGTGCGTCACCGTATTCTTAAACAGCATAGGGCATATGCAGCGGTCACAGGCACCCTGAAGTCCTCTGAGCGTCGCATCATTACCGTTCGGGACCCTGAAGCCAAGGATGACTACCAGCTAGGTGGTGATACTATTTTTGAAGTTGCCTCGCTGACTAAAATTTTTACAGCCTTGCTATTGGCTGTTGAAGTCGTACACAAGCGGGTTGGGCTCCACGACCCGCTTCAGGATTACGTACCGAGCGGAGTAAAGGCTCCGACTTTTGAGGGGCGACAAATCACCCTCGCCGACTTGGCCACACATGGCGCTTCATTGCCACTTAGACCCAACAACCTTGCAGCATCGGCACCCGATGCGCCGAATAAATATGCAGGTTACTCCCTTAAGCAGCTGTATGGCGGCTTACCCAATTACCATCTTCAAGCCAGTCCAGGTTCTCAATTCAATTATTCAAACTTGGCTTTTGGGCTCTTAGGTCAAGGAATCGCTTTGAAGGAAGGCCGCTCTTTTGCAGAGATACTTCGAGAGCGTGTGACAGGGCCTCTGGGATTAAGGGATACCTCTTTAGAGGATGATCCAAGAAAGTCAGCACGACGCGCTCAAGGCCATGACTTCTACCTCAGCCCGATTGGCCCAACTAGCGATGGAGTGCTCGCACCGGCTGGTGGCTTGCGCTCGACCGCTAATGACCTCCTCACGCTACTCGATCTGTTTATCAACGGTCGCGGCCCAAAGGATTTGGTGGCTGCCTCACGCCTGATGTTGTCGATCGATAGACCCGGAGGCAGTGATATCACTCGAATGGCGCTGGGTTGGCGCAGGACGACTACCCATGGAGAAACCTACTATTGGTCTAACGGCAGCAGCGATGGATCACGTACATTTATGGGCTTTAACCCAGCACGGAAAGCCGGAGTTGTCGCTCTGGCAGATGCTGCCAGTGGAGAAGGATTGGATGATATAGGCCATCACTTCTTGAATCCCCAGCAATCGGTATCTACTAAGATCATCCCTACCCCAGATTTCATCACTTTACCAGAGAAAGTTCTTTTAAGGGGTATCGGTCGTTACGAGCAGGCAAAGGACGATATCATCGAGATCAGTCGTGGCTATACGGGCCTCATTGTTTCAGCGGGATACGGAGAGTTCGTCATTCGGCCACAATCGCCTACAACGTATGCATCTAAGATGGTACCAGGGCTGACTATCGAATTTGAAGGAGCTGATATGGGCCCTGCCCATACGCTGACTCTTCGCCAAGATGACAAAACCTATATCTACAAGCGTGTACCTTAACTTGGGGGGCCAGAGAAGAGCTTAAGCTCTTCTCCCCATTCTTTTTATATAAAAAGGCGGCCCTTACCCTCCCAACACACAGTAAAAATGCACAGCTTTATACTTCGTGATTGAGCTGGCATTAACAAGGACAGCTAACATAACGGCCGGCGATTACCAATTACTAACATACTCTAAAATAAGAAAAAGACAGCTCAAGTGGCCCATAAGATTACGGGACGCATCACCCCTTCCTCCTCATTAGTGTATGAGGAGTCTCAGGAAGAAGTCCTGAAAGCAGCACTAGAAAAGTTATATTCAAAATAAATTGAGAAATAATTTTGCTTCAGGGTCATTTCTGAAAACCTGATGTACTGTCATAAGAATCAATATTACAATGCTGATCTTCTTTCCCTCAGCGTTGGTCCTACAACAATAATCTCTATCGCTGGATCATTAGGAAATCACAGGAAGTTAATTATGACAAAAATAATCAGTCGCAGCATCAATCAGGGTGTTGGATTTTCCGTGTTGGTAGAGGACACAGCACCGGTACTCTTTCAAACGAAAGTGAAAAAATCACTTGAAAGTTGGCTGGATGAAGCACAAACCATTTTGTCCCGGGCGGAGGCAATGTGTACCACCGCCCTTGTGTCCCCCAAAAAGGTTTCAGGCAAATTTAATAATTTACTTTCTTACTACTTCGGACTTCCTGCGAATTGTCCAAACGACAGATACCGAAGTTGTCTAAACGCAATACTCAAGCGGTTAACTAAGACTCAGAGGGGACTGAGCAGTGGGGTTGAGTGTGCGGACGTGAGCATGATGCCTACCCTTGCAAAAATTCAGACTTCTGCCATGTCAGCAGTGGGCCTGGGGAACCCCACAAAAAAAATGGCGGGTTTTGTATGGGTGGATATCTTTGAAAGTGTGCCCAGGTATCTTTCAAATAATTATAAGCTGACGACCGTAGGTGGAGGGTACCTCAATGGGGGGAGCTTTAAGACAGATTACAAGCATCCCATCTGCTTGAATTTCGAAGAAATTTGGAAAAGAGGTGAGAATTTCTGCATTGTTACTTTGATACACGAGGGAACACACAAATACGCACAAACAGTGGATCTGGACCCCGGGTACTTCAAGGATGGAGGCATTGTAGATAAGCTAGATCAGGCAATTAGTAATGGTGGTATGTATATGAAAATTTATATGGAAGGACAAGGTCTCACTCATGATCAAGCTTTTGAGCGCGTTGTAGAACAGGCATTAAACCAGTTACGTGGGCAAGATTCAGCGGCATCACATATGGCAAAGCTTGCTGAGGTTAAAGCGGTAGATAATGCTGATTCACTGGCATGGTTCGCCCATGATGTGGCACAACTCCCCTCTGAAGTAGAAGTTGGGAAGGTTGTAGGAGGGATTTTGGGTAATCGAAAAATACACCCAAGCCTGCTTAACCATTAAATAAAAGCCGGGGCGGCTCATTTAATTGGGAATCATTGAATATTTCCCTATTGATACAGGTATATATTTAACCTAATGAGCTGCTCTCATAATTCCAACAAGGCTGCTGGTGGTAAAAATACCCGTAATAAGTGGCCATGTTGATTCACAAGACTATAGCCTCACGACTTTGCTTTCTGAGCCCATGCGATAGATCCTTTCGAGCAACTGCCTCACTGCGTAACTGTTTGCAACAATGCGGTTAGACTAGGCATTGATTGTAAGTACCTATTAGAGCTTGTGATAATCGAGGCATGCTTTGCTGTTGGTTTCTTTTATAGTCAATGAAGTGTTTTAAGGAGTTTATACGTGTCACTAAAAATTAGGTTTACCCTCACCTTTTTAGGCCTTATATCTGCTGTTTTTTTGGGTGTCTTTATTGGTCAATCAACTTCAAGTGATACTGAAAATTATGATGATACGTTGCTGATGCACGAAAAGCGTATCAGGGAAATCGGGCTCGCTCAAAAACAATTGCAAACACTCCTATCAAGAATGACCTCAGGGACTGAAGAGCAATCGCAAAGTTATATAGAAGCTGATTTTATTGATGAATCAATGGTGGTAGAAGACTCGCAAAGCCTACCAAGCTCAAATATACCTCAAGAAAACATCGGTTATAGGCAGCGAATGATTAAGCGGCTTGTCGACTCAGGATTTGATAATGAACGTGCCGAAGAAATCCTCTTGATCAGGGAGGGGCTTGATTACGAGCGTAGACTTATTGAATATAAATTGCAGCATATAACGGAGCTTTCATCGGAGAAGCCTAGAGATTTGTTCAAGGAAATGGAGAAGTACCACTCTCCCTTTCTTATGATGTCGGAGCGGCTGAGCAAGGATGAATTTGAATTGTACTTAAAGGCGCATGGTTTGAGCTCTCAGCTTGCCATAGGGGAAATGGCCGAAAACTCCAGTGCAAAATCGTCTGGGCTCAATACTGGGGATAAGGTCATCTCTTATAATGGGTCACCTGTTGTTACCATTTTTGATCTCAGAAATTTAATTCGATCAACACCACCGGGTGAGAGTATCCCGGTGGAGATTATTAGAAGTAATAGCAATCTTAAAGAGACTATATATGTTCCTAGTGGTCCCCTTGGGATATTAAACACCGAGAGCAATATGCCTATTTACCCGTAGTAAATAAAGTGAGGAAAAGAATAATTCACTGTGCTCAGGAGTTTATGGGATTCCATATTTCTCTGCTAGGCGATCAATATCCGCTTGAGACCTGGAACTAGTGGGGCATTTGGCTCTAAACCAGGGGTTCAGATCGCTATTACTGCCAGCCGGTAAATCTTTCAGGTTAAAGCATTTATCATCGAGCTGAACAAAAGTGCCTGTCGCTGTTGTATAGAGGGCATCTTTTGTTTGAAGCTGGCGAACTTTGTTGTTCTCTCGATCCAAAGCTCTCTTTAACCTCGGATCAAAAACCACCGCTTTGTTTTTTGCTCCAGATTCAGCGGGAACCGTTAAAGTAGTGGCTTTTTGAGGCGATAAGTTTTCGGGCTGAGTAGTAACTGCTGTGCTGCTTTGTTCATTGATTGTTTCTCTATTTGGGGCATCACGTTTTTGCTGAATTCTGGGAGAGCTAGGTTTTTCAGCTGCTGTAGCAGCAGGCAATACTTCAGCCTGCCCTTCTACTTTCGGTTTCGTAATGGTTGCTGATTTTTCGAGCTTGTCGGCACTGGCCGGGCTATCGGAGTTGTTAATTGGCGAGCCCGCAGTCGGATCTTTATATTGTAAGGCAAGCTTAATTGTCGATTGATTGTTCACCTGCTTACCTGATGGCAGAACAACTGGAGTAATCAATAAAGCCATGTGAAGGCCAAGCGCGATCGCCAGGGAAATCCAAAGGCGCCACGAAATTGATGTTTCGCTATCTTTATGAACTAAGGGTGGAGGCTGGAGGTCCATCTGATGTAAATATCACTTCCGTATAATGCCCCGACAAGATTCCGAAAAGAGAAGATCTATTGGCTTGCGAGGTTGCAGGTTTGACTGGGTGTCAGCCAAAAAGTTCTTTGAAATGAAGCCCCGGTTTCTATGGGGCGAGGTCTAATCCATGCATTAAGTATGAACGAGCTAGACTTTCCTCTAAATAGAGCAACCTGCCGAACCCATAAGGTGTCTTTCAATGCGTATTCCCCCCATTGCTCCCGGTGACCTCAACCAAGAACAAAAGCCTCTGTACGAAGATATGTGCACTGAGATGAGAAGCTACTTCTCAGGGTTTATTAAGAGTCGCAAAGATGGGGCTTTGCTAGGGCCTTGGGCGCCGGCAATTCGCTATCCAAAATTTGGCAAGCCCTGGTGGGATTATGTGAAGGCGATAGCGGATAACCCTTCGCTGCCAAAGACTGTTCGGGAAGTTGCGATTCTGGCCACGGGAGCGCACTTTAAGGCGGGCTATGAACTCTATGCGCATTCGGCTATTGGTGAAAAGCTGCATTTGGAAGCGGATAAAATAGCGACGATCGCCGCAGGTGAGCGTCCTTCTGATTTAAGCCGAAAAGAAGGCATTGCCTACAGCGTTGCAGTTTCTCTGGCGGCTGGTGGCCGCCTACCCAGGGCTACCTGGAAAATGGCTGTTGAGGTTTTTGGTGAGGATTCCGCCGCGGAATTGATTTTCCTGATCGCCGGGTATCATCAGGTCTCAGCCATTTTAAATGGCTTTGATGTTTGTATTCCGAGCGAAGATGATCAAGAGCCCGATACGCCCTCAACATAAGATGCCCTGCCCGGCTAATACCGCTGTTACTACAAAGGTTACACCTCTATTAGCCGGGAGCCGGTGATGTAGTCTTGAACATCAGAGATACCTTGTGCTCCTGGCCATCATCCTTAAGAGGGATTTTCCCCGAGGAGATGTGTTCACCGTCCAGAGTCAGTGACTCTATTTCTCTCGGACAGCCACCGCAATTGCTTACGGCGATCTCATAGCGACTGCTGCCAAAGCGCAGTGATAGGTGATAGTTGTGCCAGGTTTGCGGTAAACAAGGCTCGATCACCAAGTGATCTCCATCAAGAACTTTTGCCCCAAGCAATGCCTCCAGTGCACTGCGATACAACCAGCCGGAGGCGCCGGAATACCAAGTCCAACCGCCGCGTCCAACGTGGGGCGGCACGCCGTAAACGTCGCCGGCTAATACATAAGGTTCGGTGCGGTAGCGTTGCACGCCTTCGGCAGTACTCGTGTGAGTGACCGGGTTTAATAGATTGAAGTAATGCCAGGCCCTCTCACTTTGATTCAGCCCGGCGGCGGCCCAAACTGCCCATGTGGCGGCGTGAGTGTACTGGCCACCGTTTTCGCGGATACCTGGCGGATAGCCTTTGATATAGCCGGGGTCCTTCTTGGTTTTATTAAAAGGTGGCTTAAGCAATAGTATCTGCCGAGCGAGCTCGTTTACCAGATGCCGGTTAGCTGACTCCATTGCCTTGTGGGCGCGTTCAGTGGGTTCTTTTTGGGAGAGCACCGACCAGGTCTGCGCAATCAGATCAATTTTGCATTCATCACTCTCTTTAGAGCCAATCGGAGTGCCGTCATCGTAGTAAGCGCGCCGATACCAGGCACCGTCCCAACCACTGTCTTCCACCTGCTGACGAAAGTTTTCTCCCAGCAGGCGGTAGTGTTCTGCCAGGGCCGAGTCGCCAATGTAGTCACACAGGGGGGCCATATCCCGGCAGACCCGCAGCAAAAACCAGCCCATCCACACACTTTCACCGCGACCAGTGGTACTGATCCGGCTGAAGCCATCGTTCCAGTCGCCATTGCCGATAACCGGTAACCCATGGGGCCCTACGGCACCGGCACGCTCGATGGCTCGGCAGCAGTGCTCGTAAAGGGACCCGGATTCGTCACTGCTTTCAAATTCGGCATAGCGCTCGTGTTCATCCTTCCCCAGTGGTGCCCCTGCAAGGTAGCTGACGGGTTCATTCAGGATTTGATAGTCGCCGGTGGTGCGAATGTACTGAGCCGTGACAAACGGTAGCCATAGCAAGTCGTCGGAGCAGCGGGTGCGCACACCGCGTAAAGGATTTTCGTGCCACCAATGCAGTACATCTCCGTCCTGGAACTGACGGGAGGCCGTGCGCAATATATGTTGGCGAGTCCAATCGGGATGGGTCCACAACAAAGCCTGAACATCTTGCAGCTGGTCCCGAAAACCAAAGGCGCCACTGGATTGATAGAAACCGCTGCGTCCCCAGAGGCGGCAGGCCAGCGTCTGGTAGGGCAGCCAGCGATTTACCATCAGTTCGGTGGCTTTGTCGGGCACTTGCACCTGCACCGAGTCCAGATAATCCTCCCAGAACTGTTCGAACTCAGCCTGGGAGTTTGCGGCTCTTTGTGGGTCCCGAAATTCTCCAGCCAAATCCAGGGCCTGAGCCCGATCTATCCCCTCCCCCATCACGAAATAAATATACTGGGTTTCGCCAATAGCCAGATCGATATGCACCTGATAGGCGGCGCAGGGGTCACCACCAGACTGAACTCTGCCAGAGAGGCCGATACGAAACAGTGCCTCTGGAGCCTGCGGGCCCCCGGCGCTGCCTAAAAATTCGTGGCGGTCTGTGGTTAAGCCGTGGGGAGGCAGGCTGGCAGTCAGGAAGGCGACACCGGGCTTGGCATCTGGAACAAAAGCGTTGCGGGCCAACAGTGTATGGCTCTCTGGAACGAACTCATTGATCAAGTGTGTCCAGTTACTGCGGGTCAGCCCCAGTACCCATTCCACATAGTAGGTAGCCGTTAACCGACGTGGCCTGTTCCAGCCATTTTTCAATGTCAGACGGCCAATCTTCACCGGTGCTGATCGGTCGACAGTTATACGCCAGGACTGTTCGAGGCCGTGACTGTTGTGGCGGTACTCTGTATAGCCCGCCCCGTGATGTATCTGGTAGTTGGCCTCAGCGGGTCGCGGGGCCGGAGTCGGACACCAGACCTCGGCGCTCTCCTCGTCGCGAAGGTAGAGCATTTCGCCACTGGGGTCGCGTACCGGGTCATTGTTCCAGGCCGTCAGCCGGTGCTCGCCGCTATTGCCGCTCCAGGTGCAACAGGAACCGCCCTCAGAAACCAGGCAACCAAAGTCGGGATTGGCGATGACATTTACCCAGGGTGCCGGGGGGCGCTCTCCCGGTTCTTCCAGCTTGCCAGACTTCAGATGTAGGATGTACTCGCGGCCATCTGCAGAGAAGCCACCGAGGCCGTTATCGAATAAAAGGTCGTCGGGGCGTTGTAATTCTGCAGTTGGCAATTCGGTATAGCCTGCGGGCTGCACCGGCACGAACGGCGGCAGCGGCTGCATTTGAGCCTGCAACGTTGTGGCGCTGTTCTCTAACTGTGTGGCCACAGAGCCCGCGGAGGAATCGAGCAGTACTCGCGCCGCGGCCAGCAAGCCAATACGGTCAGACTCCGGCAGTTCCTGGCCAGGTACTATCACCACCGAGCCATTCAGTTTGCGCAGAGTGCGGCCGCGGATATCGGCGATCATTTCCTGAAGTCTGTCGCGGGTCTGCTGGGAATAGCCGGCGGAATCTTCATCGACGATAACCAGGTCTATGGCCAGGCCGCGACCACTCCATAGGGTGTGCGCCTGCAAAATGGGCTCGGCGAAATCGATTCCCTGCTCACTGCGCACCTGCACCAGGAGTATCGGATTGTCCCCGGATATGCCGCGGCTCCACAGGCAACGCTGAATATGGTGGCTGCGGGCCAACACCCTGGATGGCGCGCGTAGACCTCCCGAAGGCGCCAATACCGCGGTTAGCAAATCCATCATCCAATAGACATCTGCTGCGGGGATGCGAAGGTTGTGCAATTCCTGCTCCGACTGCATTCGCGCTAAATCGTATACCCAACGTGCCTTGGGACGGGAGCGATAGGAGCGGAGCACCGAGAGCAATTCTCGGCGGGACTTGCTTGCCCCGGTCAGGTAGATAACTTCAACTTCAGATTGGGGGGGAATGGATATTTCCTGGGCCGAGGCGATTACCGGGTCCAGCACGGGCCCCGTGGTGCCGGTAAAACCTGCCAAACCCTTTTGCAAAGCCAGGGGCCGGGCCGGTGATCCGCCGCGCCCAAGGAATAGCATCCGGTCGGTTTCCCAGGCCAGCTGGTGGTTTATCCCGGAGGATACCAATACACAGTGGGCCATGTAGATCGGCTTTTCATCACTGCTGCGGGGCCGCCGGCGATAGAGCATCACCTGCTCTTCAGGCAGATACTGACTTTCCACGAATAGCTTGGCAAACGCGGGATGGCGTTGGTAATCGCGCTCGGGTGCCAGCACTACCTCCGTATAATCCGCCAACAGCAAATGGCGGCTGCGATTGCTCTCATTTTTGATTACCAGCCGGCGCGCTTCCAGGTCATGCTGGGAGCTGAGCGCGATGTGTAGACGGCAGAAGAGTTCCGCTTCACGTCGCTGGAACTCTGCACCTTGCGGGGAGAAGTTCGCCATACAGTGGCCGGCGTCCCCACCGCAGGGCGCCAGGCCGACCGAGAAGAGTTCGCCGCTATCCAGGTCGCGGATATAGTTCCAATGGCCACCCTGGTGCCGAGTCGGGTCCGGCTGCCAACGTGTCAGGGCAATATTGTGCCAGTAACTGCCGCCGGCACCATCAGCGCCCAGCAACAGAGTGTGGTGGCCGTTGGACAACACGTTGTACTGCGGATAGGGGCGCCCGGGCAGTGCCGACCAGCTCTGTAGGGCCCCTTCGGCGTGGAAGCTGCGCTGTAGTCCCGGCTGCTGCCAGGGCCTTAAGGCTGGCCGCGCAGTGGGCAGGCGCTCATGCAGCAGCGGGGTTAAGCCGGCAATCCGCACGTCGCTATGAAAGCGCTGCTGCATGATGTCTTCATGCAGGTAATTATTGATGGACAGCAGAATCATGCCCTGATGGTGGCTCATATAAGAGCGCACAGTGCGCGCACGGCGCGGTATCGGTTTGGCGGTGCGGCCATAGTCGATGGCTTCATAGAGACCAAACTGACCATAGCCACCTTCAGCGCGCAGCTGACGCAGGTTCTCCATGACCGCACCGGCATCGAATGGTAGCGCCATCATGGAAGCGTAAGGCGCGATCACCAAACGTTCACCCAGGTCGCGGCGGAAACCGATACCGGGGACCCCAAAAGCCCGGTATTGATAGTGCAACTGACTATCCAGCTCGTAGTAACCGGATTCGGCAATGCCCCAGGGCAACTCATAGCGGCCAGTAAATTTGCGATGCACTTCTATGGCGTTGCGACAGGCGCGCCCTATTAAGCTGTGCTCCGGAGTTTCCATAAACAGGCGGGGCATCAGGTATTCAAATAGCGTCGCACTCCAGGACATCAGCACCACTCGGCGATGTAAATGCCTGAATGGCCGTTCCAGGTGGCGCCAATGGCGTGCCGGCACATCGCCTTTGGCTATAGCGAGAAAACCGGTCAGGCGGGATTCCGAAGCCAGCAGATCGTAATGGTTGGCGTCCAAGGCGGCATCGGTGACGTTGTAACCGATATGAAAGAGGTGCTGATCGCGATCGTAGAGGAAGGCGAAATCCATTTCCTCCACCCAATTGCGTGCCCTTGTGGCCAAGTTGGTAATATCGCGGCAATAACTGGCCGCGTTTTCCCTGGCTCTTTCCAGAGCGTTATACAGTTTTTCACACCAGGCCGTGACTTCATCCCGCTGTTGTAGTGATTCGGAAGGGATGTGTTTTTGCAGCTGCTGTAGTTGCTCTTTTGCCGCCTCACAGAAAGACGGCATGGACGACAGTGAAACTGGGTTATTCAACGCGGCCGCTAGAGCGTGGAAACCTTCTTTGATTGGGCCCCCACCTTCCCGACAAACCGTGGGTGGCGCTTGCATCAGTCGCAACCAGGGTTCCAAAGCCTCCTGGTAGCGCCGTGCGGCTACCGCGTGGCGGTGCAGTTCATCGAGCCACTGCCGCAGCCGTCCTAGGTCCTCGGCACTGAAGTTCTTTTCGTCTCCTTCGATAAGAGTCAGCATCCGCTCCTGCAGCCAGGGCACGTCCCGCTCGTAGATATCATCAATGGTTTGCCACCAGCGATTATGTTCCGCCCCAGCTTGCAGGCGTTGGCGAAACTGCGCTATCTGTGCGTTGATCTCGCGGATTTCGTTATGGGTGGAATCCGAATCGACAGGTTGTAGGGTTTCCGCCATGGCATCGAGGGTATCAGTGATTCCCAGTACCAGTTGTCGGCCACTCAGTGGTTCCGTTTTTAGAGCCTCTAAACCGGAGGCCAGTGTCAGCAAGCTGCCAGCCAGGTTGCCGCTGTCCACGGTAGAGACATAACGAGGGTTGAGGGGATGCAGTTCGCGGGTTTCATACCAGTTGAGAAAGTGCCCGCGATAGCGCTCCAGCCCGCGCATCCTGTCGAAACTGTTGTTGAGACGCGCCAAAAGCAGACTGAGATCAACGTAGCCAAAGTCGTAGGCGCTGAGAATCGAGAGCAGTCCCAGCCCGATATTGGTAGGAGAGGTGCGCCGGGCCAAGACGGCCAGCGGCTCTTCCTGATAATTATCGGGTGGCAACCAGTGGTCATCCGGGCCCATAAAATGTTCGAAGAAAAACCAAGTTCTCCGGCTCAACAAACGTAGCTCTCGCTTATCTTCCTCAGATAGAACTGAGGGCTCCAACAGCCTTGGCAGATTGATATGGTGTACCAGCTGCGGCGCCAACAGCCATGCCAATAAAAACGGCGCGGCGGGCAGCAGGCTGGCGGGAGCCCAAAAAATCAGGCCTGCCGTTACCAATAATGCAATCGCGGGAGAAACCCACATTTCCCGCCAGCTGCCTGTAGTGGTAAGGGCGTTTCTGACGGAGCGATTGACATGTGCCGCCGAGGTCCACTGCAGTAAATGGCGGTGGGAAACGCGCAGCCGGTAGAGAGTGCGCACTATCGCATCCAGCGCATTGACTGCCTGTACAGGGAGCAGAGCCAGAGACAAAAGCCAGTGCAAAAAGCGTTGCTGTAAAACCGCTGGGCCTCCCCGCAGGTGAAGGTGAGCACGACTGGGGTCGGCTATGCTTCGCCAAATCATCGATAGCAGTTCCTGCCATACCGAGGCGGATGACAGTAATAGAAGTAGCAAGGTCCAGGCCCAGGATTGGCCTGGCAGCCAGCCGCTCCAGGCCAGCAGAAATAGAGCCAAAAGAGAGGGAGACTCCAAACTGCGACGCAAGTTATCGGCGATCTGCCAGCGCTGGATGGGTGGTAGAGGGTTGCTGACTTTCTCACCATTTTCGATCGGCACACGCTTGCCCAACCAGGAAAGCAATTGCCAGTCGCCACGAATCCAACGGTGTGAGCGACGCAGCATGGCGAAAATATTGGGTGGGTATTGCTCGTAGAATACGGCATCCGATAAAAGCCCTACCCCACCGATGGCGCCCTCTAGCAGATCGTGGCTGAGAATGGCGTTTTCCGGCAGGTGGCCCACCAGGGTTTGGGAGAAAACCTCCGGATCATAAATACCCTTGCCTGTGAATATCGCCTCACCAAACAGATCCTGGTAGGCATCGGATACCGCGTGAGTGTAGAGATCTACGGTACGATCGCCGGAGAAAATCTGGCTGAAGATAGTCCCATCAGAACTGGCAGGGTCGGTTTCCACGCGGGGCTGTAAAAATCCGTAACCAGCCACCACCCGCTGTAGGTCGTCGTTGACTACCGCGCGATTGAGCGGGTGTGCCATGGCGCCGACGAGGCGTCGCGCGGTATCTGGTGGCATCTGGCTGTCGGCATCTAACGTGATGACATAGCGGATGCCCTGGAGCTGTTCGCGATCGCCAAAGCAGCTGGTGAAGCTGTGATCCTCCCGGCCCGAAAGCAGGTGGTTGAACTCGATCAGTTTGCCGCGTTTGCGCTCCCAGCCCATCCAGCAATTCTCTAGCGAATTCCAACGGCGCTCGCGGTGCAACAAAAGAAAAGGCGATCGGCCCTCATTGGCTCTGTGGCGTTCATTTAAGGATTCGATGGAGGCCCTGGCGATCTCCAGAAGTTCATTGTCCCCCTTGGCACTTTGCTCATCCGCGTCAGCAAAATCGCTAAGAACGGCGTAAACCAGATTCTCGTCACCATTGTTGAGGAAATTGATTTCCAGGCATTCGAGAATCCTCTGCATATCCTCCGCATCGGCAAACAGTACCGGCATTACCACCACGGTGCGGCATTCTTTCGAAATACCTTTATCGAAATCTATCTTGGCCAGTAGACGCGGCGGCAGGCAGTGAGTTATTAAGCCGTTGACCAAAGCCAAGGCCATGCCGATCAGCGGTACCGCGGCAACCACCAGTACCAGTAAGGTCAAAATTACCGAAGCGCCGCCCCAGAGCAGATATATGGCTAGGGCGAGCAGTAACGGAATGGAGAAGAGCGCCAGCCCGGAAAAGAAAACCTTGGAGGCTTTATGCAGCAACCGCCAATGAATTCGCTGCAGAAAACCCGGACGATAGCCCAGTACCGCTTCCAGTTGTGGTCGCCCCTCGTCTATCAGGTAATAACCCACATGCTGAGTCCGGCTGCCGGGCTCCTGTTCACTGCTCAGCTTTACCAGCTGTTGGGCTACCTGTTGTTCGCTTGCGCCACTGCCGCGTGCCAGCTTTTCAATCACATCCCGGTATCTGTCGCGGGTTTCAAAATCCATTCGGCGGTAGGCGTCTGCGGGATCGGTGTGCAGAATACGTTCTACACGGCTGAGGGATTCAACAAAATCCCGCCAATTACAACTGCGCAGTTCTCGCAGGCTAATAATGCCACTGGCGATGCCGACACTGAGTTCCTCTTCGGTGCCGGTATTTCCACCCAGGGCCTCCTCCGCGAGTTGCGCCAAGTGCTCTAACAGGCAAAGGCGCAACAGGGCGGGCAGTGCCCAAAGTTCGCCCGTGGTGAGTACGGCATCCTCCTGGTAGTGGTCTACCAGTAAGTGAATAGATTGGACATCCACTGGTTGGGAGAAATCGGTTATCAGGGCATTGGCAAGGAGATGTAAACGCAGGTCGATACTGCCATCTTCCGCAGTGACTTGCGGTAACTGCTTCAAGTAGTTTCTAGGGAGAGACTCGCAGACCAATTGCAGGGCTTCCTGAACTACATGGCGGTTATCCAGAAGCCACTCTTCACTGCGCGTGCTTTTTTCGCCAGATTCCACCCGCGCGGCGAGATGCCGATAGATTTTCTCGAAGTGCTTTTCCAGCTTGCCCAAATGCGATCTAAGGCGGTAGCCGCCACCTGCCCCGACAGGGGCTGAGTGCCGCTTAGCCAGCGTGGCTATGTCTTCAAGACGCTGCTGTTCATTATCCCGGTTATTGTTCCGGCTCGAATTGTTGCCATCTGCCGGTAGAGTAGCCGCCCCCTGGGAAGCTACTTGTCCTGGTTTTGAACGTGAAAAGAACTTGTGCTTGTGGCTGGCGCCCTGCTTTTTCCAAAACCGCAATTTCATCGATGGGCTTCATTTCTAACCGGTAGAGTGGAATGGCGAATTTGACAGGCATCAGTGCCAGCGCGCAGGGCCTGTAATTGGGATTCCTGCAGGTCCTGAAAAATTAATACCGGCAGATTGCTGTGGGACATTACCGTGTGGCATACGGTACCGGTTACGTGATGCTCGCCAGTCTGCCAATCGTGTGCGCTCATGGCGATCAGATCGACACCCTCTTCAGCGGCCGTGGCATAAATACATTCGGCGACATTTTGTGCAACCAACAACATGGGGCGCACTTTAATACCGTTTTCCAATTGGCGGGCCATCTCTTCCAGGTAGACCTCGCCAGCGCGGCGATTACATTCGACAAACTTCTCCCGAGTGGCATGCTCCTCTCGGGTGATAGGCATTTTGCGTGGCATCTCTGGTACCGCGATGACTTGCAGCAAGATCATTTCCATCTCTTGTCCGCGCATCATTGAAGCCGCCTGACAGGCCACCCACTCTGAATGCGAGGAGCCATCCATGGATACCAGAATACGGCGGTAGGCCATATTATCCTGGGCTGGCGGTTTTAAGCCTGGCCGAACGATGATGAATGAACGCCCGGAGCCACTGAAAATCTTTTGGGCGGTACTGCCGAAGTCGAAACGACTGACGCCCCCTTTTCCGTAGGCAGTGAATACGATTAAATCGACATCCACTTCTTCGCAGTACTCGACAATCTGTTCCGCCGGGCGCCCCTCCACCACAGACTGGGTCACAGTGATACCCTGTTCAGAAATACGTTCAGCGAGGCGATTGAGATAGCTTCGCAACTCCACCCTACGCAACCTCCAGTCCACCGGGTCGATGCCTTGCTCGTCAGAGTTTTGCACATGCAGTAGATGAATTTTTGCTCCGCTGTTTTGTGCAAGCATCACCGCGTGGGCGATGGCCTCCTCGGCGATGGAGGAGCCATCAAGGGGCAGTAGGATGTGTTTAAACGGCATATCATTACTCCCAGCCGGAGCCCGGCGATGGATATTCAGTAAGCGTTAAAGAGTTTTACGACAGAAATTTTTTGCTTATTCGCTTCGTGACTGCTCCCGGTTTTTACCCTGCAAGAAACAGTCCCAACACCGAGCTTTTAGCAATGTTAGGGAAACTCCGAAATGCCCATTAGCGCGGTTAAGGTCAAGAGTATTTCAAAGTCTCATCCATGGTGTTGTCTTTGCTGCCAACATGAAAAACTGTGCTCCATGTCACTGAAAACGCCAGCGTTAATAGATTCGTAACGGCTTCTCTTGGGGGGCTTCTGAATAATTCCGTGATGACTCTGGCTTTTAGGGCGGCTCTTGAGGGCTACAGCTGCTACGTTGCAACTCTTGCAAAGGGCTATGGCCATTCGCTGCAAGCTGCGCCTTATCTCTGCAGACTTCAAAATCCGCAGAGAGATTACGGAATGATTCAAAGGCTCCTTAGGTATTTAGATAGAAGGAAACTTGTAAAGAGTGCGTTCTAAGCCCTTTAACGTTAAATAATAGGGGCTCAATAGAAAGTAAGTCGGAGGAGATTGGCTGGGACCAGGATAAGGGTTTTCAAAAGCAGTCACGCTTTCTTCCCAATTATAAAGTCAGGTGTTTGTCTTGAAAGTCGTATACGCATCTGTTTTTCAATTTCGACAATGGCAAATAGCGCCACGCCTATAGCAACAATCAATACTCCATCGGCGAATGTCACTGCTTCGGTTGCGAAGATTTTCTGCAGGGTGGGAATATAGGTAATTGCGAACTGCCCCGCGCTAACGACAAGTACCGCCAGCCATACAACCTTTGTGCCGCGTACGGCCTTCCAAGTGAGAGAGGTGCCATACATATTGCGGATAAAGAACAGGTGGAAAATTTCCATCACCACCAATGTATTCATGGCCATGGTGCGTGCAAGCTCCAGGGAGTAGTTTTGCTCAATGGCGTAGGTATATATCCCGAATACGCCACATAGAAATAACGTACTTACCAATGCGATATGCCATACCAGCACGCTGGTGAGCAATGGCTGTCCACGCAAGCGGGGGGGACGGCGCATGGTATTTTCTTCAGTGGGCTCAAAAGCGAGCGCAATGCCGAGCGTAACGGCGGTAATCAGGTTTACCCAAAGTATCTGGATCGGTGTTATCGGCAGCACCATGCCAAAGAGCAGTGCCACAATAATGGTTGAGGCCTCCCCTGCGTTGGTGGGTAGTGTCCAGCTGATCACTTTCTTTATATTGTCATAAACCGTACGCCCCTCACGTACGGCGGCACCAATAGAGGCGAAATTGTCATCCGCTAGAACCAGTTCGGAAGCCTCTTTGGCGGCCTCGGTTCCACCTTTTCCCATGGCAATGCCGACATCGGCGCGTTTCAATGCGGGGGCATCGTTAACGCCATCGCCAGTCATTGCCACAGTCATATCGTGGGCCTGCAGTGCGGTTACCAGTCGCAATTTATGCTCTGGCCTGGTGCGGGCGAAGATATCCACCTTCAGGACTTCTGCCGCCAATGCCGCGTCATCCAGGTTGTCGATGTCCACTCCCGTTAAGGCTTTGTCTGGCCCCTGTAAACCTATCTGCTGACCGATGGCTTTTGCGGTCGCGATATGATCGCCGGTGATCATTTTCACCTGAATACCCGCGCCCCTGCACTCTGCAACGGAGGTTATAGCCTCCTGACGGGGGGGATCGATCAATCCCACCAAGCCGAGAAGGGTTAAAGTGCCCTTCACGTCTGAGTGCTCCAGTACCGTGTGCTCTGGCTTTACTTCTTTTGAGGCGAGCGCCAAGACACGCTGCCCCAATGCCGCCACCTCGTCGGCCTGTTGTCGCCAGTAAGTTTCTACCAATGGTTCGCAGCCTCCATCCTCGCTGCGATAGGTTTTGCACATTGCCAAAACCTGTTCCGGCGCACCTTTAACGGCGATCAGTGCATGATTCTCATGGTTGTGGTTCAGGCTGGCCATGAACTTATGCTGGGCATCAAAGGGGATAATATCGGTACGGGTCCACTGCTTGCGTACCTCCCCGTCATTCATTCCCGCTTTTGCGGCAAACGCCAGCAAGGCCCCCTCCATGGGGTCGCCCTCCACGAGCCAGTTGTCATCCTCTTTTCTGAGCTCGGCGTCATTACAAAGAACCGCAACACGGGCCAATTCCTCCAGGGGGTGCGGGGCCGGCATCGTTACCGGCTCGCCGCAGAGCATGACTTCACCCCGCGGTTCATAGCCCTCGCCCTTTACTTCAAAGTGCTGTGTGCTTGTAACTACAGTGGCGACGCACATCTCGTTGCGTGTGAGTGTCCCGGTTTTATCGGTACAGATTACCGATACTGATCCCAGGGTTTCGATAGCCGGCAGGCGCCGGACAATGGCGTTGCGCCGTGCCATCGCCTGGACCCCAACCGCTAATGTGATGGTTAGAACTGCCGGTAAGCCCTCAGGGATAGCCGCTACCGAAAGCCCAACAATGGCCATAAACAGCTCGGTAAAGTTGTGCTGCAATACAAACAGCCCAAAGGCGAAGATAAGCGCGGCAACGGTCAGAATAAAAAGTGCCAGCCATTTGGCGAAGATGCCCATCTGTTCAACCAGCGGAGTGGTTAAAGTTTCAACACTGGCGAGCATGCCACTGATATGGCCGATCTCTGTCTCTGCTGCGGTAGCCACTACTACCCCCACTCCCTGCCCACTGGTAACACTGGTACCGCTATAGGCTAAGCAACTGCGGTCCCCCAAAGGTGTATCGGTGTTAACCGGGGCGGTGTGTTTTTCTACTGCGAGCGATTCCCCAGTGAGGATGGCCTCTTGTATCTGCAGGCTGTGCGTTTTTAACAACCGCAGATCGGCAGGCACTTTGTCACCGGCCTCAATGAGCACAATATCTCCGGGTACCAGCTTCTCTCCCTCTACAGTGAGCCGCTGGTTGTTGCGGAGGACCGCGGCACGTGGTGCCAGCATATGGCGGATAGCATCCATGGCTTTTTCCGCCTTACCCTCCTGCGCAAAGCCGATAATCGCATTGACGATAACCACCGCCAGGATGACTCCGGTATCTACCCAGTGCTGCAGTAGGCCTGTGATAAGCGCCGCACCCAGCAAGACGTAGATCAGGATATTGTTAAAGTGGGAGAAGAAGCGTCGTAGTAATCCTTTGCGAGGCGGTGCCGGCAGGCAGTTGGGTCCGTAAGTTTGCAGTCTTAGCGTCGCTTCATCCTCACTGATTCCCGCCATACCGCTCTCCAGCTCGGAGAGCACCGTCTCTGGGGGCATTGAGTGCCAGTTTTTCTCAGGCCTCGTCTGAAGCACGCTTCACCTTTGCCGGGTTATCTTTTTCTATTTTCGACTGAGCTTAGCAATAAATATTAATTATTCGAAAGGTTCTAGATACTGAAAATAATCAGGGATGAAAAGGCTTAGAGGTATCAATTAGGCACAACTAAGCCCTTATTCACAAGAAGTAGCCATCATTAATAATATGAGATGTAAATTATATTATACCTTGTCAGCTTTCTCAGAAAGTGAAGTTGGATCCATCCACATTGCCTCCCAAACATGGCCATCGGGATCTGCTAATGCTCTGCCATACATAAAACCATGATCTTGTGGAGGGTTGGTATCGGCGGTGCCGCCATTGGCAGCCGCTGCATTGTTTATCACATCAACTGCCTCACGGCTGTCCATAGATAAAGCCAGCATAACCTCGCTGCTGCTTGAAGGGGGGATCGGGCGAGATGTGAAGTGACGCCACTTCTCATGGGTAAGCAACATGGCACTTATATTTTCACTCCAAACCATGCAGGCTGCGGTCTCATCGGTAAAATGTGGGTTGTTCTCAAATCCTAGGGATTTGTAAAACTCCATTGAGGCCTTAAGGTCATTAACGGGCAGGTTCACAAAAATCATACGTTTCATAATTATGGATTCTCTGTTAAGAGTAGTTAATTGTGATGCTCTCTCTTAGTTGCTCAGATACTTATAGATAGCTTAAAGAGTTTTCAGTATCAACATACTACTGTTCTTGTGGTCCTTTGCCAGACATAATTTTTGATCGAAATTTAGCTATATATGCAACTCGAGTTTCGAATTTTTTTGCTGAATTGAGTTTGATAGCATAACTCTTCTGTCGCCCAGGTGTTAAATTATAAAAAGCTTGTGCAAGCTCTACATCAGTGCTTAGTGCTTCCGCTAATTCAACAGGTAAACATTGTTTCTCTCTTTTCTTTGAGGGTCTTATACCTTCGGCGGCATATCTTATTGACTCTAAGAGATAAGATTCAATAATATATGCTTTATCATCTACTTGTTTGGCGTTTGTAAAACGCATCATATCTGGACTTTGTGTGTTCTCACCTTGACGCTCTAAAATGCCGTATGGATCCTTCATTAAACTAGCGTTAAAAAAAATAAGTCGAAAATCGTTTCGTACTGCGCCAATCATAACAATGTTACGATTAGCGTGCATGTAACATGGGTGTGCCCATTTAACCACTTCAACAAGTTCATTTTCTAGGCAAATTCTTCGAAGTTTATGGATACCATCTCTCCAAATAAATGAGGAACAGCTTGAAGTATTAAATCGATCACAGCGTCCGCACCCTTTATTAAAGAAATCTTCTATAACGGTAATCATCATGACAGCGTTTACTCCTCACAAGTGTTTCTACAGAGAAAAGCATAGGGCCAATTAAGCAAACCTAAGATCATAAGAATAAATTAAACCTATGCCTTAAGGCTGTTTTAGTTAAGTTGAGAATAAATGAATTAGAATCAATCAACAAAAACAATCGAGCAGTATCGATAGAAATGGCAAGTTATCAATTTCATGGGTGTCCAGATCTAAATGAATTCACCAATAACCCTGCTGATTTTTATATCTCATTCTTGTTTCTGGTTATTATAATAGGAACTATTTAAATGCTACTCCATTTGCCTCTAACATATTTAAAGTTAATCGACGTCGATTCCCAATATCTTCCGGTGCACCTATATCTAGATTAAAGGCAAAAACGATATCTCCGCCCATTGAACCCTCTTGTTCAATCCAGCCAACATACCAGCCGATACGATCAACAGTCTCTAAACGAGAGATAACAGTATCGGAATTGGTTATATCTCCCGTCTCTGGATCAATCGGTAAGACAAGTCCACTTTTTGCATGGATTTCACTTGTATTATTCTCAACTTGAGTCCGCATCATTTCGGCTACTATTATCTGGTTCTTATCTCTTGCTGGTAGCGAACGTCGCTTTAACATACTCAAAAACTCGACTTGGCCCAGTGCACTAACTCTCAGAGAACCATCCAGCCAAAAATGTGTGAGTTCCCGAGAAAGGCCGATATCAGTATTACCATAACCAAGTTTTTTTACCCAGCGGGACATATTTTCATAGCCAATCTTTTTAGCTGTTTCCTGGTAATACCAAACGGTAGAGTTGGCCATCCCTGTGGCGAGTGTAGTATCCCTGTTCCAAGCTGGTACTGCTCTCTCTCTTCCATCCCACTTCATATATTGGTTTGGCCCTTGGATAATTTCTAGCTCTAATGCAATCAATGCGTGCGCTACTTTAAAAGTTGATGCAGGCAGGAAAGGTTTATGAGCGCGTTCAGCATTGCATACCCTGAGACGGTCGGTATCAATATTGAACATTACAAAAGTAGCACCCGTAGTTTTTTGATTAAGAATCTCGCACCCCTTAGCTTCCTCTATGGGTAGGCCAGTGATATCTGAGGATAATCCCATTGACTTGCCACTCTTAGAACAGCTTGCCGATATAAAAATGCTGATGATTATGGAAAGATAAGCTTTACATTTCAGGTGTCGATTAATCATTTGTAAGCCAAAGCACTTAAGGTTTTATCTATTGTAATTGCCATATTAATACATTTACTGAATTGGGGTGAAAGTCCTTATTGTTTTATTAGGTAGTTTAGAGTGGCTTCTCTAGTCTGCACATTTAACAGTTTAAACATCCATATCACCCAGGATCTTTATGAGAAGCTCATTAATTAAATGCTGGTTTGAGAAAAATGAACCATCATTCGATGAAAAGGTAATAACTAAATCTCTACTGGGAAAGAGGCCGACATATGAATACCAATATGTATTGGAGCCATTGTGCCAAATATGAGTTTCATCGCCAAAAGTAGATTGAACCCAACCAAAACTGTATAAATTTAAAGCCGGAGTATGGATTAGCTGGTAAGTTTCTTTATTGAGTAGTGACCCATTTCCCTTTATTCCCTGCAGGTGCTCAAAGGCATATTGGCTTAGATCTTGTAGTGACATATGCACAGACCCAGCCGGTCCCATTATTGGGCTGTTATCCGCCTCATTGCCGATACCAACGGAATATTTACCTTCAGGTAATTCAATATGCCCTCTAGGTTGAGATATAACATTAACTCTATTCCTCTCTCCTGGAGGGCCAAATCCAGCGGACTCAATCCCCAGCGGTTTAAATACTTCCTGTTCGATAAGCTCTTCCCAAGACTGGCCAGTGACTGTCTCCGCAATAACGCCAGCGACAGTGTACCCAACATTTGAGTAGGAAAAAGATTCACCGGGATTTAAACTCAATGGCGAATTGAGTATTTCCACAACCCAGTTGTATCGATGTTGTATCCTTTGTTTACCTTTTTTGGGGTGTTCAGCTTGGATATCTGCAGAAAAGTTGGTTGGCGCACCTGAGGTATGCGTCAATAATTGCCTCAAGGTCACCTTTTGCCACTGCTTATCAATAGCTTTCTCTTTAGCAAATATATCCCCCATTGTAGATTCCCAATTCAAAACTCCTTTTTCCACTAAGCGAGCAATCATCGTGGCAGTTATGGATTTGGTTATTGAGCCTAAATGCCACTTGTCATTTTTAGATAAGGATACGCCACTATTGACCTCTCTTTCCCCACTCGTATGTTGGGCGATAACTTGCCCCCTCTGAAGGATGACAGATCCAACCCCAACCAACTTATGCTCTTTTCTCATTCCCTCTAGTACATCGCGCAATTTTTCTTGGACATCTGTTGATGCCGATAGAATAGGAGCGTAAGTCAGAAGAGTTAGCAAGAATACTTTTAGTGCTTTATGAAGATGGCTATTCATTTAAAATCTTGACCAATAATAACTGCTTAATTCACAGTTGGTTTTCATATTGATAGGGGATGCTAAAGGATGCTCCTCCCTCAGGAATCTTTTTGGAAATCCTTTTGATATTAAAATTGGCATTGCTGTCTAAAATTTACTGGAAAATAGGGGCACTCTTTTCTCCATCTTTTTCACCAAGTAGTGGAAGCCATTCCAGATATGAGACATCTCTTTTCAACTCCTTATTAAATGGCGTACCACATACTTATCTATATACAGCGCCAGTTTTAGAATCTATACGTCAATGAATAACTACTTTAATATGCAGTTTTCCAATTGTGTTGAATAAACGTGCACTCAAGGTCTGGTGGCTTGTATGATTAACGATCAAGAGGTGTTTTCGAGCCCACTTTTCCTTCTTGCTGCTGACCGATTACGGGCGCATACGCTGCCTTCTACTTGTCTCTTATGTGGCCTCGATGGCCCCATTGTTCTGAAGTATGGAGCAAAGCAAGTTGTGGGTGATATTCTTCTGGTGCGCCCTCAGGTTCTTCATGAGGTGATTATTGAGGGGAGAGCTCGGATTTTAAATCTAAATGGGCTGCAATTTCCCTATGATAGTGACTTGGCAATACAACTTACTAACACAAATTATGAAATTGCTATAGATGCCCTCTGGGGCGATGAGAGTTCGATACTTGAGTTACGCGCAAAGCTTGGATATCGACAAGTAAAATGCCCTACAGATATCGCTCAAATTATTACCCATCTCTCAGATGAGCCTATGTTTCGTATGTCACAACAAGAGTTGGCGATACGCCTTAATCGTGAACGAACTCAGGCACTAAAGTATTTTAAGGCGTCAACAGGTATGACATTTCGTGGACTGAAACTGTGGTTGGCGATTCAAAGTGCAGCTCATCAGTTATTAACTGGTGATTTGGTTCGTAATGCTGCGTTGGATAATGGTTTTGCCGATACGGCGCATTTCACACGCAGCTTTCGTACAGCATTAGGGATTACCCCATCTGAGGCTATAGCTGGTTACCACCTGGCTATGAACCTATCCAGCAGATAACTGACTCCATCATAATTCTCCCCTTGGCTTCTAAAGCACCATTCCTTAGCCCAGTTGTTTAAACTGAAGTGACTTAACTGATGCCTTTTTCTGAATGTCAATGGAGGCTATTTGTGTGTCTGTTTAAAGAGTGCGTCCCATTCTTGATCAAAGTTCTCGGGTATTGGCTTCGCGGTTTTCTTGAAGAGTAAAACGCCCACAAGTGCTTCATGCGTGGATGAGTTATCTGTTACCTCTTCTACAAACCCTTGCATAATTCCATTACTATCAATTGAAAGCCTGCTCACCGTTTCATCTGACACGTCGAGTGTGACCATAAGAGTGCTATTATCTGTCTTCGAATACACAAATATACCAATATCCTTACTATAAATTATTCCATCTTTTGATTCTTCGATGCCTCCTATTTGATGTTATATATCAGGTTTTTTAAGCACATCAATGAATCGTCCGCCGCCACCTGATTCGTTCACGGTTAAGACTTTAAAGGTTCGGCAGTAATCGCCTTCCCCTATATCTACAGCCTCTTTTTTATGTTCATAAAAAATAAAAGACCCTTCCTCAATGGTACACCAGGTGCCATCCAAGCTATTTTTTGTGTCTGAACTTGCATAAGCTGGCTTCATATACGCGAATATGACAGCAAAGATGCCCAACAAGAAAACACTTAAGTTAGCCTTCTTCGAACCCATGGTGACCCCTTATTCTTTTGTGGTTTTAACAAACGTATGTATGAAAGGCCAAAAGCCCCAGTGATAGCTGACACATATCAACCGGATTGGCTAAGTCAGTCCCTGGTGAACAATGAATCAGGTTAGGATGTTTTATTAGAGTGCGCCAGGGTTGAGGGGCGAATTGGGAGTAAGATATTTCCCCTTTTCGAGAGTGGAAATTTAAAACTAAGCATTACTTATTGATAGTCTTCTTATTAAGCTCGATGGACAATGATACTGACAATATTCTTTGTCAGATAAATCCATTTAACCCTGTTACTTCAATATATAGATTTATGATTTTTTAAGTTTTTGTAGTTGCTTAATATTAGGCCTTTATGCTTAGCTTTAAACTCCCTATTCGGTTTACTTCGCCAGCTTGTTATATATCCAAGCAATAATAACTCCGGCAATATAACCATCAACAAATCCCCATACTGCGCCAATGAGGGCACCAATAAAGGTTGGTGCATAGCCAATATAAAGTGATGAAAGTGTAACGACGAGTTCCAATCCCCAACCAAACATGGCCGTGATACCGCAGAAAAAGACATAGATTGCCCAAAGCACACCAATTGCAACACCTAAGGCGTTTGGAGCACATCGGTTCATAGGGACCTCCCCTACACTAACGAAATAAATACTATTAAGTATTGATGATAGCAAAGGGATGACATGCTTGAGTCAGGCTGAGATCGTTGTGATCTTCATGCCTATTAACAGATTCTCGGCAACTGCTCTCCGGGTAAGCGTTGCAACAGGCGATCACAACCCAGGCTATTTTTTAGGATGACCTGGCAACTGGGGTTGTCTGAGACCTGCCCAATGATTGCACAGGATGCCCCAACTGGGTCTTCACCTAGGATGGCGATGGCCTGATCAGCGTACTCTTCGGGAATAACTGCAACAAAGCGCCCCTCGTTGGCAACGTAAAGCGGGTCTAAGCCCAGCATTTCACAGGCTCCCTGTACGGATTCGCAGACTGGGATCTGCTCTTCATCCAATTCAAACGCCCTTTCACTGGTTTCGGCCAGCTCCACCAGAGCGGTGGTGAGGCCGCCGCGAGTAAGATCACGCAAGCAGTGAATCTCCACACCACCCTGCAGCAGTGCCTTAACCGCATTATTGAGTGGGGCGCAGTCACTACTGAGCGCACTTTCAAACTCCAGCCCTTCGCGGCTCGCCATAACGGCAATGCCGTGCCGACCTATATCCCCGGACAAAAGAATCCTGTCGCCGGGGCGAATATAACTGGGGTCTATTGGATGATCACTCAGCAGAGTACCCACTCCACTGGTGTTGATATAGATACCATCGCCCTTGCCCCTCTCCACCACCTTGGTGTCTCCGGTAACCAGCTTTGTCCCGGTTTCCTCCGCTGCTGCAGCCATGGATTCCAGCACTCTTTTTAATGTACTGAGTGGTAGTCCCTCTTCTAGAATTAAGCTGCAACTTAAGAACTTTGGCTCAGCACCGCCCATGGCCAAGTCGTTGACGGTTCCATAAACAGCCAATTTACCGATATCCCCACCAGGGAAAAACAATGGGGTAATTACGAATGAATCGGTGGTGAACACCAGGCGATCAGAATGCCAAGGCAAGGTAGCGCTGTCATGGGCCTGGTCGATCCAGGTATTCTTAAACAGCGGTTGGATAAAATCGTTTAGAAGCTGCTGGGTCATCTCACCGCCACTGCCATGCCCAAGCCGGATACTGTCCTTATTTGTCGCTGGGAGTGGACACTGAATATTCACGGGCTTTTACCTGTTGGCTGTAGCGGTGATAGGCGGAGCAGGCGCCCTCTGAAGAAACCATGGGGGCACCCAGGGGGCGGTCTGGGCGGCAGTCTGTGCCGAAATGAGGGCAATCGGCGGGTTTTTTATGACCGAGCATAATGTCGCCGCTTATACAGTGATGTTGTTCCTGGGTTTTGATCTCGGGTAGTGCGAATTTTGGCACGGCATCGAATTCCAAAAACTCTTCACGAAGCCCCAAGCCACTCGCCGGTATTTCTCCCAGGCCCCGCCATTGCTGGGCGGAAATCTTAAACACACTGTTCAGTAATGTTTGTGCTTGCCGGTTACCGGCTCGTTCCACCGCCCTTAGGTATTGGTTTTCAACCCGATAACTACCCTGCTCCAATTGGCGCAGACACATCAGCAAACCTTCGAGAATATCCAGGGGTTCAAAACCGGTGACGACAATGGGCACCCGGTACTTTTCCGCAAGCGGCAGGTAATTCTCGTAGCCTGTTATGGAGCACACATGACCGGCAGCAAGAAACCCCTGCACACGCGAGTCCCCGGCAGAACAAATAGAGGCAATGGCGGGTGTCACCAAGAATTGGGAGACCAGCAGGGAGAAATTTTGTAGAGATTTGTTTTTGGCCTGAGTGGCAGCCATGGCATTGGCGGTTGCGGTGGTTTCAAATCCTACGGCAAAAAAGACAATTTGTTTTGCGGGGTTGTCTTCGGCAATCTTCACCGCCTGCAAGGGTGAGTAGATGATACGAATATCGCCTCCATCGGCCTTCACATCGAGTAGGCTGCGCTCTGATCCCGGTACGCGCAACATATCGCCAAAGGAGCAGAAAATGACTTCCGGTAAGGCCGCGATGGCGATGGCCCGATCAACTGTCTCCAAGGGCGCAACGCACACCGGGCAGCCGGGCCCATGCACCAGCTCTATTTCCCGCGGCAGTAACTGGTCGAGGCGGTTCTTAACAATGGCGTGGGTTTGACCGCCGCACACCTCCATAATCGTCCAGGGCTGTGTGGTTACTTTGCGAATTTCAGCGGCGATTTTCTGGATGCTTTCACTCTGACGGTATTCATTGACGAATTTCACTGCATCACTCCTGGCCGCTGGGCCCATCCAAGGCTTCCAGGTCGCGAAAAACCTGTGCGGCTTCTTCTTCCCTAATTTGGCTGATGGCGATGCCCACATGCACGATCACATAATCACCAACACCGGCATCGGGAACCAGAGACAAATTGATTAGCCGCGCTATGCCGCCAAATCGTACTTTGCCCAGGCGCTCGAGCGGGGAATCGCCTGTGATCTCTTCAATAAGGCCGGGAACGCCTAAGCACATGCGCTGTTAACCTCCCACTGGCTGACCAGCCGCGGCCATACAGTGGGCATAGTGGAGTTGCCCCAGGGCGATGCCGCCATCGTTTGGAGGTATCTGGCTGTGACAGTGCACGGTAAAACCCTGTTGGCGTAGGAGCAGTGCGGTGCTCTCTGTTAGCCGCCGGTTTTGAAAAACGCCACCGGAGAGAAAAACCATTGGCTCACCCACTTCGCGAATCACCGCCAGAATCATATGGGCCAGAGTAGTGTGGAAAGCCGCAGCCCGTTGCGGCAGTGATTTACCCTCATCATGTATCAATGCACTGATGCAGGGTGCCCAGTCCAGTTCCCATTTGTTTCGACGTCGATAGAGATCGAATGGGTAGCTGTCGCCGCTCTGAATTCCGCGGGCGCTATATTCCAGTGCTAGTGCGGCCTGTCCCTCGAAACTAGACTGGCTACAGAGACCCAGTAGTGCAGCCACTGCATCAAATAGGCGACCGGCGCTGCTACACAGAGGGCTGTTAACCTCCCCTTCCAGCATGGTAACCAGGTTGCGGCGTTCGCTGCGGGTGAAGCAGCGCTTTAGTAGCTGGTGTTGTAGCGCTACGTATCCGGATATTTCATACAGCAGTCCCGCCGCAGCCCGCCTCGGTTCGCGCACGGCTTTCTCACCACCCGGCAGCGGGAATGTGCGCAGGCTGGCGACATGTTCCACTTTTGCGTTGCCATCCCAGAGAAGGAATTCCCCTCCTCGAACTACCCCACTACTGTCAAAGCCGGTGCCGTCCCAGCAAACACCGAGCGCGGCGCCACTGTGGCCGTGTTCAGCCATACAGGAAAATAGATGGGCCACATGGTGTTGCACTTCCAGACGTGGAGCCCGCTGCTTGAGTGCCCACCGATGGGAACTGTAGCCCGGGTGCTGATCGTGTATCAGGGTTTGTGGGCGGTGTTGCTGTAAGCGTGTGAGGTCCGCGATGGTCCGATCAAAGTGCTCAATTGCCGTGGCGCTGCCGAGGTCGCCAATATGTTGGCTCTGATAAATCCAACCGTTGTGAGATAAGGCCACGGAATTTTTTAAATCGGCGCCAAGCGCCAGATAGGGTTCCGCCACGGCCTGTTGTGACAACTTTGCCTGGGTGATCGGCAGGGGCGCGTAGCCACGCGCTCGGCGCAACATTAGTGGGCGATTCTCTATCACACGCAACACCGAGTCATCCAATGGCCTGACGATACGGCGGTTGTGCAGTAGAAACCGGTCGGCAATTTTGCCGAGTCGCTGCAATGCCTCTGTGTTTTCAATACAGATTGGCTCCTCGGCCAGATTGCCACTGGTAGCGACTAAAGGAGCGGCATACTCTTCTGCAAGCAACAGGTGTAGCGGCGAGGCCGGCAGCATCACCCCCAGGTCTGGTGAGCCCAGTGCCACTAACTCATGCACCCTGTCACTCGCTTCCGGTTTGGCTTCCAGCAGCACTATGGGCCGTGCTGGTGATGTGAGCAGCTTGGCTTCCAGTTCGGAAATCCGGCAATCCCGACGCGCTGCTGACAAGGAGCTGTAGAGCAGTGCAAAAGGTTTGTGCGGGCGCTGCTTGCGTTTACGCAGTAGCTCCAAGGCATGTCTGTTACCGGCATCAACCAACAGCTGAAATCCCCCCACTCCCTTTAGCGCTACTACTTGCCCTTTTGCCAAACTTGCGAGCGTCTCGTTCAGGGCTGCCTGGCGGGTGTAAAGGGTTTTGCCTTTGGCATCACAGAGTTGCAGTTGCGGGCCGCACTCTGGACAGGCATTGGGTTCGGCGTGAAAACGCCGGTTAGCAGGATTGGCATACTCGGCCTGACACTTAGGGCATTGAGTAAACTGCTGCATGGCCGTGTTTGCGCGATCATAAGGTAGCTTTTCGATAATGCTGAAGCGCGGGCCGCAGTGGGTACAGTTGATAAAAGGGTATTTGTGCCGTCGGTTGCGTGAGTCCTGAAGTTCGGCCTGGCAGAAGTTACAGGGGGCCAGGTCCGGTAGCACCATAGTGGTTTGTGCTGCGGCAACCGTACTTTCGCGTATCTGAAAACCGCTACCGCCTTCAGCTGGAACCACTTCGGTGTCGATATTGAGAATCAGGCTATGGGGTGGTTTTTCCAAAGGCAAACGATGTAAAAACTTTTCAACTCCTGCCGTTTCTCCCTCAACCTCTAGTTGCAGTCCACCACTATGATTGGCGACCCAGCCCGTGAGTTGGCAATCCAGTGCCAGGCGGTAAATATATGGGCGGAACCCCACTCCCTGGACCAGGCCCTTGATGGCGACTCGACGACGTTCACTGTCCATCACTGACCTCGAATTGCAGATTTTCCAGGATGATGTCCTGTGCCTCGGCATGGTGAATGTCTGTATGCTCTTCGATTTCCAATTGCAAGCCTTCCAGAGGGGTTCCAAAAGTTGCCTGTTCGAAGTGTTCACGCAGGTGAGCGGCGGATATATGGGCAAGGGCACCCAAACGCAGCTTGGCGCCCACGACCCTGGCGCCTTCGTTATCGGCGAGTTGTTGGATTTTCTCGATCAGATTGCTGATCAGGGATTGTTCGTGCATGGCTGACCTCCGTTGTCAGCTTTCACCGGTATCGGCTAGTAGAAACGCAAGTAGTTCCTGTTCGGCGCGCTCGGCGCCGGACTTCACTTCGGCAGTGAGATGATCACCGCAGGTAATGTTCTGTGCACAGATCGCAAAAATTTCCAGTCGACGAGGCAGTGAGTCCAGTGCTTTACCCAAGTCGATGGCCTCTCTCAGATTAAAGCCGTGGCTGGAAGTCGTGCAGACGCTGGGTGCGATCACATCAGCCAGGCCATTGACACGAATTAAATCGCCCGATGGTTGTTCATCTGAGAAAACCGCATCCAGGAGGCAGACCTGTCGATCCTTCCACCGTCCTACAAGGGTTATCATATCGTTGCCGCTCTCCAGAAAATCTGCATTTTCTTTTAACTGGCTGCGCAACCTGTCAAGTAGATAGGGCCCCACTCCATCATCACCCCGGAAGCGGTTGCCAAGGCTGACCAGCAGCCAACGCTCAGGAGTTTCGTTTTGCTTCATGTTGCAAATGTAGCTGCAGGAAATGGGTTGAGCAGGAAATACAGGGGTCGTAATTACGAATGGCGCGCTCACATAAACCCTGCAATTGTTGTTCGGGCAAATGCATAAATTTGGGCAGCATTAGGCGCAGGTCATCCTCGATCGTTTTTTGATTTTGTGAGGTGGGTGCGACGATCTTGGCAAAGGTAATTTTACCTTTGCGGTTAATAGCATAACGGTGGTAGAGCAATCCCCGAGGCGCCTCGGTAGCGGCACAGCCACTGGCTTCCTTTGGTTCGGCTACCAGGTAGGGTTCATCGGGCGCTTGAAATCCATCAATCAGCCGCAGCGCCTCCTCCAGGGCATAGAGCACTTCCAGACAGCGCACCACAATGCTCTTGAAGGGATTGTTACAGGGCGCTTTGAACCCCAGCTCCTCGGCAAGATTTCGTACTCCTTCAGAGAGCTGGGGATAGTTCAGGTTGTAACGCGCCATCGGGCCCACAAGATAGGCGCCCCGCTCTATCAATATGCTGTGCAGCGCCGTGCTGTGAGGCACCTGCTGTTCGCGGAAATGTTTTTCGTAGTCCTGTACCGAAATATCCAGCCCGCGATTGGAAACAATGCGGCCCTCATTCATAGGGTATTCCCTGGGGCTGGAGAGGGCGATGCACTCATAGGACTGCTCGCAATGGGGAAATGGCAGCCCTGCCGCCCAGCGTACCATTAGCTCGGCCAGAATACGGGCTTCTATCAACTGTGGACGCAGTGCTTGAAAGGATTCCTGGCTTGGCACCCGATAAAAGCCCCCCACGCGCACATTGATGGGGTGGACTTCTCTGCCTCCAAGCAGGCGCACCAAGGCATTACCCGTTTTTTTAATCTCCAGGGCACGCTGTACAACTTGCGGGTGATCTTTGGCCATGGCCACGGCATTGGGATAACCGAGAAAGTCCGGTGCGTGCAGCATGCTGATGTGCAGCATATGACTTTCTATCCACTCACCGCAGTAGAGTAAGCGGCGCAGATTCCTCAGGGGCTCGGTGGGCAGAAGGCCCAGCGCGTTCTCCATGGCATGCAGCGCGCTCATCTGGTAAGCCACCGGACAAATGCCGCAAATACGAGCGGTTATATCCGGTGCTTCTGTGTAGTCGCGGCCCCGAAGAAAGGCCTCAAAGAACCGGGGTGGCTCGAAAATCTTCAACTGTACTTCGTGCACACCATGGTCGTCATAGCGAATGTAGAGTGCTCCCTCGCCCTCTACCCGCGCCAGATAATCGACTTTAATGGTCTTGCTTTTACCGGCCACTGGCTTCCCTATCCATCAGGATTTCCCCTTTTGCCCCCGCTCTTTTTCCTCACTAATTGCTTTAAAGTGCGGCGCTAACCCATTGAAATTGCGCAAGTTTTCGATAACGTTTGACCTGTCAGCTCCCAGCATTTCCCCCCACCAATGACACAGGGATTCCCCATTGGGGTTCTCCTTGGGGCCATAGCAGGCATAGCAGCCGCGGTTGTAACTCGGGCAAAGTGCGCCGCAGCCTGCGTGGGTCACCGGCCCCATACAGGGGGTGCCATGGGCCACCCACACACAGACGTTGTTTTTAAGTTTGCATTCGATGCACACAGAGTGGGCGGAGACCTGGGGGGCACGGCGATTCAGGAAAGCGCTGATGACCTCCAATAGTTGCAGCTTGTTGATTGGGCAGCCCTGCAATTCAAAATCCACCGATACATGGGCGGAAATTGGCGTGGAATCTTTTAGTGTTTTTATATAGGCGGGCTCTGCATAAACCGCTGAAGTGAACTCGACGACATCGGCAAAATTGCGCAGTGCCTGGATACCGCCGGCAGTCGCGCAGGCGCCGATACACACTAAGAAGTTTGACTGGCGCCGCACCTCCTGGATTCTCAACAGGTCGGCGGGGGTAGTGATGGACCCCTCCACCAGGGAAATATCGTAGGGTCCCTCTTCCACTTTACTGGAGGCCTCCATGAAGTAGGCGATCTCTACTTCCTGCCCCAACAGTAACAGCTCATCTTCGCAATCCAGCAAACTGAGCTGGCAACCATCGCAGGAGGTGAATTTCCATACCGCCAGCTTGGGTTTATGGGGCTGCCGAGCTATAAGCTGCGAATCTGCAGCCATGGGCGTATATCCTCATAGCAAAAGACCGGTCCATCCTTACAGATAAAGTTTGGACCCCACTGGCAGTGTCCGCAGAGGCCGATGGCACATTTCATATTGCGTTCCATCGATAGATAGATTGAGTTTGGGGGTACGCCTTTGCTCAACAGGACCTGGATACAGAAGCGCATCATTATTTCCGGGCCGCACAAGAATGCCACCGAATTGGCACCGTCTATCTGTGCCGCTTTTAGAGGATCGGTAATCACACCGATATGCCCAGGCCAGGTGCCATCGCCATGGTCCACAGAGATTTCAAGATCGAGCTGTTGCCCCCACCCTGCCAACTCCTCGCGGTAAAGAAGCTCACTTGGGCGCCTGGCACCGTAAAAGAGGCGCACCCTGGTCGCCGCAAGACGCTCCAGCAGTCCGGCATAGATAACTGGGCGTAGCGGTGCCAGACCGAGGCCACCAGCAAGAATCAGAACCTCCTTACCGACCGTGGCATGTAGCGGCCAGCCGATTCCGAAGGGCCCCCGAACTCCCAGGGAATCCCCCGCCTTTAAGCGCTCTAAAGCGCGAGTAACATTCCCTTGTGCGCGAATAGTATGAATGAGTTTGCCGTCGCCACTTCCCAGTCCGCTAAATGAAATGGCCGATTCCCCTACACCAAAGGCGTACAACATATTGAACTGGCCGGGCGCAAAACGCATCGGCAGCTTATCCGGCCCAGGGTTCCCGGCCTCCAGCTTCAAGGTGAAAGTCCCCGGATACTCCACGCTCCGCTCGCTTACCCGGTAAACGATGGGAATCATGCTGGGTGGCCTTGATGATCTGGCCCATAAATATCCAGCAACTGGATACGCGCGGACTGCAGTCGTTCGGTGGCAATTCGCGCAAAGCGTTTCATTAACTCAAAACCCAGCTTGGGTTCCTGTTCGCATTTGTTGCGCAAGCACTCCCCGCCCAGGCGCAGACTGCGGACATCTTCCAGAGCACGGGCATCAAAGGCCGAAATATAAGGCGGGAACAGCCAGGACCAACCGAAAATATCACCGCCATGCAACGTGAGCAGACACAGAGGGCCGCGATTGGGAACAAAGGTTTCCACTGCTACCCGGCCACTGCGAATCAGGAAAAAGTGGTTTGCCGGGCTGTTTTCACGCGCCAAATAGTCACCTTTGTGGTAGACACAATTTTCTCCGCATGAGGCCAGGAACTGCAGATCACTCTCCGCCAAACCTCGAAAGAAGGGGTGCTCATGGAGCAGATCGGCAATGGTTTTCATGGCTTCTCCTGGCTACGCGTCTGTGTTTGATCCAGGGCTCGAATAGCGCGTACCTCTTCGGTGAGGTCGATACCCACCGGGCACCAGGTGATACAACGACCACAGCCCACGCAACCAGAGCTGTCAAATTGGTCGTGCCAGCTGGCCAGCTTATGAGTCATCCACTGCCGGTAACGGGAGCGGGTATCGGCGCGTACTGAGCCGCCGGTAATATGGCTGAGGTCTGCGGTAAAGCAGGAATCCCAACGCTCCCAGCGCTCGGCATGGTCTCCGCTGAGGTCGGTGGTGTCCTCAACGGTGGAGCAAAAGCACGTTGGGCAAGCCATGGTGCAGTTGGCACAGGACAGGCAGCGATCCGCGACCCTTTCCCAGTTGGCACTTTCGAGGTTTCTATAAAGTAGCTCTTTCAGATCCGAGCTATCGAAGTGGCGCGGTCCGCGCCGCATCTCCTCTGCTAGCCCCTCCACCCTTCCTTTTGCCAGCTTTCGTTCCTCCTCACTTGTTGGGCGTAAAGGGAGTTTCTCCATAATTGTTTTACCGGCTTCAGAGCCACTTCTGATCACGAAGTAATGCTCTTCTCCCTCAATCACCTCTGTCATGGTCAGGTCGCTGGGCAAAGTGATCTCGGGGCCGGTATTCATGGAAGTACAAAAGCAAGTATCTGCCGCCGAGGTGCAGTTCACCGCAACAGTGAACAACTGCGCCCGCCTCTGGCGGTAGCTCTCATTGTGGTAATCCCCTTGAGATAAGATCCGATCTTGGATGGCTATTGCATGCAGCTCACAGCTGCGCACTCCCAGGAACGCCTGCTTTGGCGCTGCCTCCTGAACCTCAATAATTTCTATGGCTTGATTTTGCCTGGCTGCCTTCCAAACAGGCCGGCGAGGCAATTGCAGATATTTCTTCCAGGAATGAGGGCCCAGGGCATAGCCAAAGTAGGCTTTATCCCCCCGGCGCTTAACCCGGTACTGTCCCGCCTGTTGGTCATCGGTCCAACCCTGGGGGAGGCTTGATACCGATTGAATCTCACCGTAGGTTATGGCCCGGTCGTTTAGTGTGGGCCCATATAGTAGGTAGCCCTGATTGCGGATTGCTTGAATGAGGCACTCCAGGTCGGGCGCTTGCAGCCGATAATCCATAGTGCTTATTGCTCGTATCTATATATGAAGATTGGGTGCCAATGTCAGTACTGATAATGAGTGTAGTGTTAAAGCCGCGATCACTCGAAGGCATCATGTATTGATGGAAGTGTTTTCTATAACGGGCTATCAGGGGTAGGAAAAGATGGCAATATACCTATTCTCTTTTAAAGAGCAGGCGTGTGTGGGCGTTTTTAGGCGTTACTTTCTTTAGGGCAGATAATTTTCAGAAAACCCGAAATCGATAGGGCTTATCGGATGAGACCAATCACTAGGTTAGTCATTTGGTGGTTTCTGTGACACATTTTAATTCCCGTAGTAGTGTTACTTAAAATAACCTGTTCAATCTTAAGATTCATAAAAGCGAAAACTGCCAAGCTGGCTGAGAATGCGCATGTTTCAGCTGTCACTTATTGCGAGTCATTTGATATAGTGAGCGGGTGACTGTTTTTTTATCTGTGTAGTGGGTTAAAAACTGGAGATCCAGGTTGAGTCAACGTAATGAAGATGTACCTGACATGGCTACCCCTCAGTTGGCCAAAGGGTGGCTACGCTGGCTCTGGGGAGCTGTAGCCTGTCTCTTTATTCTTGTTGGAATCATTGGCGCCATCTTACCGGGATTACCTTCTGCAGTATTCATTGTTGTGGGTGCCTGGGCGGCCTCAAAAAGTTCTGAACGGATGCACCAGTGGATTGAAGACCATCGTTTGTTTGGGCACCTGTTAAGAACCTGGCGCAGTGGTTATATCAGCAGAAGAACCAAGCTGTTGGCTACCCTGACTATGGCTCTCTCTATGGCACTGGCTATTCATCATATCGCCAATCTGTATTTACTGTTTTTCGCTATTGGTGGCATTGGCTGCGGGTTGTTTTGGATCTGGAGCCGGCCGGAACCAGCTGAGCAATAATCCGATACTGCCCTGTAGCATAATAATCTTGCAGTATTGTTTGCCTTTAAATTATTAAAAGGCTAAAGGGAAATTACTCCCTTAAAATGAATAACTGACAACACCAAAGATAAAAGTTTTATGTGAACTCACCCTGTGTCACCAAAGGTCAAACCGCAGCTTTGCGTTTGGCATCACAGAAATTTACCACCTAGTGGGTATTGCCCTGTTTTATCCTCTAATTTTCCGCATTCAAGTGGTATGAATTCGACTAAAAAATGTGGTTTTCAGGTTGATTTCGCAATGTCATAAAAATGACGGATGAATTAGTTGACTTTGCCTGGGATCAGAATATCCTCTGCGCCCTCTCGTTGATTGCGGCGCCCCTTAGCTGGCCTCTTTTATCGGGAGAGCTTCGAGAATCTTGGGCTGGCAAGATAATCTCTAGTGAACGATTTACAAGTGGCAAAGTAATAATAATAGGGATGTTTCATGCATGAACTCTACCGGGCCCCAGATAGTGCTCTTGGTAATGGATCTTTAATCTATAAGCCGAGTGTGCTCTGGAAGGTATTGTTTTTCCTTCTGGTTCCGATAGAACTGACATCTCAGTATGAAGCCTTTGCTTATAATGAGTACAATCAGCCGATCTGGTGGTTAATTGCCAGCTTGATCATTTATACCACTTATTTTGTAGGCTTCTTTGGGTTGGCTTTTGCCAAAAAAATAGGCAGCGCAAGATTCTGGGCGTTTTTTCTTCCTGTAATCATTGCTACCGACATTTATGAGCTGGGAACTGTAATCATCACAATGAATATGGCGGTATTAAAAAATCAAATGGCCGTATTAATGATTACACCACTTGCCTTATTCCTTTGGTTTATTATTTTCAGGTATCGTAAAGTTTTTCGGTATATAAAATAATGGCCGCTCCACCTCTCCCCCTTTTATGCTTGTAAAACCATAGCCCTGAAAACCTTGGTGGAATTTACTTTAACTTAGCCAGCCTTTGTGACGACCAATTGTTGTGAGCGCAATGCCAATCAATTGACTGAAGACTTTTTTAAGTGGCATACATAATATCCCCAGTAAAAATTTTGGCGTTGTTCATCTCGCAACCATCGCGAATCTAATATTAAAGGGGTTGATATCGGCTTTTATGGCCCCGATACTCCGCCTGTGCGCCAAGGGGTGCACAATTAGCAGGGATCTTAGGGTAAAGCCTATAATATACATCTCGTATTTTTTTTGATTTGTTATTGTTTTTGCTTTCCCCTCTTCCCAGGCTTTCGTTTTAAAAATAGGCGGTACCCACTTGCAGTCATTAATTTTTTAATGATATTTCTGAAGAAAAGGATTAATCATGTCAAATATTGGTCATGTTGAAGGCTGGGATACGGATAAGCCATTTATTTCTGATAGTCTTGAGGCAACCAGTTTTCACTGGGCCGCATGGACTGGTATCGAGGACTCCACTGAAGGAAGTTATATTCAGGGGCTTATAGAGCTCAAAAACACCGGAAAATTTCCTATCCTCGACGCCAAGGTATTCTTGGATCTCGATGACAATGGTATGACCTGGGATGCCTACCTGTGTAATTCAGCTGGTACTCCAATAGAAGATGGCTTTGTAAGCTACGGCCACCCCATCGCCCCAGGCGAAACCGTTAAAATAAAATACTGGTGGGGTCTGAAGCATGTTGCCGGCCCTACTAAGTGCGACTTTACTGTTACCGTAAATATGTTCCCAGAATATAGAGTACAGGTTCCCAAGTCGAACGCGCATCAAAGCAAAACCTCAATACAAGCTTCTTGAGTTTTACAGCACTAGATGATGCCATTTTTGGCTGAATAGGAGGGGCGAATTGCCCCTTCTATTTACAAGCCTATTATCCTGCCACTCCCAAGCCAATTGATAAAACCATTGAATACTGAACTCAGCGATTAAAATTTATTCTTTATTGGCTCTCACTTCCTCTCAAAAACTTTCTTTCTGGAATAGCTTATCCAATGGTCACTTGAAGTATTGATACTTTTATCAGTGAGGACGCTTCTCGGAATCATTCACAGCTTACTGCACCTATGCTTCTTCTATGTCCATAAAGTCAGCCTATGGCTTTGTCTCCAGAAGCAATATGCTGTATAACCATACAGCTTTAATGCCGTTACTACCCACCACGATCCATCGTTGACACACTGTTACCTTTACCATGGCCACCTCTATTGAGCTAGCACCTGATTACTATTTGACCAATTTTCGCACACTGGTTGATTTTGTTGTTTCTCGCTATACCCAGCTTCTCTCCACCAGCGAACTAAGTTTTTACAGGTTATTTTGTGAGCTTGATGCCGATAGCCAGCGTCTTTATGTAAGGCTACTCTCTCGCAAGGGGGTCCCATCATCAGCTGGAGCTCTGTTCAGGGAAGGAAAGCTGTCTTACCAGGAAATCAACAAGCTCCCTGGGGCTGTAGATTCTCTTTGTTCCGCAGGGCTTTTAATCAGGAATCCTCCCCTGCAAGATCGAGCCCTTTTAGCGCTGTTTACCAAAGCAGAGTTATTCGCAGCGGGCCCGGTTGGTTTGAGCAAGTCCCTCAAGCGGATGGAGCTGGAAGAGGCCCTGTTAGCTTCCTCCACAGAATGGCGAGAACAACTAATGGCCGAAGAGGGCCTGCTAGCACTTCAGGGGGCTGAATACTTCCAAACCTTCAAACTATGCTTTTTTGGCAACCTGAATCAGGACCTGACCGATTATGTGCTGAGGGATCTTGGGTTGTACAGGTATGAGTCCTACACACTAGACAGGCACCAACTGCCCTTCCAAAGCCGTGAGCAAATCGAACAGTACTTGCTCTACTACGATTGCCTGGAGCAGGCCGAGGAGGTATTGGCTAATGGTGCCAGTGAAATTCTCGACCTTGCCAGCCAGTTGCCCATTGGCCTTCCGGGGGATTTGACACTAGCGCGGCGAGTGGATCGCCTGCGCCTAAAGCTGGCCCGCCAACTGGAAAGACTGGATCAGCTAGAGGCCGCCGAGCGCCTCTATCGAGACTGCGGGCAACCTCCGGCCCGTGAACGGCGAGCGAGAATTGCGGTTAAACGTGACAATCTCGAGCTGGCACTTTGCCTTTGCCGGGAAATTCTCGACTCCCCACTCAACGAAGCCGAACGATGTTTTGCCGAGCGCTTTGGATATCGTATCGCAAAACGGATGGGCACTACCCAGAACTGGGCGAACCCACAGCCTTGCCAGCCACAGTTAGAAGTATTTACCCTGCCCCAATCTCCAGAAAGAGTAGAAATTCAGACGGCTTCGGAGCTGGCTAGCCGGGAGGAAGGTATCTGCCATTATGTGGAGAACAGTTTATTTAACGGGGTACTCGGCCTCTATATCTGGGATATTCTGTTTGCTTCCATTCCCGGTGCTTTCTATAACCCCTTCCAAATAGCACCTAGCGACTTCCGTACCCCGCATTTTTACATGTCGCGCCACGCTCAGTTTGAACAGCGCTTAAAAGAGCTAAGTCCAAGTGCATTAAAACGGCGAGTTATGGAAACCTATCGGAAGAAGCTGGGCATTGCTAATCCGCTCGTCGCCTGGGAGGCGCTCTCTCTGGAACTGCTGGAGCTAGCCCTGGATCGTATCCCGGTTGAGCACTGGCGTTCACTGTTTCAACGTTTACTTGGCGATATCACCCATCATCGCAATGGCTTGCCAGACCTGATTTTGTTTCCAGATAAAGGTGGCTATGAGCTTGTGGAAGTCAAAGGCCCCGGAGATCGCCTGCAACAAAACCAGCAGCGCTGGCTGACTTTCTTCGCGGCTCAAAATATTCCCCACCGAGTGATACACGTGGAGTTGTTGTAGTCTTGAGAGCAGTCGTGGGAGAGGAGCTCAAAGAGCCATATCTGATAAAAGAGCCTACAGAGGATCATACCCCTTCCGAATACACCCCTGCCCTACAGATTTCTGTGGGTGAGTTAGTGGCTTTCTCCTGCCGCAGTGGGGATTTGATTTATACCGGTGGGCCGGGCCCAACTGCCCAAGAGGGTATTCGAGCCCACCAAAAGCTGCAAAAGCGGCGTCCTAAAGGCTCGGAAGCCGAATATCGTTTACATGTACAGCTGGAATGCGCTGGCCAGGATGTTGTCTTGGAAGGACGGGTGGATATCTTTCACCCACAAGCTGACTTGCACCAGCCGGCCCAGCTGGATGAAATCAAAACCACCTATTGCCACCCAGATACGCTGCCAGAGGCCACTCGCCAGCTACATTGGGCCCAGCTTAAAATCTATGGTTTCTGTTACTTGCAACAACTTCGGCAAAAGGGAGATTCCGTTGCAGAAGTCTCGCTGCAAATGCTCTGGTATAACCTCAAGGAGAAAAAGTCCTACCCAGAGCAGCGCCTTTTCACCTGGAGGGAGCTGGAGAGCTTTGCCAAGGATGCCCTCACCTTATATATCGAATGGCATAGTGACTGGAAAGCACATCGGCAACGGGTGATCCAGGCTGCGAAAAATTTATCGTTTCCCTTCCCCAAATACCGACCCGGTCAACGCCAGCTGGCGGTATCCGTTTATCGCTGTCTCAGGGATGCCGGCCAACTGGTGGTTGAGGCACCCACCGGTATTGGCAAAACGATTAGCACCCTATTCCCCGCTATCAAAGCCCTTGGTGAAGGAAAGGTGGATCAACTGCTCTACCTCACCGCGAAAAACTCTGGTAGGCAGGTGGTGCGGGAGACCATTAACAAGCTACATCAGGGTGGGCTAAAGCTCTCTCTGCTGGAATTGCGCGCCCGCGATAAGACCTGTGCCTGCAAACTGGGATTGTGCAGTCGCGATGAAGAGGGTATCTGCCCTCGCACCAGAGGCTTTTATGAGCGCTTACCCCAAGCGCGCCAACAACTGTTGGGGCAACCTTTAATCACCCCTGAAGAAATCGCGAAAGTTGCCGATCAGTGGCACCTCTGCCCATTTGAGCTGTCACTGCAAATGCTGCCCTGGGCCGATCTGGTGGTCTGTGACTTCAATTATGTCTTTGATCCCTTAGTGCGTATTTCCACACTGCAAGATTCACGCTACAAGCGCGCACTATTGGTAGATGAAGCACACAACTTGAGCGAGCGTGCACGGGAAATGCACAGCGCCAGTTTGAGCCGCAAAGATAGTCGCCGCGCCGCCTTGGCTTGCAAGAGCAGTCACCCACAGCTGTATCGGCGCATCCAATCCCTGGTGCGCGCACTTTCTCAATGGAGCAAACGGTTTCAAGAGCAAAACCTCTATAAGGAAATGCGCTCAAGCCAAAGTGTACAAGCCTGGTGTAGCCCGCTGGATAGCGAAAAGGATCGTCCTGCGGCTGTGTCTCGCGCTATCCAAAAGGTGCTAGATGCACTGAGTGAGCTATCGGAGCAGACAAAATCTCCCCCTGAGGAAATCGGGGACTGGTTGAAAAATCTATATCGATACGCCTGCATAGAACAAATCCTTTCAGGTCAACACCAAGCCCTCACACGTGTAATCGATCGGGATGCCCCCTGGGAGGAGCATCAGCTAAAGCTGATATGCCTGAATGCCGCAGACTTCCTACGGGAGTCATTTTCCCAGTTTCATGGGAGCATTCTGTTCTCAGCCACACTGCGCCCCATAGACTTCGTCTCTGCACAACTTGGGGTCGAGCCCGAGACCCCATACTTGGTACTGCCTTCGCCTTTCGAACCCTCCCGCCAGGGCGTATTTCTTTGTTCTTACTTAGATACCCGCTACCAGGCACGTCAGAGTGCGCTACCAGCATTGGTGGATCTGATTGCTCGCGTTTACCGTAGCCATCCCGGCAACTATCTGGTGTTTTTCCCTTCATATCAGTTCCTGCAAATAGTTGCAGAGCGATTCAAAATAGATCATCCGGAGATACAACTGCTACAACAAACACCCGGAGCCAGTGATTGCGAAAGAGAAGCCTTTTTAGCCTCATTTAGTGAAGGTGCACAAAGGCTGGGTTTTGCCATTATGGGGGGAGTCTTTGCTGAGGGCGTTGATTTTGTCGGGGAGAAATTGATTGGCACTATTATCGTAGGTACCGGCCTTCCCCAGATAAATGAAGTGCAAGAGCTACTACGACAATCAGCAGAGCACCCGCAGGCCGTCTCGGCGATTGATGGGTTTGATGTTGCCTACCGCTATCCCGGCATGACCCGGGTATTGCAGACAGCGGGAAGAGTGATTCGCACTGAATCCGATCGGGGCGTGGTTGTTTTAGCTGACTATCGTTTTGGGGATAGGTTTTATCAAAAACTATATCCCGAACATTGGCAAATCCAAACAAGTAAGAACGGCGAACAACTTTCCCAGCAGTTGGGTTATTTTTGGAACCGGCAACGCTTGTACGATTGCATCGCAGAATAAATGTTGCGTTTGTATTTAAACTAATACCAATTAGACGTTATTTTAAGCAAAGTAAACAGTTGGGTGGTTGTGTTGCATTGACGACTAAGAGTTACAAAATTTATGGGCTGACCCCAGATTGATGTCCAGCCAGTCACCTTCTTTAGAGGGTGGAAGCCTCTACCTGTTTTATAAAATGAGAGCAACAAAATATAGCAATAGTAGTATCTCAAATCATCCCCTATCCCGCATAATTACTTGCTTTCTTGGAGGCACATCCAACATAATTGGGAAGTTAACTTTTTCATTTCGTTGAGCAGGATAAATGCAAATAAAAAAGTGCTTGTAATCATCGAGAAATAAACGACTGGGGGACCTTTCGCTACACTCCAGCCACCTCTAAAGCGGATGTTAAGTTTCCTAGAGTGAAAGAACGATGTTTGGAATTTTGAAGTACATAGGATTGGTAATAATCGTAGGTCTTGGGTTTTGCCAAACTTTTGTCTATCAAAGGGTAAAGAAAAAATGGGCTTCCTTACCCTTAGTTGACGCAACAATTACTAGATCTAAATTGAAAAATTTCGCGAACACGGAAGGACGGAGAATCTATGAAGCGCAAATTGAGTTTGGGTATGAGTACAAAGGAGAGAAATTCTACTCTGACACCCCATTACTTCGTTCGCCTCAATTGTTTAAAGACAACAATATAGAACATGACCTTTTGAACAAGTATAAGGAGGGCGACAGCGTTAAAGTGCGCTTACTACCAGACTCTCCTAAAAATGCATACATCGAAGTTGAGCGCTTTAGTACGTTATCTGCGATTGCAATCCCTGTCTTGTTTATCCTTTATGGTGTTGCGGTGTTTGGCTATGGCTGGATGATCTCTACCGCAGTGGCAAGCTAATTACCGCTGCAGTTACTCCGAAATGTAACAGGCCGCAGTAATCGCTCCCGTTCGCCGCATGGGCAGCCCCCAAAAGGCCAATCAGCATTCTTTCAGTTGCAGCTTTTTGTGAATCAATTATGGACCTAAAGAGAAGCTTCATAGGATTTTTTCTTGCGCCATCAGCTTCGATCTTGGTTTGGCTTGCCCTATTCATACCTGAAGTTGCAAAGGGCGAAATGCAAGCCCATGAGGCGATCTTGTTATTTTTTATAGTAAGTATAGGCTTTCTTACAATTTCCTACACTTTTACCTTGGCGGTAGGAATCCCAACACATATTGTTTTGAATCGACTGTCAATGCAGCATTGGTTACCCTACTGCCTAATTGGCTTAATAAGCCCTGCTTTGTTTCAATATTTTATGCATGCAAAGCATAATACACCGACACAATTGAAAGATGTTGGCTATGGAGTATATATGTCATGTGGCTTCTTGGTTTCGCTTACCTTTTGGTTTATATCCGTTAAGCCACATTATAAGTTTAGGGAAGTAGGTAGCTAAAGAGGCCTAGTGATATAGTTCATGATGAGAAAGTGTCCAAAATGCAAAGAGATAGCGATAAAGGTAAAGATACCGTCATGCTCAAGTAGAATGCATTGCGACCATTGTTTTTTTCAGTATGAATACACATCCTTATCTAAGTGGGTATCATCATTCGGGTGGGTATTTATCCCCTGCCTTGCCATCTATATGGGGTTGGCATTTGAAAGTTTGCTTATGTTTGGTTCCTTATTACTAGTTGCTCCGTTTCTAGTTGAATATATTTTTGCAAACTATTGCCCACTAAAACCAGTCGGCATTAGCGCCCTAAGGGAGAAGATTCGTGGGAAAAAATTATAAAAATCTACGACACAATCGCTCTTTCACCCATCCATTATTAATAAGCAATAATTAAATTCGAGTAAGAAAGCATGAGAATATTATTAGCGTTCTTTTTGGTATCACTAACAGGATGTGCAAGCACAAATGAATTTGATGGTCCCAACAATCATCACATCAGAATTGACGATGGATTGTTTTACATCAGGGAGGTTGCGGCTGGCAGAGTCTTTGAAAGCTCTGACAAGGTAAAGGTAGACTGGGAGTACAAGGCTTCCGAGCTCTGTGGCGGCAAGTTTGAGACAATGATATATCAAGATGGCGAGCATCATTACATGGTTACGGACATAGAAACACTCTTCCTGCCACTTATAACCATGACAGGTGCACCAAGAGTTGAGGGTGTGGTGAGATGCGAGAATTCGCCTTTTTCTACAACTCAAGCAACGGAGGTACTTGTTCGAGAAATGTATCTGCTTACAGAAAAACCTCAGTAAATCAAAATAGCCTCTTGCCGGGTCCTCTCATTGCATGCTCCGGCCATTATTGAGGCGTTATGCTCCGGTATAGCAAATGTATCAACCATCAAAAGCGGAGAAAATTGCCAGAGGATTAATGCTGGGGCTTGTTCCTATCACTTTTCTAATTTTTATCTATGTGGGTTTCTTCGCACTAGTGACTAGAGGAACAACTTACACAGGAGTTATCGGTGGGCTTTTCTTTGCCAGCCATGAAGAAACTTTTTTTTGCATACTTACAATTGTATACATTGTATCCGCCATTTTTGGATATTTTAAAGGCTGGGAAGGTTACTCCAAAGTGTTTTCATTGTTAGGTAAGTGGCTAGATTATACGGGCGGAATAGTAGTGGATCCTGGAGCCAAAGTTCTCACCCCGAGGGATCGTGTGAGGAAAATGCACAACAATCACAAGTAGTGAGGCTTCGGGCCTCTGCGGAATGTTAAGTATCAATGATAGACATAGTATTAGTAATCATCTGGATGAGTATATGCACTCACTGGGCATATCTACACCTTCTCTTTTATCGAGAGTTTAAAAGTCGAGAACCAGCAACTTTCAATGCAAACTCAGGTTGGTCCCCGCTAAAATATACTACCGGTTTTGCTTGCTTCGATTTTGCATTATCTGGCGGTCACAAAAGCTGTAAACATGAATCAGTTGTTGCTGCTGGTAATAAGTTGGTTAAAGCTTACGATTCAAAGTTTAAATATTTGAGCTTTGGGCTACTGTTGTCATGTATTTGGTATGCACTGTCATTATTCATTTGGGGAACATAGTGCAATTACCCTGCAAGTTGCTCAAGTTCGCTCCGTGCCTCTGGCCCCTCGTGGGATAGACTACATTGCGTTTTGATTGCCCCCTGGCAAGACAATAAACCTCCGAGGAGTATGGATGAAATTTATTACCCTAAGAGACACTCTAGAAACCCTTAACCTTAAGTACCTTTGACAGGCCAAAGGGAGAGGGCTAATTTACTGACATCATGGAAGATATACACGCACTCATTCCCGTCATTACTTTACTTCTCCTCGGTGTATTGGCGATCATTTTGATGCGCCCTCTCAGGTTGAGCCCAATTGTCGGCTATCTCATTGCGGGCCTGGCGGTGGGGCCCCATGCCCTGGATTTGATCCCGGAGAGCAATACCACCCACCTGCTAGCGGAACTTGGTGTTGTTTTCCTGCTGTTTGATATAGGCCTACATTTTTCCCTATCGAATATCTGGGATGCCCGACGGGATATTTTCATTCTGGGTCCTCTGCAGATTCTACTTTGCGGAGCCGCTTTTGCCGGTATTGCGTTAGCTCTGGGGGTTTCCCCGGCCTATGCCGGGGTCATTGGAGGCGCGCTTGCACTTTCATCGACGGCAGTCGTGGTGCAAAGCCTTGCAGAGAGGGGGCAACAAGACTGCCCCGTTGGCCGCACCGGAACAGCGGTGCTGATCTTTCAGGATATCTGTGCAATTTTCCTGCTGGTAATGGCGAGTTCACTGGAGGGTGGTAGCTCATCCTCATCTCACAATGCCCTGACAGCAGAAATCCTTTCCGCCATTGCAAAATCAGTGGTCGTATTTGTCGCCGCCGCCCTGCTAGGACGCTATGCCATCCGACCACTATTCGGACTGTTATCCAAAACCAGGAATGAAGAGGTGTTCACGGCCATGGCGCTTCTGGTCGTCCTCGCCACAGCGGCCGGCACAGGAGCGGTGGGATTGTCCCTGACATTGGGGGCGTTTCTTGGAGGCATGATGATTAGTGAGACCCCCTATCGCCATGTGATCCAAACCGAAGCGAAGCCCTTTCGTAATTTACTGCTGGCATTTTTCTTTATTACCGTGGGTATGTCCCTGGACTGGCGCATCCTGTTAGATCAGTGGGCAAAAATTATTCTCTTTATCTTAATTCTGATGGCGGTCAAAGTCTTTCTGGTGGCCCTGGCGGCACGGGCCTGTGGCTGGTCCCTGCCCGGCTCGTTGCAATTAGGGTCTTTGTTGGCTCAGGGCAGTGAATTTGTCTTCGTTATTATTGCTATGCCTCTCGCCCGTGAATCACTGGGGGAGCAGGCCGTTGGGATTGTCATCACCGGGGTGGCCGCCAGTTTAGCGCTCACTCCAACACTGTCGAATCTAGGAAATCGATTAGGAAAGTATCTGTGGAGGCGTTCATCCTCTAAGACACCCAGCCATGAATCCAAGCCAGTCACATCAACAGCACCCGTGGTGATTTTTGGTATGGACGAGGTTGGACGTTTGGTAGCCGATGCCCTGGAAGCTCAAAAAATAGACTACGATGCCATCGAGATGGACTACGACCGGTTTCTCAAGGCTAGTGCCGATGGTTATCCAGTGGCTTTTGGGGACCTGGCTGATATCCGTATGATGGAAACCTTCCAGTATGCAGAGCGTGCAGCCATTGTTATCACCATTGTTCGCTATGAGTTATCCAAAGCACTAAAACCTGTTGTTTCCGCACGCTACCCCAATTTAAAGCGCTTTGTTTCTGTCGATGGTGATAGCGACCTAGAACGCTTCAAATCTCTCGGTATGTATCCAGTGGTTAATAGGAGCATTCCCCGAGGGCTGGACCTGGCTGCGGCTGTGCTGCATTCACAAGGCGTAGATGATAAGAAAATCAAAACCTGGATCGAGCGCCGTCAACAACGTGACCTGGATAGCCATGATATTACCAGTAACAACAAAGGGCGATCACAGGCTCGCTGAATGCTCATCCGGTATTGCAGCCCTGCTTAGCCCAAACGAGCCAGGGCTTCATCAATTGGAGTGTCTCCCGCTATAAATTCAAATACCGCACCGATCGTTTTTGGTTCAGATAGGGACGCGGCGATAACTTCTGCAACATCAGCTCGGCTAATCTCCGCTTCAGTGCCCTCAAAAGATTCATCTATACGAATAGCTCCTGTTTCTGCCGTATCCTTAAGGGCACCCGGTCGCAAAATCGTGTAGTCCAGACCGCTCTTTTGCATATGAACATCGGCTGCGAGCTTAGCTTTTAGGTATGGTTGCAAATTTTCTGGGCCCTGCTCAGGGCGCCCGGCAAAAATAGAGCTCAGTAAGATAAATCGCGGAACACCAGCATTTTTCGCAGCATCACAAAGGTGGATAGCCCCATCCCTATCCACCGATTCGAGGGCTTTCCCTTTTGAGCCTGCAACAAAAACCACTGCGTCTCGTTGCTCGACGGCTTTAGCTAGAGACTCCTTATCGGTGAGATCCGCAAGAACGGCTTCTGCGCCGGCTTTGCGCAGGGCGTCCTGTTGAGACTCCTTGCGTACCATGCCGGTTACTTCGTAGCCCCGTTCGATTAATTTATCGACGAGGATTTGACCGATAGTACCATTAGCGCCGGCTACAAGTATTTTCATCGGAGTCTCCAGGCAAGCGTTTTCACGATCTTGATTGAGTAGCTATTAAGATTGCAGCAGTCCTCACAATCTCACGAGAGGTAGCTGGGCAAGGCAACGCTCTCAATTAAAGTGCCGTATCAATTTCTGGTTCACAAATTCCTTGATGCCCAACTCACCCAACTCGCGACCATAACCAGATTTCTTGACTCCGCCCATTGGCATGCTCGCATAGCTTGAGGCCACATGATTCACAAAGGCCGTACCGCACTCCAGTTCTTCGGCTACACGCTGCCCTCGCTTATGATCCTTGGTATAGACCGACCCCCCCAAGCCAAAGCGGCTATCATTGGCCATTTCGATAGCCGCTTTCTCATCCTTTACTACCCAAACACAGGCAATTGGGCCAAAGAGTTCTTCCTCTGCAGCGGGTGAGCCCGCGGGTATATCCGTTAATATCCCGGGCTCAATAAAGGCTCCGTTGCGTTTTCCCCCCACTAGCAAATGCGCTCCGGCCGCGACCGATTTACTGACCTGCTCCTCCAGGTGCTCCGCCGCTTTTTCGGTACATAAAGGCCCATAGTCGGTAGTGTCTTTAAGAGGATCACCGGGTTTTAACTCTTTAAACAACTTGGTGACCCGCCCCAGGAATTCATCGGCAATCGGTTCGGTTAAGATGATTCTCTTGGCGGCCAGGCAAATCTGGCCACAGTTGCCAAGCTTGCCCTCCACAAATCGCTCTACGGTCAAATCCATATCCGCATCCTCAAGAACAATAAATGGATCGACACCACCCAGTTCCATTACGGTCTTCTTGACGTTGCGACCAGCTTGTTCCGCCACCTTTGCACCTGCGTCATTGCTACCGGTAAAGGAAATCCCTTTTACCCGGTCATCATCGATAATCGGTGCAGCACCGGCAGAAGTGATTGGCAGATTAGTGTAGACCCCCTTGGGGACACCAGCATCGAATAATAATTGCTCAAATGCTTCGGCACACTGGGGAACATTAGAGGCGTGTTTGGTGAGCACCACATTGCCGGCGATTAAGTTGGCAGCGGTAAAGCGGGAAGGTTGATAGAAAGGAAAGTTCCACGGCTGGATACCATAGACAACCCCCAAGGGCTGGAATACCAAAGTCCCCTCCCCTTCCCGGGTAGATAGCTGCTGTGGTGCTAAAATATTTTCCCCTTCGTCTGCATAGTAATCAAAAATCTCGGCACAAAGCGCTAATTCACCCAGACCATCACTCATTTTCTTGCCCATCTCTTGAGCCATTAACCGAGCCAATGTATCGCTGCGCTGCTCGAACAACTCACTCGCGCGTTTGAGTATTGAGGCCCGCTCACTAAAGCTGCGAGCACTCCATTCTGCGAAAGCGTTATCAGCTCGGCCTATTGCCTTATCGAGCTCTTCCCGACTCATCTCATGGAAAGTTTTTAGTGTTTCGCCATTCAATGGGTTGATTGAGATCAGAGGACGCTTGGACTTGGCCATAAAATGACTCCCGGCGAATTACTGGATTTGACAGACTGGACAAAACAGCCGCTTACACAAAGTTCGATAGTAAGTGAAGCACCTGATGGCTCTCTGCGAGCTGCTAAAAACTGCGGGCGCTCAACAGCCATTCGAAGAAGCCCCTAGCTATCGAAAATATCTCAGGAGGTGCTTTTAGGTGCCTGGGCAAAGTGTAGTCGTTTATTCGCGGGGCCTGCCCGAAATCGCTCTTGTGAGTGAAGCCGGGCTTGTAATAGTATCCTCCTCGAGTTTTATCCAGCACATCCTTACACCAGAAAACCTGCTAAACCACAAGCCAACTATGGTAGCCAGCCGCCAATTTTATCGACGTGGACCCGATTTACGTGGTAGTGACCAAGTATCCTTTGTCGATGTTAGAAAGCGTTTTGGCTTTAGGTCCATATCGGTTGGGCGTTGGGTGACACCAGAAGAGCGCGATCGGGCTGCGGGTTTGTTTTTTGATGCCCTTTGCGACTTGATGGTCATCCTGCAGGGACCTGAAGTGCTTATCTCCCTGCGTGAGTCCCTTTCCTTCCAATACGGCATTGGCGGGCGCCCGGGAATCTCTGCTTTCTATGACCCCTCCGTCAAATCATTCTCCCTGGCTAAGAATGCCGGTCCAGGCGCTATTGCCCATGAATGGTTCCATGCACTGGATCATTACCTCGCACAAAAGGCCTTCAGCGATACATCAGGCAACATGTATGCTTCAGAAGCCTGGCTGCACAATGCCACACCGGTACCGCATCCACTAAATGATCGCCTTTTTGCTTGTTTTAAAGCCATTATGCTCGACGAGGAAGGCGGCAATCCCAGTGACTTGGTAAGGGCTTCTGTAATATCCGACAAAGCCAATAAATCTCTTTATTACAGCAAGCCAGTGGAGCTGTGTGCGCGCGCTTTTGAGGCGTTTGTGCAGGATGCCAATATTAGCAACAATTTCCTGGTCGCGGGCACTAAATCCAGTGAAGAAGCCCAGCGGGGGCTCTACCCTGCAGGGAGACAAAGGCAAAGGATAAATCAGGCTTTTACCGAGTATTTTACTTACTTAGGCAGGGCTTTGTGGGCAGATATAGGAAGATAAGGCAGATGTAAGAGGAGACTTGGGATGCCTTCAAATCGACATCCCACGCAAGTTTTCTAAGATCTGTTGCTATTCAGACATCAACTTTTCGCGCTGATAAACCAAAATAGAAGAAATGCGAAGCGCTCCCAGCACAAAGATAAATGCGGAAAATGCGTAGAGCATCTCGGCTTTGATTTCATGCTTAAATAGTGCAATCAATATTTCTCGAAGTACAAAGACGATTGCCGCATCAACTATAAATGTAAGCCTGAGCTTATGGGTGTGAAAATACTCTATAAGCGATCTGGACAACTCTATTAATACATATAAGGTCAAAACATCCGTTATGATGTCTATGTAATGACCAGTTATGCCTTCAAAATTAAAAAGTTTCCATGTCGTTAAAAATAGTTGAAGTGTCCCCGCTGCTATCCCAACAATGATAAAGACAAGAATGATCCCAAAAACTACGTCTACTGATTTATCAAAATAAATCTTGATTTTCTCACTAATCATCGAGTCTTTCACTTTTGAGTTTTGCTCGGAACTTAGCATAAGTAACCCTTGAAAGGCTTAGAGCCAAAAGATATCAATTTTAAATGCGTTTTTTATCTGCCCTATTCCTATCAAGCTTCTGTGTAGTATAACTTTCGAGCAGAATAGCTTTAAGCAGAACCGCTGCAGCGGGTGCTTTAGGGCGGGGCAATAATCGCATAAACTTTCGGTTCAAACTACAGCTTTACTATCCCCTCCCATAAGAACCGCTGGAAGGTTGATCTTCAGTTAGTGGATGAATTTTTAGTCGCACAGAAGTTAGTGAGAGGGAATACAAACGGGCTTCTCCGGTGGACGAAGATTTGTAAAGCGCTCCTACAACTTTCGCCTTCGTAATAAATGGATTAATGCTTGCGCTGCCTGCCAACTCAAGCAATTCAAGCAACAACAGCACAAAACCCAGAAGCCCAAAACCAGAAGTGCAAAACCCAGAAACCACTAAGTTTCTGGGTCTCAGGGTGATTCACAACTTGTAAGAAAGTTTCCGCTTTTCACCAAAGTTCGCTGTAATGTGCGAATCGCCCTAGAAGCCCTGAGATGCTCATCTCCCAAAGAAAAGGGTTTTCTGAGCGAACTACTTCACTTTCTTGTCGGTTAGATCGGCACTTTCAGGGTAGGCTCCAGACTTTTCAATAGCGGCTCCCTGCCTATCCAAAACCCCGATATCTAATACCGGAGAGGCATCAATATGTTGGGCATCCATCATTTGGGCTACACGCTGCAGTGAGGCAATGATCATACTTTGCTCCCAATCTTTGAGGTCACCGAACTGACGAGCAAACTGATCCTGGAGCGGAATGGGTGCATCTCGCAATGTTTCAGCGGCTTGTTCCGTCAGGTAGGCATGCACTTTGCGCTTGTCGGACTGAGAGCGCTGCCGAAAGACAAGCCCCCTTTTCTCCAGGCGATCCAGAATATTGGTTACCGTCGCCTGGCTGAGGCTCACCTCGTTGGCCAGTTCGCCAATGGTTACCTCGCCCTTATTGCGTATGGCCTGTAGTAATAAAACTTGTGGCGCGGTCAGTCCTGTTGTTTTGGCGAGATGCTTGGAGTGCAGGTCTGTCGCTCTTATCACACGCCGCAGGGCCACTAACACTTGTTCAATGCTGTTCAAAGCTACCTCTCAATCCCAGAGTCAGTCAGAGTGAATATGATGATTATATAGATGACACACTTCATATCTAAGCGCTTTGAGCTCAGCTCCTGGAAAAGTCGGATTCAGGAAGTCAATTCTGAAGAGTTAAATCTTTATTGAGCTGTTTTTTGCTCAATAAGTGATCATGCCAAAAGCTAAAAATTGAGCAACTTTTCCCCCTGACTAGCCATCCAGCCTAAGAGCAAAGTCCTATTTTTGAGTAAACCCTCCTAGGCATGCCGGTGCATTTAGGCCAAGTACCGCCTCTTACTCTGTGCTCATAGTACTGGACTTTGCATTTCATTCGTGTACGATATTTAGCGTTCAAAACATTTTTTACAGAAAGGTTTGTCGAAAAAGCTCAAATAAGCGCCTTAAACAGCATATTTGTATGATTTTCAACCTCTCTAATGTTTAGACGTGTAATTTTGTTTGGCCGAATGGATAGATTTTTTGTCTAGATTAGAAAATATTTCACTAAGACCTCCGCTTCTCGAGGATGGCATGGCTGTGTACCGCCTGATTGAGAGCTGCCCTCCACTGGATACCAATTCCAGCTACTGCAATCTCCTTCAGTGCAGCCACTTTTCAAGTACCTCCGTCATTGCGGAAGTAGAAAAGGACCCCTTAGGCTTTATCTCCGGCTATCTCATCCCCGAGCGCAAAGACACTCTTTTCATCTGGCAGGTTGCCGTTTCTGAGCGCGCGCGTGGTGCGGGTCTGGCTTCACGCATGCTGCAAGACATCCTCAGCCGCCCTATCTGTCAGCCGGTCAAATATCTCGAAACGACAATCACCAAGAACAATCACGCTTCCTGGGCCCTCTTCAAAAGAGCGGCACAGAAGCTATCTGCCGATCTTCACTCCACAGAGTGGATGGATAGCCAAGTCCACTTTGATGGGCAGCATGACTCTGAACATCTTGTTCGTATCGGGCCTTTCACTCACAAAACCAACATTCAGTAAGAGTAAGAAATGAAAATTTTTGATGAGATTGAATCTGAAGTGCAAAGCTATGCCCGCTCCTTCCCGCGGGTTTTCAGTCGCGCTAAAGGCGAATTAATGTGGGATGAGGAGGGGAACCAGTATCTCGATTTCCTCGCCGGCGCCGGCACCCTGAATTACGGGCACAACAACCCGATCTTCAAAGAAGTGCTGATGGATTACATTCAGGCGGACGGTATCACCCACGGCCTGGATATGCATACCAAAGCGAAAGGTGAGTTCCTGCAAGCGCTTAATGAGAAGATCCTTAAGCCCCGCAATATGGAATATGTGGTTCAGTTTACTGGTCCCACAGGTACCAATGCGGTGGAAGCGGCGATGAAGATTGCTCGCAATGTCACCGGTCAACAGAATATCGTGACCTTTACCAACGGCTTTCATGGCGTGAGCCTGGGCTCTCTGGCCGCCACGGGTAACTCACACCATAGAGATGCCGCTGGCGTTAGCCTGAATGGCACCCATCGAATGCCATTCGATGGCTACCTCGGGGAAAACATTGATACCACCGAGTACCTCGACAAGGTGCTTTCCGACTCCAGTAGCGGTATCAACTCACCGGCCGCGGTGATTGTTGAAACCGTACAGGGTGAAGGTGGCATTAACGTCGCAAGTGCCGAGTGGCTGCGCAATCTCCAAAGCGTATGTAGAAAGCACGGTCTGCTGTTTATTGTTGATGATATCCAGGCTGGCTGTGGTCGCACAGGCGATTACTTTAGCTTTGAAGAAGCCGGCATTGAGCCGGATATCATCACACTGTCCAAATCCCTCGGTGGGTACGGCCTACCCTTCGCCGTTGTGCTAATGAAGCCTGAACTGGATCAATGGAAACCCGGCGAGCACAACGGTACTTTCCGCGGAAACAATCTGGCCTTCGTTACTGCGAAATCCGCCATTGAACATTACTGGTCAGACGATAAGTTTTCCCAGGATATTAAGCGCAAAGGTAAATACATTGCCGAGCGCCTCGATAGTATTGTCAGCAAGTATGGCGAGGGTCACTTCACCAGAAAAGGGCGTGGCATGTTCCAGGGAATTGACTGTGTAAGCGGTGAAATCGCCGGAAAAATTACACACTCCGCTTTCAAGCAGGGATTGATTATTGAGACAAGTGGCGCGGATGACCATATTGTTAAATTGTTATGCCCGCTAATTATCAGCGATCAAAACCTGGAAAAAGGCATCGACATCATTGAATCAGCCATCAAGGAAGTTTGTGCAGCTGAAGCGGATATGCCGGAAGAAAAGGTCTATTTCAAGGCCTGCTAGACTTTAATTATTCAGGCAAACTCCGCGCCATAGCTTGCGACTAAAGCAAATGGATAACGCGGACTGCCTGTACAAGACAAAGGTAGACTACCAATGATCGTTAGAAATTTACCCGAAGCCAAAGACTCCAATCGAAGAATCGTCTCCCCGGATGGCAACTGGGAAAGCACCCGCCTGCTATTGAAAGACGATAACATGGGCTTTTCTTTTCATATCACCACCATTTATAGCGGTGCAGATTTCCAAATGCACTACCAAAACCACCTAGAGGCCGTTTATTGTATTTCTGGCCGCGGAGAGGTGGAAACCTTGGATGATGGAAAGAAACACCCTATTGAAGCAGGCACTATTTACATCCTGGATAAGCATGACAAGCATGTTTTACGGGCCTTCGAAGAAATGACTATGGCCTGTGTGTTTAATCCCCCGCTTCACGGCAAGGAAGTACACAATGCTGAGGGCGCCTATGAACTTGGTGCCGACTCCATTGATGTATAAATAGGTACCTATGAGGGTGGGAGGGATGCATAGCCCTACAGGCTACCACTGTCATGAGCAGCACTTGCCAAACGACTCGCAAGAATCTAGCTCAGCTGGTCAACGGGTTGCCCAGAGAGGCCACTTGATTAGCAGTGCATACCCCTCCCCTGCTCCTATTTACTTAAATTCGGCATTCAAAGCAGCTAGAAGGGAGGCCGTTTTGTAATCTTCCTCTGGAAAGATAATCCCCTTGAAAAAGAAAGCGGCCTCGCTTTCGATCAAGATATCTTAATCCGGCCTTATTTGCGGAATTAATCCTAGCGATAGAGGCTATCCAAGAGTACAAAAGGATCTATTAGAGACTATGCATACGATAGAAAAGATTGGTGGGACTTCAATGACGGATTATGAATCTGTCAGGGATAATATTATTAAGGGAAGCCCAGGTGATCTCTACAATCGAGTGTTTGTGGTTTCTGCTTATGGCGGCATAACTGATTTATTGCTGGAGCACAAAAAAAGCGGCCAGCCTGGTATCTACGGATTGTTTTCCAGCGGCATAGAAGATGACAGCTGGCTGGATAAATTTGATGAACTGCGCTTAAAACTGCGCGAGATAAACGAGCGCCTATTTGGCGATAGTGAGCTGCTCACTGAAGCCAACCTATTCCTGGATGAGCGCCTGCAAGGTGCGCAAAAATGCTTGCGCGACTTACAAAGCCTTTGCCAGCACGGACATTTTGCACTGGATGCTCACCTGGGCACCGTAAGAGAGATGCTCGCCAGTTTAGGAGAGGCTCACAGTGCCTGGAATACCTCTAAACTCTTACAGCGGGATGGCGTTAACGCTTGCTTTGTCGACCTGACCGGCTGGCGTACCAGTAAACATATATCCCTGGATGAGCGTATTCGAGATGCCTTTGCAAGTATCGACTTGAGCAAACAGCTGCCTATTGTCACCGGCTATGCGCACAGCGATAAGGGTCTGCTGATCTCTTTTGACCGAGGGTATAGTGAGATGACCTTTAGCCGCCTTGCGGTATTAACCGGCGCCAAAGAAGCGGTCATCCACAAGGAATTCCACTTGAGCAGCGCCGATCCGCGCTTGGTTGGCCCCGACAATGCCGTTCCCATTGGCCGAACCAACTACGATGTGGCCGATCAGCTGGCCAATCTGGGGATGGAGGCGATTCACCCAAAAGCCGCTAAAGGTCTTCGCCAGGAGAACATTCCCCTGCGGGTAAAAAACACCTTTGAGCCCGAACATGCCGGAACCTTGATTACGGGTGACTACGTCAGTGACTCCCCCTGCGTGGAAATTATCGCCGGTTGTAAGGGGGTCTACGCGCTGGAGATGTTCGACCAGGATATGGCCGGAAGCCTTCCGGATTACGATCGCGAAGTGCTGGCAGTGATCAAAAGGTATAAGGCCCATATCATATCCAAAGATACCAATGCCAATACGCTGACTCATTTCCTTTCCACTAACCTGAAAACCATAAAGCGCATACAGTCCGCCATTGAGGAGCTCTTTCCAGAGGCAGAGCTGAATCAGCGCAAAGTAGCGATTGTTTCTGCAATAGGCAGTGATATGCAGATTCCTGGGGTCCTGGCCAAGGCAGTTCAGTCGATCTCCAGCAAAGACATCAGCGTACTGGCTGTACACCAATCAATGCGGCATGTAGACATGCAGTTTATTGTCAATGAATCCGACTATGACATGGCGGTGAGAGCACTGCACGAAGGATTGGTTGAGGTTCACGATCATGGAACCGCGATATGCCTCGCCTCCTAGCAGTTATTTTTTCAGTTGTTCTGTTCGCCTCTTTTGCAGTATTTGCCCAAGAGGCGAATGATAAAAAAAACAATAACACGAATAAAAACAACAATATCGAGGAAGAAGTAGAGGCTCTGAGTGAGGCCATGTATACCCCTTTTATAGAGCGGTATATCCTGGATGAACTCAAGCAGTTACGAATTGACCAGGCGCAAATCAAGCAGGATCTGATCCAACAAATCGTGGATCGTGAGCACAACTCGGTGGATCGGGCTGTAACTTACGCGACCGATACCGTTACCTACTTCTTCTACTTGATTGCCGGTGCCACCTCAATTTTAGTTTTGGTGGGATGGCGATCTTTCCAAGATATTAAGGAGCGTGTGCACTCTCTTGCCGATGAGGAAATTTCCCGTTTGGTGCAGGAATATGAAAAGCGTCTTGAAGTGATTGAGAATCAACTTCAGCAAAAGACCCAGCATATTGAGGAAAACCGCGAGGAAATCGAGCTAACCCAGGAGGTTCAGTCCCTCTGGCTGCGTGCGCAGCAAGAATCATCTGTAGCCAATAAGATCGCTGTCTACGATGAGATTTTGCAGCTCCGCCGAGAGGATGTGGAGGCGCTCACCTATAAGGCTGATGCCGTTCTGGAACTCAACGAACCCCAGTGGGCCATCAATCTTTGCCATCAAGCGCTAAGTATTGACCATGACAATGGCCATGCTTTTTATCAGTTGGCTTGTGCCCACACTACCATGGGTCAATTTGATGAAGCCGTGCGCTATTTGGCGGAAGCCATCATCAGGAGTGAAAGCTACCGCGAAGAGACTCTCAATGATAGCGCCCTAAAACCCCTGGTCGAAAGTGAGGTTTTTGCAGAGCTCGACAAGATTGTCGCCATGAAAAGCCACGATCACGATAAGAGTGCTTAAAACGATATCTGGAAAAAGCATCGTCAAATCTAAAAAATGATAAAGAGATAGGATCTGCAGGTGATCTACGCATTTATTGGCTTTCTACTGTTATTTACTCTGGTGGGTATCTCCTCCGCACTGTTTAGCCGCGGCACCAAGGCCGATTACTATCTCGCCAGTGCCGGCATTCCGCCCTGGTTAGTTGGCTTGTCTGCGGTGGCAACCAATAACAGCGGTTATATGTTTATCGGGGTGATCGGGTACACCTATGTCAGCGGGCTAGCATCCATCTGGCTGATGCTAGGCTGGATTGCTGGTGACTTTATCGCCTCCCTCTATGTGCATAGACGCCTGAGCTGCGCAACCAATGCCAGTGGCGAGGTCAGCTATGCCGGGGTGCTCAGTAATTGGTATGGGCAAAACCACTCTACCCTACAGCGCCTTATCGGGGTTATTTCCCTGCTGTTTCTGCTGGTCTACGCCTCTGCACAAATGATTGCCGGCAGTAAAGCGCTGCATGTGCTTTTGGATTGGCCACTTTGGTCCGGCGCTGTCGCTGGGGCGGTGCTGATTTGCCTCTACTGTTTTGCCGGTGGCATTCGCGCATCTATCTGGACAGACGCCGCACAATCCATAGTGATGATTGGAGCTATGGGCATCCTGTTGGCGGTCGCCCTAGCTGACCTGGGTGGGATCTCCAGCACACTTGAGCAAATGCGGGCTGTCGAAGGATTTATGGACTGGTTCCCCCAGGAGCTTGTCCTGCCCGGCTGGGCGGGTGTTGCCGTCTTCGTGGTGAGCTGGCTCTTTGCTGGATTCTCCGTTATCGGCCAGCCCCATGTCATGGTGCGGTTTATGACACTCAGCGACTCCAGCAAAATGTACCGGGCAAGAGCTTGGTACTATCTATGGTTTGTGCTTTTTTACTGCATGGCGACCGGCGTTGGCTTACTGTCCAGGGTATATATTGCGGATGCTGGCAGTTTTGATGCAGAGCTTGCGCTACCGACGATGGCCATCGAATTGCTTCCCCCTATTCTTGTCGGCCTGATACTGGCTGGGATCTTTGCTGCGACTATGTCCACTGCAGATTCCCTACTGCTTAGTTGTTCGGCGGCCATTACCCACGACATACTGCCCAAAAAGACCGAAAAGACCTGGCTTCTGAAGGTCGCCACAGTGTGCATCACAGGTGCAGCGCTTTTGTTGGCATTAACCAATAATCAAAGCGTTTTTAGCCTGGTAATTTTCTCTTGGTCTGGCCTGGCCAGCGCATTTGGGCCACTGCTATTGGTGTTGTGCCTGGGCTGGAAGCCTTCACAAACCACCAGCATCCTGGCGGTGCTCGTTGGCTTTTCCTCTGCGATAGGCTGGCGAGCCCTTGGACTGCACGGTTCTGTTTACGAGGGTTTACCGGGAATTATGGCGGGACTGTCAGTGTTCTATTTGGCTCGCCAGTTCTTCCAGCCCGTCAAGCTTCCGAGTGCGAACCCAGCTGAGGGTAGTCGTTAAACCCAAGGTAAATTTGATCATTTTCCCTCATGGTCCCAGGGAGCTTTTCTGGGGCCTGCTTTTTTACCCCCTGTCCCCTATTTTTACTGCGGATTACCTTCTCCTTAAGCTAGAGCCCAATCAAGTGACTAGTGGGTATTTTGATAGAGTTCAAATGAGATATTTGGCCTTTATTGACCAATTTTCGGCATATGACTTTCTTGCAACACCTCTATTTTCGGGAAAATCAATCTCATTATTCCTCCCTCTCAATAGTGCATCGAATACGAACAATTAGAGTTCAAACTAATAATATGTTACATTTTCCGTCATATACCCTACTACTTATGTACTAGGTATGGGCTTTCGTCCTGAACCTGTCGTCTGGTTTCGAAACGGATAGCCCTATTTGCAATGATGAATTGCAGCGATGACCAGCGGTCCAAAAAAATGGCTAGCAAGTCTACCTACCCTGCTCTATCGCTTAAAAAACAACCTATTGACCCTCTGTTAAAGCAGTATGGAGAACCAACAGATGTCATTGGAAAAAGAACAAAGTTTTGTTGATGGCCGCTACCTGGCGAATGAAAGTGGTGAATGTTTTGACGTGTTCAACCCGGCAACCAATGAAGTCAGCTATCAAGTAGAAGTTGCCGATGACAAGGTGCTAAATGAAACCATCGAGAGCGCCAAACGTGGCTTCGCTCAGTGGTCAGCAATGGCACCGATCGAGCGCAGCCGTATCCTGCTGAAAGCGGTAGCCATTCTGCGAGAGCGTAACGATGAGCTGGCAGCTATCGAAGTGGCTGATACCGGCAAGCCCTGGCAGGAGGCGAGTGTTGTCGATGTGGTGACCGGAGCCGATTCCATCGAATTCTTCGCAGGCGTGGTCGCAGGTATCGAAGGTAATCAGCAGCAGGTCGGTGAAGACTTCTACTACACTCGCCGCGAGCCCCTGGGTATCTGTGCTGGCATCGGCGCCTGGAACTACCCTTTGCAGATCGCCTGCTGGAAAGCCGCCCCGGCTCTGGCCTGCGGTAACGCCATGATCTTCAAACCCTCCGAGGAAACCCCCAAAGGCGCTTTGAAGCTGGCGGAAATCTTTATTGAAGCGGGCATGCCTCCTGGTGTTTTCAACGTAATCCAAGGCGATGGCTCCGTGGGTGCCTGGCTGACCAACCACCCGGATATTGCCAAAGTCTCTTTTACTGGTGAGGTAGGTACCGGTAAAAAAGTAATGGCCGCAGCAGCTTCCAACCTAAAAGAGGTAACCATGGAGCTGGGCGGTAAGTCCCCGCTGGTTATCTTTGAAGATGCCGACCTGGAGCAGGCAATTTCTGCCGCAATGCTCGGTAACTTATACACCCAGGGGGAGATCTGCACCAACGGCACCCGGGTATTTGTACACCGCAGCATTCACGATCAGTTCCTCGCTCGCCTGAAAGAGCGTGTCGAAAAAAATATTGTTGCCGGAGACCCCATGAACCCGGACACCAACTTTGGTGCGCTGATCTCTGCCAAGCACCAGCAGCTGGTGATGGATTACATCAATAAAGGGAAAGAAGAAGGTGCGACCCTGCTCTGCGGTGGCCATACCCTCTCCCCAGAGAATTCGCCTAACGGCTACTTTGTTGCACCCACCGTATTCACCGACTGTCATGACGATATGACCATCTGCCGCGAAGAGATTTTCGGCCCGGTAATGTCGGTATTGGTGTTTGACGATGAAGATGAAGTTATTCGTCGCGCAAACGACACCCGCCTGGGCCTCGCCGCCGGCGTTTTCACTCGTGATATCACCCGCGCCCACCGTGTAATTCACCAGCTGCAAGCAGGCATTTGCTGGATTAACGCTTATGGCGCTTCCCCGGCAGAAATGCCCGTGGGCGGATATAAATTATCTGGCATCGGCCGCGAAAATGGACTTGCGACCCTCAATCACTACACCCAGCTGAAAGCGGTGTATGTGGGTCTGGCACCACTGGAAAGTCCATTTTAAGCGGTATTCTGCATGAGTGAGTTTGATTACATTATTGTTGGCGCCGGCTCTGCCGGCTGCGTTCTGGCCAACCGACTGTCTGCCCAGGAGGATAAAAAAGTCCTTCTGATCGAAACTGGCGGTAGCGATCGCAGCATCTTTATCCAAATGCCCACCGCGCTGTCTATCCCCATGAATACCAAAAAATACGCTTGGCAGTTTATGACTGAACCCGAGCCGTATTTGGATAACCGCAGCATGCACTGTCCTAGGGGCAAGGTGCTCGGTGGTTCTTCCTCCATTAACGGTATGGTTTACGTGCGTGGCCACGCAAAGGACTTTGATGAGTGGGCTGAGCACGGTGCAGCAGGTTGGGATTACGCCCACTGCCTGCCCTATTTCAAACGTTCCGAAACCTGGGCCTTTGGAGGCGATGAATACCGGGGCGACGAAGGTCCACTTGGGGTCAATAATGGCAACGAGATGGCAAACCCTTTATACCGCGCCTTTATCGAAGCCGGTAAAGAGGCCGGTTACGATTACACCGCTGACTACAATGGTGAGCAGCAAGAAGGCTTCGGCCCCATGCATATGACGGTAAAAGATGGAAAGCGCTGGTCTACCGCCAATGCCTACCTGAAACCGGCTATGCAGCGCCCCAACCTGACCGTATTGACCCATGCCACCGTGCATGAGGTACTACTGGAAGGTAAACGGGCAGTGGGTGTGAAACTTGAGCGCAAAGGTAAAATCCAGGAATTTAAGGCGCGGCAGGAAGTGATCCTGAGCGCAGGCCCCGTCGGCTCCCCTCACCTTCTTCAACTCTCCGGTATCGGAGATTCCGACACACTGGCAGAAGCCGGTATTGAACTTAAGCACGAACTACCCGGCGTAGGCCAAAACCTGCAAGATCACCTGGAGTTCTATTTTCAGTTCCGCTGCAAGCAGCCGATTTCCCTGAACGGTAAGCTGGATCTCTGGAATAAATTCCTTATTGGCTCGCGCTGGATACTAAAGAAAGATGGCCTGGGTGCAACCAACCACTTCGAGTCCTGCGGTTTTATTCGCTCCAAGGAAAATGTCGAGTGGCCGGACCTGCAATACCACTTCCTGCCAGCAGCAATGCGCTACGACGGTCGCGAGGCTTTCGATGGTCACGGCTTCCAGGTACATATCGGCCACAACAAGCCGAAGAGTCGTGGCAGGGTCAAAGTTGTTAGCAGCGACCCCAAGCAATCTCCTTCAATCCTGTTTAACTATTTACAGGAGAAAGAAGATATCGAAGGGTTCCGCGCTTGCGTGCGTTTGACCCGTGAGATTATCAATCAACCAGCTTTTGATGAATTCCGCGGGGATGAAATCCAGCCCGGTACTGATATCCAGACTGATGAACAAATTGATGCTTTCGTGCGGGAGTCCGTCGAAAGCGCCTATCACCCATCCTGTTCCTGCAAGATGGGCACCGATTCAATGGCAGTAGTAGATCCGCAAACCCGTGTACACGGTTTGCAGGGCTTGAGAGTTGTGGACTCTTCCATCTTCCCGACCATTCCGAATGGCAACCTGAATGCGCCCACCATTATGGTGGCGGAACGGGCTGCTGACCTGATTTTGGGGTGCCCCGTATTGGCACCCTCCGAGGCATCGGTAGCTCTCGCGGCTACCAGCACGCAGCGACCTGGCCGCCCTGTGCGGACAGCGAGCTAATCACCACCGGCGTCCTGTCAAGATTTGACTATCCCCTTCATTGTGGCGGGGATACTCAAATCTCGCACAGTTTAGCCTTCTGGAGGCGCCGGTATACCAATAACATAGCTGGAGACACAGCATGACGTTATGGCTTTCTGCGGGAATATTGTTTACTTTTACAGCAATAATCTTTGCTTTAATTCGCTGGGGAAACGTGAAGCTGGTTGGGGTTACACCTGTCCACACTTTCACTTTCATCGCTATTCTTTTCACTTCGGGCCTGGATGTTGGCCTGATCATGTTCCCACTAACCGAATTTGCCGGTTACGCGGACCTGGCCAACAGCCCGGAATACGGCTTTACCAATCCACTCGCTATTGAGTTTGGTTTTTGGGCCTTTTTAATCTGGGGCTTTTACTTCCTCACCTGCTTCTACTTTTGCGTCATTGAGCCCAAAGTGAAGTTCTTTGAGATTGGCCTGGTTAAGCTGATTAACAATGTGGTAATTATCGGCACCTGTGCATTTACCGCTTACTTGCTGCTTAGCAATCTACCGTGGTATCTGCCCCAAGTTGGCGACGGTGAAACCATTGTGGGCAGTTTCTACCTGATCGTATTTGCGGTAATCGCGGCTGCGGTTTATTCCTCCACCAGCTTGCGCTATGTGCGGCTTCTTAGCCTGGCCAGTACCTGGCTTTTCATCGGCCTGATCGCCCTGATGTGGGTTGGTGCTTTTACCGGCGAGAATGGCAACGTTGGTGACTTTACCTCAACCTTTGCCCTACTCGGCGGTTACTTTGGCAACATCCACCAGTTCGTACTGCCTCTGAATGACTACCACGAGTTCTACCTGTTCTGGTGGTTTGCCTGGAGCATCATGATCGGCCAGTTCACCTCCCGCTTTGTGGGCGGTCTGCGCACTTATCAGGTGCTAGCTGCGATGCTGATCTTCCCGTCGATCCCCATCGCTCTGTGGTTCACGGTTCTCTACTACTACTCCAGCCAAGGCCTGGATACCAGCGGCTTTTATAATCTGGCCATGGTGGTAGTGGGTATCACCTTTGTGATCAACTCGCTGGACTCCCTAATTCGCCTGTATACCGACAACCTGGGTATGACGGTAGCCCGCCTCGGCAAGATGAAATACATCATTTTGAACCTGGTGGCTTTAAGTCTACTGACTCTGCTGTTCAAACTGGACTTCCTGCAAATCCAGTGGATCGGCGCTCTGGTGATCGGCATCTTCTTCTGCTGCCTCGGCTACATCCTGGTTAAACGTTACCGGGCGGTTGCCGCAATCGACTCCTCACCGAAAGAAAACCTGATCGATTTCAGAAAAATCGAGATGGCCAACTAAAAATTCGAGAGTGAGACACCCTGCCCGTAATACGGGCAGGGAAAAGAAATAATTTAAGGGGACAATACTATGAAACTGAAATTATCTGCCCTGGCCTGCGCCTCAATGCTGGCCCTTTCACAACAGACTTTTGCAGACCTTTCTTCAACTGTAAATCTGACAACAGACTACACCTTTAATGGTGTTAGCCAGACCCAGAACGATCCTGCCCTTCAGGCCAGCCTGGATTATGGTTTCGACAATGGTTGGTATGTTGGCACCTGGGCTTCCAATGTAGATTTTGGTAGCGGGGACGACACCAATCTGGAATGGGATTTTTACACTGGTAAGTTTATGCAGCTCACCGACAAAGTGAGCCTGGATACTGGTATCGCCTATTACACCTATCATGGTGATGAGGATGTATCTAGGGATTATGACTATCCAGAAGCCTATGCCAAACTGGGCTACAGCTCTGGCCTCGGTGAATCAGAAGTCAATGGCTGGTACAGCTGGGACTATTTTGGAACTGGCGGCAACCACCATATCCTGATGCTGGCGCACACTTTCCAGGTGGCCGAAGGCCACAATGTGCGCTTCAGTGTTGATCGCTCAACCTCTACCAATAAGGACGATTACAACTGGGATGATAAGAAGTCATATAACCACTACCGTGTAGAATACATGACCTCTTTGAACGGCTTTGACTTCAATATTGCTGCGGAAAATACCAATCTCGACTGGGATACCGCAGACGAGCGCATCGTTCTCTCAGTTGCCCGCACTTTTAGCTTTTAAGGCTTAAGTAGCATGCCGAGGCCCAATATGGGCCTCGGCACTTCTTACTCTGCTCCTAGTTATCGTCCTTTCCCAGGCTATCCCCTTCCCTCTCCCAGCCAGTTTCTGTGAAAAATCTCACCGCTATTTACTCTCGCTCTGATTTTCCTCTGTCATATCCCACGGGTCTTCTGTTGGTAGCCCTTCCAGAATGATTTCTTTTTCCATTAGCATCGAATGTGATCGCAAATCATGACGAGCAATTTTAACGATAGAGAAACATAGCAAAAATGCGACTAACAATAAGGGGGCACCTGTAATAATACTCGCCGCCAGCAGTGCCTCGAACCCTCCAAGTATCATCAAGGCAACTGGCAACACTGCCAGGGCAAAAGCCCAAAAGATACGATTCCAACGCAGTGGCTCAACATCGACTTCTTTCTGTACAACTGCAGCAAGGATGTAGGATGTGTAATCAAATGTGATGGCTGTAAATAGCAGTGCCACCAATGTGTATACCAGTACCACCAATTGACTTGCAGGCAGGGCCTTTAATATCGCGAAGATTGTCGCATTCGCTCCCTGATCATTGAGAATCTCCACTAGATCCAGTTTTCCAGAAAAATGCAGATAAACACCATAATTGCCGAGCACCATATAGAATAAAAAGCATCCAAGGGTTCCGTATAATATGGAGCCAACGATCATTTCTCTGATTGTCCGACCTCTGGAAATCCGAGCAATAAAAAGCCCAATGCTCGGTGCAAACACTAACCACCAAGCCCAGTAGAATACGGTCCACTGCTGGGGGAAACGATAACCAGGAGATTCCTCGAAGTGTGAAAAGGAATCGGTCCAGGTGGCCATTTGCAAGAAGCTGTGAAGCATTCTTCCCAGAATCTCCATGCCATTATCGATAATAAATAAGGTTGGACCAGCAAGAAAAACAAAAATCAACAACGACAGTGCAAGCCACATTGTGAAGTTGGAAAACGCACTGATCCCGCGCCTTAAACCGACAAAGGCACTGTAGCCAAACAATAACGCACAGAGTAAAAGAACCGCTATTTGCGTCTTAAGTCCTATGGGGAGGCCCAACAACTCATGGAAACCCTGAGTGATCAATGGCGCGGCAATACCTAACCTGGTGGCAACTCCTCCCAACATGCCTAACACCAGAGAGATATCGATCAGTTTGCCTATGGCACCATTAGCTCTTCTCTGCCCTAGCACGGGCGCAAGCGCTTGACTGAACTTCAGTACATTGCGCTTTCTCACATAATAGTAATAAGCGATGGGTAATGCGGGTATTAGATAAATTGACCAAGCTAAAGGGCCCCAATGAAATATGCCATAGGTGACCCCCCAGCGAGCGGCCTCTGTTGTATTCGCCTCAACGAGAAATGGTGGCTCCTGGTAATAGTAAATCCACTCTACAAATGACCAATACAAGATAGGGGCTCCAATACCGGAGCATAGCAGCATGGCAACCCAAGGAATTGTTGTAAACTCAGGAGCCTCCCCTTTACCTCCTAGTTTTATACGGCCTACATCACTAAAGGCGATATAAGCCATGAAAAGAATCGACCCAATTCCCAGTAAGAGATAGAGAATACCAAAACGGTTCGTAAGAAAATCTTTTGCCGAAATTATCCATAGAGAGCCAAGATCAGGAAATAAGATCAAAGGCACTGTCGTTATTAGCAACAACAAAAGTGCGCCGCAAAAAGTGGGCTTATCAATAAGGCCTTTTGTAGACTGACTCAATAAATGTCTCCACACCAATGGAGTTTTAAAATAAATAACAAGCGTAGTCGCTTAGAATGCTGTTTTTAAACAAAGGCCTGACACCTTAACCTCTCTTAGAGGAGTAAGTTACGCCAAACTCTTTGAGAGGTAATTCAATCAATTCGTTAAACGCCAATCAACGATATTGAACGTCATATACCCCTCCCCCACGAGGTATTCCGTAAATATCTACCACAATTCAATATATTTAAACCGATGGATACACATATCCCACCCAAATGAACACCGTTAAAAGAGAGGAAGCCTTCATCGAGCTGAGGCTGGGGAAACATGTTCTATTTATATATTATTGTGTTCGCTACTTTTGGCCTGATTGCCTGTACCAAAGACCCTTTAAGTCGTATCACGGAAAAGGATTTCCGCCCTGAATCTGAAGCGGGCATATATGATATTTCAGAAGAAGAATGTGCCTTGATGGTTTATCGGAAAATAATCATTAAGGAGTCGCCCATCGGCTGTGAAAGGCTAAAGAAAGTAGTCTTCGAGTTTTACCCATTAACAGATGGGCAGCCTGGTGGAGCGGAAAGTGAAAACAAAGGAGCCTTAATAGTTCTTGATGTTGTAGCCGACAGTGTCCTTGCCCTTTTCGATGAGCTATATCAAAGACAATTTCCCATAAAATCTGCAATACCCATTGAGTACTTTAGTCAGCAAGAGAGAAAAACAGAAGATATGAACAACTCTCTTGCATTTGACTCCCGACCAATCACGGGTGGAAGTAAATGGTCCGAACACGCCTATGGCGTTGCCATTGATATTAACCCATTACAAAACCCCTACCTCTATATAGACCAGTCATCGAAAGCAATAGTAGTACCGAAAGATGCTAAGGAAGGTTACTTAAACCGAGCGAAGTATCGGGTGGGAAAACCTGTGCGTGTCGGGATGTCTGAGGATGTAACCACCGTGTTTGCCAAACACGGCTTTGCCGTTTGGGGCGGGGATTGGAATGTGCCTATTGATTACATGCACTTCCAAGTCGGCACTCGCCAGTTTATTGAGCACCTCGTTGCCCTGCCTGTAGAGGAGGCAAATGCGTTATTTAGCCGTTATGTGAAACGGCTTAATCAATGTTTCCAGAAGAAAGGGCCTACTGATAACGCTGCACTTCTGAGGAAATCCTGTGTAGAGCAAGTTTCGAAAATAGACTGAGACAAATCGGCTAGAATTGAGATGGGCCTCCGGCAAGCAATATTGGCACAAAAAAACTTGACCCAAGACCTAGAGCACGTATAATACCCGAACAGCTAAAAAGTAAGTTGCCTTTGTTTACACTCTCCATTACGTCGCATCTCTGTAGTACTTCGTCCTGTAGATCTTTAAATCTAAGTCTATCTTTTTGCTATTCTTGCCTTCTGAAGGCTTATACCTTTTTATTTACAGGATATTATTATGTCTAAAACAAGCACCGGCACAGTTAAGTGGTTCAACGAAGAAAAGGGCTTCGGCTTTATCGAACAAAAGTCTGGCCCAGATATTTTTGCGCACTATAGCTCAATTGCCAGCTCAGGTTTTAAAACTTTAACCGAAGGACAGACCGTTGAGTTTGAAGTGACTCAAGGCAAAAAGGGTCCTCAGGCAGAGAACATTATCTGCATCTAAGCAGTCGACTCTCTTAGCAGTTGCGCAGCACTGCTAAGTAATTATGTGATTCGCAGGTTGAGATAATAAATAGTTTTATCTCAACCTCGATAACCAGTATCCGAGCAATTCGTATACCCTCCAATTTTTAGCCTTCAATATCCATTGAGTGATGCCCGCCATTTTACCTTGCTGAGTTAAATCTGATCTGCACCAACACATCATTTAAGCCTTTACCAATAGCCTAGAATGTTATTGGCGCTTTTCTGTGTAAAGCATGAGTGTAGCTATATTAACGGCACCGGCACCTTATTTGAGCTGATAACCCAGCCAAGAACCCAGAAGAACCGCTACAGAGCACCCTTGCTTTAGGCGCACCGTAGCGACCAGCTTAACCTATCTGACTATAAGCGAGATGGGTGGCTTCCCGGATCACCCTCTATATGAGGTTTATCATTGTGCGATACCCCATGAGGAGGTTGAGCCGGTAACTCCCAATCACCCTCCTTACTCCAGGGGTCATCTTTTGGAAAATCCTCAATGTAGATTTCTTTCTCTTCGTAATTGGGCTGGAAGCGCAAATCATAGTGAGCGGCTTTAACAATAGAAATACACAGTAGTACCGCCACTATCAGCAGCGGGACGCCACCGATAACACTGGCAGTTTGCAGGGTATCCAGTCCACCGAGGAACATTAGGGTTACAGGCATTATGGACAGAGCGAATGCCCAGAATACCCGATTCCAGCGCACCGGCTCTTCATCCACTTCTTTCTGCACTACCGCGGCGAGAATGTAGGAAATAGAATCAAACGTGGTAGCCGTAAAGATCAAGGCCAGTACCGTATAAACCAGTATCACCAATTTGCTAGCCGGCAGGGTCTGTAAAACGGCAAAAATCGCCGCAGTGGCCCCTTCTTGGTTGAGCACCTGAACCACATCCAGCTCACCAGAAAACTGCAGGTAAACGCCGTAATTCCCAAGCACCATAAAAAACAGGAAACAGCCAAGAGTGCCAAAGAATATGGAACCCACCACCATGGCTTTAATGGTCCTACCCCGGGATATCCTCGCAATAAACAACCCAACACTTGGGGCAAAAACCAACCACCAAGCCCAGTAGAAGATGGTCCAATCTTGTGGGAAATGGGTCTCGGGGAACTGCTCAAATTGCGCGAAGGGCTCCGTCCAGGAAGCCATGTGGAAGATGTTATCCAGCACCCGGCCCAGTGCATCCAGGCCAGTATTCAGCATGAATAGCGTGGGCCCAACGAGAAACACAAATAAAAGGAGCACCACCGATAGCCACATATTGACATTGGAGAGTGCACGAATGCCATTCTTGAGGCCAACGAAAGCACTGTAGCCAAAGATAAGCGTGCAAATCATCAGAACGATTACTTGGGTGCTTAGGCCCTTGGATACTCCGAGCAGCTCATGCGCACCTTCGGTAATCAAAGGTGCAGCAATGCCAAGGGTGGTAGCCCCTCCTCCCAGCATGCCGAATATGAAGAGAACATCAACCAGCTTGCCGATACCGCCCTTCGCACGCTCCTCGCCTAGAACCGGCATCAGTGCTTCACTAATTTTCAGTACGCTGTGGTTTCTGACATAGTAGAAGTAGGCAATCGGTAAGGCGGGGATCAGGTAAATTGACCAGGCCAGTGGCCCCCAGTGGAAAATACCATAGGCTACCGCCCAGCGTGCAGCATCGGGGGTGCCGCCCTCAATCTGGAAAGGTGGAGTTTGATAGTAGTAAATCCATTCAACCATCGACCAGTAGAGGATAGAGGCTCCAATGCCAGAGCAAAACAACATAGATGCCCAGGACATCGTTGAAAACTCCGGGTCTTCTTCTGGAGTGCCGAGTTTTATCTGGCCAATATCGCTAAATACGATATAGACCATAAAGAGTATCGCCCCTACCCCTAACAGTAAGTAAAAGACACCCAGCTTGTCAGTAACAAAGTCCTTTGCCAGTCTTACCCATGCGGCACCCACATCGGGGAAAACAACCAGCGGCACCGTTACCAGCAATAGCAGTACCAATGACCCGAAGAAAGTCGGTTTGTCGATAATTTCTCTGAAACTCTTAGTCAATGTACTCCTCCAAAGCAACTTGCAAACCGACAAAATAAAAGTGGGCGCGGTGTCACATAGGACATCAAGACAAGTGAGGTAGCGGGGAAACTTTTATAGAGGCGGAATACGGCAGATAATGTATTTCTTATAGTGGTGTCGAATTTTAACAGGATGGCGTTTTATTTCAACGCGGGGAACAGGCAAAGAAATCATGAAAGCCGTCGCGTATGTCAAGCTGTATAGAGCGGATAATCTATTTAACAGTCAGCAAACTATATCGTTATTTGGCATGGACTAGAAAGGAAGATTAAGGGCATTAAAGGGTACACTCACCGCTTACCCTGAATGTGGTGACACTATAAGCTCAGTCAAGTAGTATCTTGGAAAGATATATGGAAGAGATATAAAGAAGAGATATATAAAGGTAGCCGTACTTATGATCTCTCTTTATTGGAAGTCTTTTTATCGTTTATAGAGTCACCGGGCGCCCCCCAATCACCCTCCTCGCTCCAAGGGTCATCCTCAGGCAAATCCTCTATATAGATCTCCTTTTCTTCATAGTTGGGCTGGTAACGTAAATCGTACTGTGCTGCCTTAACGATCGACATGCAAAGCAATACCGCCACAAACAACAAGGGGACACCACCTATAATACTTGCCGTTTGCAATGCCTCCAGCCCACCGAGGAATAGTAAAGTGATGGGCATTACAGATAGTGCAAATGCCCAGAAAAGCCGGTTCCAGCGAGCGGGCTCTCCAACTATTTCTTTTTGTACAACAGCAGCCAAAATATAGGATATAGAATCAAATGTTGTGGCCGTAAAAATTATCGCAAGTAGAGTAAAAGTGAATATCACCAGCTTGCTAAGCGGTAGTGTTTTTAAGATGGCGAATATAGTTGCCGTTACACCTTGCTGGTTAAGTGATTGCACAACATCTAACTCACCAGAAAACTGCAAATAGACACCATAGTTGCCCAGAATCAAGAAAAATAGAAAGCACCCCAAAGTACCATAAAATATTGCACCGACAACCATTGCTTTTATTGTTCTTCCCCGGGATATACGGGCAATAAACAAACCTACACTTGGCGCAAACACCAGCCACCAGGCCCAGTAAAAGATAGTCCAGTCTTGAGGAACATAGGTTTGCGGAAACTCCTTAAAGCGGCCAAAAGGCTCCATCCAAGTAGCCATATGAAGAATATCGTTTAGCATTCTACCCAGAGAATCCAATCCCGCACTTAACATAAATAATGTTGGACCCACAATAAATACAAAGGCCAACAAAAGAATAGAAAGCCACATATTGAGATTAGAGAGTGTTTGTATTCCCTTTTTCAATCCAGCATACACGCTACAGGCAAAAATCGAGGTACAGAGCATCAAAATAAAAATTTGTGTCGTGATACCTGTAGGGACACCAAGTAGCTCATGGGCACCTTCTGAGATTAATGGTGCGGCAATGCCCAGTGTCGTAGCCCCACCGCCCAACATGCCAAATACAAAACACACATCTATTAGTTTGCCGATGGATCCTTTGGCCCTTTGTTCGCCCAGAATGGGCATAAGAGCCTCGCTGATCTTTAATACATTGCGATGCCTGACATAATAAAAATAGGCGATAGGAAGAGCTGGAATAAGATAAATAGACCAGGCAATTGGACCCCAGTGAAATATTCCATAGGCCATTGCCCAACGTGCAGCTTCTGGAGTATTTCCCTTTACCTCAAAGGGTGGGGTTTGGTAATAATAAATCCACTCCACCATGGACCAATATAAAATGGAGGCTCCAATTCCAGTGCAGAAAAGCATTGAAGCCCAGGAGAGCGTACTGAACTCCGGTTCTTCCTCAGGTTTTCCAAGTTTGATTTGACCTATATCGCTAAAAATGATGTAGGTCATAAAAAGCAATGCCCCAACCCCTAGCAATAGATAAAACACTCCCAGATCATCCGTTACAAAGTTCTTTGCGTTCAGCACCCATTTGGTACCAAGCTTCGGATAAATAATGAGCGGCAGAGTAACCATCAGAAGCAAGCTAAGCGCACCAAAAAAAGTCGGCTTGTCGATGATCTGCTTAAAGTTCCCTGCCAATACTTCTCTCCGGGATACTCAAAAAGCTTTAGAGGCTGGTTGCAGGTGGGCCTGCTTTGCGCGCTAGGCTAAAAGCGAGTGACTAAAGTAGCTGAAATTGATCAGATACTGACTGGCCTGCCAGTAAGTTTAGCTGCCTATCTTTTAGGCAGCCATTGCAGGTTAGATTGCTTGCGTAGTGGATTCTGTGTGCTATCGCTGCTTGCCAGTTACTGGCAAATAGCTACGCTGCGTGAGCTCTACTTGCGGCTCCACAGGTTGCAACAGTAAAGCCGCCGAGTTTAGCAGGCCTATCAGGAAAGCATGAGAGCTCATATCAATCATTCAAACGGAGCCTCACCGAGAAGTATAGCGAACCCAGTGCATTCTCAGCTTAGGATTTTAATGAGCTCTCCAATTGAGTAAATTGGCCTTGGATCATAGCTTTCTCTTGGATAAGTATGCGATTCTCATCCGTGACTTGTTCCAGGCGGTTTTGTGAAGCCGCTAATTCCGACTCCAATTTTTCCAGGGCGCTCTGTTGTAAGTGGACTTCCCTTCGAGTCGCAGAGCTTTCGCTCTGAAGTTGTGAGACTCGCTCACGCAAACTGGCAATCTCAGCCTGCTTATCTTTCAGTTCACCACCCTGCATTTCCGCTTGTTGCCTCAGGTTGGCCGCTTCAGTGCTGGCAACCCCGACTTGCTCGCTGAGTTGTTGCTTTTCCCGGTTGAGCTCAACAATCAATGCCTGCCCTTGCTTATAAAGCAGCTCCTGCTCATTGAACCTGCGCTCGGAGAGGGCTAGCTGCTCATTGAGTACCGCAATCTGGCCCTTCATCTGCTCAGAGCTAGCGCGGAATTGGTCCCGCTCATGCTGGCGGTCGTTCGCTGTGCGCTGCTGGAAATGCTCAAAGTGCTCGCGAACATCTCTATTCTCCTGCTTGATCTCCTCAATTGCCGCCTTTTGCTCGGCAATGCGCTCTAGGGCCTCCTGCCTCTGGTAGTCACTCTTCTCCAGGGCGACCCGTGTTTCCTCCAGTGACTGTTTAAGTTTGCGCTTTTCGGTTTCTGTGATGGAGAGCTTTTGTTCCAACTCCCGGATCCTGGCAGCTTGCTGGCTGGCGGTACTTCGCGATTCTTCCAATTGCGAGGTGATTTCCTTTTCTTGTACCTGAAACTCCTGTTGCACTTCCTCTATTTGTTGATTTGCCGCTCCCTGGATTCTCTGATGTAGCTCCTTTAGGGCATCGACCAGATCCTTCGGGAGTCCATTCACATCAGTATCACTCGCAGATTCACTTCGCCACCGCTTAAGCAAGGGGGCAATGGTGCTCTTACTACCCGTTCCCAGCTGGGCCCGAACACGATCAACCGTTGGCTCCTCTCCGCGAGCCTTAATCGCCTTCGCTGCCTGGACAATATCCAGATAAGTGACCCCTGTGCGCGCCATAAGTCTTGCCTCAGATTATTTCGTTATAAATTACATAATACGTAATATTACATTATATTTATTTTATTTCCATTTTTAAAATGCACCCATCTAACCTTCGATAATGACTATTATCAAAGGTTATAATCTTGTAGGATGCTCCAAATAACGTACCTCCAGTACAGGCAGGGTCTTCTCTAGCGATTCAGGCATCATGAAAAATCACACTCCTCAACCCACCAAAAAGCACGCTAACTCCCACCCCCTCAGTACGCTTGGCGCTGGCGGCGAACTCCTAACCGATGAGGACATTCAGAAGTACCTGAGCGCAGCCACTTCCGATAACACCCGCAGGGCCTACCGTTCAGCGATTCGCCAGTTTGAAAAATGGGGCGGGCGGCTACCGACAGATGGCAGCACTCTGGTTCGGTATATCCTGGGCCGTGCAGAGGAGCTCAACCCTCGAACCCTGGATCTTCATCTCACCGCTATCGGCCAGTGGCACCAATACCAGGGGATGCTCAATCCCATAACAGATCCGCTCGTGCAGAAAACGATGCGTGGTGTCCGTCGCACCCACGGCAAGCCCAAGCAAAAATCGAAGGCCCTCGGTCTTCAGCACATTGCCACCATGACTCGACATTTGCGCAACCAACCTTCAAGCAGGAAAAGCGCCCGCGATCTTGCACTGATCTTGGTTGGGTTCTTTGGCGCTTTCCGGCGAAGTGAGCTGGTAGCGATTCAGGTGGAAAACCTGATCTGGGAGGATGAGGGCGTAATCGTAAGGCTCCCCAAGTCAAAAACTGACCAAAGTGGTGAAGGCATGATGCGCGCCCTGCCCTTTGGTACACCTAAGGCCTGCCCCGTAACAGCGCTTCAAACCTGGCTTAAAGTTGCCAACATTGAACGTGGGCCCGTGTTCCGGGCTGTGAATCGTTGGGATACAGTTCAAGACCGACAACTTAATCCTGCAGCAGTCAATGACCTACTTAAGAACTTGGGCGCCGCCTGTGATTTCGACTTTGTCGGCGAACTAAGTAGCCACAGCTTTCGCCGTGGCCTGTCCACATCCGCGGCTCGGGAAAAGGTGGGCTTCGAGCTTATTAAGAAGCAAGGTGGTTGGAAAAGCGATGCCACGGTATGGGAATATATTGAAGAGGGGCAGCAGTTTACCGAAAACGCCTCCGCCATCTTGATGAAGAAGATGGCGGAGCTTCTTTAAGGCACAACGCTATTGCTCTTGGGTACTTTTCACGTCTCCCGGGAGTCTTCGTGCAGCGTCACTCTTTCCTTTGGGCGGGATGCCAGGTCTTGTTGCTGTTTTTTTGTGTGTCGCATCGAAGACCGACTGCCACTCTTTATCAAATACTGCTGGGATAGGACCTGGAGTCCTCTTAAAGGACAAAACACCAACATGAGCCTCATGAACATGGGCATCAGAGGTTACCTCCTCGATAAACCCATGCATTTTCCCGCTGCTGTCGAGCGTAAAGTTGCCCACACTTTCATCTGAGACATCAACGGTCACTATACGAGTGGTATCGCCGGTATTTGAAAAGGCAAATATGCCGATATCCTTGCCAACAGTGGCCCCATCTTTTGTCTCTTCGACACCACTTAACTTTTGCTTAAGATCGGCTGGCTTTTTGAAGTTATCAATGAACCGGCCGCCGCCTCCCGTTTTAGTTTTCTTTAGGACTTTAAAAGTTCGGCAAAATATATCTTTGCCAACATTCAAAGCATCTTTTTTGCTTTCATATAAAATGAATGATTCCCCATCGACCGCACACCAGGTGCCATCGATTGAGTTGTTTGCGTCAGGGTTTGCGCTTAATTGACCTGAATAAAGTGCTGCCAATACCACGGACGCAGGCAGTAATTTAGATATAAGATATGGTTTCGCCTTCATAGTGCACCTCTGATTATCATTAGCTAGCTACAAGTAAATAAAGTAGCGGATTAATTCAGTGGGCTCGTGAAATTTTCAGTCTCTTATTGTAGGAGATACGCCAGATCCAAATTCAACCAACAAACCTGAAACAACCTATCAGCCCTCCCCCCCATTATCATTGCGATCAACCATTGAAACACATGTAACCTAACCAGTGGCAGCCTTACCTTTGTCACGGGTAGCCGCCAATTTCACGGTATCTTCAAACTGCACATCTTTAGACCCTATTGATAAAGTATTTTATTTTCTGGCTGCTATACCTGTATTCACATCTTGGCGCAGATTCAATACTGCGCAGTGAAAAGGAGATCAGAGATGCCCCTGAACAAGCAGCAAATCAAGGACTGTGAATCCAGCCATTGGGACTTCTCAGATCTGAAAGCCCTATTCCTTAACTGTACCCTCAAGCCAACACCAGAACTCTCCCATACAGATGGACTGATCAATATTTCCCGTGAGATTATGGAGAGAAATCGCGTTGCGGTAAGTGTTCTAAGACCGGTAGACCATGATATCGCCTTCGGCGTTTATCCAGACATGACTGAGCACGGCTGGGAAAATGATGACTGGCCCAATATCTATCGCCAGGTTAGCGAGGCAGATATCCTCGTGATCACAACCCCCATTTGGCTTGGTGAAAAATCCTCAATCAGCACCCAAACAATAGAGCGCCTCTACGCCAATTCATCAGACCTAAATGATCAGGGACAGTATGCCTATTACGGCAAAGTCGGTGGTTGCCTGATCACTGGTAATGAAGATGGCGCTAAACATTGCGCGATGAATATTCTCTATTCCCTGCAACACCTGGGTTATGTGATACCACCTCAAGCAGATGCCGGCTGGGTTGGTGAAGCCGGCCCCGGCCCTTCCTATTTAGACCCTGGATCGGGTGGGCCAGAAAACGACTTTACCAACCGCAACACCTCTTTTATGACCTGGAATCTTTTACACCTGGCGCGAATCCTGAAGGACGCTGGCGGAATCCCCGCCCATGGCAACCAGCGCTCCGCCTGGGATGCGGGCTGCAAGCCCGATTTTCCCAACCCAGATTACCGCTAGTAGGTGCTGCATAAGGAATTTGCGATACAGGGCAAGGGTCTAACTAGCCCATTCTATCGCTTTTTCCCTGAACATATTTACAAGTGGGGGCGCAAGAAGATACATTGCGCCCTTCTTTTATACCCCCGCCACACCCCCCTCGGCCCAATACCCATCAGCTATGCTTGCCGGGCAATAGCCAGAGGAGGTTGTTGCATATAACAACAACGAGGTAATCCCCTTCGAATGAAACCCGAGTTACTGCAACACATTCTCGAGAGCAAACTTTTTATCACCTTTTGTGTCATCGTAGTTATCTTATTACTGCGAGGATTCGCCACGCTAGCCATTGTCCGCAGTGGCTGGGCAAAGGCAGACAAGCGCCGCCGTATCAATACCGTGCATAACCTGGGCAACCTGTTATTGGTCATAGGTGTTATTGCTGTCTGGATCACCGAATTGCGCGAGTTTGCCCTATCGATTGCCGCCTTCTCGGTCGCTATCGTATTGGCCCTGCGGGAAGTTGTTCAGTGTCTGGTTGGGGGGCTTTATCAGGCCAATATGCGCTCCTTTACCGTAGGGGACTGGGTCAAAGTGGGCGATCAGTTTGGTGAAGTTACCGACAGTGATTGGTTGAGCACCACACTGTTAGAGATTGATCCTCACGGGTTGGGCAACGGATATACCGGCACCACGCTCTATATCCCTAACAATGCTTTCTTTACCCAGCCAGTAAAGAACTTGAATTTCAAGCGTCGCTATATCGAGCACTCTTTCTCGATCACTCGCGAAAGCGGAAAAGTAAATCCCTTTGAAGCCAAAAACTTTATTGCGGAACGCCTAAAGGAACACTGCGAGTCCTTTCGCGAGGTTGCCGAACGTTACTGCAAGCTCATTGAAAACCGTATGGGCGTAGAGCTTGCTGGGCCGGATGCAAAAGTGTGCATCACTAGTAACGAGCTGGGTCACGATGTGATCACTGTGACTGTATTTTGCCCGAGGGAAGAAGCAACGAATATCGAGCAACTAGTCACAGAAGATTTCTACAACTTCTGGTTCGAGAAAACCAAGGAGCTCGAGGCAAAAGAAAACGATAAAAGCTAATCAACGGATTAGCTTTGGTAAGCGGGACAACATGGCATGAATGCCGCAGGCAATATGACCCCCGAATGACCCCCTATTAGTTCAAGCAAATAGTTCAAGCAAACCGTATTAGTCGAGATCTCTTAAACAGTCATTTTTTGGCGCTTGAGTGCGCGGATCACAGCCTCCTCGCTCTCTAGGCGGCTGCGAAATTCAGCAAGAGAGGGAAACGAAGAGAGATCGAGGGGGGTTGAATCCATCCAACGGCACAGGACGAATAGATAAGCATCGACCACCGTTCGGCGCCCAAGAAGGCCATCCCCTCCGGCCTCCTTGAAAGAGGTGTCGAGCCTACGAAAGTGCGCTTCTAACTTTCTATAGGTATGTTGCTGAACATCTTCTTTCGCTTCTGGAAATGAAGCAAATCTTTCAGGTACAAAGTGGGGGCCGAAATCCGAGTGAACCTCAGAGCTCATATAGGAAAGCGCTTCAGCCTGCCTTGCCCATTCCATAGGTCCACGGGGTATCAGCTCAGGGACCTCGGATAAGGAAGCAATATACAAAAGAATCGCCAAAGCTTCGGTTAAAACCTGGCCATCATCAAACAATAAAGCGGGAACCTGCCCCTTCGGGTTCACTTTCAGATAAGCGTCTGATTGATGCTCTCCCCTCTCAAGATTTACTAACTCAACGGGCAAGTTAGCCCAAACTGAAGCGATATTAGGCGCTAGAGCGCAGGTCCCCGGCATGGCGTAGAGTTTCATCATGGGTTAGTCCAATAGAGTTTGAAGGCCAATTTTCTTACTACTGTTGATCATCCCAGGACAGACTGATCAATAAATCGTTTTTATTTGGCGCCTATCTTAATCTCAAGGAAAAGGCGGAGAATTCAATAACTAGTGCCACAGGTTTGTTTAACCATAGCTTAAGCTCTTAGCATTTATAGTGAAAGGGAACCCAGGGATTGAGAATTAAAACAGGAATTTATTCGAGCAATATATTCTTTTATTGCTCTCTATCAGTCTGAAGCTTTCCTGGATAACCAAAGAGATTAAACTAACAAAGAATAGGGGAAGGTTTATGAAAAACCTCTTCACAACGGATAGTGCCGCGATGCTTTTGATTGATCATCAAGTGGGGACTGTCAAACTTGCACGCAATATCAGCCATGCACACCTACTGGCAAATGTACGTGCCTTAGCGCGTACCGCGGTCAAAACAGGTATGCCGCTGCTATTCACAACCAGTCAAGAAGACCACTTTCAGGGCCCTCTCTTTGACGACCTCGAAAAGATAGCTCCCGAAGCTCATGCCCAAAGGATTAAGCGGCCAGGGGTAGTAGATGCCTGGACATTTGAGCCATTCAAATCTGCCGTAGAGGCTACAGGCAGGAAAAAACTGATAATGGCAGGCCTAACTAACGATGTGTGTATTGTTTATCCCGCTATCAGTGCTGTAGAGGATGGCTACGAGGTACAAGTTGTGGCAGATGGTGGTGGTTCTCCAACCCAGATCGCAGATGAAATTTCCATCGAACGAATGAGGAACGCTGGTGTAGGCATTACCACTACAAATCAACTAATGGCAGAGCTTGCTACAGATTGGGCCAGTACAACGGGGCAAACCATCCAGTCCATTATGTACGAAGAGATATTGAAGCCTTTAGTTGAAGGCTAGACTCTGTTGGCGCTTATTCGATAGCTACTACGGATAAAAATTCATTAGACAGGATTAGTTCTGATCAACTCCAGGGGTAACTTCTTTATCACGGTTCAGCTGTATTAGTTCAGCATAACTTCCATACGGCTGACTTGTGTGCCCCCTAAAGCCTACGTTTACTCCTCCCTCAGCACCGACACTCAAGGACCTTCTGACACTCAGGGACCCAATAGTCAGGAGACTTGGGACTTCTTTGCTAGCTCGTACAGGCAGACCGCAATCATTCTAATAAATCGATAAGTTTATCGGCTTATCTCTAATTTTTAATCTAATAAAGCGATGGTTAAATGGCACCCAATCCAATCAACTTACGAGGGGCCAAACATGGCAAAGCTACTCAGCATCCAGTCCAGTATGTTCCAATCCGGTGGCCAAACTTCCCAGCTGGCTACAAAGTATGTAAAGAGCTGGAAAGCAAAAAACCCAAGCGGCGAAGTGACCGAGCGTGATCTGGTAGCGGAACCAATCCCCCACCTGACCCTTGATCGCTTTCAAGCTTTCACTACTCCGGCAGAGCAACGAAGCCCTGAACAACAGGACATCGTGGAGTATTCAGACAAACTGATTGAAGAAATTTCCTCTGCAGATGTGCTGGTCTTTGGTGTTCCCATGTACAACTTCAACATCCCTTCTACCCTGCACACCTATTTTGACCATATTGCCCGAGCGGGGGTTACTTTCCGCTATACGCCTAATGGGCCTGAGGGACTACTGAAAGACAAGAAGACAATTATCTTTATCGCGCGAGGTGGATACTACGGTAACGAGCATTCACAGAGCGCGTTTCTCCGCCAACTCCTCGGTTTTGTGGGAATAACCAATATCGAGTTCATATACACGGAAGGACTAGCAACGGGAGATGATGCCAAAGAAAAAGCATTGGCGGCTGCAAATGCGCGTATCGCCCAGCTTGCATAAACAAGCTCTCACATCCGTTAACACTAGAATTAGATATAGACGCTCATCAATAAGCCGAGAAGATCCCGCCCTCGGCTTATTTGCCATTAAGAACGGGGGGACTGCTCAATCTGTTAACCATGAAGACACACGTGAAGACTAATCATTCACTGACGAGAACTATGGCAACTTCACTAGATTAAACTTTCTTGTTTTTGACAGCTCAAAGATGGATAACCCAGTAATGTAAACTTCAGTCAGCCAGTATCTACGCTACGAACACAAACTTGTCTTTACTCAATACCTGTTCGCCATCAAATCGATAAGCAACGAGTTTGCCATTCCCTGCGACGGAATAGTCGAGACAAGCAACATTATCAGTTAAAGGTGCGGGCACACCTTTCAGCCAATAGTGACCGATAAAGCAGAGCTTATCTGCTTTAGGGTAATAAGGAATACCCCTAGGCACTGGCAAGCTAGCGGCGGAACCGATATCAACACCACGTGGTAACGCTATCTCACCCAGCACTTTTGCAGAAGCGTTCCACCATTGAACGCGGACGGCAGAGCGGCGATTACCATCCTTATCCAGAAAACTTACATTTTGAGGTAGTTCAACTTCATAACCTTTGAGCAGAGTTTCCACCGCTTTGAAGGCGTCACAGCCCGGGGAGCCAGCTTCCACCAAAAGCTCAGACGTTAACCTGCCGTTATCGGTTCTCGATGCTAAAAAATTGACTTTCTCCTCATCCCAGCAAGCATGCACCGCTCGCAAAGGGCCCAGATCAAGCCACAGAGGCAATGACCTGAAGAAATCCAATACCTGAGATTTCTCTGGATCGTTATCCGGGTACTCATTCAAAAAAGCCTGGTGTTGTTTAGTATTTTTATCGGTATGTGGGCGCAGGGGCTTGCCATTGACTTGGGTGTGATAAGCCAGGGCGTTAAACTCGTGATTACCCATAATCGCTGCGGCATGACCATTATTTACCATGCTCATAACTATCTTTAGGAGTTTGCGGTGCTCCACCAGGTGCTCACCGCGGTCGATAAAGTCTCCAAGAAAGATGACTGTTCGCTCTGGGTGAGCAAAACCACTGCTTGTTTCCCGATAACCCAGAACATCGAGTAACTCAATCAATGCGCTACCGTGACCATGAATATCGCCAATAATGTCGTATTTGCTGTGCTCCATGCTGGTCCTATCTCCTAAAACACAAGGACGTTTCTGTATTCCTATCCCCTATATGTACCATATTCAGATTAATCTGCGCACTTTTCCGGCTCACAAGAAAGCGCACCGGATTGGAAGCGCTTCCTCAATGACCGCCAGATACTTAGAGACGGCACAAACAGGGGAAACGTCCCTAATATCGATAGATATAAAGTGGTCTAGCTGGAAGCCGTTACCTGATCTGAAGCTACTGCAGCTTTGGCCATACTAATCGCCACTGTCGTTGTCACCAACCTGCGCCCAGCATTACCGGCAGCCAGAGCAAAACCCAAAGCGGCCAGCGGGAACACCGCGCCGGAACCTAACTCAAACGCAGACATCGATTCAGTTAGTAGCAGCTTTGCCAATACAAAAATTGCGGCGCACAACAGTGAAACCGTTGCGGCGTCCCGGTAGAGCAAATAGGACTTGTGCGTAGAAGTCACCTCATGCTGGTCAGCTACAGGTCGATAAAACTCTCGATACCAATAACTATTTTGCCCCTTGTGATCCGAAGAGAGGGGTTCATAGCCCGGCACTTTTTCTTTGAGTAACTGAGTATCTATACGCGGGTCGGCTTCCGACAGCTGAATAAAACGATGGCCGGGCAGCACATCCCGCAGGCGTAGGAATACCAGGGTATTCTTCAGGCTTACGGGCAGTAAATAACTTAGCCACCCAGCCAAAGCGCCAACGGCCAGCATCACCCCGCCGGCCTTCTGGATTGAGGTCAGTAGATTGATATCGAATGACGCGGAATTTAAGCAGTGCACTGCTAACAACTGAAGTAATACCAGTAGAGCCAGCGGAGCACTATTTTGCGTTTTCAGAGAAAGGCTAGCCATGCTTAAGCCTCCTCATCTTCGTACTCGAAGTGATAGGGCTCCGGCTCAAGGTATGCCCAGCCCTCTCGCTGCGGTGCATCATGGTTAACGAGAATGGCATTGCCACGGGTTGCCAAGACGCCTACCCCGCGATGAGTAAACGCATTCATCACCGCCTTTCTCGGGTGTTTAGGCTCGCCCTCTTTTGCGGTTGAGGCAATAGCGGTAATGCCGCGAGACTCTCCCTGTATTACCGGTTCGCCAATCAAGCGGTTCAAAACCGTGGTACCGACATTCCGCTTGCTGCCGTGATGGGGTATCTGCATCAACTTGAGTTCGGCACCACTTGTGCAACCGTCCACTTGGTCAGCCGCCATTTCAAGCGCCTGAATCCCTGCATCCCCGGTAAACAGTAACCTTCGTCCATCGATAACCAGCTGGGTGATCACGCTGGAATTATTTTTCGCGGACGTTACGCCCTCGTCATCAATCTGGTCATCACCCCAGGTCGCGAAGAAGCGTTTGAGCGCGGCCACAGCCTTATCAAAAATACTCTGTACTGCTTCGGTTATGGAGGCCCGTTCCGGCATACCTTCAAAATCGGGGATTAGGGATTCGTAATATTCGAGGGACGGGCCCAAGACCTTCAGTGTGCCGCTGGTATCCTGCTCGCCGGTAAAGGGCTCGCGAATAACCACCCCCTTTGACTCGGCAAGTTGAACCAGTGACCAAGCCTTTTCCAGGTTTTGTTTTAAGCGCTCGCCAAGGCTGCAATCGCTCACCCGGCCATCTTTGAAGTGTTGGGCCAGCCCCTGGTTGTGTTCCCAGGGCTGGTGAATCCACAACTCTTTCACATCCAGCTCATCCAACACCGTCTCCAGACCGTTAATATGGTCCTGATCTGGGTGGGTATTGATCACAATATCCACCTGATCCGTGCCGAAATGCTCCTTGATATGCGCCACCAGCGCCGCCCCCGTATCTTTGAAGCCTCCGTCGATCACTACCACGGTCTGCTCGTCCCGGCCGCCATGGAGATTGCCGAAGCGGATCGCAATTGCATCCCCACTTTTGGATTCATCACCCACACCGAGAAAATCAACTTCGTATCCCATAACTTTTTTCCTTGTTTAGATTAAGTTAAGAGATAACAGTCAACTTCTATGCCAAATTGGTTTTTATTTGCAAATCAATAAGTTAGAAGGAAATTCAAAAAGATGGACGGCAAAATAAAATAACTTAATTTATCTAGAGATAAATTTTTTTATATCCGTTATCCAGAAGCTCACTGGAGACCACCTTTGTGGGATTTGAGTGGCTGATTTATCGTGGGGCTGCCCGGCGGATAGGGAATCATTGGCGGAGGATTTAAAATGTGCAACTCAATGCGTGAAGTTGGGGCGAGCAATAAAGTGCAAGGTTCCATTTGGGATATGGTTTCCAGCGCGGAAGCTGTGTATTCAGGCAGCGGCTATGGCAGCGCCCCTATGAAGGGATCGCGCTGCGGTTGGGAATGCGGGACTCTTGGGTATGGCTTACAAGGAAGGCACGTATCAAAAATTGATAGAGCACTTCCTACCAAGGGCCAAAAAATCACTTAATTTACTATCTGAGTTAATTAACTAGCAGCGTGTTAGACAGCTACAAGCGCCTCTAGGTTCTGAAGGCATATTGCCTACTTTTACTCTAGAGGCGGGCATAGCTGCTCTATATATCAATCCCAATCATTAACCAAGTTTTTAAAGCCACCGGCATACTGACCTCCCAGCACTTCGATGCGGACTGGATCACTCTGGATTTTGCTAAAGGAGCAAAAGTTGGTCAGGGACAGCTTTGTTACTCTCATGTATTGGGTGTACTATAGATTTCCTGAAAAGGCTTTTTCTTTTAATGATTCAAATAACTGCTCCTGACTAGCAAGCCCACATAAAGATGTTATCTTTTCCACTCTTTTAACAATATCAGAAAACCTCTCTTGCTCTTGCTTTTCCGGAATGTAACACGCTATAGACTCAACTTGCTTCGCACTTACATTCGGTTGAAGGGCCACAGAACACAATTTTTCAATCTCACTTTTAAAATAGTCCGAATACAGAAAGTATTTAAGAAACTCTTTTGTAAAATAATTTTGATATCCCTTAAATCGCCCAACCCTTTGATTAAGAATGCACGGAAGATCCTTCTTTTTTACTTCAACAACCTTTACTGCACTCAAGGATTTAATTATCGGTCGAGTCATCGCCATCAGTAAATCATCTTCCACAAGTACAAAATCAGGCTTAGACCTAATAAAGGACTTGGGGAGATAGCTAACATCATCCCATTTTAGGTTTTCAAAATGCACATTGGTTATCTTCACAAGCGGAATACCGCCATCAGAGAAGTCTTTACTCTTGAATGCAAAACCTCCCTGAAAGGCACAATATTTTCCAAGCGTTCCTTTCGCCCACCCCTTCGGATTCGTCACCGGATCACCAAACATATCCAGAAAAACGGAGCGGAGGAATTCGTCGGCGAGCTGGATGGCTTGCTGGCGTTTGCGGCGCAGGTTGTCGGCCTTATCCAGAATGGCGGCGATGCGTTTTTGTTCTTTTAGGGGTGGGAGGGGGATTTCATGATCCCAAAACACCTTCATTGATACACGAGGCATTTTTGCCCCCGCCACTTGCGCACTTACCCAGCTCACAAAATGGTTTGAGCGAAGATAGTAAGCTAAGTAGCTTCGATCTAAACGATCAGGATCAGGACATAAAGGCACCAACTCTGTAGTTGCAATACCTTTTCGTTGCGGCAGCACTACTTTATTTAAATACGGGCGAAGCTTTGAGTACAGTACATGTGTATCATCAAACCAATATGTCGATGTACCAGCATCACAGACTGGCGCAATCACTTCACTTAATACCCTACCTGTCTGCGCCTCGATTTGATCCAAGTTCAAGTGCCAAGCCTTTTCCGAAAAATCTGCAATAGGTCTTTTTAAAGCTCTTGCAGGTGCAACATCAGCTAGCTTTGCTGTCAGCCAACTCACAACATCGCCTCCAGCTCTTTCAGCTCCTTCTGAATCTCCACTTCCAACGCTTTTAAGCGCTTTAAAATTTTCTTGGGCGGATCGTATGTCTCTTCTTCATACACCACTTCCTTGTAGCGATTAATAGAGAGGTCGTACTTATTGCTGGCAATCTCGGCCTTATCCACCAGAAATGCCTTGGCGGTTTTATCGGTCCATTTCTTGACGGACTTGCCGGCCATGGCCTTGGCGCTGTACTTGTGCCACTGGCTAATCAAGTCCGGCAAATCATTGCTGCCTTTGCCGGTGAGCGGGGTGCGCTTATCGTCCAGTGAAAAGCCGTCGGCTTGCAGATCGTAGAACCAGACTTTGTCGGTCTCTCCCCCTTTGGTGAAGATCATGACCGCCGTGCTGACACCGGCATAGGGCTTAAACACCCCGCTGGGCAGGCTGATAATGCCCTCCAGCTGGTTGTCTTCGATCAGGGTTTTGCGCAACTGCTGGTGGGCCTTGGAGGAGCCGAACAGTACGCCGTCGGGTACGATCACGGCGGCGCGGCCGCCGACTTTAAGCATGCGCAGGATCAGGGCGACAAACAGCAGCTCGGTCTTTTTGGTTTTCACCGTGCGCAGGATTTCCGGATCGACATCCTCTTCATCCAGGCTGCCCTTAAACGGCGGGTTTGCCAGTACTAGGTCGAAGCCCCCTTTGGCCTCTTTAGGAAAGCGCTCGATAAAGCCCTGGCTCAGGGTGTCCTGGTAGTGGATATCCGGCTCGGCCACGCCGTGCATCACCAGGTTCATGGCGGCGATGCGCAACATGGTGGCATCGAAGTCGAAGCCGTGGAACATATCGCGGTCCACATGCCGGCGGTTTTTCTTGCCCAAAAGATCGCCGGTATAGAGGGTCTGCGCTTCTTGCCCACCTTTTTCATTGGTGACCCACTCAGTAATGGTGCCCTCCGGCGAGCTGTACTTTTGCAGTATAAATTCGTAGGTGGTGCTTAAAAAACCCGCCGTGCCGCAGGCCGGGTCGCAGATGCGGTCGGTTGCGTCCGGGTCCATCAATTCGATAATGGCGCGAATAATATGCCGCGGGGTACGGAACTGGCCGTTAATACCGGCGGTGGTCAGCTTGCTGAGCAGGTACTCGTAGAGATCGCCCTTGGTGTCCCCTTTCTCCAGCGGCAGGTCATTGACCATATCCCGCGCTCGAACCAGCAGTGAGGGCTTCTGGATCATGAGCTGGGCGTCTTTCATAAACTCGGCAAACAGCGTGCCTTCGTTGCTCACGGCACTGCTCTCCTTGAAGTAAGGGAACAGCTCATCGCGCACGGTCTTCAACAATTTGTCGGCGGACTCGATATGCATCAGCTTTTGCCAGCGCAGGTGTTGTTGCTTTCCGTTAAAGCGGCGCTTAAAAGACTTGCCTGTACGCCGGGACCTTTTCTCGTCGGTGGTCTCGTTCATATCCAGCAGGCGTGCGTACATCAGGAAGGTGATCTGTTCGATCACGGTGAGGGGATTGGTAATCCCGCCGGTCCAAAACTCTTCCCAGAGTTTATCGATATTGCTTTTTAGTGCGCCTGTAATCATGTTACTTCTCTTACTACTGGGCCGGAAGGAAAGATCACCCTGCCCTCGAGACGCGCTGTGAATACATCCCTGTACGCTCATCATCGGCATCCATGCCTCATACGGTCCCGAGTGCAGGGTGATCTTTCCTTCCGCTTTTTTAGTACAACTCTAAATTAGTCAACGGGCTGCGCTTGCTCTGAAGCTTTCTCTGAAGCTTGGCTTGGCACGTTGAGCTGTGATTTCTGTGTTTTTGTTTCGACCGTGAAGCCTGCCACAAATTTGGCGATCAGTTCCGCTTGGTGTTCCTGGAACAGCCCGTCGATTCCGTCCTGGTGCAGGCCTTTGAACGGTTGCTCGTAAAGGTCTGCAACGGTCATCTGCCCCTTGCGGCAGATCTCGCTTTTAAGCAGCCCCAAAAAGCGCTGCTGGAGGGCACTGAGATTGATGTGATGTGCCTGCACAAACGCGGTAAATTGCCGCTCAATCGCCCCCACGTCCAGGCCGATAATAGTGCGCAACAGCTGATCGACGCCGGTACTGGACTCCGGGTAAAACTCAGACAATAGCGCAAGGTCGACGCTGGGGTTTTGTGTGTGCACCAATGCATTGAGGGTATCCAGCTCTGCGGCTGTGACCGGTTCTCCGGCACGGATTTTTTGCAGCACTGGGTCTTTGTCGAAAAGCGGCGTCAGTGTTTTTTCCACTTCCTGCCGAAAGATTTCGTAGTCGATGGTGCGAATATTGGTTTTGCGTTCCTCCACCCGATATTCCGCGCTGTCCTCTTTGATATCGTAGATAGGGATCGGAGCCACTGGGGGCACTGCGCCCTTGTCCCGTAGATGGATAACCGGGCGGAGCTGCTGGCGGCTATGTTCCAGCTTCTCGAAGCTCGCTGTCGCCCAGTATTCATCTTGTTGCAGCGCATTGACATCCAAGGCCCTGTTGCGCACCTGGTTCAAGTGCATGGATAAACTGCGGACTTTGCTGAGCACCTGCTCTCTGACGGGCTCCAATAATTTGGGTTGGCAGAGCTGGGCATACTGGGCCGTGGCGATATCGAGATCCCATTTTAAGGCCTCGCTCTCGCCCTGGATATTACGCCATTGCATCAACGGGGCCATTTGGTCATAAAGCAGCGCTATAGTGGCTGGGGCAAACTGCTGCAATACTTCGATCTGGCCCAGCTGCTGCTTGAGCTTCCAGTTATCTTTGATCGCTATAGTGTTGTCATCCAGCGCATCAATATCCTGCTTGATCAAGAGGACCATTTTGCCAAAGCTTTCCATCTCGCCGCGCTTGAGGGCCTCTTCCGCATAAGCCAGGCGTGCTTCGAAGAGTTTTTGGCTGAGCGATTTACTTTGGCGGGGCTCTTCCTCTTCCGGTTCCATTTCGAAGTATTCGAAATTGCCCCAGTGGTCAAAGATCAGGAATTTCTTCTTGTCATCGCTACCATCGGTGGCGGGGCCAAAGAGATTCGGGCACAGGCGAGTGCCGCGCCCAACCATCTGCCAGAATTTCACTTTAGATTTTACCGGCTTGGCGAAAACGAGGTTGAGCACCTCGGGCACATCGATACCGGTATCGAGCATATCTACAGAGATGGCCACGGTAATTTCGGAGTCTTTACCATCGGTAGCTTTGAAATCATCGATCAGCTCTTCAGCCCTCTCGTACTTGGAGTGGATCACTCGACAGAAGTTGCCGCCCCCGCTTTTCTTAACATAGGCAGGATACATCTCGGCAAAGAGTGTGCTGAGTAACTCTGCATGTTGAATGTTGCGGGCGAACACCATGGACTTGCCCAGCGTTTGGCCGTCGGCCAGGCGCTGACCGTTCTCCATCAGGTTGCGCAAGATGGCGCGGTTGGTATCTTTGTTAAAAACGGCTTTATCGATTGCAGCCGCTTTAAAATCCAGCTCATTCGGATCAAAACCCTGATCTTCCAGCTCGGCGATTTGCTCATCACTGAGCTTGTCACCCTGAATTCCCTCGCGCAAAAATTGGGTGGTATGAGTGACGACTTTAAAAGGGACGAGGTTCTTGTCTTCAATTGCCTGTTCCAGCGGATAGTTGGCGGTTGGCATTTTGTAATCACAACCGAACAACTGACTGGTGGAGCGGCTGATCATTTCAACCGGCGTGGCGGTGAGGCCCAGTTGAAAAGCATCAAAGTATTTGAAGAGATCGCCGAAGACGTTGTAGATGGAGCGGTGCGATTCGTCGGCGATAATCAGGTCGAAGTAGCCCGGATCAAACTGCTCCATGATTTTCATCATGCCGGGGTAAGTCGCCACATAGATCTGCGATTTTTTGCAGTACTCTTTTTTGCTCTTGCCGACAATATAGAGCGGCTCGTTGGTAAACTCGTTGTAAGCCTTACCCGCCTGTTTGCGCAGTTCTTTGCGGTCGCAGAGAAACAGTACACGCTTGGCCCAGCGGGCATCAATCATACGCTTGGTGAGTGCGATAGCGACGCGGGTTTTACCGGTTCCTGTGGCCTGCACTATCAGAGCTTTGCGGTGACCTTGGCTGAATCGCTCACACACTCTTGATATGGATTCGAGCTGGTACATCCGACCAGCGATATCGGTTGCCACCGGTGTGGCATTGAGGTCTTGCCGGGTGCTGCGCTGACCCACAAGGTATTGCAAACTGCTCTTGGAGTAGAAGCCATAGAGTTTGCGGGGGGCGAGCTTTTGCGCATCATCCCAGATAAAGATGTCGTGACCGTTGGTATAAAAGATAACTGGACGCTGGCCGTACCGCTTTTCTAGTGCATCAGCATAAAGCTTGGCTTGCTGACGGCCCCTTTCGGCATTCTCGCGCGTGCGCTTGACTTCGATGACTGCGAGCGGTTTACCGTTGTCATCCCAGAGCACATAGTCACAGTAGCCGATACCCGTAGCGGTAGGCTGGCCGTCGACTTTTTCCTCAAAGCTGACTTCTTCGGTATTCTTGCCTTTAACAAGGTCAATATCCCACCCACGGCTGTGCAATTCCGTATCAATCAGGCGACGGCGTGTTTGCGCTTCGTTAAGCTCCAGCTGGTTTTTAGCATTATCACTGGCTTGTTTGTGCGCATTGATTGCCGCTTCATCGAGTTGTGCTTTTAGCTTGGCCGTTTCTCGCTGCGCTTCAATCTCAGCTTGTTGCGCGGCTTCAAGTTCGGCCATGGCCTGCTCAAGACGAGCTTTATGTTCAGCTTCACGTTGTTTACTGGCCTTCAGCTCTTTCACGGCGGCCTTGCTTAAGGCTTCAGCCGAAACAGTTTTGGCAGGCTCTTTGAAAGGCGTTAAGTCACCTTTGCTCCCCTTTTTAAGAGACAGCAGTAACCAGCAACTGAGAATATGCGTTTCCTTGAGTAACCAGGGGCCACTACCTTTGCCAAACTTACCCTCGTGCGCTGCCTTATTGCCTTCTTTGCGAATCGCATGCAATTTATCGATGATTGCCTGGTCGACTACCGAGGCAAAGGCGTGGTTTTCCAGACGATCAATAAACTTCTCATTGGGCAAACTGGGCAGGCGCCATTCCCGGTAGACAATACCTACCAGCTTCTCGGCAAAACAACGAAGCTTAATCAGTGCGCTTTGCGGGTCGCTATAAACGTATTGCTCAGCGTGGCCCCCTAAACTAGCAAGATCTGGCCAGTAAGGTCTTAAGTGCTCAAAATTCTGTGACTGCATAAATTCTATTATTTCCATATCCCTGCTAGTGCAGGTGTCGTGCCAACAACTTAGCGACCATTGATTTACACCGAATTTTCCACTCAGGTGATCAATCCCTGAGGGCTCTTCAGCCTCAATAGTTGCGCCGTTTCCTTCTTTACACCACTACTTTCGACCAGCGAACACTCCCTATAGCAAACGTAAAATCTCGAAATAAGCTCTTTAATATCAATAAGTTGAAATAAAATCCGCTCTGTGAGCACCACCCCAGGTTAAATACTGTACGCCATCGACCAGTCGCTTAGACCGCATCCTACAGTCCCCCTATGGAGACCTGGAAAATGATGGGGCAACCCCATAAACATTGATCGGTCACCAATACCCAAAGATAATGTTTTTTACCTCAAAGTAAACGTATTTACCTTCGCTCTACTTCCTTTAACCCAATCTCTAGCCAAGCTTCCCAGTAGTTGATACGTCTACATCCATGCTCCAATTCCAAGCTTGCAGCAGCTAGCTAATGCTCAATTTCTTCACTTTATTCTCGAGGGTTTGGTAGCTGTTGAAACCCAACAACTCCGCTGCCTTGGTTTTCTTGCCTTGGGCTGCGTCGAATGCGAGGGGAATATAATGCCGCATTACATCATCACATAAGCCCTGTAAATCAATGCCTTTCGATACATCTTTATCCAGCAGCCCCGAGTTTTTCTCAGGCATCTGAAACAGTGCCTGACGTACATCCTGCGTACTAATCGTGTCTCCCTGACACCACAGCGCTGCACGCAGCAAGCTGGACTGCAACTCACGCACGTTGCCCCGCCAGGGGTGCTTGAGGATAAGGTTCATCGCACCGGGAGATAGTTTTTTACCCTGTAAACCCACATCTTGCTCACTCAGGGCTTCCAAGATTATGCCGGCTAGCAGTGAAAGATCCCCTTCTCGCTCGCGTAGTGGTGGCAAGTGCAGTACGCCAACGGCAATGCGGTAGAACAAGTCTTCCCGGAAAGAGGCATTGGCAACGGCCTCCATCAGGTTGCGATGGGTGGCGCTGATCAGGCGCACATCCACCCGCTTTTCCCTAGTGCCACCAACAGGAACAAAAGTAGCCTCCTGGAGTACTCGCAATAGCCGTACCTGTACGCTGGGCTGCAGCTCACCGAACTCATCTAAAAACAAGGTGCCACCATGGGCCTGTTCGAACACCCCAGGCTTATCGGAGGCTGCACCGGTAAAGGCGCCCTTGGTGTGGCCAAACAAAACCGAGTCCACCAGTTCCGGGGGAATCGCACCGCAGTTTAAGGGAATAAAGGGCCGGCTAGCCCTATCACTGGCATTGTGGATGGCGCGGGCAAACAGCTCCTTGCCGGTTCCAGTTTCGCCGTAGATCAATACCGGGACATTGCGCTGGGCCAAAACCTGGGCCTGCGCCTTCAGCTTCTGCATATCCGGATTGCGGGTAATGATACTGTCGAAAGCAGCATCCACCGGCGTGCTCACCTCAGACAGCTGGCTAATTTTTGAGCTGCTCAGATCTTTGGCTGCGGGAATATACTCCGCCGACAATTCAAAAGGCAGGGTTACCTCTTCTACCCCCTCCTCGATGGAGGCTCGATAGAAACGACTGGGGTAGCGCGTTTTACCCAGCAGTATCCAGATAGATTGCATAGCCGGAGTGCCGGGGCTCAGCAATATAGAGAGCTCGCAGCCCTCGGCCACAAGCCTGGCCAGGTGTTTATCAGCCGCCTCATAGATCGCCGAAAAATCCACCGGTGAGACTAGCGACTCAGAATAGGCCTTAGTCGGTATTTCGACCTGCTGGGAAAGCCAATGCAAATAGGGATTAACCTCAGCTTCCGGATAGCTGTACAGCAGTTCAACCGCATCAAATGAATGAGACTTTAGAGTGGAGGCGATAGGCCCGAGGGGCCTCCCATCTACTGCACCGTTAGAAGTATTCTTCAAATCGTTGGCGCCGATCCAACTGATCATGACCTGGCGTTTACAACGGCTCATCTGTGAGTTCCAACATATCGCTAATATCAAACTGAAACAGGCAGCAATGCGTATCCAGGGCTTCGATGTCGATTTTTTGTACGGTTTCTTTGTCTATCAACATCACGGCTTTACGGCATTACGGTTGAAACAGATATCATATAAGGTATCGGCAATCTTCATTTTCCACTTCTCTATCACGCGAGCGAAGTGGCAATGGGTCTTGGCCGGATCTATTGTGAATAGAATAGCGGCGGATCATATCGCAAAGAACTTGAAAAGTTGAAGGTGAGCTTGAGAATTTCAAACTAAAAGCAGAAATGTCGAGATATCTCTCAGCTACTGTATCAGGCCGAAGTGAGGCGAAGAAAATAGCCGAAGCTACTGCTAGCCCTCAGACTAATAAATTCACTTACATTAGGGCTGCGCTCCAACAAAGAGCAAATACAAAAAAGCCAGGCCGGGAAATGCGGCCTGGCTTTTCTCTGGCTTGAGACTTACAAAGCTTCCGCAGCTTCTGTCTTTTTACTGGCAAGAACTTGATTCTGCCCAGTATCAGTACTGCTCACTCTAGTTTTACGCCCAAACAATCTCTGCACCACTACAAAGAACAGCGGTATAAAGAAGATTCCCAGCAGTGTGCCCACAACCATTCCCCCCAGTACCCCGGTTCCAATCGCACGTTGTGCGCCGGAACCTGCACCAGTGGCTATCGCCAGTGGAAGAACCCCCAAGCCAAAAGCCAAAGAAGTCATCAGGATAGGGCGCAGGCGATCACGGACTGCACGCATGGTCGCTTCCACCAGTTCCATTCCGTTTTCCAGGTTTTGCTTGGCAAACTCCACAATCAGAATGGCGTTCTTACTGGTCAAGCCGACAGTGGTCAGCATAGCTACCTGGAAATAGATATCCCTCTCCATGCCGCGCAAACTGTTGGCAAGCACTGCGCCGAGAATCCCCAGGGGCGCCATTAGCAATACGGCGGTAGGCACAGTCCAGCTCTCGTAGAGAGCGGCGAGGCACAAGAATACAATCAGTAATGACAAGGTATAGAGCAGTGGTGTTTGTGCACCGGCGGCGCGCTCCTGATAGGAAAGGCCACTCCACTCAACACCAACGCCCGCCGGCAATTGCGCTACCAAGCTCTCCACTTCCGCCATGGCCTCGCCAGAACTGACCCCCGCTGCTGCCTGACCATTGATCTGCATGGAGGGCACACCGTTATAGCGTTCCAAGCGGGGAGAACCATGCTCCCAGGAAAAACTGGCAAAGGAAGATAGAGGTACCATATCGCCTTTGTCATTGCGCACAGACCAAAGCTGGAAGTCTTCCGGCACCATGCGATATGGCGCATCCGCCTGCATATAAACCCGCTTGACCCGGCCGCGATCGATAAAATCATCGATATAGGAGCCACCCCAAGCGGTACTCAGCGCGTTGTTAATATCGGCAATAGACAAGCCGAGGGCCGCAGCTTTGGCATTGTCGATTTTCACTCGAAATTGCGGCGTGTCCTCCTGGCCATTGGGACGTACGTTAGACAGTAACTTACTCTGCCCGGCCATCCCCAAGAATTGGTTGCGGGCAGCAGTCAGTGCTTCGTGCCCCAGGTTGCCGTTATCTTTTAAGTAAAAGTTAAAGCCACCAGAAGAACCCAACTCTGGCAGAGGCGGCGGTGCAAAGGCAAAAGCCATGGCATCTTTAATTTGCATCAGCGCGCCCATAGCACGCATGGCTACTGCGCCAGCACTTTGCGACTCTTCTTCCCGCTCAGACCAGTCTTCCATATTCACAAAGGCGATACCGGTATTCTGGCCGCTGCCGGCAAAGCTAAAGCCCTGCACCGAAAATACGGACTTCACAGTGCCCTGCTCATTATCCAGGAATTGATCTTCCACTTTGCGGATGGATTCCATGGTGCGCTCCTGGGTCGCACCCACGGGTGCCTGCACCATAGAGAAGAGCACGCCCTGGTCTTCATCCGGCAGGAAGGAGCTGGGCAAACGCAGGAATAAAAAGGCCATCACAGCGGAAAGGGCCACAAACAACAGCATAAAGCGGCCGCTACGTTTTAGGATGCCCTGCACTCCGCCCTGGTAGCGCCGACTGCCGCGCTCAAAGTTGCGATTGAACCAACCGAAGAAGCCTTTCTCACCGTGGCTTTCCCCTTTTGAAAGTGGTTTCAGCAAGGTGGCACAAAGTGCGGGGGTCAGGATAATCGCCACTAATACGGACAAGGCCATGGCAGCAACAATAGTTGCTGAGAACTGCCGGTAGATTACGCCAGTGGCGCCATCCATAAATGCCATTGGCACAAACACTGCCGACAGCACGACACCAATTCCGATCAATGCCGGGGTAATCTGGTTCATGGATTTTTTAGTGGCTTCCTTCGGCGATAAGCCCTCTTCGCGCATCACCCTTTCTACGTTTTCCACCACAACAATAGCGTCGTCCACTAGCAGGCCAATGGCCAATACCATAGCGAACATGGTAAGCATATTGACCGAGAAGCCCAGTGCCGCGAGTACGGCAAAAGTGCCCAGCAACACGACAGGTACAGCGATTGTAGGGATCAGGGTTGCGCGGAAGTTCTGCAGGAACAGATACATCACCAGGAAGACCAGCACAATCGCTTCAATCAATGTGCTGATCACACCTTTAATGGAGACCTCGACAAAGGGCGTGGTATCAAATGGTACGACCGAAGTAAGCCCCCGAGGGAAGAAAGGCTCCAGCTCTTTAAGCTTCGCTTTCACGCCTTCGGCGGTTTCCAGTGCGTTGGCACCGGTGGCCAGGTTAATGGCGATACCGGTGGCCGGCTGGCGATTGTAGCGGGAGATAAACTCGTAATTCTCTGCCCCCAACTCAACGCGGGCGACATCGCCAAGCCGCAGTATGGAGCCATCATCATTAGCTCGTACCACGATTTCCCGGAACTGTTGCGGGGTTTGCAGGCGCTCCTGGGAGGTAATAGAGGCATTAAGTTGCTGCCCTGGCACAGCCGGTGCGCCACCCAGGCTGCCCACTGTGACCTGGGCATTTTGGGCCCGCACCGCCGCGGCTACATCATTTGGTGTCAAATCGTAAGTAGTCAGCTTGTTGGGATCGAGCCAGATACGCATTGCATATTTGGAGCCGAACACCTGCACATTTCCGACACCTGGCACCCGGCTAACCGGGTCCACAATCGCTGAATTGATGTAATCGGCAATGTCGTTGCGGTTCATACTGCCGTCTTCGGAGACAAAACCTGCAACCATCAAGAAGCCACCACGGGACTTACTGACATTGACCCCTTGTAACTGCACCTCTTGGGGCAACAGCGGCATTGCCAGCTGTACCTTGTTTTGGACTTGCACCTGTGCGGTATCCGGGTCGGTACCATTCTCAAACGTAAGGGAGACAGACACACCACCGTTGGACTGACTGACAGCAGACATATAGAGAAGGCCATCGAGGCCTTTCATATTCCGCTCCAGAATCTGCGTCACCGAATCTTCCACCACTTTGGCAGAAGCGCCGGGGTAACTGGCCTCAATATTAATAGAGGGCGGTGCGATATTCGGATAGCGCTCCACCGCCAATTTGCTGATGGACAATGCCCCTGCCAGCATGGTGATAATTGCCAGAACCCAGGCAAAGATGGGCCGGTTGATAAAAAAGCTCGCCATAACCCCTACCCTCAGGAACCTTGCTCAGCAGCAGCGTTGTTGTCGCCAGCTGCTGCAGGTGCCTGCTCGTCCTCACGTTCACTGGGCTGTACCGGCGCGCCGGGGCGAATTTTCTGCAATCCAGCCACTACGACACGGTCACCGGGCTCCAGCCCCTCTTCTACCAGCCAGCGGTTACCGACTGTGCGACTGACCCGCACGGAACGTTGGGCAACAATATTCTCTTCATTGACCACCATTGCCGAAGTATTGCCTTTCGGGTCCCTTGCAATACCTTGTTGAGGCACCAGAATGGCATTTTCCCGTACACCGCTACCCACTATCGCGCGCACGTACATGCCTGGCAGCAGCATATTGTCTGGGTTGGGGACAACGACTCGCAGCAACACACTGCCAGTAGAAGGGTCCACACTGGCCTCGGCAAACTCGAGCTTGCCTTGGTGCTCAAACTCACTGCCATCTTCCAGCAAAATCTTAACTGGCAGGTTTGTGGCATCTGCCAATGTACCCGCCTGGAGAGCCCGACGCAGGCTGACCAGCTCTGCGGCAGACTGGGTGACGTCCACATAGATGGGGTCCAGCTGTTGCACAGTGGCCAAAGTTGCGGCCTGATTGGCCGCTACTAATGCACCCTGAGTGACACTGGATTTACCAATACGGCCAGTAATCGGCGAGGTAATCTGGGCGTAGTCCAGCTGGATTTCCGCTCTCTGTAACTCCGCCCTGGCAGCTGCAACAGAGGCGCGGGCTTCCTGCAAGTCAGCCTCCGCGACATCATTCTCCTGCTTGCTTACAGCGCCACTCTTAACAAGGCCTGCGGTACGCTCAGCCTTGAGGCGGGCGATATTCATAGCCGCATTTGCCCCCTGTAATTTAGCGCGCGCACTATCCACATCCGCTTGGTAAATGGCGTCATCCAGCTGATAAAGTGGCTGATTTGCATCAACACGCCCACCTTCACGGAACAATTGCTGTTTTATGATGCCATTTACCTGTGGACGAACTTCCGCCACCTTAAAAGGTGAAGTGCGACCAGGTAGCTCTCTGGTAAGCGTAACCGGCTCGGATTCCAGCGTAACCACAGTCACCTGTGGCGCCGGCATCGGTGGCGCAGCGGTTCTTTCATCACAAGCGGCAAGCAATGCACTAGTGATCAAAAGACTGATAAACGCTTTTTTATTGAGCATGGTTACCTCGATCAGGGCTGACGGCCTGGATACTGCGGTCAGTTCGGGAGAAAAAGAGATGGTGACAGGAAGGTCTAACTCCAGTGGCCACGCATTTTATGTGTAGTGATGAAATCCGATCAACTATTCATCAGCGCATGAATATCGACTAACATGCACTTTTACCCAGTGTTTTCAAGGGTTTGCACTAAAGTCTCATTTGTTTTCATGCGGCGAACAGCCGTGAATATGCGGTCAAATGAGGCGATTACGATAATGAAGAAGCTGCATTGCCCATGGCTAAATATAGAGAAGAGCAAATACTTAACACCCGAGAGCGTATCTTAGACGCCGCGATTCGTGTTTTTCACGAATCTGGCGTCACCCACGCCTCCCTAGCGGCCGTCGCAGAGCTTGCCGGAGTCACTCGTGATTCCCTGCATAGCCATTTCCGCGACAGAGTTGGGCTACTCAACGCTCTAACCGAGCGCATGCGCCTGCCCGGTGAAGACCTCTGCGCGGCGGCCGGCGATGAGTTGAAGAAAGACCCTCTAGGCACCCTGCGTACCCGCTGGATATGGCTATTCGATGAGATTGCCTGTAATGATGAATGGCAGCGCTTGTTGGAGATTATCTTCCTGCCATGCGACCCAATCAGTGAAGTATGCGAGTCCACTCACCGTATTAAGCAAGGCCGCACAGAGCGGTTGGAGCGAATGGGAGAATTGTTGGAGATTGCACTATCAGCCGGTCAATTACCTGCTGACCTGGATTTGAAACTGGCCCAACAAATGCTTCACGGAGGCCTTTTTGGTGTTCTGGAAGACTGGCTTCTTTCTCCTCGTTTTGTAGACCTTGGCGACTTAGGCGAACATTATTTTGATGCTCTCCTAGATATGATTCGCTTCTCCCCAGAACTGCGTCTAAACAGGCAGCAAGCACGAACTTTGCACTGAGCAGTGCATTGAGCAAATTCGAATTTTCTTCCTATTGGGGCAAGTTAATTAACTGCGGCTTGCTCCAAGAAGAAAATCAGCCGAGTTTACTTTTCGAATCTACTAATTGTGCACCACTCGCATCTCTTACGGCATAATTAAAACCCGGGTGAATACAGTGAGCACCGTAATTACCGGCTTTATCTAAAGCCAGGAAACCCACCTGGAACTTCTTATAGTCCCCCAGCTTGCGCGCAATACGCTCCACCGCCTCACGACAGGCTTCCTCCGGTGTGTAGCCATGACGCATCAGCTCCACTACTTGATGGCAACCGACAGTCTTGATCATTAGCTCGCCCATACCCGTGGCAGTAGCCGCACCCACTTCATTATCGACATAGAGTCCGGCGCCGATAATCGGTGAGTCCCCTACCCGCCCGTGCATCTTGAAAGCCGCGCCACTGGTGGTGCAGGCACCTGAGAGGTTGCCGTCCTGGTCCACAGCTAAGATGCCGATAGTATCGTGGTTTTCTCTATTGATTATCGGCTGGTAACGGGACTCGCGCTTCCACTCACGCCAGGCGGCTTCAGCTTTTGGAGTTAACAGGTTCTCAATGTCAAACCCCTGCTCAACTGCAAAACGCTGTGCGCCCTCGCCGACCAACATTACATGTGGAGTTTCCTCCATCACCTTTCGCGCAACCGAGATGGGATGCTTGATACCCTGTAAAAAAGCCACTGAACCACAATTTTGTTTGTCATCCATAATGCAGGCATCAAGGGTCACTACACCATCGCGATCGGGAAAACCGCCATAGCCAACACTGGTTACCTGCGGATCAGCTTCCGGCACCCGAGCACCTGCCTCTACGGCATCCAAAGCCCTGCCACCTTCGCTGAGAACCTGCCAAGCTGCCTCATTGGCTGGGCCCCCATGTTTCCAGGTTGATATGACTATGGGCTTTTTTCCCTTCTTCGTATAACGCCTTGCCATAGCTGCCACTGAAGGTGTTGCCAGGGCGCCAGCAGTGCCCAGGAAGGAATATTTCAGGAATTTTCTTTTGCTGATCACAATGATTTGTCTCAAATGGAAAACGCACAGAGACATTGCTGTATCTGTGCGCCGAAGTTATGGCGGGATCAGAAGCTGTAAGTCAGCCCCATATAGGCGCGGCGACCTGAGTAGGAGGAACCCAAGACTCTGTTTTCTTCACCCCAATATCTATCCACCTTCTCTTCGGTGAGATTAATAATGGAGGCAGTGAGAGTAAGGTTTTCCATCAAACTATAAGAAGCATTTACATCAAGCTGATCATACTCATCAGTAAACGTATTCACGCCGTTGCTATAGCCATCCGCATAGGCGCTGCGATAGTTGTAAGAGGCTCTCACACTGAAAAGGTCATTCTCGTAGTACACCGATAGGTTGTATTGATCTTTAGAGGTACCCGCAATTTCTGTTTTGATTGTTTCACCGCTTTCGAGGTCAAGATTGGCCAGCTCTGTGTCCGTATAGGTGTAGTTAGCAAAAACCCCAAAACCGTTATCAAAGGCATATTGCACAAACAGCTCGGCACCCTGAGCGGTGGCATCGGTGCCATTAACAGGCATCGACATGTTTACATTCCAAATGTCACCATCTATTTCCCTGGTTACCAGGGAACTGCCGTTAATGACGAATGATGCAATTTCCTTCCTGAACAGGGTTACTCCCATTGCGGAAGCATCGTCGAAGTACCATTCCAGACCCAAATCAAACTGATCCGCCTTATAGGGTTCCAATTCGGAGTTCCCCGCAAATCCATCTCTTACGGTCGCTCCTGGCAATGGGGCGTGTATTGATTCAGAGCCACCGAGGTCATCATAATTAACTCGAGCGACAACCCTTGCGAGGGCTGCACGCATTACTAAATCATCGTTAATATCCCAAGCGATATTGGCGCTTGGCAGAAAATCGGTGTTACTGCTATCGCGAACATTGGGTTCATCTTGCAAAACTCCGTCAATATTGTCGTAGGTTCGGGCATATTGCTTGGTCTGCACCGCGCGAACACCAAAATTACCGCGCAAAGTGGCAGAAGCAAAATTCTGCTGTACATAGGCCGCAGTCACCTCCTCACCGATGCGATAGTCCTGGTCCCGTTCTACGATCACTGTAGGATCACCATAAGTCTCATAGAGAAACTCTTTTAGCTTCTCGAACTCCAGGTAGGCAAAGTTGGGCACTTTTACACCGCCAATGATATTGTCGAGTGGGCCACTAGAAAGGATATCGATCGTATCCGGAACGCCATTAGGGTCGGTGTGGAAAGAATCGTCCGGCCACCAGGGATAACAAAGACCATCTTTACCGTCTTCATTCGGCCAGTTAATAGTCGGACACGGCGGGTTATCATCATCCCAAGCTTGTTTAGTAATGCGTCGGTTAATTTCGTGGTCGCGGTATTTAAGTCCCACATCAAGGGATGTCAGCCAGCCGTAATCCATATCGATAGATACATCTAGCTGGTAGTAGTTTTCATCATCCTCACTACTGGTCCAGTGCGAAGAAAACCAATCGTATAAGGGGTAAGTATTGGGGTCTCCCAGATCGGCACTGGTATCAATCTCTGCAGTGCCACTGCTTAGGTCCCAACTCCAATCAGTCACAGTGCCATAGCGAGAGTTTACTGAGGCAAACAATTTCTCGGAAGGTCCGCCCTCCGCACTGGTGCTGCCCACAACCAATCGCACGCTATAGCCATCACCTTGGTAAATAGCATTAAAATCCAAGGTATCTGACACATATTCAGCTCGCGTGTAGTCACCAGCGACTTGAGGAGACTGCAATTCGGCCTGCCCCCGATCCAGCATGCCAATACCGAGTAAGGTATCGCCATCCTCGTCAAATTTAAGGCTACCGGGTGCAACTGCATCACCATAGTTCCACTCTGGAAATACAATACGGTAATTCTCTGAATTGCCACCCTGCTCAAAGCGAAAATAATTGACACCTAGCTCAAGTTGTTCAACCGGACGCCATTGAGCACTGAGCTGAATTCCTTCGCGGGTACGCTCTTCTTCAAAAACGCTACCCACTACGGCTCTGGGGGCATAGAAATCGCGGTACTCATTACCGTCGATATCTACCATGGGCCCCCTTTCTTCTACCCCTTCATGGGGCTTAACGTCACCTTGCCAACCCCAATTTTCTGTAGTGGTGCTAATCACTCGATTTTGACGATCCTGCTTGGAATAACCCACCAAGACACCAAAGGTTTCCCGATCATTTTTCCATGAGTAAAAACCCGTGTATTGTGGCTCATACTTCTCAGTGACATCCGCGTAGGTTGTTTCAACCGATAGCATGCCCTCTCCCGCATCCAGATCCAGAGGTTTGCGGGTATGCAAAATGACAGTACCACCGATTCCGCCTTCATCCAGCTTTGCCTCAGGGCTCTTATAAACATCTGTACGGGCAATCATTGTTGCGGGCAACAAGGAATAATCTAGCGAGCGTGATGGCTCATCGCCCGGAGTGGCAATATAGTTACCGTTAAGTTGAGTGAAAGTAAGTTCTGGGGCTGTACCACGAATACTTACCCTGGCGCCCTCACCACCACTACGGACAATAGAGACTCCCGGTACCCGCTGTAAGGCATCAGCTACGTTTTTATCGGGGAACTTGCCAATATCTTCAGCGGTAATTGAGTCCACCACCGCATTGGAAAAGCGCTTCACATCGAGGTTTTTCTCCATGCTCTGACGAATACCCAGTACCTCTACCTCTTCAAGCGCCAAACTTTCTTTTTGGGCTTCCTCGGTATTTTGCGCCTGTGCCATACCGACGACACTGCATAACACCAGTGCACTGGCGGATGTACGAAGTAATTCCGTCCTGCGGTTTTCTTTTTGGGTTTTCTCTTTCATAGCTAAGCATCACTTTTATTATAATTTTTGAGCCTTCCGTGCACCCTCTAAACTCGGCATACCCTCTTACCAAGTCTTCGGAATAAGCCCGGTTTCAGATCTATCCATCCCTGGCTTACTTTTATAGGCAACCCCTTTCCCTGGGGTTAGCCTTACACAGTTCTCAGCTTTCTAAGCCGAGTCGTTTTAATACTTCAGGCGGTGCGCCAGGAAAGCTGGCCATAGGCCTATTACCTACGTAGCCAATATCCGCCATGCCTTCCTCGGTGGTGTAGAAGGCGGTAGATACAAGAACTCGCACCTTGGCAAAGAAACGTGCACCGGCTTGGAATTCTGGCTTCGCGTTACGAGTCCATTTGATGTCCTCGCAGATGGCAATTTTTTGAGATTCATTCAGCTCAACAAATGGGCCTTGGAACCTGCGCCTGGACTCACCCTCGAGCCAGACCACCCCTCCGCGAATAGTGACAAGGTCCGCCTTATTGTTGGAATAAGGTGCGCTGACATATTCATTGATGTAATGGTGTGCACCTACTGAAGAAGCGCTCGGTGAAATTTCATCAGCAGGTATAATCACATCGCAAAGCGCTGCAAGTACCGCCAGCTCACGCGCATCTAATTGCATTTCCCATGGTACGACGGGGTTAAGCAGATCAGGATCTGTTGGTGTACCCCTGGCTAAAGTTTGTTTAGGCGCATCCAGATTTTTAACGGCTGGTTTCGTTGCCGGTTTGTCTTGCTTCAACTCAACTTTTGGTGCTGCTTTCTCAGAACAACCGATTACTGGGACCGCAGCCGCAGTAGTAGCAATCAAACGCAGGGCATTACGGCGGCTCAGGTTTGTTTTATCCTTGCTCATATCAAATGTTCCTCCTTTTAAACTGGTCCACGATGTAGTCACAGGTACGCCAAGCCAGCGCCATAATAGTTAGGGTTGGGTTTTTATCGGCATTGGAAACAAAGGGAGCGCCGTCGGTTAAAAAGAGGTTCGGAACCTCCCAAGACTGGCAGTAAGGATTGAGTACAGAATCTCTTGAGTTGGAGCCCATTCGCGCAGTGCCAACTTCATGGATAATCGCACCACCGTTGATAATTGCTTTGGCACCATCGGTTTGTACCGTTGTGGTCACATTACCGCCCATACCCTCGATAATTTCGGCAAAGGTTTTGTGCATATGGGCAGCCTGATTGAGCTCCTGGTCACTCCACTTCCAATGGAATTTCAGAACCGGGATACCCCACTGGTCAACTTGGTCCTTGTCGATTTCACAGTAACTATCATCATTAGGGATCATTTCCCCACGACCATCGAACCAGACAAAGGAACCGTAGTAACGTCGGCAGGCCTGTTTCAGATCTTTACCATAGGCACCTTCGGTAAAGTCACCCATGCCACCGAAGGCACCGGCTCCAGGCATACTGCGGCCACCACCGAATTCAATGTGATAACCGCGCGCAAAATTCAGGTCTCCGCGCAACTGCTCTTTATATAGCCACCACGGCATATACATATGCATTGCCGACGCGCCGTCTTCGTTATGGGCGGGCATATTTTCCAGGGCTGGAATTTGGCCACCGACTCCGGCACCCACAGTATCCATCAGGTATTTACCTACAACACCACTGCCATTGGCGAGACCATCAGGAAATAAGGTACTTTTTGAATTGAGAAGAATACGCGATGTCTCGGCGGCACTGGCCGCGACGACAACGGCGCGGGCACTGGCAAACTTTTCCTGGCGGGTATTTTTATCAATGTAAACCACCCCGTTGGCTTTGCCTCTCTTATCAACGGTAACTTCGCGCACCATCGCGTCAGTGATGATGTCTAGGTTGCCTGTAGCCAGCGCAGGAGGTAGTAGTACTGTGGTGGACTGGAAATTTGCCTTAATGGAACAACCGCGACCACAAGGGGTGGCCCAAAAACAGGCTGCGCGGGATTTCATTGATTCGCGGGTTACATCCTGGGCGAGCTTATTATCGGGGAACAGTTTCTGCGGAATAGTTTCATGGTCGAGACGCTCACTGAGAATCGCCAAGTGTGAGGGGATCACGGGGATACCCAGCTTATCACAAGCTTTTTTCGCTAGCAGTTCATAAGCACGGGGGTTAGGGGGCGGCAATAATACGCCGTCGGAAGAGTCCGGAGTATTTTCCAATCCCTCATTGGTACCGTAGACACCAATAAGCATCTCGGTTTTATCGTAGTAGGGTGCCAGGTCTTGGTAGCTGATGGGCCAGTCAAAGCCGAGCCCATCCCTTGAGTAGGGCTTAAAGTCGTATTCACCCATGCGCAGTGAAATACGCCCCCAATGGTTCGTGCGGCCACCCAGCATACGCGCTCGCCACCAGTCAAAACGTCGACCTTTCTCTCGAGATCCCTGGGTATAGGGCTCGCCTGGTACCTGCCAGCCACCATCCACTGTCGCATCGTAAAAGCCGAACGGCTTTTCCGGCGTACTACCACCGCGCAGGGGTGCGTCTTTGGGCAAATTAAACATAGGGGTTTCTTTGACCGGGTCGTAGGATCGCCCCGCTTCAAGCAGCAGTACCTTTAAACCGGCTGTGGCCAGAACATAGGCAGCCATGCCGCCCCCAGCGCCAGAACCGACTATTAAGGCGTCGTACTCTTTATTCTCGATATCTTCACTCGCCATAACATCTCTCCTACATGATCATTTATTTTTCTTCTGACCGGCTAAATTCTATCAATTTGAGATATTTTCCTGTAACCGGTTTCATTTTTAGGATATTTTTCTGCCTTCTTTGGGCGTTAATAAAGTCTAAATGTAAAATTTTTTAGTGCTGGAGTCTGATTTCTTAAAGAAACCAGACATTAAAGTACATATTTTCACGTCTGGATAAATTAAAAATATGTAACCGGTTACATTCGAAACTAAATTTTATCGATTTTTTCATTTAGTTGCGCGGACAGCTCCACCCTCCTGCCAAGCTGCTCAAGCAGCTGCTTAGTTGCCAAGATTCCATGGTCCTCATCTCCCGGCCCTTCAAACTCAATGCCGATATAGCCTCGATAACCCGCATCGCGAATGATCCGTAACATCCGAGCAAAATCCGTATTGATTTCAATTCCCGCTGAATCGAACTCAAAGCTTTTGGCACTGATACCCTGGGCGAACGGCATCAGTTGCTGAACCCCTAAATAGCGATCGTAATCTCCGAAGTTTCCAAAATCCGGCAAGCTGCCACAATTGGACATATCTACACGCTGAAGGACTTGTGACAACCACTCACCGTTCGATGAGTAGCCACCATGGTTCTCAACAATCACGTTAATATTAAAATCCCGTGCGAATTCCGAAAGCGCGCGCAGCCCCTCAACAGCAGCCTTACCCACTTCTTCGCGGCTCCCCTGCCCTGCGGCATTGACACGCACAGAGTGACAATTGAGGTACTTAGCCGCTTCGACCCATTTGTAATGGTTCTCTATGGCCTGCTTTCTCTTGTCTTTATCGGGGTCGCCTAGGTCGCCTTCGCCATCAACCATAATCAACAGACTGCGAACATTATGGTCTTCTGCTCTAGCCTTCATTGCAGCGAGAAACTTCAAGTCCTTTGCCTGATCCTTAAAGAACTGATTGACATACTCAACCGCTTCAATGCCAAAGACTTTGCGTGTTTTAACCGGAAAGTCCAGAACCTTGAGAGCCCCACTGCGCAGTTGCCGATGCAGGGACCACTGAGCTAAAGAGATTTTAAAAAAGCGTTCACTTGCAGTGCTGAGGCTAAGACGACTAAACCCAATAAGGGGGGCAGCAAGCCCCAAAGCTGCCAGCCTTGCACTATTTGTCAAAAACCGCCTTCTATTGATAGTCATTGCCGCCCTCCTATTTGGGAAACCTCAGCAGCAGATTTTGAGGGAGATTCTGCAGAGAAGCCTTCTTCTCCGTTATCCTTTAAAGAGCGGCGAAAGCCACTGATTGCTCCCCCCAGGTCTTCTCCCATACGACGAATCTTGCCGCTGCCAAACAGTAAAACTGCAAGCACCAGTACTATCAGGATTTGCCAGAGACTGATTCCTGAAATACCCATGAGCTTATAGCTCCCGGATTTTTATATTGCGATACCAAACTTTGTCACCATGATCCTGCAAAGCGATATAGCCGCTTTCAGAGCGTGCGAAATCTGGATAATTCGAAAACTTGCTGCCCGCCAAACGCTTGCCCCAATCCTCTGACCAAAGCTCGTAGCTAACAATCTTGTTGCCGTTCAACCAATGTTCTACCTTTCCGCTCTCTATGCGTATACGAGTTTGGTTAAACTGCCCCGCAGGTTTGACACTCTCTTCACTAGGCGCATACATATCAAACACTGAGCCGGCGCTGTGGCTTGGCTTTTCCAGATTGGGAAATGCAGCATTGTCCAACACCTGGTATTCCATACCACTCATCCAAACTGGCGCATCTCCATCGGCGACACGATAAATAATGCCACTGTTGCCGCCCTCAGAAATTTTCCACTCCAGCTGCAATTCAAAATCCTCGAATTGTTCAGCTGTTACTAGATCCCCAGCCCCTCCGGCAGTTAAGACCAGATTGCCATCTACAACCTGCCAGGCCTCTCCAATTTGTGAGCCATTTGTGCCGGTCCAGCCCTGTAACGTTTCTCCATCAAACAGGTAACGCCACTCTCCGTCCGCTTGTTGGACATTCGATTCGGGCACCCGCTCGCAACCTGCAGCACCCAGCATCACTGCTGCTGCAATCGCTACGGATAGTTTGGATCTGGCTTTAGTAAGGTTTTTCATCATTATTATCTCCACACCTAACGCTGTAATCTAATCAATACGGCTCTTTTAAGGGCAAGAGTCCATGGGAATCTGCGGCCCTCACTTGTCCGAACAAGGACCTGTACTTTCCCGTTCCACCAGCTCAAAGGGCAAAATAGTCCGGCTGGATTTCAATGGCTTGCCATCGATAATCAATCGCAGCGTTTCCATTGCGTAACGGCCTAACTCCTCTGCGGGCTGGTTGATCGTAGTCAAAGGCGGATCTGTGAATTGGGAGAATTCAATGTTATCGAATCCTGTAACAGACACATCTTCCGGCACCCTGAGGCCCATTCTCTTCACTTGGTGCACAGCACCAATTGCCATCTCATCGTTCATACAAAAAATGGCAGTCGGCCGATGAGGGGTCGATAGCAAAGTCTCTGCGCCTTTCTGCCCAGAGGTCATCGTGAATTCCCCATGAACGACCATTTCAGGATCAAGTTCTAACCCACGTTTTTTTAGCGCCTCGGAAAATCCGGACAGCCTGTCTCGCACTATAGGGCTCTGCGAGGGCCCGGTAATAACCCCGATGCGACGGTGCCCCATGTCCATCAAGTGCCGCGCAACTTCCAGGGCAGCACCATGGTTATCCAACTCCACCACCGGATAACGATCATCTTCTGCTATGCGCTCACAGGCATTCACCAACGGAACAGATGCTGCCAGGTTTGTGTCCTTCTCTGCGAATGGATAGCGACTACCAAGCTGGATAACGCCGTCCGCTTGGTTGGTTAGCGCCATACCTGCATAAAATTGTTCATTGCTGGAATCCCCTTTTGTGTCCCCCAGCAGCACCGAATAACCTTGGTCCTGAGCAGCTTTCTCAATCCCGCGAATGACCCGGGAAAAGAATGGATTGGCTATATTGGGAACCAAAACCATCACTGCGTATGACTTTCCCGAACTGAAGTTCCGCGCAAGGAGGTTCGGCCGGTAACCGGCCTCCTCTACAGCCTTTAGCACCCGTTCTCTGGTTCGCGGAGAGACCATCTGCGGATCTTTCAGTGTCCGGGATACGGTCGCGACCGATACGCCGGAGCGGCGAGCAACTTCGCGAATGTTTGACATAATTTCCTGCTAATTACTTATTAGAAGCGAGTTATTTTCGCACAGACGGATACCATCTACGGATTCCCCACTGAAACGGCTGCTTCTGATTTGCTGGCTGCTTGCCTTCGATCCCAAAGCCAAATAAAGGCAAAAATGGGGAGCAGGATAAGTGGTACTACAGCCAATGACTGGAATGACTCAACAGAAGCGGTGGCTAATACCGCATCCAACTCATCCCCACTCAGCTTTTCAAAGGCCTCCAAGCCCCCCGCTGCCTCAATCTTGGCATTGTCAAAAATAGCGCCAAGCTTTGGCAGAACAAATTGGATAGACATACCACCGGCAAAACCCAGCAATCCCAGAAACAATGCCCCACCGCGCACAAAACGCTCGGAGACTGTGGCCAGCATAGTGGGCCACATATAACAAACACCAATGCCCCAGACAGTCGCTGCCAAAAATGCAGTTACTGGCGTTCTCGCCATACCCAGGCAATAGAGCCCAATTGCTGCAAGGAGACTGCTTAACCATAGAAGTCCAATAGGAGACAGTTTCTTTGCCAGCCGTCCGGCAAAGTGGCGCATCACAAACATCAACATGCTGACATAAACAAGAATAAGAATACCCTTCATACCAACAACGCGTGACAGGGTCAGGTCTACCCACTGCCCAGGGGCCAACTCGGTTGCGGCGGTCAGCCACATACACACCCACAGCAGGATAAACATCGGCTGCTTGAATACCTCTTTAAACATTTCGCCATAACTGATACCGGAAGAAACCCGTTCAGTAACTGGGAAATCTGTTTTAGCCACAAGCCAAGCCATAACAACAGCCGGCAGTGCCAACACGACAAGGTTCAACTGCCAGGGAAGCTCGAGGGCAGAGATTGACAACCCCAGTAATCCTCCAACCACAATGCCCGCAGGCCACCAGGCATGTAGTACGTTTAAACGTTGCGTTTTATTATCTGGGTCGACTGCAGCAACCATAGGATTACTGGCTGCCTCCACGGCACCCCAGCCCAAGCCTGTCAGTAACAGGCCGGCTAGCACCAGGTTCTCTACCCCCTCCCCTGGAGCCGCAAAAGACGCAGCAATAATAAGCAAACTGCCCAATACATAGCCTATAGATGAGAGCATCAGCATTCGCTTGATACCGACCAAGTCCACAAGTGCGCTTCCAAATAACAAGGTGAGAGCAAAACCTGTGAAAGTGAAACCCAGGGCTTCACCAAGCATGGCGGTAGAGCTGGCAAGATCAATATGATCGTAAATGTCGCTTTGGAGATCACCGGCGATTGAAGCCCTCACAGCAAATCCGAGGCCAATCATAAAAATCGAGAGGTTCCCCACAAGAAAGACATTCTTATGCAGGGATTTTGTCTGTGTACTCATCTATCCAGTCTCCGCATGATTTATTGTTATTGGTTATTCACTTGGCTTGGAAAAATTTAATCCAATCCTAAAATCCGACGATTTCGCGCGCGATCTGTTTCTGCACCAGCAAAATCATCAAAAGCCTTGCCTGCCACGGTAATCAGGTGATCCCGAATAAATGGTGCACCCTCACTGGCCCCCTGTTGTTGATCCTTAATGCAACACTCCCATTCGAGTACCGCCCAGCGGTCGTAACCGTATTGGGTTAAGCGGCTGAAAATCCCGCGGAAGTCCACTTGACCATCGCCCAGGGAACGGAAACGGCCAGGTCTATCAATCCAAGGTGCATAACCGCCATAAACTCCGGCCCTACCACTCGGATGGAACTCAGCATCTTTCACGTGAAACGCCTTGATTCGCTCGTGATAGATATCGATAAAAGCCAGGTAGTCCATCTGCTGCAAAAGCAGGTGGCTGGGGTCATAGAGGATATTCGCTCTTGGGTGGTCCTCCACTTCGTAGAGAAAACGTTCAAAGGTCAACCCGTCGTGCAGATCTTCACCGGGATGAAGCTCATAACAGATATCAACTCCAGCACTGTCAAACGCATCCAATATAGGGCGCCACAGCCGGGCCAGTTCGCGAAAGCCCTCTTCCACCAACATTGCGGGGCGTTGGGGCCAGGGATAAAAAGTATGCCAAAGTAGTGCGCCAGAAAATGTAGCGTGTGACTTAAGCTTTAAATTGGCACTGGCACGAGCAGCCAACATCAGTTGATTGCTCGCCCACTCAGCGCGGGCTGGCAAGTTACCTCGCACTTCCTCTGGGGAAAAAATATCCAGCATCTCTTTATATGCTGGATGCGCTGCAACCAGCTGGCCCTGCAAATGCGTGGACAGTTCTGAGATTTCAACTCCCGCCTTCTCACAGATTCCCAAAACATCTTCACAGTAAGCCTGGCTACTGCTGGCTAATTCCAGATCAAAGATGCGTTTGTCCCAAGTGGGAACCTGAATGCCTTTATAACCCAGATCCGATGCCCAACAGGCCATAGACTCCAGTGAAGCCGTTTGGTCGCTCGGAGGAAGAAACTGGGCGAGAAATATCCCGGGCCCCTGAATTCTGGGTGCCTTCATTTATTCTTATCCTTTTTACTGCTGTACTTATTTACCTCTGCAACCAATCAATCCTGCCTGGATGATCAGCTTGCACCTTTTGAAAAGCACAATGCTGTCTTTCAAAAGTGGACTGGCACTGGGCCGACATCGACACCTCCCTGTGTCGTACTAACTGCCGGACTTCCACCCTGCCAGAGGTTCCTAAATTATTTGAAAATGAATTAATAGGATTTAGTGGCTTATTCCCAATAAGGCGCCAGAGCCACCCAAGAAGAATTCGCACGGCTGCTTTCCAATGCACCGCGCACAAACGCCATAGCACGGACACCCGCATCAATATCCCCCACGACAGAACTTTCTTTAATGGGCTGTTCTTGTCTGCGGCATCGAACCTGGGCAGCAAAGACGCGATAAATATTCGCAAAGGCTTCTATATAACCTTCAGGATGCCCCTGCGGGGTTCGACAAAGAGCTCGGACCTCGTCATCCAGGTATTCACAGTCTGCACCAGCCTTCAAAAGGGCCACTGGCTCCCCCCTACGCTTTAATTGCAATTGATTGGGAGATTCCTGCTCCCAGAACAGCGAGCCATGTTCGCAATAAACGCTGATATTCAGGTTATTCCCTTCCCCACCACAGACTTGGCTGGCTGTCAGGGTGCCGCGCGCACCCTGATCTAATTTAAATAGCGCCGCACCATCATCATCCAGAGCCCTTTGGTAGACTACTGATTGCAAGTCCGCACAGACCTCAGTGATACGCTGATCGGTAAAGAATTCGACCAAGTGGTGAGCATGAGTACCAATGTCGGCAAAACAACCACTTTCCCCCGAGCGTGTGGGATCTGTCCGCCAACTGGCTTGTTTACTTCCGCTGGAGTCGCCAGCCAATGCCAGCCAGCCTTGTGGGTAGGCAACAGTCACTCGGCGGATTTTTCCTAGCTCTCCCCTAGCCAAGATTGCCCTGGCCTGTGTCGCAAGTGGATAAGCCGCATAGGTATGAGTCAAACCATAGAGATGGCCGCTCCGGACGACCTCGTTTTTGAGCGCAAGGGTTTCCTCAAGTGTGCAAGCGGCTGGCTTATCAGAGAGAACATGAAACCCCGCTCGCAGTGCGGCAAAAGAAACTGGTAGATGTAAATCATTGGGAGTTACCACAGAGACAAACTCTATGCGCTCATCAACAGGACGCTGGGATTCCTCCAGGAACAACTGCTCATAACTCTGGTAAACGCGCTCTGGGTTGAGGCCCAACTTCTCTCCACTGCTACGGCTGCGCTCGGGATTACTGCTAAAACATCCCGCCACCAGCTCTATCTCACCGTCGAGGGAAGCTGCCATACGATGGATCGCACCAATAAAGGCACCCTCTCCACCACCGACCATGCCCATTCTTATTTTGTTTCCCATTCCACTTCCCACATAGCTGCCTCTGGCAACCAGGTTCTTATTATTTTGAATTGCTATCCGGCCAAGTATCTTGCCTCGCTATTGGTCCATTTCTTCTTTCACGGACCCTTGCAGCAAAATGTAACCGGTTACATTTTGTTTTTAAGATACAGAAAAAACTCACCTTTGCAAGCAACAGTTTCATTGCAAGACGTTTATTGTGCGCCTTAGACCGATGTATTTATGTCCAAATCGAACAGAAGCCAATCAAATTGATTAACCTGAGGAGGTAAAAATCAATGGTGATAGCCCACTTTACGAGCAAAATCTTCCCAACACTGCCAATTGAGCTTGTCGCTCTGCCACTTATTCTCAATAGGATGGCCAACCCCCGAGCCTGGAGACAATCCACTATTAGCGCCCGGCTGTGGGTGACGGCTTTTAAGCTTGGAACGCACCCAATTTCCTGCGTCATCGGCGACATTAGCAGCCAAACCCCAATGGTTTGGCCATACCGCGAGAAAGTTTTGTATCCCAAAATCATCTAATTGGTACGGAGTGGGATAATCCAGCTGTACTAATGGATCCCCATCTGGCCCCGGCGCATCGGTTTTCCAGCCCGCATATACCGACCACTGGCAGCCTTGCGCCCAAGCCTCGAACGCCACCATCGCACTGGACAGGCGCTCAAAAGATGCACAAAGTAGATCATTCTCTATTTCTGGCGGGATACGCATGTCGACAACACCCGCCCTGAACTTGGGAACTTCTGGATTAAGCGTAAGAATCCAGAGCCCTTCTCCTCCTTCCAGTGGGTGGTACACCACTATCACGTCAATTAAACAAGCTGAAACCGGCGGGATATTGGGACCGCGAGCCAAAAGCATATGCAGAGGTCTTACTAACTGGGCATTTTGTATCTGCTCCTCCGCCACACCCAGGTGCCGAATCACCTCAGCATTCCCCGCACCACAGGCAGAAATCACCAACTCTGGTTTTACCTCACAAGAGCGACCATCCATATCCAGAGTTACCCTCTCAATTCCTGCTCCTCCAAACAGGAACGAGGCCAACCTCCCAGGATAGATTTGTTTCCTCAGGGGCTCGCTGATACTGCGATAGGCTGCAGCTCCATCAAAAATAAGATCATCAGGAAATCTGAACCTGCGATTTGCTGGCAAATCATCCGGATCAAAGATCTCTGGCAGCTCAACTTCCTCAAAAGGAATACCTGCTCTGACCCAGTTATCTTCAACAGTTTTCAGAAAGTCTGGAGTCAGCGCTGCATGGAAATCTGTTATGCGACTATTCACGCCACTTGTCGCAAGTTCTTTGTGCCAGCGCTGCGCGGCACACCGGTAAATTTCAGCAGCCTGGGGGTTGGCTGCATTCCAACCGGAAGAGAAATACCCGTGGAAATGCAGGGATTCGGCGTCACCGAACTCGTCATCGACCAGTATCACCGAATACTCTGGTATCAATTCTCTCATCAGGGTTACTCCCTGAATACCACCTCCTAGGATCAGCACATCAACGGGAATTTCCTGTGACATAGAGTGGCCTACTTATTGGTTTGGCGTGATTGGAGTAGTGATCAACCTCTGTTACCGCAATAAATTTACGACGATGCTGCTGGGGCGAACTCAATCTATCTCGATTGATACCCACTCACTGCAACTTTTTTATTCAACTATCTTCAATTTTCGGGGATTTTGGCAGCCATAACCTCGTGAGAGGAGCCACCAAAATGCAAGAACATAAGACAAAAACCCACCCAAGATACAAAGAAGGTACCAAAACCAGACAGGAAACCCGTAGCCCAGTTTAGATAGAATGGAAAACGACATGTAAATTGGAAGATTGATCAGGATCGCCCTCCAACTAACCGCCCATGTCAATGCAACTACAGCCGATAGTGATGGTTTTTTATTCACTGTTGCTTCCTTACTACTGCGCTAATGAATAGGCAGACAGTTAAGGTTTCCCTCTTTGTCAATCGGTTTTCCTAAGTTTAGTGGGCAGTGCTGGTCATTCTTGAAGTTATTGTGAAGCTTTGCCCCAAACCAACAATTGATTAATCCGTTCCAGCTTGCCTTCCGTAAAGAGTTTGCCATCGCACAATTGGTACGGTGGAAAGTGATTCAATCCAATGACAAGGAAATGTGAATATGAAGGGTTTGGCAAAAGGTTTGGGGGTTCTTCTATTGGCTTTTGGAGCGCATCTCTCCTGGGCTGATAATGAGTCTGAGCTCGAGACGGTCCCCTACGTGGACGTTTATCAGTACGTTGGCAAGTGGTATGAAATAGCCCGATTGCCACAGATCTTCCAGCCTGCTTGTACAGCAGTCACGGCAGATTATGGTCTCAACGATGATGGCACACTCAGTGTTTTCAATTTTTGCCGAATCCTACACCCAAAGTACGGCTTTCCCATCAGTGTGCAAGGCACCGCTGTCCCTCTAGATGATACGAATAGCAAACTTGCGGTTTCATTCTTCGACGGGAAAACTAATGGTAACTACTGGGTTCTAGAGCTAGACCCGGCATATCAATGGTCCCTCGTGGGCGACCCCAATCGCAGCAGCCTTTATCTTCTAAGTCGAACTCCACAGCTGGATGAGGCCATTGTCGATGAGCTGTTGGAACTGGCTGTCACTAAGCACGGTTACAATATCGACCACATCATAATGACCAAACAGCTACCAAATTAATCCAATGAACCAAAGGCGAGCGGAGCTTTTGCTTCACTCGCCCCCTGAAAGTTAGAATTTACATTAAGTTTTTAAAAATACATATATATCAATGACTTACTTCTATTTGCAAATGTACTTTCTAGATTAACTGTGTCCTTTCACACCACATTCGCATGCCATAGCGTCTACTATTACTCACCGTCATTTTTTACAATCACATAACCATTCCTCTCCCCCGCAGACTCTCGACCACTCTCGTGAAAAAGGTCATCTAAGTATCTGGGACAGCTGTGATAGCAGAAGCATGAGGAATCTGTTCCCACGATATCTGCAGAATGCAAAATCACCGGCAACTCCGCCAAGAGATACCTCACCGCTATTGAAACCATTTCAACAGTAATTTCTTCTTCCGCTAGATGGTGCTCCAGCACCCATCTACTGGCCTCCAAACAACCCTTGCGGAAACCATCATTCAAGTGAAACTCCTGCTCAAACTGATAGAGCCAGCGAGAATATAGCTGAGACTGTTTTAACCACTCAGAGTCAACCAATTCACTGGCCACGGCACAAGCGCCCGAAGCGCGATAAACCTTGTTATGCAGGTAGTGGCACTGGCGTCGAGCTCTTTTTCTTGCCTTCTCTTTCTCATAGCCAAGCGCGATCTGTGTATATTCAGCAGCATTATCCGGAATAAAAAACATGACTCGCTTAAAATGACTTTGCGCCCATTCTGCAAGCCGGGCAATCTGCCCCTCGGAGAAGTAGCTATTGAAAGGGCTTACTCCTATTACTGCCAGGTCAGCCATCTCATAGATTTCTTGTGAACGCGATGTTGCAAACTCAACTTTCATCCTGCAACTCCAAGGGACAGCATTTGGGAGCCAGTGGATCGATTCAGTGCAACCTTTTTTTACCGGGAATAAAGACCAGCATTAAACTGAAAAGGTTTAGCTGAACCGCAATTAACTCTCGTCTAGATGCTTTCCTTTAATAGCAATCCATATGTCTTAGATATAAATAATCGGTAACCAATCCCATTAATTGAGCCCTCTGGCGTGACCGTTAAACCACGTTAAAGCAGTACGCATTTAAAAGGCCTCTGAACTAATTCTGAATGACTCTGCGGTGCTGGAAGATTGCCGTTTTTTGGTGCAACTCGCCGTGAGAAGCTCTAGGGAGCCTCTGAATAACTCCGTGATGCCTCTGGCTTGCAGAGCGGTTCACAATCAAGGCGCGGCTTCGCAGGAATGTCTAGACCTTTCAAGAAGTCGCAACGCGGAGTGTGAATCGCTCTGCAAGCCCCGAAGGGCGGGTCTTGAAGGCCGCATCTGCTGCGTTGCAGCTCTTGCAAAGGGCTATGGCCATTCGCGGCAAGCTGCGCCTAACATCTACACCCTTCAAGACCCGCAGAGGTATTACGGAGTTATTCAGAGGCTCCCTAGGTCTTTGTTAGGGCAAATTCGGCCTTAGAGGCTCTCAAAACCACGCCCTATCAACTCGATTCCATTTCTTTATTAGCGGTGTCAATTTTCCCAGCACCCAAGTGCACCAATATTGACCAAATGGTCGAAATTGACATTCCGGCGTAAAAATCATCAAAGTCCCGTTATGCCTAACGCCTCCAATTGAGATTAAATGCCCTAAATAAGAGATGGAAGGAAAATCTATTTTGCTAAATGTAACCAATTTGGAAAAGATCCATCTCTGATTGGAGGTATTTCATGCCCTTCGGAGCTTTCAGCCTTTATACTTGTCCTAAGCTATAGGTCGCTAAGCCATAAAGGCTGGTCGCCTATGAAGTAGGACGTATAAAGAGACTCCCTATGCTTACCAATCGGATCGCCGCTCTATTTTCCGGCTTCTTGGTCATTGGCCTGCTTTCCACAACCGCTCTGGCAGAGACTGAGCCCCTAGCTCCTGAGAAGGATCAGGGCAGCACTGCCAGGGAGATTGTCGGCAAGCTAGAAATGCTGCACTACAACAAGATCAAGGTCGGAGACGAAATGTCGGAAGACCTTTGGGATGAGTACATCGATGCTCTTGACCCCACCAAAAGCTACTTCCTCGCCTCAGACATCAATGAGTTCCGCGAATGGCAAACCAAACTTGACGACCAGCTGCGCGCTGGCGAAGTCAAAGCGGGCTTCGAGATTTACAACCGTTTCCGTCTTCGCATGGGAGATCGGTTAGACAATATCCTTTCTCAGTTAGAGGACGGATTACCGCCGTTCGACTTCGATCGCGATGAATCCCTGGAACTTGACCGCGAGGAGAGCCAGTGGCCCGCCTCCATTAGTGATGCCGATGACCTGTGGCGCAAGCGCCTGAAGAGCAGTGTTCTTAACCTGAGGCTCACAGGTAAAAAGGATGAGGAGATCCGCGACTTACTGGAACGCCGCTACAAGGGCCAGAAAAAGCGTCTTGAGCAGCAAAACAGTAATGATGTGTTCGAGCTCTACATGAACTCGCTGACCCGTCTTTACGATCCTCACAGTAACTATTTATCTCCCCGCTCGTTGGAAAACTTCAATATGAGCATGTCGCTGTCCCTTGAGGGTATCGGTGCCGTATTGCAGGCGGATGAGGAATACACCAAAGTGGCCCGCCTGGTAGCCGGTGGCCCCGCTGACCGCACTGGCAAGATCAAACCAAACGACAAGATCGTGGGTGTTGGCCAGGATAAAGAAGGTGAAATGGTCGATGTTGTCGGCTGGCGCCTGGATGACGTGGTAGACCTGATCCGCGGTAAGGCCGGAACCTTCGTTCGCCTGGAAACCATTCCTACCGGCGGAGATGGCACCCACAGGACCATCCTGATCAAGCGCAGCAAAGTGAAGCTTGAAGATCAGGCTGCCAAGAAAGCTGTGTTTGAATTTTCAGACGGCAAGAAGAGCTACAAGATCGGCGTGATCAATTTGCCGACTTTCTATATAGACTTCGACGCCTATCGTCGTCGCGACCCCAACTACAAGAGCACCACCCGCGATGTGGCCAGGCTGCTCAGCGAGCTGAAAGAGGAAAAGGTCGACGGCATCATTCTCGATCTGCGCAATAATGGCGGCGGCTCCCTGCAGGAAGCCACCATGTTGACCGACCTGTTTATCGATCAGGGCCCGGTGGTTCAAATCCGTCACGCCAACGAGCAGATTTCAAGGCATAACCGCTCCCGCTCCCGCGCCATGTATCGCGGTCCATTGATGGTATTGATCAACCGCCTGTCGGCTTCCGCTTCCGAAATCTTTGCCGGTGCCATTCAGGACTACAATCGCGGCCTGGTGGTCGGTAACCAGTCTTTCGGTAAGGGCACCGTACAAACCATGGCCCCACTCAAGGAAGGCCAGTTAAAAATCACCCAATCCAAGTTCTACCGCGTATCCGGGGACAGTACTCAGCATGCCGGGGTGAAACCCGATATCCCCATGCCACAGCTTATCGACGCGGAAAGTGTTGGTGAGAGCGCCTACGATACCGCCCTGCCCTGGGACCGTATCCACGCGGTGCCTCACGCCAAGTACTTTAACCTGAAGACTCTGATTCCCAACCTGATCACCAAGCACAATAAGCGCACTGAATCAGACCCGGACTTTGTTTTCCTGCGCGATCAGTTCAAGTTTGAAAGTGAGCGGGCGGACAAAAAGCACCTCTCTCTCAATGAGATGATGCGTGAGCAAGAGCGTGAAAATGTGAACCAGCGCCTGCTCTCCATGGAGAACCGCCGCCGCGAAGCTAAAGGTCTTGAACCCTACAAGGATTTCGAGGCATACGAAGAAAGCGAGTCAGAAGAAGTGGCAACTATCGGTGGCCCTGTAGAGATCAAGCTGGAAAAAGATCCAATCTTGAACGAAGCGGGCTATATAATGGCGGACTTTATCGGACTGGCTGACAAGGCCAGCAAGGCCCCGCCGCAAGTAGCCAATTTCTAAAAATGTGATGTGCTCTGGGTGAATTACGCTCACTCAGAGCGCGCAGCAACAATTTAGGTCGGGCTTGCCCGACCTTTTTCATTTGGGGGAAGAAATGAAAGTCGTTTCCTTTAACGTCAACAGTATTCGTACTCGTCTGCACCAAATGCAGGCTTTAGTAGATAGCCATCAACCCGATATCATTGGTCTTCAGGAGACTAAAGTCACCGATGAAGACTTTCCTGTGGATGCCATCCGCGACCTGGGGTATGAGCTGATCTTTTTTGGCCAAAAAACGCACTACGGTGTCGCTCTGCTCTCACGCCTGCCATTTATCGATCGCGAATATGGCTTCCCAACCGATGACGATAACGCTCAGCGACGTATGGTCATGGGTAAATTCGATATTGGTGGCTCGAAACCCCTCACCGTGATCAACGGTTATTTTCCCCAAGGGGAGAATCGTGAGCACCCGGTAAAATTCCCGGCAAAAGAAAAGTACTACGCAGACCTGGATACCTACCTGCAAACCACCTGCGATCCCGAAGCTCCAGTATTGGTCATTGGCGACATGAACATCTCTCCGAGTGATCTGGATATCGGTATCGGCGAGCCCAATCGCAAGCGCTGGCTGCGCGACGGTAAATGCAGCTTCCTTCCAGAGGAGCGCGAGTGGTTGCAAAAGATTGAGGCCTGGGGCCTGGCGGATACCTTCCGTATGATGAATCCCGAAACAGATGATGTATTCAGCTGGTTTGACTATCGCAGCAAGGGCTTTGACCGTGAACCAAAGCGTGGACTACGGATCGACTTGATCATGGCCACTAGTCCACTGATGGAGCGCTGCGTGGCCACAGGTGTGGATTATGACATTCGCGCTATGGAGCGCCCCTCAGACCATGCACCGGTCTGGGCGGAGTTTAAGCTCTGAGCATTTAGAAATAACCGGGACCCACTCCCGGTTTTTTTAGTCCTTTGAATATTCGATTTTCCATATATAATGCCGACTAGGTCGAACGATGTACCGTTCTGGAACACTCCTATGAAGAGGCGCATCCTGTTTATCTGCTCGGGAAATTCAGCCCGCTCTTTAATAGCCGAGGCCTTATTGCGCCATTACGGTGGAGAATTCTTCGAGGTAGTCAGTGCAGGGACAGCCCCCACACCAGTGGATGTCCGGGCTATCAGAGCACTCCAGCGTTTCAGCATCCCGATCAAAGGGCTTTATTCCAAAAGTTTGCAGGAGGTTTCCGACCAAGACTTTGACTTGGTCATTACCCTGTGCAACAAGAGCCACAGGGAGTATGTACCCGACGCAGGACATGGCAAGTTGATATCCTGGGATTTTGAAGATCCAGCCAGCCGCCACTGCTTTCGGCCCTTTTATACAACGGTGCTGGAGCTGAGCACTCGCATCAAGCTATTTGTGCTGGTATACACCAAAGCTGCGAAAGCGGCATAACCGAAAGTTGGGGAAAACCTTGAACCCAGTTCAGTTTTACAAGTGTCTGGCAGATGAAACCCGCCTGCGCACATTACTTTTGATCTCCCATGAGGAGGAGCTTTGTGTGTGCGAACTCACTGCCGCTATGAGGTTGAGCCAGCCCAAAATTTCCCGTCACTTGGCCCTACTCCGCAGTGCCGATCTGTTGCAGGATCGCCGCCAGGGGCAGTGGGTTTTCTACCGTATTAATCCAGCTTTGGGGAACTGGGCCAAATCGATCCTTGAGGATACTCTTCAGGCAAATAGGCACTTTATTGAGGAGGATCTGCACAACTTGATCCAGATGGGGGACAGGCCCCAAAGGGCCACCTTGTGCTGCTAGGTCGTGCAGGCCCCAGATTCCCAATAGGTAATTACATCAAATCGCTGTAAAAATTTATCTGGATATATGCGTTTTTTCATATATCGAGATTACTTAGGAGATACAAAATGGCTATTAAAGTCGGAATCAATGGATTTGGTCGTATCGGTCGACTTGTTCTGCGTGCAGCTTGGGACTGGCCTGAAATTGAATTCATTCATATCAATGATCCCGCGGGAGATGCCCCAACCCTCGCTCACCTGCTTAATTTTGATTCTGTACATGGGCGCTGGCAGCACAATGCAGAAGCCAGTGACAACACCATCACTGTTGATGGTCGGGAAATAAGCTGCAGCCACAACCTTGCCATTGCCGATACCGATTGGAGTGCTTGTGACCTTGTCATTGAGGCTTCCGGTAAAATGAAGACCAGCGCTGCTTTAGAGGATTACCTGAAGCAGGGCGTAAAAAGAGTATTGGTTTCGGCTCCAGTGAAAGAAGCCGGGGTGCCAAATATTGTTTTGGGGGTAAACCAACATATTTACGATCCCGCCAAACACAAAATCATTACTGCCGCTTCTTGCACAACCAACTGCTTGGCCCCAGTAGTAAAAGTGATACACGAAAGCCTGGGCATCAAGCATGGTTCCATCACCACAATCCACGATATCACCAACACCCAGACAATCCTCGATGCGCCCCATGCAGATCTGCGTCGCGCAAGGGCCTGTGGAGCCAGTCTGATACCCACTACTACCGGCTCAGCTACAGCAATCACCGCCATCTTCCCAGAGTTGACTGGTAAGCTGAATGGCCATGCCGTACGAGTCCCGCTGGCCAATGCCTCCCTGACTGATTGTGTTTTCGAAGTAGAACGGGAAACATCTGTGGATGAAGTTAATAACCTTCTGAAAACCGCAGCAGAGGGTGAGCTGAAAGATATCCTCGGTTATGAAGAGCGCCCGCTGGTCTCTGTGGACTATAAAACTGACCCCCGCTCCAGCATCGTAGATGCTCTCTCCACCATGGTGATTAATGGCACGCAGGTGAAAATTTATACCTGGTATGACAACGAGTGGGGCTATGCAAATCGCACAGCGGAACTGGCCCGCCTAGTCGGCACTATGGACCAATAAGTTTTCGCCCAATCAATTCTCAAATAAGGCTGGCCTGGTCTCCAGGCCAGATAGCGCCCAAGCAGTAAGAGTTAAGAAAAGCCAATGCAGTTTTTTTCCACCCTTTCACCCTCGGTACGCCAGTATTTATTGGTGACTGGCAACTATTGGTCTTTTACCTTGACCGATGGTGCATTGCGCATGCTGGTGCTACTGCATTTTCACGCCCTGGGTTACAGCCCACTAGAAATAGCCTTCCTGTTTCTTTTCTATGAAATTTTTGGGGTTGTGACCAATCTAGTAGGCGGGTGGCTCGGCGCACGCCTGGGTCTCAATCGTACAATGAATATCGGTTTAACCTTACAGGTTTGCGCCTTGGCCATGCTACTGGTTCCATCCAGCTATCTCAGTGTGCCTTGGGTTATGGCTGCTCAGGGAATCTCGGGCATTGCCAAAGACTTGAACAAAATGAGTGCAAAAAGCTCGATCAAACTCTTACTACCCAGTGATGCTCAAGGGGCTCTTTATCACTGGATTGCCCTGCTGACCGGCTCCAAGAACGCTCTCAAAGGAATTGGCTTCTTTATGGGGGGAGCGCTACTTGCGCTAATGGGATTTCGCGGGGCCGTATTATTGATGGCAATAGCTCTCGCCGTGGTGTTGCTATTGAGCAAGAAATTTTTGCGAGCAAATCTGGGCAAGGCGAAAGCAAAAGCCCGCTTCAAGGACGTATTCTCCAAGAGTCGTTCGGTGAATATTCTTGCTACTGCCAGGTTATTCCTATTTGCTTCACGCGATGCTTGGTTTGTAATCGCCCTGCCCGTTTTTCTTGCAAGCCAGTTTAACTGGAGCCACTGGCAGGTCGGTGCCTTTCTGGCCAGCTGGATCATCGGCTATGGAGCTGTGCAGGCCATTGCTCCCAAAATCACCGCAAGTTTTTCTCCAAAAGTTCCCGATGGACGGACAGCCCTACTCTGGGGAGGAGGGTTGACTCTGATACCCGCCCTTATTGCCCTCGCACTATATGCAGGCTTTCACCCACAGCTCAGTATACTTCTGGGCCTAATGGTCTTTGCGGTGTTATTTGCCGTTAACTCTTCGGTACATAGTTACTTGATCGTTGCCTATGCCAGAGACGATGGAGTTTCGATGGATGTGGGCTTTTACTATATGGCCAATGCTCTAGGACGTCTGGGTGGAACTTTACTATCCGGTTGGGTGTTCCAAACTGCCGGATTGCAAGCCTGTTTGTTGGTCTCCACTGGCTTATTGCTTCTAGCCACACTTGTTTCTTTCGCCTTGCCCAAACATAAAGAGGAAGGTAATTCGATAGTCAATGCCGTAGCTTGAGCAGATGCAGGATTATAGGCGCTCAATAAAAAGTAATACCGACGACTTCTTCTCAGCGATGGGGTGAAACTCCCCCGGGGGATCACAACCTAGCAACAATAGGAGGGAGCAGGAACACAATATCCAGCAGAAACAACTTCGCATAAGTTACCACTTAGGACCCTGGAACAAACCGGCAGTCCAGTTACGACTCAGTGTCAAAAGGCCCAGAGTATCCATAAGGTCAGGCCAGTTTTACGGGCAGAAGATTAAAGAACTGAAAGCCAAACATCCATGCCAAATTGGTACCAAATCCTGCCATCCAGCTATAAGCCAAGGCGCCCCAGCTCCATGCACTCTAACGTCCCAATAATGAGACGATTTAGTCACCCGTAGAGATATCTCTTACACGTGTACATAAGTCAATGGCTGGAACTATTTCATAGCCAAGCGATAATGCTAGCCTCAATACCTTTTCAAGGGCAGCCATACGTTTTGGATCAGTACCTGTGACATGGGCGTGGCTGATCAAAGTTACAAAGCCATTGGCCTGTGCAACATTCCTGATTACCTGGCACCAGTAATCGGATAGGAGTTGCAGATTGCTTAAACCATTCTCGGCGAGACGATAGTGAACAGCATCCACCATAAACCACTGCCAGGAAATACAGACCAGGCCGCCCAAAATTTTCATGGGCGGCCCAGCTATTGTTAACGGAGGAACAAGCGGGGCAAGATTGTCTGAAAACTTACCCCTTCTAACCACCTATCATCAATAAAGTTAGTTAACGGGCCGAGTAACGGCTTTACATAAAACTAGCGTAGTTATTGATAATTATACTTATAGACCCGACCATCAGAGCCGCCGGCTACAAATATATTATCTCCAATAACCAATAAGTCAGCGGTGTAGCCTGAGACAGGATCCGCGCATGTCGCTTCAGAGTTCTCGGTTAGTGGTGCCGCTAGCAAACAGAGCTGACTATCTTGGGAAATGTAGATCAAATTACCCAGGAAATCTGTTGCACCATTAATCTGATTAGAGTAACCACCCTTGTCAGGCGAGTGGTACTTGAATTCGAATACTGGTTCGCCAGTATTCGATTTTCCGTAAATCTCAATATCCTGATAGGTACTTACAAACATCTTCCCATTTGCAAAATTGATATCTGTCACCTGTGTTGTATACGCAGAAAATTCTGAAAATACTAAATTATCAGGCCAGGTATCCAAATCTAATCTTTTTATCCAACTGCCAGATCCGGAAAAATAAAGGCTACGATCATTGGCGACCATTTCAAAAGACTCAAAATCAAGATCTGCAGACCTTCCATCTAAAAACGGAACGTTTTTATCATCGCCAAATGAAAGCAATTTATCGTCCGCGCTCCAGCTCCTCGTTAAGATAAAAACCATATCATCTTGAATAGCGATACTATCCGCCCAACCGAATCCACCATCCGAGCCAAGAAAGTCATTAAGGTTAATTTCACTAAGTAACGTAATATGTTCAACATCAGCGACATCAAAGGCTTGTACAAGACTTGTAAACACCCTCCCATTCGATGCATACAACACACCCTTTTCTGAAATAGCCATTTCCCTGAATTGACCATCGATAATATTTACCACCTGCAAATTCTGATCAAGAACCCTGATTGGACCGGCGTAACTTAGTAAAAATATATATTCATCATACTCCAAGAATTTGCGTGCATTTCCTTGGCTATCAAGGGCAGGTTCCAACTCTATGGTAGTTTCATTGTAATCGGCCAGCTTCCATAGCCCGGTAGAACTTGAAATGTATAGAACTCCATCAAAAACCGCCATGGTATAGACCTGCCCAAGGTCCACATTGACTGATTGTCCTCCAGTATAACTACTGTCAGAAACATTATGAATGGACAAGGGTTCATAGTAAGAGGCATAAAACAAGAGCCCCTCGTATATTGCGACTGCATTGCCATGCCCACCGCCAAGGGTACTGAGTTTAATAGGGTTTAATGCATCTGATATATCGTACACATCCAATCCGGATGAACCTACCGAATAGAGTCTATCGGAATCCAGGTAAACTGCCGAAGCACCGGTCGCTCCGGCACGATTTAGTACCCTTTTGCTGATAATCTGTGGGTTAGCTGAATCAACAATATCGATAATGTAGAAATTATCATAATCTGTGGCATACATGACATTTCCGTTGATAGCCATGTATCCCGCCTCACTGTAGGTATTATCTTCGTAAAGGTCGACTTGGCCTACTTCCCTAATTTGTTCAGGATTCTGAACATCAAAAACTGCAATTTTCCCGTAAGTCAAGAATACATAGGCATAGTCATCTTTTACTTCAATGTAGTTAACGCCAGCATAGTCCGAACCTTCAAATTTCCCCAAAAAAACTGGAGCATGAGGCACAGTCAAATCATAAATCGATAACCAGTTTCCACGACTGGCTACATACAGTTTGCTCTCAACTATTTTGATATCACTTGTTTCAGCAGAATTCTGGCTAGTTTGGGCAGTATCAAGATTACCAACAGGTACAAAGTGCCCAGACTCTATTCGATATATTTCTGTGCCCGCACCTGATGATGCGCAATACACAATATCATCTTTCACAGCGAAATCCAGACAGGAGCCCTGCCCCCAACGGCCCACCATCTCCAATATAGATTCGGGTTCAGGCTCGGGTTCAGGCTCGGGTTCAGGTTCAGGTTCAGGTTCAGGTTCAGGTTCAGGTTCAGGTTCAGGTTCAGGTTCGGGTTCCGGTGCAGGTGCAGGTGCAGGTGCAGGTGCAGGTGCAGTAGATCCTATGGCCGATTCGTCTGATACCTTCGATCCAGAGCCACCACCACTACAACCAGCGACCAGAACTAACGTAACTAATAAGCCCACATAATTGACAATTTTGAGACCCATATCTATCCCTTACCTTTAATTATGGCCATAAGAAAATGATTGTTTATTAAGCAAAACCACCAAGTTGAATTCGGCAGCCAGATTGAAGGTTTTATATCAGAATAGTACCGGGCTTAGCCAGCTTTACAGTATGCATAATCAAGGGCTAAAAGCTCTTTTAAACATCCTCAAATTAACCACTATATACATGGTACGAACAACTCAAATAAAAGATTTCAGCAGCATGAAACCCTAATCGACTGCCTTACCTTCCATCCAGTAGACATAGGAAATCCAAACGACTGGATGCCACGTAACTGCAGAACTTTTAAACCATCATGGATGGATTGGCGGGCAGCTCGCTGATCCAAGCTGGCAAAGTGCTCATGAATCCAACCGTGCAGGCCTATCTCATGGCCGCTGTTGTGAATATTCTCAATGATCGCCCCATAGTGTAGAGCACTCCACCCTTCTACAAAAAAGGTCGCCCGTATTTGCAAGCGATCCAACAGCTGTAAAACTTGCGGAAATCCAATAGTGATCTCTGGGGCTTCCCAATCTGGAACGGCGGACTTATTAAGAAACACGTTTCTAGCTTCGCCAAGATTGTCAAAGGTCAGGCAAAGCACCCTGGTTTTATGGCTATTAATCTCTGGATCCCTATCAGAGACCACTTTATTCACTGGCATGGTTTTTTAGTTTCGGAAGGAGTGGTTATTTCACTTTTTTCCGGTAGTCATTCGCACCAGGGTTCGGTCTTTCTTGATAAAGTGATGGTAGAGAGCGGCCAAAACATGACCAAGAATAAGCAGCCAAACCAACCACTCCCCCAGAACTTCTTTGTGAATGAAATCGATAGGTTCCTCGAACTGCTTGAAGGTCAGGCCCATTTTATTTTGAACAATGCTTGTAAAAAGCGATGTGTCAGCGAATTGAGGGATTTCAAACAGGAAAAAGTATTCGGCATTCACACCAGTACCCAGATATCCGGTTAGTGGTGCAATAATCATGATTAGATACAACAGGAAATGGCCTGTATGGGCGGCAAAGTGCTCTAACTTAGAGCCCGGCTCTAGCCTGGGTGTAGGATTGGTGAGGCGCCAGAAAATTCTCAGCAATACAAACGCTCCAATGGTTATCCCAATAGATAAATGAAGCTGTAGTGCAGTCCAGTTTTCAGGCGTATCTTTCTCGGTAAACCATTTGAGGTAATAGACGCTGACATAAGATCCCAGAAACAAGAAGGCTATGATCCAATGAAGCCATTTAGCGACGGTTCCATATTCATATATAGTATTTCTGGCGCCCATAGAATAGCCTTCTTCCGAATATTTCTATTTACAACACTATCAATCTAAAGATTACACGGACTCCTATTATAAGATATCGGTCAAGAATACTTGGGCACTAGGGGTGTTATCGATAGGCTTTTGTGGATCTCCCCCCAACCTTCTACTTAAAGCAACTTATATGCTTATACCTTACGGGGAAACATTCAGGCAGCTAAATCCATTACATGACTGCTTGAAATGACTTCTTTACCCCTATAAAAAAGAAAAGTACGCCGACCGTCTGCACCATGTGGTAAATCCCATTATGGTTAAACGTCCAAATAAACGTAAATTCGACCGCCGTTCTGACCTGAAAGACCACAGCAATGAAAGAAAAAATTCCGCCTAACACCATATACCAAGCCCCAGGCAAACGATCAGTCCAGCCCAGCCAGGCATAACCGATAACAACAGGAATCATTATTAGCGCCTGATAAGCAACAAACACCAAGAAGCCGTAAGTTTTCAAAACCGCCAGAACAAAAAATAGAAAACCGACCAGTAAGATATAGGGGAATGCTTTTTTAGAATAATATTCACCTAGGAGGTCATTAATAACAGCCAATGTGAAAGTTGCCAGGAAAAGACCAAGGAAGATAAACAAGATGTACCACAGCCCTACCCTAAGATATTGAGATGTCTCTACTCCATGTATAAAGGCGGCCAGAAGAGCACCAGTAAATAATAAAGCGTAGAAACAAAGCCAGACATTCCGTTTCCAATCGGGCTGGAAATCACTTCTAATAAAATAAATAAAAATCAGCAGCGCCGAGACCGCCAATATCAAGTCTGTTATTGATGAAACCTGTTCAGTAGACACATCTGTTAACCTAAGCACTTATTTCATATTCCTACACGCAATATATTAATTGGCAATCAACACCCAACATCACCCCATCCAATAGCAAAATCACCCAAAACCGCATTAATCGACAACCAACGTAATTACAACCAATACCAAAGCGCCAAGCTTAAATTAATCATCATCATGACAAAATCCATGACAAATATGAACTTCATCACGCCTTGCACTTTCCAGGGCCCACCCCCACTTCGATTCTTTAGTGCGACTGGCAAATTATAAAAAAACTGAGAACCATGTGTAACAGCAAAAATAAAAAGTAATATAGATCTTTGGATATCCCCAGAAAAGGAGGCGTGATTAACCAACAAAAGAACACTCATTAGCGCCAATGAAAAATTAAATCCCCCTAGAAATTTACCCGACTCAGCTAGTATTCCAAAGACAGGGGTATCTCTATATTCTCTAGGGACAATCAGCTTGGCAAAAATTTTTCCCCGCAAGGAGAAAACATTAAAGCCCATTAAGAACCAAACAGTATTTAGCACTAAAACCAGCTCAAAAATCACATTTCCCTCCAAGATTTATAATAGTAATGACTTCTGATTACTTAAGGCAATATTCAGTACAGCACCAACTATTTAGGAGCACATGAAACTGGATTTTTAGGAGTTGCTTAATACCGACCAGCGCTCCACAATTGCCCCTTTGTCATATACAGCTATATCCCCAAACTGAAGAAATACGGACTCACTTTGAGTTGGTCTCAAGAAAACCCAGTCATCCTCTTGCAGGGCCACTTGGTTTGAAGCATTGAGCATCTCCTGATTTGTGGAGCGCCCATAGATAGGATTGATAGAAAGCCCTTTTGGAGATTCAGGCTGTGCCTTCCAATAGCCGCCGGAGATAAAGAACGTTTGCTCTCGGTTAGGATTTAACAAGCGCATAGCACCTGTCAAACTTTCCAATCCAGGAATCTGTGTTTGCGGCAGACGCTTTAACACGGGACTGGCAATAAAGGCAGCTGCTTCATGATCATCTAAGGTTGGAATATCAAAATCCGTAGGCTTTACCAAACAGGAACCCGCCGCTAACTCATTACAGGGAGCACTCCCTGAACGCCTTTTATAGAGTTGATAAGTGGGACTGCCAGCTCCATTCAATGTCAGATCACTGGGAAACTGATCACCCAGTATACGCCTGGCCTGCTCTAATCTTTGGCGGTAGATATTCAAGCCGCGGTCAATCGCCTTCTCTGGCCCACCCAGAATCCCCGGCATCTTAGCCGCATGAGCGTCATAGCCCATAAATCCCGATAAACTGAGCTGTGGTTCTTTCTGAATGATATTAAGCATTTCGGTAAGGCCTTGAACATCATTGACACCGCCGCGATGCAACCCTACATCCAATTCGATATTGATCCGCAACTCTTGACCGAGGTTATTGGCCAATGCGGCATACTGTTGCAGACGCCGAGGGCTATCAATGAGCCACTGAAGCTGTAGTTTGGGGTCAAAACCACTTGTTGGCGGGCTGCTATAAAAGCTTTTAGCCGCAGCAATCGGAAGGGGCTTACCCAGCAGAATGTCCGCCTTTGGTTGTGACTGTGCCAACTGTTGTAAAAAAGGCAGATGGAACACCATAAACCGTTGGGTTCCAGTCTCCTTGGCTACCGTCTCCAGTAAACCCAGAGCCGGCAAAGACTTGGCAACAATACGATAGTCAAAATGTCCCCTCAGGTGCCCAGAGAGCACATCAGCATTAGCTTTCAGGCGACTTAAGTCCACCACCATTGTGGGGCCAGAGAAGCCAGCGGCATCCAGGGCCTTGGAGATGTTTTGGAAATAATTGCTATGTCCTCCCTGCCCCAAGGCTTTTGGCCTCAAAAGTGGTACTGCAGCCGCAACTCCCAATGCCGCACCGCCCAGTATGAATTTTCGCCGTGCTTTCTCCAAAGTCCTCTCCAGAATTTCCTTTTTTAGCTCTTAGTTTGGGCAGTACCTCATAGCGCCGAAGCCAAATATGGTGTCAATCAGCTTACAAGTTCCTTTAGGTAAGGGTTTAAAAACTTTCCTTTGGGGTCCATTTCCTTTCTGACTTCAAGATAGTCCTTCCAGCGAGGGTATAATTTGGCGAAATCCTGACGGTGCAAAGTATTGAGTTTGCCCCAGTGAGGCCTACCCCCATACTTGCGCATAATCGGTTCCAGTACCTTGAACAAGGGTTGGTAATCCTCTTCAAAGTAACGGTGCACTGCGATAGAAACAGAATCCTGTTGGTAAAAAGGGCTCAGCCAAATATCATCACCCTTCACAAAACGCACCTCAATAGGGAAGAAAACATTGAGGTTGTTCTCCTCTATTGTGCGCCGTAACTCCGCAAAAGCGGCTAAGCCAGCCTCCCGTGGTAAGTGGTATTCCATCTCATTAAAGCGAACATTGCGCTCACTGGCATAGTTGCGCCAGGAGGACTCTACAACCACTTCCTTTTCAATATCCTCCATTGCAGACTGCAAGGCGTATTGACGCAATTTAGGCGACCAACCAAGCCAGTCCCTTACAGTTTTAAGGGTCATCACCGCTTCATTGGTATCCTCCCGCTCGGTAGTGAAGATCTCCTCATTCGTCAATTGATGGGTATCTGCCAAACACATACCGGAGAAAGGAATATAGTAGAACTCGAAATTCCGATTTGAACCCGCAAGTGTCTCCGCCTGCTCAATCAGCTCCTCCATTGGAGCCACCCAGGATTCCCGCCGCAGCCTGTAGCTGGGCTGATTTTGCATGCGCACCTTGGTCACTAAGCCCAGGCTACCCAGGGAAACTTTGGCCGCAGTAAAGACCTCTGGGTTTTGTTCCGCATCGCACCAAAGGGTGTTGCCATCTGCAGTAACCAGCTCTAGCCCCACAACATAGCTAGACATACAGCCCAGGCCAGCCCCAGTGCCATGGGTAGCGGTAGCTAAACATCCACCGAGAGTCTGCTCATCGATATCTGGCTGATTGATCAAGGCTTGACCGACATCTTCCAGCGGCTGGCCCAGATCGGCTATTCGCGTACCCGCATAAATCGTAGCCTGGGCGGTTTCTTGACTGTGATCGACAACCCCACTAATGCGCCCAAGCGAAATAATGGTGTCATCTGTCGGCACCAAAGCCGTGAACGAGTGCCCTGCCCCCACAGCTCTCACAGTACCGCTAGCTTCTGCTACACGCTGCTGCAGTTCGGCAACCGTTTTTGGTGCTAAGCGCGCACTAGGTACACACTCTTGCGAACCAGACCAGTTACGCCAGCGGATGCCCTTGCGCTTCCCAGCGTCGCTAGCCTGTACCAAGGTTCGGGCAATAGAGGAGATTGGAGCTGCGGCAATGGCTGTTGAGCCTGCGGCAATGGTGGTCATAAAGCGGCGACGTGATTGCTGCATGATCCCTCACTCCGCAGTGGCCATAAAGGCGATCAACTGCTCAAACTGTTCCGGTGAGCACTCAAAACAAAGACCTAGGGGTGGCATACCCTGGAATCCATTAATCGCGTTTTCAACCAGTACATCCATTCCTTTATCTAAACGCGGTTCCCAACTGGCAATATCGCCAGTAAGTGGTGCCGCGCTGGCACCGGTGCTATGACAGCTGCGACAGGTTCGCTGATATATCTCGGCTATTTCAGGATCATCAGGCGTCAAGGTGAGTGCTTGTTGGGCTAAAGCCAAACGGTTTTCGGGGCTATCCTCGGGGGATTCAGAACAACCAGACATTAATACACCCAAAAGAAGGGGGGCGCAGAGAAGCCTAAGGCTCCGGTGAGGTCTTACCAGTTCCATGTATGTACACCTACTACATTATTGTTAATATTTCTCAGGTGCTTAAACCTGAGGTTGGCGTTGTGTACTCAAGTTGCAACCATTGTTAATCAGGCTGGCAGCTAAGACAACAAGCGGAACTGGTCAGTCTAATATTGAACTGAACTCACTATTTACTTGGTACTAATTCGTATCACCTGCCCATTATTCTTTTAGTAATTACTATTCTCTGATTCTTTTGCACATCCCTATGAGTAAAGCCTTTGGCATTACGTCTCTTCTTATTTATTGATGGTTAATTTATTGATGAACTGAAAACTGTAACTATTATTAAACTCCCCGAAGGCCCCATAGGCATTACTCAAATAGTCCCCATTTATATTCATTAGAGACAATGAATAAAGGAGGTGGCAAAACCAGCTAAAGCGCACAATCTTTATCGTCCTCAACCAAAAGCATGATTCTAAAGAACAACTTATAAAAAAATATAATCGGCAAACTTAAACCATGGATAACAATAAAGTGAAAAATATACTATTAAAATCCGCATTTGTTGTAGGAGGTCTGAGTTTTAGCTTTTCTGCTTCAGCAATCACTTTTTCTGAAATCTGGGATATTTTGATTAGCTCCAGCACGCAGGTAGGATTCACCGGCACAGTGGGCAATCAAGGCTATAGCCGGCCAGAGCACTTATCTGGACAGAGCGGCCAAATAAAAATAATGGCAGCCAATATCAAGGGGTTTCCTGAAGGCTTACAGGGGATTTCAGACAACCAAGCCTCCCTGTTTTCTTCCACTTATATTACCGGTCAGGCCTACGATATCGTTGGGCTTCAGGAGAACTGGGTAAGAAACTATGCAGTTATGTCTTCACTCAACCCAACAGAATACCCTTATAGAAGCGATCACTTCCAGGGTGGAATTTTCAGCTTTGGCGATGGTTTAAGTACTATTTCCAAGCACCCTATCAATGGCAGACAGCTCCATATCGAATACTCAAGCTGTAAGGGTACCTATGCAGACTTTATAGCAAATGGTTCAAGCCCCGATTGTGAAACGGAGAAAGGCTTCACGTTCACCGAAGTTCAGCTGGCGAAAGACTTGAAAGTTCATTTTTACAACACCCATATGGACACCAGTAATGGTTCAGAAAAAACGGGCCAGTTCAATCAGCTAAAGCAGTTTATCCAGCAAAATTCGGCGGGCTACCCTGTTATTGTGATGGGAGACTTCAATGCATGGATCGATAACGGCGGCTGGCAACCGGGCCCTGGCCAATCAGAACTAGGGCGCTGGGCCACAGATTTAGGCTTAACCTGGGCTTGTAGCCAGGTCAGTTACGCCGCTGGCAATACCAATATCAATGATATTAAGGGACCCTGTAAAGGGGTTGACCACATTGCATTTCGTGGCAATTCACAAATCAGCTTCTCCACAAATCGTTACGATGAGGTTCATCAGAGCATCAGTGACCACAACCCCATTACTGCAACTTTAAATTGGACAAATCACGCAGCCGCTTATTCATCCACTTATGCGAGAGCACATACCGCTTCTCTGCTCAACACCCACCACAACACACGAATTCAGGCAGTCTATGGTGGTAACGATGAGGCAAAAAATATGCCTGCGCCTGCTGCGGAATGGGAGACCTTTACTCTTGCATTAGAACAAAAAGGCAATACTCAGCCATGGGTGGATCATCGATGTATTCAGAGCGGAGACACGGTTTCAATACGCTCCCATAACGGGCATTACTTACGTGCCACGCCGCATAACAATCATAATGTTGATGTCAGAGCCGGTGTGACCATGAGCTGGGAAAAATTTACTCTTTTCAACCATACGAACGGATGGGCATGTTTAAACGCAAACGACAGGATTACTTTAAAAACAGCTCATGGGAAGTATGTAATGGCGGATACAAATCGTAATTTATCTGCTTCAGATAACCAGCAGGCCTGGGAGTTCTTTCAGGTTGAGTTTGCGAGATAGCTGGAAATCCAGACATCGCGACTCGTTTGCGATCGTATAGCCCACTTTAAGTGGGCTAGTTCTGATTTTTCTTTTTTGCTTGGAGTAAAGCTGTAGTAGTTAAGATTTAAATTGACAGTGCCTTAATAGATTTCAGGCACTGTCAGTTCAAGCCAAAACTACAACTCCTTAAAGTCTAATCTATGCCGAAGCTGTACTGACCTACCTGCCTAGCGAGAACTTTGGATACCCCATTCAATGATCGACCAGCTCAAGAGATCCCTCACCCAGGGCTCTATTAATCACGGCTGCCAGGCGTACACCACCTTGTTGTAAGCGCATTTCCACGGAATCCCGACAACGCAGGAAATACTTTTCACCTAACTGGGTTTCATTGGTATAAGCCAGCTTATGAGCCAGTTGATGGGACTCTTTGGCCCAGTGTGTGGCGTTCGTAGACTGCCAAAGCCGGCTCTGGGCCGCACCGATTTTTTCTGTCTGCTCTTTGGCATAATCCTGCCAATCACTAACTATCCGTGAGACGAGATGAATATCCCAAAGCGCATGCAGGTTGGTTTCCTCTCCAAAAAACTGCACCACGACATCATTCCCACCTCTATCCGAGTAAAGACCGGTATGTAGCGGTTGGTGTAGATCGCCCACAAAGTGGGTGATAAACATCAAGGCCTCAGCACGCTCCGTACCTGATCGACTGCGATCCGTAAGAACTTCTTCAAACTGCTGAATAGCTTTAAGGATGCAACCCGCCGGAGGGCAATCTCTCGCTGAGACATAACTGCGCCAGTCGCGTGACAGATTGATATAGTGCATGGGGGCAGCCCAGTTGTATTGCTCATTTGAGCGGATACGATCCGCCCAGGTGGCTGACTCTGCCAGGTGTGGCTCCCCAACTTCATCGAGAAGGAGTTCAACTTCTGCAGCTACATCCGGGGTCAAGTATTGCCATGCAATTTCCCCAATTACTTTATGACCATCGTCCCCCCAAGCGTGAACCTTGAGAACACTGAACACTCCAACAAGTACAATATTTATAAAGATTATTTTTTTCAGCTTACCCATCTCAAGCATCCGCTCTAAAAATTTTTCGCTACCTTAATAAACATTTGTGACAAATTGGTATTCATCAATGCCGTCCTACCAATTTGTTACCAAATTGCAACAAATCGTTAACCTGCCCTTCAATTTCACCCGCTAAAAAGCACACTGGCCGAGACCTGGGGAAGCGTCTCGGGAGCCGATTACAACCAGTACTCAAAAAGCCACGCTGATGGCTCATTCAAGACCAGGATTTAGTTATGAAACCTTCAATTTTTCGGCGCATGTGCTTATCCGCTGCGATCATCTCCGCGATTGGTTCAACACAAGTCTCTCATGCTCAAGAAACTGCCGCAGCCATCCGCGGTTCGATCACTGGTAATGGTGGCGAAGTAATCAGCAATGCGAAAGTAACAGTCATTCATACTCCTTCTAACAGCCGACGCACAACGCAGGTGGGAGAGTCCGGTCAGTTTAATTTAAATGGCCTTCGAGTTGGCGGCCCTTACACAGTGACGATTGAATCCGACCAAGGGAAAAGAGTAGTCGAAGATATCTACTTGTCCGTAGGCGATACCCTGCCCCTAATGCTAACCCTTGGCTCATCCAGCCTTGAAGAAGTCAGCGTGCTTGGCCAGGCTTTGAGCAGCTCTCGATTGGCAGTGGGCCCCTCTTCCCATTTCAACAGCGACGATTTAAAAAGTGCACCGACTGGTGGTCGTGATATCAAGGATCTGCTTCGCCTTGACCCGCGTGTTTACATTGATGAAGCCAATGCAGATTCCATTCAATGTGCGGGAGCCAACCCTCGCTTCAACAGCCTGACTGTTGACGGCGTGCGTATGAATGACAACTTTGGTTTGAATAGCAACGGCTATCCAACCGAACGTATGCCATTCTCCTATGACGCTATCGATCAGGTAGCGGTCGAGCTGGCCCCCTTTGATGTACAGTATGGCGGCTTCAGCGCTTGTAATATTAATGCAGTGACCAAGTCCGGCAGCAATGAGTGGCACGGTTCTATTTTCTATGACTATACCGATGATGGTTTTCGCGGGGACTCGTTAGAGGGAGAAGACATCAACGTCGCCAAGTTTGATGAAAAGCGATACAACGCAACCCTTGGCGGTGCCATTATCGAGGATAAGCTTTTCTTTTTTGCAGCCTATGAAAAACTCGATGGTGTAGCTACTTTTGACCGGGGCCCAGTTGGTAGCAATGCCGCTACTGAAGTCCAGGGCGTATCCCAGGCTCAACTGGACGAAATTGTACGAATTTCCAACGAGGTCTACGGTTACAACCCGGGCAGCTTACCCAGTAGTCTTCCGGAAGAAGATGAGAAACTGTTAGTCAAGTTCGACTGGAATATTTCTGAAAACCATCGCGCAGCATTGACTTACAACTACAACGATGGTTTTTCTATTGCCGAGGCCGATGGCGATCCTGATGAGCTGGAACTGTCCAATCACTACTATGAGCGCGGGGCAGAGCTGAACGCTTACGTCGTGCAGTTATTTTCAGACTGGAGTGACATCTTCTCTACTGAAATGAAGATTGGTTATTCCGAGCTGGATAACCGTCAGATTTCCCTGGGGGGGACTGATTTTGGTGAAGTACAAATCAGCACTTCCTACGATCATGACAACGATGGCAGTGACACAGATGCTACTGTTTATCTCGGTGCGGATGACTCCCGTCACGCCAACAAGCTGAGCTACGATAACCTGACCTTTAAACTCGCCGGCAAACTGCTTTTGGGTGAGCACAACCTGACTGCCGGCTACGAGCATGAAAATTTCGATATTTACAATCTGTTTATTCAGGAAGCTGCTGGTGAATATCGCTTTAGTAGTATTGAAAATTTTGAACAAGGCGTTGCCGATCGAATCATCTATGAAAATGCTTCCGGTACCAACAATATCCTGGATGCCGCCGCTGAATTTTCATACGATATCGACACTCTCTACGTGCAGGATGAGTACACTTTTGCCAACGTCGACCTCACAGTTATCGCGGGCCTGCGCTACGATCGCTACAGCAGCGATGACAAGCCTGTAGCCAATACTGATTTTAAAGCAGCTTATGGCTTCTCCAACCAACACACCATGGACGGTCTCGACCTTCTGCAACCCCGACTGGGTTTGAGCTGGAATGTCGATGACAATCTAGAGCTGCACGGTGGGGTTGGCCTCTACTCCGGTGGCAATCCGAACGTATGGATTTCCAACAACTACTCCAATAACGGCGTTATACAAATTGAGGCGAATGATTACAGTGGCACGCCTTTGTTTGACATGGATTGGACTGATAACGGCGCTCCAATTTTTGACGTACCACAGTCCCTCTACAATCAAGTTGCGAGTGGAGACGGCTCTTTAGGTGGCGTAAACATGATGGACCCAGACTTTGAGGTTCCATCAGTTTGGAAATATGCACTTGGCGGTAGCTATGAGTTTGAGTCTGGTTATCTACTCTCTGCAGACTATCTCTACAGCGACTATAACGATGCAGCCATTATTCAAGACCTGTCTTTAGAGCAGATTAGTACCGCAGCTGATGGCCGGCCTGTTTACGCCAACGCTAATGGCCGCAGAGGCGACTACATGCTCACCAATGTTAAGGGTGATTCCGGTTATTCCAGTGTTATCTCATTGGGGCTCAGTAAATCTTTCGACTTCGGTCTCAATGTAGCGGTGGGCTATGCCTATACCGATGCGGAAGATGTGAACCCTATGACCAGCTCAGTGGCCTATTCTAACTACACGACTATCGCCACCGTAGACGCCCAGGACCCAGGCACAGCAACTTCCAACTACGTGGTTCCTCACCGTTTTACTCTGAAGTTGGACTACGCCCGTGAGTTTCTTGCTGGATATGAAACTCGCTTTACCCTCTTTGGTAGCGCAAATGAAGGCGTTCCCTATTCCTACACCTTCTCCAATTATATCTTTGGTGATGGGGGGCGAGGCCGTGGTCTGCTCTATGTTCCAACAGGCTTAGACGATGCCAATGTTGTCTTTGGGGATGACTTCGATACCGACGCATTCTTCGCATGGGTCGATTCTGAAGACTTAGATAGCGGCACTATGGAGCGTAACTCCCTCAGCAGCGATTGGTGGAGCAAATTCGACCTGCGTGTTGATCAGGAGCTACCCGGCTGGCGCGCAGACGACAGACTCAATGCTTTCTTTGTTATCGAGAACCTTGGCAACCTGCTAAACGACGAATGGGGAGTAATGTACGAGGGTGCCTTCCCACGCTTCCAGGCTGCTGTAGATGCGAGCATTGATGAGCAGGGTCGCTTTGTATTTAACGAGTTCAACGATCCAGCTGGTCAAACCCGCGTTACAGACGCTTCTCTATGGAGCGCCCGTATGGGAATTCGCTACGAGTTCTAAGTACAAAAAAAGTCGCGGCAACTGCCGCGGCTTTTTCATTCTCACAACTCAGTATGACAGCCCTGCTCAAACGGATTTAAGCACTACCCAACCAACGGGCTAAAGTCTCCCGTAACAAATCCTTACTTAAGGGCTTGGTCAGGTAATCATCCATTCCCGCCGCCAAACAACGCCCTTCAAACTGCTCTTCCGTAGTACTGGTCAGAGCGACAATTGGCAATCGGTCATCGGGTCTGTGCTCTGTTTCCCAGCGGCGCAGCATCTCAATGATCTCGGCACTGTGATCGGTATTTTGTTGGCAGTCGACCAAAGCCAGGTCGTAATGTCCTTCTGACAGACGCGCCAAGGCCTCTTCACCGTCGCTGGCGATATCCACCTGGTATCCAAGTGCCTGTAACATTTCCTCCGTCACCCATTGGTGCGGACGAGAATCTTCCACTAATAGCAGGGAGTATTGCCGCGGTTGATCGGCGCCGCCTTTTACTACACGCCGGGTGGTTCGCTTGGCACCGCCAAAGATTCTCTCCACCAGGGTATCGTGCAACTCTTTTCGGGTTACCGGACGCCCCAGGTAAAGCGCCGAAGGAACAAGTCGTTGCAGTTGTGCGAAGGTGGACTTCTGGCCAAAACCGCCGAGGCATATCAGCGGACAATCCCGATCTTCGGCATGGGCCTTTTCAAAGAAAGGAGTTACAGACTCAAAAAGTATGTCATCCCCCATAGCAGGCACCAGCATTACCAACTGGCCACGTTCCAACGCCTGCTGAAGCAGCTGTTGTACCTCACACTCGCAGCCTTCGCACCAGCGCTGGGATTTCACATCCATACCAAAGGAACGCAACATCTGAACCAGACCGGAAATAAATAGACCTTTCTGGTGAATCAGCAAAATCTCACTATCCTGCAAACGCCGATCTGGAGTGAGGTAAGTACGCTGATTGGGTTCGATGCTGAACTTGACGACCGCCTGGTAGCGATTGCCATCCTGGTTGGAATGCAGTTGCAGGTAGCCCCCCATTGCCTCCGCCAGTCCCTTTGCGATGGAGAGGCCGAGGCCTGTAGTCACCTGATTGGTATCCATCCTGGAAAAAGCACCGAATAATTCACTTTCATCGGGCAGGATTTCACCGCGGCCGTCATCTCTCAGGGTAATACTCAGCTGTCCCTCTACCGAAGTGATTGGGGTAAAACTCACTTCGCCCCACAATTCTCCGCGCTGGGCGATACCTGTAGCAGAGTCCACCAGATTGCGAATCAGCTGCGCTGTCTTGCGGTTATCCCCGGTGACCATCACCGGCAGGCTGTCATCAATCTGGAAATTGAATTCCAGGGCCTGGCTGTGTGCGGCCCGCGCAGCAAATTTGAAAGACTTCTCAATCGTTTTCACCAGGTTAAATGGCCCCTGGCGCATACGGATATCCTTGCGGGCAACACGGGTAAACAGGCCTACATTATCGACCAGTTTGAGCTGCTGGCTGCTGGCGGTTTTTGCCAGCCCTACCCACTCTTTTTGTCGCTCACTGAGGGGTTCCGCTTCCAGCAAAGAGAGAGCGCCCAACGCATCAGACAATTGGCTGCGGAATTCCTGACCAATGTTTGCGATAAATTCATTGGTCAATTCAACTGCCGCTTCCGAGTGCTTGCGCGCAGCTGCGAGGCTACTGGCGCGCTGCTGTAGCTCTTGCATCGCCGACAGTCGCTCCCAGTAGTTTTCTGACTCTCGCCGCCCCTGATGTGCAGTCAACCAGATAAAAGCCAGTGTCAGGGTGCCGTAAATAGTGCCGAGGATCATGCCGGAAAAGAGTGCCATGAGCGCAGCTGGCAGCAGGGAAGTCACCGTAAACCAGGTGAGAAAGCGATGATAGGGTGAGAATACCGTGGTTACACTAGAGCAAAAGATAACGGAGTAGATCCACAGGAAGTGGGTCTCTGGAGCAAACCCCATCAGGTAGACAAAATAGAAAAGCGTGAGACCCCACCAGATGGAGCCGAGAATCGAAACGAAAAAATAATGATTTCGCCAGCGATTTGGCCCCGAACTATACAGATGACCAAAACGGAATACGTAGTAACCACGAATCAGCGTAATTACCACGAGCCCTGCCCCCAGGATCAATAACAATCGCGGGGCTTCCAGACGCATGTCACCGATGGTGGCCGCGATTAAAAAGGCACAGAAGGAAAGCACCATACCCCGCCGGCTGTATTTGGCAATACGCATATCGGTGGCACGGCAGATGCGTCTATCCTTTTGCACCTTGAGTTCAGGGCGATCAAATAATGTCATAGCGACCTTCCCTGGAGCATTGGGTATCCGGTGACATAGAGGCCCTAGCCTATCCCAAGTACTTCAACCAGTACTGTTTTTATAATAAACCCGAGCAATCCAAGGCCCAGTGCGGTGAACAGGATAAAGGTACCAAACCTACCCGCTTTAGAATCCTTAGCCAGGTTCCAGACGATAAACACCATGAATAGGATAAGGGCGCCGATTCCCAACCACAGGGAATACTCTTCAAACTGCTCAAAAGTCATGCAAATCTTCGCTTATAAAAATTGGCGCGCATTGTACAGCGCTTACCAGCTACTGGTAAGACTTGGCCAAATAGTCCAGGATACCACTTCATATGACTGGCAGTTCAGGCACCCTGATAATAGTCTCCATCCTCCTGGGCGTGGGTACCACAGCGCAAACGTCGAACCTCCTTCTCACGATAGCGGCTGTCATGCCAACATCTGGGCAGTGGCTCCCCAGACAGAAAACACAGGTCTGTCTTGTCGAAAACCTCAGGATCTTGAATTTCCTCCCCCCACAAGTAACGACCGACAACCGTCAGTTCATAAGGGTTGGAGAGTGTGACAACATCGGCCACTTCAACCAAGTGCTTGGTGTTTACATCTTTGAAAAGCATGGTGGCACCCTTTTCCACTTTCTGACTTCAGTATAGGGCTTTTGACGACAGTTCTGGCTAAATCAGAGGGAATGGGCTGAAAGTGAGATAGAGAAGCTTCTTTTTGTCTGAAAACAGTACTTTGTTGTAGAGAGGAGGATTTCGGTAGAACGTATTCTGAACACCAGAGAAAGGCCAGATTTCCTCTCCGACTTTCCCCATCTCTATATCTTTGGTAGAGCCACCCTTAACCTTCAATAGTCAAGCGCGCGGAGACCATACCCTGCTCCTGCAGGGCATCCAGGTTGATAGTGCGAACACCCAGCTGCTCTTTCATCAGCTGGTTCAACCAGGGTTGAAGATCCTGATAGCGTACTTCTTCAACCCATAGGCGAATACGATTCTCTCCCTCAGGCTCAAAACGCTTAATGGTGACCCGGTTTTGCTTGGCCGCATTGGTCACCCGCTGTAACAGGGTGCCGGAAGCCTGGCCGCCACCACCATTGGGCTGGATGCGGGAGAGTACGGGGCGCTGGGACTCCATCCATTGAACCAACTCTTTCGAGTCTTCTGCACGCGCACGGGATTCATCGAAAAAGCTTTTGGCCGGACTGAACAGGCCGTAGACAATAAAAATTCCGCCTGCGAACAGGCCAAGGAGTGTCAGGGCACGTTGATCGCTGGGGGACAGCGCTTGCCACTTCTGTTTCCACTGCTCAATTTGTTCTTTCATGCTGCTATAACTACCAAATTCTTTTGCCTTTTACCCTGTGCCTTTAGCGCACGCGTACCCGTCCGGAAACGCCTTCCTTCAATTCATTGGCACCGAGCAGATCAGCACGCAGTCCATTACCGGAGAGCTTGCTAACAAAAGTGTCCAAGTCCGAGAGATTTTGCGCTTTCAGCTGTAATACCATTTCACCGCGCTGGCCATCAAAGCGCAGGGATTGCAGCTGCAGCTCTTTACCCCGTTGCTCAGTCCAAACTTTACTGAGCTGTTGCATATGCGTAGTAAAGGCGCCGCCCTGATTTCCCGCGCTCTTTAAGAAACCATTAAGTTGTCGGCGCAGCTGAGCCGAGGGCCGAACGTTGGGGAACATCTCTGTGAACATTGCGCGAGCCTGCTCCTCGGCCTGCTCCGCCTGCCAGTGGTAATAGGCACCCGCACCGACAAAGAAAAGCAGCTGGGCTGCAAAACAAAAAACGGCCACTTTTGCCGGCTTTACCCACCACACAGACTCGGTTTTGCCGCTGGCTAGCTGGTAATCGCCACTCAGCAAATTGCTGAGTTTGCCAGGCTTGTAACGCTCCAGAAAAATTTCTTCTGGAGAGCGCTTATTCATCTGTAGGCGATCGGCAAAAAGAGACTCAAGCTCCGCTACAACAAGGCCATCCTCTTCGCCAGCGCCCAATAACAGCAGTTTTTTCCCCTCAGCTTCTTCATCGGTTCCTTCTGCATCGGCTCCAACTTCAGCAGATACAACCTCTCCGAGCAAGGAGCCAAGTAGTGGCTGGAGGTACTCACGGCGGATCGATAACCCTTGACCGCTCGATTGCCACACATGGGCCTGGTCTCCATCGAGCCACAGGGAGACATCACTCTCTAACAGGTCCAGTAATAAGTATTCCGGTAGCGCCGCAACCAACGGCCAGTTGAGCCGCTCAATCTGGCTGTGCAAGATTTCCATTTTGTCCTTGGAAATCGCATAAATACTACAGATATCGCCATTGCGCGGTGTGCAGACAAAGTGCAGGTCTTCCACATCCTCCGCGAGCTGTTCTTCCACCATATAGCCAATGGCATTGGCCTGGCGTCTGGCCGCCTTGGGAATAGACTCAACGCCACTCCAGACCCAATTACCGGGTAAAAGCAGTAGCGCTTTACTGCCCTCTGGCAGGTTCAGTGACGGATGGATGTCGGGTACGGCCGAGACTTCTAAATCTGGATTAAAAGCCGAGAGGAATTGATCGTCTAAAGCGGCTTCACGCCAAACGCCACCCTCCCATTGATGCAGAGCGAGCCCATTGGCGCTAGTTTCAGTGAGCCGCAGCAGAACCAAAGCCGGCTTGGGTGGCACTGCAGGCATGCCGATTTCATTTACGCTTTTCTTTTTAAACATACAATCTTATTGGCTATCTACTATCTTCACTCGCTGCGGTGCCATCGTAGTCGAGTAACTCCTGCATCATTGCACCAGAAAAAGTGCGGCGCTGGCGCTGCACAACTTTAACTTCACCATCCCCTGCCTCATCAAGCCAGAGGGCCGTCTCCCAGTACTGGCGATAGTCTTCGCTATCTCCGAGTTGGACAGCTATACGCGCCAGAAAGTGCTGGCTGTGAAACATAAACTGGTTGGTTTTGGTGATGTTATAAGAGGATAAATCTCCCGACTGGCTGAGAATGCCGCCGGATTCACGAAACTGCAGTAACTTGCTCACGCTCGCGGAAGAGTCCACCGCCTCAATGAGCTCCTGAGAAGCCAGGTTGATATTAATCTTGGTCTCGGTTTCTGGTAGCGCACAGAGGAATGGGGCCAGTTTTTGCCAGTCCTCCAATTCCATTTCCTGCACAGAAGACAGTTCTGATATGTCACTGATCAGGGTATCTGGGGTGCGGTGAGCAAGGTCTCTACCGAGATAACCATCATCCTCTGTTGCGGAAGAGCGCGGTGTATCGTTGTCATCCATCCAGTCGGCAATAATTCCGGCCAGATCAGATTTCCCAGTGACATTGCTTACCAGCCTGCGAAAGATTTCAAACTGGTCATTGCCATTACTGCTGGAAACCAGATTATTTACATTGAAGCAGGAGTTTAAGTCTTTGATATTTATCCGGATTTTTCCGTTATCGGGATTGAACTGCAACGCTGGTGAAGCCCAGGCCTCCAGGGCATGATCGGCGGGCTCCGCCGCGTCTTTATCCTCTTCAAAATCCTTGAGCAGCGCGACCCTACTCCAGGCTTCGGCACCGGCGACAAACTCGGCCAATTGCGTGTTGGCCAAAAGAGCGCCACTTCGGGTAATGGAAATCTGGTCGCGGGTTATGGCGTGCGAGACCAGGGCAATTGCAATCACCATCACGAGTAAAACGGTAATTAAGGCCACGCCCCGCTGGCGGCGAAAAGTCTTTATCGACTTAGAGCCGCTCATCGTTACCACCTCCGCCGGAATTATTCCCACCTGAATTGCCGCCGTTTGAGTTGTTCCCCCCTCCAGTGCCACCGCTGCCGGAATTAGCTCCAGGAGGACTGAACTCTACAGTTGAGAAGGAAAATACACGGCGAATTTCACCGTACTGACGGGTCATTAATACGAACTCGATAGCCTTTGGCAGGCGGCTATCTGCACTGGTAGAAGATGCTGTAGTACCGGCTGGCGGCCACTGGGCAACCCAGGCATCTGAGTTAGGATCAAAGTACTGCAAAGTCAGGCTCTCAACCCCGGTTAGCAGTGGTTCGACAATGGGTTCTGAATCCGGTCCGCGATCCAGTACCTGCCAGCGGCTGCGCAACAACAGGGCCCCGGTATCTTCCTCTTCCGAAAAGGAGCTGCGTTCATCACTCTCGGGGTAACCGATACTGTAACCCAGCCGCTGAAGCTCTCCTCGAGGTTCGGCGGTCAGATTTGCCGCCCCCAGGCGGGTAAATTCGAACTCATCCTGATCACCGCGAAAAGCAGGCTCATAACCCGTATAGGCATTCTTGACCGGTCGCGCCGTAACCTGACGCAGGTCATCTTCCAGGCGATAGAGCGCCATGGAAAAACGGCGTAACTCTTCTGCACGTCGCTCAACAACGCTATCGGTATTGTGAAATATCTCCAGAAGGGAAAATGAGCCGACACTAATGATCGCCACCAGTACCAGTACAACGAGCACCTCAACCAAGGTAAAGCCGGACTGACCTTTTATTTGGGGAATCTGCATCGAAGCTACTCCTCCGCCGCCCAGGCATCCAAGGTTAGGGTTGGATTTTCGGCATCGGGATAACCCACTTTAATAATGATATGGCGCAGACGTTCTTCACTGGTCGCCTCCACCTTTGCAGTCACTTCCCAGTCCCTCCCGGCAAAGGACACTTCATCCTTTTTCTCACCAATGGGTGGCCAGGGAGTTTGCACACGAACTTGTGAGAGTATCTGTTGCGCCACCCAGTTGGCAGCGAGCCGCTCCTCCATCACCCGCTGGCGCTGGACACTGCTCTGCATGGTGCGCAACACACTGGCAGCGATTACCCCAAAGATAACTAGGGCAATCAAAACCTCTACCAGGGTAAAACCACCCTGGCGATTCATGGTCTTGCACTTAAAGGTCATCGGCTTGCCACTCTAACTGCAAACCGTACAGGCTGCTGTAGGAAATTGTTGCGCCACGGGCATAGTCGCCATCCTCGATTAGGAATACTGCCAACTTCACCGGTAGAACTTCACCACTCGATAAGGCAACGAACTGTGGCTTAAGATTTTCTTCGTCGCCCTGCTCTTCGGCAAACTCGGTAGATTGAGTTGAAGGGAGTTCTGCCTCTTCAAGAACTTCAAGGCGCACAATTGCAGGGAATTCATGGGCCGCAAAGCGCTGACTGCGCCTGCCGGCGGCAGCCATATCGGGCGCTACCCAAGTCATGGTAGTGGGGTCAAACCGCACCACGGTATAAGATTCCGGTTCAAGAACGACACCGTAGTGGGCTTTATCGATCAAGGCCCGATCGGCGACTAGCTGTAACAGGGCGGAGAGACGCTGAGTCTCCCCCTCCCACACACGTGCCCCGGAACTACCCAGGGACATCACGGCCATCCCAGCCAAGCTGGCAATGATTACAATCACCACCAATATCTCGACCAGTGTGAAACCGCGATTACGCTTGAGCCCCGTGAGAGCAAGTCGCTTGTACATCGAGTGCTATTGGACCCGGATTACAGATCAGCGGCAAAAATATCGGCGGCCTCACCTTCCCCACCAGGCTTGCCATCGGCACCCAGAGAGAACAAGTCGAAAGCACCGTTACTGCCAGGGCTGATGTACTGATAAGCGTTACCCCAAGGATCCTTGGGCGCTTTCTTCAAGTAAGGTTCATTCCAGTTTTTGGCTTCAGGGAAACCGGACGGGCGTGTCACCAGAGCTTCCAGGCCTTGGTCGGAACTTGGGTAAACGAAGTTGTCCATGCGGTACATGTCGAGGGCGGTCTCGATAGCGCGAAGGTCAACGCGGGCTGCCTTCATGCGGGCCTCACCAGTTTTGCCCAAAACACTGGGGACCACCATGGCGCCGAGAACACCAAGGATCACAATCACCACCATGACTTCAATCAAGGTGAAGCCACCACTTCTACGTAGGTTTCGCATTTTTCTCTCCAAGTTCAGCTGAAAGCTGGGAACCCCCAGGGCCACGAAGGGAATCGTGACCCCAATTTAAAAATATTCAGTTTTTGTAAAAAGAGACTATCTACATTTTCAAAGCAGTAAGAAGCCGAGCACCCCTACTAAACCAAGACCAATAAGCACCCTTGAGGCCTCGCGTAGGGTAAAGCCACGGCTGTTTAGTAAGGATTTCATCTTCCCCTCCTAAATAACCTGCATCCAGAATCTATGGACTTCACTACTTTGAGCTCTACATAGCCAGTTCGTTCATGCTCATGATTGGCATCATGATAGCCATCACGATAAATAGTACGATAGCGGCCATAACAAGCAACATCAGCGGTTCGAACAAGCTCACAAAAGCAGTCACCGCCCCCTGAAGGTCTTGCTCCTGAGACTCCGCGGCCCTCTGCAGCATTTCGTCCAGGGTGCCGGAAGATTCACCACTGGCGATCATATAGATCATCATTGGTGGGAAATAGCCAATATCTTCCATGGCTCGGTGCAAACTACCGCCTTCACGCACCGTCTTCTGTGCAGTTTCCAGGCGATCTTTCAAGAACTCATTGGTCATAACCCCGCGAGCAATACCCATCGCTTGTACCAGAGGGACACTACTACCGGTTAGGATCGCCAAGGTGCCCACATAGCGCGCACTTTGCGCACCGCGCACCATCCAGCCAATAACGGGAAGCTCCAACAGACGGTGGTGAAACTTAAATTTGATCGCGGGGCGGCGCAGCATAATGACCACACCAGCAATAATGGCGCCCAGCGCTGGGGGTACCAGCCAACCCCAGGCGGCAATAAAGTCACTCAGTGATACCAGTATTCGAGTGGGCAGCGGCAAAATTTGTCCGGTGCCTGTGAAGACCTCAATGACATCCGGCACCACATAAACCATCAGGCCAGTAACCACGAGGACACAGATAAAGACCAATACCATGGGGTAAATCAGTGCCAATTGCACTTTCTGGCGAAACTGCTGCTGCCCCTCGGTGTAGTCTCCCAAGCGTTCCAGCACCGCATCCAGGTGCCCGGAGTGCTCACCGGCTTCCACCGTAGCCCGGTAGAGCTTAGGGAAAGCCTTGGGAAAGCAACCCAGGGCCTGGGCAAAACTGTGGCCCTCCAGAATCTTGCCGCGCACTGCCAGTACTACACGCCGGATCTTTTGGTTGCGGGTCTGATTGGCAATTGCTCCCAGGGTTTCCTCCAAAGGAATACCAGCACGCAACAGAGTGGCGATCTGGCGGGTGAGCAGGGCCAGGTTTTTAATACTGAGCCCGGGACTTCCGGACATAAAGGCGCCAGCGCTCTTCTCGGATTGCTCTGCAGCTGGCGCGACATCCAAAGGCACCATGCCTTTAGCGCGCAACTGCTGTCGCGCGGAGCGGGCGCTATCCGCCTCGAGGGTTCCTTTGCTCTTCCGACCCGATGCCGCCAGGGCGGTGTATTCAAATGCTGCCACTATCAGGACTCCTGGGTTACCCGCATCACTTCTTCGAGGGAAGTCCTGCCCGCCAAGATCTTGGCGACACCATCATCGCGGATACTTGGCCCGAGCTTGCGCGCCTCTGCCACCAACTTACTTTCGGAGGCGCGATCATGAATCAACTGGCGCATGATTTCATTGAGTGGCACCAGTTCGTAGATACCGATTCGACCCACATAGCCGGTATGGTTGCAATCATCACAACCCTTGGGACGGTAGATAAGGGCATCATCACCGGGTGCAACACCGAGCACCGCCCTTTCCCCCTCGTCGGGGATATGGGGCTGCTTACAGGTGGGACAAAGTACCCTGACCAGGCGCTGTGCGAGAACTCCGATCAAACTGGAGGACAGCAAGAATGGTTCGATGCCCATGTCCATCAGGCGGGTAACAGCACCAAGCGCGGTATTGGTATGCAGGGTCGAGAGTACCAAGTGACCTGTCAAACTCGCCTGGATGGCGATCTGCATAGTTTCAAGGTCGCGGATCTCACCAATCATCACCACATCCGGGTCCTGACGCAAAATTGCGCGCAAGCCCCGTGCAAACGTCATATCTGCCTTAGTGTTCACCTGAGTCTGTCCAACCCCTTCCAGGTTGTATTCGACCGGGTCTTCCACCGTCAGAATATTTTTTTCGCGACTGTTGATACTGCCGAGACCGGCATAGAGGGTGGTCGTTTTACCCGAGCCCGTCGGGCCCGTAACCAGAATAATGCCGTGGGGGTGGGCCAATAGCTCAGTCATAACACTGAGATCCCGTTCGGACATACCCAGCTTGGTTAGGTCCATCTTCCCCGCCTGCTTGTCGAGCAGACGCATCACCACACGCTCGCCAGCCGAAGATGGCATGGTGGAAACACGTACATCCACTTCGCGCCCGGCCATCAACAGTGAAATACGGCCATCTTGTGGAATACGCTTTTCGGCGATATCCAGCTTGGCCATCACCTTGATACGGGAAACCAACAGCGGTGCCAAGGCGCGCCGGGGCTGCAGTACTTCACGCAGTACACCATCAACCCGGAAACGCACCACCAAACGTTTTTCGAAGGTCTCAATATGAATATCCGAAGCGCCCTGCTTCAGGGACTCCGCAAATATCGCATTGATCAACTTAACGATGGGCGCATCGTCTTCCTGCTCCAGCAGGTCTTCTGTTTCCGGCAGTGAATCTACCACCGCAGCCAAGTCCAAGTCGTCGCCCAACCCCTCTACTTCAGAGAGGTTACCGCCTTCACGGTTTTCGTAGAGGCGCTGTAGCGCCACCTGGAAAATCTCATCTTCCACCGACTCCAGGCTAACCGCACCGCCATTGATACGCTGCACCTCTGCAATCGCAGAGGGGCTCAGCGGTGCAACGTATTGGCACAGCGGGCGCCCCTCCTGCTCCAGTAGCAGGACCTTGTGGCGCTTGGCGAAAGCATATGGAAGGCGACGAATTGCTGGAGTCCCTGTTCCTGTATCAACCGTCATTTAGATTCTTCTACCTCCAGCACCTCAACCTCACCGTCCAATACCTCAACCTCGCCAGGCATTCCCTCCAGGGCATCTTCCAGGTTATCGACGGCATTGATAGAACCATCTACCGGCGCTGGGCTCTCGTTATAGGTGCCAGTCGGCGGCATCAAGTCAGGCAGTGCATCACCGCGGTGCCAATCCCACAGCAGGCTGGTTCTGTCTTTCAAGAAGATCTGCTTCTGCTGCATATCCATGTAGCGCTTGCGGGTTTCTTCGTAGCCAGCCACCTGGGTGCTCAGGATTTTCGGCTTCAGGAACACCATCAGGTTGGTCTTTTGGACATCCTTCTTGTTGTTACGGAATAAGCGGCCAATCCCTGGGATATCTCCCAGCAAGGGTACCTTTTGAACGGAATCAGTCACTCGATCCTCAATCAACCCACCCAATACTAAAATCGCACCGTCATCAATCAATACCTTGGTGCGGATCTCGCGCTTACTGGTGATGATATCCGAGGCCCCGACCGCTGCATCAGCTGCGGCGGAAAGCAGGTTTTCAACCTTTTGCTCAATTTCGAGGGTTACCGAGTTGTTGTTGTTCACTCGCGGAGTAACTTTGAGGGTGGTACCAATATCTTCACGCTGGATCGTGGTGAAAGGATCATCATTACTGCCGGACAACAGTTGCTCACCAGTAATAAATGGTACGTTCTGACCGACGAGGATTTCGGCTTCCTCGTTATCCAAAGCCATAATGGTTGGCGTAGACAGAATATTGGTGTTACCGGCTGTGGCAAGCGCGTTCACTGCAACCCGCAGATCGGTGCCACTCAGATACCCCAAGTGCAATGCGTTAGCACCAGTTAAGCTCTCCAAAGGCAGTGAGAAGGGGTTGATATTATCGTCACCATCTTTTGCTGGCAGGTTGTTCCAACCAGCAACAAGGTTTTCATCACCCGTAATCCAGCTGATACCCAGTTCGTTATTGGTATCCTCATTCACCTCGACAATAATCGCCTCAATCAGCACCTGGGCACGACGCACATCCAAGCGCGCAATAACGCCTTTCATCGTTTCCAGCAATGCCGGGGGTGCAGTGAGAACCAGGGCATTGAGAGATTCGTTGACCTGAATGCTGACTTCAACATTCGCAGCCTGCTGGTCTTTCTCCGTATTCTGGATACTGCCGCTCATACCTTCCAATATCGGCTTAAGGTCAGCGGCATTAGCATATTGGATATAAACCACAGCCGTGTTGCCGTCGCCATCCAGCGGCTGATCCAATCGGCCAATAACAGTACGAATTTGTTGGCGAGTTACCGGGTCGCCAGTCAATAGCACGCTGTTGGATCGCTCATCCACTGCGATACGCAGCGGCTGAACTTCTTGGCCTGCACCTTTACCTCCAGACGCCTGCAGCAAGTCATTGAGGATTTGCTTAACCTCTTTGGCGGAGGCAAACATCAAGGGAACCACTTCAATATCAATCGCACCGGCGCGGTCCAGCTGATCGACCAAGCGTACAATCTGGTCAATATTTGCCGCACGATCGGCAATGATCAGGGTGTTGGTATCGGCATAAGCTGCCAAGTGGCCGGTCTGGGGAATCAGCGGGCGCAACATGGCAATCAACTGGGAAGCGGAGATGTTTTCAACCCGAACCGTGCGGACAACCAGGGATTCGGCCGGAGCGCGGGTGTTTTCATCGGCAACAGGAATTGCCTGTTGTTTAGCGAGCGCATCGGGTACCACTTTCCAGGTACCGCCCTGCTCTACCAGGCTGAAACCGTTTACCTGAAGCACCGACATAAAAACATCGAAAGCTTCATCGTGTGTCATAGGGTCACCGGCAACGACGGTGACTTTCCCTTTTACATTGGGGTGGACAATAATATTTTTGCCGGTGAAATCGGCTGCCCAGTTAATCAGGTCGCGAACATCGGCATTGTCGAGAGAGAGGGTAACTCTCTCCGAGCCTTGAGCCAGCGTTGCAGTAGACACAAAAAAACCAAACCCGACCGCAATCAGCCGTCGATAAAACATCTTCATCATTATTTATCTGGCTCTAGTAAATGTTCAAAAAACTCAAAACAATCTAGTTAGACAGTTTTATTGGGGCTGGCGCTGAGCACGACGCTCACGGGCCAATTCACGCAGCTTTTCCATCCGCTCTCGAATACTTTCCTGGCTCGCTTCACGTCTCGAAGAACTTCTCGTACTACTGCTCTGCCTGGACTTATTTGACAGGCTTGAATAATTTCTCAACGGAACATTCGGGCGTCCGTCCATCTCTGGATATGTCAGTTTTTCCATCCTGCCATTACGACGAAGAACTACATGGTCTACCTCAACAGAATAAAGTTCGGCGCCACCGGGTAGGGAGTCGCCCACAAACAATCGCTGAGCAGGCTTGCCCTTCTCGGCAACCAAGGCACTGGCCTTACTCTTATCTGAATTATCCAAAACCCCGGAAAGAACAATATTCAGCTGGGTTACAGGGAGGTTAGAGAGATCCACCTCTGGGATAGCTTCTTGCTTCTTGGCTTCGGCATAGCCGAAGAAGGGAGTATTCGGTATGGAAGCTGCCTGAGGGGCACTTACCCGACTATCGTTACGCTCGGCAAGTAGAGACTCCTCCGGCTCCGAGGGAATCAACAATGCGCCATAGGCAAGCAGATTGCCAGACACCCAAAGTAGTCCCACTGCGGATGCTGCCATGGTGCCGCGAGAGAATGATCTTCGCGAATCGCCCTGGCCAAGGCCGTTACCTACTGAGCCAATGGCTCGCTTTAATGGGGACATGAACATACCCACGTACAAGTTCAACTTTCTTAGGTTATTGGTTTTTGACGCCTATTTTGTTGCCTCTGCCTCTGAAAGGCAACGCTCCTGCCCAGTTAAACGTTGCAAACCATCACTTCGTCCCCGAAATTGCACACTAGTTCCGTAGTCCAGAAGCCAAAAATGAGAAAAGGCGGCAATACGCCGCCTTTTCAATACTGATCAGTATACTAATCAGGAATTACAGCTTTGCTTCAAGCTCGGGGACCGCTTCAAACAAATCAGCCACCAGGCCGTAATCAGCAACAGAGAAGATTGGAGCTTCTTCATCTTTGTTGATGGCCACGATAACCTTGGAATCCTTCATACCGGCCAAGTGCTGGATAGCGCCGGAGATACCAACAGCGATATACAGGTCGGGAGCGACGATCTTACCGGTTTGACCAACCTGCATGTCGTTGGGCACAAATCCAGCATCTACCGCAGCGCGCGAGGCACCAACCGCCGCACCCAGCTTGTCTGCCAACTTGTACAACATCTCGAAGTTTTCGCCATTCTGCATACCGCGACCACCGGATACGACCACGCTAGCGGCGGTCAGTTCTGGGCGATCGGACTTGGCGAGCTCTTCACCTACAAAGGATGAGACACCAGCGTCGTCTGCAATATCCACAGACTCAACAGCCGCGCTACCGCCTTCTGCAGCAACCGCGTCGAAAGCAGTGGTGCGAACGGAAATCACCTTGATGGCATCAGAGCTATGCACGGTCGCGATCACGTTACCAGCGTAGATTGGACGTTTGAAAGTGTCGGCGCTCTCTACGAAGATGATGTCGGAGATCGGCTGAACATCCAGCAGCGCAGCGGCGCGCGGCAGCATGTTTTTACCAGTGGTGGTAGCGGGAGCCAGGATGTGACCGTAGTCTTTACCCAGATCAGCAACCAGCTTGGCAACGTTTTCAGCCAGCTGGTGCTCATAGGCAGCATTGTCAGCCAGCAATACTTTGCTAACGCCCTCAGCTTTGGCCGCGGCGTCAGCAACGGCAGAACAACCCGCGCCAGCAACCAGAACGGCGATGTCACCACCGATAGCTTTAGCCGCGGCAATAGTGTTGAGCGTGGCGCCCTTCAGTTCGGCGTTGTCGTGTTCAGCAATAACCAGGATGCTCATCAGATTACCTTCGCCTCGTTTTTCAGTTTCTCTACCAGTTCCGCAACGTCGGCAACTTTAACGCCAGCCTGACGCTCAGCCGGTGGCTCAACTTTCAGGGTTTTAGTGCGCGGAGTGATATCTACACCCAACTCATCAGGGGTGGTGGTGTCGAGAGGCTTCTTTTTAGCCTTCATAATATTCGGCAGAGACGCGTAGCGCGGCTCGTTCAGACGCAGGTCAGTGGTCACGATAGCCGGCAGTTTCAGCTCTACAGTCTGCAGGCCGCCATCGATTTCACGAGTCACTTTCACAGCGTCGCCTTCAACAACCACTTCGGAAGCGAAGGTGCCCTGCCCCATGCCAGTCAAGGCGCCCAGCATCTGGCCGGTTTGGTTGTTGTCGCCATCAATAGACTGCTTGCCGAGAATAACCATTTGTGGCTCTTCTTTATCGACAATCGCCTTCAGGCATTTGGCTACAGCCAGAGGCTGCAGTTCGGCATCGGCCTCAACCAGAATGCCTCGGTCGGCTCCCAGGGCCAGTGCTGTGCGGATTTGCTCCTGGCTCTGCTTGGGCCCCATGGAAACGGCGACTATCTCGCTAACAACGCCTTTTTCCTTCAAGCGAACCGCCTCTTCTACTGCGATTTCGCAGAAGGGGTTGATAGACATTTTGACGTTGGCGGTATCAACGTCAGTGCCGTCCGCCTTGGGGCGAACCTTGACGTTGTAGTCGACAACGCGTTTCACAGCTACAAGAACTTTCATGGAAATCCCGTCTCAAATATGCTTTTTAACAGCCGCGACTGACGATTCTCATCGCGAACGGATACGGTGTTCTGGTCAAACAAGTGTTTGAACGGCGTGTATGGTGGCGGTTCTATACGGCAAAATCAATAGTCAAATAGAAGTCACTGCTGCCATTCATGCAATCTATTTCGGGAAATAGAGACCATCTATTCAGTCTCCCTAAGCCGTTGAAATACAGCACATTTGCCATAGCAATTGAATAGTCATGCAATTGGTAGGGTTGAATAAACGCCTATATAATCCGCCATCTATATAAATGATAAGGCCGGAATGGCCGCAAAAAGTTGAATACAACTGCTGAGGAGAGTGCCGTGGAACGCGAATCAATGGAATACGATGTAGTGATCGTGGGTGCCGGTCCGGCCGGATTGGCAGCGGCCTGCCGTATTCGCCAGCTCAATGAAGACGTCTCAGTATGCGTTGTAGAGAAAGGCTCCGAGGTCGGTGCCCATATTCTCTCTGGCGCAGTTTTTGAGCCAACCGCCCTGAATGAACTCTTCCCAGACTGGAAAGAGCGCGGCGCCCCGCTGAACACCGAGGTCAAGGGCGACGATATCTACGTTCTGCGTAGCGATGAGAACTCCATCAAAGTCCCCAACATGTTTGTGCCGAGCACCATGCATAACGAGGGCAACTATATTATCAGCCTCGGCAACCTCTGCCGCTGGCTGTCCGAGCAGGCAGAAAACCTGGGGGTGGAGATCTTCCCCGGCTTCGCCGCTGCAGAAGTTCTCTACAACGAAGACGGCTCTGTAAAAGGTATTGCCACCGGTGATATGGGCATTGGCCTGAACGGTGAGCAGAAAGACTCCTATATGCCGGGCATGGAGCTGCACGCCAAGTACACTCTTTTTGCCGAGGGCTGTCGCGGCCACCTGGGCAAGCAACTGATCGAGCGCTTCAAGCTGGATACAGATACCGACCCGCAACATTACGGCATTGGCATTAAAGAAATCTGGAAAGTTCCTGCGGACAAGCACCAGCAAGGCCTGGTAGTTCACACTGCAGGCTGGCCTTTGGAGCAGAGCGGCACCCACGGGGGCGGCTTCCTTTATCACCTGGAAGACAACCAGGTTGTGGTTGGCCTGATCACCGATCTTGCCTACAGCAACCCACATGTAAGCCCCTTTGACGAATTTCAGCGCTACAAGCACCATCCAGTAATCAAGCAATACCTGGAAGGTGGCCAGCGTGTCGCTTACGGTGCCCGCGCGATTGTCAAAGGCGGACTGCAATCTCAACCGAAGATGACTTTCCCTGGCGGCCTACTGATCGGTGACAACGCCGGCACCCTCAACTTCGCCAAGATCAAAGGTAATCACACCGCGATGAAGTCCGGTATGATCGCCGCCGAGTCTGTTGTGGAAGCCCTTGCCGCAGAGCGCACGAGCGAAGAGCTGACCGACTACACCGCCAAGTATCGCGATAGCTGGGCCTGGAAAGAACTGCATATGCAGCGCAACTTCGGCCCGGCACAACACAAGTGGGGCAACATCCTCGGCTCTGCTTACGCATTTGTCGATATCAATATCTTTAAAGGCAAGCTGCCTTGGACCCTGCGCGACACCAAAGCGGATCACGCACAATTGAAGCCTGCTGCGGACTGCGCAAAAATTGATTACCCCAAGCCCGATGGTGTACTCAGCTTTGACAAGCTCTCCTCTGTGTTTATCTCCAACACCAACCACGAGGAAGATCAGCCTTGTCACCTGACCCTAAAGGATCCGGAGATTCCGCTGAACCACAATCTGCCAATCTATGATGAACCTGCTCAGCGGTACTGCCCCGCAGGCGTCTATGAAGTGGTTGAAGATGCTAATGGCAAGCGCTTCCAGATTAACGCGCAGAACTGCGTACACTGTAAGACCTGTGATATCAAAGACCCAACCCAGAATATTGTCTGGATTACTCCGGAAGGTGGCGGCGGCCCCAACTACCCAAATATGTAAGCAGTTTGCTTTCTGGCGCCTTCGGGCGCCATTTTTGTATCCGTATTATTGGCCAGCTCTTGAAAGAACGCGGAACAGGATGAACTCCTGCTTTCAGATACTGGAAGCAGGAGTTATCTAGGGGCGGGAATCAAAATTTATATTGAGCGCTCAAAGTGAAGGTCTGGCCCGGTTTTTCTTCAAACACGGTGACGCTGTCACGTTCAATCTCAATGGACTCATTTAATAAATTTTGCATTTTCGCTTTTATTGTCACCTCGTCTGATGGGTACCAGGAATAAGTCAAATCCAACGAGTGGAATGGCTGTTCATAAGAATCTGGATCTGGATTACGTCCAGCGAGGTGTAGACGTTCACCAAATACGTTATAACCCAGTGTTGCCGAATGGTTGCCATCTGGGCTATCAAAGCCCAATAACATATTCACAACATATTCGGATGCCCCAGTCATTTCCCGAACCGGACTTGTAGGTGCATCTGCCTCCTCTCCAGCAACCAACTCGGTCTCCTGCAGAGTGACATTACCCTGCACAAAGAAGCTATCCATAAAGCCACCGAGAAAACCAAGCTGCTTCATGCCTTCGATTTCAATACCGGTAATTTCTCCAGACTCGGCATTAATAATTTCCCTGGCAACATTCGTATCACTGGAAGCCGCCTCAAAGAACTCGATTGGATCAATCACATCCTTATAAAAAGCGGAGACCGTTAAGCTATCTCCACTATCAAAGAACCACTCGGCACGCAGATCATAATTATGAATTTCGGAGGGTCTAACGTTGGGATTACCCTTCACCTGCTCATCGGTAATAGGATCAATATAAAACGCATCAGTGATCTCACGTAGATCGGGTCGAACGGCTGTTTTCGATACCCCAAAACGGAGTTGGAAGGTCTCCGCCCAAAATGCCCCCATATAAGTCAGAGAGAAAGAGGGATATATATCATCCTCAGCATAAACCGCTTCCAACAGGTCATCTGGGTCTGTTGTTACCTGAGGGTCACTGATGGAGTAGCCATAAGGGTTCCATTCAAGTGCCACCTGACTGTAATCTTCCCAGCGGGCTCCAGCGGAAACCCGCCAGGTTTCAAAAAATGTCCAATCAAACTTACCAAATACTGCATCTGTAGCCGTAGCTGCTAAATAGCTTTGCTTGTTACTTCCCGCCAAGTCGAAAACGTAGTCATTTCCATTGCTGGTGATATTTTCATCACTAAATACCTCGCCCAACGGGCCAGCTATTACATCTTCAGTAGCCACACTGAAGATATCTAGACGCAGCTCAGTTTGCTTGTAGGCGCGCCCCTTCTCCATCCTCGCGAAGCCGCCCATCAACTCCAAACTTGAAGATGAAAACTCTAGAGGCAAGACGACTGACCAGCCGTAATTTTTGACTTCGTCTTCAAGCTCAGTAAATCGGAATCCTGCACTTCGTGAACCCCTGCTAACTTTAGAACTAAGCACTTCGCCCGTCGTAGGATCAGTAACTGTATCGGAAATGACGTCAACCTGATTGGGTATATCTGTGGTCGCTGTTGCATCCGAATAAAACCAATCAACAACTACCTCTTCCGGAACCCAATTGAGGAGGTCAAAGGGCATAAGAGTTTTGGTCTCAGGCCCCAGAGAGTGACTGCCCTTGACCTGATTCAGGGCCAGCTCTCTCTCTTCATACTTCAGCAAATACTCACGATAACCAGAACCGTCCGACACCTGTCGATTCTCATTAAAGTAATCAGTAATAGAGGTTTCATCATCAGTATTGCGCAGGAATATACTCGTAGTTTCTATCACATGCTCATCAGCAAAGCGTATACCTAAATTTAAATTCCCACTGATATCCACTGAAAAAGTTGACTTGTTACGATTATTCAATTGCTCTTTGGGGGCACCAAAATTGCGTAAGGTTCTCGCAGACTCCCTCCACTTACTTTTATAAGAAGCTCCAGCCAGAAATCCCAACTCCCAATGATCATTGAGGGAAAAACGATTGCCTACACCCGCTTTCACATCCCTATCCAGATCACTGGAATTCTCTTCGATAGAAATATCACGATTGAGATTTAAGGCCAGTTCACGATTTAGCGCTTGAGCTGCATCATCGGCCTCCTGCTCACTGGCATGCTGATTTCCCTCCTCGACCAGAACTTTTCTGATATCGGAGATGCCCAAGCCTCCCCTAAAGCGTTTTAGTGCTGCAGATATTTCTCCTGGGAGTGCCCTGGTACCATCATCAGTTCCGAAGATGTCATCATCCCCCCCCTGATAACTCAGAACCTCACCGCTGGTTTCCGTATTGCTTCCTGTGCCTAACTCTACAGAATAAGTCAGATCATCGGGGATTCCCTTTGTGCGAATATCCACATTGCCACCGCCAAAGCTAGCAGCCTGATCAGCAGAGTAACTCTTTTGAACAGCCAGGGAATCCACGATAGAAGTAGGGAATAAATCGAGGGGGATCACATTTCGGGTCAGGTCCGGTGAGGGTACTGTCGCACCATTTAGCGTGGTACTTGAGTAACGCTCCCCCAATCCACGTACATAGACGAACTTATCACTCACGAGCGACAGTCCCGACACCCTGCGCAACGCAGCCGCCACTGTAGAATCCCCTACCCGACCGATCATCTCGGCACCAAGGATATCGGTGACCACTTCTTCTTCCAGGCGCTCACTGACCAGGGCCTCTGCGGAGTCCCGCAAACGCCCCTGAACTACCACTTCTTCAATCCCTTGTGCTGTACCAGTGCTTTCTTCCACCAAATCCGCATCCTGGGCAAATACGCCAGGAGCCATAGCAGAGGCCGCGGTAATAGCGATTACCAACGGCAGTCTCTGGAAATTTTCATATTTAGCCATTACACGGGCCTCTTATCATTCCTGTTTTTAGGTGTTAAAACCAAACAGGGCGCCGACCCCATCAGCGAAGGCGGCGCCCTGCAGGTTCAGGAGAAATACTCCTAACAATCCCTAAAGCTAATTATTCAAACCAGAGAGGCTGTGCACGGCTGCCCTGGTGAAGGCCGTAAGTCCAACCTTGGGTCCAGTCAGTGCCATTTATGTCGAGGGCACCCAAGTAGGCGCGTTCAAACGCAGTTACAGTAGGCACGGCATCATTGATACGCTGTTGATCGGCAGCCACCGTATAGATTGCAGGGGTACCGTCTAGCAAAATAAAATTGGTATCAATAGCGATGGTTGGGCTCACCGCACCAGAAATCGGAGCAAACTGGTTACCGTTATCTTCAGCCCAGGCCGCTAAATCGAATGAAGCTTCATCGGTTTTAGTGCGATCTTCACAAGCGAAAATGTTAGAAGTTAGGGCCAGCTCTGTTCCAGAGGTCGCTTCGTTACGGGTTTGGGCACTTTCCATACGCAAACAGTAGTTGCCACCATCATCTGCCGTTTCGTCAGCTTTAAATGAGGCAACGATTATGGAGTTGGTAATCATTGGGTAAATACCCTCACGCAAGCGCCACCCAGCACCCGGATCATGCGTACCTTCTTTTTGAGCAGAAACGATGCAAGTCAGCCCATCAATCATAGGGCGGCTGTTAAGCCCTTGATTAATCAGTGCGGTGTAATCAATCGTGTCTTCATAAGAACCGATTCCATCCGCCTCAATACAGTGGTTGCCATCATTTTCACTCTGAATCACCAGGGCATTGGTGATACTTCCGCGGTAACCTTCGTCAATATCGATTGAGTCATCTCGCACATAAAGAGCAACATAATTATTGATATCTACCGCACCGCCAAAGAACTCAATCCCATCATCAAAAGTGGAATAAGCCTGCAAATTGTTTACCACAGTCCCATTTCCAACCGCATCAAATGAAATACCATTGAGTTCATCACCACTAGCGACCAAAGCTCCAGTATGTTTTACGACGACATAGGAAAGCTCACCAGAGTTATCCGCATTGTTGTCACCACCGTAGTATGAAGTGTTATCGTCAGTAGACCCCTCGGCAGCAACATGACACTCGCCATCCAGGACCAAATCTCCGCCGCCAATAGAGCCTTTATATTTACATTTATTGGTAACTCCAAAACCATTGATAACCATTCCACCCCACTGCGATACTGCATCAGCAGCCACAGTGCCACGAACATCAGTTTCAGAAGTGAAGGTAATTGGTGCGGATTCAGTACCACGGGCAAAAACTTGCGAGCCACGATTCACGACCATAAAAGCCGAGTTATCCTTGAACGCAACGGTTGTCCCAGCCTGTATCTCCAGCTTCACGCCATCTCCACCCTTGGCGATACCGGCGGCCTGCAAGTCGGCATCACTAGAGAAATTTTCACCAACGAAAAGACTACCATCAAAAATATGAGCTCCACCTTCTGAAAGCGCCGGGAGGTATAAATCTTCAGTTAAAGGATTGGATGCAGAAACAAAATCGGTTCCATATCGGCAGTTACCACTCTCATAGGTACCTTGCACACCAGAGCTTTCGACAATTGCACAAGGATTTTCTGAAGAGCCGCTTCCAGAATTATCAACAGAGTTATCTATTGAATTATCTACGGTCTTAGGCTCAACGCTGACACCACCACCATCACAACCCGCCAATAAAGCCGCAATTACGGCAGCCAGGACAACTCGATTTTGTATACGCTTCATACTCCCCCCCTAAAGGAATTAATATCCAAAATATGAGCAGCCTATGAACATTGATCACAGATTTTACTTACAGGTAAAAACTTGAAATCAAATAATTGACTGCTTGAATACTATGTTTGTTTTTACGCCTAAGCGAATAGGACGGAGGGGAGTGTAGAAATGACGTGTTGCGCATTTGTTAAATTTTTATATATTTTTGGTAATTTTTGCAATAAAAATTCTAACTTTACATTTAATTGTATTTTTTATTACCCTTAAATTTACTTATGTTTTCAGAAAAATGAAGAAAATATAAAAGCCATTCTATCTTGCCAATTTGCACAAAACTGACTGCAAAGACGTCAAAAGAAATATGGAAAGTTATGAATCTAGGGAGAATTTACGCTAAAGGCGACTTCAAGAGAGGCTTATCTAAGTAGTTAGATAAACCTGGGGAATAGAAAACAACCCCAGGTTTAGAAAAGGGTGTTTATTAATATGAACCCAAAAGAAATTCGCCACCTGCACTGCGTATAAACAGCTGCCCAGAGCCATTTTCGCCCAGCCTTCTCTCTTCTGCCCAATCAACTAGCTGGTAGAAGACATCGCGGGAAACCCTGGCCATTAGGCCATTTCGGGCTTCTATATAGGGGACTGGCTGCGGAGGCGTGCCGAATTCTTGCAGCTGCCAATTGCTATCTTGATTCAGCTCGATAACATCACCCACGCTCGTAGTGAATAATAGCCGCTGCTCCTCACCCTCTGAGCCGCTGCGCGCAACCTGAGTGGCTACAAAAGGGGCATCCTCAACCTGTATTCGCAGCTTTTCGACAGGGGTGACCAAAAAGTACTCGTCCCCTTCCCTTTTCAAGATGCTGGCAAATAACTTCACCAGTGGCTGCCGGCGAATTTCGGTACCCTCATGGATCCAACGGCCATCGCTTTTGATCACCATATCCATGTCACCACAGAAGTCCGGGTCCCACCGGTCAACCGGAGGGTGCCCGTGGAACTCCTCTTGCAACTTTTTTAGTTGCTGAAAAAGTGGCTCAGCCAAAGGAGGACCCCGCAGTATCGCCAGAGTGGCCACTCTCCATGGGTTTGCGCTGCGAGGTATCACCAATGTGTACCCCCACATCCATAATGAACTCCATCAACCCCTCACGATCTTCGATCACATCGGCGAAGGATTTGGAGTGGTAGAGTTCAACGGCGCCCTGGACTAGAGCCCAGTAGGTTGAATAGTAATAATACGCAGGCACCTTCTTCAGCATGCCCTGCTCTATCCGGCGCTCAAACACGCGGTTTAAAGCCGAAGTGTTGGAGTTTCGGATAGCATGTAATTCCGAGATCATCTCTGGAGCCAGGTTAAGAGAGATAATCTTCTCTTCCAAGCGCTGAAATAGGCGATCCTTGCCGGGATCGGCCATACGGGATTCAAAGTAGGCGCGAGCGGGTGCGGTAATATCACCTTTCTCCGCATTCTCAACCGCAACCTTAAGGCGTTCTGCCAGGGACTTTTCATAGTCCATCAGCAAGCGCATATAGATTTCAGTTTTAGATATAAAGTGCTTATAGATAGTGCCTTTGCCGATATCTACACGCTCAGCAATCTGCTCGACCGTGACCTTTTCTTCACCATGCTCCAGCAGAAGCTCCAGAGCCGCATCCAGGATGCGCTGCTCTCGCGCGCGAAACCTCTGAACCTTCTCTTTTGCCTTATCCATACTTCCGACCTTCTCTGCCCGTAATGTTGGGGACTGAAATTGACTATTCATTCATGAATGATAGGCAATTCGAGTCGCTTGGAAAAGAGAATCGGGAAATTAGCCTAGAAAATACGCCCAAATAGGGATCGCGCCGCCTAATTTTTACCCTATTGCGACAGTTCGGGCCCCTGCCTGTGGCCGATTAGGTTGTGATAGACCTCTCACCACTAACACAAAGTATTCGAGAATGGTGAACCATCAGCCACTTGGAAACTGGTGCTGAAATTAGTGACCGATAATGGTCTTTACGTCATCTGCTGTTATTATCACCCTTCTGGGCAGACCTGCGATACCAGCCCAGTCAAACCCGACTATCACTAATAGGTAACAGGTAGAGTCGTCCATGTTGGAAAAGCTGAGCAAACTTCTCGACGTCGAAGAGTTGGATCGCCACCTCTTTCGCAGCCGCCACCACGTCGAAAATTATCGAAAAGTACTGTTTGGAGGCCAAGTACTTGGCCAAGCCTTAATGGCCGCTGCCCGTACTGTTGAAGATCGCCTGCCTCATTCCTTGCACGCCTACTTTCTGCGCCCTGGCTCCAGTGAGCTTCCGGTTATTTACGAGGTGGACCCAATCCGCGACGGAGGCAGCTTCACCACCCGCCGCGTAGTTGCCAAGCAACGCGGACGCGCGATCTTTAATATGTCTGCCTCTTTTCAAATCCAGGAGCCCGGCTTTGACCACCAGACCGATATGCCCACTGAGGGTATTCCCGACCCGGAAGGCCTGAAGAATACTCAGCAACTGGCCCTGGAAGCTGGCCTTGTCAGCCCGCAATATGACCAGCGCCGCTATATGATCGATTTTCGCCCGATAGACCCGCAAAGCTACTTTGGCGCCGAAACCCGTGAGGCCAAGTGTATGTTTTGGCTTCGTGCAGAAGGTGAGATGTCCGATGACCCCGTTGAACATAGGGCAGCGCTTTGTTATGCCTCAGACATGGGACTTTTGGGCACCTCCCTACAGCCCCACGACATCTCTCTATTCGACCCACATCTGATGCCGGCTAGTGTTGACCACGCCATGTGGTTCCACCGCAATTTCCGTCTCGATCAATGGCTTTTGTATGTCACCGACAGTCCCTCTGCCTGTGGCGCGCGCGGATTTACCCGCGGGCAGATCTATACCCGCGATGGCGTACTGGTAGCCTCCACCGCACAAGAGGGCCTGATTCGGCAAATTAAAAGTTAAATCAATGGTTTACAGTGCAAAATTGGCTGCTATAATGCCGCCCACTTCGCTAGTGAAGCGAAACCAATAAGTCGGTGAGTAGCGCAGCCTGGTAGCGCACTTCGTTCGGGACGAAGGGGTCGGAGGTTCGAATCCTCTCTCACCGACCAGATTTAAAAACCCGCTTTTAGCGGGTTTTTTCATGCCTGGAATTTACTCAAAGTATCCCCTGCGCGATTTATCACCACTCCAGAGCAACACCCTAGCCCACTAACTTTTCGGTAAAGTCAGAATGCCGGAGCGCACTGATCCTCTGGCCTCCCCCCTTCACTGATTAACATTCCGAGTTGTTCTGGAAATAAAATATATATTATGATAACGACCTTTTAAGTGTATACTTTTAATATAGTTTGTATCGGTAATTCTGATGTTGCTGCCAGCACAATTGGACGGGTCCCAGTACACATGGAGTGAGCAAAGCAACTTGTTAAGTTCATCAAAATCTGCGATTGAGAGTGAGTCTATCCCACCTGAGGCATCGCACTAGAATCATTGACGTCACTACAAGGCCTGCCACTGCTGACCTAGCCATCTATTTAACTAAACCCCTATTCCTTTTAATCAAAGCTAGCGACCTTAAGTAAATCAGAATCTAAGATTGAACCTCGAGGCTAATGACGAGGCACCATTCAGAGCAGTTCAAATCAGACCGCCGTAAACCAAAAACACCTAAACCCCATAATGTAAAATTTTTGCTCTCCATAATGAAGACATCTCAAGTCATGGAGGTGCACCACTACTGCTTTGATGAAAATCCAGCTGATTATTTAAACATTGCCAATATAGATGGTGCTCAAAGGGAGCATTATTAGTGATTTTTACGCCCTGCTGTCAGATTTCAAAATTAAGAAAATTTAGCACTTAAAAACATTCCACCTCATCAACCAACAGCAAAAAACAAGAAATTACTTGCAACCTACCGGTAGCGCCATCACTTAGAAAACAAGAGGATATTATCAGGCAAAATTCGTTACATTTTCGATAAATAATAAAGAATTTTTACGCCCCATTTTTCCCAAGAAAATTTCTCAAACTTTTCCTGCACAACACCAAAGCTTCTCTATACTCTGCTCAGCCGGATGGATAACTGACACCTAAAGCATTACCCCAATAATTGGCACCTGATTTATTTCCGGCCGGCTGAACTGTAAATGAGATTTTTTAAATCTCAATATTCTCACCCCAGAAACAATGAAATACCCGGACGATAGATTTTTATATCGATAAAGGCCTACTTAAGGAGTACGTTCATGTACCAACCATATACTTACGGACAAGGAAATTTTGGACAACCGCTCAGCTACGCAACTTCACCGATTAATACAGTTGCCGGATTTTCCAACCAATCACCTTACCAAGCTGCACCACAGATGAACCCACAAGGGTTCCTGGGTGATATTGTTAGTCGTGCAGCACCAATAATTGGTGGAATCGTTGGAGGACCTCAAGGCCAACTGATTAATTCTCTTGGCGGACTGGGCCAGCTACTTCCTTTTCAGGCGCTGCCACAAATTCATCCGCAATTCGCACAGCAGATGGCGCCACAAAATTATCTCGGGGAGATAATTAATCGCGCAATGCAACAATTTGGGGGATATATGGGTGGTCCTCAGGGCCAATTCAACAACATAGAGAATAACCTCAGCCAGCTTCTACCCTACCAAGCTGCACCCCAGTTCTCTCCCCAAGGCCTCCTTGGTGAGCTGATAAGTCGTGCGGCACCTGCTATTGGTAGCTACATTGGCGGCCAACAAGGCCAATTTCTGAATAATGTGGCACGCTTAGGTCAGTTACTGCCATTTCAATCATTACCGCAGTTAGCTCAACAGTTAGCGACACAACCCTACTTAAACAGCCTACAAGGTCAGTTTTCGCCTTTACACCAAACTCAAGAACAATTTGGCGGCTTCCCAAACCAGATGATGAATCCTGCTGGAGGATTCGGTCAACCAACCCCTTTTCAGATGATTCCGCAGCAACATTACCAGGGGTTTCAAAACTTTGGCGGCATTGGCCAGCCCTACCCATTCCAGGCCATGCAACAACCTAATTCAGCATTCCAACAACAATCATATTTACACTGATCGTATAGGACTATAAGTGGCGGGTAATCCGCCACTTTTTTAATGAGGTTAATATTTCTTTTCAGAGATTTAACCAACTTTTTGTACAGCTGACTTCTATATCATTTTGAAACAGAGAGTTTAGAGAAAAATAATGAAGAAATTTGAGCAGTATGTGGCTATCCCAAACCGCAAGACATTAGCTACAACGATTGAGTTGGAAGAATTGGCTAGGGAGGCAGAAAATTGCCCAGATGTGAAAGAGGTCATTTTACGCAAAAGTAATGTCACTCTTCGGGCTACCCCAGATGCCATTGAAAACCTGAAGAAGAAGTTAGGCGGTAAAGTGATTATTGACCCAGACAGCCCCATCCAGCCAATCAATTAATAATGAATACCTTATCGATTCATTACTTTCAGACTCTAAGTACACGCTGACAAACAGTACCGCACTGAAAGCGAAGGAACATAAACATGACTGAATCCCGACAAGAAAAGGCCGCAGGAGAAACTTCGGTCGAGGTTGCAGAAAAGGTAGAGCTACTTATTTCACCCCGTAGAAGTCAAATTGCGAAGTCCATGGGTATACAACCATTAAGCGCGGGGTCGATGCACAATGTAATCTCGTACATTGCAAAGCAACCAGGTTGTGAAGTACTTCGTGAAATCAGACCAGGAAGAAAATTAAAAACACTTTCGACCGCTGATGAAGCAACAAACATCTATAAAGTACGCATGGATGTTGACGCTGCCGCAACACTCTACCAAACAGCTCCACCTAATGTTGCAGTGGAGTTGGATTCACTACTTTCCTATGGGCAGGCAAACTTTTCTCCCAGTTTCACCGCAATTTTTGCCCAGCAACCCGGCCTCCTACGGGAGTATCACGCTAAGGCACAACAAGTTCGACTTCGGGTTGTCGGCTCAAAAGGCGAACCCATTCGGGATGCGCAGGTTATTGTAGAAAGCGCAGGATTTCCACAAGAAGGAGTGACCAATAATAAGGGTGAAGTGGCACTGAATATTTTTGCCCAAAGTGGCGGGGCCCAGATTAAGTCCCTACTCATCCGTCCCGCAAAAGACTTTTGGAATAAATACATTCGCTGCCCGTCGCTGTCATTGACAGGAGTGAACCTGGTTAAGTTGCACTCGCTCAGCGAGGCAATTCCCAGCTTCCCCAATAATACGCCCTATGGTTGGGGGCAAAAATTCATGGGCTTGGATCAACTACCTGATGAATATACGGGCAAGGGAATAAAAATCGCCATTATTGACTCAGGTGCGGACAACCAACATCCGATCCTTTCACACCTAAAAAATGGCATTGACGTTACCAACAATTATGATATTAAAAGTTGGGCAGAAGATATCGTAGGACATGGCACGCACTGCGCAGGCATTATTGCTGGCCAGCCATCCGGGACAGATGCTATTCGCGGCTTTGCGCCAGAAGCGGAAATTTATGTATTCAAGGTCTTCCCCGGAGGCCAATTTAGCAGCCTGATTGATGCCCTCGCCCACTGCATCGAAATTGGCGTTGATGTTGTCAATATGAGCCTAGGGAGCTCAGATTCTTCAGATGCGGTTGAGCAGCAAATTGAAGATGCCGTTCAACATGGAATCGCTTGTATTGTTGCCGCTGGCAATTCCGGTGGCCCTGTGCAGTATCCGGCAAGGTCCCCTAACGTGATGGCCGTGGGGGCAATAGGAATGCTTAATGAGTTTCCAAGAGATTCCTGGGATGCACAAACGGTTATCGCATCAACGGTAACCGCCGATGGTGTTTTCTTGCCCACATTTGGTTGTAATGGACCGGAAATATCTGTTGCGGCCCCTGGGGTCGGCATTGTATCGGCAGTTCCCGATAAAGGTTTTGATGTGCAGTCTGGTACATCCATGGCAGCACCTCATATCACTGGTCTTGCTGCCCTGCTACTTGCCCATCACCCACTATTCAAGGCTTCTTTAAGGCAGCGCGATGCCGCACGTATTACCGGGCTTTTCCAACTGATCCGATCTCTGACATCGCCTATGAATCTGGGAGCAGAAAGAATTGGGGCAGGCGTTCCCAAGCTCTTTGGGGTCGATACGGTATTTGAATCAGCCAAAGAAATGACCGCAGGTGAAAATGTGGGAGTATCCGCTGCTCAGACTACAGGCCCTCAGGCATCTCCCTACACTGGATTTACCGTTACCCCCATGCAGGGTTTTTCAGGTGCTGCAACCAATTGGTCTGGCCAATTTGTTCCCAACGCCTATTACGGGGCGGATGTCCGAGCAATGCCTCCCCAGCAACCTGTGATGGGTACCTTCCCGGATGGCTTTGCCTTTGGCCCCTATGGTGCGCCTTTTGTGGACCCGCGATCGATTCGCTTTTGGTAGCCTAGATAAGCAGGGGTCACTAATTTATGTGACCCCTCTTTACAATATCGATTAATTTTCGACCTAAAACCCACCTCTTCTCTCAGATTGCAGGTTCGCGATGGCGAACCTGCTCGCCTATCTACAGCAAGGTTTCATACACCTAACCTCCAGTCCTTATTAACCGATGGGTGTTCAAAATAGATAAAAGAAAGATGATAACGGTTTTATAAGTGCATTTATTTGATGACTTATCAGTCATAAAGACCTATTTCATTCCTCATCCCACCTATGCCAGTGATCCTGCATTATGAGCCGATGTGACCCATTTGCTTGATGGCGACATGCCGGCACCTGTAGGCTTAAACATTGTCCAAATTGACACTTGTTGGATACTCTGCCAGATAATGATGCTTAAAAGACTCTTCTCCTTTTCTCTGCTCGCTCTACTTCTCACTCCTGCTGCCAGGGCTTATGAGCTTCTGTACACAGCAACAATTGATCCTGAAACCAAGCTAGCCCGAGTCGAGTTAGCCTTAAAAGGGGAAGACATACCTAGCAAGCTTGTCCTTAACCTATCATCAGGGCGCTATAAAGACCTTAAAAGTACACAAGATCTACAGGAGAAAGGTGATAAAGCGATCTGGCGAACTGAGGGCAACGAGTCAAAACTCAGTTACAGCTTTGTCATCGACAATCAAAGGAAAAATGGTGGCTATGACTCTCGCATCACCAAAGACTGGGCGATTCTCCGTAGTGACAAATTAATTGCACCAATTTCTGCAACTAGTAGCGGGCGTTCATCAGATACCCGCCTGAAATTGGTGATGCCCGAAGGCTGGTCTTCAGCTCTCCCCTACCCTGAAATCGAAGATGGTCTCTATCAGATATCAGACCCTAAACGACGCTTCGTAAGACCCAAGGGGTGGATGATTGTTGGCAAGATTGGCAGCCGTCAAGATTATATATCCGGTACCGATACCAGAATCTCCGGCCCGAAGGGACAAAACATTCGTCGCCAGGATGTGCTCGCCTTTCTCAATTGGAACCTACCGGAGCTAAAGAAAATTTTCCCGCTCTTCCCGGATCATTTATTGATCGTCACTGCCGATGATCCTATGTGGCGTGGCGGCCTCTCAGGTACACGCTCATTATTTATGCATGCCGATCGACCATTGATCAGCGGAAACCGTACCAGCAGCATGATCCATGAACTCATACATGTGGGTACAGGTATTCATGGTGACGACCAGAGCGATTGGATTGTTGAAGGTATCGCTGAATTTTACTCTCTCGAAATCTTGAGGAGGACTGGGGGTATTAGCGATGACCGCTACCAGGAAGCTATGGACAAACTTACACGCTGGGGTAAAAAGGCCCCCTCTCTATTAGTGAAGCGCTCTTCAGGACCTGTTACAGCCCGTGCAGCGGGGGTGATGCTTGAACTAGACAAAGAAATACGTGAGGCGAGCAACGGAAAAGCCAGTATTGATGAAGTTGCGAGGGCGTTGGCGAGCACCCGCGGAGAAGTTACCCTGGAGAGATTCAGAAAGCTATCGGAGCAGGCCGCGGGTAGACCGGTGAAAACTCTCGCCTTAGAGAACCTAACCTCTAAAAGTAACAAGATCCTCAAAGACCAGGCAAAAAAAAGCCCTGACGACGGGGGGGGAGAGCGTCAGGGCCAAGACCATTAGGAGTGAAACTTGGAGGATTTCATCCTTGCTACACTGCGGGCAAGTACCATCCTGGTGTGCCCTACCAGCATTACAAAACACGTTTGGGGGGGAGACGTGTTAGCCAGATAAAGACAGTATCGAACACCCTCAAGGGATTTCCAGCACCCTCCAAAATAAATTAAGAACAAATGGAAATAGGTTCATCTGCAGCAGTACTAAAAGTTATTACGTCTATTGCCAGAAGGTCATCCGTGCACTTTCCAGACTTTTTTCCTCAACTTTTACAATTTGTTGAAATCAACGCTTGACTAATCTTCGATAGTCCATAGAATAGCGCCCTCTTACGCAGCCAAGTGCACGTAAGTATAAGAAAACGCTAGGATTTTTCAGATTTATCAGATAGAATTCGCAGCGTTCTCATCCACACAAGATGTGGAACAAAGGCTAGGTGGCAGAGTGGTCATGCAGCGGACTGCAACTCCGTGTACGCCGGTTCGATTCCGACCCTAGCCTCCATTTTTCCTTTTCATTGCAGACTCCTGTGAACTGCATTGAGAGTGAGGACTCCGGGAAGAGCAAAAGCGCTAAAATCCCCCCTCGCAAAGGACCTGCCCGGGTGGTGGAATTGGTAGACACAGGAGACTTAAAATCTCCCGGCCTCACGGCCGTGCCGGTTCAAGTCCGGCCCCGGGCACCACACACTCCTTTAAAATCAACAAGTTAGATACCTTTTGGTGCAAATTTGGTGCATCCATTTTTAAGGTTGATTCTTAAGCAATTGCCTTCCTCTCATGTATCTCTTCATAGTCTCTTACTGATCTTCTTCTCTTGATCACTTAGTTTAAAGCTCACTCGCCTCTATATTCGCAGGCGTAAAATGATATGGCCACTAGACATCAATACTGCCAAATTTAATAATTCGCCGATGTCAAAAAATGGAAAGACATATGGCTGAAATAGGCTTCAAGGTAGCATGGGCAAGACTTGTAAACTGGTGGTCGCCAAAGGGGCCCATTGAGAAGCGCACTCTTTGGCAGATAGGCTGGTTTAAGGCGGCTTTCTACATTCCTCTGTTCCTTGCGATAATCTCCGCTGTCTGGATATCCGCTCGGCTAGACCTTCCCTGGGATCCAACTTATGTTGGCTTAAATCGGCTCTTCGACATCTATAAATTTCCTATCGCTGTTTTTTCTCTTGCACTGCCATTTACAGCATTCATAGCGACAAATCATAGATCAGCTCAGTCTGCCGAGAGCCTAAAAAGAGTGGAACTCCAAAACTCTTTCTCAAACTATTTTACCCACAGAAAAGAATTCTTCGATTTGCTTTCAGAACTTGAAACAAAACTCAAGATTACATTTTCTGATACGGGCGCACTCTACCAGAATTGCTTTCCAAGAAATAAAAAAATCGAATTCAATATTGACCCTACCGGCCTTAAAGAAGATACCGCCCAACCTTACCTGCTCTATTTAGATGAAAAATTCGAAAATGCCGAAATGAAAATTGCCTATCCTGAGGTACCTTTTACTCAAGAAAAAATAATAGAAATTTATGACACCTACTCAGAATTATCAAACCAGCTATTTTTTCAAGTGAAAGATGGGGTAGATATAAATGGTGCAAAGATAGGATTTTCTAACGAAAACCCTTTAATCCATAGGGAGTTAATTAGTTACGTATTGATTCAACTTGGGAGGTTTTCTGATATTGACTGTTTTAATGCCCGTCAAATCCATCACTGTGAAGATTTTGATGCTGCTGCCAGAATATACTTCAAACCAGAAAATAATTGTCACACCTCAGAAAGCATACTCATAGATACCATTATTAGGAATTGATCATTTAACACTTGAATCTAGTAAAACTCGCCAACCCCAATCAAGGCCCTTGCCTGGACCCTTATCCCAAAGCACTAAACAAAGCATTGCGGCCGACGTCTTATTTTGTGTATTTTTTACACGATCGCTGCACTCCCATTATTGCGCTAAAACTGCACAAAATAAGTTACGTCAGATTGCGGCGTTGGATTTGCCATGGCCAAATTTATTGAAACCTATAATCACCAGAATCGGATAGGCGTAATGATAGAGTTCGCCTGCTCAGATGCTTGGGCTTTCGAAACCGATGAATTTCGTGAATTTTCTCGCGATATCGCTTTACATATTGCAGCAAATGGTGAACTTCAAGAGCCTCTGGTTACACAGCTATTCTTGAAAGAGCCATCTGAAACGGTGGGACACCAGTTTAAAGAGATCTCAAATAAGCTAGGTGTAAAAATCACCATAGCCAAGTATGAGTATTATGATGCCTCAAAAATCTAACAGGTACATGTTGTCACCGCAAAAAGAGCAGCTAGAACCGACACTTCGGCCCCATATATAGAATTTAATACTATGGATTTAAACTGGAACCCATTTCTTGAGTAGAGCCAACGCTGTATTCCAGCTATAGCTTAACAAAGCGCCAAATGAGTCAGATAACTAAGCATAAGAAAATAGGGGTAATACTTGGCTCAATAGCGTTGGCATTAGTTATATTGGCCTTCATTCTCGGATCCGCACCATTTACCCCAGCATTAGCTCTGCTCTTTATCGCTGCTCCACTGGCCTTAATCGCAATTCTGCTAAGAGCATGGCGCTTGGCGATAGTTACCTTGTATTTTTCATTGGCAGCATGGAATGTAGTACCACTAGCTAGAGTATTAGCTTTTAGGATTGATCATCTTCTCGTTATTATGGGTTTATTTGGATTCTTGTTGTCAGCCATATTGTTTTTTAGTTATGTGCGAGCGAACAGTACTGCTTAACAAGTGACTGTGGTTTTTCACCTTCGCTACTAAGAGCATTAGAATGAGCGAGGCCTTAACTTCTATAGACAAAAACTCAAGTCGCCACCATAGTCAGGTCCCTTTTAGTGGTATAGGCTGGGGAAGTAAAAACCTGCCGTATCTTCGATTTTTTCTAAATGCTTTCGGCACCTAGAAACAGAGTCTCCTGTACAAAGTTCTTATTAATTCGGTCCATCGCCGGTATAACCTCCCCTACTGTGAAAAGGCCCAAGACTGTAAACAGAAACTCACTCAAGGAAGATAGTTCAGGAAAAAATCCCGCATATTCTCCCCCATTACTTTGCGAATCTCCTTCTCTGTAAATCCTTGTCTCAACATTTCAGCGGTTAATACATTCAGATCCCCAACATCAAATGAGACTTCAACGCTGCCATCATAATCCGACCCAAGGGCAACATGATCAACTCCCAGCAGATCTATAGCATAACGAAGTGCTTTGGCAATATTGCCTGGGCTGTTATCACATACCGCTCCCTTCCAAAAGCCGATGCCTATCAAGCCGCCCCGCTCAGCGACTTCTTGCATCAAGTCATCGCTGATATTGCGCGGTGAGTTACAACTGCCTTTCAACCCTGTATGGGAAACGATTAAGGGGCGTTCACTCAGTGTCAACACATCCTTCACTACAGACTCAGAGGAATGAGCAACATCAATAATAATGGAGCGGCGATCCATCTCCTGAACGGCAGCGCGACCAAACGCCGTCAAACCTGCTCCATTTTGTCCATGCAATGACCCACCCAACTCATTATCAAAAAAGTGTTGCAGCCCCATCACCCGAAAACCGGCATCATATAAGCGTTCAATGTTAGACAAATCACCTTCCAGTGGATGGGCTCCTTCAATACCAAGAATTGCCGCAAGAGTATTAGCTCCCTGCTCCCTCCCCTTAAGAACCTGACGCAGATCTTCAGCGGTATAAACAACATGGAACTGTTCAGGCGCGGATCTTTGTAAAGCACTTACCCGCTCGGAGTGATAAAGGGCTCTCTCAAGCAAACTATCCCAGGTTCTAGGCGGCCATCCCTGCGCAACCGCTAGCAGGGTAATATTATCCCGAGCATCTGCAGAATTTTCGCTATAGTTCTGGCCTTGGGGAGACTTGGTGACTGAAGTAAAAACCTGTATCCCAAGATTACCCCGTTGGGCCCTAGGCAGGTCCAGATGACCATAATCAGCCTCCTTTGATAGGTCACGAGCCCAGAGGAAACTATCCGCATGCAAATCACCAATAACAAGTGAACTATGCAATGCCTTGGCTTGCTCTGAAACCTCAAGGGAACCACCTGAGGCCACCTTGTTTAATTCTTGCTCAATCCCTGGAATCAAAAGCCATTTCCAACTTGCGAACAATACCAGTGCCAGTGTTGTCAAACTTAAAAACCACTTCTTCATTATGATTTCCAGATATCAGTAGTGTTGCCCAATGTTGTGGTTATAACCGATAAAGTCGTGGTATGTCAGGAGTTATGTAGAGCAATAAATGATCAACTGGCAATATACGCCCAAAATGATCAAAATATATTCACCCAGCCAACTTAACCGGTGAATAAACAAGTGGATAGAGGATTAGGGAATCACAGTGGAAAAAAACTACCGACTCACACTATTGCTATTGATTGCAATGCTCTTTAGCGTTAGCGGCTGTGCGACACTCTCACCAAATTTTCAAAAACCCGAGGTGGAAGTTATTGCGGTACAACCCCTGCCTGCAAGGGCTGGCAACAACCTAAGGTTCCGAATTCACCTTAGGGTTTTCAATCCCAATAATAGTGAGCTGGCTCTTTCGGGTCTTTTCTATACCCTGCGGCTCGGCGGGCATAAAGTCTTAACCGGCACGTCAAACAATCTTATGCCTATTGCTCCCTATGGTCAGGACGACATTGCGGTGGATGCAACAGCCAGCTTAGTAGGCTCTATCTTTGCAGCAGTTGACTTCATTAACTTGAACCAAGACTCTATCCCTTATGAGCTGGAAGCAAAGATCGGCTTAAGTAGGTCACTACTCCCCTCAATCAAAGTAAATAGAAGTGGGGTGATTAGCCTGAACCAGTATCAGTGAACCTTCTGCAAAATTTACCAGCAACCTTATGATGCTATCGGCACTAGGTTGGTTACTATTTCTTTAAGTAATAATATGAAGGTGGGTATCTACTACCCACCTATTTACATAAGCCTCAAATTTGCTTGGTGAGAATCAAAGACATTACAAAGTTGCCCATAGGGGCTCCATTATGGCTCAGGAAACCTTCATCGGGGAGCCTCTGGGAGGCGTAGAGCTTTGTGTTATACCTAATATCAAAACCAAACTCATAAGTCCCACGGCCAAAGAAAACACCAAGGTTTGTTAGTGTCACCTCTCTCTCTGGAGTAACACCATAACTGAAGATTTTTGTCCCACTTTTTACCTTTGAGTTACCTTCCATCAATACATTTCTTTGGACAGTTTTATGTTCCAGTCCAGCCTTTAAATACCAATAGCGCTCTCTTTCCGAAAGTGATTGTACTGAACTGAAAGCCGGCAAAAAGCTACCGAAGAACAGGTGAACCCCAGCACCATAATCCCTTACGATGTTACCTGTTTTCCACCGAAGGTATGGGACTAGCCGGTAGCTTGTTCCACCAAGACTTCCCTGTAGTAGTCGGTAATCCATCTTCAGCTCTGGCATCAGGCCCCACTCATTGAAAACCTGTGAATCCCAGCCATCAGGTGGTGACGATGAGACCATCCAATGCATTAACTTCTGAGTTTCACGAGCACCTGCCCTAGGGCCAACGGTTCCAGCATCGAGAGTAAAATCGATCAACCATTGATCAGATAACAGGTATTTGTAGTTGACACCAAGATAGGTCCACCCCGCATAAGGGTGTTCATTATGGATAGGTTCTGATCTGCCAAGGTGATCTGGAGTATAAATCTCCTGACCAAACCGAAATGTGTAAGGTTTAGCAACAGGACTCCAATGAATAAAGATGCCACCGGTATAGTCCCGATCCGTCTGGAAAGGAGCATCATTTTCCAACTCAATCTGCAACTTACCTCTTGGAGGTTCATCCGCGTAGAGTGCAAAGTGATAACAGAAGATTGATAGCCCAATAGTCAAAATGGAGAGTGTTTTTAATATGCACTTCACCCTTAACCTACCCCTTCCTATATTTAAATGAATTTCGCCAGGTCAACACATGCGATTAGTACGCCACCGCACATAACATTCGGGTTCGGCTCTCCTTTAGAACCACACCAAAGGAAGCGGCGTGATCTCAATAACGAATGGCTTCACTCTTAAGTAGCCGCTATGTCAGCACCGAGCGGCTTTTCACACTCGCGATTGGAATACCACTCAACCCAATCACCACCTACGAAGTAAAATTCGACACAGTGGAGCACTGGGGCAATTAAGCTCATCATGGAGAACCGTTAGCCCAGTTCATCACTGTAGAAGACAGATAAAGGGGAAAGGATGCTTCTAGCGGCAGGTAAGAAATCTATGTGACAAACTCTTCACATCAGAGAATTTGCCATCCTATCAATGGTGAAAGAGGAAAATTGGAGAGGGGACAGTGAAGGGGGAAGTAAAGAGAGCAACGCTCCGTGCAAATAGCACGGAGCGTCGGGAGGTCGTATTTTAATTATGACGACTTGTGATTATCCGCCATTAAAACTGGCCAGGCCGCCCGCAGATACATCACCATAGTCCACAAAGTAAGCGCAGCGGCTATATACAGCAACAAGTAGCCCAGGCTTTCCATCACAGGGAAATCACGTACATCGAAAGCCAGCAATACGATAATGGCTGCCATTTGTGCCGTTGTTTTGACCTTGCCAATATAAGACACGGCAACACTACTGCGCTGTCCCAGCTCTGCCATCCACTCGCGCAGCCCCGATACCGCGATTTCACGGCAAATAATGATGGCTGCAGCCACGGTAAACCAAGCACTCTTATGAAGCCCCACAAGTAACACCAGCGCAGTGGCCACCATCAACTTGTCGGCAACAGGATCGAGAAAAGCACCAAAGGCCGTACTCTGATTGAGTTTTCTTGCCAGGTAGCCATCCAGCCAATCAGTGACTGCGGCAGCGGCAAAGATAATCGCAGAAGCGATGTAGCTCCATTTGTAAGGTAAATAAAAAACCAAAACCAAGACAGGTATCAGTGCGACGCGAAGCAGTGTGAGTTGATTGGCGAGTGTCATGCTTTTCTCTATTCTTGCGGAAGGCGTACGTTATCAAGCCATGAGGAAAATTGAAACGCTCATTGGGAAACCCGGAGAAAAATCCGCTGCCTTCGCCCTGCACTTTTATTCATGGTGAAGTGCCGAGTATATATCCTGTGCGAGCTTACGACTGATACCCTCTACACTCGCGATCTCAGTTACTGTCGCCTTCTTGATTTCCTGCAGCCCGCCAAAATGGCGAAGCAGTGCGCGCCTGCGTGCTGGCCCCACCCCTGCAACCCCCTCCAGCGGAGACTCCCTACGCTTTTTGTCACGCCTTGCGCGGTGGCCAGTAATGGCGAACCTGTGTGCCTCATCTCTAATCTGTTGAATTAGGTGTAACGCAGGAGAATCGGCGGAGAGTACCAATTCTTTTTTACTGGAAACGATGTGCAAGGTTTCAAAGCCCGCTTTACGGGTGGTGCCCTTGGCCACTCCGATAATCTGAACACCCACGACCCCAAGACCGTTAAGGGTGTCGACCGCCTGGCTAACCTGTCCCTTACCACCGTCAATTAACAGGATATTGGGAAACTTACCTTCACCTCCCGACAGACGTGTGTAGCGGCGTTTAAGCGCTTGCCCCATTGCAGCGTAATCATCACCAGCCTGAATACCTTCAATATTAAAACGACGGTAGTCTGACTTAACTGGGCCGCCAGTATCAAAAACGACACAAGATGCAACAGTGGCCTCGCCCGAAGAGTGACTGATATCGAAACATTCCAGGCGTTCAGGCAATTGCTCAAGACCAAGCACTTCTTGAAGTGTTTCAAAACGGCTGAACAACTTCTGCTGCGCCGCAGTGCGGCTACTCAAGTTTTGCTGAGCCGCCTGCTGAGCCATTTCCACCCAGGTTGCGCGCTTGCCCCGTAACTTATGGGTAACCGCAACTTCACGCCCCGCTTGAGCACTGAGTGCCTGTTGCAGCGGCACCAGATCCTCAATAGATTCCGATACTAGAATTTCGCGAGGGATTTCCCGTGGGCTCCCCAGGTAAAATTGAGGGACAAAAGCCGAGAGTAATTCAGGATGGCTTAAACCCAAGCGTTCACTGGGAAAGTAGCTGCGACTGCCAAGAATTCTCCCCTGGCGGATAAAGAGTACATGTACACAGCAGCTACCGCCCTCACTAGCGACACCATGGACATCTACATCCCCCGTATCCCCCTCCGCCACTTGGTGGGCCTGAAGGCGCCGTAGTGCGGATATTTGATCTCTCAAGCGTGCGGCCTTTTCAAACTCCAGCGCCTTTGAAGCTTCATCCATCTGATCCGCTAGCTCGCGGACAATGTTGTCGCTCTTACCGGCAAGAAACATTTCTGCATGACGAACATCCTGACGGTAATCTTCAGGGCTAATAAAGTCGACGCAGGGGGCCGTGCAGCGCTCAATCTGATATTGCAGGCAGGGTCTGGAACGATTGCGGAAAACGCTGTCTTCACAGGAGCGAATACGAAAGGTCTTTTGCAAAAAGTTCAGGCTGTCGCGCACGGAGGAAGCATTGGGAAAAGGGCCAAAGTAGCGGCCTTTTTTCCGCTTTGCCCCACGATGCAGTGCGATACGAGGAAAGGTATCAACACTCGAAAGGAAGATGTAAGGATAGCCCTTATCATCTTTCAACATCACATTGTAAGGTGGTCGCTGGGACTTGATCAGGCTCTGTTCCAGCACCAGAGCCTCCGTTTCACTGCGGGTAACAGTTACCTCAATATTACAAATCTTCTGCACCAGCGCCATGGTCTTGGCGGTGAGCCCGGAGCTTCGAAAATAACTTGTAAGCCGGTTGCGTAAATTCTTCGCCTTACCCACATAGAGAATATGGTTATCGGCATCAAACATTTGATAGACGCCGGGCTTGCGGGTAACCGTAGTGAGAAAACGCTTGCTATCGAACATCTGACAACCGGTCTTGCAATTTCAGTGAACACACCGATCTTTAGAGTGCCGCTTCGGGGTCGAGTATTTGGTATTTGACGGCGAGCAGGGTCAGCTCCACATCGCTATTAATATTCAGCTTCTCAAAAATCCGATAACGATAGCTATTGACAGTTTTTGGGCTGACCGAAAGCGACTTGGCTATCTCAGCGACTTTTGAACCATTCACAATCATATCGGCGGTTTGCAATTCGCGCTTGGAAAGTTTTTCAAAGGGAGAAAGGCTGTCCGACTGACCAGAGACATTGCGCAGAGCCATTTTAGTGGCCATGGAGTTGCTGATAAAAACCCCACCATTCATGACGGTGTGGATTGCACGCACCATTTCTTCGAGGTCAGCGCCCTTAGTTACGTAGCCCATAGCACCGGCCTGCATAAGGCGACCGGGAAACAAATCGTCATCCAGCGCACTAACAGCAACCACTTTCACTTGCGGGCAGCGGTTAAGCAGCTTTCGAGTAGCCTCCAAACCACCCATCCCAGGCATTTTTACATCCATCAGGATGACATCGACCGCAGCCTCGCGCACGAATTCCAGCGCTTCTTCGCCACAATTCGCCTCGCCAACAACTTCTATATCCTCGACGTCACTTAACATGCGCGAAATCCCCATTCGCACAAGATCGTGATCATCCACCACTAAGACTTTGATCAAGCTATCCCCAACTACGGATAAGTGCAGTGGCTACGCAGCGTACAATCCCCTCGCGCGTGCTCTTTGAACTGCGTTCTTCTTTTTACTCACGGAGAAACTACCCCGTGTAGATCCACCCCAAGAATCCAGTCGAAACATACCAGACAAAAACGCTACTGCAAAGCGAAACCACCGTTTCAAATGCTGCTGAATGGTTGTTTCACCGCAGGATCTTGGTCTCTATATAGCGATTAATTATAGCTTAAAAACGTACCAAGTAATCTTCCTGCGCTCAAGTAGAGCCGTTCCGCACTAGCTGCGAAAAGATGAGACTTAAAAAAAATAAAATTCTTTTTGGTTTTTTAGAAATATATAAAAATTTTTTAATTTCTTTAAGCTATAACACTATGATACACAGAAATCAGCATAAAGACCTGCCGATGAAGCTTGCAGGGCGAAGGGAAATACATAACTCTGCGCTCAGAAAACCCAACCCGGGCTCACTAAGCCTTAAGGGTAAAAACGCGGTTCAGGCTCGAGAGAAACACCAAATTTTGTGTGAATATCCTCAGCAATGTCGTGGGCAAGTTGAACTAATTCACCTCCAGCCCCCCGACCGGGATTAATCAGCACCAATGCTTGGCGTTCGTGCACACCTACAGCACTCCGTCGCAAGCCGCGCCAGCCAGCTCTATCGATTAACCAACCCGCCGCGAGCTTCCAATGCTCACCCGCTGCATAAGCAACTAGATCGGGGTGTTCGGCTTTCAAATTCTGATAGAGATCCGAATCCACTAGCGGGTTTTTGAAAAAACTACCAGCATTAGGGATTTGATCGGGCAAAGGAAGTTTGCTACTGCGGATATCTATAACTGCTTGCGCAACCTGAATCGGAGTGAGGTTGTCGATATCCCAGCTGTGCTCAGCCATATATTGGCGTAGTGCCGGGTAGTCTACTCGCGGTAGCCATTCTTGGGGCAACTGTAGGTTAACCTGGGTAATAATATACTGATCCCGCAGGCGTCCCTTAAAAACACTGTCCCGATAGGCAAAGCCGCAATCGTCTTTGTCAAAATCATGCAGTTCACCAGTGGCAATCTCCATGGCCTGCAAGCTCACAAAACGATCGCATAACTCGATACCATAAGCACCAATATTTTGAATCGGGGCCGCACCGATCTTACCGGGGATCAACGCAAGATTTTCAAGTCCACCGATGCCATTGTTTACGGTAGTCATAACCAACTGGTGCCAGTTTTCTCCAGCAGCAGCTTCAATAGAATGGCTATTCGCTCTGGCCTGCAAAGACAGACCGCGCAAATCCACCTGGATAACCAGGCCGGGGAAATCCCCGGTCAACACAATATTACTACCACCACCCAAGGGCAAAATCGGTAGCTTCTTTGCCCGGGCAAAGGCCAGAGCTTCACGCAGCTCATCCAGGCTGCAAACTCTGGCAAAATGGGCACTGCGTGCCGAGATTGCCAGGGTATTGTGGGGTTGCAGGTCGATATCGGTTTCTATCATGAAAGTAATTTCTTAACCGAGATGCTCGCGCATACGCTGGAGATCCTGCTCAGTGTCTACGCCACCAGGCACCTCCGCACAGGCATCAGCCACATGAATATTTTCATCGTGATATAAAAAGCGCAGCTGTTCCAAAGCCTCAAACTGCTCTAAAGGAGCCACCGGCCAAGTCACAAAACTTTGTAAAAGCGCTACTCGATAAGCATAGATACCAATATGCCTGCGTGGTTCCAGCCCTTGTGGGAGCTCATTGGCGTGAATGGCAAAGGCATCGCGGGGCCAAGGTATGGGTGCGCGGGAGAAATAGCGGGCCAATCCGGATTCCGCAGCGACCACCTTAACAATATTGGGGTTGCGGAAATCTTCCACGGTAAGAATAGGTTCGCACAAAGTCGCAACGCCGGCATGGTTATTTCCTGCTAGGTTTGCAGCCACCTGGTTGATCACCTGTGCGGGAATCAAGGGCTCATCACCCTGTACATTAACTAGGATACGATCTCTTGCCAAACCGAGGTTATTGGCTACTTCCTGCAAGCGGTCGGTGCCTGATGCATGATCGGCAGAGGTCATGCACACCTCGCCACCAAAGCCGCGGACCGCCTCCGCTACTCGCATATCATCAGTAGCGATGATCACCCGCTCGGCATCACTCTCGCTGGCCCGCTCAAAGACATGCTGGATCATCGGTTTACCAGCAATATCAGCCAGGGGCTTGCCCGGCAGACGGCTGGAGCCAAAGCGAGCGGGGATAATGACATCAAATGAATGTTTATTTTTCATCTCAAGAAAACTGTTGCAGGTGCTGGTGCACCTTTTGATAGAAAAGATCAGGTAATTTGGCGCGTACTTCCAGCGCCCACCAGTGGCTCTCCCAGAAATCGCGGCACTTTACCGCATCTTTCATCGTCATAATCACTGGGGTCTCGCCATCGAAGTGCAGCTCCTGGGGGCTAAACTGGTGGTGGTCCGCGAAGGACTGCTCCATCACCTTGTAGCCCATACGCTGTAATTCGCGGAAAAACCGCTGGGGATTACCGATCGCTGCCACCCCGTGACAAGGGCCAGGTTCAGGGCCGGAAGTTAAACGCAATGTGGAAGTCTGATCGAGGTTAAACTGATGCCAGCAAGAGGGTTCCAGGGTCATCTGGTATTCCAGCAGGGCCCCGCACTGCTGCTTCACCCTGGCTTCGGGCTCACCATTACTCACCACCAAGTCGACATTCTCTAGGCGGCTGGCCGGCTCACGCAGCGGACCTCGCGGAAGCATGTGGCCATTGCCGAGGCCTCGACTGCCATCCACCACACATATTTCCAGGCTACGCCAGAGGCTATAGTGCTGCAACCCATCATCAGAGAGGATGACATCGCACTGGTGGTAATCGATCAGTGCTCTCGCCGCTTCGCTACGGTTGGGGGAAACCATCACCGGTACCCCAGTGATCAAGTGCAACATCAGCGGTTCATCACCGGATTCCAAAGGGTGTGACTGAGCCGTTACCTGATAGGGATATTGCTCTGCACGGCCACCATAGCCACGGCTGACAATCCCGGGATTTTTACCCCGCTCTTTTAGCCAACGCGCCAACTCTGCTACCAGCGGCGTCTTACCGGCTCCACCGACAGTAATATTACCTACAACAATGACGGGAACCGGCAAAGGTTCTGGTGGCGTCCGGGAACTGATGACTCTGCGCCGCTTACTCACACCGCTATAGAGCATCTCTAGAGGCGTAAGCAGAGATAAAGTAGGGCTTGTGCCGTCTTTCTTATACCAGCGTTTGTTAAACCAGTCTTCCAGTGACATCCAGTGCCCTAACCCATTGTCTGCTGTTGTAATAAGGTTGCGTAACGCCCACCACGGGCGAGCAACTCGCTGTGCCTGCCACTCTCTACGATGTGCCCTTTCTCCATAACCAGAATACGATCGGCGTTCTCAATGGTACTGAGGCGATGGGCGATCACAAAAGTGGTGCGGTTCTTCATGACTTCCGTTAGAGCCGACTGAATATGGCGCTCGGATTCATTATCCAGAGCCGAGGTGGCTTCATCGAGAATCAGTACCGGCGCATCTTTCAACAGCGCTCGAGCTATCGACAGGCGCTGTCGCTGGCCTCCGGAAAGCATCTGGGCGTTGTCGCCCAGTACAGTTTCCAAACCCTGTGGCAACTCTTCGATAAAGCTTGTTGCATGCGCCAACTCCACAGCCCGCAAAACGTTCTCTTTCGGGGCACCTTCCAGCTCGCCATAAGCAATATTGCGATAGACGCTATCGTTAAACAGCACAATATTTTGCGACACCATACTGATATGTCGGCGCAGGTCTTGAAGCGGGACCGTTGAAATATCGACCCCATCAATCAGGATGCGCCCCCCGGTAGGCTCATAAAAGCGAGCGAGCAGACTTGCTAGGGTTGTTTTACCGGAGCCCGAGGCGCCGACCAGTGCAACTGTCTCGCCCGGCTCCACCGAGAAGCTGATATTCGACAGTACCTGGGGAGCGGCCTTATCGTAACTGAAATCAAGAGACTCAAAAGTAACCGCCCCACGTACAGGTTTGGGCAGTGCCTCACGGCCACCCTCCGGTTCACTGGGCGTATCCATTACCTCAAAAATACTTTCTGCCGCGGCGATCCCCTTCTGAATGTCCGCAAAGACTTCTGAAAGGCTGCGCACTGGCTTAGCCAAAGAGGCGGCGGCACCGATGTAAGCGGCGAAAACACCAGCAGTCATGGATTCCACCATGCCCGGCGCCAATGCCAACCACACGATGGTGGCGGTAGACAAGCCAACCAGAATTTGAATCACCGATACACTGGCGTTATTAGCCACCACCAATTTCATAAATTGCCGGCGGTTATTGTCACTAGCCGATTCAAAGCGTGAATTTTCATATCCCTGACCACCGTACATCCGCACCACCTGGTAACCATTAATGGCCTCCTGGGTAACATGGGTGACATCGCCCATGGAGTTTTGGATGCGATGGCTCAATTTACGGAATCGCTTGCCCACGGTACGCACAATAAGAGCAATCAAGGGGGCGAACAGGAAAAAGGTTAATGTCAGTTTCCAGTTCACCAGCAATAAGTAAGCCAGCAGCGCAACTGTCGTAAAGGTCTCACGAAATAAAACCTTGACCGCCTTGGTGATGGAGTTGGTGACCTGCTCAACATTGTATGAGACTTTGGAAATCAGGTAGGCGCCAGTGTAACGATCAAAATAGGCGCTGGGCAGCTGACCAATTTTTTCAAATAACTGGGACCGCAACTGGTGAATAACTGCACGACCCACATAGGCGAGACCATAGCTGCCAACAAAGTTACCAATCGCGCGCAGCAGAATGATGATCAACATGGCCAGAGGTACCAGCCAGCGCGCAGTCTCCTGTGGCATCACCCCATCGGGATAATAGGAAGCGACATATTTTGACAGAAAACCTCTGCTTTCTTGGATACCTGCGCCAACCGCATCTAACAGCAGCTCCGTAACAGCGATCAGGCTGACGCCCATGATGGAAAACAGGAAAAAACCCAGCACCGCAACACCAAAAATGGCCAGGTGCGGCCGGGCATAGGCGAGTAAACGTCGGTAAGTGTGTGCCCCTTGCTGAGGTTTACTGGGGGGCATGGTTACTTTCTTCATACAGACCAATGACTGGACTCGCCCCAAAAAACCCTAGGGTAATGGGGCGAGTACGCTCGCAGGGCTAGCAGGGATAAGAGTCCATACTGGACCTTAACACTAAGCCAAGCGTGCTAGTTCTCTTCTGGTTGCCGTGTAGTAATGCTTAGGTTGACAAAGCCTAACTGTCCAGCGGCATCCATTGCCCGCACCACGGCCTGATGGTGAGCTGTGGCGTCGGCGGTTATCACAAGCGGGCGATTGTACTCGCCTGCAGAAACTTCCGACAGCGCAGATTTCAAAGTGGTCAACTTTTTATTGATCAACCCCTGACCATTCACTGAATAAGAGCCATCGACACTGATCAGAATTTCAACAGCTCGAGACTGTTCCTCCGCCTGGGGCCCCGCGGCCTCGGGCAAATTCAATTTCAGATGGCTCTCTTTGGTGAATGTGGTCGACACCATAAAGAAAATCAGCAGGAGAAAGACCACATCGATTAATGGCGTAAGGTTTACCCCATCCTGCTCTTTGGTTTGGCGGCGAAATTGCATGGATGGCTACCTCACTCAGGCCGCATTTTCAATTTTGCGATCACTGTGCAAAGCATCCACCAGCTTCACGGCTTCCTGTTCCATGGTGACCACGATAGTATCCACACGGCGCTGGAAGTACCTGTGCGCCATCAATGCCGGAATCGCCACAGTCAAACCCGCCGCCGTAGTAATCAGAGCCTGGCTGATACCACCGGCCAAAATACCCGCATTACCGGTGCCCTCCAACATAATGGCTGTGAACACCTGAATCATGCCGATTACCGTTCCAAGCAAACCAATCAATGGCGCAACGGCGGCAATGGTGCCCAGAGCATTGAGGAAACGTTCCAGCTCATGCACTACCTGGCTCGCAGTCTCTTCAATACTGTCTCTCATCACCTCACGACCATGGCGGGAGTTAGAGAGACCTGCGGCAAAAATTCTTCCAAGTGGACTGGAATCACGCAGCTCTTTCAGTTTCTCACCATTGACCTGATTGCTTTTCAGCCACCCCCACACTTCTCCAAGTAAAGTGCGCGGTGCAATGCGCTGGGGATTCAGCGTCCAAAAACGCTCAATGCTGATAGCAATAACAGCAACGGAACACAACAGGATCGGCAACATTAGCCAGCCGCCAGATTTTATTATTTCAAACACTTTTCTTGGCCCTAAACAGCGAGAGGGATTTCTGGAATTTTTTCTGCATCCTAGACGCAGGAGTCGCACTTTATCACAGCTACTCTCGGCGGCTAAGTCTTCCACTAGGCTCAGCCTCACCATTGTGATCGGCATACCAAAACCGTGGCGCGGAACGACCCAGATTTATTGCAGGTTCCGAAGTGCTTTTGTGCCAATGTAATTCGACAGCCCCACTCTGGGCCGTATTGAAAATTTGCGTGTCCATCGCGCGGTAGCGTGCAACTACGTCCGCATGCGGGTGGCCAAAATGATGGCGATAACCCGCACTGAATATGACTCGTTCAGGCTTTGCCCAGCTCAACAAGGCCTGCGATGAAGATGTCTTGGAGCCGTGATGCGGTGCCACCAGTAAATCCACTGGCCTCTGCATTGGATAGAGTTCCACAAGGCGGCGTTCTACCGAACTGGTGATATCACCAGTGAGTAATATACGTATTTGCTGCCACTCAATCAGAGCCACACAGCTCTGGTCATTCTCCTCGCCATTCATCGCTTTTTGCAGTGGCCACAACCATTGCACAGAGAGATCGCCAAAGAAAACCGTTTCACCCGCGACACAGGGTTTCACATGAATATCGGAGCCTCTCGTTAGCTTCTCTCCCAGCTGCCCCGGAGCATAGAAATCGTTGACAAACAAAGACTGCAACAGCGCTTTCACCCCACCGGCATGATCCCTGTCTCCGTGGCTTACAACTAACGCATCGAGTGCACTCACCCCCACTCCACTCAAATAAGGGGCAACAATAGCCCCTCCAGCACTCCAACCCGATGAAGAGACTGGGCCGGTGTCGAAGACAAGGCGCGACTCTTGGGTGCGAATTGAGAGGGCCAACCCCTGGCCGACATCCAAAGCGGTGAAGGTGAGGCCCTGACGAACAGGGGCCGACATAGGCAGTAGAGGTTGCAGTAAAGGAAGTAGAAACAGAAGCCCCAGATAGCGCCCCGGTACCCCTCTGGGCAAAATCAGTAATAGGGCGCCCAGTGCGGATAAGACGAGTAGGGTTGCGCTTTGAGGTGGCATCAATGGCTGCCAAGTAGGTACAAAATCCCCCGCATTCTCCAGCATTTCCATCAGAAGAGTCAGCTGCCAATCGGCAAACTTAAAGCACCAGATTCCTGGAGCGGTCCCCATCAGTAAGGTACCTAACATCAAGGCCGGCAGTATTAGCAAACCAAGCCAGGGGATTGCCATCAAATTCAGCAGTATCCCACCCGAGCTGTAGCCGGAAAAATATACTACCGAGGGCAGAATCAAACCCAGCGCCACCAGCCATTGGCTGCGCAATAATTGCACAACAGTGGAGAGCCAGCGGAGAAGCCAAGCTCCCATGCGCCTTTTCATTCCCACATGAGCACCTGCTTCACCACCTTCCACACCGATTTCCGCTGCCCTCGCCTGCCAAACGGAGCTGCGCCCTGAAAACCCCAAAAGAAGCGCACCCACTGCAGTGAATGACAGCCAAAACCCTACTCCGAAGAAAGCCAATGGCTGAATAAACAGCACTAGTGCCAAAGCGAGGGAAAAGGCCAAGCCAGCGCCTACTCTTCGCCGCCAATGCCAGGCCAGCAACAAGACCCAAGTCATCACCAAGGCCCTTTGGGCTGAAAGAGGCGCACCGGCCAAAAGGGTGTAGATCAGGGTGCCAAGGAGCGCCAGAAGCAGCGGCAACCACCTGGGGCTGGCACCCAGTAACACCCCCAAAGTTCGGGCCAAAACCTGCCCCAGCAGAAGTAAAAATCCAGCCACCATGCCCACATGCAGTCCCGATATGGCCAAAAGGTGTGCGGTTCCTGTCTCCTTTAAGAGGTCCTTATCGGCATGGGAAAGACCACTGCGGTCTCCCAATAACAGCGCTGTGACCAAGGCACTCTGATTTATCGGTAGCTTTAGAATCTTCTCCCTCAAAGTGTCTCGCAAAGCAGATAGCCCTGCAGTCTGCCCCAACCACTGCGGATCACCATTTTGAGTACGCACATAGCCCGTTGCATAGACGCCACGCCGTAAAAGCCAGCCCTCATAATCGAAGGTATGGGGATTCACACTGCCGCGCGGGCGCTTTAATCGCACCGATAACACCCAGCGACTATTACCGCGCAAGCGCGCTTGCGCCTCTTCATCTGCTCGATACCAGGTGAGATAGAGGAGATTGCCTGAATCAATACGCCCTGCCCCTACCCCAGCCTCCAAGACCCTCGCCTGGAAGCGTATATCCCTAGTGCCGCCACCCTGTGATGCATGGTTATTTCTCACTTCGGGCAGGGATACAACCTCGACTCTTAGGCGTTGGTCAATGCCATGTGCTATTTCGGGTAAACGCTGTTCAAGCGCAGTTTTATTGCTCGATAGCGCCCAAAGAGCCCCGAGTAATGAGATGACAAGTAATAGAGAGAGGGAGCGTCTTTGAGGAGTGGAAAGCAACAGTAGTAAAACAACCAGGTATACCCAGAGTACCGCCCCTATTTCTGGCAAAACAGGCAGCATGCCAATAACTGCGATCGACAGAGAGAACACCCAAAGGACTAGAGTGAGGCTCCATGGCCACAGAGTAGATTTGTGCCCCAGTCTCCCACCAAATCTGTGCATTTTTTGCTCAATTTCTGTGGCGCCCATCCCTGTAAAAAGCCCTGTAATAACAACGCATTCAGTTATTCAATTCGCCACACAAAACAGGCACCCTAGAACCAAAAAACACCTGTAATCGGCGTGCCATGCCGCATTGTGACTGCCTTAACTGTTATTCATGGCACCTGTTGGTCATATTTTTTTAAGAAAAATGCCATGTTTAACATGTTTGTAATATTCAGGTCGCAGAATCCGCACCAAATCGAGGGGCAACCAAAAGACTGAACGGAAGGCTTCCCCTCAACCCACAACCATAAACTGTGCGAGACGACTATGAATAAGACCGCTCTCTCTCTGGCCATTGTTGCCATGATCCCTACTCTGGCCAGCGCCCAAGAAGAAGGCGATGTCCTCGACTTTTACGGCAAAGCCAATGCTACCTTTCAGTCTGCTGACGAAGGTGATGGCTCTGTAACCGACGTTCAAAGCAACGCTTCCCGCCTGGGTGTTAAGGGCGAGATCGCCCTGACCGACGGCATCAAGGGTATCTACCGTATGGAATACGAAGTAGATATGGACGGCGACGCTGACGATACTTTCTCCCAGCGCAACATCTACGCAGGCCTGGAAGGCGGCTTCGGTCAGGTAATCGCGGGTAAGTTCGATACCCCGCTGAAGGTAGCTCAGAAGAAAGTTGACCTGTTCAACGACCTGGAAGGCGATATCAAAAGCCTGATCACCAGCAGCGACAACCGCGAAGAAGACGCTCTGCAGTACACTACTCCGTCTTTCGCTGGCTTCAAAGCTTCTGCTGCTTACATTAGCAACAAAGATGAAGTCATTGGTTACGAGATCGTTGGCCAAGATGACGATGGTAACGACATCTTAGGTAAAGAAATCAAGCGCAACAACGGCATCTCTACTTCTATTGCTTACGATAACAATGGCGTTTACATGGCCTACGCTTTCGACCAAGACGTTGAAGGCCAGGACGTTGACGTTCAGCGCTTTGTAGCTCAATACAACATCGGCCCAGTACAAGTTGGTGCCCTGTTCGAAGACCAGGAAAACGCTGACGGCGAAAACGCCGATGGCTGGATGGGCTCTGTAGCGTACAAAATCGAGCAGTGGACTCTGAAAGCTCAGTACGGTCAGTCTGACATTAAGAAAGAAGACGGCGAAACTTACAGCCTGGGTGTTGACTACAAGTTCAACAGCGCAGCAAAAGTATTTGGCTTTTACACCGACGAAACTGCTGATGGCGATTACGACCGTAGCTATGCCGGTATCGGTGCTGAATACAAGTTCTAAGAGCACTTGTAACGGCGGTCATCCAAATTGGGAAGAGCTGTTTGACCGTCGTATGATTTGAGAGCTTGAATTAGGCGGCCTATGGCCGCCTTTTTTATTGGAAGCTCTAAAGCCACATTGCGGCAGCCCATCAAATAACCAACTTCTCCATGAAAAGATGCACTGGCATTGCCTGTAACTGTTGTTGATCAGCAAATAAAGCTAATATTTTCTCTGCTTGGCCTGAAGGGAAACGTGCAGCCAGATTGGAATGGAATTTCTTTAACAAAAGCGGTATCCCCTCTTTACGGCGTCGACGATGACCAAGAGGATATTCCACCACTACATTCTCTGTTGCCTTGCCCCCCTTAAAAAATACCTGCACACCATTCGCAATTGAACGCTTATCCGGATCAAGGTAATCCTTGGAATAGCATCCATCTTCAACAACAGTAATTTTCCCGCGCAGCATATCAATTTCCGGATGGGACTGATGGAATTCATCCTCGTAATAGCCAGCCTGCAAATCCCCAAACAAAAGAGCTACAGCCACGATATATTGCAGGCAGTGGTCGCGATCCGCCGGATTGGAAAGGGGACCGATTTTACTAATAATTCGTATTGCAGATTGGTGGGTGGTCACGACAATCCTATCAATATCCCCCACTCTGTCTTTCACCTGCGGATGTAAAAAAATCGCAGCCTCACAGGCCGTCTGGCCATGAAATTCCGCCGGGAAGGAAATCTTGAAAAGGATATTTTCCATTACATAGGAACCGTATCTGCGCGGAAACTTGAATTGCTGCTCCTCCAACGGTTTTATTGCCTGATCAGCATTGGTTTTACTAAAGGCCACGTCATAAAACCCCCACTGCCGCGCTGTAAGCACGGTTGGTATACCCATCTCACCGCGTAAAGCCATATCCGCCAGGCGAACTCCCCTTGCCGTGGCATCTCCTGCCGCCCAAGATTTACGCGAACCCGTATTGGGGAAGTGCCTGTAGGTACGCAGGGCGCTACCATCTACCCAGGCCTGGGAAATCGCCGCCAGTAATTCTTCCCTGCCTCCCCCCATCAACCAAGTAGCAATAGCTGTAGAAGCCACGCGAACCAACAATACATGGTCCAAGCCGACGCGGTTAAAGCTGTTTTGTAATGCCAGTATCCCCTGGATTTCATAGGCCTTGATCATCGCCTCCAACACCTTTCCCATTGTTATAGGCTCTTTCCCTGCACTCAGCCGCTTCTGAGAAAGGAAATCGCACACCGCCAAGATGGCACCCAGATTGTCAGATGGATGCCCCCACTCAGCGGCCAGCCAGGTATCATTGAAATCCAACCAGCGGATGGTGCAGCCTATATCCCAGGCAGCTTTAACCGGATCCATACGAAATTGAGTACCTGGCACACGAGCCCCATTGGGCACCCATGTTCCCTCAACCAAAGGGCCAAGCAGTTTTGTGCATTCAGGAAAGCGCAATGCCAAAAAGGCACAGCCGAGAGAATCCATTAGGCAGTAGTGTGCTGTTTGCCAGGCCTCATTAGAATCAACCTCAAAATTGAGAACGTAATCGGCGATATCCTGGATGACCTGATCATAAATTAGATGGCCAGTTTGGTCTGAGTCGGTGCGCATAGCAGATGGCCTGATGGTACTGTTAAGAAATTAAATAAGCCTAGTAATTTTTTAGCTGTATCTTTGACTTTATAAATGGATAACAAGAGATAACAAGATTTGAGCGCTACAACATTGATGGCTTGCTTTTTCGTGTATATTGTCATCCTGTGAACTTCACTAATATTCGACCAAGATTGAAAAGGTAAGAGGATTTGTGATTAGTCGATACACTTCAACTTCCAATAAGAAAACAGTAAATTGCACACAATAGCGACTAAAACAAAAAGGATATGCTGCACCACAGAAACAGTGTTATTCCGTCAGGGAGTGGCCTCCCGAAACATTTATTTTATACATACCGGTTATGTTCTTATCCATAAAGTGGACTTTAATGGCAACCGGGGACTTGTAGACCTGTATGGGCCAGGCTCATGGTTTGGCCCAGGTCTTGGCGGAAATTCACAAGAAATAGAAGCCATTGCCAAAATAGGTTGTGAGCTAGAAGTCGCTTTTCCAGAAAATCTCAATGACCTGTTACATTCACTGTCACAAACCCAGCAAGACCTTATAGAGCATCTAGCCAACAGAGAGGCTTTATTACAACAGCGTATATTTCAGCATATAACTGCGCCCCTGGCTGTCAGATTGGCAAGTTTATTATCCCAACTCTTTCATTTTCGGGGGCAACCTTGCGCTCACGGGCATGAATTAGATGTAAAGCTTTCTCAATCTGAGCTAGCGGCTATGGCCGGCGGCAGTAGACAAACTGTTAGCCAACTACTTAGCACCTGGAAACACAAGGGCATTATTGATTACACACGCCAACATATTTGCCTACTAAACAAAGGCGCCCTCGAAGGCTTAGCGCAAGGCTAAATTTGGCTTTAGTGTCAGCTAGCTGACAGTTGATCGCCCCTGCCCTCCCTATACTTCCAAAAAAAATGAGGACTAGTGCTAGTCCCCACCTCCATGGAATCAACATAGGAAGAGGCATTATGCGCACAATCTGCTTAGTAACACTGGGAATACTATTTAGCCTACAGGCCGTAGCCCAAGAGAATCTAAAGTCCACTTTCAGTCATTTCGTTGACGCACAGGGAAACATCACATTACCCAGGGATTACCGCCAAGAATGGACATTTCTCGGCTCTTATCAAGTAAAGTCATCCAGTGGCAAGGGCTGGGATACTCACATTGTTTACACTCAACCTGAAGCGGTAAAAGCCTTTCGCAAAAATGGAAAATTCCCGGATGGCGCAGTCCTGGTAAAAGAGGTCAACAGCACCAAATCAGAACCATTAACCACTGGCTTGGCTTACTACTCTACTGATCTCCAGTTTACCTTTATGATGGTAAAGGACACTGAAGGGAGATTTCCCAAGAATGAGGCCTGGGCAGAAGGTTGGGGATGGGCTTTATTCAAGCCAGGGGTAGCAAAAAGTGAAACCAAAACCTGGAAGGACAGCGGGCTTAACAACTGTTTTGGATGCCACTTACCAGCCAAGAATAATGACTGGGTCTATACACAAGGCTATCAACAAGTCCTACAGCATTAACAAGCAAGCATAGCCTCCTTCAAATCAGCTTATCACTTCCACCCCAGCACTAATTGATTTATATCAATTAGTGCAATCTTGATTACCGTTAATATGCGGCCGCTTCCGACTATTCCACTATGAGTTTTTCTGTGTTCAAACCTGAGTTACTGTCCCCCGCAGGGACTTTAAAAAATATGCGCTATGCGTTTGCCTATGGTGCCGATGCCGTTTATGCCGGCCAGCCCCGCTACAGCTTGCGTGTGCGCAATAATGAATTTAAAAATATTGAAACCCTGCGCCTAGGCATAGAAGAAGCACACCAGCAGGGAAAACAGTTCTATATCGCCTCTAATATCGCCGCTCACAACGACAAAGTTCGCAGTTACCTGCGGGACCTGGAAGAAATTATCGAAATGGGGCCTGACGCCCTGATTATGTCCGACCCAGGCCTGATAATGATGGTAAGGGAGCGCTGGCCTGAACTGCCAGTCCACCTATCCGTACAGGCCAATGCGGTAAACTACGCGACCGTAAAGTTCTGGCATCGCCAGGGGTTATCTCGGGTGATACTTTCCCGGGAGCTGTCCCTGGATGAGATTGAAGAAATTCGCCAGAAAGTGCCTGAGATGGAGTTGGAAGTCTTTGTCCACGGAGCACTCTGTATCGCCTATTCCGGACGCTGCTTGCTGTCCGGTTATATGACCCATAGAGATGCCAACCAGGGCGCCTGCACCAACTCCTGCCGCTGGCAATACCAAGCTCATGAAGCCAAAGAGAATGAAGTTGGCGAATTGATTCATGTGCAAACCCAGGAAACTATTCAGGAATCTATCCAGAAACCCACCTCCGCCAGTAGCAGTACTTCCCAGGCCTTTTTACTGCAGGAAGAAGGTCGCCCTGGCGAATATATGCCGGCCTACGAAGATGAGCACGGTACCTACATCATGAACTCCAAAGATTTGCGGGCCGTACAGCACGTCAAGCGCCTCACGGAAATGGGCGTTCACTCTTTAAAAATCGAAGGTCGCACCAAATCCCACTACTATGTGGCTCGTACTGCTCAGATCTATCGTCGCGCCATAGACGATGCTGCAGCAGGAAAAGACTTTGACATGAAGATGATGGACGAACTGGAAACCCTCTCGAACAGGGGCTACACGGAAGGTTTCTACCGTCGCCATCCACCAGCAGAATACCAGCAATATGAAAAGGGGTTGATATCAACTCCGGGCCAACAGTTCGTAGGCGAGCTTATTGACGGCAGTCCTGAGTATTTGACGATTGATGTTAAAAATCGCTTTGAACGTGGTGATCAATTGGAGTTAATGACTCCCAGCGGTAGCTTGTTCTTCCCCTTGGAGCAAATGGAGAATACGGAAGGCAAAGCGATCGATGTAGCTCCGGGATCCGGGCATATCGTGCAAATACCCCGACCAGAGGGCGTTGATGACGATCAACTTCAACAGGCGCTATTGGTCAAAGCTCTGGGATAACCCTCGGACTGTAATTAGCACTAAGGCTTATCAAGTCCTTCGTTTTACAAATATATTTTGTTAAAGGTGTAGTGGTTTAGACAATCTACCGAATTCACTAAGACACGACACCTTTATTCCCACTACATCATTCCCACTACATCTCCACAATTTTACTTGTGAACCTATCCTCAAAATGCATTGGGTCATCGTTAAACTTCTCAAGTGACTGCCCACCTCATAATATTCAAACCGTCCTGTATTTCCCCACCATTCACCGCAAGCAACTGGTTCTTGTACCAATTTTCCTGCATTTTCAGCCTCACCTAAAACCCTTTTAAAGCCCTGAGTTTTGATCTCAAAAATATGCTCAACAGTACTAATTACAAGATAAGGTCCGCCCTACCTCGGAGTTCCAACAGGAATACACCCCTTTTTAATAGTTATGATTTTCCACCTCTAACTCCCCCCCGCATCAAGGTTTCACAGTAGAAAAGCGTGCAACGATTGCTTAACCAAGGAAATGCCGCAATATGGATATTATCAAACCTAAGAAACGCCCCCTGATTAAGCACCCTTTAATGCTAGGTGGTGCTGCTCTTGCTTTTGCGGCATTTACCAGCACCCTCCTGTTACTTCCTGACAGCGCCTATAAGGTTGAGCGGGAACAGCTGATGTTGGGTACCGTCCAACGGGGAGACCTGCAGGTTGTGGTAGATGGTTACGGTAGGCTGCGTTCAGACAAGCAGACTTTAATTACCGCCCTAACCGCAGCGAATGTTGAAAAAATCATGTTGCGTCCCGGTGCAGAGGTACAAAGTGATAGCGTCATTATGCAGCTGAGTAATCCAGAGTTAATGCGCGACCTGGATGCAGCCGAAACCTCCCTGGAACAAGAGGAAGCTAATCTGCGCCGACTTGTTCTGAACAACCAGCGCGATGTTCTCGCGGAGGAAGCCATACTCGCGGAACTGAACTCCAATTACCAAGTGATCAAGTTGCGTCGCGAAGCTGAAGACGAGCTGGTAAAAAGTGGAGTGGTTTCCCAGCTCACCTACCAAACCACCGTCTTACGCCAAGAGCAGATGAAAAAACGTGTGGACCTGCAAAAGCAGCGTATCAATCACCTGCGCAAAGTCGCCGTCGAATCAGAGTTGATCCAGCGCGAGCAAATCAACCAAGCCCAGACCCAACTGCAAAGTATCCAGCAACGTACAGACCGACTGACAGTACGCGCCGGCCTGGACGGCATACTGCAACGACTACCGGTAGAGCTAGGGCAAGGTGTCAATCCCGGGCAGGAGCTAGCACTGATCGGCAGCGAGACAGATCTACTCGCACTGGTTCAAGTACCACAATCCAAAGCAGAGCAGCTGGAGGTTGGCCAGCCCGCAGAAATTGATACCCGCAGAGAAAAAGTCGAAGGTATGGTAACCCGTATTACTCCTGAGGTTCGGGACGGCAATATTGAAGTGGAAATTGCTTTTAGCGCGGGCGCGCCAGAGTCTGCCAGGCCACAGCTCAACGTCGATGCCCGGATCTTCACTGCCACAATGGAAGATACGCTGTTCGTCGAGAGACCTATCAATGTGCAGAGGCACAGTGAGGCCAATCTCTTCCTGATTAACGAAAACGGGGAGGAAGCGGCACTCCAACCCATCAGCTTCGGTGAGGAGTCAGGTCGATATATCCAGATCACCCAAGGCCTCAATGAAGCGGACCGTATCATCCTCTCGGATATGGCTAATTTTAATGAAGCTGAGCATATCCAGATTATTGACTAAGGCCTGAAACTAGGGAGCCTCTGAATAACTCCGTAATACCTCTGCGGGGCTTGCAGAGCCTCCCCAAAGCGAGAAAGGGAGTTCGCTATGTCCAAGCCAATCCTCCATATGGCCGGGATCACCAAGGTGTTCAGCACCGAAGAAATGGAAACTCACGCCCTGCGGGGCGTTGACCTGAGTATTTACCAGGGGGAATTTGTTTCTATCTGCGGCCCCTCGGGTTGCGGTAAATCCACACTTCTCTCGATTCTCGGCCTGCTGGACCTCCCCACCAGTGGCAGCTATCAGATTGAAGGCTTTGAAGTCGCTCAATTGTCGCTGAGTGAGGCGGCGACAATTCGCAACGAGAAAATAGGCTTTATCTTTCAGTCCTTTAACCTGATTGACGAGCTTTCTGTCTACGACAATATCGCCCTGCCCCTGCGCTACCGCCGCAATCCCATTGCCAAGTCTGAAGCCGACAAAAAAGTGAAACACTGCCTGGAGAAGGTGGGAATGAGTCACCGGGCCTCTCACAAACCTAACCAGTTATCCGGTGGCCAACAGCAGCGAATCGCCATAGCCCGGGCGCTAGTTGGCAATCCATCTCTGCTACTAGTGGACGAGCCCACCGGCAATCTGGACTCCCACAATGGCGATGCAGTAATGGAAATGCTGCGGCAGCTCAACAATGAAGGGACCACCCTGTGCATGGTGACCCATGACCCTCGTTATGCAGACATGGCCAGCCGCCAATTGCATCTACTGGATGGAAGAATCTCAACGCCGCAGCCCATACTAGAGCCCCATGAGATGGCCCTATGATCACCACAAAGGACCTGTCCATTGCCCTCCAGTCCCTCAACCGGGCGCGGAGCTATGCCACCACTATTATTCTGACCCTGGGTATCACCCTCGGCGCCCTGGTAACGCTATTTAATCTCAACTACCAACTGCTAGCCGCGCCCCTCCCCTACCCGAACGAAGATCGGCTGTATGTCGTGAATGGTAATCTCTACCAGAACAAGCAGCTGCGGCTGGAAAAGAACAGCCAATACCCCGCCCTGGTTGAAATCTATAAGAACGATAGTTTCTTCGAATCCAGCGCCCTGGTGTACTTCTGGGAAGATGTGGTTCGCAATTTATCCGGATCACCACGGGTTAATGTTTCCTATGTCTCTCCAGAATATCTCCAGCTGGCTGGAGCGCCCCTGGCCCTGGGCAGACAATTCAATACCGATGAAGGGCTCGACAGCCGGGTTCCCGTGGCGGTTATCAGCTATCAAACCTGGGAGCAGATGTTCCGGCGCAACCCAAATGTCTTGGAGCAAAGCCTGCAATTTGGGGAGGTGGACTTTCGCATTGTCGGCGTCACCGCCAAAGAATTCATTGAACCGCAGATCTATAAGCAGGGCCGACAAACGGCGGTCTGGCTGCCCTGGGACTTTAACGATACACAAGTAGAGCGCAGAAATAATTGGAGAGGTTTCCTGCCTTTCCGCATGCTCACAGGAAAGCTGAAGCCGGGCATTGACCCCGCCAGTGCGGGGCATGAATTGAGCACATTAATGGATGCCCAGTATCAAGCGGCCCTAGCGGGAAGATCCTCTTCGGTAGAAAGGTCCGTTGAATACCGACTCACCCCCTTCGCCAATAAAATACTTGGCGACAGCGCCACGCGAACCCTAATGGTAATGGGCGGTACACTGGTACTTCTGTTAATTGCCTGCGCCAATGTTACCAACCTGATACTTTCTCGCGCAGCCAAACAACAACACAATATGGCGATACAGGTCGCTTTGGGCGCACACAAAAAACATATCTTTTTGGCCCTGCTGTGTGAAATCGGCATACTAATGTTAGGGGCTGCATTACTTTCTCTACTTTTAGCCCTGGGATCGACAGAGGTACTAAAGGTGATGGCTGCGGAACAAATTCCTCGCATTCAAGAGCTCACCTTAAACTGGCAGACATTGGTTTTCGCACTGTTGTGTGCCTTACTTCTCGCCCTGTTCTTCTCAGCCATAGTCAGTCGACAGGTTAATTACCGCGCACTGAATCAAATGTTGCAGAGCAGCGGCAAAGGCTCCGGTGTACAAATTTCACCACTGATCCGCAAAGTCCTTATCAGCAGCCAAGTGGCGATGACCAGTTTGCTTATCGTCGCCAGCTTGCAGATTTTCCTGCAAGCTAACCGCCTGATTAACCAGCCCTTTGGCTTCCCCTTGGACAGTGTTCAAGTGATGACTCTGAATATCGGCAATCTTAGGAGCGCCCCCGCTGCCGAACGGGAGAGTTACCTGAAGGCCATCAGGCAGAGATTGCTGGAGCACCCTAAAGTACAAAATGCCAGCCTGAGCTTAAACACTCCTATCTCTATCAGCCGGCCGCTCTGGACTACCTCCCTGAGTCATGATGCCAGCCGACAAAACCCGATGATGGCCAAGACCACAGTTGTCGACGAAAACTACCTTTCCATTTTGCGTATGCCACTGGTAGCTGGCCGCCATATCAATGCGGCTGAGTTTTCCGATAACAATCGCATGATGCTCGTCAACGAAACCCTGGCCCAGCAACTGGAGCCGGATGGAGAAGTATTAGGCAAGCGCTACTACTGGCGAGGTGACTTGCCCTACCAAGTGGTGGGTGTAGTGCGCAATGCAAGCCTGCCCGGCAAAAAGGAACCCGCCCGCTTATTTGTGCGCGGTATCAACGTGAGCTATCCCCTACTGGTACTCAGACATAAGCCTCACCAACCACTCAGCACCACAGAGATTAATCGGGAGTTTGCCGAAGTAAACAGGCAGTACAAAGTTTCTGAGCTATTCACCCTGGAGCAGGCGCGAGACCTACTCCTAAGCAATGACCGGGTCTCAGTTTGGGTAACCACCGCCCTGACGTTACTGGCACTCAGCCTCGCTGCCATCGGTATTTTTGGAGTGCTCAGTTACAGTGTACAACTGCGGCGTACTGAGCTTGGCGTGCGCATGGCAATCGGCGCCCGCCCAGCGACGATTTTCTATCACACCCTAATCGATAGCTTGACTCCCGTAATTATCGGTATCGCTGTAGCAACTTTGGTAGTGGGCCCACTGGCACTTTGGCTTGAGCAAAGCGAGTTCCGCATTGAAACCAACCTCTGGGGCTGGCTGCTGCCACCACTGCTTATTATCGGCCTGACCGCCTTGGTTACCCTGCTTTCTGTATGGAAAATAATCAACAAGCCGGCGGTTTACGCACTGCAAGGAACAGAATAAAGACTTTCCATCTGATAACCGCTGCTTGAGGTTGCACGCTCATCGTGCAATCTTTACAGCAAATACAACAATAAGAAATGGAACAGCCAATGCAGCCTCAGCAGTGGTTATCAAACGGAAAGATTTTTGATTATCAAAACCACCAACTCTTCTATGTCGATAGCAACCCAAGCTGCCGACATAAACCTGTACTGCTTTTGATTCACGGCTTTCCAACCAGTAGTTACGACTGGCAAAAGGTATGGGCCCAACTGACAGAGCACTATCGCTGTATTGCTATGGATATGCTGGGATTCGGCTACTCAGACAAACCCAAGCAGCATAACTACAGTATCCACGGGCAAGCTAATTTACATGAAGCTCTTCTGCAACATTTAAACATCAACAAGGTCCACCTGCTGGCCCATGACTATGGGGATACCGTTGCCCAAGAGTTACTCGCCAGAGCCAATTGCGGTGGTACCACACGGTATACCTCAACATGCCTGCTGAATGGCGGTCTATTTCCAGAGACTCATCAAGCTCGTCTCGTACAAAAACTGCTGCTCTCTCCCGCAGGCTTCCTGATCAACAAACTGATGAATTACCGGCAGTTTTGCCGCAACTTCAGTGCCATTTTCGGACCAGAGACACAACCCTCCGAAACAGATTTACGAGACTTGTGGCAAATTCTCCAATATAAGAATGGCAACCGGCTCCCCTATAAATTGATCACCTATATGCACGATAGACGCCAACATCGTCAGCGCTGGATTGAAGCCCTAAACCAATACCCCGGCCACCTGTTGCTAATCAATGGCTCATTGGACCCAGTTTCAGGGAAGCATATGGTGGATCGATTTCGTCAATTGATAGATCGGCCAGCAGATATTGTTGAATTGGCAACGATTGGACATTATCCCCAGTGGGAGGCGCCAGATAGTGTGGCAAATTCATATTTAAGTTTCGTAGAGACTGAAAAGGATGAACTATTAATGCCCTCTTGAATGTCCTGGATAACTCTCGAGTGCTAACATGATGGCAAGATGCTGACTGCCTAAATTTCAGCCTAATACCAAGCACACCCCATTGATAAGATATATTTAAAGCTTCATTTAAATGTACTATTTCTTCTTTCCAAAGCATGTCCTATGCAATCATTGTAAGAACCATACCAAGCAACATTAAGAAACTATTATGATCTACTCAACTACTGAAACCCTACCTGGACATGAAATTAAAGAGATACTCGGAGTGGTTACCGGTAATGTTGTCCAATCCAAGCATATTGGTCGTGATGTTATGGCTGGCTTAAAGAGTATTGTTGGCGGTGAGATAAGAGGCTATACAGAAATGTTATCCGAAGCCAGAAATAAGGCCCTTCAACGGTTGATTGATAGTGCCCAGCAGAAAGGAGCCGATGCTGTAGTAGGCATCCGATTTTCAACAAGCGCCATTATGGAAGGGTCTTGTGAAATGATGGTCTTTGGGACTGCTGTCAAACTAAGGAGGTGATTGGCCCCAAGCCACATCCTCTACTTTTTTAGCTTTTGTAACAGACTTGATGAAATATAGCTCTAACTGTTAATTAGCTTCAATTCAGAGGTACGAGGCTCCGAAATTAAACTCAGTGGAGCCTCTAATTTATAACCACTTTGAAGAATCTAAATAGTCAAATTGCAACTATGGGCAAATTAAGCGTTAACTGATATAGAAATAATTACAGGCGCTTTCTTATATCATCCAAAACCCACTCCAGCGGTTTATCTATTCCCTTATTATAACTTTGCCAGTCCTGCTTGATCATTACATCCGGTTGTACACCCTCTGTATAAACATCCTGGAACCTATAGTTACGCTTCGAATAGGTTATAACCCAGTCGGAGTTAGGCAAAGAGAACTGGTCCATATCCTGATAACCAACAGGGTTCCCACCGGAAGGCTCTCCCACTAACTTGGCATTCAGAATTTGACGATATTGAGCCGCATTACTCATCGCTGCTGAATAGGTCTTACCGCCTATCAGTGTATAAACACCGTGATCCCAATCAATACTATCAACAAGGACCAGCCTCCAGGCTAAAGTCAGACCGACAAAGAAATCACCCCCGCCATTCTCCCTGAAATCAATAATCAGATTTTTAACATTATTTTTCTTTAAGAACTTTTCAGCATCAACTGCAAAGTCCTCCATATCTGAAAAACTTGGATAGCTTTTGAAGTATATATAAGCGGTTTGCGTATCTATATCAGCGGACATCCAGAGGTTAGATGACTCTTCGACCCTCTTTGACTTGAAGGGAGTGGTCTTTGGAAAAAGATGGTGAGTAATTTTAGAGTGGTAATTTCCCATAGACAAAGAAGACACCGAGACAGTTTTCTTCCGACCAGAGTCGTCTGTAAATGTATAGACAGCTTTCTTAGTACTAGCTGAAATACCTACTCCCTCGAGAACTTGTGCAACATTTATTTGAAAAGCTCTCCTTATTTTTAATGAATACCCATTCTCAACCCCTTGTACAATAGGAGATAGTCGATCAATAATGGCATCTATGGGTGTACCGTTAATAGCGGTTAATTTATGACCCAGTAACTGCCGGTAGGATTCATCGGTAGCGATCAGGCGAAGATCCCCATCAAACTCTAAGAATTGAAAAGGGTAAAGCTCTATATCCTGATTCCAAAAAGCAAGCTGAGTATGGCCATCCCCGATCATCCGGCTGATTTTCATCAATTCAACCATCACTTGATTTTCAGAAAGATTTGGCAAGTCGGATTTTAGTAGCAATAGTTTATCAGTGAGTTCTTCCTTAGAAACGTTATGGTAAAGATTTATATGATTCCTCTCTAACTCTTGATGGAAGTAATCAATATCTTCAACCCAGTCACCTGTATTTGAGATTGCTGATGCCTCGGCAGACAGTATTAGGCACAACCCAAGGTTTATCCATCTCACAAACTTGACTAACACTCCCTCTCCTCCCTGATATCTTTTAACCAAATGAGAAATGGTCATGAACCACTCCATTTCACTTTATTATTTTGCAAAGGAAATGCAGTATACTCCCTTAGAGAGCAGAAAAGTGGGTTGATATAACATATAAGTACCCCTTCCCCTAGTGGTACAAGGGTGCCGCAGGATAGCCTATACGCTATTACCAACTAATGCAGTTTTACTCTCAAGATAGTTTTAAAGCTACTAAAGATCGATGCAGCTTTCCACTTACTGGAAGATCCATCATGACAAGCCTAATTAAATATTTTTTCCTTTCTTTCCAGTTAACATTAGCACCTGCAGTAACAGCAATAACCATTCGAGATGATGTAAGTGACTCAGAATACCGTATAGATGCTTCTGAATTCCCAGCGCTTGTAGATTTACCGGGAGAGGGACATGGAGTACTTATCACCCCAAAATGGATTATTACAGCTGCGCATGCCATTACTTGGCTACATTGCTTTGAGGAAGTCGTCATTAATGGCACTCCCAGAGAGATCGACAAACTAGTGATACACCCTGGCTACAAGAAGACACCTCAAAGGATGATTGATGAGGCACTAGAAACGGGAGATGCCAGTGAAATTGAAGCATTATTGGCCACATCAGATGATATCGCCTTAATCAAGCTTTCTCAGCCTGTCGCTGATGCTAATCCGGTGGGAATTTACCGTGAGAATGATGAGCAAGGACAAATAGTAAAGCTGATCGGAAAAGGAGCAACGGGTACAGTTGACCTCGGCCATGACCCCAAAGGCCCAAATCGAACAGAACTCCGCAGAGCATTTAACATAATCTCATCAACTCAAAGTCGTTGGCTTGGCTATGAATTTGATCAGGCCCCGGATGCATTACCACTTGAAGGCATGACGACGAATGGTGACAGTGGCGGCCCGGTATTAATTGAAGTTGACGGCCAGTGGTTACTCGCAGGTTTAACGTCCTGGAAGCATGCTGAAGACGTCGATATACGAACCTTCCGCCCTGGCATCTATGGCCAGACTTCCTATTCCATTCGCTTAAGTCATTATGTAAGCTGGATTGACAAAATGATTTCTAATGATTTACCTATTCAGCAATCTGTCAAAGCAGAATCTGACAATTCATCAACAAAGTAACAACCCCTTATTCTCCAGATCCAACAGCATAAGTTACCCGAGAAAAATGTTATGTATAAATTAATACCTTTCATCCTGTTAACTTTTTTAACTTCATATGTATATGCCAGTTCCGCTGAGGATAACACCAAAATACGAAGAGCCGTACTCGACTACATTGAGTCACAACAAAAAGTTGAACCAGACCTAATGGAAAGAGGTTTAGATACGAAACTAGCCAAGCGAACCTACTGGAAATCCAAAGACGGCTCAGAATTCATCATGGAGACAGACTATGAAACCATGGTTTGGTTAGCCGAAAACTACAATAAGGAAGGGGATAAGTTCCCAGCATCCCCCAAAATTGATATCAACATACTTGATATTGACAACCGGGTAGCCTCGGTAAAGCTTACTGTCGATGATTGGATTGATTATATGCACTTATACAAGAATGATAAAAATGACTGGAAGATCATTAACGTTCTCTGGCAGTATCACGATACAAAACGGCATGTTAGCAAGAAATGATTTAGCATTCTGCTCTGCAGTTCTATGCCTAAGCATTATTTATGTTGGGTTTCGGTCTGGCATTCAGTATAGCCTTTGAATTGTACCAAGCTTAAGTCGGTGCCCACACACAACAAAAGAGGCACCAAATTGAAAAGGATCACTATCGCCCTACTATTCTTACTAGCAGCCATTGCCTGTTATAAATTTGATGTACCTGTTGGCGGTGCCTTTTTTCTCGCTTTTGGTATTGTTTTTTTGAGAGGATCTTCTGGATAAATCTGTTCAAATGCAAAAGAATGTCAGCCTAATAGCTAGTATCTAGGAATTTCCACCTAGGAATATAGGCGTTGACAGCTTAATCAATCCTCAACAATCCCACTTGCGCTCCCCCTACTAGCACTATCGAACCACATTCTCCTCTCACCGATACCTCCTTGGCTACAAATCCCAGCTCTGCTGATCCTCATTACCAAAGCTCAATACCCTTACTAACTCACATTGAGCAATACGAAAGCTTGAGACAACTTTCAAGACCAACTAAATTGTCCGCCACTTCATTCCACCAACTAGGAAATATCCATGTTCCCTCACCGCTTACCGCGTTGGATTGCGGTCACTCTTCTCTGCCTTATTGCTGTAGCCTGCACGCCAGAGAATCCGGAAAAGCCGGGCGAGACCTCTGCAGATGTGGCATCTACGCATGGCCTACTCAAAAGCGGTGATGAAAAATCAACGGAGGAAACACCCCCATTGGTCTCTGCCCCCAAGAATAGTGGTAAAGAGGCTAGCAGTGAGACTGGATCAACAACTTCCGATACCAAATCCATAAGCAGGCCCAGTGAAGAAGCTCTTTCGCAGGCTGCTACTTCCAACAGCGACACGATGCCTGTGGTTACGGATTCAACGGAACGTGCTCTTACGGTGCTCCATATAGGCGAGCGGGTCTACAAAGATGCGCGAGCTATTGCGGTGATCTTCTCCGAACCGCTGCTGGGGAATACCCATTTTGGTTCCTACCTGACCCTCTCCCGTGAAGATGGTGAAAATGTCGATGGGGGCTGGGTTTTATCTGACAACCAGAAGACTCTTTACTTCACTAACATCGAGCCGAATACCCGCTACCGAGTAGCGATAAACCCCGGCTTGCCCAGTGAGGATGGATTCCAACTACAGAAGCTAAAGAAGGAAACAGTTCACACCCGACGTATCGAACCCAGTATCAGTTTCACAAGTAACGGCAGTATATTTCCGTCTACGGTAACACCTGGCTTGCCGGTGACTGCCGTCAGTATCGAAGCCGTGCAAATCCATTTTCACAGGGTAAAGCCTGAACACTATTCCGACTTCTTTAGCCTGGTCAACAATCAGTCCCTGAAGTACTACTACCAACTAAGAGCACTGAACAATGTTGCCGAGTTAGTCTACATTGCACATTTTGACCTTACCCAGGAAAAATATGTTCAACGGGATTTCGATCTCTCCATCGGCCATATTGAGCCTCTAAAGCAGCCAGGCATTTATGTTGCAGTCATACAACCGGCCGGTGTGTACAACACCAACCTTTTCGATGTCACCCACTTCTCTATTTCCAACTTAGGCCTCCATGCCCGTTACTACCCGGAAAGCGTTGACCTCTATGTTTCTTCTCTGAATGAAGGGGAAGCATTGAAAGGCATCCAGGTGGAGTTACTGGACAACAAAGGAGGACTGATCAAGCAGCAGACGACCTCTAAAGAAGGGCATGTTCGTTTTCTGCTCAGCCAGGAACAGGAGGACTCCCAGCGCTTCTTTGTTGCGCGAGACCCAGATACTGGCCATTTTTCTCTGTTAGATTTGCGCGAACCGGCGCTGGACCTGTCGGACTTTAAGCTGGGCCAACGCCCTTCCAGGCCGATGGAGTTCTTTATGTACTCTCCCCGGGACTTGTACCGTCCCACAGAATCCATACAAGTTAGCGGCCTGCTACGCAATTACGACGGGCGCTATTTAAAAGACCTACCGATCAAGGCGGACTTGATCAAGCCAGATAACACCAGTGCCCGTACATTCACCTGGCACGCCAGCGCGCCGGGATACTACGAGAAGCTCCTTCCCTTACCTCAAAATGCTCCAACGGGTGACTGGCGCCTGGAAGTTGAGTTGGCCGATGGACGCAAAGTGAATTACCCGTTCAAGGTAGAGGAGTTCCTGCCTGAGCGTATGAAGTTGGTATTACAAGACGGTGAAGAGCGCAGCCTGGTCCAGGGACACGTTAAATCCTTGGAACTGGAAGTTGAGGGTAGCTATCTGTACGGCGCTCCGGCAGCGAATAACCGCTTGGAAACTTTGGTGCAAGTCAGCCACTACCGGGAACCCTTCCCTCAATGGAAAGGGTTTTTGTTTGGTGACGCCACTGAGCGATTGCCCGCACGTCAATTTAATGCCCCCACCATCGAGCTGGATGACAAAGGGCTTGGCAAACTGCCATTGCCGTCCCGTTGGAGCCGCGCGAATAGCCCGCTGAAAATCAATCTGGTTTCCAGCCTGTTCGAGTCCGGCGGTCGCCCGGTAACTCGGCAGCATCCAGTTCTGGTTTGGCCAGAGCATCCAGTAGTCGGCATTCGCCCGAACTTTGGCAAGGAGAATCCCTCGGCCAATAGCAGACTAGAATTCGATATTGTCGTAGCCGATGCACAGGGTGAACCGGTCACCGGTCGCAACCTCAATGCGGTATTAATCTCAGAGGACCGCCAATATTTTTGGGAGTACTCCGCAAGCCAGGGTTGGCATTATGAATACTCCACTGCCGAGTACGAGTCTTTCAGCCGCCAACTGCAATTTAATGAAGAGACTCCCCTGAAACTCATGGTGCCTGTGGATTATGGCCACTACCGTTTGGAAATTACCGATACTAATAGCGGAGCCACCAGCAGCCTGCGCTTCCATGCTGGGCGCGACTGGTATTACTGGTGGCGTAAGGACCAGGTAGCGAAAGGCCAGGCGGCCCGCCCGGATACCGTGGCTTTATCTTTAGATAAACTCAAATACACACCTGGAGATTTAGCGCAGCTCACAATAGTGCCTCCGGCAGACGGTGAAGCGCTGGTGTTGGTAGAGAGCGATCGATTGCTGTGGTCCGAGCGTGTATCGGTAGAGAAATCGGGCACCAAGGTTGAAATCCCCATTTCAGTAGACTGGAACAGTCACGATACCTATATTTCCGTAGCTGCACTACGTCCGGCCGATAAGAACGAACGTATCGCCCCTAATCGCACTTTCGGACTGGCTCACTTGCCACTGGACCGGGAGGCCCGGCGCTTGCCAGTGCGCCTGGAGGCCCCAACACGCGCCCTGCCCGGTTCAGAGATAGAAGTCACCGTAATCACGGATCTGGATACCATCGGCAAAAATGGCGGCACGGCCTGGACCACCTTGGCAGCAGTAGATGTGGGCGTGCTCAATATCACCCGCTTTGAAACACCAGATCCCTTTGAAGCCTTTTTCGGCCAGCGCCGCTATGGTGTCGATGTCCGTGATATCTATCACCGCATTATTGAGTCTGGTAATGGCAAGCTGTTGGAGCAACGCTTCGGTGGAGATGCTGAACTGGCGCGTGGTGGAGAAGAGCCTAATTCCGATGTGCAAATAGTTTCACTATTTTCCGGCCCGGTGAAATTTGATCAACAAGGCAAAGCCAAAGTTTCCCTTCAGCTGCCGGAATTCAATGGCAGCCTGCGCCTAATGGCGGTGTCATTCAGTAAAGAGGGGTTTGGCAGTACTGAAGGAGAACTGACCGTAGCCTCCCCATTAGTGACCCAAGCTGCCCTACCCCGTTTTATGTCTCCCGGAGATACCAGCACACTGGCGCTTGACCTGAACAACCTGAGCGGCCGCACGCAAAAACTGACTGTGGAAATGCGTTCTGTGGGCGCAGTGGATATGGAAATAGGAGAGCGTTTGTTAGAGCTGGCCGACGGCGAGCGCAAAACTTTGCGATTCCCCATAACCGCCAAAGACGCCATTGGTGAAGCGGAGTTCCAACTGGTTGTCCGTGGTGCGCTTGATGAAGATGGCCAAGCTATTTCCATTGAACGCCAGTGGAGTCTGGGGGTTCGCCCAGCTTGGCCCGCCACCACGCACACCCAGCGACGCCTGCTGGGCCAAGATGAAAGCTTCAGTATTGATACGGCTTTCCTCGGCTCACTGATGCCGGATACAGTGCAGACGCTGGTCTCCCTGGATAGCCGCCCGCAATTGCAACTGCAGGATCATCTGGCAAGCTTGCTGGGTTATCCCTACGGCTGCCTGGAGCAAACTTCCAGCCGCGTTTACCCATTGGTAATGGCAACGCCACTACAACAAGAAAAATTGGGCATCGAACCTCTGGACGAGAGTGAGCGTGCGAAACGTATCGATGCCGGCATCGAGCGCATCTTTAGTATGCAAAAAGGCAACGGTGGTTTCGGCCTGTGGAGCTCGGAATCTCCTGAGAACCAATGGCTCACGGCTTATGTAGCCGACTTGTTACTGCGCGCTCGGGACCAGGGTATTGTGTTCGATAACGCACGCCTGGAGTCCACCCTAAAGCGCCTGCAGGAATATGCCCGCGAACGCGGTAGCTTCTATCAGCAGCGTTACAGTAGTGATCCTGACTTTTACGCTTATGCTGCCCGATCCTATGCCGCCTATGTGTTATCCCGTGTACAAAAAATCTCGCTCGGTCAACTGCGCAGTCTTTATGAAAACGGCAGTACTATGACCCAGTCGCCCCTGCCGCACTTACACATGGCAATTGCATTGCACACGATGGGCGATACCGCTCTAGCTCAGGAAGCCTTACAAAATGCCCTCTCCATTGAACGCAAACGTCGCGATTATTACGGCGATTATGGCTCCGATCTGCGCGATACTGCACTGATGATTTCGCTATTGCTGGAGCACGATTTAGCTACCGACAAAGCCGAAGGATTGCTGTTTGAAATGGTGAATCTACTCCGTGAACGCACGTACCTAAGTACGCAGGAACGTAACAGCGTGTTTATGGCCGGCGTGCAGTTGCAGCTGAATAGTGGTGAGAACTGGTCTGCCTCTCTGAGTACCGATGATGGTTTGCGGGAATTAAATCGCAACACCCCATATAACACTCTCTTCCGAGGCCGTGAGGCTGCTGAAGCTATTGAGGTGACAAGCCAAATAGAAAAACTTTTCGCTGCTATAACCACCAATGGCTACAGCAAGCAGGCACCCGCAGAGGTGATGGATAAGGGCGTTAAGGTCAGGCGCAGCTACCACAAACTAGACGGTTCAAGTATCGTGCCGACTCAGGTGCGTGAAGGTGAACTCTATCTGGTGCGCCTGCAAATCGACGCGGACCGACGCCTGCCCGACCTTCTCGCAGTGGACCTGCTGCCCGCAGGGCTCGAACTGGAAAACCAGAACCTGGCCGATAGTATCAAAGTGGATGAGATTGAGTTCGACGGCAAGAGCATCGCTCAATGGCAGAACGAACAGGACAATGTTCAACATGTGGAATTCCGTGATGACCGCTTTGTGGCAGCGCTAGATCAATCGGAATGGAAAACCACCAACCTTTTCTACATTGCCCGAGCAGTAACTCCCGGTCGCTACCAAGTACCTCCTCCTTTTGGGGAAGACATGTACAACCCTGAGCGCTTCGCGATTGGCAAAAATCCAATGGCACAAATGCAGGTAATCGGCAAGCAGTGAAACTGTTGGTCACTTCAACAACCCGATGGAAAAACAGCAGTCGCGTATTTCGCGCGCTGCTGCTTTCTCTTTTCTTTATTTTGGGTTCACTCTTAGCGTTGGATACTATTTTTCCTCCGCCTTTGCCTGAAGCGCATGGTTTTGCGCGGGTAGTGGCTGATCGCCATGGCAAACCGTTGCGCTTCTTTGCCGATAATCGCGGAGTATGGCGTTACCCCATCACTCAAGATGAGGTATCGCCGCGATTTATCGAGGCACTGCTCACCTATGAAGATCGCCATTTCTATCAGCACCCTGGAATCAATCCCCTTGCTCTCGTTCGGGCGGCCGGCCAATACCTTCGCAATGGACAAGTGGTCTCCGGTGGCTCCACCCTGACCATGCAGGTAGCCCGCCTGCTAGATCCACATCACAGAACTTTAACCGGTAAAACCAAACAAATGTTGCGTGCCCTGCAGCTGGAGTGGCACTTCAGCAAGCGGGAAATTCTCGATCTCTACCTTAACCTCGCACCCTACGGCGGTAACATAGAAGGCGTGGAAGCGGCCAGCCGTTTATACCTACGCAAATCGGCTGCCGACCTTACCCACGCCGAAGCAGCGCTTCTGGCAGTATTGCCCCAAGCTCCAAGTCGCCTGCGCCCCGATCGACACCCACACCGCGCTCAGAAAGCGAGAGACAAAGTACTAACCAGGTTGCAGACCTACGGCGTTTGGAGTAAAGACGAAGTCGAGCGCGCGCAGCTAGAAAACGTCTATGCCGAGCGCCTGGAATTTCCACAGAACGCGCCGCATCTATCGCGCAGACTGGTAGAAACCATCACTGATAAAGAGGTGATCCACACCACTATCGACGGCAATATTCAGAGAGGGCTGGAGGATTATCTACGTGATCATATGGAGAGCTATCCGCATAAAACTTCTGCCGCTGTTGTAGTGCTGGAGAACTCCGATTTATCTGTACGTGCCTATTTGGGTGCCTCCCATTTCTGCGACGGGCGCCGATATGGCTATGTGGATATGGGAAGAGCCATACGCTCGCCCGGTTCCACTCTCAAACCATTTCTGTATGGGCTGGCAATCGATGGAGACCTGATCCACAGCGCCTCCTTACTCAGTGATGCACCTCGCATTTATGGAGATTACCGCCCAGAGAATTTCCACCGTGGTTTTTCCGGCCCAGTCAGTGCTGCTGCCGCTTTGCAGCGCTCTCTCAATGTCCCAGCTGTACAATTACTGGAGCACTACGGCCCCGGCCGATTCTCAGCAACATTAGAAAATGCCGGTCTCTCACTGCAATTCCCCAGCGGCGGCAAACCCAATCTAGCGATGATATTAGGTGGCGTAGGTACCCGCCTGGACCAACTCACCGGAATTTATGCAGCCCTCGCACGCGGTGGACTCGCTGCAGCACCCCGCTATTTACCAGAAACCCCACTGAGAGAGAGACACCTGATGTCCCCGGAGGCCGCCTGGATCACATTCGAAATGCTGGCTTCCAATCGCAGTGGCTCGCGCCGCTGGCGCAATCTGGTAAGGCAAACCAAAGCAGATATTGCCTGGAAAACCGGCACCAGCTACGGCTACCGCGATGCCTGGGCGATTGGTGTGACTCCCGGTTATACCGTAGGTGTTTGGGTAGGCCGCCCAGATGGCACCCCTCTACCCGGCTACTATGGCTCCATCAGTGCTACACCGCTATTAAACGCAGTGATTGCAGCACTGCCAGGCAACAAACAGCAGCGCCTGGCAAGACCAGAATCAATTGCTAAAACCGAAATCTGCTGGCCCCTAGGAGGTCAAAAATCGTTAACACAAGCAGAACACTGCCACCAAGAACGCCATGCCTGGCTGATTCATGGCCGAGCACCCAGAACTCTACCGCCGAAAAGCGAGCCCTTGCATGCTGCGCAAACATACCGCTTCTTTATCAACCAACAGGGGTTACGTGTTAAACCCAGCTGTATGGACTCCTCGGCTGAAAAGCGAAGCATTGTCCTGTGGCCTAAAGAGCTGGAATCCTGGCTGCCTGCTAACCAGACTCGGGCCCAACAAATTCCACGGACAGCACCCGAGTGTAACGCCCCAACCGCAACATCAGGTACCCCATTAAAAATTGTCGGTGCCGGCAATGGCAATCAATACCGCCCAACTGGCAACAATGCTCCTTTACCACGATTAAATCTCAGTGCGATTGGTGGGCAAGGAAAACGCTACTGGTTCGTCAATGGCGAACTTAAAGGGGAAACTTTGGGCACTCAAAATCTTGAACTCTCACCGCAGAATGGCCAGCATCAAATTGCCGTGCTGGATGAGAGTGGGAACGTGGATCGGATTGAAATATACGTAGGGATTAACGATTAAATGACACATTATCGATATGGACAAAGATAAAAGCTATCGCAGAGCTTATGAACTCCAAGCTTCTGGGAAGCTTTCTCAAGCTCTTCAGCGGTATTCACAGGTAACGGCCTCATCTAATGACCCAAGATGTTACATCGCTTATGGTATGTGCCTCCAAGAATTAAATCATTGGAAACAATCCATAGCGGTTTTAAAAAGAGCCATTGATCTAAAGCCCCACTACTGCCTACCAGATGCACAACTTTCTCTAGCGATAGCTTACCTTAAAGTCAATCAGAAAAAGGAAGCGATAAAGCTACTGAGTCTTTGTGCATCAAGGGCTCCTGAATACCCAAGTTATGAGTCAGTTCCAAACCAAGCCAAAGAGTTATTAAAAAATCATAAATAACAAACCAAAGTGATGGACGATTGAATAAGGTCCAACCCTATTTTTTCAGCCGGGATAAAATTTTATGGCACAGTGAGGTCAAGTCCTGTTGCTCTTCAGCCGTTAATCTGACCTTGCAGGCCATATCTTCAAGTATATGAGAGGTTTTCTGCTTTAGATTGCTCCCTTTTTGGGTGAGGACAATCACTTTGGCCCGCTCGTCCACGCTGGACTTTTGCCTCTCGATAAACCCTTTTGCCTCTAAGCGTTTCAGCACTTGAGTCAAGGTGCCTGCATCCAGGTTCGTCTGGTGGCTTAACTCTTTGATAAAAACAGAGTCCTCATTCCAAAGGCTCATCATCACCAGAAACTGCGGGTAGGTAAGATCAAACTGATCAAGCTCCGGCCTGTATTCACGCACCATAGCGTTGGCTGTCGAATATAAGGCAAAACACACCAACTCTTGGAGATTGAACTCTTTTGGGGTCATCTTGATTGCTCACTGAACATACCAATATATTATGCGCGCAAAATACTTGACGGTAAACCCGATCTTAAATAACAATACTTTGCGCGCAAAGTATTGTTATTTAAATTGAAAGAGTATTACGATGGATCAAGTCAATTTTTCTGGTGTCAGGTCTAGTAACTGGAAAAAAATTGAAGCAAGGGAGGTTGCTCCCGGCATATTCGAGAGGAGCCTATGGAGAGAGGAAGCAGGAAGCTGGGTGTCTGTCTTCGAGTTTCTACCTGGAGCCAGATACCCAGGTGTGGAAACACATATTGACGGCGCAGAACAAATTTTTGTGATTTCCGGGGTCTTTAATGATGGTAGAGACGATCATCCTGAGGGATCATTTATTCACAACCCCATTGGTTCAGCACATATTCCCCAGTCAGAAGCAGGATGTATTATCTTGTTAAAATTCCAGGCGGCTTAAAATTTTCCTACCGTATTGGGGCCCTATTCCTGGCATAGGGCGCCCGAGATGCAGTCATTTACATCCGTCCCTCTATCCACCTTCTGCCAATTCAAATGTTTTAACAATTCTTTAGAGATTACACAGCTAATTTTTATATGCTAAATTTTGCTTTCACCCTATTCATTACTCGAACTCCCAGGCATTACTTTGAAATTAGTACCCCCTTCAGCAATCTATAAGGCTAGTTATCAGCAATATATAGAAGAGCTGGGTGATGAAGAGCGCTATCCCTTTCCTATGGATTTTGATCATGCAGACTTCGAAGCTCTCATCCAAAAGCTCAGTAACTTTGCACAGGGTAAAAACCTACCGGAAGGCATTGTCCCAAGTTCTACACTATGGCTTGTTGATGAAACTGAAATCGTAGGCGTCACCAATATTCGCCACTACTTGAACGATAGAATTACCCACTGCGGTGGGCATATTGGTTTGGGGATCAGACCCAAGTATAGAGGTAAAAGGTACGGTAAACGCCTGATGGAGCTCTCGATCCAGTGGCTTCAGGAAATGAAAGCCGGGACAATTCACATTCACTGTCACAAAGACAACCCCGCCTCTGCCAATACAATTAAGGCATGTGGTGGATTATTGGATTCTGAGATCGAAGCAGATGGGAAAATTGTACAAAGATACCTTGTAAAGCCAGGCGATTAATTCCTACAGGAAATTCACGAACCTTAGGCTTAACCAATCAATACGCTAATCTGTCTCCCCAGGGATAGCACCTAACGTAGACTAGGTGCTTGGTCAAGAATATCGAAGTATGAATGGAAAAATGAATCGATTTACTTATAGAAGCTTATTCTGTATCAGTCTCACACTCTCCAGCAATCTTGCAAGCGCGGAAATTTATCAGTGGGTCGATCAAAGCGGAAACGCCAGCTTCTCTGATAAAAAACCACCAGCCATAGCAGATGCCACCCTTAAAAAAACCGTTAAGAAAAAGCGAGAGCGTAGCAGAGTAGAAATTCAGCAGGTATTTGATAAACACAAAGGCCAGCTTTATCGTTTATACTTGAGTGCGCGCAAACAAGACCCTGACCTTGAAGGCGGCGCGGAATTTATTATCGATATTGAACCTAGTGGCGAAGTCGCCAATATCGCACTGGCCAGCTCCAGCCTCGATTCCAAGCCGTTTACCGATCAGTTAATGGCAAAGATTCAGGAATTTAACTTCGGTGCCAGCGACACACGAAGAACAAAAATTCACTACCCGATTCATTTTTTACCCACCCAATAACCGCCAATTGACTTTGTGCTCTAATCCACTTGTGATCAATTATCCCACTAGCGGAGATATGGATAATTGATCACAAGAACAGCCCTACAGATCGCAAGCATAAATACTAAACTACTGTATGTAAGTTATGCTCAAAATTGGTTTTCAAATAACACTTCACCCAATGCTAACTGGCCACCACGTCCATTCGCTGCTTTGCTAGTCTTACCCACGACTATCATCATTCCGATCAGATAACCTTCTGGCAGGTTTATAAGCTCGGCCACTTTATCTGAGTCAAACCCAACCAGTGCGCCGGTGTCATAGCCCAGTGCTTTTGCCGCAAGCATCATGGTTTGCGCCGCTAAGCCACAGCTCCTTATTGCTTCATCTCGCTGTAATTGAGGTTTATCTCTATAGAAATCAGTTAGCATCGGGACTAAAAGTTCCCTTGCCTCTCTGGGTGCATCAGCCCAATAGCGTTCTGGTCGATCTTTCCAAGCGTTTATATCTGCACAAAGAATAATCAGCTCAGACGCATCTTCCACTTGCTGTTGACCCCAGGCAGCATCCTTAAGTCTGCTTCGAAGCCTGGAATCTGTTACTCGCAGGAATCTCCAATGCTGAATGTTATAGGATGTTGGCGATAACATTGTGGCTTGGATAAGCTGGTTAAACTCACTTGATGTCATCTTTGCAGATGTATCGTAATGCTTTACCGAACGGCGAGTTTCAACAGCAGTGAACAGGTCCATAATTTCCCTCTGACAATTAATCATCTTGTGAATGTCGATGAGAGAAAGCTTATTGGGTTTCTCCTGGCTTGATAATGGGCTCTTTTGTTAAATGATTGTTGAGAAAAAGTTTACAACCTAACAATCCCAATAGGGAATGTCGCCACCAAAATACTCAATGGCAAACTCTATAAAGGCCCGTACCTTGGCAGGCATATACTGCCGCTCAGGAAATACGGCATAAATAGTCTTGGCCGGCATTTGATATTCTTCAAACAACGGCACCAGGAGACCACTCTTGATATCTGCTCCTGCGACAAAAGTCGGCAAACGGCCGATGCCAAGCCCCTGGAGAATGGCTTCCCGCAGCGCTTCACTGTTATTGACCTGGTAGTTACCCCTGACTTCTATGGTGTGCAGATGGTTATCCTGAATAAAATTCCACTCTTTTACATCCCTGGAATAAGTAAACATCAAACAATTGTGCTCTGTTAACTGTTCAAGCTCTATCGGTTTGCCGAACTCTTCCAAGTACGCGGGAGAGGCACAGAGCACACTTTGCAGAGGCGCCAGCTTGCGGGCAATCAAACTGGTATCAGGCAGGTCACCACCACGGATAGCGATATCAAACCCCTCTCCAATAAGGTCTACCACCTTATCGTCCATCACCAGATCAATCGTGATTTTTGGATAGCGCTTGAGAAACACTGGGATAAGCGGTGCCAAATGCAACCTGCCAAAGGACATTGGGGCATTGATTCGCAAGCGCCCCTGAGGCTCACCTTGAAGCTGAGTCACTGCATCCTGAGCGTCCTGTGCGGCCTGGTAAGCGATTCGGGCATGCTGAAAAAAATGCTCGCCCGCCTCTGTCAAGCTCAGCTTGCGGGTGGTGCGATGCAATAGTTTTACCCCAAGTTGCTCTTCCAGCTGACTGACCCGTTTACTAACTGCAGACTTGGATATCCCCAGTAACTTGGCGGCCGGGGAAAAGCCACCGGTTTCGGCCACCGTGACAAATACCGGTATGGCTGCAAAACTTTCCATAAACTACTGTTTCCTTTTTCTCAACAGTATGTATCTTAATTGATTGATTATCAGTTTATCAGAAACGAGTTACTCTGATCTCGCTTTTATTGAGGGAAGAGTCATGCGTGAACTTTCAAGGGGTATCAACCCTACAGCAACGGCAAGCAGCGGCACATCATTGTGGTGGGTTCACGGCTTGATGATAGCCTGCACATTACTTGTCGCTGGCTCATTTCCTGTTGGTGCGTTAATCGCCGATTCGTTACCGGCAGATTGCTTGATGATGATTCGGTTCTTAATTGCAACAGGGCTATTTGCGCCCTTCTTATTTTTAAAGCATGGATTTCAGCTTCCACACCCCAAAAAGCTACTGGGTTATGCACTACTCAGCATCCCATTGGTTATCTTTTTCTGGTGTATGTTTGAAGCACTCAAATATACCTCAGCAGTGAATACCGGCGCCCTTTTTACAACCGTTCCTGCAATGACTGCCGTCTTTGCCTTGATCATCAATGGTGAGCGTAGTAGCGCCCGCAAAGTCATCGGTCTTACTCTTGGAACATTGGGTGCGGCCTGGATTGTATTTGAAGGGAGTATTACAACAGCGATAACGCTGGATCTAAATAGAGGGGATTGGATATTCACCTTAGGTGCTATATCGCTCAGTTTGTATAATCCACTGATCAGGAGAGTCCACTCAGGGGAGCCTACAGAGGTTATGACATTCTGGGTTATTCTATTTGGCGCCCTATGGTTATTAATGCTTTCATTCCCAAGTTTAAGCCAAATAGAATGGCGGAATATACCTGTCGAAACTTACGGAGGGCTATTCTATTTAGCCTTATTTACAACATTAATCAGTTTTTTCCTACTACAATTTAGCACAATAAGAATCGGGGCGACCAAAGTTGCAGCATACAGCTTCTTGAATCCGGTATTTGTACTGGTATTGGCTACAGCATTGGAAATGACGAAATTCACTATCAACTTTATACCTGGAATAATTTTAGTATTTGCAGCCATGTTATTTATCCAGGCAGAAAAACCCAAGAAAAAATACCGCTGAACAACTCAAGAACAGTAGAATCAAACTGCCATCAAAAGGGGCAATATTTCTAGTCGACAACCTTTTCCATCTCATAAATTGCATCACAAATATCTTCCAACTTAGAGGACACTATTACCTGAGCATCATGCAAACCTTGATTATAAAACTCTGCCCCCATCTCCTTTGCAAGAAAATCAATAAAGAACTCCGCTTCAAAACTGCCAATCTCCAACTCAAATTCTTTAGACAAATAGCCCCTAATCTTTTCGATTAGCTCTAACTTTCGCCTTTCTTCCAGTTCTATTGTCGACATCACCCATTTTCCATCAATACACAAATTTAGAACAAACACTCAGCCCCATATGAGAATAACACAAATGTTGAGGCCCCTAATCAACCCCAAATGCATGACTCCAAGTAAACAACATGTACAGCGGCGCATATCTTTATAAGCAAACCGGACAATGTTAGATTCGAATCTATTCGGATTAACTAAAAACGGGATCAAAATGAGACTCTTTAACTACTTCTTTGCCCTGCTTATATTGGGCAGTAGCTCTGGCTGCTCAGAATCGAGCAGTGATAGATCAACAACTTCATACAGTCCCAATGCCCATACCACCAGCAACAGGGTTGCAGATATCCGGTTCCCGGAACCTATCACAGCGGGCAATCGAGGTGGACAAGATCAGTATATTGCTTACGAACATTTCCTGACAGCTGAACTACCTGCTGAAGAAGTTGAACCTGTATTCCACAAACTCCAATTACTTTGCCAACAGGAGATGAAGAAAAAATGCACTATATTGCATTCTAGTCTCCGCAATGATGAAAAGCCCTACGGAAGGATTCACCTTAGAATACACCCCACCGGAGTCGATAAAATCATTGATATGGCATCAAAGCAAGGAGGAGTGATACAGCGGGAATCCAAAGCAGAAGATTTACAGGATGTCATTATCGACAGCCAAAAACGACTTGAAATGTTACTCCAGTATCAATCGAGACTTATAGAACTGGAACAAAAATCTGCGAGTGACATTGATACTCTAATAAAGGTTGCTGAAAAGTTAGCATCGGTACAATCTGATATTGAGTATTCACAAGGTAAAAAAGCTAAACTGCTCAAGCGAATTCAGATGGATGAGGTTGAAATTGAGTTACACTCAAAATCTTATACTTCTTTCTGGAGTCCCATATTAGACTCCCTATCTCATTTTGGTGAAAATTTGTCTGATGGGCTATCTGAAGCAATCACTGCAATCGCCTACCTTTTACCCTGGATGCTTATCGCCCTATTTGTATTTTATCTGATTCGCATAATTTGGCGTAAAACCAGAACCTAGCAGTTTACATAGCCCCAAGATACACGCATGTCTTGATATGGGCTAAAGTACTCGTGAGAAGTTTTGACTTCACTCACGAGTCATAAAAAAAGCCGGACCATCTAAATTGACCCGGCTTTTTACTATGGAGTAACAGTAGCTACTTAGAAGTTGTAGTTAAAGCGCACACCGTAGCTCATTGGGGTAGAAAATGGACCAGATACCAGGCCATCACTTCCATCTGCGTAGTACGGAACAACTTCGTCAGTCAGGTTGTTACCAAAGGCTTCAACGTTCCACTGATCGTCCGGGCTTACATACTTCACAGAAGCGTTTACCATCCAGAAAGAATCGCGGCTGTCATCAAAAGCAGAAGTATCACCAGTGGGGAAGTCGTGCTTGTCAACATTCCAGTAGGTCAGATAAGACTCATCTTCCCAGTGAATACCGACAAATGGAATAATCTCCCCACCGTGAGACAGCTCAAAGGTGTGATCGTAGTTGATGGTGAAGCTGAATTCAGGTGATGCCGGCAGCTCATTACCTTTCAGATTTCGAAAAAGCCCTTCATTAGTATTGTCATGAGCTAAACCGTAATCCGAAATTTCGAATAACGCTTGGTTATTGAAATTCCAGCGGTTCTGAAAATCAGAGGTGATTTCTGTTTGCATCCAGGTAGCAAAGCCACTGATTCGGCCATTCGGATAGGGGGCCCAGTCAAACTCTAACTCTAGCCCCATAATCTCTGCGCTAGCAGCATTCTTAGTAAGGTAAATGACGACGGGCTCGGTCGTAATTTCACCTGCGTTCTCACCTTCTCGCTCTACCGCATAGTACGAGTATGCAGTATCAGGTGCAGCTAGCTGCATATCCTTATAGTCGGAGAAAAAGAAGGTACTAGCCAGATTTAGGCGACCATCCAAGAAGGTACCTTTTGCTCCTAGCTCCCAAGTAATGACCTTCTCCTCATCATAGCTAGTGTCAATTACCTGTTGAACAACCCGATTTCCCTCATCATCGTAGATGTACTCAGCCGTGTCCGGGTCTTGCTCATATTGGATGACAACATCACCCAAACCACCGGACTTAAATCCACTTGCAACATATGCATACAGCATGACTTCATCTGTCAGGTCATAATCGAGACCAATTCGAAAGTCGGATGAATCCCAGCTCTTGCTGACATCATTGTAAGTATCAATTGTATAAATTGAGCTGTCAGCAAAGTGGTTGGTCGAGAAGTTATTAAAGGTGTCCTGTAAATAGGCAGGGAAGCAGCCATACTCTTCATCTGATTCGGTGGACCAGTCTCGAGTGCAACTCAGGTTGTTACCACCTACATCACTCTTCTCATCTTCCGTATATCGACCACCAACAGTCAGGTGGAGGGTATCAGTAAGGTCATAGGTAGCCTGAGCAAATACTGCGCTGGCTTCTATAGTTCTGTCTGGCTGCCTCCAGAATACGGCATTATCTAATGAGGCCAGGAAGTAACCATTCAGATCAGTGGTCTCGTGGAAATAAAACAAACCTGTAATCCACTGTAGGGGACCATCACCTGTAGATTGCAACTGTAACTCATGGGAGTAAGAGACATTTTCTGAGTCTGTAATGCTCATACTCATATCCCAGGTATTGCGACCAGCATCAATATCAATCAGGTTGCTTCGTTCCTGAACTGCATACCCGGTGTTATACACAAACGCCATGGTATCGCTGAAATCCCAGCGGAAGTTAGAACGGAATGAAGTCATGGTGAGGTCGAGCTCACCTGGTACATTTACCGCTACGGTGTACTCATCAGCACCGGAGCCGTAATAGGTTTCACAAGTTGTTCCATCTTCGCGCTGTTCAGCCTTTTCACAGTCAATAGTGTTGATGCCGCCTGCACTACTATCCTGATAGTGTTCCGCTATGGCATACCAAGAAATATCGTCAGTCGGTTCCCATAACGCACCTATACGCACCGCCTGCTGATCAACATTCCCATAAAAATCTTCAGCATCCGCCCTAACCAGCTGATAGTCTGTGGCTCCTTCAGCATTATTCGCTTGAATAAAGGTTCTTGAAGCGTCATCAGATAAAACGCTCGCACCTAAAGAGTCAGCATCAATATAGCGATTGTCCCACTGGTTAACATCATAGTACCCGGTCAGGTAGGAGTCCCTAGTCTCGTTCATAAAGGACGCACGCAGAGCAAAGGTATCTGAAACAGGAATATTAATAACGCCTTTTACCAGCTCTTGATTCCAGCGACCCAGCTCAACTCCGACTGAACCTTCAAACTCGTCAATTACCGGTCTCTTGGAGATAACATTAATGGCACCAACAGTAGAGTTACGTCCATAAAGGGTACCCTGCGGCCCACGCATGGCTTCAACCCTTTCGGAGTCAAACATCATTGCCATAGCAGACTGGGGGCGCGAAGAATAAATACCGTCGAAGTGCAGACCAACAGCAGGGTCACCAAACTCGGTAGTGTTAGTTGAGCGCACGCCCCGCATAGAAATCACTGGGGAAGACTGGGAGGCATCATAGCCAATATCCACATTAGGAATAGTGTTGCCCAGATCTTTTACATTCTTAATACCCTGGCGGTCGAGCTCTTCCTGCGTAAATGCACTGATCGCTACGGGGGTGTCCATCAAATTGGTTTCGCGCTTGGTTGCGGTAACCGTTACTTCTTCCAACGCCCAGCCATCTTCTTGATTACTGGTTTCCTGTGCCCAGGCTGAGGCCACCGCTATATTGGCCATTGCAATCGCAAGGGTAAGTGGTTTTTTAATTGTCATTGATGTCTCTCCAATCTGCTGCAACAGGGAAGCCGGATTTGATTGTTATAAATGGCTAACCTACGGGCCGTCGGCTGTACGTCGGCTAGGTTAAAATCTCAAAAAGGAGAGTTCTGTGAAACTGAGATACGACGGGGCGGATCGCGATTAGGATCAATCGGACCTTTAAACCAATCGGAAGGCGATGTAGTACCCTAGAGGCTCTGCGGCTGCCGCAGAGCGCTAGTATGTTTTCCCTCGATAGGAAGGAATTTTAGAGCTTCATTTCAAGGCGGGTAACTCAGTACTTTAACGGGGCGGATCAACCCGATCGGTTACAGAAGTATTAACCCGAAACCAGCCTGCAATAGAGTAGCGATCCCGATTAGCTGGTAGAACTTCGTGGGGAAACTCCTCGCTCAAGAAGGTCACCACCGTTCCCATTAGCGGAGTAACTTTGGTGCCGGCCCTATCCTGCTCATCTTTGTAAAGCACAAGCTCACCAGCATCTGCAGTGTTCCAGCCTGGATTAAGGTAAACGACCAATGAAAGCACCCGATTCGCTTCTCCGCGAAATGCATCGTAGTGTCTTTTGTAATAGTCCCCAGGCCGGTAATGGGCAAAATGGCTTTCAAATGAGAAGAGCCCCAGAAAAAGACGCCTGTTAAGATAAACCTGAAGCTGGCCCGCCCAGTTGAGCCAGTCTCTTCCTGTAGCAGACTCCCCGGTAATCCAACAAATTTCATCCGTTCGCACGAATTCATTCAGTAGGTAATCGTCACCTCGCCCGATCCCTGCATCAATAAATTTCTCTGCATTCATTTCCTGCTGATAGGTAAAAAGCGCATTGGAAAGAGATTCAGGTAGTGCGGCATGGCGAATACTATAGCCCTGCTCGGTAAGATCCCTAGCGATATGTGCAAATAGAGTCTCATCGATTGTGTTATCGCCACCGAGCGACATTAACGATTTTGCTGCTACCAAGTTATTTTCCTGCTAACAATAAGAGGCGCGGCGATGGGTGGAAATTTCGCCACAAGCACTGCTTAATAATCAATCTGTATTCTTATAGAAACAGCGTAAGACCCGAGTGAGATTGCGGCCGAGGATAAGCCAGGGGCTGGAATGGGTGGCTCGGGGTGCAGGGAAAGGTAGCTCAAAGCTGCTTGAGAGTCTACGAAAGTATTGAGTGAGTCGGCTAAACCCTTCAAGAGTCCAAGCCGACTACTCAGAAGGGACGTATCCCGCCCCTAAAGATGTGATTATACCAAGACTAGAAACTATCCCCTGGCACCCTCACCCAGCCTTCCATCAGGATACGGGCACTACGGCTCATAATGGCTTTGGTGGCAACCCACTGGCCATCAACAACTTTCGCATGGGCCCCAACCCGCAATGTACCCGAGGGATGGCCAAAGCAGATGGAATTGCGATCACCCCCACCGGCGGCGAGGTTTACCAAGGTGCCGGGAATCGCCGCTGCAGTACCGATAGCCACGGCGGCAGTGCCCATCATGGCGTGGTGCAGCTTACCCATGGAGAGGGCTCGCACGAGCAAATCAATATCTTGCGCCGCTACCTTTTTTCCACTGGAGGCGATGTAGTCCTGCGGCTTGGCGACAAAGGCAATCTTCGGCGTATGTTGCCGGGCCGCGGCCTCCTCTACAGAGGAAATCAGGCCCATCTTCACCGCACCATAGGCGCGGATGGTTTCGAACATGGCGAGCGCCTTGCTATCGCCATTAATGGCATCCTGAAGCTCAGTGCCGCTATAGCCAATAGCTTCCGCATTGACGAAGATCGTGGGGATGCCGGCATTGATCATGGTCGCCTTCAGCACACCAATCCCGGGCACTTCGAGATCATCGACTGGGTTACCGGTGGGAAGCATGGCACCCTCGCCGTCCGAGGGGTCCATAAACTCAATTTCCACTTCGGCTGCCGGGAAGGTTACGCCATCCAGCTCGAAATCTCCGGTTTCCTGCACTTCACCGTTGGTAATAGGCACATGGGCGATAATGGTTTGGCCTATATTGGCCTGCCAAATGCGAACTGTACAAATACCATTCTCTGGAATCCGCGCAGCATCCACAAAGCCGCTATTAATCGCAAAGGCTCCAACAGCCGCAGTGAGATTACCGCAGTTACCGCTCCAATCGACCATGGGCTTATCGATGGAAACCTGGCCAAACAGGTAATTCACATCGTGATCGGGCTTATCACAGGCAGACAGGATCACCGTTTTGCTAGTGCTCGAAGTGGCACCACCCATCCCGTCAGTATGCTTACCGTAGGGGTCCGGGCTGCCAATTACCCGCAACAGCAAATTATCACGGGCCTCTCCCGGAACCTGCGCAACTTCGGGTAGATCCTGTAAACGGAAGAAAACGCCCTTGCTGGTGCCCCCGCGCATATAAGTCGCGGGAATTTTGACTTGAGGAGCAAATTTCAACATTTAAGCCGTCGCCTCTGCTTCGAGGAAGTCTTTAGCAAAACGCTGCAAGACGCCACCCGCCTCGTAAATGGAAACTTCTTCAGCGGTATCCAAACGGCAGGTTACCGGGGCCTCAACCATCTCACCGTTCGCACGGTGAATCAGCAAGGTCAGCGTGGCATGGGGGGTACGCTCACCGATCACGTCGAAGGTTTCGGTACCGTCGATACCCAGGGTTTCGCGAGTAGTTCCCGGCTTAAACTCTAGCGGCAACACGCCCATACCGATCAGGTTAGTGCGGTGAATACGCTCGAAGCCTTCGGCGGCAATCGCTTCTACGCCGGCCAGGCGCACACCTTTCGCGGCCCAATCACGGGAAGAGCCCTGCCCATAGTCGGCACCAGCAATGATAATCAGCGGCTGCTTCCGATCCATATAAGTCTCGATCGCCTCCCACATCCGGGTAACCTGCCCTTCCGGCTCGATACGGGCGAGAGAACCCTGGCGAATCTCGCCGCTGTCATCACGAACCATTTCGTTGAGCAGCTTCGGGTTGGCGAAAGTTGCACGCTGGGCAGTGAGGTGGTCGCCGCGGTGGGTCGCGTAGGAGTTGAAGTCCTCCTCCGGCAATCCCATTTTCGCTAGGTATTCACCGGCAGCACTGCTAGCGAGAATGGCATTGGAGGGAGACAAGTGGTCGGTAGTGATATTGTCACCCAGCACAGCCAGCGGACGCATGCCTTTCAAGCTGCGCTCGCCTGCCAGGGCACCTTCCCAATAAGGTGGGCGGCGGATATAGGTACTCATCGGGCGCCAGTCATAGAGTGCGTGGCCCTGCTCATCTGCGGCATCCCGCTCTTCGAACATGGGAATATACACATCGCGGAACTGCTGCGGCTTCACGCTCTGACGTACGATTGCATCGATCTCTTCGTCGCTAGGCCAAATGTCTTTCAGGGTAATTGGGTTGCCATCGGCATCGTATCCCAGCGCATCTTTTTCGATGTCGAAACGAATGGTGCCGGCAATCGCATAGGCAACGACTAACGGTGGTGAAGCCAGGAATGCCTGTTTGGCATAGGGGTGGATACGACCGTCGAAGTTGCGGTTTCCGGACAGGACCGCAGTAGCATACAGATCGCGATCGATCACTTCCTGCTGGATTTTCGGGTCCAGGGCACCGCTCATGCCGTTACAGGTAGTGCATGCGAAAGCCACTACACCGAAGCCCATCTGCTCCAGATCCGGTAGCAAGTCGGCCTCTTCCAGATACATTTTTACTGTTTTGGAGCCTGGAGCCAGGGAGGATTTCACCCAGGGTTTGCGGGTCAGGCCGAGCTTGTTGGCATTGCGGGCAATCAGGCCTGCGGCAATCATATTGCGCGGGTTACTGGTATTGGTGCAGCTGGTAATCGCCGCAATAATCACAGCGCCATCGGGCATCTCACCGGCTTTCTCTTCCCAGGCTTTAGCGATACCGCGATTAGCCAGTTCCGAGGCCGGTAGCAGCGCGTGAGGGTTGGAGGGGCCAGCAAGGTTGCGACCTACTGTATCCAGGTCAAACTTCAGTACGCGCTCGTACTCGGCATCCTTCAAGGTGTCAGACCAGAGGCCCGTTTCCTTGGCAAACTTCTCTACCAAAGCTACCTGCTCATCATCGCGGCCGGTGAGTTTGAGATAGTCGATGGTTTGCTCATCGATAGAGAACATGGCCGCAGTCGCGCCATACTCCGGCGTCATATTGGAAATAGTGGCGCGATCGCCCAGGGTCAGGTTGGAAGCCCCTTCACCATAGAATTCCAGGTAGGCTCCGACCACGCGCTCGCGACGCAGGAATTCAGTGAGAGCCAATACTAAGTCGGTACCAGTAATACCCGGCTGCAACTTTCCAGTGAGCTCCACTCCAACAATATGCGGCAGACGCATATAAGAGGCGCGGCCGAGCATCACGCTCTCAGCTTCCAGGCCGCCAACGCCCACAGAAATCACACCCAGAGCATCGACCATCGGCGTGTGACTGTCGGTACCAACACAGGTATCCGGGAAGGCCACGCCTTCGCGCACCTGCACCACCGGAGACATTTTCTCCAAGTTGATCTGGTGCATGATGCCGTTGCCGGGAGGAATCACATCCACATTTTCAAACGCGGTTTTGGTCCAGTTGATAAAGTGGAAGCGGTCTTCGTTACGACGCTCCTCTACCGCACGGTTTTTCTCAAAAGCATCCTTCTCAAAACCGGGGTGCTCGACCGCGAGGGAGTGATCCACAATCAACTGGGTAGGAACAACTGGATTTACCTTGGCGGGATCACCACCTTTTTCGGCAATGGCATCGCGCAGACCGGCCAGGTCCACCAGTGCGGTTTGACCAAGAATATCGTGGCACACCACTCGCGCCGGAAACCAGGGGAAGTCCAGCTCGCGTTTGCGCTCGATAATCTGCTTCAGGGAGTCGGTCAGTTTTTCCGGCTCACAGCGACGCACCAGGTTTTCCGCCAGAATACGTGAGGTATACGGCAGTTTGGCATAGGCTCCGGGCTGGATCGCGTCAACGGCGGCGCGGGTATCGAAATAATCGAGGTCGGTACCGGGCAGTGATTTGCGGTAATCAGTATTCATAGCTAGGTAAATCAGTTCAGTCGAATCTTTTTAAAATCGTGTCTCTTAAGAAAGTGGCTCCAGGTCGCCAACCAATGGCAACCTGGAGCCGGCACACCGGGTGTGCATCATTTCAGTAAGAAATGAAAATTAACCGCGCTCGGCGATAGGCGGTACTTCGCGCGGCTCAACACCTACATATTCAGCGCTCGGGCGAATAATGCGGTTGTCTGCGCGCTGCTCAAATACGTGGGCAGCCCAGCCGGTAACACGAGACATTACAAAAATCGGCGTGAACAGCTTGGTGGGAATTCCCATAAAGTGATAAGCGGATGCGTGGAAGAAGTCGGCATTACAGAACAACTTTTTCTCACGCCACATAACTTCTTCACAACGTACGGAGACCGGGTAGAGAACCTTATCGCCCACATCTTCAGACAGTTTCTCAGACCAGGCCTTGATGATCTCGTTGCGCGGATCGGACTCGCGATAAATCGCGTGGCCAAAGCCCATGATTTTCTCTTTGCGCTCCAGCATGCCCAGCAGTTCTTTCTCTGCTTCATCCGGGTTGGCAAAACGCTCGATCATTTCCATTGCCGCCTCGTTGGCACCGCCATGCAGCGGCCCACGCAGAGTGCCGATGGCACCGGTAATACAGCTAAACAGGTCAGACAAAGTAGAGGCACAAACACGGGCAGTGAAAGTGGACGCGTTAAACTCGTGCTCTGCGTAGAGGATCAGGGAAACGTTCATCACCTGCTCATGCAACTCATTGGGCTTTTCGCCACGCAGCATATGCAGGAAGTGGCCGCCGATGCTGTCGTCATCGGTATCCGTTTCGATCCGCACGTTGTCGTGGGTGAAGCGATACCAGTAGCAGATGATAGAGGGGAAAGCGGCCAGTAGGCGGTTGGCTTTTTCCAGTTGCTGGGCAAAGGACTCTTCCCCTTCCAGGTTACCCAACATGGAGCATCCGGTACGCATCACATCCATCGGGTGGGCATCGGCGGGAATGCGCTCCAGCACTTCTTTTAGCGCTTGCGGCAGGCCGCGCATACCCTTTAATAGGGCCTTATATTCCGCCAACTGGTCGCTGGTAGGCAGTTCTCCATAAAAGATCAGGTAGGCAACTTCTTCAAACTCGCAGTGTTGCGCCAGATCTTTAATATCGTAACCGCGGTAAGTGAGGCCTGAGCCGGATTTACCTACCGTGGATAACGCCGTTTTACCCGCTACCTGGCCGCGCAGTCCGGCACCACTCAATGCTTTATCTGACATCTTCCTTCTCTCCCCTAAATTGACACAGTCTCTGTGTTTATCCGAAAACCGCCGTATGAGCTGCCAAATCCGGCGGCTCATACATTTTGTAAAGTGATTTACTTCTTAAACAACTCATCGAGCTTCTGCTCGAACACGTGATAATTGAGGTAGTCGTATAGCTCCTCACGGGTCTGCATGGTGTCCACTACTGCTTTTTGGTCACCATTTTGCAGGATGCTGGAGTACACATTCTCCGCCGCACGGTTCATGGCGCGGAACGCCGACAGCGGATACAGTACGATATCTGCGCCCGCTTCACCCAACTCTTTAGCGTTATAAAGTTCGGTTTTACCAAATTCAGTGATATTCGCCAAAATGGGCACATTCAGCGCGTCTTTAAATGCGCGATAGTGCTCCAACTCAGTGACCGCCTCGGCAAAGATGCCATCGGCACCGGCTTCGATACAGGCCTGAGCACGCTCAACAGCGGCATCTAAACCCTCTTGAGCGAAGGCATCTGTGCGGGCCATGATAAAGAAGTCATCATCGGTACGCGCATCCACGGCAGCTTTGATGCGATCCACCATCTCCTGCTTGGAAACAATCTCTTTATTGGGACGGTGGCCACAGCGCTTCTGTGCCACCTGATCTTCGATATGCACCGCTGCGGCACCGGCACGAATCATTTCTTTGACAGTACGGGCGATGTTAAAAGCGCCACCCCAGCCGGTATCGATATCCACCAGCAACGGCAGCTCACTGGCCGCGGTAATACGGCGTACGTCCTCGAGCACATTGTCGAGGCTGGTCATACCCAGATCCGGCAGGCCGTAAGAGGCATTGGCAACGCCGGCACCGGAAAGGTAAATCGCCTTATGACCAATACGCTCGGCCATGATGGCGGAATAGGCATTGATGGTGCCAACCACTTGAAGCGGTTGGTTCTCGGCAAGGGCGCTGCGGAAACGCGCGCCGGCGGAAGGCTTTTGGCTCATGCTCTACCTCAGTTTATTTTCAATATTCTGCCTGGAAGCACGGATATGTCGGCGCATCAACAGCTCCGCCAATTCACCATCCCCCGCTTCTATGGCTTCGATAATGTGGCTGTGTTCGCGAAAAGCCCGCTGAGCCCTGGGGCTGGCCATGCCCAATTGGTAGCGATACATACGAACACGGTAATAAAGACGGTTGCACAGGGTGTCGATCAGCAGGTCGTTCTTGGAGGCCTGCACAATACGAAAATGGAAGTCGAAGTCCCCCTCCGGCTGGAAGTACGCCTTACCGGCTTGCAGCTCTTCCTGCTGCTCATGACGGGACAACATCTGGCGCAGTTCCAACAGGTCTTCCTCGCTGCGCTGCTCGGCGGCAAGGCGGCAGGCCATTCCCTCAAGTGCTTCTCGCACTTCGTAGAGATCTAACAGACCGCGTTCACTCAGCTCTACCACGCGAGCACCCACATTGACCCGGCGCTCCAGCAAACCCAGTGACTCCAAACGCATCAGGGCTTCACGCAAACTGCCGCGACTGGCATTGAAGCGGCGGGCCAATTCCGGCTCGCTGATTTTGCTGCCCGCGGGAATACGACCCTCCACAATTTCGCCGCGCAGGGTTAAAAACAGGCGCTCAGCAAGGCTTTGATGAGGCTCCCGCAGGGAGCTATTTACTCCAGTCGAACCCATAAGGTTTCAATATTGTCGACAATTTTTTAGGATGGCAGACCTTAAATCACTCAGACCTGAGCGTCAACTCGAATCATTGTGAACAATTGTTGACAATTTATGGCGCAAAATGACTTCTATCACAGTAGTAGTCTTGCCTCCCTTAAGTGGGCATAATAGCGCCCGCGCCAGATACGGCATGCCCTACCACCCTGGGCGCTCTATGCTTATTTGGGGTAGGGAAAAAATCCCGACGAATGAATTTTCCAAACCCCGGTACAGCGCTCATTAACAAAGGCTGCCAGCACCCAGGTTTCAGACAGAGTTATGCCTAAGAGTATTATCAGGCGATGGCTGCCAAGCCCCGAAGAAATCCGAGCCAAGAATGGGCTCAAGTTTCTGGGGACTCTTCTTCACGATCCCAATCTATTTCACCTGAACCGTCACTCGGTTTCAGTCGCTTTTGCCGTTGGCGTTTTCACCAGCTTCCTGCCGCTACCCGGTCAAATGGTTATTGCCGCACTACTGGCCCTCTGGCTGCGCTGTAATCTGCCGCTGTCCATCATCCTGGTATGGATTAGTAATCCGATCACCATGCCCGCGATTTTCTACAGCACTTACAAGCTGGGCGCCTGGATTCTGGGCACCCCCCCGGTGGACTTTGATATTGAGCTCTCTTGGGAGTGGCTTACGGACGAGGTTGGTAAAATCTGGATGCCGCTGTTTTTTGGCTCGGTATTGGCGGGGGTTTTCTTTGCCACTGTCGCCTATTTTTCCATGCGCGCCCTATGGCGCTGGCACGTGGTAAAACGCTGGAAGCTGCGTATAGAGCGCCGCTCTGCGGTCAGCAGCTGATCTTACTGTTGCAATACCTGCCAACACAAAACAAAGCCGCGGCTTCCGCGGCAATCGACAGCAGTGCCGGTAGGGCTTGATCCGTAAGGCTTCCCAGTCCTAGAGCTGTAAATGTACCGACCTGAAAGGAAATGGCAGCTGCCTTGCCCCTATCTCCCGAGGCGGTTAAGGCTACCATCCAGACCACTACCAGGGCTGAGGTCATGGCGCCAAGGCATACCAACCACAACGGAAAAATCTGCCAACCCTCGGCATAGCAAACCGTTCCCTCGCGCATGCCATCCGGGCAAAAGGTCTTTATCCGCCAGCTTTCAAATTTCAGACTTACTAACTTACTATAAAGAACAAGAATCCAAGAGATGACTGCCGCTGGCAGCGGCAGTAACTTGCGCAATATCTGTTGAGCCCTGATCAGCACCAGCCGTTTATTCGTTGCGCAATGCCGCAGCGGGCTGCACGCGACTGGCCTGGAGAGCGGGATAGAGCGTGGCCAGCAGGCTAAGCAGGAAACCCGCGCCAACCACCAGAGCCACATCAGCCCAGGAAAGCTCCGATGGCAGATAATCTACCGGATAGACATCAGACTTTAGAAACTGGATGCCGAACGTGGATTCAAGACCCGCCACCAGGTCAGTTACCGTCAGCGACGCCAAAATTCCCAGTGCACCACCAACGAGCGCACCAACCAATCCCACTAACGCTCCCTGACTGACGAAGGTGAGAAGAATCTGCCGGGTGCTGGCACCCATAGTGCGCAGAATGGCGATATCCGTATGCTTGTCGATTACCACCATCACCAGGGTCGAGACCACGTTGAATGCGGCAATGGCGATGATCAACAGCACCAGTAGTCCCACCAGATTGCGAGACATCTGAATCGCTTGGTAGAGATTACCGTGAGTGCGACTCCAATCCGTGCCGTAGTAGCCATCGCGGGGCAGTTCTTTCAGCAATCTCCGCATAATCCAATTGGCTTCCAGCATCTCGGTCACACGCAGTTGTATGCCAGCGCCACCTTTTTTGCCGGCCAGCCCCTGGGCCTGCTCCCAGGAAACCAGCGCTAGAGACTGATCCAGAACCGTTCCCGAGTGAAAGACTTCCGCCACCTTGAAGCCGGCCACGTGAGCGGCACGACGGCCACCTGAGGCGGCATCGTTGTTCGGTACTATCAAAGACAGGTAATCGCCCTGCTCCACTCCCAGTTTTTCCGCAATACCACGCCCAAGAATCACCCCCGGCTCGGAATCATCGAGTATCGCAGGAAAGGCATTCGGGCTGAGGAAATCACTGATGTTTGACACATTAACGATGGTGTCCGGGTTGACTCCCTGTACCAACAGTGGTGTTACCTCACTGCCACGACGGGCTAGCGCGTTCACCTGCCAAACTTCCGCTGCAGACTCCACCTGGGCATCCGCCGCCAGCTGATCGCGCAAAGCGGGCCAATCCACCTCCGCAGTGGCGTTATAGAGAGTAGCATGGGGCATAATGCCGAGAATGCGCTCACGCAGCTCGCGATCGAAACCATTCATGACTGACATCACCACGATCATCAGGGCAACGCCAAGCACCAGGCCAATCATCGACAGACCAGAGATAAAAGAGACCAGGCCGGCGGAGTCATCGCTGCGGCGCTGGGCTCCCGCGTAACGCAGGCCGATAAAGGCGGGGAGCGGCTTAAACATGATCACCCTGGTGCCAGTCACTGAGAAGCTCACCATCCACCAAGTGCAGGCAGCGGTCCAAGGCCGCAGCAAGATCCGGGTCGTGGGTGACAATCACAAAACTGATCCCCATCTCGCGATTGAGCCGGTCCATCAACTTGTGAATCTCCCCTGCCGTCGCTCTATCCAGGTTTCCGGTGGGCTCATCCATCAGCACACAGGCCGGGCGAGTCACCAGTGCCCGTGCAATCGCCACGCGCTGGCGCTCACCACCGGATAGCTGTGAGGGTTTATGGCCAATTCTTTCCCCGAGACCCACCGCTTCAAGCATGGATTTGGCCTCGGCTCGGGCATTCGCCACACTGTGCTTGCCTATCAGCAATGGCATAGCCACGTTTTCCAATGCGGTAAATTCGTTGAGCAGATGGTGAAACTGGTAGACAAAACCGAGACTGCTATTGCGCAGCCAACCGCGCTCATTGGCATTGAGTGTCGCCAGGTTCTGGCCAGCCACCCAAACCTCTCCCGTACTCGGCGTATCCAGCCCGCCGAGTAAATTGAGCAGGGTAGACTTGCCAGAGCCAGAGGCCCCCACGATGGCGAGCTTCTCGCCCCGCTCTACCTGAAGCTCTACTCCACGCAGAACCTCAAGGTCCCTGCCCCCCTGGCGATAACTCTTGCGCAACTGGCGACAGGCCAGAACGGCATCACCGGGAGCCTGCGCCGGTCTCGCTTGCTCGGCGTCTATTTCCACTCGACTATTCATCAATATTTGCCGCTTCCAAATTCTAAGAAATTACTTTGCAAACCAATCATATCTATTTGATTTACAAAAACTTTATTCATACCGTAAAGCTTCAGCCGGCTCGATTTGCGCCGCCCGCCACGCGGGGAACAGTGTCGCTAGCAAGCTCATACAGACAGCGGCGGATAACACCACTACCGCATCGCCCAAACGAAACTCCGACGGCAGATAGCTCACGAAAAATACCCGCGGATCAAATATCTTGGCACCCAGTAGATTCTCGACCCAGCTCACCATTTCGGTGAGATTGAGCGCAACCAGGATTCCCAGCAAGGCGCCACTGAAGGCACCGATCAACCCAATAGCACTCCCCTGCACGACGAACACCACCATAATCTGGCGGGATGTGAGCCCAAGTGTCCTGAGTACGGCGATATCGGAGCGCTTGTCCGCCACCATCAGCACCAGGGCTGAGACAATATTGAAGGCTGCCACGGCCACGATGATCATCAACATCAAAGTGACCACCGTCTTTTCCATCTTCACCGCCTGGAACAAGCTCCCCTGGGAATGACTCCAGTCCTCCCCACTGAACCCCTCACCGAGATTCGCGGCATAGGGCTCGACCCTGCCCAGGGCATTGTCCATATCGTCAAAACGCAGCTGCAGCCCCTGCACCTTGCCGGACATGCGCATCAGCCGGGCCGCGTCCTCAACATGCATCAGTGCCACATTCTGGTCTACCTGGGCACCTACTGAGAAAACACCGGCGACGGTAAAGCGTTTGGTACGCGGGAAGATGCCAGCGGGAGTAACCACGACTTCAGGCAGGGTCAGAATGACGGATTCACCGGGCATCACATTGAGCTGCTGGGCGAGGATACGGCCGAGCACGATGCGGTAACTGCGCGGCTGCAGCTCATCCAGGCTGCCCATCACCATGTTCTCACCCACTTTGGAGACGTTGCGCAGTGCCTCGGGATCAACACCCTGGAACTCAACTCCGTGGCTGTCGCCGTAGGCGCTCAACAGGGCAAATCCTTTCACAAAGGGACTCACCGCCTCCACATGGGGCTGCTGCACTAGCTTTTCGGCCACGCCCTGCCACTCCTGCAGGCCGCCTTCACGCTCGACAAAGCCATGGGGCACCACGCTCAATATCCGTGTTTTTAGCTCACGATCGAAGCCGTTCATGACTGAAGTCACGACGATCAAGGCAAAAACACCCAGCGCCATGCCAACCAGGGAGAAGCCGTTGATAAAGGAAATAAACTGCTGCCTGCGGCGGGCAGCGACATATCTCAGGCCAATAAAAAGGGGGACAGGTTTTAACATAGAGCCGATTTAAACGGAAAATAGTCAAGAAATCCAAGGATTTAAGCAACATCAACGCTTAGAGAACGTTTTTAACTTCGCTCGCAGATTTTGCAGTTCTGTCTCATTCCAGCCTGGGGGCTCGGTCAGGGCTATCCAAGCGAGGGTATATCCCTCTGCAGAATAGCGGTGCCCAAAATCCTTCGGTGTCACCCCAACATTAAAGTCCGCCAGCAACTGCAACATAGTGACAACAGGAAACCAGCGCAGATCCGGAGAGACATCGGGCCCCCTCGGGTGCTCCAGCCAGTCGGGCCTGCGAAGCGCCGAACGCCAATCAAAAAAGACGATTGGATCACTGGCGTGCTGGAGAAAAGCGATACGGAATTTACCCCAGGGCTCTTGCCCCAAATAACCACCGTATTGGTTGCCGAAGCGCACCACCTTCCCTCCCCTAAACTGGGGAAGCCAGGCCAGCGAGCCTGGATCGCGGTTATCAGTAATCACCCTCCAAGCTTTCATACTAAAAGGCGGCCCGGCCCAGAGCGCACCATCAATGGGGTTATCGATAATATCGTAGAACTCAAATGCGTCTTCAGACAGCTTTGCCCCCAAACTCAGTCCATATAGATAAAGCCTGGGGCGCTTGCTCACAGGCAACTCTTTCCAGTAATCGTAAATCACCTTGAACAGTGAGCGTGCTGAGGTTCTGATATATTTATTGTCGGTAAATAGCGCGCTCGGACCTGGTAAATATGAATACTGAACTGCGACTGTAGCCACATCACCCCGGTATAAGAACTCAAGTGAATTCACGGCACCCGGGTCTATCCAGCCATCTCCCACGGGAGTTGCGATCAACAAAATTTCCCGCTCAAATGCCCCGAGCCGCTTTAGCTCCTCAAGCGCCAAGAGTGCACGTTGTTGTGGAGTATCCGCAGAGTGTATGCCCACATAAACTCTGATAGGGTCGATTCCTTCTCCAGCAACCTCCCGAATATCCTCGACAGTGGGTCCAAGCGTCAGAAATCGGCGCCCTTCATGCCCGACACTGCCCCAGGACAGAAACGAGTCCGCCCCACCTGTCTCACTGGGGTTCTCTGGGGGCGGCAGGTTCTCAGCAATAATCAAATCCAGCTTTTCAGAGATGATTGAAATCGTATATAGACCCGCTTGAAGCAGCACCCCACTCAACACGCTCCAATAAATCAATAGCGCGATAAGTAACCCCGTGAGCATTGCCACTCGCTCTGGAATAACCTCTTCCAACCGAGCAGACACCGCGAGAACTATCTTACGGAAACCTTTACCGATCATCCTGAAGAGTAGAAACACACAGAACGCAACAGCTCCGATCGTAGCAGGGCCAACGCCGGTAACCGATGGCATCCCCATTAACGAGCGCACCGAGTTCTGCCAGTCTGTCCCTTGCCAGAGAAACCCAAAAATCAGGCTGGCGCCAATGAGAATCACCAAGATCCTCAATCTAAGTTGTTGCTGATTGGTTATCGGGGGATCAGGAATCCCTAAATACTTCCAAATCCAGCGGAAAAGCACGCCCAAAGAATAGCCGATGGTGAAGGCGACGCCGGAAAGGATGCCCTGAACTAAGGAACTGCGGGGAATTAGCGAAGGAGTTAGGCTTAGTGCGAAAAAAATTGCACCAAGCAACAGGCCAGCAAATGAAAAAGCAACCGTTGTTCGCATCCATGCCTGCCCGCGCGACCAAGATATTCGTCAAACTAGCACAGCACCCACCCCACCTGAATCAGCCCCGGCATTTCCATATTTTCAACGCACCGGGTAGGTTCTGAGCTTTTCCCGCAGACGCTTTAGCTCCTCATCGCTCCAGTCAGGTGGCTCCGTTAGCGCCATCCATGCGAGGAGATATCCATCGGGAGAATAGCGATGACCAAACGCCAGTGGCGCAATCCCCAGATTCAGGTCTGCCAGCAGCTGCAGCATGGTGACGATTGGAAACCAGTGAAGATCGGGCGAGACATCCGGCCCCCGGGGGCGCTCCAGCCAGTCGGGCTTTCGTAACATCCAGCGAAAATCGAAGAAAACAATGGGGTCACTGGCATGTTGTAAGAAGGCAATGCGGAAACGCCCCCAAGGCTCCTGCCCCAAATAGCCGCCATACTGATTGCCAAAGCGCACAACCTCCCCCCCTTTAAATTGCGGCAGCCAGGCGGGAGTACCGGGATCACGGTTGTCCGTTATTGTGCGCCAGATACCGGAACCAAATGGCGGCCCAGCCCAGAGTACGCCATCAATAGGGTCATCGATGATGTCATAGAAATCAAAGGAGGCTTCAGACAATTGAGCGCCAAGGCTCAAGCCAAAAAGATATAACCTGGGGCGTGTTTCGACCGGCAAATCTTCCCAATATTCGTAGATCACCTTAAATAGTGCCCTAGCCGATTCCACGCCGTATCGGTTATCGGTTAAAAATGCAAAAGGGCTTGGCAGGTAGGAGTATTGTGTGGCGACACTAGCCACATCCCCCCGATATAGGTACTCCAAAGAATTCACCGCCCCAGGGTCCAGCCAGCCTTCACCGGTGGGGGTCGCGATCAGTAAAATCTCTCTCTCAAAAGCATTGAGGCGCTTCAGTTCGGCCAGGGCCAAAAAGGCCCGCTGTAAGGGGGTCTCTGCCGCACGCAGCCCAACAAAAACTCTGATCGGTTCTTTGCCCAACCCGGCAACTTCACGAATGTCTTCAACGCTGGGCCCAAGTGTCAGAAACCGCCGCCCCTGATGCCCAACCGACTTCCAGGATAAAAGAGAATTGGCTCCCCCCACTTTATATGGGGCCTCAGGTGCCTTTAGCCCCTCCGCAATAACCTGGTCGTGCCTTTCCCAAATGATTGAGATGGTATGTAGCGTCGCTTTTAGAAGTACCCCATTCAAAATACTCCAGTACAGCGCTAGCGCTACGACTAGCCCCGTGAGCAAAGCCACCCTCTCGGGGATATGCCTGGCGAGGTGCTGGGAGACAGCGAGAATAATATGCCGAAACCCCCTCCCCAATAGCCAGAAAGTTAAGAAGATAAGCAGGGCCACCGACCCTACGGTAAAGGGACCAATCCCGGAAACCGGTTGCATGCCCATCAGGGCGCGCACCGAGTTCTGCCAGTGAGCACCCTGCCAGAGGAAAATAACGATCAGATAAATGCAGGCAACCAGCGCCAAGCGCTTGAGCACTTTGCGCTGCCCGTGGTTCAGAGGAATGTCGGGAAGCTCAAGGTAGTTCCACAGCCAGTGCAAAAACACACCGATGACATAGCCGAAAGTGAAGGATGTTCCTGCCAGAGCTCCCTGTATTAAGGTACTGCGTGGAGTCAGTGAGGGAGTGAGGGATAGAGCAAAGAGAATGGCGCCTAGCAATAGCCCCAGAACTGAGAAGGTTTTTGAGAGTCGCATCCATGCTCGCCCGCAGGACCAAGCCCAGTTGTCAGCCTAGCACACACATTCACAGCCCTCGCGAACCTTTTTCCCTCTTCAAGGCGCCTTCATCGGTATAAAAACGTGAAGAAGTCCAAGTGTTTTGGCATTTTTTCTGTTCTAATGGCCTGGCGTATTCGAACACTTAAATCGGAGAACAATAAATGTTCAGCAGAAATCGCAACGGAGTGGCCCGAATTGCTGGTACCGTGGCACTTCTTTTGGCATTTGGCGCTCAGGCAAAACCCCTGGAGATTCCTGTGGGCTCCCAGGGCAGTGAGCTTTCCTTTGGTGAGGCTCGCGGAATGAAGAAAAACGATATCAGCACGCGCCTGGGTGAGCCCCTCAGTATCAAGGGCCCAATTGGTGAGCCCGCTATTACCCGCTGGGAATACAGCGACTTCTATGTCTTTTTCGAACGGGATACTGTGCTCCACACGGTGAAAAAGCCGCGCGGCTGAGATTGTATTGCATCGGGCTAGGCGTCAAATTCTTACCTGGCCCCTCCTCCCTTTCTTTGGCGAACAGCCCTGTTCCCCCTCCCCGCTACCTAAGGGACTGGATTTCCCCTCGGCAAAAGGTCAATATGCCCGCCGTAACTTCACCTTGGTGGAGTGGTCAGCTTTTAGGCAAGTTGACAGAACACCACCTTCAGGACCAGCGAGAAACCGATAGAAAATGACAGTAAAAGTCGAATCCGTAGATAGCCTATTGAAATCCAGCGGCCGCGAGGGCGAAGAAGTTCGCGTGCAAGGCTGGATCAGAACCCGTCGCGACTCCAAAGCCGGCCTTTCTTTCCTGGCGGTGCACGACGGCAGCTGCTTTGACCCTATTCAAGTAGTTGCAGAGAATCACCTGCACAATTACCAGTCTGAAGTACAGCGCCTGACCACCGGCTGCGCGGTGGATATTGTTGGCACCATCAAGCCTTCAGAGGGCAAGGGCCAATCGATTGAGTTGTTAGCTTCCGAAGTTCAAGTGGTCGGCTGGGTGGAAGACCCGGACACCTACCCCATGTCCCCCAAGCGCCACACCATGGAGCACCTGCGCGAGCATGCGCACCTGCGGGTTCGCACTAATGTCAGCGGCGCGGTGGCCCGTGTGCGCAACTGTATTGCCCAGGCAATTCACCGCTTCTACCACGAGAACGGCTTTAACTACGTACACACGCCCATTCTCACCGCCTCAGACTGTGAAGGTGCCGGTGAAATGTTCCGGGTCAGTACCCTGGACATGGAAAACCTGCCGCGCAACGAGCAGGGTGCCATTGATTACAGCAAGGACTTTTTCGGCGAAGAGAGCTACCTTACCGTATCCGGCCAGTTGAATGTGGAGAGCTACTGCCTGGCTCTGTCCAAGGTTTACACCTTTGGCCCCACTTTCCGTGCGGAAAACTCCAACACTACCCGCCACTTGGCCGAATTCTGGATGGTTGAGCCGGAAGTTGCCTTTGCCGATTTGGCCGATATCGCCGATCTGTCTGAGCAAATGCTGAAATATGTATTCAAGGCGGTGCTCGAAGAGCGCGCCGACGATATGGCCTTCTTCGCCCAGCGTATCGATAAAGAGGCCATTAGCCGCCTGGAGAATATCATCGGAAATGATTTCGCCCGCATCAACTACTCCGATGCCATCGAAATTCTGGAAAACTGCAACGAGAAGTTCGAGTTCCCCGTTTCCTGGGGTATCGACCTGGCCTCCGAGCACGAGCGCTACCTGGCCGAGAAGCACTTTAAGAAGCCGGTTATTGTTCTGAACTATCCGAAGGACATCAAAGCCTTCTATATGCGCATGAACGACGACGGCAAAACCGTGGCCGCCATGGATGTACTGGCTCCCGGTATCGGTGAAATTATCGGTGGTGCCCAGCGTGAAGAACGACTGGAAAAGCTCGACGAGCGCATGGACGAAATGAACATCCCCAAAGAGCACCTCGATTGGTACCGCGACCTGCGCCGCTATGGCACAGTGCCTCACGCGGGCTTTGGCCTGGGCTTCGACCGCATCGTCTCCTACGTGACCGGTATGGGTAACATCCGCGATGTTATTCCCTTCCCCCGCACACCCAAGAACATCTCGTTCTGATGAAAAAGCCCCGCTCTGCGGGGCTTTTTTCTTGCACTGGCAAAAACCTCACTCCCAATCAGGTCGATAGACCTATCGCCGATGCAATAATGTCATCACTGGCCTTCTCACTGATCATATAGACCGGCACTACGATAAAGAAGCCGGGAATACGCGGAAATACCGAAGCGTCTACCACTCGCAAATTATTGGTGCCATGCACACGGAATTTACTATCGACCACAGCCATAGGGTCGCTGGAAGGCCCCATTTTGTTGGAGCAGGAAGCGTGATGGCCCCACGCCTGATTTTTAACAAACTGACCAACCTGTTGATCGGTCTGTACCTCACTACCGGGCAATAGCTCTTTGGATACACGCTTGCTAACAATCGGCCCGGACATAATATCCCGGGAAATTTTAACTCCCTCGACCACCGCCTGCAGATCCTCCTCAAAGGCCCCATTTCCCTCATCAAAATAGTGAAAATTAATCTCCGGAGTATCTTGCGGATTTGCTGAGCGTAAGGTTACCCGACCAGCGGTATTATTGGTGTGACCTTTAAGTACAATCCAGGAGAAACGATCTTTGTACTCCCTCAACGCTTGGGAATAACCTGGGAAGTAACCGTGAAAGTCAGAGGGTGCACCAAAAATAAACAAATCGGGATCTGGTAAATCGGGGCGGGAACGCTTCACTAGAGACAGTACAGGGCCATTGCCACTATATGGACCTTTATTCAGCCAGCCGTAGCGATATCGGTTCAAACAGGGGTCACCCTGCTCGCCCCAGGTACAATCTTTGAGAAGAGCCAGATCCTCAGCCATCTCACTCACGACACCCACTTCGTAGCGATCCTGCAGGTTTTCACCGACACCAGGCAAATTTACCACCTGATCAATACCGTGCTGTAGCAGCTCCTGGCTTGGGCCAACTCCAGATAACTTCAATAGTTGAGGACTGTTAAATGCACCTCCAGACAGAATCACTTCCCTACTGGCCCTTACCTGGCGCATTACGCCAGCCGAGCCCGAACCATCGTGATAGGGGTCCGCCTTATAGAGGCTCGCCCCTTCCATAAACTCCACACCAACAGCTGTTTTTCCATCAAACATCACCCGGGTTGCCAATGCATTTGTACGTATATGCAACAGGCTCGGATAGATACTTTGGGTGTCCAAAAGGTGCTCGCGGACACTCTTGCGACGACTTCTACTATCTGCAGCCATCGGGGCAATAAAAGGACCTTCCTGCCCTGAGGCTACATCCCAGTGATTTATATCCAAGCGCAGGTTGCCTGAAATAATCTGTTCGAGAGCGCCCTCTAACCCATATTTCGCCAACGCCGCCTTGACAATTTTTAATATCGCCGGGTCTTCCAGCAATAAAGCAGGGTTACCTCTATTGGTAGGCAACCATCCATCAAAGCCATGGCGAGAGGGGTTCGAAAAAATGGGACGGGGAATATATTGGCAACGTTCAAGCCGCTCAAAATATCGCCGCATATTGCCGCTTGCCCAACTACTATCCCCGGTGGCCTGGGCGATGCGATCAAAGTCATTATTATGAGGATAAACTGTAATCAGCGCATGATGTGTGGTGCAGCCACCTATGGTACTGGCCCGAGGGTATAAAATACCTTTACCCGGGATATATTTGTCATCCAACTGCTGTTGATTGATATCCCCATAGTGTTTAACGAAAAAGTCCCAGCTCAGCTTGCGGTCCTCGGATGCAAATGGGTGCCAGGCGGGAATATTATGAGTGTCATCACTAGGGTCATTAGCACCGGCTTCAAGTACCAATACCGAAAAACCGGCTCTTGCGAGGTTTGCTGCCAGCGGTCCGCCACCTGCGCCTGAACCAACTATCACATAATCGTAAGTATCATAAAACTGGTTGGAACTGCCTGAAAATGCTGAGCCCAATCCGGAAGTAACAGCCCCAGCCGCCAAACCCGCTTGAATAGCGCGCTTGGTAAAAGTTCTTCGGCTAACGCCTTCCGTACCCTTTCTTTTGTCGGGTGTTTTTTTTCTATCCATACTGGTTATTCGCTCTAACGTTTTTAAGATTGCATTGAGTGCTTGGGAGTGTGAAAACGGTACAACCTGATAAAACCAACCACTGGAAAACCACCACTAAAGCTCCTCAAGCCTATCTACAGCAGCCCTTTAAGCAATCATGGAAGCACTGTTTTAAAACGGGCATCTCAAAAAAAGACAAATAACAAGACTCAAAATAAAACGGGCACCTCCCTATACCCAAACCATCACAGCTTCCACTCAAGAAACTGCAACCCATAAATAGAAAAAACTTGACTCATCAAAAAATTCTTCTCAGAAAGTTATCAATCACTAACATTACCAACAGTCCAAAATACAAATCGGCGGACAAAAAGCCAGCCTGTTATTAGGCGGTTTTATTTGATTATTTTTTGCACCCAATCATCCCTTGGTTACAAATAGCGACAAACAATCAATCGGTGAGAAAAAAACACACGAAAATTTTCAAATTTTATACAATATTACTACAAAACGACCGTACTTGTTGCGCCAAACGCTGAGGCGCAGTTATGATTAAGATCAACAAGCATAAAAAATAAAAGAAATATTTTTGCTTTTAGAATCAGGAAGAAGCAAAAACAAGATGTTTAGCTGAAAAAACGTCAATAACAACAAAAATACCAACCCCGACAGTTTTTTATAGGAAGAGCAAGATGTCCCTCAGAGAAATGTATATCGATTCAAATTGTTTGCCTAAATTTGGCCGCTTCGAGCAAAAAGAAAACTTCGGATTTCTCATATCCAAACTGGATACAACCTTCCTGAATAACAGAACTATTATTATTGCAAACGGCAAAGGAATACGAGTCTTTGACCAAAAAAGCATCAACCAATCAACCCTGAATGGTTGGGTCTGTCGCTTTCCAGCGAGCACAAAACTCCCTAACGGCCTTAAAATTACTGAACACACCTCTGGTCAATATTTTATTTCCCCTGAAAGGAACATGACTACTGAGCGCTTTATAGAACTCCTCAAGGAAATGTCTCTCAGCGCAATAACATTATTTAAGCATTCTGATAAAGCAGTTTAAATCCACACATAAGCAGACATCATTCTATCTCCCTCAATGGGGCAAAGATATATTTAGTATCACATAGCATTTTTTTAAAAAACATGTACCCAATAAGGAGCATTTCACATTCCACTTAAAGGCGCTCGAAAATAGATTTCTATTTACAGAGCATCGAAATAAGCATAACCACATAATTATAAAAATTTTGGTGCGCCCAAACACCAATAAGAATTTACTGCTGGCATTAAAAGTTAACACTAAAAAAACATAAAAAACTGTATATCCCTCTATCTGCAAGAAAGGAGAATAGAAATGCCCAACCTTGTCCGCAGCCGCACAAATGCAACTAGCTGCAACGATATGTTAGGTGATCTAAGCACTGCCCTTGGCGTCACCCAAGCAAACATGCGCTGTATAGGTGTAATGATACAGGCAGGTAAAACACTAACTTCATTTAGCAATATTAAAAAGACTATAGGCGGCGGGCACGTTTCTCCATTTGTGGTGAATGCCAACGGACTGCAAAGTTGGGATGAGATCTGTGGTAACAGCTGGCAGGTCTGGGCTCAAAACTCTGCCTCTGGTGAAACCCATGGCATTGTAAATGATGTTATGTTTTATCCTAGCTCGGCAAATGATGTCACTATTTACGTGCACCCCGCCTCTGATACTGAAGTTGCAACTGTTGTCAACAGAGCCCAACAGCTATTAAATTCCACCAGCCTCGTCTACAACCATAATCCAACTCTGACATCCAGCTTCCCAACCTCCGGGGACTGCGTTACCAAGAGCGCATGGGTAATGGGAGCCTTTTCTTATTCAAAGCCCATGCAGGGCGCAGTCACTCCCTGGGGACAGGCCGTTATCTATGAAGCCTACACGTCTCCGGTCAACTTTATGAGTCAATGGGTTAAGATCAAAAACAAAGGTTGTAAGCTTGGAGTGATGAACTGATTTCTTCCTATGAGATAAATCCTCTATCAGGAAACCTACAGCTGTAGCCCGGCGGAGAATTTAATGAGCCTATTTTTCTTTTGCCGGGTTGCTATCGACCACATCGAGCGGGAATTATTCGATGCTATAGTTAGATCAGACGATATCACCGCCCTAGCAACCAATACTAGAGAAGTATCTGATGGTTTACCTATTTATGCAGGCTTCAGTAAAAGATTTCGATAAATGGCAGAAGGTTCTTACAGATTTCATGCCAATATTGAACCAGATGGGCAGTACAAACACATCAGTGTATCAAGAGGTGGGTAATCCCTGTAATTTAACTGTTATCCACGAATTCCCCTCCAAGGAAAAAGCTGAAGCTTTCGTTAATAGCGTTGAGCTACATGAGTCTCGCAAAGAGGCTGAAGTCATTGGCACTCCTAGGATTTGGTATACAGAAAAGCTATAAAAAGACTATTTTGTATAGCAAAAGGCCTTTATATAAAGACACCATTCATTGGTCCTGATAACACCACCTGTGCCTTTTTCCAAACGAATAGGAACAGCTCGACCGACTACCTAAACCACCCTAAACATCTAATAACACCACCCAGGATAACCACTTACCATTAACTTCCTCAGATATCACCAATGAATCATTTCTTGAATCCGCAACTGCTACCTCATGCCCTGCGTACCAGGCAGCACTCTTACCGCAAGGCTGCCATCCTCCAGTAGGCCGCGTGTGGTTTGCCATAGCCACTAGTATCCTATGTGCGTAGGAGTAGTTGCACAACTTTGCTGTATCATTAATATACCCATCGGCAGTAATCAGTACTCCAGCAACATAGACTGAAACTCCCTCATTTATATACTGTTCAAGATGCTTAGGGTTATTGATATCAGCACATATGCCTAACCCAATCCTGTGATTTTTAATATCTAAGAACCTTATGTCATTACCTGCAGAAAAATAAGTTTCCTCTCCCTCGTGCAAATAGTTCTTCTCATAAGTTAAGACGGTTCCATCAGGAATAAATATGACTGCACCAATCTTTGGCAAACAATCACCTTTCAATGGCGCTCCCACCATAATATATAGGCCATAATGAGCAGCAGCCTCTTTAAGAACCTCAAACCTCTCGTCATTTAATGAAAAAGCAAGCTCATTAGCTATTTCTGGTTCATAACCAGTTAAAGACAACTCCGGAAATACAATCAGAGAAACACCAATATCTCCAGCCACCTTTATAGCCTCAAGATGAATATCTATATTTCTTGGAAAATCACCCTTAATAGAATAAACTTGAGCCATAGCAATTTTCATTTCACACCCCGACAAAGCCTTAGTTAAAATGTGAGCTAACCCTTACTTCTCATTGAATTAAAATTACTATAGATCTTTCCATCGCTCCTGATAAATCCAACGAAGCCCTTTTGCCAAGCCAATAGGAAAGGTTGAATAGTGATCAGCTCCACTTACCACCTCATCATTGAGGTACATACCCTGATATTTTCGCGAGCGTAAAAGCTCAACAAACTTCCTGTGGCCTTCCACCATGTCATGATTCATTCCAGAGCCTTCTTTAGTTTCCAGGGCGCCAGTTGCAAGGTAGATATTTGCAATTAATGACTTATGCCTTTTCGAATACTCTTCTTCAATGTCAAAAATTATCTCATTTTTATACCAAAGCGATGGGCTTGTCAGGATATAACTGGAGAAAAGCTCAGGCTTGTTTAACAATACCCAGGCTCCAAAAGAGCCGCCTAAAGATTGGCCAGCCAAGATTCTTCTTTTGGGGTTAGCTCGATAATTTTCCTCAACAAACGGAATTACCTCACTCTCGATAAATCTCAGGTACTCCGGAGCACCGCCGGTTTTATAGCGCTTCCAGCTATCATCAGGCACAGGGGTAAGATCCCGCACTCGACTAAACTGCCCTTTCTCCCCTTTTGCAAAAGAGATACCGATCACAATCGCCTTATTCATGCTTTTCAAGTGTGTTACACCTGAGGCAACTTTGAATGTATAGGGACCATCATTTAGATAGAGCGCGGGATACCTTTTACCCTTATTTTCTTTTTCAAGATACCCTGAAGGTGTTTTTATATACAGATCGTATTTCCGGCCCAACAATGCAGTATCAATGGTAAACACTTCAGAATCATTTAGTTCAAACGTATCAGAAGATCTCGTTATGCGACTTTCCGCATTTAAACTACCAATATAAAATAGTGCTATCACTAAAAATATAAATCTATTCATGCAACTTTTACTTTTCAAACCATCAATATCTTATAAATGAAAAAGGCACTCTCACCACAGGATCATTTACTACAAAACAACTACTCAGCTGCTAAGAGCTTATGAAAATTATCACAACTCATCCCCTTCCATAACCAATTCACACCAGCTACACCTCATCAACTTGTAGCATTACCATTTTTACTGCCTTCCATTAAAAATGATACGATACCTGTCACCCTATGATTAAACCCTATGACAACATTAATTGTCCAAAATGTAACTATGAACGCAATGGTTTTGAAAACACTCCCACTTGGTAATGTCCCTCTTGTGGGATTGCTTATCAAAAATGGAAAACAATTAAGCACAAAAGTCAAGAAGAAGCTGCCAATGCTGACGCAATAAAAACAGAAGTTAGAATCAATGCTACCACCCTAAAACCGACATATCGTATCCTCACAACGCTATTAATTATATTTTTTATCTACTATTTCATTGGGGCAGGCTCAATTGGTAGAATCTGGCCAATCATCATCGGCCTATCGATGTTAGCTGTTGGCATAAAGATGCATGACACAGGAATTTTTTATGGCCCGGGTCGCAAATGGAGGGGAAAAGAAGATTTTCCTATAAACTATTACCTGGAATTGCTTTGTGTTATAGGCGGTGGTGTCGGGTTAATATATATGGGAATTTCAAACCAATTCTGCGGATGTTAATTGAATCACCAAAGATCACAAGAAGCAAAGGTGCGTTACTTTAAGGAAGCTTAGAGCCCAACACGATTATACAATCTCATAGGGCCATGTATGAAAGCTTCCTATAGCATTTAGTTAAATATGTCGTAATTAAAAATTGATACTAAGAGCCATTATCTCTGTAAGGCTTTACATATCTACTTTCTATGTACTCAAAACTCCTAGAAGTTTATTCACAATGGCCTTTCTAGCCAAAAGCCACCACACAAGGATCTACGCCGCTTTTGGCTTGGTAAGATTGTTAAGTCTTGGATACCCCTTCCCAAGACAATACTTCTTCTTCATCCTCCTGAGCCTCAGTAAACCCAAAGTCCTCCAAGATCCCATAGAGCGCCGGCAGCACCAAAAGAATCAACACGGTTGAGCTACTGATGCCGAAGACAATACTGGTTACCAGCGGTACCAACACCTGAGCTTGCAGACTTGTTTCAAACAGTAAAGGCAAAAGTCCTGCGACAGTTGTGAGCGAGGTCAAGACAATTGCGCGGAAGCGATCGCGGCTGGCTTGGCTAGCGGCGCTATGAACATCCATGCCTTCTCGCACACGCCGCTTCACAAACTCCACCAGCAAGATAGAGTCATTCACTACAATACCTGCTAGGGAGACAAAGCCCATCATGCTGGGCATGGACATATTCTGCCCCATAATCAGGTGCCCCCAGATAACGCCGATCAGCGCTAGCGGAATGGCAACCAACACGATTAAAGGTTCTACATAGCTGCGAAATTGCAATGACAATAACAGGTAGATGCCAATAGCACCGATTAACAGAGCGCGGCCGATGGATTCACCGGTGACCTTACTGTTTTTTATCTCCCCCTCCATATCCACACGCAACTCAGGAAATTCTTTCATTAACTCAGCCAGAAACTTTTCCTGGGTATCTCCAAGTACTTGCCCTGCGTTAGCTTTCTCTGTGAAGACATCCGCGAAAACACTCACGACCCGTTCACCATCTATCCGCTGAATCCGCGCATAGTCGCGGTTCATTTCAATATCGGCAATGGCAATCAAGGGGACAAGCTGCTTGGTCACTGGGTGGATAATTACCAGTTCATCGAAGCGGCTCAGGGCTCCGCGGGAATCCGCATCCATGCGCACTTGGATCTCATAGGTTTCTCCCCGGTATTGGATCTCATCAATTTCCATTCCTTGATAAGCGGCGCGCAACTGGTTGGCGACATTGCTGGCATCCAGGCCGGAAGCGTAGGCACCTTCACGCATTTTAATGGTTAGCTGTGGTTTTCCAGGGCGTAGATCATCCACCACATTCACTACACCATCGTATCCTCGCAGCCAATTTTGCAGGCGGATAGAAACCGCTTTCAGCTGGTCCAGCTCTAGCCCGGCAAGGCGCAAGTGGATTGCACGGCCTGCGGGACCGAGGACGGGCTCTTTGTAAAGAATGGCGATCGCTCCGGGTATTTCACCGGCAGCCTCTCGCCAAGCGTGACGCAATGTATCCATACTGGTATTGCGCCCTTCGGCTGCCAGTAAATCAACATTGATCGTTGCCACATGGGGGCCAGTTTCAAAGGCGTCACCATTAACCCCAAAAGTAACACTGGTGTGATTGACGAGAGGGGCACTTTCCTTTTCAGAAAGCTCTGCAGCAATCCGCTCAAGTGCATCCAGCTGTTTATCAACCAGTTTTTCCATATCCTGCAGGGAGGTACCCTGGGGCATTAGAATACGAGCTTGTAACAGATCGCCCTCTAAAGTGGGGAATCCCTGAAATTTCACGATCCCCGCTGGCAACAAACTTACGGTCAAGAAGAACAGACCGAGCACACCACCAACAAAGGCGTAGCGATATTTAACAGCCCAGTCTGCCGCGCGCCCTACACTTTCACGCCAGCTTTCAAAGCGTTTAGCAAAAGCCTGCTTCCAGGCGGGCGTACGGCTTTTATGCTCAAGCGCATGGCGCAGGTGTGCCGGCAGAATCAAGAAAGCTTCTATCAAGCTGACGATCAACACTGAAATAAGGACAATTGGCAGAACTTTAAGCACCTGCCCCATATCACCCTTAATAAAAATCAGCCCACCAAACACCATCACAGTGGTCGCGAAGGAAGACAGGACTCCGCGGGCAACGCGCTTGGTACCATTTACTACCGCCTCTAACGGAGAACCGCCCTCACGGTGTTCACTAGCAATACTTTCCGAAAGTACTATGGCATCGTCCATCAAAATGCCGATAGCAATAAGTAAACCCACCAAACTGATCATATTGATGGATACACCCATGGCGGTGATCAAGGCAAAGGAGCCAAGAAAGGAGACAGGAAGCCCCATCACCACCCAAAATACATAGCGGCCACCAAAGAATAGGTACAGCGCCAGAGCTACCAGGATCAGGCCCTGCCAGGCATTAGAGATGATCATTTGCAGTCGATCAGCAACAATGGAAGCACTATCCTGGGTAAGGGTCAGTTTTATACCCTCGGGTAACTTTTCATTTTCACGATCGACAAAAGCACGCACAGCTTCCAGCACGCGCAGACTGTCATCCACACTATTCTTTTCAACATTGAGAAGCGCTGCGCGATGGCCATCGAAAGTAATCTTATCTTCCGCCAACTCGAAGCCATCATAAATTTTTGCGATATCGCCAAGGCGTACTTCGGCACCGTCCTCGCCTTTAATAACGACGAGATTTTCCAGTTCTTCTACGGTGCGGCGCTCTTCGGTAAAACGCAGCTGGTATTCCCGGTCTGGAGTGGACACCTTACCGGCAGGCATATCAATGGCCTGTTGATCGATAATATTGGCCAGTTCCATCACGCTGAGCCCATACTGGCGCAGGTTGTAATCGGAAATTTCGATCTGCAGCTGATGATCAGAGAAACCCGAAATGCGCACTATAGGGATAGCAGGATCACGCAATAATTCGCGACGGTAGTGCTCTGCCAATTGGTTCAGTTGCGGCAACGGCAAATCAGCACTGATAGCAATACTAACAACACCCTGAGTCCGCCCCATCTCTTTGACGATTGGGCGCTCGCTCTCTGCGGGCAGAGAATCAATGCTATCTACCGCAGATTCCACATCGGCAACAAACTGGTTCATATCTCCAGTTTCCTGCATCTTCAAGGATATTAGCCCGAGATTATCATTAGCCTCACACAAGCGCTCATCAATAAAACTGATGCCATCAGTGGCCTCTTCCAGGGGAAGACAGATGCTGTCTTCCACCTCTGCAGCTGCGGCACCGGCGTAAGGAACGGAGACCTGCACTTCGAATTTATCGATCTCCGGCATGGTTTCACGCTTCATACTGGGCAGGACAAACAGTCCACTCAGCATCAGTGCGACCATTAATAGATTGGCCGCAGTGGGGTGGGCGGCAAAAAAACGAATCACTGCTGCGTCCCTCCAGTATTCACGAATACGGCTTGTTGGCCTTCGGACACTGATACCGCCATGCCGTCAATAGCCGGGATCACATCGGTAACAATAACCTGCTCACCAGGACTCAAACCTTCACGAATCACCGTGGTATCACCCTGGTGGTAATCAACCTGCACCGAACGCAGGCGCAATTGGCCATCTTCCACGAGATATACCCTTCCCTCGTGCAGGGCGCGGCGGGGAATGGCCAGCGCCGAAGCGGCGGGCGCGAATAACTCCACGCGGGCATACATACCGCGAAATAGCGGCGGTTTATTGCCGGCAAGGGCTTTGCCATACGGATCATCTACAGCAACAACAACGGAAAGCGTGCGGCTGGTGCTATCCAGGGTGCCGCCCAAGCGCACCACCCGGCCCTGCCACTCATTGTTTCCAGGACCTCCGACCAGGGTGATTCGAGCCTCCAAACCCACCAGCATTTTGGGCAGATCCTCTGGGGCCGGTACACGATCATTGCTTGGCCTGAGATTACGCAACAGTGGTGCCACATGGACCATGGGGAGTTCCGCTGCAATTTCCACCTGGTCCAAGCCACTGGCATCGAACAAGCGCGCGTTGCCGGCCACGTATTGGTTCTCCTCTACATAGACGTCACCAATGCGCGCATCAAAGGGTAAAATCACCTGAGTGCGCTCCAGGTTGTATTTACTATCGCGTACTTGAGCCCCAGCCCGCGCGATCTGGGCCTCAATTACTTTTCGGCGTGTTGGGAACAGGGAGAGTTGGCTGGTTTGGTTTTGTACTTCCTGGCGCAGGCGCAACACATTTTGCTCTTCAACATCCACACTGGAGCGGGAAACCGTGCCCTTAGCCACCAGTTTTTGTTTTCGTTCCAGCTCCTTTTCACCCAGCTTCAGCGTGCGTTCGGCAATTTCCTGAGAGCGCCGGCTGTTGGCCTCTTCCACTTTGAGCTCCTGTAGATTTGCCCGATTGGCTGCCAAATCGCTCTCAGCCTTGGCCAAAGCCAACTGGTAGCTAGTGTCATCAATTTTCAGAACCAAAGTGCCGGCAGGGATCATATTGCCGCGTTCCAATTCCGGCGCTGTGTAAACCACCCGACCACTCACCTCGGCATTGGCTTCAAGAAAAGTGCTGGGTTTCACTTCACCATAAGCAACGGCTCGCGCACGCAATGGTTGCTCTTGAACCAGCACCGCATGTACCGGGGTAATCAATGTATCCTGCACATCGTGTATGGGTGGATTCTTGCTCATGACCAATGCCATGGAAATAAAAACCCCCACGGCTACCAGAGTAGGAAGCGCCAGGCGGCGATTCATCAGTTTCTTTAGCTGGACCTTATTCATCACCACCAATCTCCAAATGTTCAACTATTACTCGGCTGCAGAGTTATTGGCAACTCCATGGAGCAGCAGCTTTACTGTGTGATCAATCCACTTTTCGCTGTTTTCCTCATCCAACATAAAAGCGAAAATTTCTTTAAAGGGGTCCCCAGCAATAAACGGAAAAGCGATCAGACTGATAAATGAAATAGGCATCAGGTTGATATCTAGATCTAGGCGTAGATGGCCGGCACACTGAAGTGCGTGCAAAAGTTCTCGCAACTTTGGGCCCAGTGCAGAAGCCAGTCTGTCGGTAAATAATTCGCGCATTCGGCCGGGTTTGGAGGCCACCTCCCCCACAATCAAACGGGGTATCCAGGGTTCGCGTATATAAAGGCGAATAATATAGGCCATCGCTTCCTTCAATGTCTCTAAAGTGGGCCCTTTTACTTCCAAGCTCATATTGAGGAATGCCGGGCCGAACTGCATAAACTGGCCGCGGATAACCTCGATAATCAGCCCCTCTTTACCGTCAAAGTGATAGCTGATCATGGCGGAATTTACTCCAGCACCCTGAGCAATTTCTCGAATAGAGATATCACGAAACGGCTTCTCTCGAAGCAGCCTATGGGCGGATTGCATCAGGGCCTCACGCACCTCTTTCTCGCGCTCCGGGTCCCTTGGACGCCCGCGGCCACGGGTAGGTGTGGTTTTCGTCAACTTCATATCCCACTTAATTAATCACGTGATTAATTAAATAGTAGTGCTTAAAGGAAAACAAGCTAGAAAAGGGACTTAAAAGTCAAAACTGATTGGTACACCCCGGTGTACAACCTATAAACGCCCAGTTAACGACTAACCAGTCAAAACCTGGAGCCTCTCTTAATGTCGGCTGAAGACTGGGGATACCCTGCTCAACATCATATGGGTGGCGGGAGAGCTTTCATGGCTGACTGTTGCGATAAGGGAGAATCACCGTGCAGTTGCAAATCTGAACTTCAAACGAGAAACAAAAAAAGGCCCGCTAGGGGCCTTTATCGAAAGAAGAGACTCAACAGAAATCACCTGATAAATGCCTGTTGAGCTTCCCGCTCACTACAGGGATTTAAATCTGGCCGTAAAGTGTCGTAACACTGGCGGCTCGTATTCAAAAGCGAGACCTTTCAATTCGTGTGCTCGGTTCTGCAATTCTATGATCGCATCGGCAATATAATCCATATGATCATTGGTATAGACACGCCGTGGAATCGTCAGGCGCATTAACTCCAGATCCGCCTTCTTCTGCTCACCGGATTCAGGATCACGCCCCAGCAATAAGGAACCAATCTCCACCGCACGGATACCCGCCTCCAAGTACAGTGCATTAGTTAAAACTTGTGCAGGGAACTGCTCCGGTGGGATATGGGGTAGAATCTTAGCCGCATCAACAAACACTGCATGGCCACCTGTCGGATACTGGATAGGCACCCCACCCTCGCGCAAGCGCTCACCCAAGTAGGCCACCTGGCTGATGCGGTAATGCAGGAAATTCTCATCGGCTGCCTCATAAAGACCTCGCGCCAATGCCTCCATATCTCGCCCCGCCATGCCCCCATAAGTGACGAAGCCCTCCATAGGCACACAACGGGTTCGTACCGCCTGGAAAAGCTCCTCGTGATCACGGATACAACAGAGGCCACCAATGTTCACCATGGGATCTTTCTTGGCAGACATGGTCAGCATATCGCCGTATTGATACATCTCGCGAATAATCTCCAGGATCGACTTATCCTGATATCCCTCTTCGCGCTGCTTGATAAAGTAGGCATTCTCACAATAGCGCGCAGAGTCTATCACCACTGGGATATCGTATTTCGTGGCTATCTCATACACAGCGCGCATATTCGCCATGGAAACCGGCTGACCGCCAGAGCTGTTGCAAGTTATCGTGGTGATAATTGCACAAATATTATTCGCCCCGTGCTCCTCAATGGTCTCGACCAGCCTCTCTAAATCGAAATTACCTTTCCAGTCATAAGCCGTTAAGGTATCAAAGGCTCGCTTGTCCAACACATTAACCGCCTTGCCGCCATTCAACTCAATATGGCCCGCGGTGGTATCGAAGTGATAGTTGGAGATAAAGACCGGCGTGGTACCGCCACGCACCTGGCGCATGCGCTCAATCAGGGCGGGAAACAGGATCTGCTCTGCACCACGACCCTGGTGGGCGGGAACGGTTAATTTGTATCCAAAAAAGTGCTCGACCGCTTGGCACAAATTGTAATAGTTGCGGCTACCTGCGTAAGACTCATCCCCCAACATCAAACCGGCCCACTGGTTATCGCTCATCGCCCCAGTGCCTGAATCCGTCAACAGATCGATATAGACATCATCGCTACGCAGCAAGAAAGGGTTCAAACCAGCTTCCGCCAGAGCCTTTTCTCTATCGGCCAGAGTGGTCATTTTGATCGGCTCAACCATCTTGATGCGGAATGGCTCAGGAATACGCTTCATCATTATTTTCCTTATCAATCCTGACAGCGGGAACTGAAATATTGAGTTCAGTCACACTGCATGCTGTTTTTAACGCGGATATAGTACAGATGAAGGGGGGAATAGGCGAATTGAAGAGGTGACAAGTACACCAGATACCCTGCCTCTCAGGGACAAGGTGGGTAACAAGATACTTTTAGCATGGCCTACCAGTAATGCCTACCGAAAGGCAATCGGTATAGATAATTTTTAATTTCAAGTGTGCCAAATACGAGAAAGATAGCTAGTGAAATAACAGTAGGAAACGAAAAAAATAGCTGTTTACCGTGCCAATACAATAACCTACTTACTGTAAAAGTTAACCTATGCACTTAAATATTCATACAAACTTCAACCCCCCAAAAATAACGAACCGCTTCCCCCAAACCTACTTAACTAACCATTATTAAACTTTAGAGGACGGAAGCTCAACATACCTGGAATTATGGTACCAAATCTAATACACACCTTTAAAGCAAATAATATTTACTTGGTTAAAATCGTACTGTAAGCTCCCCGTAAATTATCGGAAGATTTTAACCAAGGAGGGATAAACTCAATTCAGAGATATCACTTAGGTGAATCACTACTTGAGGAAACTGGAATTTTTTACGACTTACTTCACACATCAAAATTTAAGCCTCAATCTCTTGAGACATCTTTTTTTCGTGTGACACTAGACACACTAATTAGGCAGGCCAGTAGTATTCTATTTAGACTGCCTTTATCACCTAGTAAAAACTCGATTATTAAGCAGTAGATTTATATGCTCCCTAAATACGCCTTAGCAACAGCAGCCATTTCCGCAGCCTTTATTGCCTTTGAAGCGCAAGCAAAAACTTTCAAATACGAAATCCAAGACATCAATTCATCTAATGCCAGCTTACAATACCCGGGCCTCGACTTAAATGGAGCCAACTCTGCAACCTTAACGGTTGATCAAGCAAATTCTTCATCCCCAGCTGTAATAACTTCACTAGATGTGAATTTTCCTTATGCATCCAAGCTATCTGTAAGGAACTTTAACTCTTTTGGCGGCTTCCATCAGGCCACTGTTGGTAACACTTGGGTATACCGCCAACTCAACATCGAAATACATGGGCTAGATATTCAAAATTCGAATGATCAAATGATCAATATTGACGGCTTTGTATCTGAAGCTGACAGCTTTATCGGTGTAGAGCAACCAGGAAACCAAGGGCAGCCGTTATTTCATGTGGGAGGCCGCCTGGTTGATGTAACCCCAAGCAAAGTAACCGATGTCAAAACGCTTACCATCGATGGAAGCAGACTCAGACTATCACTAAACAGCAAAATAACTTCAAACTCTAACAGCGGGCATGATAATGCAGTTGTTATTGATTCATTATGGTTTGGAAACGGGGAAGCAAAATTGTATATCCCGATCTCCATGTCCAGTAATGAAGCCAAATTTGCAGAGCCATACAAACTAAATATATCAACCCATTCTGGCCCCGAAGGGGATGAACACTCCATTCATGTCTTAGCAAGAGATGAGCATGGCAATGAATTACCCACTGCAGAATTTCCGCTGCAACACCTGCTCGAAGAAGCTTATCGCAATCACCAATAAATTTAGTAAAACCCTACGGCTCTAAAAAGTGGGGAAAAGTGGCTTTGCTGGATTTATCTTACAGTATTTCTGCAAAGTCACTTCCACATTTACACCCCTTACCCAAAATGGAGGAACAAAAAATAAACAGATCTATGGTACCTCTCAATACCCATTATCCTTGTCTGAAGAGGTAAAATCACAACAAAGCTCACCGGTACCTTCATCTGCAGCAATGAATTGCCACGAATGAAAAATTTATTTAAGCGCTATTCAATTTCCGAGCCATCCGGCAATGTATCCCAGTATTAATGGCCTTTGATAGAACTTTTAGTAGCTAAACCAGCGCATTCACCTCAACCTTAATCCCCACCGGATCAAAAAACACCAGCTGCCTGAGGTTACGGCCAGGTACATCCATCTGCTCGCAGGCAATACCCATTGAATCCAATTGTTCTTTTATCGGCTGAAGATCATCCGTATGGAAAGCTACATGATCTAAGTAGGGCTTAGCAGGTTGCTTTTCAGAAACCTCGCCTTCCATCAGGTGAACGATTGGTTTGCCGTTGCCGTAGAGCCAAAAACCATTGTTCTTAAAATTCGGTCGCTCGCCTTCGATGAGACCAAGGACTTTTATATAGAAATCTCGCACGCGCAGTAGTTGATCTTGAGGTGCGGTGATATTGAAGTGATCCAGTTGCATAACGCTTCCCTGTGTTATTGGCTTTATAAGGTATAGGCGAAGAACATCCTGCTTCTTGGGTCGTATGAAAAAATATGAAGCCGATTACGGGCCCACAGTGATGCATTCACAGCTTGCCCTAAGAGTGGAGGCTCTTTGCTTCTCCCCCGTAATATCTGGCTCAGTATTGTGAGCTAAGCCCGGCAAAATATTCTGCCGGGCCCGTGATAGGGCTACACAACGCCGCTTCGGCGCAGTTGGTTAATTTGCTCCCCATCTTTCCCCAGTAACTCGCGCAGGACTTCTTCAGTGTGCTCCCCCAATACCGGTGGGGCCTGTTGGTAGACGAGGGCGGATTCGGAGAAGAGTACCGGGTTGCGTACGGTTTTAACTTTGCCGGCTTGTGGGTGATCCTGCTCTACCACCATGCCTCGCGCTTGCACCTGTGGATCGGCAAAAACCTCTTCGAGGGTATTGATTGGTCCACAGGGGACATGGGCTTCGCTGAGTTTTTCTAGCCACCAGGCGGAGTTCTGCTGACGGGTAGCGTTTTCAATTTGAGGAATCAGCTCTTCGCGAGCCATTACCCGTGAGGAATTGCTGACATAAGCAGGATTGTCTGCAAGCTGTTCTATACCCGCGATCTTACAGAAACGCTTGAACTGGTCATCATTACCCACGGCCAACATAAAATAGCCGTCTTGTGAGGGCACAGCCTGGTAAGGCACGATATTGGGGTGGCCTGTGCCCTGGCGTTCAGGGCTTTTGCCAGAGGTGAGGTAGTTCTGGGCCTGGTTGGCAAGCCAGGACACCTGGGTATCCAGCAGTGCCAGATCGATATGCTGCCCCACTCCCGTCTGCTGGCGATGCACTACGGCGGCAAGCACTGAGGAAACCGCATACATGCCCGTCATCAGGTCGGCAACGGCCACCCCCACTTTTTGTGGGCCGGCACCTGGCTGCCCCTCGGGCACACCAGTGATGCTCATCAACCCACCCATACCCTGGATCATGGCATCGTAGCCGGCACGGTTTTTATAGGGGCCGGTTTGACCGAAGCCGGTAATAGAGCAATAAATAACTCCGGGATTGATGGCCTTGATGGAATCATAATCCAGGTCGTATTTTTTCAGGCCACCTACCTTGTAGTTTTCCAGAAGAATATCGCAGCGGGCAGCCATCTGTTTGATCAGGTCCTGGCCGGCTTCGGTGGTGATATCGATGGTGACCGATTTCTTGCCGCGGTTGGCACTCAGGTAATAGGCGGCATCGGCGGTGTCATTACCCTCGGCGTCTTTGAGGTAGGGAGGGCCCCAGTGGCGGGTATCATCGCCCCGCTCAGGGCGCTCCACTTTGATCACCTCGGCGCCAAAATCGGCGAAAACCTGTCCGGCCCAGGGGCCTGCGAGAATACGACTGAGATCGAGTACCTTGAGATGCGCGAGCGGTCCTGCCATAACTTCCTCGTTTCGCTAATACGGGGTGCATCCCCGATAAATTTTTGCGGCAGACTAACAGATATTGCCTGGAGACGCCCAGCTTGGAAGACCAGCGAATAGGCCTTAAACTGCGTTAGCAATAAAAATAAGGAGGCATAGCATGGCCGCTATAGAAGCCCAAAAATTTGAATCATTCCGTGACTTTTATCCTTTCTATCTGCAAGAACACAGCAACCTCACCTGTCGACGACTGCACTTTATTGGTACCAGCCTGGTGTTTGCTACTGTGATCGCCGCGATCAGCACAGGCAATATGTTATGGTTTGCCGCTACGCCTCTCGCTGGTTATGGTTTTGCCTGGATCGGGCATTTCTTTTTTGAGAACAATCGCCCGGCCACTTTTAAGTACCCCTTTTATAGCTTTATCGGGGACTTTGTGATGTTTAAGGATATGCTACTGGGCCGCATTGAGCGCTGAGTCAGTCTATTTTTTATGCGCCGACAAGCCGTATTTTCGCAGCTTGTTGGCCACTGCAGTATGGGAAATACCCAGCTCCTTGGCCAGCTCCCTGGTGGAGGATCTTCCCACCAGCAATTCACTGAGCAATGATCGCTCCAGCTGCTCCATCATCTCCTTGTAGCTCAACCCCCTGCCCCATTCTCGCCAGGGTAAGCTCGTCCGCACGGTTAAATCCGGAAGATCCTCAATCGCGATAGTGCAGACTCCTCGGCGTTTGCAACCGCCCGCAGCAGCGGTCAGGTAGTCTCGCAAACCATTAAAGTTATGCGGCCAGTCGTGCCTTCGAATCAGGTCGAGCACCCCCGCTTCCAAAGTGGGAACTTCTTTACCGTGAAACTCCTGTCGCAAGAGTGTTTCAGCAAAACGTGGCAGCGCCGGGCGCATATTGCGCAGGGGCGGTAACATTAAGGAGAGCGCACTAAAGCGCTGGGCTAGGGCCGGCACCAATGATTGGGGCTCGATGCAGGTGGCTACCAAGCGAATTGAAGGGGGCAGACTGCGCAAGCGGCGGGCAAGAGTCAGCTGGGCTTCATCGTCCAACTGGTGCAGATCTTCAAGAATCAGGGTTCCGGTTGAACGCAAATGCCTGGGGAATTCCATTCTGCCGTCTTGAGGCACAAAGCGGTGGCAGTCCGCACGAGCGGCTGCGGGAGATAAATAATGTACCGCACAGGCAAAGGTCGTTTTGCCCGTTCCCGCCTCGCCATAAACAAGCAATGGAGAATCCAACTCAGAAAGATCCTGCAGTTGCAGGCAACTTTCGCGGCGCAAATCAAAATCCCATAGAGCCACCGGGCGCGGGAGACCCGCAGCAAACTCACTTTTCTCTGATGGCTGCATTCGCAGCACGGCACCGGCCAAAGAGTCCACATCGCCGGTGTTATCCAGGGCGATGGGTGACCAGTCCACACGAAAATTTTGCCCTCGCACCACAACTGGAAGCCCAAAACGCGGCACCGCAAAATCTCTCAGTAACTCGGCCACTTGCATCAGGGGCAGGAAACGCTGTAACTGCAACCCCGGTACCCGGTCCAGACTGACCCCAAAGGCGCGCGCGGCGGCGACATTAGCGGCAATAACCCGGCCCGCGCGGTCCACACTGAGCACCGGGTCGGTAACATGCTGCAACAGGGTGTCCAATTCAAAATATCTCCGCTCCAAAGGTAACAGGGAGATACGCCTGACCCTTTGCACACCGGGAACACGATAGAGTGACTTCTCAATAGCCTGGTACTGGGCGGTGAGCATACCCGGCGCCAACAGGTAGACTTTGTCCCCGCTGTCACCCCCCAGCTCCCCGGAGGTAACGTTAATCCGATATTCGCCGAATATCTGCATAATTTCATGCAGAATGCCGACACGATTAGCGCAGGTTATCTCGACTCTCACCGGCACACCTGTAAAGTTTTCTTTACAAAAAGTGTAAGAGGTTTGTAGCGAAGGACGCAATACTTCCCTGTTAAGACTCCCCTAATGGCGGGCCCCTGGCTAAAAATAAGGGAGACACATAACAACAAGGATTCAGCGGCAGGGCCGAAAGCCTCCGATATACCGGGGGGTTGGCGGGCCGCAGGAGACAAAACCATGAAAAAAGAAGCAGCCAAGAAGAGCACCCAGTACGTCGCCCGTGAGCCCAATGCTGAGGGCTTTATCGAGTACACAGAGCTGGAACACCAAACCTGGCAGCGCCTGATTGAGCGCCAGCTGGACGTGTTGCCCGGCCGTGCCTGTGATGAGTATATGCATGGCCTCGAGCTGCTAGACCTGCCCCGCGATCGCATCCCACAGCTTGAAGAAATCTCCTCGGTACTGCGTAAGGAAACCGGCTGGGAAGTGGCGCGAGTGCCGGCGTTAATCGGCTTTGAAACCTTTTTTGGCCTGCTCGCCGATCGCAAATTCCCGGTTGCCACCTTTATTCGCACCCCGGAGGAGTTCGATTACCTGCAGGAGCCGGATATCTTCCACGAAATTTTTGGTCACTGTGCCATGCTGACCAACCCGGCCTTCGCCAATTTTACCGAGAAATACGGCCAATTGGGCCTAAAAGCCTCCCCTAAAGAGCGCGCTTATTTGGCGAGACTCTATTGGTTCACCGTGGAGTTTGGCCTGCTCAATACCGGGGACGGCCTGCGTATTTACGGCGGCGGTATTCTTTCCTCCCCGAAGGAAACCCTCTACGCACTCAGTCATGAACCTGAGCGCTACGACTTCAGCGCCATCGACGCACTGCGTACGCCCTATCGAATTGATATCGTGCAGCCTATTTACTATGTGTTGAGCGATTTGCAGCAGCTGCAGGAGCTCACCGAAATTGACCTGATGGCCAAGGTACGTGAGGCTATCAAACTGGGCCTTTTCGAGCCCCGCTTCCCACCGAAGAACGCCGCTTAAACGTTAACTGCCGGGTGCTGCCGCAGCACCCGGCTCTCTCACCTGTCCACTTTTAAATCCCAGCCGAGCGCCCGCCCGACCCCACCCATTTGCACAAACTGCTCTCATCGACGTTGCACTTGGGGAAAATTCCACTACCGGCGCAATTCCCCTGAGCCTATCGTTACGTCAGGTGGAAAAGGAAGAGGCAAACTACCTGCCAGCCTTCCAGCCACCCAGAACATCCAACCACCGCCAGGGCAAAGCCAGTGAGGGCATGAATTTCAACGAAGGGAAACAAGGCCCTAGGTTACGGGGAGCGCTGTAGCACTATGTCCTCACTTGACGCGATTGATAGACACCTGCTCGCTATTCTGCAATCGGACGTCAGCCTTTCTATTGAGGAGCTGGCGGAGCGTGTGGGACTCACTAAAACCCCCTGCTGGCGCCGGGTGCAGAAGCTGGAAAAAAGCGGCATCATTCGCCGCAAAGTCGCCCTGCTCAATGCGGAAATTCTGGGGCTGCCGGTTTCGGTTTTCGCCCAGGTAAAAACGGATCAGCACACCCCAGAATGGGCTGAAGCCTTCTCCAAACATGTGGCACAGCTGCCGGAAGTGGTGGACTGCTACCGCATGGCCGGGGACTACGACTACTTGCTACGGGTGGTGGTGAGCGATATTTCTGCCTACGACCGCTTTTACAAGGAATTGATTAGGCACGTAGGCATTAGCGATATTATTTCGAATTTCGCCCTGGAGCAGATCAAAAGCACCACTGAACTGCCCATCCCCTCAGAGAACCCGGAGTGATAAAGGTTTAGCTGTCCGTCCATCTGTGGATAATGATGAGATCTCGCTCACTTTCAAGGATGACCTGTGGCGGACAGCTCTCTCTTCCAATCTTTCTTTCTTATTTTTAGTGGCGCCGCGATAGTCGCCACTCTGGCGCTCTTCGGCCGCCAACCCTTATTGGTTGCCTATATCGCTCTAGGCGTGCTGCTGGGGCCATCCGGGTTTGCGGTCATCGACAACCTGCGCCTGCTCTCCGATATGTCCAACGTGGGTATCATCTTCCTGCTGTTCCTGTTAGGGCTCGATATGCAGCCCCAGGCTCTGGTCTCGGTTCTGCGCAAGGCCACTTTTGTCGGCATTATCAGTTGCGCCATATTCCTGGGCATCGGATTTTCCATTGGCCAGCTGTTTGGCTTTACCACCATGGAAAGCTGGGTGATCGGCATGGCCCTGATGTTCTCCAGTACCATTATCGGCATCAAGCTGTTACCCACCACGGTGCTACACCACAAAAAGCTGGGGGAGTTGATGGTGGGGCTGTTGCTGTTTCAGGATTTTGTCGCCATCGTGTGCCTGATGATTTTGCTCAGTGACAGCAGTGGGGATATGCACCTGGGGCAAGTGGCTCTGTCTTTCGGAGCCCTGCCCTTATTAGTGGCGTTTGCCTGGGTAGTAGTGAAATACCTGCTGCTGCCGTTGTTCAGCCGCTTCGATCGCTTCCACGAATATGTGTTTTTGATGGCGCTGGGCTGGTGTATGGGTATGGCGGAATTGGCTGAGACGCTGGGACTGTCGCGGGAGATCGGCGCCTTTATCGCCGGTATCACCCTCGCCGCCAGCCGAATTTCCCAATACATAGCCCTTAATCTGAAACCCCTGCGGGATTTCTTTTTGATTTTGTTTTTCTTCAGCCTGGGCGCCCAGTTCAAACTATCGATGCTGCCGGAAATCCTGGTCCCGGCACTGGTAACCGCTGCCGTAGTATTGCTGGCTAAGCCGGTGGTATTTCGCTACCTGCTCGGTAGCCACAGCGAACTCAAGATATTGGCCTGGGATATCGGCTTTCGCCTGGGGCAAATTAGTGAATTCTCCCTGCTGATCGCCCTACTCGCCTTTAGCCAGAATCTCATCGGCAGCGAAGCCTCACACCTGATACAGGCCACAGCCATTCTGACCTTCCTGGTGTCCTCGTATATCGTGGTGATGAATTTCCCCAACCCCATCGCCACCAAGGACGAACTGCGCAGGGATTAAACCTGCGCAGGCCTGAGAAGAGATTTCACCGCAGCTTTCGCCCGCTCCAGCAAATCGGGAATATCTTTGCCAAGCATCAGGTACAGGCAAGGCACCAACAACAGCGAGATAGCCGTGGCCGCGAGGATGCCGTAGCCGAGGGAAATCGCCATCGGGATCATAAAGCGCGCCTGTACCGAGGTTTCAAAAATCATCGGCATCAGGCCACAGAAAGTGGTGACCGTGGTCAGCACAATCGGGCGGAAGCGGCGCGCCGCCGCGCGCTTGATCGCAGCCTCCAGGTCGACACCCTCGTTACGCAAGCGGTTACTGTATTCGATCATCACCAGAGTATCGTTAATAACCACCCCCGCGAGGGCCACCATGCCCAGCAGGCTGACCATGCTGAGGCCGTAACCCATACCCAGGTGGCCGAGCAATGCACCGATCACGCCGAAGGGAATGGCAATCATCACGATCAGCGGCTGTATATAACTCTTCAGCGGAATCGCCAGCAGCAGATAGAGCACCGCCATAGCCAGCATAAAAGTCATACCCAGTGAGGCGAGCCCCTCCCTTTCATCCGCCTGACGCCCTTCATAGGAAACCCCGAGACCGGGGAACTCGGCTTTTAATTGCGGCATCACACTGAGATTGAGCTCGTTGATCACCAGGGCGGCCTGATCGCTGGGTTCCACATTTGCGGTAACCGTGGTCACTCGGCGTCCCTCGCGGCGATTGATCTTGGCATAGGCGCGCCCCTGGTCGATCTCAACAAGGTCGAGGAGCGGCAGCCACTGGCCGTTGCCGGCGCGAATCATCATATTGTGTACATCGTCCATCGTCACTCGCTCACCCTCCGGCAGGCGCACCATCACCTTCACCTGGTCACGCCCGCGCTGTTGGCGCAGCGCTTCGGCACCGTAGAGAGAAGCCCGCAGTTGACGACCGATGTCCTCGGCGGAAACGCCCAGGCTTTTGGCGGTTTCTGTGAGGGTTAAATCGAGCTGGGTTTTGCCGAGCGAAATACCCGCGTCGATATCGCTCACATTGGGGAATTTCTCCAACTCACTGGCCAGGCGCAACGCGGCCTGCTCCAGTGTGTCCGTATCGGTATGACGCAGCTCCACCGTCAAGGAGGAACCGGCGCCGGGCCCGCCGCGATCAGACGCCGTAATAGCACTGAGAGAACCGGCTATAGGCCCAACCTCTTTTCGCCACTCACGCACAAACTCTCCGGTGGAAAAGCTGCGCTGATCCGCCGCAACAAAATAGGCATCCACCTGAATTGCATCGTCCCCAATCATCCCTCGACTGCCGAGGAAAACCCGATCGCGGTCGTATTGTTCGAGCACTCTATCGGCCGCATCAATAATCTGCGCCCTGGCTTTCTCCAACTGTTGTTGAGGAGTACCGGTGGGGAAAGTCACCGCAAAACGGCCTGAATCCCGCTCCACTCGCGGCATCAGGGTAAAGCCCATGCGCCCACTGGCCGCATAGCCCCCCATCACCAGCAAAACAGCAATGGCGACGGCAATCGTGCTGTAGCGGTGCGCCACACAGAAATCCAAAAAGGGCCGGAAGCGTCGTTGTACGAAGCGGTCCAGGCCACGTGCCAACAATTTTTGCCGGGCGGCAAATTGGCGGGCCCGTCGGCTCTTGTAACCCCGGCGGGAATGAGCCAGGTGCGCCGGTAAAATAAACAGCGCCTCGACCCAGGAAATAATAAATACCGAACCCACTACAAAAGGAATAACACCGAAGATCTTACCCATAAAGCCGGGCAATTCCATCAGGGGAATAAAGGCGACGATATTGGTGAGGATGGCAAAGGTGAGCGGCACCGCCACTTGGCGCGCACCGGCAATAGCGGCCTCTAAATTGCTATAACCCTTCTGGCGCCACTCATGAATATTTTCCCCGGCGATAATCGCATCATCCACCACTATGCCCAGGGCGATGATAAAGGCGAACATGCTCACCATGCTGATAGAGATATCCAACCCGGGCAGGAACAGCAGCGAACCCAGAAAACTGGTGGGAATTCCCAGAGTCACCCAAAATGCCAGGCGCAATTCCAGGAAGGCGCCAAGCACCACAAACACCAGCAGCAGGCCGATAAATCCGTTTTTCAACAACAGAGAGAGACGCTCTTTAAATATTTCCGAGTCGTCATCTCGAATTGTGAGGGTCACCCCCGGTGGCAGGCTGGTTCTAACTTCATCGATTACTTCCCGCGCCGCCTCACTGACACTCATGGGCGTCTGCTCGCCCACGCGATAAATTTTAATGCTGACGGCGGGCTCCCCGTTAAACACCATATTGCGCGCCTCGTCTTCGAGGGCATCGCTGATATTGGCGATATCACGCAGATAGACCGGGCCACCGCCACTGCCGCGGGTTACCACCACACTGCCAAACTCGCGCGCCCAATCACGCCGCTCGGTAACCCGCACCAGGATTTCACCAGCATTGGATTTAACACTGCCGGAGGGAATATCCACCGCCGCATTTTTTACCACCTGGGCCACTTCCGACAGGGTAAGACCATAACGCCGCAAATCATCGCGGCGTATCTCAACGGCCACCTCCAGATCGCGAACCCCCTGGGCCTCCAGCTGGGTGATACCGCTGTGCGCCTCCAGCTTGTCGTAAACCTGCATGGCCAGGGCGCGCAAACTGCGATCGTCCAGATTACCGTGCAGAACAAGATCCAGTACATCGCGCTTGCGCTCGGCCAGACTTACCTGCGGACGTTCGATATCACCGGGGAAGGTGGTCACCGAATCGATGGCTTGCTGAATGTTTTGAAAGACCAGATTGGCATCCGCATCGCCCTCCAACTCCAGAATCAGGGAAGCGCTGCCCTCATTGGCCGCACCACGCATTTCCTTGATTCCCACAATGCCCTGAACCGCCTGCTCGGCAGCCACCAGCACGCCGCGCTCCACCTCTTCCGGACTGGCGCCGGGGTAAGAGATGGAAACGGTCACCATATCCAAGCTGAATTCCGGAAAGACCTCTTTCTTCACCACCAGGGAAAAAATGAGTCCGCCCACAATCAGGACCAGCATCAACAGGTTGGCGGTTACATGGTTGCGCGCCATCCAGGCGATGGCACCTCTGCGGGTATCTATGTCCGCATCAGCTCTTTTGCGTTCAGTCATTGGCACCCCCAGCGTCCTGGGGCCGGAGTCCAGGCATTGCACCCTCATTTGCTGAGGCGGCTGCATCGGCGGGCAAGCTTTTACCCGGGCGGGGCCCTCCGGCAATCCTTACCGGCATGCCTTCGGTGACGGTGATCAGGCGGGTCGTTACCAAGGTTTCCCCACCGCTAAGGCCCCTGTCGAGCACGGCGAAGTCGCCGCTGGTATAAGCGACTTCAACAGGCTGGATACTGGTGCGGTTGTCACGTACTACCCAGACTTGGTTGTCATCTTGTAAGGCGGTGAGCGGAATCCGCACCAGCGCCTCTTTACCCTGGGAGATGATTTCCACCCGCGCCAAGTCGTTGAGCAAAAGCTGTGGTTGGGAAGGGTCCATCACGGAGAGAGGGTCATCCAGCTCGACCAGCACCCGTGCCAGGCGCCCCTGCTCCTCCAATACCGGTATCACCCGCACAAACTCACCCTGGCGGTAACTACCGGCGGGCCACTGGCTGCCGTATATGCGCACTTCCACGTCAGCGCTGTTTAACCGATGTAACTGGCTAGCGGGAACCTCTACGGCTATCTGGAAGCGGCTGGCGCTGGCCAAACTGTAGAGATTGACGCCGGGGGAGACGCGATCCCCCACATCCACATTGCGCGCCACTACGAGAGCATCAAAGGGGGCTCGCACTTCTGTAAGGCGCAGATTGCGCTGTGCCAAAGCCACCTCAGCTTCTGCCGACTGCACCGCGGCCTCGGCCGCTGCTTTCTGGGGTTCACGCAACACCAGTGCACGATCGGCATCGCCCAGGGCAGTACCGAGCAGTTCATATTCTTCCCGGGCCACCTGCTGTTGGCCCAACTCCTGCTGCAATTCCGCACGGCGCCCAGCCAGGGTGCTCTGGGCAGACTTCAGAGCCAATTGGTAGGGTTCGGCATCAATGCGTAACAACACCTTGCCCTTGGGCAAAACTGCACCGGGCCCCAGGTCGTAGTCGAGCCACTCCACCTGCCCATCGACCAGGGGCTCTACCTCCGCTAATTCACGCGCAGTCACTTTCCCCAGGGCACTCAGGGTAATGGGGAAATTTCCCTGTTCCGCCACGGCCACATCCACGGCCGGCGGGGGCACCTTGCGCTCTCCACGGGAGACTGTGGGTTTTTCCCGCAGCATCCAGGCGGCAATCACAACGGCCAAAGCCAACAGGGCTACTGGTATGAGCAAGCGCGGATTGAACTTCTTCAACATCAACTATTTCCCTCCAGGTACAGCTCCAGGTCTGCGGGCTCAGGTGCAGGCAGATCTTCCAGGGGCAGCCCCCCGGAAAGTGCACGATATAAAGTGACTCGGTTCTGCAGCAACTGACGCTCGGCGGACAACACCTCACGAGCCAAGCTCTGCTGTTCGGTGGTGGCCGTCAGCAGATTGAGAAAATCGACGGCACCGCGGGTATAGGCCCGGTTGCGCCGCTGGACGATCAAGTCGGACAAACGCTCCCGCTCACGCAGGTGTTGAAGCTCCAGGCTTAAAGCGCGCTCACGGATCAGGGCCTGCTCAACTTCTGACAGCGCCTGATTCACCGTTTCGCGATACAGCGCCCAGCGCTCCTGCAGGGCCGCATCCTGCTGTTGCCGTGCCGAACTGAGCGCACCGCCATCGAAGATCACCCCTTCCAGGGAAGTGGCGATAGCGAGCAGCCAATTCTCGGTAATATCGCTGATCAAACTGGTACCGTTACTCGCCACTGCAGAGAGACTCAGTACCGGCAAGCGATCCGCCCAAGCTTGATCGGCCAAGTGGTAGTCCTGCACCAGCTTGCGCTGGACTTCCCGCACATCTGGGCGCCGCAGCAACAGTTGTGAGGGAATGCCGGTATCAGGCAGGGCTGGCAGAATGGGTAGACTCGCAACTTTGTGAATGTATCCATCCAGCTGGCCTGGGTTGATGCCCAGCAAAGTCGCCAGTTGCACCTCGAGAATCTCAATGTCTGCACCGGCTTGCTCCAACTCCTGTTCAGAGCGCTGTACCAGCTGGCGTTGCTGCAGCACATCGGCAGCAACGCTGACACCGCGAGCAAAGCGCGACTCCAGTACCTGCAGAGATTTGCGGTTGGTTTCCAGCTGCTCCTGCAGCAAGTCGCGCTGGCCCCACTGTTCACGCAACTGCAACCAGGTTGAGGATACCTCCGCGGCGAGACTCAGGGAGGCAGTTTGCAGATTCTGTTGTTGGGCCTGAAGTCCCGCCTCGGCCGCACTGGCTCCGGCACGCACGCGCCCCCAGAGATCCAGTTCATAACTGGCGGCAATCCGAGTGCTCCAGCTATTGCCCTCGTTGGAAGGGTCGGTAAATTCCCCGGAGGAGTAACGCTGCTCGGTATTTTCAATCTGGGCCGTCAATCTAGGCCACAGACCCGAGCGCGCCCCGCGGGCTACTGCTGAGGCCTGGCGCAAACGCCAGTAACTGGCCTGTAGATCCGGATTGTCCTGCAGGGCCAGCTCAACCAGCTGGTCGAGCTGGGGGTCTTCAAACCCACGCCACCAGCGGATATCGGCTGCCACTGCGCCCGAGTCACTAAATGCCTGCGGCAGGGACAAAATATCCTGCGGCTCGGCAGTCTCGATCGGCTGAGAGGAACAGCTGGCCAGCAGTGGAACACAAATTGCCAAAACACGGTAAAAGCCCAAGGAAAATCACCGGAAAAGTATTTAAAAACAGGAAAAACAGAGAATTATTGCGCCCATTATCTTCCGACAAAAATAGCTCGCAAGGCGTTTTACCCTTGTTTACACAGACACACTCCAAATAGCCTAAATTTTGCTGTCGATAGGAGTGCCCCGGCGCGGCTACTTAGGTATGATGCGCCACAATAAACTGAATGGTCACCGGGATTTGCCGCGGGGCAATTGCCAATGCTCCAGTCAGAATCCGTCAGCTTTTTGCCGGACTGGCGACAAACTTTGGTGCCGATTAATAACGGAAGAAGTAGAAGAGACTAGCCATGAGTAAACATCAGCCACTCGCCCACTGGGACGATATCCTGCTGCTGGACCAGCAGTTGACAGACGAAGAGCGCATGGTGCGCGATGCCGCGCGCGAATACTGCCAGAACAAGCTGATGCCAAGGGTCTTGGAGGCCAACCGCCACGAGGTCTTCGACCGTGAAATCATGAGCGAAATGGGTGAGCTGGGCCTGCTGGGTTCCACCATCGAAGGCTATGGCTGTGCCGGTCTCAACTACGTTTCCTACGGTCTGGTGGCGCGTGAAGTTGAGCGCGTTGACTCCGGCTACCGCTCCGCCATGAGCGTGCAATCCAGCCTGGTGATGCACCCCATCTACGCCTACGGCAGCGAAGAGCAGAAGCAGAAATACCTTCCCAAGCTGGCCAGCGGTGAGTGGGTTGGCTGTTTCGGCCTGACCGAGCCGGATGCAGGCTCTGATCCTGGCGGTATGAAAACCCGCGCCAAGAAAGTGGACGGCGGCTACCGCATCAGCGGCGCCAAAATGTGGATTACCAACAGCCCCATCGCCGATGTCTTCGTGGTTTGGGCCAAAGACGATGACGACATCATTCGCGGCTTCGTACTCGAGAAGGGTATGGAAGGCCTGACCGCACCGAAGATCGAGGGCAAGTTCTCCCTGCGTGCCTCCATCACCGGTGAGATCGTGATGGACAATGTCTTCGTTCCCGAAGAGAACAAGTTCCCGGAAATCGGCGGACTGCGCGGCCCATTCGGCTGCTTGAACCGCGCCCGCTACGGCATTTCCTGGGGCGCCATGGGTGCCGGTGAATTCTGCTGGCACGCGGCCCGCCAGTACGGCCTGGACCGCAAACAGTTCAACCGCCCACTGGCACAAACCCAGCTGTTCCAGAAGAAGCTGGCCGATATGCAAACCGAAATTACCCTGGGTCTGCAGGCCTCCCTGCGCGTTGGCCGCATCATGGATGAGAACAAGCAGTTCGACCCCACCATGATCTCCCTGGTGAAGCGCAACAACTGCGGCAAGGCCCTGGATATCGCCCGCGTTTCCCGCGATATGCACGGCGGCAACGGCATCTCCGACGAGTTCCACGTGATTCGCCACGTGATGAACCTGGAAGCGGTAAATACCTACGAGGGCACCCATGACGTACACGCCCTGATCTTGGGCCGCGCACAGACCGGCCTGCAGGCGTTCGTTTAACGCCTCATTGGGCGCTACTCGCGGCAACACCCTCGGGTATGCGCCCTGCCCCATTAAACCGGCGGCTTTCCCTGAGCCTCCTAAATTTTTTGTAAATTACTACCCTTTGGCTTGCGCCTTTATCTCCTGCACATTGATCACGCAAAAGGCAATACCTACGAAAACCAACAGGGATGCCCACCACTCGATAGTATCCATCGACTCACCTAAAAGTACCCAGGAGCCCATCAAGCCAAATACCGGAACCAATAGCCCAAAGGGTGCAACAAAAGCAGCTGAATAACGCCGCATCAATTCCCCCCACCACATAAATCCAAGCAGAGTGATAAACAAACACTGATAGAGAACCGCACCCCATGCCAATGGCGAAGCTTCAAGTAAAACCTTGAGTGGTCTTTGCGTTTCCATAAAATAAGATAATACGAATAGCGGGATTGGCGGCACCAGTGATGCCCAAATCATCAGATGCAGCAGGTTTACCCCCTTCATGCTCTTCAGCAACATATTTCCAATAGCCCAGGCCATTCCCGAAGCAATCAGAAGCACGAGCCCCATTGTGGTTGTCGCTCCATTCTCATCGGCGTGTAGAAAAAATATCGTGAAACCCACAGCTGCAACTAACAACCCTAACAACTGCTGTCGGCTAATTTTATCCCCAAAAAAATAAACGCTAAAAAGTAGAGTAAAAAGCACCTGTGACTGTGCCAACAAACTGGCAACCCCAGATTGTGCATCGCTACGCAGAGCAAAATAAACCAAACCGGTATTGAGGAACTGAAGAAAAATGCCCGTCAAAAATACATTCATCACAGAGGTTTTCGGAAACGGGAAAAAAATGATAAGTGGCACACCCACCAGCGAAAATCTCAGGGCGGTCAGCAACAATGGGGGGATATCATTGATCGCAAATTTAACAATTGGGTAAGCCATGCCAATGATAAATACACAAGCTAGCGCTTTTAGGATGCTATAAATTGGCATAGTGGATACTTGGCTTCAGATATTTATCACTCACTGTTTCTACCCCAACCCCCATCAACCTCCAGGGTTTTACCCCTTGGATGTGGCAGCATTCAATAACACCTGTCGGCAGGGTCAATTTTTCCATCAAATCCCTTAAAATCCTTTTTTTACTTTTTACGGCGCGTATAAGATTCGCTGGGCAAACCTGCCAAGGTTAATCAGACAGAAGCTGGCCCCATGCTCTGCCAAAATCACAGAGTGCTAAAGGGACTTTCTCCTATGGCCAGCAGCCATAAATAGGCTGCCGGTTGCACCGCCTCACACTTCTTACTGGCGGCCAAGTAGCCGACTCCCTTTGCGTAAATAGAAGTGCTATTCTCCCCTGCCCGCCAATCTCTGGATGTAACAATGATATGGATGAGCTGCTGCATTGGTTCGACTTGATCGGTATTGCAGTCTTTGCCTTTAGTGGTGTACTCGCTGCAGGCCACAAGCAAATGGATTTGTTTGGCGCAGTAGTGCTCGCCTGTGTCACCTCCACGGGAGGGGGAACCATTCGGGACATCATCCTCAATATTCCCGTGTTTTGGCTGCAAGACACCTACTATTTGTGGATCGCTGTCACCACCGGTGTAGTCAGTTTTTACCTGATACGCTATTTACAAGTGCCCATGCGCCTACTGATGATAGCGGACGCCATTGGCCTCGCAGTATTTGTCGTGATCGGCACACAGAAGGGTTTAGAGCTGGGTTACTCCGCCACTATTGCCATCGTAATGGGAATGATGACCGGTACTTTCGGCGGTGTAATTCGCGATGTACTCTCCGGGGATATTCCACTGCTTCTGCGCCGGGAGATCTATGCCACTGCGGCTCTCACCGGCGCCGCCGTGCTGGTTGCTCTCGATGCCAGTGGCAAATTGCCGGGGGACTTGGTGGTGGCTATAGCCGTGCTGGTTACCTTGGCAATCCGCCTGGCAGCTCTGAAGTGGAACCTCTCCGCACCCATTGCGCGATTCGGTAACCATTGAGCGGCACAGCCCATAGAACCTAGAACTTTTCTGCCCACAGGAAGACACTTAGTGCGAAATCTCCGCCCACTGACCGCCTGCATCATATTCATCGGCTTACTGGTGAACGCCTGTGATCGGTCTGAGCAGGGGGCAACCCCCACGGTGAAAAAGCCCAGGAGCTATACCCACCTATACCCCAGGTCCTGCTGGTTTAAAACTGATGACAGTTGGCCCGCTACCCAGTGCTACATGATGGAAGTGCCGGAGGATTACGCCCACCCCACCAGGCGAAAAATTCGCTTCCCGGTGATTCGCTTTCGCGCCAATCATCCAGCCCCCAATAAGGCACCGCTGCTACATCTCGGGGCCGGTGGCCCCGGCGCCAGCATGGGGTTGGAGCCGGAAAACGCCAGCGACTGGTTGTGGTTGAACTACGCCGCAATGACTGTTGAAGACGGTCGCGATTTAATCGTGATCGATCCGCGCGGCACCGGCATGGCGCGGCCGCGCCTCACCTGCAGCGAGTTTATCGAGGACGCGCAGACGGCTTTCCAGCGCAACCTCTCCCCAGAAGAGGAAGCGCGTGTTTTCGCTTTCAGTATGGAGCGCTGCTACAGCCGTCTGAGCAAGGGCGCGGATATGGCGCAGTACAACAGTTCTGTGATTGCTCGGGATGTGGAAGAGCTGCGCAAGCTGTTGAAAATCGACAAGCTCGACCTCTATGGCGTTTCCTACTCTTCCCGCTACGCCCTCACTTATGCGCGGGATTTCCCCGATTCAACTCGCGCCCTGGTGCTCAACAGCGCGGTCTTCCCGAATATCGCCTATACCCAACAACTTGCTCAGGATTCACTGGCGGCTTACGAGCGCGGCCTCAAGCACTGTATTGAGGATGAAAAATGTAACAGCCGCTACCCGGATCTGCGCCGGCGCCTGGAGAACCTGGTGCAAACCCTCGATGAGAAACCGCGCACGGTTTCTATCAAGCACCGCTATTCGAATCAGCCCTACCCGTTTGTGCTCACGGGGCAACGCCTGCTGAGGGTGCTGTTCCAGGCTTTGTACAACGAGAATTTTTACAGTGAACTGCCAAAGCTAATTGAGGGGCTGGAGAACAGTAGCGACGAGGGCCTGAAGCCCGCGCAAAAAGCGATTGGACACTTTATGGAAATCGTACTGGACCCCTACTTTGGCGACGCCGCCGGGGTCAGCCATTTCTGTTATGAGGAAGCCCCCTTTGTCGATTTCGACCAAGCCCGCGAGAGCGCCGAGGGCACCGGCATACTCGGCGGCGCTGTGCGCTCAGACCTGAAGTTGCTGCAACTGCAATGCCGTATCTGGGCGATCCCCGCTGCACCACTGCTGGAGTCCCAACCCATTGCCACTCCCGCTCCAGTGATGGTGTTACACGGTGGACTGGATCCGGTTTTATCCGCGGAGGATGTAGATATAGCGCGCAAAGCGCTGCCCAATCACCAATGGCTGCTATTCCCTCAATTGGCTCACGATATTATTTCTGCCAGTAGCTGCGCAGAAAAAGCGGCGGCGCGCTTTCTCGACAACCCAGAAAACGACCAGACAGAACCCACCAAAGACTGCCGCAAGCAGGAACTGGCAGACCAGATCCAGGAGGAGCAAGAGGAACAGAGCCAAGGCGGTGAAACAGAGGCCCCTTCCACGGGCGTGCCAGCCCCGGAAAGCGAACCCTAAACGATTGGCGTCATTGGACGACAGCAGGAATCAACATGGACCGAATGCACAGCGCTTCGCTCATTGAAGTAGAGGATCTCCAAAAACGGATTGCCGACGAGACAGTGGTCATCCTGGACTGCCGCTATGATCTCGCCGACAAGGAAAGCGGAGCCCAAGCCTATGCAGCGGGGCATATTCCCGGAGCCCACTACGCCAGCCTGCACCGGGATCTGTCCGCCCCCATACACCAGTTTGGCGGGCGTCATCCCATGCCCAACAGCGCACAGTTCCAGCAATTCGCCCGCAAGTTGGGTATCAACACCGATACGCCAGTGGTTGTCTACGACGATAACCGCCTGGGCTTTGCTGCGCGTGCCTGGTTCCTGTTTTTCTTTTTCGGCCACACAGATATCCGAGTTCTCAATGGAGGCCTGCGAGCATGGCTTGATGCCGGTCTGACTTTAGAGAGCGGTGAACCGGAAGCCGCACCGAAAGGTAATTTCAGTGCAAAGCCAAAAGACAATCTACTGGTGCACTACGAGACCCTTAAAACCTCTCTGGGCGATGCGCCTTGGCAGCTGGTAGACGCCCGAGATGAAGATCGCTTTGCCGGCAAACACGAACCCATAGATCCCATCGCGGGCCATATCCCCAGCGCCATCAACCAACCCTGGCGAGAAATGACCGACGAGAAAGGCAAAGTGAAGTCGCCTGCGGCGCTCCAAGCTATTTGGGATTCCCACTCAGATGGACGGCCCATTCTGAATTACTGCGGTTCAGGGGTGACGGCCTGTGTAAACTACTTTGCTCAACAGCTGGCCGGACGCCGGGACTCCCTGCTTTACCCTGGGAGCTGGAGCGATTGGTGCGCACATCAGCGGCAAAGCAAATAAGAGGCTAGGAAGAATCTAGTCAGGGGGATTAAGGGGGCAGTGATTTCCGCCCCCACAGATCAGCCGAGCGCCTTAATCGTGCATGGGATTACGCAGTATCGGACAAACGGCTTCTTTGTTTTTCGCCATATACTGCTGGTGGTATTCCTCGGCGTAATAAAATGGCTGGGCCATGCTAATTTCGGTGGTCACCTCACCGCGCTGCTTTTCATTAAGGGCCGCTTGTATGGCTTCCCTGCTTGCTTCCGCTTCTTTCTTCTGCCCTTCGTGGGTACAGAAAATACAGGAGCGGTACTGGGAGCCGATATCATTGCCCTGGCGCATGCCTTGGGTGGGATCATGCATGTCCCAAAAAGTTTTCAGTAACTCTGCATAGCTGACCTTCTTCGGGTCAAACACCACCTTAACCACCTCGGCATGCCCCGTGCGGCCACTACACACTTCATCGTAATTTGGGTTCTCGGTGGCACCATCCGTATAGCCCACTGCAGTGGCATAGACGCCATTAATTTCCCAGAACAGTCGCTCCGCACCCCAGAAGCAACCCATGCCAAATAATGCGACCTCCATGCCCTCGGGGAATGGCTCCTGAATGGGATTGCCGTTGACATAATGGACGCCAGTGATTTCCATCGGCTGTGGTCGGCCGGGCAAAATCTGATCCGCATCCGGAATCTGGAATTTGTCGTATTGCATACTGTTATCTCAAGTGCTGAAATTTTCTTCAAACAGGATAGCTACAAGCCATCATTCCGCCCAGAGTTTGGAAGGGCTTGAGGCGAGCCATGGTAACCTGACAATCCATGGGATCGGAAAGATATTTAAGCCCTGGACACAAACTTGGCAAGTTCAGAATCTAAGGAGCCGCCATTGGCACGTTTAATTCTTCTACTACTGATTGTTATCGGCGTCTGGTATGCCTGGCAGAAAATCAAAGCCAGTTCAAAGGGCGATAAACGCAAACAGATTTTCTTTATCACGCTAATGGGGGCGGCGGCGGTTGTCGTACTGTTGGCGATTAGTGGACGGCTACATTGGGTCGGCGCCACAGTATTGCTAATTTTGCCGGTATTGGGGCGCCTGCTCAATCAACTCACGCGCCTGATGCCCTGGCTGGCCCCCCTATTTGAGCGTTACGCACGCAAGCGGCAAAACCCGAATCCACAGCAAGAACAGGAGACTCAGCAGGAACATAAAACCACACAGACCGATCAGGGGCCGCCATTAAGTGAACATGAAGCGCGGCGGATTTTGGGCGTCGGCGCCAAGGCCGGGCGGGACGAAATTATCGGTGCGCACCGCAAACTTATCCAAAAATTGCACCCGGATCGCGGTGGTAACGACTACCTGGCGTCGCGGGTAAATGCCGCCAAGGAACTGCTGCTGCGCACGCTCTAATCTTCAGCCCTTTATCAGAGCTTTATTCGGGCACTCGACAGAGGAGGTGGATATAACGCGCCAGCTGACGATAGGGGTCGGTCTGCGAGTACTCCAGTTCCTTTTGTACGATTGCCGCGGCGGGCAGTTTGTCGCGAATAGCTGGCGTCATAAAGTCGTGAAAACAGCGGATGCCACTATGACAAGTCACTTCAAAGCCCGCCTCTTGCAGCCAATCACTCACCCTCTCCATTAGCAGCGGGTTTTGTGGTGTCAGGCTGCCGGGGTGCCCGCCCCAGTAATCCTCATCGATATTGCGCTCCAACTGACGAAAGCTGCCGCGCTGCAACAGGCGAAACTCCAGCGCGCGTCGGTTGTAAAACGTCAGAGACAAGTAGCCACCCGGTTTCAGCAAACGGTGCAGTTGCTGCAAGGCCAGCCGTGGTTCCTCCAGCCACTCAAGCACCGCATGGCAGATTACCAGGTCCGCGCCCTGCAGCATTTTCATCTGCGCCAGCGCCTGTAAGGGTTTATGCAAAAGGGTTACCCGCTTTTGTAAATGTCTCGCCTGCACCTCTGCCGCAGCATGCTCCAGCATTTGCGCCGAAATATCTGCCAAGTACACCCGATGCCCTGCAGCAGCCAAGTCCATGGCAAAGTGCCCCTGGCCACCACCGGCATCCACAATTTTCAGAGTGCGCGATTCCCGGCTGACAATCGACGCCAAATCACGGTTCAATACGGCCAGGCGAATATCACCCTTGAGACCACCGTAAATTCGATCGCGAAATCGATGCGCCAGGTCGTCAAAGTTTCTGTCGCTGTAACGTGTATCGCTCATGGGGCCCCACCAACCACAACTTCAGTAGCCCGGCGCTCGTTTTCCGCGATTTTACTGCGCAGCGCCACATCCATATCCACTCCGAGCACCTCCGCCAACTTACACAGGTACATTTGGATATCTGCCAGCTCTGCGGCAACCTCTTCAGCATTCTCACTCTGCATCAGTGCGTGGATGTCACCGTTATCACGCCACTGAAAATGCCGATTCAATTCGGCCACTTCTACCGAGAGCGCCATCGCCAGGTTCTTTGCGGTATGCAGCTGCTGCCAGCCCCGCAGTTTTGCCACCTTGTCAAAGGCCGCCACAATTTCACGATTCTCCACTGAACTTCTTCCTCTGCTGACGCTCGAGGCCACCCTCCCGCGCCGCCAAAATCGAATTGAGCGCGCGGGACATAAACTCGCGCCGGTACAATACACAAACCACAAAAACGTAACCGGCAATAAACAGCAGAGGGTGGATAAACCAACCCAGTACCGACATGGAAAAGTAATAGGAGCGCAAACCGTAGTTGTAACTGTGCCCGGCATGGTCGATTACTTTGGCGGTGCTGATGGCAAAACGGCGGCGCTCGGCCTCGGACAACTCCCCCGCTTCTGGCGGAGGCGCAGCGCCGATCAGCACATTGGCAAAGGAGTACTGGCGCAGGGACCAGGTGAAATTGAAAAAGGCGAAAATAAAAATCAGGATAAGCAACATCACCTTAAGCTCAAACTGCTCAACCGTGGTGGGCTCGGCAAAGGGCAGGCTGGTGAGTACTTCAATGGCGGCCTTGTTCGCCGTTAGGGCCGTCACCAAGCCCGCCAGAATCAGGATACTGGTGGAGGCAAAAAAACCAATCACCCGCTCCAGGTTACTGAGGATAGCGGTATCCGCCATGCGCATATCCCGGTCGAGCATGCGCAGCATCCACTCCACTCGATACCATTGCAATGAAGATGTGAGACACCAAGTCTCTTTGGCTTTCTTACGTGCAAATACGGTGTAACCCACCCATGTGATAAAAAAGCCAGTGACGCTGGCAATATCCAACCAGGACAACCTCTATCTCCCTATTCGTCTACATTTATGCCGGGGCTTCAGTAGGTGAAGTCTTCGCCTTGCTGACATCCTTGTCAACACTGTCTTTCCGGTGTGTGCAAGCGGTAGAATAGCGCCCTTTCGCCGGCGGCAGAGGCCGGCCAGAAAATTTTCTATAACTCCAGGGAGCTGTCTTTTGAACAACTCACATCCTGCATTTGAACTGGTTACCAGCGCAGAAATCGATTCCCTCGGCGTGCGCGTCGAGGAATACCGCCACACCACCACCGGTGCCCAACACCTGCACATTGCCGCAGACAACGCGGAAAATGTTTTCCTGGTGGCATTGCGCACTGTGCCCCACGATTCCACCGGTGTGGCCCATATTCTTGAGCACACCGCACTGTGCGGCAGTAACAAATACCCGGTGCGCGACCCTTTCTTTATGATGATTCGGCGTTCACTCAACACCTTTATGAATGCCTTCACCAGTTCGGACTGGACCGCCTACCCCTTTGCCAGCCAGAACCGCAAGGATTTCAATAACCTTCTCGATGTTTACCTGGATGCGGTATTTTTCGCCACATTGGACCCGCTGGATTTTGCCCAGGAAGGACACCGCCTGGAATTTGCCGAAACCGAAAATACCAGCAGTGAGCTGGTATACAAAGGCGTGGTGTTCAATGAGATGAAGGGCGCCATGAGCTCGGTCAGCTCGCAGCTTTGGCACACCCTGAGCAAATACCTGTTCCCCACCACGACTTACCACTTCAACTCCGGTGGCGAACCCACAGATATTCCCAAACTCAGCTACCAAGAGTTAGTGGATTTCTACCGCAGTCACTACCACCCCAGCAACGCCATCTTTATGACCTTCGGCGATATTCCCGCCGCAGAACACCAGGCTGCTTTTGAAGAAAAAGCGCTGCACAAATTTGAGAAGCTGGACAAGACAATCGAGGTGGGCCGCGAAGATCGCTACTACGCTCCACTCAAGGTGGAAGAGCACTACCCGCTTACCGGCGAGCCTCTGGAAGGAAAAACCCATATTGTTTTGAGCTGGTTACTCGGCGACGTAACCGATCTGGAAGAGGCCCTCACCGCACACCTGCTCGCCGGTGTACTGCTGGATAACAGTGCCTCCCCGCTGATGAAACTGTTAGAGACCACCGACCTCGGCACCTCCCCTTCCCCACTTATCGGGCTGGACGATTCCCAGCGGGAACTGGTGTTTGTGTGCGGTATTGAAGGCAGCGAGCGCGAGCGTGCCGACGAGCTGGAAAAACAAGTACTCGCCGTATTGGAAGAAGTCGCCGAGAAAGGCATTCCCTACGAGCAGGTAGCCGCCAGTTTACACCAGCTGGAACTGCAACAGCGCGAAATCGGTGGTGACGGCTACCCCTTCGGCCTGCAGCTGATCCTTACCGCGCTTACTGGCGCCACCCACCGTGGCGATGCGGTTGGCCTGCTGAATATCGACGCCACCCTGGAAAAATTGCGCGAACAGATCAAAGATCCGATGTTTATCGCCAATAAAGCCCGCAAACTATTATTGGAAAACCAACACCGCGTGCGCCTAGTGATGAGCCCGGACGACAAACTGGCCGAGCGCAAAGAGCAGGCAGAGAAGGAACAGCTAGCGCAGATTAAGGCGCACCTCAGCGAGAAGGAAAAAGCGCAGATTGTCGAAACCGCCAAGGCCCTAGCGGATCGCCAAAATCGCGAGGACGATGCCTCCATCCTGCCCAAAGTGGGTGTAGAGGATATTCCCGCGGAAATGCCCGATGTCGAGGGTGAAACCACTGAAATCGGCGAGCAAAAACTCACCCGCTACAGCGCCGGTACCAATGGTCTGGTTTACCAGCAGATGGTTTGCGCCCTGCCGGAATTCAGCGAGGAAGAAAAAGCTCTACTGCCTTACTACTGCCAAGTATTGAGCGAGGTTGGCCTCGCCGATAAAGACTACCTGGAAGTTCAGCAATGGCAGACCCGTGTCGCCGGTGCCCTGCATGGCTTTACCAGCAGCCGCACCGCCATCGACAACCTCGATCACCTGTCCGGCCACTTTATTCTTTCCGGCAAGGCGCTCTCTCGAAACCAGGGCGAACTCACCGAACTGATGCAGGCCACCATGGCGCAAGTGCGCTTCGATGAGCATGCCCGCATTAAAGAACTGCTGCAACAAACCCTGGCGCGCCGAGAGCAAGGTGTTGTTGGCAACGGCCACGCCCTCGCCATGGCAGCGGCCAGTGCCGGCTACAATCGCGCAGCCTGGGAGAGCCACGCCAGCGGTGGCCTGCTGGGCCTGCGCAACTTGAGAGCCCTGGTCAAAGGGCTCGATGAAAGAGACGGCCTGCAGCAACTTTCCGCGCATTTCCAGGCGATCCACGACAAGATCCTCGCCGCCCCACGCCAATTCCTGTTGATTGGGGAAGAGGAGAAACTGGGAGATTTCAGCCAGGCATTGGCCCCGCTTGTCTCTACGCCCAGCGCAACTGCGGCCAACCCGGATGCACCTTTTGAGCGCAAACAGGTGCAAGAACTCTGGGTAGCCAACAGCCAGGTAAATTTCTGCTCCAAGGCTTACGCCACTGTGCCCATGTCGAACCCGGATGCCGCACCGCTTTCTGTATTGAGCGGTTTCCTGCGCAACGGCTTCCTGCACCGCACGATTCGCGAACAGGGCGGCGCCTACGGCGGTGGTGCCGGACACGACAGCAATATCGGGGTATTCCGCTTTTACTCCTATCGCGACCCGCGCATGGGAGAAACCCTAGAGGATTTCGATGCCTCTCTGCAGTGGCTGGCCGAAGGCAAGCACAAGGAGGAGCAAGTGGAAGAATCGATCCTCGGCGTGATTGGCGGACTGGACAAACCCGGCTCCCCCGCCGGCGAGGCCAAAAAGAATTTCCACTCCGGCCTATATGGACGCACCCATGAAGTACGCCAGCAGTTCCGCAAGCGGGTGACAGAAGTTACTTTGCAAGACCTGCAGCGCGTTGGTGCCACTTACCTGGAACCGTCCAAAGCCAGCACCGCTATTGTCACTGGCCCTCAAGGCAGCGAAGCGGCAGCGAAGCTGAACCTGCAAGAAGAAAAACTGTAATTACGCCAGGCCCCCGGCAGCAATATCTGCCGGGGCGCCGGTTTTACCCGCTTGCAGACAAAATGTACTCGGCGGTAACCATTTCTCTCGGATCATTGCCGTGATCCCTAAGCGAAGTCCCGATGAGCAAACAAGATAATATCTACGCAAACCCACTGGGCCAGGTGGCCGGTTTTGAATTTGATCGGCAGGTGGTGCAAGTATTCCCGGACATGATCAAGCGCTCCGTACCCGGCTACACCACCATCGTGGCCATGATCGGCACCCTCGCGGAACGCTATGCCCAGGCCGGCAGCCGTTGCTATGACCTGGGCAGCTCACTGTGTGCCGCCACCCTGGCCATGCGCCACCGTATTCCCGCGGCAGATTGCGAAATCATTGCCGTAGATAATTCCGAGGCGATGGTGTCCCAGGCGCGCACGGTACTCGAAGCGGACAGCGGCGAAGTGCCCGTGCAACTCATCTGCGACAACCTGCAAAACGTGGCAATTGAAAACGCCTCCGTTGTGGTGCTGAACTTCACGCTGCAATTTATTCCGGTTGAGGAGCGCGAGGAAATCCTGCGTAAAATCCAGCAGGGACTGCGCCCCGGCGGCATCCTGATTATTTCCGAGAAAGTGGACTTCGCCGATAAAGACCACAACGAACTGATGATTGAGTTACATCACTCTTTTAAGGCCGCCAATGGCTACAGCGCCCTGGAAATCGCACAAAAGCGTTCGGCGTTAGAAAACGTATTGATTCCTGAGACCCTGGACACCCACCGCACGCGCCTGAAAAGTGTCGGCTTTACCAGCGTGGATGTCTGGTTCCAGTGTTTTAACTTTGCCTCCCTGATCGCCATCAAAGGCACCCCCGATAAGTAAGTACCCGTGATTGATTACACCCAACTCTACCAAGGCCTGCAACATATCCCGGAACTGCGCGGCTGGCTGGCCCAGCTACCTCAACAGGTAGCCGAAAACCTGAGCCCGCATCGCTGGGGCGACCTGCCCGACTGGCGCGCCGCTGTCGAAGCTCTGCCAGATATCGCCCCTTCCAGCATCGAGCTCAGCAATAGTGTGCGCATCGGCAAGGCCAGTGACGCCTCGCCGGAACAGTTGCAGCTACTGGAGCAGGAACTGAGAAAACTGCATCCCTGGCGCAAAGGCCCCTGGGAGATTTTCGGCCTGCCAATCGATACCGAATGGCGCTCCGACTGGAAATGGGACCGAGTACTGCCTCACCTGGCACCTATGGAAAACAGGTTGGTGCTGGATGTGGGTTGCGGCAACGGCTATCACTGCTGGCGCTCCTATGGCGCCGGCGCCCGACGTGTGATTGGCATCGACCCCTCGGCAAAATTCGTCGCGCAGTTTTACGCCCTAAAAAAATATCTCGGCGATGACCAGCCGGTGGACCTACTGCCACTCGGCATCGAGGCCCTGCCCGCAAATCTACGCGCCTTCGATACCACCTTCTCCATGGGTGTGCTCTACCACCGCCGCTCTCCAATGGATCACCTGCGCGAGCTGCGTGAGACCCTGCGCCCCGGTGGCCAGCTGGTGCTGGAGACCTTAGTGATTGATGGCGGGCTCGGGGATTGCCTGGTGCCGGAAGATCGTTACGCCAAAATGCGCAATGTGTGGTTCTTCCCCAGCTGCGCCACTTTGGAAAGTTGGCTGCGCAAATGCGGGTTTCACAACCCCAGGACAGTAGACTTGAATACCACTAGCCTGGAGGAACAGCGGCGCACCGACTGGATGCATTTTGAATCCCTGGCCGACTTTCTCGATCCGCAATCGCCGGACAGAACCGTAGAAGGTCACCCCGCGCCCAAACGCGCTGTTTTGGTCGCGGAAGTGCCGTAGCTTGTATCACAGCCGGTGATAGGGAACTCATAAATTCCGCAAAACCCGCAACAAGTAGAATTTTGTACGGAATAGCAGCTGCCATCTTGATTGTTGCGCCTTGTAAGGCAAAGTGCGCCCCTAAATGGTGCAACTATATCCTTAAGGGAGGGCCGCAACCCTGTGCGGCCCAGCGCAGAGAATTTATATGAGTATTAGCGTATTTGAACTGTTCAAAATTGGTGTCGGCCCCTCAAGCTCCCATACGGTGGGCCCAATGGTCGCCGCACGCCAGTTTGTTCAGGACCTGCGCGACCGCGACCAGCTCGCAAAAACCGACCGTGTTCAAGTACACCTATACGGCTCCCTGGCCCTGACCGGCGTCGGCCACGGCACCGATATGGCAGTATTGATGGGACTACTGGGCCAAGCCCCCGATACTATCGACGTCGATAGCATCGACGAAAAGATGGACGCCATCCACAACGAGCAAGTGTTGACCCTCAATGGTGACCACAAAATAGAGTTTGTTCGCGATCGGGACCTGCTCTTCCATATGGAAGAGTTTCTGCCTCAACATTCCAACGGCATGACCTGCCAGGCCTATTGCGGCGATGAACTGTTGTTCGAGCGCAGCTATTTCTCCATCGGCGGTGGCTTTGTTCTGTCAGAAGAAGACTTCGCCCACAAGGAGGTGATTGCCACCCTGCTGCCCTACGATTTCAGCAACGCCGAACAGCTGATGAAGATCTGCGACCGACACGGCTGGACCATCGCCGAATTGGCAATGGAAAATGAGAAAGCATTTCGCAGCGAGCAGGAAGTCAAAGACCGCCTGTGGAATATTTGGAAAGTGATGGAAGCCTCCATCGAGCGAGGCTGCCAGCAGAAAGGCATTCTGCCCGGCGGCCTGAAAGTGCGTCGCCGTGCCGCCGAGCTCTACTGCGAGTTGAGTAAACAAACCGCAGAGGAGCGCAATCGCGGCCTCGCCATCCTCGACTGGGTAAGCCTGTTTGCCCTCGCCGTTAACGAAGAGAATGCCGCGCGCGGCCGCATTGTTACCGCCCCCACCAACGGTGCCGCCGGTGTTATTCCCGCGGTTATCGCCTATTACGTGGAATTTGTACACGACCCGGAAGTACACGGCGAACTCAAGGATCAGGTAGTGAAATTCCTGCTCACCGCCGGTGCCATCGGCATGCTATTTAAGAAAAATGCCTCTATCTCCGCTGCCGAAGTGGGCTGCCAGGGCGAGATCGGCGTTGCCTGCTCAATGGCCTCCGCGGGCCTGGCCGCCGTGGAAGGCGGCAGCAACCAGCAAATCGAGAACGCCGCTGAGATCGGGATGGAACACAACCTGGGCCTCACCTGCGATCCTATAGGTGGCTTGGTGCAAGTTCCCTGTATCGAGCGCAACACCATGGGCGCAGTAAAAGCCATCAACGGCGCTCGCCTGGCCCTACGTGGCGACGGCGCCCATATCGTACCGCTGGATAGCGTGATCGAAACCATGCGCCAGACTGGTATCGATATGCAGAGTAAATATAAGGAAACATCTCTGGGTGGGCTGGCGGTTAACGCGGTTAACTGCTAATTGATTTTTTTATGCCGGGGCTGGATTTAGCCTCGGTAATTTTGCTATTTCTGGCGAATCAATTTCTCACAGAAGCCTCTGAACAGCCCCATAAAACCTCTGTGAACCTTGAAGGCTATAGAGGTTAGGTCCGGCTCGCCACAAAAGGCCTTAGTCCTTTCAAATTTCAATCTCGAAAAATACCTATAGCCTACTGTTATGGCCTGATCTTTATCTAGGGGCATTAGATTTTAATCTTAGGGCCACTCTTTGGAAGTATAAAAGCCCCCTTAAGCCTCCAGAGGCATGTTTTAAGAGTCCTCATTGGCTTTCTTGAATATTCTGCCGCAAATCTAGCAGTAGTTACCTGGGCACCCAGAGTAAACACAACAATAGGCAGTCTTAGTGAAAGACCGGGACCATTAAAAACAGGCCCCGGTCGATAAGGGTTAATTCACACTTTTAGAATGGTAAACAATCGCTTGCCACACATTTTGCTGACCGCCGATATAATTCTCAAAGGTAGGGTTCTTAATATAATTCCAGGCCACTTTGCCGTTACCGAGATACATTGGCTCATCCAACCCACCCCATCCATAATCGGTGAGTTTTACCGGCCCCTCAAGTACATTCAGATCTGCGTCAATCTCCATCACATAATAGGCTTTTGGAACCAGCATACGCATGGCCTCGCCTTTCTTATTGTAACTGCGATTATATGGAAGGTTATCGGAAATACATTGGAACTGTGCATAACCAAACAGGTAACGACCGTTCTTTAAGTCTACCAGCTGCGGATCACTAATCTGGCAATCGGAATCTTCAGCCAGCCACTTGATGCCAACCCCCTCAATATTGCCTTCCCAATCAACCTTGGCAATACCTACGCGAGTTAAAGAAGATTTATCCAGGGCGCCGCCAGAATAGAGCGCTTGCCTTGGTATCAGTGAATAGTCACCCTCATCATATTCGATCTCTTCGAGGTACGAGAAGAAGCAATTTTTATTGGCCTTAGCAGCACATTGATCATCAAAAGGGCCATCTCCACTGGTATCAATACCGAGGGTATCCTGTAAGAACCTATTCATATCCTCATCTTCGATGTACTTCGGTGAGACGATAACAGATAAATTGGTATTAGCATCAACCGGAACGACTGTGTGCCCTCCCCCATTCGAAATCATTGCACTTGTTGTAGGAACCACGTGATTGTAGGTGCCTTCCAGGATAGATGAGCCATCATCTTCCATTTTGATCGCAATTGCATTCAAGCCAGGTGAAGGGTGATATTTATTTCCATCACTGGTGCAGAGCGCCCCAAACATTTCATTTCCAGGGTTATAGAAAGCCCGGATATTCAGTACATGACCATGTCCACATAACCAATCCCAACCTCTACGGTCATCTCCCGTCATTGTTAAGGACCAATCATCCCGATCAATCACGGTTAATCCCGCTGAATAATGAGAGCCACTTGAGAGTACACGTGCAGTGACTGAAAAAGCATAATTTGTACGCCCTTTGCTGTCGTTCTCAACATATATAAGCTCTTGGGTGCCTAAGTGGGTACCGCCATGCATTTTATTAACGACGTAAGTATCCGGTTTTTCAGATAAGGGTTTGTCATCCCACTCCATTAACCAAATCTGATCATTGTACTTTTTCTGATTATCAGTACCGGCAACACTAGCAAGATTGTCTTCGTTAATCTTCATTTTGCTAGTGCCATGCTCTTCCACTATGTCTTTCGTAATGTCGTAGCGCTCACTGGCCTTATATTCTGTGTTACACAAAACAGCAACCCTAGAGCAGTCTGCGCTAGCTGTTATACCGTGAGACTCATAACACTGTTTCAGAATCGTGGTATTTCCAGTTTGATCAAAACTTGAAGTTTCAGGGTTATATTGGAGTTCATAGACTGAGCCATAGGTCGGATTTGAGGCACTTTGTCCTTCAGATAAGGTCGTGGATACAAACATCCGAGGCTTATCTGTATCAGTTGCGCAGGTCGCAGTGTAACTACGAATGGGGATATCGATATTATCTTCATCTTGCTCACTATCTGTTCGGCCAATATAGTGTGCAAGCTGATACACTTCCTGTGCATTTACCATTGCATCAGGCAGGGTAATATCGGTGGCCGTTATTGTAGCAAAGCCCAGATCGGAGCTTGAAACACCTCCAACCGTTACCGTTGAGGGATCATTGTCGGGAAGGGGCGTATCGCTCCCAGTATCACCGGAACCACTATCATCTCCTTGGTTGTCGCCACCCTGATCACCACCATTATTACTACCACCATCGCTCACAGCTGGTGTCTCAGGTTCGGAGTCTGAAGAACCGCCCCCTCCGCCGCTGCACGCAGCCAAAGCTGCAGTTAATGCCAAAACCAGTAAATTCTTGCTAAATAACTTGTCCATAAACGCCTGAAATATTATTTTTTTGATTTGTGTGTTAGGTAAGGATTGAGAGTTAAGTTCCAGTAAGTCGCGAAATGAAAATACGAAAATAATTTTATTTTTTCGTGAATAATTTTCTGTGTCGCATTTAAAAAAATGAAGAAACAAAAGCCTGCCTATATCGCTGCCTTTCTGACGATATTTGTCACCTATATACAAAATGCGTTAGAAGTGCTCTCTACCACCATATAGCTTTACTAAAAATGGGGGATATTATTCAGCATGAGCACCCCAGAATTGCTTCTTGATGACAGCCGAGTGCCTGCTGAAGCAATAGTGCTGGAGGTTTTAGCAGCAATAAACAAACGCTTAGCCGAAGAATCCGAGCAACAGGCTCTTCTCAGAGCCATGGGGTTAACTCTTTGATAGTGCCAAGGGAGCCTCTAGCTTGCGCTACACTAAGATCGGATACAAACACCTACAAACTGAACACCACCAGAATTATTGTTATTATCATCTTATTCAAACTCACCTCCCTTATAATAAAATTTATATGTGGCTTAAACCACTAATGGCCATAGGCATTGGAGTTAGAAACCAATCCGGAATCAATTATTAGCAGCTGGGAAGTAGGATCAGACGACACAAAAAAACACAACCCCATAACCACGAATAAGTGAATTAGGCAAGAAGGGGTTTAGGTGTGAAAAATTTTGGTAGGTGCAAGCTTTTTTCTAATCTCTGACAATAAAAACATTCGGGCAAAATATTGCCCGAATGTCCTTTCAATCAATTGCAACCGTGTCCGTCTACATCTGCTCCATCTTCAACGGCATTACACTTCGGACAACGGAAGCCACCACCTTCCACATTCTTATAGTTAACATAGGTCCATCCTTTGGGTGGATTTTCAGGCGAGTACTTCTCCCTAGTTGGCTCAGCAGTGGGATCGGCAGGATCTATAGAACCTTCATTAGAAGTGACTTCAATTTCCATGTTACTTTTCCTTATTAATCAGCTTAACAACATCAGAGGATATGGGTGCTTGGCATATGGACGGTGCTAATCCAGCCAAAGCCTCTCCATGCACTGAATTAACACGACGGTATTCTAAAGGAATATATATACAGGGCAGCACACTTTTAAGGTCACACGCTGTTACACGGCACGTTTACCAGCCATAAAACTGCACTTTAACTGATACCGCGCCAAATGACATCAAAAATCACTTTACTAAAAATCCGCATTCCTAGAATGCGGATTTGCCCTCTGCCCCCTAAAAGGGGGCTATTGAATCAGCTTTCCTAGGAGCTGCTTCATAACTTGAATCAGCTCACTATTGCTGGACTTTTTTCTATGTAATTGCGTGAGAATAACTGATTTCAAGATATGAAATAACCTTTAGAAGGGTAACCAATAAAAACCAATTACCCACCTCACTTTCGTACCGACCTAACATGAAAAACTCATGACTTCCAGAAGTCACCAGCTGTAAAGGGTCGTCTTTATAGACCTCATATGCAAACATCAGCTTTACAGTAAAAATGGACAAATAAATAGCTAAGGCAGCAAGGCACGAGACTCTGGCTTTTTAAAGAGCTCCGACTTATGAATCATATATGCCGCAACACAAAATATATCCAGTCAGAAAATAGAGAAACAACTCATCTCCGACTTATCTTGTCGCAGCCCCTAAATAAACCAATTAATCCCCTACCCTATTAACATCTAAATAAACCATGGCACCCTGACCTTTTGAGTCAACCATAATATTTTACTTCGCTGCGAGCTAATGGAGGGCAGAGTAAAGTAGCGTTATCAAAATACCATCTTTTTATTTTTTTAAAAAAGGATAGAGATAGCTACTGTGCCCTTTACTAGCATATTTTTTATTGGCAATTCCTAGATTTAAAAGGACCACTAGGAAACTGTTATCTAGCAACAAGTGTGGATCTGACTATTTTCCGTGCAATACACCACAAAATACTTAAGCCATACCACCATTACCCAGTACGGACGCCTTGATACTTTAATATTTTCAAACTAGACCCCTACTCTTTAGTACAACATAGTGTGCCACCTGAAGATCCAAAACACTATATATAGTGATCCAGATCAAGTGCTTCTCCCCTGGACTTTTATAAGCTTCCCGCACAATCTGTGAAGGAAAGCCCATGACCAGTACCTCTACCCCAGAAATTGACAGTGCCATATCTCCTACTCAAAACCTAAGCAGTTTTCTGGTGCGAAAGCGGGATGGTCGCGCTGTGGCTTTTGATCCTCGACGTATTACTTCGGCACTTGTGCGAGCCGGGATGGCTACTGGTGAATTTGGTGAGGATGAAGTTGATTGGCTAACCCAGGGCATCCTGAAAGTGATTAATCATCGCTTTGATGCTGTGACGCCAGTCGATATTGAGGAGATCCAAAATATCGCCGAGCAAATATTAATCAATTGCGATTATATAGATACAGCTCGAGCCTACATCGCCTATCGGGAGCGACATGCGCGCATACGCAATGACCGACAAACACTGGTAGATGTTGGAGCTTCTATTGAGGAGTATCTGGAGCAGGCAGACTGGCGTGTCGCTGCCAATGCTAACCAGGGCTACTCCCTCGGCGGTCTGATTTTAAATAGCGCCGGTAAAATGATTGCCAATTACTGGCTGAATCATGTTTATTCGCCGGAGATTGGTGCAGCCCACCGAGATGGAGATTTACACATCCATGACCTGGATATGTTGGCCGGCTATTGCGCCGGTTGGTCACTGCGCACCCTGCTGCACGAGGGGCTGAATGGGGTTCCCGGCAAAGTTGAGTCTGCACCGCCCGCCCACTTGACCAGCGCAGTTGGGCAGATCGTTAACTTCCTTGGCACATTGCAAAACGAATGGGCTGGCGCCCAGGCATTTAGCTCCTTCGATACTTATCTCGCACCCTTTGTACGCAAGGATCAGCTGGATTACGCCAGTGTGCGCCAGTGCATGCAGGAGCTGATTTTTAACCTGAACGTGCCATCCCGCTGGGGCACCCAGACCCCATTTACCAACCTCACTTTCGACTGGGTTTGTCCCCAAGACTTGCGAGAGCAGGTGCCGGTGATTGCCGGCAAGGAAATGCCATTTACTTATGGTGACCTGCAGGTAGAAATGGACTTGATTAACCGCGCCTATATTGAAGTAATGAGCGAAGGGGACGCGCGCGGCAGGGTCTTCACTTTCCCAATTCCAACTTACAATATCAGTGAGGACTTTCCCTGGGAGAGCGAAAATGCGGAGCGGCTGTTTGCCATGACTGCCCGTTATGGACTGCCCTACTTCCAAAACTTTATTAATTCAGACCTCAGTCCAAACATGGTGCGCTCCATGTGCTGTCGCCTACAGCTGGACCTGCGCGAGCTACTTAAACGTGGCAACGGATTATTCGGCTCCGCCGAACAGACTGGCTCTCTCGGTGTAGTAACCATCAACTGTGCACGCCTGGGCTATTTGTATAAGGGAAACTGGGATCTCCTACTCGCCCAGTTAGACAAACTGCTGATACTTGCACGGGACTCCCTGGAAGTAAAACGCAAAGTAATTCAGCGGCATATGGACGCCGGCTTATTTCCCTATACGCGTCGATATCTTGGCACTCTGCGTAACCACTTCTCCACCATTGGCGTTAACGGCATTAATGAAATGCTGCGAAACTTTAGTGAAGACCGTGAAAGTATCATCACAGAGCCCGGTAAAAAACTTGCCGAGCAATTGCTCGACCATATTCGTTTGCGAATGACGGAATTCCAGGAACAAACCGGCCACCTCTATAATCTCGAAGCCACACCGGCTGAGGGAACTACTTACCGTTTTGCCCGCGAAGACCAAAAGCGCTATGAGGATATTATTCAGGCTGGCAGCACGGAAGCACCTTACTATACCAACTCCTCCCAGCTACCAGTCGGCTTTACCGATGACCCTTTCGAAGCGTTAGCCCGGCAGGAATCCCTACAATCCCGTTATACGGGCGGCACTGTGCTGCACCTATACCTGGGTGAACAACTGCCAGATGCCGATAGCTGCCGCCGCTTATTACAGCGCGCCCTGAAAAATTATCGGCTGCCCTATATCACAGTAACTCCCAGCTTTTCTATATGCCCAGTACACGGCTACCTGAGCGGCGAACACGAATTCTGCCCCCGCTGCGATGAGGCCCTTCTCGCTAGTGAGCAATCTTGCTGCAGCGATTAAAACCAACCACCAAGGAGAGACATCATGAATAAACCAACCTCACCACTCAAAAATGAAGACCGTACCCGCTGTGAAGTCTGGAGCCGGGTGATGGGCTATCACCGCCCAGTTTCCTTCTGGAATCCTGGCAAACAATCGGAACACAGGGAACGCCGCTTTTTTGTTGCAGGTAATGGCAAATAGCTATGGCTGAAAAGCTGCGCATCGGCGGTTTTACACCATTTACCGCTATCGACTTCCCTGGTGAATTGGCCGCGGTGGTCTTTTGCCAGGGATGCCCTTGGCGCTGCCGCTACTGCCATAATGGTGATCTGTTGCCGGCCCGTGCGCCCAGTGCTTACGACTGGGACCAGATGTTGGGGCTCCTCGCCAGCCGGCAAGGACTGCTGGATGCGGTGGTATTTTCTGGCGGGGAGCCAACAGCCCAGGGGGCACTGGAAGCCGCCATAGCCCAAGCCCGTAGCCTGGGGTTCAAAATAGGTTTACATACCGCCGGGATCTACCCTCGAAAACTGAGTCGCTTAATCCCCATTTTGGACTGGGTTGGGCTGGATATAAAATCGTTGCCGGAAAATTACCCTGCCATTACCGGGGTAGATGGTAGCGGTACAGCACCCTGGCAATGTGTAGAGCTATTAGCCGAAGCGGGAATATCGATGCAAGTTCGCCTTACCAGGCATCCTTACCTCACCAGCGATGAAGAGCTGGCTAAAATTCAGGAGAAGCTTCACAAGAATGGTGTTCATCATTTAGAGGTACAGCGCTGTAATACTGAGCAAGCGCTTGACCAAACTCTGAAGTTTATTTCATAGGGCTAAAAAGTTTGCGGGACCATATAGAATCAGCGGTCGGCCAAGGACAACTTCTCTTTATGACTCTTCTAGTGTCAGGCTCAAAGACCAGTAAAGAGACCAAGCTTGGCCTCTTCCTGAAAGGAAACTAGCACCAGCACATCAATCTTGCATAGGAGCAATACTTTGCTTATTTAATGCGAGCGCTTTGGGTTGTGCTGAATAAGAGTGAGTAAATTGGCTTTTAAGCTTAGCAGCAAGCTCTTCGGCCAATAACCTGCTTTGCAACAGAGCCTGGTTTACCGAATTTCTATGCCGTTCATCCGCAAACTCCTGATATTCGACGTTGATCTCATGGATTTGATCGACCCCCAGGTAATGGCTCAGCGTTCTGACATGAGGGCCCAAGTGATTCATCTTCTCGCGTATTCCCCCCTCTGCAAAGCCAAATTCACCAGCAGAAGTAATTAGCACCAGAACCTTCCCCGACATAATGGGCTCAAGAGGATATTCTCCACGGGCCAAGTCAAAAGTGAAAGTTTTGTTAATGCGTATCACCTGATCGAACCAGGCTTTTAAAGCCGCCGGCATGCCGTAGTTATACATTGGGGAAGACATCACTATGATATCCGCCTGGTCGAGTTCACTGATCAAAGTGTCCGATAATGCGACTAGGGATTTTTGCTCTTCACTACGCTGATCTTCTGGAGTAAATACAGAGGCAATCCAATCCTGGCTGATAAAGCCTGGCGGGGTCTGGCCAACACCCCTATAGATGAGCTTATCTTCGGGTCTTTGCTCCAGCCAGCTCTTCACAAAACTTGCGGCAACGGCCTTGGAGATAGAGGAGTGTTTTGGTATGTCCTTATACTCATCAGGTACCATAATAGCCCCAAAATGCTGGGCACTGGCTTCAATATGAAGAAGGGTTTTCATTCACTAGACCTCTCATAGTTCATCATTAGGTCCAACGATAGTGCGATCTGCATACATTCTTGACAAATGAGATTTCATTATTTATAGATGAATTTATCTCACCTATAAGAAAGTGCTGTCCATGTATCCAAGCCTAACCTCCCTCAACGCCTTAAAGGTTTTTGATGCAGCTGCAAGGCTCGGTAGCTTTAAGAAAGCTGCGGAAGAACTCTTTATTACCCCTACAGCAGTTTCCCACCAGATTAAAAGCCTGGAAGATGCGCTAGACAGCCAGCTATTTGAACGTAAAACCCGTGCAATACAATTAACAAAGGAAGGAAGGCTACTCGCAGAAACAACATCACGAATTTTTCAGCAACTTGCCGAAACCATAGGTGAAATAGCCAATTCAAATCGTGTGATTTCTGTTAGTACAACCTCATCTTTTGCGGCTCTGTGGCTGGTTCCCCATCTGGAGCGCTTTTATCAGCAGTATCCTGATATCGAGATATCCATTTCTACTGGTGAACAAATAGATGACATTGAGCGCCACCGACACATTGATATAGCTATTCGCTACGGGGAGTTTGATCCAAAAGCCGAAAATACGACAAGGCTTATTACGGAATCAGTGGGTATGTACGCTACGCCGAACTACTTATCAACTATAACGGATATCGAGCAGGCGCAATTGTTAGAGACCAAATGGATTAACCAATCTTTAACCCCATTCAGTTGGAAATACTTACTTGGCGACCTCAATAAAAACCTTACCATTCGACAATATGATCAGGAGCATCACGTTATACAAGCCGCACTGGCCAGTCAGGGGATTGCTTTAGTCAGTTCCCTTTTGGTACAGAATGCTTTACAGAACAAATGGTTAGTGCCATATAAAAACACAGACATAAAACACAAAGCCAATGGACTGTCATACTACGCAGTAACCCCAAGCCGTAATATAAATAATAAAAGTGTCACTAGCTTTCTTGGCTGGTTGACTGAAGAAATAAAGTAGGCTGTGCAAATATTTGAGATGTGATTCTCTATAAAGATAAGTAATTTTTATTGTAAAAAAACCATGGGATTGAACGTTAAAAATATTTTTAAACTTGAAATAGGACTTTTAACTGGAGTAATGGCGTAGGTTTGGGTTGAGATCCAAAAACAACGTATTAATAAACATCGCCAGCTTCCTGCCTCATTTGCTGAGCAAGGGTTCTCGGACGCAGCAAGAGATATAAATCGTTATCAGCCTAGATTTATAATGTATTTTCAGAATTGGATTTAATAATCAAAACCCCGCACTAAGTATCGAGCAGTATATGATAAATAAATTCTATACCCAGGCGTACAATGCCAAGCTACTGGAGCTAACTTCTAGAAGCTTGAGATCTAAACATATTATTTCAGGCTCAATGTCACATTCAATGATTTAAGGATTTGACGCAGCCGCCAATTCAATTTGAAAACGCTTTCTTAACAGTTTGAGAAATGTCGTTGGGGCTAACCTGTATAAATAGGCTCCAATCAGGCTTATATCTTTCGGGAACCAACGCCCCTTGCCCTTTTCCCAGGCTGTCACAATCTGATTGGCCATCCACTCAGGGCTACGTACTGCTCCCACTGTGCTCCTTTGGTGCCTGGCTCGTCCACCATCTCCATCTAAAGCATTTTGCTCAATCATTGTGGACAGGAAGCTCGGGTAAACCATTAATACGCTAACCCCCTTGTTCCGCACCTCTTCACGAAATACCTCAAAATACTGGTGCAAAGCACTCTTGGCTGCGCAATAGCCCGCGCGCCCCAAAACCGGCATCCATCCAGCCATTGAACTGATATTTACCACACAGCCAGAGGCCGCTTTCAGCTCTGCAAACAAGCCCTGAGTAAGTTCTACCGGTGCATGGTAATTGACTGCCATCACCTTGCGGATTACCGCACTAGACGTTTGTGTCGAGAGGCTTCGGTGGGTAATACCAGCGTTGTTTATTAGCAGATCAACTCTTGGATACTCATTCTGCAAGGATTGAACCAATTCCGCTAATGCCAAGCTATTGGCTAGATCAACGGTAAATGTTCTGGCTCGAATACCACGCCCTCTGAGTTGTGCCTCTCTTTGACGGAGTTTTTCAGTGGAAACATCCACCAGAAGAAATTCCGCAGTGTATTTTCTTGATAGACATTCGGTAATTGCCCAGCCCAGTCCTCCGGCAGCTCCGGTTATCACAAATGTTTTCTGTGATTTATCTGCCTTAATAGTAGCCATCTCAGCTCTCCCCCACTGACGGTGAGAGTTTGCTGGAGGGCGGTCTTATTCCGAGTGCTTTTTCTGCAAACAAATAAAAGACTTCCTTGGATGTCTTCTCCGGAATAAATCCCAGTTCCTCTTTCAAAAGGCGGTTATCCAAAACCGGCCTGTATTGCAAAAAGGCTACATGGTCTGGATGGGTATCCGTTAGGTGGAGGCTATAACCTAGCCGAAGTACCCCTTTTACCATCCAGACTGGCGGCCTTATCAGTGGCTTTGACAGAATCTGTGCTATTTCCTTTGGGGTAAGACTGCCATCACCGGCCAGATTGAATATGCCGCAGGCACCAGCCTTCACGCCAAGGGATAACGCGCGAATCACATCCTGATCCCAGATAAAGACAAAAGGTGAGTTATAGCCACCGGGGTCCAGAAGCACTTTTCGTTTAAACAGTTTGCTGATTTTGTTATTCGTTTTTTCGCCCAATATAGAGGAAACTCGAAATACCAGCTGTTTAAGATATGGGTGCCGCTCACGATATTCAGCCAGCAGCTCCTCAATTTTGCGCTTGTTATTGGAATAACCAAATTCAGAATTACCGCGCAGAGGATGGTGCTCTTCAAGTTTTGGTGGGTTATCAGGATAATAACCATAGGCGGCGCCACTGCTTGCCACAGTAATATGTTTAACTCCCGCGTATAGACAGGCCTCGAGTACATTTCTTGTGCCCTCTACATCGACACGATACTCAGCAGTATGATCCCGACCTGCAGCCATTACCGATGCTAAGTGAATCACATGAGTAATAGATTCTGCCTGCATTATTTTCCCAAGATCCTTATCACAGATATCCTTAACAAGGATTGGAAAGCTTGCGGTTTTCGTGTGAATATCAATTCCAGTTACTGGTAAGATCTTGCTCAGATACTCGCCAAGTTGGTTTCCGATATAGCCTGCCGCACCTGTAATCAAAATCCGAGGCTTCATTCTTAATATCCTATCAAGAAGTTGCTTGTAATCCGCCAGCCTGATAGGTCAAGGCTTGAGGTGAAAGGTCTTTTAGTAGGTCGGCTTTATGCTTTTTGATAACCTTTACATAAGAGTCTTTATGTACATAATACGCCATGCGCTCGAGGTCAAGATATCGCATACCACCGTCTATACGTTTTGCCGATTTCTGCTGAATAACCTTCCTGAAACGATTAGCAGATGGCGCTCCAGCAATTAGCTGGTGAATATAAAGCGCTACGAGTTCCGCTTGCATATTGCGCCCCTCCCACCCCAAACCAGCCGCTTCTATCATGCCCATCATAAAAAAGTTGTCTGATTTCGGGTGGAATATATTCAGGTACAGACTCGGCGCATGGCCGTTCCAATTTAACTCTGCTTTATCTACGAATGGATAGTGCAGCTTATATCCAGTGGCCTGCACGATCAGGTCATACTCTTCATAATCACCGTCTGAGAAATGCACTTTATGCCCATCGACCGACATGATCGCCGGCCTTGGGTTGATATCTCCGTGGCCAATGTGGTGCAGCAATAAAGAGTTGACTACGGGATGGGATTCAAAAAGTCGGTATTCGGGCTCAGGCAGCCCATATTGAGATGGGCTGCCTAGCGAGAGCCGAATCAGAGCCTTAGTTAGGCGTCGCTTTAAAGTGAGAGGTAGCTTGAGTTTGCCACCCAACTGATCAATAGGTCGACCAAAAATATATTTAGGCAGGAAGTGATATCCACGACGCAGACTGATATCCACTCTTCTCGCCCGATGTACCGCATCCACGGCAATGTCTGCTCCACTATTGCCACAACCAATCAAAAGAACTCTTTTTCCGGCAAAGATCTCCGGGGACCGGTACTGAGAGGAATGTATTAGCTCCCCGGTGTATTGGCCGGGTAATTCCGGTTGGTTTGGATAATGTAATGTACCGCTGGCAATTAATAAGCCGCTAAACTCTCGTGTTTTTTCCTGCCAATTCCTGCGGGTAGTTACTAGCCAGCCGTCTCCGCTACGCACACATTGCACAACTTCCGTATCAAACTCATAGTGACCGTAAAGACCAAATTCTCTTGCATAGGACCGGAAATAATCACCCATGTCTCGATGACTTGGGTAATCAGCGACACTCTCATCCATCGGGAAGTCGGCAAATTCGGTCATCCTTTTAGAAGAGATGAGATGTGCCGATTCATACATAGTGCTAGTTGGGCTGTTGATATCCCATAGTCCTCCTACATCGCTGTGTACTTCAAAACCGATACAGGGGATTCCAAGCTTGAGTAGATTTCTTACTGTACAAAGGCCCATAGGGCCAGCACCTATAACCGCGTAAGGTTTCATGGCACTTCCTTTACCATAGCCATTCAATTCGAAGCTAAGACAGGGGCAATATACCGTGACAAATCAAACGGAGATTGTCATTATCGGGCAGAAGCTGGTTAATTTAGGACATCCGTAATGGATTTGACCGATTCCAGAAGTGTGAATCTCAGCTACTCAAAGGCTTTGCTGGAAGCCTTGACCAGCTTGGGCCTACCCATTCCAATGAGAGCAAGCAAAGTGCTGTCTCAAATAAGTCGGCAAGAACGCGTCCCAATTCATCTACAAGAACAACTTTGGAAGGCGATCATCGATAGCTATCCCGAACCGCTGTTGGGAATAAAGCTAGGGCTCGCCATGCAAGCTAACCACATTGGGCTGGTCGGCCACTTGCTAATGACCCAGAAAGATCTCCAAGCGACCATAGATCAGTTGATTAGCTATCACCCGCTGCTGGGAGAAGGGGGTCACTTTGAGGTGCACAGTGATACATTTTCCGTTAGCCTCTGCTACTATCCAAACTTTATCAAGTTTGCACAAACCCGCGTAGAAACCATACTGGCTGCCTGTATCGCTCAAACCCAAGCTTTAACTGGTGGGAAGTTTCAGGGCTGCAAATTACTTCTCTCATACCCTGCTCCCAGCCTTGCCCTCCAACAGCAGTATCAGGAACTCCTGGCAATACCGGTGCAGTTCAATGCTCAAGTTTCGGCAATCCTATTCCCCGTTAAAGACCTGGCAATTCCTCTGGTAGCGGCAGATAAAGACGTTGTAAGCTGTTTAAAGCCGAAAGCTGATGCCCTTTTGCAAACGCTCGAGAAAAAAAGCTTTCACAGGAAAGTCACCCTGTTACTTCAACAAACTCCCTACTTAACTCGAGAGCAAGTTGCCAAGCACCTCTGCCTTAGCACCAGGCATTTAGGCCGCAAATTGCAAGAGGAACACACCAGTTTTCGCACAGTCCAGGATGAAGTGCGCAGTTATTATGCAAGGCAATGGTTAGTGCAAGGAGAGATGTCCAATAGCGCTATCGCTATAGCCTTAGGATATTCTGATGAGAGTGCATTTGGTAAAGCATTCAAACGCTGGGAAGGCATCTCTCCTAGCCTATATAATAAGCGCCAGAAAGAGACTCTAAAGCGGCTATAGATACCTAAGCTAAGATAGATTAGTTAATATAGTTCAGCAAACCCCTTCCCATAAAACAACTTCAAATATCATACAAATATTCAGCGTACCGTCTGCTCACAATCATTTACCTGGATAGCCGGAATCTTTAATAAAATTAAAAAGGACACCGGTATATAGTTGAATTAATAAATCTGAAGTCAAAAAATTTTCTAATAGCAAAAAATCCAGCATGACTCAATGAGTGTTACGCCGGACATTTGACAAAACTACAAACTCTCACTATATGGCTCACAGGTTAAATTTTTGATATCGATTATTTGGCGCATGAGAACACATTTAATCACACTAGAGTTCAAATCGAAAAACAGGTAAGTATTTAATACGATCCCCATGCAACCACCACCTCAAGAAAGATCATTTTTCCTAACTTGTGCATTGATCACCTTGGATTATTTATCACCCAGTCAAGAAAGATCCATGAATCAGGAATCCCGAAAACATTCAAAATACAAGCAAATTAAGCAACCCAAAACCAAGGAAGAACTATGAGCCTTATCAAAAAAACCCTAAGTTCCATGGCAATAGCTATGCTCGTATCATCTGCAGCAATAGCCGAAGAAAATTCCAATCAGAAAAACTCGGCCATGAATGACATGTGGCTGGATGGAAAAGCAGAGACTGTACTCTTGCTAAATAAAAATTTAAACAGCTTTACTATTGACACCAAAGTTAACAACGGTATTGTGACCCTATCGGGTGAGGTAGATAGCGAAATTGATAAGCGACTAGCTGGGGAATTGGTTTCAGGGATAAAAGGCGTCAAGAGCGTTAAAAACGAACTGACCGTTACAAACAAAAAGAGTATTAGTGACACTATCTCTAGTGAGTATACAGACGCAAAGATCGCAACCGTTGTTAAAACCCGGCTATTGCTTGATCAGGAGATCCCTGGTACCAAAATTGACGTCTCAGCCCAAGGTGGAACCATCACCCTGAAGGGGTCAGTAAAATCCAGCGCCCAGAAAGATCTCGCTCAGGCGATTGCGGAAAACACTGAAGATGTAAAGAAAGTTGTGAATAATTTGACAGTTGTTAAATAGTAAATTCTGAAAAATCACTACACATCCAAATTGCTTGGAGTAATTCAGGCCAAGCCTTCAGGTATGGCTGAAAACATGACCAATTGAAGAATATATTTGCACTACTCAAGAATCATCTTCCAGGGAGTTCTCACATACACCGAACCAGACATTTATATTACAGTTGCGGGGCCTATGACCTATACCCGGGGACGGTAAAGCAATCTGCCACGGCAAGCCAGATTTAGCCATTCCAGGCAGCCAGCATCCAAAACCGTCACCACCGCCCCACCCTTATCATCCTCACAAAATGCGATATTAGTTGGGCGCATCCCACAGGTCGGTATGCGCTCGACTATCTTGCCATCACAATCGAGAACGCTCACATCGCCCTGGCCAAATACGGCACAGTAAAGCCGGCCATCATCACCAAAAGCCATTCCATCCGGCCCAGTTAAACCCTCAGGTGATCCCAAAATAACATTGCCAAAAAGCTCCGCTTCCAAGGATGCTTGAGAAGCGAGATCATACCGATAAATATTCCCTGTCACAGTTTCGCTTACATATAACCGTTCACCGGCATCAAATGCGATGCCATTTGCGAAAGACAAACCAGCGTCTATTATTCTTATGACGCGGCCATTACGTGGATCAATTTCAAATACCCTTCCGTCATATTGACATTGCCTGAAGTCAGCACGAACTACCTGCCCCTCGACAAACTTATCTGGATCAATGCCAGAATCAGTCATATAGAGCAAGCCATTTTTCCCAAACACTAAATCATTTGGCCAAAGATAGGGATAATCTTTAGGCCCTTCATAAATATTAAGTACCGTACCATCGGGTTTCATGCGTACCAGATTTTTACCCCCACCTCCGGCTATCCACAGATTGCCATCACCATCGATTGCTATACCATTGGGACGCCAACCCGGTTTCCCCACTAGATGGTATCGCCCATGTTTATCAATACGACTCACACAATTGCGCGCATTCGACATTTCGGCAACATATACTTGGCCGTCAGGTAAACAGACCGGCCCTTCCGGTTCCTGCAAATCATTGAAAAGTATGCGCCTTTCCATAGGATTCACCGTGTAATTCAATCTACGTAGCAACTCGAATTAAAGAGCTTTACTCTAATAATTAACTCGCATTAAAAGAGCAATCGATTAATCATCGTCGATAGTCCTCCAGCACTTAACACTTACTCGTTGCCACCTTATGGGGATCATGCAATTTCGGAGGTGTAGCATTTCCACCATGTTTATCCAACCATTCACACGCATGAATAATGTCATCAGCCAGGCCATTGATAGCATTCAGGTTTAAATGTGGGCGCACCACGACACGCAAGGAATTTACCGATTGAGCATTGGGAGGCATTGAATAAGCCGACAACACCCAGCCCCGTTCACGCACCTTGTCGGATATATCGTATTCATTAAAATTAGTAATTTTATCATTCAAGGTCATTGCGACTACAGGAATACGTTGCGTTTTGTTCATAATTTCGAAGTAACCGCTATCCACCAGCCTACTGCGTAAAGTCTGAGCATTAGATAGGGTGTGAGACATAATATCTCTATACCCCTTAAAGCCCAGACGAATAAAATTGTAATATTGATAAGCCACCGGAGAAGCATTTCTGCTGAAATTTAATGTGGCCGTGGGCATTTCGCCGCCCAGATAATTGACATAGAACATTAAATCTTCATCGAAGACAGACCGCTCACGGAAAATTATCCAGCCCAACCCCGGCGGTACCAAACCAAACTTGTGTCCCGATGCGTTAATGGATTTTACCCGTGGCAGGCGAAAATCCCAGTGATAGTTGGGATATAAAAATGGATTTACAAATCCCCCAGAAGCACCATCAATATGCATGGGAATGTCATGACCGGTTTTCGCCTGGTGGCGGTCGAGCCAGTTATGAATTGCGCGAAAGGAGTCATCCTCCCCGGTAAAAGTCTGCCCGGCAATCGCCACCACAGCGATGGTATTTTCATCAACCAACTCATCCAGATGTTCGCTATTAAAGCGATAGTGCCCAGGCTTTAGGGGAGCTATACGCGGTTCCACATCGAAGTAGCGCATAAACTTTTCCCAAACGATTTGAACATTGGCTCCGGTAACCAGGTTTGGCCTGGATGTATCCTTACCAGCCTTCTCCCTCTGTTTGCGCCAATTCCATTTGTGGGCCAAGCCCGCCAGCATACAGGCCTCAGAAGAACCAATAGTGGCTGCACCATAAGGCTCCACACCTTTGGGCCCATTCCACAACTCATGCAGCCATCGCACCATACGCGCCTCCATGGCGAATAACTGTGGGTACATATCGTGGTCGATATAGTTCTTCAAGTAGTGGTTCTTGGCCACATCGAAGGCTTCTGGCTCAGTAAAGGTAGTAACAAAAGAGGAGAGATTCATAGCCGGTTTCGCATCAGACCAGGTTTCGCTGGTCACTATGGATTCCGCTGCATAAGCTGAGATGCTGTCCCTGGGAAAGTGATCCTCGGGGATGTCCTCATTATATTCATCGAAGAACCTATCGAATGGAGACTTCTGTTTCACGACCAACCTCCTTGTCACTCGTCAATATCGGAAAATGACTGCTGCTTATGTCCACCCTCTTGGCGCCAAGAGGGTTTGCGCAAGTAGAAAATCAGTAACGGAATAGACACTGCAATCACAATCCCGCTAAAGACTAAGGCTACATAAGTTTTGGGATCGGCAATTGTCAGCTGCTGAGGGGGGAAAAAGGACACCAGCAGCGCAAATGAAACGGCGGCAATACCAGTGCCAGCGGTAATCCAAACGCCAGTGATTCCACCGGGTATTTTAAAGCTTCTGGGCAGATCTGGCTGGGTGTAACGCAAGCGAATAACCGCAGCAAACATCAGTAAATACATAATGATATACAGACTTATCGCCATTACTGAGATCAACACAAAGGCTGTGGAAACGTTATCCACCAAGACATAAATGGATGAAATCAACAAAACAATCAGGCATTGGGTGTAGAGGATATTTTTTTGTACGCCGCGGGCATTCTCCCTCTGAAACCAGGGTGGCAACATACCGTCCTGCGCGGTGGCCAGTAGCCCCTTACTGGGCCCAGCTAGCCAGGCTAAAGCTCCCCCTAAAGCCCCATAGGCGATTAACCCTGCCAGAATTTGCACTGGCCATCCAATACCCAGTAACTGTGAGAATCCCTGGTTGAACGCGATGAAAAGGCCCGTCTCTATAGAGATTTGCTTATAGGGAAGAATCGCAGAAATAGCCAGCGCGCCGAGGGTAAAGACCAGAAATGACACTAGGGCGGCAATACCGATCACTATTGGGTAACCGCGACGGGCATTGGGCATTTCGGATACATGGCTGGCCTGGGCCTCGATGCCAGCAAAAGAGAGCAGTATCCCCCCGAGAAAAGCAACTGCTCCCAGGCCGGTAATGTGTGGAAACCAGCGCGGGTGCGCCTGCCCTTCCCCCCTTACAGCCACAGCTGGGTCTGTGACCGTTTCCCAGCCCAAAGGATGTCCCAACATCACCCAACCTATTGCCAAGGCAATGAGAATTACACAAGGCATCAGTGTGCCCAGCAAGAACCCATATTTGGTAACTTCTGCCAGAAATTTGGTTCCCGAAAGGGCTACCGCGGTAGCAATTAGGTAGGCAACTATACAAAAGCCGCCAATATAATAGGTGTTACCAGCGAGACTCTGATCACCGAAGGCATAAGCAATGGCTGCCGCGGCAAATCCCAGCTCAGTGGGATACCAGACAACACACTCCGCCCATTGCAACCAAATAGCGATAAAACCCACTTTGGGCGTGAAGGCCTCCCCCACCCAGGTATAAACTCCACCGGTGCGGTCGGAAAAAGCACTGCCCAATTCGGCGGCCACCAAACCCGCCGGAATTAAAAATAACAGAGCGGAAATGCCAATGTAGAAAAACATCGTCATTTCTTCCTGCGCCATCATGGGCAGATTGCGGAGGCTGGTTACGATAGTTGCTGCGGTAAGAAAACCAAGAGCACTTGCAGAGAATATTTTGCGATTGGAAATATCTGGCTGCTGCGATTTGTCGATCTCACCTCTCACAGCCAATACCCCGCTCTATTAAAGGATGCCACCAGGTAAACGCGGCCTGGCACGATAGAGTTTGCCCACTGTTTTTAGGCGCTGACAAGCTTACGGAGCTTAAATATTAAGTAGACAGCGGTCATAAATGGGCTAGAAATACAAAAAATAATTAAGGTAGGGACCAGCCAATTTTTCATGCCTAGCGTAAACATTAAAACAATAGCGAGAACCGCTGAAATCAAACCGAAGCTCAGAAGTTTTATTACACGCCTTGCCTGAATAGGATCAGAATATGCGCGATCAAAACTCGCGAGAAATAGGCCAATCACGCCGAGAAGGCCAAATACGTAACAAATGATAATTAAACTATTTTGCCACGAATTATAGCCACCGATGAGCTGTTTCGAGATTATGAGAACATACATGCCACCCCCAACTAACATTGGGACTACAGGCAGAATTGAAGAGGTAACTCGTAAATCCATTTCAAGTCTCATTGGTACTTAACGCTTTTGAGGGAAAATCCCAGTCCACAAAACAATGATCCAGGTCTTCTCCTAGGCATGTGTAAGCATATATAGGCATGCACCGTCTCGACTTGCGGTAACACATCCCTGTATTACTGGGGCGGCAAAATAGTGGGGACCTCTAGAGGACTCCTCACTAAAGGATACTTATCTAATCACTATCAGCCAGTGTAGATAAATTGGATAATGAGTTTTAAACCTTAGAGTATTGAAAGACCCTTGTAGGCGTGAAGAGTATTAAAAAAATCGCCTATCAACTTGGCACACCGTGTTTGGTATAAATATCGAAGCGCCCCGACTTCCCCTCAAAAGAAAGCGCTGGCTTCTTCTCTGCGAGATACGGCGCCAGCTTGGGACGCTTGACCACGGTGCGGTAGTAGCAGGCCCTGAGAGCGGGCTCTAGTAGATCATCCGCATCCTGATCCTCTCCGACCAGATGATGGAAAGCCACCATTTCCTTTTTTACCTTGGCACTCTTACCCCTGGGAGGAAACATGGGGTCGAGGTAGACAACCGGCCAGGATTCCTCATCCTGCTGAGCCAGCCACTCCGCGGCGGGCACATCCTCATCAGCAAGCGATAAATGCCTGGCAATCTCAGCCAACTCCGGATCGGTAACGGAAGCCGCCCGCAAGCGCCGCAGGCCATCCTGCAATAGCAAGCGCACCACTGGATTGCGTTCGAGCATCCGCACCTCACAGCCAAGGGCTGCCAGAACAAAAGCATCGCGGCCAAGTCCTGCGGTGGCATCCAGTATGCGGGGATGAAAGCCGGGGCGTAAGCCTACGGCTTTGGCGACTGGCTGAGCTTTGCCACCACCGTATTTACGTCGGTGTGCCAGAGTCCCGCCAACAAAATCAACAGAGATCGGCCCTGGTGCCTTGCGTCCGGTAGCGCAGAGCTGTAGCTGTTCGCCACAGGACAAGACCTGGGGAACATCATTGACTTCCGATGGGGCGACTACCCCTAGGCAGAGAAGATTGAGTCGACTGGATAAATCCTGGGCTGCGGGTAGATCTTCTTGTGACACCGCAATAATGGCCAATGCTGGGCTCACCGGCACTCCATGTAACAGTTAAATGGTGCGCGATGCTAACCTGGATTTTCCAGCCATGCCAGAGCTTCGGAGTATTCATCCTGAGGGAAAGGCCGCACTTCTGCACTGATAAAATGGCAGACCAGATGCGGCATAAATTTCAATACCGGATTGTCTGAGACTACGGCAATTCTTTGAATATGTTTCTCGTGATCCTGCACAAATCGAAAGTGTGAGATCATCGCGACAAAATTTTCCCACCCCGCAAAATCTTGAGCGTCGATCAGCAGCCCCTCTATCCTGCCCTGCTCCCGAATAATGGGATCTATTTTTTCTGCCAGCTGATGAAAATCCTCTGCAGTAAATTTTCCTCTAGGCCGAATTTGTAAAACGGTATGTCCCTGTAGCCACTTATGTTCGATCATTTTGCAAAAGTTGCGGGCCACCTGAACCGGTAGCCCGCAGTGCCTCCTTTATATCTAGCAATCCATTACTTAGGGCTCATCTTCGTTAGTCTTCATGCCCTGGTCGATTTCACTATCGCTATCCGGTGTACTGTCATCCAGATTATCTGCACCTTCCACTTCTCTCTGGGCCTCTTTAGCGGCATCTTCTACCACATTATCCGTTGAAGTGTCGGAATCTGCATCGGGCGTATCCGCCGCTTCCCCATCGGCACCAGGAATGGGGGTAGGGCCACTGGCACCGCTATCTCCTGATGATCCCGGCATGGGGCCTGCACCCATAGTGTCAGGGCCCTCTCCGGCGCTGGCATCACCACCGGGAGGTGCGGGGTCGGTTTGCTCAGAATCCTGGGGCATTTGGGCATCAGGATTCCCCATACCGTCCGGGGGCGTGGCGGTACCATTTGGAGAGGTTGAATCACTTCCGCTGCCAGATGGCTTGGAATTGTCATTCATCTGCTCACTATTGGGTGAATTCATCGAATCGTAAGCTTCTTTGGCTTTATGCTCGCCACTGCGAGACATAAAGTATCCGATGATCAACAGCAGGATGATCAGTGGAATCAATAACTTTTTCATATGTCGACCTCTCGACCCCGGGCAGTTTCAAAAATTGCGCTCTTGCATGGCCAGCACCCAGTACTCTGGGAATCTACTTATTGCGCGAAACTGGCTGGCCTTACAGCCTTTTGACGCCGAGCAAAGCATAATCAACTGCTATCGGCCAAAGAAGGTGGCGCCAATAATGATAAGAATAACCCGCCATGAAAGTTCTTCAAGGCTACAAACTTGAACAGAAGAGTCTGGATTGCTGTAACAGGCTGGCAGCTTACAACCAAATGTTCTAGTGAGTGCGGCATTTACTGCATGTGTCAGCCCTGGGAGCTAAATGCTTTTAGCTCCGCCAACAATGCCTCAGCCTCGGATTCAACAACCGCTGAATCGCAGCTGTGCAATTGCAGCCTGCCATAGCTGTCGAGCCTGGCGAAAATCAGATAACTCTCACCTTTCTCAAGTTTCTTATCGCAGTATTCCAAGCCCAGACGAAAAGTAATTTGATCCGCCACTATGCCTTTCCAAACCTGGCCAGGCACCGCGGAATAGACATAACCGGAGATCGCCGTTACACCCGGCTCCGAGAGTGCACTGTCCACATCCCGGTGGATACCAATAACTTCTACCTGTGCCACTACGGCCGCTTCGGTAAAACGGACCTCCAGGTTAGTGCCAGATTCAATCGCTTCACCCTGCCAGGTGAAAGCCTGAATAGCCACTAGCGTCAGGGCAAAACCCCATATGGAACTCCACTTGAACAAGCGATGACTCACGACTCTGCTCCACTTTTCTTTTATTTGTTGATCTAGGGATAGCACAGCCACCCAATAAATCGCCGGTTTTTTTATCTTGAAGGGATTCATCGGTATTCCACTCCTCGAGAAAACCTACGTCCGTATAAAAAACAACCAGACAAACAATAATGTGGTGCCTGTGAAGATCGGTGATTCACAGAGACAGAGGAGAGGGGACGTGAGTTATTACAGGAGAATGGGGAATCTCTGCTGAGGTGACGCAAGGCGCAAAAAGGAAAGAAAGGCTTGTGTCACTGCGTACAAGATCACCATTGAGACCAAGGAGCATCTAGACGCAGTGACATGCAACTGTTTATCAGTTCAGCTGCACAAAAGAATTACAGTGGCAGTAATTCCAGCTCAACCCGACGGTTGGCCTGACGACCAGATTCAGAGTCGTTGCTGGCCAGCGGGTAGCGCTCACCATAACCAACGGCCTGCACGCGGCCGACAGAAACACCATTGTGGCTAAAGAAGCTCGCCACAGAATTGGCCCGCTGCTCACTCAGGGACTGGTTGTACACATCGGAACCCGTACTGTCGGTATGGCCGCTCACACGGATAGCGGTCTTGTCGAATTCCTGTAAAACCACAGTAACCGATTCCAGGGTGTCGTAAAAATCGGTACGGATATCTGAGCGATTGGTTCCGAAGGTGATATTGCCCGGCATGATCAGGCGAATATTGTCACCTTCCCGCTGAACTCGCACACCGCTACCTTCCAGGCGCTGACGCAAAGCCATTTCCTGGCGGTCCATGTAGTAACCAATACCGCCACCAATCGCAGCACCACCTAGGGCACCGGTAAGAGCCCCCTTCTTGCGGTCTTTCTTACTCGCAGTTGCCACGCCAACAATGGCGCCAGCTACTGCGCCCATTCCAGCCCCCTTGGCGGCATTACTGGTTTTACTCTCGCCGGTGTAAGGGTCCAGAGTGGAACAGCCTACCAGTGAGCCCATAGCGAGAATTGCTACCCAATGTTTCATTATTGGTTCTCCTAACGCACTTTTAATAAACGGGTATCGAGACGCACTGAGTTCAGTGCTCCTGCACAGTGCCGGCATTATCCAGCTAAAAGCTGACCGGCGGCTGAATCAACCCAACCAAATTCTATGGAGAATACGACGAAGCCAATTCCAGTTCTATTGACCAGTCCCCATTGCAGGCTTCGAAGCTCTCAGTTGTAGTATCTTCTTGCGATGCTTTTCTACGATATTTCTGTGATATTTCCTGTGCTCCAGAGATCTACAGCAGTTGAATAAAAAGCGATCAAACCAGACTTCTTCCACAGGTTTTGTGGATAACTCTGTGCACTAATAAACAGAGGTACGCGCCAGGCGGCATGCCGTCTCGCCTGCAGCGATTTGCATATTTTTTAAACTCTCTAGTTTTTGCTTTAAAAACAATAAGTTAGAACCAGTCTAAAATTTATGCCCAAACTGTATTGATAAATAATCAGACGCCAAGCTACCCGTTTTTAAGTGTGGAAAAGTTTGTCAATAGCAAAGACGTCACAAGACAGACTTTTTTAGACACTTTAATACTTACGGTCATAGTGAAGTGGCGCCAAAATATTTTCGATAATTTTTGACGATTCTTGTCAGGGCAAACTCTCTAAATTTGCGCCATATTTGTTTTCTAGCGCCATTCAGTGATGGAGCAATGAATAATGAATAGTCACCGAATTCACTGCCTATTTTTCAACACTGATCAACTATTTTTCAACACCGCTCAATAGTGGGGTGGCTTTTCGTCAGCTTGCCTGCCCCCACCCTGCATTTCGAAGGTGAGAGCACTGTACTTATCTCCAAGTTCACGCAGTCTCGCCACCACTGAGCGAATATCCGCATCTTGGCGCGTAATAACATCATTTAATTGGGAGATCGTATCCTCCTGAAAAGCCAAGCGGCTCTCCAGCTCATCGATACGCTCCATCAGTTTTAAAACTTCTTCTGTCATTACAATAATCCGTACAGTGTCTCAACCAGGCCAACCGCACGGCGATCCATAAACAGACTTTGCCCCAGCCGTGTAGTGATGTAACCCACTCCCAGGCCCTGCTCTGGGTCGGCAAAACCGACACTGCCGCCCGCACCTGGATGGCCAAATCCCTGCTTTCCGCCGAATCGCAGATCTGCGGAGTGGCTACTGCGAATAAAGCCGCAACCAAAGCTCACCTCAGCCTGAAGCACTTTATCCCGCCCACAACTCTGTTCTTGCGAGGCTTCATCCACCCATTTTTGTCCAAGGGTTGTTGGGTTTCCCCCTGCCAGATCACCGTAAACCGTCGCCAGATCCCGCGCACTGAAATGACCATTGGCTGCGGGAATCAAGGCATTGCGCCACTCGGGGCTGTTAGTTCCCATCATCAGGCTCACCGGATTACTAAACGCCATAGCAACCGGGCCTTTGCGATCTTCTTTGATCGCCCGGCCAATGGCATTCTCACGCAGCTCCGGCAATGGTTGTTTCAGCGGGCTTACATCGGCGACGCGGCTCGAAAGATGTCCCACTGCACCAAAGCCGCCATCGAGATTGAGGGGTTTGGCTAGCATTTCCCGATAAAGTTCCAATAGTGGTTTTTCTGCAACGCGCTCTATCAGGCCGCCCAAGCTCCAACCGTAAAGAAACGGCGCATATCCCTGCTCACTGCCTGGCTCCCACCACGGGGCTGTATGGGCAACCGCATCGCAGGCCGCCTGCCAATCATAAATAAGACTGTCCTTAACCCGCTCGCGAAAGGCGACCAAGCCACTGCGATGGCAGAGAAGTTGGCGCGCGGTGACAGATTTCTTATGCTGCGCAAATTCTGGCCAGTAATCTGCGACTGGGCGATCCAAATCCAACTTGCCCGCTTCTGCCTGCTGCATAGCGAGCAGTGCTAAAACCCCTTTGCTGGACGAAAACACATTGACCAGCGTTTCTTCCGTAAAGGGTTTCTCCCCTTCCCGGTCGGCACTGCCCGCCCACAAGGAGCAGATCAACTCACCTTGCCGCCGCACCGCAAAGGCGGCACCAGTGTCTCCACACTCGCGAAAATTTTTGCCGAAAGCCTCGAACAGGGCTTCGAAACCGGGGGCGCAAAAGCCGTATATTTCCATGTATCTAGGTCCAGATAATTCGGGTAACTCTATTGCAAGTCCGCAAGGTTAGTTTCTTCCCCTCCCTGGCGCAAATCGTTACTATGGCGCGTCCACAGCGAGGGATAGTTATGACTGAGCAAATCGCCATTCAGGATCAGATTCAGGGCAACCATTGTTTTGGTTGCGGGTCGGACAACGACCAGGGCCTGCGTATTAAAAGCTATTGGGTAGAGCCGGATAAATCCCGTTGTGAATTTACACCCAGCCCCTACCACAATGCCGGACCCGCTCAATATTTGAACGGCGGTATTATCGCTACAGTGATTGATTGTCACACCATTTGTACCGCCATCGCCGATGGCTATCTGCAAGCGGGTCGCAATGTGGGCAGCGGGGATAAAATCTGGTTTGCCACTGGCAAGCTGGACATCAAGTACCTGGCGCCCGCTGCCATCGATAAACCGGTGATTCTGGAAGCCTCTATTGTCGAACGCGGCCCCAAGAAGACCATCTTGCACTGTGACCTCAGTAGCGACGGGCGCCTTTGCGCAAAGGCAGAAGTGGTTGCTGTAAAAGTGCCAGACGAATGGTAGCCCGCCGAACTAGGCCTCACATGACAGCAGGGTGCCCCTTTGGGGCACCCACAACCAGGTCACACCTTTTCCGCTAATGTGGGAAGCTCCAGTCGGTACCCACAAAACTTGCAGTATTCCGCATCTGGATCATGGGTGCTGCGGCCACAGTTGTTACAGCGGTGATGTTTGCGTTCGCGATGCATCTCACCCGCCAGCTCAGCGGTAAGGATGCCCGTTGGTACGGCAATAATTGAATAACCAATCAACATGGTCATGGCTGCTATACCCTGCCCCAATGGCGTTTGAGGAGAAATATCCCCATAGCCAACGGTGGTAATGGTCACAATCGCCCAGTAAACACTAGTGGGGATACTGGTAAATCCGTTTTCCGGCCCCTCCACCACAAACATCAGCGAGCCGAAGATAATACACATCACCAGGACGCTGGAGTAAAACACCAGAATTTTCCGCCGGGCCAGCCCCAAGGCCCGCAATAGCAGGTTGGCATCCTGCAGGTAGCGCACCAACTTTAAAATCCTGAAGATACGCAACACGCGCAGTAAGCGGATCACCAGCAGATAAGTGGCCCCGGTATAGAGAAGAGCCAGGTAACTGGGCAGAATCGCCAGCAGGTCGACAACGCCATAAAAACTGAAAATATATTTGCGCCGATTAACCGAACAGTAAATACGGGCAGCGTATTCCAAGGTAAAAAGACCGGTGAAAAGCCACTCCAATGTGGTCAGTAGCGCCCCGTAACGTTGTGCGATTGGGCCAATCGAAGCCAATAGTACCAGCCCAACACTAATTAAAATTGCCCAGATCAAGAACACATCGAAGTTACGCCCCGCGGGCGTGTCGGTGCCAAAGATCACTTCATTGAGCAGTTTGCGACGTCCAGTCAACGCCATGGATCAACCTCTTCTACCAGCTGCTAGGGATTTGCCTCGAAATTTTACCCGCTGGCGGCTGGCGGGTCGCCCCCTATTCCGCTTCTTCCGTTTCCCTAAAGAACTGACGGCGACCTCTTTGACTTCCATCACGCCTCGGGCACAATCGCGCCCAAGCTATTCAGTGCAAAATTTTTTAGGAGCCCAACGCTATGGCCAAGGAAAATCGTCTCGTCTATTCCACCGACCGCGGTCGAATCAAAGAGGAGCCCGCAGCGGAAAAGCAGCACCAAGGTGATGGGATCGTACGTATCCAAAGAGAGACCAAAGGGCGCAAAGGCAAGGGGGTCACCTGTGTGCGCGGCGTTGACGGCACGGATAGTGAGCTGAAATTACTGCTGGCAGAATTGAAGAAACGCTGCGGCTGTGGCGGCGCCCTGAAAGACGGGGTAATCGAAATCCAGGGCGATAAGCGCGCCGAAATCAAAGCACTGCTGGAATCTAAAAACTACAAAGTTAAGCTCGCCGGCGGCTAGACCGCCTGCAGGAGACGCAAGGGATTCACGTCCAATTGCCTCTCTCTTTCCAAGCAGTGTTGCAGCAGAGCCGCCAGTTGAATCTGGTAGCGCTCCAAAATAATCGAAATCGCGTATTTGCAGCGGGACTCCATAGTATGCACCACCGCCAAGGCTTCCTGGTGTCGCTGGGGTAACTGCTGCAATGGCTCACGCTTGGCCTTGACACAAAGCGCGCTATCCAATCCCTGAGCTTTTAACAACTCAGATGACTCCACCGTGGCGAAGGTGGCATCCAGCTCCCGCGCGGAAAGGGCTAGGTATTTCTGCACCAGTTCCCGCTCGGCCAGGTCCGGGGACAGTCGCCCCGCAAAGATTGCGAGACTGGTGCTGTAACCCGCAAGGCGCTCAATGTGTGTTGCCAGCGCCTCATAAGCCGCCAGCTGGCTCAGCAGACTCCGTGCCTGCTGGCGCTCCCGCGCCGGCATCGCCACAACGGCCAAGCACAAACGCTGGTAAAACACTGAATAGATATGCTGGAGCTGCCTTTCGATTTCCTCCAGCTCAGACCTTTTAATTGCCGCGGCTTCCTGAGCCGCTGCGAGGCTGGCACTATTCAAGGAGTAATCCTGCGGTTCGATACGGACTTTGGCTCGAATCAACGCTGCCCCCAGCTGTATCGACACCATCAGCAGGCGCGCGCTCTCGCGCTGCTCGCGTAACTCACGCAGCTCAATTAATTTACTGCGCAGCCAATCGATACTGCTTTGCAGATCCATCGCCTGCAGCTCCTGTGAGGCTGGCCTACGCAGGGGCAGTAAAGTGAGAGGCGGCAGGCGGTTAAAATAAACATCCATCACCTCTAATGCCTCTTCCGCCTCACGGCTGGAGCTGAGTAATCGGCGATTCTCCACTACCTGACAGTCGGGAGCACTCGCCTCCGCACTGATGTTCCTGGCCAATGTGGGGAAATCGACAAAGAGGTTTTCCAGGGACAACGCCCTCTGCAGGCGCCCATTCAAATTGCGCTGCTGAACACTCTCAATACGTTCCAGATCTGCCGCTTCAAAGACATCCCAGGGATCACTGGCCTGGCTCATCGAAAGCTCGATGGTTTTACCGGTTTCCTCATCGAGATTTTCCAGGGTCCAGGCCACAGCGGCAGGAATATTTTCAAAGCACTGCCCCACTGCTGATGCCTCTCGCGCAATCTCGGCAACCATTAGGTCTGCATGCACCAGGCGATGCCAATTCCCGGCAAACTCGGTGAATGCCTCACTGCCAATCAAATCGGCGGCCCAGAAGTCCGCACGGGATTCTAGATAAAGGGCACTCCTTCGAGTTAAGGCACGGTGCAGGTTTTCGAGTCGCTCGATCAATGGCAACAGGAAATACCCACAAGTAATCAGCATTTGATGGAAGAGTTTCAGCGGCCCCGGCTCACCACGGCTGCACAATACACTTCGCTCATTTTCCAGAGCCCACTGCATCAGCTCCAGGCGGCGCACTCCATCCAAAACCAGCCAGGCCAGCAGACCATTGACTTTTCCCTGGTAAAGGCCAAGGTTGCGCGCCATCAATGCCAGGGTCTCACTGCCACGCAGGGAAGTGACACTGGCCAACCCCAAATTTAGTGGCAGCTCTTGGCGCATCACCTCAGAAAACCTGGGGGCACAGTAGACACGGGCATCCGGGCTTAATATCAAAGCCTGTACCCTTGGTAACTTTGTTGCGTTTGATAGTTGTTCAAGCAAACGCCACAGGTCTTTGCTCTCAGAATGCTTTAAGGGCTTTTCACCAGGCTGAGTACGAGCATCCCTGGGAAAGCAGAAGTAGGGCAAAGCCAACAACAGCATTAAGAAAACAATGACTGTCACTCCCCCCAAACTAAACAGCAGAGTAGCGCCAGTTAATTCCCCCTGCCAAACCGCCTGAGGAATCTGCCATAGCAGTGCGCCGGCACCATAAAGGCACAGTGTTGCCACACAAATAAAAACGGCAGGAGTCACTATCGCGGGAAGCAGCCCAAGGAGAACCCGTACCCCTGAGGTAGTCACGGTTGACTTCTTACTACTGAAGAGAGGCTTTTCTTTTCCTTTCGCCTCTGGCATTTCTGGTTTTGATTTGGCCTTTTGAGGTGTTAGTCGGGTTTCTGGCCGCTCTGTAGCACTTCCGCCTCTCACTTTTGCGGAAGTCACAGTAGGGCTTTCTAAATCCTCCCCACTCTGAAGCGCCTTTTCCTCTTTCAAAGCCTGTTCTTTCAGAGCCTTACCATTGGAAGCAGTTTCCAATGCGGTTTGGGTTGAAGGCTTCGCCTCTACACTGGCCCTACGTCGCTGGGCTACTTTGATTTTTGCGATCAACTGCTGGTTATCGAACTTTCCCGCAGGACAAACCTCGGCACGCAGCCCCATCTTGTGCAGACGAGCCCTGTACTCCAGGGCCTCTGACGATACCAGGCTATCTCTAATCACCCAGCCCTTTAGCAGTAACCTGCGAGCCTGTGCTTCGGGAATCGAGAATAGTTTGGCGATATCCCGAGTCACAACTTCTGGTTTTTTGGCGTGAAGCATCCGTCCTGTGGAAACCACCTGGTATAAATCCTGGCCCGCCATTTCCCTCTCCTGTCACCAAGTGACATTTATTGTCACAATTATTACATCTTGCGCGCAGAGTAAAAGATTCGGGAAAAAACGGGTGCGCACCAGTTCTCAGGAAAGTCTTTACAGAGGAGAAATTGGCAGGAAAGGTGGCAAAGTGCACAGTTTTATTGGCACTTTGCCGGTAATTAGTATTACTTTCGTGTTTAAGACTTATAGTTCTTAAATCTAGTGCTTAAATCTTCGGCGCGAAGATTTGATAGGCCCGATCGGCCAGCTCGGGAATGGTCAATCCATTCTCCCTGGCTTTAAACCAGCTATAGGTGTGACTCAGCGCACCGACCATAAGGCGGCGTACCACTGTGGCATCCCCGCCGGGGCAATGAGCCGAGTTGATCGCATCCAGCCATATTTGCTCGTACTCATCACGCAGTAACAGCACTTCTTTCTGGCTTTTGTCTGACAGACTACGCCACTCCATCACCAAGATGGAAAAACCCGGCACCGCCCGCTCGTGAATGGCCTCAAGCTCAGACTGGATACAGGCGCGCAATTTCTCCTGAGGTGACGCCGCCTGCTCCACCGCACTGCGCATACGGGCGCTGGCGAAAATCGTTACCTCCTTCATTACTTCGCAGAGAATCTGCTCCTTACTGGAGAAATGATGAAAAATACTGCCAGACAGAATGCCCACTTCCGCGGCCAGATCTCGCACGGTGGTACGTGAAAAGCCCTTTTGCTCAAACAGGCGCGCAGCAGCATTGAGCAAACGCCCTCGCGGGGAGGCCGGGTCTGTAAGCTCCCCCGCCTTTACCAGAGTTCCAATTAGTTGCTGTGGTGACATAGCACCTTGTACTTCACCTAACTCCACCTGTGCGCTCTCTTGCACGAAACACTCCCAACTCTTTGCTTTCTTTTTCGCATTCTCTTGCAGACTGCTCGGCAACCTAACAATCACATGATTAAAAAGAAGCCAACCCTTGAATACCAAGCGCTTGCTTGGTAGCGTTAAGCTATTCTGCGTTTTCCCACACGCAGGCGCAAGCGCCGACAAGAACAATAAAAATTGAACAGGCCTGACAGGCCCAAGAAAAGGAAACTTTCATGCGCTATCAAAGCCAGCTGCGCTCCGGCAGCTTTAGCGAGCAAACCCATATCGTCACCGGCGGCGGCAGTGGTATTGGCCGCTGTATCGCCCATGAATTGGCTAGCCTCGGCGCCCATGTCGTATTGATCGGGCGCAAGTTGGACAAGTTGGAACGTGTTGCCGGCGAGATCAATAACGATGGCGGCGAGTGCAGCTTTTTCAGCCTGGATATACGCGACGAAGAGGGCGTCCAGGAAACCGTTGAGCAAATTGCCCAGGCCAGAGGCCAAATTCACGGATTAGTGAACAATGCCGGTGGCCAGTTCCCCTCCCCCCTTGAGCAGATCAACACAAAAGGCTTCGATGCCGTCGTCCGCAGCAACCTGCTCGGTGGCTTTTTAATGTCCCGCGAAGTCTTTGTGCAGTCGATGAAGCAGCACGGCGGCAGTATTGTAAATATCACGGCGGATAATGCGGGCGGTATGCCCATGATGGGCCACTCCGGTGCTGCCCGCGCCGGCATGGAAAATATTACCGAAACCGCTGCATTGGAATGGGCGTCTTTTGGCGTTCGAGTTAACGCTGTAGCACCGGGCTATATTCTCTCCAGCGGTTTTGATACTTACGACCCCAAATTCCTGCGCGAGCTACTGCCGGGCTTCCGCGACAGTATCCCCCTCTACCGGCTGGGAGAGGAAGCCGAAGTCAGTGGCGCCGTGTGTTTCCTGCTGTCCGATGCAGCCAGCTATATCACCGGCCAAACCCTGCGCATCGACGGTGGCTCCAGCCTCAAGCATCACTCCCCGCTTTGGCAACCACAAGCCGCCAGTAACTCCAAACGCTATAACGGATTCCACCGCAAGCGTCGGCCCCAGGTAGTGGAAGAGTTGGAAGCGGAGGGCAAGCTCTAATGCAGCCGATTGACTCCCAGCTCGACAACCGCTCGGCAGAGTTCAATGACAACAAATCTGCCATGTTGGAACAGATCAACCAGTTTCGCGAGGCCGAGCAACGCCCAATACAAGCGGAAAAAAGCAAGGCTGCCCGCTATCGTGATCGGGGCTGGCTACTGCCACGGGAACGCCTTAATTTACTCCTCGATCCCGGTGCCCCTTTTGTCGAACTGTGCTCCCTCGCCGGCTATAAACTGTTTGACGACCAGGATGGCACCGGTGCAGGCGGCGGTGCCATTTGCGGCATCGGCCAAATCAGTGGCCGACGCTGTATGGTGCGGGTAGATAACTATGCCGTAAAAGGTGGCACCATCTCACCAGCCGGTATGGATAAAGCCCTGCGAATGCAGCGGATCGCACTGGAAAACCATCTGCCGGTAGTCGCTCTGGCACAAAGTGGCGGCGCCAACTTGATGTATGCCACCGATACTTTTGCCCCAGGAGGCCGCGGATTTGCCAACCAGGCGCGCATGTCTGCCGCCGGCATTCCGCAAATTACTGTGGTACATGGCGGCGCTACTGCCGGCGGTGCCTATCAGCCGGGCCTGTCAGATTATGTCGTTATGGTGCGCGGGCAAACCGGTATGTACCTGGCTGGGCCGCCGCTGCTGAAAGCAGCCACCGGTGAAATTGCCGATGAAGAGAGCCTCGGCGGAGCAGAAATGCACTGTACCGAATCCGGCAGTGGCGATTACCTGGCAGAGAACGATGCCGATGGGATTCGCATCGCAAGAGAGATTGTTGCCGCCCTCCCCTCACCCATTAAAAGCTCAGTAGATAAAGATTACCAGGACCCTCTGCACCCTATCGACGAGCTGCTCGGCCTGATTCCAGCAGACAGCAAAAAGCCCTACGACGTGCGCGAAATTCTGGCTCGTATCGCCGACGGCTCTGCCATGCTGGATTTCAAGCCAGAATTCGATCGACAAACCGTGTGCGGCCATATTCGTATCGAAGGCTTCCCTGTGGGAATTATTGGGAATAACGGCCCGATCACCCCCAAGGGCGCCAACAAGGCCGCGCAGTTTATTCAGTTGTGCGAACAGAGTGGCACGCCACTGCTGTTTTTGCATAACACCACCGGGTTTATGGTGGGTACCGAGGTGGAGCGCAACGGCATCATCAAGCACGGCGCCAAAATGATTCAGGCCGTGGCCAATGCCAGCGTGCCAAAACTCAGTATTGTCGTGGGCGGCTCCTATGGGGCCGGCAACTACGCCATGTGTGGCCGCGGATTCGATCCCCGCTTTATTTTTGCCTGGCCCAATTCCCGCACCGCAGTGATGGGCGCAGCCCAGGCCGGCAAGGTAATGCGCATCGTCACCGAGCAAAAAATGCAACGCAGCGGCAATGTGGATGAGACGATGTTGGACAAATTGGAAAACGACACCAGCGCCTTTATGCAGGGCAATTCCGATGCTCTCGCCTGCAGTGCGCGCCTCTGGGATGACGGCATTATCGATCCCCGCGATACGCGCAAACTTTTAGGCATGTTGCTAGAAGTTTGCAATGAGGCCGAGCAGAGAAAACTCAACAAAAATACCTTTGGCGTAGCTAGGTTTTAAACCGAAAAACCTGGGCAACAAGGAAGTGCGGTTGCCCATTCACACAATCACCGGGTTCACACTTCAAGGCAGGGAAAATAATAATGATATTTAGCGATCAACACCGGGAACTGCAGCGCACCGTACAAAACTTTGTACAGCAGGAAATTAACCCTAACGTGGCCGAATGGGAAAAGGCCGGCCGCTTTCCCATCCGCGAAATTTTCCAACAACTGGCCGGTCTGGGTCTGCTTGGCATCAGCAAGTCCACAGACTTCGGCGGTCTCGGGCTCGACTTCAGTTATGAAACCGTTTTCCTGGAGGAGCTGGGCGGTGCCCACTGTGGCGGCGTGCCCCTGTCGATTTCGGTGCAGACCTCCATGTGTACCCCTGCCCTGGCCAACTTCGGCAGCCAGGATCTCAAAGAGCAGTTCCTGATTCCCGCCGTGAACGGAGAGATGATCGGCGCAATCGCCGTATCCGAACCGGGCGCCGGTTCCGATGTCGCCTCAATTAAAACCACCGCCAAAAGCGATGGCGACGACTATGTGATCGACGGCAGCAAGATGTGGATCACCAACGCTCCCTGCGCAGACTTTTTCTGTACCCTGGTCAATACCAGTGAGGGCAAATCCCACAGCAACAAATCCTTGATAATTATTCCGGCGAAAACACCAGGGGTTCGCATCGGCGAAAAGCTCGACAAACTGGGCATGCGCTCATCGGAAACTGCCCCTATCTTTTTTGACAATGTGCGAGTGCCCAAACATTTCCGTATCGGCGATGAAGGTGCCGGTTTCCTGTTGCAAATGCTGCAATTCCAGGAGGAGCGCCTCGCCGGCGCCGCGCTGAACTTAAAAGGACTGGAGAACTGCGTAAGTACCACCATCGACTATGTGCGCGAGCGTCAGGCCTTTAAAGCCCCCCTGATCGACAACCAAACCATCCATTTTGCTCTCGCGGAAATGCAGACTGAAGTGGAGTGCCTGCGTTCATTAACTTGGCGTGCAGTGGAAGCCTATGTGGCAGGTGAAGATGTCACTACCCTCGCCTCTATGGCCAAGCTCAAGGCTGGCCGCCTGTCCCGCACAATTCCAGACCAATGCCTGCAGTTCTGGGGCGGTATGGGCTATATCGAGGAAACAGTAATCAACCGCGCTTATCGGGATAGCCGCCTCACCGCTATCGGCGGCGGCGCGGATGAAGTAATGCTCGGTATTATCTGTAAGCTGATGGGCATACTGCCCGGCAAGCGTAAACCCAACGCGTAAGGTCAGGCCATGCAGACAATCATTGAAGAAACCATCGGCATCGCCTGCCATCTCACGCTAAATCGCCCGCAGCAGCGCAACGCCATCAGTTTGCAAATGGTGGATGAGCTTCTGCAAAAGCTCGCAGAAGCGGAAGAAGACCCGCAGGTGCGAGCCCTGGTGCTGCGCGGTACAGAACACAATTTCTGCGCCGGTGGCGATATTGCCGATATGCTCAACGCACAACAGGGCGCGAGTAATGGTAATAGCGATGCGTTCTTCCACCTCAACCGCCGCTTCGGCGAATTGATGGAGCGATTTAATCGCACTCCTTTGGTCGTCATCGCGGTATTGGAAGGTGCCGTAATGGGCGGTGGTTTCGGGCTCGCTTGCAGTACCGATATTACCATCGCCGATCGAAGCTGCCGCTTTGCCCTGCCGGAAACCCGCCTGGGTTTACCGCCTGCACAAATTGCTCCCTTTGTCGTGGCACGGGTTGGCCTTTCCCAGGCCCGACGCCTGGCCCTCAGCGGAGCCAAAGTCAATGCACAGCAGGCCTTGGAAATTGGGTTAATCCACCAGTTACTCGATAATTCCGAAGCCCTCGAAGGCGCGCTGCAGGAACACCTGGACGCGATCAATGCCTGCGCTCCCGGCGCCCTGGCAACGACCAAGCAGATCTTGCTGGATGCTGCACGGGTGAGCGATGAGGCTGCCCTCGGCCAACTGCTCGACGGCGCTGCGCAGCAGTTTTCCCGTGCAATTCAAGGCCATGAAGGGCGCGAAGGCGCCCGTGCATTTCTGGAAAAACGATCACCGGAGTGGCAGCACTGATGTCGACAACAGAGACCCTGTTAATCGCCAATCGAGGCGAGATCGCACTGCGAATTATGCGTACTGCCCGGGCGGAGGGCTATCGCACAGTCGCCGTCTACAGCGATGCGGACTGCGATGCACTTCACGCACAGACTGCCGATATCGCCGTAGCCATTGGCGGGCAGACTTCGGCGGAGTCCTATCTGGATATCCAGAAAATTCTCGACGCGGCTAAAAAATCCGGAGCCACCGCCGTCCACCCCGGCTACGGCTTTCTCGCTGAGAATGCGGAATTTGCCAGCGCTTGCGAAGAGAATGAACTGCGTTTTGTTGGCCCGAGTGCCGAAGTCATAGAACTGATGGGCAACAAACGCAAAGCCAAGGAGTTTGTTGCCGCTGCCGGCGTACCCTGTATTCCCGGCTTCCAGGGTGCCCAGGACGACGATACCCTGATCGCCGAGGCGCGGCGCATTGGCTTCCCGTTAATGATCAAAGCCGCCGCAGGCGGTGGTGGGCGCGGCATGCGCCTGGCTCACGGAGGCAACGAGCTGGCCTCCCAGTTGCGCGCTGCCCGCAGTGAATCCATGAGTGCATTCGGCAGCGACGAATTGATTCTGGAAAAGGCACTGGTCAACGCTCGCCATATCGAAATCCAGGTATTTGCGGATCGTCATGGCAACTGTGTTCACCTGGGGGAGCGGGATTGCTCCGTACAACGACGCCATCAAAAAGTGGTCGAAGAATGCCCCTCCCCTGTGGTCGACACCCAGCTGCGGGAAAGAATGGGGCAAGCCGCAGTCGACGCCGCGCGAGCCTGCGGTTATCTAGGCGCGGGCACCGTAGAGTTTCTACTCTGCCCCAACGGCGAATTCTATTTCCTGGAAATGAACACCCGGTTGCAAGTAGAGCACCCGGTAACAGAAATGGTAACCGGTTTTGACCTGGTAGCTTGGCAACTGGCAGTAGCACGCGGCGAAGCCCTATGCATTTCCCAGCAGCAAGTCTCCCAGCAGGGGCACGCCATTGAAGTCCGCCTGTATGCCGAAGACCCGGAACAACAATTCCTGCCCCAGGCCGGAAAAGTACTCCACTGGGTAGCGCCAAAGGGGCAAGGAATCCGTATCGACCACGCTTTGAAAAATGGTTGCGAAATTACGCCATTTTACGACCCCATGCTCGGCAAATTAATTGCTTGGGGGCAGAATCGAGAAGAAGCTCGGCGCAAGCTAACTCAGGCCCTGACCCGGCTGGAATTTATCGGCCCCAAAAACAATATCCATTTCCTGCAGAAGATCCTGGCCGAATCACAGTTTATCGCTGGCGATGCCGATACCAGCTTTCTCGACCAAAACAGCACGCTGACATCCGCAGAACCAGTTCCAGCAGTAATCGCAGCCCAAGCCACATTACTTAATCACTTGCACCAAGCCAACCCTCAGGATCGGCGTAGCGGCCGCAGTGACTGGCGCAGTGGTGACAACAGCGTGCCGATCAACTACCGACTGGAAATTGCAGGACAAACCCTAAACTGTGAGCTGCTGGCGTTAGTAGATAATTCTTATCAAATCTCAGTAGGCGATCAGCAGTTCCTGATTCAGTGGGTCCATTTTGAGAAATCACAAAAAGAAACTGGAGTTTATAGCGCTGAACTTCTGCTGGATGGCGTTAGCCAAAAGAGACTGTTTCTAGCCAGCCAAAGCAATCTGCACCTCCTGTTAGACGGCAGGCAATTTCATTTTGTCGATATCACCCACGCCCCCGCCAAATCGAGCCTTAACGAAGGCAGTGGCCGCATCACGGCCCCTATGGACGGTTGCCTGGTGCAGGTATTGGTTGAACCCAATCAAAGAGTTCAGCGGGGAGACACTATCGCCTTAATGGAAGCCATGAAAATGGAGCACGCCCTGCGCGCAGACCGCGACGGTACCGTAATTAAACTGGGCGCCTGTGAAGGAGACCAGGTACGCGGTGGCCAGCTGTTAGTTCAGATCGAAGCCGCACCCACGGAAACCGCCAAAATCCCCAGCGACGCTACTTCCTAAAGGAGATCAGCATGTACGATATTGATGCCTCCCGTATGGCAAGCCCCTTCTATGACGAAGGCCATCAGGAATGGCGCACCCAGTTGCGTCGCTTTGTCGACCGCGAGATTACTCCCTACATTACTGAATGGGACGAAGACGGCCAGCTACCCGCCGAGCTTTGGAAAAAAGCCGCAGAAGTTGGCCTTCTGCAGATGAGTTATCCGGAAAACTACGGCGGCATCGAAACCGATGTCTTCCATATGATTGTTGCCGCAGAGGAGTTAGCCCGCCCCGGCGCTGGTGGCCTCTACGCCAGCCTAATGGTCCACGGCATTGCCCTGCCCCCATTACTGCACTATGGCAGTGAGGCCCTAAAAGATCAGGTTATCCCCTCGGTATTACGCGGCGAAAAGCATATTTCCCTGGCAATTACCGAACCCGGCGCAGGCTCCGATGTAGCCAATCTCCAGTGCCGCGCAGAGCGTGATGGGGATGACTATATCGTTACCGGCGAAAAGACCTATATCACCGGCGGCATGCGCGCTAACTGGTTTACTACTGCCGTGCGCACAGGTGAAGAAGACTTCGGCGGTATCTCCCTGCTCTTAATCCCTGCGGATGCCGAAGGCGTTAGCCGGCAGCTACTCGATAAAAAGCAGGGCTGGTGGTGCTCTGATACGGCCAGTATCTTTTTTGATCAGGTGCGCGTGGCTGCGAGCAATCTAATTGGCGGTGAGAACCAAGGTTTCTTACCCATAGTGCACAACTTCAATCGCGAGCGCCTGGGCATTGCCGCCTCTTGTGTAGAATTCAGCCGGGTCTGTTTGCAGGATGCCATTGAGTGGGCCCAAGAGCGCCAAACTTTCGGAAAGCGCCTCGCCAATCACCAGGTGATTCGACACAAGTTTGCCCAGATGCTTCAACGCATCAATGCCACCCAAGCCTATCTGGACCTCTGTGCCTGGGCGGAGCAACAACATCAGCTCAAGGTGGCCGATATCGCTCTACTCAAAGTCCAAGCCACAGAAACCCTCGAGTTCTGCGCTCGGGAGGCGATGCAAGTGTTGGGTGGCGCAGGCTATATGCGCGGCAGCCGGATTGAGCGTATCTATCGTGAAGTGCGGGTGAATGCAATTGGTGGTGGATCTGAAGAAATTATGCGGGATCTGGCTTCCAGGCAGATGGGGATTTAATCATTCAAACAGGCCCTTGTTAAAACACATTATAAAAATTAATCTTTAATATCTGGATAGGGTCAGCATATAACTCCCTATCCAGCTGATAGTTTGTTTGTTGATATTTCTATTCATCCAATACTCAAGCTGATAACGGTAGCGTAATTGAATTCAAACTACTTTGCCCTCAAAAAGCTAGTTAAGGTTAGAAATCTTACAACTGAAAACTACAGTATGAGTCCGAACTTCTACGTTCTCTCAGTGGGTGATTTCTCAGTGAGTAATCTGGCAAGATCGTAACGCTAAATGCTCAGGTACAACCACTGGTATTTCCTAAACGCACTCTTAGTCTATTTCATTCTATGTCATGAAACTTTAATTTAAAGTTAAAATCTGGCATCGTTGCCCTCGCTCAATTACCGGCTGATTTATGCTGTAATTTAACTACTTTTCAGGGAAAAAAAGTGAATGTTATCTATACTTAGGTGATACGTCCCAATTTGTCGGCAGATAAACCCAATAGTTGAGCAAAGGGATAAGAAAGGAATTGATTTTTGAGTAAGCAATTATGGATCTGCAATTAAGGTTAGACCAGGCTATCGCCAACGGCAATGAGAGACTAGTGTTTCCTCACCCCGAATCTGATGATCTACTTATTAAGGTAATCAGCGATCGGTTTAGGAAAAGAATGGATCATAAGTATTCCATCTCTACCCGACTACGCCGACTAACCTACTATTGGCCATATATGAAAGAAGTCTCTGAACACATCTACCTACGCGAAGGTCAGGTTGAAAATACTCATTTTGTACAGGACTTTAAAGGCTTTGTAGACACCAATTTGGGGTTAGGCATCACCGTAAAAGCAGTGAAAAAGCACAATGGAGAACTTGCAGATACTCTAAGTGCGTTAATCAGCAGTAAACAATTCAATCAAGAGCATGCAGATAGACTTAATGATCTGTTTAAGTGGCTGGAGAGAACCTTCATCGTCGTTCGTGATTTAAGAACGGTCAATATAGTGTGGGATGAAATCAATGGCCATTTTGTCATCATTGATGGTATCGGTAGTCGCAGATTACCATCTCTGCGTTCTGTTTCTCGCCTCTATAACCAGAGAGCAAATCGCAGACGTATAACTAAGCTGTGTCAACGCCTTAAAAATGACCTAGAAAGCTTCGGGTACAACCTAAACCTTAATTTTTCTCAGACCTTACACTATTAGCCCCCCTTTCTGGGAGACATTTGAACCAAGCCATGCTGCTTCCATGTCAGCCTGATTTGAGCAGGCATAAATATAACCAATAATAATCTGATTTCTTTGGGAGTACTGGGCAAAAAGAAAAACAGGCAGTGATAGAAAGTTTCACTTGAGTACTAATTCTGCCCCATTAATTTACGGGGCAGAATTAGTATTTATCACGGTTAATTAACCGCGTTTCTTTTCTTTAATGAACCCCACAATCTTCTCACTAAGCCTGGGTAGAGGAAGACTACCATTCTTCAAGACAATTTCATGAAAATCCTTAATATCAAAATCCTCGCCCAGTTCGTTTCGCATTAGCTCCCTTAAGGCAAAGATTTCTAACGCGCCAGAGTCATAGGATGTTAATTGAGCAGGCATCACCGCCATTCGGTCCATCAATGAACTGGGATCTCTTGCGAAAGAGGCACCCGACTCTTTTAAAAATTTCGCAACTTGATCGTTACTCCAACCGAGCATGTGCATTCCAGTATCAGCCACCATTCCCCTTGCTGGCCACGCACGTCTTAAGATTTTAGTTGAACCATACTGATAAATGCCGGCCTCTTCAGCGAGGTGCTCTGCATATCTCCCCCACCCTTCAACAAAAGCACCGTTCATAAAAGTACTTTCAATCGGATGAAAACTATCCTGCTCTTGACTCAAAGCTATTTGCAGGTGATGCCCCGGATACCCCTCATGAATTGTCACAGTCTCAGCTGAGGCATAAGACTCATCTTTGAAAGTAGTTGGATCATAGGCAAACCTAGCAGAACGTACCTCACTGCCTGGTGTATAATGGGCGCTTCTGCCGGAGCCTTGCTCATGTTCAGGTATAGGCCTTACCTCCAACGCTATGGAAGGCATATCATAAAAATAATCCGCAGTAAGATTTTTAGATTTAGCTACTAGCGCCTCATAAAACTCATGCATTTCAGATGAGCTATTAAACTTCTGAGAATCATCAGCACTAGCCTTCTCAACCGCTTCTGAGAATGAGCTGGAATCATAAAGAATCGATCCCAAACTGACTATTTCGTTCTTATTTTCATTTACAGTGTTAAGACCCAGCTGGAAAACCTGTTCGGGCGTTCTCTTTAGACCGGTGTAAGCCCGATATTGAGCCATATAACATTCACGACCATTGGGGATGGCATGAATTCCCAGCTCCTCCCTTGCCTTCGGTAAATATTCAGATTTTAAAAAATCACTATAGCGCTCCATTGATGGAATCAATTCAACAGCTAAAACCTGCTTAAAATCAGCGGCAAACTTTGAATCATCTGTGCGCTCGGACAAGCTATTGAATGGATGGTTATCAATCGGTATCTGAGTTAATCCGTCAATTTGTTTAATTACACGGTTTACCACACTTTTCGGAGCGGAATAGCCCTGCTTGAGACCATTCTTGAGATTAATAATCTCCTGATCGTAGTAATTGGCGGCACTACGCCAACGCTCAATTGCATCAGCTTTATTTTGGGCCGTCTCAACTGGCTGAAACTCACTGATGAGACTCAACCTAATATGGGGACCAAACATATGATTGACTGACCACAATTCAGACTTACAGATTCTCAATCCGACATTCGCCTCCAATTGCTCCTTGAGCTTAAAATAAAAAGCACGCTCTTGATCATTCTTCAGACTACCTGGATCTATAGCCGCCAACCTCTCCAGCAATTCATCTTCGAAATTAATTAAAGCGGATAAATTATTAGGTGTGTTATTAAGAAATAGATTATGTCTTTCCGGCTCCAGATTTAAAAAGTAAGCATCTGTCTGATAGTTCTTTAAGTAGATATCATGATATTGATCAGCAATATCATGAAGCTGCTGAGCACTAATCATAGTAGAATTTGAGCTTAGCTGAGTCTTATCACTATTTACAGAGCACCCAAATAAAGCCGAGCTTAAGGCCAGTAAACCTATAGCTATATCTTTCTTATACATCATTCTTAAACACCAAAACGTAAAAATTAAACCCAGCAGAAAAAGCCGTCATTAACTATCAGGAATGACACACTTTAACTAAAGTAGGCACTCTAACAAAGAAAATTTCAATACGTAATGACTATAATGTCGACGAATTGACGTTATTTTTCGGTAAAAAATTTAGATAGTACTATAGTTTAGTATCGTAACTACCCCATATATATTAAAGCCATAACCAGAGCATATAACTAGCCGCATAGGGAGCTTTCAATTAGTCAGCAGATGAAACCCGGATAATATGTCCATCTGGATCTTTTACCAAGAAAGTTCTTCCGAACACATCTGTATATAATTCTTTGTGTATGCTTATAAAAGAACTATCCATCCATTGTAAATAGAGCTCTTCAACCTCATCATCCGTTTTTAGGTTAATACCAATTTCAGTATATCTTGGAGATTCTTTATCAGGTACTTCACCGCCGGACCATATTGCAAAATCAGCCTCACCATCAACTTTGAAGACGACATATCTGGGGGAAACAAAGTAAGGTTCTAGATTAAATAGCTGTTTATAATATCCAGTTGAAACTTGAATATCTGAGACATAAATAAGCTGTAGATTTGGTTTGTAGAATTTTGCCACGTTTAAGTTTCCCGTATTTTATTTGTCTATCAGCAACTTAGGAAGTAAAGAAGATAATCAGTATAGAGAAAAGTATCGCAATGGAGTGTAGTGAATCTCCTCGAACACCATCGATCTAATGGATGAAAAAATCGAGATGGTACACTTTCTTGTTTTCATCATACTGCCAAATGCGACACTTGAAAACTCAAGTTATCAGTCAAGCACTAGCCTGTAAAGCCCTCAACTATTATTCAGAAATCAGCCGATGTCTATAGATTTAGCCTAGCTCTCAATCGTACAACAATCAGACTGAGCTATCCCTCGACTCACTGCACTCTTCTTAACCACTGCGACTAAACTATTTTTACTGAATCCAGTTATTATCATTAACATTTCATCTATATTGTCTGGGCAGCTAAAAAAAGCGCCAATATAAATATCAGAAAACTCCCTTTTTATAAAAATCTATGGACTAGGAATCAGCGATTATTTTCGGGATAAATATTTCTATATTCAGCTAGGAATAGCGAGATCTAAAATAGAACAGAGACCATGAAAATTGAGCAAATTGCTCAAAATTATAGCCTCCATTCCAATTAATTATCTTTACTGACCTGCTACTTTTGAAAGATAAAATTGATAGGCACGGTTAGCAATTTTGCGCCCAATCGCCTGACCCGCTGGAACAGAAGGCTCAAAATGCACACCACCCCAAACTCGACTATTACCACAATCCTCCTCAAAAGAAGTCCAAGTAGGGAAATACAAATACAAATCATTTTGTGGTGTTATACCAGGCTCAATTTGTGAACTGCCAGCAAGCGCTGGTACCGTATAGCCCAATACATCCCCTTCAGGTAAAAAGAGTCTGCTTGTTTCTGCATGTGCTGCACAAAAGCTAGCAGAAGCAGATGGGTATTCTGGATGGTCAGCCACAGGCAGATAGCTAGTCCACTGGCTAGCAGGTAAATCATTCACGGTTCCTTTTCCTACTCCACCCCAAGCAGTAACGGGTTCATCTTTATAAATAAAGCGGACGGCGGAAAATGGTCTCACGGAGTTATGTCGACGCTTCTCTTTCCAAATTGCAATTGCTGTATCAAAGGCGGCCATATTGGTGAGGAAATCATAGTGAATGAAATCCATCAATGATAAGCCTTGGGATTCCGATGCAAATACCGCAGCAAAGCCTAAGCTGAATATCTTCATATCAAATAACTCAGCTTTCATCTTCTGCTCATCTGTTAAGTTGGCAGATGTATTTAGCACGTCATTTACTTGCGCCACATAACTTGGATAATTCCAAATTTTGGATTTCAGAGGTACTGGTGAACTAAATTCGTCCGGAGACTCATAACTATATGGTGTTGTTAAGGCGATTTGAGGGGTAACGAACTGCTGAACCCGGTATACACCAGGGCGCTCCATCAGAACTGCTGGCTGCCACTTCGAAGGAAAACGTAATTTGTATGCAGTATTTGCTGGTTTGAAATCAGTGTAATCGGCATAAGGTAAACGATGATATAACTGGCCACCCTCGTTACCCAGTTGATTCATACCGTCATTTGCACGCCCTTCCAGAACCTTTCTGCCTGCGTAGTTTCCTATACCAATCGGTGTAGTTGTGTCTTCTGACAAGTCATAAGGATCTAAACCCATTTCAACCAACATGCTATCCCATTCAGGGGTTAGATGTGGAAACAGTCCACTTAATACTTTATGAGATGCATAAGAAAGCGCAACATTTAACTCTCTGTTGTCTTCCGGCTCCGGCATTCGCGCGATATCAGAATATACCCCTTTCGCGGTAGGGTGATAAGGTGCTGTGGCATCATACCAAGAGTTAGTGATCAACGTCGTAAAACGAAGTACTAATGTAGCATCATTGGCAGCGGGCGATACTTCAAAAATTGCACAAGCTGCCGATGGGATTATATTCTGCACTGCGGCATTGCAACTTTCCAAGTCCATAGAACTACACTTTGGTGGCAATGGCACATTTGTAAGCTGCGGACAGGTAAGAGCTTGTGTCTGCCAGCTTACCGAGACCAACAACGCCCCTAAAACACTCTTTAAAGCACGCTTATAAGTTTTATTTATTAACATTGGTTTTCCTTTTTACCTGACTAATGCGCCTAAAAGACAACTCCATACATTAAGCGCTTTTAATAAATACAACGCATCAAAAATTCAATGATCAACTCAACTTTCTCTACCCTCCCTTCTTTCCCATATAAATTGTAAGACGGTTAAATATGTCGAGAACCACTCCATATGGACATACTATGACACTCTATGAGGAGTGACTTAATTTACTTAATTGCACGCCGTTACAAAAAAGGAGCACAGCACCATTATTATAAAATCCCTAGGAACCTGAAATTATCGACAAACTCTCAAAAAACAAATTTTAAATTATTAAAATGAAAGGTAATTTACAACGGCATTACTTTACATAAAAACAAAGGTAATACGCCACTCAAAACAAATAATTACCGCTAAATTATCTGTTATCTATTACTAACTAGTACATATTTGCTCAAGTATAAAATCATCCACTAACACCAAGGATAAAGAAAGCAAACCACAAGCTTTAGAGATAAGTCCCGTAGCAGCTGTTAAAAAAAAGTAGATATAATTTAACTAACCAATCAATCAACAAATTGACTATTATCAGAACGGTATGTATTAATTAGGCTTTCGGGTCATCATTGAATTTATATCGAGATCTCGATAATGTTACAGATCTAGCGAGCAAGTGATATATCAATCATTTATGATCACAATAATTTCCCTGGCCCTGGATTTCTAGGTGAAGGATTAAAGCTGACTTTTAACTCTATAGTTCTGTATCAAAGACACTCATAGCCTTTCCCCAGAAAAATATTAGGCTTAATATGAATTACCATCTAGATGGTGCGATATTATCTTATACCAGACGGCCTATCCCAGAACCAATCAAAATCAACAGACTACTTTTTCGCTAACATCCAGTCTGCTTCTGATGCGTATTTAATTTAATGTTAGTTTTTGCGAGCACCGACAACAAAAAGTATGCTGAAGATTGAACAACCAAACTGTCCTCCAATATCCATCTATCTTTCGCTACTTTGTTTAGCCCTACTTGATAAACGGCTCCATGACTGACTCAAGCCTAGCAAGTAGGTTAGGCCTAAGGTAAAACACAATGCTGAACTAACAAGCCAAAAAGTTAATGAGTTATCTGGAAAAGCCGGCATTATAAAGTAAAAACCAAGTGCCCTCGCAAGTAACACCAAAGATATAAGGGTAAGACCTGTACGTAACAATGGAAGCCTGAGAATATGGCCAGCCCCGGAAAAAGCATACGCAGACCAAACTAGCAAAACACTCACAATAATACCTGTAACTTTTGTAGGATAAGAATATCCAGCTTCAGCCATTTGAGCCATTGCCTATCCGGCACCTAAAAATCGATACCATCCCGCACCAAACAGAATACAACCAACATGCAACCCGGCAACGATCAGAGTAAGCATTCCCGCCAATTCCAAATAATTAAGCCTACCAGTCATAGTTGATTCCTTAGAAAGAGCTAGCCCAGCGCTTGCATAAAGCTAGGGCAACCTCTGGGAGCCCTATAGGGTCGGAGTAATAAGGATCAGGATGCTAACACTTCTTATTTGAACAAACCATTTCGATAGCCTGTACCGGCGTACCATTGTATTCAGCAATGAACTCTTTAGTTGTTTCAAATACAACCTTTTGATAAAACTTGATTGCAGGCCAATTAGGTTTTGCAACGAACAACTTAGCTTGGCCATTGATCTTTGCTAGCAGGAACTCAAGTATAGACTTCCCTACCCCTCCCCCTCTGGCACTCGGGCATACAAACAGAGCTCGAATTTCTTGCTGGAACATTGCGCCAAAGCCAAGAATTGTTTCATCTTCGTAGACGTAAATATCTGACTCCCTTAGCGCTGACAGCCTCTTCGCATCTTTATCCAACGGTAGAAATTCAAATTCCACAGCTTCAAATCTAAGCTCATCTAGCTTAGAGAGTGTAGATTTCCAAGATTCTTGGAAAGTCTGTAGCAATGAACGTTCGAATAATCCTGAATGCTAAATCTTCTAGTGACTATCAACATTGATTTTTGAACAATGTCATTTCAACTTAATTTTATACGTTGTAAATTTACTGCCATATATTTCAGATTCACAAATATCCTCAGCAATTTTTTCCAAGAATTTATAAATAGGACGAGTGTGATGGAAGTTGACTAATACCTCATCATATTAAGCTCCCGCGCCCACCTCATTAGATCTTGGAACACTACTCTACCTACACCCCAAAACTGGTCATCAATGACAATCGCGATCTCATACTTTCCACATTCTTGTTGAATCCCACACCAACCAGCTAATTCATCATCAACAATAATGGCTCTAACTCTACAACCTGCCTCTTTATCTACCTCTATTTTTGAATGCATCCATTCTGTTACTGTTTTAAGTGTAAATATCTCATGCTCAATCAGATGCTTTCTTGTCTTATGGCCATTTAATATAGGCAGAAATTTGTGCGGATTAACCTCGCTAAATTTTAGATATTCGATAGCCTTCATAGTATTTTCATCTTTATTATTCGCAATGGTGTATAAACCCCCATTGCCAGCACACCCCTTGTGTAGTTTCAAATGTATGGAGTTACTGACATATTTCAAAAAAAACTCCGCTGACAAGACTTGCCAAGTCATCAGGGGCCAGCTCTATTTCAAGCCCCCTGCGGCCCGCACTAATATAAATCATAGCGTTATTTCTAGCCGAAGAGTCAATGATGGTTTTAAGTCGCCTTTTTTGACCTAATGGGCTAACACCTCCCAATACATAACCAGTTGATCTTTCTACATCTGATTTAGTTGCCATTGTGGCTTTCTTAGCGCCAGCATATTTTGCAAAGAGCTTCATGCTGAGCATTGATGAAACAGGTATTACCCCGACGGCCAGCTCTTTGTTTTCCAGGCTAACAACTAGTGTTTTGAAGACCCTAGACTCGGGCACCCCTAATTTTTCAGCAGCCTCCAATCCGTATGATTCACTCGATGAATCATGCGTGTATTCATGTACTTTATGAGAGATTTTAGCCTTCTTGGCCATAGAAATTGCTGGTGTCATTTTACTCCTGAGCCTCTAATATCCGTAACTGGGGCGACAGGCAAGTAGCATTACTTTCACATTGAAAACCAAAGGTCTGTACAACCTATTACTGTTTATGCCTTGTCATACCTTATCCATTAGTCACCATAACAGATTACAGCTCTCAAACGAATGGAGAAATCTAAAGAACCCTGATCAATTAGTTTTGGGATAAAATTTTTACGGCAGAGAAGGTTTTCATAGATACCAAAGGAACCCCCCGCTAAGTTTCTTTCCTAATCTTTTAGATTCAGCCCTTACATTGCCTGAAATTTCATACAGCCCAATACTGAAAATTCGCACTAGGCATTCACTTTGCAGCACATAAGCGAAATAAAGCTGCGATTAATAATCTTGTATTAAGAGGACTGATTGATGCGTGGTATCGCCCAACGTACAACCCCTGCAATCCATAGAAACCCTATAAGGCCTCCTAAATAGACATTCATAGTTCCCCCCGGGGCTATAAAGCCTTTGTAACCGAATACAGTAATGGTCTCAATTGCCTGCTCTACAAAGAAAATGATACTGAGCCATGTAAGCCAACGCGGGATCTCAACATTTTTATCAAATCCTACAACAAGAAAAGCTACCGCCATCGCAGTTGTTGACCCATTCACCAAAGGTCCCCAATAAGAAGATATGTCAAAGAGTGTGCGAGCTACTGCTGGCTGTAATCCTTCAGGATGCAGTGCCAATCCTGCCCATAGCCAAGCCTGTACCTGAGCTGTGATAGCAAACCCTAGTACACCTGCCAGAAAGATATACCTACTCGGCTTTGGTAACAAAGCTGAAACCTGCCCACCAAAGATAACGAGGCCAAGAGAAAAGAAAGCGGCTGTCCAAGCATAAAATCGAGCATTCGATCCATTATTTAAAAACCAATGGACTATTTGCTCACCACTAGAATCGATAGTTGGATACGAGCTGCCTAATGCGACAAAACCGGCCACATAAAATGCGCCAGTAATCAATATATTTATCAGTAAAATCTTTGACGGTTTTATGCTCATATAGGGCAGCCCCTTATGAAACGTGAAACATCACCATTTATAGACCTCTGTATCAGAAATGATAACCACCCAGCCTAATAGAGATGTAATGACAGTCGCTTTAGCCGTCTATATTGTACTCCTGCGGCCTCTTAGCCAGATATAGGTTGCACCACTTCGCCTATTAGTAGAATTCATATGGGCTCAGCTTACAAGAGGCGACTTAGCCTGGTTTTTTGCTCTCCATACCACCCTTTCTAATCGAATTAGATAAGCGCGTCTGTAGACAGCATAAGCGCCCCAAACTACACCTATTGAAATGACACAGAAGATAATATAAAAGCTTGATAACGCTTGTGATCTTACCAAAAAACTAACGGCAGTAAGCATACATAAAGCTGCCATACCAGCCACTTTCATTTTTCCGGTAATCACTGCGTAACCTCTATAAACAGAAGAGTGATATAGCCCGCAAACCACAGAAAAGACGGCACATAAAATCAGCACCTCAATATCGGCATCAGGATATGAAAAAGCAATGAACAGAAGAAGCCCCCCTAATACCGATGTTATCTTATCTCCTCTATAGCCAGCTTCCTCCCAAAAAATATTGTAGATATGATTGGGATCTCTATCCGACTCCGTTAAACTCTTTACCCACACTGGAATCAACAATAAGACCGCAAACAAACAGAGAGCAAAGATACCAAATGTAATTATTTCTAATAAAATATCAATCATGATCTTCCTTATACACAGTAAATCAAATGCCCACAACTGTGAACTAGAGAAAGAGTATGAGCTATCGAGTACCGAAAAAACTTATTGATTTTTCAGCAGGATTCAAAATAAAGCCTGCACTCTAGTGAATAACTACTGTCTTCCGAGTCTTCACTAATATAACTGTAACCAGAACCTCGCCCCGATAGTTTAACTATAAACTGCTGAAAGCTAGCAAAGGCATCACCACTCCCCTATACTTTTAAAATATTCCTGCCACTCCAATCATATAGTGAAAAGCAACTCTTTTGTTTCACCCCAATTAATTTCAACTGAAACGCCTGACACTAACAAAACCATTACTGGTTTATTTAAACTAATTGACGCCGAAAGATGCCACTTTGCGCTAGCGAACCTCAAATATGTATATTTTTTTAGGCTCGCCGTCTAATGGGATCCACACCTCTTTAACGCCCTTAAAGTCCAAAACCAAATCATCCTCCTCCAAAACTCTCTGACCGTAGAGGAATCTATCCGAGTAAACGCCTCCACAGTTGTAGTAGTTTGGGGGTTCTTTTTTAGGAATATTTACTGTGAATTCGCTGCTTTCTGGCTTACTAACTTCTATTTCATACTCTTTGAGTGCAGCTTCCAAAATATAATTCTTGCCTTCAAAATTTAAGATGCTAGGCAGCGCAAGCTCTTTCTTATCCTGACCCTGAGAAGCACAGCCAAATAAAGCTAACAATATAAGACCAATTAAAATCCGATTAATTTAACCCCCATTTAAAACCCACGCAATGAAATTACATCTAAAAACTAAAAAAATAACCCGCCTTGTTAAAACTTGGTATTACCACCATCTTTCTTTCGGAGCTCTACTAGCTCCTTCAATTTTATTGATATCTCTTCACTTCTTCCCGTGAAATACTCCATCAACTTTAAATTATCTTTATGCCAGACTTCCATATGCGCTCCTGCTGCTTTGGAAATCGCCTCACTTATACTGTCCAACTTTTTAAACACAGGCCGTCGATGAATTTCTCTTAACTCCACCAACTCTTCAATAGTGAGCAATGAAACAACATCATCAACTAATATTTTTTCAAAACCCTTGGAATCAAACTTTAATACTTTTGAAGCAATCACATCCATGTATAGCTGCTCTTGCATAGCAATAATTTCCGGTGGTGCTTCACTGGACTCATAGAAAGGCTCATATAACTCTATAAAGGCCTCTCTTTTCTCATCAAAGCGCTCTTTGAGAGTAGCAAATTCTTTCTTGGTAGCTTCATTAATATATATTTCACGAGCCAAATCCTCACTTGTTTGAGAAAAGACAATCCCCGGTATAAGCAAGCAGATTGACAATAAGCCTTTAATAACTCTATTCATTTAACTGTTGACCTAGGATCTTCTTTATATGTCTTGCAGCGACCAAACCCAAACAATATACTCAATGCAGGCACCTTTATGTCAATCTTTTCTACATCTCTAACCTGCTTAAACATCAGACATAGATCTTCAGCAAATGAAAGCTATTGACGATAGAGTCACCTGACAGACAGATAGCACCGGCTCTATAGATATCCACTTTCTTTACTTTTGATAAAGCTGCCAATTTCATTAAAAATCAATGAGTTAGCCCACTTCCAAATGCTGCAAACAGACGAAGCTGGTTTTGGCTTTAGATACCTTGAGCGGGATTAGGCTAAAAAGCAGGCTAGATGTCAACTTATAAACATATCTAAGCTGGCGTTTACAATTGATAGCAGATGAGTTAACTGGGATATATTTTCACAAATATGAGATTTAATAAAAAATTAATTCAAGTGGCGATTTAGACTGGCTTTAGAGGAAAGGCTTCACCTAATCTCAACGAGCAGATTTCTGCTCGCTGAGTACTTATAAATACTTTAGCAGAATGAGTCACTTGTCAGTTTTTGAGTTCAAAAAGTACGACCCAAAATACGCTTAGCTGCATCTAGGACGAAATCTTTATAGTCCGCTTCCACCTGCGCCATCTCCAACTCATACTGGAATTGTTCTTTGCGCGGGAGTGCTTTCCATTCTTTTAGAATTGGAATATGGCTGGTTTTTTCTGCAATGGTGTAGAAAGCGACAAACTCTTCTCGCACACTATCTTCCACCTGAAGCGCATCCAGAAGTACGCGGATGCGAATGGAAGCTTCAGTAAGCCCTACTCCATCATCCAGTAGCGAACGCGCAATAATCTGAATGCTATCGTTCACTCTTTGGCGCTGCTCTTGTGCGGCCTGCTCCAATTCAGCTAGTTGTTCGGCCTGTTTTTTCTGCGCAGTTGAAAACTTGCGCAGATAGTAGCCGGCAATAACGGCGAGGGTGAAGATGATTGTAGCCGCAATAGCCAGCATAGAAATCAAAAGAACACTCATTCAAAAAACACCTTTAACAAAATCAACCCAAAACTCGCGGTTAAGATAGAAAGTAAAGTACTTAACCCAATTATATTTGCTGCCATAGAACTATTTCCGTCCATACCCTGCGCAGCTATAAAGCAAACTGATGAACTTGGCACAGCTGCCAATAAAAATAGAACGCCCAACTCGTGATGCTCCAGACGAAACAACCATCCTAGAGCAACTAGTACTACTGGTACCAGTGTTAACTTTATCATTACAGCCCCCATCGCTGAGGAGGAACTATTACGAAGCTGATCAAAATCAAAACTTGCCCCAATACACAGCAAAGCTAACGGCAAAGTAATTGACCCTATTTCACTTCCAGCTTCTATTACCACTTCAGGAAATTCAACCCCTATCTCTCGCAGTAGAAGAGCTGACATCACTGAGGTAATTAAAGGATTTTTCCCAACCTCCTTAAGTAATAATTTCCAGCTAAAATGCCTACTTTTGCTATAGTAAGTCAAAATTATTACTGAAGCTGCGTTATAAACAACACTAACAAAAGCTATTAATAGCTCCGCCTGAGCCAATCCGGTTATTCCGTATGCACTTTCAACCCAAGCCAAACCAACAATTACCATATTTCCTCTAAAAGAGGAGTGAATGAAGGTGCTACGATCATCTCGCTTGACAGGAAGTGAAAAGAACCAGGCTATGGGGATTGTAATCAAAGTACCTAGTACACCTACGACTAGAAACAATGATTCTTCTTCAAGCCCTGCATCTGACATATAAATATTAAAAAAAAGTAGCGTAGGCAATGTCACTCGAAAAATAAATCGAGATATTTCTTCAACGAATCTTTTTTCCAAAATTCTAAAGTGAGAAAACAAGAATCCAGCAAACATAGTCAGAAAAGTTGGAACAATCACTGAAAGCGCAAAAGTGAGTACCTCCATGCTACCCCCATTTTTAGTGAATTTTTTTACATCAGATATACACCTTAAGCAGAGCCAGCCCGATGCTGGCAGATACAACAGAAAGCAAAGTGCTGAGACCCACAATATTGGCCGCTAGCTGACTGTTTCCACCCATGGAGTGGGCCATAACAAATGCCGATATCGCACAGGGCGAACCTGTAATTAGCATCAGGTAGCCGAGATACTGTGGGCTTAGTCCCATGCCCCAGCCAATGGCTACAGAGAGTGCGGGTACAGCCACCAGTTTTAAGAGTGAGGACATCAGGGCTGTTGGGGAGCTGCGCAACAGGTGGCCAAACTTCATGCTGGCGCCTATGCAGATCAACCCCATAGGCAGACTGGCAGAGGCCAAGATTTTGATCGTATCGAGCACGACTTCCGGTAGCTGGATATGCGCTACACGAAAAAGAATGGCGAGCAGTACGGCAATAATCAGCGGATTCTTACCCAGCTCAGCCAGTAACATACCCAGGCCAAACTTCTTATCCTTATCGTAAAAAACGAAAAGGATCACCGCGAAAACATTGAACTGAATCGTAAGTGCAGCCACCAATACCGCGGAGTCTGAAACACCAGAAGCGCCGAAGGCTTTATCCACCCAGGCAAGGCCTACGATAGCCACGTTACCTCGGAAGGCGCCCTGAATAAATGCGCTTCGATCTTTCACTGCAATTGGCTTGGCCAATAACCAGGAAAGCGGCAATACGGCGAAAGTCCCCAAAACCGCCGCGGTTATCAGGGGGATTTCTTTGGAAGGTTGCGCGCTGGAGCTATAGATACTGTTAAACAGCAGCGCCGGCAGCATTACGTTGAAAACCAATGCAGTGGCATCATTTATAAACGGCTGATGCAGCATGCCCTGCCGCGTGAGCAGATAGCCGCCGACGATCATTAAAAAGATCGGACCGGTAACCAGTAGGGCAAAAGCCAGGTTTTCCATCGTAAGTTATTCGTCCAGCGCCATTTCAGCCTGGGGAAGTGCCTTGAGCGCGGACTCTTCCGCTTTCTCGCGCAAGTCTGCGGAAATTTGCTTGCGGGTCTTGGCGCCGAGCTTACGCAGGCTATCGATACGTTTCACCGCATTACCGCGGCCGCTCGCCAATCGCTTATAAGTCTGCTGGTAAGCGTCATCGGCCTGTCGTAGGCGGTCACCCAGAGCATCCAGTGACTCCAGTACCATAGCAAACTGGTCATGCAGCTTGCCGGCCTCGTCGGCGATTTTTTCCGCGTTCTTGTTTTGTTTCTCGTAGCGCCAGATATTCTCGACGGTGCGCAGAGTCGCCATCAGGCTGGTGGGGCTTACAAGGACAATCTGCTTCTCGTACGCGAAGCGGAACAGGTCCGGGTCTGCCTGCATAGCAAGCATATAGGCAGCTTCGATGGGCACGAAAATAAAGACAAAGTCCAGGGTGCGCACACCTTCCAGCTGCTCGTAGGCTTTTTTATTGAGGCCGGTGATATGGGCGCGCAGGGAGTTCACATGCTGTTTCAGTGCCTGGGTGCGCTCCTCGTCGGTCTCTGCCGAGCTATAGCGCTCGTAATCCACCAGGGAGACCTTGGAATCGATAATCAGGTCTTTGTTTTCCGGCAGGCGCACGATCACATCTGGCTGACGCCTACGGCCATCACTGGTGAGAGTTACCTGGGTTTCGTATTCACGGCCCTTTTGCAGGCCGGATTCTTCCAGCAACCGCTCCAGTACCACTTCCCCCCAGTTACCTTGGATCTTGCGGTCTCCTTTCAGGGCCGAAGTCAGGTTCAGGGCTTCATCGCTGATGCGTTGGGTCTGCTCGCGCAGGGCTTTGATCTGCCCGAGTAGGCTATTGCGCTCGGCATTTTCACGATCGTAGACATGCTCTACCCGTTTACGGAAGTCCCCCAGCTGGCGCTCCAGAGGGTCGAGGCTCTTGCGCAAGCTGTCTTCACTGCGGCGCACGAAGCTCTGTTGCTTCTCCTCGAAAATCCGGTTGGCCAGATTCTCGAACTGCTCCCCCATGGCAACACGCATTTGCTCCATCAGCTTGCGCTGCTCCGCCAGGGCCTGCTCTCCCTTTTCAACCAGCACTTGGCTACGAGTCAGCTGCTGTAATTTTGCCGCCAGCTCACTACGCAAAGAATCCACCTCTTCACTCAACTGAGATTCCCGCTCGCGGCTGTTGTCCAGGCGTGCCTGTATCACCTGCTGCGCTGCTAATGCTTCTTGCTGAGCCGTTTGCGCTTGCAGGATGCGGCGGCGCCCAGCAGAACGGCCAACCCAAAAGGCAAAACCCAGCAAAACCAACAAGGCGACAGCCGCCAATAGCGCATGATCGACATTTAGTTGCAGCGGGAACGCTGGCATATAGAGGTACTCCCAGACCCGGAATAGAAGTGTGAAGCAGGCTTCTGCTCAGACCGAGCGCCCGCAATCGACATACCCACTACTAGCCGTGGGCGAGGCGGCCATTCTAACAGCTTGGCCAGGGAAAGTACTCTTAACCCCAATGCGGCCCATTGAGATCCGTGGCGCAGCAGTAACTTACAAAGGGTTTTAGGGTATTCTTGGAGGATTGGTTTCGATGTTGGTACTCCTGAACGCATGCACAAACACAGCGCCCACCCAGACAGCCCAGCCCCCAGCGCCCTGATCTTTGATTCTGGCGTGGGCGCCATCAGCATTGCGCGGGAAATCCGCCGCCTGATGCCTGGCCTGACCTTGCATCTGGGTGTGGACAACGGCTTTTACCCCTACGGCAATAAAAGCGAAGAGGAGCTGCGCCCCCGGATCGTCCAGCAGGCCCTGGCCATGATGGAGCGTTGCGAAGCCGATATTCTAGTGGTGGGCTGCAATACCGCCAGCACCCTGGCCCTGCCCCAGCTGCGTGAATCTTTAAATAAGCCCGTGGTGGGTGTTGTGCCCGCAGTCAAACCCGCCGCAGCCGCCAGTCGCACACGCACTATCGCCCTGATTGCCACCGAAGGCACCGTCAATCGCCGCTACACCCGCGAACTGATCGAGCAATTTGCCAATGGCAACCGGGTGATTAATGTGCCCGCACCAGAACTGGTGCATCTGGCGGAAAGCAAACTGCGCGGCGAACCCATTACCGCCGAGGATTTGGAGCCGGTCTTGCACCGCGTCTTCCACACCGCCGGCGGCGACCAAGTGGATATTGCCGTATTGGCCTGCACCCACTTTCCCCTGCTGCGTGAAGAGCTGGATCAGTTCGCCCCACGTTCCATCCAATGGCTGGATTCCGGCGAAGCCATCGCCCGGCGCGTGCGCTGGTGGCTGGAAGAACTCAACCTGGTACTGCCAGATGCCCCAGGCACCGGCCGCCTGATTACCAGCAGCGTTGACCATACCGGCAATATCGAACTCGCCTTCCGCGAATTCGCCCCGATTGCCGAACCTCTCGCGTCGAGCCCCTAGGGCCGCCAAAAACAAGGTTGACAGCTCCGTCACAAACCGCGACCGTTCCCCGAATAACAAGCCCTAACCGGTACCCGAATTCATGCTGAAGCCGGCATTTCCCGCTCTCGAAATATTTGCGCAGCTGCCCCCCGGAGGACTGCTGCTCACCCCCAACAACCGTTTGCGCAACCGCTGCCAACAGGTGTTTGCCGCGCAGCAGTCGCCCGGTGCCTGCTGGATGCCGCCGCCGGTGGAATCCCTGCGCAGCTGGCTGGACAAACTCTGGTTCCAGCTGCAACAGCGCAACTGGCAGCCCGCCTTGCAGCAGGTATTGAATCGCGAGCAACGGCAATTGCTCTGGCAGCGCGCCCTGGATGAATCCCTGGACCGGCAACTGCTCAACAGCCAGCAACTGTGCCGGGATGCCGATAGCGCCCTGGCGCAGCTACTCCAATGGCAACTGATCTCCGACCTCTCGCAAATAGATGAAGCGCTAACTCCCCTACTGGAACAGTTCGCACTCTCTATGCGCAGCGACGAACTGCCGCTGTGCGTCATAATCAAGGCCTTTGCTACTGAGCTTCAGGCCCACAGCGCCATCACTCCAGACCAGCGCGATCAATTGATCCTGCGCGCATTCCAGGAAGGTATTCTGGAACCCGTCGCGCAAATTGATACCGCCGGCTTTGCCCAGATCTCGCCCCTCGCCAATACCCTGATCCACGCAGGTGCCGCAGCTGTTAATGAAAGGCCAGGACTCACCCAGCAGAGTGAATTATCCGTAGCCGCCTGCGCCGATTTGGATGAAGAACTCTACCAGGCAGCCCTTTGGGCTGGGCAAAAACTCGCCGAAAATCCCGGCCACAGCGTCGGCATAGTGGTAAACAATCTGGGCCAATGCCGCGCCCAGGTGGAAGCGGTATTTTCCCGCGTGCTCGAACCCCAATACCTGGACCCACAGCAACCGCGCTACACCCTGCCGTTTAACTTCTCTGCCGGTACGCCCCTGGCGCAGACACCGGTCGGCAGCGCCGCCCTACAATTGCTATCGCTACTGCAAGACGAATGGGATTACCCTCAATTACAAAATATCCTGTTCAGCCCCTTCTGGGGTGACGACAGTGAAACCTGGCTGCGCAGCGCCCTGTTCCGCCGCCTACAAAAACTGGAACTGCGCCGCATCGACGGCGCAACCTTGCGCTACTGGGCCGAGCGCACCGCAGAAGTCCTCCACTTGGAATCGCCGCAACTGCCCCGCCAGCTGGAACAAATAGCCGAACGCGCCCGCCGCTGGCAGCGAGCCCCCGCAGAAATTTGGGCCGCACGTTTTTCCGAAACACTTACCGCATTAAATTGGCCCGGCAGCCGCAACCCGGACAGCCAGGAATACCAGCAGCTGATGCAATGGGAGTCCATCCTGGAAGAATTCGCCGCACTCAGTGCCTGCGGTGGCAACCTTACTCTCACCCAGGCCCTGCAATTGCTGCGTCAGATTGCCAGCCGCACCCCCTTCCAGGCGGAAACCCGCGATGGCCCCTTACAAATTCTCGGGGTACTGGAAGCCGGCGGCCTCGCTTTCGATCACCTGCATCTGGTCGGCTTTGGCCAACAGCAGTGGCCGCCGGCACCGGCACCCAATCCGCTGCTGCCGATTCAATGGCAAAAACACTGGAAGATGCCCCGCGCCAGCGCCGAAAGAGAATTGGAACTGGCCCGCGAACTCACCGCCGACCTGCTCAATGCCAGCGGCAATATCGTTGTGAGTTACACCTGTGAAGAAGACGGTGTGCAGCAGGGGCTGAGCAGCTTGTTTGAAAGCCCGCAACAAGCCCAACACTTTTCCGAAGGCGCACTGCGCAATCACTACAGCCAACTGGCGCAAGCCTGCCAACTGGAAAAAGTCGAAGACAAAAAGCTACCGCCACTCACCCCCGCCGAATGCGAACGGGTACGCGGCGGTGCCTCGGTGCTCAAGGCCCAGGCCCTCTCCCCATTAAATGCGCAGTTGCGCTTCCGCCTCGGCGCCAGCAGTTTTACCCAACCGGATATCGGCCTCGGCCCTGCCGAGCGCGGTAATGTGGTACACCAGGTGCTGGCAGAATTCTGGCAACAGTGCGGCACCCTCGCACAACTGCAAGCCATGGACGACGAGCAACGCCAAGCGCAAATCGAGCGCGCGGTAGAACGCTCCCTCGGCAGTGTGCGTAAAAAATACAATCACCTGCCGATCGGATTTTGGGCCATGGAAAAGCAGCGCCTGGAGCGCCTGCTGCAACAATGGCTGTCCGTGGAACTGGACAGGCCCAATTTCTCCGTAGAGAAAGTCGAATGGGAACAAGCCGTGGAAATCGGCGGGCTGCACTTTAACCTGCGCCTGGACCGACTGGACCAACTCGCCAGCGGCGAGCAACTGGTGATCGATTACAAAACCGGCATTCCCAGTATTCGCGACTGGCTTACCCAGCGCATCCGCGAACCCCAGCTGCCGCTCTACGCCCTGTTCCAACCGGACGCCCACGCCATCGCCTTCGGCCAGGTGCGCAACGGCGACTGCAAATGGAATGGCTGCGGAGACCTGGAGCGCCCCATCACCGGCATTAAAGCCGTGGGCGATACCGAAAAGGAATCCCCCTACGGCACCTGGAGCAATCTGGTGGAGCACTGGCGCTACAGCCTGGAATCCCTCGCCACGGAATATCGCAGCGGTGTAGCCACCCTCGCCTTTGATCGCCCCACCGATAACAACAGTGAACTCTGGCCCCTAAACCGCTGGCCGGAAAGGGAGCAAATAACCGAATGAACGAAGTTGTGACCACTCCCGCCCTGCGCCGCCCCATCGATGCCGACGCCCGCAGCCAAGCCCTGGATATCAGTCGCAGCTTTGCCGTGTCTGCCCCGGCGGGCTCCGGTAAAACCGGCCTGCTCACCCAGCGCGTATTAAAGTTGCTCGCCGCCTGCCAGCAACCGGAAGAAGTGCTGGCCATTACCTTCACCCGCAAAGCCGCCGGTGAAATGCGCGAGCGCCTGATCGACGCCCTGCACAGCGCCCGCGACCAAGCCAAGCCAGATAACCCTCACGATGCCATCACCTGGGATTTAGCCCGCGCCCTGCTGGAGCGGGATCGCGAACTGGAATGGGAACTGCTGCAAACTCCCCAGCGCCTGCGTATTCAAACCATCGACGGCCTCTGCCGCAGCCTCGCCAGCCAACTGCCGATCGAGAGCGGCCTGGGCGCACCGGGTGAACCCCTGGAGCGCACTCAAATCGCCTTCGAACTGGCCGTGGTGAACCTGCTCAAACACCTCGATGGCGAAACCCCAGACGCAGACCTACAGCAACTGCTGCTCCACCTGGATAACGACCTGGGCCAACTCAATAAACTGCTGCGTATTTTGCTGGATAAGCGCGAGCAATGGCTCGGCCCACTTTTGAGCGTCAACTTCGACGGCGCCCAGGATTATTTCCATTTTGTCATCGACGAACTGGTAGCAGAAAAGCTGCAAGACCTCACCACAACCCTCGGCAGTTATGCCGGGGAACTGCTGGAGCTGGCCAGTTATGCCGGCAGCAATTTACAAAAGGAAAACCCCAGCCACGGCCTGTGCCTCTTCGCCGAACTGGACGATTTCCCCAGCACTGACAGCAGCGGCCTGCCCGCCTGGCTCGCCCTCGGCAGCCTGCTCCTCACCACCACCGGTGATCTGCGCAAAGGCGGCGGCATCAATAAAAAACTCGGTTTTGGCCTGCCGGATAAAAAAGATCCCGAACGCCCCATCGCCGAAGAATACAAACAGCGCATGAAAGACCTGCTGGCGGAACTGGCCGGCAACGAACCGCTGCTCTCCGCACTACGGGAAGTGGGCAAGCTCCCCAGCGGGCTGCAACAGAGCCAGTGGCAACTGCTGCAAGGGCTCGCCCAGGTACTGCCCAAATTGGTCGCAGAATTAAAACTGGTCTTCCAGCAGCTGGGCGCCACCGACTATACCGAAGTGGCCCAAGCCGCACTGATCGCCCTGGGCGATAGCGATAACCCCACAGACCTGGCCCTAAAACTAGACCTGCAAACCCAGCATATTCTGGTGGACGAGTTCCAGGACACCTCCCACACCCAGCTACAACTGCTGGAAAAACTCACTGCCGGCTGGCAGCAGGGAGGCGGTCGCACCTTATTTATTGTCGGCGACGGCATGCAATCCTGTTACGGCTTCCGCAATGCCAACGTGGGTATTTTCCTGGATGCGCGCAAACGCGGTATCGGTGAAGTCCCCCTGGAAGCCCTCGATCTCCAGGTAAATTTCCGCTCCGAAAGTGCGGTGGTGAACTGGGTCAACGAGACTTTCCAAAGGGCCTTTCCGCAAGCGGACAATATCGGTCGCGGCGCCGTGCGCTATCTGCACTCCGAAGCGTTTAAAGGCAGCAAATGGGCCGAGCCCTCGGTGAACTTCTACGGCTGCATCGATGACGAAGACCGCAACCGCGAAGCCACTCAAGCGGTTGAACTGGTGCAGCAATTACAAGCGCAAGATCCGGAGAGCCGCATCGCTATTCTGGTGCGCAAGAAAAAACATCTACAAAAGATTTTGCCGGCCCTAAGTACTGCCAATATCGCCTTCCAGGCCCCAGAGCTGGCGCCGCTCGCCAGTAAAATGGTGGTGTTGGATTTACTCAGTCTCACCCGCGCCCTACTCGACCCCAGCGACCGAATCAGCTGGCTGGCCGTAGTCCGCGCCCCCTGGTGTGGACTCCAACTGCCAGACCTTTACACCCTGGCCAACTGGGGCAATGGGGATATCACCGTAACCGACACCAGCGCACGCCCATTATTAATGGCGTTGCAGGAAGTAGACGATATCGCCCTGCTCAGCGACGAAGGGCGCACGCGCCTGGCCCAAGTGGCCCCCAAACTGCTACACGCCTGGCAACAGCGCGGCCGCAAACCACTGCGCACCTGGATTGAAGGCCTCTGGCTGGAACTGGGCGGCCCCGCCACCGTAGCGCAAAAATCTGACCTGAATAGTGTGCAGGATTTTCTGCAATTATTAGAAGCCTTCGATACCGGCGGCGCCATTACCGACTGGCAACAGTTCACCCTGGCCCTGGAACAGCTCTACGCCCGCCCCGCCCAGGATGCCAAAGTGCAGGTGATGACCATTCACAAATCCAAAGGACTGGAGTTCGAACACGTACTGATCCCAGGCCTGGACCAAGGCGGCAAACCCGGCAGCGACCAGCTGCTGCGCTGGAGCGAATGGCTCAACCGCGAAGGCGAAAGCCGCTTCCTGCTCGCCCCCAAAAATGCGCGCGACGGCCGCGACCCGGTTTTTGAATACCTGAAGCACGACAACAGCGAACGCGAACGCCTGGAAGGCACCCGCCTGCTGTATGTAGGCTGCACCCGCGCCATCCGCTCGCTGCATCTTTTGGCCTGCATCAACCGGGATGAAAAAAAGGGCTACCTAAAAGCCCCCGGCAGCGCCGCCCTACTCGCAGGTATCTGGCCCAGTGTTTTGCACCACCAGGAAAGCGACTGGTGCCACTGGCTGGAAGCGAAAGAACCCCTGCTAAACCAGGACGAAGCCAGCAGAGATCACGACTACCTACTGCGCCTGCCCAACCAATGGCAACCCCAAGCCATGCCCCGGCAGGAATGGCTGGCCCAATACCGCATGCCAGACTACCTACCCAAAACAGAAGAAGAAGAAGACAATATTCCCGAGCTGGGCCAGGTAGCCCTGCGCTGGCTCAAACATGCCGGCACCGTAGCCCACGAAACCCTTGCCACCATTGCCGAGACCAATATCAGCGACTGGACCCCCAGCAAACTGGAAGCCCAACGCCCCCTATGGCAGCTGCGCCTGAAACAATTAGGGCTATCCGCTACCAGCCTGGACCGCGCCGCCGAGAAAGTGGAGATCGCCGTACGCAACAGCCTCAACTGCCCCACCGGCCGTTGGCTATTGGATGGATCATTAAGAGAATCCGCCTGCGAACTGGAACTCCACAGCGGCGGCCGACAGCTAAGGCGCTCCATTGTGGACCGCACTTTTATCGACAACGAAGGTACCCGCTGGATTGTCGACTACAAAACGGCTGAGCCCAGTGGGGAAGAAAGCCAGGAAGAGTTTATTGCGGCTCAGCTGGAGCAGTATCGGAATCAGTTGGAGAATTACCGCAAGCTCTTTTATGCGAGGGGGGAGCGGAATATACGGTGTGCGTTGTATTTTCCGTTGATGCAGAGGTTGGTGGAGTTGGATTAGGTACCTTTAACTTTTCAAAAGCCAGTTCCCATAGGCCTGAATATCAATCATAGGGACAGTTCCGCTAAACTGTAACTCGGATATCAACTTGAACAGGAAAGCTGTCGCGGCTTTTTCCTGAGGATAGATATTGAACTGTCCACTCTCTTTTTCGTAGAAAAAGTACCCATGACTTGCAGCGCATCCTATATTGAGCAATCCGCCTTCGGCATCTTGATTCAGTTGCTTTATAAGTGAGTTGCCTAACGCTGGGCTCCATTCACTCTCTAGTGTCAGAAGTCCACCAATAATTGGTGTAAGGTCTTTGGGAGGGTACGTACCTTTTGCATATGGAATAGGCAGGGAGGTACGGTGTAAATTCCGAACGCTTTCTACTTTCCGTTGAGCGTATTTCACCATTTCAAGATTCATGGTCTGTTTAGCTTCAAAAACAGCATATACGCTTTCAGCAGGTATGATAATTTGCTTTTCATACTTAAATACGAATGGAGAATATTGCCGATCAAATATGACTACATCCAGTTGATCGCTAAATACCCCCTTACTATCAACTACATGAGCTTTATCTGCTCGATACCGTTCCGGCAAATATCTGTTGAACAAATCTAGCCAAATATTCTCGCTGCCATCGCCTTTTGTTCCTGGATGGGCAAATGACTGCCGTACAGTAGATAATCTATGTTCGATATCTGCATGTAGGTTTTCTAATAGCTTTGTAAGTGACCAGTTGCTCATGCTGCGCCCTCTTTGAAAGGAGGGGTTGGGGTGATAGTTTGAGTCACCTCGTATGCCCTCTTCGGGGTTATCGGCTGATTGGGATATGCATCTAGCACTATGGCTGGGATTAACCGTTGTGTCAGATCTGAGAATGTGAAACCGTACTGGCGACCATCTACTGGACCAGTTGCTTTAACAAAATGTTTTATATGGTCTTCTTTAAAACCGAGTTGGCGTAAAGGGCTACCTAAAACAGCTTCTCGCTGAGCTTCATTTGGTCGAGAGAAGGCCAGAATGTCAGCAGCCCGCCTTTTTATAGCGGGATCTAGTGCATTAACTCTGTTTGTACACATAATAACTGCAGCGGGCAATTGGCCATTAGCAATCCGGTCGATTCCACGGATAAAGGCATTAACTCCGGCCCTATCTTCATGATGCATCTGTGTAGCTTCTCGTGATTGGGCTAATGCATCAGCTTCATCGACAAGTAAGATTACGCCTCCACGAGCTGCACCTGATACAGACCTTAGTTTTTGAGCTTCTTCAAAGGTATATTCGAAAGCGGCGGATATCAGTTGTGTCATCTCGCCAACTCGGCCCTGCCCTCGGGTGGATAGGCTCAATGGGAGAAGTGAAACTTCTATATCTTCTTGCCTGGCAACAGCGTCGCCAATGGTTTCAGCTAGCTCTGACTTTCCAGAGCCTACGTCGCCAGCTAGTACCACAAGTGGCGGTCGCCTTAAAATCATTTTGACAAGCTGATCTGCGCCGGCATGATGCCTATTGGCCCAGTTTTCTAAGCCTTTTGAATTGATTAGTAACCCCAAGATTTTAGACAAACGGCTGATCTGGTTATCTAGGCCAACTAAGCGCCCCAGGCGCTCCTGGGCTTCGAAGTCTGGGTATGAGATGCGGTTTTCGAATAATTCATCAAGGGAAGGCGTTGAGTTCATTAATAGCTCCTAACACTAGATCTTGATAGTGATTTTCCACCTGACGAGTAACTCCGATCATGGTCTAAATACCCATTGATTTCTGGCTGAGTTGCCGAAGTCCTCCAGAACGGAAGGTTGTCTTTGAATTTATTCATTTCCTCTTCAGTTAAACTGAACCATGATGAAGAGTAAGATAAGAAGCTATAAAAAATTGCTCCAGATATATCTTTATTCGGGCGTATTCTTCCGGGGTCGTCATCAATACCATCGGTGAGTTCACTGGCTGAATATCGTAGGGTTGGCTCGATCCAGCAGGCATCCCTTTTAAAGCCAAAGGTAACGGAGCTAAGATAGCCATGCTTCAGTAGTTGTATCACTTCCTCCTCATATTCAGCAATTTTGATATCAGAGGGACTTCCGTAAAACCGCTGCATTCTTTTTAGGTCGGTAGCGACTTTTGCAGCAATATGCCTTGCATTTGTTACCGTAAAAGTTGTCGATTCTGTTGCTGTATAGCTGTGACTCATGCTCACCTCACACTTGGAAGGTTGACCCAAAGATTTTTTGCCAGTAATAAACTGTTTCTTGCTTGGTTGGTGCTGATAAAGCAGAATCGATTGCGTCTCCAGCATCAAGTGCTGCGTCAACAATCATATCTGCCTGTGCGCTTGTATAGAGCATACCTACACTATTGTCGGCATTTACCGGGTCGATGATTTTCACTGGTGTAGTGATTGCCCCGACAGTGCCGGGCTCGTAATAGTCACTGAAAACAATCAGTTCGCGCATATCGGTTGTAGCAATGTAAGTGAAGAAGCCTTGGAGGGCTTCTGGGTAATCAGAGAAATCCATGCCGTTATCGCATAGCTTGGCAAGAATCATCTCTATCATGAAGGATTTGAATCTGAAGCCATCCCTTTCCCGTTTTTCCTTTCGAGCCCAGAATTTCACCAGGCGAACTACCTGAGTAAAGTGTTGATTATTAGCCTGTTTACGGCTTTTGATGAATTCGAGGTGCAAGGGAATACTGGTTTTTAAGAATGAACCATCGTCCTGGCTGACAAGATTTCCATACCATTGTGAATCGCCGTAATAGAGGATTGGTACGATGTCTACGTCTAGCCCGGTGCCTTTAAAAGAAACTGAGATGCTGTACGTTTGGGGGGTGACCTGATCAGGCGAGAAATTTGGGAAAGCGGTCCTGAGCCTCTCAACAATGTAGTTCAACAGCTTTGGTATATCTGAGGGGGCTTCCGCACCGCTTACATAGCAGGCGACATCAATGTCATTAAGGGATCGGAGAGCCGTTCCTTTGGCCAGGCTTCCTGATACTAGCATTTTTTTGGAGGGCGAAGTCCGGGTGCTCATTGAGATGCCCCTCTAGTTTCTCACGCAGTCTCCTTGCTTGCGCACGGTACTCGTCAGCCTTGGCCTTTGGCAGATTCACCTTGTCCTGCGCAAATTTAGCTATGTCTTGATGGTCAATGTGGGTACGAGACATTGCATTACCTATATAGAAGTACTGATTGTTCGGAATTCTGAACCACATTGGAGCATGACAATTTCCAGCAGTCAAGACTATAATGTATGTCAATACCGAACTTTTGTTGCACGAAGGAGATAGGCATGCCCACAGCTTTGGGCTCAAAGATCAAGGCGCTTCGAGAAGAGAAAAAGTATACTCTTGAAAAGCTGGCTGAATTGACAGGCTCCAGTAAGAGCTATATCTGGGAATTAGAGAATAAAAACCCACCAAGGCCTTCTGCTGACAAAGTGTCAAAAATAGCAGATCAGCTCGGAGTGACCATCGAGTATCTGTTGGATAGTGAGGCCAGCATTACTGTTGAGGATGCTGCTGACGCGCGGTTTTATAGGAAGTACCAAAAAATGGACTCAAAAACTAAAGAGAAGATACGCTCGTTTGTAGATCTTTGGGACGATGACGACAGCTGAGAAGATGACTCCGCAGAAGTGGGCCTTTCAGCTAACGCACATTCTGAACGCTTATGCAGGTCCAGACCGGTTTCCTGTTGATGTTAAGTCTCTGGCTAGGGACTACTCCCATCAAAAATACCCCGATGACCCTGTTTCAATGATCAAGGGGGCTCCGTTACCGACATTCGACGGGGGGCTGTATAAGGCTCCTCCAGGGAAAAAAGGATGGGGCATTATCTATAATGATTCTATGCAATCAAAAGGGAGGATCAACTATACATTGGCTCACGAGTTCGGCCATTATCTGCTTCACCGTAATGATTACCCTAATGGTATTGAATGTGGAGAGCAGGACTTGGTTCGCTGGGATTCTGATTATGGCCAAATTGAACATCAGGCTAATGTTTTTGCAGCAAACTTGTTGATGCCTCTAGATGATTATAGAAATCAAATTGCTGCTAAGACGAAAGTGGATCTTGATATGATTGGTGGCTGTGCAGATCGATATGGTGTGTCTCTTACAGCAGCTATCTTACGCTGGATTGAGTATACAGAACGTCGAGCGGTCATTGTTGTTTCTCGAGATGGTTTCATTTTGTGGGCACGATCCAGTAAGGCGGCATTTCGGACGGGCATATATATAAAAACAGCAGGTAGGCCACCTGTGGCTGTCCCTCAAAATTCTCTCGCTGGGGGACTCTTAACGTCTGAAAACCAGAGAGTAGGAATAATACTGCCTGCTGGAGTATGGTTCAAAGAGAGCTGCGAGGAAATGGTGGTTTTTTCTGAGCAATACGATTTCACTATCTCAGTGCTTCAGCTGGATCAAGAGCCTGATTTTTTTACGAATACTAATGGATATGGTGTGCCGACCTCTGCTTTATAGAGTCAATGAATATATTCGGTAGTGGTTTGGGACAAGGAAGCAATTCTGGACACCCATCAAATAGAAAGGCAAGTAGGGCAGCAGAAGCCAGATGAAAAAATTGACATTAAAAAAATAAAAAACCTTGTATACTCAATAATTTATAGTGACTAACTCAGGAAGGCTTACACCCACTCCTTCCTATTCTAGTTTACCACGGCCGCGCTACTTGCCAAACTCCCCATCAAGGAATACCCATCCGCAACTTGAGTATAATTAGGAAACGATCATCTTGATCCCCAGGCTTCACATCCTGAAACCCCATAAAAAAATAAACGACAAAGATCTTAGCTGCATACCCCACAGAGGCTCATCAAGATGTCTACCAAGACACTCCTGAAGGCTAAGCGGGATGAGTACACCGGAGACACAAAGCGTAACTAAACTAGATTGATATAGTTGGTTTACAGTACTTTTATATATTCACCCGACTAGTTCACGAACCGTGCTGCATGGTTTGCACCAAAAAAGCATACTATCACCAGTGCAAATTGGATAAGTATCGCAATTACCAAAGACTCTAAGAATATTCCACGATCTTTTCTATATAATAACTTTAGCTTAGCTATAGTCAGCAGCCAACCTTGAAATCTTCTTTCAAGAAAAGCTGTAGCTCTTATCAGATTCCTCTTGGAATTAATAGCACTCTCCACCAACAAAGTGGCATTAGCCCAAAAAGCCATCCCCCAAAGTGCCACTAATACCCAAAATATAAAGGTTAAACCAGTTTTAGAGAAATCAATTACCGTGAAATCGAGCTGTACACCACACATTATCACGAGAGAAAGTATTAAAATTTGAGGAGTTAAATTTCTCAAAAAATCCAAGAAATCCTTTCTTCCCTCTCTTAGAATATACACAAGATTTTCCTTAATTCCGATTTAAACCACAAAGCAAAGGATGAGCAGCAATAAGCCCCCCCTGAAACCCTAATTAACCGCATCAATCTATTTTGAACAGTAAACACCATCAACAATTCTGGACACCAACCAAATAGAGAGAGTGGCTAATACGGGGCGCAACGCACAATTAATGAAACCAGTCCTTCAGTGCGAAATTTAGCAAAATATAGGCGCGCAAATTCCCTTATTGGAATACATTAAGTTTTATTCAGTGTCTATGCAAAGTAAAATCGATAGATATTCATCAGTATACCCGGTTGCGATTAAGTAAATTTCTACAGTCGCTCCCTCTTAAGAAAGATCCCAAAAATTTCTGAAACGCCCCTTTCAATAGGAGAACAATAACGTGAAGTAAGAATAGGGAAAAGGCGCTGACCCAAGGTGCTGCAACACCAGGGGCCAGCTAACCAGATTGATAACTGAACTATCAAAATGGCTATATGCATAGTACGCTAGAAACACGCTCGTCTTCAATAAAGTGGAGTACAATCAGCAGCTTGGAGCGATTCCACAAGCTCTGGGAACCTAGCGCCCGCCTTTTCCTATTCTGCGCCCACCGCCCCCGCGCCCCACCCCACTCTTCTAACAAGCATCACTTACCAAGCTTCCCCATCAAGGAATGCCCACCCACAGCTTGAGTATCACTAGGAAACAAATATGTTGATCCTAAAGCGCAGAACCGGCGAGAACCTAAGAATTGGAACGAATGTCTCGATCACAGTGTTGGAAGTGAAAGGAAATCAAGTAAAGATAGGCATCCGTGCCCCCAAATCCCTTCCTGTTCATCGAGAGGAGATATATGTGCGCATCAAAAGAAAAAGAAAGTAGGTATTGGATGGCGTTGAGGGTAGATTCTCCAAGGAAGGAGGCCTACTCCAGCCTCCAATTTTCTAGCCTAAACCTTATCGGTAACAAAATGAGTATACTTTCAGTATTGCATCAACATCTTAAGATCTCATTGCTGGTTAAGCTCTCCCATGTGCTTAATTTGTTCTAGGTAACATACGAAAAGCGAACATTTCAGTTATCTGAAAAACTATAATGGACTTTAAAAGCGAAAACCAAATAGGCCACCGGTAGGAGTATCTGTGATATCTAAATCAACACGATAGTTCGATAGTTTAAAATCTTGATAGCCTGACATGTCTGGCATGTCATCAGAATTCATAGTAACAATGTATTGAAAATTATATTTCTCTGCCATTTCTGCACCAAGCTTTAAGGCCTTAGCTCTTTGGCGCTCATCTACCCCATCAAATATAATACTGTCATGAACGAGTATTTTAGGACGTTTTTTCTCATTCGCCCAAAGCTTCATAAGCATCATATCAAAGCAGAATATCTGCATCTTAGACTTACCCGTACTTCTCTTACCGGGAATATCGAAGTCAAATTTTGGGCCGTTATCAGTTGGATCAATAATAAATTTTCCTGACTCAACATAGAGCTGACCTGAAATATCAGCAAAAGCAATAATTGCATCACTTATAGCTTTACCTTGCTCCGAGTGATCAATACGCATCTTTTGCTGAAGCTTATGGCGATCAATCTTAAGCTCAGATTTTTTCTGATCCAAGTTTTCTGTAGCTTCTAATTTTTTGTTGAGCTGTGCGAGCTCAGCTTCTAAGTTAGCGAGCTCACTCTGAAACTTCATATGCTGCTCTAGTGCACCATGACTCTGCAGTAGCGATAATATGTTTGAACGCTCATTATCTAGAGCCTCTTTTTTTGTATAACGAATATTGATCCTAGCAATAAGGTCGTTCATTTCCTCCTGAAGATGTTCTCGACGGTTTCTTACAATCGATTCGTGAAATGCTGAAACTTCTTCAAAGCGGCGACGAACCATATCAGGTAAATCAATAGCCGCTTCATTAAAAAGTTTGTTTACTCGATTAGTATCAACATTTTTCTCGTCTTCAATAGCGCGCTCTAACTGGGAGAGCCATTCTTTATCAACTGTATCATCCGCCGACAATTCAGAAAGCTGTTTAGTAATTTGAGATGCCCGCTTTTCTTTTTCCTGATATTCTGGGAGAACTTTAAATCCAGACAAATCCATTTTTAGTTTTTGAACGCGCGCCTTTTTAAGAAGAATCTCAGTTCTCAGATCAGAGGCTGAACCCATAATATCGCCAAGAGCACCTTCATTTGAGGCGTCCTTAAGGGCTTTAATCAATTTGTCTTTTTGACGGATACCTTCAAACTCTTTAGCAATTTTCCAATTAAGTTTAAGAAGATAAGTTAAAGCAACTTGCACTGAACAAGTCGATTGCTGAGGAAACCATTTATCAGGTGAATCAAAGCCCTTCCTAGGGCGTATAAAATATGAAAAAAGTGATCGAAAGGTTGGACCATTCTTTATCTGAGTGACTGATTCAGATAGACCAAAATAACTCCTCCCCAATAACTTTAACCAGTTTTCATTGGTGCAGAAATGTTCGCCATTAAACTCTGATAGATCGAGAAGACCATCGGGCATTTTTTTTACGTAAATTTTGGTTGAATGCTCACCAGACCGCTCAATAGTAAATGGCTTATCATCCAATATTAGCTCCATTCCAAAACGGTATGCTCGTAATTCCTTAGTTTTAAATAGCCCACCGGCCCTTAACTCTCCACCATAAAGTGAGCTTATTAACTCAACTAAGCTACTTTTTCCAGCTCCGTTTCGGGTTTGTCCGTCGGTAGACTTGCTATCTTTCTCTGCAAGTACAAGATTGAGCCCAGAATGAAACTTAACAGGCCTGAAACTCGGATGGTCACTATAAATTTTCTTGAGCATTATTTAGTCACTCTAGACAATCTTCCGCTATCTTCCTCTATAGAACCAATTAAATAGAGAAAATCCAGAGACAATACAAACCAATCATAGGGTATTTCACCTTGCCTCATGCAGCCCCTTTGCTTTTCTTGAAATTCATTCCAAACAGAACTAACGGTTGAGCGATTATTGATCAGCTCGAACACCTCAGAGGCTATAGTGATAATTGCCCTATCAGGGGATAAGTGCTTAGTGGGAAGAATCATGCCCTCCATCCCTTTGGAGGGTTTTCGTAAATGTCGCAGCGCTCGAAAAAATAACTTAATACAGCTAGGGATGAAACCTGTGCTGTAACCTCTCCGGTGTCACCGCCAGCAAAAGACTTTAGCTCTACAAAAGAGTCATCCGGACTTGCTCCATTGCTGCGCAAAGACTGATACTTGGTCCGGAAAGATTTGGCTAACTCTTCACCATATTCGGGATCTGGCCAGCGTAAGAGTAAGTCCTCTACTAAATTCTCCTTACGCCTACCGGCGGTAAGAAGAGCATCTACGTCAGGGGACAATTTGTTATATTGCAACTTTTCTACTGATACGGGGGTAATATCAGGGGTTTTACTACGTCCATCTTTACCCATGGCCCGCAGTAATGTTTTGATTGGCTCGTAAGTTAATGATGTCATGTCCTCCTGAGATGGAGCAAGCCCAAACATATCTACCAGTTTGCCCAAAGGTAGTGACATAACTTTTTCTTTTAGTATACCTGGCCCCCAAATATTAATGTCTACATTTTTATATTTACTTTTAAGCTCTTCAATAAGCTCAAGGGCATACTTTGGAAGCCCCTCCGGCTCATTGTGAACAAACACCCATTTACTAATTTTATCATTCCAACTATCGAGAGCCCCAAGAAAGTCACCCCTGATCTTACTCATGAGTGACTGTTTTCGGAATCCTGAACTGGGTGCGTATGACTGAAAAATACACTGATCTGGTACCAAGTATCCATCTGCCTTTCCATCACCATCACGCCCCGCAGCTTTCACCAATTGAAAGTTATCTGAGTGAAGTGATTCCATCACAGAGCAGAAGAAGTCCTCATACTCTTGCTCCTTTTTTTTGGAAAGAGCAACATCGGCACACATACCATACCAAGCCCTTTTCATCTGATCCATGATTGAACTGCTCCCCACTCGATTTACCTTAAAGGCCTAAATGGGATATTGCTAAACTCCCTGCCAAAATACGTTTTGTCAAACCGTCACCAAGCTGGCCATCATGCGTTAGCGTAGCCTACAGCACAAAGGAGCAGATTTAGGTGGTTAGATATAGCAATTTGTGAGGTTATTCCTCTCAAGTTTTCATATTGAAGCTCTTTCTCAAAATGGCTACGTAGACCCCACCACATATAGTATAAACCGCCAATACAGTTCACTAAAGAGTGATAGATAAACAAAATACGAGAGGCCAACCAAATTTATATGAACACGATGAAAGCGAGGCATATTCAAGAAGCTGAGCAATTCCCCATGCTCCAGAAAACCATATTTGTCTTTCCTATGATTCTGGACATCCGCCAAGTAGAAAAGAATTCTGGTCACCCACCCATCCCTATTCAGTAGCAATGCTGCCGTTTAACACCCGCGAAGCATCACTTTTCAAACTCCCCCACCAAGGAATACCCACCCACGGCTTGAAAATGTGCACGAAGGAAGCACGTTGACCATAAAGGACTTAACCGGAATAAGCCTAAGAATTGGGACAAATATCTAAATCACATCACTGAAAGTGAAAGGTACTCAAGTAAAGATAGGCATCCATGCCCCCAAATCCCTCCCCATCCATCGAGGAGAGATCTATGTCCGCATCGAGAGAGAAGGAAAAGTAAGCAATAGAAGGCGTTGAGGGAAGGTTCTCCAAGGAAGGGGGATAACACCAAGCCTCTGTTATTTAGCTATTTATTTTCTATACTTTCTTATAAATTAACGCTCGTAGATGATCGAAGCCCCCGAGAGAGCCGTCTACTTATTATGGCGAGCAGACTCTAAAGCGGTCATCAATGCGCTTGCAACCATGATCAGAACTAACTTTTATAGCTACTGGATGCACTTCACAACTTACTGAAATGATTCAGGAATTTTTGGAACTTCCCGTACCTTACCATCGTGAAGAATAAAAGAAACAGACTTGCTCGCCATGGTAATTGGATTTACTTCAACCCACACCCAAATTTGGTCCTCACCTCGTACAGTAACCGAGTAAGGGGAACCCATCATCTCAGTCAACTGAGCCTCCGTCATACCAACCTTAACCTGCCTCGCTTTCTGGAATTCAAATTTGGTTCCAGCACATCCGGCCAGTACGATCATTAGCGCAAATGAAATTATTTTTTTCATGCTTGCTTGGCATCCTATTCTAAAAGTAAATGTAAATATTACACTTTGGGATGAAGGTCATCCACCAAATAAAATAGAATTCTTAAGCTGACAGTAGCTTATCAGCCGGCTTTACGAGATGTTTAATTTCCATACTATGAAGGCTGGTCCTGACATCTCGCTGGCTTAGTAATACTTATTTCACCTAGCAAGGCTCCCAAACATATAATGCTCACCCACAACTTGAGTATCAGTGGGAAACAAACAAGTTGCACCTAAAGCACCGAACTTGAAAAAACTATAAGTCGGAACGAACGCCACAAACACAGTAGTGAAAGGCAATCGAGTAAAGATAGCTATCCATGCCTCCGTTCCACCGCGAATGAGTTTATACACGTACTAAAAATAGGTGATGGAAAGCGCTGCGCGCAGATTCTTATGAGGAGGAGACTTATCTACACTTCCACCCTTTATCTGGCATGATATAAAATATTGACGTCGTACAATCACCTATAAAGCAAAGGGAAATTGGATGCTGAATGACTTTGCGTATTCCTTTTATTCTGTCTAGGTAGTAAAATAAAGCTTGTATCTCTTCTGATATTTTCAAAGCCTATTTCTGCACTAAATATTTTCCAGCGCTCCAAGCCTCTCCACCCTGCAAAAATCTAACTTTAAGTTTAAATCTATTTAGAATATTTGAGTCAAAACTTGGAATAAGATTCCATTTTTCTACGATTTTGATTTGCGTTCTTCTTTTTCAATCTCATCATTAATTTCGACCTTACAATAAGAAACTAGAGAAAAACATGTATCACTTATAGCATTAAGCATTTCTTTAGCCCTATCTTGCCCCTTCCCTCTACGAGCCTCCGGTATTGGCAGTAACTGATCATCTAACTAATGTATCCAAACCCGATTTATTTTCCTTCAAACTGACCCTATGCTCGCTTGGCTTGTCATATGCAATGCTCTAATAAGCTCCGCACTACGGTAACTGATTTTATATTGTAATTGTTTCACATCACCCGCAATTTCATCACCTGCTTTCAGCACGTTACCGAGATTAGATTCATACCCTTCTCTATCTTTTTCTATTTCTGTTCTCAAAACTCCCTCTTGATAGCCCCAAAAAATATTTGACTGTCCATATATGCTACTAATAGATTCGCTCATTTCTGAATAGTAAATATCTACTATCGCTTTTGCTTCATGGAGTCTAGAGCAATTTTCAAGATACCTCTCCCTAAACTCCCGCAACTCCATATTAGAATCAGATTGAATAAAACTCATAGTCTGTGAGTTCTCCAATGCTATTTTGGAAAGTATCACGTGAAGGATTTCAAGTTTACGTCTTTCTAAAGAGACTTCAGATTTTAGACGCTCATCAAAGAGCCGATCTTCTTGTAGCTTAAGCTCTTTTTTTGCATTTAAACGGGCAATTTCTAACTGCTTTTTACCTGTTACCCTAGCAGTTATATATGCAGCTAGAGCACCTACAATAGCTCCTAAAAATATATACATTTCCTTTGGCATATTATCCCTATTAAACTGATTACAATTCTGGACACCCACCAAACAGAGTACGAGCAGGGAATCCAAATGAGAACATTGGCATTTGGCCTATAAAAGTGATTTAAGTTCAATCGGTTATAGTGAAATACCAACTCAGGAAGACTACTCCCCCTTCCCTGTTCTACACCATTACGGCTGTTCCCCGCCCGCAAACACCTCTTATCAAACTCACCAATAAGAGATGCCCTCCCACGGCTTAGATATCAGCCTGAAGCAAGCAGGTTGACCATAAAGTAATAAACCGGCGAAGGCCTTAAAATAGATACGAATGCCTCATTCACTGTACTGAGTGAAATGGATTAAACTAAAGATAGACATCACCCCCAAGCCCCTGCCCTTTTACCACGAAGAGATCTATGAGCACACCGAAAATGAACAAAAATTAGACACAAGCGAGTAGTTGATAGCAATTCCCTCATAAAGGAGACCCTAACCAGGCCTCCTCTATGAGAATTAAACGTTATTTGAGAGCAAAGATACGGTAATTATATAACACCAAGGTCATATTCAAATGTCACAACGCAGTGGCACGCACATATAACTTCAGTTAGCTTTTTACTTCGCTCAACGCCAATTTAGCCTCCTGTAAATCTATCCGAGCCTTGTGCCCGTGCTTTTGCAGTAGGTGGAGAAGGTTTGAACCATTCAAAAGAGTTAGCGGCTTCCCTTTAACAAATTCATAAGCATCGGGGCCAAAGTCTGCCGTTGTGACCAATATTCCCTTAGTTGCTCCCTCATTTACAGTCGTACCATACAAATCTCTTACAGCGGATACACCAACGGAGTTGGTATATCTTTTTGCCTGAATAACGATTTTGCCTCCACGAATTGGGTCTGGGTCAAAAGCAACTGCATCGACCCCGCCATCTCTACTAGCTTGGGTGATTTTCACTTCTCCACCTCCAGACGCAAACTCCTTTTCGAATATCTCCCTGATAAGATTCTCAAAGTCTTGCCAATCCATCGCAGCGAGATTATCACCATCATCTAGACTATCAGCGACCTCGTAAGACGAGGTGAAACGCTTATCATTAGTATCAATAGTAACGATTGGGGCGATAGGGGATAGACCGTGAAGTTTTGAACTACCCACTCCCTTTAGCTGCTTAAAACACGCCTTTGAATCAACGCGCTCAAGATTAATAGCCAAGAATTCATCTTTACTAGCCTGTAGAGAAAGTATGCAGGCATTAACCTCCTTCCCCGTCGCCTTATCAATAGAGTTAACCCATCCATTGAAGACAATTGAATCAATCGATTTTATTTGATCAGCTTCATAAAGCTCATGAATAGTTCGAAGAGCCACTTGATATAAAAGAGAATCGTAGAGTTTATTCAGAGCTGATTGAGAAATATGCGACTCAGTGAATTCATCTCTCGAAGATACATACTTTACAGACTTAACTGTTGGTAATAGCCCTATATCAGGGAGGCTATAATCTACTATCAACATTCTAGAGGGGTCTATATAGTCAAGGGACCATTCTCTTGGAAAATACTCAGGATACTCTGAGTTAGATAAAACCATCTCACAGTAATCGATTAACGCATCAGAATTCGATGAAAAATAGAGCCCCTTTTGCTTTTTTATCTCTTGATTGCGGCTTTGTTGCTCTATTTCGTACGCTACTTTCTTCTCTTCCCATGCCTTTAGGTCTGAAGAGTACTTATCTGAACACTTTGTATTAATGAAGTTGACTTTTTCGACCTCCGCCTCCCAGTTACTGTAATCGCTTCCATAAACCTCGTCATTCCTTTTAAGATACTTATCTTTCAATAGTGGAATAATTTTTTCTAACAGGGTCATTTTCGGATTATATTTAGCCATATCCCTGATTGGTCGAACAGGGAGACTTCTGATGCTAGGCTTCTTTGGCTTTCTTTCAGGATATGGCGCCTTGTCCAGAAGAGAATCCCAATCAATTGAATCGTCGATAGTAAGGGTATGAAGCAATGTCTTTTCTAGACGCTCTAAAGACTCAACCGCTTCATCAGTTTTTTCCTGGGCAAGCGCAATCTTTTGTTCTTTTGAACGAATCGCATCTTCCTTTTCTTTTCGCTTTTGCTCAGCTTTTTTCTTCTTACGCCACATCTCATCCCATGTCGCCTTCTGTGCAGCAGCTTTTTGCTCTACGACATATCTGTCTGTTCCCCGTATATGGCGGTATTTACCAAGGCCATTATGAACAACCTCAATCTCATAAAATTCTCTATTCGACATAAAAAATATTCCCTGGTGTAGAACAAACCCAAAATCTAATAGTTAATTCAGAATCAGCACCTATATATCACGCTTTTCTCTATAACTCCAAAGTTCGCTAGCCTGGTTACACACAAGGATACAGTGCGGGATCTCTATAATTCTGTATATTCTTTACTCTCTACCTTATGAGGGAGCACCTATGAGTCAAAAAGTTATTGGTTCTCTCCAAAAAATGGAGGAAACTACCCTTTAATTCTGATACACGAAGTTAGACATAACTGACAAGGCCATCTTAACTTACATCTTTTGAGCGATCAGGATAGGAATCTACTCCCTGTTCCTTGCTTATCTTCACACGCCTACTCCATCCCAAAGAGACACCTATCAAGCATACCGCCAAGGAACTCTTACCTACAGTTTGAGCATCAGTAGGAAATAAATATGTCGATCCATAAGCGTCGAACCGAGGAAAACCTAAAAATTGGGGCGGATCTCAGTCACCGTGCTGGAATGGAAAAAAAACAAGTAAAGATAGGCTTCCATACCCTACAACCCTGCCCATTGATCGTGAAAAGATTAATGAGTGTGCAAAATATGAACAGAGCATAGGTAATAGAAGGCATTTAGAACAGATACCTTAATCAAAGCCTTTAAAGACTGGTTAGCTTTGACCCCTAATAGGGTACCGTAGAAGTGTTTTTTCGATATCAGAAATAATTCTATTAAATTCACTATCCCCTAGTTCAAACACCACACTCCAATCCGATGCTGACAGGCCAAATTGCTTAAGGTCAAAACTAGGTTTAAGCTCATGGCTGAGACAAATTGATATTCTTACTGAACTATCTGTACATGCAAGAAACTTAAATTCCAAACAAGGTTCCGTAAAGGTGAGTTGAGCATATCTAGGTAATTTTCTTTCAGAAAGACATCTAAACCACTTTAAGATGCAATATAATTCCGTAGCTTCGAGGGCGGGGTCTATAACTTCATAGGTATCGTCATCCTGTTTGACAAGTATCCTAACAAAGCACCAATCATCTGTCGGACTATTCGGAAATTGATAGCCTTCGATAGATAGTTCTAGATCTACTCTATTTTCTACATTGCTTAACTTAAACATATTTCTTTCGAATGCGTGAGGTAAACGCTGTGACTAGCTAAAATGACTAACAAACTATTCTACTTTGTTATGAATTGCTTCCCTACCAGCCCCTTTTGGATGCAAAAGCTGGTGAGAAGCATCTCTTTTACTTAGTTTTTACATCCGTTTTTGTCACAAGTAATTCTTTGTGAGCTTGTGACCCAATGGCCTGGGTTTTGCCGCGTGTCGAAACCGCAGCCAGTTGTACCGCCTTTACTGCCCTTATGAACTTCTCCCGTTGGTGTATGTTTTACAGCCATGTGGATATCCTCCTCTAGGGTTGTGGTTAAGCTTGATGTGAATAAAGCCATATTCAAGAGCGGCTTATTTTGTGGAAATTTGCTAAATAATGGGAACTTCCGTGCGCCTCATTGACTCATTACTGCATTTAACACTAACACCCTCAAGGCGGTGGGTAGCTTTACTGAACCTGTGGAGCGAGCAGCTAAAGTCACAATGGACATCGATAGATGAATTATTATCTCTTAGATATTTGGCAATACTATTTGCCTTACCTTCAGGGAGATCTTCTCTTACATGAAGGCTAGCAACCGCCCCAGACTTATAAACTTCTCTCTTCACATGCTGAATTTTAATTTCAACGCCTGCACAAATAAAAATAAATTCAGCTGCCTCTAGTTCAATCTCATAAGGTGTCATATTGACAATTTGAAACCAAATATCACAGGTTGGATGCTCACATAGATTCACCGAAACAGAATCATGCCTAGCACGCACATCAAACAACACTAAATCAGATAATCTTTTAGGTGTGAATATTTTTCTCAGCACGTACTTTGGTAGCCACTTAAGCCAGCGCCATATTTCCGTAATAGACAATGTATCCAACTAACTCTCCGAAGCTATGCAATGGTGAATTTACTTTACATAGGTGTGCCCTGGACACCCATCAAATAAAAGTATAAACCGCCTAGACCTATCGCTGAAGTGGAAATTAATTGAAATGTTAGGAATCATATAATCAAATTTATATGAATACAACAAAAACTCACCAATCTATTGGGATCTAATATCAATCTACTCCCCCCTATTCTGCCCGTACCGCCATCGCGATCCAACCCACTCTTCCTCAGCAGAAAAAACCATGTTGCCCCTACAAGCGCTGAACCAACGAAAACAAAATAGTTGGGACGAATGCCTCAACCATAGTTATGGAATGTGAATGGCAACCAACTAAAGATAGGCTTCCACGTCGCAGCCCCCCCTGCCCATCGAAGGGAGGTCTATGTGCGCATCAAAAGAGAACAAATCGTAGGCACTGAAAGGCAGTGGGAGTAAATTCACAATGGAGAGGCCCCACCCAAACCTCCTACCCTTTATCATCATAGTGATATCTCTGAGGGCACACTATCTCAAAGATAGCCAATGTCGCAGCTCTATAGTTACCTTCATATGTATCAGAAAGCAGCCCCCACCCTCTATAACTGAAAAATCAACACTAATTAGGAGGATCAGCTGAGTTCAAGACATAGTTAGCATTGCTGCAATCTTTTTACACTAATTTTTATCAGTTACCTCTTCCCATTCATCTTCATAACCGGCTGAACGAAAATAGGCCATCAACGTAATGATGATTTTCTCAAGGATATATTCACTGCTCTCACCTTGTTTTTCATCTTGCTTGTTAGACTCGCAAACAGTTCTCCAGAAAAACTCAGCGAAGTGAATGGCCTCTTCTTTATTAGCCAAAGATCCCGAATTGATAATCTCAAGGCTTTTTTTATCATTGAGTAACTCTGCATAATGCAAAAGAAACTCTTTCTCCTCGGGCAACTTATAATTAATCATCCTATCACCTTCGTACCATCTCTTATTACACTCATACGATCAGCAACCATCTGGAGCTTTTGGACTAGTTGAGAAACCGTCATTCTCCTTGTAATGGTTAGAAAGTAGTGTCTATTATCTTTCTGATCTTGCACAAATTTCAGATCAGGCGGCAAATCTGACTTCTCCAAAACCCAAAATACGTCGACATTTTTCCCAGGGTTTTTAGATGCTTTCAGCTTATATATTGACTTTAGGTGCTGCCAGTTCGCTGAAAAACTGAGCCCCATCTGATTATGAGGAATCACCCATGCCTTACATGGACTAAAGCAATAATCACAAACTTGTATACCTTGTATTAGCTCTCTTCCCTTTGGAACATCTTGCTGCCGATAAAATACAGGGCTCGCACCTTCAGGTATAGGGCGTCCAAAAACTGTTCCTTCATTCTCCGCGAGCTTCTTAATATAGTCTCTCAAATCCGTGAGTATCTTAAATTGTTCCATTATCTACTTGAACACTCCTTTGAATTTAACATCACTAGTAGGTGTAACCCTGTACGCCCACTAAGTTAGAAGTATAAACCGCTAGAGGTACTGGCTGAAGAGGAGAGTCAAACAAAACACCATGGGGGCTGCTACTTATAGGAATCTAGCGCTGTATATTCCTATTCTGTCCCCACCGTTGCCGCGCTCTCCATTCTTATACAGACATCACTTACCAATCTTCACCACTAAGGAATGCCCACCCATAGCTTGAGTATCAATAGGAAACAAACATGTTAACCCTATAGTACCGAACCAGCGAAAACTTAAGAATTGGTACGAATGTATCCCCCCATAGTGCCGAAAGAGACAAGCAATCAGGTAAAGATATGCATTCACACCCCTAAATCCCTCCCTGTCCATCATGTAGAGAACTATGTGTGTATTGAAATAGAGCAAAAAGTAGACAATGGAGGACTTATGGAAAAATTTTTAAAGGAAGTAGACCGCATCCGAATTCTATACAGAAATTAAGTCTTCATAGGCAGGACGACACATAAAATTCCTTCTCTCGCACTAAATCCGAAATCAGGGGGTGGACAATACTATTCACCTTTTGTATGAAAATGGGAGCGTAGCGATCAGTACAAACGGTGAGTAGTATTATTCCTCCCCTTGAACGACTCGTTACATTGAGGATAACAACAGGTTCACCATCATCCCCAATACTCAATGATCTTAGAAACCTTATTACCTTCAAATTCAAAAACTGATAGATGAATATTCCCGCTAGCAACCTCAAGTCTCTCTACAGCTGCGGCACCAAATCCAGGTAAAATCCTCAACACTTTATATCTACCTTCAGTAAGCTTGTAGTGTTTGGTAGTAATATATTTAGCGGCATTGCCGTAGAGCTCTTTTCTTGTGTAGGTTCCACCATAAACTTCATGCACATAGACGAAATTATCCGTACACATATCAAACAATTTGTCTAAATCATTGATAGATGCAGTCGCAAGCATTGCTTTATTTTGTGCTTCATTTACGGCCTTAACTAAATTTTCAAGATTAATTGAAGAAGCAGTTTTCGCCCCAGCACTAACAGAAATGCCGAGAATTAGAAAAAGAGTAAAGGTACACAGTTTGTTCATGAATAATTCCTTTTTATTCCTGAATCGCAATGGACATAACACCGCATTCAGCCGCCGCCGAGCTGTGTAAATTTTGCATTATAATCGCAGCGACCGCCAAAGCTCCACAGCTTTGGCGGTCTTGCAGTAATGCCTTCTTAGGCATTACCTTTGTATAACCCTGGAACATCGATTGAATTAGGTTTGATATTAACCCCTTTGATTAATAACCACAGGCCAAATGTGATTTCAAAAAAAGCGCCTGGAAGCATGAAGTGTTTCAAAACTTGGGGCGGGTCGATTAACAAAATATTTGAAAACCCATAAACCACCATCGACATATATGTGAAAGCACCCCAAAGAACCAACCACCTAGGCACGTACTTTGAAACATAAAATAAATACATGAAAATAGTCGCGCCTATACCCATTATGATTAAAAGCACATCCCACATCGAACCACTCATTTTCACAAACACACTTGATAATGCATGCAGCTGCTCCTCTTGGAATACATTTGAGTACTCTTGATTTCTTAAAACCACCAATACTGTCAATGTGATAATTGTTGCGACAAAGCCGAGAAGCCCCTCTCCAAATCTGAAAAGTAGTGCTAAAAAGGCAATATTTTTGTTTATTGTTTTTGTAACCAAATACTGTGCCCAAGATGCCCAAATAACGGCGATAAACATGACTATATCTATAGTCTGAGCAAACCTGAACCTCACCTCTGTCTCAGCAAAAGCCCCAAAATCATAGATTCCCTTCTTAAAAAGAAGCGAGTTGAGCATCCCTAAAATGATATAAATCAAGTATGCAGCACCTAAGTGCTTAGCATATAAGTTAAGTGATGACAGTGTATTTTCCATTTGCAATTATCCTTTAGGTGTACATACGACTAAAATACCCAACTTTTTGCTAAAAAATAGCCAGAACATGTGCAGGCTATCCAGTGGAAAGTAGAATTTAAACGACTGAAACAAAGTTCAGTAATTTATTAAAAATAAAATCAGAGAAGTGATAAATATAGGAAAAAATATCAAACCGTAAATTGCTGAACGCCTGAAATTCATTATTCGTTGCTCGTCCATTCTTTCAATGTCTTCGCAGCTGAAGTCAGTATGGCAAACATAGCAATCAAATCTGCGCTCCTCATGTGCAGCTCCACAGTGAGGACAATTCACAGTACGTTTTTCATACAGCCACTGAGCTTGATCAAGTAAGTGAAACATGAGCTGCTTCCCAATTATCAAATACTATAAGTATTAATAGTTAATTTATAAGCAGCATCTATATATCACGCTTCTACCTAATTCCAAAGCTCATCGGCCCGATCACACCAAAAGTTGCTGAATTTCAAGAAGTTCCCTTTAATTGCTAAACATGTTCAAAGAAAGATCTCGATAGTACTAGCGTACAGATATTTCACTTTAGAAGTCTTGATGGTGAGCAAAATCATTTAGACGAGTGGAGTTGTTTTTCGAAAAACACGACCTAGTCAGGACTTGAAAGCTACATAGAGAAATCTATTTGTCTGACTTCGAAAAAAGAAACTAGCAAGTTAAAAAACAACCTAGAGGTTTAAGACATCGGGTAGCTGGTACAGTCCCCGAGCGCATACATTACTGCATGCCCTTCTCAACCGGCGCTTCTGCTACCGCAGGCCAGACCAGTCCCGCCCTTGTTGCTACGAGCAGTAATACAAAAGACATCTCCAGTGCAAGGAAAACACCAATAGGGTGATTAGGTACGCCGCGTATCATCAGGTAGAACAAGTAGCTCATAGTAAGCAGATTACCCGTAAGCGTAACGTTGAGCGCGTAGCCACGTTCTTGCCAGAGTGGTTTGCATAGCAGGAGGTTTAACGCCGCTGTGCCAGCGAGCATCACACCGGGCAGCATCAGCAGCAAGCCGTGGGATAAATCCATTTCGTCGCTGATTACCATTGGCCAGATTGCAACAAAGTGGCCCTGGGCTCCGAGGGTGAGGAACAGCCCCAGAATTACTGCGCCGATGGCAGCAAGCCGATACAGTGCATTGCGTTGCAAAGCGCGTGTTGATTTAGAATCCGACATCCCGTTCCCCCACGGTGGCCAGGCCACATTCGTAAGCGAACACGACCGCCTGTGCGCGATCGCGCAGCCCGAGTTTGGAAAGCAAGCTGGAAACGTGGGTTTTCACGGTGGCTGGGCCAATAAATAGGGTCTCGGCAATCTCGGCATTACTCTTGCCGGCGGCGATGGCCTCCAGTACTTCGCGCTCGCGAGTAGTGAGGCGCTCCAGGCGTTCTGACAAGTTGCGCCCTGCCCCCAATTTCTGTGCGAACTGGCTGATCAGGCGTTGAGTGATGCCCGGTGCAAGCATGGCACCGCCCTCTGCTACGGTGCGCACTGCCTGCACCAGCGCCTCCGGGGGAATATCCTTGAGCACAAAGCCACTGGCTCCTGCCCTCAGCGCGCGAAACACGTATTCATCGGGATCGAACGTGGTCAAAATAATAATGCGGCAGGTTGCATCACTAGCTTCCAGGATACGCGCTGTGGCTTCCAGCCCGTCCATCTCCGGCATGCGGATATCCATCAGGATGATATCCGGCTGATGCGCTCGTGCGGCTTCAATTGCCTCGATGCCAGTACCAGCATCGGCGACCACTTCAATATCGGGCTCGTTGTCCAGGATCAGGGCAAAGCCGCGTCGCACCAAAGCCTGGTCGTCTACCACCATCACTCGCAACATTATCTTTTCACCATTCCTGTAGGTAGTTGTGCATATACCTCAAAACCACCACCATCGACCGCACCCGCATACAGATGGCCGCCGAGCAGTTCCGCGCGCTCGCGCATGCCTGCTATGCCGTGCCCACCGCCGGGCTGCTCGTCAAAAGTTGTTTCCACCATGGGCCGGTCGCCAGTGGTTTTGCCGTCATCGCGCACTCGAATCGTAAGAGAGCCATGCTCTGCGCGTACATTCACTTCCACCCGCGCTGCGGCGCCAACGTGCTTAATGACATTAGTAAGGGATTCCTGAACGATGCGATAGGTGGCGAGCGCGGTGCTAGTCGCTACAGTCTCCAACACGCCCACGGTTTTGAAGTCGACCTCACTGAATACCTGCCGGACCTTGTCGATCAGAGCTGGCAAATCATTGAGATCCGGTTGCGGGGTGAGTGCAGTATCATCACTGGTGGGGCGTAGTACGCCGAGCAAGTGGCGCATTTCTGTCATGGCCTGACGGCCAGCAGCCTCCACAGAGGCCATGGCCTCACTGGCGGCTTGCGGGTTATTGCGGCTGATGGCCCTGGCGGCACCAGCCTGTACAGTCATAAGGCTCACTTGGTGCGCCACCACATCATGCATCTCGCGGGCGATTCGAGTGCGCTCGGCCGCTACCGCGCGCTCGGATTCGGCAGTGCGTTCACGCTCCAAATATTTAGCCCTCTCTTCCAACAAGCGCAGATATTCGCCGCGAAAACGCAGCCGGCGACCGATATACCACAACGCCCATACCAGCATCACCGTTACCGTGCCTGCCGCAGTTGGCTGAACCGGAATACCCTGATCAAACGCCACAAAAACCAGCGTCGCGATAACTCCGATAAAGCTGGCTCGGGTATTGGCCTCGTAGCGGCCAAGGCTATACAGCGAAACTGCCATGGCGACGATACCATCCGCCGGTAAACCCAGTTCCAGCAATATTGTTGCGCCGAGAATAACGGCCTGTACCTGCCAGGGGTGGGTGCGGCGCCACAACAGAGCGAAGGAGCCGACGAACGCAAACTGGAAAGCAATGACATCCCACAGGTTCTGCAGGGTAAACACCTCACGCGAACCGCCGCGCGACCACAACAGCAGTGTCAGCAAGAACATAAGCAGAGCAATGAGCAGGTCGGTTAGATGCGGCCAGCGCTCAAAGGGCCCGCGAAATGGCTGCCACACAGGAATCTTGGGTAATTCCGGGCTGGCGTTGGGCGGATTCGACGCAGGTGTATTTAGGGACGAGGTTTTCATTTCCGCATGCTAAACCAGGCGCCCCCAGCTGTCATGGGGCTTTCGGGGGAGGCGGAAGCAGGAACATCTCCACCTTTTGGGGGAGGTCCGATTCCTGCCTGTGGCCGATGTGCGTAGATCTGAAAAAGTCGAACATGCTCGGCAAGCACACTCAGACCTAACACGGACCATCATCGCCTGGAGAAGCCCCATGAACGACGCTGTACTCAGCCAAACACTGCCGCGACCATTCGACACTCGGCGGGCCGTTAACCTGTCAGTAAAAACCTGGTTTTATGTCGCGGCCATAGGCCATGCGATCTTCTTTGCCTATATTCTGGCCGTATTCTACCCACCCATCGCAGAGTCCGGACTGTATGGCTTAAAGGGTCTGCACCTGCCGGCTGGCTTCCGCGAGGGGGATACCTTGGGCAACCTAGCATCTGCGAGTCACGTGCTATTGGCCGTGATTGTGATCGGCGGCGGGCCCCTGCAGCTGGTCCCTTCCGTGCGACGACATGCCCCCAACTTCCATCGCTGGCTTGGTCGCAGCTATCTACTGGCGGCCGTCATCAGCAGTTTTGCGGGGCTGTACATGACCTGGACGCGGCACACTATAGGTAATTTGGTGTCGCAAATCAGCATCACCATGGACGGCATACTGATTCTGGTTTTTGCCTTTTTGGCAGTGCGCACCGCGATGACCAGGCGCATTGCTGAGCACCGCCGCTGGGCCATGCGCCTTTTTTTGGCTGCCAGTGCAGTGTGGTTCTTTCGTGTGGCTCTGATGGGCTGGGCAATGCTTACCGGCGGCTGGGGAATCGAATGGAAATCTTTTACCGGGCCGTTCCTATATGCCCTGGGCTTCGGTCAATACCTGCTCCCGCTGGCCATGCTGGAGTGGTATTTTCACTGTCAAAAGCGTGCGGCCGGACAGGGTACCCAAATTGCTTTTGTCAGTACCCTGATACCTCTGACTGTGTTTATGGCCATTGGTATTTTTGCCGCTACGATGGGAATGTGGCTGCCACGGATCTGAGGTTACTTGGCCAGATTAACGTGAAGTTCTTACGCTGATTAGGCTGTAGAGTTCTACGGTTAGAGCAATTCTACAGCCACTGTAATTCTGGATACTCACCAAATATGAGTACAAAAGGCCAAAAGACTTGATTGAAAAATAGGGTAAGAAAATTACTAGGAGCCAACTAACAAAAAGATATGAACACTTTAAAGGTGAAGTACACGTATTAGATTACAGCGACGCGCTCTGGCGAGCCTAGCGCTCGCCTTTCACTATCTCTCATCCAGCGCCTCATCCCCACTTTACCAACCAGCTCCACTGTCACATGTTATGTGAAACTGCCAACGGCTCGGCCAAACGCTTGATTATTTCCCAAGAAGCCCGCTGGGCGGACTGAAATTTTCCATCATTGGAAGTAATAACTATCAAAGAATTAATGTCTGGAAAAATTGCAAGTAATGAATACCACGTGCCATTTGAACCGTTATGCCAATGAACATTACCAATATCTAAGCCTTTAGGCGAACCAATTACCCACCCATAGGCATAGTTATTAAGGTTGGGAGAATGTAAACGATGAAAGGACTCTTTCTCCAGAATCGTACCTCGCCCTTTCAACCCTTTAAGGTGTTCACTGGCATATAAAGCTAAATCATAGAGAGAGATATGAATGGTACCAGCAGGCCCAAGAATTGGTGAATTATCTTGTTTCGTGCTTATTTTAAAGCCAAGAATATTTTTATGCCCCCATGGCTGATCCAACTTATCTTCTGAATCATTTGGCACTCCAAAACCCCCACTCTTGATCCCCAAGGGAGCAAAAACCTCTTGCATGATTAAATTTTCCCACGGAATTCCTGTCTTCTTTTCAGCCATTACCCCAGCAATCGTATATCCAATATTTGAATACATAAAAGTATGACCAGGTGTCGTTTCAGGCTTTTTGGCAAGTACATTTTTTACAGCGGTTTCTCTCGCTTTCATTCTAGCAGCACCCGCTTCAGGATTTTTAAAAAAAATAAAGGGTGAAAAATCGCGTGCAACTCCAGATGTATGAGTGAGTAAATCTCTTAAAGTTACACTTTTCCACTCTAAGTTAATTTTACTTTCATCTGGAAACACATCTTCAATAGAAGTACCCCAGTCTAAATCGCCTCTTTCAATCAGACGAGCAATCATTGTGGCAGTGAAAGATTTCGTAATAGAACCGATATGCCACTTGTCATCTAGGCTAACAAACGAATCACTGCCTTTCTTACGCTCACCACTGACGGAAAGCCCAACGACCTTACCATCCTGAATAACTATGGCACCAAGGCCGACCAAATCTGAAAGTCTTCTTTTTTCGTCAACTGCGTCTTCCAAAATTTCCCCTACCGTCTGTACGGGACTTCCTTCAGAGGCAAAGTTATTAATCGAATAAAGAGCCAAAACCACCATTGAAAGTAAAACTTTTATATTCATTGTGAAATCTTAAAGTGTATAGCTAGCTTATGTAGTGGAGGTTGACAGAATGGCACTATAGTGTAATTTTGAATTCCCACTAAATAAAAGCATAAACTATCAGTGCGATCAACTAAAAAGGGGTAAAAAAGAAATCAGACCAACAAACTGATGTGACTACTATAAATGTGAAGTATATTCATCAGGTTGGAGAGCGCCCTAACTCTAGAAAACAAGCATCCACCTTCACTTATGCTGTCCCCACCACCACAAGTTGCTTTACATCAAGTTTCCTCACCACAGAATGCCCCCCACTGTTTAAGTATCAAGAGTAAGCAAACTTGCTGGCCCTAAACTATCAAGCCTGCAAAAAATTTAAACTGAAACCAATGTCTCAGTTGCAGTGCCGGAAGTTAAGGGATATCAAGTAAAGTTAGGCAGCCACGCCCCCAAACCCATCACCATCAACAAAGAAGAGGCCTAGGTGCGCATTGAAAGGATATGAAAACAGATATTGGAAGGCGTTGAGAGCAGATTATCTAAGGAAGGAGATCCAATCAAGACTCCTCTATAGAAGTTATACTTTGCTAGGCGGTAAGGTACATCAAGCTTTGATTATCGAACTAACGCTTTAAAAATCACAAAATGTTAGCTATCGGCTAGCTCTTTGCTGTGTACTATTACTAACTACTGTAGTGGTCTTAACGCAGAATAGGATAAGATCCACCCACTCCATCGAAGTAGCAGTCTCCGCGACATCAACCTGGATATTAAAGGGCTCTTCTTCAATTGGCAGCACCGTTAAACCGCGCTCTTTAAGTGCTTTCAGCTACGTTCCTCGAGTAATAAAGAGCACTTTGTGCCCTGCCCTCACCAAGCGGCCGTCAAAGTAGCTTCCGAGGGCTCCGGCACTCATAACAATAATATTCATCTCGTTCTTTGCCCTGCGCTTCAAATACTCTTGTAACCATATCGAATTGCTAACAATAGCATTTAAAAGGGCTTTGAAAACAAAGCCTAACTATTTCTTAGGCTTTTGCATTAAAACCTGGAGAAAACTATTACTTTTAGGGCAAACGAACTATGTAATAAGCCAAACCAGATGCGCCTCTCGTAAAGAGATAGATAGCCATCCTCCAGCCTTTGAACACTAGTGGTAGTGTAGATTTTTTTAAGATAAGGGATACTTTATATAGGAAGGGAGTTACTGATAGCTGGACACTAATAAATCGCCGGCTTAGTTGCTGCCCCAGACAGCCAAGTCATTGTATATGACTAACGGAGCTGGCCCAAAGCGAAGAAACACTTAGGGCCTATTCATCTACAAGACCCCAAAACTCCTGAAACTAAGATGAGTATAAACTGCGCTCTTTTTATGACTCCACCTAAAATAAACTACTTTCTGAGAATTGATAGAACCTAAGTTTTATCATTAACAGCTTTTAGGTTTAATCGAATGAAGCTCTTTCCATACGGGATGAGAGGAAGTTTGCGGAGAAACAATAAAGTACCAGCGAAGCTCATTCGTTTTTTCACAATTAACTTGCTCCCCTTTAAAGTAGAGGTTCTGTTCCTTTTTCGTTACAAATGGCTCAATCCACTTTATCTGACCGGTATACTTGCCATCAACCCACTCCATTGTAATAGCGGGCTCATACTCTTTACCTTTAGTGACGACCTTATACAACCCCCTATAGTAGGAGGCTATATAATTCTGAATTTCGAGCTTTCCAAAAACTTGGTTCTTCTCTGGCTTGTGGGTCCAAGAAAAGGCATAACTAAAAAAATCTTCTTTTTCTTGTTTATACATGCCAGGCAGAAAGACAAGCTCTTCAACACCATTCAAGGTGATATCTGAGGCAAATTCGATCGGAAAAGGAATTACTTCAGTCTTTGAATTTTTTGGAAACTCTGAATAAGTGCTAAGCTCTTCAGCAAAAAGCAAAGGTGAAAAGAGAAGCGATACACAAACAACCAGTCGAGATAGAACATCATAAAGCTTTATATATTTAGCCATTGAATCTTACCTTCCTTTAATTCCATACGGTAGCAAAAACACGCAACCAGTTTTTACCAATTATTTTTTCGACCACTCGATCAGAAATTCCTTTTTGGCTTAATTTATAGGCAATAAGCTCCATCCGTCTCTCGGAGTTCAATTCTGGAATAAACGGTGGACGATTTGGCGTTTCGCCGGGCGCCGAAATTCCAGCCGCAATACGACGCTCAACTTCCTTACGGATACTTTCTCGATACTCAGGGCCATCATTGACTGGCACTACGCCTTGGTCACTACCTATGGCAACATGATCTTCACCGCATACTTTATAGGCATGCAGTATATGTTCTATTACCACATCAGCCTTTATTTCATGCTCGCCACCCTCCAAAAATGGCATTAAGTAGATTCCAACCAAGCCCCCGGTGTTTGCAGCAGCTTTTAACTCTGTATCGTCATTATTTCTAGGGTGGTCGTAAATTGCGTTGCAGCCAGTATGAGAGATCACGATCGGTCTTTTTGATTGACCAATAGCACTGGAAACTGTCTTCTTTCCTGAATGCGAGAGGTCGATTAGAACTTTCTCCGCCTCCATTATTTCTATGGCTTTCTTGCCAATGGAAGTTATCCCTGAATCCTCCTTAACGAGACCGCCGCTACCAAGGATAGAAGGACCATTATAGGATACCTGCATTATCTTGACGCCCATTTTGGCGAATTCTGAAATACCTGAAAGCGACTCATCAAACATTTCAGTTGATTGGAATCCCATTATGATACCGAGCTTACTCTCCTGCTTCGCTTTCAGGATATCGGGTACGGATTGAATTAAGTTCAAATAGTTTGAGTTCTGCTCGATGATGGACTTGGCTTTTTCAACCTTCTTTAAAGTCTCGGAATAGTCATCACCTGGATAGGGAACTGTCATATTCAAGGCACTAATCCCCGAGCTCTTGAATATTCCCAGGGCTTCTTCAGAGACTGGCTCCCTAAGCGAGAATGCTCCGCTGAGACCATCAATTACAATTGATGAACCGTATGAATTCCACGTTAATTTCTCTGCATTAACCCCAGAAAAAGCATTTAATATACCCGAGTTAATAGCCAAATATGAACCAACACTACCTGATACTAGAGATTTAATTAGTGCTCTTCTATTTATATCGCTCATAAGATCCCCACTCCAGAATTAATCAGTGCTTCGTGAAGCAATACATTCCACCTCAGCTTTGGCATCAAGTGCCAGGGCGCTCGCTGCAAAAGCACTCCTCGCTGGTTTTTTTCCACTGAAGTACTGGATGTAGACTTTATTCGCCGCTGGCCAATCATCAATATCAGCAAGCATCAAAGTACACTTAACTACATCGTCAAAGCCCAGGTTTTTACTCTCAAGAACTTGGCCAATATTCATCATTGTTTGATGCATCTGCGCTTCCAGACTTTCGCCTGCCAAGGTTAAAGTTGAAGGATGATTACCGATTTGCCCGGATAACCAAATGGTTCCATTCATTTCACGTGAAGAAGAGAAAGGCAACTGTGGGTCATCACCAATAAAAATAAAACGACCATTCTTTACTACATGAGCTATCGCCTGGCTATTTTCAATATTTTTTTCGGGGTTTTCTGAAAGCACAACCATGTTTGCTTTCTTTCCCTCTTCAATACTACCGACAGAACCTTCTATCCCTATCACTTTCGCAGCATTTAAAGTTGCAGCCTGAATTGCCTCGAGTGGTGTCATGCCGATTTCATCGACAAGCAGCTTTAGCTCATGATGAATCATCGGTGTAGTGTCATTTTCAAGGTCACTAAATGCATCCGTGCCAGCGGCAATGGTAATGCCGCTTTGATAGGCAAATTGTGTCATTTGTGTACTGAGCTGATCAAGCTGCCTGTATTTTTCGTTTAAGTCATTTCTTCTTTCAAATACTGTAAGCGTCGCATCTAATATTGTCCCTTTCTCTTTCATCGCGCCAAAAAGATCTAAATAGCTATCTTTTTGCAGCATTTTTTCCCAAGTTGAATCATCGAATTCAGCAGTTTTCCTGCGCCACGCCTTGAAGTTATCAACTAACTGAGCGGACATATCAGAGGCATGTGAAATAGTCTCAACACCAGCATTGACAATATCCAAAGGTTTGGAGGGGCCAATATAAGCATGCGACCAGACTTTTAAACCATGTCTTTTGGCTGCATTTGCAAGCAATGGCACTGTCTCGGCCTCAACATCTGCATATATCTTGATGCCTGTTGCACCAGCGCCTATGGCCTGGAGCATTATTGAGTCCATATCTGAATTATGATCTACCGCCCTCATCCATGTTGTGTGGCCAGGGGTACGCCCTTTAGCTGAGGCAATGGTTCTCGGATCCGAGAAGAAGGATTCCCCACCAATAATGACTGAAAAGTAGATGTCTGGCGAAGCGATGGCGTCGACCTCTGCTTGACGTTTTAAATAGGCCAACGCTCGTGCATCACCGCCCATATCTCTCACAGAAGTGACACCACCACGAAGCAGGTATCGAAGTCGCTCAGTAGTGATTGACAAATTATCCCAGCTATCCGGATCTGTCGCATGGTGGACATGCGCATCTATCAGGCCAGGGATTACAAATTTTCCTTTTAAATCGACAACACTGGCCCCCCTCATTCTGGAGAGCTTTTTCGTTGAAGAAATTCTCTTAATCTTATCGCCTTTGATAAGAATCGACTGATTTTCATCAACTTTAAGCGATTTAACATCCACTATACTGGCGTTAATGAGCAAAACTTGCTCTAGCTTACTTTCCTCTGCGAATACAACGCCGTTGGTAGCAATATATAGAGCCACCAGAATAAAAATTTGTTTTATTTTCATGTAGTTATCTAAAAGAAGATTGTGGGATTTTTAATCTAATAGCAAAATTTTGCGTCATTTGGGATGCACTTTAAATGTCATTTATGTTTATAGTGTATAAACTATTGGTTTACTATGCTTGTCGGTATACTCCAACTTACGCCCACCGTAAGAAAAGAAGAAGACTAGCCATCAAGGGAGTCAATGAACAAGTTACACGCCCTTGAGGCATATTGTTTGGTATGCGAAAAGCAAAACTTTGCAGCTGCTGCTCGCGAACTCGGCATTTCCGCAGCAATGGTTGGTAAGTACATAAAGCAGTTAGAAGAGGAGCTGGGCTGCCTGTTAGTGATGCGCAATACACGCAAAGTATCAATAACCGAAGCGGGCGAAGATTACTATAAGCAAATTTCACCAATACTAAAAAAACTCCACTCCGTCGACCAGGCGATGTCAGAATATAATCAAGAGCCCAAAGGCAGGCTATCGATATCGACCAGCATAGAGCTAGGCAGTCAATATTTTTCTGGGTTAATTGCCAATTATCGTAGGCTATACCCTCAGGTATTTCTGGATTTTCATCTCAGCAATGACCCACTCGATTTACTCGACAATAAAATCGATCTCGTTTTTAGAATCGCACCAGAATTACCCGACTCTAGCTATATCGTCCAATCTATCGCAAAAACTAAGCTAGCACTCTGGGCAAGTGATTCTTACATTGAGAAAAATGGGCTCCCTGAAAACATGGAGTCATTAAAGAAGCATCAATTACTTTTCTTTAACCACAGCATACGAGGAGATCATTGGCTATTTCAAGATAAAGAGGAAATAAAAAAAATCAAACTCCCCTGGGCCTGGCAATCTAACAATGGGAGGCTATTGAATGAGGCAGCCGCTGAAGGACAAGGAATAATCCAAGCGCCTTTTTACTCTGTCAAATCTTATGTCGACTCTGGCCAACTCATTGAGATTTTACCTAAATTCACAATAAAGCCACTGACTATTTTTGCGCTCTACCCTCATCGCTGCGAACTTTCCCTGAAGGTTAAAACCTTTATCGATGTGGCTAAGCGCTATTTTGAGCAAAATCATTCCGAGCAGTTCTGATTCAATGGATGTATTTAAACGCACTTTCTCAAATCTAGGCCCTGGTATCATTTGGGCTGCAAGCAGTATCGGCGTATCTCATATCGTGCAGTCGACTCGCGCAGGTGCAGATTACGCTTTTGCTTTGATTGGTTTTATTTTCTTAGCGCATTTAGTCAAATACCCTTTTTTTAAAATCGGCCCAGAGTATGCAGCTGTCACCGGCGAGAGTTTATTGGAAGGCTATAAAAAACACAGTCGAGTTGGTTTTTATAGTTATATGACTCTCACATTTCTAACAATGTTCTTTGTTCAAGCTGCAGTTACGATTGTCACCGCTGCTTTAGCACTCAATTTATTTGGCGATATCCTAAATGTTTCAGAGTGGTCTGCCATCATTCTGGTCATTACCTGTGCAATATTGATTGCCGGCCAATTTAAATGGCTGAATGAAAGCTTAAAGTGGATGGTCCTCATACTGGCTATTGCCAGCTTGATCACACTCATTGCTGCAATAAGTCAATATGGGTTTCTTCCCTCTAAATCCTATTTAACAGCCGATATAGAACCAGCTGTGAGCATCGCATTTGTTGTCGCCTTAGTCGGCTGGATGCCAACTTCGATTGAAGTTTCTGTTTGGCACTCTATTTGGTCGGAGCGAAGGATAAAGGAAAAACCAGATAGAGGGTTTCACAGGAAATCTCTCGTATTTGACTTTAAGGTTGGCTACTTCACCAGTTTGTTATTAGCGATTGTATTTGTATGGTTAGGTGCACTAGTAATGTTTGGGAAAGATATTGAATTATCCCAATCTGCAGGCATATTTGCTGGTCAGCTAATCAACATTTATACCGAGTCCCTTGGTGACTGGAGCCATTTAACAATCAGCATTATCTGTTTTGTCGCGCTTTTCTCAACCACCTTTGCAGTCTCCGATGGCTTTCCTCAAGTTTGGCGAAGTGCCTTGAGATCATCGAATAGTATCAAGATTCCAGAAAATAGAGTCTATGTATCCACCCTTGTTATACTAAGCCTTATAAGCTGGTTTATTATCTCCCTATTTGCTGATCAGTTAAAAAACCTTATCGACTTTGTAACTACTTTATCTTTCGTTTGCGCTCCAATCTTTGCTTTACTCAACATTCTTGTTATGAACGGTAAATGGGTACCAAGAGAGTATCACTTAAAAGGGTGGTACTTAGTTTACACTTATGTCTGCCTGTGCCTGATGATAGGTTTTAGTTTTTACTTTATTTATTGGCGCTTTTTGAGTAACTAACGATTTCTTTGCAACATCAACAGACTTGAAAAGTCTATAAATGTAAAACTCAGGGATGAGCGCAATACATAAGGTCATCTAAGCCATAGACTTCAATTCCTCTTCATCTTAATCTTTCCTTGTACTTTATTGACACAAGTTGTAGCTCGGGGGGAATCAGCTTACTTCATGAATACTGCCTCCCACCTTCAGGGGTACTTCTGAACTCTCCTGCACAGGTTATATAAGTCGTTTCAGCTACAGACTAAATTTTTTACCCTGAGTGAAGCCATCTAAGCAGTTGGCATTAGATCTATCAAGGTGGTTACTTGGAATGCTATTCCTACCTCTGTAAAACTGATCTGCTCACATAATGAGTGGCTCATCATTAGCTAGCTCCTTTCAACATGAACAGCTCCGAAAGGAAGGCCCATTGATCACCTCTTGATCACTGGGTACTCATAGGTAGGCTTGTACTCAACTGATGAAGCTCCAAATCATCACTTCTTCCACGCCAAAACTCTCCTAAGCAACCTCCTCTAAACGCTCCTGAAGTGCCAAACTGTCATGGGAAAAATACAAATGTACATCCCAAAATCAGACCTATTATTTGGTTGCAAATGAAACCCTCGCCCTATTCTTTGCAGCACAGTAGGATAAGTCATCCGCCTGCAGGTGCAGAGCGGCACTAAGGAACAGAGTAATCAGAAGACGCTATGACTACACAGCAGTTCGACGACCTGAATGTCGTCTCCCAGGAAGTCCTGATCAGCCCGGAGATGCTGAAAGCAGAGCTCCCCATTAGCGATGCAGCCGAGGCGACCGTCGCCAAAGGGCGCAGCGCCGTGCGTGATATCCTCGATCGCAAAGACCACCGCTTGATGGTGGTTATCGGACCTTGCTCCGTTCACGATGTGGACGCCGCAATGGATTATGCCAAGCGCCTGAAAGCGGTGGCTGACAAGGTTTCCGATACCCTGCTGATTGTAATGCGAGTCTATTTCGAAAAGCCGCGCACCACAGTTGGCTGGAAGGGCCTGATCAACGATCCCCACTTGAATGATTCCTTCAAGATTGAGGAAGGCCTGCATATTGGCCGCAAACTACTTTTAGATGTCGCCGAGCTGGGGCTGCCCACTGCTACCGAGGCGCTGGACCCAATCTCTCCACAGTACCTTCAGGATCTGATCTCCTGGTCTGCCATTGGCGCTCGCACCACCGAATCCCAGACACACCGTGAAATGGCCAGCGGCCTTTCCTCTGCCGTAGGCTTTAAGAATGGTACCGATGGCGGCTTGGAAGTGGCGATTAATGCCTTGCAATCTGTCGCTAATCCCCACCGATTCCTGGGTATCAACAAGCGCGGCCAGGTGGCCATTATTCACACTTCCGGTAACTCTTATGGCCACGTGGTGCTGCGCGGTGGTAATGACAAGCCAAATTACGATTCGGTCAGTGTCGCTATGTGTGAACAGGAGCTGCGTAGCGCCGGAATTACCCCCAATATCATGGTCGACTGCAGCCACGCCAACTCCAATAAAAACCACGAACTACAGCCCCTAGTGGTAGATAATGTGACCCACCAGATTCTTGATGGCAACCAATCAATTATTGGCATTATGGTGGAGAGTAACCTGAAAGCCGGTAACCAAAAGATTCCCGCCAATCTGGATGACCTGGAATACGGCGTCTCTGTTACCGACAAGTGTATCGATTGGGAAACCACGGAATCTCTATTAATGGGGATGGCAGAGCAATTGCGGGAACCTCTTCAGGGTCGAACAGGCCAATTTTGATCTTCTAGGGGGTTAATAACCCCCACTCTCCTTTTTTGGCAGAATTTTATTCCTAATAATTACTGCAAAACCAACCCAATATCCCCAAACCGCACCTGGGCATCTAACCCATCTAAAACTCACCGAGAGGCTGACAAAGGAGCGCGGTGAGAGTATTCTCACCTTCGCAAAAGCCCTTAGGGAGAGATCTTCCCATTTTTTCCATCCATTATGGATAAAAATTCTGTGTATGCCCGGCGTACCCAGAAAGCTTTTAGGATAGAAGCAATAAAATGGAACTGCAGTCTAATAGAATAATTACTTACATACTGGGTGGTTTTGTACTGATTTGGCTGTTTGTGAGCCTTAGCTTTGCCTTAGACACTGGCTCCATCTTCGCCTGGGCCGCCACAGCCGTACTCTGCCTGCTCGCCGTAATCACATTCTCTTTTAAAAAGAGTCACTACATTGATTTAGAGAGTAAACAATATATATCTAAAAACCAGATCCTCTGGCACAGCTGGACTGAAAAAAAATCTCTCACAATTTTCAAGGGATTTAAAATAATCCCTTACTCCCGCCATTCCAAAGAGAACAGTAGAAGCGAAACCAGCTATCAGGTAGTTCTTGTCTTCAAATACGCGAAATCTCATGAGGGCATTATGGTAAGGGCTTTTCACAGCCGAGGAGAGGCAAAAAATTATCTAAATGTACTAGAACATAGAACAGGGCTTCCATTGTTAGCCTAAAATCAGCCCGTAAATACCGCTCACTTTCTTGAAAAAACCCACCTGAATCACCACCAACAAAACATCATGATTCTTTTCCTAGAATTGGTGACCCATTTCAGAAATTCTTAAACTAGCAACGATTTTATTTAGCCGTCATGAGATTTAGTTCTCGATTAGCTCTCTCAAGGCAAGTATCTTCGTCGTTACGAGGTACCCATTATGGAACCCTTAGAGTGGGACATGTCCTCTACAACCATTGTCCGCAAGCTCAGTGAAGATGCTGAGCAGGCCACATTTCCCCCACCCCATCTGGATAAGGTGAAGCAAGGGGAACTGTTAAAATTTCATGCCCATATCAATGTGGAGCAAATGCCCCAGGGTCATCACCTGAAGAAAGCTACCATTTTTTCCAATGTACCCAATGGAGGAACCTGGGAGCTAATATGTGATGAGGGAACTGCGGTTGGAGGTCGTGGGAGCGCCCCATCTCCAATTATGTATTTCTCTGCTGGGCTAGCGCTTTGCATGATGTCTCACGTAGAAATGCTGGCACAGCTATCTGGCATTCATCTGAAGAAAGTAAAACTTGAACAAAAGACTGAATTTTCAACCACCTTAAATTTTGGTGGAATTGAACCCGAGAAGGTATTCGGCAAGGGAGAACGAGTAGAAATTCACCTGATGATCGAAAGCGATGAGACCAAGGAAAAACTTGTGGAGTTTGCCCACTGCTGTCGGCAAGCCTGTATGTCACTACAAACGGTAGCTAATGCCACACCAGTCACTACCTCCCTCTACCTTAACAGCAAGGCTATAACCTTTGAGTGAATAACACCATCTATTAAACCTGCAGGTGAACGCTTTAAATACAATGATTTTCAGAGCAAACTCTTAAAACTGTAGCCCTTTCTTTTTATATCAGGTAAAAGCACAGAAGGGCCTGGCGTGCCTTGCGGCAGAGGGATGTCAGGCTGGGTTAGGGCTTGATTAAGGGGTTAAGTAGCTCGTAGTAAGCTTTCCCTTACCTCTTTCTTAGATCTTCTAGGATATTTTTACAAAAGGATGTGACTCAGCTGCAACAATTACTTAAAGGCTCAATGGATAAGCTAACAAGCAACTCAAAAAAGCCTTGAAACCACTTTCATCAATATGCCTATAAAACCCCTCTAGGGTTGACCCTGATCCCTGGCCCTTTAACATGAAATTTTCAACTAAAAAAATAGGAGCGAATAATGAGCAATGAAAATACCAGCCGATCCTCAAGCCCTCAAAAACTCGACTAGCCGGATATCGCCCTTCAATCTAGCCCTATCTCACTGGCCCTATCTCACTGGCCCTATCTCACTGGCCCTATCTCACTGGCCCTATCTCACTGGCCCTATCTCACTGGCCCTTTCTCAGCCCCCACAAACTCTTTAAGGTCCCGGAAAAAGCCAGAGAAACACTTAACGAAGAAATAACTCCTAAAAAGCAATTAAAAACACAACCCATGGAGCGCAATAACTCCCCAAGCGCAACCTCATACCTACAAGATCAAAACGATGGGCACAATCAGTTTTTTAGTGAGTAGCCAATACGAAACTCATACAAATCTGTTGTTATTACCTAGGCTTCCAAGTGGAATTTTTATTCCATAAGAATGACCCCAGATAGAGTAGGTTTTGCACCCTCTAAAAATAACAGAAAATTTTACTATTGGTTTATTTTTCTTTATTTCGTTGAAGTCTTTAAAACCTATGGTGAAGCAACCGAAACTTCCAATAGACCACATTGGGACACAACACACATTTGAGTAGACTTGTTGCCAAGTTGGGAGAAGGAGAAATGTTATGCGATATTTATTTTCAATGATCTTGTTGTTCTCTCTTGCGGGATATGGTGTAGCCCAAGAGCGACTTTCTCAGTTGCCAGCTGGCTCTTCACCGGTGCAAATACTTGGTAAGACTTACTATCAAAGTGGTAACACGTTCTATGCCTTTAATGAGCAGGGCCGTTATTTTTACCCGGTAAATCCGCCCACCCGTATCCGTCAGTATGAGCAACCGAGAAGCATGTATTGGCGCGATTCTCGCCCCCGCTATTATTCACGTGGCACACCTAGCTACTATTGGCGCAGTTCGCCTAACTACTATTGGCGCGGTACTATGCCTCGTAACTACGGCCTAACTCGCGACCAGATTGAAGGTTGTATGAATTTCGCGGCAGACAAGGCTAATGCCAACCATGCGAACGGTGGTAAGGTTTATATCCGCGAATATAATCAGTGCATCAGTAATTATCGCTAACATAGTTAGACAACTGATGACGCATTGACAGAGTTTCTTGAGAAACTCGAAGGGGCCGCAAGGCCCCTTTCCTGTTGATACCGGATGCCCGAAATATATCTCATTCTTTCACTATCTTTCCGGGGCCCTGAAGTAGAAATGTCACCTTATTCTCAGCAGAACTTGCCGGAGCAATGGTTCGTTTCTTTCCGCCCCTATCAGGCAGTTTTCTCTCTCTTCATTTTCTTTCTCTACTCATTCTTTCTTTACACTATGCTTGCCCTGCCTAAGAACCCAAATCTTGCCGACCATAAGACTGGAGAGCACTATGTCCGCCAATCATAAAGCGACATCTAAAAAGTTACTCGAACTATGGGGGGACAACACCCCACATGAAGCCTCTGATTATTTATCTGCCAATTACAAAAACCACCAAATGCCAGATGCCTCTGGCGGCACTTCAACAGATACGCTAGAAGAGTGGCAAGACTTAGTGAAGGAATTTCACAATAGCTTCTCCGATGTGAAAATGGAGATTTTACTGCAAGTTGCAGAGGGTGATTATGTATGTACCCGTTGGCGCATCACGGCTACTCACACAGGTAAATTCATGCAGTATGAGGCCACCAATAAAACCAGCAGCTGGACAGGCACCCATACCGACCGATACGAAGGTGGAAAGATGGTAGAAAGTTGGGTGGATTGGGATAAATACTCCTTCCTTGAAGAGCTGGGGCTGATCAAGTAAACCCGACTAAACTAAAACCTCGGATCTGACGAATGCGAATTCGGGGTTTTAGTAAGATGCCGACCTCATCGAATGACTACCAACATTAAGCTGCCATGACAAAAGTTCTTGTTACTGGATTTGAACCCTTTGGCCATACCCCAGTCAATCCGGCAGAATCCGTGATGCGGGTGCTCGACGGCACCCGTATCGGCAGCGCTGAAATCTACGGACTGCTGGTACCAAATAACTTCTTCGAAAGTATTGATGTTGTGACCGCTGCAATAGGAGAGCTTCGCCCACAAGTAGTGGTGATGCTCGGTGAATATGCAGGCCGCGCGGTCATTTCGGTAGAGAGAATCGCACAAAATTTAAATGACTCAACACGCTACCAACTGAAGGATAATCGGGGGGTTGAAATGCAGGGTGAGCCCACCATTCCCAACGGCCCTGTTGCTTATCGCAGCAACCTCCCCCTTCGAGCTATGGTGAAAGCGATGCGCAGTGCCGGTGTTCCGACAGACATTTCAGACACCGCCGCCACCTTCTGCTGCAATCACCTGATGTATGGAGTACTTCACCACATTATTACCAATCAGCTGGAAATTCGCGCAGGCTGGATACACCTCCCTCAATTACCACAAGTAGCGGCGTTAGCAGAAAATATTGGTACCCCCAGCATGGCCAGGGAAACAGCCGCTCTCGGAGTACATGCCGGTATTGAAGCCGCACTGGAGCACACTGAGGATATTGATGAAGCCATTTTATCCAAGCCGCAGATTTAAAATGCCTTAACCTCAACCAATCCCAATTCTAAATCCAAATACTTGCGGAGCCAGCAGCAAAGAATTGGCAGCTCTGGTAGCCAGCATTCATGAACCGGCGTGGTTTTCAATTAAGGCTCAATCACACCGAGCCCTCGTCCCCCGCCAGCCTTTGACTCGGCGCCCCTTATAACTTCTCCTGCCCAGCCGCTATAATCGTTCCCCATGTCAGAGTTACCTATTTATTCCGCCCTACCCGAGTTACTGCAAAGCCTGAATAAGCACAACAATGTGGTGCTGCAGGCTCCACCAGGTGCCGGTAAGACCACTGTTGTTCCCCTTGCCCTGCTCGACACCGACTGGCTGGGCCAGCGCAATATCATTATGTTGGAGCCCCGTCGTCTGGCTGCACGCACCGCCGCGGCACGCATGGCTGCCCAGCTTGGAGAGAAGCTGGGTGAAACTGTGGGTTACCAGGTACGCGGGGAGCGCCGCCTGAGTGCGAAAACCCGCATCCTGGTTGTTACCGAAGGTATTCTTACCCGACTTTTGCAGTCTGACCCCGAACTGTCAGAAACCGCACTGGTTATTTTTGATGAGTTTCATGAACGCAGTCTGCAGGCAGACCTGTCCCTGGCACTGTGCCTGCAATCCCAGGAGTATCTGCGCGAAGATTTGAAGCTGCTGGTAATGTCAGCAACCCTGGAAACCGAGGCAGTAGCCAGGGTGCTCGGCGGTGCGCCAGTGGTCAGCAGTGAGGGGCGCAGCTTCCCCGTACATATCGATTACCTTGACCAGCGGGAGGAGCCCGAAGATCACCGCTCTGTGCCCGCGCTCATGAGCCGCAAGATTCTCGAAGCGCTACGTAAAGAGGCAGGCAGTGTGCTCGCATTCCTTCCGGGAGTGGCAGAGATTCGCAAGGTGGAGGAGCTACTGCGCGAACAACTCGCCTCTGTGAGTGATCTCAAACCAGATAGCATTATTCTCGCCCCGCTCTATGGAGATTTGACCCGCGAACAGCAGGATCAGGCCATCTCTCCGGCCGCGCCTGATCAACGCAAAGTGGTACTGGCAACCAATGTGGCAGAGACCAGCCTGACCATTGAAGGGATTCGCATCGTTGTGGATTCCGGCTTAATGCGGGAGTCTCGCTTCGATCCCAACAGCGGCATGAATCGGCTGGAGACCTGCCGAATCTCCCAGGCCTCTGCGACCCAGCGTAGCGGCCGCGCCGGACGCCTTAGCGAAGGGCACTGCCTGCGCCTATGGACCGAGGGACGCCAGCGCAGCCTCAGTGGCAAGACCACACCGGAGATTCTACGCAGTGATTTGGCCCCGCTGGCACTGGAGCTGGCCCAGTGGGGAGTCAGTGATCCCACCGATCTTTGCTGGCTGAACCTTCCCCCCGCAGGCCCTCTGGCCCAAGCCCAAGCCCTTTTACAACAACTGGGAGCCCTCGACCAAGAGTTTCGCATCACTCAACACGGCAGTGCCATGCTTACCCTTGGCTGCCACCCGCGCCTCGCCCATATGATGCTTCGCAGCCTCGATTGGCAGCTATCGCAACAGGCCTGCCTGCTGGCGGCACTGCTTTCTGAGCGGGATATCTTCCGCGGTGAAGCGCGCTGGGATAGAGATATCAGCAAGCGTATCGAGGTACTGCAAGGCCTTGCCAAAGGCCAAAGTATCGACCGCGGTGCGGTGCAACGAATCCGCCAGCAGGCCAAAACCTGGCAAACTCAATTACAGAATGTCGAAGCGCAAGAGCCACAAAATAGCGAAAGTATTGACCAAGCCGACGCGATAGGAGCGCTACTGGGGCTTGCCTACCCCGATAGGATCGCAAAAAGCCGCAACGACAGTGGGCGCCGTTTCCTACTCTGTAGTGGCCGAGGGGCACATTTTTCCCACGACGATGCCCTCACGCTGAACGACTTCCTCGTTATTGCCGAACTGGATGGCCAGGGCCGCGATGCGCGAATACAGCTAGCCGCCCAAATTTCAGAGAGTGCGATACACCGCTGCTTTGCTGACCAAATTGAACGAAGTACCGCTATTCGCTGGGACGATGCGGCCGGGCGTGCAGAGGCCCTGGAGCAGGTCACACTGGGCAAACTGGTGTTGCAACAACAAGTAGCTAAAAATATTCCAGCAGAATTATTGAGCCGGGCACTACTCGATGCCATTCGCCAGAAAGGACTCTCACTACTGCCCTGGAGTAAAGAAGCCCTGCAGTTTCGCGCAAGGGTGGAATTTTTGCGAACAGAGGAAAGTGGTCAATCTCTACTGGGAGACACTCCGCTACCCGACTGGAGTGATGTTGCGCTATTGCAGGAACTTGAGAACTGGCTACTTCCACACCTAAGTGGCTTCAATAAGTTAGAGCAGCTCAAGCAGTTGGACCTGCTCAATATTCTGCGCATACAGCTCGATTGGGCCCATGTTCAACAGATTGATGAGCTGGCTCCCAGCCACTACACCGTACCCAGCGGTTCGCGCATTGCTATCGACTATGAGGCATCCCCGCCAATCCTGGCCGTGCGCCTACAGGAACTCTTTGGTCTGGCACAGACTCCGGCAGTTTTGCACGGGCGCTACCCACTGATGATTCACCTGCTTTCTCCGGCTCGCCGCCCGGTTCAGATCACCCGCGACCTGGCTAATTTTTGGGCAAGCACTTACGAAGAGGTCAAAAAAGAATTGCGGATCAAATACCAGAAGCACTACTGGCCAGATGACCCCCGCACCGCGGTCGCCACCAACAAGACCAAAAAGAGAATGGACAACCCCAGGGACTCCTAAGCGTCCCAAAACAGACCTTTTCACCCCCGTTAAGCAGTTATTCAGCAATCACCCACTAAGTTGCAGCAATTTAAGTTGGCGTTTGATAATGGGGAACAATATCTGTACTTTTCTGCCAATAGATTACTAACAGACAGAACATCTAAACTTACCCATACATCTAGTTGGAGAACGACCTTGCACCGGAAGCTAGCACTATTTTTCAGCCCACTACTCTTTCTCGGCTGTAGTGATGATTTACCCGACATCATTATCCCCGCAAATATCGATTACGATCAGGAAATGCGCCTATTTGTGGAGGATATCAGCGACTACGCAAAGGGCCTCAACCGAGACTTTATTATCGTCCCGCAAAACGGTATTGAGCTGATCACCACCAATACCAAGGCTAATGGCCCGGTAGATGAAGCCTATGTGGATTCTACCGATGGCATCGCCCAGGAGGCGGTCTTCTTTGGGCAGGATGGTAAGGTAGACCAACCCACCAGCAAAACTGAAAGCGAGCGCCTGCAGGACTATCTCAACTTGGCTAAGGATGAAGGCCGCGAAATCCTGGTGACCGATTACGCCTATAGCGAAGACAAGGTTAAAGAGTCTTACGAGGAGAACGAGAAAGCCGGCTACGTCTCCTTCGCCGCCGACAATACGCTTCTGAACAATATTCCTTCCTACCCGGAAAAACCTTTCAATGTGAACAATGACGACATTGATAGGTTGGAAGATGTCAAAAATTTCCTCAATATCACCAATACTACAAGCTTCTCCACGCCCCAGGAATTCGTGGACGAGTTATCCGAAACCGACTACGACCTGCTGATTATCGACTTATTCTTTAAGGATGGCTCAACTTATACCGAAGAGCAGATCAAGCAGTTAAAAAAGAAGAACAATGGCGGGGACCGCCTGTTGATGGCCTATGTCAACATTGGCATGGCCCAGAGTAACCGCTACTACTGGCAAAACTCCTGGCCGACCAATCCACCGGCTTGGTTGCTGGACGAGGTTCCCAATGAATCGGGCAACTATTACGTGGAGTACTGGAAAGCCGGCTGGCAGGACATTATCTATGGCAACAACAGCTCCTATATCTTCAAGATCGTAGATGCGGGCTTCGATGGTGCTTATATGGATGGCATCGACGTTTTTGAGTATTTCGATTCCCTCGAAACCGAGGAATAAGCGTAAATTTCGCTTTATTGGTGCCTAAATCTCCACCCACCAACTGGATGGGTGGAGATTAGGAATCAGGCTGGCTGGGAATCCTTGTACTGAGTCACATACTGGGACAGGCGGCCGGACATCTCTTCCGCCAGCTTCTGCAGGGCGTTGAGGGGACGTATCATCACCTCAAACTCCACGATCTTGCCATTCTCATCAAAGCGAATGATATCCAACCCCTTAAGGCTCTTATCGCCGATGCTGGCCTTAAACTCCAAAGCCAGATCGCGGCCTGACTCAGTGGTGAAGCTGCGATCGTATTCAAAGCTTTCAAATACCTGCATCACCGTATTGAGTATCAGGCAGACCGCGGCAGCGCTGTGGTAAGGCTTAAAGAATGCCGGTGAGCGGAATACCGCGTCCTCCGCAACGATCGTAGGCAGGCGACTGAGGTCCCGCTCCGCAACCATCTCGTGCCACAGGGCGATTGACTCCGCTATTGGATTATTGGTATTGCTCATTGAGCATCTCCTGTTCAAGCATGTGTTTTTGTAAAAACTCCCGGCCATCGGCACGACCGAGCTCATAAGTCTTTTGCGCCAATTCGGGATTGGTGTAATCCCAAACACTGATAAACGGCGGCTGCGAGGGTTGCACATAGGTCCAAAGCTGCTCCCCGTGGCGCCTGGTAAAGCAGTTTGGATAGCGGGGATAGCAACGGCTGAGCAGTATCAACACCCTGCCCGTACCACGGTCCAGCCCAGCTACCGGAATATTGTCCACCACCCCGCCATCAAGGACGGGAGCCCCGGACCGGCGCAAACGAGGTGTGAACGGCGGCGTGCAGGACGAGCAGAGAATGAGCTCCACCAACTCCTCAACACTCTGGCAATCCTGTGCGCGGTAGAAGTTCTGCTTAAAGCCAAGGCCCAGGGCTATCTTCGGGTGCAGACTGCGCAGCAAATGCTTATCGGTGTAATAGGCCAATGCGCCAACACCAAATGCCAACCCGGCAGGTAAAAGGCGTGGGGGGTGGACAATACCAATTTGCAGATCGGCGGCCGCGCGCAATGGCTGCATACCATCGCGAAACAGCTCCAACATGGCATTGCGAAAAATCCCGTATTGGGGAAACACCCGCTCTCTCTTTACCAGGTTGCCCCAGTAAGCGTTCTTGCGGTTGGCCGCAAAAGCCGACCAGAAGTGCTCCCGGCCCTCTTCAATTCGCCCCATCAGGATCAGGCTTGCCATCAGCCCGCCAGCGGATACCGCGGTTACCCGCCTCGGCGACAGCCCAATTTCACCGGCAACAGACTCCCAAAAACCTATTTGCCAGGTACAGCGCCCGCCACCACCGGCAAAAACAACCTGATCAAACATGCGTCCCTTTCCTGTTCAATGGGCTAATCACCCTTATAAAGTCTAAAACCGCTCTCCACTTAGGGTACCGCCGCACAAAGCTTATATGCAACTAATTGCATAAGCTAATAGATTCAGCAGGCTAGTGCAACTTGAGGTCTCAGCAACCTAACCATACAAAGTTTTAAAGCCTATCAATAAGCAATAGCGCCCCTGCTCCACCTAGGAAACCAATGAATAAATTCATAATCCTTCAACGAATATTGAAAGTAGAAAACTTTAGATGCAGCACGCCGCACGAATGACCGTAGCTGGCTACAAGATCAATTACAGCAGCGATTATGCTTTGCGACACCTTCAAAAGCCTTATCATTCCTGCGGAGCAGTGCTGGCATGCAAGCCTCTCTGGCAACCAGATGCGTTATGGAACTATTCAGGGGCTTTCTAATCTGTTTCCCATAAGAAGAAAAACAAGTATAAATTAGAAATAAATGATATTATTCAGTACAGGTCAAATTTTACATATAGCTTAAATAGATCTTGAACACACCAAATAAAATGAACCTCGATTTTGAAGCAACAGCAGAGAAGATTTAGTTAATTCACATATTAATTTATCAAGGCAAAAACCAAATCGCCGACCTTGCCCTGAACTTGGAAAACTTCCAACCACCAATCGTTTTAACAGACTTCAACCACATTTAATCAACCTCACCAAAGAACAAAAAAAATAGGATCAACAAGAACGACTGAAATAAATCAATAACAAAGTTAGCCACCCACACGTCTCTCCACTCACAACTTAAATGAATAAGACTCCAAAAGAGAGAACCAGGAAACACACAAGGCAATAAACTATGAAAGTTACAATTTTTGGCGCAAGCGGAAACGTAGGATCAGAATGCTTAAAACAGTGCCTAGAAGAAAATCATGAAGTGACAGCCTTAATCAGAACCCCCCAAAAAATACCTCAAGAGCTTCGCACCAAAGCTACCCTTATTAAAGGAGACGGACTTAAATATGAAGATGTAGAAAGTGCCTTATTCGAAGACACGGATGCCATTTTATTTGCCGTAGGCGTGGACGAAAAAACGTCACCAAGAAATCTATGCACTGACATAACCGAAAACATATTGACTGCCATGAAAAAGAAAAATATCTCTAGATTAATTTGGTGTGGTGGTGGCAGCAACCTCTTACCAGAAGACACAGTTAGTTTTGGAGCAAAATTTGTAAACTGGTATGCAAAAAAATTCCTCCAGCATCGCCACCTAGACAAGGAGAACCAGCTGTCCCTATTAAACAGAAATAAAGATATTAACTGGATTGGAATTCGCCCACTACAAATGGTACCTGGACCAAAAACCACTCAATATCGCCTGGGATTCAATAAATTTGGTCCACTTTCGAAAATCAGCTATGCAGATTGCGCTCATGCCATGGTCAAACAGCTAACAGATGACACATGGATTAATAAATCCCCCATCATTCAATATTGACGGGTCAACTCACACAAAAACAACCAGGGAAAACCCTCAGTATTTTTATCAAATTTGGTAGTATTCTGCTTTCAATCAGGGCCAAGGTTAATTGCCCACCAAATCAACTCATCGAGGCAGAATACAACCTGAGGCTTGTTAAAATATATCACAACCAGCTCCCACTTTGGAAAAATACGTCTACCCAGGATTGCGTAAAAAAATCAAACAACTTCTTCGCAGGAAAACCGCGCCAGCAGGCGCACCCTATGAAACAGCACGTACCCCTAGAGCATATGAAAATGAACTGATAACCCTCGGCAAAAAATCTGAAGATGTATATTGACATTCCCCCCCCCAACTCAAAAAAAAAAAGATACTAACCAGGTTAAAAGTAGATCCTTCCTATCGATACAAGAAAGACATTTTCAGGCATGAAAACCCCACCATCTAGACCAAAATAAAACACTGAGTATTTAGGTCTGCGGGGCATTTAGATAGGGACTCTCCAGTTAACTTCCTTTATATGAAACGATATCTCATGCAGCCCCTAAAGATGGCGCAACCCCACCATTGGCGATCTTAGTGAGCCGGTCAATTAATGCCTTACCATCAGCTCGACCTATCTCCAAAGTCTTGTTAACCGCTTCCGGATTGGTGAAATCCCACACTTTAATCGGCAGAGGTTTAGAGGGCTGAACATAGGTCCAGAGCTGGGCGCCCCGGCGTTGGGTGAAACAATCGGGAAAATTGCGGAAACGATTGGTGAGCAGAATCAGTACCCTGCCCTCTGCAGCATCCAGGCCACCAACCGGAACATTGTCCACGACCCCCCCATCGAGAATTTCCCTGCCATTGAGCTGGAGCCTTGGTGTAAAAGGAGGGGTGCAGGAAGAACTTAGGATTAGGTGCTCCAATTCATCCATATTGCTGCAATCCTGGGCGCGGTAAAAAGTCTGGCGAAATCCGAGCTTGGTTGCTGCCATGGAATGAAGATTGCGGGGGAAGCCTTTGTCGGCATAATAAATTACCGCGCCAAAGGTCAAAGCCAGGGGGCCGTACATCCAGGCGGGCGGATGACTAACTGCCAGACGCAATTCCGCTACCCCCTGCAAGGCCTGTGGACCATTATCGAACAGCTGCCGAATCCCATTGCGGCAAATAGCGTACTGAGGAAAAACCGCTTCCTGCCTAAATAAATTGCCCCAATAAATATTTTTGCGATTGGTGCTAAATACCGAGCGGACGTAATCTACCGCCTCCTGCTCCCTACCAATTAACAGCAAGCCCGCCACCAAGCCACCTGCCGATACGGCACTCACCACTCTGGGGGATAACTGGATTTCATCAACCACAGATTCCCAAAAACCAATCTGCCAGATACAACGGCCGCCACCGCCGGCAAAGACTACCTGATCAAACATGAGCAAACTCCCTTTCACAACCAAGCCACCCTTCCCAAGCTGGCCCTTACCCAATTCCCCCATTAAAAAATATCGTCTGTAGTAACCCTGTATTCCAGAGGGTATTGATGCAGAAGCGCAAAATTACTTCTCTTACATCCCAGTGTAAAAACCGCGCTCCGCTAGCATATTTTGTAAAAATAAACGGCCATCTCGGCGCCCAATTTCATAGGCGCGGATCAGTCCTTCAGGATTAGTGAAATCCCAAACACTGATGGGTGGCGGCTCTGAGGGTTGCACATAAGTCCAGAGCTGCTTGCCCATAGGCTGGGTAAACCAGTCGGGAAATCCTCGGTAGCGGCGGGTCAGCAAAATAAGTACCCGCCCCTCCCCCGGATCGATTCCCTCAACCGGCACATTGTCCACCACCCCGCCATCCAAGGCCTGCCTCCCGGCCAGACTCAACCTTGGAGTGAAGGGTGGAGTGCAAGATGAGCTCAAAATCAGCCGCTCAAATTCACCGACATCGGCACAGTCCTGCGCCCGAAAAAAATCTTGTTTGTAGCCCAGGCGCCGCGCGGCTTTAGGATGCAGTTTGTGCAGTAAATATTTGTTGGAGTAATAAATTGCCCCACCAACGGCCAGTGCCAGTGGCGCCGGCAGCCAAGTGGGCGGTCGGGATACGGCAACCCTGAGTTCAGCTGAAGATTTCAAGTTTTTAAAACGGTCACTAAAAAGCTCTCTAATGCCCTTCTTGTAGATTTCATACTGAGGAAAAACCGGCTCCTTACCCAAGAGGTTTCTCCAATACACATTGCGGCGATTTGCACTGAAAACTGAGGAAAAATAGTCCAGCGAAGTGGTTGCCCTGCCAATCAATATCAGGCCCGCTATCATGGCTCCTGCGGAAACCCCGGTGAGCACTCTCGGTTCGAGCTTTATCTGATCGGCAATCACTTCCCAAAATCCTATTTGCCAGGTACAGCGGCCACCCCCACCGGCAAACACCACCTGGTCAAACATGCCCTAATTTCCCCGCCCAGCGACTATCCAACTTTTCATTTGGCACTTCCCTCAGGGGAGTGTGCCGCCAGGAACGCCTCTCCATCGGCATAACCTGCATCAAAGGCCTGCCACAATCTCTGCGGGTTGGAGAAATCCCATACACTGACCGGCAGAGGTCGGCTGGGTTGTACATAAGTCCACAACTGCTCGCCCTTCTGACAGGTGAAGCAGCTCGGGTATTGCGGATACCTGCGAGTGAGTAAGATCAATACCCGGCTTGGCCCGGGATCGAGTCCGGCAACCGGTACGCTATCCACAATGCCGCCATCCAGTACTTCTGCTCCCCGATGCTGTTGACGGGGCGTAAAAGGCGGTGTGCAGGAGGAAGAGAGAATCAGCCTTTGTAGATCCCCAACATTGCTGCAGTCCCGCACCGAATAAAATGACTGCTGATAACCAAGGCGTCTCGCCGTATTGGGATGAAGCTCACGGGTTAGGAAGGTGTCCGAGTAATCAATTCCCGCCCCAATGATCAGGGCCAGAGGGCCATTCAGCCACTGGGGGGAGTGGCTGACAGCTATACGCAGCTCAGTTGCGGCTCGCAGACGCTCAAAGCCGCCTTCAAACAGTCTGCGCATGCCATTGCGATAAATATGGTGGTGAGGAAAAAGCGGATCTTTGCGAAAGAGATTCCCCCAGTGGATATTGCTGCCGTTCTCCTCGAACGCTTCAGCGAAGTACTCCACCGCATCCAGGGACTTACCCATCAATATCAAGCTGGAAACCATGGCGCCGGCTGAGACGGCACTTACGATCTTGGGCCTAAGCCGAACCCTATCCGCGACAGACTCCCAAAACCCGATCTGCCAGGTACAACGCACTCCACCACCGGCAAATACCACTTGATCGAACATAGAACCTTTTCCCGGCCTGCCCGCTACAACCTGTGGTGCCAGAGCACCCATAGAGCGCCAACCACCTCCACTGAGGCGGGATACCCAACCCAGCGATACATCTTAGGGGGTCTTTAAAATATATACGGGACGGGCAAGGTTCGGGGCGGCTAATGCGCCTTCACACGCTCACTAAGAAGTTGGGTGACAATGACTGGGCGGTAACGTAAAGAAGCGGGATAGCAAGAAAAAAGGCGAAGAGATACTTCGCCTTTTAATCCACTCAACGAGAGAGTGAAGAAGAGAAAAGAGCTATCTTTTAGTAATAAGCCTGAGACTTATCCGTGTGATCGGTAATATCTTTAACGCCGGCTAGCTCGGGGATTTTCTCTTTCAGGGTTTTCTCAACGCCCTCTTTCAAGGTCATATCCACCATGCCGCAGCCCTGACAGCCACCACCAAATTTCAAAATGGCAAACTTGTCCTCTGTGACCTCAACCAGGCTCACCTGGCCACCATGGGCCGCCAGGCTGGGGTTCACCTCATTGAAGAGCACATAGTTGATACGGTCTTCAATGGGGCTGTCATCGGTGATCTTGGGCATGCGCGAGTTGGGCGCGCGGATAGTGAGCTGGCCACCCATTTTGTCGGAGGAGTAGTCAACCCGGGCATCATCCAGGTACGGCACGCTGCGGCCTTCGAAATAGGCCTTGAGACCATTCATCTCCATCATCACATCCTCTGGCTCTTCCTCACCGGGGCGACAGTAGGCAATGCAGGTTTCGGCACTGGGTGTACCGGGGTTGGAGACAAACATACGAATAGCGATTCCCTCGCAGTCCTGCTTGGCCAGCAGCTCTTTCAGGTACTCCTGCGCGGATTCGGTGATGGTGACATTCAGTTCTGACATAAGCCTTCTCAAATAACCGAGCTTCTTTGTCGGGTATTTTACTCTCAGAAGCGCTTGAGTGAAACCGGTGTGTTTTTCGGGAGGCGACAGCCCTTGGCAACCCCCTCCCGAGGATGCCTCAAACGGGAATCATTCCCATCAGAGTTTGCGCCACATCTTCCGAGGAAGCGGGGTTCTGGCCGGTGACCAACTTGCCATCTACAACCACATAGGGTGCCCAATCCTCTTCACTGGAATAGTTGCCGCCGCGATCTTTAAGCATATCCTCCACCAGGAAAGGCACTACATCCACCAGCCCCACCGCTTCCTCCTCGGAGTTGCTAAAGCCGGTGACACTCTTGCCGGAAACCAGGGGATGTCCATCTTTGCGCCGGGTATGGCGAAACACGGCAGGGGCATGACACACGGCGCCTACCGGCTTTCCGTCCCCATAAAACGCTTCAATCAGGGCAATGGAGTCCTTGTCCTCTGCAAGATCCCACAGGGGACCATGACCTCCGGGATAGAAAACCGCATCGAAGTCCGACGCTTTCACATCCGCAAGCTTACCGGTATTGGCCAGCGCCTGCTGGGCTTCAGGGTCCTGGCGGAAACGCAGCGTGGCGTCGGTCTGGGAGTCTGGCTCGTCACTTTTGGGGTCCAGTGGCGGTTGCCCTCCCTTGGGAGAGACCAGGGTAACTTCCGCCCCGGCATCCTTGAAGGTGTAGTAAGGCGCGGCAAACTCCTCCAGCCAAAAACCGGTTTTCTTGCCGGTATCGCCCAACTTATCGTGTGATGTCAGAACCACTAATATTTTCATCGGCGACCTCCCTGGTGCCCTTTAATTTATAAAAGCCCGCTCTCAGTCATCGGTGCCCAAGCGCACCACGACCTTGCCAAAATTCTCTCCTTTTAACAGCCCCATCAGGGCTCGGGGTGCTTTTTCCAACCCCTCGACCAAATCTTCGCGGTATTTGATCTTGCCTTCATTAACCCATCGACTCAAACCGGTAATAAAATCACCGAAACGCTCATATTGATCAAAAATAATGAACCCCTCGATTTTCAGACGTTTCGTCAGGACTTCACGCATTAACAGGCTCAGGCGATCCGGGCCTTCAGGCAGGGAAGTGGCGTTGTAATGTGCAACCAGTCCACACACCGGAATCCGGGCAAAGTCATTGAGAAGCGGTAAAACCGCATCAAATACATCTCCCCCCACATTCTCGAAATACACATCCACACCATCCGGACAGGCCTCCTCCAGTTGCTCGGGAAACTCTTCGGCGCGGTGGTTGAGGCAAATATCAAAACCCAGCTCCTCCACCGCGTAGCGGCATTTTTCTGCTCCGCCGGCAATACCAACCACCCGGCATCCTTTTATTTTGCCGATCTGCCCCACGGTGGAACCCACCGGGCCGGTGGCTGCGGCGACAACCAAGGTGTCCCCTGCCTGGGGCTGGCCAATTTCCAACAGTCCGAAATAGGCGGTGATACCCGGCATACCTAAAACGCCAAGGGCATAGGAAGGGTGACTGGGATTTTTACCCAAGTTGACCAAGCCCTCGCCATCGGAGACCGCATAGTCCTGCCAGCCGCAGTAACCCAGCACCCAGTCGCCCTCCTCGAACCCTTCCAGGTGTGACTCAAGCACCCGACTCACGGTACCCCCCACCATAACGCCGCCCAGGGGTACCGGCTCAGCGTAGGACTTGGCATCACTCATACGGCCGCGCATATAGGGGTCCAGAGAGAGGAATACGGTGCGCAACAACACTTCACCACGAGCAGGCTCGGGCAGCCCCACTTCCTCAATACTGAAGTTATCTTCGCTCGGCGCCCCTTCGGGCCGGGCTGCCAATACTACCCGGCGATTCTTATCCTTTGATTGCACGATTTTTTCTCCTTCCTGGAGCCAACCTTTCAATTGGTACAGCCTTCTGTACCATTAGCGAAGCAGGCTCTCCCCTGGGTTTTTATGTCTGTTGAAGGCCAAACTATAGATAGAAATTGCACACCCTTAGTAAAAAATTACCGGTTATTGTGTCGCAGCAGTTTTTATCCATAAATTTAGCCCCTGTTGGCAAGCATCCCTGTGCTAAGATTGATGCCTTTCCCGCCATCGACAAATAAGGATTGGTCAATGTCTGCGCTGTCCCGCAATCAACGTCTGCAGCAACTCAAAGTCGCGCTCACTCAGCGCATCCTGATACTAGACGGCGCTATGGGGACCATGATCCAGCGGGAAAAATTGCAGGAGGAAGATTACCGCGGCGCTCGCTTCGCCGACTTCCACCGGGACCTGAAAGGCAATAACGATCTGTTAAGCATTACCCGCCCAGAGCTGATAGAACAGATCCACCGGCAATATCTGGAAGCCGGCGCCGATATTATCGAAACCAATACTTTTAATGCGACCGAGCTGTCCCAGTCTGACTACGACATGGAACATTTGGTGGTGGAGCTGAACCGCACCTCAGCGGAACTGGCCCGCCTTGCGGCGGACGCCCTCTCCACTCCAGAGCGCCCCCGCTGGGTGGCCGGCGTGATCGGCCCTACCTCGCGCACCGCGAGTATTTCCCCGGACGTCAACGACCCAGGTGCGCGCAATGTGACTTTCAACGAGCTGGTACACAACTATGTGGAAGCCGGCCGCGCCCTGATCGAGGGCGGCAGTGACCTGATCCTGATCGAAACTATCTTCGACACCCTCAATGCCAAGGCAGCTATCTACGCCATGCAGCAGCTGTTTGAGGAACTGGGCTTCGAATTGCCGATTATGATCTCCGGCACCATTACCGATGCTTCTGGGCGTACCCTTTCCGGGCAGACCACCGAGGCGTTTTACTATTCCATCGCCCACGCCAAACCCATTTCCGTTGGCCTTAACTGTGCCCTGGGCGCCACCGAGCTGCGCCCCTATGTAGAGGCTTTATCTGGCGCCTGCGCCACTTATGTTTCCGCACACCCCAATGCCGGCCTGCCCAATGAGTTTGGCGAATACGACGAAACCCCGGAGCAAACCGCGGCGATTGTGGCAGAGTTTGCCCGCAGTGGTTTTATCAATATTCTCGGCGGTTGCTGCGGCACCACGCCGGAACACATCCGCGCCATTGCAGAAGCGGTATCCGATATCCCTCCGCGCCAACTGCCCGAGATCAAACCGGCTTTGCGCCTGTCCGGCCTGGAGCCGTTTGTCGCCGATGAGACCGCCCTCTTCGTCAATGTGGGCGAACGCTGTAATGTCACCGGTTCCGCCCGCTTCAAGCGACTGATTCTGGAAGAGGACTACGATACCGCCCTGCAGGTCGCCGCCGCCCAGGTGGAAGATGGCGCGCAGGTAATTGATTTCAATATGGATGAGGCGATGCTCGATGCGCACGCCGCCATGCGCCGTTTCCTCAACCTCGCTGCCACCGAACCCGATATCGCCAAAGTGCCTTTTATGGTTGACTCCTCCAAGTGGGAGGTGATCGAAGCTGGGCTGCAGTGCATTCAGGGTAAACCCATCGTGAACTCCATCAGCCTCAAGGAAGGCAAAGAGGAGTTTATCGAGAAAGCACAACTATGCCTGCGCTACGGCGCCGCCGTAGTGGTGATGGCCTTTGATGAGCAGGGCCAGGCAGATACTTTTGAGCGCAAGATCGAAATCTGTAAGCGCAGCTACGACGTTCTGGTGAAGGAAGTCGGTTTTAACCCCAGCGACATTATTTTCGACCCCAATATTTTTGCCGTCGCCACTGGCATTGAGGAACACAACAATTACGCGGTGGACTTTATCCAAGCCTGCCGCTGGATTCGTGAGAATCTACCGGGTGCCCAAATCAGTGGGGGCGTCTCCAACGTCTCCTTCTCCTTCCGCGGTAATAACCCGGTGCGCGAGGCCATCCACTCGGTATTCCTATTCCACGCCATCAAGGCCGGCCTGAATATGGGCATCGTCAACGCCGGTCAGCTGGCGGTCTACGATGAGCTTCCTGAAGAGCTGCGGGAGAAAGTGGAAGACGTCATCCTCAACCGCAATGCCGAATCCACCGAAGCCCTGCTGGATATCGCCCCCAAATATATGGGTGAAGGCGGCGGCACCGCGCGCAAAGAAGACTTGAGTTGGCGTGAGCTGCCGGTCAAGGAGCGCCTGGCGCACTCCCTGGTAAAAGGGATCAACAACTATATCGAGGAAGATACTGAAGAGGCACGCGCCAATAGCACTCGCCCCCTGGATGTGATCGAAGGTCCATTGATGGACGGCATGAATATCGTTGGCGACCTGTTTGGCGAGGGCAAAATGTTCCTGCCCCAGGTGGTGAAATCCGCACGGGTGATGAAGCAGGCGGTCGCCTATCTGCAACCATTTATCGAAGCGGAAAAAACCGAGGACAGCCGGCCCAACGGACGTATCCTGATGGCTACGGTTAAAGGCGATGTACACGATATCGGCAAGAATATCGTCGGAGTGGTGCTGGCCTGCAACAATTACGAGGTGATCGACCTCGGCGTGATGGTGGCCGCAGAAACTATTTTGCAAACCGCCCGGGAAAAGAACTGCGACATTATCGGCCTATCCGGTTTGATCACCCCCTCCCTCGATGAGATGGTGCATGTCGCCGCAGAAATGGAACGCCAGAAGTTTGATATTCCGCTGCTGATTGGTGGTGCCACCACTTCCAAGGCACACACCGCAGTGAAAATTGATCCCCAGTTCAATCGCAACCAGGTGGTCTATGTAGCGGATGCCTCCCGCGCCGTGGGGGTGGCCAGCAGTTTAATTTCTGATGAACTGCGCCCGGCCTTTGTTGAAAAGGTCCGCGCCGAATACGAAAAGGTGCGCACCCGCACCGCCAATAGAAAGCGCAACGACACCCGCCTTACCTATGCGGAAGCCCGCGATAGCGCCCCTGAGTTCGACTGGCAGAATTACCAACCCGTAAAGCCCAAAAAACTGGGCATCACAGTGATCGATGATTTTCCCCTGGAAAACCTGCTCGACACTCTGGATTGGACACCGTTCTTTTTATCCTGGGACCTGGCGGGTAAATACCCGGCAATCCTCAAGGACAAAGTGGTCGGTGAGGCTGCCAGCGATCTCTATCACAATGCCCAGCGCCTGCTGAAAGAGATGATTGCCAAGAAGCAGCTGCGCGCCCGCGCCGTGTTCGGCCTCTGGCCCGCCAACAGTGTCGGCGACGATATTATCGTGTACAAAGATGAAGAGCGCAGCGACGAGCTGGCGCGCCTGCACCATATTCGCCAGCAGGTGCATAAAATGGGCGGCGACGGTCTGTGCCGCTCCCTGGCGGATTTTGTCGCCCCACTGGATTCAGGCTATCTCGATTATGTCGGCGGCTTCGCGGTAACCACCGGCATCGGTGCCGACGAATTGGCGCAGAGTTACGAAGCCAAACACGACGATTACAACGCGATTATGGTGAAAGCCCTGGCAGACCGGCTGGCAGAATCCTTTGCCGAAACCCTGCACCGCCAGGTACGCAAGGAATACTGGGGCTATGCGGCGGATGAAGAATTGAGCAATGAACAGCTGATCAAAGAAGCCTACCAGGGTATTCGCCCTGCGCCCGGCTATCCCGCCTGTCCGGACCATTCGGAAAAGGCTACGCTGTTCAAACTATTGAGTGCCGAAGAAAATGCCGGGGTCAGCCTGACCGAGCATTTCGCCATGATGCCGGCGGCCGCAGTGAGCGGCTGGTACTTCGCCCACCCGCAGGCCAAATACTTTAATGTCGGTAAAATCGGTCGGGACCAGCTGCAAAGTCTGGCCAAGCGCAAAGGAATTAGTGAACAGGAACTGGAGCGCTGGCTGCGCCCAAATCTCGAAGAGTGAGGATCCCCCCATGCAGGAAAATAATAAGAAACGAGCAAGGAAGCCCGGACTTGGCCAGATTGTACTGAGCACTCTAGCGGGGGCCATTGGAGTTCAGAGCAACAAGAACCGAGAGAAGGACTTTCAAAGCGGCAACATGACCCACTATGTTGTCGCTGGAATTGTCTTCACCATTTTGTTTGTCTTGACTCTGATACTGATCGTAAAGACTGTACTGGGCAATATGGGTTGAATCCTTGCCCTTTCCGAATGCGGGCATCCAGCCCGCTACATCACGCACTCTCCGCACAAATACTTATCGACCCGGGTGGCTATCCCCATAGGGTAGTATTGCTTAGAAAATTTATAAGCTTTAAGGGGGGATTTACCCGGTACGACTCAGCTCCGGGCCTGAGCTATTCATTAGCGGACGAATAGCGGATCAGCGGGTGGAAACCCAGAAAATACAGGTGACGACAAAGATAGCGACGAGAGCCACGGCGGCGATGGCATCTACAAAATTGTCTTCTTCAGGGGTAACAGCTACTTCTTCATTCATCGAATTTCTCCGATTACCATTATTGTTATTCAAAGTAGGTGAGCCGCAAGTAGCGGCTGATCAAGTAGAGCAAATTGAGTCTGCAGTTGCAAGGCGGACCGGGGTTGGATCGTAGATCCATCCATTTATAGGGATCAGGCTTGTGTTATTCAGCATTTAAAGACCGATAAAACTGCGATTACAATTCAGATGACTACAGGCACCCGCGATAAGGACGCTAACTATATTCGCGAGCGCACCAGTAATTTCCATACTAAATTGAAAATCATTCGGGGATATTGCTGCGCATCCCCTGGCAAGGCTCCGCAACCAGTTCCACCATATAAATTACAGGAACTCTTACAACAAACTCAATGAGTTGTGTAAATTCCCCCTTCTTTATATTCACATCTGCATGCATCCTTGCCAGCGATCCGTTTGCAGTTATAAGAGTTAATAAAAATTTTAACACTGTCAACTAACTCCACACCTTAGAAAGTTATGCAATTTCTTTAGTAAAAGCATGATATAGCCTCCAAGAGAAATGGCTATTCCCTTGAAGACCATATTCCCTATCCAGCAAGAGTTAACAGCAGAGCGTCATTACCTAAGGCAGAAACTTACTAAAGCTCTAACTAGAGCGTCACCTTGATGTTTTTCGGTGGATGGCAATGAAATACTACATAGGTGGTTTCCGGAGTGTAGTAACATGTAACATCATAATGATAACCATCGTCTTGCTCATCTCTTTGTACAGAGGGGAACATCTTCTCATTTTCCTGCAATGTCTTTCCTTTTAACCACTGTTCAACAAAGTAATCTATTGCTATCAATGCAGCCGTCTCTGCACGCTCGTTGTAAAAGGTACTCAGCACCCTATCCGCACTGGGGTTATCCTTGTAAGAAATCTGGCTGCCATCAGTATTTCTTTGTTGGATATTATTTTTACTGCAATATCCATGCACTACTTTATCGTGCTTAGACTGATAATCGAGCTCAAGATATACCGATACATTCATCGTCAAAATAGAGCGGCTACCATTTTCATGGGGCTTTGGATTTTGATAGTCCAAATCAAAATCACCAACAGGGTAAACAGCAGTCCCCATTTCTTTTATATCTTTTGGTAATGGCATAACATTTCCTTTTATGAAGTTAATTTAAGCTTCTGCTTCAATCTAAATTACACAGCCATGTTTCTTATGTGCAACCTTTACTCAAACAAACATGAGCAATGTCAATATGGGAGATAAGAGAATTGTTATACAGAGTGAAGCTTTTCATCTTCATAAACACGGAATTTATATCTTTTCTATTTCCTAATCGGTGTATTCTGGTTTCCGATTGAGCCATCTAAACTTTAAGCTAGTTTGTTGCCAGTAGTATCTTTATCAACTTAACTATTACTGCCAATAATGAGACTTTAGTAATCCCGGGGGGCTTTGCGTTAATTTAGGGCACTTGTACTGGGAGCTTCAGCGAGTGCTTTCAACTCGATACATTCAATAGTGATTCCTGTGGTATTACTATCATGAAGTTTCTGATAGTTGCATTGGTAGGCTGCACTCAATCACTTTCTCAACGTGGCCGATCAGCTGGCGGCCACAGTATTTGCGCCATTGTTTTTCATGCGCTAGTAACGAAGAGCTAGTACCAATGAAATACTACCTTGCAAGAACTCCATTATTAGCTCCATGACTAGAAGGGAGCTACAGCCAAAATCTACGTTCTTTTCAAGCGAATTACAGCTGTATTAACTTCGAATCGAGTCTCTTGTCTTGCTGTTAGCGATGATGGATTCATTCTCGCAGAGAATACACGAGGGGACTCAAGCAGTAGAATCCAGCTAAAGCTGCTATAGCTACCTAGCCAATATGATCAGATTTTCATCAATCTGGAACCCGCTCACCTCAACGTGCCCCTTCCTCTCTAGATTCTTTGGCTAGAGACCCCCATAACACGCTCATGACCATTGAAGACCTTAAAGGTGAACACCGCAGATTTCTTCCCAGAGGATCTCCTCGGCTTCATGCGAGATACCCTAGCTAACCCTCAGAAAACGTTGTCGCTATAATCCACAGAAGCAACCGCAATCAAATACGATCAGCGGAAACAGAAACCGCTTACTTGTCAGTTCCACTAAGTATTAACCCAGCAGTAGCCCTCTTATAACTGTTGGTTACAGACATAGCGGAAAATATTGTTATTTTTTGCATAAGCGTGCTGGTATGTTAGGCGCCAGCGGAGAACCATCCGGGACTTGCCCCTTTCTCCACCATCCGCGCACAAAGGCAATGGAATCAAGCTGTTATGTATCGATACGACGACCGGGATCGCGCCATCATTAACGATCGCGTTGCCCAGTTCCGCGGCCAAACGGAACGTTACCTCGCCGGCGAGTTGAGTGAGGAACAATTCCTGCCACTGCGCCTGCAAAATGGCCTCTATATTCAGCGACTGGCCCCCATGTTGCGCATCGCCGTGCCCTACGGCCTGCTCAACAGCAGCCAGCTGCGCCGTCTCGCGCGCGTCAGCCGGGACTACGACAAAGGGTACGCGCACTTCACCACGCGTCAGAACCTGCAATACAACTGGCCCCAACTGGAAGATGTACCCGCTATTCTGGCCGAGCTGGCCGAAGTGGAAATGCACGCAGTTCAAACCAGCGGCAACTGTATCCGCAACACCACCTCTGACCCCTATGCGGGCATCGCTCTCGACGAGATTGCCGATCCGCGCCCCTACTGCGAACTGATTCGCCAGTGGTCCACCTTTCACCCGGAATTCGCCTTCCTGCCGCGCAAGTTCAAGATCGCGGTGAGTGGCTCCGAGCAGGACCGCGCCGCGATTCGTGTACACGACATCGGCGTGCAGATTGTGAAGCGCGGCGAAGAAATTGGATTCCAGGTGCTGGTTGGCGGCGGTCAGGGCCGCACACCGGTTATTGCCGAGACGATCCGCGACTTCCTACCGGAAGAAGACCTGCTCTCTTACCTGGAAGCGATTGTGCGTGTGTACAACCAGCTGGGCCGCCGCGACAACAAGTACAAGGCGCGTATTAAGATTCTGGTGAAAGCTCTAGGCCCCGAAGAATTTGGTCGCCGTGTGGAAGAAGAGTGGCAGCACATTAAAGACGGGGTAGAGAAATTGACCCCAGAAGCTCTGCAGTGGGCCAAGTCCTTCTTCACCGCGCCCGACTACAAGACCTTTGATGGCGCCGCCAGTGAAGCTGCCCTACAGCAACAGGCCGATAGCGACAAGGCTTTCGCGCGCTGGTTGGATCGCAACACCTACCCTCACCGGGTGCCGGGTTACCGCGCCATCAAGCTCTCCACCAAACCTACCGGTGTGCCCCCCGGTGATGTCACCGACCGACAGCTGGAGGCCATTGCCGATCTCGCCGATGCCTTTAGTTTTGGAGAAGCCCGCGCTACCCACGATCAAAACGTGGTTCTGGCCGATGTGGAACAAGGCGAGCTTTACGAGCTGTGGCAACAGGCGCGCAAACACGGCTTTGCCACGCCGAATATTGGCACCCTCACCGATATGATCTGCTGCCCCGGTGGCGATTACTGCTCCCTGGCCAATGCTAAGTCGATCCCTGTTGCCGAAGCGATCCAGCGTCAGTTCGACGATATGGATTACCTCTACGACCTTGGCGACCTGAACCTGAATATTTCCGGCTGTATGAATGCCTGTGGCCACCACCATGTGGGCCATATCGGCATCCTCGGTGTGGATAAGAAGGGCGAGGAGTTCTACCAGATCCAATTGGGCGGCAGCGCCTCCAACGAAGCCAGCCTGGCCAAGGTATTGGGCCCCAGTTTCTCACGGGCTGAAGTTCCCGAAGTAATCGGCAAGATCCTCGATCTCTACGTCGAACAACGCCAGGCCGAAGAGCCCTTTATCGACACCTACAACCGCATCGGCCTGCAGCCCTTCAAGGAGAGAGTCTATGCCAAAGCCAGTTAAGCTGGGCCCACAGCCGGGCAACCCCACCGAGTTGATTCTCAATGGTGAAGTGGTCACTAATGAGTGGAAGATACTGCCGCAGCTGGAAGAAGGGGAAACGTTTGATATAAACGCTTTGCCCTCCGGCAAAGTGATTGTGCCGTTGCATCAGTGGCAGGCACACCGGGAGGCCCTGGCCAAGCGCAGTGCTGAAGTGGGCGTCTGGCTAGACAGTGACGAAGGTGCAGAGCTTATCGGCAGCGAAGCCGCAAATTTACCCTTGATTGCGATTCACTTCCCCGCCTTCGCCGACGGCCGCGGATTTTCTGCCGGTCGTTTGCTTCGCGAACGCTTTGGCTTCAAAGGAGAGCTGCGCGCAGTGGGCGGCTTTATGCGTGACCAGCTCACCTACCTTCAGCGCTGCGGCTTTAATGCCTACGCTTTCGAAGGCGAGCAGCCTCTCACCAGCCTGAAAGAGTCCTTACACGATTTTGGGGATAGCTATCAATCTGGTGTGGACCAACCTCTGCCGATGTTCCGCAGACGCTTCTAAAGCCTGTGCCACGTTAAGTGTGCCCTACCTTCATTGACTAGGGCACACTGTTCTCCCCTACCACTCTTCTATGCCAATACCCCATTTCAAAGCCCCGCTTCAAAGCCCCACTTCAACCCGCTTTCAAACTAGCACCTTCTCCTCTCAAAGAAACTACTGCCCTCAATTATTTAAACCGCCGCATCCAGAAGCGCCAACCCATTACCATAAACAACATCGGGCCCCGCTCCCGATACACGAAATGGTATCTGATTCAAATCCCCACCGAGTGAGCTAATAGCAAGCGCCACCCGCTTTAATTCCCGAGCACCTGGCCGATAGTGGCCACTGTGGTTGTTGACCTCGAGTATTTGATAACCGGCGCCCAGCACAATGGTTCCTGCACCTAAGACCGGCCCACCTGCCATAAATGAGGAATGATGAAAATGACCTAAATTTTTTCTTCCGACATAGAAATTTCGCTGTGAATCCACAACATAAATAATATTGCCCGCCGTATTTTGCAGGATACCCAGCTCAAACCTTCTTTGCAGAGGAATAACCAGCGTGTTTCCCGTAAATGTTGCGCGGTGTTTCAGCCTGTCCCGGTCGGAGAGATAACGGACATTGCCATTGCGGCCATGGGTCGCCTGATGGTTGGGATGATGCACTTCCGGCCAATAAGGAGTGGCTACCATTTTTGCCCCTCTTGAGCGGCCTAAAAGCCCTAGCGTTGCCAAAGTGGAGCGCAGGTGCCTCCAGCGCCTTCTAGCTCGCTCTCTTTTTTCTTCCTCAGTCATAAGATGCTTCCTTCCATGAAGTGATTAAGATTAATAGGGGCACCCTAGCCCCAAACATCACTTAAAAGAGTATTGAAAGCAGCATGAACAGCTTATGAATAATACGAGCCAAAAAATGCCTCATAAGGAGTTTTCTCTGGTCAGGCCAAGTCCTGAACAGAGATATGCAATGAACGCTCGAAGAAAAGTCCAATATTTTAGACACTTTCACCGAGCACAAACTATGGATCAATACTTAACGTTAAATACGTCACCCAATATTAAATGCCTAGCACCCGGTGAAAAAGTCTATCAAAATCCGCTATATCCATCTTAGGTCGCTCCTCAATTGAGTTGGCCACCCCACGGTCCAAATTTTCTTGAATCCAGTGATCAAGGCGGGCATCCAGAACGACAAGACTGCCTTCGTCCAGCCCTTTCTTCTTCTCAATCAAACTGGATATCAACTGCAGCAACCATTCCTCTTGTGCATTCACCAGCAGCTCTTTGCACATCTGCATAAAATCGACCGAGGGAATAGCCATAAATCTTTTTATATAAAGTGCATTTAGGATAGAACGCATTACATAAAGCAGTTTTTTGACTTGAATTTCTTTGGAACCCTCATCATTTTTTCGAGCAAATTTGGAGTAACAATTAAATCCCATACTTATATAATGGTGCGCCAAGGCTCTTGGTTGCCAGCATTTTTTGGCAAGGCTGCAAAGTTCATCCCAAACCTCTCGCTGACTGAGATAAACTTTTGGAGAGAACAACCATTCAATCAATGTCGGGTTGCTCCCCCGCAACAAACCCAATGCTTTGCTGATATCCCAACCGACCAGGTCAAGCTCATCACCTAACGCTTTATCAAAGGGCACCTCCACAACATCTCTTGGGTTTCCAAGAGTCAGATAGTGGTTGAGATCTCGCTTGTAAATAAAACGCACATCCCAGTCACTATCTGGTGACTCAAAGCCCCATGCCCGGCTGCCAGATTCACAGGCATACAAAATTTCTATGCCCTTCTCAGCCTCAAGTGTTTTTATTCTATTCTGTATCACCAATTCCATAGATTGCTATCTACCAATTTGCCACTGTAGAGAAGTAAAACATAAACCGCTCACTGGAGGCTCCTTCCCTTTACTTTATAGCCACCGACCAAGTATCCCAGCAATGACCCAATAAGAACTGGAATAGAGATCAAACCCATTAACAACCAGCGATCCTGTTTAAAATGCACATCGAAGTGAACCAATGAAACATAAGCCACTGCGCACATCGCAACAACAATGGCTATCAGCACTCCCCAAGTTACAAGATTCGCCGACAGGACCGCACCGCAACTTTTACAGGTACACTGTATCGAATTGATGCCACTACACCAGCCAATCAAAGCTATGGGCTTCTCATTACAATCAGGGCAATTTTTCATTATTACACCAACCTCTAAATCTAAGCTAAAACTAGCTATAGCCTCGCACCTGCGGCCTGAAATTATATTTAATATTCATCTATGCAGAAACGTCTCCTCTACATTAACCCGAGCTTTGGAAGAGAGGGAATAATAAGGAGGAAAACTGTTTATCACGCCCCTCCAATCCCTATAACACTGCCACCCATACCCAAAACGTCCCATAGAAACCCAAGCTCGAAGGTTAAGAGTGCCTTCTTCCCATAATGAGCGAAACATCTGCTATCATCGCGCCCGCAAAAACCTAAGGGGTGGCCAAGGCCTGAGATGCTGCGAGATCAAGAAGATCTTTTACAGCAAACCCTTGAACCTGATCCGGTTAATACCGGCGTAGGAATAGGTAGGCATACCAAAGCCCTTCCCTCGTCGCGCTCCGGGTCTCTTTCATTAGTGTTGATCCGAGAGAGAACCATGAAGAAACTGTTCACAATCCACCCGATTGCTTTATCCATCGGCCTTATTGCGGGCTCGCCTAGTGGATTGGCTTTAGCTGCAGAGCCCTTGAACAGGGGGCTTGAAGAGGTGGTAGTGACGGCTCAACTGCGCGATACCAACCTGCTCGATCTGCCAGGCAGCGTCAGTGTGATGGACGCCAGCAGTATTGAGACGCGAGGCGCTGGTAACTTGGACCAGCTGTTGAATATGGCACCAAATGTCAACTTCTCTACTGGCGCTTCACGAGGACGCTTTATTCAGGTTCGCGGTATTGGTGAGCGCAGCCAGTTTATCGACCCAGTTAATCCTTCCGTAGGTTTGGTCATTGATGGGATCGACTTCACTGGTCTTGGTCTGGCTGCCAGCACCCTGGATATCGAGCAGGTAGAGATCCTCCGCGGCCCTCAAGGCACCCTGCATGGTGCTAATGCCCTGGCGGGACTGGTCAACATGCGCAGCGCGGCACCCACTTCAGAAACTACAGGCAAGGTCTCTGCCGAACTGAGTGAATATGGTGGCCGCAGCCTCTCTGCCATTGGCAGCGGCAGCCTGACCGAGCAGCTTGGCTTCCGTATTGCCGCCAGCGAGCGAAAGTCCGATGGCTATATGGAAAACCAATACCTGGGCCGCGATGACACCAACAATATTGATGAGTCCGTGCTGCGTGGCAAACTGGCTTACTCACCGAGTGACGACTTACAGCTCGGCCTGACACTCTTCTACCTTGATGCCGATAACGGCTACGATGCCTTCTCTTTATACAATACCCGCGAAACCCTCTCCGACAAGCCCGGTCGGGACCAGCAGGAAAGCTGGGCAGGCGCTTTAACTGGGCAGTGGTCGGGTAACGAAAATTTTATTCTTGAAACCACCCTAAGCCTCGCCAACTCCGATACCGAATACGGATACGATGAGGATTGGAGTTATATAGATTTTCATCCCTGGGGTTACAGTCAAACCGATAATTACCAGCGGGACAAAGACAATACCAGCCTGGATCTACGCCTGCTTTCCACCGAGGCCTCCAAACTCTTTGCAGGACACACTAGCTGGGTACTGGGGGTTTATCATCGCCATGAACAAGAAGACCTCTTACAGGTTTCAGGAGCAACTGAAGGCATAACCACTGAATACAGCTTTTTTAGCAGTGAGTTTGATACCAAAAACAGCGCAGTTTATGGGCAACTGAGCACCACACTGAGCGACACCCTCAACCTGATTAGCGGGCTTCGCCTGGAAAGGCGTAGTGCGGATTATTCTGATTCCTATACCACCAAGGCAGATAGCAGTGAGGACTTGTGGGGTGGAAATATAACTTTAGAATATCATTATTCCGAAGACACTTTACTGTACGCCACTGTTTCACGTGGCTATAAGGCAGGGGGGGTGAACGGGGCAATCATCGCAGAGTTTGCGGATAATGTAGAAGCTTACCGTGAGATGTTCGAGTTCGATACAGAGCATTTGCTTAACTACGAACTTGGAGCCAAAGGCAATTGGCTGGATAACCGTTTACAGGCCCAGCTAGCAGCCTTCTACCAGGATCGCAACGATGTTCAAGCCAAACAATCACTTTTCAACCCTGAGAGTAAAAAGTTTAGAGAGTATCTGGGCAACGCAGCGGGCGGTAAAACTTATGGCTTTGAGGCGGAAATAAATTTCCAGGCTACGGAAACTGTACGCCTCTTCGCTTCTGCAGGCTGGCTAAACGCCGAGTTTGAGGACTTTATTAGTAGCACCCACGTAGACACGGAGAAGGACAAAGAAACCGGTATAGTGCTACCGGTAAATCTGGATGGCCGTGATGTAGCTCATGCACCAAGCTATCAGTTCTTCACTGGCACCGAGATTGATCTCAGTGCCCACTGGGTACTGCGTCTGGAATTGGAAGGCAAAGATGAGTTTTACTTCTCCAATAGCCATAATGAAAAATCCACTGCCTACGAATTACTCAACGCCCGTCTCACTTATCGGGCTGACAACTGGGAAGTCTCCCTATGGGGTAGAAACCTGACCGACGAAGATTACAACACCAGGGGCTTCTATTTCGGCAACAATCCAGTTAATGGCTATGCTCCAGAAGCTTACTATCAACGGGGTGAACCACGTATTGCCGGAGTAACCAGTACTTATACTTTCTAACAAATCATCGGTAATGTAACCGACAAACACCGATAACTGCCCGTGAAATATTAGATACATAGCGTACCTGCTATTCACGGGCTTAATCTGGTTAGGTAGCGAAGAATTGAGAATCGTTACCACTAGGTCCTTTGCGAACAATGGGGAAAACTATGCAACTCTCTGTAGAAATCAGCATGTACCCACTAAAAGATGAGTACATCCCCAGTATTCAAGATTTTATTGAACGTCTGAATAGTCATTCAGGACTGAGAGTGATCACCAACACCATGAGTACTCAGGTATTTGGTGAGTATGATTTACTAATGGATATCCTAAAAATAGAAATGCGTAAATCCTACGAGCAGTTTGGACGCGCCATTTTTGTTTGTAAATTTATCGATGGCGACCTAGCCCCGGCAGAACCCCATGCTTGACCCCGAGTTTCTTGAAATTATTCGCACCTCAATTGCGGCCATGTCCCTGTGGGAAGTTGCAGCAGTTATTCTGGCCCTCGCCTACCTACTACTGGCGATGCGCGAGAAAATCAGCTGCTGGTATGCCGCATTCGCCAGTACCGCAATCTATTTGGTTTTATTCTGGGATGTCAGCCTGCTGATGGAGTCCGCACTTCAGATTTTCTATCTAGTCATGGCTGTTTATGGCTGGTGGCAATGGCGCCACCACAGGGACAAAAACAAAGATCTGAAGATTCACCGGTGGGAACTACAAACCCACTTAATGGTGTTCAGTGGTGTTGGTATACTAACCGTATTATTCGGTTATCTGCTAGATAACTTTACCAGCGCCGCGCTACCCTATCTCGATTCCTTCACCACCCTGGGAGCCGTGGTGACCACCTATATGGTGACACGCAAGGTCTTGGAAAACTGGATCTACTGGATTGTGGTGGATGGAGCCTCCATCTATCTCTACCTGGATAGAGGGCTCTACCTCACCGCGCTGTTGTTTTTGCTCTACGTGGTGTTGGTTGTTATTGGTTTTTTCCAATGGAAATCCATCTATAACAGGCAGAATCAAGCTGAGCAAACCCGGTTTGCCTCTACAAAAAGTGGCCAAGTTTCCAACGCTTAACAGCGATGCGATCTAGCCCCCAGTGCCTATGAGCGATACTCAGAATGATATTATTCCCTGCGACTGGCATCTCTGGAGCCAGTCCAGGCCAACTTTTATACGGGCTTTGGCAGGCGGGCAAACCAATAGAACCTATCTAGTCTCATCAGGGGAGGAGCTTCTGGTTGTACGCCATAACTCCCCTCTCAGCCAGGCGCTGGACCTGAACCGGGCAGCTGAAGCCCAAGTCCTCAGCAGAGCCAGTCATGCCGGGCTCTGCGCGCCCCTTATTTATTGTGATCCTCATTGCCAATATTTGGTAACTGAATTTATTCAGGGCCAGCCCTGGCACAAAGAGACCGCTGGTGCCTTGGAACAACTTGCCAAACTGCTCCGTAATATTCACTCTCTCCCGGCAATAGGCAGTCAACTCGATATTGAACTGAAGATTGACCACTATTGGTCATCAATTGATACTCAAGCCGATTTCTATCCACTTCTACAACAGTTGCACAGTGAATTATCAACCAGCTTTAATGCAACAAAGGCTATTCATGATAACCCATGCCTTTGCCACAACGACCTAACCAAAGAAAACCTAATTAAAAGCAGTAGCGGGCAACTTATCGCGATCGATTGGGAATATGCCTCCATGGGGGATCGGTTTTATGACCTTGCCGCACTGGTCGAAGAACACTATCTATCCGCAGCACAGCAACAACAATTACTAGCTATTTATCTTCAACGAACACCAGACAGTAATGACTGGCAGCGCCTGCACCACTGGCGGTTAATTTACAAGTACCTATGTGTACTTTGGTATGCTCTGCAATGGAGTGCCAAAAAAGAACTCTGTGATTCAAGCGCCATTATCACTCAGTGCCAAGCTTTGTTAACATTAGCTGCGTCCACTCCCGATCGCTAATTAAGAAATACCCTTTACAAACCAGCATTGACTGGTTATTGCTCTACAAAGATATAATCGTTGCAATCCTGCAAGGATTACCATCAACACCAACGAGTATAGGGAGATACCTGTTATGGCCAGAACGTTCTTTATCTTTTTACTACTATTTGCGACAGCCACTAGCCATGCCGAGAAGAGACCGGAAGCATTCAACACTATCGACAAGCTTTTCGCGGCTATGTCGAAGTTTGATCATCAGGCAATGAGAAGTACGGTTACCGATTCCTTCATTCTATTGGAACACGGCGAAATCTGGACCATAGAGGATCTGGTTAAAGTGGTTAAGCCCTCTGGCTATACCAGAACGAATTACTTCAGCATCATCAACTACGAACAACAGGGCAATCTACTCACTGTGAATTACTGGAACAAAGCTAACTTTACGCAAAAAAACAACAGCGAGGAGGTTATCTGGCTTGAGAGTGCAGTACTGGCGAAGGTAGATGGGAACTGGTTACTCACTCAAATGCATTCCACCCGACTACCTGCGGGCAAAACTCCCAACAAGGTTACTTTTATCCAGCAAAAGCTCTAAGACAAAGCAAAAGCCAGTTCGAGTGGGCAGGCCTTATGGGCAGACATAAAGGCCTGCCCATTATCCATTGTAAGGATCACCGCCAGTACCACCCCAGCGCCTTTCCCTCCTCCCCATGGCATCATGTAAAATACGCAGCAACTATACGATGCATAGCATTAATTACCCTAGGAGGCGGCTTTATGAAGCTAAGAGTGTACCTTTCCGGTGAAATTCATTCTGACTGGAGAATCCAAATCATCGAGGGTTGCAAGAAGCAGGGATTGGACATCACCTTCTCATCCGCAGTTACCGATCACGATGCCAGTGACGCTGCCGGAGATGGTCTTGGCCAGGAGTCCAACTCCTTCTGGCGGGATCATAAGTCGGCTAAAGTCAATGCCATTCGCATCAAACACTCAATTGAGAGCTGTGACCTGGCCATTATTCGCTTTGGTGAGAAGTACAAGCAATGGAACGCTGCATTTGATGCAGGCTACTGTGCGGCCCTGGGAAAACCATATATTACCCTGCATGATGAATCCCTGGTACACGCCTTAAAAGAGGTCGATGGTTCAGCGCAGGCCTGGGCCCAGAACCCTGCACAGATAGTCGATATCCTGCAATACCTCACTACCCAAGCCTAGACTCCAGTATTGCCACCGCCAGCCAATGACGGCGGTGGCTCGTTTATTATCAGTAGCCTATCCTATTTGTACCGATATTTAATAGAAAAATCCTTAATGGAAAAGAATATACCCGGCTCTTTCCGCAGAACCGTGCTTTCTTCCAGTTCCACTTTCATCCACTTTTAATGAAAGCGAACCCGTTGGGCTCCCAGGGTCTCCATTCAATACTAGCCAACCACCATCTCGACCATCAACGCCCATAATTGAGGCAATGGCATGGCTACCCACTGCCGTGGGATACAAAGACTCTCCGCTATTACGCATGCCTTCTATGAGATCCGGCCCTACCGCTGCTGTGAACTGCATACCGGAAACCACATAGGTACCTGCTTCAACGACAATCAGGCCAAGCTGCTCATTCAAACGGCTTCCGGAATTGATACTGATCCCCTTCCCCGCAACGAATGCCGCTTCAACCGGCAACCCCAGATCTTTTATGCCTGACTCACTGGCGCTCCAAAAATGAGAAAAATTGCTATCGTTATAGGTCATAACCTGCCCTATAACCACCGGTTCTACGTAATCCTCCGCATTAAGCATTTGCCGATCCTCGGCTTCCCAGTTCCCTTTTTGCCCTGTAAGGCTGGAAGTCACTCGTTGCGCTTCCATTTTAACGCCATGCGACTGTTCCGTATAAACCCCTTGCTCCACCACAATGTAAGTTAGAGACACCGATACCGTACTACCGTTACCCATGACATCCTGAGCCATAACCTGAAACGTATTACCTTGTGCATTACGTATTCTTGGTACCGTCGCCACATGGGCAGAGGTATAAACTGGTGTTGCGACTACGACCATATTGTCATAGTGATTTTCAAGCGTAACTGTTTGCCAGTTGCTGGTGACATTCGTTAAAACGCCATGCTCTATTTTTAAGCCGCACTGGGCTCCCTCAACCACCATCGAAAATACTTTGGAGTTATTCGTGGCAATGCCATCCGATATTTCAAAATGTATGCCGTTAGTGGCCCCCAAGTCCGAACAAGAGGGCGTACCAGAAATTTCTCCCGTTCTGCTATCAATCACCAACCATTCTGGCGCATTAACAATTGAAAAGACCATATTGACCGTATCCTGCTCGTCTCCGTCATGCCAGGAAGGAAAGAAGGAAAATGAATCACCCACCTGTACAGTATGATCTTTTATGGAGGCATCTATAAAAATTGGAGCTTGATTCGCAACCAAAGCATCTTCAATATCCACATACCAAATGCCCGAACCAACAAGCCCTCCTCTCTCTCCCCGATGAGAGGCCATTAACAAATCCCCGTTGCTATCAGAAAATATATCAAGTATTCCATTTAAAAACTTGGTGCTTTGGGGTTGATGTGGGCCTGAGGAAATTAATTGATCCAATGCCCAGGTACCACCTGTTTGATTTAAAAGAAATACCGCATTTTGTTCACTCCAACTCCCCATAACTACACTCTGAAAATAGCTTCCAGCCGCCGTCACAAAATCAATTCCACTGGGAGGTATCTTTTCTCCGTTATATTCAAGCATCAAAACAGGCCTCCCTTGTTGAGAGGGGTCTGTCTCTATCAATCCCAGCGACTGAGCCACAATCACATTCGGCTCCGCACTTTGTTCATCACGCCAGTCACCCACGGCACTATTCCGCTTAGGGCAACCATAATCGGTTCCCCTTATCAGCTGATAAAATTGATCCCTTGGAGTCCCATCCTCGGCAGTAGGGTTAGGACAGCGGAAATTGATTGAAGAAGCATCATTTACTGCATGCATTGTGGTATACAAGCTTCCTTGAGAATCTGCAGCCAATCCAAATGGATTGCGCAATCCCTGGGCGTAGCTACGTATCTTCCCGGTATCCTCGCTGGTAAACACCTGAATATCACGGTCATGTTCCTGACGCAGTGCCGATAGATATTCAGCATGACTACCAAAACTGTCAGGGTCCAAATCACCTCCAATATCGAACCAAGCAATATTTGAACTTGCGGTATCTTCCAGCTTCAGTAGATTTTCAATAAATAAAACGGCTGCCGTATAAGCATGTTCATTGGTTTGCGTATCACCTCTTGACCCCAGAGAAATAAAGAGAGAGTTACCACTGACATGCAAGTGTTGGATTTGGTGGTGGGCGACACTTAAGGACTCGGCAATAACCTGGCGCACCTCATCGACTGTATTCCCCTCGGCCTGGGTTTCTCCCCAGATACGATCCCCATCATCATCACTAAGCCGGATAATATTCTGAAAGAAGTCACTACCACCACTATTGTGTAAGACCACGGTAGGGGCTAGGTACATAAAGACCTTTCCAGGAAGACCCGTTTGTGCATTGATCGCATCGGGGTCATAGTGAAAAGCCATACCAATCGCACCATGACAACTATCTCCTGGAGACCGGCCTGGGTTACCCTCATTACACTTCCCATTAAGGGGATTTCGGGTGCTCTCAAACACAGATCCAGATACGGCAGTCAATAAATCATCCTCGAACCCTCCTTCCACTTTGTCTGATACCTGGTAACGATAGGCAATAACCCCATGAGTCAATGTGGCGGCGTAAACATACTCCGTATCTCCCGGAGCCATGGAAATTTGTGTATAGCTCGGCCGACTAAAAGACTCATCAGAAGTTGAGTGTTCAATCAAAGTAAAGGTCTGCTCACCAAATACAGACTGCTTACCTTCATCTATAACAAAATACCTTGCATACAGCGGAGGACTCAAAAAAGAAAAAGTAGCCACTAGGACAAGACAAACACATCCAATATATGATCTAAGTAAAATCATCTTTTCCTCAACAATTCACAAAATTTGAAAATTTCAGTTAAATGCACTAACAAACTGACAGCCAGGCAGTGAGCATTAACCAGTAATGCAGATAAAAACCAGCCCTAGATATGAAAGTAAAAAAAGTGGAACTCAAATCTAAGAGGTAAAGAGACAAGCAATTATTGCTGGACCGTTGTAAATAGGAACTAAAACCATCGAAAATCATCAGCCATTCCCCAGACTACATGCAGGCAATTACTGAATAGTAACTTTTTAGGTTTATAAACCTCACGCTTATCGATACTTACCATTCAAACACCATCTTTTTAACTTTGGCAGAAATATTCTCTGGATCGGCAACCCCAAGAAGGTAGTAGCGTCTACAATGCATTCCTCTGGCACACTTAACACCTATAGACTTATCTTTTTTGATCTCATGATTCCATTTACGCTCACCCCGGATCAAAAGATTGCCGTTATCCAGAGTAATATCACCAGGATCGAATCCAGGAACATCCGCCTTTACAAGAAAAAGAGCATCTTCTTCAGCCGTATCAACCTATGGCGTTCACTCACGGGGCGGCACCCCCTCTTCTTCAAAAAAGGGCGGTTAGCGTACTGATCTCTTCATATATTGAATTCTCGAATTGGAGTTAATTAATCTATCAAGGGTTGGTATGGACGCAAGCTAGTATAGCCATGAGAATATAAGCCGACTAAAAATGGCGCTAAACTCAGACTATAGATACTGTCATTAAAGAACACAAAGGCATAACGTTGATGAGTAAACTCGAAGAACCTACTCAGGAGAAGTCGAGATAACTTTAACGCCACTCTGACTCTGCCTGATAGAAACGTTAAGGTTTACAGATAAAAGATTCGGCCAGAGTGAATACTAACCCAATTAATGATGAGCCCATCATAAATTATCTGATTAAATATCTTGGAGGGCATCGTGACAATCAGCAAAGAGGTCTGGCAAGGCCAAGCCGTATATTCCAAGACACATTTATGGCTCTATGATTTTTGGGTGCTTTATTTGTCAAATCGTTATATCTGGCACTGTCCAACCCCGACAATCCTTGAACAATTCAATCAATACGCCAGTGCAAACCATTTGGATGTGGGTGTTGGGACCGGCTACTTTATGGATAAATGTCGCTTCCCATCGTCTCAGGTTAGGCTGGGACTTATGGATTTGAACCAGAACTGTTTAGAGGTTTCCGCCAAACGAGTGGCAAGATATAAGCCCATAAAGTTTCACACAAATGTTCTCGATGAAATGCCTAGCAATGTAGAGCCTTTTGACTCCATTTCTCTCAACTATTTGTTCCACTGCTTACCGGGCAGACTTTCAGAAAAGCTTATAGCGATCGATCACCTCAATACACTACTTTCAGATCACGGCATCGTCTTCGGCTCTACACTATTACATGAGGGGGTACACAAAAGTGCTATCGCCAAAAAATTGATGGCCTTTTACAATAAGAAGGGAATATTCTCTAACACCCAAGACTGCAAGGAAGATTTAGAAGAATTTTTACAAAGTAGGTTTTCTGAACACTCTATTATAATTCAGGGCTGTGTTGCACTTTTTATAGCAAAGAACAAAAAATAATCACAACCCTAATTGATGAAAAAACTATCTTAATGTTTTTTTGAGCCTCGCTGCCATACACCTTCCTTGTTTTGGTCATGGTAAGCCAGCCAAACCACAGAAATTCCGGCTGCACTCTTGGCCTTCATAAGGCGCGCATTGTCATAACCATTGTAGGGAACATCAAAAACAGATCCTGGATACTCATAAGCACAGGCGGCCTCTCCTTGGGACCAATCAGCCTCAGTGAAAGTAACTTTCCAATCGTTTCCATCACGACAGGCAAAATGATAACTATTCAGGCAAGGGACATCATTAAAACGGCCATTAGCCTTAGAAACAGCACAATTCTCGTTGTCACGCCAGTTATTGGGCTCTGTGCTTTCCCAAGACCAGAGCAAATCGTCAGGCTCAAGATGCCCCGCACTACCATCGCCATTGAACCAGAACATCTCAAAAATGTTGAGGCCACAGGAGAGGTAGCCACTCACATTGGATTCGGTAATTTCTTTGTCTTGCGGCCCTTTACCACCGCTACCAATACCATAGAGGGTGCTTGGATCATGCAGCCGGGTCATTTGCTTCCTAACATCAGATGTTATCAGCTCACAGGCGTTAGAATCAGACGGCTTGCTAAATTTATCCTTATAGAAATTCCTATATTGCAGGCCCAAATGAACCACAGATCTAAACCTTCCAGACTGCGGGCATACGGAGTCCGTATTAATAGCAATTACATTCTTTCCGGCATCCAACACATCCTGCTTGCTTATAGAATCCACCGGCAAACCCACACAGCTATTCGAGCCCCCACCTGAGCGATTAGCTTCATAAAGATAGTTGCCCAACTCACCACGTAACTGGTCTGCTATCTGGCCATAATGATCGGAGTTAATTTCAAGCTTTAGCATTATCACTGACTGAAGATTCCCCTCCTCCAACCACCGAACAATGCTTTCTAACCCCCTGCGAAATTTCTTTTCACCACCAGCACAGATACCATGACATAACCGTAATTGGTTTTCTCCAAAGAATGTTCCGTAATCACCAACATCTAAGGTAAGCTCTCGCACACCAGAGTTTAGCTGGTCATAGATCGATATATCCTGATTGGGATCAGCCCAATAGGCGCTATCCCACTCACGCGCATTGTAGGAGTTGTGGGTACCCACCCATAGGGAATGATTGAAAGGGACATCTTTATCCAACTGTTCTTGAAGGGATAATTGCATAACACCCTGAGTGGTAGTCGATTTAACAACTGAAGCCAGAAGCAGGCCTGTTATGAAAATTACTAACCGCCCCAAAGCTGACACTTGGGCCACTTGGTTTTTTCTTATCATGATATTCCTGTGTCACTATCGTGACATTATTGTTAATATTTATTTTTATTTTGCCCTATAAAAAATGCAGCACTCACGGTTAGAGCCACCAGATATTAACCAACCAGATATATAATTCATAGCTCCAAAAAACTGACTACCGGATTAGATCCAGCTAGCACTCAAAACCAAACTTTCATGCTTTGAAGGGAAAATTTCCCTGAAAAGAGGAGCCTGTCAGCCAGTATCGGCACCAGACGGTTGTAGAAAGAAAAGCCAACTCCCAAGGTCAAACAGCTACTCAGTAGCTGGCCTCTTTACAGAGTCATATTAAAAGACAGGCAAATAACTAACAATAGTAGTAGCTTATTTATTCCACTAGAAGCTCATACTAAAAAGCTCCACCTTATAATAGAAAGTGGAGCTTGTATGCTGAGGTAGCGGCTAAAAAATGTAGAGGAATATTTATTTGCCCTGCGATTCTCCAACCAAAAGCACCTTGCCGTTACGCTCACCTGCCGCAGCGACTTTAACTGCTTCCTTCACATCACTAAGGGGGTAAGTAGCATGTACCGGTGCTGCCAATTTACCTTCAGCGACCAACTTGGTAATCGTTCCAAAAACTTCCTGCTGTCGCTCAGGGGAAGCATTTGCAAACCACTTGGCCAGCCAAAATCCGCGTACGGTAATATCCTTAAAGATGATCACTCCTGGCGCGAGGAGGCAGGGTTCCCCACTCAGGGCGCCATAGTTTACCAGCGTGGCGCCTTCACTAAGGGCTTCGCCCAATCTAGCAGTAGCCATTCCTCCCACGGCATCTATGCCCAGGCGAATCTCAGCACCTTCGGTTGCAACTTTAACCCTTTTAGCAAGGCTCTCCCCTTCCTGCTCACCATCCACCAGTACCACATCGGCACCGGCTTCCAGCATAGGCTCGATCAGTGAGGATCTGCGCACAACATTGACTACCTTAAGTCCGCGAGTTTTTGCCAAGCTGGTCAGATAGGTTCCCACTGCAGAGTTTGCTGCGTTTTGAATCACCCAATCCCCTTCTTTCAGGTCGACAAACTCACTGAGCAAGAGGTAAGCCGTGGGGGGGTTAATAGTGATCATAGAGAGCTGTATGGGATCTACCTCATTTGGCAGAGGGATAAGCCCTTTGGCATCCGCCACCATATGACTAGCCCAGGTGCCACTGCCAACGGGTAACAAGACAGTTTGACCTATTTCCGGCCCCGACACATTTGGACCATGCTTGACGACCTTGGCAACTCCCTCATTCCCACCGACGGCAGGCAAAGGCGGCAACATGCCGTATTCACCTGTCAGCGTGAGTACATCTGAGGGGTTAATGGGTGTGGCCAGCATTTCCAACAATACCTGCCCCTCTTTCAGCTCCGGCTCACTAAATGAAACCGCCTCAATCACATCTTGGGGTACTGGACCGCGCTCATGATATTCTGCCTTTAGCATGTCACCTTATCCTTTAATAAGCCTTGTATCCACTTCACCGTAAACAATCTCTGTTTCACGGCCAGTCGAAGCGGTTAAGTCTACTTAACATGGGAGAGAGTTCAAGAATATCAATCGGGCACAGATAACCTGAGGCAACGGCTCAAAGTTACCTGCAAGTTTCTCTTCAGCCTAGACAAAGGCTACTTTTATTCATAAACGTCTTGTTTTTGTTGATTACATGACGCCATTAATTCAGGATCATTATGCAAGAGAGGGAGATGCCTCAAGAGCATTTTGTAAACCTGGAGCAATTACGGAAGGCAAGCTGTCTAACAAGCATTTGCGTAGAGTGAAATTATGACTAACTCTTCTTTGCCACTATATTTTTACTAGCCCCTCGCATTTTAAATGAAGAATTTTATCTACCTCTTCTATCAACCCGCCCAACATCACAGGCTTAGCTTCAATTAAAAATCACTACCAAGAGAGCACATTCACCGAGAATCGAAAAAAACAGCTGGCAATACCACGATACAGCACTTCACAGAGGAATAAAATCTTTAATCAAAATTCATTGAACAAAGAGCCCACCCCAACCAGATCAAGTATTCCGCCTACAGTATCACCCCCCTTAACCGACCATCTTGCCCACAAAAACATCACCCAATAATAAGAAAAACCAGCACTAAGCAAATATTTTTGAGCAAAAGTAAAATTTTATAAAGGTATGGCAACTTGTACCAAATGTTAGTAAGGTTTGAAAAAGTGCCAAATAAGTCTTGCTATTGGTCAATTATCAATGGATGTACTGGCTAAGCTGTATTTTCTGCTCCAGAAGCAGGATCATTTTTCCGATCAGAGTGGTGGGATAGTTGGGCATATAGAGCCCTCAATCCCCTTCCCGCTTTTGGCCCTCTGCTCTAAAACGGACACCCCTCACTCCCTCAGAAAATTCACAATGGGAATTTGTATTCCCAATTTTTCCACACCAAAAAGCTCTTATTTCAAGATCTGCCATGAAGTATAAGGAGAATAAAAATGGGACTCTGTATTGATTCAAATAACATCGTCTTTATTACCCAGGTGAGAACGGCGCTTAACACCCTGTTAGGCGGAGTTGGCACTGCTCTTGCCTACACCTCCGAGAAATATCGTACCGGTGGTCGCAATGTGTTACGGGTGAGTGAAGGCGCGGGTATTCTGACTGCTGCTGGTCTCAGGGCCAACAGCACAACACTGATAAGACGCCTGATTGCTAGCCGCCACGATACACGAATTACCGAACATCATGCGCTGGGATTCAGGCCCGATAAATGGCTGAAAGACCAGATCTGGAGTGGGTTCAAGAATTATATTCCCTTGATAAGTGCCGACCAGGGCTTTATGGCAAAAGTGATGAGCACCGGCGCCAGTGGTGTAGTTATGTGGAATAACAATGTTTTTCAAACAGCCAATCTTACCAATACCGGAACTGTAGTTATGGGCAACTGCCCAAGCTATATTACGCTGGCCCATGAGCTGGTACATGCCGACCGCTGTAACCGTGGCCTACATCTTTCAGGCGCTACCAATTCCACCTACCTTGCCGACCAAAGGCAAAATCCCATGAATAGTGTATTCCGTCAGCAAGGTAATGGACTGCTTATGGCCAGGGTTACCAATGGTGGCAACAACCTCGTATATAACAATACGACAGTGTCCAATCTCAATAATATGATCACAACTAGAACCGCAGGTTGGATTTGGGTTGGAGGGTCTATGGAGCCAAAAGAAGAGATAGCCACAGTAGGCCTGAGTGATGACCAGAATAATATCCCCAATGACCTTTTAGCCATCAATGAGAATATGATACGTGCCGAGCACAATGTTCCCCGTAGGATGAAGTATGGGCGCATCGGCAACTTGAACTAACCGTGTCGTTAACATCAAAAGAATGGATCAGGCTAGCCCGGCACAAGGATGTGCCGCCTATACAGGTTCTTGTAATTGAGTTTCAGCTAATTTAGGGATCACTAACAATAAAATTTGGGCAAATTATATGTAGGAACATTTAAGGAGGTTGGGCGTGTTTACCAACAAACCTATGTTGATACCTATGCAAAGGTAGCCCATTGCAAGTTGTACACCACTAAGACGCCAATCACAGCAGCAGATCTTCTGAATGATCGTGTATTACCGTTTTACGCCATGCATGATCTGCCGGTGTTGCGTATTTTGACTGACCGCGGTACTGAATATTGCGGCAAGCTGGAGCAGCATGATTATCAGTTGTACTTGAACATCAACGAGATAGAACATACCAAGACAAAAGCCAGGCACCCACAAACAAATGGTATCTGTGAGCGCTTCCATAAAACTATATTACAAGAGTTCTACCAGCCATCGTTATGACGAAAGATCTATGGATCAATAGAAGAGCTACAAAAGGACCTGGACGAATGGCTCGTATATTACAATGATGATCGAATTCATCAGGGTAAAAAGTGTTGTGGTCGCACACCGATGGCAACCCTTGAAGAGGGTAAAAGTATCTGGAAGGAGAAACTCGTAAACTGAATTTGACCTGACAGAGCACCTTCTGAGAAACCGGTAACTGTCAGATCAAGTCTGAACTACTACAAATAAGGGTTATAGGCTTGGCTATTCTCCGGCATTGCGATAAATGGGTTCACACTTAAGAACCTACCAAGGTTGTAATCATTTGCCCGGCCATTCATATGGATTAATTCCACGCCATCCAGATGCTCATGATTAGTGAAGCCTCGCCGGGTGGTAGACCTGCCTAACAACCCTCCCATAGTATCATCTTCGTTCAAATCCCTGGCTTTTCCAAACAGGTCAAAGCCCCTTCTCTCCTTGATATTTCCAGCTATATCACTGATGCTCTCAATGGAACCCAAGTGATCCTTCTGCAGAAATTCCCAGCCTGTGGATTGCACTGATCCATTCTGACTCTCTGTATGGTACTGAGCAAAGCCAGTTACGGTGGTGCGCTCCACCACAGTGGTATTACTGCCCTGCCGTGTTTCCTCAAACTCATAGGCTCCAAAGTAATAATGTATGGTATGGCACGACCATCAGTAGCTACCTGCTTGTAGCGGCGATTATTCGGGCCGTTGTAATAGTTAGCACCATTCCCATGACCTTAGGTTTGTAATTGACCCCATAACTGATGGTCCGCATCCCGTCGGCAGTTAAGTTCCATTTAGGTCATACTGATAGCTTCTGGTGCTTGTGTCTTTTAATACAACCTGGGTTACTATATTAGAGCTGGCATTATTGAAGTTTCTACTTCAGTTGCCATATTGATAGGCATTCGAAGAACTTCTTGAAAAATCCGTTTGTATTGTAAATTGCCAACACCATCGTAACCATAGTTTACAGTAGTATCCAGTATAGAGGGTGTATGGACATCCCAGCTGCGGCTGGATTGGGTGAGTCGGTGTAGCTCATCATAACAAAACTTTCATCGACGCCTGCAATCGCATTTCTTCTGTGCTGCAGATTTCCATAGCTGTCATATTGCTCGTAGATAAGGCTGGATTGAGTGCAGCTGCCGATGCAAGCACTGAGACAGCGCCGGTCCAGAAGGACTGTAGCATTGAAAGCACTCTCTTCAATCAAGGCATTGGCAAAGCTTTGTTGGGTAATCGCTTCTCTGCAGTTGCGCTTATCAAGCGTGTGCAACCTGATTCCTGCTGCAAAATCCCAATCTTTAGTAATACGACCGGTCTGGTTGTAGGGTGTTTCGATAATCGTGCCATCTGGGTACTATAAGCCTGTGATCCGGCCGTGATTGGTATCCCATACGGTTTCCTGTTCGAAAATATGATTGTCGATTTGGGTTATACGGGAAATTTCCCTTTGAAGACTGTCATAACTGTAAATACGTTCGAACTCGGGCCTGCCGCTGTTACCAGTATATCCCCGATCCAGAGTACTGTAGGCACTGTCATCAAACAGAAAATGATGGGCGAAGTCACTACCGGGATAAGTATCTGTTATCAGGCCAAGTGAATCGTAGCTAAAAGTGGTTACCTACCCTTTACATCCTGCTGCCTACGCAGCTCCCCAAGCACATTGTATAAGAATTGCCAGCTGCCCATATTCAGGTCGTTCAGGGCAAGTTTGTGGTTAAAGCCATTGTAACTGGCCGTGATTGCGTTTCCTGAAACATCCTAGATCATCGCCACATTGCCAAAGGCATCGTAACGATACTGGGTGAACTGCCCCTTGGCAACTCGATGGTACAATGGTTTGCAAAGCACACTGGTACGGCTCGCCATCATTAATACTAACCCGAGGCCGTTCGGAGTGACCATGATATCGGTGGTGAGACCGCTGTAATCGTAGGCTACCTCATAACTGATCGGCAGGCGGATGACGGACTTATGGCCCGGACGACTAAGGCCGTCGAACTGAGAAAATCGATGAAAGCATAATTTTTGGCTGCGCCAGTGCTGTAGTGGTGATCTACCACTTGGGTGACCCGTCCTCGACTATCATAGTTTTGCCACTACACGATAGTGCCCTCAGTGCCTTCGGTTTCCTGGTAGACCTCACGGCCCAGCACATCGTAATAGCTCAACACCATAGGTGTGCCAGCCTGGGCAACTATTTCGAAGTAGACCGCATGGTGGCTGCAGAGGGGCAGCTGGCACTGCACCATTGGCGAGATATTTTCTGGGCCGGAACCCTCAGAGCATCCATTTCGGTCCGATGCCCAAAGTGATCAAACGTATAGCTGGTGGAATAGCCGTTGGCATTTATTTGACTAAAGGGTAAGCCAGTGCGCCCATCGTAGGTGGCTGAGCTTGCCGCAATCGTTAGGCCCCAGGTATTGTTGGAGTCTTTTCTACAAAATAACCATCATCACTGCCACTGGAGCAATCCATTTGTGTCCAACGAGAGCCTTAAATAAGCGTTGTTGCGTAAGCGCTCAATAAACCCCATCTAAAACTCTGAAATCCATCCAGATATGCTACTGATTTTTAATCATCGGGAGATACCCATGACCACCCAAAGTAAATCCGATTTCTGGCAACAACACCTCATAGACTGGCAAGCCAGTAGACTCTCGAAGGCCGCCTACTGTGAGAACCACAACCTAAAACTTAGCACCTTCGTCTACTGGCATAGCAAGCAGAGCAAATGAAGCTTTACAACCTTGGAATATGAGATCAGCTGAACTATCAAGAAAAAGCGGTTAAATCTAGGTTGGGCAAGATTGATCGCTCACGGACTTGCCGGTTCATGGAGGCCATATTTTTACTCTGCGCGCCGGAACGGCAGAGCCCTGTCAAGCCACACCGCCACAGAGGGTGGTTTATCTTGGTGTTAATTAAAGGGTTTATCGATGCTTATAATAAGAATTTCGCGAAACTATTTAAGTGGACTACAAGCGCAGAAAAAATCATTGTAGAAATCGAATGTGCTAAGAAAGCGTTACCCAATTAACTGTATAAACCACTAGCGTCTTCGGTATTTCGAATGATTTTCTATGCGCCAAAACGTCTTCCTCGCATGAGTTGGGTTATGCGCAAGTTTATGACCCATGCTCCTTCACTCCCGACTTATTACGAGCCCTATATCACTACTACGGGCATGTCCGCCCCGGCTTTACGATGTGCCAAAAGCAGGTTCTCACGTTCCCCTAAGTGGCTTGACTTGAACTCTCGTCGCCTTAACACCGGGTGCCACGCAATCGGTAGAGACTCGGACCTACAAAGGGTAGGCGTTTAGTATGCAAAAGCCAACACTCTCTCTTCAGTCTATATGAGTTTTGGTTGGGCACCCTTCGATACTTCTATAGAAGGGGATCCAAACCACCTATTGCATAGCACTCAAGGTAACAATATTCACCAATATTTCAACAAAAGGACAGTAACCTACCTTCAATTAGGCTGAGATGTATTTGACATAGAAAATCTAATATGGCCTGTTCAATAGGACATATCTGTTTATGGAGATCATATTTTAACCTAGATGATGGAACAGTAGAAAATCCTAAAGTCCCATCATTAAAGGCAGCAGCTTTTAGTTTTTAAACATAAAAGTTACACATGTAATTGATTTCAGATAACTAATATATTATAAAATCAAGATGACACTCTTACTTAATCTCCCCAATATGTTGACGAGAAGTATGTAAATGTAATATTTTCCAATTATGGTCATCTAACTTTAAAACTGCTGTACCTATCCCATAGGTCCCAACCAAAACTTCCGGACCATCACCAGATTGTAGTAGAGCCTCGCTTTTATAATTAAAAGTAGCTGTTGCCAGTTCATCCGAAATAAATATTTTTGTATCAGATATGTTGTAGTCTAAATTCTTAATTATAGAAAACTCATTTTTTAAATGATTATTTTGATAATCATCCCAACCGTAATTTGGTTTAGGTTCAGGGCCTTCAAAAACAGAAAGATCAGAATTACCAACAGTTGCTAGTTTAATTTTATTAAAATCAAGGAGGCTCATTCCTTCAGCATAATTCATGAGAGTTTTTTCTACCATTTTCTCATCCGAGAAATTATTATACGCAGCAAGAGCGCCAGATAAAAAAACTACTGAAAAAGTCAAAATTAACTTATAGCTATTCATTTTGTAACATCCTATCTTAGATTGATTGATATCAGTCGAAGCTCCCACAAACTCAATATTTCCAATAAAATTGATTCATGGTGTTCTTCAGGTACACTTAGTTGCTCAAAAGCATTTGAAATCGTATCATTGATTGAAATGCAATTTTTTAATACATGATAAATCTGCTCTGATATTAAACAATTACGTCCGTCAATAATATTGACGATATTCGCAGTGGTTTCTTTCTGGAAAATTGATTCATATACTTTGCTATACTCAGGAAGTTTAAGTTTACATTTAAGAAGTATTTGAAAAAAGGATTTAGATTTACGACTCACTACGTAGCTTCCAACCACGAGATAATCTAACTCTGTAGTAAGGAAGCAGACAATAGTATCTTCGACCGTATTTACAATCGGCTCAACACTATTATTAAAAGATGTATTCAGTATAACATCCACACCTGTAAGATTTCCAAATTCCTTTATCAAACTCCAATAAAGTAGGTTTGAATCCCTATCAACGGTCTGTATTCTAGCTGTACCATCTACGTGAGTTATAGCACCAAGTTTATCTCTATAATCATCTTTAACATCCACTATGAATGTCATAAATTCAAAATTTTCATCCATATTTAACTTAAAATAATTGCCAGCAGAATGATTTAATACGGATGGAGCAAATGGCCTAAAGCCTTCTCGCTTCTTAATCATTCTATTTATGCGTTCTCGATTCATGTAAGGCCTGGGGTCTGCAATAATACTCCGATTACCAAGAGCGCGAGGACCAAATTCACTTTTACCTTGAACCCAACCAATAACTTTACCATCAGCTATTAAATTTGCAGCAACTGAAGAAATATCATCGTGATGACTGAAGGTAAGGTATTCACTCCAATTTCCAAGTATTTGTGGTATATCTTCCTGGTTAATATCATGACCTAGATAGGGACTTAAAAGGGAAGTTTCTGAAATCGATTGACCAGAAGATATAGTAACATAGGCCGCAGCTCCTAGTGCGCAGCCTGAGTCATGGGCTGCAGGTGGAACAAATACTGAATCAAACAGTCCAGAATTTAAGATCTTCCCATTCAGTGAGCAATTCTGAGCAACTCCACCGCTAATACATAAAGTTGAGTGCTTTGTAACATTCCTCCAATACTTAAGAATGTGTAAAACTATTTTTTCAATAGATGCTTGTAAGGTCGCAGCAAGATCTTTATGAATCTGCTCCAAGGGATCCCATTTTTTTCGGACGGGTAATATCTTGAGTAGGGTTTCATATATTTTATCAACATTGACTATCGAGTAAGCACCATCCTTATGAAGCTCAATAAGATCGAAAAATTGAGATTCAAAACGTTGGTGATCGCCATAGGGTGCCAACCCCATAACTTTATACTCTTCAAACACGTCAAATCCCAAGTGTTTGATTACAGAAACATAAAACATTCCAAGAGAGTTATCAGAAGTAATATTGGAAATAGGAACAAATTGCCCATCACGATAAGAACCGATTAATCCAGAAGTAGATTCACCAAGGCCATCTATTGCCAGAACAAGAGAGTCATTATACCCTGAAAAAGGCAGTGAACTATAAACATGAGAATAATGGTGATTAACAAAATGAATTTTATTTTCCAAATTTGGAGATCCAAGTCTTTCAGCGATCAATTGCCTAGCGTTTAATTTTTTATAATTTTTGTTTGAACGCAAATAGTGCCTATTTAAAAAATTATCTAGAAATTCTTCTTCTAAATAGTATGCAACGCAATCAACATCATCAATTGTTATCGAAGCTGTTGTCAAGCAAAATTGAACAGCCTTCGAAGGAAAAAGATTGGAGTGTTTAATTCTATCAAAACGTTCCTCTTCAACAGCTGCAACTACAACTCCATCCTTCAAAAGTACAGCTGAGCTGTCATGGGATAGGCCGGTTATAGGTGCATAAAACTTTCTATCTTTAATTGTATCAAAACCACCTGAGAGACCCAAAACATACATATGTATTACCTATTAATATTCTTAACTATTTGTCCATCATAAAACTCTACTAATTCGTCAGCCACATCAAAAAATTGATAATCATGAGTAATTAATAGAATTATTTTACCAAGCCTACTTAGTTCAGGCAGTAAATCAATATAAAAAAATTGTTTGAAATCAGGGTCTTGGTCTGCTGCCCATTCATCTAGCACAAGGATTGGTTTGTCCTCTAAAATAGCGGCAAGCATTGCTAATCGCTTACGCTGCCCTTGTGAAAGATTTGTGGTGTTAACAAGGCCATTTTTCAAGAAAATAACATCGTCCAATTTTAGTCTATTAATCCAGTATAAAAAATTTTCATTGCAATTATCAATTAAATTACCCTTAGAATCCAGCAGAAAATTAAACGGAAAAAAATCAAAGTGTATTACCGAAAAATATTCAGAGAACCTAGCAGAATCTTGGCTCAGGCGAATAGTATCACCAATTGTTACTTCCCCTGATTTTGAAGGATATAGGCCCGTTAAAACTTTGATGAAAGTAGATTTCCCACTACCATTACCACCAGTTAAAAACATAATTTTTCCAGGAAAAATATTTAAGTTTATTGGACCTAGTTTAAAGTCCCTACCGGCCTTATCTTTATACCTAAATACCAAATTGTCTATGGTGATGGTACTAGACACACGACTGTCAATAAGAGGTTGGAAATTCCCAATAAATCTAGGACTGAATGTATCCTCAAGTTCAGTAAGGCGCTTATAGGCAATCATACCTCGCCCAATTTCTTGAGTTGCAATAGATAGGAAATTTAGAGGAGATACCAAGAAAACTATTAAAATGGAAAAACTGATTATGTCATAGGAATTTACTGCAGAAATTTTACCACTTAAAAAAACCATAAATATTAAAGCTAAGAATACAACTGAAAGGTTCCAGTTATTACTTAGGCTCCAATACGTTTGTGCTTTACACTCCTGTTTATACATTTTTTTTATGTGTGGGTTAATTATATCCTTATATACATGATTTCTTCTTGCATAATTTGTTGAAAGTTCCTTAGAACCTTCAATTGCAATATTGTAATTAAAATACAAAGTATCTTGTAACTCGCGTAAATTATCAAAGTGCCGCACCACTAATTTTATTAGGAAGAAGGCTATAATTATTATCAAAAAAAGAGAAATAAAAAGACTCACAAAAAGAGCCCATGAAAGGAAGAATAAATATCCTAAACAAAATACCACAAGCACAAAATTATAAATAATGTGAGGTAACATTGTAAAAGTATTTGCTAGACAGTTAATATCTTGAGTGAAAGCAGTTAATATTTTTTGCTTGCCCATGCGCTCAATATTGAAATAACTACTATTGTTTACATGATATAAAAGTCCTTCCCTCATTTGGCATATTGATTTTGCACCAAATCTGGCTAAGGTTATCTGGCCAAGTGAGCCTAAAATAAAGAATGCGAAAACTGGCATCAATAGTTGGACCACGAAAGAAATTGAAATTGTTGATTCATCAACAACAATGTGGTCTTTAATTTGCGCCAAGATATAAATCGATAACATCGATGTTAAACAACTTAAAATCACCGAAAGAAAGATCAATGGTATTGATTTTTTTAAAATATGACGAAACAAAATAATCACCCACTATTATATTTCAAATGTGCATAAGCTAGAAATCGCATTCTCATTCGACAACTTTTTGCCCACTAAATCTGCAAGGGCTTTAACAGTAGGAGAAAGATATATCTCCTCAATAGTTAATGACACCCCAAACTCAGCTTCAATTAAACCGGCTAATTTAATTGCCATAATTGATTGACCGCCAAGATCAAAGAAGTCAGAAAAAATATCGATATCTTCAGTTAAGAAAAACTTTTTCCATAGATTTATCATAATATTATTTGTGTTATCTTGATTTTGTAGGATGTTACCACCCCTAAAGGATTCCTTATAGGATGTCAACAAATCAATTAAAGATTTAATATCTACCTTACCATTAACATTCAGATTAAATTTATCAACAAAATGATAAATATTGGGCTGCAAATGCGACGGGATAACATTATCTACACGTTTCCTAATAAGCTTAGAGGTATCGATATTATTCGGTATAATAAATGCATGTAATAATTCGGACTCTGAATCAAATATCACCTGAGCATCCAATACATGATCAATAGATAATAATAGATGGCGAATTTCAGAAATTTCGATACGCCTGCCTGATATTTTTATCTGATCATCGGCTCTGCCTACACAATAAAGATTCCGTGAAGAATCTAAATACCCGAGATCGCCCGTTTTATAAAACCTAACCTTCCCCATAGATTGAATATCTGAAAATTTAAATTTTGTCTTAGTTTCAAAATCAGAATTGATATATCCTCTAGACACGCCAAACCCAAAAATGCATATTTCCCCTAATATTCCTAGTGGCAGGATCTTATCCTCCTCATTCATAATTGCTATGGAAGTATTATATATAGGATCTCCAATTGAGACATTATTCTCCAACTTATTAACGTGATTAATACTTGAACAAACGGAAACTTCTGAAGGGCCGTATGCATTATAAAAATTAAAATCTCTATACCATCGATCAACGAGGAAACTATCGCAAGTTTCACCAGCAGAGATCACATGTTTTACAGTAGAAAAATCTGATGGTTTCAAATATCTCAAAAATGTGGGTGGTAAAGTAACATGAGAAATTTTCTTTTCATTACAAAATGATGAGAACAATTGTGGGTCTGTTCTTAATAATTTATTATCAGGGATAACAAGAGCTGCACCTGAAGCCCATGCCATAGACCACTCAGAAATCTGAGCATCAAATCCTAAAGAAGCAAAATGAAAGATCCTAGAATTACTATTTACAGAAAACATTTCTGATTGAGACATTGCCAGATTTAACAATCCTAAGTTAGTGTTTAAAACTCCTTTAGGGGTGCCAGTTGTTCCAGAAGTGAAAACTATATATGCATCTTGGTAATGAACTGATCCAAATTCGCTTATATTAGTAATTGATAATTTTGAAATTATCTCACTTAAGAGTATAAAACTTGTTTCGGAACTATTTTCAAAAATATCTTCAACAATAGCAAACTCTGCACAAGACTCGTTTAAATATGTAGGCATCCTTATTTGATCAAGATCAATATCAAATGGAATAAAAATTCCACCGGCTTTTAATATCGATAACTGAAAAATTACAAAATAATCTGATCTTGGCAAAGCTATCGCAATTCTTGTTCCAGAGGTAACGCCAAATGTATTCCTTAACAATATTGCAATTCTTGTAGATATTTTATCAAGTTCTGAATAAGTATATTTAGTATCCCCAAATAACAATGCAATATTTTCTGGGAATTTACGGGCCACAAATTCGAAGCGATCAACGAAAGAATTGAATTTCCACTGTTTTTGGGAGCCTGTCTTTATACTTAGAAAAGTATTATAATCAATTGCATCCCTCAATTTAACATATGGATTATCAACAACAACCCTCAATAAATTAGAGAATATATTAATTATCTGGTGAACGAAATCCATTGAGACTAATTCAGAATTCCATTTCCAGTTTAACGAGAAATTATTTGAAGATTCCAATACATCAAGAGAGAACAAGAATGTATCAGGTAGATTGAACAAATTTTCAAATTCAGACCTAAAATTATTTAAAGAGAAATCACTCTCCTGAAATCTCTGCATGTTAAAAAAACAAGGAATAGCCAATACTTCATTGTCTGTCAAACAAAATTCAACTTGCTTTTCAAAAGGAATAAGTGAATTAGTCAAACACTCTCCCATTGAATGAGCATTATTAAATACAGTTTCATAAAAATTAATGTCATTAACTGTGCTTAGCTTACGAATAATAGTATTTACACAGCAACCGACCACATCAGTTAACTGATCATTATCTCTAAGAGTAACTGGTGTTGCAAATATTACGTAATCAGTGTCATTGAATAAACTTAAAGCCCAAGAAAAAAGAGTCTCCATGATGTAGTGGGTCGAAATGTTTAATTTTCTACCTAAGGATCTTACTTTTTTAGTAAGATCATCATCCACTACCTGGTTTTCGATACAATTTTTACTGTTAGAGACTTGTATATTTTTATTTGGTTTTGGCGGGATAAATGATTTACTATCAAGTAGATAATTGCTCCAGAACTCTAAGGCCTTATCAAAATTAGGACTCTTAGAAAAAGTATTTTCCCAAACTGCATAATCCCTATATTCAAGATCTATTTTTGGCAGCTTATTTAAAAGGGCACCATCACTATTATACAATCTAGAAAATTCACTGGCTAAAAACGATAGAGACCATCCGTCGGCTGATATATGGTGTAAAACCCAAGTAAGTCTAGAGTTTCCTTCTAGGTCTTGTTGTATATTAACGCGAATAGAAGGCTGGCATTCTAGATTAAATGGAGTGCTGATGAATTGTTTTACCTTTTCTATAGAAAATTGATCGTTTATGTTTGGGACTTTTTCAAAAGAAACAATTGAAAACTTATCTTCTTTTAATGTTTGATATATATTTCCATTTTTCTCAACATAGGTATATTTTAGAACTTTATGGCGATCTATAAGGTAATCTAATATTTCTATTGCTAATTTTATATTAAGAAGACCAAAAATCCTCATTGATATAGCAATATTATTTATTGGTGAGCCTTTAGCCAGCATTTCTGAACGATAAATTCTTTGCTGAGAAAAACTAAGAGGAGATAGTTCCCCATATCTCCACATATGTTTATTGATGGATTTACTATCACACTCTTCTGACTTTAATTTACATATGAACTGATCTTTATATTTTCTTATTTCACCAATAATTTCCGTCGATAATGATTCAGGATTTCCATTAATCTTAAGCTCATCATTTTCTCCAACTGATAAACTTATTTTAGAGTCAACACAATACTTAACAAGCTGATAAAAAGTCATACAATAACCTCTACGTTTGATTCGTTTGCGCACACTTCCTGAAGACTTTCAATCATCTCAGTCATATATATTTTATTAGCGATTAATGAAGACTGTAGAGAAATGGTTTTTGCGCTCATAATTTCTGCGAGCTCTAACGTCAAATTATATTTTTTAGTTAAAGAAACCAAGAGCTTCACAAATAGCAACGAGTGAGCACCTAATGAATAGACATCTAAATTCATTTCTTCAATTTTGCAGCCAAGCAGCTCTTCCCAAGAATTTAATAAAAATGAAGTTACGTCATCATTAGAACTTTGAGATAATACTAGATATTTGTTGATGCTAAATAGCTCATGATTTGTATCTATGGACTTATCAGAAAGAAGAGGAAATTCGTCAACTTCTATTATTTGCGAAGATTTAATATTGATTGAGAGCTTATTATATATGTAATCCAAAATTACATTCAGCTTATATCCATGATTAATTTTAACAAAAAAAAGGAATCCATTATCCGTGCTTTCATTAAATATTTTTAAATAAGCCGTTTCTATAAAATCAGATTCATTTAGTACATTTTCAACCAATTTGAGCTTTGAAAGGATAGGAGTATTTTTAATTAGAATTTGGGGGTTGGTCAATATTTTGATCTGACCCGATTCATTGATACTCACAAATACATCTAGATCAAATAAATACTTATTTAATGAACTGTCGAATAACTCAATCTCGATTATATTTTCCAGGTTATAGTGCTCAACTTCAGCAGGACTTAAAGCTAAGTGTAATTTACCAATACTCGAAGCTGGTAATATTCTTTTATTTTGATCTAGTAGAGCGTATGATAGTGTCTGAGTCACTTCTATCAGAGAAAATAGTTCGGAATTGATACATGAATCTTTAGTGACTTTCACTATATCTTCCCTAGTTACAGGAAAGATATTTTTAGAATTATTCATACCCATGAAAGTATTATTTAAATTTTCTAAGCCCGAAACTCGTATAAGTTCGTTTATATAAGCTTTAAAAATATTTAGCAAGAGGTAGTGTGATTCTTCAGCACACCATATATTCAAGGCAACTTCCAATTTATTATTCGTAGTTGATGTCGTAAAGCCTATAGGAACGCTAGTATTTTCAAATCCACTAAAGGAGCTGTTGGCTATTTCATGATAACCGTGCTCCGCATGCTGATGAGAGTGAAAATTAACAAAAACAAACATAACTTGCATTGATCGGGGATCATTGAAGTCCAGGTTGGAACTCTGGGCTATATCGGATAAACTTAATTTTCCAAAATGCTTAATTCTCGCCAAGTTAGATTTGATATATTCGATTTTTTCTGACCAACTTAGAAAAGCGTAGTCCTGCCGAATCCTTAAAGGTATAGCCTGAGTAAAACAACCCGTTAAATACTCAGCATCAGAAACAATTGGCCGAGTATCATCACCAATAGAATACGTAAAGTCCTTAAAGTAACTAAATTCTGATAAAACAGATGAAAATATCGCAGAGCATACCGTTTTAATATCTACCTGAAAACGCTTAGAGATATCGGATAACTTGTTATACGTAGATGGGGATAACTCCTCAACAATGTTTAGGGGCTTTATGTTATTGGTGTAGTTAATTTTATCCGATAACCACAGCCAGTTGGAACCATGTAAATAATCGGCCCAGAACAATCTATATTTATTATCAGACTTTATTTTTTCTTGCTCTGAAATGTAATCCAGAAGCGATGCTCTAATCCTTGATAACCGTGGAGCAGTACCAGCTCTGATATCAGAATACGTTTGCGCAAGATCATTAATAATGATCGAATTGCTCCAACCATCCAATATAGCATGATGAAAAGACCATGAAAAAAGGTATTCATTAATTGATGTTCTAAATATAGAAAGTCTCCATAAAGGAGCCTTATCAATAATGAATGGAGTATTCAATTCATCTAACAATAATTTATCAATCTCATTTTTTCCAGAAAAGAAATCATTTTGAGAAAAATCGTAATAGGATATTAATGGTTTAATTTCCTTGTTAACAATTTGAACTGGCTTCGGATAGTTATAGATATCAAAAAAACTTCTTAAAGATTCATTCTTTGATACAACATGGGAAAGAGACTCTTCCATTGATTGCAAGCAGAAATTTTCTATTTTTACATGATATACGTTCCTAATATGGTAAACGTTATGATCTTTAAGTTGATAGCTCTTTTGGATCATATTAAAACTGATATCAGGAATATAAAAGACACTTTCTACTGAGTCTACATTAAGCTCATGAAAATCCTTTTCATATTTTAAATTAAAGATTTGTTTCGATACGGAACACTCAATATTTGTCTTTTTACTTGCAATCAATTTGTCAAGCTTAGAAACCGTTGAGTTTTCATATAACTCTCTAATAGAGATCTTAATGTTTAGCTCTTCATATATTCTAGTTAGAAATCTAATTGCCTTAATAGAATCTCCTCCTAATTCAAAATAATCATCGCTACCTATTAACTCACTGGAACCAACAGCTTCGGAGAGTAATTTCTTTAGAGTTTTATTTATAATAGTGATAGAGTTAGTATCGACATCACTAGTCTTTTTGTTATCAGATAAAGAAATTAATGCATTTCTATCTATCTTTCCATTATCGGTCCTTGGAAATTCTTTTAAAACCAGATAATCTTCGGGAACCATAAACGGAGGCAAGTATTTACAGCAATGTTCATGTAAAAGATTAATGTTGAAATTATCCGAAGTAACTTCAATATACGAAAATAGTATATCATTTCCATTGGCATCTTTAATAAGAGTAATACTATTTACTACACTGGGATAGCGATTCAAAATAGATTCTATCTCTAGAAGTGAAATTCTATACCCCCGATGTTTTACCTGAGAATCAGCTCGGCCCAAAAATTCAAATTCTTGATTAGGTAATAGTCTACAAAAATCTCCTGTCCTGAATAACTTATGATATTTATTAATTACATCGTTTTTAAAAGTTCGACCAAGAACAAATTTAGAATTTGTTAGCTCAGTATCATGCAAATAACCAGCAGTTACACCAGGCCCAGAAATATAAAGTTCGCCAACCTTACCCGAAGGAACAATATTACCATCCTTATCAAGTAATAATGCAGATGTATTAGCTATCGGTGAACCAATTAGACTCTTCTTATCTTTTCCGGTTACCCTTTTGACAATACAACCTACTGTAGTTTCAGTGGGGCCATATTCATTGAAAACACAAATTTCTTTGTTTAATTCTTCTAAGTAAGATACTTGATGAGGATATAATTGTTCTCCACCAACAATTACTTTATTTAAATCGGTTTTTATTAAACCTAACACCTTAACTAAATTTAAATGGGTGGGAGTTAATTTTACTATATTAATATTATTTCCAGGATCAAGTGCCTTATAAAGGGAGTCACCTATATAGTCATCTGAAAATAGACTTACTGTTCCACCACAATTTAGAGGGCAGAATATATTAGTAATTGAGAGGTCAAATGCTAAAGAACTAAAAACCGCACTATTAAGAGGCTTGTTATCATAATAATAATCGCTCGCCCATTGAATATAGTGCTCAAGATTAGAACGTGTTACCGAAACACCTTTAGGCTCTCCGGTTGAACCAGACGTATATATAAGATAGGCTGGTTTATTATAATTAGGTACTTGCTTTACCAAAGCATTGTCATACCTAAAGGTATTTACCGAAATTATATCGCAAAATATCTCATGATTAAGCGTGCATTTATCATTAATTAATATACAAGTGGCGCCGCTATTATCCAATATATATTGGATTCTAGCTATTGGGTAACTTGGATCAATCGGTAAAAATGAAATACCAGATTTATAACAAGCAATAAAAGAAATTAATGACTCTACTTGTTTTGTGGCCCAAACAGCTACAATTGGCCCCAAATCTTTTTTCAATAAATGTGTTGCTAATGAATCGGACCAAAGATCCAGTTCCCTATAGTTTACACTGAAATGTCCATCTCGGATGGCAATATCATAAGGTTTTCTATCTGCATTATTTCTCAAATTATCTAAAAATGTTGCCGTATATTCAATTGATTTGCCTTGGATCTCACTCAAATTTTCGATTTCATTTGAATTTTCTATGCTATATTGGTCGCGAGAAAAGAGAGTACTGAGCCAGCTATAAATCAAGCGTGTTGCGATTTTATGATCAATTGGAGACTTATCCCAAGTGAGGTTAATATATAGATATTCACTATTATTTATAACAACCAAACTTAGAGGTGAAATTGTTTCCGCCATTATTAAAAAATTCAGTTTATAGTGTGAACTATAAAGAATGTGAGAAAAAGCTGGAGTTTTGGAAAAATAATCTATGTAAGAATTATGCTCAGGCAAGAAATCTAAATATTTAACGGCATCAGATGCTATTAAATTTGGGCGCTCCATATCTAATAATAAACTGGGAACTGATAATTCCAGACATCCTAGTATTTTATCCAGAGAAGAATCTTCTCGTGCTCTAGTTCTAAGCACAGGCTTAATATTATCTTCGAATAAGCCATATAAGTAATCCGCCCATGATGAGTAGAGTTCTGCAGTTGTAAGGGATAAAGATTCAGATAGGTGGATAAATTCTTCAATATTCCCAGAAGTAGATAAGCCATCATTACCAAAAGGCCAACTAATATAATTTGGAGAAGTGATTTTCTCATCTAGAAATTCTTTGGCATTTTTAGAAAAACTGCCATTTAATATTTCATCCTGCCATTCTAAATAATCAAAGTATTGAAGTTGATTTTCTAATTTTGTCTCGGAAGAAAGGCAATCTATAAAATTTAACATAGATGCCAAGTCCAGTTTTATTGATGGGGCAATAAAAACTAGATGTAAATTATCATCAGTGATATAGAATTTAAAAAATATATTCTGAGAATTAATAATCTCCAAGGAACTGATTATATCTTGTACTATGCTTTTTATTTCACCAGTGTTTTTAGCCTTGTGAACATCAATCTCCACCAACATCTCTTCCTTAAGGAATTGAATTGGAATATCATAATCTTCATTATCAGTTATTTCAGAATAAAAAATATCATCACGAGAACATTTTTCTACAATTTTTGTTTTAATATTATCCAGGCTATCCTTTGGTAGCTCAATAGCTAAACAGTTATATTTAAACTTACCTCTAAAAGCCTTATAGGTCTGCATTTGTTCCAAGGTTAGCGGGAAATACTCTTTAATATCATCCATGTGGATCACACCTTAATTTAATTACTTAAAATATCAGAGGTAAGAATTTCACTCATAGCAACTAGGATTTTTCTTTTTCCCGTAAAAGGCATTCGACCATGAGTAATCCTCAAGTTATCTACCAAAAGTAAATCACCAATTTTCCAATTGAATGTATTTTCTTCTGATGAATATATATCATGAAGTGTGTTAATATATTCATCTGGTATTAAATCACCATCGCCAAAGATGACGTTTCTCGGGAAGGTATTTTCATCGAATAATGGAATATCGCTTTGGATAGATTTTTTTAAATTGGAATTATGAAATAAATGGATTTGGTTAAACCAAATATTATTATTAGAGTTAGGGTGTTTTAAAACTACTTGTGAACTATGTCTAGTTTGAAGATTCCCACTTTCCTTCCAATAATAATCTATATCGTTATTTGAACAAAATTCTTCAACAACTTTAGGGTCAGAAGTTTGGAAAACCTCTTGCCACCTTAAATCCAAAAAATCACTATAATTACGTATATATTGAATACCCTTTTGCATGAATTCCTTAATTAAAATATTAGGTATCTTATTGAAAACTTTGAAACCGTCAGCTAGTGGTGTCTGACCGTCTTTAAATCGATCATCAGTGCAACAAAACCATAATAGGCGAGGCCAATTTTTAGAATATGCATTTTCATGGTGTTGAACTATTTTTTCTGATGCAGGATACTCGGTGCTTGTATATATAGAATTATTTACTTCTGATCGAGGGGTGGATCTATTGATATATTTAGCTGCATTAGTTCCCATGGCACTAATTACATCTTGCATTGAGCCAGGATTATCTATATTGAAATCACGAAATAGTATCGCGCCATATTGATTCAAATAATCGTCAACTGTATCTCTCTCAGAAGATAACCATGAAGAAAGAGACATTCCACGTATTGTAGGTTTTACAACTAGTGGTAATGTTTGATTATCTGAAAAAAATTCAGTGAATATTTTCGGTGTTCTCCTCGTTGATTTTTTTCTCTTCTTAAGAGGAGGTCTTTCTAAAGAATTAATTTCTATAGTATGTTTAGATGGGGTAGATATATCAATTATGAATTTTTTAAAACTTTCTTGCCATAGGTTGATGGCCTCAATTGAGTATTTATTACTGTCAAATTCAAGGCAAAAATTAATAGTTTCATTTGATGAACTACAATATAACCATAAGTCAGATTTGGCAGTTTTATTGTTGAGTTTTACAGGGCTTATTATGAAATCATCAATCTCAAAACTTCTTTCACTTTTATCAATCCATGTTAATCCAATTTTTACTGGATCTTCTATACCCTGCTTCTTGAATAGATCTTTAACCAAATCAAAAGGATATTCCTGAAAAGGTCTAATTAATTTTAATTCTCGCTGTAACTGGCTGGATAGTTCAATAAAATTCTCTGACTTGTTGATTTTTGTCTTAAGAAATACAGTATTTATAAATACTCCAACTAAATCATGAAGCTGGGTATTTTCACGACCTGAAACAGTAGTAAAAATATTAACTTCTTCAGTTTCTAAAATTTTGCAAAGCCAGGAACTGAAAATAACATAACTAAGCTCAAATCCGGTTAAAGAGGAATTTAAACTTAAAAGTTGATTGTAATTTTCTTTCTCTAAAAGAAAATCTATACGATATGGTGAACCATTTTCCTGATTAGTTTCAAAGCAATAAGGTAACCGGGAAGTTATATTGACATCAGATATTTGGTCTTTCCAAAACAATTTAGCCTTTTCTGCTTCAGGACTATCTAGCCAGAAATTTTGCCATATAGAATAGTCGCCATAATTTATTCCATTGATATTTTCTGAGACATCTCTATTACTATCATAAATATTCCACAGATCCTTTTGTAATAATTCGATTGACCAGCCATCAGCGATGGTATGATGTATACATATATTTAATAGAAAACGATTAGAATCGTAGGCTGCATAACTAAATCGGACTAACCAATCAGAAAATATATCAAACGGTCTAGAATTGTATTCCAACAACCTTTGAATAGCAGATTCCTTATTATCAAATTGATCACCCAAACAAACAAGTACTGGATAGGTTTTATCAGCAGTAAAAAATTCTTGGTTTAATTGATCACTAACCCACTTAAATTTAGTGGAGAGTGAAGGATGAAGCAGAAATAATTTTTCAACTGAATTATATAATCTATCGACATCAAGATCACCCTCAATTGATAAAATGCCTTCCATATGGCAGTACGTGCTATCAGCATCGTACATATGCATTGCAATAAATCGTTTTTGACTACTCGATATGGGGTAATAAGTGGAAGTATTTTTAACAACTTTATCAGATGAAGTTATATTGGAGTGACCAGAAAGGCACATAAGATTTAGATCATAAATAGATCTCGATTCATAAATCATAGATACATTACAGACATATCCATTTAGCCTATTAATTGCCCTTGTGAGTCGAAGTGCTCTAATTGAGTCCCCCCCAACTTCAAAAAACGACTGATGAGAAAGAAAATTTTTGTGTCCAAGAATTTCAACGAGTGTGTCATTAAACGACTTCGGAAGATCACTAGTTTCTCTTCTTAGATTCGGTTCGATTAAAGTCAACTTTTCAATATCAATTTTCCCGTTAATATTTAAGGGAAATTCTGAAACTAATTGGATTTGATCTGGAAGTAGGACATTTGGCAAGATTCCCCTTAGATATTCCTTAATTTCTGATGCCCGATCAATACTGAATTTATAATCATCTACAACAACAAAAGAGATGAGACTGTTTTTAAAAATAGTTAGTGAACCCTTAACATAAGGAAGTTTAGAAATGATAGAATCTATTTCTTGGGTTTCAATACGAACGCCATTTCTTTTAATTTGCCTATCAATCCTTTTTAGATAAACTAAATTATTATCATCATTTATATAACCAAAATCACCAGTTTTATATGCACGAACACCCTGTAAATGAGAGACTTCTACAAATGAATGGACATTTTGTTCCTCACTATTAATGTAGCCAAGGGCGACCCCCATACCAGTAATGACAATCTCACCAACTACTCCTTTAGCGAGAGGCCTATTCTCGGAATCAAGAATGCTAACAGAAAGACCATTTATGGGTTTTCCAATTGGAACATGGCTATCAGGCTCAAGCTTATTTTCCGGTTTGTAAATACTTGTACATACTGTTGACTCCGTTGGACCATAAGCATTTACATAATTTAGTATTGATATCCATTTATTTACGTCACTTATTTTTGGTTTACTGCCAGCTGTAACCAATGTCTTTAAACTTTTTATTAAATTGAAGTCTAAATTGGTAGCAATCTCAGGAGGTAATATCGCAAATGAAACATTTAAGTAATTTATTCTCTGAAGAAGGAGGTCAGGATTAATCCTAATTTTAGTATCAATAAAGCATAATGTACTACCAGCCACCAAGCATGGAAATATCTCTGAGATAGATGCATCAAAAGAAATTGATGCATATTGTAGACAATGCTGCCCTGGTTTAAGCTGAAATTCATGTATATAATTCTCACATAAATTAGACAAACCTAAATGGCCTATAGAAACACCCTTAGGTACACCAGTCGATCCTGAAGTGAAAATAATATAAGCTGGATTAGTATTGTTTATACTAAAATTTTGGTTTTCCTTGTACCTACTATTATTAATTTTCTGTATATTGATTTTAAGATGCTCAAATTGATATAAATTTCCATCAGTTACAACTACTTCAATTTGAGCAATATCTAAGATAATAAGTTTTCTCTGTTCGGGCAATGAAACATCTAATGGAACAAAAGTCGCATCAAGGTGTAAAATAGCTAAAGCAGTAATAACAAAGTCACTATTTTTTTGCAAAGAAATTGCAACTCGGCTCCCTTTTACAACCCCAAATTCCTTTAGTTCTTTAGCTAGGTTTGTTACACAGTACCATAAATATCTATAGCTAATTTTATTATTATCTTCAGTGAATAAAGCAATAGAGTCAGAAAATTGGACAGCGTTTCTCTCAATGGAAACTGTTACTTTCTCCTTAATCTTTTGGTATGGGCTAGCATTCAATTGCCAATCCACATTCGGCATGAGGTCTACTAATTTAAATTCATTTTCGGTTTTTATTGCCTTTAGTAAATCAATAAAAATACGTTTTAATTCATGGATATGATGATCGTTAATATATATAGGGTTATATTTTATTTTAATAGTAGGAGTTTTTGAACTTACGTTAACAATCATATCTAAGTAGGTATTAGATTTATCGTGGCCTGCTATTGATTTGGAGCGGTCAATATATTTTTCAAAAGCATGTTCTTTTAAAACATGAAAATCTAAATAAACAAATACAGAATTAATTATGTCTAGACTAGTATCAACTGAAGAGTTAACGATTTTCTTTATTTTATTGTAGGGAAGTCTTCCGAAATATAACAAATCATTAATTTTGTTGGTTAACTTAGTTAAATTTTTTAATAATGAATCATCATAATTAGTTCTAAATCTAACTGGAACTGTATTTAAAAAACACCCGAGTAATCTTTCCCCGCCTTCTTTTAGTGGACGTAAATTCTGGATAAGTCCTATGGCAAAATCCTGTTCGAAGGAAAATCGAGAGATTGCCTCTTTAAAGCAAAATAAATAAACATTCTTTTCCGGAATTCCATTACTTTTTGAAAAATCCGATATAGATTCAAATAGATGCTTATTGAGATTAAACTCGACTTCCCTCTGAGTTATAGCTGGTACAGCCATTGATTTTTTATTGAAACTAAAATCATTTATACCACTAAGTTCAGTCGACCAAAAATCTAGATACGAACTATTGTTCTCAATATAAAATTGCTCAACCAAAAAGTCTTTATATCTACATTTCGTATCTGAAATTGGGTATTGTATATTTTTGCTATTATTAAGATACAAATCAAAAAATTCGTTCCAAAAAAGTGCACTACTCCACCCATCCATTATTGCATGGTGTAAGCTAAACACAATACAGAACCTATCCTCTTCAAGCTTAAGAATATACATTCTCCATAAAGGGGGGCATGATGTTATAAACTTGTTTTTTCGATCTTCTAAAAGAAGATCTTTAATAATTTGGTCATAAGTATCATTTCTAATACCGGACAAATCACGCCATATCAAGGGTACTTCGATATTATGCAGTACGAAATGGAAAGCATCATCTCTACTGAAATTGAAACCAGAACGCAATGTTTGGTGTTTTAAAATTAAAGCTTTCAGGCAATTTTCAACGGTCGATTTATCTAATGAAATATTCTTAGTGTAGAAATAACTTTGATCATGATAAGTATATTCATTTTCATCAATTTCGGAGTGGAAAATCATTCCCCCCACTATATCACTAATAGGGTAAACATATTCATAACTATCGTCTTTATATTTTTCATTAAATAATTTAATTTCCTTCTCATATTTACACTCTACATGACTATTATCTACCTCATATTTTTTCTTTTCTATAAGGTTGAATATTCCAAGTATAGTCGGATTGCTATATAGTTCAGATGGAGTTATTGATATATTCGTATTCTTTTCTATACTAGCCAATATTTGTATAGATTTGATCGAATCACCACCTAAATTAAAAAAGTTGTCTCCTATACCTATGTCTTCTAATTCTAAAACTTCTTTCCAAATTGAAGCTAGGACTTTCTGAGTATAATTTGTCGGAAGTAGTTTAGGCTGCTCTTTAGAAATTAATTTTTTCTCGGCCTCTAGAATTGTTTTCCCTCGATCAACTTTACCATTAACATTAAGAATAAATTTATCGAATATTACAATGTCCTTTGGTATAAGATAAAGAGGTAGGACAAGCCTCAATTCCTTATCAATATTTTCCTTTGAGAGCTTGGAACATAACGCACAGAGCAAACTTCCTTCATCATTTATCCAAGCAATGGCCTGAAAGACATCATCCAAACCTCTCAGAGTATTTTCGATTTCAGCTAAACTAATTCTCACTCCACTTATTTTAACTTCATCAGAATCTATTCTGCCTAAGAATTGAATTTCTCCATGTTCTAATAAAATACCTTTATCACCAGTTCTATATATTTGGCTACGAGACCATGGACTATAAATGAACTTTTCTGATGTTAATTGATGATCATCAACATATCCAAGAGCTAACCCTGCACCGCCAACCAAAATCTCGCCAGAGAAATAAGGGGGTAGTGGCTCTAGAAACTTATTAACAATGAATGAATATGTATTGTCGATAGGTTTACCAATTGATATTGCTTCATGCTTCCCCATTACTTTAGCAGTTGAACATACAGAATTTTCGGTTGGTCCATATTCGTTTATCAGAATTGAATCCGGGTATAGTTCAAAGTGCCTAGATACATGTGCAACACCTACGGACTCACCAGCTAGGGTTATTGACACCAGCCCTCGAAATATCTTGGGATGGCTTTCCGTTAAGGCCATGTAAATAGAAGGAACCATCATCATTCTTGTTATTTGATATAAATTAAAAATTGATGATAGGTATTTACCATCGAGGCGTTTGTGCTCGAGTGGCAAAATAAGCTTTGACCCACTGATCAAAAAACTCCAAATATCTACAATAGAGCTGTCAAAATATGGTGAAGGGAACTGTAGATTTATATCATCAGGGGTAATTTTATAAAAATTTTTTCTCCATCGAAGAGTATTCATTATTGCACGATGGGTTATTTCCACACCTTTCGGCTCACCGGTTGACCCCGAAGTAAACATAATGTAGGCAATATCGTCTGGGTCTACTGACGTATAAAAATCTCCGGAAGGTATAATATTATCAAATTCTAAATCCAATATATAAAATTGAGTATTCAAATCCGATGCTGCGACCATAAGATCAGAATTAATAATGGATAATTTACAATTACTACTATCAATTATTTTCTTTAACCTTTTTTGGGGCCACTCAGGGGAAAGTGGAATAAATGATGCACCAGATTTAAGTATTGCAAGCATAGCAACAAGCATTAGATTAGAACGCTCAACAATGATTGCTACTCTGTCTCCTGTATTAATGTTAAAGCGCTCATGAAATATCGAAGCCAAATACGTTGAGAATTTATCCAAATCATCATAGGTTAAATTTTCATTTTGGTGAACCGCAGCTACTTTGTTTCCGTATTCCGAACAAATCGTTTTTAAGGCATCAACAATAGTTAAATCATAATTAGAATCATTATTTCCATTTTTAAATTCCGGAACTGAAAGCCAGTTATTATCAGGAGGAATTACACAATTAATAATTGGTTGATCTAGATCACGACCTGAACTTAATATTCTGTCAATCGTTTTAAATATATACCTATAAACAGAATCGTGCTGATCGCCAAATTCAACTTCAAATGTATTTAAATTGCTGTTAAACAGAATTGAATTTTCAATTTTGGATTTATATTGTGATTCATGTAATTCATTAATTCGAAATCCGATATTTGTTATGTTTGAACTTTCATCAAAAAACGAATATGGAAAATTTGAATAATTTATCGTATCTTTAATTACTTCTTTGGTTTCTTTTAATAAGGTTCTAATTGATTCCCTTCTTGGTTCAAATATATATAGAATATCTTCAACAAAATGATTTTCCGTATCATCTTTTAACCTTGGTGACTTGAGGGCAAGAGTTTCTCTCGAAAACAAATAGCTTATCGTATATGAAAACAATGCACTCAGTATAATATACTTCTGCATAAGGCCATCATTAGAAAGATGAGCCAGATGATCTTTAGAAGATTTAGAAAACTCGTATCTTATATTTTTTATGTTATTCTCCGCCATATTTCGAGCGGACTCAAGGTTAGTTTTTGTCTTTAGTAGATTAAGCCGATTACACCAAAAATCACGATGTTCTTGATATGCAGGTCCAGAAAATTTAACCTTATCAATAAGTATGTTCATCTGCATCACTCCAGTATTATTTCTTTTCTTTCATAAAGCATTTCGGCTGTAATGTTTTTTTCCTTACTTACTGTGAGAACCTTATCAATTTCGTTCCTAGTGTTTTCAGCATGGGACTCCTTTAATGCCATAAGATAATTCAACCATCTCTCTGCACCCATTGCGTATAGATAGACTTGATTTGCCGAAAACGCCTCAACGATATTAAAAGCTGCATTAGAATCTGGACCATAAGATCTTCTGGATCTACTAATCTCTCTATCAAGGCCATCTACAAAAAGTGCTCCATAAGCCCAAGACATAGGTGCTCCCGTACATTCTTGGGAAATAAATACAATGTCAACAGGTCCTAATTTATTAGCTACAATTTTATAACTCTTAGGTGAGAGATTATTCGAGTCTGCAATGAAAACCATGGAATGGTCTTTCAAAGAAAGATGGTAAGTCAGCTTTCCCTTAATATCCAAATCACAATGTTCCCCAAAGAAAGGCATTGCTGTAATTCGACCTGATGGAATATCTATATGATCCAACTCTTCTAATGAATAGACATTTTTAAACCCTAGGACGGAACATGCATGCTTTAAGGATGGATCTTGTAGACTCCCATTACTAGCTGGAACGATAATGTTCTTAATTTTATGTCGTAACTGAATTAATTGCTCTACTACAAAATGATCATGATGTCCATGTGTAATGACGACATAGTCAATTTCGTTTGGCAAATCCGCAAATGAAAATCGAGTTCCACTATCATCATATTCATAACACACTAGTGGGTCTATTAAAATGCTAGTGTCCATGCTCTCGACTAAAACACAGGCATGGCCAAAGTATCTAATTCTCACCCCCTTACCTGTAAACTCATCAGGTCTCCTTGGACACTTCTCAGTCAAGAATCCCATAAATTTATCTAACTTGTCCTCACTCAAGCATAAAGTTTTTACGATCTCATTTATATCAGCAGGTATATATCTAAGCTTAGAAATATAGTCCACTCTATAATCATTTAGCGGAACATCAAGTATTAAATTATCACTCATCTGAATGCGAGGCGTCCCGAAAATGAATGCTCGCTCTTCACTAGTAACATTACTTAAACAGAGTTTTTGGGTGTTTAATTTATAAAAATCGCTTGAATATAATAAGGGTTCCAGCGGTCTAAATGATAATTGATGATGTATATCGTATGTTAATTCTATAAACCCTTTAAGTAATTCAGGTATTTCTAAATAAAGTTCCTCGAGACCTTTTTTGTCTTGTTTAGTTGATATCCGCTTTATCAGATCTGATAAAGATTCATACAGAGAGATTAGTTCAAAATTGTCACTGGTAATATTACTGATTAGCAATTCAATATCGGAAACCTTCTCAAGAGGGTAGTCTATAAATTCACCGCCAATCATATTGGGATTTTGTAATGCTGCTAAATGCGCTTGTGGCATTTTTACAAATGAGCGCATTATATTCAATTGTTTTTGCAAAAAACACGACGCGGATAATGGTGCCATTAAATATAAATGTGCATGCCAATTATTGATCAATGGTTCTATTTGTACATTTGGTTTTAAGTAAAGTTTATTCTTCATGGTTTTAACTCTTAAAAATTTAATTCAAAAGAAATTTTTTTCGTTATTTTTGTATCTGAAGGTTTTTCGAAGTCGATTTCTTCAAATTTAGTTTCAGGTTTTTCTAAAAATAGAGATGTAAGTTTTGTAAAGTGGCTTAAAAAAACATTCAGGCTACTTTTGTCAAGTGCACTACCGTCAGATTCAACTTCAAATGTATATCCATCTCCATTTGGTCGAATATGTAGCCACAGTTGGGATTTTGCCGAAACAGAGCTGGTAGGAAGGGAAATTATATTAAGATTATTTAGGATGAAATTATAATCTTCCTTAACTTGATGGTAGGTTAAACCTAACTGTAATTCCGGAATAGGTTTTTTATTGTTTATATTTTTCAAATCGGCAACACTAATTGGGCCGGAACTTATCGTTCTTTCAAAACTTTCTTTTGTTCTTTCTAAAATATCTGATAGGCAATCGTTACTAAGCCAATTGATTCTGAATGCAATTGTCTTTATGAACATACCAACCGCTTCTTGATTTTCTATATATCTCCTATCTTCAAATGGAGATACAATTATTACATCACTATTACCTCCATATTTTCCTAGTAACACAGAATATACTGTCATGAAAAATACAAATTCTGTTATTGAAAACTCATGACAAAGTTTCTTTATTGATTCTTCAATACCTGTTTCACAATTTACTTTCGATATGACAAATTCTTCCGATCCATTTGATGAGTGGGCTAATGTAGAAATACAATTTTTTGGGGACGTAAAATGATTCAAATAATTTCTGTAATCAACTCTCTCTGGATGGTTACTTCTAACTAAATTTTTAACAGTGTTAAATGAATTTGAAACTTTCTTATCTTTTGATTCTATATAACATTTAAATAATTTATTTAATAGTATTCTTAGAGACGTAGCATCGACCAGAATATGGTGAATATTAAAATAAAGTACATATTCATTGTCATCAGTAACGTGGATCTCATGACTGTAAAGTGGGCACTCTTCAAGACTAATATTTTTTTTACTAGAGAGCCTAGTGATAGATTCAATATCTCTAAAATTTTTTGGTTCTTTAAAAAACTGTAAATTTAATTTATGTTTTTCTGCGGGTTGAACTTTTTGTATTATATTGTTCCCATTTCTTATGAAATAGCTTCTTAATACATCATAGGTCATAACCAATTTTTTAAATGATGCCATGTATCTATCAATATCGAAATGCCCATTTATTAAAAAAATAGCTGGCATATTAAAAGCATATTTATATCGTTCAAGTTGGTTTGCAAACCATATTGTTGTTTGTTCTGGTGAACAAAATTTAGATTTTATCAAACTGTCAGCTATTTTAAATTCGGATGAATTGTTTAATATATCCCTCAGTGACTTTCCACTTAGCAAATCCTCAAATCTTATTTCTTTTCTTATTTCCTTGGTGGCACGGTTAATTATTTTTAGCGCCTTTATTGAGTCTCCTCCATGTTCGATGAAAGATTTATTTAAGTTAATATTGTCAACCCCAATTATTTCTTCCAGCCAATTTGGAACTTTATCCCTTTTTGTTAGAGAGGCAAGAATTTTTGATAATTCAGATCTACATATTTTCCCTGAAGAGTTTTGTGGTAATTTAGAAAGAAAATATGCATTTTTCGGGAGCATATAATCCGGAATATTTTTTTCAATTATTTTTTTTATGGTTAGCCAATCAAGGGCTGCTCCACTGGCTAACTCGATAAATGCGTATATTTCTTGCTCGTAAATGACAGCACATCTAGCCACATCTTTGATTGAATTTAAATGCTCTTCAATTTCACCAAGTTCTACTCTGTATCCTTTATGTTTTATTTGATGATCAGTTCTTCCAATAATACAAAGGTTACCATTTCTATCAAATCTAGCTCTGTCTCCCGTGCCGAATAACATTGCTCCATTTTTAGATGTTGAAACTAAATTAATATATTTTCCAACGCTTTTAGATGCAATATATAATTCTCCTATAGCACCATTAGGTAGAATATTGCCATTATTGTCAACGATATAAAACTCTGTATTCTGAATAGGGGTCCCGACTGAAATACCATTTTCCTTATCTAAAATTGAGTAGCTTACATTTACGCATGTTTCCGTGGGACCATATGCATTTAACGCTTTCTTATTATACTTGCTGCAATACTTGAGTATTTTATTTAATACGGCTGGATGCAGTTTATCTCCACTACTTATTATATTTATATATATTTTCTCATGCTCAAAATGAGTCAACATTAAATCCAAGTGATCGGGTATAGAATTGTAAATATCTATTTTATATTTTTTAATTAGATCAATCAGGTATTTGGGGTCTGATTCTTTATTAATGGAAGGTATAACCAACGAACTTCCATAAGAAAGACATACTAAGCCTTTTAGTGATGCGTCAAATGATAAGGAGTGATTAAGCATCCAGCTATTAAGGGGCCAACAATTAAGATCTTTAAGTTGCTTTTTCATTCCCAGAGTAAAATTAGCCAGATTTTTATGTTTTATCAAGACTCCTTTGGGATTACCGGTTGAACCAGAAGTATAAATAATGTACGCCGGAGAGTTGAGATCATTTAATTGACAAATTTTATCCCTTATCTCAGAAGATTTACCTGAATCAATTAAACTATTAATTTCTACACTATCTATGGGGTAAATGTGATCTTCTATTTTGTTATAAATTAATAATTTAACTTTTGAATCGTCAATTATATATATCTTACGTTCATATGGAACCGATTGATCTAAAGGCACATAGCCTACACCAATTCTCCAAGCAGCAAATATTGCTGCTATAAAGTTTACTGATTTTTCGACACTGATAGCTACTAGATCGCCCTTTTTTATCCCTCGCTTAAGTAGGCCATTTGATAAATTTTCCACTAATTTATCTAGGTCAGTGAAATTAACAAATATATTTTTTTGTACCAGTGCTAATTTATTAGGGCACTTTTTAAGTGTTTCAGTAAAACAACTATTAATATGTACTAATTTATGATTGGTGTCATTAAGCCAACCCAACTGCTTAACTTTTTCATACACATTGTTCTCTTTTATTTTTCCGATTGAAGCTATTTGATTTATGCATTTCTTAAAATATTCTGAAAACTGATTGAAATCATTCCCAAATGCATATTTATTACCAGACTTCCATTGGAAGTGGAATCCGAATTTATCTCTATTTACTACAACACTTGGCCTGGAATCGGTTGTCGCAAGATTATTATAACTGACATTTATGCGGCTATTATTAATCCATGTATTATCTAGATATAAATCGTTAAATGAGAATATCAAATCAATTGGTTGGTCCGGTAAATCAATATCGCATGATAATAAATATTTAAGGCATTCCTGTATACTTGTATTATTAAAGCAAGACATCTTACTTCTTTGAACAAGTGCCTGATCAATAAAAGAAGTAAAATTAGTTTCTGAATCTACCACAAACCTATTTAGTATGGTATTGGTGAAGCAACCAACAGAGTTAGAATATTCTATATCTTCTCTATTGGCTATGGGCACAGCCATAACTAAACTTTTTGTTTGCCTCCAACTACATAAACAATAAGCAATTAATGATTGGAAAAAAATAAAGCTTGATATATTTATGCCCCGGCAAAATTCATTAATCCTAGCAATTTCCGCGTTGTTAACCCTTAAATAGGTGTTAATTTTATTGTGTTTTATATTTGAGTCAGAATAACTATTTTCAGGCCAATCAGAATAATTTTCGATTAGGATATTTTTTTGTTTTTGTGAGAGCCCACTTTCTGTATATATTTTTTTATTTTTTATGTATTTAAAAAAATTATGATCTTCTTCAATGTGTGGCAATTTACCACTGACGATTAACTTATAGAAATATAGGAAGTCCCGATATAAAATTCCGAGGGACCAAGCATCCACTAAAGCATGATGGAATGAAAATATGATGGAATATGAATTGTTAGTTTTATTTAGTACCAAAACTCTCCATGGTGGCGATGTCCTATATAAAAATTTTTCACTTAGAAACGATTTAATCCTTGATTCGAGATTATTTGATTCCTCGAAGGAAATGAAATCAAGAATTTCCATTTCGGATACATCAACAATCTTATGTTGTGAACTCGCCAGGTCAAATGTTGATTTAAGTATGATATGTCGTCGCCATAAATAAGAAATGGCTTTTGCCAACGTATCAAAACATAATTCACCTTCCCATGAAATGGTACAAGGTACAATGTAATCTAAATTCTCACAATCATCGTCATATTTCTCCAGCATTATTTTCTGTATTCTAGAAATTGGTAACCCGCTAATTGAATTCTGTTCGCCCTGATTTTCATTTGTTCTAATATATTTCGATATTAAGTCGGCATGTTCATAAAGTTTTGTTTTAGAAATTATTTCGTGGATAGGTATGTTGCAGCGAAATTTACTTTGAAATTCATGTGAAACCTTAATCGCTAGTAGCGAATTTCCGCCTAAACTATAGAAATCACTGTTTCTATTAATTTTGTCTTTACTATTGATTATTTTTTTCCATATTTTTATTGTTTGTTTCTCAACTTTAGTTAATTTATAATTATTTACATTTGTAAATTTTACAGCAGGCTCTATTTTTTTTAATTCAGAATAGTCAATTTTTCCGTTACCATTTAATGGGATATCGGTGACTTTTACTATCTTGTTAGGCCGCATATAGTGGGGCAAATTTAATTCTAAATAATTAGATAGTGCCTCCTCTCCTAGATTACCTTTAAAGTAACAGCTGATTACGTCTTGCTCTTCATCCCATAAGACATAGCAATTCGCAATCAAATTATTTTTCATCGCGCAATTTTCAATTTCTGCAAGCTCAATTCTAAAACCATTTCTTGAAATTTGATTATCCTTGCGGCCAAGAAAATTCAGTTCGCCAAACTCATCGATGTACCCGTAGTCACCGGTTTTGTACATTAATCGATCATTGTGTGATATCGTTATTGGATTATTAATAAAGCATGACTTTGTAGTGTTATTTTTATGCCGATAACCATTAGCTAAGCCTAATCCAGAAATCGCAATTTCCCCTACAGTTCTTATCCCCATCAATTGATTATTGGTATTTACAATTAAAACTTTATATCCATTAATGCTTTTTCCTAGTGTTATATTGGATGTTATATTCTTATATGTAGCACAAATGGTCGTCTCAGTTGGTCCATAAGTATTATAGATTTTAATACTGTTACTAGTGATATTGTTTATATCTTTATCTATAAGTTTGTCTCCTCCTGAAATGATCGTTCTTAATGATTTTGGTATTTCTGATTCATCATTTAATAGTGATATTAAAGAGGGTGCGCAACTTATTATGGTTATTGCGTTTTTATCTATAAAGTTGGAAAAACTACCTTTCGTCAATAGATCATATCTATTACAAGGGACAACTGTTGCTCCACTACAAATGGTTGGTAATACCTCCTCTAGACTTGTATCGAATGAAATCGAAGATTGTTGAAGTACTTTATCTGATACTTCAACTTTAAAGTTTTGTATAAAGTTATAAACGTATTCACTTATAGCACGATGTGAAATTTCGACACATTTTGGTTCACCTGTAGTTCCCGACGTGTGCAATAGATAGGCGGCTGAACTAGGATCAAATGGCTTCGTTTTAGATACACGTGAATTACTATCTTTAATTAAATCATTAACATTGATAGTTTTAATCGGAGTGACTCTTTCAATTTTATCGTTTGTAATAATTATATCTAAGTTGATATTTGAGGTGATTCTAAAAAGGCGTTCCTTCGGAGTATCTAAATCAATCGGCACATACACACATCCGCTCTTCCATATAGCGTACATACATGCAATCCACTCCCAGCCATTAGGAAGGTAGACCCCAATAGGTTGACCATCTTTTTTTATATGGTTTGATAAATTTATAGCTATATTAGATATAAGTTTATTCAGTTTTCTATAAGAAATATTTTCTCTTAAATCTTGAATTGCAGTATTTGTTTCGTTATACGATAGCGAATTAAGATGAAAGGCTCCATTAGTTTTAGTTTCTATCGGTCTATAGAAACCGATTTTATCAAATACTGATTTATCTTTATTGCATAATTCTGATAAATATTCATTTGTAGTTAATATTCCATTTTTTATGATGGCATGAATTATGTTTTTATAGCGTTCTATGAGCAGGGTTTTATCAATATCTTCAAAAACACTTGAATTAAAATCGAAATTTATTTTTATACCTTGTCCGGAAAAGTTATTTACATTTACCGTTAGTTGATGCTCATCGAGTCCACTAAATAACCACTCGGTATCCATATCTATATTATCAAATTTATCGCCATGACTTGAGTTCTGATAATTAAATGCAATGGGACATAATTCCGACTCGGATATTTCATAATTTCTTAGAATTTCCGATATTGGATATCTGGAGCTTCTAAATATTCTTCTATGTGCTTGCTTTGTTCTTAGACACAATTCTTTAAATGTTATACTTTCCTCTACATTGACTATGATAGGAAGAAATTTTACATATTTACCAATAGCTGTTTTAAATATTGCTTTAGGACGATTAAGAACAGATACGCTTAATGATATAGAACTTTGATCAAACTGCCGCTTCAACAAAAGAACAAGAATTGAAAAAAAGAAATCGTTTATGGATATATTATGTTCTTCACATATATCATATATTTTTTTATTCTCATCCTGGCTTAATGTGAAATTAATTCTTCGGCTGTTGGTTTTGCCCAAATTATTACAAGGAAATTGTGTTTTTCTGTTTTGAATTTCTTCTATAGTTTGTGTCCAAAATTCTTTATCGTATTTTAATTTTTTACTGTTGTTGAACTGATTTCCAAGGTTTAAATAACCAGAGTTATTAGTTATTGCCTTTTTAAGGTTGACATTTTCTCTGTAATTGTTTTCCACCTTATTTATTATTTGAGATACGGACCAACCGTCTGAAATTGAATGATGGATATTAATAATCCAATAACTTGTATTTTTTCCCTGAATCAAAGTATTTCTAATTAATGGGCCTTCAAATATATCAAATTTATGGTTAAGCTCCATATCTTCTATAGACTCAAGGATGTTCTGTAAACTTCCCGAATTTCTATCATATTGCACAACTTTCAAATAATCTTCTATTGCAAGATCGACTTCTTTTCTTTTAAGCCGTGATTCTGAGTCAAAGAAAAAAATGGATGTTAATATTGGGTGAGCTTTAATGAGAGAGAGTAGCGAATTGGAAAATCTAACTTCATCAATTTTTTTTGAAATATTTATACGCGCAATTATATTAAAGATACTTGGATTACTAGATAGTAAATGAGCATATGCGAGAGATAGATCTTCCATGTAACGAAATTACCTTGTTATTTTTTCTGGAAATGTTATTAAGTATTCAAGGGGATGCTTAATTATATTTTTCAATACTTCGGACAGTTTCACACGTCTATAAACCTGTATTCACTGTTCTGTTGATAAACTCGGGATATTTTTTCACATTTCAGGCCCAAACCTAACTCGTCAAAAAACCTTGCCATAAAATGTTGATTGAACTTCCGGTGTTTCCAGCTAGCAATAGATATGACTGTTGAATAATTAGTTCGCTTCACCTTCCGGTCTTTAATTTTTAGCAAGTTCAAAGCAGTCAACGAAACATTGTTATGCATTTTCGGGTGGACTGGCAGTGCGTCAGCCCGGTATATTGCTTGGCATCTCGTAATGAAACTTCAATCTGGAACCTTGCCTTGTGATACCCTACAAGCTTCATGGCACCTAATTGGGTGTCAGTCGAAAACAATAGCACTCGACTGACTTCGTCATTCTTCTCTCGTCGCAAAATCACCACACGGATACAGTGATTCAGTTGCTTTGAATTAACTACTTCAATGTACATACAGATCCCATCATCCATTGGCCGAACATTCAAAATACTGCAAATCCTGTTCATAGTTCACTTTGCCAGCATACTTTCGGGGACGACTTGAACCACTGTATTCAGCCACAGAAGATCGGCATTCACACGCAATTTTCCAAAAGTTTTTAGCTCGTGCAGTTTAGGTACAAACCAGTCTGCATACTCAGCATGTAAATCAATCCCTGACCGGTCTTTCTGATCGATTGCCTGACACGTATCCAGCCTAGATGCTGTATTTGACTGGAGCTCTGATATACAAATCATGGATATCTCCAGACCTAACAGGGATTCACCTACGCTGCCATTGAAAAACAAGTGAAGTCCTGTGACCTTTCTGTCAGATTTTTCCGATAAAGCTGGTATCGATCGCGGTAATTGGTTCATATCCATCTTCAAATCGGTATAACAGCAATTCGGTATTGAACTGAGCAAAGTTGAATTCGCGATGTTACCAGCGGAGAAAACGATTTCCGTGGAGCTACTGTAACGCTCTATGTTAATGTTAAGGAATGTCGCTTTTCCTTGAAAAACCATCAGAACGCTAAATAACGCGATCATGAATTTTCGTTGTGAGCTCTTAACATTGGACATTCCTGACAAAAGCTTTTTAACTATGTGATCCATGGATAGAATACTGTGTTAATTTGATCTGAGAACCATAATTTTTCAGTTTCTACCATGGATCATTCCTTCTTTACTACCTAAAATTATCCGAAGTATTATTCTTTTAAAGAATATAATTAATGTTAAATCTAAATGATCTTGGCTCTACGGGATGATAATGTATGTCTTCTATGGGATTCTGCTCGTTCTTTAATTTTGATTCGTATAAGTATGATATATCATTATCAGATGAATCTAATATGTTATTAATATTTAATCCAAGATTTAGCGATGAATTAACCTTATAATTACATCCGAAATTTAAAATGAAGCTAGAGTCTGAATATACCTCGCCAGATTCGTTTAAAGGTGTCCTGCCTAAGTAGCGTGCTCTAAGTCCTCCAGAGAAGTTTTCCCACCCACTCAAAACTATACCGAAGGAAGAGGTATTCTTAATACTATTTGGTATTTTGTTATCTACCGCAATATCAAATTGGGCATCAGTGTGTGTGTAGTTGTAATCTAAATTTAGATAATCGTTAAGCCTAAATACGGAACTAAATTCAACACCTTTCCTAATAGATGCTAAGTTCTCTTCTGTATTACCAGCGTCGCCAACATATAGAAGTTCTGAATCGATCGAAATTTCAAAATATGACAGGGTAAATGTTAATCTCTCAGTAAAATCATTTTTTAATCCGATATCCCAGCTCTCTCCTTTAACAATTGGATCAACATGTTGGCTCAAGATATTTGGGTCTGCCGGATCGGATGAGATAACAGTCCCTCTAGCATCATTACTATGAAATCCAATACCATAGTTGAAATAGACTGTATTGAAATCATTGACTTGATACCTTACACTTAGTTTTGGACTAAGAATTTCATCATCAGTATTTCCACTATTAGCATCCATATCTGATTTTACTTTAAAATTATACAAATCGTAACGTAAACCTAATGTAGTAACTAGATCATCACTCCAATCTTGACTCCAAGATAGAAAAATTGAATTTTGCTCTTGATTAATTTTATCTTCTCTAATAGTTGAAGATCTATTCCCTAGCTTAGCCGCATATAGACCTATATCATTAATATCGTCAAATCGACTTTGAAATCCTAGGGTTATTTTTTGATCTATTTCAAATAAACGGAATTTATTATGGAGTTTTACATCCAGGCCCATAATGTCCCTATCATCAAATTGCTCAAACTGATCTCCTTCAATTGGGTCGTTCAAAAAATATGTGAAGTTTGAAAAAAGATCCATTTTATACTTCGTAAAATATGCCGAATAGTATATATCCCAAATATTAAATTTATTAAATCCAGAGAAACTAATTGAATTTCGTTCACTGTTTCCATGTAGGGATTTATCTATAGACCCATACCTACTTATAAACCCAGATTTTACTGCTCTTTCTGGAACTTGGTCTGGTGCCCGCCAATCACCTTTATAAGACATAAACGTTGTTGAAAATGAGTTCGAGTCATTATTAATTGTATATTTAGCGATGAGGTTCAACTTATCCAGATTTTGATTGATTTCCCAGGGTCCATCATACTTTTGATAATCCATTGCAACTAAAAGTTTTCCAGCCTCTCCCCATAAAGTATCCCCAAAAAATATCCTTTGGTAGTTGTCCTCTCCAAAACCAACTTTAACTTGACTTTCTATTTCATCAGTATAGTGAAAGCTTGCCGATCCGGCTAAAGAGAAATCTCCAATGTCAGAAAAATAGGGACCCTTTCTAAATTCGAGGTATTCGATAACTTCAGGGATAATAAAATTGATATCAGAATATCCGTGACCATGGGCATGAGTAGGCATATTTACCGGCATTCCTTCAACAGTAATTGAGAAATCGGTTCCATGGTCTAAATTGAATCCACGTAAATAATATTGATTTGCTTTACCCTCACTACTATGCTGAGTGGCAACTAAACCTGGTGTATATTCTAATAGTTCTGCGGTTCTCGTAATGGGTCTCAGATCTAACTGTTCTTTAAATATAATACCTTGAGTGACTGATTCCCCTGTATTTATCTCATCAATACTTTCTCCATAAACTATAATATGTGAAATTTCTTCGGCTATTATATTCATAGGAAATAGAGCTATGGCAAGATTGGCGAATATTCGAATATTCATTGTTGATAGTCCTTTATGCATATCAGAAATTAAATATTAGTTATCAATGGGCATAACTATTTTATGACGTTCCGCAAATTCAATCGATGATTTTATTTTATTCAACGTTTTGGTTAGGTAATATTCCCCCCCAGCTATACTGTCAACTTCTGTTTTAAATAGTTTGGAAATTTTGTCATAGCATTCTAATGAGTTGAGGTTTTCAAACAAATTAATAAAATACGGAATATAAATGCTTGGTAAAATTTTTTTTATTTTACCCCAGTTATTCTCACTCCAATAAAGCAATCTTTTGGTATTGTCTGGATAAAGAGTATAATTTAACAAAAGTACTGCTTTTTCATTCAGTTTTATTTTTGGAGAAATAATTAAATTATGAATTTGTATGGAAAACTTATCACACCTTACATTAGCTAAAGCCTGAAGATAAATTACTCTTTGAGTATCGTCCTTGACATACTGCAAATCGGTAATTAATTTTTCTGTCATTTTATTTATATTTTTCTGGGCTAATATCCCTAGAGCTGTACTGGCTAAACGTTTTTGGTTCTGATTGAAGTTGTCATAATTTGTTAATTCGAATAATTCATATTCTATACCCAATAATTCATCTCTAACCCACCTATCTCCAAAGTCCAATGCTAATACTTGTATAAGTTTAATTTCGGATTCTAATAAAAATTCATCATTATCCGAATTGGAAAATACTGATAATTTTTTATCATGTTTTTCTATGGCGAATCTTAAGGAATACTTTAGGATTTTCCTCAAGTTGTTATTTTGTGTGTTATTAAATAAATTATATTTAAAAAACCTTAATTCATCGGCTATAAATGCTATAGAAGCTGGGTATAATGATGTAAATAACTTAAGTAAGCCCAAGAATTGGTTAGCAGTAGTTTTTCCAGTCTTTAATGATATTATTATATTTACTAATGCAAGCGGTATATTTTTAATATTTGGTCTTGAATATAAAAGAGTCTTCCAGGCCTCATATCCAAGGGGATAAAGTACGTAACAATCTTGCTCAAGATTAGGTGTAAATTCAAATTTTTTTTGTTTTCCCTCAAGAAAATAATTGATTTCTTTTCCATCTGTAAAGTCTATTCTAAAATTTGACCTATATTTCTTTTCTTTTATTTTTATTTCAATAGGCCAATGGTAGTTATTACAGTCTGGTGAACCATTAATATATCTCAATTGCTTTATTTTAAGATAAGCATTTCCACTCTTACAATATGATGATACCTCTACTAAAGGTATGCCAGGCTGTTCAATATAAGATTTAAATATTGATTTCGCTTTACGATCTATTATGTTTTCTAAAGCAGAATAAAAGTCCTGCTTACAATAGAAATATGAATTTTGGATTACTCTTCTGAGTACATCAATTATTTTATCTTTCCCATATTGATTTGAAAATATATTCAAGAGCAGAGCGATTTTATCATAGGATAGCCGATTAAATGCTGACTCAATATCCAACTCGTTTTCAATTTTTTTTGAAATAGATTGTGCACTAATTGAGCTGTCATGATTTATTACTCTAAAGGTTTCTTCCATGTGTAATTTGTCACTTACAAAGCATGGATTTAGACTTTCCATTGCTTCTCTTGATAACCATGTTGCACAACCTTCATTTATCCATATATCCTCCCAGTTTATAATGGACACAGCATTCCCAAACCATTGATGAGCTATTTCATGCGCATGTACAGATAGAAATTTTTCTTTAAGATGTGTTAAGTTATCTAGCAGAATGAGTGATGAGCTATAAAAAATTGCACCAGGATTTTCCATCCCAGATGGAATAAATTCTGGTACTGCAATGAGATCTAACTTTTTATAAGAATAACCCCGATGTAATAGACTTTCAAAAAAATGAATGTATTTCTGGGTATTTTCAAGCGCAAATTGTATTTTTTGTCCCAGCCCCTTAGGCGTAATACCTCTAATATTTATCGCATCTCTTCTCCAAAAATTTCCTTCTACACTTTCGCCTTCAACAATGTCAAATTCTCCGATAGCTAGAGCAATTCCATAGAGAGGAACATTTATTATATTTTCAAAAGATACTTTTTTAAGTGTTTTAGTTACTTTCGTTTCACTCAGTTGAATCGTGTTAGAAATTACATTTAGATTTTTGGGACAGGTAACTTTTATATTTACTTCTGGCTTATACCCAATGTCGGCCATACTTAAGAATAGTTTGGAAGCATAATTTGGTTGTAACCGAGTAAAGAAGTATGTTGCTGCTCCGTAGTTTACCTTATAAAGACCTGTTTGATCGGACTTTATTAGAGCCAAATATTTTGCACTTATTGTTAGGGTAGAAGGGGCTACTGTGTTTTTAAAAATTAATTCAATTTTGTTTTTTTCGTTATATTGTGATAATGCAAATGGAATTTTTTTCCCATTATTATCTTCAACTTTCAAACTACTTATTTTTAAATCAATTGCATTTAGGGTAATTCTATCCGTTAATTGTTCAACTTCAATGCAGAGTCTTGAGGCCACCATAACTTCACTAGCTGTTTCCGAGCCTATTACCAACTCATACGATGAGTTCAAAGGGATAATACCCATCACAGTTCCACTTCTCTCTATTATCTAAAAGGTAAATATACTATCTACGCACCATCATTTATATCCTCATATAACTCAAGCTAGAAGTCTTGCTACCGTCCAATAAGCACCTATACTACCAATTATTAAACTCCCTGCTTCAACAATTACAGTTCGATACCATGAGAATTTATAAAAATAATTTAAGCAAAGAAAGGAGACTAATATTATAAAAAGTTGACCTAGTTCAACGCCAATATTGAAGCTTATTAAAGCATTCATTAGATTATTGTCTGGGAGTCCTATTTCGGAAAGTACACCGGCAAAACCCATCCCATGCAGCAATCCAAAAGCAAATATTACAAGGGGTCTGAATTTAGTAAGATTTTTTAAGAAAATATTTTCAATGGCTATATAGCAAATAGAAAAAGCAATTAATGGTTCAACTATTGAGGGGTTTGGGAAAATCCAGCCATACATTGTCATACCCAAAGTTATGGTATGTGCAATTGTAAAACAGCTAACTTGGATTAATATCTGTCGCCAATTTCGTGTGAATAAAAAAATTCCAACTATAAATAATATATGATCAATGCCAAGTGGAAAAATATGTTCAAACCCAATTATCAAATATGTGAAGAAAATATTAATACCGGTTAAAGATGAACTTTCTTTTCCTGTAAGACTATTAGCTTCACTTACAGCTGAAGCCTGATCCTGCAATTTAGCTAAAATTTCTGGTGGTAATTCATGGGCAAATATATGAGCCGATAACAGCACCAAACCAATTAGTAAAATTATTCTCATTATTGAAATCCTCTTTTTTAAGAAATAATTCTGCAGGTACTGCTTTTGCGAAGTTTACGAGATTTTCGAATATCCCGAGTAATATTTATTCTTTTAAACCAACGATCATTCCCATCATAACTTGGTGTAAAAGATTTTCGTCCATGTACAACTTTGTAGTTATCAATTAATGCACAATCACCTGCTTTTAAAGGCACCTCAATAGCAGCGTCCTCAATCAAGAGTAATAATTTTTTAAATGCTTCATTATGTTCTTTAAGGGGCGAGGGTCTCATAAAAAATGGATCAAGCCTCATATATGGCGACTTCCTATCACCAAATAATGGGGCGATCTTTTTAGGGGTTAATTTAATTTTAGCTACTTCATGATATGCCCGAGAAACGCAATCATCGAATTCAATTCCTCTTATTTTTTGACGATCTAGAGATTCGTATTCTTCTAAGTGTGAATTATCTGGCTCTATAAAAAAGTTTTCGCTAAAAAGAATTTCAATTTCATTGTCCGTTAGTTGCGTGAAATCTGGACGTGATATTTTAGTTGGTATTAAATTAGGATTTTTAAGACAAAGAAAACTAAGATAATCACCTCTGAAATCATGAAAAGCATCTTCTGTATGCCAAGTAATCTCTTCTTTACTACCACACCCAATTTGTTCATTTTCATATTCTTTTATTGGTAAAATATCATGTATGATTCTACCATCTTGCTGTGTTAACCATCCAAAAATATCCCCTAGTGCAGCCGAATAGAGACATTGAACCATTAATTGCGTCCAACATCGGTCATCATTTGTATGGATGTCCCAATGTTTTGGTGTTGGCCCAATATTTTCGGTGGGTAATCCGGAAATAACAGCAAATCCAGAGGAAGGTGGATTATATTTGAACTCATTTATAAATCTTAATAATCTTTCTGGAAGTCTTTTTGCGTAGAAATTTATATGCTGTAAAAATTTTGGGCAGTTAAAGTCTTGATAATCTTTTCTTACCTCTTTTACTATATCCATAGTAGTATTTAATTCTTGATTATTTAATACTAATATTGGGTGCATGTATTACCTTCTTCATAAACTTTATAATTAATTAGTTGAAGTTTATTTCTAAATATTTTTCAGGATATTCAGGATTTCACTTGCAGCTGATTTCATTGACGTTTTACTGAAATATCTTGTGAAATAATTTAATTCAATGAATCCAAAGGTAGCATTTTCATTAAGCGAAATGAATAATGATAGGAGATAGCTAAAACGATCTGTTCCAGAACCAACCTTGTAACTTCTAAGATCCTTATTTTTTTCTATATTATGGAATTGGACAAAGTTGAATGAAGCATAAGTCATTAAATCATCATTATCTTGTTTTTTGCAAAAGTTAAAAGGCGTCATTGCATATGAGTTTAAAAGATCTATTTTTGTTTGAATCTCTTTAATCTGACCAATATCAACGTTTTTTAGTTGGATATTTATAGGCAATAGATTCCAAAAAAGCCCTAGACAAGTTAGGGGAGAACTCATTCGATCGCTTCTAGCAGAGGTAACGACATCAACTGTCAAGTTATCCATTTTTAATAATTTTTTGAGAGCATAGATATAAGCAAAAAAGAAGATACTTTTTAGGCTTACTGAATTTTTCTCTGACCAATCATTTAATCTTGAAATTAGTTCTGATTTTAAAATTATTTTTTCAGTTTGGTATTGGTTGTGAGCATCTATTACATCAGGTTTTCGCATAGGCTTATAATTGGCCAAAAATTTATCCCAAAATTTTCTATACGTATCCGAATTAGATGCTTCAATTTCTAAAGCGACTCTCTCTTTAATGCAGTTTTTTACATTGGGGCCAATAGATATTTCCTTTTTAAGATAAAATTCGTCATATCTATTCTTAACTTCTTTAAGAAATTCAATAAAGCTCCAACCGTCATCAACTGCATGATGGCTAGAAATTATAAGTTCATAACTATTTGAATTTTTTCTGATCAAATAGAAACGAGTCAAGGGGCAGTTAATATTCTCTACTTCGAAAGGTTTTTTTAAATCCCTCTCTCGAATTTTAGAAATTGCGCTTGATTGATCTATATCTCTCAAGTCGATAAAGTTAAAATCAATATCCGTTTCTTTATAAATTACTTGTATATACTCACCCTGATCATTTTTTATAAATCTTGTTCTAAAATTCCAATGACGATTAGCTGTAACAAATAATGCTTTTTTTAGTGCTTCAATTGAAAGATTTTCATCATTGATTTCGATAGACTGTTGAGGATGGAATATTCCGTTTACACCCAGGTAGTTTCCATATGTATCAAGCATATAAGACTGAATTTGCAGCGCGGGATAAGCATCTAGAATTTTTTCATTAAATTTTGAATAATATTTTTTTGTATCTTTCAGAAGGCTGAAAGGAATGGTACTTTTAATAGTTTCGGAGTTTTTTGTCTTAACTTTTTTTGCCAAAAGTTCTACTGTTTGATATTCGAATATATCTCTAGCGGATACTTCCACTGATTTTTCTTTTGCGGCAATGCTTAGTTGTATTGCCCTTATCGAATCTCCACCGATGGAGAAAAAGTTATCATTAATCGAGATATCATCCTGATTTAGTATTTTCTTAACTATTTGTAGTAAAACATCTTCGGTAGCATTTATTGTTCGGTTATTGTTGTCTTTTTTGCTTTTTCTTCTTGATTCAATTTTCGATAGCGCTTTTCTATTAATTTTCCCGGTTTCAGATTTAGGGAATTCATCGATGATGATTAATTCTCTTGGGATCATATATGAGGGAAGCGAATTTTCCATAAAGCTAGATATTTCTTCTTCTATGGCTTTCCCGCACTCTTCTTTACAAATTATATATGCAATTAATGAAGCTTGTTCATCACTGTCTTTTTTTATTAAAACAATTGCATTATCAATTTTTGGATGGGAAATTAATTTGTCTTCTATCTCACTAATTTCAACTCTATATCCTCTGACTTTAACCTGGTCATCTTTCCTACCAACAAACCTTAATATTCCCTCCTGGGTTCTAAGTGCGTAGTCTCCAGTTTTATATATCCTATTCGGTCCATGTTTATTAATTAAATTCTTAATAAATTTTTGCTTTGTCTCATCATCATTTTCCCAGTAACCGCGAGCTAGTGCTTTATCTAAAACACATAGCTCTCCTGGCACACCTAGCGGTTGTATCTGATTTTGCTCATTTAATATATATATACCTGTATTCTGAAGGCCCTGACCAATAGGTACAACTTGACCACTATTGATTGTCAGATTTGTCACATCATTATAGGTTACGTCAATTAGAGATTCAGTTTGTCCATAAATATTCAAGCACCTTGTCTTTTTGACCAGTATATTTTGAATCTTAGTTAGGTCCCGTCCATACCACGCTTCGCACCCGATAAGAATATAATCTAGCGTAGATAGCTTTTTTCCATTTGAAATCAAATAATCAGCAAACACCCTTAGTAGTGATGGAACAAAATCTGCCAGTGTTACAACATTGGTTTCCATTAATTCAAATAAATCAGGTGGAGAAAGCAATACATTTTTATCGCAGATTACTAGCTTGCCTCCCACTAGCAAACTTTTTAACATATCACCAAAGCATATATCTACTGATGGGCTAGCCATATTCAATACACATGGAGGATTGTCTGAAAGTTTTAATAATTCTTTCCAGCTAATTAGACGCCTATAAAGAGCTTCATGATCAACCATAACTCCCTTAGGAACTCCAGTTGTTCCCGAGGTGAATGCTATATAGGCTAAATTATTTATAGGAACCGACGAGTTTTTTGGATTTATCTCTATCTTTGTATCATCATATCGGATTTTATCCACAATTCCTACGTCAATAAGATTTGCTTCTTTAGAAAAGAGATCTTGATCCTTTTTAGAATTAGTTATTATATATTTGACTTTTGTACTTTTTATTATTTCTTTTTTTCTTTCAATCGGTTGTTCCGGATCTAAGGGAATAAAATAAGAACCGGATTTCAATACTGAAAATATTGCGGTGACCAATTCCAAAGACCGAGGCAAATGAATTGCAATACCTGTATTTTGCTCTATCCTGTTTTGATGTAAAATTCCGGATAGAATGTTAACTCTTTTGTGAAGTTGTTTATATGTTATCGAATTTGTTCCGTCAACTATTGCGACTCTATTAGGCGTTGCTCTTATTTGATCTTCGAGAACATCATGAATACATTTGATGTTTTTAATTTCTTTTATTTTTTTATTGTAATATAAATTCTCTCTCTAGCTCTTTACTAGTTATTATTTGACAATTAAAAATAGACGTATTTGGTTCTCTTAAGCATAACTCCAAAAGCTGTACAAAATGAGTAGCCATTTGTTCTACACTATTTCTAGCAAACAAATCAGAAGAATACTCCCATTCTAGAGTGAGTGAGTTACTGTTTGACTTCACATCAATACAAAGGTCGAATTGTGATGATTCATTTAGTACGGGATTAGGACTAACTTCAATATCATCCATTTTTATGGATCCATTTTCAGTATCTTCATGCATTGATAGCATTATCTGAAAAATGGGATTATGACTCATACTCCTTTCTGGGTTGAGCAAGTCTACAATCTTTTCAAATGGTAAATATTGATGTTTATAAGCTTCAAGTATTGTTTTTTTATTTTTATAAATAAGGTCTAAGAAACTAATATTTTTTTGAATCTTAGATCTTAAGATAATTGTGTTAGAAAAAAATCCTATCGTATTTAATAACTTATTACTGTTTCTAATATTTATGGGACTTCCTACAATCACATCCAATTCGTTAGAGTATCTAGCAATAAGGGCTGAAAGAATAGTATGCATTAGCATAAATATGCTTATATCATTTTCCTTGATAAATACATCGACTTTCTTCTTTAAGCTTTCTTGAATTCTTTTCTTTATTCGGCTGCCTGAATGACTTAACTTTACAGGCCTTTTAAAGTCCGTAGGGATACTATGAATTGTAGGAATATCTTTAAGTTGATTTTTCCAATATTGTATCCCAGTCTCTTCGAGGCCTATATTTTTATTTTCCCAGATTGCGAAATCTCGATATTGGAAGTCAACTGGATCAAGATCTGCAATACTGAAATTATTTACTTTTCTTGAATAATGATGAGATAGTTCATTAATGAAGATGCTGGTAGAGTGGGCGTCAAACGCTATATGGTGCAATATGAAATATAAATCATATTCCTTTTCACTATATTTTATTAGCTCTGCCCTTAACATCAGGTCATTTTTTAGATCGAATTTATGATTTTTTAATTTTTCGGTAGCTTTATATCTCTCATTTTCTTTGATTCTGTTATCGCAAGAAGTTAAATTTTTTGTGATGAGCTTGAAACTATACTTTTCTGTGGTTGATTGAAAAATTTCACCATCACTATTAATTTTATATTTGGTCCTTAAGATTTCATGCCGCTGGATTATTTCCGAAATTGACTGTTCAAGACTTGATATACAAAGTGATCCCTTTAATTTCAGGCCAAAAATCATATTATAATGATTAGCATCAGGATCTAAAGTTTGAATCAGCCAAAGCCTTTTCTGGGAAAAAGATAGCGGTGCAAGCTTAATTTCAGGATGGGATTTAAGTGCAACTTTCGAACTGTTATAATTTTGATCTATAAGACCCGAGAATGAATTCAATGTAGGACTATTAAATATATCTGAAATATCCAGCTGGGTATTAAATACTTCATTAATACGGGCTATAAGTCTCATCGACATTAAGGATGTTCCACCTAGTTTAAAAAAGCTAGATGAACGGGTAATAAACTTTTCAGGAAGATCAAGTATTTCTGACCATATTATGGTTACTCTATCCTCAATACTGCTATTCTCTTTACTTCGATCACTAGATAGATTTTTTGGCAACCTAAGCTTTCTTTTGTCAATTTTTCCTGAGTCAGTCATCGGGAAATCGTCGACAATATATATTCTTGATGGGACCATATATTCTGGTAAGAATTTTGCTACATGAATTTTTATTAACTCTCCTATGTCTTCCTTTTTATTTGATTTACTGCTAACAAATGAAACTAAGAATTTATCTCCTGTTTTGTTTTGCTGCATTATAGTAGCAACTGCATCGACATCTTCATATCGTGAAATACAGGCTTCTATTTCGGCTAAGTCGATCCTAAAACCTCGTAACTTTACCTCAGAATCTCTTCTTCCAAGATATTCTATCTTGCCTTCACTTGAAATTCGTACCAGATCGCCAGTTCTGTAGTATTGGTCTTTTGGCCAATTATTAAATTTATGTGTTATAAATTTTTCTTTGCTTTCTGCCTTATTATTAATATAACCTAAGGATACCCCAGCTCCTCTTACCCAAAGTTCTCCTATTCCACCAAGTGGTGTTATTTCTTTATTTTCTGAGACAATTGCAATACCTGTTTCTTTAATAGGAAATCCGATAGGGATCGGTTTTTCAGTATTAAAAAATCGTGGAATCCTATAGCAGCAACTGAACGTTGTATTTTCCGTAGGTCCATATCCGTTTATTATGGTGACATTTGGTAATTCTTCATACACTCTCTTCACACTATAGGGATTTACTACATCACCTCCCACAATAATTTCTCTTAGATGAAGTTTTTTATTTTTTTCCTTACTCCATAAATCAAAGTAAGCGGATGTCAAAAATATTGTATTTACTTGATGTTTTTCTAACTCTATATTTATTTTTTTTGTGTTAAGAAGATTATCCTCTGGTATTACCAGAGTTCCACCGTTAAGCCATGCTCCCCAAATTTCAAATGTAGCAGCATCGAAAGACAAATTGGATAATTGGGCAATTATCGTTTTATTACTTAATGATACGTAGCTTTGATTCTTTATTAATCGTACTATGCCTTTATGGGGTATTAGAGCTCCTTTTGGGATACCAGTGGACCCGGAAGTGAAGCAACAGTAAGCGGCTTCATTACCTGATAAATTTTGTTTGATTTCCCTATCTAGACTAATTTTCTCTTGCTTGCCGATATCAAAGCAATTTCTATTTGTGAATTTTTCTAGATATTTTTTATTTGTTATAATTAAATCTGGATCTGCCAACTCTAATATTTTTTCTATTCTAATATCAGGGTTGTTGCAATCAAGAGTAAGATATGCCGCACCTGATTTAAGGACAGCAAGTATTGACAAATAGCAATCAATAGACTTGTCTAAATAAATTGCAACGAGCTTTGGGCTTGATGAATGATCAAGAATTGAGTTCATCAAAATCCTTGCTTTTTCCATCAGCTCACGATATGTCAGCTTTACATCTTTATGAATTAAAGCAATCTTATCTGAAAATTTATTTGTTATTTCATTGAATGCTTTGACAACATTATAATCTTCAAATTTTTTTTCGTTTTGCAGCGTATGGAATTTTTCTAGTGAATCAATATCTTTTTTAGTATTTAGTTTTAGTTGTTTGATTGGATTATTTGTATTATAAGGTATATTTTCTAAAAGATTTTCAAACTGAAGAGCCCAGCGTTTTACGCTATCCTCATGAAAGATTGCTGTGGAATACTCCCAGTTAGTTATCAATCTTCCATCTTTGATCTCTATATCTAGAGTGAGATCAAATTTACTTTCGCTTTTGCTACCTTTAATTGGGTTAATAGTTACATTTGGTAATTCTAACTTGTTTTCAACTGTATTTGACAGGGATAGCATGACCTGACAAATTGGGCTATAACTTAGACTACGTTCCACTCCCAATTCATTAATTATTGAATCAAATGATAAACGGTTGTTTTGTGCTTTCAGCAAGGTTTCATTGCACTTCAACAAAAATTGTTGGAAGCTTATATCATTTTGGATCTTGACACGGAGTGGAAGGGTATCAGCAAACATCCCAACGACATCACTAAATTCATTGTGTGACCTGTTGGCTATAGGTGTTCCAATTACGATATCACTTGTATTCGATAGCCTATTTATAAAAATTACAAAAGCTGCGTACAAACCTGAAAATAAGGTTACTCTTTGATTTCTACAATAGTTTATTATATTTTCTGAAAGTTTCTCGGATAGGTTATGTATGATTGTAGAACCAAGATGACTTTGTTTTTTGGGTCTAGGGAAATCTAATGGTAAAGCATGTAATTCAGGTATATTTCGTAATTTATCGCTCCAATACGCTAATAATTTTCTTTTATTAAGGTATACGTATTCTTTTTCCCAAAAAACATAGTCGACAAACTGTTTCTTTGGGCTCGGCAACAAGAAATTTTCCGTTCTAGTCCCTTCTGTATATATTCTATTTAAGTCTTTTAGGAGTATATTAAGCGACCACCCATCAACAATTATATGATGTATGACGATGATTAATATATATTCTTTCTCATGAATTTTGATTAGTGATACTCGAAAAAGAGTATCTTTTTTTAGATCGAAAGGTCTATTAATCTTTGAAAAATGTTTGTTATACTTTTCATCAATATTTATTTCTGTGCTGAAATCAACACATTCTAAATTTATGCTTTGATTTCCACTTGTTTTTTGTGCTGGTTTACCATCTATAACTATAAAGTTAGCTCTTAGTAACTCATGATGCAGTAATAAGCTGTTAAAAGATTTTGAAAGTGCTTCTACTTTTAGGTCGCCATATATTTTAAAGGCAGCAGGAATATTATAGCTTTTATTGTTATTGTATTTTGTACTAAAAAAAAATAATTGTTGCTGGCTTGAAGAGAGGGGGAATCCGAATTTTTCTAGTGCCATTTTATCTGGCTTATTGGATTCCTGTATGTGTGTTATTAGTTGCTCTTTATATTTCCTTAAACTGTCTCTAAAATGTTCATTAACTAAATGAGCGTCTGCTTCAACTATTATATTTCCATTCTTTTGTTTAAGTCTTATTTTATTTTCTTTACAAAAAGATAAAAATTCACCAAAGCTCATTTTCAGCACATCCCTTGCAACAACTAAACTCTATCTGTATATCAACTTATTATAATTTCTCTCTTAATCTACATCTAAAAATCACTCCTTTGATTTCTTAGCTCAACGCCTATTATTTCATAATATTTAAAATATATTTGGGAATCAAGTGAAATTTTACCGACTAGAATTAAAGAGCTGTTAGTTAATGCTCATTAACCTGCATCGTTTATCATTGCGTATATTTTTTTATCTAACAGAATACTGGTACAACAGTACTTTAAATTTTAAGTAACTATGGTCTCTAAGATTTTAATCGTGTCAGTCAAGTTTAGAATTTGTATACTTTCACATGTCATAAGTGAGCTTTTAATTATTTCAGAAGCCAATAGGAATAATTTACTTTCATGGTTATTTTCTAACCCATCACATCGGCTTAAACTATCTTGATGTAATCTGAAACATTAGCCACGCTTAAATGATCGAGCACTACCGTCCTTAATTATGTGCGCTATTATCTGCCAATACTTTAGATAGTTTCATGCAGCTATAACCACGTATTCACTGTTACGCTCATAAACACTGACAGCTTTTCCACTTCTTAGGTCCAATTCTAACTCGTTGAAAAGTCTATCCATGAGATGCTTGCTGGTTGAACTTTCGGTGCTTACAGCTGGCAATTGAAATAATCAAAGTCTCATCCGTTTTCTTCGCTTTTCTTTCCTCAATTCTTAATAAATTTCGGCCGTCAATGATGCATCCACATGTAGATTGATCGCCTTTTTTCGAGTTTGCCGGCAGTGGGTCAGACCTGTGCGCTGCCTTGCATCCCCGAATAAAAATTTTATTTGAATCTTGACTTGTAATAGGCGATCATTGTCATCGCATCCAGTTCTGTGTCTGTCGAATACAGCAGTGCGTGCCCCTCTTTGTCGCCGTTAGTAGGCCTCAGCATCACAATGCGAATAACTCTTTTTGATAAATCTGGCATAGGTAGACTTTGTATAAACTTCAGTCGTATCATTCAAAGCGCATACATGCTCAAAACGATTCATGTCGGAAACAAAGTCACCTTTCCATCGTATTTTCTGGGGCATCCACTGCCGCTGTAAACGCCTTCATATAGCCACAACAAGTTTGCGTCAGCTCGTAACTCGCCAACGATGTGTATCCCCGTTGGAATAATAGCCGAAACGAATTCCACCTTGGCATAGTAGGAATCTGCAGCAAGATAGCTAATACCAAGATCCATGAGTGTTGGAGCAAGTTTGACAGTATGGTTTGTCTATTGCCTGCTGAGCATCCAAAGCATAGGCAGTATCCGACTTCAGGTCAGTGGTACTTATCACAAAGATTTCAAGGCCACGTTGTGAGGCTACGACACTACCATTGTAATACCAGCCCAGGCCCTCCGTCTTTTTCCTTGATTTATTGATAAAACAGGCTCTACATATAAATCAATCCGTGATCAGTCTTTCTGATCGATTGTCTGACATGCACCCAGGCTATATGCAGTATTTGACTGGAGGTCTGTCACACAAATCTATGAGTAATTGCAGCAGTTACATCACTCTGGGGCATGAGCTAGTACACGCCGATCGCTGTAATCAACGTCTCAATTTGTCTGGTGTCACTAATTCCACCTATCTTGCTGATCAGAGTCAGGATTCCATGAATAATGTCCTATGACAACAGGGAAACGGATTGGCAAGGGCTCGTATTGACAACGGAGGAAACAATACTGTCTATAACAATTTAACGGTCTCCAATCTTAATAATATGATCACAACAAGAAATAGCGGTTGGATTTGGGTTGGAGGGTCTATGGAGGCGAAAGAAGAGATAGCCACAATTGGCCTGAGTGATGACCAGAATAATATCCCCAATGACCTTTTAGCCATCAATGAGAATATGATACGTGCCGAGCACAATGTTCCCCGTTGGATGAAGTATGGGCGCATCGGCAACTTGAACTAACCCTGCCGTTAACATCAAAAGAATGGAATCGGCTAGCCCGGCACAAGGATGTGCAAATTTTCAGCTTTCGCTTTTATACTTCCGCTAAATCAGTCATCCCCACCAAAAAAATCAGAGCGATGGGTTCGCCCTCTTAACTCACTATTGCATAGAATTGCGAAGGGCCGTTATCATCGGCAACAACTTGAACTGCGCTCTTAGCAAACCCAGTGATCTTTTACACCGTTTCCAAGAACTGCATTTATTAGAATTAACCCATTAGCCGTATAAGATGTTTACCTACACACTAATTAAGCATACCCATATCACCGCTGCAGTGCTTAGCATCTCCCTTTTTCTGTTGCGGATGGGAATGGAATTCTCTGGTAAGACGCAATGGCGAAAGACCTTCCTGCGCTGGATGCCCCACGCCAATGATACTCTGCTGTTATCTGCTGCTATAGCTCTGGTTATTATTGGTAGCTGGAACCCGGCTGTTTTTCATTGGCTCGCAGTGAAGATCGCACTGGTTTTTGGATATGTGATTGCCGGTTTCTTCGCACTTCGCCAGTCTGCGTCTCAGCGCACCCGTATGATTGCATCGATTTTGGCAATAGTACAAGTTGGTTTTATCCTCTATCTAGCAATTCAAAAGCCTGCTCTCTAATATTAACTTTTTTTATTCAACCTGCCCGTGAGACCAGTACTCTGCGGGCAGTGCACTTAATCTCGATCCCACACTTCGTGGTCTATCCCCTTAATGTCGCATTTCCGGGCATCAAATATCGGCTCTTTCACCCCCCTGTTAAGTTGTGCCTCATAATCCCCCAATACTTTGAAGGCGACACCGGAAAGCAGCGTAATAGCCAATATGTTGGTCGAAGCCATAAACCCCATAGCGACATCTGCCATCCGCCAAAGCAGGGTGAAGTTCTCAGTGCTTCCACTGTAGGAAACCCAGGCTCCAAACAAGATAAACAGTAAAAAAATTATCCGATAACAAAAGATAGAAACGGGGGTGTGGTAAAGATAAAAAATATTGGTCTCACCATAATAGTAGTTACCAATAATCGAGGTAAAGGCAAAGAACAGCAGTGCAAAGGCCACAAAACCAGTTCCCCAGGAACCCACCTCGCTCGCGAGGGAATCCTGAGCCAGCTTAACCCCCTCCACATTACCCACCATATAGACATCAGCAACTAAAATAATCGCCGCGGTACAGGTGCAGATAACAATGGTATCCAAAAAAACTGAGGCCATTTGCACATAGCCCTGTACCAAAGGATGCTTAACATCTGCTGCCGCGCCAACATTCGGTGAAGACCCAAGCCCAGCTTCATTGGCAAAGAGACCTCGTTTAATCCCATTGGACACCACCGCCCCCAGGGCCCCCGCTCCGGCTTGCTCTAGGCCGAATGCATTTTTCAGGATCGTACCTAGAATCTTGGGCAAATCTCCCAGATTTATCAGTAAAACCACCATTGCCACAGTTAAGTAAGCGATGGCCATAAAAGGCACTACCACCCCAGCAAAGCGAGCGATAGAACGGATACCTCCAAATACAATAATGGCCGCGGTTACGGCCACAACAACCCCCACCAACATGGGATTGATTTCCCAGGCGTCATTGAGGGCCGTAGCCATGGTATTCGATTGGATGGAGTTGAAAATAAAGCCGTAACACAACAGCAAAAAGATGGAAAAACTCACCGAGAGCCATTTCCAGTTAGGGCCAAGGCCTTTATTAATGTAGTACGCCGGCCCTCCTCGAAAAGTTCCCGGCTGCTCCCCTTTCTCTTTGTAAACCTGTGCAAGGGTGTTTTCGACCATACTGGTGGCCATGCCGAGCCAAGCCACCATCCACATCCAAAAAACCGACCCAGGCCCTCCAGCAGTAATGGCCACAGCAACGCCCGCCAAGCTGCCGGTGCCAATTCGAGCGGCGGCACTGGTGGCAAATGCCTGGAAGGCAGAAATTGAGCCCGGATGATCTTTGTGGATACCGCGCACCATTACCATGGTCATATGGCCAAAATGACGGAATTGGATAAAACGGCTGCGGATAGAGAAGTAAAGGCCAATGGGCAGCAGCGCTATAATCAGGACACCGAGCCACCATTCCCCTGCAATTCCCCCCCACAAAAGCCGGTTGGCCCAATCAATCGCCCTGATTATTCGGTCCAACAACTCTTGCATCCACTGCTCCCTACTAGAGACTGTTTTTTTATTGATCGGCCAACGGCTGGAAACGGCTTTTCCCACTAAAGACTAGCAGCCACTGCAGTGCTAACTGGCGGATAACCATGCAGGCCAAGTACAGACATCGAGGAAAAGAAACGCCTTCTTTGCTGGCACCCAAGAAATCCAGGCAGGCTTAGAAGACCAAAGAAAAGAAAACACGGCGCTCAAAACTCACTTTGAGCCCTAGAAAGCGGTGGGGAACCGGAAGGAAAACGATTTCCAAGGGATAATTAGGCGACACCGATAGCGCCGCTCTAATTTGTGTACGGAATAATACGCTAGCAGAAGATTTCCCGCGCCCGCTCTGGAGAGACCACCTTGCGGCCACACTCTTCGGCGACCACAGCCAAAGCTTCAATCAGCTGGCCATTGCCAGAGGCGCGCTCGCCACCGGGCAAATAGAAGGTATCCTCCACCCCGGTGCGTAAATGCCCCCCCAATTCCGCGGTCTTGCGATGCACCGGCCAGATATCCTCACGCCCAATCACTGTGCTCTGCCACAAGCTGCCCGCATGCATATATTTAGGCAGCAATGCCAACAACTCCGGGTCGGCAGGCATACCGGAAGCCACCCCCATCACCAGGTTATAGTTGGGCTTATCCACCATACCCACATCGGCATACATTCCTACAGAACGGACGATACCCACATCAAAGCACTCGAACTCAGGCCTGGTACCTGTTTCGCGGCAGACCGCCAGCAGCTCCTCCACTTTGTCCACCGGATTATCAAATACCATCGGCGGCCAGGCCCAGCTGCCGTTGGATCGGGCTTTCAAGTAATTCAAACTGCCAGCGTTACAGGCGGCGATTTCCGGCTTACCGGCGCGCAAGCACTCAAGCGGGCCGCGCTGGTCCCGGCCAATAGTGCCCGTGGAGAAATTTAAAAGTACACCGGGGCACTTATCACGGATGGCATCAGCTATCTCCAACGCCACTTGCGGGTCCCAGCTGGGTAGGTGCCCCTTGCCCGGCTCCTGCACCCGAAAGTGCACATGCATTACCGAGGCCCCGGCATCAAAGGCCTCGCGAGCGGAATTTGCCATTTCTTCCGGCGTTACTGGAACCGGGTGTTGTTGCGGATTAGTGAGCACCCCGGTTAGGGCGCAGGTGATTACCACTTCATCGGACATCGCAGGCTCTCCTGAATTATCTTTATTTGGGCCGCTTTAGATTCGGCGCACTAAGCTTTGCCGAATTCCGCTGATTGCCATGCTCTCAGTACCTGCGCTTCAACCCTGCGCGAAATACCCAGAGCCGCATCCATACTTTGGGTTTGTTGTGGGGTGGTATCAACCCCCGGCACCAAGCGCTTGCTTGGTTCGCAAGAGACTAACATAGGCCTCTCCCTGTAAAAAGGCACCTTGTGTCGTCAAAACAGGCCCGGCAGAATGCGAAAAGATCTAATTAAGGAATCCGGTACCCGATGAGTAATAACCCCAAGACAATCTCCACCCCTTATGGCAGCTGGAAGTCCGCGATCAACGCAGAACTATTAGTAGAAGGCAGTGTGCGCCTTGCGGAAGCCAGCCTGGTGGATGGGCGTTACTACTGGCTAGAGTCGCGCCCCTCAGAAAAGGGGCGCAATGTTCTGGTGCAATATTGTCCGCAAAATGGACGGCGCGACCTCACGCCCGCCCCACTGAGTATTCGCTCTAAGGCGCACGAATACGGCGGTGGTAGCTACCTGGTTCACGGCGACACCCTGTATTTTGTGCTGGCGGAAGATCAGCGTATTTACCGTATGGAGATCAGCAGTAACTTGCCCGAAGCCATCACCCCAGAAAACGAATCCCGATATGCAGACCTACACCTCGATATAAAAAGAAATCGCCTCATTGGTATTGAAGAAGACGACAGTGGCCACGCTCAGGGTACGGAGGCACGGGCACGGATTATCTCTATCGACTTACAGGCGCCTCTGGCTACAGCGCCCAAGGTATTGGTTGAGGGAGCAGACTTCTACTCAAACCCCACCCTGAACAGCAACGGGGATCAATTGGCTTTCTTACGCTGGCATCACCCCAACCTCCCCTGGGACGGCACCGAGCTGTGCCAGGCCAGCTTGAATGAACAGGGAGAGATCACCGAGATTACGCAAGTGGCTGGCGGAGATAACGAATCCATCTTCCAGCCGCAATGGTCTCCGCGGGGGGAGCTTTACTATGTCTCCGACCGCAACAACTGGTGGAATTTATATAAGCTGGAGCAAGATACTCCTCTGTGGAAAAGGGATGCTGAATTTGCCACCCCGCAGTGGGTGTTTGGCATGTCCACTTATGGTTTTATCAGTGGCGAGGAAATTCTCTGTACCTACACCGAGAACGGTCTTTGGTACCTAGCCATCCTGAATACCCGTACTGGCGAACACCAGCTGATCGAACAGCCCTATTGCGATATCGAGAGTCTGCACTGTGAAAGCGGTAAAGCGATAATGATTGCCGCCGCAAGTGACAGCTTCCCTGCAATCGTCTCTTTTGACCAAGCAAGTGAGGCGCTTGAGGTTATCGCCAGCAGTAATCACCGTGAATTGCCCACCGAACTTTTCTCCCGCGCCCAAGCAATCAATTTCGAAGTCGATGGGCGGGAGGTACACGGCTTTTACTATCCACCGCAGAACCCAGACTTCAAGGCACCTGAGGGCGAAAAGCCCCCGCTTATTGTTTTTAGCCACGGCGGCCCTACAGGAGCCACCTCTGCCGGTCTCAATTTGAAAGTACAGTATTGGACCAGCCGAGGCTTCGCCATTCTGGATGTGAACTATTCCGGCAGTACCGGTTATGGCCGAGAATACCGCGATCGCCTTACCGATAAGTGGGGTATCTACGATGTGGAAGATGTCTGTGCCGGCGCCGAATACCTGGTCAATCAGGGCCTGGCAGATCCTGAGCGACTGCTGATCAAAGGTGGCAGCGCGGGTGGTTATACCGTGTTGGCGGCACTGACTTTTCACAACACTTTCAAAGCCGGAGCCAGCCACTATGGAATCGGCGAATTGAGCAGCCTCGCCAAAGACACCCACAAGTTTGAATCCCGCTACCTGGACAAGTTGGTAGGCCCCTGGCCATCTGCTGAGGAGATCTATCAGCAACGCTCTCCTATTCATCATGTAGAGCAGCTGAACTGCCCAGTGATTTTTTTCCAGGGCATGGAAGATAAGGTGGTACCGCCAAACCAGGCGGAAACCATGGTTAAAGCCCTTAAAGAGCGCAGTATCCCAGTTGCCTATATCACCTTTGCCAATGAAGGGCACGGCTTTCGCAGTGGAGACAGCATTAAAATGGCCCTGGAGGGAGAACTGGAATTTTACAGCCGTATTTTCGGCTTCCCCCTGGCAGAAACCGGCCCCGGTATTACCATTGAAAACCTGTAATCAATCATCCCAGACCTTGAGAGGAAGCCAGTAACACCATGGGAAGATGGAGACCGCCGCACCCGCGCGGCTCCCGCTATATCACTGCGGAGGGCGCGCGACGTATGCGCGCCGAAGTAAAGTTCCTTTGGGAGGAAGAGCGCCCCAGAGTCACCCAGGCGGTCAGTGACGCCGCCAAGCTGGGTGATCGATCAGAAAATGCCGACTATATCTACGGCAAGAAACGCCTGCGGGAAATAGACAGCCGTGTGCGGTTTTTGACCAAGCGCTTGGAAGAAATCACCGTAGTTGACCAGGTGCCCGATGACCGCGAAAAAGTCTTCTTCGGTGCCTGGGTCACGTTGGAAGATGAAGAGGGGGTAGTCGTAAGCTATAGAATAGTTGGGCCAGATGAGTTTGATGTAAAGGCCGGCCTGATTTCCATGGACTCTCCTGTGGCTCGTTCACTGTTAGGGCGCAGGCTTGATGATGAGATAGATATTCGTCTGGGAGAAAAGTGGCAGACTTATTTTATTACTGAAATCCGTTACGAGGAGTGAGGGATAGTGGTAAAGCTACCTTGCTAATACAAGTGGCGTGCTATTCGGCAAAAATCTCTAGAGACTTTGGTTATTTGGTTATTTGGTTATTTGGTTATTTATCACTTTACCGTGGCCAGATGTTGCATTAGAGCATCGCCTCCTCAATAGGTGTTTGAGGTAATTTGCCAAACTCCTTTATCCTTGGGAGGACGTGTTGTAGTGGCACTCTGCGAGCAATCAACAACTTGGAGGCTCACCGAACCAGTGTCACCAGATGGCTCTGCGACCTTTAAACTTTAGCGTCTTCCCACCAATTAAGCCATCTGATCCAAGAATATATAGCAAGAGCTATTTCATAATTTAAATCGTATAATAACTACTGATTTTATTTACACTGCAATTCAGTGCGCAAAAAATATTTAAATCAATGAAACACACTCTTTCCTTACCAGAGAAGGTGAAATGCGATATTTTGACTTGTATAATTGTGTAAAATACGACTGACTAGAAAAACCACTCTCCAACGCAATATCCACTAACCGTTTACTTGTAGTACGCAGTTGAACATCTGCGTATCGCAGACGCCTTTCGTTAATCCATGATTTTGGAGAGCCCTCCCTAAAAACCTGACTAAACATATTCTTAAATGAAGTCAAACTCATACCAATCTGCTTAGCATAGTCAGCCAAAGACCAATTTTTAGTAACATTGACTTCCATAAACCTCCTAAAAGCTTCCTGCTCCGGGTTTACCTGATTAAGCAATTCATTAGCCAGTATCTTCCCATGATCACTGTTCAATTTAAGCAGTAATAATTCCTCTAACTTCAGAGCATTTAATCCATCATTATCCAACTGACCAAACAATCTAAATGAATCTAATGTTAGCCTTGTCAACTTACAACTTGGAAAAATAATAGGTACTTCACCCCTAGGTAGAACTGATTTCATCATATTGGGTACCTGCTTTTTATGAAGCAAGGCATTATCGTATCTTTCGTAGAATCTAGATAGCATTGCTGCACGAATACCAACACATATTACAACTGCATCCTGATTTTTGTGGATATTTCCTAACCGAAAACCTTCATCCGAACTTGCCAGCCAGACTTGCCCCATTTTCAACTCAAAGTTTGATTGACGATTCGTAATATTAGCAGTGCCGGACACCATCATAACTAAATTAACAAAAGGTGAAGATGTAAGAGCAATAGATTTACCGCATGGAATTGAGAATATCTTAAACTCAAATAAATCTCCACAATGCTGGCACTCGACAACCACTTCCCCATTGGTGATATCGTCTTGCCACTTGCAGGAGGGAATATTCATTTCTTTTATTACCCTTTATAGAACTACTATTTAATATTGAGAGACCAGAAGTTATTCGCAATATCTTTAACATTATTTAATGCTTTTCCCACAACTTACAAAATCCATTAATAGGTAACTGGATCAACCGGCCAAAACTTTTTGCTTATTATTACTAACTTCTAAGATAGATCCACCTACTGCACATGACGCCAAAAAGGTAAACGCCATCTAAAATTAAAATCCCGTTTACTGATATTTGGGGGGAATTTTATCAAAGGATAAGTGTTACATTTTTCATCTATAAACCACATAACAACAGAATACATTTTGAACAGAATGCCTTTATTACGGTTTAACTTTGAACACATATACTTAGGTTGAAACATAAGGCTATCCATTGCCTTACTATTGATGCTCTGAACTTGATACCCTCTGTCAACTCAGAATAATGTAAGTAAAGCCTATTGCCGTTTGAACCATCGTTTGAACCATCGTTGTAATTGCCAGCTACCCTTACCCTTTCTTCATCACCTCGTCAGCTTAGTGGTACTCCCGAGGGGCTTGGCCTACTGAGAGCGCTAGAAAACTGCCATTGAGTTGGCACTAAGGTCATAATAGATAAAGTTTGTGAAGGAGATGACATACGGCAGTTGGTGCTGAATCTAGGCGTAATTCTGGTGATCCCTCCGAGAGTTAACCGCTTGAGGCCGTGGGAGTATGATCGGGAGGTGTACAAGACGCAGAATAAGGCGGAGTGCTTATTTCGTCGATTAAAAGGAATCCGTAGAACCTCCATCGCTTTGTTAAATTGGATTTGACTTTTATATTCTTTCGTAGCTTTTCACATATTGCAGGCAGATTTATTAGTGTAGACAGGCCCTAGTTAAAGCCGTGCAAAATATAAAGACGTCAGAAAAATGTCTTGGTGAAGCTTCTGTATACCCAGAACACTGGATATTATATGTAGGCAGTATTCATCATCTTCCAGATTATAAGATTTAATATACCGTTTATAGTTAGCTCTAATAATCCCCTTACACAAACCCCCTGACAATAACTCTTTCACACTGATCACACCTAATTTGAAACCTGGCCCGTTGAAGACAGGCCACATTTGGTTTCAATATAAGATTTTGGCCTCACTAGAGATCAAGAAGCCAGTAGCATTTCTAGCACTCAAAGCTCCGATAAAAAAGCCTTTTATCAAGTAGTCGAGATAAACTTACGCACTTCCTCAAGAAATTCTTTTGAAGCTGGTTCACGCCCCAATAACAAATGCCCATCACTATCTAGACCAACAAATCTAGCATTTGGAATGCTTGATGCGATATCGCATGCTGTTTTTACCGGAATCCGTTGATCTCCTAAAGAATGAATAACCAATGTAGGAACGGTGACTTTACTGAGTTGCTCACGAACATCTATGCTGCTAAACACAGAAAGAAAGCGAACTGCATTTTCAGGAGAAGTTGTTAGGCGTTGAAATTCATTGAACCAAGCCAACTCACTAGTGTTAGCCCTTGGCATAAATGTTGAGGAGAATATCTGTCGGTATGCGGGGTTATCTTGCCCCCAGCCGGCTTTAGTTAGAGTCATTACCGCTTCTCTCTCTTTTATCACAGACTCCGTAGCCCCAATCCGCCAGCCCGCTGCGTAGCCACCAAACAAAATAAGTTGCTTTACCTTTTCCGGGTGTCTAACTGCATATTCGATAGAGACAGCCGCTCCTTGAGAAATACCAAGTAGCGTAAAGTTATCAACGTCGCAGGCATCAATAACAGTTTCAAGATCGGTTACGAATGATTCAAAAGAGATATTGTCAACATCCCAGTCGGAAAGACCATTTCCACGTTCATCATAGCGTATAAACCGATGGTCAATAGATAGTTCCCGGAACAAAGGGCTCCAAATTGGAGAGTCCCAATCATACTCCAAATGACTCAACCAATTAGCGGCCTTTACGATTGGTGGGCCATCACCAATCGTTGCGTACGCGATGCGGGCGCCATCCGAGGCAGTACAAAATTCAATTTTCTGTTCGCTAAGAAGTTTTCTTTCGAGAAGTTGTTCATTGGTGTGAACATAACAGGTCTCTACCTCAGCTGGCTTATACGGTGACCAAGCAATTCCAGCCTTTCTAAACCTTTCCACCAATTGTGGTCTAGTACTCGCCATTTCCCGTGTAAGCCCCAGCCTATCCATCTTTTTCAGTAGCTGAGTCGCCGCGAGGGGGTTGTAAGGCTCAAGACTTTCCCAGCAGCGCGCCCACCTCAATTGGTCAGGAGGTGAGATATCTGGGTGAGCTGAGAGGCGGGATAGTATTTTGCCACGCAAAAGCCCTACCTCCTCCCGCTCAGCAAACAACCACTGCTGGAATAACTCTTGATCAGGCAAATCTATCCCTTCAAGAAATGGCTCCTGCAGGTCAGAATTGATAGTCTTGAGGTCATCTGCTGATAACTCAGATTCTTCGAGCCTAGACATAATTGACTTAATATCAATTTCAATGTCATCTGTCTTTAGGCTCACCCTCTCTCGATCCGCAATCAATCGTTCTGTCTCGGAGTGATTGACAATGGGGCGAATTTTACTTAATGACCACCTGAGGGATGCTCTAGGGTCATCAGGTAACTCCCAAAATATTTCACACAAACGATCACGACGATGCGGCCGGGCGGCCAAAACCAAGAACGCAAGAAGTGCACGTGTCCTTTTAGATCGGGGAAGACTAACTCGCTCTCCATCATGATAAACAGTCAGTTCTCCAAGCATTTGGATTGTAATACTCATAACCGAAATACTTACCCTTAAATACAGTAATGCTCTTAACCAAATGAATGAAGAAGATCTTGAGAAAAATCAATCAGACTCGTTTACAACTCTAATTACACTAACCAAAAATGACTATCGCAGTTCATCGGGCAGGAAAAATACCTATAATTTTCTCATTATCTGGATTACCTGCAAATAGACAAAAACATAGATGTTATGCAATGTATATTGAAGGACGAGGTATAATTTCAGCTACCAACCCACTAGAGTTGAGCCCATCTGGGAGGGAAGTTTAGCACCTGCCTCGTTAACATGGTATTAACCGAAGAGATCAATATTTGACCAACCTTTAGGTCTAGCACAGACCACATCAGGATTCCTACTGAAGGGTGATGGAAAACCAGTAACCTACTTTCCATAATGGCCCCTCATAATTTGATGAAGGACCAATTAGGTAGGTTACTTCTACAACTCAACTAGCAAATAGACTCCTCTTGACATAGTTCAAAGTTTTCAGAGTGCGTTGAACCCTGCCGTAGATCAACCATACGTGCGATAAACCAAATAAAAGGTTCTACTTGGCCATTTAATACACAGCTTCCAGTGGAAATACTACGGAGTAACCCCTGCACATTCGAAGAGTGCATTGCAGAAATCGCCTCCTTATCTTTAAGCACCAGTGAACATGAAGGCAAGCCAGAGATGTTGTGATCACTCAGTGTGGCATGTCCGTCGTAACATAAAATTCTGACTGGCTCCGATGGTTCAGAGACATGTACGGCCAGGGTCAGATTTGGAGTTGGGCCAGAATGACTCACCATAAATTGTTTAAGATAGACTGAGAAAGTCGCTGCCCAGTCTTCCACTACAGACTGCGCCCAGCGTAAGTCCATAGGTTCTTTTTCCGTCTGCACCAACAGAGCATCTACTTCCCGCTCTGCCTCGATAAGCGCTTGAACGGTCTTATCGACATCCTCTTTCGTATGAGCCGCCGAGCAGATCAGCCTGAGGCGGCCACGCCCTGGTTCTACAATAGGATAAGTCACTGCCGATGTTTGAACACCGCGTTTGTATAGTTCCTGCACAATAGCAAACAGTTTATCTTTGTCGCCAAAATGCGGCGTGACAATAGGGCCATCTCCCGTGCCCAAATCATAGCCCGCCTCTTCAAACTTCTGGCGCATGTAGCGGGTGGTATCCCAAAGCCGCTCTCTCAATTGGTCGTCAGATCTCAAGCGGCGTAGTGCGGTGAGTGCTGCAGCAATATCGGCAGGGCTGACCGAAGCCTGGAAAATGTAGGCTCTGGATGATGATCGCAACAGATCGATATATTCCTGCTTCGCCGCCACAACACCTCCAAGGCTCCCAAGCGCCTTACTCAGGGTTGTCATAATGAAATCAACCTGATCCGTAACCCCCTGAGCGGCACAAATGCCACCGCCACCTTCGCCATAAAATCCGAACGAATGAGCTTCATCCACCAAAACGAGTGCATTATATTTCTTGGCCGTACGCACAATTTTAGCAACCGGTGCGGCGCCCTCCCCCATGCTGTAAACGCCTTCGAGAACCACAAGAACAGTACGGTAAGGAGACACTTCTGATTCGAGTACCGCTTCAAGGTCTGCGGCATTATTGTGTTGGAATGTTCTGATCGTGGCCCCACAAAGGCGGGCACCATCAACGATCGATGCGTGGCATAGCTGGTCGATAACGACCACATCATCTTTGCCTAGAAGCCCGGCAACCGCTCCGACATTTGCGGTATACCCGGTCGGGAAAAGGCAGGCACTGGGCTTTCCTACCAATTCAGCAAATTCCGTTTCGAACGCCAGGTGAAGATCCGTTAAACCTGACGCAGCGGCTGAGGTTCCCATACCAGTACCAAAATGCTTCGCAGCAGCAATGGATTCCTCAATCACCTGCTGATCCCGATTCAAGCCAAGATATAAATTGGTCGTCCAGATAATGGCTTCCTGCTCTTCATCGTTATACACATCGCTAACCGTACCCCGAGTCGCACTGCCGGTACGCAACACTTTGCTGTAAGGGTTTCTGCGCTGGTCGTTAACCATGTGCATCACCTCCTGCACCAACTTACTCTTATCCATCGCAGACCAGGAAGGCGCTTTTGCGGCCTGGAATGTTGGGTGGCTGGACTGAATATGTGATTGGAAGTCGGCGAGAGAATCTGTTGCTACGGAGTGCGCTTTTTTTCTATGTCCCCTGCCAATACCACTACTCATCAAGTCAATAATATGACTCGCCAGAGCTTCAGGAGTGGCGTACTCGTTAACTGCCTGTGGAGGTAATGTAAGCCCAACATTGTTCGTCAAGCGACGCGCAAACTCCAATGTTGTTAGTGAATCGAGGCCCAGCCCCGTAAACGAGTGTTCTGGCGATACCTGTTCGGCATCGCCGATATTAAGTAGAGCGGCTACTTCCCCCTGAATAATCGACAGTACCGTAGCTTCCTGCTCATGCCTTGAACCCATCAAACGCTGCATCAGGTTGTTGGTGGAACCACTGCTGTTATCGTGTCCTTGTTCCCCATGGCTACTCTTTTCCAACTCTATAAGCTGCTTTCGGTCGAGCTTGTCATTCGGTAAAAGTGGTAATTCCTCTAGATGTCTTACGATTTGAGGAACCATATATTTTGGCAGTCGCTCTGCCAAAAACTCTTTAATTGAAGTGTCTGTTGCTCTTTCATCCCGGCTCACAACAAAGACGGCGAGCATTTTCTGACCGATACCGCCCTCTACTGCCGCAGCTGCCGCTGCATCAATACCTGGCATAAACTCGAGTGTCGACTCGATCTCTTCAAGCTCTATCCGGTATCCTCTCACCTTCACCTGCTGATCGACCCGACCAAGAAATTCGATTTCTCCGTTCTCTGCCCACTGGCACAAATCCCCGGTTTTATATAAGCGTGAATCAGGGATTAAATCGGTAGGTTCCAGCTCAATAAAACGTTCTTTGGTTTTTTCCTCATCGTATAAGTACCCCCGTGCAAGCTTACTCCCTGCCAGATACAACTCTCCCGCGACGCCAGGAGAAAGCGGCTGCATTTTGTCATCCAAAATATAAGCGCGGGAATTAGGTACGGACTTTCCGATTGTGACTATTTTTGAGCTAGGTGACACTTTAGCAATTGTGGAATACACCGTATCTTCTGTGGGTCCATAGGCATTGAAGACCTTTAATCCGGGAGCCATAGCCTGTACTTGCTCAACCAGTGATCGCTTCAGCGCCTCACCACCAAAAACGAGACAACGTAGCCCCTCAGGTAATTTTTCTGTCGCCAGCAATGTCTGCATTGCCGAGGGCACGGTTACGCAGGTTCTCACTTGATTTGTTAAAGATAGCTTTGTCAGCTCAAGAATATTCTTTCCCAGTATTACCGTGCCCCCAAGCGACAGGGTGCCAAAAATTTCCATAACCGAAGTATCAAAACAAACTGAAGCTCCAGCATAAACACCCTTGAGCTCCTCCTCATTTAACAATTCGCCCATCGACTGGCACATAGCGACAATATTTTTGTGCTCGACAGCCACACCTTTTGGCCGCCCGGTTGAGCCGGATGTGTAGATAACATAAGCCAAATCATTTTCGGACGGCTCTGCGCAGCGGATTGCCTTGGCACCCACTCTATCGATCCGTACCAACTCACGCACTCCCTCGCATAATTTTGCTGAAGTATCCCCATCCACAATGGCTGCCACCGCACCCGAATGTTCCAGCATATATCGAACCCGATCCCGCGGATATGCCGGATCTAAAGGCACATAGGCGCAACCTGCTCTCATCACACCAATTAAGGCAGCGACAAGTTCCCAGGAACGATTCATGCACACTCCGACCAAAGAGCCTGGTATTACACCACGAGCTTCAAGCTCACCCGCAATGACATTGGACCGGGTAAGTAATTGATTGAAATCGATTGTCGTATTGCCATCAACAATTGCCTTGCGACTGGGGTGATGGTGCATTTGCCGTTCGATCAAATGCCAAACTGTCTCTCCCGATGATGGAAGGTTTGAGCATAGGGTTACATCACATTGAGACTTTATCTGGGGGCTATCAACAGAACTATTCACTAAATAATACCTTTTATTTTTATTCAAAGATCTAGATTTACTTATTATTTTAATCAGAAATCTTTTAAGCCTGGTTACAAACTCCTTACTTAACAGAATTGTAAAATAAATGGCTTAGGCCAGATAGCGGGCGTAAACCGTTTATGGAGATTTCTCTCGATCTATACTTTAGCGATGTGGCGAGAATCACTCACTCCCGTTATGCAGAAGAGACGCCTTCGTCGACTTTGAGACAATACCACCGATCGTAGTGGAGCCGAATATTTTGGCCTCGACCTTCTTCAGGTTCAATGCTGCATCTAGATAATTTATTCCCCCCCCCCCCCGCTAACCGAGTCGCAGGCAATCTTCAGCCTAGCCCCATCATGGTGTAGCACGCTAGCCTAACCCCACTGTTGATCGCAGATAATATCGATACTGTCAAAGAACTGCCCAAGCACTAGCAACTACTCTTCCCCAACCTAGTCCACGATATTATCTCCGCAAGGAATTGCGCAGAGTGTGACACATCCGCAATATCAATAACCCCAAGAGAAGCCGGACAGAAAAACACATCGTATTCCGCATCGTAAAGCTGGCAGAGCAGCACTCAATCCAACAGATATCAGAACCTCAGCCAGTGAAACCATAAGCGGCAAAGCTCATTGCTGTAAAAGTTGGCAATTACCCCGCGATACAGCGAGGGAATAGAGAGAGTAAAACAGGAAGAGTTGATGATTATATCATCTGAGTTAAAAATATTATTCAGACTGCATCAACATTCATTTTTTTCACATTATCCATCCAATTCGGGCATTTAATAAGCCCACTGATAAAATCTACAACTGAACAAATAGAAATATAGGAAAGGTGAATAAATTGTTGAATGGGCGACAAGCCTTTCATTCAGTGCGTCATTGATTAATAGAGTCCTTTTCAAGAAGAACTACGTAATAACTAAAGATCTGCGAAGTGTACAGATAAGGAGTTTCTTGATACTTTTGGTGAAAATTGAAAGTGAATTTGTCCAGCGTAAAAGCTAGAGGCCACCCGTTAGGTGACCACTCTCATTTCAAACCAATAATTGGCTAAGCATTGTACCATGGGGGGACGATCCACTGCCCAAAGTGCCAGTTATGAGGTACAAGCCCCCCGTAAGCCTGCCCCAATCGGTCGGGCTTGTTATTGGTAGGGTTCATTGCCCACCCCTCAGCCAGAGTAACTTTCACACCATTGATTGTACACATCGCTATAAACTCTCTAAATCCCTGCAAACTTTGAATAATCACTTCACGGCGAGCAGGAGTAAATGCAATAAGAGGCAAATCGACGTCGTTTACAAATGGGCGTGCGGCTTCGTCACTATGCCAGAGTACATTTCTTCTCGGGAATGGCCCCCAATGACCTCCCCCAGCTCTTGGAGTGTAGGCATTAGAGATTAAAGAGTTGACTGTCTGGCTTACTTCATAAATACGGTTAGTGATATTACCAAGTTTTGTACCCTGCCCTTGAGTTGTAAAATTTCTTTCTAGATGGTTTTCGATATGATGACGCTGCGACCAAGCTTGCACGGTACCAAGAACACGACGGTCATCTCTGTATCTATCATATTTTTTGGCACCCTGCTTAAATGGCCAAATAGCAAATAGATCATAGTCTCCCGTAATGGCATTAAGTGGATGTTCATTCCGAAACTGTCGATGTTCCACAGGATTGGTCATTGCCAGCAGCGGTTCGTACATATCTTTGTATTTGGTGTCATATTGAACAACAATATTTCCACGTTCCTGGATAAACCCCGACTGCCTACTCTTTTCCTTATCAACATAAACACCCCACATATCCCCTAAACATGTGTTAACTTTGATAAGTGAGTAATGGAAAGTAATACCGCTAGGATGACTGGCTACCCCTTCATAGCGATCATCCGTTTTTCTTCTAACATTAATTTTCCCATTGCGGATGAGCCAATCAACCCTGTCTTGATGTAAACGAAGAGGCGTTGTTGAGGCAGTCCAGCCCGCAGCGGATTGTGTGTCGGTGAAAGCCTCATGATGTTGATCTCGGTTATATCCTGCCTTTCCCATACCGTGTTTATTTAATCGGGGGTCGCGCAAAACAAAACCGGCCATAGGTCCCCAGTCACAAGACTTACCATGAATTCTAAAGCCTTTGGTGTCATATCCTTGCTCAAGCAACTGGGTACAGGTTGGCCCTGTTGCACGCACAATGATGACGCAACGATGCGATGCTGCAGTAACTTTAAAAGCCTCTGCATGAGTAGCTGGGCAGCCTATAAGATTTTCACGCAATATAGCATTGTTAAATATAAGTTCCATACGTCAGCTTCCTGCCTGTAGGCTACTAGTGATATATTTTGAATTGAAAAAATTGAGTCAAAAAATAGGAATGTTCATACTCAGCATTAGTGCTTAGCACATTTATACCACAGTATAAAATCCCAATCGCCAACAAGTTGCCACTGAATCGCGTCATCATACCTTTACTGGATTTTCAAAAATCTCTCGGGTTACCCACAAACTTACCAACTGTAAATGTCAGAGAGAAACAGGCAAAGCTCATCAAGACTTTACCGATCCTACCCCCCCGGAAATGTCGACTATTAGGCTGAAATATTTTGCAACCTTACTTCTCCAGTTTGGGTGCTATCCACTACCAGTCGCACACTGAAGACACAAGCATCTTATCGACCACCAAGAAGGATTGCTTTAGATTTTCATCCACTCTTTTTAGAATTTAGCCATTACTTCAGTTTTTTCGACTATTTAACCCTTCGCGCTTTGAAAAAGGACAAAAGAGCACTCAATATCATGAGTGCCTGTTTGATAAGGAGGGAGTGATAGCCCAGAGTGGTAAAGGTTCCGGCAGATCACTTTCTAGTCTGAGAGCACGTCTAGAGACAGTGTAATCTACTGTTGACCAACCCTACCCCTCCATTTTGACCACAAGCAACGGAGTCGGTAACGCCCCTAGGAAGACCTTCGTCAATATCAACGGGGGCGCAAAAAAAATAATTCACCAAACCCTATTTGTGTAAGCTTTAACCTCCCAACTATCCCTGAACTGAATCCACCCAGACATATAAGCATGCCGATAATATGCAGTAAAGAAGTCGAAGAAATCATCCCTCGTTGCAAATCGATATTCACCATAATTAGGATCAAAGAAAAGTGCACCAATATCTGAATTCACCCTGTCATCGGCTACCCAGGCAGCAACGGCATGTCCAGCCCGCGCTCCTGAAAAAGAAATATATGCATAAGCGTCCTTCAAGCGACGCAATGCATTCACCAAGCTTACATTAATCGGAGGAATGGCTCTAGGCGGCGGGACCGGCTGTCCAGGCCGTATAACGACCATATTATTAACCGCCTCATCAATGGAGCTGTTACACCAACGCATCTCCTTATGTAATCCATGGTTTATAAGCCAATTTTCAATATTTATGCACTGACGCCCATTTCCATGAGTCCACGTATGAAAATCTCTCCCCACCTTAATCAGCTCACCAACATTTAAGGATCGATAAGTACGCACTGAAAATGAACCCAACCGATGAATTCTGGGTGTCAGCCCTAATTTTGCCGGCAGACTTTCGTCATCTTTTGCATTTGTCTTTATCCAGTGAGCGGCTAATGCCGCACAAATCCCAAATGCACCAAACCTAAAGTAGAAAATATAGGTACGAGGCGATGACTGTGAAAATCCCCAGGTTTTCACACCATTATTCTGCCTGGCAATTCTATTAACACCCATGTCGCTCTTACTCCCTGCTTCAAATCACTTATTATTCAGAAACTCTAATGCTGCAATTACATACAAACTAAGAAAACTTAGCCTTAATCAATCATGTATAAAGCCATGTACAGACTTTACCCAAAATCTCAAATAGCCACTTTCAATTTCAGGCATTTATTTTTAACTTTTCAATAAGTTGAGCAGCAAGTAAGCACTATCGTACAAGGAAAAGATTCCACAGGAAGCAAATACCAAGCTATGAATCACCCTCTATAAAGTCCTCGAACATCGGTAAAAGAAAGCACTTTAGTTACCCTGGTGTCTGAGCCAGATTAGAAAATGAAGAAGGTGAGACCGTAAGCCAATGAATTGTTATGTCCGTTGAGTTTTACAAAAGAGGAGGGCTAATCACCATGAGCTCCTCCGTAGCTCATTCACTGCTTGGGCGTAAACTCGATGATTTGATAGATATCCCTTGGGGGGGGTACTGGCAGGCTTTTTCTATTACTGAAATTCGTTACGAAAAGTAGGGATCAGTTCCTTCAAACCACAAGAAAAAGAGCGGCTCAAGTACAAGGTAGTTACTATCTTTAGAAACAAAAAAGGCTCATTTCCTTTGAAATAAGCCTTTGAAGCTTAATTAATCATCTATTTTCTAGAGGCTGTTGTAGTACTGAATCACACCAACCGTTTTTCCGCTGGCAAAGGCTGACTGAACCTGATCTGAACTCATACCAATTGTTAGATCTGCATCGTTCACATTAAGATCAAGATACAAGCTTCCCGCCTGGGAGTAGGCATCGTCCCATTCAGTAATCGCATCATTAAGATCATTGATCACCGCTGTGTAGTTAGCCCCCTCTTCATCTGCAATGGCTGTCCGAATATCACTAACAGCCGCTGTCACATCATTTTCAAGAGTTTGCCACTCTTGCAATACAGCCTGCAGATTTTCTTCAACTTGCTGAGTCTCGTCTGCTAGCTGCCCAAAGCTTTGCGATAACATCTGAAGAGTAGAGACATCTGCAGTAACCAGATCCATTTCTGCTTGTTTATCCTGGATACTCTTTTGGTCTGCAACAATTTTAGCGGCATCCAAAGCAATAAAGGTGGTTGCTACCGCAGCGACTGGCCCCATAACAAACCAAGTCAGTAGACCTTCTGGGAAAGCCACAATAGAGGCTACGGTTCCCAGGGAGATGGCTGTAGCATCTGCGATACCAAGCGCTACTATGCTAGCGGTTAGGGATTTGATATCTGCCTGTAGATTTTTGATGTCGTTCTTTAAATCAGCAATTTTTTGCTCATCAGCCTGTGCATCCTGAACAGACTTATCGGCAATTGACTGCAATTGCGACGCCATATCGGGCAGTTTATCTTGGAACCCCTGAATAGCCTGAATTGCTCCGCTAATAAAGGTCGAAACCAGACCCAATTGAGACGTTATCGAGTTCAGATCATTTTTCAGGATATTAAGAGCTGAAGTATTACTGGGGTCGCTCTCGAGTGTATTCGCCTGGGTTAAGGCATCCTGCAATAGCTCGCTGATAATCCCGTTGTAGCTCTGTACTTCACCGGGTACATCCAAGAGCCTGGCCAGTACATTATTCACCCAATCAAGTGCATCTGAATTGGCCTGAGTATAGGCCGCGACAAAGTCGCTCCAATCCGGCGGATTTTGATTTAAGGTAGGCAAGCTTGAGGATAAAACGCTGGTCACCAGAGTGTTTATCGCAACAACATTTTGCTTATAAGTATTCTGGGTATCGCGTATGGACTGAGCACTACGATTAAAAGCTTTAGCCAGTGAAAGTTTCACCACCACTGGACTAGAACCTTTTTCCGCCGCCAAATCTACGTCATCACTTACCTGTGACATATTTATTTCTCTCTTAATGATTATTTAAGATGAAACCTGAGACCTCCAAGAAAAAAACCTTGACTTAGGCGCCACCCAATATAGCAAGGTTTTCTGGACATCAATATGCCACCACTTATAATGAATCGAAAATATAAAATTATTTATATTCATATCGCTAATAAAGAGCACGGCGCCAAGCAAGTTAATTTTAAAATAATCAACCAACTCGACAAAAAGAATAGATTCGCCTAAGGCAAGCTTTAAGGGTCCCCCCCCTTATTCGATCCGATATAATCATGACTATTCACAGAATTAAGCTAATCTAATCAATATTCTCGTCACACCAACAGAAGCAGGAACCAAGAGCTATTATAACTCTGGCTGTATTTCATAAATCGTCAGAAGTTTAAAGCTTGATTAAACCGTTCCTAAATTTATATAAAGCTCTTTCCTCATCGTAACTGAGACGTCGACGTGAAACGGCTAAGCAACAAAGTACATTCAGCAGTGGCAACAAAAAAGTATATATAGAAATACCACCCAAACTGACCCAAAGAGAAACAATCAGCCCGCAGAACAACCCAGGAATAAGACGATACTTCACTGTCACCGGCCTTCCCATAAATTTCACTAAAATCCCTGCAACAAAACCAGGAATAACGTAAACGTACAAGGGAATAATCCCTTGCGCAAAAGATAGCGCGATCAAGGCCCCTAGGGTGCCCAACAGAACGGCAAATAGTGAAAGCAACAGGCTTTGCTCTTTTAACAAGCGGCTGATCAGTGCGTGACTCGGACTGACCTCCAGATTACTTTTTGGGCTTTTATAGTTTTCATTCATTTTTATTGATGCATCACTGTTAAAAAATCAGGCTAGATTATAAAGGACATTGTCGCTTTGACATACAGATAAGCTTTTATTTTACCAACAGCCTTAATACTGGCTTTAATCTTGGGCCGGATACGGTGCCCATATATCTAGCACCATATATCCAGGGCCTTATATTGGCGGAATAAAAACCTGCGCCTATACAACCAATTAACCAAATACCCCTATAAACATACGACCTTGTGGCAATTTACTATCATTACTACCGTGCCATATAGAAAGGATTGCACTCCCGCCAATAGTGAATATTGAGCCTACTCCCGCATCCAGGAGGCATAGATGCCAATGGCCAATGATCGCCACAACACACTCACTGACTCTTTAAAGCGCGCCCGGTTTGACTGGCTACCGGCCTATTCCACACAGCCGCTTGAGTTATTGCGCCTCTTTCGTGAGACCTTAGCGCTACAAAAGCCGATCCTGTCTCGCTCTTGGAGGCAACTGGAAGGGCAGGCGCGCTTGTGTATGGGATTGGGCTATGCAGAGTATCGCAACCTCCAGAGCCAACTGGAAAGTTCAGCCCATATTAACAAGCTACATCACCGTATGGGTTCAGAGTTCCTTTTTGTGCTTCGAAGTATTGCTATTAGTGATGACCGGGATCAGTGGGCTAAAAATCTTAAGGACAGGCTTCGCAACAAAAACCCCGCTGAACGCTTGAACAAACTACTCGCAAAGGCGGAAGAACTGACCGGGAATAAACTCTCTGAACAAACGCTCACACGTTTGCACAAAAAAATCACCGGGCTGGAAGAAAGACTAAACCCACAGGAATCAATGGTTGGCTTAGCCAATGGCGAGACAAAAAACATCGACCTGTTGAAGCCTTTCCTCCCTGAAAACGAGGCCTCAATGGCCATCAGGGTAAACAGCACAGCGGATGCCGTCATTATGTGTCTGTGCCGAGGAATGCAGGCCCTGGCACAGGCTCAATTCAATATTGCCCTAAATACAGACATCTCCGCTACCGAATTTTCCAAGCAGAGCATTTCCACGATTAAGGCAATTACAGAGAACTTTGCCAATCAACTCACAATGGGACAAAAACGTATTTATAGCGCCCTGCTTTTAAATGAACCCAAAAGAATTACCCAGGCATGCCTGATATTTGCCGGCGATATTGAAAGACAGCTCCCCCAATTTGTGGGAGCCCAAGCTGTCATACACAATGCCATCGAAGAATTATTGCAACGCGGCAGTGGTGGCTTGGCGGAAAAGCTTGGAGATCTCGCAGTTGATGCGCACTTTCTCACCCGAACCGCCATCGCAAGCCATGCCGCCTGTTATCGGCTTGCCATCGGTTGCGAAGATTTTAATACCGATAAAGATATAAAAGCCCTCCTGAAAAATATTCCCTCTATGGCTTTCTCTACTCCCCTACCTAATGGCAAAAATGTAGAGCTATCGAAGCTTAAGAACAGCTCGGAGGGTGAGTTTGTTGAAATCAGAGGCTTTGTAGAAGAGGTCAGTTCACCTGCCCAGGAAGGCGGCATGCTGCTCAGCCATCTAGTATTGAGGGACCCATCTAGTAAGGCCTTAGCAAATGCCGTGGTGCGCTTTGCCCACCTACCCCATGCCGGCGTCTGTCAGGGAGCTTTTTGCAGGCTCAGTGGCACCTACCGGCAACACTCAAGCCTGTTTGATGGCAAAGCCGCCGTTGAAGTCGACACTCTGGCCCTGGCCGAGATCGCTGAATCCAGTTTTGAGGTCAGTTTCTTGAGGCTCTCCAGCCGCTGGTTCCACCCCTGGCGCAGTAATTCCAACCTCTACTGGTCTCTCGGTGCCCACAAAGCCGAAGAGGACACCGAAGCCACCCTGGGTGCCGCTGAATTGCTCTTTACGCCCCTTATTCGTCAGTAGGAGTGCGACTATGCCACCAGATGATGGATGCATGACGGAGCTGGACAGAGTCCACGACCAGATTGCAGAACTAGAAGTATTGCTGGCAATGGCACAGCTGGCAAAAGCGGAATGGCACGCCGCCAAAGAAGCCGTGCGCGCAGAGTGCCTTGAAACGGCGATACCCAACCTGCCCAATTTGCATCAAAAGGATGAATTCGACTTTCCCATAGAGCCTATGGACCACGCGGTAGCCGAATGTATAGAAACCCATCCAGATGTATTCGAGGCCTGGGACCTGTTCGAACAGATAGCCCTGGAGCTCGAAATCGAACTGGAAGTGGCCCACGCACTACTCGATGAATACAAAGCCTGCTCTCACGCGCTTATTTAAGGGGCATCGGCTGGCAAATGACTAGCATGCGGTTTATCGCCAACCTGCGCCGACAAACTCTAGAGGCCTTTGCCGATCACAGGATTAACGCCGCAGGCTACCTCCTATCTGCCCACCGAATTACCACCCCCAATCTACAAATGGCGGCAGAAGTTCGCCGCAGAGAGCTACCTCTCTTTGCCGATAACGGAACCAAGCAACTGATCGACGCCGTTATTTCTCAATTCTCCCAAGAAGCCCGCCAAGTCACTCAGCGGGTAAAAGTCCTGCGACGTCAGCTGGGACAGCTACCTCGCGGCCGTCAAGTCCCAAAAGATTTACGCATACTAGCGGATACACTGGCAGAGAGAGTGCTAGCCATTTGTAGTGGGCACTCCAATACCATCGATACGGAAACATTGTTGCAACGCCAGCTGTTAATGCACCCCACTCACCTGATCGCTCAGGAAGATTTCGCCACAACTTGCCTGGTGGCTCTAGATCTGGAGCGTGAAATTACCGGCTGGCGACCAGAGCGTATCGCCGCGCGCAATCGCCAGAGCCTGAGGCTATGGGAGAAGGTTGCTGAACACCCTCTATGCCAGGAGTTAAATGTTTATGCGGTGCTAAGCGCCATGGACTACAACACTGCCCGAGATGCTGGCCAACTAGCGGCAGAAGCCGGGGCGGATTCCGCAGCCATAGGCTTGGCCGGCATTTGTGGAGATTTGAATGCAACCGATTTCTATGTACTCGGTCGAGCCTCATTCAAGCTGGCCCGGCCGGTCCCCCGCCGCTATGTGCGCTTGTCGCAAGTATTAAAAGGCATCGCAGATGGCTACCGGGATGGCAATCGACCTTTGGCGAGGTTCCACTGCCTGGGTCTCGGCGCTCCATCACTGCTGCCCATTGCCGCAGCTGCCCTGCCGGCAGATACCCAGATTACTGCCGATGCCACCAGCCCAATTCATGCCGCTGCCAAAGACCGCGTGCTCTATGATCCAAAGAATTTTGGCGACCGGGCAAGCACCAGGGAAATTGTTGAGCGAATAGTAAAGGGGGGCAACTGGCCCTTCCTCAGCCCATTTACCCAATCTTTCAAGCAACGTTTTGGACACGACACCGAAGCCGCCCGAGACTGGTGGAAAGCCAATGGACAGCCACCTATTAGCAGGGAAACCTTACAAAAGCCCAGCAATCTCACCGCGGCACTACCCCTATTCTGCGAAGCAGATCCTCTCATTCGCCCTATCGCTCGGGATACCTGGATCGCACACAATCACTGGGTTCTGGGTGAATTAACCGAAGGTTGCAGCGGCACGCAGAGACGAGAACTTGCCCACAGCATTATCAATCACTGGCTGGAGGGACCTTCAACAACAACCAGCCGGGGCTTGAAAGCCGCCAAAAGAATCCTGTTAATGTAAACCGATCAATAAAGGAACCAAGTGGAGTTACTCAGCCCACTTTATGGTGAGTGCAGTAACTACACCCCAAATCCAATTAAAAAATACAACAAAAATTGGGGTAAGCACCCCCAGCTCAAGCCCCGCCATACCTTTACCAGCCATCACAGGAAAAACAACAAAAAGCTGGAACGCCGTGGGGAGTAGGCTCAGGATGCTTCCTTTTAACAACAGCTTTGATGGTAAGAAAGGAAGAATAAAAAACAGACCCCAAATGCCACCCCATACCACTCTGGGATATAGCCATTCAGCAGATAAAGTAGGGGTGATAGAGACCCCCAGAGATGGGGTTATTCCAAAATCCCCAAACAGCCAGACCACAAGGCTATTTGCCACAGCACCCAAGCAGCCGGCCGCAAAGAAAATTAGTAGTTTTTTCATTTTTTGCCCCAGAACCTGTAGAAGCCTAAACCTTAAACGCTGATTTTAAAGTAGCAAACTTAAATCCGCGCCAAGATTTCACGCCTGAATAAATTAGAGCCCCCCAAGCCAATCTCCTTATCAACAGACCAACACCAATACTACAAATTTTAACGGCAGCAAAAAGTAGCAACCATTCAACGCCCCTTATTCGTGCCCTTCTGCACAGCCCTTAAAAGACTACAAAACCCACCAACCTGTAATAGACCATCTACTCCCTAAGCAAATAGCAAACTTATTTTTAATACCATACCGTACCAATTAACAAACACTAAAATTCATTGTTAAGACATAAAAAATAAACAATCAGACCCAAAAGAAACCTGAGTAACAATATATTTTAAAAGTGAGAACCAAGGGACCCAACTGATCGAATCGGCAACCTTCAGCGAGAGAAAATACCTATCGTTTAATCCAAGAAATTCCTGTAATACACAAGTGGTACATTTATGGTGTTTAACACCAGAAATCAAAATCAATATAGGAACAAGTACTGATGAAAGTACCAGTAGTAGGAATGCTGTACCCGATTTTTTTAGGATTGGCGATACATTCAGCCAGTGTCAATGCGCAGTCTTTTGATAAGAGCGCCTATCAAGATAGGCAATTGCAATATATTGAAGAGGGCGTTTCTTCCACTAATGATACCGCTGTCGTCTTACAGGCATACACCGGCGATGAGCTCAATTGGGAGGCGCTGAATAAGAATTTGGATGTCCTGCGCAATGGCGGCAAGAAAAATTCAGACTTCACCCTTACCAGGCTCATCCGTATCCTGTTTTTCCGCCCAGAAATCAAAGATGAACTTTTTGCTGCCCTGGACGGATACCACTTCTGGTTTAAGGAGGGCGGCACTGGGGATCACGTCTTCGCCTCTGAAAACCATATGATCATGTACACTTCTGCCCAGTATCTTCTACAGGAAAAGTACGGTGCATTTGAAGACGACAGAACTTACAAGCGCTTAAAGCGCTACCTGGAAGTAAAAAACCAGTATGGTTTCTATGAGTTTTACTCCCCGGTCTATTACCCCTACACCCTATCTGCGCTACTTAACCTCGTCGATTTTTCTGAAGATGCAGAAATTCGCGAGCTGGCCACGGGCGCTGCGCAACGCTTGCTGCAGGACATACTGCTGGTCACCAACGACCAGGGCATCCTTTTCTCAGCCGCAGGCCGCAGTAATGATGGCTACCGCAGGAACGGTTCCGGCGGCAACATCAACCGCATCATCTACCTGCTAACGGGTCTCGGTAAGGAATCGGTGAGAACACCGAGTCCCGCAGGTGTAATGCTGGCCACTTCAGGCTTGGAAATTACCGATGACATCTTCAAGTATTTCGGTAAAGACCTGAATATGAATTACTCGGTAGGTCACTCTCTCGGCGATGCCAAAAACGATATTTATGCTGACTTCCCCCGCGAAGAGCGCGTGCCCTTCTATTGGAGTCAGGGAGCTTATTTCCACCCGGATGTAGCTGCCGATACTGCTTGGTTCGTCAGTAGATATCAGCTTGAAGGCTATGAAGGACTGAAAGCCTTCGACCAATTCCTGGGGCTTTCAGAAGCTGCCGCCCCTGCTGCCGCCAAGGCTGGAGCGGTATTCAGCCGCAGCTCTGTACTCTCTGGCGCTAACTTTTCCATGTATAAGGATGGCGGTGTGATGATGCACTCCATTCAGAATTACTGGGGTGGTCGCCAGGGCTATCAGCAAACGCCCTGGATCGCCACTACCGGCACCCAATCGGTCTGGGCGAAGGTTGGCGATGGCAACAGCACCATGCAGAACGATCACCATCCCAAGATTAAGCAGGTGAATAATGTTGCCGTAATCCAATACAACCCCTATCCGGCAATTGAACTGTTCCATTCCGGCGGCTCTAACGTGGCGCTACAATGGCCCGAAGGTTTCGAGGAGGAAAAGCGCAGCGGTAACTGGAAATTCGGCAAGGAAGACGACGGCTATATCGCCGTGCGCTATCCCTGCGGCAACGGCGATTCCAATACCGTTAGCTGCGACTGGAACGAACAAACCTGGGTAGTGATTATGGGTAGCGAGGAGCGCTATGGCAGCTTTGAAGCCTTTAGTCAAAAGGTGCTCAATGAGGTCAGCTACGATGCCGACTGGGAATGGCACGGCTCCTTCTGGAAAGGCACTCTGAAATATGTATACGACTCAGACGTAAAGTTTGATGGAACCGATATCAGCTTAACCTGGTAAGGGCGCCTTTCTTTAATTTAGGAGAGGGTTCATACCCTCTCCATATTCTAAACAGCCCCATTCTCTTGCCCTTAAAAGACATGGATACCGGTTACAAGCGTACAGAGATGCAATCACAGCGTATAACGAGCAAAGGTTTTCTTGGTGTCCATCCGTTAGATAAAATTTATTCAGCCCCATCCAGCCGATACCAATACTCGGCAAGATAACCCCGCGCATCCTCGTGCAAAATCTGCCGAACCACCTCAGGCTCGGCATTTTTACAGCGCCACTCAAACACCGTTGCCCGCCCGGTGACCGCAGCGGGGATCGCCTCCGCTGTAGGGTTGCTTTCACAGTAAGTCACCATCGCCTCACTGGGCTCTCGTGAAATATCCGCCTTCTCCGTACAGGGCAAGTTGGCACCCACAAAACAGGCATAGACCGCCCCATCCATACAGCGCCAGAAGGTACCCCCGGCAACCCAGTCCTCCGGGGCATCCTCGGCAATACTCGCCGCCTTGCGAATACCCGATAAAACCATCTGCGGTTTTGCCGGGCCGATATAGGGCTCCTGTGGTTGATCCGCATTTTTTACCGCACGGCAGTAGCGCACAGGATCATTAAATGCGCCCAGATATTGCTCCTTATCCTGCTCGGCGTTCACCAAACTCGCGCTGGAAAGAATTGAGAGCGCAAGACTATTAACAATGTATGTCATTTTCCAGAACATTCTTTAACCTGCTTACAGATAAAGAGTCAAAACACAAAACCACAAATTTATACGCGATTACAGACAATAAAGAGCCAAATAAAATAGGTTGCTTAAAGGACATGCGATAAAAGGAGAACACAAAGCAGTCAATAGTGCACTTATCTCTGCGAACTTGCCCACAAAGTAGCTAACTAATTACTCACTTCAAAAACACTTGATTGCCCACAAAAGTGTTAAACGCACCCTTGACGTCAACCGACAGCTAAATCACCATCTCCTCAACCTATTAGGCCAACTCAACCACAACAAGAAACTCATTCACTTAATGCATCAAGTATTACTCTAGTGGATAGCATTAAATGCAAAAACAGCATTCTATGGTAAGTTTCATTCTGACAGATAATCTGCCTCAACCGCATAACCGCACATAATTTGTTCGAACACATGGAATTAATTAACACCGAAGGGAAAACCCAAATAGGGGAAGCAAGCTGGGTCTCAGATGCCCTGCAAAAGGCAAACACCCTATGGCACAAGGCCTGCCCTCAAGTTGAGGGAAAGGTATTTAGTGATGTACAGGATTCCAATGGGTTCCAGTATGTAGACCTGGTGATGGAGGGTGGCGGCATGCTGGGGATTGCCCTGGTAGGCTACACCTACATCCTGGAGTTAGCCGGCATTCGCTTTCGCAAGATTGCGGGCACATCGGCCGGTGCTATCAACGCCTTGTTTTTAGCTGCCGCTGGTACCCCGGGCTCGCGCAAGAGTGAGAAACTTCTCGAGATTATGGCCAAGGCGGACTTTGCCAGTTTCGAAGATGGGGAGCTTTTTGCTCGCAGGACCGTACAGCGCCTGCTTAATGGTCGAGGATTTTTTAGTAATCTGGCCCTACACCCTTTCGACTCCTTGCGCACCCTGCGGCAGCTGCTGCGGGACAAGGGCCTGAATCCTGGAGATACCTTCACCTACTGGCTGCAAGACGAGTTGCGCCAGCTGGGTATCACTGATACCGCGCAGTTATACCAACGCATCAACCAGTTCCCCACATTGTTTTACCAAGGCAATCCCGATCCCGAGGTTGGCATTGCAGAGGTAGCCCTGGTCGCCGCAGATATTACTACGGAGACCCGCGCGGTATTCCCAGCCAAAGCTCCGCTCTATTTCAGTGACCCAAATACGGTGAACCCGGCCGAATATGTGCGCGCATCAATGTCGGTGCCCGGCTTCTTCAAACCCTATACGGTAAAAAATATTCCCCAGTTAGAGCAGTGCCAATCTATTGAGGAGAACTGGCGCAACATAAAGGGTATCGGCAATCCCAGACGCTTCTTCAAGCACGGCTTTCCCCAGGAGGTGGAGTTTGTCGATGGTGGCCTGGTATCCAATTTTCCTTTCGATATTTTTCACGACCCCTATGGCACACCCAAACTGCCCACTTTGGGGGTCAAACTGGAGGTAGATCACTACCAACCCAAATCCAATACCATGGGGCGCTTTGCCATGGGCTTGGTCAATACTTGCCGCAATATGCTCGATAACCATGTACGCGCAAGCCTGAATGCTGAGTACCATGCCTTGGTCAAGGAAATCGCCATTGATCCAATGGCGAATGGCCGCCTCCCTCACTGGTTGGATTTCTCTATGCCAGGGGAGCATTGCGAACATCTATTTGTATCCGGGGCCAAATCCGCTATCGAGTTTTTAAGTAAAGGTTTTCTTTGGGAAGATTATTTGGTGCTGCGCCAGCCAGAGGCAATCTACTGCAGCGAGCAGATTGCCTAAAAGAAACTGGGCCGCAGAAGCGGCCCGGTTTGCGAAGGTTTGGAAATGATATTAGAAAGAGCGGCGGCGGTAACTGCGGTAGTTGGCATGCCAGAAATTGCGCTTTAGGGACTTCTCCAGCTGCTCATGGCTCACTTTGGGGGCAACCCCATCAAGCTGCGCCTGGGCAGCCACAGCCCTGGCAATATCTATACTCACCTCTCGAATATTATCCAAGTGCGGCAGAAGTGCACCCTTGCCTTCCTTCACTACAGGCGCTTGCTCTGCCAGAGCGTTGGAGGCGGCCATCAGCATACCATCCGTCACGCGGGTGGCGTTGGCAGCAATCACTCCAAGGCCAATGCCGGGGAAAATATAAACATTGTTGCACTGAGCCACCGGGTGAGTGCGCCCATCGATTTCCACCGCAGCAAATGGACTGCCGGTGGCCACCAGTGCCTCCCCTTTGGTCCAGGTGTAAATCTCTGTAGGTGTCGCTTCCGCGCGGGAAGTGGGATTTGACAGCGGCATGACCAGCGGGCGTTCATGGCCCTTTTGCAAGGCCTCAATCACCTGTTGATTAAATAACCCACCTTGACCGGAAACCCCGATAAGAATGCTGGGTTTTATCTGGCCAATCAGGCTTTCCAAGTCTGATTCGGCAACGCCCTCGAAGATATTCGGGGGCTGTGCCAGGGCCGCCTGGAAATCGTGCAGGCCCTTCATATCCGAGGTTACCAAGCCATAGCGATCGAACATAAAAATACGTGAGCGAGCATCCGCATCGCTGAGCCCCGCCTGCGCCATGGCAGACACCACTTGCTCGGCAATACCACAACCGGCGGAACCCGCACCGACAATCACAACCCGTTGGGCAGTGAGAGGCTCCTGCCAGGTTTTACACGCGGCGAGAATAGTCCCCAACGTAACGGAGGCTGTGCCCTGAATATCGTCATTGAAACAGCAGAGCTGATCCCGGTAGCGCTGCAATAGAGGCATGGCATTGGTCTGGGCAAAATCCTCAAACTGCACCAACACCTTGGGCCAGCGACGCTTCACCGCTTCAATAAACTGCTCTAAAAACTCATCGTACTCCTGCTGGGAAACACGCTCGTGTCGCCAGCCCATGTACATAGGATCACTGAGGAGAGTACGGTTGTTGGTGCCCACATCCAGGGTTACGGGAAGCGTATAAGCCGGGCTGATACCACCACAGGCGGTGTACAGAGACAGTTTGCCGATGGGAATTCCCATGCCACCTATGCCCTGATCACCGAGACCGAGGATACGCTCGCCATCCGTAACCACAATAACCTTGACGTTTTCTTTGGTGGCACTGCGCAACATATCATCCATGTACTCACGGTCTGGATAGGGGATAAACAGTCCGCGGTGGGTGCGATAAATATTGGAAAATTCCTCACAGGCTGCGCCGACTGTGGGGGTATAGATGATCGGCAGCATTTCATCGATATGGTGCTCGATCAGATAAAAGAACAGGGTTTCGTTATCATCTTGAATGCCCCGCAAAAAGATGTGCTTATCCAGGTCAGTCTTACAGTGCTGGTACTGGTAATAAGCTCGCCGGGCCTGCTCCTCAATGGTCTCAACATTGTTAGGCAAGAGACCCGCCAAGTTGAACTCCAGCCGCTCTTCCAAGGTGAATGCACTGCCTTTGTTCAATAGTGGCATTTCCAGCAAGGAAGGGCCGGCATGTGGAATATACAGGGGGCGCTTTTCGTTGTTGCTCATAAACCTGCTTTTAATTAGCGATGATGGACAAGATATATTGCGCAAATAGCTTTCAGTCTGACCAAAACAAGCAAAGAGAGTCAGAAATTTGCACAGACCTACCGGTCTCTTGCCAGTCTAAGGGGTTTAAAGACTACTTAGTGTCCCGAATTATAACAAGGCCTACCCTCTTCCCTTGAGAGCCTGAAAAAATAACTTTCAATCATGCTAGCTGGATTTTCACAGTGGTTCTTAATGGAGAATTTTTAGACAGCTCTGCTTTCCCTCTTTTAGAGGATTAACAGAACAGATGGTGAAACAGAGTAGATAATAGCCAACTGAACCAACCTCTAAGCCCCGTAATTCCAGGGTGGTTTTATAAATTACTGTGGGAAAGCTAAAAAAATGTGAGCGGGAGTAAAAGCCAGCCCTACGTTATAGCGACGGGAACATCGCACCGTATTGGCGACAGACGGGGCGTCATCATCCAGGGAATACTAAGCAAGTCAGTGGAATCCGTATTGTTCACCGTGTCTATTATGACGCCGGAAATTGTCCATTGTGACCATGCGGTCTATTGGAACATTTACCCACCCAGGCATCTGGAAGCGCCGCCCGATGTTGAATATTTTTTAAGCGTTTTTGATGGTCCGCTTTTTAGCCACCTCTCTGCCAACTGGACAATTGACCTTATGAAAAGCCAGAGAGGCGGCTAATGGCCCTTTAGCCAATAGGCCATTAAAGGCCCCTTAAGAGTTATTTGATAGAGATGGCGACTCTTATCTCATTCGGGCCCACATAATGTTCAAAGTCTGTGATGTAAGCACGTTGGTGAGGGCACTCTGGTGAGGAGAAGTAATTCCATACTTCACTCCATAAATTGATAACCGCCTGTGGCATTTCCCCCTGAGCTGAAAACACTAGGTACTTACCAGACTCCACATGTATCGACTTAAAGTCCTCAGACATATCTGTTGAAAGCAGATCCGAACAGGCGTAGACATCAAACATCCCGCTATGGTCTGACTCGTAATTGGTGTATACCCCATAAACCTGAGGGGTTCCTCTAAACTTGGGCGCCGCCTCAGCACTAAACTTCTCCCACAAAGGGGCTATTTGCGCTGTAGAAGCATCCGCCTCATTCTCATTCTTAGTCCTTGTGCAAAGCCCCACCAAATCAAAGCCTGAAATCTGTTCAACGACCATAGCAGCCCCGTTATTTCCTCATTATTGATTGACTTAAAATCTATCTACTATTAAGCAGTGTTTGATAGCAACTGACCATTGCTCAACCTGAAACCAAGAATAGTCCGTTCCTACTCAGGAGATCGTTGCTTTGAGCCTCAAAATGAAGAAAAATTCCTTAGGAACCCCGTTTTGCTCTAATCTGTATTTTCTGGAGCATAGTGCTTGAGAAACTGTATGGCTTCCTCACGTTGGTCTAAAGAGAAGCACCGGATATCCATATTTCTAAAAATCTTATCTTCAACCCTTACGATTTTCTGCAACCATCGTTTATCCGTCAAAATAGCAGCTGCAGAAATATTGGAGACACCTACGTCAGCTAGGTACTTGAATTTCTCTATTATTGCCGAGAACTCAAACCCCTCAAAGGATTCTATTACTTCATATATAGTGATATTTTCGTATTGTTTGCCCAGCTGCTTAGCCATCTCTAAAGCTTTCGACACATCGCTTTCCGTGATACTGCCGGAGACTCTAAGAGCAAGAGTATTAACTATATCTACATCCAAAACTTTTAACATCACAACCTCACAAAAAATTCGGTCAGAAATAAAAAGCTAATTTAAAAACTTCCGCACATGCATTCTTAGCTAGCACAGGCTACAAGATCCAGACACAAATTCAACATACTGTCCGGCTTAGGGGTAAACCTAGCCCATCTCAATGTCTTCTCTGTAAATATTCTGAGCACGTCAAATATCAGTTTTAAAGTACGATTACACACTACACTTCGAGCACCTTGGCTATAATCGCTCCAGACATAAATCTAATCAACCTAATCCAAAGGAAAGACCGCCAAACATCCTGTAAATTATTATTAGGCAAGCCTTACAAAACGATGAGAACTCAGCATCATATAAAAACTGTGGCACTACTCAATTATTATTTTCATCCTAGCTTTCCCTCAACCACTTCCCTAGCCAACCTGGACAACAACATCCTGGATTATGAAATCAACAACAACCCGATATATGCGGGGGGGGCTGATTTCATGATCCAAGCCTGATCGGATAGAAAACTACAGCTACCAGATCAAGCCTGAACCACAACAGATTATTTCATCGACTAGTCTCGATGGAAAATTTCCAATGTTTTTAAAGAAAGAACAATTAAATCTGCACTAGACTCCAAATCGACGTTCTTAATAACAGTCACTGCACGTTGGTGATCCGGGCACAGCATAAGAACGCTAGTACTACCTATGCTAAGACCTGTATGATATAACAAATTGGGGTGTTTCCTGAGGATGAGTCTTATATCCTCAAATTCTTCCGAGTCATATCCAGCCAAAAAATCCTGTGAACCAAGAAACCAGCCAATACCGATATTTGTTTCCGTTCCATCTGAAAGCTTAGACTGAGTAAATAACGCTTGGATGGATTCATCCTGCAGATAACCAGGCTTCAGATGAGAAAGCGCAAATTTCACTACATCTTTTGGTGTAGATAATATTCCACCTCCAGCATACTTATAGCTACTATTCACCTCTGGAGAATTTATAAGCTCACCTGTAAAAAAAGAATAGGCGCCCTGCCTTCTTGAGATAATTGGCGCCGCATCATCAAAGGTAGTTCTCTTCAGCCCTAGAGGCTCAAAAACTTCAGTACTAACTATCTCCTTAAAGGTTTTTCCTTTTGCTGACTCCATTGCCGCACTTAGAAGAGTCCAACCGTAAGTAGAATAGCTCTGATCCGATCCAGGAATAAAAAGCAAAGGATCATTTTTAAAAATATTCAACGCTTCTAACGTGTTGTTGTATTGCTCATTCGAGAGAAATTCATGCGGAATAATATAGTCGCGAATTCCAGAGGTATGATTGGTTAACTGACGCAAACTTATCGATGGATGGGTGTCAGGCCATTCTGGCACCAACAACCTAACATCTGTATCTAGATTAATAACTCCCTGCTCCACCAAGCGCATTAGTGCTGCAGCAGTCATGACCTTGGAGATGCTCCCAATACGGAGTTTTGTTTTTTGCTCATAGGGACTTTAGACTCAAGATCTGAGTAACCAAATCCTCTAGCCCACTGAATACCATCAATATCTCCAACAGCCACACTGATGCCAGGAACCCTATCTGAAGAAACTGCCTGCTTAAACAAAACCTCCGCCTCCTGGGGAACTGTAGTTGCACTTAATGACTTCAAAGGCAACCATAGAGCCCAAAAACCTATTAATAGTATAGTTTTATACATACCAGAAAATTCCATTTATAAAATTTATATATCATCCACCTAAAAGGGTGCTGCAACACTATACCTGCTTAATAAGCCATTAAGCTAATTCAACAGCTAACAAATCACAATAAGGTACGATAGAACCAGAAAAATAAGTCAAGAACTACGCAACCTATAAATACTCAAAGCGTAGATATATAGGGTCAAATTATGCAAATAAATAAGGTAAAATACAGAAACTAATATCAAGTGTAGACATTAGCAATAGGGGACAAATTTGAAAATTTTACTCTTACCAGGCTTAGATGGCACTGGAATATTATTTGAAGACCTAACCAAAGCACTTCCAAAGTCATTAAACATCCAAGTAGTTTCACTCTCAGAGCTATCCGGTGAGACTTATTATGAACAGGCAGAGTCATTGAACAGGTTGATGAAAGATGAAAATCTACTTTTAGTAGCGGAGTCTTATTCAGGTAGACTTGCTTATGAACTATACAAACTGGCTAAAAATCGAGTTGAAGGTTTCATTTTTATTGCCAGCTTCATCTCTTCACCATCATTTATATCCAGATTCGCAAAGTTATTTCCTATAAAATTAATCAAGCCCAACCGCATCAATTATTGGATAATCAATCATTATGGCTTCAACGGCCATGCCACCAAAGAGAAAATTCAAAGAATTCTCCATTCAATAAAAACCACAGATAGAGAAAAGTTTAAATATCGATTTAAAAATATTGCAGAAATAAATGACCCCACAGATAAGCTCAACCTGCCCGTAATCTACATTAGTCCGGACAAGGATCGTCTTGTAGGCAAGAAAGCATTAAAACAATTAACTTCTACATTCGAGAGGCTTGAAGTTTTCCAACTGCCGGGTGGGCATTTTATTGCACAAGCGAAGCCAATTGAATGCGCAAAAATCATTGCGCTAACCGCTAGCCAGTTATCGGGGAAAACCAATCTTTCCTAATCGACTTGATAACTCGCATTACTCCAAGCATTATTAATTTCCTCTGCTTGTTGCTTTGCATTAAAACGCTCCCAGACAATGCCATTAACATCTTTATCCTGGGTAAAAGCTGTTGCGTTTGGGTCTTCCCAGCCCAAATGCCTGAGAGTTCCGGGCTTGCATTTTGAGTCGTTACGAATAGACAGATTTAAGCTATCAGTTCTCCACAGAGCATATTCGCCAGAGACATGGGCGCAGGGCTTGCAGTTCAGGCGAGCGCTATAATCCTGAACCGTTTCTTCGACCTTATCTGTTGATAGCGCAATATGTAGCCTTTTCATAGCTCCCTCCCTATTTGAGATACCAATAAATCAGTTACTGCCCGATGCCCCAGCTTCAAGCTGCTTCTGTACTTTTTCCAGATTGAAAGAACCTGGCACTTGGCTAGGTGGATACTCTTTCATGGTTTTTAGAAATTTTGTGGCAAGCTGCTGCATAGGAACCAGTACAAATGCACGATCAATGAACCAGTCATTATAGGTATTGGAATTATGCTGAGCTTTCTCGAAGGGGTCTTGGCGCAAGTTGAATAGAAGGGGAACTCGTAATTCCGTGAAAGGTTCACGCCAAACTTCAAAGCCCTTGCCACGATTTTCCAGGAAAATAGCTTTCCAGGGCTCATAGCGCATAGCTACTATCTGACCATCATCATTGACATAAATAAATTCCTTCCTCGGCGATAGCTTGGCCTTGCCAGAAAAGTAATCCATCATGTTGTAGCCATCCACATAATTGCGGTATTGGCGACCGTTCAGTTCCACACCCTGCTTAAGCTGATTTTTGATATTGGGATTTCCAGCGGCAGCAGCCAGTGTTGGCAGCCAGTCCTCGTGTGAAACAATACCAGTTAATGTGGTTCCCGCGGGAAATTTACCGGGCCAGCGCACAAACGCGGGCACTCGATAGGCCCCCTCCCAATTAGAGTTCTTCTCACTGCGAAAAGGGGTTGTAGCGGCATCAGGCCAAGTATTGAAGTGTGGACCATTGTCTGTGGAATAAAACACAATGGTATTATCCGAAATTTTCAGGCGGTCCAGCAAGCTAAGTAACTTACCCACTAAAATATCATGCTCCACCATGCCATCCATATACTCATTGCTATTGGGGCCCGCCAGATTTTTGTGCTCTTCGCGCACATGAGTACGAAAGTGCATGCGAGTGGCATTCCACCAAACAAAAAAAGGTTTTCCCGCTTGATGAGCACGCTCTATAAAATCAATAGCAGCAGCAAGCGTTTCATCATCAATAGTCTCCATACGCTTTTTGGTTAGTGGGCCGGTATCCTCGATAGGGCCACCGGCATAAGATTTGATCACGCCACGTGGGCCAAATTTTTCCCGAAATTCAGGGTCTTTGGGATAATCACGATTCTCTGGTTCCTCTTCTGCATTCAGGTGGTAGAGATTGCCAAAGAACTCATCAAAGCCATGATTGGTAGGTAGATGCTCATCCCTGTCGCCCTGATGATTCTTACCAAACTGTCCGGTAACATAACCCAGACTTTTCATCACCGTAGCGATTGTCGCATCCTTCTTCTGCCAGCCTTCCTTTGCCCCAGGAAGCCCAACTTTGGTCATTCCCGTCCGCACTGGGACATTACCTGCAAGGAAAGCAGCACGCCCCGCCGTACAAGATTGCTGACCGTAATAGTCAGTGAATGACAGTCCCTCAACGGCCAACCGATCAATGTTTGGCGTGGCATAGCCCATCATGCCTCGGTTGTTAAAACTGATATTCCATATACCGATATCATCCCCCCAAATCACCAGGATATTGGGCTTTGTAGAGGTGGAGGTCTGAACCGGCTGCTGTGTCTGGACTTGGAGTTGCCCCTGTTCTTGCTCCTGATATTGATCTGGCTGTGGCTGTGGCTGTGGCTGTGGCTGTGGCTGTGGCTGTGGCTGTGCAATAACCTGCCAATGAAGAAAGCATAACGCAACGGCACAAATGACTAAGCGGCTGAGAATCTGCATAAATGAGTGCATGATGGGTCTCATAAATCACTTAACGATCGATTAAAACGCAGATAACGATAAATAAAATTTTCCTGACATTCAGAATATTATTCACTGGAATTAACGCCAAAATATCAAGCTAAGATTCCTCTCGAGAGGAATACAACAAGACTAGAGCATACTTATCAAAGTCGTCGATAATTGCTCACTACCAAACTCACAAGTAAAAAAGAACGAGAAATCGGTCAGGAAGAATCAGCCATCATTGAGCGCGGGCTCTTTTTGTGTCTCCTTTCCCGAGCTAGTAGACTTAACCTTCGGAAAAATGATACTCCAGTCCTTCGCCATATCGACCACGGTCCAGCCATGAGTTTTGGCAGCTAAGAGAGCTTTATCCAGGTATCCGACACTGGAGTTACGATCATAAGCCCACTCTCTCCTACCATCAGTATGATGTATCAGCATACCAAAACGTGCCCCTTTGCCGGTGGTAGACCATTCCAGCATCTGCAGGTCTCCATCTGAGTTACCAGCCACAAAAATTGGGCGATGACCAATAACCTGTTTGATACCAATGGGTTTACCTTTTCTATCGTTCAAAAATTCAACTTTATCCGTTGTAAGAACGCGAGGATGACCATCAGTATTCTCATAACGTAACTTTAAACGACTACCTATCACCTGCTCTGGTGGAATACCATATAAATCATAAGAAAACACTCTGATAAAATCGGCACTACCACCAGAGGAAATAAAAGTTTTAAACCCCTTACCCCGTAGGTAATCCAAAAGCTCTCGCATTGGCTGATAAACCATATCGCGATACTGCTTATCAGTGAGTGGGTTCTTCGCAGTAGAAAGCCAGGAAGTGACAATTTTATTAAACTCTGAACCTTCTACTCCGACATGAGTGACACCCACCATTTTCTCTATTCCAACCTTCCCCTGAGCTAATAGACTGGAAATATCTTCGTTAAGAATTGCGGCATAAGGCTGTTCCTTCTGCCATTCCGGGTGCTCTGGAGCTAGTCGTTTTATCTCATCTATAGCGAAGAGTAATTGAAAGTAGGCAGGTTTTTCCGCCCATAGAGTCCCATCGTTATCGAATACCGCGATACGTTGTTCAGGAGGGACAAAGTCTGGACTGCCACCCTGTGTAACTTTATTTACAAACCCCACAATGGCAGATTTTGTCGCAGTGTTATTCCATGACGGGAGCTCTGCACTCATACCCTTAGCAGTAAGGCAGATATTTATCAGAGAAACTAGAAGTAAGGGGATTAAATACCGTATAAAACTAACCATTGGCATATGTGTTTCTCAATAATGAAAATTGTAACTTTTGTCGCAGAATGAACTAATTTGGACTCAGTAGGCCCAGACCAAAACTTTAAGAAATCCAAGGCAACTTAAAAGTCATGATAAATATAGCTGGCAGGAATTCCAGCCTGATAGTTCTCGTCAGCCTGCTGCTTTTAACAGGTTGTTCTAGAGACAAGGATGCCACGCCGGTAGCAGATGAGCCTGATGACAGCAAAGTTTCTTCAGCGGTAAGCCTGCAGCAAAATCATCTGAGTATTGAAGTGCCGACGTATAGCGGATCTACTTCTTGTAGCGGCTGTCATCAGAAAGAAAGCACCGCGTGGGAGGGTTCTCACCACGCACATGCTATGCGGTCAGCGAGTGAGAAGAGCGTGCTTGGTAACTTCAACAATTCCACTTTCACCTACAGGGGTATAACTACAACCTTTTATAAAAGGGAGGGAACCTATTATGTTGAGACCGAAGGTATGGAGGGTAATCTGGAAGAGTTTCCGATTGCTTTTACCTTTGGCGTGGCCCCACTACAGCAATACCTGATTCAATTTCCGGGAGGGAGGCTGCAGGCTCTAAGTATCGCTTGGGACAGCCGCCCTAAAGCAGATGGTGGGCAACGCTGGTTTCATTTATATCCCGATGAGATTATCGACCATTCAGACTCCCTACATTGGAGTGGCATTAACCAAAACTGGAACTTTATGTGTGCTGATTGCCACTCCACCAATCTACAAAAAAATTACGATCTCAATACAGATACATTTCAAACCAGTTGGTCCGAAATGAATGTTGCTTGCGAGTCCTGTCATGGACCAGCCTCAAAGCATCTTGAGTGGGCTTATAGTCAACAGCCAAACCTCGAAAATTTTGGTTTTCCCATTGAGTTACAGAAGGTTAATACAAACAATTGGAAAATGAATCTTGACAGTGGAATCGCCTCTAACAAAGCAGCAAAGACTTCCGCTGAAATACAAATCTGTGCACAGTGTCATTCCAGGCGTGCGACTTTTTTACCTGGCGCAAGCCCAGGGAGCCAATTCTTGGACCACTACAATCCTGCTCTATTACAGCCGCCTCTCTATCATGTTGATGGTCAGATTAACGAAGAAGTCTACGTTTATGGCTCATTTTTACAAAGTAAAATGTATGCTGCTGGTGTCACCTGTAGCAACTGCCATGAGCCACATAGTTTACAGTTGCGGAGTAATGGTGATGGGATTTGCGCTCAGTGCCACCTTCCAGAAAAATTTGCTCAAACAGAGCACCATCTACACCCAATAAACAGCCCCGGTGCCAGATGTGTCAGCTGTCATATGCCAGCAAAGAATTATATGCTGATAGACAGCCGTCGCGACCACAGTTTTCGAATCCCACGGCCTGACCTCTCCGACCAGATAAAGACACCCAATGCCTGTACCAATTGCCACAAGGGTAAAAGCAATCAATGGGCCGCAGAGGTACTGCGTGACCGGTTTGGCCCCCCAGAAAGAACTCACTTTGGCGAGGCCTTATATGCAGGTTTTTCAGGACAGGTTGATGCTGAAAGGAAGTTGAGCGAACTGATCATCGATTCTCAACAGCCAACAATCGCCAGGGCTACGGCGATAACTCTGCTCCCCCAATATCTCTCTCGCCATTCTGTCCAACTATTGCAGTCTATAGCCCAGGAAGATCAGCCTCTTCTCAGTTTGGCCTTGGCCCAGTCACTGGATAGAATACCTGAACCATTGCGCCCTCCCCTTGGGATACCTCTACTCTACGAGCCAGAACGTGTTACCCGCTCACTGGCCGCCAATGCCCTGGCCGCATTCTCCATGGAAAATTATTCCGAGCCTGTTCGTCAGCAATTCTATCTGGCACTTCGGGAATATGTTGCCTCGGAGCATTTTAACAGTGACCGCCCCGAATCTCTGGCCAACCTGGCAGGACTACACCGACAGAGAGGCAACATTCACCAGGCAGAGGCCTTCTATCATCGAGCAATAAAAAAAGCACCCGACTACACACCGGCCTATATCAATCTTGCAGACCTCTATCGGGCAGAGGGAAGAGAAAAAGAGAGTGAAAACACATTGCGTAAGGCTTTGGGCAGGGCTCAGGGAAATGCAGCAATACATCACTCCCTGGGACTATCTTTAATACGACAAGGTCTTCACTCAGAGGCCATTAGCTATCTCAAAAAAGCTGCTGAAGCTAAAGAAACCGATAGCCGCTATATCTATGTCTATGCGATTGCACTACATTCCGCAGACAACCCGACTCAAGCTTTGGCAATACTTGAAAAGGGATTCGAGCAGTTTCCTACTTCAGTAGACATACTTCAGGCTTTAATCTCAATTAATCGAGAATCCGGTGATCTGGAGAAAGCGAAAAAATATGAGGCTTTCCTTGCGGGAAATAACTAACCGCGCCTTAGAACAATCCAATTCCCCAGCTAGAAATCGTAGTAGAAACTCAAACGAAGTAGATGCTCACTAGGGATTAAACCAAATTCACAGCTATCACAGCCACTGAATACTTGAGCCTGAAGCCTAGTGCTAAAGTGCTCGGTCCAGTTTTGGATAAACTCCAAGTTGTGGTACTGACTCTGATCATCGATATTATATTGAATGCTCTGTCGGTACTGGAACTTACGTTCAACCCGGGTATTGCCCCACATAAAGAACAAGTATTCCTGTCGCAGCTGCCCCACCTTTAATAAGCCGTAACTGTCAATTAGAAAATTAAAAGCAGCAAATGCCTCAGAGGATTGTAATCCCTGTTTAGCCAGATCTACTTGATCTATTACCTGATCCCACTCTTCGGCCTCATAGCCGTGTTCATTGTAAAGATATTCCGCCGTAATATCCCAACCACCATCTAGGCTCACCTGGGCACCTAAAACGGCTTTCAGGTAACCACGATTCTGTAACTCTACATAGGAGATATCACTGGCCAACGGCAGTTCTCGCTGTTGCTCCCAAGCCCCCTCAAATCGCAGGGTAATATTATCTCGTGCCAGCGCGCTAAAACCCAGGGCTGCATTGAGATCTCCCCCCTCCAGTTGGTGCAATACTAAGCTGGTATCTAAATCTCCCTCCCGATTGAGGACCAATGCATACTGGTAATCATTTTCAGCAAAAGGACGGTCCAGGTTTCGATCCAGGTTATCCTCTACTTCGGCAAAATAAATACCCGCATTCCAATCACCGTAACGAAAATCCAGGTGCGCCATATCCCAGCCCTGTTGTTGGGTCAGGTCGTCCGTATCCAGATTTGGGCGGTCATAAACAGGCTTGAGTAAGTTGGCAGGCGACCAATTGTAACCATTGCTCCATTGGGGTTTTATACGGCCAATATTGATGCCGAAACGTCGACTAGGAGTATACGAGGATAAATACCCCTCCAATAGATACGCATTAAACTCATCTGCAGAGTCACCAGTCTCATCCACCTGGTAATCCTGCACAAGAGCTAGGCGGGTATAAGCTGAAAGATAGGACCCTGTCGAAAACCCGCTACTTAAGTCCAATGCCAACATGGATTCCCTTTCGCTAAATACCAGGCTTCCAGGGTTGAAATATTGGTCTTTCCGCACACTGTTCTGCTGTTGGTAGGCAATAGCTGAGGCATCAAAATCCCAGGAAATGGTATTTTCTAAGCTGTTGCTGACAATCTCTTCCGACTGAGAAGCCTCAGAAGAATCATTAGAGAATGGATCTTCATACTCCTGTGCGATAGCCAGGGGAGCCACTGAGGCGAGACCTAAAAAAATAACCAATTTATGCCGAGCCAGACTAAGAGTCGCCATGATGTCTCTTTCTATTAATTCAATTTACCCAGGGATGCCTTTTGGAAGATAGCCTGGTCTAGCTCTTCAAGACGGTAATCATCAAATTTCATCCAGGTATAGTTATCCTGCATTAGGCCATCAACCAGAAGAAGCTTATGTAACTTAAGCGCTCCATCATAGTTTTTGAATTCTTTGTAGAAAGCGGTTTTTAGAAGGCGGTCTGACCTGGAGTAGAATTCGCTCTTGAAGGGCTGGTTACCTTCCGATTTTTCCATCCACACTTTTACTTTGGCATAGGCTACACCGGAAGCGGTGGAGATTAACTCCAACAACCAGTAGTCCTGCCCCTCAAGTGTCTCCTCTCCGATAATTTCTGCACGGTAATCCCTGGAAAAATTAGTACCTACAACGTCCCCATTGCTGGTTTCTCCAATCAGACGCTGGGAGGGTGCTATGCGGATAACTCGGCGGGTGCCGGGAATATAAAGCCACATATTGGCATCTTCTTTCAGCATAGCCCGGCCCTTCTCACGGGCGGGAGACTCAAAGCGGATCAAAGACTTATCATTGAATACTTTAACGCTGAGAGTATTGGTTCGAGGTTCTTTATCTTTTTTATAACTGATATTAGTGATATCAAAGACAAAGCCCTGATCCTTGTAGCCCCTCACTTCATCCAATCGATTGACCAGTGATTCCGCTGTTACTTCGGCTCTTGCAGATACGCTGAGAGTCAACAACAGCCCAACAATAAAACTAAAGCGGCCTTTTTTCATCACTACACCCAATGCCTATAAACTATTTGCATCGCTATCAAGTAAATCGCAGCGCATTAACCACCGGTATTCTGGAAGCCTTTACCGCTGGATAAACACTGGAAATCAGAGAGATTAAAAACCCCAGAAAAAAGGTCTTTATCAGAATCTCAGTAACCACAAATACCCTTATGGGGTAATCCTGAGTACTACCCGGTGGACGAGGCATCATCCACTCGGCATAGGTGATACCTTTTGCCGCTAGAATCCCGAAAAGCAGACCTAAGAGGCTGCCAATAATACCTAAAAATACCGACTCCAAAAGAATCAATCCAACCACCTGAGTCGGCGTGCCGCCCATGGCCCGAATTGTCCCAATCTCTCGGGTACGCTCCATCACTGCCATCAGCATGGTATTGGAAATACTTAATGCTACAATCACCAGGACAATAACGGTGATAAAACCGAACACACCATTAAATAGACCTACAACTTGGTGATAATAAGAAGCCAGATCCCACCAGCTTCTCAATTCCAGTCCCAGATCCTGCTCCCGAAACACCTTGCGCAAGGTAACCACAGCCGCATCAGTCATTTCTGTTTCTTCAAGCAAGACCACCAATCGGGTTAAATCCGAGGTGTAAAGCAATTCCTGGGCAAGAGGCAAATTAATCCTAAGTAAGCGATCATCCAGCTCCTTCACTCCGGTGGTCACAACTCCAGCTATCTGAATATCTACGGCATTTATCGCGCCGTCCTGAGTGCTCGCAAGCAGGGTTAGATAATCCCCTACCTGAGCGTCCAGGGAGTTGAACAACCCCTCACCCAGGTGTGCAGCAGCTACATCCTCAGGAAACAGGTCTTCACCTTCAACGATATGGATTGCGGAGGAAAGCAGTACTTCTTTTTCTGCATCGACACCAATGCCCGTTATCGCAATAGATTGCTTTCCATCACTAAGGAGGCCATTGAAATTCAGCCGCGGGGCAACAACCAATGCCTGGGTCTGCTCTTCGATCACCTGGGTAATCTGCTCCAGCTTGCCGGAGGGAATCAGGTACTTCTCTGGTTCAGCTTTGCCATACTGGTTGTAGCCCTCTGCATAGATCTGAATATGACCCAATTGCGAGCGGATCATACTTTCTCGCATGCCGTCATACATCGATTGCACGAAACCGCCGAACACAATCAGGCTGGTACAGCCGAAAATAACCGCAGCCAGGGTAATCAAGCTGCGTCGACCATTTCTTAGAATATTTAACAGCGCTACCTTCCAACCCAAGATCATAGCTACAGTTTCTCCAGGGCTTGGCGGGATTTCTGCGCCCAATCCGTTTCAGAACCTGTCAGTTTTCCCCAGAGTTCTTTGGCTTCATCTGTCTGATCATTACGCTCATAAGCCTGGGCAAGATAGAACTCGACGAATGCTTGAAACTCTTCACCGTATTTACCACCAATTTGCTGTTGTACCAGCTCCAGATCTTCCACCGCATAACGTGCGCGCTTTAGGAAGGCCGGCATATTCGCGCAACTGATGCCCCGCTGCAGTCTCGCACCTAAGTTAAAGGGCGCTTGTTTTACAGCTCTATCCATCATGCGATTTCCCCGTCTTGAAAATAAGGACAGCTTTGCCAGTTGATCGATATAGAAACTGGATCGAAAGGAAATCGTCGAACCCAGGGCGGCACTCAATTCTGGATCATTATCTAAAGAGCGCTTTAATTGGGCCATTTTTTCTTCCAGGGATTCAACTTGCTCAACCCGCGTATCGCTGGAGGAGGTCAATAATGCTAGTTCAGCCAAATAGGCAACTTTCATTTGCTCGAGCGTGGAGTCTTCATTTAACGCCTCAACCAAACGAGCCCTTTCGATATTGGAAGATGGGATCTCGGAAGGAGGCGTAAACTCATTAGCAAGTGCCTTCGAAAGGCTGCCAAGCAGTATAAGAATCGCAGTAAATATTCTCAGAGCGGCCTGTGGGGCAAGAAATTTCATACCTCAGTCTCCAATCTTGCACTATTGGCCTTTTCATACCGATTAGCCAGTAACTGATCATTGAAGCTATCGCTTACCAACTCACCATCTAAAATAGTAATAATTCGAGACGCCAAGCTGGTGACATAATCATCGTGAGTGGAAATAACGAAAGTAATTCCCTGCTCTTTATTTAACTTCTGTATCAACGCCATAATCGTTTCAGAGGTTTTCGAATCAAGATTTGCGGTGGGCTCATCGGCCAATACGATATCAGGTCTTGTAACAATCGCCCTGGCTATAGCCACCCGCTGCATCTGACCACCGGACAGTTGTGTTGGCCTCTGGCCGGTCTGTTTTTCAAGTCCAACATCTTTCAGTGCCTGTAGAGCCCTTGGCTTTGCATCTTTCACACCCCTGAGAGTCAATGGATACATTACATTTTCCAAGGCTGTTAAAACCGGTATCAGGTTGAAAGACTGAAACACAATGCCGATGTGCCGGTTACGGAATTTTGAGCGTTTGTGCTCACCCAAATTACCGATATTGACGCCTCCAACCTGAACCGTGCCGGAATCACACTGATCGAGAGCCGATAAAATATTAAGTAGTGTACTCTTGCCACTACCACTCGGCCCCTTCACAGCAAGAAACTCGCCTTTCTCCAGGGAGAGGGTGATATCTTTAAGAGCATCTACCCAGATATCACCCATTGCATAACGTTTAGATACGTTGACTAGTTCAACCAGCATCAAGCTTCGCCTAAAGTAACAACCATTTGACTCAACTGCTTACAGGCATCCTGCATGGTATTCGGACATTCAGCCAGACTTTCTGCCTTCTGGAAATAGTCCAAGGCGATATTGAGTTCTTCACGATTATCCTGACCTTTCACTCTATAGGCATTCGCCAAGGCAAGATACACGAGCTGCCTGACCTCGGTGGGAAAAGCATCGGTATCTTTTTCAATCAAAGGGATAAACCAGTCTTCATCTTCAAAAACACGATCAAAGTGGCCGCTAACTTCACCGACAAAAGAAAAAGTCAGCAACCGAACCAGGCGCACATTAAAGTCAGAACTGGCTTGTAAGGCCGCTTCATCCACCTGACTCATCGCCTGACGTAGGCGAAAAAGTTTGTAGAGCCCCATGGCCGGGTCAAACATAGCGCCGGCCAACTTACCCTCATTGGAGAAGTAAGTCGCTTTGATCAGCATATTATTGGGATCCTGTTGGTAAGCGGCACCCAACAACTCATCCGCTCTATTTATCTCATTGTGATAGCTGTACATCTGTCCTAACTGCAGCATTAATTCAGAATCGGATTGATCCTGACTCAGCTCAGCAGTCAAAAACTCCAATTGTTCGATTTCTGCTTTGCTATATTCAATCTTTTTAAAATCGATGGGAGCAGCCCCTGAAAACCAGGCAACAATGTTACCAATCAGAAGACTGCTTATTAATATTGTTAGCATTTTCTTAAACATGGACTACTCCCTAAAATAGACTTACATCTCAGCTGAATTTTCGAGCAACTGTGTATCCATTTCCCTTAGGGTGGTGTGCTCATCAAAAACCAGATTCTCTGGACTCATTACCCCAGGATAAAGTTGCTCACAAATCAATATCACTTCTACGATATTGAGAGAATCCACACCCAACTCAGCAATAGGGGTATCCGCATCAACGGAATCAACATTCAGCATAAGAGCGATCTGCTCACAGAGTTCCTGTACTTTGCTCTCTACGACTGCTGTAGACATACCTAATCTCCAGTAACATTACCAACTTTCAAAGGATAGAATCGCAACAAATAATCCAGAGTCACAGCATATATACATATATGCTGCTCTCCCTCAGAATATTTCTGTTGCCGTTTAATAATCTTGGCGCTAATCATAGGGGGTATAAAAAACCAGATCCGGGCAAGCCACCGGTTTCCATAAAAAAATACCCTCTGAAAAGACTCATAAACATTAACTATGGGATTGTCATCCATAGTAAAAACCGGATCTGCCGTTTCTTCTTTTCTCCCGTTTTTGGCATCGACAACCCTAATTTCTTTACCTGCCTCAGCAGCTAAAATACTCAACTGAAATAGGATATACGGATGATAAAACCGCTCAGCCATATAGGCATTCCTATTCAGTACTTTATCCGAGGCCTCCCAGCTCGATTCAAGCTGATCTCCAATCTTTCGGATATAACCTCTTAGATCGATTCCTTCTACCTTTCTGGATTTATGAGCTGCATTAAAAATGTCAGCCCTATGCCGATCAAAACCAAAGTTTTTGGGTAGGCTTTCCCGAAGGATTTCGCATACAGACTCTTGACAAGTTTCAACCTTCTCAAATACCTGAGCAAAGAATACATGATCGAAAGGGGAGAATAGGCTTGTAGCGACTTTGGGTAGCAAATTGAATAGGGTTTCACCTTCACTTAGAGGTTTTACCAAAGAAGATGTCAAGCCAGGTTGTTCAGGCAGTGTATCGTCCAGCCAAATTAATGCTTCTGCAGTAACAGAGACCTCATCGCCAGGAAAAATCATCCTGACATCTTCCAACAGACACTTTCTATCAGAGGGAAAACCGAAATATTCCAGCTCAATCAAATAGTGAGGATCGACTCTATCGGCTCCAACTGCCAAAAAGGAGGGCAATTTTGCACCAATAAACCATTGCTCATTAAAGAGAAATTGATACAGAGGTAAATTAAATGATTTCCCCAGGCGAATATGAAAACAATTACGATCACTTCTCTGGATAATTCCTTCGTTATCATTCTTCGAAGTGTTGTGTAACTTGTTATACTCAGCCGGGTAAAAGTCCAATAAAGAAAGCTCAGCACCAACTGCAAGAGACACCGGCTTTATACCGGGAATATCATAAGCCATTTGTTTCACAGGGCCACCTCCAGTTGGCGCTCTACCACCCTGTCCAGCCAGCCGGAAAGAGGTTTGGCCGAGGCAGAGATAGCCGACATATGAGTAGCATTGGGAATCTCAGTTAGGCAGGAGTCTACCTGTGGCGAGATATACCAGTTCATCACCGTATAGAGGATATTCGCATCGACCACTTCATCATGCTCCCCCACAGTAATATGACAGGGAATATCAATACTCGCGAACAGATCAGTATATCTCTTGATGGTGTAAGCACTGAGCAAGTTGTAACTACATTCAAGTACCCTACCCTGATTCCCAGCAGCCGACCCAACTGGAGGGAAACTCAGCACGGGCATTCGCCTGAAAACGGGAAAGAGCATCGCCAGCCAGTATTTCCAAAGGTTTATAGTCGGCAAGTTTTGCTGTTCAGGACCAGCCATAGGCCTTGAGTGCCGCCTTTTACGAAAATAACGGATAAAATACTCAAGCCCTGAAGTGGCAATATCATACTTTCTTGTCTCTTCCGCTTGAGTCAATGGCGGGGCTATAGCGAAAAAACCCGCTATGTCCTTGGTGCCATAAATTCCAAGGTATCGCAAAGAGGCAAGAGAGCCAGCACTGTGTCCACCGAGCACAAAACGTCGAACTCCCCTCTGCTTGAGGTGTGTTATTAAATCGTGTAGATCGTCTTGTAATTGATCCGGGTAATCCAGATCCCCGGGCCGACCTTCACTTTTGCCGTGCCCACGCCAGTCTGGCAAACAGATGGTCATCCCCTGCTTGTGCAACATACGCCCAAACATTAAATACCATTGACTGCTAAAGGTACTACCATGCATACAAATGAGCGCAGTCTCTGTGTCTTCTGCAGGCAACCAGCGGAAAGCCAGATTTTTCCCATCCCGCGCTTTAAAAAACTCTTGAATCACACCGCCTCCACTACACGACTTTCAGAAGCTTGTTGACCCATTTGCAGCGCTTTTCTCTGGTCAATTACAGAATCCATTATGCTATCGGGTTGGCTACGCGCAAACGCCAGGAAAACCGGTACCATACTTGGCATAGCAATATACTCTTGGGTCTGCCCCCAGAGTGATTTTGCCTTCTTAGTGAGCTTCTCAAACTCATCTACTGTTAACTCTCCCGATAAATCTATAATTTCCAGCATGCTAGTATGGAAAGAGTCTTCAGATACTTTAACCTGAATGGGACATTCAGCTTCCTCAGAAAGCAATTCTGAAAATTTGACCGAAATTTTCTCCAGGAGCCAATCCTTGTCGGCGAGATTCAAATTAGATTTTTCAAGCAAATCCGGCAGCAAAATACTCTGCTGAACTACCATTTTGTTAGCGAGCATGGGTAAATCCAATTTTGCCTCAATCACCTTGAGAAATATTTCTACCCAAAGCTTGACCCTTAAATCGATACGCCATCCGTCCCGACCAGCAGTACCCATAAGGTATACAAAATACTTGTAGTGATCCGCTCCAGACTCAAAAAAGCCTTCATCATTTCTTCGGTAATAACGGCCTTCAGATTTGAGTACTTTTGCGGTATCTATCAACTGCTTCTGCAGTATGAGTTCCAGCGCCAGATAACCCCTGCGCAGGTAACTCTTGCGCTGCCAATATTCCTGATCCAGGTAATTGCCGGACATATAATCCCAAACAATTTCCAGGAAATAAGCTGAGGTGTTATAGGCCAGCAGGGGCGAACAGAGTTCAGCAGAATCAATAACCGGATAAACATTGGCCACATGGGCATAGAGACCTTGATAAAACTCTTTTACGGTCTGATTTGCGATGGGTAATTGCTGATCCAGTACTTGTTGAGCCTTGTCTCTATCAGACTCTGCGAGATCCATCAGGATATATTTGCAGATATGATCGTTAAATAGTGCGATCATATCGCCTCCACCACTAAACAGTGGATCAAGAAACATAGAGGCAAAGCCAGAAGTTGCCCAACGGTCGGGGAAAATAAACTCCTCCGCACGATAGGCAAGCTGCCCCCAAGCTTCAAAATCCACCAGCTCAGCGCCATCCAACAACTCTGAAATTGCCTGATAATTCTTCAGGAAATCCAGGAAGCTTTCACGCTTAGTCGGCGGTTTTGCAAACTTATCTTTCTCACCAACGATGCCGACACTGGTGTAGCCACCACTTAGGGGAATAATCCACACCCAATATCCATCACCAGAAAAGTGATTGGTGGATAAGAAACGGCCAAAAGCACGCTTTCTCCAGGCTTCGTCTCCCATGGAGTCAATATCCTGGATGTTCTTGAAGCGCCCCCAGGCAGAGAAGTTCTCCGGCACATTTTCCTGGCGGGTTAATTTCTTGTGTTTTTTGGTAAAACGGTTTCGTCCGCTGCAATCCACCAGCCAACGGGCAGTGACCTCAGCGTCGCACTCTTCTGCAGACAACTGCACAGAATGCCGCTCATCCGCGGACTCTATACTGAGGGCCTTGGCCTTCACACCCATCAGCACTTCAATGCCATCTTCCCGGTTCATCTCAACCAGATCCGCCTCCAGGCGAGCCCGATCCAGCTGGAAGGCTGGGTGAGGCGGTATACTGGTAGTTCCGTGCTCACTCATCTCTGTCAGAGACAAGCTGTGATCCGGCTTATCAAAGAAAAAACGCAAACCATTTTTCGGAAGGTGATTTCTATAGAGGTAATTAACCAAGCCCAACTGGTTCATAAAGTAATGGCCGGTCATTTCAACGGTTGCTTCACCGACTTTTGCCCGAAAGCCATCGTTCGCCTCTACGACCAAGATTGAAGTGTCTTGGCTACCCCGCCTTATTTGTCTCGCCAGCGTTAACCCGGCCCAGCCGCCGCCGATAATGACAACGTCATATTCTTTTTGTATTTGTCCGATAGTACTCATCACACAGATTCCACCTCAGCGAGAAGAGAATCCCATACCGGGGCATCCACCTGACAAAATGAGTCGTGATCCTGAATAATCTCCATCACCATCTTGGTTCTGGGCAACTCATTTCTGATGAAGAACTTAGCGCTAGTAATCTTCGATTCAAGGAAGGCTTTTTCATCCTCCTCATTGCTCAACCTGCTGGAGGCACTGCAAGCGGCCTCTAATAACAGCCAGGCAAGGGTTATATCCCCCATCATGTGCAGGATACGAGTGCTATAAGCCGGGATCTTGAACATCTCTTTAGTCCTGACCCAGACATGCACTGCTTTCAAGACAGTCTCAAGATGTGTAAAGGACTCTTGCAGGCGACTGAACTCCGCTTTGAATTTTGAGAAATCCGCTGCTCTATCCATAAATGCTTCAAATTCATTTTTATAAATTTGGAACAGCTTGCTGGAGTTGCCCAATCCCAGCTTATCGCGAATAAGGTCCTGACTCTGGATATAGTTGGTTCCCTCCCAAATCGCGAGTACCTTGATATCCCGAGCATACTGCTCAATACCCAATTCTTTTAGGTAGCCTTGTCCACCACAAGTTTGGATAGCCAGCTCACAAATCCGCCAGGCTTGATCACTGATATAGGCTTTCACCACTGGAGTCAGCAGGTTTACCAGGCCCTGGTGATGGGCGACTTCGGATTTCTTGGCTTCATCCCCTTCAAACGTCTTCAGTAGGCTTTCAGAGAGAGTTAGCTTGGCTATCAATGCCCTACAACCCTCAACTTTTGACTTCATCTCCAGCAGCATACGTTGAACATCCACATGCTCAACAATATTGACCCTGCTCGCCGTAGCACTAAAGCTCTCGTGAAAACGTTTACCCTGTATACGCTTACTGGCATATGCAAGTGCGTTGTAGTAAGCCGATGAAGCCATACCCAGAGCATAAACTCCGGTGCTAATCCGTGCTTGGTTCATCAAAGTAAGGAACTGCAACAAGCCAACATTTTCCCGATTACCCAGCAAATAGGCACGACATTGACCATTCTTGCCGAAAGTCAAGTGGGTATTGGCACAGCCTTTAAAGCCCATTTTGTCAGCCAGAGAGATACATTCGACATGGTTGAACTCTCCAAGGCTTCCATCTTCTTCAACCCAGAATTTGGGTACGATAAAGCAAGACAAACCATAGGTGCCCGATCCACTCTTCTCCCCCCTACCCATCACAAAATACAGGGTATTACCTGTAAGGTCGTGCATACCGGCACTAATCAGATACTTTTCACCGGTTAGCAGATAAGTGCCATCTTCTTGTTGGGAGGCCTTGGTTTCCACCAGGGAGACATCACTGCCAGCCTGTGGTTCGGTTAAACAAAGACAGGAAGTCCACTCGGATGTGGCCAGTTTATCTTTAAAAAGGGCCTTTTGAAGCTCAGTACCATATTTCTCCACTAGGGTGGAAGAAGGCAGGCAGAAACCGCCATAAGTCATAAAACTGGGGTTGGCCCCCATAAACATTTCCAGGAGCATCTGCATAATAAAAGGCGGCAGATCGGTACGCTGTGCACCGCTGGCAGAGGATAAATCACCCCACTCCTCTTTGAAACGGCTCCACATCTCTGAAAAAGAGGAAGGTAACTGCACCTTGCCATCAACCAAGTGGCAACTTTGCTCATCGGCTTCCTGATAGCCCGGACCCAACACCTCAGTGGCAAATTTTTTAGCGCGCTGAAGGACATCCTCCAGAACCTCTACAGAGCAATCTTTGTAGAGTGGATGCTCAAAAAGCGCCTTGGTCTGATAGAACTGGTCTTCAATAAGAAACTTAAATTCCCGCAAGTCGGACTTATAGATATTTCTACCCATGTTTGGCTCCTTGATTTTCCAAGAGTGACCGCCAGCTGCCGGAACCCAGCACCCAGTGAAATATTTGATTGTGCCTTCCCCGATATTTTTTCTGGGGATAAATCATGGCTCCGCGCACATGAGGCAGATAGTCCTGACAGTGCGCATCATCGATATTTTGTGCCGCCGTAAAGTTTGCGTAAGCCTCTTCCAGTGAAAGAGTCTCAGTATGGACCAACCGGGAAAGTAACTGCCCATCGGTTCGCGGTGTTTTATGCACTCGGAGGCAGCCAGCACGACCGCCACCACCCAAAGTGATAACCCAGAGATTTTCCACCTCACTTTCCAGGCAATATTTATTGATCTCAACAATGGGTTTTATACTGAGATAATGCTGCCCATCAAGCTCACTACTGGGCAGCCATTGAGATTTTTCCTCACGGGAGAAACCTTTTAGTAAACCTTTGGCCCAGCGGGATTGAATATCAAAAGACACTATGCGGCAGGAATGACTGAAATCGGTAGTCAATATTTTCTTGAGACTTTGTACCAACTCATGAGCCCCACTCAGCGTTGGCGCTTGAGATAAAATATCACAACTGGAAATCTGGCATACACTCTCTGCATGATAATGCTTGCTCAAGCAGCAAGCCGCCACACCAGTGATTACATCCAGACCATCTTGCCCGGCCTTTACACCTATACCCAAGGCGTCCAAGCACTCCTGTTGTCGCTCTTTGCCCAGTTCTAAATTAATGATCAGGGCATCTTCTTCTTGCCGCTTGGAATAGCTTAATAGTGCCGCATGAAAGCTGGTGCAGGCACTACCGACAAATTGAATATTGTGCCCAGCCTCTTCTAGCCGAGCCAGAAATTCTATAACCGGACGCTCTAACAACACATTGGCTTCGCCTGCAGAAACGATGTATACAAGCCCTGGAAGATGAGTTAATCCTGAAAGGTATTCATTCAGGGAGTGCAATAGTTGCTCTGTTTCCCCCTGATGATCTACCCATAGGCTTCTGATATACATTTTATACGGTCCTTTCCCTGACTATTTGCTCAACGTTATCAAAGCCCAGGTTTAGCAATTTTTCTGAAATCATAGCGATCAAATTGTCACTATCTTCGGCAGTACAAATCCGGATGCAAATATTATTTCTGCCTGACTCCAGTGGATGGCGCACTAAGGTATCTTCTACCACCAAATATGGTTTACCCGCTTTTTGCAGGATTAATTCTTCTGTTTGAACGTCCTGCAACATCAAGACCCGCTCCTGCAGAAACAGTTTCGGCATTCTGCCACCCGCCGGCATCTGCATTCGCAACAAGATCGTCTCTATCTCAACACCAGAGTGATCCACACATTCCAATAGCTCTACCAACAACTGGTAATGTTCCGAAAAACTTAATAGCACAGGAATATTACCTACCGGTAACAGAGAAATTGCCAAAAAGTCAGATTCCCCCTGCAAAGGCAATGTCTGGGCAGCGCAAAGTTTAGGGTTTTGCGGATAGGGATTTCGTAGCAACCTGCTGGAAAGTTCTATCACTTTACTCATACCGACTCCGCCAGGTAAAAGGTGCTGTCCTGATCAACACTAACTTCAGCCGTACAGTAGTAACCATTCAAAGCAATAGAGCATGCCAATAATTTCTCACGCGCTTGAAATCTACCAGCTACACCATGGCTAATAATATTTAGCCAGGGGTCACTGCCGAAACAATGACCCCACCTGTCGTGAAGATCGGGCAGCTGTTGGAAGCCATTCAGTAGCCGGGTAAATATCTGTCGTATATTTTCCGGGAAGAATGGCAAAGACAAGGTCAGATCCTTTCCATTGCTGGCCATTTTCCTAACAATTGTTGCAAACTCTGGTGTAGTGTTATAGGTAACGGCACAGCCTGCCGTGATATCTTCTCTGTTAAAGGATTCAACTTCCAACAGCAGAGTACATAGACCAAAGCCACTCTTGCCCCAGTTTTCATTGCTCTGCCAAAAGCTCAGATCCAGCACATTGGCATCCAGAATACTGACTATTACATAGCGTGCGGTGGGATTTTGCCGTAAGTAATAACGCAGGCTGTAGCCCCAGGAGGCACACTCATATGTATTCACAAAGCTGGTGACAGGTATACCCCGTTGCTGTTCAGGGGGACTTAAGTCGTCCGTGCTAACAGCCCCAGTAGTGAAGGGAAGTTCGATCATGGTTGAACAGAGAAAGTGCCGCTCAACCTCAGCCCTAGCTTCTGATGAAACAGCTTCTAGAACCCGCCTACTCTGATCCGAAATAATCTCTCCGATTCGTGCGAAGGCTTCTTGCAAGCCTCCGCTCGTTGCGAAAGTAATATTTTCAATGGGAGTAAAGGCTGCCGACTTCAGGTACAAACTCATAGCCGATGCCCTTTCGATTTACTGTAAATCTCAAAGAAACAGCGGTAAGAACTGCCTTCCATCTTGGTAAATGCCAACAGATCCCGCTGGCGGGCCTTACTTTTTACTTTACCTGACGACACAAGATGTAAAAGTAATTCGTTACTGGCAAATTTTGTTGCCAAAACCCTATTCACACTGTGCATAGAAAAGATAGTGGCCGAGGTTTGCTCGTTGCACAGATAAATTAGGTACTCGATACTCTCTTGGTCTGCAACTGACAGCTCGACTTCACCCTGATCTTTCAACCAGAGTACAAAGTGCATCAGGGATTTTACAAAACGAGGACGTACCAATGTAAGGAAGCGATTGACACTACCCAGGCCGCCCTTACTGAGCAGCATTTCTTTAGTCACTGGGACACTGCCACGACAATTACCCAGTTGTAGCTTGCCATCCAAAAAAGCCTCACCTATTGATGACTGCTTCAACTCAGAGCAGAGTTCAGGCGGCAACATCAATGTAATTGGAAATGGGCGTGCGGCTTGTTTGGCAACAACCATGGCAAACCCCAGCTTTTGCGCTTCTATGCCATGAATTTTATTGACATTGAGTCGCAGGGCACCATCGGTATCCTGCAGTTCAGTTTTCCAGCTTTGTAGGCTTGGGCCACCCGGGTCGGTCATCAGGAAGTGGCCAAAAATACCCTGCTCCACCCAGCTATTTACCTGAGCCAGCTGCTCTTCAGTAGCGGTCAGGCTCATCATAATGGAGCCAAACAGGCCGATCATTTCATGGAAATGATCAGCAAGCCCCTCGTCTCGTACCCTGTCAATAATTTGATCAATGACAAAGGTTTGTTCAAATTGCTCCAAAGGCTGTTTGACAGATGGCTCCCGTAGGGGAGCAAGCGCTGTCAATGGGTCTTCAATGATCATCGAAGCATCAAACAAGCGCATGCACGCCTTCTCAAGAAGGTCTTGCAGTGAAGCAGGCACTGGAGAAACAGATGAAAGTTGGGTGACAACGAAGCTGCCGGCAATAGATTGAATTTCCATAAGTTACTCCATGAGATAAGACTTGGCAGAAGGTAAGCTCAGGAAGGGAGCAACGGTATAGCTCGCATTGTAAGCACCGCAATTACTGAAGATGGCCAGGTCGCCAGGCTGTATGGCTGCACTTTTTATCTCACCGATCACGTCTTCCTTATTACAGGAAGTACCTACCAATAAGCAGCCTTCAGTTTTACTCTCAAGTTCCAGCACTTTACCTTCACGTAATATCAGTGGCTGACTGAAACGCTTAAAAGTGCTTTCCGTTTTTGCCAAAAGAAAATTCTGGGCCATGCCGCCATCACAGATACCGTACTGCTGCCCTTCTATTGATTTTACATAGCGAACCTGAGTGACGAAGTACCCTGCGCTGGCAACGATAGCACGGCCACTCTCGTGGGTAATTTTAATGTGAGAGGGAAACTCACCAAGCAGCTCTCTGTACTGTTCAAAGTTAAAATCGACACTTTCCCAGTTCAGGTCAAAACCACCCCCAAGATTCACTAATGTAATCGCATAGCCGAGTTCACGCTCAAACTTCTCAACTATTTGCAATGCAGCTTGCGCGGTGCTGTAGGCGAGCTTGGCAAAATTGTAAGATCCCCGGAAAACATGAAATCCACCAATTTTTAGGTCATGTTCTTTACAGAAAGCCAAAGCGGTCTCAACATCACTCCATCCGAAACCAAAATGGTCTTTCTTCGTCACCGCCTGTGCTTTATCAAACTGATCCAAAGTGCTGGGATTCAAGCGAAGTATCAACGGATTGATCGGGCGCTTCCCTTGAAACTCTCGAATAATTTCCAGCTGGGATAGGTTATCTACGACCAGAGTACACTTGCTGGCAATTGCCGCTCTAATAAAGCTTTTATCTGCGGATGGATTATTGATATAGCGGGGACTTTCCCCCCTTGGCAGAAGATTTAGCTCACCGACAGAGGCGATCTCGATACCATCTTCGAAGACATGACCACTGCGTACAATGAGATCAAGGCAGCTATTCGCCTTCAGAGAATAAATAAGAGAGGTTCCCAGGCGATCTTTTAGTTTTCGATAGTTATCGGCAATATCTTTTAGGGAATAGACATAGCACGGTGTTGAAAAGTGTTGCTTTTGTTGACTGAACTGGGCAACGAGCTTTTCCAAGGAAGCTTTCATGATATCACCTGGAGAAATTTTAAATCATTCTTATAGGGCACAAATATTTCAGCCGTATTTACGACTTACTGGTCTATCCGTTATTTTCTAACGTCTTATAAAATGCCTACCGACCGAGAAATCTCAGCGTTTCCAGCTGAGAGGATTCAGGATTGAAGCTCTCGCTCCAGTTTCTTTTTGTCAATTTTGCCATTTGCCGTCAAATCAATTGACTCGACAAATCTTACTTCCCTGGGTGTGTAATCAGCATCCAGATTCTCTTTTAGCCACACTTTAAACTGCTGCTGATTCTCAGGTGTGTTTTCTTGTAGTTCGAGCACACAGACTGCTATTTCATTTTGAAATTTGTCTGTAGAACCAATAACCACACTGAGGTGCACCAATGGACAAGCGTCTATCACAATCTCCAGGTCTTTGGGGAACAGACAAAAGCCTGCTTGTTTAATCAGGTCTTTGGAGCGACCCTTAAAGTAATAAAAGCCCTCATCATCCCGACTGAACAAATCACCGGTAGCGAGCCAGTTATCATCCCGGTAAAGACCGTTAACAATTTGCGCTCCCCCCTGAGCACTGGGATCATAGTAAGCTTGCATAACCCCTGAGCCGCGCACGAAGAGCTCACCAACTTCATTGGTTTGAGCTTCCCTGTAGGTATTCGTCTGGGCGTCGAGCAGAAAGATGCGAGCGTCCAACCCAGGAATAGGCTTCCCTACAGAACCCATTTTTTGCTCCCAAAGCTCCGGCTCCAGGTACAGGGCTCTTTTGCACTCGGTCAAACCATACATTGAGAAAACATCAAGCGAAGGACGATACTCTTTCCAAGTACGAATTACATACTCCGGCAAGTGACCACCGGTATTGGTAATAGCGCGCAGTGCAGAAAGATCAGGTTTTACCAGTGCCAAAAGTTTCGCCAGCGCGGCGCCCATTGCCGGAACAATGGGTAACACTGAAATTTTCAGTTCAGATATTACTTTCAAAGCCTGCAGAGGATTGAATGTTTTATCGTAAAGAATTGTTGAGCAATCCTTATAGAGTGCAAACAATACTTGATACAGGCCGTAATCAAACGACAGCGGTGATAGGCACAGAATACGATCCTCGCCAGCCAGGCGAAGGTACTGGGAGAGAGATTCCAAAGAGGTAAGCACATTCTGGTGAGTGAGCATGATGCCCTTTGGCTTACCGGTACTGCCCGAGGTATAGATAATCAGGGCCAGGTCGACACCTGTAACCCTGGCGGGAGTACAAAGCTCAAATAACTGTTGCTGCGGCCGGTAAGTTTCCAATGGAACGATTTCTTCACCATCCACTATTCCCTTGGCATTGCAGTCAGAGGCAATAGAATTTATCGCGGATTGTGTTGCATCGCCCTTGACCGGAACTACCACCAAGCCTAGATGCCAGGCGGCCAACATTGTCGCCACAGTAAAAATATCGTTCTGTGCCCTAATAACAACTCTGTCCCCATGGGCCAACTGAATATCGGCCTGCTGCAAAAGAGACAATGCACTTTCACAACATTGCGCCGTTAATTTTTCCCCAGTCAGATTTTCAAGGCTTCCACACCAGAAACCAGTAACAACCCTGTCGAACAGGTCGGCAAGCGAGAACATTATTAGTCCAAATTTTTTTTCTAAAACTTTTTCTGTGACTTCAATCCTCCCCCATTAAAAGAAACTGAAGTCACCTACATGGCACGATCATTTTATAAAGTGAGCTCTCCATAATGACAAGCATTATCTTAAATTCCTGTGATGGAGTTTTCATTCCGGCACTCGCAGTTCAGGAAAGTCATTATTTCCTAAATTTTTTTCATGTTGACTTTTGATTACTATTGAACAAGACATTCAACAGGAAAATAATTTTATTGAGAGATATTTGGTGAGAACCAATTTTCAGCACGGATGCCGCTACAGCAAATCGAGTATTGATGCGCGAATTATTTTCACTATTCATGTAATTTATTTCAAAACCACCTAGCAGTTCTCAACCGATGTACACTCCAATCACAGCCCTCCCAGAGTGACATAATAAACCTTTTCGATTGATCCTTTATTACACCTAAGGCCGTAAAAAAATCTTTCCTTCGAGCGCCCTTCGACATCAACTTCCTCACTTCACCCCTGTTTTTTTATTCGGATAGGAGGCAATTCTCCTCTCATAGGATTTACGGGCATTGAATTCTCGCTTTTAAAATGTCCTAGCTTGCGTCAAAAGTTGGTGAAAATATCGGCCATCCAGGGGTTTCAAAAGAAGCGGCTTATATAATTAGACCAGCATCTATTTTTGGCCTGAGAGGCAAGTGGCGGGCTTATTTGGCACTTTAAATAGACTGGCGCAAAAAGTTTCAAATGAAACAACTACGACCAACTACAGTGTCAATAGCTATCAACCTGCTTCGGCCTTAATTGGTAACTCGATATAGCGGTTAAAAACGATGATGTTTTTGCAGCTTATTTACAAATGTGGAATTAACATCAGCAGAAAAAGCGAATAAGAGTGATATAGGCACTCCACGAGTGACGGATCTAATAAACGATGCCTGGGACAGCAACAAAAATATTTTACGACCCCCGCTGTGTCTCCAGCCGAAGCCATTAAAGAGGAATTGAGATTGAACAGTTGGCCATTGCCGCTTACGCAACAGCCGCATAAATCCAACACAACCTCGCGGATGATTTTTCTCACGCTATCAATCCTCTTTACGCTAATTCATCCTAGCCTGAGAGCGGACGTGAGTAAGGAAGCTGTGGAATCCATCAATACACCGGATGAAATAGAAAGCAGTATCGGTGTGCTTAAATTTCGCGACGGCGCTCCCTACCCAGAGACAGCAGAAAAACTCTACGACTACCTGGATCACATGCGTGCGGTCGATAGCTTTTTGAAGGGAATCCAGGGCGCCTCGGTACACGGGCTGATGAAAGGCGGCCGCGAACTGGGTGCCAAAGCGGCAAATGAAGTTTTGATCTTTGATCAGCTGATGAATTCTGAATCTTTATTTCTGACAGGAAACACCTCGACCATCTATACCCTCGCCTTTCTGGATCTGAAGCGCGATGGCCCTACGGTGCTGCACTCTCCACCCGGGGTAACAGGTGCCTTTAACGATGCCTGGTTCCGCTACGTGGAGGATATCGGGCGCTCTGGGCCGGATAAGGGGCGAGGTGGCAAGTACCTGGTTCTCCCACCGGATTACAAAGGCAATCTGCCCTTTGGCTACTTCCCGGTCTACCCACGCTCCTATCGTGTCTGGGTGTTTATGCGCTCACCGGGTGACCAGCCCCTTGAAGCCGCGGCCCAAAATGTGAAAGACCACCTCAGGATCTACCCTCTCTCCAAGAAAGGAAACCCGCCCCGGATGGTGTTTATCAGCGCCTCGGGTAAGGCCTTCAACACCATCCACCCCAACAACTACAGATTCTATAAACACCTGAACGAAGTCATTCAATACGAATGGATCGGCATGCTGAACCCGGAAACACGCGGCCTGTTTGCCTCTATCGGCATTGAAAAGGGCAAGGCTTTCAGCCCGGATGAACGCATGACCAAAATCCTTACCGACGCCGTGGCGATTGGGAATGGCATCGCACGCTCTATTGTTTGGTATCCCCGCACCGATAAGTCCCTAGCAGACGTCAAGATCTATCCGGGAACCGACAGTGCCTGGGTTATGGCATTCCCCGGCAAGAATATTTTCTTCAACGGCCCCGATGGCGAGACAATCAATAGTGATGCCCGGGTCAGCTACTTCTACCCCTATACCGGGGTGAGCCCGGCGATGACCGCCATTGAGCCCGGTAAGGGCTCCGACTATGCCATCGCCTTCGTGGATGAAAACAAGGAACCTTTCGATGGCGGCAAGAAGTACAAGCTGCACTTACCGCCGGATGTCCCGGTCAACGCTTTTTGGGCCGTGAACATCTACGACAGCCAGACCCGCTCACAACTGAAAACAAGCCAGAAATTCCCCTCTGTGAGCAGCCAGAGTAAGGGCATCATGCAAAACTCCGACGGCTCTTACGATATCTACTTTGGCCCCCAGCCGCCCAAAGATTTCGAACACAACTGGCTTGAGACGGTGCCGGGCAAGGGCTTCTTTGTCATTTTGCGCCTCTATGGGCCACTGGGCCCCTGGCTGGAGAAAACCTGGCGTCCCGGAGAAGTCGAACCCACAGACTATTGATTGGCGAGAGCCAGCCTACGCCGGTAGTTGCGGGGAGTATCCGAAAACCAACGCCGACAAGCCCGCTGAAAAGTGCTCTGCTCAGCATATCCCAGCAACCCAGTGATCTGCCCCAGAGCCAGGCCGGTATTGGACAGATACTCCGCAGCCAGCTCTCTGCGCACCAAGTCCAAAAGAGAGTCAAAACGCAATCCTTCCAACGCCAGGCGTCTTTGCAGGGTGCGCGGGTGCAGGCTTAACTGGGCGGCTACAACCCCCACCTGATACTGTCCAGTGGGCAGTAATTGCCGCACCAGCTCTCGAACTTGTGTGCCCAGTGAGGCCGCTGCGGAAACACACTGTTGCTCCAGATAACTGGTGGCCAAGCGCTTGGTGATCGGATCAGCGGAAGCGAGGGGAGTGTCCAACTGCTCCGCAGGGAACTCCAGGGCGCAATAACCAGATAGGAATTCGACAGGACAGGAGAAATATTCCTGGTAATCAGCAGGCGCACTCTGAGCCCCATGAGGCAGCAAGACCCTCAGTGGTGCCGTATTAGCACCCATCAGCATTCGCAACATCATCAAGGCATTGCCCAGGGTTTGCTCGTGGATCTGCCGGAAACGGCACAGGGCCGGATCGAGCTGATCAAACACCAAGCGATCAAAGGTCCCATCAATAGTCCCATCAATAGTCCTAGCAAAGGTCCCAGCGCCTGCGGATTCAATACGTAAGTGAGTAGCCGGGCTGTGCAGGGACATAAACCGGCCGACCGCCTCAATGGCTTCTCTGGCAGAGGTGGAATTGCAGGCTATCACTGCAATGCCCCCCAACCGGTCAACCCCCTGTCGCGCAGCGAGGCGAAGTGCAAAATCGCCACACTCTAACCGCTCGGCGGTAATTTCCAGCAAGCGAGCCACATCTACATGAGGAAGCAGGCGACTTTCAGAAGCGACTATATCTGCAGGAATATTAAACTCAGCGAGAAGTGCACCGGCATCTCCCCCCAGCTCCCTTGTCAGCTCAGAATACCCCGTAAGCACACTGGCTCGTATCACACTACCCACTGCTCCCCCAGAGCGTCTGCTGACGCCTCAAGATAATTTTTTGTCGCAATGTAACAATAAAAAGGCCCCGCATCTACGCAGTCTATTGTGCCTAAAGATTCGAAAAGGATGATGACTTTGCAACCGCTTCATTTTGATGTGTTGATCATCGGTGCTGGCCTTTCCGGTATCGGGGCCGCCTGCCACCTTCGCCGCGAATGTCCCTCCAAGAAAATTGCCATCCTCGAGCGCCGCTCTCAAATTGGCGGCACCTGGGATTTATTCCGCTACCCAGGCATCCGCTCGGATTCTGACATGTTCAGTTTCGGCTTTGACTTCCGCCCATGGCCAGGGCTTAAAGTGCTAGCGGATGGCCCCGCCATTCGCCAATATCTGAATGACACCGCAGAAGAATATGCAATCAGCAAAGATATTCACTTCAATGTCGAGCTCTTCAGAGCCAACTGGGATAGCCAGAAGGGTCTTTGGATTCTGGAGGGCAGTGATACAGTCAGCGGGGAGCCCCGCCGCTACAGTGGCAAATTCTTAATCTCATGCACCGGGTATTACGATCACCACCGCGGATACCTTCCTAAGATTCCTGGAGCAGAGCAATTCCAAGGAAACTACATACACCCTCAGCACTGGCCGGAGCTTCTGGATTACCAGGATAAGAAAATTGTTGTTATTGGCAGCGGTGCCACTGCGGTGACCCTGGTGCCTGCCCTGGCTGACCGGGCCGAACATGTGACCATGTTACAGCGCTCCCCCAGCTACGTTATTTCTGTACCCGCATTCGACAAACTCTCCGCAAAGCTTCTAAAGTTTCTGCCAAAATCCTGGGTCTTTAAGTTCGCCCGTTGGCGCAATGTAAAAATACAGCGCTGGCTTTTTAAAGCCTCTAAACGCTGGCCCCGATTTATGCGCAACTTATTCTTAAAGGGTGTGCGCAAGAGCCTACCCAAGAACTATGATATGCGCCATTTCACACCGGACTACAACCCCTGGGATCAGCGGGTTTGTGCGGTACCCGATGATGATTTTTTTAAGGCAATACACGCGGGCAAAGCGTCTGTGGATACTGGAAAAATTAAAACCATTGGGAAGACCTATATTGAGCTGCAATCCGGTCAGAGACTCGATGCCGATATCATCATCACAGCAACCGGGCTGAATTTACAAGTGCTTGGAGGCATGCAACTCTGCGTAAATGGAGAGAGAGTTCCTATCAATGAAAAACTCACTTACAAAGCCGTACTATTAGAGGGTGTCCCCAATATGTCGTGGGTTTTTGGCTATACCAACGCCCCTTGGACTCTCAAGGCAGATATCTCGGCTCGCTACATCTGCCGCCTGCTTAATTACATGGACAAACATGAATATGATATCTGTTTGGCTGAGGATACCGAAGGCTGTAGTGAAAACAACTCAGTCATGAGTAGCCTGAATTCTGGTTATGTGAAAAGGGGCAATCATGTATTGCCACGTCAAGGTAAAAAGTACCCTTGGCGCCTGCTGAATAACTATGAACAGGACACTAAAATACTTCTTCATGCACCAATCGAGGATGGAATTCTCACCTTTCACACAAAACAACTTCCTGAAGAACAAACAGTACAAGTATCAACAGTCAATAAAACAGAAGATATGGCTACTCATTAGAGGGACAAGCTGGATGTTTATTACCCCAGCTTGCGCAGAAACAACAAAGAAGCAGCTGGGGCTTATAACATTTCAGGAGTATTAGAAATATTAGCGAGGCCTATATTGAGTTAGAGCTAGAAGATAGCCTACAACCTTAATCATCGATTATCTTATTGTAGCCGTAAGTATCTTTTCCATACACTTGAAAATTGGGAACATCAGGGAGTTTGTACTCGACCAAACCCTCCGCGGTTGAGTATATATCGACACCGGAAGGCGCAACCTTCACATGATTTGGTGTACAGCGTGCTACTGCAGAAAAACGTGAATCCTCTTTAGTGGTATTTGGATAAGAGGCATGCATATTTAAGGAGGAGAATATTAAGCATTCACCAGCTTTCATATGGACATCGACAACGTCAAACTTATCAAAATAGTCCTCACCCAGCAGTTCAACGGCTGTGCGAAATAATAATACACTCTTGATAAAAATAGTTCCGTAGAGTGCAATCTTGATTAACGTATACATATATGAAAAAGAAAAGGGCTGCAGAGACAAATAAAACAGCTTATTATCTTGAGAATAGCTATAAAGATAATCCATTCGGGAATCTGTCATTGATCCCGGCAATAAGCGCAAACACCCATTTTCTTCCGTGCAGTCTGTGAGTGCTACCCAGGCATTCAACTGGATGATAGCGGGGTCCATTTTCTGGGTGGGTTGTAATTTGGCATACTTACCACTCTCACGGAAAGTGGCATTTTGGTGCCATATTGTCCCCCCTGCACCGGGGAACTTATGAAACATCTGGCTTCGCCAACACATAACCTCATCACCCAGTATACTTGCAAGACGCTCAGCTATTTGTGGCCTGCGAAATAAGTCTCTGAGTGATTTTATTCGTAACGCCTGGTAAAGCCCGGCGCCCTCTATCTGCCACTGGCCATGTCTTTTCTCAATATCCTCAATCTTTTCACTTAAATAAATCTCTCCATGAAAATCACAGGAAAATTCTTTTTGAAGCTCCTCCTTTAGTTGCTCCGCCTCATGCTCTGAGAGAACCTGAAATGGTGGCAGATATCCTTTTTCCTCAAAGAAATCCAAATCTTCATTGCTGAGAAAATAGCCATCCCTATTTGACTTCGACTGCACATTGCGCGAAATAGTCAAGGTTAGATTTTTCAGTGACTCCAAATCATCAAACAACTGTTTCTTCTTATTCTTTTGGCATGGCAGAATGAACACCTTATAAAGTATAACCAACCCCATCATCCCCCATATTCGGAGAGATTGACCCGCAGTAATTTGGAACTCCTCAGCAACTTCCTTTAGAGAGCCAAATCCTTTTAACATTTCCTGCAAGGTACTTTTTTCCATCATTGCCAACACCTAAATTTACAAGAACGAAAGGGTTAGACCATCTTATTCTGCTAACACCTTATTGAATCCATATGAATCACTCCCATAAACCATAAAAGTATGGACTTCTGGCAACTCAAATTCGACAGGACCCTCAGCACTAGCGAATGTATCCCACCCTGAAGGCACCACGCGCACATCACTAGAGGTGCAGCGACCTAGGAAAGAGAATCTAAAACGATCTTTTGAGGTATTTGGATAGGAAGCATGCATATTCAAAGCAGAGAATATCAAACACTCTCCCGCTTTCATCTCTACATCAAGAACCTCAAACCTCTCTAAAAATTCCTCACCCAACAACTTAATTGCTGTCAGGAATATTAGGGCACTCTTTCCAACTATAGAGCCATAGAGACCAATCTTTGTATATTTGTAAAGGTCTGATAGAGAGAAAGGAAGCATGGAAAAGTAAAGGCCACGGTGATTTTGTGCAAAATCGTACAAATAATGAATTCTTGCATCCGTAAATGAACCCGGCAAAAGGCGTAAGCATCCATTTTCCTTGGTGGAATCAGTTAATGCCACCCACGCATTGAGCTGTATGAGTGCTGGTGGAGTATCTTTAGTGGGCTCAAGTTTGGCATCTTTCCCTGTTTCCCTAAAGGTGGCATTCTGGTGCCACACAGTGGCTTCTGTTCCCGGTTTCTTATAAAAAAACTGCGACCGCCAGCAGATAACCTCATCCCCCAGCAAACTCGCCAATCGATGCGCAATTTGCGGCTTACGCAATAAATCCCTAAAGGATTTTAAACGGAGAGCTTGATAAGTTCCTGCATCTTCAATCGGCCACTTGCCATGCCTTATTTCTATCTCTCTGATTTTATCTCCATAAAAACTCACCCCGTGAAAGCCATCATCATATTCCTTGAGCACCATTTCTTGGAGGTTTTCAGCCTCTTCTGCAGTCAAGACTTTGAAAGGCGGTAGATATCCATTCTTTTTAAAGAACGCCAGAGAATCCTTCTTTAGGAAAGAGTCACCCTCCTCTGCTGGTATCGTTTTTTCAGAGGGGACCCGCATTGGTAACTGCTTAAGTTTTTCCATTTCCGCATGGAATTGTGCACGAGTCTTAATTTTCCAGGGAGCAATCAGAAAACGGTAACCTATGGCCAAAGCCATCATGCATAGAATCTTTATATTCTGACCCAAAGACACCTCAAAGCTCGCAGTCTCCTCAAGAGTACCAATCCCCTCAAGCATTTCCTCCAAGGTACTCCCTTTCATAAATACTCCGGATTGAATCCATTAAATTGCAAATGCAATGACACCCCAAGCCCTCCCAACACTGACATTCAACAAGAGGAGGAGCCTCAGAGTTAATCCTCAGAAGCCTTATTCATCGGCTCTGGAGTAACCAAATTCCACCAGAAATCGAACTTATCCATTAGGGAAAGCAGCACTCTCAACTGGTCTCTATCGCCATCAATTTTCAATGCGTTACTATCCATTTTTTCCTGAATTGTCGATGTCCCAAGGATAATATCGTTGAGATCAATGCGATTAATCGTGACGGTGCTTTGGGGTTTCTCTACCGGAGCTCCATAGTTAAGCACCGCATTTTCCAGTACTAGAGAGTATTTTTCTTCAACATCCGGCAAAGTGATATTGATGGCAATTTGCTTACCCGTTGCCTTGGGACCATTCAATCGAATTCCCAAGTAATCAAAGATCAGCACAGTGGGCATACTGCGAATAGTGTCGGCGCTGGCTGTCAATGGAACTGGGAACCGCTCTATCCCGTGGCGTAACTCCTTGGCACCACTTAAAAAAAAGTTTCTCCAGGTGCCATTTTCCTGCTGGTAACCCATCTGCTCTAATGCGTTAGCCAATAAATCACGTGCTGCACGATTATTGGGCTCGGCAGAAACCAGCTTGTCGAGCACTTCAGCCACCCAACGGTACTCTCCAGCTTCATAGTCCCTCTTGGCTTGCTTTATAATATTGGCCGCACCACCCATATATTGAACATATTTTTTCCCGGCAGCAGTGGGAGGCATCGGGTAGAGACGCGCAGGGTTTCCATCAAAAAACCCAAGGTAATAATTCCATACCGCGCGAGTATCGTGATTGACACTGCCGTAATAGCCACGATTGGCCCAGTATTGGGAAAGCTCTGGGGGCAGCTTCATCAACTCGGCGGTCTGGACCATGTTGTAGCCGTGATTGGCCAGACGCAGAGTCTGGTCATTGAGGTACTTATATAAATCGCGCTGCTTTTTCAAATGGTTGATTACATTCTCCTGCCCCCAGGTGGGCCAGTGATGTGGAGCAAACAGTACCTCCACCTGCCCTCCCCAGCGCTGTAATGTCTCATTGAGATAGCGGGACCATGCCCGCGCATTGCGCACCTTGGCGCCACGCAATGTGTAAAGGTTATGAAGTGTATGGGTGGCGTTCTCGGCGGCGGTAAGCGCCTTTAGCTCGGGAATATAGAAGTGCATTTCCGCAGGCGCCTCGGAACCAGGCGCCATCAAAAATTCAAAGGTAAGGCCATCGATTTTTTTGGTCTCACCGGTTTTACTGATCGTATCCGTGGGCTCAATCAGAGTGACGGTACCCGTGGATGTCTCCAATCCCAAACCCGCTCCCAGAGTGCCCTTCGGGTCTTTGGGCAGCAGGTTGCCATACATAAAACTGGCGCGTCGCGCCATATGATTACCGGCAAACACATTTTCACTCACCGCCTCAATTAAAAAATCTTTGGGCGCGATCACTTTCACCCTACCAGCTTTAACCTCCTCTTCATTCACTACTCCGCGCACACCGCCGTAATGATCGACATGGCTATGGGTGTAGATCACCGCCACTATCGGTTTATTCCCCCGATGCTTGCGATATAAATCCAATGCGGCTTTTGCCGTCTCCGCAGAGATTAAAGGGTCCATCACAATGACCCCACTATCCCCTTCAATAAAAGTGATATTTGAAAGGTCCGCACTGCGCACCTGGTAAATTCTCGGTATCACCTCATAGAGACCGCCCTGGGAAATTAATTGAAGCTGTCGCCAGAGGCTGGGGTTAGCGGTATCGGGGGCTTGCTGATCATTGGCGAACTGGAAGGCCTCCAGGTTCCACACCGGATTCCCTTTTTTATTGTTGATAATGCCGTTATTGGGCAAAGGCGCAATAAAACCACGCTTTACATCGGCGAAATCCTGGCGATTGGCAAATGGCAGTTCTTTTAGTACGGCATGATTTTTCTTTTTGGTAATCACACTGGCAGGCTTTGGCTCTTGTGCTGACAATGAATAGGGTATGGATGAAGCCAAAAATACGATGAGAGCGACGAACCCGAAAAAAATGTCCTGGTATTTTTTCATTTTTCTCACCCAACCTTGAGCCTCTCCAAACCCTGCAGTGAACCTGCCGACAGATAGAAAATGGCTAAACCTGAAGCGGAGGAAAAACTTTCCTGTAAAGCGTAGGAGGGATTATAGGCAGGTAGAGAATATGTGCATGCGGCCAGCCCCGCTAAGAAAAGCGGAGCTGGCTAGCACAACCTGATTAGGACAATGATCGGACAATAGCGGATGGGATTTTAGAAACCCGGGATGAATCGGCGACTATCAACAAGGCCTTCTGCTGCAAGCCACCAATAGCCAAATGCCATCAACGTACATCCAGCAGGTGACGGGCGATAATCAGGCGCTGTATTTCACTGGTGCCCTCGTAAATAGTAGTGATACGCACATCACGGCTCATTCGCTCCAGCGGGTACTCACGGGTGTAGCCTACTCCGCCGTGAATCTGCAGCGCCAAGTAGCAGGCCTCATTGGCTTTTTCGCTGGCAAACAGTTTGCCCATTGAGGCCGCCGGGCCAAAAGCCTGGCCGGCATCTTTCTGCCAAGCAGCTTGTAACAGCAGCAAACGCGCGCCTTCCAACTCGGTATATTTATCGGCCAACTGCCACTGCAAACCTTGGAACTGGGCCAGCTTCTTGCCAAATTGCTCGCGCTCGTGCATATAACTGCGAGCGCAATCCAGAGCCTCCAGACCGATGCCCAACGCCAGTGAGCCGATACCAATGCGCCCGCCCGCCAGCTCGCCGGCGGCAATGCGGAAGCCACGATTCTCTTCACCCAACAGATTGGCGGCCGGGATTCGACAGTTATCGAAGGAGACTTCGTTGGTTACGGAGGCTTTTTGCCCCATCTTCTCCTCAGCCTTGCCAATAATCAGGCCCGGTGTACCGGCCTCCACCAGGAAGCAGCTAATACCCTTGCCTTTGGCCGCCTCGGAATCCGTCACCGCCCAAACGACAAAAATGCCGGCAAATTCAGCACTGCTGATAAACAGTTTGCTGCCGTTAAGCACGTAATCGTCACCATCCTTAACAGCGCGGGTGCGCATGGCTGCAGCATCGGAACCAGAACCCGGCTCTGTCAGGCAGAAAGAACCCGCGGCATATTCACCGCTGCAGATCTTGGGCAGATACTTTTGCCGCTGCTCTTCATTGCCAACCGCCTGGATGACTTCGGCCACCATATTGGTGACTGAAGTAGTCGTGGCCGTGGAACCGCAACCGCGCGCAAGTTCGGTAATGGCCAGGCTGAAAGCTACGGTGCCGGCACCGGTTCCGCCGTAGTTGGGATCGATATTGATCCCCATAAAGCCCAGTTCAGCCAGGGCTTTTAATTGGCTCAGTAGTAACTCGCGGTTGCCGGTTTTATCGAGCTCTGCGGCGATGGGCTTCAATTCACTCTCGGCAAACTGTCGCGCAGCATCCTGAATCATCTGCTGCTCTTCGCTCAATGAGAAATCCATACAGTACCTACTTTATAGTTATCGCGGTTGGATCGGGCGGCACAGGCGCCGCGCATACATTATGACGAGGATAATAAAATCCTGGCCGACAATGATTGCCAATTCGCCATTTTCCCCAGGGAAATCTGCAATCAATAGGAAGGTTTACGGTGCTGGGAAGTAATTAGGTGTGTAGTCCAGATCGGACTTGTACCGGTAGGACACATAATAAGTGGTCATTCTTCCACCGGCTCGGCAACCTTATCTGTTTTTTATCTGCCAAGTGGCGAGCGTTTCGGCCATCCCTGACCGCTCAAACGCCAGGCCTAGCGCCTGGTTGTTTTGCTTTTGGGCTCTGGGTCGGGCACCGCAACGGCGGTATCGGTTTTTACTTCCTCCATCACCACATAGGTATGGGTCTCACGCACACCCGGTACCGAAGCCAGCTTCTCACCGAGAAAACGGCGGTAACCCAGCATATCCTTAATGCGAATCTTCACAAGATAGTCAAAGCCGCCGGCCACCATATGACATTCCTGCACTTCCTCAAGGCCTGCCACATGCTGGTTAAAGGCCTCCAGGGCCTCGGTAGCGGTGTTGTTCAGAGTCACCTGAATATAAACCACCAAACCGGCATGGACTTTGAGCGGGTCCAGCAGCGCCACATAATCGCGAATAAAACCTTCCCGTTCGAGGCGCTTCACACGCTCCAGGCAAGGAGTGGGACTGAGGTTCACACGGCGCGCCAACTCCACGTTTGGCAGGCGGCCATGCCGTTGAAGAATCCGCAGTATTTGGCGATCGATACGATCCAGATCTTCCAACTGTCGAGACATTACAAAATACCCTACTGGCAATCACGCATTTAGGCGTGATATTTAACCACAACCGTCGCCAAAATGGCGATTAATTCTAAGCACTTTCGCACATAATCCGGTCTTTTATTCTGACCCTAGATATAGAGCTTGGGAGACGATATGTCGACAAACTTCGCCGGAGATCTCCAGAATGCCCGAGAGCGGGCTCACGAGTATTTGCACGCCGACGAAAACCAATGTGTTAGCGAGCTCCTGGCCGCCCCCCGCCCCAGTGACGCCCTGCGCAAGAAAATTCTGAACACCTCGCGCGAGCTGGTGCGCCACTCGCGCCAGCAGCGCAGCAAGCGCGGTACGCTCGATGCCTTCCTGCAGCAGTTCGGCCTTTCCAATAAAGAAGGCGTGGCACTGATGTGCTTGGCGGAATCCCTCCTCAGGGTTCCCGATGCTGATACTGCCGACAAACTGATTGCCGAGAAAGTGCATTCCGGCAACTGGTCCAGCCATCGTGGCCAGTCGGATTCCCTCTTTGTAAACGCCTCCACCTGGGGGCTGATGCTCACCGGCAGCGTGGTCGAGCTGGACCCGGATATCACCGAGCGTCCCTCTCACTGGATGAAGCGCCTGATCAGCCGCATCGGCGAGCCCATGGTGCGCACCTCCATGATGCAGGCCATGAAAATTATGGGCGGCCAATATGTATTGGGCCGCACTATTGAAGAAGCCCTGAAGCGCGGCCCCAAGGAAAACCTGCCCGGCACCCGCTTCTCCTTCGATATGCTCGGCGAAGGTGCGCGCACCATGGCCGACGCCCAGCGCTATTACGACGCTTATATGATGGCCATCGAAGCCATCGGCAAAGACAACAGCAAGCGCGATGTTGTCGAGGCCAACGGTATCTCTATCAAGCTCTCCGCCCTGCACCCCCGCTACAGCGTACTGCAGCGCGAGCGCGTCATGGGCGAACTGCTGCCCCAGGTAAAACGCCTGTGTGAGGCCGCCGCCAAATACGATATGGGCCTAAATATCGACGCGGAAGAAGCCGAGCGCCTGGACATTTCCCTGGATATTTTTGAAGCCCTGGCCCGCGACCCGGAACTGAAAGACTGGCAGGGCCTCGGCTTTGTTTTACAGGCCTACCAGAAGCGCGCACCCCATGTGGCCGACTGGCTGATTGCGCTGGGGCGCGACACCGGCCGCAAACTCATGGTGCGCCTGGTTAAAGGCGCCTATTGGGATAGCGAAATCAAGCACGCCCAGCAAATGGGCCTGAGCGATTACCCGGTGTACACCCGCAAATGCCACACCGACCTTTCCTACCAGGTGTGTGCCAAAAAACTGCTGGACGCGGAAGAAGCGATCTACCCGCAGTTCGCCACCCACAACGCCTATACCGTGGGCCTGATTTTGGAGATGGCCGGCGAGCGCACCAATTTTGAATTCCAACGCCTGCACGGCATGGGTCACCTGCTCTATGCACAGATCGAAGCCGTGCACGGCAAGCGCGTGCCCGTGCGGGTTTACGCCCCCGTGGGCGCCCACCGCGACCTGCTGCCCTATCTGGTGCGTCGCCTGTTGGAAAACGGCGCCAACAGCTCTTTCGTCAACCGCTTTATGGATGAGAACACACCCATCGAAGCACTGGTGCAGGATACCCTCGATTTAAGTGAAGCCTGCAACCCCCTCCGCCACCCGCAAATTCCTGTACCGGAGAATATTTATATGGGCGCAGAGGCCCTGCCACGGAAAAATTCACACGGCATCGAACTGACCGATCCACTGGCTGTAGAACCCTTATTGGAAGAGCTACAAAAACAACAGGGCAAACACTTCCTCGGCGGCCCTATTGTCGACGGTGTCATGGGCAAGGCGGAGGAGCCGGTCTACAACCCGGCCAGCGGCGAGGTGATCGGCCACACCGCCAATACCGACAAACACTTGATTGAGCGAGCCTACGCCTCCGCCACCGAAGCGCAGATCGACTGGGACCGCCAGGGTGGCAACAGCCGCGCGGCGATTCTCGATCGCATTGCCGACTTCTATGAAAAGAAAATCAACGAACTGGCAGCCATTATTTGCCTGGAAGCGGGCCGCACTTTAAACGACGGCATCAGTGAAGTGCGCGAAGCCGTAGACTTCTGCCGCTACTACGCCAATGCCGCGCGCCAGCACTTCAGTGAGCCCACCGAGCTGCCCGGCCCCACCGGCGAAAAAAACCAACTGTTCCTGGGCGGCCGCGGTGTATTTGTAGCCATTAGCCCCTGGAACTTCCCCCTGGCCATCTTTACCGGCCAAGTGGTCGCCGCCCTTGCCGCCGGTAACGCGGTACTGGCCAAGCCCGCCGAGCAAACCCCGATCATCGCCGCCCACGCCGTGCGTATCATGCTCGACGCCGGCGTTCCCCCCAAGGTACTGCACCTGATTACCGGCACCGGCGCCGCCGTAGGTAAACTGCTGATCGAAGATCCGCGTTTGGGCGGCGTAGCCTTTACCGGCTCCACCGAAACCGCGCGCCTGATCAACCAACAGCTGGCGGCCAAAGAGGGCCCGATCGTACCGCTGATCGCCGAAACCGGCGGCCAGAACGTGATGGTCGTGGACTCCACTGCCCTGCCCGAGCAGGTAGTCGATGATGTGATTCAATCCGCCTTCCTGAGTGCCGGCCAACGCTGCTCCGCCCTGCGTATTTTGTGTGTGCAGGACGTGATTGCAGATAACCTGCTCAATATGCTCAAAGGCGCATGCGAGGAACTCACCCTCGGCGACCCCAGTAAACTGGAAACCGATATCGGCCCCGTGATCGACGAAAAAGCCCTGGGCACGCTGGAAACTCATCGCGAGCGTATGGCCAAAGAAGCCAAGCCGCTATTCGCCTTCGATGAAAACAAGAAACCCAACACAGGCACCTTCTTCGGCCCGCAAGTGGTAGAAATTGAAGATTTCTCCCTGCTTAAGCGCGAAGTCTTCGGCCCCTTCCTGCACGTAGTGCGCTTTAAAGCCGAAGAACTGGAAGACGTGATCCGCCGCATCAACGCCACCGGCTACGGCCTCACCTTCGGCCTGCACTCCCGCATCGAAGGCCGCGCCGACGCAGTATTCAAGCGTGTGAACGTAGGCAACTGCTACGTAAACCGCGATATGGTCGGCGCAGTAGTAGGTGTAAACCCCTTCGGCGGCCAAGGCCTCTCCGGCACCGGCTTCAAAGCCGGCGGGCCCCACTACCTGTTCCGCTTTGCCACAGAAAAAACCAAAACCATTAATACCGTTGCCACTGGTGGTAATACGCAACTGTTTAGTTTGGTGCAGTAGACCTTAAAACCAGAAAGAGCGGGCTTTGCCCGCTCTTTTTTTCTTTAAAATCACAACCACCTACCGCTCCCTTCCCCAGCGCCCCAGCGCTCACAGCTCCACTCTATTTAACCAAATCCAAAAATGTAACTTTTTAAATGGTAAAAGTGCTTGAAAATAGCACAGCTACGGCACTTTTTGCTCGATTTCTCCAAGATCAAAAGCAGCTTCTCATATCCACATTCTGACGTTTGTACTAATTATGTCTAAAAGACTGAATTTTCTGGTTTTTTTCGCCAGGCCTGTGGCTTATGGTGTTGGGATATATGAATGGGGATATAATGCAGCTGCTTTTGAATACGCTGTTCAGTTTCAAATTGCTTCGTAGCGAATTTTCAAGGTAGAAGGATTGAATAAGAAAGACATAGAAAAATATGGGTGGCACTACGGCCAAGGTTTGCCTGGATTAGAAGAAGTGCCAATCCTTTATCAATATATGCCTTTAGAGAAGGCTTATATTGATACGCTGGAGGCGAGGTCGTTTTATGTGTCAGATCCGAAGAAGTTCAATGATCCTTTTGATTGCTGGGCTTATATAGACAGTGATTCGATGTCAGCTGACGAGTACACGCATTTCCTTCGAGCATTTAGCGCTAGTAAAAGAGGAGTCTTTCGCGAAGATGATATCGATGGAATGACAAGAGACTTTCAGGAGAAAGGAGACGGTAGTGCATTTCTCGGCAAGTTAAGAGATGTCTTTAGTTCAGTGGCAGAAGCGTTCGGTGTGCTTTGTTTTAGCAGTGAATGGAATTCATTTTTAATGTGGTCCCACTACGCTAAATCTCACTCGGGGATATGTGTGGGCTATAAAAGAGATGGGCTTCAGATAGAAGGTGGAAGTGAAAAAGCTCTACCAGTGCAATACAAAAATCCAGCCATACACCTCCAGAAGATGTTTCATGAGCCGGGTGGTCTCGTGACAGATGAAACAGCGAGGGCTTTTCTACATACAAAAATACAAGATTGGGCTTACGAGAGGGAGTGGCGCCTGGTTACCAATAAGGAATATGCGGGAAATAAGATAGCCTGGGAAGCTTGTGAAACTGAGATTGTAGAGGTGGTTTTTGGTATGAAAACCCCTCAAAAAGAAATAGATAGTTTTGTTAAGCTCCTAAGAAAAATGGGGATTAAAATTAATTGCGTGTTGTTAGCATACGACCCAGTTAAAAATAATATTTTTAGGTATGAAGAATTTACGAGCTAGAGGCCAAGCTGAACAAGCAAAGGCACGGGATGCTGCGCACCCGTGCTTTGGGCGTTATGTGTCTATAGGAAATTAGAATTGTACGAACGTCTACCAGACAAGGAGCCAACATCATTCGAGTTAAAGATCTTCAAGTGGGTATTTCTTCCTATAATTGCCATTGGTTTATTTCTTATATTCTCTGACGTAAGCAAAGGTCGGATTAAGTGCGAGAATATCTGCCTCGAAAAAGAGTTCCCTGATTTTCGTTATACCCCAAGCGGGCGTTATGGTATTGGTGGCGATACGTGCCACTGCTTAACAGAAGAAGAAAATAACATTAAAAATCGCATACCCGAGGGTACTCGTGTATTTTGAGCATCAACACATAACCAGGCTAGACAAGCTCGCCCAACCCCTTCGGAGCTGGGCTGGACAGCCTACGCGTTGCTTCGGCTGCCCTTGCTAGCGGCGTTAGTGTGAAATGGTGACCAAGGTGACAATTATCTCTAAAGTATTGGTTGGGTTACTGGCTATCCCCATTTGCACTCTACTTTTCCAGGGAATAGCACTTTCAACGCTTCACTTGATGGCTTTTGATCAAAAGGACACTTCTGTACTACTAATTGCAGTTTGTGCGTATCTGGGCTTGATTGGCTTCGCTGCCTTAGTCCGGTTTACCTACTCAAAGAGTCATAGCAAGATCGGCAAAGGATATACGGTTTTTTCGTTAGTATGTGGGGTTTCTTCTCTCTCGCTCTTTCTGTATATCTTTTCCTTTGATCCAGCAGCAGTGGTTTTCAGCGCAATTGTCGCAAGCTTGGCAATTTTTCAAGTCCAGCGCTGGTACACTAACAAGTCAAAGCAAAAGGACGCATAAATGCGCCTTTGTTTGAGGCGTTAACTGAGCAGAGATATGAGTAACAACTCAAACACAAGGAACTACGTAGATCATCCAAGATATGGAAAAAGTCCCATACCATCCGAAAATAGCTTTTCGTCCGAAGAGATCGAAAGGTCTCATTGGCGATATGGGAACGTAAAGTTTTTTCCTGAAACGGCTATTCTCGCAAATATTGATAAACAAGATTACGCTATATATCCACGTAAGATGTATGTAGATATTGAGGAGCAATGCGAGGTCTGTAAAAGGCCGTTTATCTTCTTTGCGAAAGAACAAAAATATTGGTTTGAGGAATTACACTTTTACGTTGATGCACATTGTACAAGGTGCATAGATTGCAGAAAGAAAGACCAAGAAATAAAAAGGCTTCAAACTTCTTACTGCGAACTGGTATCTAAGGGGAAGCACACTAGCGAGGAAAGCAATAAATTAAAGAATATTGCCCTAGAACTGCTTCAGCTTGGAATAATCAAAGACAAAAGTAAAATTGACAGGATTAGTTAACAAGGCTGGGCACACCGGCCACTTCGTGGCCTGGACGCGCTTCGCGCGCCTGTGCCAGCGGTGTTAGTTTTATGGAGGAAATATTGTGGAAATCTGGAAGTTGTTGTTCTTTATACCTGCGTGTTTTGCGCTCAATATGACTCCTGGTCCAAACAATCTATTGTCCATGAACAATGCTCGTTGTTACGGTTTTAAATCCGCTTTCATTGCTGGTCTTGGTCGTATTGCTGCATTCGCTGTAATGATTGCTTTGGCTACTTCAGGTTTAGCTGTCATACTCTATGCTTCTGAGACTCTATTTCTAACGATTAAAATTGTGGGCGCAGCTTACTTGTTGTGGATTGCCTATAATCTTTGGTGTTCGGAAGCAAGTCCTGTCTCTGAATTAGAAAACACACGCAACCGACTAGGTTTAGCCAAACAAGAATTTTTGTTAGCCGCTGGCAATCCAAAGGCTATCTTAATCTTTACTGCTTTTCTGCCACAATTCGTCGATGTTTCGGCTAGCATAAAGGAGCAGCTCTTCGCTTTGGGGGCTACATTCCTAATTTTAGAAATGGGTGCAATATCGATTTATGCCATATTTGGACTCTATTTAAGGCAGTGGTTCACGAAGCCGGAGATGGCAAAGCGCTTCAATAGAGGTTGCGCAACTTTTTTGGCTATGTCTGGAGCAAGCCTATTATTGAGTCGCCAGCAATAAAACTAACAAACTGCTCAAGAGTGATTCGCAACGCGTGATATTTTCACCATACCTTGGTTTAAGGGATTGAGGTAGTATGCGGCGGCTTTTGTATTGCGTTGCTCACACCTTAACAGGGCGTTCAGGCTGTAGAAAAACTCTTAAAAGTTAACTTTTTTGTTAAAATGGAGGTCTTGATGTAGAGATTATCCATATGCCCAATTTCAAACGTTACGATTACAACCAAGATGCGATGGTCGTCATCAATTTCGAAGAACAACTACAGCCTGAAACCTTTGAGTTTACACTTCATCATTTGATTGATGACCATATCGACCTCTCTGCGTTCCATAAAAAATATCAAAATGATACCGCCTATGATCTAGCTATCCTATTGAAAATCATATTGTTTGCTTACTCAAAAGGCATTACTTCAAGTCGTGAAATTCAATGGCAATGTGAGAACAATATCCTCTTCAAAGCTCTTTCATGCGATACCGTTCCGCATTTTACTAGTATTGCGAGTTTCGTAAGTAGTCATCCTGATGCGATTGAGTCAGTATTTGAGCAAGTGCTACTGATCTGCGATCAGCAGGGGCTGCTTGGCAACGAACTATTTGCAATAAATGGATGCAAGATGCCATCCAATGCCAGCAAAGAACATTCAGGGACTTTTAAAGAGCTAGAGCAGAAGCAGGAAAAAATTCGCAAGAAGATCAAACATTGCCTCAAAGAGTACAAGAGGCTTGATGGCAGGAAACCTAAAGAAAAAGAGCGAAAGCAAGCGGTAGCTAAAGCGGCTGATACTCTGCAGAAACACTTTGATAAAATTGATCAGTTCTTAAAGAATCACTCCTCCAGGATGGGGCAAGGAAAAAACCCTAAAGAGGTAAAAAGTAATATCACGGATAATGAATCAGCCAAAATGACTACCAGCAAAGGAACCATCCAGGGCTATAACGGTGTTGCCGCAGTTGATAGGAAACATCAGATAGTTGTTGAAGCACAGACCTTTGGTGAGGGGTAAGAACATCATACACTGAAGCCTATTCTCAATGGCATCAGTTGCCATTATAAGAATATAGGAATAGAAGAAGACATCTTGATCAAGCAGGTTATCATTACTGCTGATACTGGATTCTCCAACGATGCTAATTACAGCTACCTGCGAGAAAAAGGCATTAATGCCTACATACCTGACAATAAATTCCGTTCACGTGATAAAGCTTTTGTTAAGCAAAAAGTCAAATATGGCAAGCGTAATCAAAAAGGTAGAGCTAGTGCTGAGCAGACTTTCTCTGCTAGTGAATTTACATTCAACAAGAAAAAGAAAACCTGCATCTGTCCGGCAGGAAAATCCATGCTCTTGTTAAAAGAAGATCATGTTAGTGAAGGTAAGAAAAAGCTATCATTCGAAGGGCGCCTCACTGACTGCAGGGAATGCAGTCTTAAAAATCAATGTATGCGAAACCCAGATTCTGCAGACTCTCGAAAAGGACATGGAAGGCAAGTATCCCTTACTTGGACAAACGGACGGACAGCCACCGACTGGATGAAAAAGCGGGTTGATAGTAATGAGGGCAAGACCATTTATGGGCATCGAATGTCTGTTGTCGAGCCAGTGTTTGGGAACATTGGTACCAACAAACGATTGAATCGCTTCTCGCTACGAGGAAAAAGTAAGGTTCAGGGACAATGGCAGATGTTCTGCTTGGTACATAACATTGAAAAGTTGATGAGATATGGCAGCATCCACTGATTGAGTATAAATTAAGGGCATCAAGACGCCTAAATTTAATACAATGAAAGAAATTTGGTGATATAGCTAAATTTAGGTCTAAATTTTAATTGGAGGGATCTGAGGAGAGACGACTTTTTCTAAAAGTGTTTTTCTACAGCCTCGTTAGCACTCTCAAGGAGGAAATGTGAAAGTCCATGAATTCGGTGATCCCGAGGGTGTGCCAGTCGTATTCTTTATGGGAACACCACAAAAAGGTGATTCTGGCCAGGAGTTTTCTGACCTCGCGAGTAGATTCGGTGTCCGCCTAATTTGCCCCACCCGTCCATGGTACGATGATTTGGACCTTTACCCTTCTTTCGCTCAATGTTCAGAAAGAACCGCATCGTATTTAAACAGTCAAGACATCAATAGGTGTCATGTTATTGGTGGGAGCGGAGGTGGTCCATTCGCAATTCATTTTTCTACTACAAATTCCAATGTCGTTTCCTCTTGCTATCTTTTAGCATCTATGGGTACTCCAGATATTTTTGTAGAAAAAGTAAAATCACCACCTACGTTACAGCTTTTGAAGTTGTATAGAAGTAACAGCTATAGCTCCATAATGGAGTACCTAACCTCATTGGGGCTTTCGCAAGATTTAGCCCATGGCGCGTGGTCAGATTTTAAAGTTTTGCTTGGTTCATGGGAGTCTATCGATTTTCAGAGCTCACCAATCGTGTATATCCACCACGGTGAAGAAGATGAAAATGCTCCTATTGAGAGCATTCGTGACTTGGCAGAAAAATTACCTAAATCGGAATTTCGTATTTCTTCTCAAGCCAGCCATGCCGGGCTAGCTGAAGACGGAGAGCTTTCGGAATTCTTCAGCATATTTAAAGAGATCGGTGCCCAACGGGGCGCCCCGTGCTAACAATGCGTTGCAGGCCGACGTCTAACTTTGCGTACTTTATGCGCGGCCGCTTCGCTCCTATTTTTGCGCATAAAGCGCCCAAAGTTAGCCGCAGCTGAGCGTGGCGTTTATTGTGGCGGTCATTTTTTAGATATTTTGTAGTTGCTGCAAGCCACAATCCCCACCTGAGCACACTTCTCCAAAGAATTTTTTCAACCAGCTGGTACCGCAGTTTCGTTCAAGTGCCTTCGTTTTAAGTCAGCAAGCCCTGCAAGCCAGCTGCGCCATCGTGGAGTGCCAGTCAGATAGTTAATTTCTGGGGAAAGTATGGTATTTTCCCCTGTAAATTTATCGGGCAGTGGCCAGCCAAAGTTGGCTGGCAGAGAGCAAGTAGGTCGTTCAGTGCGCGCCAGCTATAACTAGGGCAGGCAGGATCGCCCAGCCATTGGCTGGGATGGACGGCCTACGCTCTGCTTCGGCCGCTCTGGTTGGCTACTTTTACAAATAGGATTAAGTAATGAGTAATGAATCAAAAGAAAAATCGAAATCTGTACAGTTTATTCAATCTATTTGCTCATTATCTATAGTTGGCGTTATTTGTTACAGCCTAATCTATGGGGTTGAATTAGCCTCTTCAGCTATTGCTGTATCCTCATTAGCTGGTCTTGTATTACCAGCCCTTATTGCTGAGCCTGGCGTTGGCATCGCTGAAATTTTAACAGGTGTTTTGGAAACCTTCGTAGAAGGTTTGATTAGTGCGGTTACAGGTGTGATTGAGGCTATTACTTCAATTTTTTAGTTAGCATCACAGAAATTTAAAACAAGTTGCCGTATCCGACCGCCTACACTCCGCACGCTTTATGCTATGCGCTACGCTAGGACAAAGCGGCTCAATTCCGGCGGCGAATGAGCAAACGTTAGACTTAAGATATGTGTGGATTTGTTCGTACTCTATGTTTGATTTTGGTAGTTATTGAGGTTCTTATTTTGATGATCCCAACTACATTGATGTATTTGACGGGTATGGCAATTTCTATTTTAGGTTTCTTTCAAGGAAATAAAGGTGTTCTAACACCTGCATTACTACATATATCCAGCCTTCTATTGCTTCCAGGGTATGCTTTATATTCATTGTGGCGACTGGTTTTTTCATATCGTAGCTTATCGTTAAGTACAATTCCAATTCACATCTGGCTTGGCATACTAATCGGTGTAGCTATATCTGTTCTAGTTTCTTCTCCTTATGAACTCTCACCACCCACAGGGTCTATGGGTCACTCCGAACATTTTAGAACTAAATTGATATTCGGATTAGGGCCACTCATAGTCGTAATAACGATATTTTTAATTATTTTTTCTCAAGGACGCTCTAACAATAAAATACACCCGACGTCAAACCGCAGCGCGGATCATTAAAGACATTACATTTAAAATCGGGAGATTACTTTGAAATACTTAGAAGCTGTTTCATAACTTCTTTAACGTAATTAACATGCATGCAATATAGAAAAAAGCACGATAAGTGGACAAATATCGCTCCCATCTAACAACCAAACGGCGGTAATTTCCCAACCACGCAAAAGTCCGCTCAACTTTCCAACGGCGAGTATACCTTCTGAGCTTTCTACCATCCTGCCTTGAGGCTTTTTTCCTATTTATCCTGTGTGGACAGATAAGGTCGATTCCACGACTCAACAGACTATCTCTAAGAGGATCAGAGTCCGCCGCTTTATCATAAACTAAGCGATGAATCTTTGTATTTTTATACGTAACATCAAGCAATGGATGTAATAACTTTACTTCTGCTGGTGAGGCCGAAGTAATGGTGCCTCCCAGTGGAATACCTTCGCCATCGACCACCACCATCCACTTTGAACCCTTGCCCCGCTTGGTTTTCCCGACTTCGAAGCCCCCTTTTTTGCTGGTGCAAAGCTACCATCAGAAAAGACTTCCTCCCAGTTAAGCAAAGACTGTTGATCCAATAGCTCCAGGAATCTTCTCCATGCATGTAGCCAAGCTCCTTGCTCTTCCCAAAACTGAAGCCTTCTCCAGCATGTACTCGGTGATGGATAGTGTGAAGGAAGATCTTTCCATCGAGCTCCAGAACGCAAAACCCACAGGATGCCTTCAAAACAAGCTCGATTATCAATGGGTTTTGGGCCTCCCTTTCCTCGTTTTAACTCAGGAAGACAAGGTTCGATCAATTTCCATTGATCATTGGTTAACTCTGACTGGAATCGGCTCACTATTGCTGGACTTTTTTTAAGTAATTGCGTGAGAATAACCGATTTCAAGTTATGAAACAGCTTCTAGTTTTTACTCTTTCAGCACTATTTATTACTGCGTGTGCCAGTATTCCTCTCGAGGGACTCCATACAGAAATAGACCCAGATAGTTGGGAGGTTGGTTTCCAAAAGGATTTCGGCACAGGAAATGGCTACATAAGGGAGTTTATTCCTAAGGGTGGATCAATAAATGATTGGTCTAAGTTAGTTTCAATCGAGTTCCTTGAAGGTGAAAAACGCACCCTGAGTGAATATGTACACGCCTTCCAACAAAAGAGACAGGAGCAATGCCCTGGAACCGAATTCGAAATATTGAGCAAAGAAGAATATACAATCACATATCAAGCTTCCTTCCCAGACTGTATGGGCCATAAAATGCAGTCTGAAATAACAAGAATTTATATGGGTATGGATGGCCTTCATCGGCTGTCATACGCTGAAAAGACAGCTACGCTTGACGAAAACACAGTTAATAAATGGCAATATGAGTTTAGTAAATCATATATTGTAAAAGGCCTCAATAAGGAGCGCGTACATTAAATTTAACGAGGCTAAGTAGGCTCACCCAGTCCCCTCGGGACGAGTCTGGATAGCCTACTTATCGTGCTTCACGCGCTAAACGATCAGGCTGACCCTGTTAGGAAGGTTAGTTGCCCAAGGTGAAAAAATTATCAATTCGTCAAAAAGGATTGCGATACTGAAACAAAAGTTATGAAAGCCATCATCGAATCGAATCAGTTGAGGCGAATTAAACGGTTTATATTGACAACGGTCGACGCGACCGAGTTCTACAAGAAGCTGGGATTCAGTGAGTCCAAGGCAAGTTATCTGATTTTGGAGCAAGAAAATGAATAACAAGATGGTGAACTTCGCGCCTTCGACGCCGAACCGCCTAAGCACAACTTTCGCCGCTGGTAGCCGGTTACCACTGCATCTTAAAAACATCATGATTAGGCTATTTGCCATTCTATTATTAACCCCTCTTGGAGTTGATGCAGAAAGTTGCAATAAGAGGCACGTAATATCTTCGACTGACAACGAAGGGGTTAAGCGTGCAATTTATCTGGAATATAAAGAATACGCTGATATTAAAAACTGGAAACCTGGTGACACCATTCCTTTAGGTATAGATCAGGCAGTTGAACTAGTAATACGTCACATTAGCATTGAAAACTCAGAAATCGTTGAAATTAATAGTATTATGTTTATGCCCATTAGATGTACTGAGCTAGCTGATAGCTGGGTGTATATAATTTCGGCTAGTAAAATTGAAAATCAAAGTATTACATATAGTGGAAAAACATTAGATATTCAGGTTAGCGGTAAAAGTCTTGATTACGCTGTTACATTAGATGGCAAGGTTCATGAATCAACCAGCTTATGAGGAGTGCCGGCACAATCGCAAATGCTTTAAATTTCCTGGACTTTCGATGCTTTTCCCCTCTGGCCCGTGCAGTAGGCATTTGGCGAATTTTAAGAGAGTACAACAATATGGTAGAGATAAGTAGAGAGTTAAAGTGTCAATGTGGCTCTGTATCAATGACAACAGCAGGCAATTCAATCATCTGTGCGGAGTGCTTGTGCACAGATTGCCAGAACGGCGGTGAATTTCTTCAAAAGCGAGAAGGTGCCCCTAATATTCTTGATAAAAATGGTGCAACAAAGTTTGTTTTATATAGGAAAGATAAAATTGCATTTCACGGCAGTCTTGAAAATATAAAGTCTTACTATTTAACAAAGAGCTCAAAAACTCAAAGAGTAATAGCGAGCTGCTGTAACACACCAATGTTTTTAGAATTTAAAGGTGGGCATTGGTTGAACATTTACGCTCTTTTATGGCCTGAAAAAGCGAAGCCAACAAGTGAGGTCCGCACCATGACACATAGTCGCCGCGAAGGTGTTGTGCTAACAAATGATATTCCAAACCTGAAAACACACAATGTCTCATTCTATACTAAATTATTTAGTGCATGGATATCTATGCGCTTTAGAAGCCCTAAACTTGATTTCGTAACGGGAGAAATTGATGACTAAAGTCGATGATAAAATCAAAATTTAAACTATCAATAACCCAGGAAAAACCAAAAAATTGACCGAGACAAGTATGAAGCTATGAGAAAAACTTTACTATCTGTGGTTCCATCCTTCTTTAAGAGGCCCGGTTGTGTAGCTCCATCCCACATATTCTGAGCATACTAGACGTAAATACCGAAAACCCCAATTATCATAGCTAAAAAGATCCTATCAAACTACCAAATGTACGGTAACAGGCGCCAACGAATCCGGCCCTGGTATTCTCGATAACCTACGAGATGCTCTTGCAGTGTTTGATCTTCCCGTACTGTTCGCGCAACAAAAATCAGTACGCCTAATGCCGTTGGCACCAAGGCCCAAACAGAATCAAGTGCGAGTGGAAGGAACAGGTGGGCAACCAGTACACCAGCGTAGCCAGGATGTCGAATCAGGGCATAAGGGCCTGAAGAAATTACAGAATGACCACGATCCTCCTGAATACGAACAACAGAAGAGAAAAATGGATTAGAGTGAATAGCCCAATAGGCGAAACCATAACCCAATGTATAAATGAAAAACGCAAAGATCTGAACCGGTTGCGATATGGGTACTGCGGGCCCGAAGCGAACTGCATCGAGGCCAGCTACGATGAACGTAGCTGGGTACAAGGCTAGGCAACCAAGGCTTGCCAGTACTACATCGATTCGATCGATACCCGAACCGGGAGCCACTCGTTCTCTGATAAGATTAGGATCGAGAAATGCCAAGCCTACTACCTTGAGCAGAAAGTAAATTCCCAGAACAGCCCACGCCATGGGCCATAAGAATTTTCCAGCTGCCCCGAATAGACACACTCCGAAGAGGAGTGCTTCGATAATGGTAAATACGATAGCACGAATCAAAGTCCTACCTTGTGGACTATTAACCTATTAAAAAATCGGTATGCCAGAGCCATACTAGAAAACTGTGTGATAAATCAGCATAAAACCTAAGCTCTTTCCAGTTTATATTGGAAGGTAGTGAATGTTATGAATGATGAAAAAAGACAAGGACCTCCAATACTGAAGCGCAAGGTTTTGAATCATCGGCTCATACTATTTTCAATAGGTTGAATGCAAGAGATAAAAGAGAAGAATAGACCTCAGATTATCGGCTGGAGCTTTCAAACGTACAAAAAACCCAGCCGAATATGCTTTCGGTAGAATTTTTAGATTAAGCCCCTGGCCTCTGAGGCGCTGCACCTCGGTTGCTATCTGAAGGTTTGCCATGCTTCTTATCAGACCAATTACCGCCATTGACTGGCTGATTTGGAGCAAGCTTGGCTTTTTTGGCTGGAGTCTTTGCAGCTTTCTTCTTACCCATGATGTACCTCACTTACTGAATTCACTGAACTTCCATGTTCACGGTAGTTGAGGCGCCAACCTTTTTCGGGTATATAGCTAAAGGTTCTATAGATATAGATATACTTACATGTTAGTAATAAGTATCGACAGGTAATCGGAAGTAATTCGCCTGATGACAGAAGGAGCAGATCGTACAGTAGACGTTTGGACAAGTTGTATTAGAAACCACAAAAATTATATAGATGATAAGTATCAATATTATTACTTGAACCAGGTTGATAGGCTAAATTTTTTGCATCTTGATGCTCACATGTTATCTGTCACAAATTATGAAGAGGCGCTAATTGATCAGCCACTAGTAAGATGAACACTGAGAAATTAATGTTAAAACCTAAACAAAAGACAAAGCTAGCTACATCCATTTAGGGTGGTTATCGATGGATTTAAAATATATTTTTAAAATAACAGCAGGTCGCAAATTAAAGATTATATTTTTCTAATTTTTCAAAAGACCAATCTCACGAGCCGTATCCAAAATCGGCTGATACATAGCGTTGTCTGCCTTAATGAAACGCTTACGAGGGAATGAGGCAAGAAGCTTTGGGTCGTGCATGTTCAAAAGCGCTTGCTGCACCTTATCTTGGAATCCTTCGCCCCAGGTCTCATCAACATCTCCACGAATCGTCCAATTATAATTTGGGTAGCCCGGGGTTTTCCAAATGATCTGCACTTTGCTCTCATCTACCTTACCGGCCTTCTTTTCGCTCTCCCATACTTTATAGTTCACTGCGCCCACCTGATATTTACTTGATTGCACAAGATCTAAGGTTGAGGAGTGATCGCCACTAAAGCCAACCCGCCGGAAAACTTCTCCAGGAGACCTGCCAAAGGCTGAGCGAATAAAGAATTCTGGCATTAGACGTCCTGAAGTGGAATCTTTAGATCCAAAAGTAAATGTCATGCCTTCAATATCCTTTGGAAATTCTTGTGATAGTGTTAACCCGGTAGTAGTGCTGGCAATGAAATAAGTTGAAAAATCCGCATCTTCTTCACCTTGGGCAATGGCCTGTGCGCCAGGCTCTGCAAGCCTTGCCTGCACCCCTGAAAGGCCACCAAACCAAGCCAGTTGCACTTCATTTTTTTCAAATGCGGTGACTGCATCACTATAAGATTTTACTGGTAGGTATTTGACCTCGACACCAAGCGTATCCGATAGATATGCCGCGAACTTATCAAAACGTTTTTGTAAACGGGTGGTATCCTGATCAGGGATGGCGGTGAAAACAAAAGGCTTTGATTTTTCTAGGGCCAATATGATTGATACCCCGACGAACATGGACAAACACAATACTAATATGAATGAACGCTTTAGCACTTGCTTCCTCCTATGCGGAGCTGGGATCTGATATTTATAGACAAATTCTGGGCATATATAAAGTTACCCGGAAGTGCAAAAAACATAATACCTGATTAAAAACACCTCCAGCAAACGTTAGCTTCTGGGGGCAGCTGGCACAAGAATTAATTATATCCATCGAAATAATATTTGGTCTTTTTGTGTAGTTAAAATCGAGACAAATCACCTTTTTAAAACTTCAAAGCGACAGGTTAAATGATCTAACAAGATCAACCAACTCATCACCCTACCCTTTTTTACTTTTCAGAATTTTAAACACCATTTGGAGCAAAGCCTCATATTTAGAGAAGCCTTACATGAGAGAAAGGCCTTCTAATTATTCAACCCAAATCATGTTAACTCCATGCATCAGAATCTCTCACAGATTACAGGCAGTCACTGGTTTCGACTATCAAGGGCAACAAGATTGATGTAATATCAAAGCCTAAAAAATTTTCTTAATAATTTGGATTTATCAATTCCATTTATTGACTTCGTATTAAGGGTTACCGTGTATAGACCTCTAATTGTTGGAGCGGGTTTCTTGCCTGTGACCGCTTTTGCAAATGTTGTGTGGCCTGCTTTGTACCTAGAAACAAGGCTTATTTCTAGGTGGGCGATAGGAATTGGGCTAATCATCGAGTTTATTATCATCAAATGGCTGTTTTTACTATCAGTGAGAAAATCTATAATTGCTGTTGTATTGGCCAACGCCCTATCTTCTATAGCTGGTATAATCTTGATTCCCTTAGCAGGTATTGCCTGGGAGTTATTCCCTGGTTCAGTGATGTATTGGGCATTTGGCTAGGTACTTTTAATCCTGTCACATGGATAGCAAACTTCTTTATGGGGTGCTTGGTGAATGGCCTACTAGAGGGGGGCGTTTATAAAAGGTGGTTTTTACCAGAGTTTAGATTCAAAAGTAAGGCGTTTCTCTGGATACTATTTGCAAACTCCCTGAGTGTTGGTGCCGCATTTATTAGTCTACTTCTCAAGCCAGTACACCCCTGATAAATTTCCAATCACCCGTTCATTCTACTTTATGAAATACTTTCTATGTGTACCCCTCTTCCGATAACCACTCTAAGTCTGAATAGGAAATATGGTGATCAGGTAAAGTTCTCAGCTCAAAATCATCCCCCCAGATAAGAAGACACCTCTGGGCATGGCTACTTAACCCTTCACTCTTGGTCTGATCTCTACGGAAGGCTGTGATATTGGGTGCCTGCTGGCCCCCTCAAAGGGCACCTGTATGTTCAACAGGCAATTATGTGACGCGCATCTCAGATCTTGATTCCAGAATGTGAGGCCCCCACTATTGTGAAGCTTGTGGCCATGACAGACAGCTACACACTCCAACCCTTTGTTATGGGATAGTGGATCAGAAGAACGTCGTGAAATCTCTGATATTTATATTTGCTTTCGACAGAAAGATGATTCAAGTGGCTCAACGAGTATTTCGGACGTCTAAATAGTTGCTTGGAAAAAGGAAGCCTCTGCTTCCATGAAGACTGATGTCTACTAAGTAACCTGCAATAGAACCTTTTAAGATGGTTAAGCATCTATTGATTGGATTCAAAATTCATAGACAATCTACTAGATACATCAGACCAACCTTGTAGTTGAGGTGAGCTTCCTCTGTTAGCCACGCCCCTAGGATGACCGGTTTCCTTCATGCAGAGACATATTCACATTGAGGCTGTAACACAGTGTGTTCTTAATCCTATACTCTGTGACAAAAGCTACCATTTTTGGTACGACCGTATAAAAAACAAACCACCCCTAATCCAGCACATAAGTACCATCTCCCCCCCCCCCTAAAGGGCATATATTTTACTTAGGGCTGCCCAGATTCTCCTCTCTCAGGTTAAGAGATACAATATTTACACCGTACGGTTCTAGTGTGCCAACAAGTAATTTAGGTTTGGGGAAAATATGTTAATGTTACTAGCGTTTATTGGTGGGACTGAATTACAGGGAACCCGGTATGACCTTTATTCACATCATTAATGTGATCCTAAGCATTGTCTTACTCTTGGCATCAGAATCATAACCCCACCTTCTGTAGCAGATTTCACATTTAAGTAACATTCACTCAATACTTTAACTACCCCACTTCATGAAAGGATTTAACATGGGTGCAGATATTTTTAATGATATAAAAATACAAGAGATGATTAAATTTTGCTCTACCGGCTATGATGCCTGGGATAAAATCATTAGAAAAGATGTTGCCAACAATTATGCTGCGGGTCGTGATCGTTCCGCCAAGGGGCAGGTTTACTGGAGCAATCTGAATAGTGAAGTTAGCTGTATCTTAGCTATCCACTCCTTCCTTAGAGAATACTTAACATCGAAAGTGCCAGCCAGTGAAATCGAACGACTAGACCAAATACGAACCAATTTTAGGTTGGCTGCAGTCGACTATCAAAGGCGCTGCTCTACAACTCATCTAACAAATGATATAAACAAAAAAATCTCAAAGAACAACGCCCTTATAAAAGATAGAGAAGAAAATCTTGAGGTTTCAAATATATGTTTAGTCTCATCTATGCAGGATATTACGTCGAAAATTAATGGCGTTATTGCAACTTATCTTGCACTCATAGGCATGAGAAAAAATCTAGCTTCAGTTGATGCCTCTTGGAGCGAGTATTACAAAATGATCCGGCGTGATTTTTTGGCTGTCGCCTCAAATATAGTAGGCCTATTTGTACCAACGAGTGTGGGCAACTCAATCATTGTTGCCTGGATGTATAGTGATGTCAGAGATATTAGAAATTTCCAAAAAACAGGGAGGCAACTCGCTGAAAACAAGCAAGAAATCTTAAAGGCAGCGGGCAAATTTAATGGGGATACTTCCATCGGTGATTTTTATACCTATGTACTGGTAACCGCCTTAGCTGAACACTATGGTTTTTCACCTAACAATGGAATAAGATACAATCCACAGCATCAACACTTAGATATGGCTAAAGGTATTGTAGGCTAATTTTGATCTATAACTTATTTCACATTATATGTGAGCAGGTTAATTTCAGTACAAAAACAGCATAAAACTACAATTGGGCTTTCTAAGCTTGCGGGCTTGCGAGCCTACTGTTACTGCCGCTACTACACTAATAATGTTAATCAATACACCCTACATTCCCATTCCTTATAATTTATAAAAGGTTACTTAGTTGGATAAGATATTAATTTTTGGAAATTCAGGCTCAGGCAAATCGACTCTAGCAAAGAAACTTTCAAAGAAAGGAGGGCTAGCTCACCTAGATTTAGACACCTTGGCATGGTTGCCAACCTCAACTCCAGAAAGAATGCCTCTGGAAAAGTCAAGAGTTAAGATTGAGGCTTTTCTTAAAATACATAAAAGCTGGGTAATTGAGGGCTGTTATACCGATTTGCTAGAGCTTCTTAGTGATCAGGCGACCGAAATTATATTTATGGATCTTAGTGTTGACCAATGTATTGAAAATGCCAGGAGTAGGCCTTGGGAACCACATAAGTATGAATCCAAAGAAGCTCAGGATTCCAATCTTAATATGCTCGTTAACTGGATCAAGGAATATCAAAACAGGAGTGATACTTTTTCTTACCAAGCCCATCTAAATTTTTACAATGTCTTTCAAAGGAAAAAAACAATTTACGCAGAGAATCAAGAGAGCATATAAAGTAAGAACGAACCTACTCCCAATTATTAGATTCTTTCTTGCATGGAATAACTGTGCTTAACGATCTTAACTTTCCTGTAGGTGACCGCGAGGTCTGAATAGTAGATAGCTAACCAAAGCCCCCACACTAGCACCCACAAAAGGCATTAATAAATAATCCCAACTCCATGCTTTTGTGGCCAAAGCCACGGCAGGGTTTAAAATGCCGTATGAAGCATTATGGGATACAATCAACCCCAATAACAATGAGCTGCCGACAACAATCCCCGAAGTGGCTTTTCCAATATCCTTGTTATGGGCTGTAGCCATAACGCCAAAGCTGAAAAATGCCGTTCCCAGCCCCTCCCCTATACCACTAAATATTGATGCCTTATGGGATACCAACCATCCCTCTTGCCCTAAAGGAACATAAATGGTCACCATTAGTAGCGCCAGAATTCCCCCACAGACCTGAACGATTACGTAGCCGATAAAATCCTTAAAGCTTAACTTCTTAGAGATAAGCATGGAAAAAGAGATGGCAGGGTTGACATGGCAACCAGAAATCCCCCCTATGATATAGACACAGAGTCCCAACGCCAGTCCAGCGGCAATCGGCGTCGCTATAGGAAAAGGATTACTTGGTGTTAAAGAGGTCAATACCGCTGTCGCTAGAATGAAGGTACCGATGAGTTCTGCTGAAAGTTTTTGGATGAAGGAGTAGTTCATTGATTTACCCTAAACGCTGAAATGTCACTCTCAAAAAATTAAGAAATAGCATAAGCGTCATCACTTTTTTGAAAAGGCATGTATATATTCAACTGATTGTAGACCACAAAAAATGTGTGTATTTCACTAAAAAAATTCGAACTACAATCTAAAAATTAGAAAAGTCTAGACATAATAACACCAACAACTTTTCTCTAAACACCTTATTAATTTCAGATTTCGAATTACTTCATCTAAAACCACTTTCCATCTGCTTTGCCTGGCATTCGTCAAGGTGAGAAAGAGTAATGCTTAGAGTTACTTCCAAAGCTCATTTATAGAATGCCCTCCTCCTCATAATCGACCTTCACATCTTTACCTGTCACAAATAATATACATACTACTAATCCCGCCAAAGCCAGGTAGGCATTCACAGTAAAGGCCCTATCTATGCCGGAAGGCAGATCCGGAGCCATAGCAACGATGGTTGTATTCATACCCAGTCCTATGGCACCACCTGCTATTTGATACATATAAAGTATTGCCCCGGCCAGGCTTGCTCTGGAGGGATCTACAACCGTTATTGCCGCAGTGGTTATGGTTGAATAAAAAAGTCCGACCCCCGCCCCCAGAATCATTAAGCCAGGTATAAGCACCGGATAGGTGGTATTTGTAGTCAGGTGTGAGAGCATAAACATACCGGCGCACATGCATATGGTACCGGCTGAAACGATTACCTTAGCTCCCAACTTCTCATATAGACTACCCGAGATATAGGAAACAATGCCAAATACAGCCATCATTGGTAACAGGCCTATACCGGAAAACGCGGCCGAGTAACCCCTAACCTTGGTGAGAAACTGGGGGATATACAGTAGGGCAGCAAAGAAAACCACAGAGAGCAGTAAGGTTGCCATACCCGCCGCAAAGAATTTGTTATTTGTGGCTACATCTTCTGGGATTAGGGCGTTCTTACCCGCATTGCGCTCCACAATAATAAAAAGCCCCAAGAACACCAAAAATACTGCGAATAATGTGACAATCCAGGGGCTCTTAAAGCCAAGATCTACCGCCAAATCCAAGGCAACAAGCAGACCAAATAAGGATACAGATAGTGTCGTTACGCCAGCGTAATCTATTTTTTCATCAACTTTTTCTGGACTGTCATCGGCGATTACTTTCCAGCAGACCAAACAAGCCAAAGCTGCGATGGGGATATTGATAAAAAAGATCCAGCGCCAGCTAGCTAAGTCGGTCAACACTCCCCCTAGCATTGGCCCTATGGCATTTGATGCACCACAGACTGTCATAATTAAACCGCCCGCCAATCCAGAGCGATCCTCAGGCATTAGTCCATAAATCATCCCGAGGATGGCTGGCCACATCAGGGCGCCACCAATTCCCATTAATGCCCTTGATATCAACAGCATCCACATATCTACAGCTAGGCCACCAAGCAAAGAGAAGAACACAAATATTGCAGTGCCTATAAAGAAAATACGACGTCGCCCAAACATATCTGCCAGGCGCCCACCAGAGATAATAAGAACACCAAAAACCAGGGTATAGCCATTTATAACCCATTGGGCTGTTGTGATATCAGAGTTAAACTCTTTTTCCATAGCTGGTATCGCTACAGAGAAGGCGGTGAAATCATTCGCAATAAGGAATACCGCCAGACTAAGTGCTAACAAGCCAAGAAACTGGTTTTTTGTCAGGGGAGTCCTCGTTTCCGTCATTGTATTCTTCCTGAGGCTTAATTCTATAGCTTAAATATTTAATGGGACCTAAAATGTTTAAAGTTTGGTCTACTTCAATATTTAGCACTGATTTTTTTGCAAAAATCTAAGCGACAAATTTTTCTCTACTTCCTGTGTGTAAAATATTATGTCAATAGCTAAAGTTAAGATTTTTGATAGTCACTTCCATATCATTAGCCCTGGATTTCCGCTTTACCCAAATAATGGATTCACTCCTGAGTTTTTCACTACTAGCGACTATTTATCCCGACTTAAAAGTTATGACTTAGCCGGTGGCGCCGTTATTTCCGGATCCTTCCAGAAACAAGATACTACCTACCTTAGAGATGCACTGGCTAAGCTTGGCAAAAATTTCGTCGGAGTGATACAGATACTAGCCGACACCGATGACGAGACTATCCTGTCATTAAACACCTGTGGTGTCCGGGCCGTAAGATTCAACCTAAAGCGTGGTGGCTCTGAGGATGTAGCAAAAATCAAGAATTTTGCTCAAAGAATCTATGAATTAGCCGGTTGGCATGTCGAGCTTTATGTTGATTCAACTGAGCTTGAACCTCTCGCACCCACCCTACTTGCCCTCCCCCGCGTCTCGATTGATCACCTTGGACTGAGTAAAAGTGGCCTTAGATTGTTACTGTCACTCGCAGAGAAAGGGGTAAAGGTTAAAGCTACTGGCTTTGGACGACTTGATTTCGATCCGGCTATCGCCATTGCTGATTTTTACAAGGCAAACCCTAGTTCCCTGATGTTTGGCTCTGATTTACCTTCCACTAGAGCACCGCGTCCTTTTAGAGATGAGGATGTAACATTGATCAAAAATACACTGGATGAAGCAGGGGCCAACATGGTTCTTTGTGAAAATGCTAAAGCATTTTATTTCCATCAAAATGAACCAACAGGAAGGTAATACATATTGATCTACATCTCAAAATCAAATGATTCAGAAGTAGATATATTTTGAGTGAAACAATCATGAAGATTACACTTTAGCAGATAGCCACGATCATTTTTTAAATCAACTCCTCTGAGCTTTGAAGCTAATTATTCAATACCCCGGAACCTCCGCCTTTACAAAGAAGCTTTTCAAAGTAAATGATAGTTTTCTTAAGTCCATCATCTAGATTCACTTTGGGCTCCCAATTAAGCAAAGATCTTGCCCGATCAATAACTGGTTTACGCTGACGAGGATCATCTCTAGGTAACGGTAAGTAGACCAATCTTGAAGATGATCCTGTTAATGAAAGTATATGCTGAGCCAGCTGACTAATAGTAATCTCATATGGGTTGCCCAGATTAATTGGGCCCGTTATGTTTACCGGCGTCCTCATCAAGCGAATTAACCCTTCAACTAAGTCATCAACATAGCAAAAGCTCCGTGTTTGTTGGCCCGTACCATATATGGTTATATCATCACCCTTAAGTGCCTGAACGATAAAATTACTAATTACTCGCCCATCATCTGGGTGCATTCTTGGTCCGTATGTATTAAAAATTCTACCAACTTTAATTTTCAATCCATACTGCCGGAAATAACTGAAAAACAATGTTTCAACGCACCGCTTCCCTTCAATGTAACATGAACGCATGCAAACCGGGTCTACCTTACCACAGTACTGCTCAGACTGAGGATGCACTTCAGGGTCTCCATAAACTTCGCTCGAAGAAGCCTGAAGTATTTTGGCGTTATTTCTTTTGGATAGATCAAGCATATTGATAGCGCCATTGATATTAATCTTTAGCGTCTGTACTGGGTCAACTTGGTAATGAACAGGTGATGCCGGGCAAGCGAGATTATAAATCTCATCAACATCAACATCTAATGCGCTTGTTATATCATGTTGAATGAAATTAAAATATGGTTGCGGTAATAGATGTTTAATATTGCACTTTACCCCTGTTTGCAAGTTGTCAGCACAGAAAACATCATGCCCCCCTTCTAATAATTTTTCACATAAATGAGCGCCCAAGAAACCGGCGCCACCTGCAACCAATATTCGCGACATTGCAATTCCACACTTATAATATCTATTCCATTAATCATAGAAGTGAATAGCACATCCACCCCATTAAATCCTCCAAGTATCACTCTTTGAAATTTATCTTAAGATTTTACAGTTATAAATTACGCCATAATAAATTTCGTGAAATTTCACACCCTTATTAAAAGGCACCCTAAAAAGGATTTTCAATTCAAGCCATAACGGCAACCTATCTACATCAACTCAAATCTACTAAAGAGGCACATTACCTATTACAAGCTTCATCCATCAATACTTATAAACTACTATCGATTAGCATCAGCAACACTATAATATTCTAGAATACATCTTATTAATCATTACTTTATATAAGTAGCTTGGACTTTCTGAAAATGGTTTTAGACACCCTCTTCTGTTTTGCTCATCGAGGATACCAACGCTTTTATAGCGAAAACACCCTACAGGCAATAAGCGAGGCATTGGAGTTGAAGGTAGGAGGAGTAGAAATTGATTTATGGAATGTTGGTGGTCAACTTCTTGTCACTCATGATAGGCGCCTAGGCCGTTTGCAACCAGGGAATACAATTATTACAGATATGAAACCAGAGACTCTTAGAGCTATACCTCTTCCCTGCGGTAGTAAGATTCCAACTCTACAAGAAGTCTTAAACTTAATAGGTGACAAGGCTCAGTTAAATATAGAGATCAAAGGTCCTAATTGTGCGACGCTATTAGCGAAAGAGATTCGTGCATTCGTTACAGATGGCGGGGCTACTTTTGATCAATATATAGTATCTTCATTTGATCAATTTCAATTGTTTGAATGCCTGCGCCTACTACCAGAAGTTCGCCGTGGTGTAATACTGGTTGGAGTCCCTCTTGACTTAGCTGCAAGCACAGCCCCTCTGAAAGCTTATTCACTGCATACCGCTTTGGATTTTTTCCATAAAGATTTGATCAATGATGCAAAATATCGAGGTTTAAAGAACTATATTTTCACAGTAAATAACCCTGATGACTTAGCATTACTCGCCTCACAGGGTGTAGATGGAGTATTTACTGATAAACCACAAATTGTCTTAAATTTTAATGCAACAATTATGGACACCCGATCAACCGACTAGAAATAATTACCATAAATTTATTTCAGATTGAAAAAATATACGTAATAGGAGCCTATAAATTTTTTCAGATTTTTAAAGCAGGGGCCAGATACCCACACAAATATCCAGCTATAGACATAGTATTGTTTTACGGATAGCCGTTTTCTGAAATTATAAATTTCTAGCAATCCTGCAATAACAGCACATACCGCACCTGAAGTTGTTACTTCTGCAAGGTACACAATGAAATTAAACTATACAACATGTATCGAGTTTTACTGGAAATAATTAAATACGAAGCCTCAAATAGAAAATAGATCCAGCCGCGAGTAGATTCCAATTAAAAACCACCCAGTAGACAGCATTGCAAAAATTTAGAAATATAATTTAATATCCGAAACCAAAGCCTCTAAAAGGTGCTTTCTTCATCAAAATCCTCTTTGAGAGACTTCCCCTCAACAAATAAAACCGATATCACAAGGCCGACTAAAGCTAGGTAAGCATTAATGGTGAAGGCCCGATCTATGCCCGTAATAAGGTCTGGGGCCATGGCAACAACAGTAGTATTCATGCCCAAACCTAGTGCACCACCAGCAATCTGGAACATATAAATAATACCGCCAGCTAAGCCCGCTCTGGCAGGGGCAACAATAGTAATCGCGGCAGTAGTCACTGCTGAGAAGAAAAATCCTATACCACTACCAATCACTAGAAGCCCAGGGAGTATCTCTTGAAAACTGGTATTTTCATCAATGTGAGACAACATAAACATACCGATACATATACAGACCGAACCTATTGATATAATTACCTTTGCACCTACCTTTTTATAGAGTTTCCCTGATATATAGGAGACCAGGCCATAGGCCATCATCATTGGCATGAGCCCCATGCCTGCAAATGTAGGAGAATAACTGCGCACTCTAATGAGAAACTGCGGGATATATAAAAGTGCTGAAAAAAATACTATAGAGAGTAGTAAGGTCACTATACCCGCCACGAAGAACCGGCTGTTATTCACAACATCCTCGGGAATTAATGCATCCCTGCCAGTATTACGCTCAACAACAATAAAAGCTCCTAGAAAAAGTAGAGATACAATAAACAAGCAAACATTAATGGGGCTTTTAAAACCATGGTCTACAGCAAGATCCAGAGCTAGTAACAAGCTAAATAGAAACAGGGAAAGTGTTATCACCCCCAAATAGTCAATATGCTCTTCAATCTTGTCTGGCTTATCATTAACAACCCATTTCCAGCAGAGAAACCCAACAAGAGTTGCAACTGCAGCATCCATTAGAAATATCCATCGCCAACTTGCAAATTCGGCCAAGAGGCCCCCAAACATCGGCGCTATAGAATCCGAGATTCCACAGACCCCCATAATCAAGCCACCGGCAATTCCTGGGTTCTCTTTTGGAACTAACTCATAGATCATTCCCAGTATCGCCGGCCATATTAGAGCTCCACCGACCCCCATTAGAGCCCGTGCCACCAACAGCATTTGTATGTCGATGGATAGGGCGGCGAGTATTGAGAAAAAAACAAAAATTCCGGCGCCAGTCAAAAAAATACGGCGACGCCCATAAATATCTGCCAGTCGCCCACCAGAGATAACCAAAACGCCAAAGACCAGAATGTATCCGTTAATCACCCACTGGGCAGTTGTAATATCGGTATCGAATTCTTGTTCAATGGTGGTAATGGCAGCAGGAAAAATGGTTAAATCGTTCGCCACCAAAAAGACAGCGAAACTCAGGGCAGCCAGTGCCAAAAGCCGCTCTCTGGCCAAGGGGTAGTTGGTATCTGCCATTGAGTTCTACCGAAGGCTCTCTGTCATCGGGACTATAGGAAATAACCCAGACAGTTTGGCCTATTAGGTGGTAGAGCAGTGGGCTTGATGGAAGATTGACGCGCCTGGAGAGGCTGGGTGAAACCCCAGAGAAGAGAAAGCAGCTCCGCCAGGGAGCTGCAAAAGAGCTATTGCTGATTATATTCCTGGATCGGTTGATAGCCAGGGTTGGCGCCACAGGACGAACGTACTACCAGTTCTGTCGGTAGCACTTCAGGCTCTGCTGTTTTATCACCGATTAACTGCATCATCTTATCCACCAGCAGCTCACCGCCGCGCTGGATATTCTGACGCACAGTCGTTAATGGAGGCGTAAAGAACGGGGCTATTGGGATATCATCAAATCCAACCACCGCCACATCATCGGGTACTTTGTAACCCTGGCTCTGCAAGGCCTTAATGGCGCCCATAGCGATGCTATCACTTGCTGCGAAGATCGCATCGAAGGTCAAACCTTCTGCTTTAAGTAAGTCTGCAATGAACTGGTAGCCGCTTTCACTGGAGAAAGAAACTTTGATTTGGCGCGCACTATTATCAAGCCCTACTTCAGCAAGGGCGGCATTGTAGCCCTCGTAGCGCCCGTTAATCTCAGGGTGTGCAGTATCACCCAAAAAGAGGATTTTACGGCGACCCTGCTTGAGCAGATGTTCGGTAGCCTGACACCCTCCCATCTGGTTGTCACTACTTACGATACAGTAATCGAGACCTGGCTTGGCAGTCCCTCCCCATACCACTAATGGATCGCCCTGGCGCTGTAGTTCACGCAGTGGGCTGTCATCGATACCCTGACCAATCACGATTACCCCATCGGCGCGGCGAGACCCCATTAAATAGGCATGCCAATCGTCACTTGTAGCGATGCGGTTGGAGAACAGTAGATCGTAACGGTGCTCGGCCAGGCGATCGGCAATCGCACCAATCATGTCCAACATAAAGGGGTCGGAAAAGGTTTGGCCCCCGGCGCTACCGGTATTGATCACCACAGAAATGGTATGGCTGCGCTTTAAACGCAGATTGCGTGCACTCTCGTTGATTTTGTAATTCATACTGCGCGCAATCTGCTGAATACGCTCCCGGGTCTTTTCATTGATCAGCGGGTTGTTATTCAGCGCGCGAGAAACAGTGGATTCAGAAACTCCCGCCAGCCGTGCAATATCGGACATGGAGACGGGAGAGGAGGAATCCTTAGGCATGCGTACTTCACCTTATTCGCGGGAAATACGCCATCTTAGGCGTGCTACAAGAGTTTGTAAAACTGCCGCTGCCAACTCATACAGCAAGCCTGGCAGAATTTTCAACTGTCCCACCCTCCACCGCACGGCGGAAAAAGTACAGGCTGATCAGAATTACCGAGATCGGCACCAATGATAGGTAAAAGGCCACCTGGCCATCAAAGGCTTCAAAAACCGAACCGGTAATCAGGGAACCCGTGGTGCCCCCCAGCGCAGAAAAAATCACCAGCAAGCCGGTCATTGCCGAGTGCTGATGGGTCGGTAGTGAGCTCAGCATCACCGAGTTGATTGCCGGATAAATGGGCGCCATAAACAGGCCAATCAGTGGCAGAATAAAGGCCGCAATCGGCGCATTGAACCAGTTGATATCTGGGTTGGCCTGCACATCACTGGATAGCGGCAGAGTCAGCACCACCAGTAGTGCCATTGCCAGCAGACAGACATTCAACACCGGATACCAGTGTAAACGCCGCATTATAGCCCCTGCCCCCAAACGGCCCAAGGCGAGCCCTGCAGCAAAAATACTGGCAGCCTGGACACTCATCGCCGCTGGTAGCTTCAAAATTTCATTGTTAAACGTGGGCAGCCAGCTGCCGATACCCTGTTCGATCAACACATAGATAAAAACGGAAATGACATATATGTAAACCAGGGGCTTGGCCATCAGTTTTATCATTGCCCAGAAGTCCTGCCGTGGACTGGTGCCCTCAACCCGGGTACCCGACTCATCCATTTTTGTCAGCGACAATAAAATAAAGGCAAACAGACAAATCGCAGCCAGCACCCAATAGACACTCAGCCAAGCTGTGGAACCTGGATTGGCAGAGTCGATAAAGGCACTAAACAGCCAATACCCACTAAGAACCCCCACCATAAATACCCCCTCCAGGGTATTCACCATACTCGCATGTTCATTTGGACCATGGGTTAACAGGCCCACAGTTGAATAAACCGCGACCTTCACCAAGGCAAAGGCGACTCCCACGGAAAGGAACAGTAGTTTTGCTGTCCAGAAACCTGGCAATAGGGGCATGGCAATACAAGCCCCGGTAACAATAGCGAGCCCCATCAGCATGGCCCGCTTAAATCCGAAACGCGGCAGTTGCGAAGCCACCAGAAAAGAAACGATGCCGATAGGGATATCCTTAAAACCCTCCAATACACTGGCTGCAGATTTACTCACGCCGTAAGTATTAATCACCTGCAGTATCACAGTGCCGACACTGTTCAAGAGAATGGCGAACACAAAGTAAATGGCGAATAGGGAAAGCAGTATGCGCTGATTGTTCATAAGGAAATCTTTATCGGTCTATGGCTCAGGCGTACAGCCGTACCAGCCTGTTATTGTACATTTTTTGATCTTTCAGTGTGGGTTGATGACTGCAAATTTTCACGCCCCCAGAACTCAGCAGTATGACTTACCACAAAAGAATTGCAATCGTTTGCAAAATTTCAAGCTGCCAAACAGAGACCATTCAGCGATCGCCGGTCAGACTGGCGTGTTATTAGATAATGAAAATGCTAATATATTCTTTATTATCAATAAGTTAAAGAATATTTCCACTCACAAATAGCACATAGTTACCGTACAAGGAGATTTTTTTACCCCTGCATTGCAATCGATTGCATTTCAATGTGTACAAGCGATAGACTGCAGGCAATTGCCCGAAGCGCTAATCACTTCGGCAAAGCGCCTAACCATCAGTTTCTATGTAAGTGGTATGAAGAAAGAACAACAACATAAGCTTAAAATTCACCCCTGGGGCCTGCTGGAAAGAGAGTTTCAAGCGGATGACTACCCTCTTAACGCCACCCTATTCTCCCTGGGCAATGGCTTTATTGGCCTGCGCGGCACCTTTGAGGAAGGCTTTGATCCCGAGCCCTTTTCTGATGGCTGTTACCTCAATGGGGTTTATGCCAGCGAACCTATTCGCTACGGCGAGGCTGCTTACGGCTACGCCCGCAATAATCAGCGCATGCTAACGGTACCGGACGGCAAGGGTATTCAAATCTGGATTGATGGGGAGCGTTTCAGCATCGCGGAGGGTGCACTACTCGAGTATGAGCGTCACTTGGATATGGCCAGCGCAACCCTTACGCGCAGCCTCACCTGGCGTTCACCTCTTGGAAAAACCCTCAGGCTCAAAACCCAGCGCCAAGTCTGCCTAACTGAAAAACACCTAGTGCTCATCCATGTTGAAGTCACTCCACTGGATTTTGATGGGGAAATACGCCTGCTGACGGGGCTGGATGGCAATCTCGATCAAGCCAAGCACAGCGACGATCCACGCTTGGCCTCTCCCATCAATCAGGAGGATATCCAATGGCTGGATAACGTCGCTGATGGTGACTACTTGGCACTACCGCTCTCAGTCAGAAGTAGCGGCTATGAGATTCGCTGCGCAGCCATACACCGCTTGCAGGCTAGTGCGGGTCACACCGTGACCAATCTACGCCATGAAAACCGGGTAGCCACCGAATATCGCTGCAATGCCCAGCGGGGCAAGCCCCTGTACTTGACCAAATACCTTGCCTACTTCGCAGAGCAAAGTGCTGAGCCGATTGAAGCTGGACCATTGCGCAAATACCTTGAACTCAGCGCCAATAAAAGTTTTGCCGAATATGCCAAGGCCCAACGTATCGAGATGGATAAATTCTGGCAAGAATCCGATATCCAGGTGTTTGGCAACGACAGCCTACAGCAAGGTATTCGATTTAATCTTTTCCACCTATTCCAATCCCTTGGCAGGGATGGACGCACGAATATCGCTGCCAAAGGGCTCTCGGGAGATGGTTACGATGGCCATTATTTCTGGGATACAGAAATCTATGTATTGCCGTTTTTTCTCTACACCCAGCCCAATATGGCCCGCCACCTGCTGGAATATCGTCACTCGATTCTGGATGCCGCCCGTGCCCGTGCCCGAGAGCTGGCGATCAGTAAAGGCGCACTCTTTCCCTGGCGCACCATTGGCGGGGAGGAGTGCTCTGCATACTACCCTGCCGGCACCGCCCAGTTTCATATCAATGCGGATATCGCCTATGCAGTGCGCCACTATAGCCGAGTCACTGGTGATACGGAGTTTCTGAGGGAAAAAGGGGCGGAGCTGGTTATTGAGGGAGCCCGCCTATGGATGGAAATCGGCCACTTCAATCCTCGCCGCAACAACCAATTTTGTATTAATGAAGTCACTGGCCCGGATGAATATACCGCGTTGGTAGATAATAACTTCTATACCAACCTGATGGCCCGTGCGCATTTGGAGTATGCTGCAGAGGTATACCAGTGGTTGCAATCCTTTGATTCAGAAGCGTGCCTGGCCTTGGCCCAACGTATACAACTGGGCCCACAGGAGCCCATGCTTTGGGCAAAAGCCGCAAAGGCCATGTACCTCCCCTACGACCAATCCCAAGGTATTCACCCGCAGGATGATGGCTTCCTCGACAAGCCAGTGTGGGACTTTGAGCAGACACCGGCAAATCATTACCCCCTGCTACTGCACTACCATCCACTGGTAATTTATCGACATCAGGTTTGCAAGCAGGCAGATGTAGTCTTGGGACTATTGCTCGAAAGTTCCGAGTTTTCCATCGAACAAAAACGCCGCGACTTCGACTTTTACGAACCGCTCACTACACACGATTCCACCCTATCCGCCTGCATCCACAGCATTATTGCCAGCGAGGTGGGATACCCAGAAAAAGCGCTCGACTACTTCCAGCAAGTAGCACGAATGGACCTGGACAATCACCACAATAATACCCAGCACGGTATCCATACCGCCTGTATGGGCGGCACCTGGATGTGCATGGTCCAGGGCTTTGCCGGTATGCGCCTGCATGGTACCGAATTGCGCTTCGCCCCGTTTGTACCCGAGGGTATGGAAGGTTATCGCTTCCGTCTGCAATTCCGTGGTCGCACCCTGGAAGTGGACATCAATTGCAGTAATGCCAGCTATACCCTGATAACTGGCGAGCCCATCAACCTTCATCACATTCATGAACCCGTATTTCTCGCAGTAGGCGAAACCCAAACATTTGCGATAGCACCGCCAGTGGAGGTAACACAGTGATCTATCGTGCTGCAATTTTTGACCTGGATGGTGTACTCGCAGATACCGCACGACTGCACCTGAAAGCCTGGCACCAACTGGCCCAAGAACTCAAACGCCCATGGGCTGAAGATACCGGTGAAAGGCTTAAGGGACTGGAGCGCATGGCCTCATTGGAAGTGATTCTTGGGGAAGAGAGCGATCAGTTTAGTGAAAAGGAAAAGATCGACCTAGCTAGCAGAAAGAATAGTTATTATCAGAAGCTGATTCGCAGCTTATCTCCAAAAGATCTACTGCCCGGTGCCGGAGAGCTTCTCGTCTGGTTAAACGAGAAACAAATTCCCATTGCCCTGGCCTCAGCCAGTAAGAATGCGCAGGCCGTTTTACAAGCATTGGAGATATCACATTACTTCTCAACAATTGCCGATCCAGAGCAGTCCGCACCTAAACCCTGCCCGGATATTTTCCTCGCAGCTGCGCAAGGTCTACAAGTTGAACCTGAATTCTGTGTTGCCTTTGAGGATGCTGCTGCCGGAGTCGCTGCCATTAAAGCAGCACAGGGCATGACTGCTATCGGCGTAGGCCATGAGAATTCTCTAAGAAACGCCGACTATATTGTGAATAGCCTGGGAGAATTCGACCCCAGGGACTTCTTTCTCTCAGCGATTAGAGCAGCGGCCGTAAGTTAGGATTACTTAGGCAAGCCACATGCTGTGGTAGTTAATGGCCTTTTAGTGTGCTTACTGCCTCACAACCCGGCACTATCTATTAAGCTTTCTATTCATTTTTTTAATCAGTTTTCTATTCAGCTTTATCCGTTTTTAGCTTTTCATAAAAACGGATAAAGATCGTCCCACAATACTTATCCTACGAAACATCCGCTTTACATAAGCTTTTTCTTTGCAGTTAACGAGCGCTTACATTTCGCGCAAAAATAAGCCCAACCAACAAGTGCCCGAAGAACAAGACGGTGAGCAATATAGAGGCAGAAAACAAATCCATCCATAGAGCAAAGATCGCGTAAAAGTGAGCCGCCATCAGAAGGATCCAACTACAGTGGCCCAGCCAGCCTAAAAATTTACCGTGTAGCTTGGCAAAGTTATTAACCCCTAGCCCCCACATAAAGAAAGCCCAAATTAGGGCCCAACTAATAATAAAAGTTAACGCTATATTAATTAATATACCCAACATATCTATTCAATCAACCATCTTGTTCAGATAGCGCTAAAGCGATGTTTCTTATCGCTTGCTCCATGGATACCTCTCCATCCAAGTAAGGCATCCAATATTGATCAAGGATAGATTGATAATCCCAGGAGCCAACATAGAGTCCTTTCATTTCCGCATAGGGGATGTAATTTTTAACATCTTCAGATATCTCACTCTTGATGACCTGTCCAACGGTATAAAACTGAATCGGATGCCATATACCTTTCTTGTCACCGAGCCCCAATGAATTAAACTCTTTAGCGATGATCTTTTGTAGCTTACTCTCCCTCCTCACCGCATTAGCATGAGAGATTTCATGAAAAAACATTTCCAATGCAAACCAATCCGCATAATCTGGATAAGTACTATTGATAATAGACTGAAAGCTTCGCCCTGAGGTGGTGGCACCCTGTCGCATCCCAGGTTTATAGACAACATTTACTGTATGTTTTTTAACGACCAATTTTTCACCAAATAAACCTTCGAGCCTGTCAGAAATGCTATCCCCATAGATATTCAGCTTTTCCTCTAAGCTTTGATACCATTCAAGATTACTCTTTCTATGCTGCCCCCAAAGATTCTTATCATAAAACGTTGAAAGCGCCTGCACATGATCATACAAGGTATTACTATCTGGTTTAGCACCGACAGCATCATCACTTAAAATCATCGCTGTTAAATCTGCTATTTCTTCATTGGACCTAATGATATGAACATTTCGAGCAGCCCCGTGCTTTATATAATCCCTAACAGCAGCATCAAAAAGATATAGTTCACTATCGGAGATGCCACTCTCCTTTTTAAAAGCAGTATAAAAATGCTCATCTCTTGCCAGCTCATAGATAAAGAGATGTAAATTCAACAAAGGTTCACTTTTAAAGCTCACTGATCGCCAACTACCCATCTGGTTACCTGGCTGGTCCTGTGCAAGAGCTGGGGAAGCTGAAAGAATTAAAAACAGGGCAAGTAATAAATGACGCACCATCAGAAAGCACCAGCTAGTTATATTTTATAGGCAAAAGGGGCGGGTGATTTTGATAAACCACCCTATTTTGGTAAGCGATGAATATAACTTCCAGACAGTGTTCTTTACAAATCGGTACAATTGCTCAAATTAGGAGAAAAGCACCATTAGCATTCATGGATATAAGATCAATTGGGTGCAACGAAATATGGCTAGTTTTTTCCCCGTATCCTTACAAACCACGGTAGCATCCCAAACCTGAGTGGTTCGCCCCTTATGAACAGGTGTTGCAGTACATGAAACAACGCCATCACGTACCGTCCCCAGATGATTGGATTTGAGTTCAATTGTGGTAAAACCAGAGGCCTTCTCTGGCAGGTCTGCCAAGCAGCCAATACCACAAGCCGTATCGGCTAAAGAAACGACACTACCAGCATGCAAATAGCCATTTGGTGCCAGGTGAGACTCGGCAACCCCCATTTCTGCCTTCACCTCCCCCTCTGCAACCTTAACAAGCTCAATACCGAGAAGCCCGGGAAACTTGTTTTTGCAGATATTATTGTAATAGCTATGGTCCTTCATCATTATTCCTTGCCAAACTTTAAAAAATAAATTAAATCGTTAACACACTATCAATAGCTTGCAATATTACCAATATCAGTTTCTTTGGTTTTTCGCAATCTCTGAAAAAAGACTCTTTAACGATATTTTAACTACCCCTGCGATAAAAGTATTGCACATTGCGCCCCCGTGAGGAGTCACTCCTTTTGAAACTCAATAATCAACCCAGGGTAAAGATGAGCTAATTCAAATAGTATTTTTCTTTACCTTTAACTTTAATTTCATACGCCATAAATTATTGATATAGCCTTGGTTGTCAGCTCATAGACCGCATTATTAACCGCAGATGAGCCGATACCGTTAAAGTACATACCCAGCCTTTCCTTAACGAAAGCGGCCACCTCAGGGAACGCTAAGCCCCCTTCACGCAAAATAAATTATTCTTAAATTTATTTTTTCTATTTAGAGAGTACCTTATAACAAGGAATATATTCCTTGCCGGGTAATTTCATTCTTTGCTGCTTAACAAAGGACTCCAGCATAACGTCAATACTGTGCATTATGCCTGGGTCGCCACGCAATTCATACGGGCCATGTTTTTCCACCATACGGATACCTTCGTCTTTTACATTGCCCGAGACAACTCCGGAGAATGCGCGCCTTAGGTTAGCGGCTAATAGGTAGGGCTTCTGGTTTTTATGTAGGGCAAGATTCAGCATGCTCTCATGGGTTGGTGAAAATGGTTGCTGAAATTCATTGGCTACCTTCAGCTTCCAGTTGAAATAATAGGCATCGCCTATTTCCTTACGATAGGACTTGACCTCCTGTATGCCCGCAGCCATTTGTTTAGCCACTTCCTGAGGGTTATCAATGATGATTTGATATCTTGACCGCGCTTCTTTACCCAAAGTGGAAGCAATAAACTCATCAATACGTACAAAATACTCTGTAGCACTAGGAGGTCCAGTAAAAATCACAGGAAAAGGTTGATCCTTATTCTCTTCGTGAAGGAGTATTCCCAAGAGATAGATGATTTCTTCCGCAGTGCCTGCGCCTCCAGGAAAAACCACGATTCCATGACCTGCGCGCACAAAAGCCTCTAACCGCTTTTCAATATCAGGCAAAATAACCAACTGGTTCACAATTGCATTTGGCGCTTCTGCAGCGATGATGCCGGGCTCAGTAACGCCAAGATACTGACCATGTCGATCGCGCTGCTTGGCATGGCCGATAGTGGCACCTTTCATTGGCCCCTTCATGGCACCTGGACCACAGCCAGTACAAATATCCAGATGTCGCAAGGCCAATTCATAACCAACTTGCTTGGTATAATCGTACTCCTCAGATAAGATAGAGTGCCCGCCCCAACACACCACTAATCTGGGGCCACGCACCCGATCAAAGGTGCCGGCATTACGCATAATATGAAACACTGCATCGGTGATTCCCTGGGAAGAGGTTAAATCATGCAGTGGGCTACCAGTGATTTCACTATTCACATAAATTATATCCCTGAGCACCGCGAACAAATGCTCAGCTATGCCGTTAATAATTTTTCCATCCACAAAAGCACTAGCAGGAGCACTTTTCAGCTGAAGTTTTATACTGCGCTCTGTTGGGACAACAGAGATATCAAAATTGGAATAGGTTTCTAAAAGCTCCTTACCATCATCCATATTAGCGCCGCTATTAAGAACCGCTAGAGAGCAGTTCCGGAAGGTCTGATATTGAGAACCACGGCTTTCATTACTAAGTCGATTAATTTCATACTTGGATAAAATATCGAACTGCCCTGTTGGTGAGACGCTTGCATCGATAAGATCTGTAGACATGCAATCCTCTTATTAAACTGGAACTTTAATCTACACAGCAAATACTGTGCAGTAGCTATAGAAGTGTAATCTAACATTATGATTAAACTTATTTTTTTTATTTTACACGAAGAAGCCTAGCTCCATACTCAAAAATAATTGACGTGCAATTGATCAATTCAGAGGGGCCAGAGGGCCGAATAGAGCACCAAAATACCTCTACTCGAGCTCAAGACGTAAAGAGCATTGAATTGACTTAAATTACGTCTTGAAACTTTAATAAACCAAGTGATGCTTGGAAGAAAGGCGGAAGAAAATACACTAGCTGGGGATCATTATAAGGCACAGAAATTTATGGAGAACATCTAGGATGTTCTTACAATCTGCCTGCAAAAGTAATTTTTACGTCTATCCAATTGTATCAAGGTAGCCTAGATACACGAATTTGATAGTTCTGACTTGATCTGGCAAAGACCGCTTACAAGCCTTACTCTGCCAGGTCAAGTCAAAATCAGTATACATCTAGGAGTTAATTATCTTGAATAGCTTACCAAAAAGCTATTCAACTTTAGATAAAAGTTGATCCAGCTCTTCAAGTACAATCCACGGATCGGTTTCATCGTACAGATGCGAGGAGTATTTCATAATTACATGCTTGGCGTTGTCGCTAATCTTGGTGAGTTCAACTTGCGATTGATTCCAAGTCCTGTTGTAAGCATCTACATCTGCGTAACTCATTTTAGTCTGGCGGATTGCGTTATGTGGCAACCCTCTACTCATTACCGTGATTGGAATATCTCTCTTTAACTCATAACGCTCTGGCTTTGATGCAGACTCTTCGAAATCTTCGAAGGAATGCTTTTCCTTTTCCCATTCCATTATCCACTGCATTGTTGCCCAGCCCTCCTTGGATAAAGAAGACTTCAGGTTTCCATACCAGGATTCATGGGCTGCATCCACAAACAGAAGGGCAGAAACCCTACTCGGGTTTTCACTTGCAAATGCCCTTGCCACTAAACCACCAAATGAATGGGCCACAAGAACTACGGAATCCCATTTTTTAAACTCCACGAACGCCTCAAGCTCAGCAGAAAGCGCATCCATCGATCTAACTTTTGGAACGGCATGTGCACTTTTTCCAGCTCCAGGCCGGTCGTAGATACAGAGCATAAAATCATCAGAAGAGAATTTATGGAAGGTATTTTTATAGGTACTATGCGCATCTAAACCCATACCTGAAACCATCAATACGACTTTTTTACCCTCACCTTCCTCTTTACAAAGATAGGATATGGTATTCCCACCAATGGTAACAAACTCATATTTATGCTCATCTTGCGCCCAAACTGAGCAACAAAGGATACTGAGCAAAAATGCGCTGTAAATTTTCATAGTCATCCTTGGAACCTATAGTTAATATTAGATCTACCGTAATTATCGACACCCTAATCATTGTTAAACCAGTAACCCCTGCCCCTCATTCGCCCGAATCAAATTACACTATTTACCCGACGCAGAAGCAGTTCTCAATACTCTACATTTAACAGAACAATATACCTCTCGAAAGAATAATTCTTACAACTTACCAATTTAGCTTGCAACATCTCCTGGCACTATCCCAGAAAAACTTTCCTGGGGAAATCACTATAATGTTGACTTTATAAAAGTCTCGTTAATTGCTAGGGACAATAATCAATCTTAATAATGCTGCAAATTTGACCAAGTCGGGCGCTTTAGAGACAAGTGGTAAGAAGGCAGGCATAAAAAAGCCGCACAAAATAGTGTGCGGCAAAGCTCAGAAAGCCTATGGGAGAGGCTTGAGTCGAACTAGAAATCGTAGGCGATACTTAACTTGATGTTTCGCGGCAGGATATAACGAACATTAGTTGCCTGAGGATCCCGTGGGTCTCCCTCGGTAATGCCCTCCTCATCGGTGAGGTTATCCAGTGCAAGCTGAACGGTAACATCGTTCAGGTAAGCCACTGCACCAAAATCTACTTTGGTATAACCCGGCAATGTCACCGAGTTTTTACTGTCATTGAAACGATCACCCACTCGGCTTACTCCACCAAACACCGCCATATCAATATTGTTGATCGTGAAATCGTAGTTCTGGCTTAGGCGTACTTGGTACTCGGGCTGGCGCATCACTTGATTGCCTTTAAAGTCACCATTGGTGATTTCTGGCTTCTGCAAAGTTGCATTCAGGCCCAAAGTGAAGTCACCCCAGTGGGCCTTACCATCCAACTCAAGACCCAGAGCCTCTGTTTCCAGACGGGCACAAGTAGTGCTGCCAATAATGCAATCCGGCATTCCCTGGGTTTCATTGTAGAAAAGGGTGGCAAACAGCGAGTAGTCTTGATCCTGCAGCTTGTAGCCCAGCTCATATTGGTCGATATCGATAATCAGATCGGAACCTGCGCGGAAGCTCTCGCCAAACTCGCGATAATTATCAAAGTCCGCAAATTTGAAGCCTGAGTTTACACGGAAGAAAGTTCCCATATTCTCAGCGAAGGCCCAATCTACTGCAGCTGTAAAGGCAGTACCCTCTTCATCGGCCTTATAGGTAGTAAAAATACCATCACGCGAACCATCATCTACTGAATAGTTAGTTTGGCGATTTGCAGAGCGAACGCCCAAATCAAACGTGAAATCGCCTAAGTAGAATTCACCAGCAATGTAGAATGCGTTTTCGCGGGCATCACCTACCGCTTCAAGGTCGTAGCTCCAGCAGAGAACTGGGTCGAGCTCTTCATCATCACAAGATATATCGCCAGCAACCTGCTCACCATCATGACCAAGCACATAGTACGATTGGTTTCCAAGGCTCCACCACTCATCAACTTCCCAACTAGAAGTGTAATAGCCTGCAGTCACCTTAAAGTCATCCCACTCTTTGGCTAGGCTGATATCGTTGGTCGTTGCCTCAATATCTTTTCGTACTACCCAAGCACCAAATTGCTGTAACAAAGTATCGCTACTGACCTCAGCCCCAGACACGGTAGTAGCCGAAGTCACGCTTGAAGCATCGTCGTATCGCAACTCACTGGGTAATACTGGACGACCATTGGGGACAAAGCCCAAAGTATCGGCATTACCGCTGGTCAAACCAAAACGCTCAGTAAGGCTCCAGCCATTGCCGAGATCCAATTCCAGATAAGCGCCAGCTACGCTACCGTCCCAACCACGGCCTTCTCCCATATCAAAAGTTTCCCAGCGGGTTTCAGAGCCACCATTTCCGTCAGCCTGGGAAATGGGTACTGAAACCTTGCGATTGCTGGGACCCACTTGGGTGTAGTCCGTTGCCAGGAAGGAAGCATTTGGCAGATACCAGGTGCCAGTATCTTTAGTATCTCGTACGTAGAAACCGGCTTTGCCGTTATCCATCTCTTTAGTCAGGTGCAAGGTGAACTGGTGACCTTCTTCCGCATCAAAACCGGCATCGCGAATACCGGGAGAGGAACTCACATACCCACCCACCATGTAGTACACATCTTCGCTGAGCTTCCCGGTCAGAAGGGCATCAGTCCTTTGAAGATCATAGTCCGAAGTGGTGTATTTAAAGCGACCCTCGGTCTCTTCGGTCCCCTCTTTCAAAATGAAATTGGTCGTGAGGCCCGGCTGGCCGTTAGAGTAGACCGGATTAGGGCCACCGCGCAGGCCTTCTACGCGCTGGATCGTTTCATCTACACGGAATAGAGAGGAGTTTTCCATGAAAGAAAGAGTCGGTGCCGGGTAAAGTGGCAAGCCATTCATAGAGACCGTCACAAACGGAGCGTCGCTGCCGCCCGGAAATCCCCGTACATCAATGTTTGCACCAGATACGCCGCCAGAGCTTTCAACCCAAAGACCAGGGATAGACTTCAGCAAATCTGCAGTGCTAGATGGGGAAGCTTTACCGATTTCATCGTCACTCAGGGTTGTGATTGAAAAGCTCGCATCTAATTTTCTTATGCCTGCGCCGCCTGGGGTTCCCGTGGTAATCACCTCTTCCATCACTCTGTCTTCAGAGGCCCCCGGTGAAATAGAACCCTGGGCAACGGCATGACTCAAGAAGCCCAGCTGCATAGCACCAAAGGAAATGGCCAGCACTAGAGGTTTCTTCTTCATTAAACTCCCCTCTCATCGTCATTCTTATTGGATTTATGGAGTGCCTGGTGCCCACGCAAAATGCAATCGTTTGCATTTTGCGTGGGCACCTGTCCTGTGAGACGACACATTTCGTTCACTATAAATTAGCATTGCAATCGATTGCAATACACTTTCAGTGCCATTTTGTGGCTATTTTTGAGTTTTAGTCACATTGGCTAAATAAGTAGGCTTCTGCCAGATATCCTCCCCCAGGGTCTACACGCCGTAACTTAGGCGGGGAAAGTTATTAATTGCTTTGAAAGGGGCAAGGGCGTTTCTACAGTTTGAATAGGCTACAAAGGTTGGGTGGGATGCTCCTGACCCCAAACCAGGGATGCTTGGTAGGGGCTATTGCCATCAATTGAGGAACCAATATGACCAGCTCTTCCTGTCAACACGCTGACAACCACTCCCATAAACACGGCCCCCATTGTGGACATGCCGCCATCCGACACAGAGACCATGTGTGTTACGTGCATAATGGCCACCTACATCATCCCCATAGGGGTCACTACGATGAACATGTACTGGAAGTGAGCAACAAGAACCCCGATGACTGCAACCCCATCACCGCCAGCACTCACGCTACCCATGTTCACGGAGAACACTGCGGACACGAACGTATCCCCCACGGCGACCATTTCGATTACCTGGTGGATGGACGCCTGCACCATGTCCATGGTGATCACTGTGACGATCACGGACCAGTGGAAGTCATTCATGAGCGGTAGGCTAGAATGCCAAAAAACCACACCCTGGCGGAGATGCACAAGGAGGCTGGCACCCTCCATGAGCTGGCTCAGTTTCCCATTCGCTGGACGCAGCGGATAAAAGTCATTGGGCTGATAGCAGCTATAGGTTTATACAAACTATGTATTCTTCCATGGAAGAAAAGAGAGCGACAGCAGCTTTTTGCCAAGCTCGATCAACTAAAAAACTTAACGATCGACCTCCCTACCCCATCGGCCACCCAACAAGACAGCAAGTATTTCCTGAGTGCGCAAGACCGCAAGTTCTTCTCAAAAAAGGGTTACTTACCCCCCTTTAGGGTAATTTCCAGTGAAGAGGCAGGCGCGCTAAAAGAGCTTGCTATTCGGGAGTACCAAAATGGCTTCGGCGGTGTATCCTACTTAGGCAACAGAATTCGAGAAATAGAGAAAAAATACAACCGTTGGACTATCGAGTATGCGGGCCTATATCAAGCCCTGCGGCTCAAACCGTTTAGAGAGCTTTTGCGAAAACCTCAAATTGCGGAACGCTTAGCGAGCCTGCTCGGTGATGAAATTCTCTGCTGGCGCACACAATTTTTCGATAAAATGCCAGGGGCAGAAGGCACTGCCTGGCACCAAAATGCAACATTTCGCGAAGCAGGCAAATATGCGAAATTACAACCCACGCAAGAAACATCTCCCGCATTGATTCAGCTGAATGCTTGGGTAGCCTTGAGCGATACCACTAAAGAGAATGGCTGCCTTCGCATTTTGCCCGGATCTTTCAAAGATGCCAGAATCAATTACCTCTATGAATTTATCCCGGAAAATGAACTTTTCTTCTTTTCGCTTCTACCGTTCTCCCCCTCCTACCTCTATAAAATAGGAAAAATTGCTCTGTATGGAAGACTTTTCTATAAAAGCGCCGTTATTTTATTCAGCGCAGAAAAACTTTTGGGGGATAACTTTTTTGACCAATTTGAAGTCAAAGACCTGGAAATGAAAGCCGGTGAGTGCCTGATTTTTTCATCTCTAAATATGCATGCCTCCTACCCCAACACTTCCAGCCACGATGAACGTTTCTCTTTTGTAGGGCGCTGTACCGCTAACCATGTAAAAGTCGCTCCACATGGCAAAGATAGCTATCCAAGCCTTGAAGGGCCAATAGAGTACACATTACCCACAGTAAGTACTTTTCAGGTATATGGAAAGGACACCTATGGACTAAACAAAATCCTGGATGACTGACTCTGCCCCATCAGTAGTAATCCAGTATCTCAGAAGTCTTTGTGATTAAATTTCTGTTAAATGACGGACATAAGCGCGGCGCACTGCGGGCACAACACCGATAGTTTTAGCCAGAATCCACAGCCCACACTTCATCAGTAAGTTGTTAGAAGTCACTACCTTTCGGGCAAATTCAGTTTTCCTTATTACCTGTTTAGCTATTTTGTGACGCTCACAGGCGTATTGCTTAAATTCCCCTCGAATAATTGCACTGGCTGCGGCTACTGCATCGGAAATTCCCAGGTTCATTCCCTTGCCACCCACCGGTGAATGGCAATGGGCCGCATCTCCGGCGAGTAGGACTCTATTTTTACAATAGGTTTCCGCCTGCCTGACGGATATCTGGAAGCTGCCCTGGCTATATATTTTTTTGATATCGAGAGGTTGAGGAAGGGCAGAAAGCGCATCCTCTTTGGAAGAAACCACCCTGACATGTCCCTGGCCTAGTGGTAAAACAATACTCAGATTGTTGCCCGGTTCTTGCAAGTTAACCGTGACCAGGCTGGGAGGCATGTGCCCGTTGACCTCTACATCGGCAATCGACCACTTTTCTGGTAAATCCTGTCCAGGATACCTTATTTTCATTTTCTGGCGGACCAGAGAGTGAACGCCATCAGCACCAATCACCCAGTCGAAAGTCTCCTTATCATGATTAGAATATTCCACTATTGCCGCGGCGTTTTGACTAACAATATTGGTTAATTGCAAACCGTACTGAATATCAACCCCCCGCTCCCTTAGCACACCCGCCAAAATCGCTTCTGTTCTATTCTGGGGAAGAAAAAGTCCGGCCTTCCCCTGAAATTCCTTAGAGGAAAAGTCGAGAAACAACAGGCGCCGCCCATTTCTCTGATATTGAAGCCCCCGCATCGGCACCGCCTCAGAGAATAAATCCATGGAAACGCCAATACTACTCAATAGCTCAATAGTAGAAGGGAAGATTCCAACAGCACGAGAGAGCTGAGAAGGCTGACTGCGGCGCTCAATGATCTGGCAATCAATACCTTGAAACGATAATGCACAAGCGGCGGTGAGGCCCGTTGTCCCCGCCCCAACAATCAGAACCTTCATCCTTCACTCACCCACTCAACCACTTACCCACTTACCCACTTACCCACTTACCCACTTACCCACTTACCCACCAACGGACTTCTTTAGAGCATAGAAGAGCCCCCTTTAAGCATCATCCCAGTCAATTAGTACAAACCACGAGCTACTGATATTGCGCGAAATCACACTACGGATGCTGATATCGTCCACCAATTAACCAACTTAGAGAGCTTATGAGCAAAAGAGCCTGGGACTCCAGGAGGTGACTCTGGTGAAATCGCATGATATCTATCTAGAGGGGAGGTTGTGGACATTACAGATATAATGGCGCCCCAGAAAATTTCTCTGGAGTCAATTTAATGCCCGAAACTCCAATTTTAATGACATTCCTTGGCGCATCTGTCCTGCTGGCAATCTCTCCTGGACCAGACCTACTCTTAATATCCACCTACTCGACAGCCCGGGGCTTTATCGCTGGTTTTTTGCTCAGCATGGGTGTGTTTCTGGCAGGGCTAGCGCAAACGTTCCTTGTGGCCTTTGGTCTTGGGCACATCATGGAGACTATTCCTGTTGTTGCCCTTGCGGTAAAGGCACTAGGAGCACTGTATCTGGCATGGCTGGGGATTCACTTAATACGCCAGTGGCGCTCTAATTTAGGGGGCACTCAAAGCCAAGCATTCACTGAGTCTCTTAGCGCCTCACAACTCATCAGCAGAGGGCTGATCAACAACTTAATAAACCCAAAGGCTTTAGTATTTTTCAGTTTATTCTTACCGCAATTTACCAGTCCTGCCCAGCCAATCACCCAGCAAATACTGCTACTAGGTTTTCTCCTCAGCACCACTGCACTCACTGCAAACACAATAATTGCCTTCTCTTTTAGCAAGCTGAGGCAGACACTGAGTAATCAATCAGCATTCAGTCGACACTTCGACGGCTTATTGGGTATGTTATTCCTTGGCCTGGCCGGTCGCCTGGTGTCAGAACACTGAGATCTAGAAACGGGGAATGGGAGAATAAGCAATAAAGAAATACAAGCGCGAGGTATCTTGCCGTCAAGGCAAGCAAGTAGCTATGATCCACTCAGTGAAGCGGGTTTTTTCAGCAATTAATTAACAAGAGTATGCAGTAATGGATAACTACAAACCATGGGGACTAGAAAGAAATACCTTTCTAATGCTTTTACACCTGAGCCAACTGGCCTGGATAATTATCCCTGGAGCGGGATTTGTATTACCTGTCATTATGTGGGCAACCACTAAAGATCAGGTCATTGAAGTTGATCGCCATGGCAAGATGATTTTCAATTGGATGATCAGCTTATTTATCTACTCCATCGTAAGCACTATTCTCATTATCTTAGGCGTCGGTCTCTTAGGGTTGTTAGCCCTAGCCTTAATCAATGTAATCTTTATCCTTATCGGTGCTATTCGAGCAAACGATGGGATATTCTGGCGTTATCCACTCAGCATTCGCTTTTTTAAATAAGCTCAAAGATATCTTCTGCCCTTAATCACAAGGCTTTGCCAATTATCTTTGCGCTTTTTAAATAGCGGAATATGAAAGCCAGAGAAAACCCTGGCTTTCTTCTAGTCGATGACTAGAGGTGCAAGCTGAGGCTAATATATACAAATAGCCAGCCTACTGCTTTTCTCGCAAAGATAAAGCGGGTTATTAATAGTAACCAGCAATATCATCAACGATTGGGCCAAGAGCTTTATAAGCGTTAGAGATATCTTTACCGCCAGAACGCTCACCACAAGCCATGCCGCCACACTCATTCCAATCGGGATCGGAGAACCAATCGTACTGAGTTACATTGGAGCCGTACATCCAGGGGTAAGCCATAATGGTGGAGAACTTGTTGTCTACACCGTGACCCATACCATAGGAGTAAACGCCACCGGAAGTGTCACCCTGCTTGGTGGAGTGAGTCAGACCCATGTTGTGGCCCAGCTCATGCACGAAGGTGTTATAACCACAGTCAACACCGGTCACGCTGTAAGCACGCTCTTTAGCGCTGTTGTACATGGTGCCGTTGCTACCTTGGCCAACCCAGGCAATACCACAAGTAATGTAGGTGCTGCCGTTTTGAACAACCTCTTCTGCTTTAGTTAAGAAAACCACCATGTCGGCTTTCTTGGAAGAGCGCCAGCTGTTCACAGAGCTGTGGAAAGTGATCAGGTCCAGAGTTTCCTCATTAACGCGGAAATCAGAGCTGGAAGCTTTCCAGCTATCAACCAGGTTCAGCTGAATATCAATACCATTCCTTTTGAAGGAATTGTTGGCATAGCTGATGTAGTTGTCGATTTTCGCAGAAATGTCACCAGTGTGCTGTGCAGCTGGATCGGTGTACATAATAGCGATATCAACGGTTTTAGCACTTGCAGCGCCAGAAACTGTCAGTGCGGCAACAGCTGCCGCCAGGCTTTTCTTTAAACTCATTATAGACTCCTTTTATTATAAGTAGTGTATAAGCTACTTTTTACAATCAATAAATTCATTGATTGCCTGATAGTATGTTAGCTATACGCTATTAATACCCTGACTCGACTAAAAGATCGTCCTGAATTTTTTAACCGCCTGTGAAGATAAACTTCTGGTATCCGCAGGATTTACATCAGCTCTCCTTAGCTTGATTATCGATTTGGAAGATTACCCCCCAATCAATTCTTTCTACTCAAAATCATTTAGAGGAACGTCATTATCATTCCAGGTTTTTTTACGTTCGGCCTCAGATGACATGTCCTTATCATGCTTCTCAACATGATTGGATATCAGTGCACCATTGGGGGCAATCCATGCATATCCATCTTGAGCTTCCAACGAGTAGGATCCAGCAGGAGTATTGAGCTGAGCATAGACAGAATTTTTACCGATGGTAAAAGTTGCTCCATGTAAGCGGGCCTGCCCCAAGAAATTCACCTGCAAACTTTTATTGCCACTGGCATGCTGCTCAACTTCGCCTACCTGGGCATCATAACTGCCTTCAATACCGGGTAAATCAATATCGATATAATCCCCAACCTCTAGGCTTCTTAGCATTTCTACATCGATCTCTAAATATGTCTCGCCTTTGAGGTCCACAGGTAGGCGATCATTCTCATGCAGAAACTCTTTTGCCAACTCGGATTCTGACCACAGAGGGCGTCCAGATTCATCAAGTTCTTCTTCAGCAGTAGCAACTTCCTCAGCAACTCCTGAGGAAGCAGCCTCAACCGGAACTCTGTCTACCACCATTTTGGGCTCAGGTAACTTGGCAGATTGACTCTCGGGTGCAGGCTGATTTTTCAACCAGAAAAAATAACCTGCACCTAAAGCAAGAACTAATACAGGAAATGCCAGCTTCTTCATGGCTCATACCCCAAATAATTATTCATCTATAAACGCCTTAAAAAAAGGCACAAAAACAGTTTTATGATCCCTTGCACCAAATAAAATTGAGGTAAGAGCTGAGACAGCGAAGCCGCCCCATGAAGGACGCTCTATAGTACCAACACCTCAAAATTTATTTGGAAAGCACTTCACAGAAGAAAGTAAAAACCAAAAAATTTTTCCAATATATGCCCCTGAATAGCAACACCCTCTAGAGGGACAGCCGTAAGTCATCTAGCGCGACCGAAAGTTCAAAAATATTTTCAAAATTTTTAATTTCGACACCAAAGGACAAGAACTGGGAAGGCATTCCGAAAAACACATAAAAAATTTATCAGGTGGTGACGCCTCAACACCAGAAAAGATTGAGTAATTTTTGAGCCACCTCTCATTTATAGTCACCCTACCTTTCACAGGTTGAAAACAATCACATCTCAGCTGTGGCCTTACAACATCAAACATCTAAAAATTATCGTGACAGAAATCATGCCAACAATGAGAACCACTTGTGATAAACGATTGATGCCCTGCATAAAACTTCAAACTGTGAATTATCCGACAACATCTCATTTACAAAAATTCAGTCAAAGGCACTGAGAGCTCCTTACTTTTCTTTCAGAACTCTCTCGGAACATCAAGAAATGCATGGCTTACTTGTATCAATCCAATTTTTGACACGCTCAAAAAATCTAGGCGCGACAAACTGCACCTCCAAAGAGCACCTGGATTTTTTATCTTTATGCGTCATTTTGGTTTTCATGCACACCTCTGCTGGCCTTCACGACAAAAACCTGCCACAAGTTTGAGAAAGTATCTGTGCCCAATAACACTAGCTGCCCCTTACTCGCGGCCATCCCTCAACCGTACGCTCATCAACACCAATCAACTGCCGCACTGAAATTCTTCTTGAGCAAGAAAACAAATGGAGGGCCCGCTTTAGAAAATCAGCTGGAGGAGATGAAAAAAAACGGATTGATGTAAAAGCCAGGCAAAGCAACTGCAACAAAATTATTGGCATTTGGTGAAAAAGTTTCTCAGAAACAGCGGGGTTCACGCTCTGAAGGAGACATATGTCTGATAAATTGGCTTTAGGGAGAATGGTTTCAACTGGAACTATTTTTAGATTAGAGGCTGCAGGTTTTCTTATTCTGTGACACAGACTACGCCACTTAGCCCCACCTGCACACAAAGAATGAATGCAACTACATAAGGAGGCAAAATCGGAAACTTGTCTTACCATTATCTTTCTTCTGGGTAAATTTTTTCACTGCAAGCTTATGAGCTCAGTTCAGTGCTTCAAAATTGAGCACTTGATTACGTTAAGACTTAACCCTTCTTAACATTCCCTCTACTCTTGAGACGCTTTACACCGACTTCCTCGCAATAAATTTTCAAAATTTTTTCACAAAACTGTCAAAAGGGCTGACTGCAACTTGAACAGTCCTTCTATAGTTTGCATCTTAGTGGTAGTAACAAGATCAAAAGACTCACCTGATAATCTTTTACTTTTGCTCTGAAAGGGAAGTACTTAATCAACAAAGACAGGTATGTACAGGTTAATTTTTGCACTTTTTATATTGCAACTGCAAAGTTGACTTCCGGCATCGGAATCATATAACTGTAGGGGCTAAAACCTCACACTAGGATTTACTTAGCTCTGCCTAGTGGACCGATAGATTTTCCGAAACATCGTGCGCACTCGATGGTGCCGGTACAACATCCATTGAAAAGCCATAAAGGTGCTTGGGGGCTACGGAGAGGGACTCAACTTTATCCAGAGTCATTCAGCGGTATGCTTAACAGAGTAGCGCGACATTATTGGCAGCAAAGTGTAAGGGTCACTAATGACCTGAAAGAAGTATTAATGAACGCTGCTATTGCAAGTTGCGGTATTAAAAGTGTGAGGGTAAGCCATAATTGTAGTAATCTTATAATGTTTGTGGCTTGCCTTTCATTACTAGACTGCCCTCCCCCCCCCGAATTAGTATCCGGCCTATAATAAAATCACAAGAACAGGAAATATCAGCTTCTTCACAGCTCATCACTTAAAACTTTATTCATTGAAATAATACTTAAAAGCCAACTATCAGAACAGAAGCAATTAACCTACCCCCAACCTCTAGCCAGAATAACCCTTCTTCACCCAATGTTTAAAACAGCCAACCAGTCTTAGGAAAAGAATGATGACAAGGACTCCAACTACTTTTCAACAATATCTCTCACGCGAGAAAAACATTAAGAAATCCTCAACAAACATCCTTTATTCGCCATCAGGCCATTACCAAAAACGAAGCAATCACCCAAACAAAATAATGAAAATTATTCCCATGATAAGACAACCAATAAATGCGCTTAAAAATGGGAGGACAAAGTCCTCCCAAATACAATGGTGTCAGTCGTCAAATAAATGATCGAGAAAGAAAGAGAGGAAGATTAGGGTTAATTGTAACCTGCTATATCGTCAACAATCGGCCCCAAGGCTCTTTGTGCATCAGCATTATTTCTGATACCACAGGGAGATCCGTTACAGATTTTGTCTGGATTAGAGAATGTATCGAGCCTCTCTGCATCGCCAAATGACTGAGGATAACCCATGATTGTAGAAAAGCTATTATCTACACCATAACCTAAGCCATAGTAATAAACACCGCCACTGGTATCGCCTTGTCTGCGGGAATGATTCAGTCCCATGTTATGACCGAGTTCATGAACAAATGTCAGGTCAGTCGCCCCGCAATCCACAGCGGTAATGCTATATGCAAGCCTATTTGAGCCAAGATCCATCACGCCATTACTACCAGTCCCTACGTATCCAACGCCACAGGTTAAGTAAGTTCCCTCTTCGGTAACTACACGATTCGCTTTACCCAGTAAAATAACCATGTCAGCTTCATACAGATCACGCTGCTGCTGGGCATAGCCATAGTCGAACCACTCCTCCCAGGTTGGAGTAATATCAACATCCAAATATGTGGCTCCAGAAAACTCCGCAAGATTATCACCTGTCACCAAGAGATCGGACGATGAATATTGGCGTGAATCAACAAGCTCAAGCTGGATATCTAGATCATTATTCTCATAGATACGATTAGCTGTGCTAATCAAACTATCCACTCTGGTAGAGATATCTCCTGTAAGCTGAGCAGCTGGATCTGTGTACCAGACTGCGACTTTTACCGTGTCTGCTATTGCGGCACCCGAAAAAGTCAAAGCTGCAATAGCAGCAGCCAAAGTGTTTTTCAAATTCATGATAGTTCCTTTTATTTTTAAGTTGCTTTCCCCAAGTTTTTCATAGATACAGATGAAACCGGTTACATTTGTAAGCAAATTACACCTTCCACAAAAAACTCAAATACCCTAACTCGACATTGAGAAGCTCCGTTCCTGACTGCCGCCTGAGAAAATTACTATTAATCTTCTGGTATCTTTCAGGTACCTCAAGCAGCACTCCCTGTACTGCCTATCAGCTCAATTCATTGAGCTGAAAAGTTATAACATCTACTTAACTGAAGAAAGATTAGGGTTTACCTCCTCTTCAACATGACTCCTGGTTAAATCTTTTTTCGAAGCCACCCAGGCATAATTTCCCTGCGCTTCTAGGGAATATGAGCCTGAAGGCAATGTTAAGTTGCCATATACCGAGTTTTTACCAATTGTGAAATTTACAAAATACACACTGCCATAACCAGGCAAATTCATTTGTACACTTTTATTACCGCTTGCGTGCTCCTGAACTTTATCCACTTGAGCATCGTAGCTTCCCTTCACTCCAGGCATTTCTATATCAACATAGTCTCCAAGAGATAACGTCTTTAGAGCTTCTACATCGATCTCAAGATATGTCTCTCCATTTAAATCGAGCGGCAAGCGTCCGGACTCATGTAAAACCTGCCTTGCGACATCCGATTCTGCCCACATCAAGGCACTATCAGGGTTCACCTCTTGCTCATCGGCAGAAGACACCTCTACTAGCTCTACTGTAGATTTAGTTTCATTTGGAACAATTTTCTTGGAGGGAGGGGGGACTGATTTTTCAGTAACAGGTTGTGGGCTATCTGTTTGACTCTTTGCCCAGAAGAAATACCCTCCCGCACAGAGGAGGGCAATCAGTGGAATTATTTTTCTCATTAGCTTCTCACTGCAAAATACTTATGTTAAGCCAAGGAAAGCTCCCAATGGTGGTGATTAGTTAATGAATTGCACCAAAATCGAGACTTAACCTTTCCTAACATTGACCACTATGCTGAGACGCTTAATGCTAATTTCCACGCAATTAATTTTTCAGAAATATTTCACAAAAATAACATCTCTGTATGGATAGCCTACAAGCATTTTCCGACTTTCCCTGCTGGTTAAGAAAAGATATCGACAGGTTCCCGAAAAATGACAACAACATTAGCTCATAATTTTTTTGCCGACAAAGAAAAAAGGCCAGCAATAAGAGTGAGAATTGCTGGCCTTAACTGTTCAAAAAGTGACTTTAGGGTTGGCTTTTATAGCCAAGGGAAATGTCTTATGCCTAAGCATGGGTCACTCGCTGTCCTCCCCCCTCAAAAAAGCGCTCAAAAAATACGCTAGTAAATCCACTGATAACAATTGCCAACAATAATAACCACAAGAAGTCCTGGGGTTTGTCCTGAGCTGCGGGCTCTTTTACTTGTTCTAGTTTCTGCCCACTAACTTGCTGAGACGCAGGAGCACTAGCGGTAACATTCTCCACTGCCTGGCTGCCTACAAGCGGGGCAAGACCAAAACCAAGCGCTTGCTCGCCAATAAAGTCAGTAAACTTCTCATTGTCTGTTGCGATATCGTGCTGATTGGCAAGTTCGGTGTAGGTCTCCACCATTTTCTTAAGCGTTTCGGCATCTGCAGGCCAGTAGCCCTTGCGCACTGCTTCCAGCATGCGCTCCAGCATTTGCGCCAGAGCTTCCGCATTGTGCGTCTCAAAGAACTCACGCATATCCATTTGGTATTTATCATCCACGTAGACCTCAAACATCTCCTGCCATTGGTCATCGCGGATAGTTTCTGGGGTCATCACTTCCCAGCCCCACATATTGTTCACGCGATCCAGGATTGCCGTTGCGCCGGCATAGCCGGATTCCTGCATTGCCTCAATCCAGCGGGGGTGGAAATAACGGCTGCGCATTTCCTGATTGACAAACTCTCCTAAGGTCTGGGTTTTAATTTTGTCCTTACGGCGCAAGTTGGAGACATACATCTCCGGTGTCTTGCCGTCTAGATTGCGCACCGCAAGTCCCATACCACCAAAATACTGGAAGGGATCATCGTTGGTCATCATGGCGTAGAGGTTGGTGGAGCGTGAGAAAATCACCCCATCGGTGCCGGAAAGTACCTTGCCATAGAGTGCAACATTGCGCTGGTCTTCGCTCCAGCGGGATTCATCCTTGCCATAGGCAAAGCCCATGCGGCGCATATACAGATCGGCCAGTTTATCGTCTGTCTCCCAGCTGTCGGAAGCCAGGCTGGCACCATTCAGGCCCGTACCATAATTGCCACTTTCATTGGAGAAAATGCGCACAGAGGAAAGATAGCGCGCATCCTCTTCGGAACTGCCTTCTTCCTTTAGTTGCTGGAATAAGGCCTGGCTGTGACGATAGACAAAGTTGTTCTCTTCCTTCATCTGCGCCACTTTATCGATGGCTTCCGCCAGCCACAGCATCACATTAGGGAAAGCGTCGCGATAGAGGCCGGTAGCAGAGATCACCACATCAATACGAGGGCGCTTTAATTCAGAATAGGGAATCACTTCAGTTCCGGTAACATTACCCTGCTGATTCCATTTGGGCTTGAGGCCCAGCGCATACAGTATTTGCGCTTCCAGCGCACCTTGGTGGCGCATGGTCTCCAGGGACCAAAGGGAGAATGCCAGCTTGTCCGGGAAGCGACCGTGTTTTTCCCGATAGTCGGCAATGGTCTGCTCCATCAATTGAACGCCGGCTGCATAGGCTTCCTTGGAAGGCACCTTAGCCGGGTTGAATCCAATCAGGTTGCGACCGGTAGGCACCGCCTGCGGGTTGCGAATAGGGTCACCCCCATAGCTCACCGGAATGTACTCACCATCGAGCGCCAGCATCAGGTTTTGCAGCTCAGCGATACCGGCAAAGTTATCGGCATACTCCCGGCCCTGCTGCAGGTAATTTTGCAGCTCTTCAGAAAGTTCTGGCAACTTGCGGCCAGCCAGGTAGGCATTTAACAGCTGATAACCCGGCTGTGCTTCCAAGGCGACTACATTGCGCTCATCCAGCACCTGATCCTGCGGTAAACCCAGGCCCTGGTCGCTCTCATATTGGCCAGCGGCGGAGATAAAGTTTTCACCCAGCATTTGCAACATGGTACTGGTGAGATGCTCTGACTTGGGCAGCTGACCAAAACGATGGATACCCAGTGGCTGGCTCATCTCAGCCAGTTGGGCCAAGTGGTCCTGAAGACGATTGAGCTGGCCATCGAAATCAGCCTGCAAGGTTTCAGCGCTGATTTCTAAATCCTTGAGCATATTCAGCTTGTCCGCCAGGGCGATAATGCGCTCCTGGGTATTCAGCCGGGTTTGCCCTTCTTCCAGAATCAAGTAATTACCAATCAACTCAGAGAGTTCGGCCACTTCGGCATAAAGACCCGCTTTAGCGAAGCCCGGTGTTAAATGGCTGATCATCGTCGCACGTCCGCGACGCTTGGCCTGCATAGCCTCGCCTACATTATCAATAATGTAGGGATAAAATACCGGGATATTACCCAGAGCCAAATTTGGGGCGTCGTACACAGAGAGTCCACGCTCCTTACCGGTTAGCCACTCCTGGGAACCATGTGTTCCCAAGTGAATATAGGCATCAGCCCCGAAAGTTTTGCGCGCGTAGAGATAAACCGCCAGGTAGGCATGGTTTACCGGCGTTTTCATATCGTGATAGAGGGAGGCGTGATCTTTGGCATTCTCCGCGCGCACCCCCTGTGGCAGCACAATCAGGTTACCCAATGTCATACGTGGGATTACGAACGCCCGCTCACCGTTATGAACTGCCAACATGGCGTTATCTTCCGGATTGCCCCAGCGATCCACAATGGGATCGCGCACAGAAGCCGGCAAACGATTAAACCAATTGACGTAGGTGGAAAGTGGCATCCAGTCAGCCAAACCTTTATCAATCAGTGCAGCGCTGTCTTCACGGCGATAATAAGGACGCAGCAATTGGCCAGCCCAATCGATTAGGGTCTTAGAGTCCTGCTGCTTTATTTGATAGCCACGCTCGGCCATGACTTTGGCGATAGACTCAATAGAAGAAGGTACATCGAGAAAGGCCGCACCAATATTCTTCTCACCGGGAGGGTAGTTCCAGATAAAGGTAGCCACCTTTTTCTGGCTATTTTTCTTGTAACCAAGTGAGGCATGGCCCCACGCGCGCTCCACTAGCGCATCAAGCTGGTCTGCCATCACAACCTTATTGCCACCTTCACTTGCAGCGATAATTACCGGATCGATACTACCGGTATCTTCGGGCATTACCAGGAAGAATGGGGTTAATGAAGGAGAAACCCCACTATTATCCGCAAGGTAATCCTCTTCACTGCCCTCAGTATAATTCAGGGCGTGAATCACCGGGACACCCAGCTTCTCGAACTCTGCGCGACGCTTACTCACATAATGGAGAGAGCGGTAATTGATCATCAGGTCAATACGCGTTTGTCCCGCTTCGTCTTGCAGTAAATCCGGATAGGAAAGCGGCAGATCTTCTCCTTCAAAGAAAAAAGCAAAGGCTTTAGCGCCTTTCTCTTCCAGTCCAGCTAAGATTGCATCCACCACCTGCTGCTGCTCGTAATCCACCACTGAGCGATGAATAGCTACCGCAATAACTGGCTGGTCTTTAGATGCCTGCAGCCAATTAAAAAACGCCTCTTCACTGGCAGTCACCAGATTCGGCAGGCGCGGATGATAAAAGCCCACTTTTGGCACAATAATAGGATCGGCTACAGACTGCGCAGAGAGGCCAAAGACTTTGACGGAGAGGAACTGCATCAAATGCTGGTAGTTTTGTCGCCCAGCATTATTGAAATACGCAGCGATGGATTGATGCTGTTCAGAAGTCAGCCCCTGGTTCATGGAGGCGTTATCGGCATCACCCAAAGCAACCACTGGTACATTGGGGTACTGGGTTAGCAGCGGCTGGTATTTCCCAAACATAAATTGGGAGAGTGCCGGATTGATACCGTCAAGCAACACCAGGCTGGAAGATCCCCAGGTCTCTGCTATCTGTTCTTCACTCTTCCCTTTGCTGTTAAATATCTCCAGGGTAAACGGCTGGTCCGCAGCCAAATCAGATAACAGCGCTCCTTTGGCTTTCGCGGTATGGCTGGACATCATCAGCAAAACTTTGGGTTTATCGCTGGCCTGCACCATCACCGTAGTGAAGGCTACTAGCACCAAGCATGCTAACTGCATGCAAACCTTTTTCAACATCGCTATTTCCCTCCCGCTGCCTGGTCTTCAGCGGACTCTTCTTTTCCTTCCGGCACATAGACCAGACTGCCATCGGCCATCTGGTAAGCAACACCAGCGCGAGTGCCCTCTCCCGAGCCAATTTCGCCAGTGGATTTGTACTGCTTAATTTCTTCCCCATCTTTTACGATGACTTCCATATTGGGCTCGCCAGCATTCTTGATCACCGTGACCTTTTCATTGGAAAAAACGTTTAATGGGTTTTGAGCAATAGCGATGAGCAGCGCGGCGATAATTACCAGAAAGACATCAATCAAGTTAACAGCACTCAAAATCGGGTTGAGCTCTTCATCTTCATCCAGGAAGCGCATCAGGCAACCTCCTTCAATTTCCGAATGTTAATTAGCTCAGCGGCAAACCAACGCTTCTTTACCGAGGCAGGCCAGAAAGTCAGGGTGGAAATTGCGAGGCCCCAGATCACAGCGGCAAAAGCGATAATCAGGTTTTCACTAATCCCCTGGATATTGCCATCGGCCAGGGCACGCAACGCCGGCCCCATAGGAATCATGGTGGCGATCAAGCCCAGCATGGGCGCGATGCGAGTGGCCATGCGCAACATTTCCAGTTTCTTCAGCGCAAATACTTCCAGCTCGTCATCACATGCCAAAGGATGTCGCACGTAATAATTGTGCACCTGATAGCCGGGCAGGCCCTCTTTCCGACCTTGCTTTAAGGCCAAGCTGTAGGCACCAGCATTGCGGCGGCGCAGCATCCATAGGGAGAGAAAGCGCCCCGTTGCGTACAACGAGTAAACAAAAAGAACCAGAATCGCCAATAAAACCGGGGCCATAAACAAGTCGGCCACATCCGCCATCAGGTTCTCAATTATCGAAATATTCATTGCAAGCCTCCTCAGCCCAGCACTTTCGCTCTGTATCAATGGCCGCGGAAACTAGCGGAACTCCTCACTAACGTCAAATTTAATCTAATTGATATTGATTCGCATTTAGCTTTACATTAAGAAAATCATCCATATAATCCGCTCCAGCTGATAGCCGAGCTGATTTATCTCACCTCCAGCTAACAGACAAAGCTGAAGTACAAAATTCACCCCAAGGACAACACCATGAAACTTCGCCCTCTCGCAGCGGCCTTACTGGGCTTGGCCTCCGCCACTAACCTGCAAGCCGGAACCTCAAGTTCGGCTGCCAGCAGCGACCTGGAACTGATCGTTGTCAGTGGCCGCGCGGAAAAACCGCTGAAAGATGTCGCAGGAAGCGTTTCTGTTGTCACCAATGATGAAATCGAACAGCTGCAGCTGAACGATATGAACCAGCTGTTCCAATACGAGCCCGGAGTGGAAGTTACCGGTGCCGCCGGCAGCGCACAAAATATCCTGGTACGCGGCATGGGTGGCGATCGGGTACTGATTATCAAAGACGGTATGCGGGTTAACGAAGGCTATGGAGCCAATGGTAAAAATGACATCGTGGGCCGCGGCTTTATTGAAATAGATACCTTGAAACAGGTAGAGGTGGCCAAGGGCGCTGCGTCTTCTTTATACGGTTCTGACGCACTGGCCGGCATCGTGGTATTCACCACCAAAGATGCCAGCGACTACCTGGAGGATGGAGAGCAATTCGGCGGTGCGATAAAAACCGGATACACCGGTATTACCAATCAATCACACATCTCCCCTACCCTGGCTCTTCGCACCGGCAACTTTGAACAACTGCTGCATACCACCTTCCGCGATGGCGAAGAGCAACAAAATTTCGACGAGAACCAGGACCCCTTCGATATTGAATCCAAGAGTCTGCTCTACAAGGCCAAGTACAACTTGGGCGGCGAGGACTTTGTCAGTTTCAGCATCGATCACTGGAATCAGGAAAGCACCGGCAACAGCGCCGATGGCCTGCTCCACTACTTCCGTGGACTGGCCGATTACGGCTACAGCATCGTCAAGGAAGAATCGAACTCCGACAAAGAGGTCCGCGCTTACCAACTGCGTTACCACAGCGAGACCCCTAGTGCAGTCTATGACCAGTTAAATATCAGCCTGTATAAAAACGAATCCGAACAGCAAGACGAGCAGTATGGCCAGCTGGACATCAATGCCCCGATGTTCGGAGTTCTTGAAATTCGTGACATGTGGGAAACTGGCCTTTATAGCCAAGAGACTATTGGCTTCCTCTCCAATGCCAGCAAAGCCCTGAACGAGACTCACACCCTGGGATATGGCCTCGATCTGGAAAAAACCGAAAGCCGCCGTACCGTGCATCAGTACCGTGAGGTGGAAGGCAGTTCCACCCTGGATGTGGCCACCGAAAAATTCCCGGAAAATACCGTCTCCCGCGCGGGCTTATTCCTGAACGATGAAATGACTTTTGCCAATGGCCGGCTGGTTGTAACCCCAGGGGTACGCTACGACTGGTACGAAATGGATCCCGATGGCGCAGAGAAAGCTGACGGCACAGCCTTTGCCACGATTGAAGAGAGCAACTTCTCCTTCAACCTGGGTGCCTTATACAAAATCAACTCCCGCTTGTCTGCCTTCGCACAGTATGGTCAGGGATTCAAAGTACCGGCCTATGATCTGGCCTATATCGAGCATTACCTGCAACCCACTTCTACCTATGCTTATGAAGTATTGCCAGCGGACGACCTGTCCCCTGAAACCAGCGATACTTTTGAGCTCGGCCTGCGTGGACACCTGGGCCCAATCGCCTTCAGCGCTGCCGCCTTCTATACCGAGTACGATGACTTCCTCGAAACAGCACTCATTGACAGCGAAACTTTCTTTAACAACGATGGCAGTTTCTCTCACGTATTTGAGCAATACCAATACCAGAATATCGACTCTGTAACGATCAAAGGGGTTGAACTGAGCGCGAACTGGTATCTGTCACCTGCATTCGAGCTATTTGCTAATGCCAGCTATCAACGTGGTGAAAACGATACTACCGGCGAATACCTCACCAGTATCAGCCCACTTTCCGGTGTAGTCGGTGCCAGCTACACAAGCGCGCAACTTTCCAGCCAAGTGCTGGTGCGCTGGGCGGACCGCATGGAACGCGTCAATGAAGGCGAAGTAAAGACTCCAAATTATGGCTCTGTAGACTGGACGCTGGGCTATCAGTTGATGGAGCAGGTATCGCTCAACCTCGCCGTCAACAATCTATTCGACAAAGAGTATGTGCCCTACCAGAATGTCGCTGGCTGGGATGAAGGCAGCGATATCTACGTAAACTCTGCTCCGGGCCGTACTTTCTCTGCATCACTCAAGTACGACTTTTAAAGTTCATATTTTGATTATTAACCAGGCGAGATAGTGGACGCCGGGTTGATGCGGCGCAAGGAAGCGTCGTCGCTGGTCACGGCCAGCAAAGCCCCTGAAATACAAGTCACTCTGCGCTTTTGCGCAATTTCAGGGGCCTAATCACACAGGTCAAGGATGACCTTTTTTTGATTAGCGGAGAACGCACGCTCCTCTTCTCATACTCTCCTATAAGTCCCTTGCGGCCGCCCCCATGCGGCCTTTTTTATTCTCTTGCATCAATACATTATTTATCTGTGAAATAAGTTAATTAAGAGGCTTAATATCAGACTAACAATAATCATCGAGACAATGGGAAAATAAAAACGCGTGCGCCCAGATTCAATACGAATATCCCCCGGCAACCGACCAAACCAATTAAATAGCCAGGGGGCAAAGTGCAGTGCTACACCTACTACCAGAAGAATCAACCCAGTAATCATCAGCCAGCGTGACATAGCGCCCCTCTCATTTTGCTCTATTCAGGCTCCAAGAAAATTTTTTTACTCCTCCAACCCCTTGAGTACACAGGGCTAGGCAGCTACCATAAGTGACCAACTGACACTTAGTAAACTAATGAACGAGAAAGAATTCCTCGCCGCCTATAACAAGGGTAGCTTTGAAGCCCCTCTAGTTACCGTAGATGCCGTCTTGTTTACTTATCAAGATGGACAACTCAAAGTATTGCTGGTGGAACGCTCCAATCATCCCGAGAAAGGGAAATGGGCGCTACCGGGCGGTTTTATTTCCGAGAGCGAAGATAAGACCCTAGAGGATACGGTCACCCGAAAGCTCAAGGAGAAAACCGGGGTTTTCCCTCCTTATGTTGAGCAGCTAGGCACCTTTGGTGGCGCCTGCAGAGATAAGCGGGGCTGGTCTGTAACCATCTGTTACACGGCTCTGATCGCTCACCAGGCCTGTGAAAGCAAATTAGAAATGATCTCCGATGTCGCCTGGCTTCCTATCGAGAAAGTCAAGAAAATGCACTTGGCCTTTGACCATCTCAAAATTATCAATAAGGCACATGAACGCCTTATTCAAAAGGCTCTATACAGCATTATCCCCGCCTACGCACTGCCAAGGAAATTCACCCTGCCCGAGCTTCAACAAGTGCACGAAGTCATTATTGGCAAGCCTCTACAGAAAAAGTCATTCCGCAGAAGAATTGAGCAGGCGGAACTTCTGGTAGATACCGGTGAAAAACGCACTGAGCGAGGTCGTCCAGCCGCGCTGTACAGTTTGCGTGCCGGCTCTGGGAAATATACGTTTGTGCGGAATCTAGAGCAATAACCCTGCCCTATGGCCACTGATTTAATTTAATAATCACACTCAAGCAGATTTAAGAAGGATTTTGCAGGTGAATATTGAAACAATAGACAAAGTAAAAGGCTGTTTAGTCGGACTCGCTTGCGGTGATGCCGTGGGCACCACGCTGGAGTTTAAACGCAAGGGGGATTTCACCCCTCTTTCGGATATGGAAGGTGGAGGTCCATTTGGGTTAGAAAAAGGACAATGGACCGATGATACTTCCATGGCGCTCTGCCTGGGGCACAGTTTACTCCAGAAAAAAGGCTTCAGTGCAACTGATCAGATGAATCGTTACTGTAACTGGTACCAGTATGGGTATATGAGCTCTACGGGTGAGTGTTTCGATATTGGTGCAACAGTTTCATCCGCTCTAAATCGATACCTGCAAACAGGTGATCCTTTTAGTGGTTCAACATCTACTCGCTCCTCAGGTAATGGATCACTCATGCGCTTAGCGCCAATTCCCATATTTTTTTCTTCAACAGTTTCAGACGCTATTTATTTTGCAGGGGAAAGTTCCAGAACCACTCATGGCTCGGACGAGTGCATCGAAAGCTGTAAACTGTTCTGCAACCTTATACTTTCCACATTTAATGGCATCGAAAGAAGCAACCTTCTAAGTTCTATCGAACAAACTCCAACTACCGAAAAGGTAAAAAACATTGCCAGTGGGCAATTTCTAGACCAGCGCTATGAAGAGTTGACCGGAAGTGGTTACGTGATTGAATCCCTGATATCAGCGCTTTGGTGTTTTTTCAATACCAATAGTTTTCGGGAAGCTATTCTTTTGGCCGCCAATATTGGCAACGATGCCGATACAACGGCGGCCATATGCGGACAAATAGCCGGAGCTTACTACGGAGTTTCTGGAATACCTGAGCAATGGACCCGGCAAATTTCTTTGTCGGAAGAAATTCACACCTTGGCAGAAGATCTCTATAAGGTTGGGCTATCAGTCGCCAATGAATGGTAAAGCCGGCATAAGCCGGCTCTTGACGCTATGTGATAAGAAGGGCTCAGACAGCTATTGCCAGCATCCCCTCCTGAGTGGGTATTTCTGCCAGTAAGCGGACGGCCTCAAAGTCCTGATCGATCAACAGCTTGCCATCGCGAAATACCGGGCAAAGTTGATTCACACATTCCCCTAATTGCTGTTCGCGGATCGTTTGGTACTGGCCATCGTGAGCACTTCCATAAAACTATATTACAAGAGTTCTAACAACCATCGTTGCGACGAAAGATCTATGGATCAATAAAAGAGCTACAAAAGGATCTGGACGAATGGCTCGTATATTACAATAATGATCGAACTCCTCAGGGTAAAAAGTGTTGGGGTCGCACACCGATAGCAACCCTTGAAGAGGGTAAAAGTATCTGGAAGGAGAGGCTCGTAAACTGAATTTGACCTGACAGAGCATCTTCATCTAAACCGGTAAACCCCTCTCTTTCAAGAGGATGTGTCAGATTTGGTCTGAACTAATACATTTCACCATACCACCCGCTATGCGGGTGGTATGGTGATTTGATATGTTTATTTATCTGTCAATTTTGAGCGTTACCGTTACCGTTACCGTTACCGTTACCGCCACGAGGAGGTTCTGAAATTTCAAGTACCGTCCAATTTTGTTTTAGGAGTTGACCTTGTAAAGTTTCATTCTCATTTCTGACGTAGGCATCGGGCCCAAACCTTAGATGGTCGGGTCCAACAGGATAAACTATGAGTGCTCCCGTGTTAGCATAGGTGCTTAAAGAAGTGGCCATTTGGGTGTTTATCTTTGGCGCATTTCCATTTTGTCCATATCTAGGATCATAACGCCTTCCTTGTTCTGCAGAAAAACGGTAGGGCTGAGCATCAGTATTTAGACGATAGCCTTGATCAGCAAGCTCGGCGCTAATTGCACCTCTCAAAGAGGGGTCGTATGTAAGTAGGTTTTGATCACCAATTAATGATAATTGTTTCTGAGCTCCAGCATTGGAATAGAGTCTATCATTAACTTCAATAGGTTCTTCAACAGCTACCATCATATCGGGAATATTTAAAATTGCAGTTGCAGTATTTTTTGCAGCTGTTCTTATATCCTGAGATTGTGCGCCATGCCTTTCTCCCATTATAAGAAGTGCACACATGTCTCCTTCATGATACATAAGTATCGGAGGTGGCATTTGAAAGTCGGCTCCAGTGTCCTCTATTTGTGCGAACGAATCGCTCATTGTGGCGACCACATAAATATTGTACTGATCTATTGCACTCCAAATTGCGCGAGCATGGGGTAATTGGCTAAGTTGTGTTACTGGCATCATTAATTCCTATCTTAAAAAATTATAGAGTGTTCAATAAGCTACATTGACATAGCTAGCAGAATTCTAGGGCTAACTAGAAAGGTTTTTTGTTTTTATGTTCCTCCTTTTTGTATACTCATGGCATTTACTTTGTATCTTAATCCCTAGCTTGATTACATATACATTTATTTCATGGTGAATAGATCAAGCATTGGAGAAGCCGCTAAAGAGCGGTGTAGAAAAACAGATTAACCAAGCCCTCTATCCAACCAATCGTCGCCCATCTAAATTTCTGAAGATTTTTTCTAGAGAACTAGAATTATCTCAATACATAAAAATTTGGTTTCTTGTGAGCGACCTTAAATCACCGTCAAATGGCCAGAATGAAATGGCTGGAAACGGCCGATAAAAACGGCAAAAGCGTAATCTCTTTGCATTGCAGCAAACTCCTTGCTGTATTTTTTTCTCCCCGGTCTACCCAGGAAAGCCCATGAAATTATTGACCTTTAGTCACTAGAGGTCAGCCTGAGCTTTATGTTATTTTTTTTCACCTTTCTGATTAACCATCTCAAGAGCATACTGATAGGCTTCTTTGACATCGTCCTTAAGTGAATTAACACCGATACCACTCAATACTTCCTTGTAGCTAGTATTGGATGGATTCTGTAGCCACTTCATCATCACACTATTCTTTAACATGATGTTGCTAAGCCTTTCATCCCTTAAGGAGTCAGATTTTCCCTGTAAAATATGGATTCCTTGAAGCTCCACCGCATTTCTAACAATTTGCTTGGAAATATTACTAACATCCGGCTGAAAAGTATTTTTAGTCTGGTTGCTCATTATCCTCACCTTGCCCCTTTGTTTCGTCATCCAGTTCAAAACCAGTAGTTGATATATCCGAGAAGGATTTTGTCAATGCATTATTAACCTCCTGGCAGATAGCTATGATTGACTGCTGCAGTTCTTTACCCAGGTCAACATCAGTCCCTTGGCTGCTAATCAGCTTATCCAGCTGGTCTTCAAAATCTGGAGGGAGGTAACTTTTACTTGTAGGTTTACTGTTAGACATAAGTTGAAATCCTTAACGCATAAACATTGAAAGCAACAGCATCAAGAAACTTTGAATAACGGCCACAATCAACTGAATATGTGCAACGATAATTATAAGTAGAAAGATGAGGTTAAATGGTTGGGTCAACCATTTCTGAAAAGCTTTTCCAACAACTGTAGAGGTTTGCAAGGCTGTATCCCTTACATGATCGGCTGCATTTTGAACCAAAAAAGAGGAAGACATACGCTTCCCTTCTTTTGCCGCCCCCCCCTCGTCTTTCATAAAATTACAAATCAACTATTTTGTTTAGCTGCTTCGTCATCAACAACATACGCTGATTTCGTGCATTGACTTGATCTTGTAGTGTCGTTTCCACAGCACTATTAATAGAACGCTGCAAGTAGGCACTAGACATCACATCAATCAGCCTCCCCTTTCCTGCGGAAAGCTCCCTGAGAGTTGGTGTATCATCATCCTTCGCCATCTGTTCATCCTCTCAGACAGTAAATTAGAAGGTATCTCTAAATGTGCGCGCCCCAACCGCCGACATTTGCAAGATGGAATTGGCTGTTGCCTGCATTTGAGTTGCGCCGGTATGGGTAAATTCACGCACCTGAAGTTTAGATAGCGCAGACAAGTCACGTAGGCCATCCAAATGAAGGCTTAGTGCAGAAGAAGTTGCCACCTGATCAGCCACTTTAGTGTCCAGGCGATCTCGGAAAGTATCTTTCATAACTTGCTCCTTTATATTAAGGGGTAGCGATAAATCGCTACCCCTTTAAGGTCTAAGACCTTACTTACCGCCATCCATGATGTAATTGACAGCCTTAGCACCTGCCGCCGCCATTTGAGTCATGGCATTGGAAGTTGCTTGCATTTGTGTTGCACCGGTGTGAGTGAACTCACGAACCTGCAGCTTGGAAAGCGCAGACAAGTCGCGCAGACCATCCAAATTCAGACTTTGCGCTGAAGAACTGGTAGTCTGGTCAGACACTTTGGGATCAACACGGTCGCGGTAAGGAGAAGGTTGAATACCGTCTACAGTATTGGTTTCATCAGACATAATTTTTTCCTTTCAATCAGTTTATTAAGTCACCCAGTTATTGGGCTCTATCACTGTATGGAGAATCCGAATCACTAATAATCGGGAAATTTCTCTCCATCAGCGATTAGATAGCTGTGCAGTATCTTTCTGCCCCTCCCCTTTACTACCATTACCCAAAATAGCATTTACCGCAGTAGCCCCAGCCGCAGCCATTTGTGTCATGGCATTGGATGTGGCCTGCATCTGAGTAGAACTGGTATGAGTAAATTCACGTACCTGTAATTTGGAAAGTGCGGACAGATCGCGCAATCCATCTAGATTTAGGCTTTTTGCAGTACTTGAAGTGGTTTCATCAGATACTTTGGGGTCAAGGCGATCCCGGTAAGGCGAGGGATCAATTCCTTCCAAGTTGCTATCAGTTTCATCAGACATGTTTTTTCCTTCTCTTAGAGTGTTGCTAGGTATGTAGCCCGATCACTCTAAACAGCGATTTAAAACCAGTTAATCAGGAATTATTTCCTCATTTTGACTTAGAGAGACATCAATAGGCTTCATGATTAACATTCAGTCAAGGAGCAATCATGAACCGATCGAGCAATAGCTGGTTTTTCACTCTCTCAGTAATAGCCCTTATTGGAACCATTATTTATGCATGCAAGGTTCCCAAAAATCGACTCAAAAGCATTAAGGAAGTGGGGATATTAACTGTAGCCACACGAATGGATGGAGTGGGATGCTTCTATCACCGCGATCAACTGGCAGGATTAGAATGCGATTTACTGCAAGCCTATGCGGAAAATTTGGGGGTAGATGTAGAGTTCAAGAGAGCGGCTTCTATCAACGAAAGTCTGACTATGGCAAGAGAGAAAAAGGCAGATATAGCAGCTTCAGACCTAACATATACTAACAGACGATGGGAACAAGTCACTTTTAGCCATGCACTGTTTGAAACAAGGGAAGTATTGGTACAACGAAAAGAAAATGCTTTAACACAGTTCAAGGAACTAAAAGGAAAAACTCTAACCATCCACCTAGATAGCGCCTATATTGAAGAAGTTAAAGACAAAGCTTTATTACAAAAAATCCCCTTGAGATTCCCCAGCCACCCAGAGAATACGGCAGCCATAAGCATTGATGCCGCAGATAATAAAGTATCGGTTCTTGAGTTGATTGATTCTGTGAGCATGGGGGAAATAGATTTTACTATCGCCGACGAACATATTGTTAATGGAAGTAATGGTTACAACGATAACCTAGATACCTCGCTAGTGTTTGGGGAAAACCGCTGGGTAGCCTTTGCACTAACCAAGGATCACGATACCTCCCTTGTTAACAATCTCAATCAATGGCTGGAAAGTGAAGAAGCCCAAACGATAGTCAGAGCATACCTGAGCCTGTTAAAAACACAGGGGGTAGATAACGTACGAGGCTATGCCCTCCCCAAAGGTACACTGAGCCCCTGGGACAGGCTCTTCAAGCGCTATGCTAGCGAACCGTTCGATTGGGTCTGGCTTGCCGCGCAAACCTCGACAGAATCTAACTTTAGACCCAATGCCGTATCCCTTGCGGGAGCGCAAGGTCTAATGCAATTAATGCCGGAAACCGCCAAGGAAGTGGGAGTAAAGGATAGCTTTAACCCAACACAAAATATCCGGGGTGGCTCCAAATACAACCAGAAGCAATATCGACGCTGGAAAAATTTACCCAAACGAGAGGCCATGGCTTTTACCTTTGCCTCCTATAACGCTGGTGCCGGACATGTACTGGACGCCCGCCGGTTAGCACTACAAGATGGAGCGAATCCCGACCAATGGTTTTCAACCTCCATCAGTAAAGGCGTTGAAGATTATATTGTTCTTCTACAAAAAGCGGAGTACTACAACAGTCCAATGGCTAAATATGGTTATTGCCGTGGCACAGAAACCCGTCAGTATGTGCGAAAGATATTTCAACAGGAAGCCAGTTATCGATCTCAGCTTAAGGACCTTTTGAAAAATAAGGAATTAATTCCTGATGGGCATGAACAATTCTCAGATACACCATATAAACTCTGACAATCTGATGAGGAAAGGCTCATGAGGAAACAAAACTACCTGGATTTTTATTTTGATTTGGATGGGATCGTTACACGACGACAGTTCTGGCTGCTTTTTGTAATACCAGTGCTTTGTGTCCAGTTTATTACCGGTCTAATTCTAGAGTATAGCAACTTTAATTTCAGCGATGGCATTTGGAAAACTGCAGAAATATTTATGGCGGTCATCAGTGTGCCTGTACAGTTAAGCTTAATTTGGGCTTCTGTGACCGTATGCAGTAAACGTCTCCGAAGCTCTGGATTACCCCGCCGTATGTTGATCGTTGCCCTGCCAGGCATTGGGGCAATATGGGTTTGTGCAGAGCTGTTTTTTGCTCCCAATGCAGCTAAACGCTCAGATAAAGATAAACTGCTGGAGCCAGAGGATACCTTATATAGACGACCCGATGTACAATAGAGTAAGTATTGCCCTACCGGCGACTAAAGGTCAGCAATCAACATATCACCCGCATAGCGGGTGGTATGTTGGAAGTTCCCAGAGGGGCTGTTACACACACTCTCAGATGTATCTTCTCCTAACGAGGATCTTCAACTACTTGATGATTGATACATTCTCGAATCATTGTTCGTTGAGCGCTGCTTTACTTACCCGGTAGTCACTGGGTCCGTGCTGTAAAATTTCTCTGTCCATGCTTGCACTTCTGGAATATCCAGATCAAAAATTTCCCTTTCAAAAACCTAATTGTGTTGAAAACACTGCATTTAGAAAATTCAATAGCAATATACGGGTGCGTCTACGCATCGCACCCCCTCAATCAACTAATAACCGTTTTACGACATGAGTCTCAAAATATAACTCCATACCCCCCATCTCAATCTACCAATCTCGCAAGTAGCGTTCTAACCAGTTCATAAAGACTATATTTTCACTCTATACATCGAAGCGACGAAGTCCTGTAAAATTTTACTACAAGAGGTGGCAACCTTCCCACATATTAATTAATCAAATAAATTTAGCGCAAATTTTTCTCAACCCACATATAAACCACGCCTCCCACCAATAACACACATAAAAAGAGGCTTTTATTTTTAATAAAAATTTTAACTCTCACCCTTAAAAAATGCAGTCACCAAATCCCAAGGGGAAATGACCACCCATTTTTTTAACACACAGTCACCACCCCCTCCCTTAGAAGGCAAACATCTACACCAAACCAAATAACCACAAGTTAACCACTTAAAAATTCACCCAGGAAGATTTTCTCTATATATACAAACAGATATCAAATGAAAAATACAACCTCAACTACCTACCAAGGAATAAAAAAATACCGATCCTTATCTCTAACTCAAACAACGATATAGCGGAACTCGAAAGAGGCGACATGGTTTTTAAAAACTGCGCATCCAAACTGGAAATTGGAAATATAATCCAAATAGGCCAAGCCATTACGGCCAGTGTAAAATTTTGGTCCGATACAAAAATTGTTGACTGAGAATAGGAACATGCTGCCATTTGCATTGATGATGAGGGCTATCCAATTGAAGCCATTGGTGAGGGAATCTCATTATCACCTATGAAAAAACGCTGATTAAATAGTGTTTAAGTGCAAAAATGAAGACGTTATCAACCATGCAGTCAGCTTTGCCAATACTATATTCGAAACAAAACTTGAAGCTAAAAATGAATAAAGAAACGCATTGAAGTATGATTTAATCGCGGCAGTTAAATCTGCACTCAACCCTAACAGAGACTCTCCTACCACCTCCACCATCGATGATAGAATTGCTACAACTTTTCCTAGAATGGGAGAAATCCAGGCCTATTTTACTCACAATTTGCTGCCCTTTGTTACAGCGTAGGAGCACAGCAATCAGGGCAAGCCCCAGCAGAATATGTCGAACGCCATGACCACGCCCTAATCCAAAGTCAGCTTGCATCTCAGTTAAGAAAAAATAAAAACTGGGCCTGCAAAAGAATTATCATGAGAGGCGAACATATTCTATTCGATGAATAATTACATCTAAGCCACCTACCATTGCGGCTCTTTCATCAGGATCGTGCTTACTAACGACCTCCCACCAATTAAAATTCCCGAAAGAAAACTATTAATAAAGACTCAAACGTATCAATCATTAATCTTGATCGACATACATCACCGATTAACCTATAAAATCAACCAAATTAATAAACAGTGTTACACACATGAATAATATTTCCCATACCCCCTAGCGAACCCCTACTGGAGGCAGTCCTTAAAAAATACTATTACACAGCCAATCACCTACCAGCCATCAAAAAATCATCTGCAGGATTTACTCCTTAACTTTTCAGGATTTTTATAGGAGTATGCTACCAAGCGTTACCTTCTAGTGTGTCAACACCTCCCCACACAGCGAAAAATTCGCTAACCCCATCACAAAAAAGATCACAAACCCATAGCTTAACGCACTGGGAAACGTTTCACTCTACGCCAAATGATATCGTTAATCGTACTCTCGCTGCATGCTTTATCTTACAGGGACGATGATATGCAGCAAGGTAACAAAAATCGCAATCACAATGTTGAGATTGATCATAAGAAACTACCGGATCTGATGCAGGAACTTATCGAGCTGATTGGTTACGCTGATATGTATATTCTGGTTACATCTTTTGGGGGGCAGGATGTTTACATCCCTAAATATCCAGCTAGGAGCAAGCTGGTTGATATACTGCCCATCCAATCACTGCAAACCCTTAGTAACTCTTATGGCGGCACCTATCTAACCCTGCCTACTTCACGACAAATTGATATTCAGGCTCGCAATCGTGAGATCTTATGCGCTCTGTATAATGGCGAATCTCGATCCGCAGTTGCCAAAAGGTTCGGAATTGGAGTAAGACAGGTGGCGAATATAAAAGCAACCGCAAAACTCAATAGCTGCCTCTAAAACCAGAGTATTAAAATAGTTTTACTTGAAACCTAAAATATAGAGAGTCGATCAACTCGTAATTTCTATCTCAGCAATTAATGCCCCTAACGGGCTGTGAGGGCTTATTAGCCTACTTAAAACCTAACTAATTTATTAGCCGACTTGATTATCAAACCTATCAAGATGGCTCAGACACCACTAAGAAAGAGACTCTGTATAAAACGTGGAGAGTGCCTATTGCACTTGGAAAAGCGACGTTGTTGTCAATAACCCTACTGTTATACTGTTAGGCACACCCACCTACCTCAAGGATCACCCAAAGTGAGAAGGATCTCTTTTTATACAATATTATTAGCGTTCATTTGCGCAGTCATCCCTGCTACAAGCCTCGCTGATACTTTTCTATCCCGGGGCGCGATCCCCGTAATCGACAAAATTAAGATTAGTAAGGTCGCAGGCCCTATTCCATACCCATGGGGTATAACCTTGCTCCCTGACGGCTCTCTAATCATCACTCAACGAGATGGTAAGCTACGCACTATAACCAACAATACCCTTTCCGAGGCGATAGATTTTCCAGCGCAGGTTTTCTTTGAGGGACAGGGAGGGCTTCTGGATGTAATTGCCAGCCCGAACTTTAACAGAGACCAGCTACTGTATTTCAGTTACGCTAGTGGCAATACCGAAAGTAACCGCCTAACTATTGGCAGAGGAAAATGGCAAAGTGGCCAGCTGGTTGACTTTCAAGAGATATTCAAGGCAGCTCAAGGTAAAAAGAATAGCGCGCATTTTGGTTCGAGATTTGCCTTTCTCCCTGACGGTACCCTGCTGGCCAGTATTGGGGACGGCGGTAATCCCCCACAGGATTTTCTCGACGTCTTTGCCCGTGAGCAGGGTCAAAATCTACAAACACACTTTGGCTCAATAATCCGTATTAAATCTGATGGTTCAGTACCTGATGACAACCCCTTTGTAAATACCAAAGGCGCTCTCCCAGAGATTTGGAGTTTTGGCCACCGCAATCCTCAGGGGCTTGCTATCGATCCTGAAAGCCAGGTTATCTGGTCCTCAGAGCATGGTCCTGCAGCTGGAGACGAATTAAACCAAGTCCAAAAAGGGGCTAACTACGGCTGGCCCAGAGTAACCTTTGGTAGGGATTATCGAGATGGGTCCAACATCTCTTTCAAAATTGCCAGCCCAGAATTTACCTCTCCTTTCCTTGCCTGGATTGATACCCATGCCCCCGGCGGTCTCACAGTTTATACCGGCACAGAATTTCCACAGTGGCGTGGACACCTCCTTTCCGCTGGCTTGGTCACCCAAGACCTGCGGGTAATCAATCCGCAAGGGGATCCGCTGAATGTTGAGAGAAGAATTGTTATCGGTGAGCGGGTTCGCGATGCTGAAATCGGAGCAGATGGCAATCTCTATATCATCACCGATGGACCCCAGGGCCATTTACTTCGTATAGAGCCCGATCAGTAAACAGCCCCCTACTCCTGCACTCATTAAACCAGCAATCTTTTAATCTACTTTTCAGGGGGTATGAAGCCACCATAGAATGGTCGACGACGAGAACAACAAGGCACTCCACCATGCGTCTAGCCCAAGCTCTGGCGGTGACACTACTCACCGCCACTTCTATCAGCTCTCAGGCAGTAACACTCATCCACAACTTCTCAGGCTATCAAACTACGGATAAAGCGCTTATTCAGTTCTCTGCCATGGCCTTCGACCAGGGCAAGGTGCTGGGAACTGGCAATATTGCCGAACTGGATAAAAAGTATCCCGATGCCGAGAGAGTGGATGCCAAAGGCAAGACTCTGCTACCCGGCCTGATTGATGCTCACGGACATATGTTAGGCCTGGGGCAACTCAATGAGTTACTGGATCTGCGCGACCAGTCTCTGGAAGGTTCCCTCGCGGCGATAAAGCGCCATGCTGAGAGGCTGGAACCAGGCCAATGGCTGCTCGGGCGCGGCTGGAACCAGGTTACCTGGCCCGGCAAGCAATTCCCCAGCCGGAAGCAACTGGATGCCCTGGAGATCGATCACCCCATCTGGTTGCGCCGGGTTGACGGCCACGCAGGCTGGGCCAACTCGAAGGCTCTACTTCTTGCCGGTATCGACAAGAGTACCCAGGCCCCCGAGGGCGGTGACATTCTGCGCGATAGCAAGGGCGAGCCTACAGGAATCTTAATTGACAATGCCATGAGCCTGTTACAAAAGGCAGTCCCCTCTCCCACTCTGACCCAAGAGAAAAAATCCCTACAGAATGCCTTTGCTACAACGCTTTCTTTGGGGCTGACCAGTGTGCACGATGCGGGTATCAAGGAGCAAACTCTCAAAGCCTATCGGGAGTTGGCCGAGGAAAATGCCATCCCGATGCGGGTGTACCCGATGCTGTCAGTCGATAGCCACAACTATGCCAAGTTGCTGAAAGCTGGCCATATCGGCAACCCCGAAGCGCGACTCTATATGCGCAGCATTAAATTATCTGCCGATGGCGCCCTGGGTAGCCGTGGCGCGGCGTTGCTGGAACCCTATCACGACCGCCCTCAGGAAAATGGTCTACTGCTCTATCCAGAGAGCAAAATGCTATCTCTACTCAAGCTGGCAACTGATAATAATTTCCAGGTGAACGTACATGCGATTGGCGATAGAGCCAACCATATAGTGCTCGATCATCTTGAAACCTTGAATAAAAAGAAAAGCCAGCAAGAATATCGTCACCGCGTAGAGCATGCGCAGGTCATTGAAGCAAAGGATATCCCTCGCTTTGCCCAACTCCATCTAATAGCCTCCATGCAGCCCACCCACGCCACTAGCGACAAAAATATGGCGGGTGACCGCCTTGGTGATAAACGCCTGATCGGCGCCTACGCCTGGCAAACACTTCTCAACCAGGGCACACCAATAGCCGCCGGCTCCGACTTCCCGGTTGAACCCGCCAATCCCCTGTTTGGCCTTCACGCCGCAGTGACCCGTCGCGATCGCCAGGGCAATCCCAGCAAAGGCTGGCGCACCGAAGAAGCAATGACTTTAGAACAGGCTCTGCGCGCATTTACCCTGGACGCTGCCTACGCCAGCCATCAGGAGAAAGTAATCGGCAATCTACAACCCGGTAAATTTGCCGATTTTATCCTGATTGATAAGAATATTTTTGAAATAGATCCACAAGAGATCTGGCAGGTACAAGTTTTGCAGACTTGGGTTGAGGGAGAAAAGGTTTATCAGCGAAATTTATAATTGGCTTGCCACTATTATCTCTTTATAAATCGCTCGGTGCTTTTTTAAAGCTCTATTAATAAGTATGCAATCTGGGACCCATCAAACCCCAGGTTGCATACAATATTCCAGTAAAAGGTGAGTCACTGTAGTTAACTGGCCAACTCACTGCACTTACAACCTGGTAAGTGAAATCCAAAAGTCAGAAGCTAAAGATAAAATGAATATTAAGTCAAGAGATCAACTAATCGACTTCGTAAACAAAGGAAACAAGGTCAAATACCTCTTCTTTTGGGGGCATCAAGAAAAAGGTAAGCAAGTCTCTAAGAGCTGCTTTAGCCAATGGTACGATTCCAAATTCGAAGAAGAAGGAAATCATTTTATTACAGCCGAACACTACATGATGTATCACAAGGCCAAACTATTTGGGGATAGCAACGCATGTAAGAAAGTTTTGGCTTCATCCAATCCGGGCGAGGCGAAGAGCATAGGTCGGCAGGTTGTTGGTTTTAACCAGAAGATCTGGGAGAAAAAGCGATTCGATATAGTGGTTAATGCCAACCTTGCCAAGTTCTCCCAAAATATTGAACTAAAGGAATTCCTGCTCAATACAGAGAACAGGGTCTTAATAGAGGCCAGCCCTGTCGATAAAATTTGGGGAATTGGCTTGGCGCAAGACAGTCCTAAAGCACAAGATCCGAACACCTGGAAAGGTCTCAACCTTTTAGGTTTTGCCCTTATGGAAGTAAGAGATAAGCTTTGTCTTTCTCTCGCTTAACCGACTTAAGTGTAGTCAGACTTGAGTGTTTGCACGGCAAGTTTTTAATAACTCAAAGTGAACTCAAAGTAAAGCAGCATTCAAAAAAATTGAAAACGGGCAATGGAGTTATTTTAAATTGAAGCACTCCATTACCCATAAACTAACTACCTGCTAGGTGTTAGTAATCAACACTTAACCAGAGATTTTCAAAGTCAGTGTAACCATAAACAGCCACATGCCAGATACCTGCTTGAGGCGCATTCACATCAATAGATTCATGGCTGCTCCAGTTTTCAGAGTAATAATCCGCATTGGTTGCCGAGACTTGTTCGCCATACTTGATATACAAGTCGGCATCACCGAGAGAACCAATAAATGATGGCCCAGTCGCAATGGAAAGCTTAGCTGCGCCCTCTGGGACCTGCACCTTAAAAGTGAGCATCTCACCCGCCTTACCATCCAAATCTGCGATTGTCTCTCCTGTTAATAGGAACTCAGATGTAGACTCCGTGAAAGAGCCCACTAAAGAAACATCTTCAAAATCCGTATAGCCCAACAGCATAACGTGCCATACGCCCGCTTTCGGATTGGCGATTGAGACGACCTCTTCATTACCACCTAAATAGGGACGATAATCATAGACAGATTCTGTTGGTTTCTCTCCAAAGCGCACGTAAAGATCCGCATCGCCAGTGCCGCCAGTCATTACAAACTTTAGATCAGAAGCATTTTCTGGAACGGTCAGGGTAAAATGCAATGCTTCTCCAGTAGCCGCAGCCAATCCGGCAATCTGCTGTTGATTAACAAGCTCATTAGCTGGCTCTCCACCCAAATCCAGAGTCGCAGTCAAATCGACACCTTCAAAAGAACGCTCGACCGGTGATAACAGTACATACCAGCGGCCTTGCTCTGGCGAAGCAATCTGTATATTTTCGATGTTACCGGCATTTTCTGAACTGAAATCAAAATCTGTGGTACTGGGCTGACGGTTGTAAGCGACATAAACATTCATCTCGCCGCCCGTTCCCGACTCTTCTGTTTGAACAGTCAACTTTTGAGCATTTTCAGGGACATCGATATGGAATAGCTTTTCACCTTTAGCCCTTAAATCGACCCTAGGTTTACCCGAAATTAGCGTTCGCTCCGCCTCCTCATCACAAATAAATGTGCCACCACCTTTAACCGGACTGTATTGGATATTGCCACCTTTCATCACACCATTAATTAGGGCGAACATTTCACAGGAGTAAACATCCAATAGATTATTGGTAACATCCACATCTTTCAGGAAGGGCTTATCCAATACCCATTCAAATTTTGCCGCGTCCAAATAGTTGCCCGAAAAATTTAAGGATTCCAAGCGCTTGGGCAGCCCTGGAATTTCCGTCAGGTTTTCATTGACCGCGGTTAGATGTTTTAGATATCGAAATAGATGGATACCCTGCAGCGACTGAATTTCACCATTCCCAGGAGTCTGGATTTTCTCAACTTTTGCAGCCTCTAAACTGCTAATTTCACCGTCTTTATCGCTATCAAAATAAGCGAGCAGATAAGACTTAAATGCCGGATCAGGAATATTGATATTCACTGCGCCGTAGTGGGAAGCCGCCCCCACCTGATCACCAGCTCCGAGGTCGAAACGTTGCCCCACAAGGCCATCATATTGCTCATAGCCTTTCTTTGGGACAATCGTTGCATCCCCATTAACGCTATATGCCCTGGAGGGATAGTGCATCACAGACAGGAAGTCATATTCACTGTAATTGTGTGATTGACGAATATCAAAGTTGTAGATATATGCAGGCTTTATATTTTCTTCAAGGATCATCACATATTGATCCCGATCCGAACGCTGTTGTTCATGCCTCATGCCAATTGCGTGGCCCAGTTCGTGAACAATAATATACTTCTTATCCCAGTTGTTCATACTGAAAAACTGACCACCACCGGACATTCCAACCATAGAGCGGTTTTCGCTGCCATTACGCACATAGATATAATTAGCTTGATCCGTGCGTTGCACAAACTTTAAGTCTGCAACTTCTTCCCAAACCTTGGTCGCTTCTAGGAAGCGTAGGCGGTTTTCTGCCGTTACATCCCCATAGAAATCATAGTAGACAATACCTTCAGGCCATTTATTTGCTGATAGCTCAAAGGCTGACATGATACCAACTTGCTCAGATCCCTGTTGAACCAGCTCCAGCATGTCACCAGTTAACTGATAGAGTTTGCCATCGACCATCATTCTTTTTGCTGTGAATTGCTCTTCCAGTTGCGCAAATTCACTTGCAGTGAAGCTCGGAATACTAGGATTCTCTAGCTGACTTGAAGCCAGGGCCGATTGACTCATCAAGGCCAAACTTGTGGAAACCCCCAGCACTGCACCGGTTAATTTTTTCATTTTCATGTTCCTTCTCTGAAAATTTACGGATTTATAACCTAATCTGGTGTTCAAGGTTTTGAAAGACGACGTACTCACTTGATCTAAATCAAAAAATTCCATGGACCACGTCGACGCCGGCAAGAATACAGACTTTAAGTTTTTGGGTCGATAGAAAATCAAGCAAAGAAGGCTTAAAAATTATCTGTAATAGAAGAATTTTTTTTCATTATGAATTGATTATTACTGGAGTATTTCACTTACAAGAAACGAAACATTCCCGCAAGACAAAACCAGTAATAACAGGGCCATATTTCAGACAATTCAATTTGACTTGAACTCATTCATTCGGAATTAACCTAGACCCCAAAAAGATGGTACGAAAGCAGTTAACTATTCCAAGGCCAAGCTAAACGCCAATACGGAGATTGCTTTTGCAAGAAATTATTTCAAAGTGCATTGACAGATGCTCACAAGCACCATCAAGGAAAATGTTTACATGAAAACCCAAACCCTTGGGAGAGAAATACCATTAAAAAGAAATAATGGCTATAAATAGAGACGAGGATTTCGACAGAATCTCGGGGGATTTTAACGATTACACAACCAGAAATGCAGACAAGTTATGTGAGCCTTAGGATATCCATCCTAAGGGCCTGTCCCCACTTGACTTTCCCACTCGGCCGAAAAAAGCACACCTGATGAAATCAGCTCACCAACAAATTCTGTCGTAAGATAGAAGGAATATGAAAAAGAAATAGCGAAAAGCTGGTCAACCCATCAAGGGCGCTAATAGATGGTACACCGGGAACCCCAGCTCCCACTCACCATTTTCCGTAACGTTCCAGCTCGCCAGATAGAACCTTGCGCAATGGTTCCAAGTCCGCTTCAAAGTGCTTCCACTGCTCAGTGCCACTGCGGTAAATGGGCTGGCGCACCTGCTCAGCGCTTGGAGTACGAACGGCGCGATCCGTACGATGAAACTGCAGGCACTCTTCGGCAAATGGCAGTCCACAAAAATTCAGGAGTCGCCGCACCTGCCCTTCCAGATCTTCAACGACCGATTCATAGTGCACACGAAGCACCTTGCCCGGTAGCACCCTGCCCCAGTGATCCATCAGGCGCACATAATCCCGATAGTGCTCACCCACTTGCTCCAGGCCATAGGTGAACTCCTGCCCTTCCGCAAATAGCTGCTTAAAGCCACTGAAACAACAAGCCATGGGATGGCGACGGGCATCGATTATTTTTGCTTTCGGCAGAATCAACTGAATCAAGCCAATATGACGAAAATTATTCGGCATCTTGTCGATAAACAGTGGGGCTTGGCCGCGATGAATAACGGCCTCTTCCAGATAGCGCTGACCAATCTGCCTCAGCTGAACCGCACTTAATTCATGCAGGACTGCGGGGTAGCGTACCTGCTCGCCAGCTTGACCACGCCCCTTTAGGCGTTGAACTGCAGCCATAATATTGTGCAATTCAAAAGTGCCATCCACTTGGGGATGCGAGGCGAGAATCTGCTCCAGCAGCGTCGATCCTGCTCGGGGCAGTCCCACAATAAAAATGGGGTCAGGAGCATCACAGCCAGAGGAAGCATTCCTGGCAAAAAGCTCGGAGTTGCAGTGAGCAATTTGTAAGTCGGTATCCCTGCGGTTTTGTTCGATGCTGTACTGACACTCCTGTTGCTTGAGTGCATTACCCTGTTCATACCAGTAGAAAGAACCAGAATAATCGGCGCGATCCTCCAGGGCTTTGCCCAATGCAAAACAGAGGTGGTAGCGATCGTCTCGCGCTATATCTGGCAAGCCCTGCAGCTCCCGCATACTGTCGATTTCGGCATCGGTAAAGCGGTAGGTTTTCATATTGGCCAGACTCCAATAGGCATCACCATAGTCCGGCTTGGCCCGATAGGCATCCCGATAGGCCTCGATGGCCTGCCCTGCTTCCCCCACGGTTTTTAAAGTGTGCCCTCGCTGCAAATGCACCCCGTGCAGATCTGGAGCCTCGGCTACCACACGATCATAAATTTCTAAGGCAGTCTTATAATCACCCACCATGGCGCTTTGTGTAGCGAAAAGAATATCGCTCTGGCGACCCCCTTGGCCTGCTCGCAAGTGGCGGGCCTGTTCCAGCGCCGCAGCAAACTTCTGCCGCTTGCGCAGCACACCGATATAGTCGAAGCGCGCCTGGTGAAAATCAGGGTGCAGCTCCAGGCAGCTTTCAAGTAAGAAGTCGGCATCATCTAGCACCCCCAATTCAGCGCCGATCAACGCCAGCAAGCGCATAGCTTCCGGATGGTGCTTGTTTTTCTGTAAAAAACTCCGGCAAAGCTGTTCGGCCTTATGAAGTTTTTTCTCATACATCAGGCTCGCGGCGCTCAGTAGTGTAGGCGGCAGGTTCTGCAATCGTTGGAACTGCTGTAAGGCCTGTAAGGCATCGGCCTCCTTGCCTTGGGCGCGCAAGCCGAGCGCCAACCCTTTCCAGCTGGCATACAGTGCCGGGTTTAACTCCAGGGCGCGCCGGTAAGCGCGTACCTGTTCGGCAAAATTTTCCTGCGCCGAAAAGTTATGGCCGCATTCCTGATACGCTCGAGCATGACTACCATCTCGCTCCAACAATTGCCCAAGGGTCGCCAGGGCGCCGTCAATCTCACCCGAATACCTTAGGCTAACCGCCAGTAGGTAGTAACCCTCAATGTCGTTGGGGTATTGCCCCACCAACTCTTTTGCCATGGACGCCGCGGCAGAGAAACTTTTCTGCTTCAGAGCGTTACGGATTTTTTGACTGAGTTCGGTTTGGCCACTCTGTAACGGAGAAGTTTTGGGTTGCGAAGAATTAGACTGCGATGACAAAAGATTTTTCTCTCTAAGCCGTAAAAATACTAGCCGCTACACTCAGCGTAAGTCCTAAGGCTAAAAGCCTACCACTACTCCGACCACCAACGTAGCTGGGGAACTCAACAGGATTTATGAAATGGCATTGATGCAACTTCACCAATAATTTATCCACGACAGCGGAGCGGAATCTAGCCGCCCCGCTATCGGGCTAATCACTAAAGAGACTTACAATCCCTCAGAAGTCATACGACACGCGCAAACCCACAGTACGCGGGCGATTAGTGGTGATACGTTTGGAATTATCCAGGGTATTGATAAACAATTCCGCGCGCTCATCGGTGAGGTTCTCGACATAGAGCTCTGCACCCCAATGTTCTTCGCGCAGACCCAATGACGCATCTACAGTCGTGTAAGAGTCCTGTTTAAAGCGGTCGTTCGGATCGATCACAATAGAACTCCAGGCTTCATCGCTATAAGAAACGCCCGCCTGCCAGTAAGCACCGAAGCTGGCCAGATCCCACTCGTAACGAGCACGCAAATTCATCTGCAGAGGTGGAGACAGAGCCAGCTCACTGCCTTCCGGAGCCACGTTAACCGCACTGCCTGGCACATCGGTAATTTCGGTATCGTTGTAAGACATGGCGCCGATGAGCTGGAGGTTATCAGTTGGCAGCCAGGTCACATCCATCTCAAGCCCGCGGATTTCCGCATCCAGGGCATTGTCGAGATAGAACAGGAAGTAGACATCGGGATCAAATACCGCAGTTTGAATATCTCTCCACTCTACGAAATAAGCGCTACCGTTAAATTGAAGGCTCTGATCCAAGAGAGTCGTTTTCCAGCCCGCTTCGTAGTTATCTACGGTATCGGTACTGATGGTATAGGGTACTACTGTCGTCTCATTGCCATTGCCGCCGCCACGATTGTAAGCGGGCGGGCGGAAACCCTCCGAGTAGGTTGCATAGAGCATTACATTATCTGTAGGTCTATAGCTGAGGGTGAATTTGGTAATGACATCACTCTCATTCATGGGGACATCAATACCGGTCTCCTGCCACTTGGAGTCCAGGTTATCGCCATACATATCCAGATCAATACCGCCTGCATTGCCAAACGAGGAGTTCGCGGAGCCCAGCAGCTCCACATCGATATCGTAGTGACGCAGACCAACTGTGGCACTGAGCTGGTCGGTGATGTCATAGGTGAGCTCACCGAAGAAGGCTAGCTGCTCTTCCCTGCGGGTAATATCGTTAAAGAAAGCTACACCTTCCGGGCGAGCGTTCGGGTCGATCGCAGTGGATTTCACCGGATCAGTGGAGTCCGGAGACCAACCGCGCGGATAGTTTTGCGGGAAGCCCAATTCCAAAATGGACTGATAATCAAAATTGCCCCGGTCGAGGATTTCGATATCCTCATAAAAAGCACCTACCGTAAGGCGCAGAGCGTATTCCTGCGGCGTAGACAGACGCAGCTCGTGACTGGTGCGGGTATTTTCCATGAAGCCCACATAGCCTTTTGTGGGATCGTAGCAAGTATCCACATAATTACAGGTGTAGTAAGCCGCATAGTTACCCACATCGTTGTAGCCGGTGTAGTCCATAGACTGCTCCACCTCGCGATCAAGGTAGGCACCGGTATACACAATATCCAAAGCCGCCAGGCGCCCTTCAAGAGTCCAACTAGTCAGATCAAAGCTGTCTTCCAGGGTATCGTCGTAGAATCGGTTTACTTCCAGATCGCCAACTTCTTCCGGGTCATGGTCAAACACCCCATCAGCTTCCAGATCTTGATGAGTGTGCTGCACCAGCAGCGACCAGTCATCACTGATCACATAGTTCACCCCTAAGCGAACCCCTTTGTAACTGGAATCGTTAAAGTCTTCCTCTACCAGCGCTTCACTGGAAGCGCTCACAACCGGCAGCCCCTCCCAAGCTGGATTAACTGAGGCATCGGGAGTGTAAGTACCGGCCACATTATCGATATAACCGCCTTCATTGGATTGATAGGCCGCTACGCGCACAGCCAGCTTATCCTCAATCAAAGGCAGGTTGATCATGGTTTCCAAACTATCGGACAGCTCCCCATCCTTAGTGGTCGCCAACCCCGCTTCTATGCTGAGATCGAACTCATCCAGCTGCGGTTTATTGGTGATCAAACGCACGGTACCCGCTTGGGAGCTGGCCCCAAACAGGGTGCCCTGCGGGCCTTTCAAAACTTCAACACGCTCAATATCGGTGACATAGACATCCAAATTCCTGCCACCAATGCTCACCGGCGACTCATCCAGATAGAGCGCAACATTGGGTGCGGTTCCGTTGGCTTGAGACAGCTGGGTGGCAATGGTTTCGGTCGCCATACCGCGAATGTAAATAGAAGATTGCCCAGGCCCACGCCCCCCGGCAGTCACATTGGGCATAAAGCGAATATAGTCATCAAAGTTAGAGACATTCAGGTCCTTCAAGCTTTCTTCGCCCAGAGCCTGCACGGTTACCGGGATATCCTGCGCGCTTTCAGCACGCTTGGTCGCCGTAACAGTTACTTCCTCGATTTGCCTGGACTCAGCAAATACCGGTTGGTGGGCCAATACCGCCGCTCCTGCAGCCAGCACCGCGCTGTGCAGCTTGCTTTTCTCAAACACAGAAATCTCCTTAATTGACTTCGAATTATGCTTACCCAGTGCCCTAAGCAGAGGCTGACAACTCCTTTGGCAACCATACCCATTTGCTTAGTGCTGTAATTATTTTTTCGGAAATATGATCTTTGAAATAAACAGACTCACACTGTTCTAACTATCACAGGAAGGCCCAGATAGAGGAAAATGGGATCATAAGTATAAATTTTGGACGGAATTCTATACAAAACCCTTAGAAATATAAAGTTGGTATGTTTTTTAACCAAAAAAGCCCCGATGGAGAAAATTGGTAACGACTGGCAGCAAATAAATTTTTAGGGGTGTAATATTTTGATATCTAATATTTAAATCACTTAGAGTATCACCCCAATATCAACAGCCGCTTGCGAAAGACCTAGCTGGGTTGGGGTTGGGGCTGGGACTGGGAAACGAGCGAGTGGACAGGACTTGCTACAAGCACGCTTTTAGAACCTGCTCTCATGTGGCCACCTCTACAAGCAGGACAACAAATGGAAAGGGCCCTATAAATAATCAACTGCTATTAACGCCTTGCGAACAATCAGAGCCCAGTAGCTACCAATAGGAAAAGAGTCAATTCCCAGAGGCAAAGCTGCTTATCTTTTTTCTAGATCGGGAGCTACCTTCAAGAAATAACACTTCGATAGGGAGATCACAGCCTAACAAAACACCGTTGATATCGGCCTGGGTCAACGCTTCAAAGATGGTATTTGATCACCCATATTCCATTAACTAGCTTCCAATTTAAGATTACCCTCTAAGCAACCGAGATCACCTGGAACTGATTATGCAGTCGGCTTTTTAGACTTATAAAAAGCAATCTATATAAAATATGCTAAGCTTGATTGCTTATCGAAACTACACATAAAAAGGAGGAAATCGCTTTTAATCGTGAAACTCCACCCCATAATCAGCAACAAGGCAGCGCCCAAAACAATACTTGCCCTATGGCGCTAACCTATTAGTCGACATGCCTACTTTTCTTTGTAGAGCTTGGCACATGAAAAAAATCGAATCCGCCGAAATAAAGAATTTAATTACAGACTTTGATGGGACTCTTTGGCAGGGCTCCGTTGCAGAAAAAGAAATACCTCGCCTTAATTCTGATTACTATCATTATCTTGTCGATCTCTACAGAAAGGGTGTTGTCATCATCGGAATAAGTAAAAACGATAGGAGTGATGTGCAGGCGGCATTTCAAAGACTGAATATCAATAAAGAAATTTTTTTGACCGTTATTGCCAACTGGCAACTTAAAACAGACAATATACACGCGCTATTTCAACAGCTCTCTCTTAAGGCCTCCCATACAGTCTTTATAGATGATAACCCACTGGAAAGAAGTGATGCGCAGGCTATATTTCCAGACCTATATGTGCTGGATTTCAAAAAATGGCATTTACTTCAAGAGAACCCATACCTTAAAAATCCCATCTCCACCGAAAGGAGCATCAAAGACCGATACAAAAAGTATCGTCACGCACTCAATTTTTTTGATGCCAGAGCTCACTTTGATAAATCTGACAAAGACTTTCTATACTCAAGAAATCGCTCAATACAAATTGGCTCCCCAACCAATGAAGAAGAATTTTCCAGAATTGCTGAGCTGTTCTTTAGAACAAATCGATTAAACTTTAACCCACGACAACTATCCTCAATTGAGGAGTCAATCGCTTATATACAAGCAATAGTCGAATCTGGAGGGAGGGTTTATTCTGTTTCTGTTAAAGATGGAGGAGAATCCCTTGGGATACAGGCTGCATTTACAGTAATCACTAATGGGCCAGCATCCATTGTCAACAATGGCACCATTTCTTGCAGTATGATCAGTTTTGGCGATTTTGAAGGAAAGATTCTAAATGAATTGCTAAAAAAGTGGTTCAAATATTCTAAGGAAGTGGAAATTCTAGTAAGGCGCACTAAAACCAACACCAGGATCTTTGAATTACTTAAAAAGTTTCATTTTAAGTTAAAATCCCAGGACAATAAAAATTCCATCTTCTCCTTAGAGAAGGGCCAATTTAAGGAGATCTCTGTCCCTTGGATCAAATCCGATGAAGACACTGAAGTAGACTACGATTATTTTGGCGTTCCAGCTATTAGAAATTATTTCTTAAATCGGGAGTGGAATAAGATACCAGCAAGCTCTCACGTGGTTCTATTGGGCTCAGGGCAAGGCGAAACACTGGGTGTAGCTGTTACCAATAAGCTCTTTAAGCACTTACAGGCCATAAACACAAGGTATGACCTTGTCGATATCGAAGACTATGGATTCAATATCGTCGCCAATGCAGAAAACCTAAAAGATATTTATGAAGCGGAATCCGTTGATTATATTATCTGCGCCGAGCTTCTTGAGCATACTGAGCATTATTGGAGAGTGATTAACGAACTATTGCGAATTCTCAAGGTTTCAGGTCGGGCGTTTGTCAGTGTGCCCTTTAACTTTCCAGCACATGAATATCCAATTGACAAGTGGCGATTATCATTCGAATACCTTAAGGAAACTTTTGGAGTCTGCTGCAAAATTGAAAACTACCATCTTGAGGGCGACCCAAACAACCCACGCCATATCCTATTAAGCCTCACCAAAACAAGCGCTTTTCTTCAACACATAGAACCTAAGCAGGGATATATAGACCCCCATACTGGATTAACTTATATTTTTAGCGATCATGAAAAAATTAAAAATTTAAGTCATTAGTAAAAATGCTGCAGCAGCACTTATAAACCGCCTTATCCCCCCTACTCTCCTTCAATCCACCCAGCCTGAAGCCATCGGTACACCGGTAAAGGTACAATTAAATACTCTTACTATAGGTAATGATACTAATTCAAAATATTACTGGATAAAAAAAGGCCGCATCAGTCGATGCGGCCTTTTCGAACTAATGGTTAAACTAAACGATCAGTTCTTAGAAGCAACGGTGCTCCCTTTCTTCTCCGGGATCGGGAAGCCACGATCGCGCATCAGCGCTTCGATATTGGCATCACGACCACGGAAAGCACGGTAAGCATCTGCGGGGTCTACAGCATTACGCGGTGCAAACAGGTGTTTCACCAGCTTGGCCGCTACTTCTTTGTCGTAGAAGCCACCTTTAGACTCGGAGAAGGCCTCAGAGGCGTCGGAAGTCAGCACGTCGGCCCACATGTAACCGTAGTAGCTGGCTGCATAACCTTCACCAGAGAAGATATGGCCAAAGTGCGGGGTGCGGTGGCGCATGACCAGCTCGTTCGGCATGCCCAGCTTGTCCAGAGTTTCACGCTCAAACTTATCTGGGTCGATACCCTCAGGATCGGCAGTGTGGAACTTCATATCAATCAGCGCAGAGGCCAGGTACTCAGTGGTGGCAAAACCAGAGTTGAACTTGGCGGCTTTCTTAATCTTCTTCACCAGATCCGCAGGAATAGGCTCGCCAGTCTTGTAGTGCACCAGGTAGTTATCGATGACCGCATCGGTAGACAACCAGCGCTCCAGCAGCTGGGATTGGAACTCGGTGTAGTCGCGAACGCCGCTGTTCAGGGTCGGGTAGGTCACGTTAGAAGCGAGGAAGTGCAGCGCGTGGCCAAACTCGTGGAAGAAGGTTTCCGCATCGTCCCAGCTCACCAGCACAGGCTCACCCGGTGCGCCCTTGATAAAGTTGGAGTTGTTAGAAGACAGGACGTTCTTCTTGCCATCAAAGGTGGAATGGTCACGATACATGGTTGCCCAGGCACCGGAACGCTTACCAGCACGGGCAAATGGGTCCAGGTACCAGAGGCCGATATGGTCGCCACTGGTCTTGTCAGTGACTTCCCAGACTTTTACATCTTCGTGGAATACCGGTACAGAACCTTCTTTTACCGGGGTGAACTTGAAGTTGAACAGCTCACCAGCCACGTAGAACATGGCTTCACGCAGGTTATCTAGCTGCAGGTACTGCTTCACTTCATCGGAGTTCAGGTCGTACTTGGCTTTGCGAACCTTCTCGGCGTAGTAACGATAGTCCCAGGGCTCAATAGTGATATTGGCTTTCTCGGCATCTGCCACCGCCTGCATATCAGCGACTTCTTCTTTTACGCGAGCAACCGCTGCTGGCCATACCGCTTCCATCAGCTCCATGGCGCGCTCAGGGGTTTTCGCCATACGGTCTTGCAGGCGCCACTCAGCGTAGTTGTCAAAGCCCTGCAGGCCCACACGCTCATCACGCAACTTCAGGATCTCAGCAATGATGGCGTTATTATCGCGCTCATCGCCATTGTCGCCACGGCTGTAGTAGTTGGTCCACACTTGCTTGCGCAACTCACGGTTGTCGGAGTAAGTGAGGAATGGGTCCATGGAGGAGCGGGTATTGGTAATTGCGTACTTGCCCTTCTCGCCCTTCTCTTCCGCCAGAGCTGCCGCCGCTGCAACGAAGGATTCCGGCAGGCCGCTCAACTGATCTTTGCTCAGGAAGATATCGTAGCCTTCCTCATCTGCCAGAACATTGTTGGAAAACTTGGTGTAAAGCTCAGCCAGGCGCTTGTTGATTTCTGCATAGCGCTCCTTGGCCTCACCCTCCAGGGTGGCACCATTGGTAGAGAACTGGGTGTAGATCAGCTCAACCACACGCTTCTGTTCGGCATCCAGGTCCATCGCGTCGCGCTGGTCGTAGATCGCCTTGATACGCTTAAACAAGTCTTTGTTCTGGTAAATTTTGGACTCGTAATCAGCCCAGATCGGTGCCAGCTCTTGCTGAACTTTGCGGAACTCTGGTGAAGACATATTCGCAGCCCAGATTCCATAGTAGGCCGTTGCGCGGTCCAGCTCTGCGCCACTGCGCTCCATCGGCACAATGGTGTTAGCAAAGGTTGGCTTAGTGGAATCTGAAGCGATCGCATCCAGCTCGGTAAGGCTTATCTCAATACCTTTTTCAATTGCGGGCTTGAGATCTTCCAGCTTCATCTTGTCAAACGCAGGTACACCACCAAAGGGACCAGTCCACTCTGCCAGCAGCATGTTACTGGCGTGCTCTGGAGTTACAGCCATGGACTCTTCGGCTTTCACAGTGTCTTTAGCTACCTCAGCCTGCTTTGCCTTTTCACCACAACCGCCCACAACCGCTAGGGATGCGGCTACGGCTAGTGCGATCATTGTCTGACGCATTTGCTATCTCCTCGTAAAAAAGGGTCTTGTAATAGTTTTAAGAGCGGGATTCTACCCTCTCTTGACCTGTGCCGGCCAATTCTACCGCCTCTGTGGCCTGGAACTGCGACTAACTGAGCGATTCGTGCGACAACCTCCTCCCCCTGGATTACCGGCACCTCCATAGGGATGAAGAGAACACCCAGTATTGTTAACGGTTTATTAAGTTGATTCATTTAAATATAAGAATCATTCGAATGCTTAGTCAACGCGGCTCGCTTAGCCTCACCATAATAAGTTGGGAATCTCAATACGAGTGCTACTAACCAAGTAATCTACAGAGCACCAAGTGGCCAACGAAGGCAAGCCCGTTAAAACATTGAACTCTCACTGCTTGGAGGAATATTGTTTGTGCAGATAAGAAAAACAAGGAACTTAAGACTCATTTTTTATGGGCAACCCGCTTTTCTTAGCCTATTTCTACAGGCTCTTTAGCTAAGGACCTTGGCTAACGTCAAAATCTATAAGCCCTTTTTCCAACAAACCAGCATTGCCATTGGTGGGACACACTCAGAGTTTTCCAAATCTCCACACCAATTACCCACATTCTTCCCCAGCTCAACAAACTTCTGTAGAGATAGGTTACTTTCAATTGCCGCCATCAAAATATCTGACAAGGTGTGATGAAAATTATAATTTTCTTTAGCCTGATATTTTCTGCCATCCAAATAGCCCAATCCTTGATCATCCTTTTGCGGCTCGCGATTGAAATAAGACATGGCAATGTATGAGGGATTACCTTCTTCATACATATTTAGAACCGGATGTATTTCTTCCATTAAAAGATAACCCCCCGGCTTCAGCAGCGAAGCACAGATACTCATAAACCGCTTCAGGTCTGGCATCCAGTTCAGTACGCCAATCGTGATAACTGCAAAGTCAAAACGGCCTTTATACTCATCAGGCAGCTCATAGATATTAGAGCAAACGATCTCTATACCCGAACATCCCGAAGCATTTACCAAAAGCCGGGCCTGATCGACAAAGGCTTGAGATCCATCAATGCCGAGGCAACGGCCAGCTCCTTTCTTTTTTATGGAAATAAGATCTTTTGCATTATTGCAGCAAACTTGTACTACTGACTTTCCGGAAAGATCAAGCCCATCCAACATGCCATCAAAGTCTTGTTCCAAGACATTAAAATTAGACTCGGAGACTTTTTCAAGTAGATCCTTGTTTAATTCCCAGTGAATAGGTCCAGCCTCATCCCAGGAGGCCAAGGATTTACTGACAAAAAAATCTGTATTTTCTTTCATGGAACACCTCTTTAGCGCCTAGCTCATATTTTAATTAACTCGACTGATCCATTCTGGGACTTTACAACGCCCTTATCCTGAAAATGAAATGAAAGATCTCTTTGGAGCGCTCCAAAATGCGCCTTGTATACCTCCCCAGTTTTTAGCAGTGGTCCACTGAGCCCTCCCCAGCTCACCATCACTTTATCCCCCTCAATATAGAGTTTTTGCTCCGGCCAGCCATTACTATTCACATAGGTACCAAGCAAGTTTCCTGGGAAATTTTCGGCGCTAACAACCAAGTCAGGATCTGGAGCTCCCAATAGCTCGCCTCGAACAGACTTCTCCAGTCGATTCATCTCCTGCTTAAACAGCGCACCCCTATTTGCTTTATTTAAAATTGAGTTATACGTATAATTAGCTATTACATGGGGTAAGATATAAGCCACATCCTGATTAGTGAATGTAATTACACCAATCTCTCTTTCTGGCATAAATGATACATGAATGCTATATCCACCATAATTTCCAAACCGCGTTAAAAGAGTTTCTTCATTATACTCTGCCAGATCCCACCCTAAGGTGTAGCCAGATCGTTCATAGGTGAAATAGGTTTTTGATTGATCTACCTGCTTTTCATGAAGCTCATCAAAAATATCAATCTTAGATACATTTGACCTATCTTTGTTTATATTTACCTGAAGCCATTTCGCCAAATCGTTTACTGTCGAAACCAAGCCTCCTGAGGGGTGCATCGTTAGATCAGACTTGAAATGTCCTGAACTAAAGATATTACCACCACTGGAAGTGATAATAGATGGAAGAAAATTTTCCACTTTGGATACCTTATTCGTAGTCGAATTCATATCCAGAGGCTCAGTTATATACTTCTCTATAAGCTCTCCCCAAGCTTTTCCAGTGACGTTCTCTGCAATCATCGACGCGACTATCGGGCCCGTATTTGAATACCTAAAGTTGTAATCTGGCGCTATAAGTAGATTCTCACTCAATGAATGTAACAGCTCGTCTGGACCGGAATAACCTAAAAAAGCTGACTTAAAGGTATGTTGGATACTTGTAAATCCTGCCGTATGGGTCAGTAAATCTCTAACACTGATCTTATTGGTATCAACTTTTCCCTCAAGCCCCAACTGGAGCTTATAAGATGATATGGGTATATCTAAATCCAACTTGCCCGAGCTATGCAGGATAGCCATCAAAGTACTGGTAAAAGACTTTGTGTGACTTGCGATTAAGATAGGCGTGTTCTCTGTAACTTTAGGGCCATCTTCAGAATAGGCATAAAAAAAATCAAGCCCTTTTTTATCAACTACTGCAACAAAATGTGAGCCAATTAAGCCGTTACTATTAGACAGCTCCACCAGAGCTGATTTTATTTCTTTTTCAATACTATCATCTATGGCATAACAGTTATTGCCGGCAATCAAAGCCATTACGACACCAACAAGAAACCTTATTATCATATCTAAAATTCTTTTTCTAAATGAGATCGAAATTGGAAAAGTTAACTGGCAACCAATTCAAACACTAACTTCATCTTTGAAACAAGCAGCAAGTATGCAAAATACGACAGATAGAATGTATATATAGGTATTCCGCAAAAAATACAATTAAACCATATCGGTTTTAAAGAACACTCTTGCCCCAGACTCACAGTTGAACTCTCAAGTACAACCACAATTTACATTACTCTCATTATTTTCCAAACACCCTTCACAGGCCTAAATTTCTCTTCAAGGCTAAGTATCTAACTTCAGATCCAGGAGTAAAATTTGTATACTTGCCACTATAGAAGCAGGATTTAAGACCATGGCTCCGCTGAGTGATCTCCCAAGAAAGAAAAGCGCAGAACCCGATCGCAAGTTTATTGAAGCCCTCGCCCGAGGACTGGATGTTCTGCGGGCATTTCAGCCCGGTGATGGCTTTCTGGGTAACCTTGAAATCGCCCAACGCACTGGCTTGCCTCGCTCTAGTATTTCACGGTTAACCTATACTCTGACAAAATTAGGCTATTTGACCTACTCGGATCGACTGGAAAAGTACCAATTAGGAAGCGGCGTACTAGCACTGGGTTACTCTTTCGTGTCCAATCTGGCTATTCGCCAGGTTGCCAAGCCCTTAATGCAAGACCTGGCAAACTCCACCGGAACTGCTGTAGGGCTGTCTGACCGTGATCGGCTCGAAATGATATTTGTCGAGTTTTGTGCAGCCGCTAATGTTACGACTTTTCGCTACGAAATAGGTAACCGTGTTTCTTTAGCTACCAGTGGCTCAGGAAGGGCTTTTCTGGCAGCACTACCTCAAGAGGAGCGCGAGTACTTTTATGGGCACCTGGAGAAAAGAAATAGCGAGCGCTGGCCAAAAATCAAGGTTGGAATTGAAGAAGCGGTAGCAAGCTATAAGCAGCGCGGCTTTTGTTGCTCCTTTGGCGACTGGAATCGCGATGTTAATGGTATTGCTGTCCCCCTACAATTAAGCCAGGGGCGCATTTATACATTTAATGCGGGCGGTCCTGCTTACCGCCTGAGTCCAGAATTCCTGGAAGAAGAAGTCGCCCCCTTATTGAAAAATATGGTCGGCAATATAGAGGCCATGCTGATCCGCTACTAGATAGCTTAACCCCAGGTTAGTAGCTCAATGCGACCAACCTGGGGGACAACTCATCACCTCACAACTGCCTGCCTCGCTAGTGCCCGGCAAATCGGCGGGTATGATAATCCGTACTACCAAACAAATACTGGATTGTGGTTAAACGTTTAAAGTAGTGGCTTACATCCAACTCCTCTGTAACCCCTATACCACCATGTAACTGAATTGCTTCCTGGCCTACTAACCGGGCAGCTTTTCCAATGCGGCTTTTTGCTGCAGAAATTGCCTTAGGGGCAACGCCATTATTCACATCCAACTGTAACGCTGCCATTAATAGAATAGAGCGGGCCTGCTCATATTCGGTAAACATATCCACCATCCGGTGTTGCAAGGCCTGGAACTTACCAATGGCAACGCCAAACTGCTCCCGGGTCTTTGTATATTCCACGGTCTTTTTATAAATTTTTTCCATGGCCCCTACTGCCTCGGCACACAGCGCCAGTGTGGCCCGGTCAATTGTCTGTTCGATTACTGGTAAAGCTGCTCCCTCTTCCCCAACTCGGTTTGCCACAGGAACCATCACGTTATTAAACTTTACCTCAGCCGCACGGTGCCCATCCACAGTGGCATATCCCTGGCGATGAACACCCTCAGAGTTGGCATCTATCAATAATAAAGTGATACCTTCACAATCATGTTGACCGCCGCTAGTACGCACTGCCACCAATAGTTTATCTGCGGCTGAACCGTTCAAAACAACAGCTTTGTGGCCATTTACTACGTAGCTGTCTCCGTTACTTATAGCTTTAGTAGTAATATCACACAGATTGAAACGGCTCTGGGGCTCAGCAAATGCAAATGCCAGTTGCAACTGGCCTTCCATCAACAAGCTTATTAGCTCCCGCTTCTGTGCCTCATTGGCACCGCTTGCTATTAGCCCACCACTTAAAACTGCACTGGCCAGGAAGGGTTCCACCACCAGGCCACGACCAAACTCTTCCATCACCACCATCAGATCAACAGCAGAACCGCCCAAACCACCGTCTTCTGCACTAAATGGAACCATTAGCCAGCCCAGCTCGGCAAATAACTTCCAGTTATCCTCACCAAACCCAGTATCACTTTCTATTAACTTGCAGCGACGATCAAAGTCATAATCCTGTTGAATAAATTTGCTCACACTGCTTTGCAGCATCTGCTGCTCTTCGCTATAGGAAAAATCCATCGTTCCAATCCTCATTAAACGTCACGTTTACAGACCAAGTACCCACTTACTGATAATATTTTTCTGAATTTCGTTACTACCACCATAAATCGAAGATTTACGGTTATTTAAGTAACGGGGCACGCTGCTGGTAATAACTCCAGGGCCTACATGCTCGCCATCAAATCCGCTTTTAAATTGCTCCCGGACAAATGGCATTCCGTAGTAACCCGCAGTTTCCATGTAAAGTTCATCAATAAGCTGGGCGATTTCAGTTCCTTTAATTTTTAAAATGGAGGATTCTGGCCCCGGTGCATTACCGGTACTCACTGCCGCAAGTGCTCTTAGCTCAGTAAACTCCAAAGCTAAAAGATCTATTTCAACTTCTGCGAGCTTTTGCGCAAAGGCTGGATTTTCCAGGAGGCTGGCGTCACCATCACAAGTATCACCTGCCAGCTTTTTCAAAGTCTGTAAACGTTTTTTGGAAGTAGCAACCCTTGCAATGCCTGTGCGTTCATGGGTCAACAGTACCTTGGCATAGGTCCAGCCATGACCTTCCTCTCCAATACGGTTGGCCACGGGTACCCGTACATTGTTGAAATGCACCTCATTCACTTCATGATGGCCGCCCAAAGTGATAATAGGCGATACCGTAATACCCGGGTGGTTCATTTCAATTAACAAGAAAGTGATCGCGGCCTGGTTCTTGACTTCGGGGCCCCCGGTACGAACCAGGCAAAAAATCCAATCGGCCCAGTGCCCCAGAGTCGTCCAGGTTTTAGTGCCATTAACGATATACTCATCGCCGTCTCGCACTGCTGTGGTTTTTAACGACGCCAAATCAGAGCCCGCATTTGGCTCGGAATATCCTTGGCACCACCAAACATTACTTGCCAAAATATCCGGCAAAAACCGCTGCTTTTGCTCTTCACTGCCATAAGTGAAGATAACCGGTGCAACCATTTTAAAGCCGAAAGGAATTACATCTGGCGCGCCGAAGTTGGCACACTCATTGGCCCATATGTATTTTTGTGTTGGCGTCCAACCGGTACCCCCATATTCAACTGGCCAGTTAGTCGCAGCCCAACCCTGTTCGTACAGGATCTTTTGCCAGCGTTCATAGTCCTCTTTCCCCAGGGGAATTTCATCCAGAGTCCTCTCACTGATATCCGCCGGGAGCTTCTCTTGCAGGAATTGCTTAACTTCCTGCTGAAAAGCTAATTCTTCGGGGGAAAAATCTATATTCATTCGCTTGCTCCTGTTTTTATGGGTGCAATTGGCAGAGATTTTTCAGCTAACTTCCTTCACCAATTTGCAAAATCAACATGTACTAAATTCGGAAGTTCCCTTATACAAGCGGAATAAATTCACTTTCGATCTGGCTCGGCGAGCTCCATTCTTTGTCTTAAGCAAACCTATCTACAAACAATTTCAGGATGATATTGATATCTGAGCATCGCTATTTTGACTTTTTCCGACTCACGCAAGTAGGTCCTCAATTATCGAGCCAACTCTATTGACGCCAATTTCTTCTTAGTGGCGTTTATACATAGCTGGTGTAAATATTTATCCGCCAATTCCCACCAATTAGCTTTTAAATAACCACTCGACGCACAAAACATTACCATTGAATTCCGCAGAGTGGAATGCTCTTTTCACTTTTGATATTGTCACCAACATAATAACCATAGTGAGAGAAGCCCCCATGTCTATCACGTCCACTTCCACTGGCAGTCCCATGCTGCAATCTCTTGCAGAAATCCAGGAATATGAAAAAGTACCATTGTTACAACGTTATCCCTGGGAAAACACCTACGACTTAATTCGGCAGGCCGCCCGTCTTTACCAACAAGATGCAGCCATCGAATTTCTTCCCACTGCTGTACCAGATGAAGAAAGTGTGACAGTGAGCTACTCGCAGCTATCCGAAAAAGTTCACCAAACCGCCAATCTACTCCATTCTCTCGGCGTTAATTCGACAGATACCGTTTCATTACTATTACCCAACCTGCCTGAAACGCATTTCGCACTCTGGGGTGGACAAGCCGCGGGAATCGCCAGTCCCATCAATCCGTTGCTGGAACCGGAGCATATCGCCGAGATCATGAATGCCACCAAAGCCAAGGTATTAGTCAGCCTTGGGCAGGATCTCAGTGAGGAAATATGGGAAAAAGTTGCGCAGGTCATTGAGCAGGTTCCAACCTTAGAGGCACTGCTGCTAATCAGTAAAAAACCGGTCAGCACCTTATCCATGCCTTCCGGTTTAAAAGTAGAGAATTTTGTACTGGCAATTGCCCAACAGCCAAATGACCACTTAGTTAGTGGGCGAACTATTCAAGGCGATGAAATTGCCAGCTACTTCCACACCGGAGGGACAACCGGGCGGCCTAAAATTGCGCGACTAACCCACAGCAATATTGCATTTGTTGCACAGCTGAGTGTGGACACAACATCCAGTAAGGGGCGATTTGCGACCCTCAGCGGCCTTCCTTTATTTCATATTTTCGGTACGGTGGTCGCCGGCATTGGCACCCTGCTCGCCGGTCGCACGATTGTCATAATGACTCCCTCAGGTTTTCGCTCCCCCAATGTGCTCCCCAACTGGTGGCATCACGTTGCCCGCTTCCGGGTACAGGGCTTTGCCGCCGTGCCCACTATTCTGGGCATCTTGATGCAAATTCCTGTGGGCGACAATGACATCAGCTGCCTGACAGATGTTGGCTGCGGGGCCTCACCTTTACCCGCAGCGCTTAAAAGTGCGTTTGAGGAAAAATTCAATGTGACAGTAAGCAACGGCTATGGCATGACAGAGTCCAGCTGCCTGCTGGCCCGCCCGCCAACCGATATGCAAGCACCCGAGGGCAGCGTCGGCCGCCGCCTCCCCTATATGGAAATGAAAATTGCCGAAGTGGATGGAAACCGACTAATGAGAACCTGCAACACCGGTGAAGTCGGTATTGTGCTTGCACGGGGGCCACATATTTTTTCAGGCTATCTCTCCGAAGAGGATAACGCCAAGGCTTGGGTTGATCACAGTTGGTTTAATACTGGCGATATGGGATATGTCGATGGCGATGGCAATCTTTATCTGACCGGGCGAGCCAAGGATTTAATCATTCGTGGCGGCCACAATATAGATCCAGCCTTGATTGAAGAACCGCTAAGCCGTCACCCCGCCGTAGCTATGGCCGTTGCCGTTGGTCAGCCCGATGCCTATGCCGGAGAGGTTCCGGTGGCCTATGTCACTCTATATCCGTCCGAAAATCCTCCCACGGAAGAGCAGCTTATCGACTACTGCCGCACCCAGATTTCTGAACGTGCAGCGATACCCAAGCGGGTAGAGATTATTGATGAAATACCCCTAACCGCGGTAGCCAAGGTATTTAAACCCGCTTTGCGCAATCGCGCTACCGAATATGTTATTGGCCAGGCACTTCAGGAAAAAAATATATCTGCAGAGTTTTCTGCCCGTTTTGATAGTGCCCTGGGCCAGGTTGCAAAAGTTCGTCTGGAAAAACCTTCAACTAAAACGGTAGCAGAGGAGGCATTGGAAAATATTCCGGTAGCGCTGGAGATTGATTAAGCCCGGATATTTACGACTGCTCACAAAATAATAATCAGTCATTGGGAAAACTGACGATGTCACAAGCTTATATCTATGATGGCGGTCGAAGTGCTTTTGGTCGCCATGGAGGTAGCCTTTCCAGTATCAGGCCAGACAATATGCTCGCGCATGTCATTAAAACCCTGGTTGAACGTAATAATTTCGATCACAAGCAATTTGAGGATGTGATTGCCGGAAATACCAATCAGGCTGGTGAGGACAGTCGTAATATCGCCCGCTTTGCTGGGCTAATTGCAGGACTGCCGATCTCCACCGGTGGTATTACGGTAAACCGCCTATGTGGTTCAGGCTTATCTGCCGTTGCCGATGCAGCCCGCTGCATCAGGGCCTCGGAAGGTGATTTGTTCATTGCCGGTGGTGTTGAATCCATGAGCCGCGCCCCTTTGGTCCTCTCGAAAGCAAGCAGCCCGTTCGATCGCACCCAGCAACTGGCGGATACCACTTTGGGTCCGCGCTTCACCAATCCCGATATTGTTGCAGAATTTGGCAGCCATACCATGCCGCAAACTGCAGACAATATCGCCGCAGACCTGAATATTCAGCGGGAAGAGTGCGATATCTTTGCGATAGCTTCACAAGCAAAATATGATAGCGCACGTATTGATGGCTTTTTTATTGATGAAATTATTCCTATCGAGGTGCCACAGGGTAGAAAGCAACCACCCCGCCTTATCGATACTGATGAGCATCCCCGCCCCGATACCAGCCTGGAGCGCCTGCAAACACTACGCCCATTGTTTGAAGACGGCGTAGTGACTGCCGGAAATGCTTCCGGAATCAACGATGGTGCCGCAGCACTCATTATTGGCAGCCAGGAAGTCGGCCAGGCCGTAGATCTCAAGCCCCGCGCACGTATTCTCGCCAGTGCTATTGCGGGAGTGGAGCCAAGAGTAATGGGGTTAGGCCCGATCCCGGCTACCCGTAAGGCATTGGCTCGTGCAGACTTGAGCCTGGCAGATATGGATGTCATGGAGTTTAACGAGGCTTTTGCTGTACAGGCCATGGGCTGCCTGAAATTGCTTGAGATTGATTACGAGGACTCCAGGGTAAACCCCAATGGTGGTGCAATTGCAGTTGGGCATCCCCTCGGCGCCAGCGGAGCCCGTATTCTACTCACAGCATTACGTCAGCTGGAGCGTAGCGGTGGACGCTACGGGTTAGCCACCATGTGTATTGGTATTGGTCAGGGAATCGCAGTGATTATTGAGCGTATATAAAAACCGGCGAGCCCCTCTAGGAGAAACAATCTAATAGTCATTTAAGATCTGGAGATAACAATGTCTACCGTAAATTATGAACTTATTGGCGATATTGGTGTTATTCGACTTAACAACCCCCCTGTCAACGCGCTTTCCCACGGGCTGCGCGAAGGCATTTGGGGAGCGATCAAGAGTGCCCAGGAAGATGCCTCTCAAGCACTGGTTTTAATATGTGAAGGCCGCACTTTTATTGCTGGTGCAGACATCACAGAATTTAGTAAGCCACCACAGGCACCTGCCTTATCTGAGGTGATTACAGAAATCGAAAACTCTCGTAAACCGGTGATTGCCGCTATTCACGGTACCGCATTGGGCGGTGGCTTTGAGGTAGCACTGGCTTGTCACTATCGCTGTGCCCTGGCATCTGCCAAAGTCGGCCTGCCTGAAGTTAAATTGGGGTTATTGCCTGGGGCCGGTGGTACTCAGCGCACGCCACGTCTGGCCGGCGTTGCGGCTGCATTAGAAATGATCACCAAGGGTGCCCCAATCCCGGCCGCGAAAGCCAAAAGCATGAAGCTGATCGATCACGTGGTTGATGATGATCTATTCGAAGGGACCCTCGCCTTTGCTCGCGAACTAATTGACCAGAAAGCCCCACCACGCAGAGTCCGGGACATCACAATAGATCCTGCCAGTATTCCAGAGGGCCTGTTCGAGGATTTCCGCCAGCGACTGGAAAAAAGAGCACCTGGTCAACTGGCCCCACAGAATATTGTCTCCTGTGTGGAGGCAGCAGTGAAGCTGCCATTCGATAAAGGGCTGGCTAAAGAGCTGGATCTATTTATCGAATGCCTACTCTCAAGTCAGTCCGCCGCCCTGAGGCATATGTTCTTTGCCGAGCGACGTGCGGCAAAAGTTCAGGGTCTCTCCAAAGATACCCCTATCAGAGAAATAAACTGTATTGGCATTATTGGCGGCGGCATGATGGGGGGAGGTATCGCCATGAATTTTGCCAATGCCGGTATCCCAGTCAAGCTGCTAGATATCGATCAAGCTGCCGTAGAACGTGGCCGAGCAGTAATCGACAAGAATTACAATATCAGTATGAAAAAGGGAAAGATTACAGAGCCCGAAAAAGCACACTGTCTCTCACTAATCCAGGGCACCACTGACTACTCTGAGCTGGCAGAAGTAGATCTCGTTATCGAAGCTGTGTTTGAGAATGTAACGCTTAAAAAGGAAATTTTTTCCAAGCTGGACCAATACTGTAAACCCGGCACCATTCTCGCAACAAACACTTCCTACCAGGATATCGACCAGATCGCCGCTGCTACCAATCGGCCAGAAGATGTTATCGGCTTACACTTTTTCAGCCCCGCCAATGTGATGAAACTTCTAGAAGTCGTTCGTGGCTCAAAGAGCGCCGACGATGTTATCGCTACCGCAATGCGGTTGGCAAAAACTATCAAGAAAGTTCCCGTGCTGGCCGGAAACTGTTATGGGTTTATTGGCAACCGGATGCTGCGGCCCTATGCCCGTGAAGCGCAACTCTGTTTAATAGAAGGAGCCACCCCGGAGCAAATAGATACCGTAATGCAATCCTGGGGCATGGCCATGGGGCCCATAGCGGTTGGAGATTTGGCCGGTCTCGATATTGGCCACAAGGCCCGCGAGGGCCTGAGCGAAGCAGAAAAAGGCGACCCCAAAACCTACTGCATTGCGGATGCTTTAGTAGAGATGGGACGCCTGGGCCAAAAGAGTGGAGCCGGTTATTACCGCTATGACCCAGAAACTCGCGCTCGTACCGGTGACCCCGAAGTCCAAGCAATTATAGAGGCTCAAGCCAAAGCGCACGGGATAGAGCGGCGAGAAATCTCTGATAAAGAAATTCTTAATCGCCTTACTTTCTCCTTAATTAATGAGGGAGTCAGGATTCTGGAAGATGGAATAGCCCAACGCCCCAGTGATATTGATGTTGTGTATGTTTATGGCTATGGTTTCCCTCCCCATCGTGGCGGCCCCATGTTTTACGCAGATAGCATAGGCTTGAAAAAGATCTACGATACTATTTGCACATTCCGTGACCTATATGGCGAAGCCAACTGGACTCCTGCACCATTGCTCGTCCAACTGGCAAAAGAAGGTAAAACATTTACGGACTGGGCAGATGATCAGCGATAGTATTCGCTTCTCAAGTGTAACCGGTAAAAGTACCGGTTACCCTTTTTGCCAAAGTTGAGAGATTTTTAGTTGGCAACACAATGATAAGGCCTGATACGTTAATAGAATCGAAACTACGACCGAGCCAAATGCGTCTTAATGAGCTGCAGCTCGAACAGTCACCAGAACCGCCAGATCACCACAAAGCGATCCAAGCCAGGGTTAAGAGAAACAATTGGAAAGGCATAGGTTACGCACTGGCCACCGCTATGGTTGCCAGTACAGCCGCCGCAGCCAGCAAATGGATATCACCCGCGGTACCAGTACCTTTAATAGTTCTCAGCCAATACAGTATCTGCTTACTATTACTTATTCCCTGGCTTGTTCACCAGTCACCCCAACAGCTCATAACACAACACTGGAAAACCCATTTACTGCGCGGCTTTGCAGGCTGGCTCTGCTTCTTTTCCTACTTTTATGCACTCAGCCGTATTTCATTGATGGAGGCAGGCTTACTGCGCAATGCCGCCCCTATTTTTGTTCCGCTTGTAGCCTGGCTTTGGGCACGTGCACAGATTCCCGCCACAAGCTGGCTACCCATCGTGCTTGGGTTACTTGGTATCGCAATGATTCTTCAACCTGATATCCATGGTATCAGCAGTGGTCACGCCTTCGGCTTACTGTCAGGTATTACTCTAGCTGCCTCTATGGTGGGCACACGTATTCTGTCTCACACTGATCGGCCGAGTCTTATTTTGTTTTACTATGTCCTTATCTCATTTATGTGCAGCCTGCCCCTAGGTATCCACTACTGGCAGTCAATACCTAGTTGGACCATTCCCTACCTAGCTTTTAATGGAGTTTCTGTTTTATTAGCGATATGGCTCTATACCAAAGCTTATAGTTATGCAAAACCCAGTGTAGTTTCACCAATCAGTTATTTTGGAGTAGTTATTGCTGGCATTTTTGGTTGGCTGATATGGCAACATCTGCCTAACACAATTGCGTTGATAGGAATTCTTATAGTGGTCATAGCAGGTCTGCTCACAGTGTTTTTCTCTACACAGCGGGCTGCCCGAACGCACCCTGTCCCTAACCAGTCTCCCATAAGGTAAATCCAAATGAACTGGCAAGATATAAAACAACCACCGTTTAATGATCATTTGGGTGTAAAAATTGATGAGTGGCAGGAAGGCCGTGTAGTGATCAGCGTAACCGTACTTCCTGAGCATTTGAATAGCCACGGAGTACCCCATGGAGGGTTTATTACATCGTTAATTGATATTGCCGGTTCCTACTGTGGTCTCTATTGCCCATACCCAAATCGTCGACGTAAATCCCTCACGCTTTCATTAACAACCAATTTCACCGGTCGAGCCAAAACCAACCAGTTAACCGCCATAGGCAAGTTGACCAGCTCGGGGCACAAAATTTTTTATTCTTGTACCGAAGTATATGACAGTGTAGGAACCCTGCTTGCAACTGGTCAGATGACAATGCGCTATCAAACGGGTAGTGAACCATAAAAAACTTAGAAAGATTTCTCAAACAGGCTGAAAATTAACTTATTTTATAGCAACCCCAGAATAAAAGAGCACCATCAAGCCACACAGAATATCCTTAGTTTTTATGGCAAGCAGATAACCCGATAAGATAGGCAGGACAAGACCTCACAAAGCATGTAAGCTTTTTCCATAACTGTAAACTTATGATATGGCTCCCGTTAAAAAACGCACCTTTCGGAAGCCATATCCTCCTATCACATAAAATATCAACAGATATTGCTTTCGCCATCTATTAAATGGTGAACGACAAAAAATCCTCAGTAGCCTTTAAAAAATATAAAAGCCAGTAATGCAGTTAAAGTAGATACCCACCCAAGGATATAGCGTCTCATCGCTTTATTAGCTTTCTTTTTTTCAATCCAGGTTCTTGGGCTGACACCCTTAAACAGAAATACGACTTTACTCGCCAAATTAACACAGACGATATTAATAGCAAGCAACAACCCTGCACCGCTAGCCAAATGCATCTGCCCGCTGCCAATCATTATCCCCATTGTTACTGCAGGTGGAAGTAATGCTACTGCGACCATAACTCCAACCAAAACACCAGACAGCCCCGTGGTTAAGGATAGTGTTGCCGCTGCACCAGAAGCGAGAGCCAAAGCAATTGAATCCAGACTTGCATTGGTTCGAGACATGATTTCATGGTTATCGAACTGTCCAGGCCATAGTAATCCAATCCATACAGACATCCCGATGGCAATAATAATACCAACAGATAAGGTTTTTATTGAATTCAACATTAAGTCGCCATCACCTAGAGAAGTACCAAGACTTAGAGCTAGATTTGGCCCAAGTAAGGGGGCAATTACCATAGCCCCTATAACAACCGCGACATTATTCTCTATTAGCCCTATAGCTGCTACGGTTGTCGCCAATATAACTAATAATAAATAATTGGAATCAAGACGCGCCCCTCTTTCAATATCCTGATATAGAGATTCACGAATGATACTGGCCGATACATTCTCTTTTTTCTCCTCCACCTTAGCTTTTGGTAAGTCAGCATAGACAGGCAAAACTACTATACGAACACTGGGTTGTGCTCCCAAAATGGTCTGAAGAGTATCCAAGGTTTCTTGAAGTCTGCTATCATCGACCAGCATGCGCATTTGCTGCATACCGTCATCCCCTATAACTCCGCCTCTGAAGTCAACAGCCTTAACCTTGTTTGCAATTGCTGAGATAGTTTTATAACTCCCGGCATTTGCGATTATTTCTACATATTTCAATGGTAGCTCTCTTATTAATACCGCTTTCCAGCTTTATGATAAAATATCAATTCATATCGATAATTCTGTACAATCATAAATAAATAAATCAAAAAAATCTAATAATTATAGAAACAATTTACTTGGAACTTCCTTACCCCGATAAAACCGACCTGCACCTCGGCAAAGCTTCGACAATATAGTTGCTAGAAAAGGTTTCAATCTTTAAAGAAGCAATATTGTTAATGTACTAAACGATATTTACTTTAAGGCTAACTGAATACATTTAATTTCAGAAGAATTTATAAATTTTAGCTTGCAAATAGTGGCCAAATGCCACTATCAAGTTTAGCTAGACACACCAAAAATTCCGTTTAGAAAAAATAAACCTATCGAACCTTAATATAATCACGACTCATCTTGAGAGTTAATATGAATATTCGATCTGCTTCTAGATTAAATACAGCCTGCCTTATATGGATAACACTTTAGTTATATTGGTGGAATAAGAGGCTTCAATTTGTAGTCACCTCTCACAAAAATAGAAACGAAATAGATCAGGACAAGAGAGATTAGTTTGGCTGAAAGCTGATCTCCTTAAGATCTTTGCTGGCATCAGTTTCTCCAGAAAGAGGTTTATTATGAAGCTCATATGCTTCTCTATATTGATTAACGAGCCACTTATCCCAGTACTTTTGATCATAAAAATATGAAATTTTCTCTTTCCCAAGCCTACCAAGAACTGCAAGCCGCTCATCATCATAGATTATTGAATTAATATCCTTATAAAGCTCGCCACTTATATATACCCTTTCTCCAACTCCACCAAAATTTGAATAAGTGCCCTTGTACCAGTTTTCCTCATTAATAATGCCTATGTATGATTGAGAACCAATAGCAATTACTGGTCTATTACTTCCCAAAGCATCAAGAGCACTCCTTCCAGGAGCAACTACCAAGTCAGCCGACTGGTAAAATTTATTAAGTTTCTCTTCTTCCTGCCAGCCTGTGAAATTTAGACATTGGCGACCAAGTTCTTTATTCAATTCATTTGCAGCTGACTCTAACATAGGTCTTCTAGGCCCATCACCGACAACTAGCCAATTCCAAGTTGTCAATCTATTCTTGACCTGATAAGCCCAGGCATCAATTACACAATTAAGTATAAATTTTTTATCCAGCCCCATTCGACAGGAAAAAACAATTATTCGATCGTTTGCCTCTATTCCATTCGGGAAATAACAGCTTATTGCGTTTATACGATCTAATCGCTCACTATGACCACTATAAAAAAGATCTGTATTAACAGCATTTGGATAGATCAGAATTTTATGGAGATTTTTGACTCCCTCTTTGACAAGATGATCTCTCACACCAAGGCTCACACAAAAGATTCGGCTAAAATCATCGGAGTCTTCTTCTAAAGAGTCGGTATATTTTCCGTGCATCGTGAGCATAATTGGTATATTTAATTTTCTAGCGATTCTCTGACCAATTTCCCTAGAAGCAAAAGGATGTGCATGTACAATATCAAATTTAAGTGCACTGGCTATACGAGTTGCTGATCCAGAGGGGTCTTTAAAATCATCCTCAATTACATCCAGACCAATATCACGACATTGCTGAGCGAAAATTCCAGGCTTACATAATATTGTACAACGCCAACCTACTTTAGTGATTGCTCTTGCTTGTGCATATACATGCGAATGAAGACCACCAAGTGGAGCCTTGAAGAAAACCGGGATAAGGATATGCATAACTTTTCCTATAATTGACCATTGATTTAAAATCAATTCATTCAACCCAGTAACAACTACCTTTACATCACCCAAAGAAAGAAATCAGTTTAACAACGCATTATAAACATCGAATAAATAGTTTAATATTTATTCATACTGATGGAATATTTATCGGTAACTCATTGCTATCCACTTTAGCAATCAATCACCTAATAACTTAAAGTTGACAATCATTAAGCAATGAATATTCTATCATAACTTTATAAATATTAAATATAGCTCCAGCATCCGTTACTAGGGAGCCTCTGAGCACTCCATGAAATCTCTGACCTAAAGCCTGGTTAGCAATCAAAGTGCAGCTTCGCAAGAGAGCCCAGACCTATCAAGAAGTCACAACGCAGAGTGTGAATCACTCTGAAAGCCCTATAGAGCTGGATTTGAAAACTATAGCTGCTATGTTACAAATTAAAAGGGACTATGGCCTCTCTCTGCAAAAAAATCTGAAGACTTCAAAGCCTGAAGAAATATTTCGGAATTATTCAGAGACTCCCTATATATGCACTTAAGCTCCCCCTTGAATCACAAGAATCAATTTACTGGATTTGAAATTTTTCGAATACTTCTCTTTTCCTTCTTGAATATACGCTTTAAGGGATTACCCATTGTACGCCCAGTATCTGAAGCATAGATACCTGCGCCCAAAACTATTATGGCTCCAAGTAAAGTAAGATTATCCGGCAGATCACCAAAGATGACAAAACCAATCACAATCGCCCAAAATAACAGGGTATAACTAAAAGGCTGTAAAGTAGAAGCTGGTGCGAAAGCCAGCGCCTTTATCAGTAAATAGTGGCCCATAGCACCAAGAATCCCATTCAAAATCAACAATTGCCAGCCCACCGAAGTTGGCTCAACCCAATTAAAGGGTGCTAATCCTCCGAAAACCATAAGTCCAATGAGAGCTGTATAGAAAACCGTCGTATTGGAACTATCAAACTGGGCAACACGGCGTGAAAGCACTTGATATGCTGCCCACAAGATCGCTCCGCTGATAGGGATGACTGTATGCCAACTCATGACTCCTAACCCAGGCCGAATAATAACTAGTGCACCTAAAAAGCCTATAGTGACCGCAACCCAGCTTCTTCTATCTACCTTTTCTTTCAGATACCACCCAGCCATTAAAATAGCAAACAATGGTGCCAATGCTGCGATAGCATGTACATCAGCCAAAGGCATCATACTAAAGGCAATGATGAATACCGTAACCTCAACCACAAGCAATAATGACCGTATGACTTGGATGCCAATAACTTTACTACGAATTTCTTTTAACTGGCCAGTTAAGCCAGAAACAAGAATTACAATTAAGAAAAATATCGCAAAACGAACCACCATGATTTCAACGATAGGATAGTTTTGCACGAGCAATTTTCCGGTCGCATCCATACCAGCAATGCAGAGCATAGCTAAAACACACAAAATTATCCCTTGACCACTTTTTATATTCAATTTTTCGACTTCCTAAAAATAAATCTGGGTGATTTCACACCCTTATCTAATTGATACAATCATCCGTCTACTATAATATGCAGTATACTTAGTTGAGCTGGCACGAACTGATAACCGGAACATAAAATTTCTTGGCAAAAGCGAAAATAATAGTGGATACCATAACAAAGAGAAAACTTCTGCTAATTATATTTTTCCACTAAAATTACAATCAAATTTTCCTGCTTGACATCCTTGGTTTTAAGGAAAAAGAATACCTATTAACACGCAACAAACACGATCTATCAGTATCATATTTTGAGTAACTCACTAAAAAATCATAGTTATGTATCTGATTTAGTGGAATGCTAAACAAGTGAGCAATGGCTTTATCACTTTCAGGCTGGATTGCTAATACAGCCCCAAATGTGATATCTAAACCTTAAATTCTACGCACTACTAAACTTTGAATATTCATTCCCTGATGAGAATTAAAAGCTCGATAGTAAAGTCGACCTTTCCTAACTCCTCGAAAGTCTTAACGATCTTGTAGATGTTTGATGGTGCAACTCTAATCTGAGGTGAATCAATTTTTGGACATACAAAAGAAGTTACCCTGGTCATCATAGGAACAAAGAGTACAATGAATAGTAACATCGATAATTTCAAACGCACTTTACCCTCTGCTTTCTCTCTACTGATTATTTCATGTCTTCCGTAAGAGAATATGCCTGGATACTCTATTTTCAAGTAAACGAACTAACGCTGGGTCCATACAATTATAATTGTCAGGTATATCTAAACAGATCAGCTTTTTATCTTTTAGGAGATCCTTGAACTTCTTTGAGACTTTGTTTTTATGAGACTTCTCCATAACAAAGATGACATCAGACCACTCGATAAGGTCGCCACTCACAGTTGTTTCGGCATCACTATTAGTGCCTGCACCGATAGCATTGATACCCTCGTACGTAGAGAAAATCTCTTCACCTGTCGGACTTCTCAACCTATTTTCACTACACACAAACAACAAATTCATGATAATCCTTCTTTTAGATAACGCATGTTATTGGCGTGGACCCTAGGGATAATGATCTTACTTTAGTGGTATGTAGTTTACTTTTTGGGCTTAAGATCTTTTATTATCTGGGCATCGATCCAGTACAAGTCTGACTGAGAGCCTTCCCTACCGTTTCGGTGAGGCACCATCCTATTGAAGAAAAGAAATTTTCCATCAGGAGTGATTTGTGGCCCACCTTCTTCCGCTTCTGTATTTACCTTGTCACCAAGATTAATCGCTTCCCCCCAGGAACCATCTTTTTGGCGAAAACTGATATAAAGATCATTACTTCCAAACCCGCTCTCTCTTTCGCCATCCCACATAATATAGCTCTCGTCAGGAGCAATATACGGATGGGCATTCCACTTACCAGTATTGATTGTTTGAGGTAGCGGTTTCGGATCTTCCCATTTCCCGTCAATAAACTTTGAGTACCGAAGAATTCCATCACCGGCCGGACTACCTCTCTCATCCATGACCAAAGTCCCTTTGCCTGATGCTGTAAGGCCCATGATTTGAATGGCTTCAAATGCAGGGCCAAGGCTTTTCATTTCTGACCAACCGTCAGCCTGGCGTACTTTATATTTGGCACCGTAATGAAGGATCTTTCCATCTGGTGAGTGGAAGGGTTTTCGCACTCCAGTCGGCATTACTGTCTTGTGCCACTGATCACCTACTTTTTTAAAAATGACAGATTCCGGCTCTCTTGCATCACGCGAGTGCTTCCACCTACCGACATATAACTCCGTCATATCTAAGGAAAAGCTCCCAGCATCTCCCCACTCCTCTGTATTTACGATACCCGGTGCGAAGGGTTTGGCGACTAAACCCGGAGGCTTTTGCCCAAGGTAAGGCCCATTAATTACCGGAAGTTCATCTTGGCTATAACTTTTATTAGCCATCAAAAGAATAGAAAACAGAGCGATAACTAAATTGTTAGTATGTTTCATAATTTAATCCCACCCGAAAACCTGTGCAGAGCATTTTATTACAATGTCCATGCATGATACTACTTGTAATTTATCAAGGCACCTATTCGTCTAATCGTCGTATTGTTGATATTTCTCCACCATCAATTTCTGTTGAAGTCCAGACGCCATTGGAATTGACGTCCTCGTACTTACATCTAAATCTAGGAGCTTTGAAAGGTTTTGAACAAAAAATACCGTTCTTTCGTTGCTCCCAGACCCCCTTTACAACCGAGCCGTCCCTTGCCGTACTTGTAAAGGTGCCATCGGCAAGAATGACCTCTCTGTAAACTTTTCCATTAGAAGCGGTAACATCAAATACACCATATGGAGGTTTACCATCCGCAGCGTATATTCCGACTTTTATGACTGACGACTCAGAGTCACCCAAGGCCAAACATACATTGCCAAAAATGGCAACCCCAAAAATAAGCGATGCTAGAATTTTTTTCATGTCGTAAGGCTCTAAGATATTAATAATAAATGACATCTATCCATCGAAGGAGAGATTCTACATATTACCTTACCAAACGGCAGCAGGAACACAACTTAGGCTATTCCGTGGAAGACGGTGGCTTTGTGTCCCGAAAAATTCGGCAACTTGTCAACCTATTCTTCCTCATCGCTCCGATCCACCAGATCATCTGGAGAACCAAAGAAAATTTTTTAAATTCATCACTGTTTTTTATCGTTCTTTCACCAAAGAAAAGAGTAGGCCTTAATTTTCAGGGATCAACGAAAAATCACCTTGAGATGAATTGTTTTTCATCAGCTTATCCTTCAGCGGATCTATTACTCTAATTTTAGTCGCCCCGACTAGGTCCAAACGCTTCATACACCAATCATGAAACAGGAAACATATCCCTTGCGCGTAAGACATGCTTGTTGAAACACTCAATAGATTCCAAGTGCATCGATGTGCCTCTTTAAGTCGGCCAATCAAGAATTAATGCGTACTAAGTACTTTAGTGCCACACAAAAAGGTCAAACGCTTTCGGAATGAAAATTTTGTATCGACAAGGAAAATCACAATTCCAATTTCTAGATGATTCTTGAGCCAACATTTACTGATTTGAAAGCGGCAAGTGCTTTGTAAGATATAGCTTCTAACGTAATTTTTTCAGGGGAGATATCTTAGTAAGACTCTGGATGCCATGCCTCTAACTTGCAAGCCAAATTTATTAATTTTTTATATAGAACACTTACAGTTCAACTTCTTTTGTCGATTTTACTTCCGTATAAGTTAACACCTAATGCACAAGCAAATAATTTGTTACGACCCCAAAGCACCAAGTGCATTTTATGCTGGCGTCTGTTAGTTATTTTTTACAAGCCCAAATATGTCATCCAGAACAGACTCCCCTTGTACAGTAGGTGCTAATTCATATTGCCATTTGTGATCTCTTGAATGTGAGCTTGACCAACTACAAGGATCACTAATGAACTCTACCAAGTCAGACTCATCTAAAGTTTTCGAATTTTCTAGTGAATATGGCACCTACGAGTCAGGCTTTAGTTAATGCAGAGTCACCAAAATTTTCGAATTAAGAGAGATTAAAAGCTCAATAGCTATCTCAAATTTAGCTATTACTCCCATTTCGAGGTTGACAGAATAAATCTCAGAAATTAACTCTGGGAGCGATTTTCAGAAATCCGTTAATTCTACTAACAACCATTTTTCCTGATCCGGCAAATTGATAGCTTATTCTCCTTTGACAACGAACGCCTGCATGTGGGGTGCTGTAAGTCTCCCACATGCTCTTGTTATGCTTTGACTGCAAGGACTGTACCGCTTCCAATCATAATTGAACCGGCAATACGATTTAGTGTTTTTTGTGAATGTTTGCTATTTAACGCTTTCTTTGCTCGAATTGCTGTATATCCGTAGAAAAGTAAAGTTGAACCCAACACTATTGCCACAACTGAACTTATCGCCAAAACGTCTACGCCTGAAAGTTTTTCTAAATTCATAAATGTTGGCAAGAATGCAATATAGAAAAATATCACTTTGGGGTTTCCTAAAGTTATGAAGAGACCAGTGAAGAAACTTGTCCTTTGAGAAATTTCTTTTGCTGACTCAATCTCTACTATATGTGGATCGGATGACCAGAGCCCCCATCCTAAATATATTAGGTATACAGCACCAAAGTATTTAATCAGTAAGAACAACCAATGTATTTTCTCAGCTACCGCACTTAAGCCATAAATTGCAAATAGCAGGAAAATAATATCTCCAATAACGATACCAAAAACAACAATGGCAGATTCCTTCATCCCTGATGTTAGTGCTCTTGCAATTGTTACGAAAAATCCTGGGCCAGGGGTAAGAGCAAGGAGTAACATCGCTCCAGAGAAGATAAGAAGTGAAGTTAATGACATAGTTCCCTCAAAAACAGGACGCATCAATAACCGAAAGCTGGAACGCAGAAGCGTAAAACAAGCTATCCGGCACACGTATGCGTGTAGTTGATTGACTTGTTAAATGTACTAATCCGGAGGCAATACAATTACAGACACTCCGAAACGAACCTCTAATTCTTTAAATACTGTGAGGCTATTATTTTCTACTTAGAGCTCAGCGTGATCACAGTTACTCCTATAATCACAGAATACATCAACTTGGTATTTATTTTTCAGCTTCTTAATAGCCTTAGCATTCTAGTTTATTACAGATCAACAGCATTCATATGCTTAGATAGGCCTTCTTCATGAATATTTCATTCGCAAGCCCACATCGATTGAGAGTAAGGCTTAGTGCTTTTAAAAATTTGTCACCCTTGAGGTGTAAAATCGTAGGCTCAAATCTCAACAACTTTTGTTATTTAATTGAGGTTTTCACTGCCTCCATACATTCTTAAGGAGGCAGTGACTGAAATAATAACCTTCACTCATACCCGATGCTTGTACCTTAGTCTCATATCCAACGCTGCAATCATCAACGACTTACTTTGTGCAAAAGGTACACAAAGTAAGACGTCGGCTGCATTGCTTTGTTAACAGGGCTCAACCAATACTTTTGAGACTAACGCCGCACCAAAAGCAATTTGGGCGCGACTTACGTATCTTATGGCCATCATCAAGACAGTTTTTCTCAGATATGGGATCAAATTCCCTATCACATAAGACAATTTAAGTCATTTTTTCTTTAAACTGACTCTCAGAGAACCCTTTAGAACGCTCAAGCTCTTCAAATAGTGCATGGCTTTGCAAAGATAAACGACCTGCTTTCTTTTCCAGCTAGCGGATTAATGCAAACGCCGCTCTAGTATCATACCATGCATCATTTCACGTTTTGATTATCCGAGATCTGTCACTGCTGAAAAATATCCCAAAGCCACGGCATGGTTGATAATTTCCTCTCTCTTAATTTATTAAGTGATTGTTAGCTATTTTTTTTGGATATAAAATCATAAGCTGGCTTATCTGTTTCTATGGCATATCCAAAAAGAATATTTGAAGAAATAACAGGGGTTACCTTAATAATGCCAATTTTATTAGCGACTAATTCACGCTTTATCAATTCATAGCTGGTATTAATCTCCTGCATATTTGGGCTCATCGAACTTGATCCAAACATAACTATAACCGTACCATCATTTGATCCAGCCACCTTCATTTTCATGCCAGAGATAGAGATTTTTTTAGTAGGCCCTGACAAGCCAGAACAATCCTGCGACAGTTCATGAGGGCTACTACAAGTCATACCAACTGCCGAAATAGAATCATTATTCAATGAATCTGGGACCAAAACAGGTGGATTTGAAACACAGGCAGTCAGTAATACGGCAGAAAATAGTAGCAATGTATTTTTAATCATCTTTCTTCCTTATTGTTTAAAGTAAATAGTGCAGAAATAGCCTCATTAACTATTTCTGACGGTTTTTTCCTGACTAAAGAGGTTCTCTGTGAATATGCTGAGGCTAGCAGCAAGCTGGACTCTTTCTCATAAAAACGGATATCCACATTCAATAAATACCATGTCACGTCCCACTGCCATTGCCCCCCATAGACAATTTTCACATCATAATCTTTAGAAGTATCTGTCGATTCAGTATAAACTTTCAACCCTTTCTTCTTTAATTGATGTGAAATAATTTCATCTAGCCCCCTCTCATCAATCGCATTCTTCTCAACCATGTAAACTAAATTACGATCAATAGATTCTCCTGGGACAATATAGCCACCCATAGTACTTGAGCAACCCACTATGGATAAGAATAAAGCGGAAGAAATAAATATTATGTATTTCACTAAAACGCCTGGATTTGATGGATTTGTATTTTCACTTAATGCCGAGCTCAGTTGCAGCTTGCTGCCTGTACATTTTCCAAAATAATAGGTGCGCAGTGACCGTACAAAAGACACCCACAGTAAGCTGTCGGTCTACAGCGTAATGTTAGCTTTTTCGCCCACTTAACCAAGCCGCACTCACTATAGAAAGTAAAAGCCACCCTAACATTACGGTGTTGAAATTACGCTGCTGATCTGCTTCAGAACTGTAGAGTCTTAAATCTGCCAGATTCAGGAGCCATCCAACCAAATACAATAAAAAGAAGCGGGTAATGCAGATGCAAAAAAATGCGACGACAAACCAAAGTAATTTTTTTATCAAGCTATTGGAAGGAACTTTATTTTCTTAGATTTACCCAGGTCAGACCAAATGCTTGGAATTACTATATTGAATCTTGCACGAAAATATGAGCCAACTCCAGTCATGGCTCTACCATTCTAGAGATCGATATGATCTCCATCGCTACCATCGCTATGGGGATAGTAGTCTTCAAAGCATATGATTCCTTTCCTCAACTCAACTTTTTTCTTCAGTTTTCACCGGTGATATTTTTCATCATGAGTATATTTGGAATTTTGATTTTTGGATCTAATCTGCAAATTCTGCAGCTGCAGAATATATTCTTCCTTAGGGTGAACACAACACGTCCTTCCTTTTGAGGAAGTATTGAATTTAATACTAGTTTTTTTCATTTCATGACTTAGCCAAATCGCGCATTGGTTTATAAAAAGTTTTTCACCATCCCAGTGCTTGCATTGCATGAATCTTCATTTGGGTAGTTTCCCCATAAACTACCAAAATGTACCATTTAACTTCCTTATAGGCTTTCTATTTCCGGCTAATGTGGTCTTGCCCGCAAAAAGTGGACATTCTAACTATACACATTTGCGCTTATACGCTGCATGGCTTACTTAACCCATTGCAGAGTACCTACGGACCCTATTGTAGGAAATTTCAATGTATTCAGACACCTCAGATTTTGCTTGCTCTTCGCTTTTGAATGCCTCAGCACGACTTTCATCCTACTAAAGAATGATTCCATTTCTGCATTATCCCAACAGTTTGATTGCCGGCTCATGCTCGGCTTGCACTTGATTTCGGGAGGAGATCTTGATATTTCTGAGACTAGAAGCTGTTTCATAACTTGAAATCGGTTATTCTCACGCAATTACTTAAAAAAAGTCCAGCAATAGTGAGCCGATTCCAGTCAGAGTTAACCAATGATCAATGGAAATTGATCGAACCTTGTCTTCCTGAGTTAAAACGAGGAAAGGGAGGCCCAAAACCCATTGATAATCGAGCTTGTTTTGAAGGCATCCTGTGGGTTTTGCGTTCTGGAGCTCGATGGAAAGATCTTCCTTCACACTATCCATCACCGAGTACATGCTGGAGAAGGCTTCAGTTTTGGGAAGAGCAAGGAGCTTGGCTACATGCATGGAGAAGATTCCTGGAGCTATTGGATCAACAGTCTTTGCTTAACTGGGAGGAAGTCTTTTCTGATGGTAGCTTTGCACCAGCAAAAAAGGGGGCTTCGAAGTCGGGAAAACCAAGCGGGGCAAGGGTTCAAAGTGGATGGTGGTGGTCGATGGCGAAGGTATTCCACTGGGAGGCACCATTACTTCGGCCTCACCAGCAGAAGTAAAGTTATTACATCCATTGCTTGATGTTACGTATAAAAATACAAAGATTCATCGCTTAGTTTATGATAAAGCGGCGGACTCTGATCCTCTTAGAGATAGTCTGTTGAGTCGTGGAATCGACCTTATCTGTCCACACAGGATAAATAGGAAAAAAGCCTCAAGGCAGGATGGTAGAAAGCTCAGAAGGTATACTCGCCGTTGGAAAGTTGAGCGGACTTTTGCGTGGTTGGGAAATTACCGCCGTTTGGTTGTTAGATGGGAGCGATATTTGTCCACTTATCGTGCTTTTTTCTATATTGCATGCATGTTAATTACGTTAAAGAAGTTATGAAACAGCTTCTAGTATTGCACACTCCCATCAGAGTGATCAATTAGTCCAGACTTTGCTTTTCGTCTTTCTTGAAACACTTTCAATACTCGACGTGTCAATTCATCGGTCATCTGAGAATCGAATGCCCAACCCACAATGCGTCGAGAGTACAGGTCCATAACTACCGCGAGGTACAACCACCGCTCCAGAACTCAGATATACGTAATATCACTGGCCCAGCGGTAATTTGGTCGATCCACATTAAAGCAACGCTTAAGTAGATTGGCTGCGACATTGATATTCCCCTCTACGGGCTGACTATATCGAAAGCCTTTACCGTTTCTCGCTTTAATATGTTCCTGTTGCATAAGTTTATGCGAGGTAGTTCCGTGAGCATGGTTCAGCCAACTCATGAAGCTCACAAACGATTCTAGGCGCTCAATAACGACCTTTAAACTCAGCAAACGTCTTCGGATTTTCTCGATTGTTCGTATCTTTCTAATCGTGCGTGGAGGTGGCAGCCGCCCACCCCATCGATAATAACCTAATCTTGAGACTTCTAAACACCGACACATCAAGCTAACCGGGAATGACCCTACATGCTCTTGTATCAGTCCGTACTTTACTCTTGGTGGTTCGTAAAGTACGCAGTTGTAGGTTCAACCTCCTGGCGAGCTTCATGCAGCTCCTTCCTGTGCTTGCGAACTTCAGCGCTTTCCTGTTTTGAATAGTCGACGCCATCTAAACTATTGAACTGCTTATCAGATAGTCGATTAAACTGACGACGCCAGTTGTAGATCTGCTGTGCGCTGACGCCTAGCTCTCGTGCCACAGAAGCCGTTGTTGTTCCAGGCTTCTCAGCCCTCTTAACTGCTTCTCCGTATACGCCTGAGTTCTTTTCTTACCCATGATACACCTCCGTGTTAGGCCTAAACCTAACTATACAAGGTGTCTACTAAACGCGGGGAAGTCTTACTCATAATACCCGCAACAGGGACAAACAATGCTATGCACTTTTTGTGCGAAACTGGGAGCGCAGCGACCCACACAAAATGTGCATAGCGTTTGGCGTCCCGCGGAGGCCCGAAGGGGTGTATCATCCTGCTTGCGTTTGTTATGTGTTCAGTTGATTGGCAGCGCCGAAGCCCAGAATATACATGCCAAGCGCAAGTACGAAAAGCAATAGCGCAACCGCTACGAGTATTGAGCCTTTCTTAAAGCCATACCCCTTATAAAAATAGTATGGCAAGCCTAGCGGAGGTACGAGCAACGTAAGAATCTTACTTCCCTTTGGGGCAATAATGCCATTTTCACTTGCGTGGACCCCAATCCACCAAAATAAAAAACTCAAGATCACAAAACCATGGAATAGGCCTAAGCCATTACTCTCCCCAGGAAAAAAGGCTTCAAGCACTCCAAAGGCGATAAAAGTTAATAAGAGACCAAAAATTATTTTTCGTGAATTTTTCATAGCTCTTTACACTTAACGCCGCCAATAGGCGGCGGCTTACCTTGTGCGCGTTTTGCGCGAAAATGGGAGCGCAGCGACCCGTGCAAAATGTGCATAAGGTTAGCTGTCTCGCGGAGGGCTGAAGGCTCGGAGCCTCGCTGCCTGGCTTTGTCAAAAGCCGTGGGCTAGATACGAAATTTCCTTGTGCCAATACGTTTAAAAGCAAATATGTATCTGGCCATACCCAAGAGAGACCATGAACAAATTAGCGTAATTACCACCGGTAACCAAGAATTATTGGCTAGCGAGTAGAGCAGCACGTATAAGAATAAGCTTCCAACAGCTGCGGCTATTATTGAACCAACGTACCTTCCACCAGCCCGTAATTGTGCTCCACATTTTGAGCACTTAACTGAACCACCAAAGAATGCAACACGTACTTTTTCGGCTGGAGTTGTAACTACAGTTCTACAATCTGGGCACTTGTGGTTAGTCATAGGCTTTTAACGCCAAGCTCTGGAGTAAACCGAAGCGCAGCGTAGGCTTGTCCCTAGCAACATTTTTTTAGATTTTTCAGAACGGAATATCATCATCAAAATCCCGCTCATGATACCTTTCAATAGCTTCCATTCTGGCTCTTATGTTAGCGACAATAATATTTCTCTTCGCAGTCGATGCCTTCCTAACTAGATCTAAGAATTCTTTTACGGTGGAAACACTAAAAAACTTGTTGTTTGAATGATAGTAAGCACCACTTAATAATGCCCTCAGGATCACAGAATTTGTCGGCACATACTCTTCCAGCATTATGGATTGGTAAGCATCTTCTAGTTTACGAATTATATCTGTTGCAGAATCAACGTACTTAGTTGAGTACTCTATTTTGGATAGGACTTCTGTAAGTTGCTCGGCGAAATCTCTATAAGCTTGGAGCTCAACGTGATCGAATTCAATCTCTGAGAATGCCTCAGAAAGAATTTCATTCCTGATATTAGAAAACAGGCTTACTCTATTCTCAGGCTCCCGGGGAATCATTCGTGCCAATATTCCCTTATATGCGAACTGCTCTATTTGGCCTTCTAGGATAATATTTTCAAACAACTTTCCGATAAAATAGACTTCTGTTGAATTATTGTACACATTATTTTTAAACTCCATCGGAGGTTCGCACCACCAATTCAGCGAAATACTTTTATCAAAGTCTTTTGAATCTCCGATTTTCTTTCCGAAACCAAAATCAATGACCTTAACTTCGCCATCGTCAGAAACCAGAATATTCATGGGTCGAATATCGCGATGTAAAATTCCGTTCGATTCCAGGTGTGAAAACGCTTCTATTACTTGCTTAAAAACGGAGTTAGTATTTTCGGGATATTTCTTGAGGTAATCTTCAATGTCCGATCCTGATATGTATTCCATTAAAATATATCCAGTCTTTTCTTCTGGATACAAGTAGTAATTAAAAACTCTCACAATATTAGAGTGATTTATCATGTGAAGGAGCTTTATTTCCTCAACGAAATTTCCGTATAACTCGTCGGTAAGCTCATCGTACATAGGAGAGTATTTCTTACATACGAATCTCTCATCTATAATAGGATCATCCAAGAGAACAGTGCGTCCGCAAGCACCTCTTCCAAGCTCTCTAACAAGCTCAAAATCTTTCCTTCGAATAAATTTAATAAGTTGCTTGCTCATATCTTCCTAAATCTAACATTTATATAGTGATCATCACGACCACTATTATCTTGATTACTATTTCAGATGCAAATTCCCGCCATAGCTCTGACTTCCCCTTAAAAATCAACTAGATACAATCAATTGGCACCATCTTCACAAATGGAAAAATGGTCATCATGACCACTATCACAGATTTTCTCACTGTATCCAATCCGTTGATTGTATTAGGCTTTCATCTCCAACCTACAAGTACTCAGAAATAACGGTCACAACGACCGAAATCTCTGGTCTGTTTTGATCACGAAATGGGTGTAGGTTTCAAATTTGAAATTATTGAACGCTGGAACCTGTAACTGGCAATCAAGCTGGGGGCCATTTCTTAGCCCCAGGCTCTTAACTCTCAGCTTTATTTCCAGTAAAGAAAAACCCCTTGCCCAAGTGTCGATCTCAGAGCAAGGGGCCAATGTGTTAGCATTTAAATTAAGCCGTTAGGCAATCCGTCCAGCTCGCAACCATTCAGATACACAGAAAGCCAACTCTAATACTTGATCGGCGTTGAGTCTTGGGTCGCACTGGGTGCGGTAGCAACTGGCAAGATCGGCTTCAGAAATTTTCCAGGCGCCGCCGGTACATTCGGTGACATGTTGTCCGGTCATTTCCAGGTGGATGCCGCCGGGGTGGCTGCCTTCGGACCAGTGTACGGAGAAGAAGTCGCGGATTTCTCGTAGAATTTTATCGAAATCGCGGGTTTTGTAGCCATTGCCGGCCTTTACGGTATTGCCATGCATGGGGTCCGTACTCCAAACCACAGAGCGCCCTTCTGCTTGTACTGCACGTACCAGCGCGGGCAATTTATCGGCGAGGGTATCCGCTCCCATGCGGGTAATCAGGGTTAGGCGGCCGGCTTCATTCTCTGGGTTGAGTTTATCGATCAAACGCAGCAGCTCATCAGGCTGCATACTGGGCCCCACTTTTACACCAATGGGATTGCAAACCCCAGAGAGGAATTCCACATGGGCTCCGTCCAACTGGCGGGTGCGCTCGCCAATCCACAGCATATGCGCGGAGCAGTCATACCATTTGCCGGTGAGGCTGTCGGTGCGGGTGAGTGCCTGTTCGTATTCCATCAGCAGTGCTTCGTGAGAGGTATAAAGCACGGTTTCACGAATTGCCGGAGTATTCTCTGAAGTCACTCCACAAACAGCCATAAATTCCAGCGCTTCCTGCAGGCGCTCGGCCAAGAGTGCATATTTTTCGCGTTGGGGATTGTTTTTCAGGAAGCTCAGATTCCAACCATGCACCTGATGCAAATCGGCCAGGCCGCCCTGGGCGAATGCGCGCAGCAAATTGAGAGTTGCCGCCGACTGGTTATAGGCGGTGACCATACGCTGGGGATCTGGCTGGCGGGCTTCGGCAGTAAAGTCGATGCCGTTGACAATATCGCCACGGTAGCTAGGCAGCTCTACACCATCAATCGTTTCGGTATCAGCGGAGCGAGGCTTGGCGTATTGGCCGGCCATACGCGCAACTTTGACTACGGGCAGGTTACCGGCAAAGGTCAGTACCACCGCCATTTGCAGCAAGACTTTAAAAGTGTCGCGAATGCGGTTGGCATTAAAGTCGGCAAAAGATTCGGCACAGTCGCCACCCTGCAACAAAAACGCCTTACCTTCCGCTACCTGGGCCAACTGGCGACGCAACTCGCGCGCTTCGGCGGCAAATACCAGCGGCGGGTGGCCAGCAAGTTGATTTGCAACTTGAGAAACTTCTTCGGCGGAGGTGTATTTGGGCTGTTGGTGTGCGGTGAAGTTTCGCCAGCTCTGCGGGGTCCAGATTTGGGAGGGGGATTCAGACACTGGGGCTCCTAGCTCAACTTCCATCTTTCACTCTTACTTCTTTAGGTAAATGTTAAAGGGCGAGCATTCCGCTCACCCCCAATTTGCCGAATTTACAGCACGCTGGCAACCGCCTTGCAGAAGTATTCCATATTGCTGGAGCTCAAGCCGGCAATACTGATGCGGCTGGAGTCCACCATATAGATGGAGTAGTCCTTCTGTAATTGCTGTACCTGCTCTGGGTTGATGCCCAGGAAGGAGAACATCCCTTTCTGCTGTCGGATAAAGCCAAAGTCGCCTGCAGCTCCGGCAGCAGCCAAGCCCTCAACCAAGCCGGCGCGCAGTCCGTTGATACGCTCACGCATCTCGGTCAGTTCTGCTTCCCAGTTCGCTTTCAGGCCTGCATCTGTAAGGATAGATTCCACAATCGCAGCACCGTGGGAAGGTGGCATGGAATAGTTCCCACGAATTGCACTCAACATCTGGCTGTGACCTTTATCGGCGCTCTCACCATTGGCATAGATCACCATGGCCAGTCCAACGCGCTCACGGTAGAGGCCAAAGTTTTTGGAACAGGAAGCCGCCACCAGCATTTCGGGAACAGATTCCGCCATCAAGCGTAAGCCGTAGGCATCGTCTTCCAGGCTTTCACCAAAGCCCTGGTAGGCCATATCAATAAATGGTGTGAAGCCCTGTTTCTGCGCCATTTCTGCCAGCAGTTTCCACTGCTCACGAGACAGGTCCGCACCACATGGGTTGTGACAACAGGCGTGGAACAGGACCACATCGCCCTCGCCCACGTTTTTCAGAGTTTCGACCATTTTGTCGAACTGCAGACTGCTGGTGGCGCGATTGTAATAAGGGTAGCTCTTGATGTTCAGGCCGGCATTGCCGAGAAGGGGCACATGGTTTGCCCAAGTGGGATCGCTCACCCAAACGGTGGCGCCGGCTTTGGCGCGATTGATTAGTTCGGCCAACACGCGCAGGGCGCCGCAGCCACCGGGAGTTTGCGCTGAGCGCACACGGCCGCCAACCAGTGCCGGATGACCTGCACCCAGTACCAGCTCCTGCATCACCGAATTAAAACCCGGGGTACCCGCAGGGCCGATATAGGCCTTGGTTTCCTCACTTTGCAGCAGGCGTGTTTCGGCTTCTTTAACTGCCTGCAAAACCGCCGTGTGGCCGGCTTCATCCTTGTACACCCCAACCCCTAGGTCGATTTTGCTGGGGTTTTCATCCGCACGGTAGCTGGCCAGCAGGCCGAGAATTGGGTCTGGCGGTAAGCTGCTTAAATGCTCAAACATCTGAAAACTCCTTTATTTATCCTATTTATTGGTCAATCAAGCCGCGCTCGGACCACTCCTTAGCGCGAACCATCAGTTTTTCGATAATGCCATCCAGTTGCTCCCTCTCCTCCAGGGTGAGCGAAGCGATCAGGTCACTTTCATATTGATGCGCAAGCGGCACTATGCGGGCATACACCTCACGCCCCAGCTCAGACAGGTTCAAAACCTGGCGGCGACGGTCCGCAGGGTCTTCACTGCGGGTGATGTAATCGTTCTTCAGTAGGGAGGAAACCGCACGGCTAATGGCCACCTTGTCCATGGCCGTCTGCTCGACTAGCTCTGCCGCAGACAGGTCGGGAAAACGCCCGAGTATAGCCATTACCCGCCAGGCGGGAATGGTGAGATGGAAGCGCGCACCATACGCTTGTGAAATGGCGTTACTCACACGGTTAGAGAGTACCGACAGACGATATGGTAAGAACTTCTCCAGGCGCAGTTCATCCTGCTTCACCGCCGACTCCGGCGCATTGTGGTCATTGGTCATGGCTGCTCTCACACCTGCCTATCTTCGAACCCCGGTTGTACCAGATGCCCAATTTAACTAACATTAGTTTCAATTGTAACCACCGTGCATGCAAATGTTGCACGGAAAGGCCCAGGAAAACCGGACAAAATTGGTCGCACAGTATAGGGTTTTCAGCGCCATTTTTGTTAACACTATGCCGCTTAAACGCAAAAAACATGCGTAGCAGCACTACCGCCAAATTGATCAATGCTCCACCTGCCGCCCTGCCAGCATGAAGCGAGGCCGCCCATGAATAAGTGGATCCGCTTTCCCCGCGTTGAAGGGAAGACCAGCCGTCAGGCCCATGCAGATTTCCCGGCTAACACCTTTGAGCGGGAGATGGGCAAAGAGGGCTTTTTTGGTCCCTGCACCCACTTCTACCATAGCCACCCGCCCACTGGCTGGAGCCAATTTACCGGCCCACTGCGCCCACACGCTTTCGATGGCACCAAGATCCTCCATACAGGTAACAGCCCTTGGGACCAAAAGCTCCTTTTACGCAATGAAAATAGCCAGGTAGGCCTGTGGATCTGCCGGGAACCCATGGATCATTTAGTGCGCAATGCCGATGGCGACCAACTACTGTTCATTCACAACGGCAGTGGTGAGTTGTTCTGCGATTTTGGCCGACTGAGTATCCGCGATGGAGACTACATCCTGCTGCCCAGAGGTACCATGTGGCGACTCTCTCCCACAGAGAATGAGCCGCTGGAATTGCTACTGATTGAAGCTAGCGGCGGCCACTTCCAGCTTCCAGAGAAAGGCATCCTCGGTCCCAACGCCATCTTCGATGAGGCAATCCTGGATGTACCGAAGATCGACGAACCCTTTCTTGCCCAACAGGAGGATTCCCAGTGGCAAGTGGTGGTCAAGGCCCGCCAGCAACTCTCCAAGATTGCCTACCCCTTCAATCCACTAGATGCTATCGGCTGGACCGGCGACAACCTGGCAGTGCGAATCAACTGGAGAGATATTCGCCCGATCATGAGCCATCGCTATCACCTGCCCCCCTCTGCCCACACCACCTTTGTGGGCCCGGGTTTTGTGGTAGCCACTTTTGTGCCGCGACCCATCGAGAGTGATCCAGGTGCTCTTAAAGTGCCGTTTTTTCACAGCAATGACGACTACGATGAACTGATCTTTTATCACCGCGGCAATTTTTTCAGCCGAGACAATATTCATCCCGGCATGCTCACACTGCACCCCATGGGATTCACCCATGGGCCCCACCCAAAGGCATTTGCCATCGGTGCAAAGCATGCCCGTGAGGCAACCGACGAAGTGGCGGTTATGATCGATAGCCGCACCCCATGGGATATACTCCCCGATGCCCATGCAATAGAGTTTGAGGATTATGTCAACTCCTGGAAAACATCAACATAATTGGGGAAAAGAATTATAAATTAATCGGCGGCTTTCCCTGCCGCCACCAAAGCGATTGATAAAAAAGGAAAGAGAATGGACCTTTACGGATATTTCCGCTCCTCCGCAAGTTACCGGGTGCGCATAGGGCTTAACTTAAAAGGCCTGAGCTATAACTATCTTCCAGTCAACTTGCTGAAAGGCGATCAACACGGCGAGCGCTATCGTAGCCTAAACCCTCAGGGGCTATTGCCAACGCTCAACGATGGGGATACCAGCCTGACCCAGTCCATGGCTATTTTGGAGTGGCTGGAAGAAACACACCCAGAACCTGCGCTGCTGCCCAAAGGTGTCGACGCTCGCGCCCATATTCGCGCCCTTGCACAAAGCATTGCCAGCGATATTCAGCCGCTGCAAAACCTTCGTGTGCTCAAATATTTAGTCTCTGAATTCAAAATTACGGAAGAGCAGAAAATCCAGTGGATCCAGCAGTGGATTCACTTAGGCTTTTCCGCTCTGGAGCAACAATTTAAACCCGCGCCTTTTGCGGCTGGTGACACCCCGGGACTTTTTGAATGCTGCCTACTGCCGCAGGTATATAATGCCGAACGCTTTGGCATGGATATGAATCAATATCCCAAAATACAAAAAATCGCTGAGGCCTGTAACGAACTGCCGGCCTTTATTGATGCCCACCCGGAAAGACAGCCGGACAGCACTGTATAACCGCTATATTCGGAATTTGGGAGCCCCGAAGATCTGGGCTCCCAATAAATTTGAATTGGTAGTCATGAACAGCACCACCGCCCTACCCCGCTAAAATCACTCCAGACCAACGGGATTATTATCGTCCTCTCTTTACAAAACTCAACTTTTCCCACCCCTTTTACCCTTGCCTGTCGGGGTTGGCTGTGGTTAATATCCCTTGTATAAACAACAAGATAAGACTCCCTCGCTATTCACTCGGCACCAAATAGCCTGACTTCACCGAGATCTACAAGATGCAGCCTGAGCAGCAAACTTCAGTAAAAGAGAAAGAAGCCATTGAGCATGTAAGAAGACTCAAGGGTTTCTATCAACACCTGATCACCTACTTGGTCGTTATTGCTGGCCTCTTTATCGCTAATCTAATCCTCTCCCCCGACTACCTTTGGTCCCTGTGGGCTGCCCTGGGCTGGGGTATTGGAATCGCCTCCCACGCTCTGCGAACCTTTAAGCCTTTTACACTTTTTGGACCTGAGTGGGAGAAAAAACAGGTAGAGAAACGGCTGAAAAAGAAACCTTAATTTCAGGTTCTCCCTGGCAAACATCCCTGAAATTACCCCACCCTAAAAGTACTTGTTCATTCAGGAAATCCCAACTTGCCAAGGTGAAACTGAAAGCTTCAATAGAAATTTATTGTCCACTAAGAAAAATAATAAAGTTTGCAGTTTAAGCCTGCAATCATAAAATCAACATTGATAATTACATTCATCAAAGTGCCATTAAAGATTTAGCCATCCACTAAAAAAACCTTGTATTGGCAAGTGTCATATCATTTTCATACAACCGTACTAGTATCCCTCCCCTTTCATTCATGGCAGCCTCTATCATTAAAACCCTAGATGGACACTCTTATGCCAAATAAAATCATTTTTTCGTGTTTATTCTCGTTAATATTATTTTTCTCTGCAAACACACATGCGAGCACATCCCCTAGCCTCCAAATAATCGGAGACGCCCCACAGGAACAGCATCGCATCGACCAACTCTACTACCTCCAACCTCACAACAGCTACGAGCGCCTGGAAGCCGGTGAAACGCTCACAGACTGGTTGGATAAAGGCTTTCGTTCACTGGAGCTGGATGTTGTCGACCACGGTCCATGGCAGGGCAGCTCATATGGTCCCTATGTCGCCCATGGCCAGAGCGATATTGGCAATCATATGTGTAGCAGCAATGGTAGTGATGACCGGCTAATTCACTGCCTGAACGACATCAAGGCCTGGCTTGCGAATAATGAACTCAATGCACCGCTAATGCTTTATATCGACATGAAGCCCGATAGCAACTGGTTTGCTGCCTGGTATGCCGATGAGATCTACTTGTTAGATCAATATATCAAACAACAGCTGGGTGAATTGCAATTCAGCTATCAGGACCTACTTGCGCACTTAGAGGCCAGCTCACCCTCCTCAGACTATCGCAGCACCCTGAAGAATATTGGCTGGCCTACCCTGGGCGAGCTTCTACCAAGGGGTAAAAAAGTCTTGGTTATGTTTACCGGTGGTCAAAGCGGAAACGTCAATAACCGCATGGAATCAGCACTAGACAACTACAATCTGCATGCATTCCTTTGCCCCGATATTGATACAGCAGATCCCGAAGAATTTTCTGGAAATATTGATTCGATAGATTCCAATAGCTCTAAGCGGATATTTTGCGCCAATGTGAAAGCTGGTGACCACTATCAAGTCACAGCCAATGAGGCCGCCAACACTAAACAGCTAATGCACCTATGGAGTAGCTCGGGAGATTTCAGCAATACCGACTTCGGCTATGCCTATCTCGCCGTTGCCCACGGAGCTACTGCAATTGGCATGGACCCCAGCACTGTCGCTAATACGCCTAGCTATACAAACCAAGCAATCCCTTTTGTTGGGGTACGAAGAAGTCTGCCAGGATATATGCGCCTTCGCTCAGCCTCAAATAGTAATCTTTGTATGACGGTATCCCAGGGATATAGCAATAGCTCAAACCTGACGCTATCCAACTGCAATACCAGCAACGAGCAGCAATTTGTCTATACCGCCGAAGGCCAGCTCCGCCCCAAAGGCAATAATAAATACTGCGTAGACTACAATACTGGCTCCGCAGACAATGGCGATAAGATGCACTTATGGGATTGTGATGGAGGCAATTCAGAAAAGTGGCAAATTCAACAGGATGGCACTATCCAAAACCGCGATAAGGATTGGAGCTACTGTATTGACGTACCAGGCAGTTCCGCAGAAGAAGGCGAGCGCCTACAAATTTATAAATGCAGTAACAACGATATAAACCAGCAGTTTTTACTGGATTCTGTTTCTGATTGGACTCAAACAAACTTTTAACAAGATTCTTTCCTAGAGCTCTACATATAAATCGGCATCGCCCACCGAGACATAGAGGGCATCCGGCAAAATCGGATGTCCTGATAATATTCTCTTAATGGCTCAACCTAAAACAAATGGTCCTGCGGTAAGTACTAAAGGATTAAACTGTTAATCCTACAGCTCCCCTGCGAAGTTGAAGCCTAATCCATTACATCCGGCCTTTGATACCTCAAAATTTATCTCGATATGGATCTGTGGCTAGGCAACCGAAAAATTAGCCGATATAGTGCCTGCTCAGGGAATCTTTTGGAGATGGTGATGTACGATGTAGTATTGTTCTTGCACCTGCTTGGAGCAACTATCTGGACGGGAGGACACTTAGTACTCGCCTGCACAATTCTTCCCAGCGCACTGAAAAACAACGATATTGAATTTATTTCGAAATTTGAGGGCTACTACGAGAAAATTGGTATCCCCGCCTTAGTCATACAGATTCTCTCGGGGCTCTATATGGCATACACTTTACTACCAAACCTAAGCCAATGGTTTGACTTTTCAAACCCATTATCCCGACTTATATCATTCAAGTTGATACTACTTGCGGGAACCTTTTTGCTCGCTATAGATGCAAGGCTGAGGGTCATCCCCAATCTCTCACCAAAAAACCTAAGATCACTCGCTTACCATATAATACCGGTAACCCTTATTTCTGTTCTTTTTGTTTATGTAGGGTTCTCATTTAGAACTGGATGGCTTTATTAAGCTACTTGTTAACAAGGATTCCATTTAAAAATTTTTATTACTGGATAAATTGTCAAGATAATGATTAGGACTGTTAACAACTCAGATGCACAGGTAATAGCTGCAATATACAACCACTATGTCATAAATACTCCCATCACCTTCGAGGAGCAAGCTATTAGCTCAGTTGATATGGTCCGGCGAATCGAGTCCGTCCATCACTCAAGCCTTCCCTGGCTGGTAAAAGAGCAAAACGGTGAGGTTGTTGGCTACGCTTATGCCACACCATGGAAGGAAAGAAGCGCTTATCGATTTTCTGTGGAAACAAGTGTATATATTACCAACGACATGAAATCGAAGGGCATGGGTACAGCGCTATATCTGGCTCTATTTGCCGAGCTTAAAAAGAAGAATATTCGAACTGCTATTGGCGGAATAACTTTACCTAACTCCGCAAGCGTCGCCCTACATGAAAAACTAGGCATGAAAAAAGTGGCACACTTTGAAAAGGTAGGGTTCAAATTCGGCCAATGGCGCGATGTTGGGTATTGGCAGGCTCAGCTAGAATCCTTCAATCATCCGGTATAACAAGTTTTGGCTTCAAACCCATGAAGCCCCATAAGGTAACTTAAAGCTACTATACTCCAGGTGAATAATGCGGCGCCGCCCTGAGGTGAGCACCTTATCGGATGAGTGCAAAATATGAGGACGCATAATCAGTATATCCCCAGCTTTAGCCTCACAATGAACAACCCCGCCCCTAGGAACATAGCGTTTAATCGCTTCAGCTCCCAAAATACCCTCACGTTGACTGTAAGGTAGAACTTTCAAGCAGCCATTATCAGCACCGGCATCGTCAAGGTGCACACGCAATGTGACCATCTCCTTTAATACCTTTAGTGGAGGCTGCACGTGGTGGACTCCATCTTTGATACTCCAAGGGCCCCAACCATGCCTCTCAAACCGAGAGGAAACAGCTACAGTCTTATCCTGGTGCCAAGCTACAGACCAATTATTATCAATTTTTTTGTCAAAAAAAATGGCTCTCACCAACCGGACAGGTTTTATCAAGTAAGTCTCTACTAACTTTAAAATCTCTTCTGATTTTGCCAGAGAATCCACGGAAGGAAATCTTTTATTGGCATTGCGTACACCGCCTCTACCATTGGTAAGTGATATGGTTGCCAAATCGGTTTGAAGCGTCTTTATTTGATGTCCTGATAAAACATTACGAATCAAAGCGTGGCCACATTCCAGATCATCCACCTTCATAAGCCTCAAAAAATTAATCTTGGAAGGTTGAGTAAAATAATCACAAGCATTTATCTAGCAAGTAATTTTTAAGCCGTTTCAGTACCTTAAGATACATTAAATTTTCGGAAAGCACTTTAGTGGGCAAAAACTTTCTGCCAGTCAGCATCATAAGCTACGCGTTTCTTCTTAGCCGCAATTATTTCGCAATCACCAGTAGCCTCATGCAAAAAACATAACTTTCTGCAAGCCTAAGTCGATAGAACAGAAACGGAACAATAGCGGCACTTAAAAGAAAAGAGTGCTCTTGATCACACTTTTTACGTGCAATCCGTGCTAAGTTTAACTTATTCAAGTCGAGGTCAGCTTGATTAATGGCCAAGCCGTTTAGTGGTGGCAGGCACGCTGTAAGAAGGTACACACCAACTCATAGATTATGAGCTCTATTGGACTCAATACCCATCAGCAGGCAATTTAGCAGTATGTCCTCCTTATTTGAAAGTGAATATTTACTTACGCTATTTACACTGAGCTGAGCATAATGATGTTGCAAACTATCGTAAAGATAGCTTGATACTCTATTCAGGACTCAGATGATTTTTTCTCCAGCTTAGCAAAATGGGGAAACCTAGATGAGTAAATTCACAAGAGAATGTTTCAGAAGCGCTCGGCCAGTAAGATGGCTCATATAAAAGTGCTCAATTTTATCAGACAACTCATACCAGCCATCGCAAGGAAACTGTCAATGGCCAGAATGTTGGTGTTTTTTTAAGCTTAAAATATCACTTTTTGCACCAATACACTTTCAACTATGGGTATGAGAGCAAGAGATCTTATAGCTGACTTTTACCACAAAGAAGAGATTTATTTCGATGAGCACTGACAAAAGCAATGATTCCACACCATTTCTAGCGGGCATGAGCGCTGGTGAACAGCAATCATCTCTCTCGAATTCAGGCGCCAAATCAGTGCTGGGCCAAGGAATCAATTTCCGTGGCGAGCTGATTGGTACCGAGGACCTTCACGTAGAAGGCACTGTCGATGGCACTGTGATTATGGTTGGACACAATCTTTCAGTGGGTACTGGCGGCGCAGTTACAGCAAATATTCACGCAAAAAATATTGTTGTAGAAGGCACCCTGGACGGCGATGCACTTGCCGATGAACTCATCGAAATTCGCAATACGGCACAAGTGAATGGGAACCTGATCGCCCCCAGAATCAAGCTGGACGACGGTGGTAAATTCCGCGGCTCCATGGACATGGTAGATACCGATTCTGAAATGAAGGAACGTCACAAGGAGTTCTCTGATCGCCTGGTACACCCTGATCTGCCTGCGACAGAGGATAAGCCTGCAAATCGTGCACAGAGCAATTCTTCTTACTCCTCCAGTAACGCCACTGTGAATAGCTCTTCTAGTATATCCGATAGTAGTGATTACTTATTCGGCACCAAGGAGATCGAAGAGGAGGCCGAGGAAAGCTGAGCTGAAAACTTCTAGTAATCCTCATTACCAGCCCCGGCTATTGCCGGGGCTTTAGCTTTTGGTATGGAAATATGTTGCAGCATCAATCTTTTGGCATTGCTGCCCTGGTCGAAGAAGTCATTCAACCAGGTGCAAAAGTGTTGGATTTGGGATGCCTCTCCTTCGGCACTACACAAACTTTCTTAGAACTTTCCTGCCAGACATTTATTGAAGATTTACGTAGCTTATTGCTTGAAATCAATGCGCTGGATTCACAAACTCGTGCTTCAAGACTATCTGAACATCTAACCAAAAAACCACAGAGAATAAAAATTGATGTTGTTCTCTGCTGGGATTTATTAAACTTTATGGAGCCCGAACTCATCACTCGGCTCATTGAGGAAATCCAACCTCATTTAAAGTCTGGTACTATCTTTCATACCATGCTCTATACCGGCACAATGCCCACAGCACCCGCCGACTTTAAGCGCCTATCCGGCTTCACCTTTAACTCTGAGCAACTTACATTACAGGAACCGCTGCCCACCTATCGGTATTCATCCCTTAACTTGATGAAAACTATGGGAAACGTTTCTCTGCGCGACTCTCTCCTACACAGAAAGGGCATGCGTAAGGACCTTATCGAAATGATGTTCGAGTATGGCAATGTGAAGTCACAAAATGCTTTACAGGCTGCGGGTACCTCAGGCGCAATTTCTGCATTTAGACAAATAAGTCTAACGGAGCTGCCTTTAACCGCTTTCGACGCAGCAATGTCACATGTCAGCCGCTCCCCCATCAGCAAAGTGCTCGATGTCGGGAAGAAAGTCGGCAGAAATATGCAATTTCTTCAGCGCGAAGCCGGTGAGCTTTTTATATCCGACCTCTACTCCGCAATACTTTGGCAATGCAGCCGCAAGGAATCATTTGAAGGGGCCGTGCATGCCGCCTTGAAACAGGCAAGCCTGCCAGAAAATCTGGATTGCATCTTACTTTGGGATCTACTCAACTTCTTTTCCGTTGAAGAAATTCAAATAATCACCAGTGCTTTATATCAGTCTCTGAGCAATGCAGGAGTCATGCATTTTCTACTCTTCAAACAAGAGCGTCTTCCAGTCAACTGTGGTGTGTTCGAGATACAGCAGTCGGGCCTAGTAGGGACCTTTCTCCAGCCAACTGGCAATAAGCCGGTCAAGTTTCGCACTATTACTGACGTAGTGAAGTCTCTGCCACAAATGAAAGTACTTAGTCAGGGCACTGGACGGATACCCAGCGGGCCCTCTTATCATGAAATAACAATGCAGAAAGTTGTAAAGGATCAATAATGACCCAGTTTTTCTATCACTGGTTGACTAAATTATCCGCCGAGCAAGTAACCGACACCTTTCTTATCGTTATGCTTGCCCTTGGTGCTATCGCTTTGGTCGTCTACCCCTTTGGTAAGTTTTCACGTTTTGTAAAAGAGGTGCCATCCCTTTTGACAGCTCTTGGCATCCTGGGAACGTTTATTGGCATAATTCTCGGTATCTATGGTTTTGACTTGGCTGATATCGATACTTCAATTTCAGAGCTGATGCAGGGCCTGGAAACGGCCTTTATGACGAGTATCCTGGGCTTGTTCCTGTCACTGGTTCTTCGTACTATCTTTCAATTGTTCAGTAAAGAGCAGCCAGCCAAAGCCACCTCAGATGACATCTTGATGGCAATTAATGGTCAGCGGCAGGATCTTGCCAAATTCCAGCAGAGTATTAGTGAAGAAGTTCTTCAATCGCTCACCGCTGTTGTTGAAAAATTTAATCAGGGTTTAAATTCACAAATGGGTGACAACCTGCAGCAGTTTATTCAACAGCTACAAGCAGTATCCCCCGCCCTACAAGCTTTAATCGACCAGCATGAGCAACATGCCGAGTTGGCTGCCATTTACCGTGAACAAACCACGTCCCTGCTGGTTGAAATCAATGGTGCCCAGGAAAATCTTCTACAACTACATCAACGTATTACCGAACTGCCAGAAGTCTTTAATGCGATCCCTTCATTGGTGGAGCAGCAACGCATCCACTCCGAACAAATCTCTGTAATGCTGAATGAACAGCAGGCATCCATTGAAATACTACAAAAATCGATCCCAGATATAGCGCCCAAATTCGAGTCTTTGACCAAAGGAATTGACAACGCCAACCAGCAACTGGGCACCCAAGTTAAACAATTGATATCCCTGAATGAAACCCAGACCAAAGTCTTTGAACAAAGAACCAACAGAGTTGTAGCTCTGGCCGATGTTCTCACCAACATCGACCCGAATCATTTCTCGAATATTATCCAAGAGACTGCCAACAATCATCGTGAGTCAATGGTTGAGCTTGCCCAGCTTATTGCCAAGACCCACCAGCAAATGATCACTGAATTATCCCAGGTGATCACTCGCGATTTATCCAATGCTGACGTGAGCATCAAAAGACAGTATGAATTGCTGGATCAACGCTTACATAGCGAGGTAGAGAGCGTAATGACAGCAATGGGCGACGCACTGGGAACCTTGAGCGGTGAGTTCTCACGGGATTTTCGTCAGTTAATCCAACAAATGAAGAGAATCGACAACCAAGTGAAACAGGTCGCTGGAGAGGAGCATGTTTGAGGGCGCTCACTCCAGCAGCGAATCCAGTGAAAGCCAATGGATCAGCCTATCTGACATGATGGCCGGCCTAATGATGGTCTTTCTCTGTATTGCCGTCTTCGTTATGCGCTCCCTAATAGACGAACGCGCCAAGATTCGAGAGCTTGCGGAGTCTTATCGAGATACACAGTTGGCTATCTATCAAACTTTACAGCAGGAGTTCTCTCAAGACTTGAATCGCTGGGGAGCATCGCTGGATAAGCAAACCCTCGCTATCTCCTTTAATAATAGTGATGCGCTGTTCAAGACCGGGGATTTTGCCTTAAGTGACAATGCTCGTGAAATTATGTCCTCTTTTGTACCCCGGTATATTGCGGCACTGACCCCCTATATGGATTCTATCGCCGCAATCCAAATTGAGGGCCACACAAGTTCTGAGTGGGGTGAGCAGTCGGCTCCGGAAGAGGGATACTTTCATAACTTGCGTCTATCCCAACAGAGATCACGGGCGGTGATGCAGTATGCACACTCGCTACTGCCGTCAGATCAAGCAGTACTGGTGCGCGCAAAAGTCGCAGCCGTAGGCTACTCCTCTGCCCGCCCTGTACTCAATGACAATGGTATGGAGGATCCGGATCGCTCTCGTCGGGTTGCTTTCCGAGTAGTGCGGGATTCCGAAAGCCATATCCTGCAAATTCTTGAGGAGGCTTTGTGAAGCTAACCAATCTTCAGCCTATTCATAACCGCCAAACTCAAGAGCTGTCGTGTATCCTCAAACCTATCCCTCAGCCATCAAATACCAGTAAACCATGTCGAAACAGCTTGGCCAATGCTATTCGATCGGGGATTCAGCTGGACGCTTCAGACCTAGACAGGCTCACCTGTGGTTGGCGTTACCGAGGTATTCCGGTGTTTGCATTTGGCCTTGAGCCCACTTCTATCACACAGGTTGATTCTTTTGGGCTAATTCACGTTTCTCCCAAATGCCCTACAGTCAGCAACTATCAGGGACCTCTTTGGGTGAGTAGCGACTTCTCTGCTGCGCAAAAGGCTTTTCCGCAAGATGAACTAAAGCCCTGCCCTCACTGCTTGCGACACCTTTATAGCCTGGACATCGCAGACTTACTGCATAAAGACCGCTTCGGAAATGTTACCGATATTGACTGGTTGATTTATGCACGATATTTTGCCGGCCATTTTTTTGAAACTCGGCCATTATTCTGGCGAAACGGTGAGCGTCCGCAGAGGGTAGGCTCACTGTTTAGCGCTGATATCCCAATGTATGCTTGTTCAATATGCCAATGCCAGGTAAAGGCTAGTAACTGGGCACTGAATCCAGAATTAGCCGTACGGAGTGAACTACCAAGAGAGATTTGCCTGCCCTGCGCTGAAAGGCGCGCCCGTGCCGTAATAATGGCATCTCCACAAGAAGCGTTGCGTGCAGCAACATTGCGCTATGAGTCCCTTATTAAACAGCTGGGCAGTGAACCCCAAGCATCTTGGGCAATCGCCGAGCAAGTAGTCCCCGCCGCTTGGCTGCCATTGGTACAGAAACTGAAAACTCTGATGGGCCCACCCAAGGTATTTCAACTAATCGCCCCTCAGGTGCTTGCCGTTTTGTGCTGGCCCAGCATGAAACGTGCCATCATTGCTGATACCCCCAAAGAAGCAATGCTCCCCTCAAACTATTCTGTATGGAGAAAAATCCAAATTGAACAAGAGCTTGGCCTCAGCTAACTAAAAAGCGTACCGTGCTGGGTATAGGCATGTAGCTCGCGCCCCCCTGGGATTTATCTTTTTAGAAATCATTCATGCAGTGAACCTTGAGGGGGCTGGCTACGGACGGTAAGGAGGCAAGAAGTATTATTTGAGCGGATGGGCCTAGCAAGCAAAAAATAAACGCGAAACCTTATCACCCAAACGAACAAACTCTGTTAAATAATTATTTTTAATACAAAAAAATCAGGAAAACTTAAATTTCATACCTGCCAGTTATAAGCTAGCATAAAATCTCTAAAGAAATCCAAGCCACATTGGACAGGCAAGCGCACAAGTAAACGGAACGATATCCACCTTAATCACCCCTCTATTAAGCACACTCAATACACCCCATTCGTACCCTATTGTTTCTAGAAAGACCAACCTCTAAAGCCCCCAGAAGATAAAAATCACGCCATTAGGTTTGGAGCAAAATTTATAAAAGGATTTTGACTTCACATTTGCAAACTGAGATATTAAGCAACATCACTTAAGAAACATTTTAAGTAACTAAATGAAGCGCAATGAGCCGGACACGCGCCCTTCAGCAGTTAAAAATATCGGTAACTTTTAGAAACCCAGGGGCAAACTCCCTAAAAATAAATTCTCATTATCGATAGAAATATTCTTACGGAAATGTCACTGCCGTGCGGCTTCATAAAACCCCCAACCCACCAAAATTACTTATAATAAACGTCACGCCACTGAATAGAGGTCAAGGATGAAGCTGGGAGTTTTACTTTTTGAAGAATTTGAACTGCTTGACGTATTTGGCCCCTTAGAAATGCTGGGTCAAGTAGATAACCTTAGCATTGAGCTTATATCTAAAAATGCGGGGCCAGTATATTCAGCTCAAGGGCCCGCAACCATCACACAAAAAGATTTTCGTGACAACACTGAATACCAAATCATTTTGATTCCTGGGGGCATTAGCACAAGAAAGGAAGTGCATAATTCGAGTATCATTGACTGGATCGCAAGAAAGGCCAAAAGCGCCAACTATATTACTTCTGTTTGTACTGGTAGCGCCTTACTGGCCAAGGCAGGCATACTGAATGGCAAAAAGGCCATTACAAATAAATTAGCATTTTCTTGGGTGCGCTCACAAAGTGAGCAAACAAACTGGATCGCAAAAGCACGCTGGGTTCAAGATGCCAATATTTTTACATCATCTAGGGTATCCGCAGGCATTGATATGGCTCTAGCTCTCATCAAAGAAATTTGGGGCGAAATGAAAGCGAACGAAATAGCAGATAGAGCAGAATATAAATGGAACCAAAATCCTGACATTGATACATTTGCAATCAAGTATGGGCTAACTTAGCGGGGTATCACGTTTGCGCTAGCATTCATAGAAAGCAAATCGAAACTTAAGCCAAAGATGCAAAGTAAATCTATAGAAAAATATTAAGCTAGAAACTCCATATGAACAGCCAAACTCTTAAAAAATTAAGATATGACGTAATCAGAACATATTTAAGAGCTGCACTTAGACTACAAACTCAACATTCACTACAATCGCCTTAACTCTGGGGACCCAAATCCTTAAAAAGGCAAACAAAAAAAGATAAATGGAATTTCTTATAACCCAGCCACCACAACCCACCAACAACCACATGGATCCATCATGAAAAATCAAGAAATAAAAAAAATTGAAACTCTCCTTGAAGACTGGGTCGAGTCTACACGGCACGATCGAAAGGACAACATTTTAAGCAATCACTTACCAGATGCAATTATCTTTGATGTGCTTGCACCGCTACAATATCAAGGAGCTAAAGCCTATAGAGAAAGTTTTGATGAATGGCAACCTCCCTTTGAAATCCCCTCGCTATTTGAGTTGAGTGAATTAAAAATTACCGCAGGGGATAAAACAGGATTTGCTCACTGCCTTATTAACTGTGGCGGCACTCTTCCTGATGGCAAGGAAGTTCGTGATACTGTTCGAGCAACCTTCTGTTTTATTAAGACTGAGGATTCCTGGCAAGTTGCGCATCATCATATTTCTACGCCAGCCAAGCTTGAATAGTTAAGTTCACAACATAGGATCATTAGAAACCATCGAGCCATTGATATGTTTTTATACTGAGTGCATTTTATACAGTATCACACTATGGAAGTGATCTTTTTCCACTTTGCTGCTCTAACTTTATGCCCCCAGGTTAGCAGCAGTGAGCCCCAATGCACCATATTACCAGCTAATATAGAAACTCCCATTTAGCTTTGTGGAAACAATAATTTCTTTATATGAGCGGAGCTAAAATTTAAAAACATATAAAATAGATATCAAGCATAACTTAAGCAGCGAGATTGATTAATCAATCTCACTGTAAAAAATTCAATTTCAACAGCTCGAGATTCTGCTCTCCTACCAATCAAAACTCAGTTACAGTCTCAACTAGATATAATTACAAAGCACGCTAAATTTCAGCTTTAAATACCCCAAAAGGCTATCTGCCATTCTCTTACTTTTCAGTCATATCGATTACACCGAACATATTACTAATATTTGCCACTCTATTAGCTGGCGACAAAGTCACATAGATTACATTCGATCAATAAATTTATTCAGCAATACTATCAAACTAAGTAGGCTGTAAGACATCCAATAAAATTTATAAGCATGCAGAAAGCACTCACCCCTGGCCCATAAGCTCTTTGTAAAGCATAATTTATATATTAATGTTTACTCTTGCAGGCAAGAGCAACAGGGTTGCGTGGGAATTTCTGATGAACCTAAATCAAGTGACACTTCCAGTATCAAACATGGATGAGGCTACACATTTTTACCGTGAAATGGGCTTTGTTCAAATAGTCGATACACCTCATTATGCTAGATTCGAGTGCCCCGATGGAGATGCTACTTTCTCACTAACCCTTTCGAGCAATTCTACAGAGAATTCGGCTGTAGTTTATTTTGAACATGAGAAATTGGACTCCTGGGTCAGGGAGCTAAAGAGAAAAGGCTTCATTTTTTCTGAAGACCCAAAAGATCACCTTTATTTATGGCGTGAGGCGGTCCTTTATGACCCAAGTGGCAATAAGCTAAAGCTGTATTGGGCTGGTGCAAACCGTAAGAATCCACCTTGGAGAGTAGAGCGCCGTCTATAGTCTTGGTGCTCTCAAACCAATGATGACGGTCAGTAAAGAATAGAAATAATGAAAAGGAACAGCGAGCTAAACGTTGATTGGCCCACCCCTAGTACACTGCTAGAGAGTACACTGCTAGAGGCGGGCAAGAATTGGATTCTTTTTTGAGTATCGAAGTAATCAGCGGCGGGCAGCGAAAATACCACCGGCCATCACCGCCAGAGAGGAGAGCATCCCCACGCCGACCAAACTGTAAAGACTAATTGACTGACGAGCGGCTTCACTGAGCACCTCGCCGAATGGAAATTGCCAGGCAACGATGCCCGAGGCCGCCAGTACGGCGATATACTGGAATCGGCTGGCGCGACGCTCATTATGCTTAGTCGGAGCGGGCAGCTTGGCCATGACGCTTTCACAAAAACCGTCATCGTCCAGGTAGGGTTCATCGAACTGCAGCTGCTCTGCCAGCCATGCATCGAACTGTGGGTCTTTGCCCTCTATAGCTAAATCGCCCAAGGCATTACCTTTCGTATTGCGCTGTTCAAAGTTAACCATTGACCACCTCCTCGCGCCACGGCTGTAACAAGCTCTGAAGCTTTGCCCGCGCGCGGTTGACATGGGATTTTACCGTACCAAGCGGCAACTTCATAATACTTGCCGCTTCCTCATGGGAGAAGCCCCGCTGCATGCACAGATGTATCGCCTGGCGCTGGGCGTCGCTCAGGGAGTCCATTGCGGAGTTTAGATCTCTAGCCATGCCCAAACGTTGGGACTCTTCCACTGTCTCTTCCGCCTGAGCCCTATCGACCGCTTCCTGGTCCACTTCTGGGGCGTTCTTGCGTTTGTGGCTCATGACGAGATTGTAGGCGATACGGTACAACCAGGTGCTAAACCGGGCATCTCCCCGAAATGCCGGCAGCGCCTTGTAGGCCTTAATAAAGGCTTCTTGCGCCATATCGTCTGCCAGGCCCTGGTCGCCATCACACAGCTGACGGAGCGAGAATCGCAGCTGTGATTGATAGCGACGAACCAGCTGGGCATAAGCCCGCTGGTCCCCGTCTTCGACGGTGCGCCTGATCAAATCCTCATCATTGAGGTCCATATTCCGGTCCTTACGCCTGCTTGTTATCGAGCTTCCAGTTGATAAAGCGGGCCAGGCCGATAAATAACGGAATCAAACCCAAGCTACCTACCCCGACCCCAGCCATCGCAGAAAGCCAGATAAACACCGCAGCTCCTACTGCAATCAGAGTAAAACCTTTATCTGCGGAATTGTTGGGAGTGTTGCCTTCCAGCATATCCAGCATTTCCGACGGCACATCGCGACCTTCTGCCACCATACGATTGATGTTTTCCATCACCAGCTGCTTTTTGCGGTAGCTGTTGCGGGTTACCAGCCACACAATCAGTACCGGCATACCGAACACACACAGCAGAGCCAGTACTGGCAAGGTCACCACCTGGTGGAAGCCAGAATCTGAGTGAGACTCCTCCCAACTCTTGTGTGAAGCATCATATTTCTTGGATAAACCGATCTCTACATTGTCTGGCACACTGTCTAGGGCCTCTTCGGCCACCCGCCCACGCTCATCGAGAATGCCCTTTCGTTCAAGCTTCTCAATAATGCGTTGACTTAAGGGGCCACCAAACTCCGCCCCCAGGTCCACCTGAACCTCGCTGCGCTCACCGTCCTCTCCTTCAGTTTTGATCGTGAGCACCCCCTTTTCATCACGCATAATGCGTACACGTGAATCTGGTTTGGGTACCTCACTTTCCATAGCTGGCGGCTTCGGCGGCTCGGGGATAGTGTTGCTATCATCCTGTGCCCAGCTGCCCATAGCGGTAAAAGTTACTGCCAGCGCTGCCAGCCAGCAGGTAACTGCCCGCAGGGATTGTGAATTTCTCGCTCTCATTAGTTACTCTCTAATCGTTGTCTTTTTGTACTGTTAAACCGTCGGCTTGGGGAAACCGTGTAATGCTACATAACCGTAATGCGGCCTCGGCTATAGGGCCCTGGGGTAGCACCTTGGGGAGCTCTCTCCTCAGCAATTCGCACCGGATAGGGGAGTCCGCCACCCTTAACCTCACTGCCAAGCTTGCACTCATTGAGCTTTTGCAAAAAGTGCTGGTCCGTCTTCTCGGTGAGCTGTCGATGGATATCATCCACGGAGAATCCCAGCTCGGCCGCCGTGGCCTGACCGGCCTGCATGCCACCAAGCGCCAATATCAGTACGGCGCAAAATTGTACCTTCTTAAATGATCCCGCAGTAAACATTGTGACCTCCAGATCGCTTTTCCTTGTACACCTCTATGACGGGGCCAGAAACGGTTTTGGATGCAGGCGCAAAAATATTTTTTTGATTCCTCCTTTAGAGAGCTCTCGTCCTTACTCAGCTGGACCATCAAGTACAAATGTCGTAATAATCGGCCCATCATCGCTGAGGAGCCCATTGATGCCTGATATTAAGGAAATACTGACCTTCTGGTTTGGTGATCCCTCTCTGGATCACCGCCCCACCGAGGAACTGCAAAAGCGCTGGTTTTCAGCAGATCAGAATCTGGACCGGCAAATGGCAGAAGACTTCGCTGAGATCACCAATTTGGCCATAGAGGGTAAGTTGGATCATTGGCGTCAGAGCCTTATGGGTGAGCTGGCCCTGTTGCTGTTGTGCGATCAGTTCGCCCGCAATATTCACCGCGGCACCCACCTCGCCTTCAAAGGAGATGACCTGGCTCTCGAAATCAGCGAGACGATTCTGCAGCGGGGAGACGAGCAAAAGCTCGGGTTGTTTCAGCAGGTTTTTGTCGGCATGCCCCTGGAGCACAGCGAAAAACACTCAATCCAGCAGCGCTCCGTGGCATACTTCGCACAATTGCAGAAGCAGTACGGGGATGATGAGGCCATCGCTCCTTATCTCGCCACCCACTACCGATATGCCCTGGCCCACCAGGAGATTATCGAGCAGTTTGGTCGCTTTCCGCATCGCAATGCAGCCTTAGGCCGCGATTCCACAGAAGATGAGAAGTATTGGCTGGCACAAGGGGGCGGCTTTAAATAATGGATTTACTCGGATGGTTATCACTTGCGGGCATCTGCGCCCTCGGCGCCATGTCCCCAGGCCCTAGCTTATTAATCGTAATGCGTTGCTCGGCCTCCGGCCTGCAACAGGGCCTAGCCAGTGCCATAGCCCACGGTGCTGGGGTTGCCGTTTACGCTGCCCTGACAGCCTTCGGGCTCGCGGTTCTGATCACCAGCTCCCCCCTACTGTTCAGCATCCTGCAATGGGGCGGCGCGGCTATGTTGGTATACCTGGGCTGGAAGGCCTTCAGGGCTCCGGCTCCCGGCTCGGGAACCACCCAGCTGGAAGCCCCCCACCTAAGTGTTCGCCGCTCAATCGTTCAGGGCTTTGGGGTCGCCTTCTTTAACCCCAAGATTGCAGTATTCTTTACCGCCCTATTCAGCCAGTTCGTCTCAGAACAGCAGGCCCTCACCACCAAACTGGGGATGGCTGCCATGGTATCCGGGGTAGACACTCTCTGGTATTGCATCGTTGCCCTGGCAGTCCATGCCAGCCGCAAACGCCAGTTGGTTAGCAAGCATCTCGGCCACCGTATCCAGCAACTGTTTGGCTTACTCCTGATCGGCCTGGCCGCGCGCCTGGTACTCACTATTTAATGGCTGGGCGCTGCGCGCCCACTCACCTCTCTTTCCCAGCCCACCAAGCTCGTCTCTTACCACTCGCAAGCAACGATCAACAGCGCCCGAGAAAAAAGCAGGCCCGAAAACGGGCCTGTATAGTGCGGAGTTTGCAGCCAGGATGCCTGGGGGGTTACATCCGGCTGCAAGTGTGCATTATGACAGTTGTGACATGTCCCTGCGGGCAAACCATCGCAATGGTGACTCTCTTGAACGCAATTAAATAGACGCCACTTCGATCTCGGTCACCATTGACACTGAATATTTATACAGTTACCGTATGGCCATACAAACAAACTGGAATGTCTGAAGGGCAATTGGGAGGCATATCATGGCCGTAGTAGCTGTTTGGAAATGCGATCGAGACGGAGCAATGTTCGACAACAAAAAAGATGCTGAAGAACACGATAAGATGCTGGAGCTTGCTGCCAACATTACCACGCTAATTGAGCGCAGTATTGAAGGCATTGACGAGCAAGTGAGCGAGGAAATTGGCCTGTTGCTGGCCAAGCGTCGCGATTCACTGGCCAAAGCTTGCAAAGGTAAACCAGAAGTGCTGCTGGAAGAAGAGGATAACAGCGAAGAGTCCTCAGACGAAACTGTTACCCCCTTTGCCGCGAACCAGTAAAAAGCTACCTGAAGAAATTTTCCGGTAGAAGTTTAAAGTTTCATCCCTGTACTCTGCCCGGTTAACCGGGCTTTTTTGTTAGGCTTCAGAAGCTTTCTGAAGCCTCTTATCAAATAACAATCATCAGTCGTCAGAGATATTCACCCGGGATTCTCACCAGTGGCACTGCGCTTTTACAGGGACTTTACCGATATCACGATATTGATCACCGCAAGGGCAAGTATCACTAGCCAACTGATCAATGTACCCAAAAAGCGCCCAGTATGGGTGCCGCCCTTGCCTGCAGTCAGGCCATACGCATGAAAAATTCGGGATAGCAAAAATGCTATTCCAAAAACATGCAGCCACAAACCGGGCAACCCTCCCAGCTCCGCAAGTAGCAGAAGCAGCAGTGCAATGGGGGTATATTCGACCGCATTCCCATGCACACGCACACGAATCTCATTAAAACGATCATCGCCAGTACCGATACCCACCCGCTTGGCACGACGAAACTGAACCACGCGGCCCGCCAGGTAGATAATCAGGATTGCACAGAGACTCGCATACAGCGCTGTAATATTCACCATGGCCCTTTCCTTTTTCTTATTAATACAGGAAGTAAATATATATCTAATTCCCTTCAGCTCACCAATCCAATGCTAAGCAGGCGACTGGACCTTTTTGTTCATTTTTCATCAAGCAAAAAAAGAGCGGGCCTTGCCCGCTCTTTAATTTAATAGTCAGCCATTTGTAGCAAGTTAGTTGCGATAACCAAAGCCGTGGCCCTTGGCGGGCTTCAGGTGACGATCGCGCAGACGGGTAGAACGGGTAACCAAAGATTGTGGTTCACCCTCGATCAATACCTGTTCAGGGTAACTGGTCACTTCCAGTGGATCGCCGTTCCAAACCACGATATCAGCAGTGGCGCCTTTCTCCAGGGTACCACCGCTAAGACGGAAGATATCTGCCACATTAGTGCTGATAGACTTCAGCGCCTCCTCGTAGGGCAACCCGTGGGCAACAGCATTGCCAGCAGATTGACGTGAGAGGTACACGTTATGGGTAGAAGCATAGTCGGGGCCACTAATAGCCACTTTCACACCGGCCTTAGTTAACAAAGCGGCGTTATCCAGGCGTGCACCAAGGCTTGAGAAGGAAATGGGCAAGTTGTTGATCGCGTCAATCACTACAGGCACCTGAGACTGGGCCAGCTGGTCAGCTACCATCCAGCCCTCAGCCGCCCCGAGCAACACGAGCCTCACATCGAAGACCTTGGCTAGTTCGATAACCGCAAGAATATCGCTGGAGCGATCAGCAGTGATTAGCAGAGGTTCAGTACCATTAATCACGGGCTGCAAGGCTTCCAGATCCGCGAGACTATAATTCAGCTCACGCCACTCTCCCCGGCGAATAGCCACGCGGTTGTCCCGGTACTCTTTAGCTTCGCTCAGCGCATTTTCAACTTTGGCGTAGGCATTCGCACGACTGCCACCTGCTAGCTGAGCTCCGGTCTCACCCAAATAGGCCTTTTGGGCAACGTCTTTGGCTTCGACGCTATTGAACTCGCCATTGAGCTTGATGGCAAAGCCACGCCCGGCGAATACTCTTTGGGCCGCTACCGCGGCTTCATCCCAGGTGCTGATAGCTGGAAAGACCACCGCACTGGTAACACCACCGGCCCGGTTGAAAGGAATGAGGGTAGATTTGGGGTTATACGCGGGCACAGGATTAAACGCACTGCCGATACTTTCCCCAGTTACCGCATTGTCGTTAGTGCCACTGGCTGCACTGATCTCCACCAATCCCAGCTCGGAAATAGGTGCGATGACGCCAGGCGTTACTACCTTACCTTTTGCATCAATGACTCTATCAGCCGAAACATTGAGGACAGGAGCCACCTTCTCCACCTTGCCATCGACGACCAGTACATCGGCAGATTCCAGAGAACCCATGTCTGCCAGAGTATGCACCTTGCCACCCTTAATCAGGATGCTCTCCGCATAGGCACCAGCGGTCAACACCCCTAGGGCCAGCGCACAGAATACAGCTATTTTTTTCACAGTCGCTCTCCCTCTGCATCGAGAATTCCCAATTCGAAATCACTGCGCGGTTGACGCTTTTTATCGAAGCGGTCGTACATCAGCTCACCGTCGATAAAAACTTGATCCACATGGGTATAAACACTGAAAGGGTTACCGGACCAAACTACAACATCAGCCATTTTGCCCTTCTCGAGGCTGCCAGTCTGCGCGTCAATGCCCAGCGCCTTAGCAGGGTTAGAGGTCATCCACACAACAGCATCTTTTGGCTGGATATCAAAACCAGCGCGCTGACCTGCCGTCATCGCTTTTGCGACCTCTTCATTCAAGTGCTGTACGCCAACACCGGAATCAGAGTGGATCATGGCGCAGGCCTTGGCCTGATCGACGATAGCAATATTCGCCTCCGTCATATCGAAGGCTTCGTGCTTAAAGCCCCACCAATCGGCCCACATCGCCGCACAAACATTGTTCTCTGCTAACAGGTCGGCCACTTTATAGGCCTCAACCGCATGGTGGAAAGTGGAGATCTGGAAGTCAAATTCCTTGGCAATATCCATCATCACCGCCATTTCCTCACCGCGATAACAGTGATTGTGTACCAGGATATCGCCATTCAGAACGCCTGCCAGGGTCTCGAGGCCGAGATCACGCTCTGGCTCATCGCCACCCTTCTTTGCATACTCTTCCCACTTTTTCTTGTAATTGCTGGCCTCAATCCAAGCGTTGCGGTAGCCGGCCACATTGCCCATACGGGTTGAGGGAGATGTGCCTTTACTTCCATAAACACGCTTGGGGTTTTCGCCACAAGCCATTTTCAGGCCATAAGGTGCACCGGGAAATTTCATATCCTGTACGCTGCGACCCGGCACATTTTTAAGGGTCACACTGCGCCCGCCGAACAGATTGGCGGAGCCAGGTAATATCTGTAGCGTGGTTACACCACCGGCCAGGGCCAATGGAAACTGTGGGTCTTGAGTCCACACCGAATGTTCCGCCCAAACCTGCGCGGTATTCGGGGATGTCATCTCATTGCCATCCTGGGAGGACTCAATGGAGGGCGCCGGGTAGTCTCCCAGGTGGGAGTGCACATCAATAATGCCCGGGGTCACCCACTTGCCTTTGCCATCGACCACCTGGGCATCCTTGGGAGCCTTAAGATCCTGACCGATCTGAGCAATTTTCCCACCTTTCAGCAAAAGGTCGGTATTCTCCAACTGCTCGCCGGTACCGGTAAGCAGAGTGGCGCCCTGTATTAGTACCGGTCGCGACTGAGTAACGGAGTAGGTAGATGGGAAAGCGTGCAGGCGAGCAAAATCCGCGGATCTCTGCTCGCCCCCGGCTTTCTTCTCACCGCAGGCAGACACCAACAGCGAGGCACAAAGCAAAGCCGCGATGCCGCGCCCGAAAAATCGAGAATGCAGCTGCATAGTAATTCATCCAATGGTCTTCAAGATGGCGGTGAATGCTATCAGGTTGCCTGGCCATAGCCACTATTTAGGGAAGAAAAGTTTAGGAAGTATTAATAATAATACCAGCACCCTTCTTAGAGTCGCAGTTGGATACGCATCACATTTATATAAACACACAATTACAAAAGGGTTTATAAATCACGGCCTGTCAGCAAAGACTGCAAACCTGATCAAAAAACCTCTGGGTTCCCTATATACTTTTTTGTTTCCACATGATGCAATTTCTGGTGAAAAAATACTCAATAATAATTCCGGAGGAGAATAGGTGATCAAAGATAACCGCTTGCCGGTATTCCCCTCATCCCCCATTGTCACTGGCGGCCAAAACCGGGACTCCCTGCAGGTCTACGAAGCCCTGCGCAAAAGCGAAGAACGCTATCGCGAACTGGTCGAGCACGCGAACTCCATCATAATGCGCTGCGACAGGCATGGTCGAGTCACCTCATTTAATGAGTATGCCCAGCAGCTTTTTGGCTACTCAGAGGCAGAAATTATTGGCCGGCACTTGGTAGGCACCATAGTGCCGGCCAGTGAATCCAGCGGCCGGGACCTACGTCAACTCATTCAGCACGTTTGCGATCACCCGCAGGAACACCGCTACAATATTAACGAGAATATTACCAAGTCCGGCAAAAGAGTTTGGATTGCCTGGACCAATAAAATCCTTTCGGACGAGAATGGTCGCCCCACCGGTATCCTCAGTATCGGAACAGATATCACCAAGCAGCGCCTGCTGGAAGAGGAGTTGCGGCAAGCCCAAAAAATGCAGGCTATTGGCGAATTGGCCGGCGGTATCGCCCACGACTTCAACAATATGATTCATGGCATCAGCGGCTATGCCGAGGTTATTCAACAGATTGCTGAAGACCCCCGTATCAGCGAGTACACCAACCATATCCTCACCACTGCACGCCATGCGGCCGAGTTGACCAAGCAATTGCTCACCTTCGCCCGTAAAGGCAACTACCAGCTAAAAGATTGTAATACCCATGAAATTACCCGCGATGTCTGCGCCATGCTCGAGCGCACCATTGACCGGCGTATTCGTGTTGAGCAGCAGCTAGAAGCCGGTCGGCCTCATGTAGTGGGCGACCCCGCCCAGCTAAAAAGCGCATTATTGAATATTGGTATCAATGCCAAGGATGCTATGCCAAACGGAGGTATTCTGCGTTTTGCCAGCAGTAATATCACTTTTGAAAGGGCTGCTACTATTGCTGATTTTGAAGTGCAGCCCGGGCATTACCTGCTCATCACCATTCGCGATAGCGGAACCGGTATGCCCCCCGAGGTGCGGCGCAGAATTTTTGAACCTTTCTTCACCACCAAGGAATGTGGTCGGGGTGCCGGACTGGGCCTTGCCGCAGTGCATGGCACTATCCATTTACACAAGGGCGCTATCCAATGCCACAGCATTGAGGGAGAGGGTAGCACTTTTAATCTGTACCTGCCGATTGCAGAGGCAAAGACAAACAAGCAGCCAAGTCAGGCCGAGTCCTTATCTGCGAATCGCCAACTTCGCATTATGGTGGTGGATGATGAAGCAATTGTCCGCAGTTATTCAAAAACACTCTTCGAAATGAATGGCCACAGCGTGAGCACGTTCGCATCTGCGGAGCAAGCGATCACCTATTACCGGCAACATTACGAACAAGTCGACCTGGTAATCCTCGATATGATTATGCCGGGTATGGATGGCCAGGAGTTATTCGCCTTTTTGCGACGGATCAACCCAGAGGTAAAAGCATTGCTCTCCACCGGCTTTAGTGTCGACAGTAAAGTCCAGGAGGTTATTGCCGATGGCGTGCTCGACTGCATCCAAAAACCCTTTACATATGACAGGCTCAGCAAAAAAATTGAAGAGTTGATTTTTAGTGGTCAGCTGACAACACCGGAAACTAGAAATTAAAGCGCGGTATTGCTTGCCAGAAAATTTCTGGCAAGCATTTCAAAGAATAATATGCGGAAGGTAGCGACTCATATCCTGCGTTATTAGATTGCTATCCTCACGAATTGAGATGCCCGCAGCCATGTCATCCACCAACCAGCTGCCTACAAGGGTGAAGTTTTTACCAAACTTCGGCAATGGATGCATAGCTTGGTAAATAAAGCCCTCTTCGCCATAAGGCCCATCAGACAGTGAATGTACATCCCCTCCGCGCACTACCGAAATATTAGCGCCTTCACGGGAAAAAATAGGCTTTTTAACCAACTCCGAATAGCCACTAGCCTTACCCAGCTCATCCTCGAAAAATGATGGCAACAAGTTGGGATGGCCTGGAAATAATTTCCACAACATGGGCAAAAGTGCTTTATTGGATAATATCGCCTTCCAGGGTGGTTCCAGCCAACGCACATTATTGCCGCCCAATAAAGAACCAAATTCCTCGCGGAACATAAACTCCCAGGGATACAACTTAAACATCCAGGTAATGACCTGATCGTCTAAATCAGTAAAAGCTCCCTCAGCATCGCAGCCAATATCCTCAATAAATACAAAGTGATTGGTGATATCGGCTTCACTAGCACAGTCTTGCAAATATTGCACCGTGCCGCGATCCTCTAACGTATCCTTACAGCAGGCAAAATGGAGTTCACGGCCGGGCGTCAGAAATTGTAGATCGCGAAAGCGGTTAACCAGCTTTTCCTGCAGGCTGTTAAACTGGTCGGACTGAAGTGGCAAGGCTCGCCTGTCTACATTGTCCTGCAGCCAGAGCCACTGCCAAAATCCCGTTTCATATAAGCTCGTGGGAGTGTCTGCATTATTTTCATAGAGCTTGGCCGGCCCCTGCCCTGAATAGGCAAAATCCAGACGGGAATAAAGGCTGGGGTCACCGTTTTTCCAGGAGTTGCGGACAAAATCCCAGTGTTGCTCCGGAATGCGGAAGCGCCGTAACAACGCCTCATCCTCAAGCACCTTAGCGACAACATCCAGGCACATTGCATGGATTTCTTCGGTGGGGTCTTCAATATCCTGCTCTATCTGTTCCAGAGAGAACTGGTAGTAAGCGCTTTCATCCCAGTAGGGTTGCCCGTACATAGTGTGGAATTGAAAACCAAATTCTTGCGCCCGCTCTTTCCAGCGCGGGCGCTCACCGATTGGTAACCTCAGCACCAATCAGCCCCCCCAACTTCCTGAGCGGCCGCTACTGGAACGTCCGCCACCCCAGTTGGACTTGGCCGAGGCCACTGCGCCAAAGCCCCCACGGGAAACCGTCTTAGTCACCTTGGGCTTGGGGTCCATCGCGCTCTTATCCACGGTATAGGAGTTTTTACCGTAGCGCCCGATCACCTGACCATCCGCAGTCATCAAACGATCGTAATAGCGGGAACCAGAAGCGGAATAGCGGTAAACCGGATTGTAATAACCGTAAGAGTGATAGCGTCGGTCGTTATCATTCAGCAGGGAAGCAACCATAAAGCCGGTCATCAACGGCATCCAAAAGCCGCCGCTGCTCTCACGGCAACTGCCAAATTCTGACTCGCATTGAGATAAATTGGCATATTTGGGCCCAGTACGCTCGGCTTCAGCCAGAGCCTTCTGGTAGGCCGCTTGACATTGGGCCTCATCGAGCTGCGTGTTATTTACACAGTCCTCGACTGAGGAAACCACCTTAACCTCTTCATCGGAAGAGCAGCCCACCAAAGCCACGGTGATTCCCATAGCCAGAGGGCGCAGTACAAAACTTGCCCCTCTGCCCTTGCGCATCCGCGCAAGGTTAATATTTTTACTACGCTTCATCCTCACCTCCGCTTAGTAGCTCATGCAAGCCGCGTTGAGGACACCAACAGAAATGGTGGTAGCTGCCAGCATGATGCCCGCGCTAACTTCACCGTCTTCAATACGTTCAACAATGCGCGGCATAAAGCCAAAACGAATAATCGCAAAGGCAATAAGCTGAGCGATTAGGGCGACGAATGCCCAGGTGGCAAAGTCAATAATGGAAACAGAGTTACTGGCGGCACCGCCAACAGCAATGGCAAAACCCAGCACCGCACCACCAAAGCCGATGGCAGCGGCTGCATTTTTATCTTCACGGATCAACTTCCATTCGTCGTGAGGTGTCACCAGAGCGTAAAGAAATTTAAACGCGATTAAAAAAACCAGCGACAGGCCAAAGTAGGCCGCAAAGTGAAGGATACCAGTCATTAAATCGTAGGGCTGGTCCATTAATACATCTCCTTATTATCCGTGAATAGTCAGCTGTGATGGTGTCAAAGTTATACCGGTACTGATCACCAAGCTGCGACTCAAGTAGCCCGCGTCTTCCTCTTTCTCTTCCGCTGAAAGGAACAGGGATTCGGTACGCTGATCGGACAAGTCACGTTCAAAAAGCATGGTGAATTGATCGGTGAGGGAGTAATCCCCATCCCCGTCATAGGTCTTCTCGGCCATATGCACCGGGTTGTGATAGTCACCAGCAGCAGTCCAGACTCTGTTATAGCTGCGGTCCTGCAACTGATAATTGGCAGCACCAATTTCCTGTTTAAGGAGCCTGTCCCAAGCCTGCTGATTGGCGACATCGAGAGTATCGTAAAAGTGAAACAGCTTGACGTCCACTACATGCTCATCACTTTGGCCCCCTTCTGTCACAACCTGTAGCCAGGCGTCGTCATCGGTATAAAAACGATATACCCAGGCACCATCGAGTTTTACTATGCCTGCGGCTTTGATAATCTGAGTGGGGGAGCAGGATTCAATAGTGAGTTCATCCAGAATCAGGCGAATTGCCAGCGGGTCCAGTTCAAAGCTTGCGCCAAGCCGCAACCCCATAATTTCAGGCGTATTCACCTTTGGAGCTTCTTTTCCTTTCAGTTTATCGATCAGCTTGGTAAACATGTACCTGCGCCCTCTCCTTCATTCATTTTTATATCGAAGCAGCTTTTTTCGGTCAGCCGCTTTGCTGAAATGTAATAGAGCATATCCCCTTTGTTAACTTCATCGGTCAAGGCGGGGTTTACATCAATTTTTATGATCCCCTGGCGACGCACGGCAATCAAGGTTGCGGATAAGTTCTTTTTAAAGTGATCAAATAGTGCGGAAAATAGCAACGGCTGCTCACCTTGATACTCAATACTGTATTGAGTCATTCCATAAGTGCTATCGAGAAGTTGTCGGTGCAGTCTGGCAGAACCAGGGTCCAGGGAGGATTTAGCCAACAATTCCACCGCCACGGATGGAATACATTCAATATTGGGGCAGTGTGAGCGCAACAACTCACCGACATTTTCATCCTGGAAATAGGCTGTTTTATGGCTATTAGGACTGTGCTTATCACAGAACAGGGCGGTGGTGAGTGTTACATCATCCAGGGGGTTATCGATAATAATTCTCGCGGCATCGGCAATTGCGGCGCGTTGCATACTCTCAATATGGGAAAAAGATTCAACCCGTACAAAATCAATTTTACCGGGCATCGGATTCTCTATATCGGCCTCAACACAAAGCACTATCTCAGTTGCTGTGCCATTGGTTTTCGATAGCAATAATTCTATCAAGCGAAGGGTTCTGGTTCCGTTCCAGCCAATAATGACTGTGTGATCTACGCGATTTGTCATGCGCAACCCCCTCTTTCCTCTATGTACAAACTCCGAAATAACAAAGCCCACCTTGGTTAACACCATGGCGAACAAACTCAAACCAAAGGGGATTACCCAGGTTGCCACAACCACTTTGCCCGCGGGAGTCACTGGCGAGAAATCGCCGTAGCCTACAGTGGATGCGGTAACGACCAACCAATAAATAAAATTGGTCGGATCGACAATTTCGCTCTCTCCGGCGGCACTGAGCAGCAGGTAACTACCCACCACATAACCCAGGACACCGACAAGAATGGCTGCTGTGTTGGCCTTAACAAAAAGCGACGCCAGAAGGCGCCGCACTCGATAAAGTAGCACTGGATCAGGCCTTTTGGCGGCTCGCCAGTAACTGGGCCAGCTTGTCGCTACCGCTGACCTGGCCACCGGGCTTGATACCCGCCGCCTTCAGCTTGGCATCCAGGCTGGAGCCGCTTTCTTCCGTCGCCAGCTCTTCCGCAGCTTCCAACTCCGCAGCGCGTTCCTGCTGCTTGTTCTTGATGCGGTCGAGGCTGTCCAGAGCCGTTTTGATTTTGCTGTTAGCACCCATATGGCGGGAGGAAACCGCGACCTGGGCCTTTTGAACTGACTCTGTGGCCTTGATCTGGTCGATCTGCTGCTCCATGCGGCGCACATTGATTTTCGCCTTGGAGATATTCCCCTTCAGAGAGCGCTCGGAGTTGATGAAGCCTTCCAGCAGGCTCTGCTCTGTTTCAAGCTGGGCTTCCAGCTCGGTAACGCGCTCCGCACACTCCAGGGCCAGGCTCTCATCGCCTTTCTCACTGGCGTTGATTGCGTGGGTACTGTAAGTCTCAATATCGGCTTTCAGCGACTGCACTTTGTTTTCAGCCAGCTTGCGCTTAGCCATGATCTTAGTCAGGTTCTCATCACAAGCTTTCAATTCGGCCTTTGCCTCCCGCAGCTCTTGATCAAGAATACGAATAGACTGGCTATCCGCAACTGCTTCAGTTCCTTCGTTGACCGCACCTTTCAAGGCAGTCCAGATTTTTCTCAGGCTCATGCTACACCCTCCATTTCAAAATGATCCGCAAATAAATCCAGGAAGTCACCCACATTGGAAAATAGGGTTTCAACTTCTTCAATCACCACTTCGTCTTTACTGGACACAGACAGCGCGCCGAAGGCGACATAGTAACGCTCACCGCCAATCATCTTGATAGCGATCGCCGTCAGGGGAACCAGTTGATGAGTCTGTAGAATCATCTCGTTAAGAGCGACCACATCGGCTACCTGGCTCACAGGGAACAAAATGCTCTCGACAACGATTTGCTTCTCACCGACATAAACGAATGCATCGACACCCTCGTCGTTGGAAATGCTGAGGCACTCTCCCTCAGACTCCACCACCCATCCGGTGTGGTTTTCCGCCAACTGGCGTAGATTCTCATGGTTCCAGGTCATCTCGACTCCCTCGCTGTGGAATATTGGTCACAAATATAGCATCAAAAAAAAGGTGGTCAATAACTTATTTCAAACTTATGTTGCAAATAATACACACAAGGATAGTATTTACCACATAAGTGACATCAACTGTAACGGAGTAGAGCCCATGGACCACAAGCAAAGCCTCAGCAATCAGCAAGCACTGGCTCCGTACAAGCAGGCCATCGCTCGCTATGTGCGCGCCTCAATGGCTTTGCGGGGTATGCGTTACGGGGATCTCGCCCAGGCCCTGGCCGAAAGAGGAATTTCAATGACCACAGAAAACCTGCGCAGCAAAGTGAGCAAGTGCATGTTTTCAGCGGATCTGCTAGCGGCCATCATCGATGCATTATCGGTGGAAGACAGCGCTATGCCTGAAATCCTCAAGCAAGCGCGGGAACTGCAAGATCAAGGACTCAATACCGAGCAAGAGAGAAGCTAACACGCCCTATCGTGGAGTACCAACTGGTGGACCACTGAACTGGAATACCGATGCTATCCACTTTAACGGCAAGGAGCTGCCGGATAGCTAGTAGTGATGTAACTTATAAACTGGTTCACCGTTACCGCACTTCCCGACAACCTCCGGCTCAGAGAGCTTTGCACCGGCTGGTATCACCTTATTGGTAGGCCACCAGACGAAGCAGGCATAGCGGAAATTGACTGCCCAATTGCAATAAAGACGTCCGTCGTCCTCCTCATAGAAACGCGCCTGACAAAAACTCAGAGTCGGGCTCCGCACCCCGTGTTGCTGCTGAGCATCGACAAAAATCACATCGACAGCTGCTACGGCAGATACCCAAAAGCAAGGTATCAATAACCACAATTTCATAGGCGCTCTCGGCGAAACTGCAAACTGGACTCCTTTTAAGCCTAGCAGTCCCGGCGCAACTTTCATTGTTGCGTACTCTTACATTGGCCTTGATAGCAGTATTCAGTGCTCGCTCTGTTGTGACGTCTTTTTCAACACTTCAAGAATGCGCCTTAGACAGCTTTCTGGGTCACGCACCCAACTGATATAGGGCAATGGCAACACTCTTACCCCCGCTCGGTGCAACACCTTGTAAGTCTGGGTAGTAAAGTGCTGCCGATATTCCCCAGGGTAACCAATCAAATCCACCCCCAGTATTCGCCCACGGTGCTCACAAACCACATCCACACACTGGCCGGCAATAGGAAATGCGACCCAATGCCTGATCTGTGCCCGCTGCAAGCCTGCACTCACCTCTCCGGCAAACTCACAGGGAAATACTTTTTGTTGGGTACTGAAGTCCACCCCATGTCCAAAATCAATGTAGCGGCGCAACAAGTGCTCAGGTGGCAGGGACTCAGGACTAATGGAATAAGCCACCAACTGCCGCTCCTTAGCCCGGGTTACCGCCACATTAAACATATCGGCGCGATTGAGATAAGTCGCCGCACGCAGGGATTGATTATCTGCCGCAAAAGACAAGAGCATAAGATCCCGCTCTTCTCCCTGAAAACCATAAGGTGTTGCAACTAATATAGAAAAACGACGCAGTACATCTACTGGAAAAGCCCTGCTGACCTCAGAAGCGAGGTAGTCCACCTGCTCCCTGTAGGGAGACAGGACCCCAACCGTTGGCTTTACAGGAGATTCGGCAAAGCAGTTAATGTGTTCACGCAGCTGCTCAATGACCCAATCTTTTTCGACCCGATTTCTGCCGTTCTTTGCTCGTTTCCCCTCCAGATATTGCAGAACCAAAGCTCCTTCACCAGACGCTACCGGTCTCGCCTGCATCACTTTCAGCCTATCGGCATAAAAAGCGTGATTACTAAAAGCGATAAGCTCTGGCTGGCTGCGGTAATGCTCATCTAACAGGGTAACCGCCTCCTGACTTTCCAGTGAGTCAGAGACAATATCCAACAGGGACTGGTCCCGGTAACTAAACGCCACGGGTAATTCTTCTGGACCGTTCAGGCCCTCCCACAAGCGTTGTTGCTGCTGTGCCGATAAAAAGGATACATGACGCAGCTGCTTGCCATCGCCCACCACAACCGCACGACTTGCCCGGTACAGTGCCGGCAGCGCACTGGCAATATCGCACTGGGTAGATTCATCAAAGATGACGAGATCAAACAAGCCCGGGGAAAGAGGTAATATCTCATTGAGCTCATCCAGGGTCGAAAGCCAAATAGGGTAGGCCTGCAAAACAACCTGCATATTCGTTTGGGCAAAACGCTCTGCCTGGGTTTTGGAGGTCCGCGCCCTGAGTGCCTGATTGAAAAGGGATAAGTGCCTTCTTTCCCGCTTTAAAAGACTCAAAAGAGTCTCTTTACGATAGGCATTAATGTATCGGGAAGCTTGTAGCTCGAAATTTTTTCGCAAATGCCCGATAGTCTCTTGAAACTCCCAAAGCGCTTCCGTATCCAATCGTCGGCCTAAAATGCGCACCCCAAAAGCCGTAAACCAGGTGCCAAAACCTCCGGGGCCTAACATCTGTGCAGTCTTTAAAGCCCTGCTAAAGCGTCGCTCAGCTTTTCGCAGGGCCTTTAGAGTGGCTTTGAGGCGACGCTTTAATTTGGCAACACTCACATCGGGAGCTGCAACGCCCTCTTTAAGTAGTGAGTCCAAGTGAGATTTCAAACTGCGAACAAAACCTTGCTCGCCGGTGTGTACATAGCCTTCTTGTAAACCGTAAGTCTCGCGCAATTTTTGCCGAACAACATTTATTGCCTGAGAGGTTTTAGAGACAACCAGAACGGTATTGCCATGCAGCATTTGATCAATCGCCATTGCCGCGATGGTAAAACTCTTGCCTGTACCTGGAGGGCCAGAGATAAGACTCAAAGGTAAATTCGCAGCATTTCGCAACGCCCTCTCCTGAGTCTCACTCAGTAGCCCTGGCAACATCTGGGGCTCACTGTTACTTGGAGGGAAATGGTCAGCACATTCCCCGAGAACGGCTTTTAAAGGGGCAGAAAGTCTTCGAGACTTACTAAGAAATCGCAACTCGTGAAGAACTCCTCGCGATCCCCGCGACCTGTCAGCCAATATGAGCGCACAAGCACTACTAACTGCCAGAGTGGAATTTTTGCTCAAGGCATCAGAGTCAGCCGGCTGCAGATTTGGCCAGCGGCTGATCTCTTCAATGCCACTCAACCGGCTGTTTTCCTCTAGCCAGCGCCCTATGGCCGCCACCTTAGCGCTATCCAGTGGAAAACTGGGTATTGGAAAGCTATCTGTCACACTGGAATCTGTGTCCGGCTTAAGGATCAAACGCAACAAAGGTAGGTTGATACGGATATCATCTGTGTTTATCTCGATGAAATACTCTTCATCGCAATATATTCGGGCGGGATAATAGAGGAGAGGGGCACATAGTTTACGCTTGGAATTAATACCTACCTGAGCAGGGAGCTCTCCAGAGATAAAAAAGAGCGAATAAATCAAGCTGCGCTCTTTCCGATAAATATCTACCTGCTCTGCAAGCTGTGCCGCTGAGGCACCCACCAAAGGGATTCTGGGCAGCTCACCACCGGATAAATAGTCTCGCTCACTGAAAAATACTCGGCGATTATCCGCAAGGCGAGCAATATTACTCAGTGATAAGTCGTGACTATCCGCTTGATAGCAACACCTGAAATATTCGATCAAAATCCTGGAGGAGTCCCGCATATCCGCCTGCACTTCCAATTAGAGGCAAAATGCTACCCGAAATTGTCAAACTGCGACAGGTACTCCTCTTGATAGAGATTAGAGATCGAACCCTAACTAGCCCTCACTGGCCATGGTGCGCAGCCTCTGGGATTCGCTTGGACTCAGGCTCAGGCCATACTTATCGACAATAGAAATAAATCGCTGCACATAAATTTTTCCGACCGGCGCATAAGGCGGCATCCACTCATCAGGCCCTCTGTGTCCCTTGCTTTGGTTGCGGCCATCGTCCACTAGCCACAGATTATCGATATCCTCGGCGAACTGCCTTTTCAGCTCTCGACTCCAGATAGCGCCACCATGATCATGAGCCCACTTCAGAGGCACTATATGCTCTACATCAAGATCAGAAGCCTTGCTGTAAAAGTTGCCCGTGTAGGGGTCCAACCACAACCCAGTGGCAACCTTGCACTGGTTAGCGCGTGTATAGGTCACAGGGGAAAGGGAATAACGAATCAATAGCTCATGCCGGGTATCTTGACAATCCCGGTCTGTATCAGACCACTGCGGTAACCACTCTGCCCTCTCATAAGTGGTCGCGAGTACTGGAAAACTTAAGGATGCTACTAAAGCAGACAATACAAAGCTTGAAAATGATCGAACACTCATACATCAACTACCAATCAAATCAGGGGCTAGACTACAAGAAAAACTATTGGAAGAGTATGAGCCGGTTCAAATTGGCAGCTGAAAAGTAATAATGGCTTTTAGGTATCCATTGTAGGCGGGTAGAATCAAAAAGAATTCAAAGGATTATTTCGTGCATCGTCCAGTGATCTTCACTCATTATGTATTCAACTTTAATAGTAAAAGTCCTTCTCTTGATATCCCCGAAACCATTATCAAATTCGACCCAGCCTTCGACATTATGGATGCAGTCGCCTCGATACGTAGATTTAGAGTCTTCTTGTCCAGAAACTGCGATGAGCTTAGCGATATGAGGAAGTGGAGCGTATCGCTTAACAAATTTTCGACTTACTTGAATTGCGTAACGGGAGTCGATGCAAGCTTCCTGAGTTAATTCTTCGGGTGTTTTAGAGCAACTGGCCAGTGCAACCGCAACACACAGTGCGATAAAAGAACGCATTCACAAACCTTTCTTTTATTTCTATTTCAAATTTCAAGGCTGCAGGTTATCCGCATCTCCCTATCGAGTCGATAGGATTCTTCTTACAAGTAAATACTCCTTCAGGGGAAATTGAAAAGGTCGAAGCATGGATACCTAAGAACCATTAGTTGTTTTTCATACTTTTCCTACATAGACCTCATCAGTGGAAGGCAGATGGCAATAAAGGCGCAACAAAGTAATAGCACTTGATGACAGACCTAATAAGTTTTCATTACAGGAATCAATAGACTTTTCACTCTGACAACAATACTAGAGCTAGCTAACAAAATGTAATTTGGACTCAGGAAAAATCATGGTGGTAAAGGCTTCCACCTGGAGAACGGAAAAAAATGGGGAGAGAGATAATTCCACACAACACCCTGTTGGCGCTGTGTGGAATATCTAAAGATCAAACTGTATTAGAGTACACTTCAGTTGTTATGCAGAAACCGGCTCTCCTGAAGAAGCCTTCTTGGGCCTAGCTATTTCTTCGGGCGAACTACCTTCTACCTCGTTAGGTTTCACTTTGTGGAAAACTGCATAGAAAACCGGGATAGCAATCAGGGTTAGCACTGTAGCAAAGCCCAGTCCCCCCATAATGGTTACAGCCATATCTGCAAAGAATGCATCAAATAACAGCGGAGACATTCCCAAAATAGTGGTGACCGCTGCGAGGAAGACCGGGCGCAAACGACTTACGCTGGCACGCTGAATTGCGGTAAGCCTGGGCAGTCCTGCATGAGTTTGCACTTCAATCTCATCCACCAAAACCACAGCGTTTTTAATCAGCATTCCGGATAAGCTCAGTACGCCAAGCAGGGACATAAACCCAAACGGCAATCCGGTGGCCAACAAGCCTACGACCACCCCCACCAAACACATGGGAACCACCAGCCAGATAATCACAGGTTCGCGAACGGTACCGAACAACAAGATTGATACCAGGATCATGATCAGAAAGCCTAGCGGCAAGCCTTTACCAAGAGACTTCTGCGCATCGGTAGAGCTTTCATATTCACCACCAAACTCCACTTTAAAGCCAGGTGGTAACTGCATGCTCTCCACCCAAGGGCGAATCTGGCTAAAAGCGGCCATCGCTGTCACGCCTTCCGGTGCATCGGCACTCACTGTAATAGTGGGAACCCGATCGCGCCTTTGGATCAGACCCTCATCGGCGGTAACCTCAAAATCGGTGATCAATTGTCCCGCAGGAATATATCCCTGTTCATTGGGACTCCATACCAGGCGGTCTTCCAGAGAACCCACTTGGTTCCTATCCCCCGCTGGCATACGCGCAATAATGGGGATAATGCGATCGCCGCTCTCGAAATCACCTACCGTATAACCGGCAGTAGCAAATTGAATCATCCGACTAATATCGGTATTCGTGACACCGGCTACACGAGCGCGCTCATCATCAAGGTGTGCATGAATTGTGGTCTCGCGACCGCGCCAATCGTGGCGGATATCTTCGAGCCCCTTTTCTCGGAATTGCTGCTCAACATCCTGCGCAAGCGCACGCAACTTCTGAAAGTCCTGACCAGAAATTCGCACCTCCACATCGGCGCCCCCACCGGGGCCAAACACTAAACGCTTAAAGGTGATCAGCGCTTCCGGCTGCTCTTCACGTAATTGCGCCTTAGCTTTCTCTATTAGCTGAGGGATTTGCTCGCGCTTCTGGGCACGAACAATCAACTGGCCATAGGAGGCGTTGGGGGGCTCAGGAGCATAAGTCAGCATAAAGCGATCTGCTCCACGACCCGCAACAGCCGTAACAGAAACCACTTCCTCCTGCTCTTTAAAATATTCAGTTGCAAGTTGAAGTGCCTTATCGGTGCGATTGATATCACTACCCTGCGGCATGTAGTAATTCACATAGAACAGTGGAGCATTGGAGTTCGGGAAGAATCCCTGCTTCACAAACCCAAAGGCGAAGTAGCTCACCAGAGTAACTACAACCAGCAAACCGATCGTCAGACCACGGCGCTTCAGCGCACCGGCCAGGGCGCCGGAATACATATTGTAAAAGCGACCGTTATAAGGATCTTCCGAATCCGAGTCCTTGCTGGGCTTGAACAAGTGGTAGCCTAAATAGGGAGTTACCGTGACAGCGAGAATCCAGCTGAGCAGCAGCGATATACCGATCACGGCAAACAGAGAGAAGAGGAATTCACCAGTGGCATCGTCAGATAGCCCGATACCGGAAAACGCCATAATACCAATAACGGTGGCACCCAGGAGTGGCCAGAATGTCTGACGCACCACCCTGCTGGCAGCACTCTTGGGCTCTTCATTTCTCTGAACCCCCATCAGCATGCCTTCAGCCACCACGATAGCATTGTCAACCAACATGCCCATGGCAATGATAAGGGCACCGAGGGAAATCCTCTGCAGGTTTAAACCGAACAGGTTCATGATCAGTACGGTTCCCAGAACCGTTAGGCCAAGCACAGTACCCACCACCACGCCGGAGCGCCAGCCCATAAAAACACAGAGCACTAGGGTAACGATGACAACTGAAGAGACGAGGTTAAACAAAAAGCCATCGACACTTTCTTCTACCACCTGGTGCTGCGCATAAACCGGGTGAATTTCCACCCCCAGTGGCAGTGCCTGCTTTATCTCTTCAAGTTTTGCCTCTACAGCCTTACCAACATTAACAATATTGGTATTTTCAGCACCTGCTACACCAAGTAATACGGCCTGCTTGCCATCATAACGGGCAATAAAACTCGGGCTTTCATCGTATCCCATCGAGATATCCGCGATATCCCTGATAGCCAACATTGCCGTAGAACCGGGCACTCCCACAAGAATATTGCGAATAGACTCCAAATCACTCGCAGGATTATCCACTAGGATGCGGGTACGTAAATCCTGGCCACCAATTTCCCCTACTTTTTGCGTAGAACTTTCCGATTGCAGGACCTGGGCCAAGTCGTCAAGAGAAAAACCAAACTGAGCGAGTCGGGATTCATCAATATCTAAATAGGCGACTTCATCAATAATCCCGGAGCGGGATACTTTTGCAACTCCCTCTACACCAAGCAATTCACGGCGAATCGCTTTGGTGATCTCACGCATTTCCGTCAGGGAAAAACCCTCACCGGTAATCGCGTAATAAATGCCAAAAACCTCACCGAAGTCATCATTGACCACCGAAGGATAAGCTCCACTTGGGAGGTCTCTTTGGGCATCGTTGACCTTACGCCGCAACTCATCCCATACCTGGGCCAATTCTGCTGAAGCATACTGGTCCTTGATCTTTACACGGATCTCCGACATTCCCGGACTGGATGTAGAGGTAACCAGATCTAGCTGCCCCATTTGCTGGATAGCGACTTCAAGCTTCTCAGTAACTTCCTCTTCCACCCGCTGGGCACTGGCACCGGGATAGAGGGTAAAGACTCGGGCTTCTTTGATGGTAAAGGCCGGGTCCTCCAGGCGGCCAATATCCGATAGCCCCCAAAGCCCGCCGATTAGGCAAATCAACATCAGTAGCCAGCTGTAAACCGGCTTTTCAATAAATACATCAGAAATCTTCACAATATTTCCCCCCTGTTCACAGGGCCAGAGCTCACAGACAAATTAGTGCTGTACATAATTGCGAACTTTTGCACCGTCATAGAGGTGCTGACCGCCCGCGGCCACCAGCTTCATTGCCGGTGACAAGCCCTGAATGATTTGTACTGCCTCACCATTTGTGCGGCCGAGGGCCACTTGAACTTTGGAAACAGATTGATCTTCATTAATTTGCCAGACATAGGGCTCACCTCCACTGCTGCTCTGCACAGCTGCCAGAGGAATCCAGAAATCTCCACTACCTTCCTTCATTTTGACGGTAACCCGGGCTGTCATGCCGGGAAGAATCTGAACATTCTGCGGTCGCGGCATTCCCAGCTCCACGGCGTAAGTCTGTGTCACGCTGTCGGCTTCCGCTTGGTGTTCACGGTATTTCAAAGCAAAATGCTTGCCCGGCAGGAATTCAAATTCTGCAAGTGCTGAGCTGATCTGCTCTTCGTTGACAGTGGCCAGTAGTTTTTCCGGAACGGAAATCTGGATACGCACCTCAGAAATATTCTGCAAACGCACAATCGGCTGACCAGGTTGAACATTGGTATAATTTTCAACGAGTTGCCGTGTGGCCAACGCATCAAAGGGGGCTGTCAACTTGGTATAAGCCAAATCCTGCTCTGCTCTTTCCAGTGTCACTTTGGCAAGATCAAAATTACTCTCGGTTTCATCCAGCTGCTGCTGGGAAATCACTTTCGAATTTGCCAGGGAACGCTGTCTATTCAGTGTTTTTTCCAAGAGCTCAACATTCACGCGAGCCTCCTTTACCCGGCGCCGATAATCCCTATCATCAAGCTCCGCAATTAAGGTGCCTTTGGGGATGATCTCCCCTTCGCGTAGATTTAACTTATCGAGCTTACCGCCCACCTGAAAAGAAAGGTCCACGCTTTGCACCGCTTTCACCCTGCCGGCAAATTGGCGATCTGCAACTTTGTTTGTGCTCTGGACTGTAGCGACTTTTACAGGCCAGAGTCTTTCGGCCTGTTGCTCCTCTTTTTCCGAGCCGGAGCAGCCCGCAAGAATGACCACCGCCGCCATTAAAAGGGCCAGGGGGGCACGAGAACTTACCGACAATTTCATATTCGTCATCCAAAAGCGTGTTTAAGAAAAAAATCAGGCGAGATCTGCAGAAAGCATCAACAAACGTTCACGTAAGCGGTCGAGCATCGGATCTTCAGGCTCCACAACACCCAACACGCGCCCAAAGAACAAACCTTGGGCAGCGAGAATCAACAGTTGCGCCAGTTCGGGGTCTTTATAGGTTCGGGAGATTTCACTCCGAAGCTCCGCTTCCTTTATTTTTACAGGTTCGAGAAGCGCCGGGTCTTCGGCTACTGCCGCAATTAGCGATCGTGGCAACCCCTCGTCATCTTCCATTAGTTCGAAAATGGAACTCAATCGACAGGTCAGCAGGTCACCGCCCGCCATAGCACAAGACTCAGCAGTGGCATCCTCCCTGGCAATCGCCGACTCCAACATCGCCTTAAGAAGGGACTGCTTGGTCCTAAAGTGGTGGATTAAGCCACCCTTACTCAACCCGCACTGGGCTGCCACTGCATCCAGAGTGAGCTTACGCGCGCCCTTCTCTCGAACCACCTCTTCGGCAGCGCGAACAATGGCAGATTTATCGACTCTCGACACATGACCTCCCGGACACACCCAACAAACCAACCGGCTGGTCGGTATCTTAGCGTTCCCCTGAAAAAGGTCAAGCTATGCTACCCTCTGTCACCGTCAAGCAAGGTTAATAAGTGTTTACGAAACCACGATGACCGAATGAACGAAAATTCCCGGTTCTGCTATGGAGTTATTTATGACGGATCATACCTGCCCCTGCGGCTCAGGTAAGAAGTTTCAAGGTTGCTGCAACCTCTACCTCTCGGGGCAAGCCTATCCCAATACTGCAGAGACTCTAATGCGCAGTCGTTACAGCGCTTATGCGATGGGGAACCTGGCCTATTTGCGTAAAACCTGGCACCCAGACACTTATCCCGATCTTTCCCAAGAGGATCTGGAAACCCAGTGGACCCGCTTGGAAGTCATCAAGACTAAACCTGGTTTGAAAAAGTCGGTGGTGGAATTTAAGGCTTGGTATTCAGAGAATGAGCAGGAGCATGTAATTCATGAAGTATCCCTGTTCAAGCTTTACAAAAAGAGATGGGTTTACCTGGAGGCGCTCCCCGGTTGGCCAGAAGAAGGCAAAAGTTAACAACCGGTAAGAATCGGCGGAAACATACAGCTAGCCACAGCTACAAGCGGGGAAATATCGCGGGAGCCTTTCCACTCCCGCGCTTCCCTCCTCATTTTTTGCTTACCAGCAAAACGCTCTCCTGACTTTGCCTTCACATGAGCGCCGCCCTTGCCCATTAATGGGTTACGAGCGACATAATTACGGATTTTCCTAGTCGTCTTAGGTGGGATTTTTTTCATTAATATTCTCCTATTGCGAAACATTTGGCAGCCAAGCACCAAAAGTGAAAATATTTTCCTGGAAGTTCGGCCAATTAACCGACTTATGCTTCATCAAATAACAACTCCTACAAATAGCGCCTCCTAATAGTTCCTACCAACAAAAATCCTAACCCTTAATACATATCACCTGACGCAGTGTATGCTCCACTTCAACAAGATCTGACTGATTATCCATAACTCGGTCTATATCTTTATAAGCCGCCGGAATCTCATCGATCACTCCCTTGTCTTTACGGCATTGAACGCCCCTAGTCTGCTCTTCAAGATCCTTCCGGGTAAATCTCTGGCGTGCCGCGGTACGACTCATTTGACGGCCAGCTCCATGGGCGCATGAGTGGAACGATTCAGCATTCCCACGCCCACGCACAATATAGGACTTAGCACCCATTGAGCCCGGAATAATTCCCATCTGATCTTTTTTCGCACTGATCGCCCCTTTACGGGTTACAAATACATCCCGTTCAAAATGGCGCTCGCGCATCACATAATTGTGATGGCAGTTAATTGCCTCACTGGTCAGGGTAAATTTTGGCAAGTGATTTTTCAGGCAATTCAAAACCAGCTTCATCATCTCCTGCCGATTGGTTCGAGCGTACTCCTGGGCCCAATTTACCGCCTCGATGTAATCCTCAAAATGGTGGTTACCTTCGGAAAAGTAAGCCAAGTCTTTATCTGGCAGATTATGCATATGCCCCGTCATATCCTTTCGAGCCAACTGAATAAAGTGCTGCCCAATAGCATTGCCAATTCCTCGGCTGCCTGAATGCAGCATCACCCAAACTGCATTGTTTTCATCCAAACAAATTTCAATAAAATGATTGCCGCCACCCAGGGTCCCCATCTGGGTAACCCAGGTTTTCTGGGGCTGATGCAGCTTTTTCAAAAGCCCAGGATGCTTTTCAAACAGCCTATCCACACCGGGAGCTAAAAGTTTGCAGGCAGATTCCCTGGCACTGATCATCTTGTGACGACCCTGTCCAATGGGTACTTTCACCTCAATGGCCTCCCGCAATGCTTTCAGGTTGTCTGGCAACTGATGGGCATATAACGAAGTTCGCACTGCATTCATTCCGCAGCCTATATCCACTCCTACCGCCGAAGGGATTACCGCGCTCACTGTTGGAATGACCGAGCCAACGGTTGCTCCCTTACCCAAATGCACATCAGGCATTGCTGCCACGTGCGAGTGAATGATGGGTAACTGAGCGATATTTTTTAGCTGCTGTAAGGCCTGCGGCTCGATTTCGTCAGTATATATTTTTACCGGCACACTACCTTGCGGTGCATTTTTATTTAGCACAATTTTTACAGGCATATAGAGTCCTTGGATTGATCCAATAAATCAGTAAAAGCTCTCCAAAGCCTTAAACGAAAAAGCCCCGGCAAATGCCAGGGCTCTAGAGAATTCTGGCTTGAAAAGCTCAATCGCTTTTCAAGCTGAAGCACATGAAAAGCGATTAAAAAAACAGGTTGTTAGTATCCACATTTCGCATTTCATGACCCCTTCGTGGCTGCGTTCCACGTTTAAAAGAAGAATATTTGAAAAAATATGCCAGCACCAAATACTTTCTAGCCAGCAATGAAATCTACTGCGAAGTTTATTGCCTAGCCCTAGGATGTCAACCTAAATTTAGATTTCTTGTTGGTATTTTTTTCTTGCAGGCATCCACCGATGCATAAATTACCAATGCCGACCAAAATTTTTAAATGCAATCAACGCCCCACAGCAATACACTAGGTGCTCAGCCAAAGCGCTTTTATCAGATCGAACAATGAGTTGTGAACCAGAAATAATCTTTGAAGACGAACATTTACTTGCTGCTTACAAGCCCGAAGGTTGGCTCGTTCACCGCTCAGAGATAGACCGCCATGAGACGCGTATTCTCCTGCAATACTTACGCGATCTTAGTGGTTATCATTTATATCCGGTACATAGGCTAGACAAGCCTACATCCGGAATCATCATCTTTGGCAAGAGCGGTGAAGTTGCCGCCCGGTTACAGCAACAGCTGGAAAGTGAATATTCTCTTAAACAATATCTTGCCGTGTGTCGTGGTTATTGTCCCGAGCAAGAGACCATCGATTACCCACTCCCTCCAGTAGCAGACTTTAAGCATCAAAGAAAACGCCCCAAATCCGAACTCCCCCGCCAAGAGGCCATTACCCTTTTTCGCAGACTTGCCACCGTGGAGTTACCCTATGCAGTGGACCGGTATCCTACCAGCCGTTATTCATTGGTAGAGGTACAATTAAAAACCGGCCGCCGGCATCAGATCCGAAGACATTTCAAGCATATCCAACACCCACTGATTGGCTGCCCCAAATACGGGAAGTCTTCCCACAACCGATTCTTTTCTCAACAATTTGATTGCAAGAGACTACTTTTACACGCTGTAAAATTAGAGATAAGGCACCCCGTGAGCGATACATTACTAGCATTACGAGCTGAGCCACGTGGAGAATTTAAAAAACTGATGGAATTACTGGGTTGGAGTGAAGCAATAAATCATTAATTCAAGAGTGTTGAATCTTAAAAGAGACGAGCAACACAATCACAACGAATTTCCGTTAGATTAGAAAAAATGAGCACCTTTGAAACCCCTTTACGAAACCAAAAGATGTTAGGAAATATCTCCTTGCCCGATCTGATCCTCTGTTCCTTTCTTTCGGACCCCGAAGAGACCTTTTCGCTCAACCTCAAGCCTGGGTTGCGGCCTCAAAAAATAACGTAATTTATCTTTCTCCCACATTGCGTCCTGGTAGCCGAGTTCTATCAATTCTTCGATATAGGGCCTCTCAAAAAGCAAATAACTCGCCGCAGAGACCCCGCCTCCGGAACGGGTTGCCCCGGTGGAGCGAAACAACCAGCGCAACGCCGGCGGTAGGTACTTTAATTTTCTCCCACCCAGCCTGGCCAGACTCTGTGAGGGTTCAATTACGACCGATTCCACCGGTCGCAGAGGGGACAGATCCGCAAACTTATCTTCATCGACAGAATCCAGCAAGGTATTGACCCGATCCATATGCTCAAGGTCACCCTCCAAGCTGTCAATGAAAGCCGCATTGAACCACTGAGCGGCAATTTGGGCCATTGAAGGAGAGTGAACCTGGTTATCGCTACGTCGACTGCCCCAGTGAACTGGCGACCGGTTATCGGAAACACCAACAATAAAAACCCGTTTGGCACCAAGATGGAGCGCTGGGCTAATAGGTGCCATCTGGCGAATTGCGCCATCACAGTAATATATATCATTGATTTTTACTGCGGGAAATATTGCAGGAATTGCTGCAGAGGCCAATAAATGATCTACGGTCAACTGCGTGGAAATTCCGAAACGGCGAAAGCGCTGCCAGCTTCTTACGCCATCGGCAGCCTGATAAAAGCTGACCGATTCACCTTCGCTATAGGAAAGCGCATTAATACAAGTTGCATGCAGGTGGCCCGCATCTATATTTTTTTGAATATTATTAAAATCGATTACGTCCCCGAGCAGCTTACGCAAAGGGGAATTATCGAGTAGTGCGAGAGGTTTTTGTCGACCCACCCCCTGGTTGAACAGTGACCGACTGATCGACAACAAGTTACTAAAAAGGCTAAACCAGCTGGTGCGATACACCCGCTCCACACTCAGGCTCATCCACACAGAGCACATGCTCTCAATCGCTTCTTTAAATGTGCCAGGATGGGCCGCCAACATCATGGCATTCATAGCGCCAGCTGATGTACCACAAATGATTCTAAAAGGCCGGGGATTATCTTCGGGCACCACTTCTGCCAAGGCTTTGAGAACACCAGCCTGATAAGCGGCACGGGCGCCGCCACCCGAGAGTACTAACGCACTGTTCTGAACAGGAACCAGGGACTTTTCGCTACCTTTAGACACTGTAATCTTCCAACAGAAACAGGCTATAAATCATGCTATTGGCTTTAAGGCTATTGAAAAGCGCAAGCACAGACAAATACCATTACTAATATACAGTGACACAGGACAACCAATCACCAGCCCGGCCGCAGTTATCTAGGAAGCCTCTGAACTATTCCGCAATGTCTCTAAAGAGCCATATTGACAACGTAGCGACCAATACCATGTCCTCGGTGGAGCCGCGCAAGGAATTCAGGCGCCTGCTCTAGTGATATATCCTCAGCAATAAGTTTTAACTTGTCACCGATATACCAAGGACCAGCCAACTTTTGCCATACAGCGGATTTGTTCTCTATTGGCAACTCCACACTATCGACGCCCAGTAGACTGATGCCGCGCAAAATAAAAGGGAAAACGTTGGCATGAAACTGAGCACCAGAGGCCATACCGCAGGCCGCCACGCCACCACCATACGCCAGAGATTTCACCACATTGAAAAGTGTTTCTCCGCCGACGGTGTCTATTGCCCAAGCCCATAAAGGCTTGGCCATAGCCTTATTGGCAAATGGCGCAAGAGTATCTCGATCAAGAACCTTCCAGGCACCCAATTCGGTGAGGAAGTCAGCCGCTTCAAGCTTGCCTGTAACCGCAGCTACACGAAAGCCCAACTTAGCGAGGAGAGCGACCGCAATTGAGCCCACCCCACCTGTAGCGCCCGTGACCAATACCTCACCATCTTCTGGTGTAGCACCGGCTTCCAAGAGGCGGTCAACACAAAGGGCCGCAGTGAGCCCCGCAGTGCCCAGTGCCATTGACTCCCTATTGCTGAGCCCTTTTGGAAGAGGCAGTGCCCATTTGCAAGGGATAGCGATAATCTCCGAGAGCCCACCGGGCGTATTCATGCCCAAATCATAACCTGTGACCAGCAATTCGGCACCTGGGGCAAAAGTACCACTGTGGTCTTCTAGCACCGTGCCAACCGCATCTATCCCAGGAGTATGCGGATACTCTCTGGTAATACTGCGGTTGCCAAATGCAGACATGGCATCCTTATAATTCAAAGAAGAATAAGAAACGCTAAGTAACAAAGGATTGCTCGGTAAATCACGAATGTGTCGATTTACCAGAATCTGGTCAAACTTCCCGGCGGCAACCTCTTCCACACGAATCGCTCGAAACTCCCTGTCCAGAAAGTTTTTCATGCCTGCATTATCCTAATGACAGATTTTCCGTTAGGTTGCCCTATCAGCATTCCATTACTGAGCGTGGTGACGCCAAGCGGTTAATTTTGAGAATAGACGTGTCAAGGCCGACTCTACACCTGCCTCAGCTGCCAATCCCATTTTCTTGGCGATATTTTTCTTTTCTTTATATTCCACCTGGAACAGGTCCGCATGTTTTGCACAATCTGTCAGGTATTCATCGGAGGTTTTCAGCTCATCCACCAGCCCCATTGCGAGGGCTTTTTGTCCGAACCAAACCTCTCCTGTCGCCACCTTGGCGACATCGAGTTTGGGGCGATATTCGCTGATAAAGTGCTGGAAAAGTACGTGTATTTCCTCCAGATCACTCTGGAACTTCTCACGTCCCTCTTCGGTATTTTCCCCAAACATAGTGACTGTGCGCTTGAATTCACCTGCAGTGAAAAGCTCATAGTCCACATCGTGGCGTTTGAGCAAGCGATTAAAATTAGGCAGTTGCGCCAATACACCAATAGACCCGAGCATAGCGAAAGGCGCAGCAAGAATTCTATCTGCCACACAGGCCATCATATAGCCCCCACTGGCCGCAACCTTATCAACCGCAATGGTGAGCTGAATGCCCGCACTTCGGACCCGGGCCAACTGACTTGCCGCTAATCCGTAATTGGCCACCATTCCCCCAGGGCTTTCCAAGCAAAGTAATACTTCATCACCCGCTTCAGCCACTTGTAGAATAGCGGTTATTTCCTCACGCAAGTGTGATAGGCCACTGGCTTTGATGTCACCATTGAAGTGGGTTACGAAAATTCGTTTGCGTTCACCCGTCGAGTCAGCAGCTTTTCCGGTCTGTTCAGAAGCTGTATCTCTCTGTGGCTCTATTGTCTCAGCCACTGAGCTATCTCCCTTGGACGCTTTCTCTTTCGCCGCTGCTTTATGCCGCTTAACCAGCGCTTTCTCTTCAGCTTTTTTCTCTTTAGCAAGCTGTTTTTTACGCTGATTAAATTCGTGTTTCTCCATCAAAGCTTCGAGCAGAGTCTCTTTAAACTGCTCATAGCGATCATTCAAGCGAGTAACACTAATATGTCCCTGCACCCTTTCCTTCAGTTGCTCACGATTAGCAAAAATAAATCCCACAAATACCATCAGGGCTACGATAACGGTAACAATTTTTGCCAAGAAAAGGCCGTATTCAATTAAAAATTCCACTTATACTCCAGATTGCTGCCATGCAATTTTGATAATTATTAAGCCGCCCTACTGCCAACCATCTAAGGCAGAGGTCGCCTGCTGATTTAATGGACGCGCCAATAAGCCACCGTGACTGATACGCACTTCGTAAACTGCACCATCTTCCATGGGCAGAAAGGTTGCGCTTCCATAAACCGCGTCAACGAAAGGAAGATTTTTATCAAAGCCACGCACAAATTGCCAAATATCGACGCCATAATTGGTGCCATCAATTTGATGTACAGAGCGTTCACGAATTCGTTCATCTTGCAAAGTAAGGTAGCGGCCGCTCAGGCGATCCAATCGGTAAGCAGGTTCAATACCCCAGCGCGCCAAAGGCCCTTGCCACTTCAACATACGAGCATCCAGTTGCCATTGGTCACCGTATAATTCAAACTTTTGCGAAATACCATCGGCATCGGAAAATTTCACTTCAAACTGCTGCTCAGCAATTTTTCTAAACGACACGATGCCGACACTGTGCTCATTGGCTAGGTTTCGATAACTGTATACATCTGCTGCAACCAGAACGATCCAGAGCGCTAAACCAAAAAAAACCAGCCCAACAGAACCCCGCAAAAACCCCATCACCCAAGTGCCCCCCAACAACACTCTCGCGCCCCAAAAAACGAGGAGCAGCGCTACTATAGCTATTAGGAAGGTAATCACGATATACATGTCGATATTTAACTCCTCTGTGCTAATTCTGCAGGAACAGAAGGCTTACGACTTCTTTCCAGCTGTCATTAAGTTGGAAAAGGTATGGATCAACTGCCCGGATAAAGTTTGCACCGGTGGAATGGCGGGTAGTGAACGATAATGAAACCACTGCGCCTCCTCAATCTCATTCGGATCAGGGCAGAGCTCGCCCCCCTGCCACTCAGCCAAATATCCCAACATCAACTGACCGGGGAAAGGCCAAGGCTGACTGCCGACATACCTAAGGTTTCCAACTTCAAGTCCGACTTCTTCCCTGACTTCCCGCTTCAAAGCTTGCTCAGCACTCTCCCCTGGCTCGATAAATCCAGCCAGTGCGGTATAAGTGATATTTCTACGATTGGCGTGACGGGCCAGCAGACATTCCTCCCCGCGGGTCACCAACATAATGACGCAGGGAGAAATTCTGGGATAAACCGTCAACTGGCAGTTTGAACAGGTCCTAGCGCGATCAATGGAATGGTAATGTGTTGGCGTACCGCAACGTCCACAAAAACGGTGATCGCGATCCCAGTAGGCGACCTGTAATGCCCGCCCAGCCAGGGCAAATAAATGCTCCTCGGTAGCAGTGAGCAAACTGCGCAGATTTCGCCAGTTGTGCCCCCGAATCTCGAACTGAGCAGATAAAACTCGTACGCCGCAACTGTGGCCGCCTAACTCACCGAGATAGTGGCTTGAGATAACAGCCTCAGGCGGCAGCAGACCTGCCTCGTGAATAAACTGATCTCCAATACAGAGAACCAGACCCTCTGCCACAATAATTTGCTGGGAAAACTCCGGGGCTTCCCAAACATTTGCGGCGGGCTCAAAGCGATCTACCAAAAAGTGACTCCTTTCTCCAGCTAGGCCGCTTCTACAGGGCAACCCAGTGCTGCCAAGCTTTCCACCGCAAGATTCAATGATTGAACATCTGCCTGGCGATGCAGTTTTACTTCACCGAGATAGTATTCCAGGCTGATAATCGCATCGGCAAAAATATCCAGCAGCTGCTCAACTTCGGGAGCAGCATCATGCCGATCCACTACGATTTCCACAAAATTCAGCAACCCCTCAACTACTGCTGCAGCACGGCGAAGGTTGAGTACGATCAAGCCGCCCCGAACGGAATTCAGAGTGGTGGAGACATTGCGAATATGGCCGTGATCAAAGCCTGAATCGGCATAAGCAGCCAGCGCCCTCTTAATTAGGGCAAGTCCCGCTTCGGCCTCCTTAAGCACCGCAACTTCAGCCTCGGCCAGTTGGCTGTGCTCAAAAGCAATATCAGCGTGACCGTATTCATCGAGGTCAATACTGGTGCTCTGTTTCAAGGCTCGCACAGTGCTGTCCACCATCAAGACTTGGCCTGTGAGTTTCTGTAGCGCGGCGTCTGCAACAGAACCGCCAGCACCGGCTGCACTCTGGTACTCAGCTACGGCATTGCGCAGGCTCTCCCCAATTCGCCGGAAGTTAAGCATTTGCAATGTTCCGGCGACTCTCTGCAGGGTACTGGTGAGGCCATCATCCTCATCAAGACCTGATACGCCGATCATCTCGATATCATCCAGCATTCGTCGCACGCTGGACAACTCCTCATCCAGAGCACCGGCAACGGCTGAAATAGCAGTAGCACCGGGGCCGCCGAGGCTTGCCCGCTCTCTTTCCAGCTCATCCTCAGTGTAATCAAGCTCTTCCGCAGAGAAGGCTTTGAGTAGCTTTGCCCCACTTTCATCGGGTCGAGAAAGGGCCAACCAATAGATACACTCTTTTAACAGGATCGGCGGTGCCGGTTGATCCAAAGCCGTATCACACTCTTTTTGCAATGCCCGCAACCAGCGATCAAACATGCTGAAGACCATCACCCGCGAACGGCTGATACGCATTTCAGCAGCAGCCATGCCGCCGAGGGCTGCACCGGCTACCAACCATAGACGCCCATTAGGGCGGCCCGTTGTAATACTAGCGATGCGCTCCAGTGCCCGCGCCATCATGGTAAAAGCCGGCCCCCTGGGCTTGCCGCGTAATAGTGCCAGCAAACCCACTTGGTACATATGGCGAAACCTACGCACAAAACTGCGCAAATCCTCAGACATTACTGCCGATGCCCCTAGGCCAGGTAGCGAGGCACTGAGGTTACAGCGGTAAAAATGGCTCTCCGGGACAGGGGGCTGGGAGCGCGCTGCACGTAAATTATTAATAAAAGGTATTAGTAGTTCGGGGCGGGCGATCGCCCGGCTCTGTACAAAATCAAGATAGCGGCCGAGTACATAAAAGCCCGTACCTAGGGCTTCCATCAGTTCTTCCGTAGGCTGTTGGCGCCCCTCTAAAACCTCGGTTAAAGCGGCGATCTTTTCCTGCGTTAGTAATTCACCCGCGTGGAGTTGCACCATCTGCAAGACCCCACTCACTTGCCTGAGAGCAGAAATACACTGCTCCAGCGACTGTTTCTGGGTGGTATCTGCTGCAAATTTATCCAGGTGAGCGGCAGCATTGTCTATCGCAACAACCAGCTCGTCCTTGACTACATTGACAGAAGTGATGTTGATCTTGCGCAATTCACTTTTTGCCTGCACCACTGCATTCTTCCTGTAACCGAACAAAAAACAACCAACTCAAAAAGAGTAGGCCTAATAAACGGCAATTTATACCAATAGTGAAAAGAGTCCACCTTTCCTCAGACAATTTCCACCGAATATTCGACAAAACTTCTGGCAATAAGGCAACGACCCTTAAATTACTTGAATTTTCCAGAAAACCCAGTAGCGTTTGCTATTTTGATACTTTGATATTTGCGTCTGTACGCATTTTGTTCTTGCGCACAAAAAACAACCAACACTAGAAATATTGCCGCAAGAGGAAGAGACATGGTAACCGGCCAGATCATTGCCATGCACCATTCCCTCCCAAGACTCCAATTTGGCCCAGAACTGGGTAAACCATGGAAGTAAAAGATGAATACCTACAACAATGCAATTACGGCTTCCGGAAACGGTTTTGGGAGAGCCTTTGCTGAGAACTTTCTCGGCGAAGCCCCTGACTGGTACAAACTAACCATCGCCGCCTTCCTGCTATTAAATCCACTCATACTCTATGTCAGCAGCCCCTTTGTCACCGGCTGGGTATTAATCGGAGAATTTATCTTTACCCTAGCCATGGCCTTAAAATGTTACCCGCTGCAACCCGGAGGCCTGCTTGCCATTGAGGCCGTCCTAATGGGTATGACCAGCACCGATGCGGTTTACCACGAAGTGGTAGAGAATATCGAAGTTATTTTGCTGCTGATGTTTATGGTAGCCGGCATCTACTTTATGAAGAGCCTGCTGCTGTTTGTCTTCACCAAGATCTTGATCCATGTAAATTCTAAAAGCCTGCTGTCGCTATTATTCTGTGCCGTAGCAGCTGTGCTTTCTGCCTTCCTGGATGCGCTCACCGTAACCGCTGTATTGATTGCCGTTGCTGTAGGCTTTTACTCGGTCTATCACCGAGTTGCATCACAGCAACCCCACCACCACCATGGCCACGACCACTCCAACGATGAGCAGGTTGTGGAGTACCACCGCGAGGACCTTGACCAGTTCCGAGCCTACTTGCGCAGCCTGATCATGCACGGTGCCGTAGGCACCGCACTGGGGGGAGTGTGTACCCTGGTAGGCGAACCACAAAACCTCCTGATTGCTGAGAAAGCCAGCTGGGATTTCGTACAGTTTTTCCTGCAAATGGCTCCAGTAACTATCCCCACCTTAATCGCGGGCCTTGTGACCTGTGTGCTTTTGGAAAAGATCAAACGATTTGGTTACGGCGCCCAGCTTCCCCTCGCAGTTAGGGAAGTTTTAGTGAATTTTTCACGAGAAGAAGAAAGCAAGCGTACCAGCGCACAAGTCGCCGAGCTCTGGGTTCAGGGCATTGTTGCCCTGATGCTGGTATTCGCCTTAGCGTTTCACGTTGCTGAAGTCGGTATTATCGGTCTGATGATTATTGTTTTACTGACTGCCTTCAATGGAGTGGTTCAGGAAGCTCGTATTGGTCACGCTTTTGAGGAAGCTCTGCCGTTTACCGCACTTTTAGTGGTGTTCTTTGCGATCGTTGCAGTCATCCATCAGCAGGAGCTGTTTGAGCCAGTGACTCACTTCGTATTGTCGCAAAAGCCGGAACAGCAGCCGGGTTTGTTATTTGTCGCTAATGGTATTTTGTCCATGATCAGCGATAACGTGTTCGTAGCCACGGTATATATCAATGAAGTTAAATCCGCTCTCCTTGCAGGCGAAATTACCCGAGAGCATTTTGACAAACTAGCCATTGCCATTAACACGGGGACCAACTTACCAAGTGTCGCCACTCCCAATGGCCAGGCAGCTTTCCTGTTTCTTCTAACCTCCGCTCTTGCTCCGTTAATTCGCCTTTCTTATGGCCGCATGGTTCTTATGGCCCTACCCTACACACTGGTTCTCAGCACGGTTGCGCTACTTTGTGTGATTTTCGCACTGTAGGGAGTAACTTGCCGGCTAATAACCAGATTTAACCGGCAGCCTCAAGATGGTGGTCCAATGAAGTGCAGACAACCATCAATAAAAAAGCCCGCAAAGCGGGCTTTTTATATATCACCAGAAATGTTTTCCGGCGGATTTCTGCAGTAGCTCAAGCATGGACAAGTGTGCCTCCTGCTCTTGTGCCGAAGCTTGGATTACTGTGAGGCGGGGCCGGCTTTGGGATAGCCTGCGGATGACTGCGGACTTGACCTCCCCCTGTGCCTGCTCACCTTCCTCAGACTTCTGCCCATCACCTCCCTGAGCCAAACCTAGATCAGTTTGGCCGCCAGTCATCATCAAATAGACGTCGGCGAGTATCTCCGCATCCAGGAGGGCGCCATGCAGATCACGCTGGGAATTATCGACAAAATAGCGCTTACAAAGTGCATCCAGGTTATTCTTTTGTCCTGGATGCTTTTCTCGTGCCAGAGCCAAGGTATCGAGCACACTGCAATGCGCATTTACATGCTGCCAACGTGAACTGCCCAGCAACTTTAACTCGGCATTGATAAAGCCAACATCAAACGGCGCGTTGTGAATAACGAGTTCAGCGCCCTCACAGAAAGCCATAAAGTCATCGGCAATCTGGGCAAAGACTGGCTTATCAGCAAGAAACTCATTGGTAATGCCGTGAACTTCTATCGCGCCGTCTTCAACCTGCCGCTGCGGATTAATATATTGATGATAGTGGCGCCCAGTGAGCTTGCGGTTTTCAAGCTCTACACAACCAATCTCAATAATCCGGTGACCGTTCTTGGGATCTAGACCGGTGGTTTCAGTATCCAGTACAACCTGGCGCATGGTTCACTCCCAGTTAGAATTACAGCTCATCTATACCGCGGTTGGCCAGCTGGTCAGCCCTCTCATTACCGGGATGGCCCGCATGCCCCTTCACCCAATGCCACTCCACCTGATGCTTGGCAACACCTTCGTCTAACTGCTGCCAGAGATCCGCATTTTTTACTGGCTTTTTATTCGCTGTCTTCCAGCCATTCTTTTTCCAGTTGTTGATCCAACCGGTGATCCCCTGCCTCAGGTATTGAGAGTCGGTATGTAAATCAACCTGACAGGGCTGTTTCAGGGCTTCCAACGCCTTAATCGCAGCCATTAGTTCCATGCGATTATTGGTGGTATGAGACTCCCCCCCACATAATTCTTTTTCGTGTTCCCCGTAAACCAGCAGGGCTCCCCAGCCTCCTGGCCCGGGATTGCCGCGGCAGGCGCCGTCGGTGTAGATGGTAATTTGCTTCAAAATCAATGCCAAAAATTGGAACAAAACGACTTCCAGGTGACCCCACCATGGTTATCGCTTCTGATGCTTTTCCCGTGCAGCCACACGAGGGCTTGTAGGTGTTGCCACCAGGGCAGGCTTTCGCTCAGTGCGCCAATCGATCTTGATTGCCCGCACCCGTGCCACTTCTTTGCGCGCGACTATGATGTAAAACCCCCCCCAAGGCAAGCGTAAGCGGGTGGCCAGCCGCTCCATCCAGGCAGTCTTGGCGAGGAGCTCACGCTGCTGCAATGGCAGGCGAAAAAAGCCTCGATGCAGCTGTTCAGCCTGGAGATCCAGCAGATTCATCCAGTCGGCGACTCTGGCCGCGCGCAACTGGTTACCCTTTTGATAGGCGCCACGGGAAAACAACAAGCGTGACAGACCCAGCAGGGAAAAGGGGTTGAACCCCATCAACAGCATATGGCCACCAGGTATTAAAACCCTGGCCGCCTCGCGTAATACCTGGTGAGGATGAGTAGAGAAGTCCAACAAATGATGCAATACGACCACATCAATCGATTCAGAAGGAAGGGGTAACTGCTCCAACTCAACAATGGCCGCTCCCTTCTGCTCAGGGCTCACCGCCAAGCGGAAACAGTGATTAATCCGACTGGAAGCAGCAAAATCCACTGCATCGGTAACCCCCGCCTGCAACAGATGGTATCCAAAGAACCCCTCGATCAGAGGCTGGGTCAAGGCCAGTTGCTGGGAAAGAATTTCCTGCCCCAGACTGCTTGAAAACCAATGGGATAAAGCTGGACTGGCTTTGCCCAGTTGCGATGCTTCTATTGATACTCGAGATCTGGACTTATCAGTCATTCAGTCTCCTTATTTAATCCCCTTACTGACTAGGTAAAACCAAACTTACAATCCTGGGTTTTTAATAGCCATCTCTTATTAGTGAGTTCTGGGTGTCAGGGAGTTTAACATCACATCAAACTTTCATTTCCAAGTCACCAGGGAAAGCATATAACCTGGTAATTACCCCACTCCACATCTTTCCCTTAATATCCATGGTATCGTTCCAAGATTGAGTTGGCAGGCAGGACTAAGATGCTCTCCGTAACCCCTATACCCGCGTTGAGTGATAACTATATCTGGCATCTTGAGAAAGATGGTGAGCACTGGGTTGTCGATCCAGGTGAAGCTGAACCCGTTATCGATGCCTTACAGGGTAAATCCCTTAATGGCATATTAATCACTCACCATCACTTTGATCACACCGGTGGGATTAAAGCGCTACAGAAACACTATGGATGCCCGGTATTCGGGCCCGAATCCATCAAGGGCGTGACCAATCCAATTGCCGGCGGAAATACTTTTTTACTGTTGGGACTCCCGATGGAGGTCTGGGATATCCCCGGCCACACTTTGGACCACCTGGCAATAATTCTGAAAGAAGAGTCTCCTGACGGCAGCCTGCAACCGCACCTCTTCTGCGGCGACACACTTTTTGCCGCCGGCTGTGGTCGTATATTTGAGGGAACCCCAAAGCAGATGCTCAACTCCCTACAAAAGTTAACCGGCCTGCCAGAACATACCCTCGTATATTGTGCGCACGAATACACTCTCGGCAACCTCCGCTTTGCCCATACCGTAGAACCGGGCAATAGCGCCGTTAGTGAACGGCTGGCCCAGAGCCAAATCCTTCGGCAGGCTGGTGAAGCAACTCTACCATCCACCATCGCTAAAGAGCTGGCAACAAACCCCTTCCTGCGCTGCCATGTTGCCGAGGTTGCGCAAAGTGGCGCCCACCACCTAGGCCGGAATACACCTGAGCAACTCGATGAAGTCGAGATATTTGCTAGCTTGCGCGACTGGAAAGACCACTTCTAAAAGGGGGAAGTAACGCCATCAATAAGGCCTGACAACTTATCAATACAAAAAACTGTCTGTTTTTTATCCATCTGCGTTGACCGAAACTATTTCCGCTAATTAGAATCAGAAGGCTATGATCCAATGCTCAGTGTTAGCAAAAAATAAGCGCCCCCGCGCGTGCTGAGCGGGAATTACAAGAATTACTCGCGGATACCAAACATGGTTCACAAGAATTTTGCCGCGGCATTGCTAGCCGCTACGGTTGGCGCCTGCTCGCAAATACCAGAGACGGGCCCATCTCCCGATAGCGAAAACCATCAGGCACAAGAAGCCAGCCCTGCGAACGACCTTGCGCCCCTCTCAGAGAAATCAGCAGAGGCAGCACTTCCCCCTACAGATATTTGGGATCGCCTACGCAGAGGATTTCGCCTCAACCACCGTATTGAGGACCCCAAGGTACAGGATTACATTGCCTATTTCTCCCGCAATGAAGGCTATATGTCTCGGGTTACCGAGAGATCACGCCGTTATATTTTTCATGTTGCAGAGGAGTTAGAACAGGCAAATATGCCACTCGAGCTCGCCTTGTTACCAATCGTGGAGAGCGCCTACGATCCTTTTGCTTATTCTCATGCCCAAGCTTCTGGAATGTGGCAGTTTATTCCCGCAACCGGTCGCTCTTTTGGCCTTCAGCAAAACTGGTGGTATGACGGCCGCCGAGATGTACACGAATCCACCCGTGCAGCCGTAAAGTACTTTAAATACTTATACGAGCGTTTTGATGGTGACTGGGAACTTACTCTGGCGGCCTACAATGCCGGAGAGGGCACGGTACGCCGTGCAATCGAGCGTAACCGCCGTAAAGGGCGAGGGACTTCCTTCTGGGAGATCAAGCTACCCCGCGAAACAAAACGTTATGTGCCACAACTACTCGCACTTGCCGAGGTAGTATCACGCCCGGATCATTACAAAATTCCTCTCCATGATGTCGCCAACGAGCCCTACTACGCTCGAGTAAATGTTGGCAGTCAGATAGACCTTGCCCAGGCTGCAGAGCTCGCCCAGATCGAACTGGATGAGTTATATCTGCTCAACCCCGGCTTTAACCGTTGGGCGACAGATCCCAATGGTGATCACCACTTGCTAATTCCGGTTAAAAGCCTTGAGCACTTTGAGACAGCCCTAAACGACTTGCCGGTAGAACAGCGAGTTACCTGGGAGCGCTACACCATTGCCCGCGGAGATACGCTCTCTACCATCGCGCGACGCTACCAAACCACCATTACAGCCATCCGCGAAGCCAACAAGCTGCGGAGCAATAATATTCGCGCAGGTAAAACCTTGCTGATTCCCAGCGCTTCCGGCCCTTCAGGGCAATATGCGTACACTGTGGATCAGAGGGTAAAACAACGCCAACCCTCAGGCCGAGGACAGAAATCAAACTACACGGTACAGCCCGGTGACAGTCTCTGGGCAATTTCCCGCAAGTTAAAAGTGAGCGTGAAGGAACTCGCTCACTGGAACAGCATGGCACCCGGGGATACCTTACGCCCAGGCCGAACACTGGTCGCCTACAATGGGAACTCAACCAGTAGTAACCGTACCACTCGCAAACTCTCTTACCGAGTGAGAAGTGGCGACTCTCTCTACCGGATTGCCAATAAGTTCAGCATCAAAATCGATGATATTTTACGCTGGAACAAAATCCCCAAGTCGAAATATCTACAGCCCGGCCAACGCTTGACTCTATTCGTCGATAGTGCCCACAACAGCTAGCCCAACGATCTAAAGGTACTTTTGTACTAATAAAAAACCCAGCTTTTGCCGGGTTTTTTATTGGGCTAACTGCCAAATTTCACTCTGCCTGTCCTCACCCTACTCCTCCGTAGAACTAAGCTCCACTTTGGCTTGGTCAGACAGGTAGCGGCGAATTGCGGCCAACTCTGCACCACCATTTACGGATGCCAATTGCTGCATCAAGGCCTGGCGCTGTTCCTTACTTTGTTGCGAGAGGTCGCCCGGGCGCACATCACGTAATGCCAGTACAACCTGATTACCACTACTCACACTAAATACCGCCAGCTCCTCAGAACCCGAAGCAGGCGCAGGCAGAGAGAAGGCCTTGCTATTGATCTCAGCGCGCTCTCCAAACCCTCCTCGGCGGGTCTTGTCGCTGGTCTCCAGGGTCAAGCCCTGTTCTTCAGCCAACTCAGCAAAATCATTGCCAGAAGCCAGATTTTCTTTCAGGCTTTCCGCTTTTTTGGCGAGCTGTTCACTGGCCTTATCGCGCTTCAGAACTTCGACAATCTGTTCACGCACTTCCTCAAGAGGGTAGGTGCCAGCAGGCTTAGACTCAGTCACTCGCAGCACTACGGAATGCTCGTTATTGAGATTCAGCACATCGGAAGTGTTGCCATCCTCCATCACTTCAGGTGAAAAAGCAGCTTCCACCACCTGGCCATTTGCCAGTACACCACTACCGTTTGAGCGAGAGAAAAGACCACTGGTTTGCAGCGGGACTCCCAACTCCTCAGCCGGCCCAGACAAACTCTCGGCATTGTACGCCAAGTCCGCCAAGCGGCTCAGCGCATCGAGAAACTCTCTTTCCGCTGCAGCAGTACGCAATTGATTTTCGATAGCAACCTTACGTTCCTCGAAAGTCGGCGGCTCACTCTCCTCTACCTCTAAGAGCTTGATAAAGTGAGTACCACTATCAGTAGTAACTGGTGATGAAACCTGCCCCACCTCCAAAGAAGCAAGCGCCTCTTCGAAGGCTTGCGGGAATACATCGCCAGTAGTAAAACCGAGATCCCCACCCTCGTCACGAGAACCTAGATCCTCAGAGTAGCTCTTGGCCAGCTCTGAAAAGTCCTCACCAGCATCGAGTTTCGCCTGAATTTCGTCCAGCTTTTCCTGATCCGCTTCTTCTAACAGAATATGCGCTGCACGGCGGCGCAGGTCAGAGCCAAAGTTGGCAAGCTCTAGATCATATTGAGCACGGACATCCTCATCTGAGATATCGATATTGGAAGCAAACACTTTTGGAGTCAGCTCAATATACTCAACCGCTACTTGCTCAGGTCGCTGGTATTGGCTTTGGTTTTCCTGATAGTACTGCTCAACCTCTGCCTCACTCACTTCTGTGGAAGCCAGTAATTCCTGTACAGGTAGCACTACGTAGGAGAAATCCCGCTCTTCCATAGACGCGGCAACCACCTGCTCAGCATCCACTTTGGTGGTAAAGGCACTGCCGGTAACACTATCCGCATATTGCTGAAGGGACATATCGCCCTCTACAATTTGCGGGAAGCTGGCTGTGCTGTAACCCATGCGGCGTAGAGCATCACGATACAACTGAGTGTTAAAGGTGCCGTCGACCTGGAAAGCCTGGATATCGGTGATCGCTTTATTGACCGCAGCAGTACTCATCACCATACCACTCTCCTGAGCAGCCTGGCGCATTACTGCAGTGGAAATGAGTTGGCGCAAAACCGGCTCGCGCAGCTGCTCATCACTGATCATATCCGCCGGAACATTCTCTCCGTATTGGCTCATGATCATACTGCGGCGGTTTTGTATGGCCCGCTGCAAATCCATATTAGTGATTTTTTCACCGTTGACCTCGGCAACCGCATCGGCGGCACCACCACTGGCTCCGGTAAAAAAATCGATTCCCCCAATGACCATAATGAACCCAAAGAATGCCGCAACAATAATTGCCGCCGTTCCTTTCAGGTTATCGCGCATGGACTGAAGCATGCTCAGCTCCGAAATTTCACTCTAATTGTTCAATTGTTAGCAGATACAAAAAAGGCGTATCCAAAATGACACGCCTCTTTGCACTTCGACTTTTACAAGGTCTCGAAGTTCACCGAAACTTAGTTCACGGCGTCTTTCAGGGCTTTACCGGCCTTGAAGTTGGGAATTTTTGCCGCAGCGATTTCAATCGGATCGCCTGTACGCGGATTGCGGCCAGTGCGGGCTGCACGCTCTTTTACGGCAAAAGTACCAAAGCCCACCAAGGCAACCTGATCGCCTTTTTTAAGCGCATCAGTAATGCTGTCAACCATTGCGTCCAAAGCACGGCCAGCTGCAGCTTTAGGAATATCTGCAGACGCGGCAATTGCTTCAATCAGTTCGGACTTATTCACGCTTAATCCCTCTGTTCTTTTAAATATGTTTAGGGCTTACCCTCAGGCAAGGTATCCCTACTCGTAATTTTCTAACCACCGACAATTTTAGCGCCGGCCAATAAGGCCCGTTTTATACCAACTGCCCGGTAGCGGGTCAAGGAACCATGCGGGTTTCCGGCCGACAGGACAAAACTCAGGCAGCAAAAATCAACTTTGTGGTTAGGTTTTGGTCTTGTAAATTGTTACGGGGTGACAAGTGTCACCCCGAATGTGATCAATGGGTTTGGATAGATCTTTGTGAGCGCTCTTCCGCCTGCTTTTGCAAGGCAGAATATTCCTCATCAGAGAGAGACTCGGGCTTGTGTTCAAGCGCCAACTCAAGCACTTGGTCGATCCATTTAACCGGTTTCACAACGAGATCCTGAAGAATATTGTCAGGAATATCTTTCAGGTCCCGCTCGTTATCAGCAGGAATCAGTACAGTTTTTATACCGCCTCGATGCGCTGCCAATAACTTCTCTTTGAGACCCCCAATTCGTAAAACTTCTCCCCGCAGGGTGATTTCTCCTGTCATGGCCACATCCGAACGAACCGGAATATTGGTCAACACGGAAACCAGAGCCGTGCACATGGCGATACCTGCAGAGGGCCCATCTTTTGGCGTAGCCCCTTCCGGAACATGAATATGAATATCCCGGGTTTCATGGAAGTCAGGTCCGATGCCGAGAGCCTGGGAGCGCGATCGCACCACCGTCAGGGCCGCTTGGATAGACTCCTGCATCACATCGCCCAGCGAACCGGTTTTGATCATTCGACCCTTACCAGGTACCGCAGAGGCCTCAATGTTGAGTAGCTCACCGCCAACTTCTGTCCAGGCTAGGCCCGTAACAATCCCGATTTTGTTCTCTTCCTCGGCGCGACCAAAGTCGAATTTGCGTACACCCAGCAACTCTTCCAGTTGCTCAGGCTGAACGACAGCCTTTTGGTCAGACGGGTTGCGCACATGTTCGGTGACGACCTTGCGGCAAACTTTGGCAATTTCACGGTCGAGTCCCCGCACACCCGCTTCACGGGTGTAATAACGCACGATATCGCGAATCGTCTGGTCCGAAAGCTCCAACTCATCTTCTTTCAAACCATTCGCTTTACGCTGCTTTGGTACCAAATAGCGCTGAGCAATGTTGAGCTTTTCATCCTCGGTATAACCGGGGATGCGGATAACTTCCATGCGGTCCAGCAAGGGGCCAGGAATGTTCATAGAGTTTGAAGTACACACGAACATCACATCGGAAAGGTCGTAATCTACTTCGAGGTAGTGGTCATTAAACGTCTTGTTTTGCTCTGGGTCCAACACCTCAAGCAGGGCTGAAGCGGGATCGCCGCGCTGATCCATCCCCATTTTGTCGACCTCATCGAGCAAAAATAGGGGGTTTTTAACACCGACTTTGGAAATCTTCTGCACCAGCTTACCTGGTAAAGAACCAATATAGGTACGACGGTGACCGCGAATTTCTGCTTCATCGCGCACCCCGCCAAGAGCCATACGTACATACTGACGGTTGGTTGCTCGGGCGATAGACTGCCCTAGTGAGGTCTTACCAACCCCGGGAGGCCCGACCAAACACAGGATTGGCCCCTTAACCTTCTTCACACGTTTTTGTACAGCAAGATATTCGAGGATGCGCTCTTTCACCTCTTCCAGGCCATAGTGCTCCTTCTCGAGAATCTCCTCAGCTTTCTTCAGGTCATGCCGCACGCGGCTCGCCTTTTTCCAGGGGAGACTCAACATCCAGTCGATGTAGCTTCTCAATACCGAAGCCTCTGCCGACATTGGCGACATCATCTTCAGCTTGGCCAGCTCAGCTCGGGTTTTCTTCTCCGCTTCAGCGGACATTCCCGAGTCGGCAATCTTATTTTCCAGCTCCTCAATTTCATTAGGCTCTTCGGTGATTTCACCCAATTCCTTCTGAATCGCCTTCATCTGCTCATTGAGATAGTACTCGCGCTGGCTTTTCTCCATCTGCTTCTTCACGCGGCCGCGAATACGCTTTTCCACCTGTATCAGGTCGATCTCAGAGTCCATCAGGCCCAGTAAATGTTCCAAACGCTCTTTTACATTGGAAGTTTCCAGCAGCTCCTGCTTCTGAGCCAGCTCCAGGGACATATGTGCGGAGATGGTATCTGCCAACCGCCCAGGCTCATCAATGCCAGACAAAGAGGTAATTACCTCGTTGGGCACCTTTTTGCTGATGGAGACATACTGCTCAAACTGTGACATTACCGAGCGAACCAAGGCTTCTGCCTCGCCCTCGGACAACTCAGTGGTCTCAATAGGCTCAACGGTAGCCTCGAAGTGGTTGTCATGCTCGGCAACATCAAGGATGTTGACCCTTTCCCCCCCCTCCACTAGCACTTTCACAGTGCCATCTGGAAGTTTGAGAAGTTGCAGAACACTCGCAATGGTGCCAACGCGATAGATGTCCTCGGCGCCAGGATCATCTTCCGATGCTCTTCTCTGGGCTACGAGTAGAACTTGCTTATCCCTGCGCATGGCCTCTTCCAGAGCCTCAATGGATTTTTCCCTGCCGACAAACAGCGGAATCACCATGTGGGGGTAAACAACAACATCGCGCAATGGCAACAACGGATATTCAAGTTTGGTGTCGGATGACTGATCCATAGAACTCCTCTCGGCCCTATCACTGGGTATTTGGCGCGGCATCATGCTGCTGTTGGATAATGACAGCTTAATTTGGGCCACCGCCCTTCAGTTGCTAGAGATGGGGGGGGAGAGCCCGGAATACAAGTCTAATCTCGCGACCAATTTGTGCCGACTTCAACTGAATACTGGCAAGCCGCTGGCGCTCAAACATGACAGACAGACAAAAAAAGAAACTTTTAGATAACAATCAGCTATAAAAAAAGCCCCACAAGTGGGGCTTTTGGATAAGGAAGGTTATTCCTCTGGCGCAGCCTTCTGCGGCTGGCTTTCGCTCTCATAGACCAGTAGAGGAGCTGACTCTCCTTTGATGACCGCCTCATCAATAACGACTTTGGCAACATCATCTGAAGAAGGGATGTCATACATGGTTTCCAGTAGCACCGACTCCATGATAGAGCGGAGGCCACGGGCACCCGTTTTACGCTCCATCGCTTTGGTTGCCACTGCATCCAAGGCATCTGGACGGAAGTCCAGCTCTACATCTTCCATTTCGAAAAGCTTTGCATACTGCTTGGTCAGAGCATTTCGCGGCTCGGTGAGAATCTGCACCAAGGCCTCTCGATCGAGCTCCTCCAGTGTCGCAGTCACCGGCAGGCGCCCCACGAACTCAGGAATAAGCCCGTAGCGGACCAAGTCCTCTGGCTCAAGGTCCCGCAGAACCTCACCAAAGTTGCTGGTGCCATCCTTGGATTTCACCTCGGCACTAAAGCCAATCCCACCTTTCTCTGAGCGATCGCGAATTACCTTGTCCAGGCCTGCGAAGGCACCACCACAGATAAACAGGATGTTGGAGGTATCCACCTGCAGAAATTCCTGCTGCGGGTGTTTCCGGCCACCCTGGGGCGGAACAGAAGCCACGGTACCTTCGATCAGTTTAAGCAGTGCCTGCTGTACGCCCTCTCCGGAGACATCCCGGGTAATGGAGGGGTTGTCAGATTTGCGAGATATCTTGTCAATCTCGTCGATGTAGACAATTCCCTGCTGAGCCTTCTCGACATCGTAGTCACATTTTTGCAGCAATTTTTGGATGATATTTTCTACATCCTCACCGACATAGCCAGCCTCTGTAAGAGTGGTCGCATCGGCAATGGTAAAGGGCACATTGAGCAGTCGAGCAAGAGTTTCTGCCAGCAGGGTTTTACCGCTACCGGTAGGCCCTACAAGAAGAATATTGGACTTGCTCAGTTCAACTTCATCTTTCCCTTTAACACCGGCTTTGCTGCGCAGGCGCTTATAGTGGTTATAAACCGCAACCGCCAGTACGCGCTTGGCTCTCTCCTGACCAATCACATACTGATCGAGAATCTCAGTGATTTCTCGCGGCGTGGGTAGGCGCCCTTCAGGGCCCTCCGCAGTCTCCTGGACCTCTTCGCGAATGATATCGGTGCAGAGCTCGACACATTCGTCGCAGATAAAGACTGACGGCCCAGCGATCAGCTTCCGCACTTCCTGCTGGCTTTTGCCACAGAAAGAGCAGTACAGCAATTTGCCGCTGTCTTCTCCGCTGCTTTTGTCGGTCATCAAAATACTCCGTGGTCACTGGCCTACCAGGCCCTTTAATTCAGCTATTACAGCAAGATGCTGTCTTTTGGCGTATTTTTCAAGTCCCTCTAACTGAGAAAAGACTCACAAAGAACCGAAGTTCTAATTCCACGCCTTTAGCAAAATAATTTCGTTAAAACTATGACTTTTCCAGGGCCTGACGTCTGGAAAGTACATCATCCACAAGACCATATTCCTTCGCCTCATCGGCACTCAAGAAATGATCGCGCTCAGTATCTCTCTCAATATCACTGACCGGACGGCCGGAGTGGTGGGCCATCAGCTCATTCAGACGATGGCGGATCTTGAGAATTTCCTGCGCGTGGATATGAATGTCGCTGGCCTGCCCCTGGGCGCCGCCACTGGGTTGATGAATCATTACCCGGGAGTTGGGAGTGGCAAACCGCTTCCCTTCCGCTCCCGCAGTCAGCAGGAAGGCGCCCATGCTGCAAGCCTGACCGATACACATAGTACTTACATCGGGCTTGATGAACTGCATGGTGTCATAAATGGACATACCTGCAGTCACAGATCCACCGGGAGAGTTGATGTAGAGGTGAATGTCTTTATCTGGGTTTTCAGCTTCGAGAAACAACAGCTGGGCCACCACCAAGTTGGCCATATGGTCTTCAACGGGACCAACCAGGAAAATAACCCTCTCCTTTAATAGGCGAGAGTAGATATCAAAAGAGCGCTCACCCCTGGCGGTTTGCTCCACCACCATGGGTACCAAACCAGTCGCCAGGGTTTCGATTGAGGCTTGGGGATAATCAATTCGTGCCATAGGTACCATTGCTTCCTTTTGTGGCGTGTTCGGCAGGCCAGCATACAAGCGCTTGACGCCCGTGCTGAAAAATTAGGTTTTCAGAGCTTAACCGGTCAGGCGGGATAAAGCCAGCCGGTAAAAAGGAAGGAGATGCAACGACGCCCGACTGAAGCGGGCGCCAATGCATTCTTGTGAGACAGGGATAATTAGCTCTGCTTCTGCGGCTTGATAACGTCGTCGTAAGTGCTTTCAACTTCTTCGACTTTTGCAGATTTAAGAACAAAATCCACAACCTGATCTTCCAGGACTACAGATTCAACACCTGAGAGCAACTCACGGTTGTTGTAGTAGTATTCAACTACCTCTTCAGGCTGCTGGTAGGTTGAGGCAAGCTCTTCGACCTTAGCTTTCACCAGGTCAGCGTCTACTGACAGCTCGTTCTTTTTAACAATCTCACCCACAACGAGACCGAGAACTACACGGCGCTTAGCCTGTTCTTCGAACATAGTGTCTGGCAGCATGCGCTCAGCATCTTCAGCCTTAATCTGGCCACCAAATTGCTGGATCATTTGTCCACGCAGAGTGCGAACCTCACCGGCAACCAGAGCAGAAGGCAGTTCGACCGGGTGCTTCTCGAACAGCTGGTCCATTACCTGGGTTTTTACTTTATTCAGCGCAGCATTTTTCAGCTCGCGCTCCATGTTGTTGCGAACTTCCTCACGGAACTTCTCTTCTCCACCCTCTTGAACTCCGTAAGCGGCGAAGAACTCTTCATTCAGCTCAGGGAGCTCAGGTTTTTCGGAGGAGGTTACCTTAATGTTAAAGGTTACCGCAGCACCACGCAGCTCCTCAGCTTGATAATCTTCCGGGAAAGTCAGGTCCAGGTCTTTTTCTTCACCTGGCTTCATACCCAGAATCCCCTCTTCAAAGCCGGGGATCATCTGGCCTGAGCCGAGAACCAGCTGGTGACCTTCCGCTTTTCCACCCTCAAACTCTTCGCCATCTTTACGGCCAACGAAGTTGATGGTAACCCGGTCACCTTTCTGTGCCTTGCGCTTGGTGTCCTTCCAGGAAGACTGCTGCTTGCGCAGCACATCGATCATATTCTCAACATCGGCATCGGTAACAGTGGCAACCGGACGCTCTACACTGAGCTCTGCTAGGTCGGCCAGCTCAACTTCAGGGTAAACTTCAAAAGTAGCGACATATTCAAGGTTTTCACCAGCCGCAGTCTGCTTGGCCTCAATGCTCGGCTGACCAGCGGGCTTAACCTGCTCCTGCTGTACAGCGTCGTAGAAAGAGCGGCTCATTACCTCGCCGAGTACTTCCTGGCGAACGCCGGCGCCAAAACGCTGGCGCACAACCTTCATTGGTACCTTGCCCTTGCGGAAGCCATTGACGCGAACAGTCTTCGCCGCCTGCTGCAGACGCTTGTCCACTTCTTTATCGACGATTTCCGCCGGCAAATTAACCGTTAAGCGACGCTCCAAGCCGGAAGTAGTTTCGATGGAAACCTGCATGTTTATCCTCGTGAGACTATCTCTTTAATCGCGCCGCAGCGCCAACGAATACCGGGCCACTGGGACTTAGCCAGTAACCTCATGGGCACAGCCATCAAAACCACATAGAACTTTGAGCTGACGCCAAATGCACAAGAAGCCCGCACCCACCCCTCCAGGGCAAGTCACACGGACTTCTAGGCTTTTAATTTGGTGGGGACGGGGAGACTCGAACTCCCACACCTTTCGGCACCAGAACCTAAATCTGGCGTGTCTACCAATTTCACCACGTCCCCGAAATTCTCTTACCGCTAACCCTTTGATAAATATAGGGTTTCAGTCTTTAAAAGACCTCATCGCGACAAGGGGTGCAGATTGTGCCACAGCATTTTGAAGGCATCAACACTTTACTGAAAAAATTAAAAAAGGCGCCACAAGGGCGCCTTTTTTGAGGTGGCAGCTAGGGGTTAAACCCGCTCCACAATAGTGGTAATACCCTGCCCCAAGCCGATACACATGGTGGAAACACCCAGGTTTCCACCCTCGTTTTGCATAACGCTCAGCAAGGTGCCAGTGATACGCACACCGGAACAACCAAATGGGTGACCTAAAGCAATTGCTCCGCCATAAAGATTGACCTTCTCGTCCATCTTATCGAGCAGATCGAGATCTTTCAGTACCGGCAGCGCCTGAGCAGCAAAGGCCTCATTCAGCTCAACCTTGTCGATATCACCAATGGTCAGGCCTGCATTCTTAAGCGCCTTCTTGGTAGAGGGCACAGGGCCGTAACCCATAATGGAGGGGTCAACACCAGCCAGAGCCATTTCTTTCACGCGAGCGATCGGGGTCATACCCAAAGCCTGAGCGCGCTCGGCAGACATTACCAACATAACGGAAGCGCCATCGGTAATCTGCGAAGATGTACCTGCAGTAACTTGACCGTGCTTTGGATCAAATGCCGGTCTCAGCTGAGCCAGACCTTCCACAGTGGTATCTGGACGGATGGTTTGATCCGTCTCAACCAGGAAAGGTACGCCATCATCATCGTGACCTTCAATGGCGATAATCTCGCGATTGAACTTGCCCGCTTTGGTAGCTTCGGCGGCACGGTGGTGGGAACGCGCACCAAACTCATCCATTTGCTGACGCTGGATGCCGTGCATCATCGCCAGGTATTCAGCAGTCATACCCATGGAGCCAGCAGCCTTGGCCATATAGCGGCCCAGCATTGGGTTGGGGCTGACGTGCTCCATCATGTTCAGGTGGCCCATGTGCTCAACACCACCCACCACATATACATCGCCAACACCGGCCTGGATATTGGCTGCAGCGGTGTGCAGGGAGGACATGGAGGAACCGCACAAACGGTTAACGGTCTGAGCCGGAATGGTATGCGGCAGGCCTGCGCGCAACAGAATAAAGCGCGCTACGTTAAAGCCCTGCTCATCGCGCTGCATTACACAGCCCCAGATCAAGTCATCGATCTCGGCGGGATCCAGCTTGTCATTGCGCTGCATGAATTTTTTCAGCAGCTCAGCAGACATGTCGTCGGCACGAACATGGCGGTATACACCATTCTTCGAGCGCCCCATCGCCGTACGCGCGTAGTCGACGATTACGGCATCTCTAGGATTTAAACTCATCGCTATTCTCCTTACTTATTGCCGTAGTAGGTTTTGCCACTTGCGGCCATTTCACGCATGCGATCGGTCGGCTTGTACAGCTCGCCCAGGTCGGCGTACTTATCGGCAATCTTCACGAACTCATCCAGGCCAATGCTATCCAGCCATGCGAAGATTCCACCGCGGAACGGAGGGAAACCGATGCCGTAGATCAGGGCCATATCGGCTTCAGCCGGGGAATCAACGATACCCTCTTCCAAGCAGCGAGCCAGCTCGGTTGCCATAGGCACCATCATGCGCTCGATAATTTCATCCTTTTCGAACTCGCGACGCTCAGCAACATGCGGCTTGAGCAGCTCGTAGGACTCTTCGGTAGCCACTTTCTTCGGGCGACCTTTTTTATCTTGCTCGTAGTTATAGAAGCCTTTGTCGTTCTTCTGACCGTAACGGCCCGCTTCATACATAACATCGGAAGCGGCGGTGAAGGTTTTGCCCATGCGATCGGGGAAGCCTTCAGCCATTACACTCTCTGCGTGAACGCCGGTGTCGATACCAACAACGTCCATCAGGTAGGCGGGACCCATCGGCCAACCCCAGCGCTCCATAACCTTGTCAACGGCCTGGAAGTCAGCACCATCGCGCACCAACATAGAGAAGCCGGCAAAGTATGGGAAAAGAACGCGGTTAACCAGGAATCCAGGGCAATCGCGCACAACAATGGCTTTTTTGCCCATCTTGTTCGCGTAGGCAACAACGCGGGCTACAGCGGTGTCGGAAGTTTTTTCACCGCGAATCACCTCAACCAGCGGCATTTTATGCACAGGGTTAAAGAAGTGCATGCCGAGGAAGTTTTCCGGACGGGACAGCGGCTCGGCCAGGTGATTAATGGAGATGGTGGAGGTATTAGAGGCGATTACAGTGTCTTCGCTTACCTTGGTCTCCACCTCTTTCAATACTGCATGCTTCACCTTGGGATTTTCAACCACGGCTTCCACAACAACATCGATATCTTTAAAGCCATCGTAGCTCAAAGTAGGCTCGATACGGTTGAGCACTTCACCCATTTTAACGGGGGTCAGGCGCTTGCGATCAACCAGCTTGGAAAGCAGTTTGTTCGCTTCATTCAGACCAAGGTCGATACCCTTCTGATCGATATCCTTCATCTTGATCGGAGTGCCTTTGTAGGCGGACTGGTAGGCGATACCACCCCCCATAATGCCGGCACCCAATACTGCCGCACGTTCGATCGGCTTGTCGGCCTTCTTCTCCCAGCCCTTGGCAACTTTGCCGATCGCCTGGTCCGCCAGGAACAGGCCCACCAGGGACTTGGCAGTGCCGGTTTGGGCGCAGAAGATAAACTTCTCTTGCTCGATTTTCAGCGCTTCATCGCGGGTCAGCTTGTAACCCTGCTCGATAGACTCAACCGCAGCTACCGGAGATGGATAGTTTTTACCGGCCTGCTGGCCCACAAAAGCCTTGGTGGTAAAGAAGGCCATCAGCGCTTCGGTGTCATTCAAAGGAATCGGAGATTTCTTGATCTCACGAACGGCCTTATAGTCCAGCTCGCCATTGATGGCGCGCTCAAGCAGCTTGATAGCCGCATCTTTGAGCTTGTCGGTGGGAACCACAGCATCAACGGCGTGAGCTTCCAGCGCGGCAGCCGGCTTTTGCTCCTTACCCGCTGCAATCCACTCAGCAGCAACGTCAACACCAACAACACGCGGCAGACGAACGGTGCCGCCCCAGCCTGGAATCAGGCCCAGTTTAACTTCCGGAAGACCAACTTTGGCCTCTTCGCCCATCAGGCGGAAGTCACAACCCAAGCAAACCTCAAAACCGCCACCGAGGGCATAACCATTGATGGCTACGGCAGTCGGGACCGGCAGGTCTTCCAAGCGGTTGATATTTTCATTGTTCTGATTCATCAGATCAGCAACACCCTCTGCGCCTGCAGAGAAAGCATCGCCAAACTCGGTGATATCTGCACCGACTATAAAGACGCTCTTGCCACTGGTCAGCAGTACACCTTTGATGCCATCTGCTGCCTCTATAGCATCCAGAGCCTGAGAGAATTCGGAAACCGCCTGGCGGTTGAACTTGTTGACGGATTCGCCTTGCAGGTCGAATTTAAGCTCGGCGATGCCGTTATCCAGCACCTGAACCGTGAGCGCTTTGCCACTAAATAACATTGATTGACCTCTTTTATTCTGGGCCGCAATCCTGGACCCGGGGTCGGAATTTTTTTGCAACCATGGACCGCCCGCAACTGCGGTGACACTTGGGCCCATTACGGTCAGCCGTAGTATAGCCAGATTCAAACGATTGTTTGAATACTATTTCTTCCAAAAGGACTGGCACCAATAGCGCCAAAGTACAGAAAACAACCAGCAACATTTCACCGGCCAGTCGGGGCAGGCCGTGCCAGTCTAACGCGGATTAATCTGCCTGTTCAGCCCCGTGGCGCGATTCACCCTGCATTGCAAGCTCCTGTTGAACTTGCACTGGTAAGGGGGCCATATGGGGTTGAGATGCTGTCACAGCACTGATAACCACGCAGTCAGTACTGCCGGGATTGCGGAAGCGATGTGGGCGCCGCGCGCTGAGATAATAACCATCACCCACCTCTAACAAGGCGAAATCCGATCCCGCGGCAACTTCCAGCTCTCCGGCAATCACAATCCCCCCCACCTCTCCATCGAGAAGCTGCTGGTCGGGCCCGGAATCTTGCCCAGCGGGAAATACTTTGCGAAGAATTGACATGGAGCGCCCCTGCTGAGCACCACCGAGCAGATGACAGAGAACTCGGCCATCACCAATTTCCGGCATTTCACTGGCACGGAAGAAAATCTGCTCTGATTCGGCAAGATTCAAAGAGAAAAACTCAGCCAAGGACATAGGCACGCTATTCAATATTTTTTCAAGCGACCCCACAGATGGGCTCACCCTGCCCTGCTCAATAAAGGACACAGTGGCATTGGTAACACCAGCTTGCCGCGCTAATTGCCGCTGGGAAATTCCATGAATTTTTCGCACCAGTTTCAGCCGGGCGCCAAGATCCCCGGCTTCGTTGACTTCACCACAAACATCCATGTCTGCCATTGAATTTTCCATTTAGTTAACAGCCAATAGGCGTTTTTATCACATCCCGCAATCCAAAAGAAAAACAAAACGGCAACGGCTTCCGGTACTTATTTAGTCATATCGGCAAACGGGTTATTAACATCAAGCTCTACCGGAGGAAAACCGGGGAGGACAACTTTATCGACAGCAAGGTCTATTTGATCCTCATCTATAAGCCCCTCACCAAAACGATAAATAGTTTGCAGTTCCCCTTTGCTCGCCTTCACGTCGTAAGCCACAGCCTGCTCAACAACAGATTCATTTTTTCTATGGTGAGTGAGCATCGCTTTTTCCCCATAGCGTTTTTCCAGCATGTTGCGAGTCACATGAGGAGAGAGCACTGCCGCGGTCGCATTATTGCCGCCAAAACCTTTAGAGTTCAGAAACGCCAGATCCAGAGAAGTGGGATCCCTTTCCACATGCTCGCAAGAGATCTGTAAGTTGTCCTGATGGACGTCGTCGGCCACTTTGTCAATCGTGACGATACCCGGCAATATCCCCCGGTTAAAAATTCCCAGCGCGGAAATTAACTGATCTCCACTGGCCACTGCCACCGTGTGGCCGACATAGGCTTTAACTGCACATACAGGCCATTCCCGCACACCAAAAACACCAGCCAGGCGATCGAGAATTGCGGACTCTGTCACTCGATTTTGTGGCGTACTCGACCCGTGGGCCTGCACAAAGCTGCGCCTCTTCAGGCTCTCGTCCCCGACAATAGCTCTCGACTCTGCCATCGCTCGGGCCATCGTCAGATAGTTTCCAGGCCCTGGAGCGGAGATCGATTTCTTATATCCATCGGCATTGATGTAAACACCCGCAACTGAGCCATGAATATTGGCCCCCAGCTCAACAGCTAGAGCATCGTCCATAAGGATCGCCCACTGAGTACCCTCTCCCAGGGTAAAACCGCAGTTATCTCCAAATGGACGGCTGGTGCGACGAAAATCCACATCACCCGAAAAGATTTTTCGCAAGTTTTCAGTCGTGGCGAGCGCGCCCATAGTGGAATAACCATCGACAATCTCAGGCACAAGAGGCGCCTCAGTGGCTCCAACCACAGCCACCCTAGCCCGGCCGCTACGAATATCCTCAACCCCAGCCCGCAAATTATATAAATAACTGGCGCAGGCTCCGGTCACCGCTCCGGTAGACCCCACATTGCCCAGCACATAGGCATTCACGAAATCTGCGGGCATGCTATTTAAACCAAGCGCCAGCTGCTTGGAGCTTACCCGTGAGCCCCGCAGGCGGGACTGCATCAGCCCCCCATTGCCATAGGGGTCGAGCTGGCTCATGGCTGAAGAGGCATAGACAGAAATATTGCCGGGGCCCGCCGCAGCAACAACCTCATCCCAACCAATCCCCATAGAGAGAACTGCATCAGAGGCACCCAAAACCGCCAGTTGCAATCCCCGTGGGTGAAAGCGGGAGTTGTAGCGCTCACCTGGCTCAAAGCCTGTGGGAAGCTGGCCAGCCGCCCCTACAGGAATCTCGCGAAAGCTGTCCAACATGACAGACAGGCTCGTCGTGGTTACACGCACTCTGCCGCTACCGATAGTCTCTACTTGCCAGTCGCCCGGTAAGGGGTGGGGTAATTGACGGGTGGAAATCTCAAAAGAGATACCGGTGGGGTTAGCCAAATTCGCCGCCTGGTGATAATGACAGCGGTGGTAATCGTAAATACGCGCTTCCAGCTCACGCACCAACGTACCCTTGAGTACCTTCTCCTCAAGCCCCGGCTCCAACGGGCCTGTGGTACCGGTGCGCAACCCCATTAGCGCGGCGAGATCGGAGAGGGTATCAACCCGCTCTCTCTGCCCAAGCTTATCGAACACCATTCGGGCATAGCCGCGGTGAAAGGAGCTTCGTCCTGCAGGGTTGAAACCACCAAACGCGGTAATTACGGGAAGGCGCTGCATCCTGACCTCCAGCCAAGCTAAACACTACAAATTTAATATTCGGGAGTGTAGGGGGTGGCGATTCCGCCCAGTTATGGGCATACTGGCCAGCAAAATTGAGTGTTTTGGCCAATGGCGCATATGCGCCTGAGTATGTAATGCGAACGGTTACCTTTCTTCTGATTGATCAAATGCTGGCTACCGGCACTGTACTACCCCTAGAGATGTTACGCGGGGCCGAGAGCCGTGCCCGAGTGGAAGGACTGGCCGAGCCCTTGCGCTTGGTGACGGCAAGCATCGACGGGCAAGCTGTAAAAACCCGCTGCGGCTTTACCTTTCAACCCGATGTGCCTTTGGATGAAGCACCAGACAGCGATCTAATCTATATCCCGGCACTTTGGCGTAACCCTCGACCAGCCTTGAAACGCAGCGGAAAGCTCTTAAAGTGGCTGAGGGCCCAAGCCGAAGGCGGGGCTGCCATCAATGCAGTGGGCACAGGTGTCTGCTTTCTGGCCGAAGCGGGATTGCTCGATGGCAAGCCAGCCACCACCCACTGGCATTATTTCGACCAGTTCAGCTCTGACTATCCAAAGGTCAAATTGAAGCGCCAGTATTTTATCACTCAGGCTGATAAGCTTTTTTGCGCGGCCAGTGTGAATGCCCTGGCAGATGTCACCGTCCATATGATCAGGCAACTCTATGGGGCAGCTGTTGCCAGTCACGTTGAACGTAATTTTTCCCATGAGATTCGCAGGCCTTTTGAGGAAATTGCCTATTCCGAAGGCGCTGTTCACCTGCATCCAGACGAAGATATTGTCCAAGCCCAAGCGTGGCTGAAAGAGCACTGTAACACTGAGGTAAGACTTAGTGAGGTGGCACAAATGTTCGATATGAGCGTACGCTCTTTCAACCGACGCTTTAAATTGGCCACAGGACAGACACCACTGCAATATCTACAGAATGTACGCGTAGACATGGCCCGGGAATTACTTCAGTCCAGTAATCTATCAGTAAATGAAATCGCTGAAAAAGTCGGCTACCAGGATATGGGCCACTTCACTGCCTTGTTCAAAAAGTTTCTAGCCACTACACCAAGTGAATACCGAGCCACTGTCAGAGCCAAACTATTCCGGGTGAACACCTAATTTTTTTAAGAAAATCACATCGTTATCCACAAACATCAATTCAGCACCTAATTTCCGCGCCAACCACCGGAAGGTTTCAGCACTAAAAAAGGAAATATGTGTTGGGTCGCGGATATAGTGCCAGTTGGCAAATCGCTCTGGAGAAATGACTAACTTAGTCATCAGTGCCATAAGACCACCAACACGTAATTGCACCCATAGCTTTGACAGCTCATCGCCCGGAGAGCTCAAGTGCTCTATTACCTCTGTCGACACTATAAAGTCGTAGGTTTTTTCGGAGGAGCGGCTTGCAGGAAAGTAAAAATGATCAAACAATTCAACCTTATGGCCATGCCCCTCTAAAATACTCGCCAACAATGGAGCAGGCCCACAACCAAAATCCATTCCCTCACTAGCAGGCGGAAGCATTTTTAAAAGTGGGTTGGCACAACGGCTAAGGAAACGACGATAACCTTCATCTTCCATAGAGTTTTCATGAAGGTCGTAATAGGTATGTTCCTCTGCTGCAGTGAGATGATACTCGGAAGGGACAAATACCAAATCGCAGCTATTACATTGGTAATAACTGCGAAACTTATCTCGATGGTAGAGCTGTGCCGCACTATGGCGGCACAGAGGACAAGAAAGGGACAACTTAAGCGGCTACCGTATCAGGTTTTTTTCCTGCCTCGGCTTTTTCAGTCCGATCGTGATTTAGTAAATTACCTTCACTAATCTGGATTTTTCGAGGCTTCATCGCCTCGGGTATTTCTCGCACCAGCTCAATATGGAGCAAGCCATTAGCAAGCTTTGCATCGGTCACCTTAACGTGATCTGCGAGCTGGAAGCGCCGCTCAAAATTTCTCGCTGCGATACCGCGGTGCAGGAAATTTCTCTGCGAGGTATCTTCAGGCTTTTTACTACTTACACTCAAGCGATTTTGCTCAACCTGAATATCTAGTTCAGACTGCTCAAACCCCGCCACAGCCATTGTGATTCTGTAGCTGTCCTCACCGGTAAGCTCTATATCATAGGGAGGGTAAGAGGGTTGCTTCTGCTCGCTGGAGTTCATTGCATCCAACAGGCTAGCCATACGATCAAAGCCGATTGCAGAACGGTATAAGGGAGAAAAATCAAAATTACGCATTGTTATATCCTCAATTCAGAGCAATATTAAATTCAGCTCGCCAATAAGCCCGAGCCTTTCCCGCGGAGGCGCTTTCATTCAAAGCCACCGCCCGCACTCAATAAATATGGGTTACAAACTACTTTTCAAGGCGATTAAGAGGAAAAATGCAAAAAAAAGAAAGTTTGTCGGAGCAATCAACTTGTCGACTATTTATTGGCATACGACCTGACGATGCTTCGCAAGTATTCCTAGAGGGCATAACCGATCTTTGCCGTGAGCAGCTTAAAGTAATTAATGCCAGTCACATTCGCTGGACTAGCCCCGCTAACCGGCACCTAACCCTGGCTTTTCTGGGAAACATCCAAAAAGAAAAGGTCCCACACCTGAAGCAAGGAATTATTGAACTCGCACATTCCGTGAAAAGCTTCCAAAGCAGCATTCACTCTCTTAACCCGTTCCCGAGACCGCAATCCGGCTGTCTTGCTGTAGAATTGTTACCAAATCCTTACCTGACTGCGCTCAATGAGAAGTGCCAACAACTTATTAGTGAATTAGGTATGGAGCCAGAAAGTAAGCCATATCGGCCACATATCACTCTGGCGCGATGTAAAAAGGGATTTCGACAACTTGCACCACTTAGCCTGGACTTTCCTTTTCTGGCTAAAAATATCATTCTCTACCAGAGCACTCCCCAAGTAGAGCAAAGTCATTACCATCCCTTTCTGGAAGTGAATCTTTACGCTGAATAGCCTGCCACAACCACAAAAAAGCCCGCACAGGGCGGGCTTACGAAATACTATTTAAGAGCATCTAAAGCGTACTCTGGATACATCACCAACCGGGGTCGGGATAAGCGGCGCGCATCAAAGACAAAGACATAGCGCTCACCATCATCTTCGGCAGGAATTGTACGGCGAAACTTCCAGGTATTGATTTTGTAGGTCTGCCGACCCGCCTCAACCGTTGCGACCAGGCGATATTGATTTTTTCCCAGAAACTCAAAAGACTGGTACTCACCACCAGATGGTTTTAGAACTAAGTTACGGAAAGTCTGCTTGTTTTCTCCCTCTTTATCGGAGAGCAAATCGTTTAAACGCTTCTGTTCACGCTTAACGTAAGCAAGTAACTCGGGGTCGATCTCCTTTTTGAGGATTGGGGCCGGTTCCGGCTCTACCTGCCGCTTTTGGGGCTTCTCAATTGCAGCCGTCTTCAATTTAGGCGGCTTTGACTTCGCCTCTTCGGCTTTAGCGCTCCTTGCTAAGGCCGCACGTCTTTCGGATGCTTCGGCCTTGGCCAACATAGAGTCCACCACCTGGCCAATTTTATCCTGCTGATCAGAGATCTTTGCCTTGGTTTCAGCAATTACCTTTTTCTCTTCGTCCAGTCTAGCCAGCAACTCCTGATGGTTGGTTTGAATAAACTCCAACCGGCGACTGCGGCTGTCCACGCCCCGTTCGGCCATGGCAAAACCGTGTTTAGCCTTGATTAGACGGCGCTCTGAATCCGAGGTTCCATTGGATTCATGAATCCGGCGCGCCTCCTCAAGTTCAACACGGCTCGCTTCATACTCCTTGCGAAGCTCAGTGAGAGACTCCCGTGCACGCTCGAGCTTGTATTCATAGGAAAGCAGTTCGTTCTCAATATCTTCCAGCTCAACCTGCCTGTTTTCCAGGGACTGCTCCAGGCGTGCCAGTCGGTTTTTTTCCACTGTGAGGTTTGACTGCGCCTGCGCTGCCACCCCGCCAAAAACTACCAAGCCCGCCAGGAAGAGCGAGCAATACCGCTTTACCGCCATTGTCCAGAACCCGTTTTTCGATTTTTCGACATTCGTAAGATAAAAATGCGGAGGTTAAATTTTGTTCAAAACATTCAAGCCCCTGCCCATTACGGCCAATTTTACGCAGGCCAGCGCTCGCGAGCAATGACCTCGCGTCCACCTCTTGTACCCATTTTGTTAAAAAATCCCTAAAAACTAAGAGTCAAAGACGCTCTAATGACGCTTCGCCGAATTTTATGTGACATTTTCTGGCGATAGCGCTTGATTTTTTTTTTAGCGGAAGCATTATGGGTAACAGGGAGACGATCGCTGGACACAGCGGAAAACCCGACCCGGACGTAAAACACCCAGAGCTGTACAGACAGCATTATTCGTTGCGCTACCGGCGACTCGGCGATTCAACTGCGGACCCGACCCCTCCCAACTAGGGCGCCCTACCTTCTTTGAATAGCAAACCGCTCAAGCGGCCTGCATGGTTTCCTATAACCGGAGGTATTTATCCATGAAATCTGCGCCTAACGATAACATTGTGTTCCGCGATATCGACAAATCAGCCGCCCTCTCAAACACGGTATCTAAAAAGTTACACAAACTGGAACGTTATTGTGGCGACATCATACATAGTCGTGTAGTTCTGGAAGCTCCCCACCAACACAAAAGCAAAGGCAAGCAATACAAGGCCTCACTTGAACTTGCTATCAGTGGCAATCCCGTGACCATCAGTAATGAAAATGAGTCTATCCACCGGGCCGTGAATGACACATTTGCCTCCGCCGAACGCTGCCTGAAAGAACGCAGCGAGCGCAGAAAAGCGCAGCGCCATCAGGCGCTTTACGAAGTAGTTGAGGAAGAGTAAGGGAGATTAATCCCGCAAAGACAAAAACGGCGCATTTGCGCCGTTTTTGCGTCAATCTGGGGATAAAGAACTATGTGGATCTGCATCCCAAACGACTTTAAACGTAAGATACGGAAGTAAAATCAACCGCCTACTGGTGTACGCATAGTGACAAATTCTTCTGCGGCCGTTGGGTGAATTCCGATAGTCTCATCAAAGACTCTCTTGGTCGCACCCGCCTTCAGAGCCACAGCCAAGCCCTGGATAATCTCACCGGCATCATCACCAACCATATGCACGCCAATCACCTTGTCGGTATCGGCATCAACCACCAGCTTCATCAGTGTGCGCTCAGTATTTCCACTCACAGTATGGCGCATGGGGCGAAACTCCGACTTGTAGACAGTAACCGAAACCCCAGAGTCTCTCGCCTCTTCTTCGGACAGCCCCACAGTACCAATGTTTGGCTGGCAAAATACTGCAGTAGGAATATTGTTGTAATCAATTTCTGCTGTCTTTCCGGTACGCCAATGCTTCACCAGAGCCATCGCTTCTGCAAGGGCCACGGGTGTCAACTGAGGTTCACCAGTGACATCTCCGAGGGCATAAATAGAGTGAATGTTAGTGCGGAAATTATCATCTACTGAAATAGTGCCATCTCTGTGCAGTACCACCCCCTGCTCTTTCAAACCAAGACCTTCGGTATTGGCAACCCTGCCTGTCGCATAGAGAACCATGTCCACATTCAAACTGGAGCCGTCCTCGGCATGTACTAGGAAGCTGCCATCTTGCAATTTTTCAATGGCACTCACTTGATGGTTAAATTTCAAATCGATGTTTTTCTTCACCATCTCATCGCGAACAAAGAGGCGAATATCACGATCAAAGCCCCGAAGGAATAAATCACGGCGGTAAGAAAGATGTGCTTCAGCTCCCAAGCCCGCAAAGATGCCTGCAAACTCAACGGCGATATACCCCCCGCCAACAACGAGCACTCTACTGGGGAAAGTTTTCATTGCGAACACATCGTTGGAGGTTAAGATGAATTCTTTGCCGGGAATTTCTGGGACAAAAGGCCAACCGCCTGTCGCCACCAAAATTCTCTGGGCAGTATATTCACGGCCATTCACCAAGACAGCATTGGGGCCTATCACTTTGGCGCGCCCATCAATGACAGTCACATCAGAATTTGCGAGCAAATTGCGGTAGATATCGTTGAGCCGGGACACTTCACGAGCATTATTCTCACGTAAAGTTGGCCAGTGGAATTCAGCGGAAGAGTTTTCCCAGCCATAAGCCTTAGCATCGGTAAAATCCTCACTAAAACCACTGGCATAAACGAATAATTTTTTGGGGACGCAACCCACGTTTACGCAGGTGCCCCCCATATAGCGATCTTCAGCCACTGCCACCTTCATTCCTTGCGCAGCGGCCATGCGCGAGGCTCGTACACCACCTGAGCCCGCCCCAATCACAAAAAGGTCAAATTCATATTCAGCCAAAGTAAACCTCAGTCTCTAATTTCAATCCCAGATCAAGCCTATAGCAGACAGCTCTCACAACACACCTTTTGCGTCAGAGCTGCCATTCTGCACTTAATAACCGTTGACTCCTTTTGGTCGCTTCGATATTCATGTGATAACTATCACAAAAAATACTTCGCCAAACAAAGTGTTAAAACAAACGAGCGGGTTTGGCGGATAGAATAACAGTCACTGGAAAGAGTAACCCATGGGCAAGACAATGAACTCTCCTTCTTTAGCCATTCTCAAAACATTGGGACTTTTGTCTTTGCTAATCACAAGCCTCCCAAGCAATGCCAATACCCACCCCGCTTACCTCACCGAAAATTACTGTGACAGCGTGGTGGAGCAATTTGTAGGGTCAGGCATGCGCAGCTTGGACAAGTACGTGAATGAACACTTCAATCCGGAGTATAAAGGCGGTATTCGCAATACCATCCGTTTTCTAGAGCAGCGTCTAGAGTGGCTAAATGAGTGCAATGCCTATTTGGTAGATACCAATAGTACCTACGTATTCTATAGCCAGGATGACACTCAAAATATCTTTTCGGCGATCACTGAGTTAACCCGGGAACTGCAACACGTGCGCTCTGGTGTCGAATACCGGGACGATGCCGGAAATAACAACCCTACCCCCTTTATCAAGCGCCGCTTTGCCACTCTGGCAGAACTGGTTGATCGCCACCATACGCGCCTACTTATGAAAAAGCAGTTCCAATAAGATTCTGCCGTTTTACCATCAACTCTCGGCCCGCGACGCCTTGCGGGCCCCTTCGATAAGTTCAGCGCTTTCGTGAAAACTTCTCTCCAGACTTAGTGGGAGTATGCACACCCCGACTGCCAAACCCAACCACAGAGAAAACTTCTGGCATACGCTCCTTTAACCCGATACCAATGCGCTTTATTAATGCAGATAAGCGCGGGCGCTGCTTTTCAGCAAAAGGGATAGGCCTACAGCTTTGCATGGCGGCGAGCCCGATCCGCGCCATAAACAGGCTTGCGCCTACACCCTGCCCTAAGCGCGCGGAAACCGTACCAGCCAGACTATCTCCCACCAAGTCTGGCCACACCTCACTGATAGCGTATTCACTGGCACCACTATAGGCCACCAATGCGAGGACCTTCTTGAAAAGGCGCCAACGCACCACAATCGATGGCTGCACACCATAAATTTGAGCTACATCGTCAATCATTCGTAACGACTGGCGCAGAGCTACCAGAATATCGATACTGGCAAAAGGACTGAGGCCCACCAATGCACCTGTTGTCGTTGCATGGCGAACCACACGGCGCTGCGCTTCCTGGTCGAGAGCATCGAGGAAGGTGACTTCAAGGTGCTGCAGTAACTCACTGCTATCATAGTAATCCGGTGCGTCGTCCAATACTCGGTTGAGCAGCACCCCTTGAGGCTTCGCCGAGAAATGCTCTTGCAACTGCCGACGGAAAGATTCCGCCTCCTCATGACTGCGGCATTCCCGCATTTCAGCCGCCATGGCCTGTGTTTTTTGCAACTTGCGCAGCGGCTGCCCAGCACGGAAAAACTCCCACAGAGAGCTGATAATTGCAGCGGCGAAGCTTGCAATCACTACACCGGCAAGAATACCGAGCCCCCAATGTTTATCCGCGGCCCAGGTATATAACTGGCGCAACTCCCAAGCGAGGACAGCCACTATTAATGCAACAGATGAGAGCAGTGCCGGCTTTAACCATTTAAGGCGAAAAACAGGCAAGCGCAGTTCCGAGAAGGCAATCCTATCGGGTAGAGATTCTCCTGTAGTGATAGATCTTGGAATGTCCCCCTCTTCTTCGTGTAGGCTTTCCACACGGGTTGTATCCCTGTGAGGAGTGTCTCTCTCTGGCTCCTGTAAAGACTCTATTCGGGTAACTCGGCGTGGCGCCTCTTTATTCTCATCGCCCATCAAACCTTATCTCCAAGCAGCAAATTCAAAAGCGCATCGACACGGATATGTGGAATGGAGCCGGCATCCATCCCCTGCGGAGGGCGCAACTGGGGCGGAGCGGCACCGGTGTAATGACTCCAGCCACCCTCTTCACTGGGAAGATGCGAAGATATCTCGGCATTCTCAAAGCCCAGATAACGCCCATTTAGATCATGCCCCACCAACATGCGCCGACCATTGCGCTGATCCTCGCGGGAGCAACGTACGGCGGCAATCGCTTCACTAAAAATTGGTAAACCGCGGTGACGCGCTCCGGTAAATGTCTGCTGCAATTGCTGCCCCAGTAGCTGACGCAGGGCGTCGTGATCGGCAGCAAGCACCTGATCAACCTTGGTAGCGGCAAATAACAGACGATTCACCTTTGGTCGCCATAATTTGCTGAGCAGGCCGGACTCTCCGTAGCGAAAGGTATCGGCAATATGGGTAAACGCCAAGCGCATATCCTCCAGGGCCTGCTCGCCGGCAAACAGGGTACCGATCATATCCACCAGTACCAATTGACGGTCGAGATGCTTGAAGTGACTCTCCAAAAAAGGGGCTACCCTGTCATGTACATAGGTTTCATAATGGCGACGCAGAACCTGGTAATTACTGCTCTCAGGCAACTGCCTCAACTCATCGGCACTAAAGCCCCTAAGGTCCAGCAGGGGTAATACACGGTATTCTTCATCATCCAATAGCGCGCGCCCTGGCTGCAAATAGCTGAGTTTGCGCTCACCACGACAATTCAAGAGAAACTGGCGATAGTCACGCCACAGCGCTGTCAGCTCGGACTCCTTTGCCTCAGCCTGAGGAGAAAGCGCAGCCAAACGCTGCAGAAGCTCCGGCGCCAACCCTGCGCGCGTGTCGCCTCCAATGACATGGGCCTGATGCCGACACCAATCGCGAAAATCCATTCGCATCATCGGCAGGTCCATCAACCACTCACCCGGGTAGTCCCGCAGCTCCAGAATCAGGGTCTTGTGCCCACTGCCACGAAAACGGCGGTGGCGTCTAAGATGAATATGCAATTCCATTGCCGAAACATCGCGGGTACTCTGCGGCCACCTGGGCGGGTTTGACATCAAGGCATCCAGGCAGCTTTCATAATCAAATACTGGCAGGCCGGAATCGAGGGCAGGCTTTAACTCCGCGCCCAGTAAGTCTCCGTTTAACGCGGGGGCAAAGCCAGGTAACTGTGCTTTCTGTGGGTGGCTCAGCTGATAAATGAGACTGGTGAGCAGGGTCGACTTACCCGCACCACTCAAGCCCGTCACCCCCACGCAGACACGGCGATCCATGAGGCGCTCGGCGACCCAATGTGATTTTTCCTGTGCCCCCCGTCCCCAGTGGCGCAGTTTTTCTTTGAGGCGTCGACTGCGTTTATCTCTTTGATCTGAAGGGTCTTCCAGGCTCACCTGCCCAATCCCTGTCACCTGCGATTCCATGGGGAGTTCACTTCCAAAATAGAAAATTAGGCCAAAGAAAATGAGGCCCTGAAAAGGTGGGCACTGTCTCATAGACAGTGCCAGCAATGAAGTTTGACAGCGGGGGTTAGTCTACCAGTGCAACGTCGCCCGATCCCATTACGGAAAAAGAATCTTTCTGCGGGCGCTTGAGGACGATATCCCCGGACCCCATCACAGAACCACTGGCGTTATCTGCGCGCAAGCTACGGCCGACAAAGTCACCAGAGCCCATGATTCGAATGTTAACGTCGGCTACACGACCGCCAACTCGCATATCCCCCGAGCCTTTGATCTCTGCTGTGAGCTTCTCACCAGTGATTCCACCAAGGAAAATATCCCCCGAGCCACTGATGCCAATTTCACTGCTGACGGATAATGCCTTATCCAGGATCAGATCCCCAGAGCCCGTAACATAAGCGCTGAGATTCTCTGCTGCCGCTTTGGCAACGCGCACGGTGCCAGAGCCTGTGACTTTTAGGTCAAGCGTTTCACTTTCGAGGGTTTCCGCCACAGCCTGGCCGGAACCTGTCACCTCGATTCCCTCAACCTTTGGCATGGTAACCGTAAACTGTACCTTCTGATCCAGGTCCCGGGTAATGGTGATCACACCAAACCAGTTCTGAGTGTTGTCATCCACAGACAACTCCAACGTACTGCCTCTCACCTCCGCTTTAGCGTGAGGCATTACATCAGTTGGGCCAGTCGCATGTACGGCAAAATGGTCCCCCTGAATCACTTCAACATGGGAGCTACCCCGCAGGGAAACTCGGGTAAATCCACTGACATCGAAGTTTTTATTTTCCGTTTTTTCAGCCTCAGCGATGGCACTACTAAGGGCAAAGAAGGCCAGCAGTGCAAACATCGGGGCTAAAAAAGCTTTTCTAGTGGTTGCCATTGTCAAATTCTCATCTTTATCACTGTCACGTATTACTTGACTACCCGAGTATACGAATTGGATGCAGTGCCTCCAGAAAAAATCTGCAGGCACAAAGGGGACTAGCTAGTCAGCTTATGAATCCAGGAAACTCATCAAGCGCACTCCGCCTCCGGACAACCCTGCTGCTTTAGGGCGCTACGGATCTTCTCTGCTTCGGCCGCTAGCTGCTCGGGCGTTGCACTCCTTTGCAAGGAGAAGTCGAAGTCAGTCAGCTCATTGACGGGAATCAGATGAATATGAGTATGTGGTACTTCCAAACCGGCAATCATTACTCCAACGCGCTTAGGGGAATACACTGCCTTCAGTCCTTTGGCGACTTTTTGTGCAACCAACATCAGGTGCGCCGCAAGCTCTGCAGGCACTTCGTCCCAATGATTAATTTCTTCAACCGGGATTACCAGACAATGCCCCGGTTTGATGGGGGAAATGGTCATAATTGCAATCGCTTTTTCATCCCTCCAAATAAAGTGTCCCGGTAAGTCCCCATTCAAAATTTGTGTAAAAATGCTTGCCATAATTCAATCCAATCAGTTGCAATTTTTTATTTGGTTCAATCGTGCAGTCTAACACCTGCCCTGAAAAACTCAGAATAAAGAGATAAAAAACACTAACATAAATAGCGTTTTTTTATTTGGCGTAGTTAAAAGCACGATGGGTAACTACCTGTCGAACAGAATGACAATTTTCTTAAGGTACGTTGGCAGTCCAAGAGAATATGACTTACGCTGCACAGCAATTAATGTTGTACCGTATTTGAGCCAATGCATTCTGTGCATTTTTTCTATCACAATATTTTTTTCGGCTCTGCGGAATTTTATATTTCAGTACCAACTGCTCACCGGGGGGAGAGATATGAACAGCCTGTTAGAACAGGTCGGTGGTGCTAAATTTGTCTGTCAAACAGTCAATGAATTTTACGAAACCATAGGCCGCCACCTTTCCAGTTACGAAACCTGTGATCACCGCAAACAACAAAGTCGCCAGGCACAATTTCTAAACCACGCCTTCTCTGAACAACCCGAGCCCGACCGCAGTAGTCGCGCCAGTTTTCTAGCCCGCGGCCTGAATCCAGCCCTGTTTGATGCCCTGCTCGAATACCTCGAGGCCCGCTTTGAAGAGCTGGAGTTTCCATGGCAGCTTAGTACAAATCTTATACAGGCAGCGAGCAGTCTTTATGGCGGCTGCGAACAAGACCTCTCCATCGCCTGTTGATACTCCTTGCGCCGCACGAGTTGCGGCGTGTGTAACCTCTCAATACAATTACTTCCTCACAGCCTTTACCTACCGTTTTCCAGCGCAGCGGTAAGCGCTACTTCACTCACTCTTCAATCAGAGACTATCCATGAAGATTGCCAACCACACAGTTGTGGAAATCAACTACACCCTGAAAGATGCAGACGGAACAGTCATCGACTCCTCCGCCAATGGGGAGCCACTCAAGTACCTGCAGGGCGTGGGCAACATTATTCCTGGCCTCGAGCGGGAAATGCTGGAAAAGGCACCTGGAGACAAGTTCACTGCCGTGATCTCTCCTGAAGAGGGCTACGGTCAACAAAACCCTGAGCTGATCCAAACCATGCCACGCAGTGCCTTTGGCGGCGTAGAAGAGCTGGAGGTCGGTATGGCTTTCCATGCCCAAAGTACCGATGGCCACCCTATCGAAGTCGAAATTATCGATATTGATGGCGATGAAGTCACCATTAATGGCAACCACCCTCTTGCCGGAGTAGAGCTGCACTTTGAGATCGAAGTCATCTCCGTACGCGAAGCGACTGCAGAAGAGATCGACCACGGCCACGTGCACTAAGCCGTTCGGCGGCCCTCTGGGTCGCCAGCTCCTCCCCGATGGCCCCTATACCCCCTTCTACACCAGAGAAAATCGTTCTTTTCGATAGCCAGTGCAATCTCTGCAACGGCTGGAGTCGCCTACTCCTTAAGTATGATCCGCATTGTCGCTTCACTCTCTGCCGTGTGCAGTCTCAAGCAGGTCAGTATTACTTGAGGAAGCTAGGTTTACCCCTGCAAACCTATGAGAGTGTGATCCTGTTGGAGCGCCAGGGGAGCGCCTTCTTGCAATACCATAAGAGCGAGGCGGCCCTGCGTATCTCCGCCGGCCTCGATGGCTACTGGCGCTACCTTGCATTTTTACGCTACATTCCGCGCCCAGTGCGGGACTGGCTGTACGATCTTGTAGCGCGCAATCGCTACCGCTGGTTTGGTCGGCGCGCTAGCTGCCTGTTGCCCTCTGCAGCACAAAAACACCGTTTTCTGGAAGAAGTATCGGAAAAGAATCCCAATGAGTCTGTCTGAACAATACCTGCAACGCTTTGGCGGTATCGGCCGCCTGTACGGTAATCATGCCCTGGAGATACTGAACCAGGCCCATATGGTAGTCATCGGTATCGGCGGAGTGGGTACCTGGGTCGCAGAGGCACTAGCCCGCAGTGGTGTAGGTGCCCTGACTATAATCGACCTCGACGATGTTTGTATCACCAACACAAACCGCCAGTGCCATGCCCTATCCTCTACCGTTGGGCAGATGAAAGTCGAGGTGATGGCCGACCGACTCAGGCAGATCAACCCCGAAATTAACGTCTCTTCTATCGACGACTTTATCGCCACAGACAATCTGGCCGAGTTGATAAACCCGGATAAAGCTCAGATTGATAGTGTGATAGACGCCATCGACAATGCACGAGTGAAGGCCGCCCTGGTAGCCTATTGCAAGGCGCGCAAGTTGCGCCTGATTACCGTTGGCTCCGCCGGCGGAAAGCGCTCTCCACAGGCTATTGAGTGTGCAGATCTCGGCCGCACCATCAACGACCCTATGCTGGCCAAAGTGCGCCAGCACCTCTACCGCTTTCACAACTTTCAAAAAAGCAGCAAACGTCAATTCGGCGTGGACGCCATTTTCTCTCGTGAAGCGATGGTTTATCCAAAACCCGATGGTGAAGTTTGCCATCAGAAAAGTGCCATGCAAGACGGGGTCAAATTAGACTGCAGTGGTGGTTTTGGTGCAGCCACCATGGTTACCGGCACCTTTGGCTTTGTGGCAGCCTCCCGAGCCATAGAGCGACTTTTACAGGCAAAAGGTACGAGCTAATTCGGCTTAAGCTGAGCCTTGAGCAAATCCCTATAACGTCGACTCACAGGGATTTGCTGACCACCTTTCAGGCAAATACGTGCATCCCCACTTTCAAGGGGAGTTATCTCGGCAATTGAATCCAAACGCACAATAAAGGAGCGATGCACTCGCACAAAGTCATCTGGGTCCAAACGTTCCAGTAACTTTGCCATGGTATCGCGAAGGGGATAAATTCTGTCTCCCAAATGTAAATTTACATAATTCCCCGCAGCTTCCACCCACTCAATATCTCGCACATTCACCAGAAATTCTTTACCCAGCTTCTTTATTAAAAGGCGTTCGGGGCGCTCAACCGAGTCTGTTAGCCGCCCGTCATGCGAGCGTGGAACCGGCTCACTTTGCATACGACGCAGGAGAAAACGATAGAAATAGACAGAACCCAGCAGAAAGCCATAAGTACGGAAATCTTTCAGGTACTCATAGAAAAACTCGATTCCCCAATGACCAAAATTGTAGGAACCACCTTCGAGAGAGTAGATCACCGTACGCAGTGCCACCATGGCAACAACATGTAAAAGCGACCAAGGCAGAGTCAATAGTAGGTGAATAATTAAATGGCGAGCGAGTGTTTCCTTATTTAGGGGAAAGCGACGATCCCAGAATAAAATCAACGGGAATAATAACCCCACCACAAAAATGCTGGTCCCTTCCCAAACCAGAAACTCCCAGGGCTGAAACCTGGACTCCCCTCCGAGATGCTCCAGATACACCACTGTGAATTGCACCAGCCAAAGCACAATTAAAAACAGAATCCAGAGCACTATTTCAATCTGCCGTCTGCGCGCCAGGTACAGCTGTACCGACATTTATCCCAATCCCCATGAAATTTCGCCAGTAGCATAGCCACAACTCACCCCTGAAAACCACCACTCACACCTATAGCAGTGCATCTCACGTTTTTTGGCTGGTAGACAGAGCATTTCTCCATGGAGCATAGCGGAACTCGTTTCAAATCCAAATGAAGGAAGCTATGCAAAAAATCACCCAACGTCGCCATGACATCGATGCCCTCCGCGTGTTGGCCTTTGGCCTGTTGATTCTGTATCACCTGGGTATGGCCTATGTGGCCGAATGGGGCTGGCATGTGAAGAGCACTCATCAGAGTGAGTCTCTTCAGATCCTGATGCTGGCAGTCAACCAGTGGCGAATGCCACTGTTGTTTCTCATTTCTGGGGCAGCAACTTACTTCCTGCTTGGTAGACTGGGGAGCGCTCGGTTTTTCCTCCAGCGGTTGCGCCAACTTCTTATCCCACTTCTCTTCGGCATCTTAGTTGTAGTGCCACCACAAGCCTACTATGAAGCGCTCTCCAACGGCGTTATAGAGCCAGGATACCTGAGCTTCCTCTGGCAATACTTTACGTTTCAACCCTGGCCGGCGGATAGCTTTGCAGGCAGCCATATCGGCTTCACCTGGAATCACCTGTGGTATTTACCCTACCTGCTCTGCTACACGCTAGTCATTATCCCAGTGTCTTATTTTCTGCGAGCCTACCAGGCGAAAATGGACAACTGGATAGCTGGTCTCAAGGTATGGCAGCTTCTATTCATACCACTACTGCCCCTCACCTTATACGGTCTCTACCTCTTCCCACTTTTTGGTGGGATTAACTACGCCGTTGTTGGTGATTGGTATACCCATGCACAGTTTTTTACCTTCTTTTTACTTGGCTATCTGCTGGTAAGTAATAAAGCCCCATGGAAGCTGCTCGTGCGCCTGCGCTTCTTCCTGCTGGTTGCGGCTCCGCTTTGTTTTTGCCTGTTCCTGCTGTTCGACCGGGGATTGGAAGGGGATATGTTTCCTGGACAATCTTTAATTCAGTTGATTGTTATTTATGCAAACCGCTGGTTTTGGTTGCTGGCAGTATTGGCATGGGGGCACTATTACCTGAACCGCCCCTTTACATGGTTGCCCTATGCCACAGAGGCAGTTTACCCCTGGTATATCCTGCATCAGACCATTACTGTTACCGCGCTCTTTGAGCTCAAAGGGTTATCCTTGGGGCCCGTTATTGAGCCACTACTGGTCTTTTTTATAACGGTGATAGGTTGTCTCACTATTCACGAATTTATAATTCGTCGGGTGTCTTTGTTACGCTTACTGTTCGGCCTAAAAGCCAAAACCCTTGGTAAGCCCCCGATCCTGAGCCCGATTAACCAAAACTAATGACCCTATCACAATCGATTTTCACCGCTCTCTACCTGGTGAAAAGCTCGGCGCATTAAGGCGTAAAATCCATTGCTGCGAGACTGACTCAAGTGCTTACTAAGCCCCAGCTCTTTAAATAGCAGGGGCAGATCCAGCGCTTCAATTTCCTCCGCAGTGCAACCATCTATCTGCGAGAGCAGTAGTGCTCCGAGCCCTTTTACCACCCGGCTATCGCTATCGAGCCCAAAGAAATGACGCCCATCAATTTCCCTGTGTACCAACCAGGCTTCCGATTCACAGCCGCGCACGAGATTCTCGGGATTACGGATTTCCGGCTTGCGGGAAACCACTTTGCTCCACAGTAATAGCTCTCGATAACGCCCCTGCCAATTTCGATGGGAAGCCAGGCGCTCGAGTTGCAGCAGGGAGAAATCATCTCTGGTCCAGCTAGTGGGTTCTACTTCTTGATCTGATGTGGCCAACTGCTGAACTTCGCAGTAGTCATCCAGCGCCTGCAAAAAATCCCTGACGTCACTGTCCGTGTTGTAGGCAGCCACAGAAGCGCGCACCGTAACCTGATTACCACTGGTTCGCCCCAGTATTTGTGCGCAATGATGCCCTACTCGCACAGCAATATCCCGTTCGTCCAGCCAGTGCATTAAATCTGTAGCACTACCATGGACCGGTACAAATGCAATGATTCCCAGGTTATGGTGAGCTTGACTTATCAGGCGAAAGTTTGGAGAGGCACTTAGCTCCCGGTGCAGCATGCGTGTTAGCCGTTGTTCATGTTCGGCCATGGCGACACGATCCTGGCGGGAGAGAAAATCTAGTGCGGCACCCAGTCCGGCAATAGCAGCGAGTGGTGATGTGCCCGCTTCAAACTTATGCGGTAATTCGGCGTAGCGGCTCTGCTGAAACTCTACCTCGGCTATCATCTCACCCCCACCGAGCCAGGGTGGCATCGACTCCAAAAGGGTTTCCCGACCATAAAGAAAACCTATCCCGCTGGGGCCGTAAAATTTATGCGCAGAACAAACAAAGAAGTCACAGCCAATTTTCTGCACATCAATTTCTTCATGAGCGGCTAACTGTGCTCCATCCACGACCCACATTATGTGCATGCGACGCAGTAATTGGCGTATTAACGAGAGATCAGGACGCAAGCCTATTGAGTTGGAACCCCCTGTCAGAGATACCACTCGGGTACGTTCATTTAACACTTCCCCCAATCGATCAAACTGGGGAACTCCAGCAGTATGTGGTACATAACGCAGGATCAGATTATGCCGCTTCGCCGCCATCTGCCAGGGTACGATATTGGCGTGGTGCTCAGCCGTGGAAATCACGATTTCATCGCCGGGCTCTAATTCACTGCAAAGACAGTGAGCGAGTAGGTTCAGGGCCTCAGTTGCACCGCGACAGAAAATGATTTCTTTTGCACTCGCGGCATTCACAAACTGCCTGGCTTTATCACGCACCTGCTCAACCATTTCAGTAGACTTGCGCGCAAGTCGATGGCTGGACCTATGAGTATTGGCACTACTATGAATATAGTAATCCCGCATCGCATTAATGACCGATAGCGGTTTTTGCGTGGTGGCCGCATTATCCAGATAGACAAGACCCGCATTTTCCTCCTGGGCAAAAAGTGGAAACTGCTTTTTGAATTGTTCTGCGGAAAAACTCATAGGGAAAATAACATCTCAGTATTTTTTCGGGTTGCAGTGGCCACTTCCTGCAGGGAAACATCGCGCAAAGCTGCTAGCTCAGCAGCTATTAATGGTAGATTTTCCGGGCTGTTTCGCTGTCCTTGCCGGCCTGACAACGGCATATCCGGCGCATCGGATTCTAGTATCAAACTCTCCAATGGTACTCGTGCAACCGTTCGACGGGTTTTCGCCGCGCGGCTATAAGTGATAGTGCCACCAACGCCTAGATAAAAGCCCATCTTCCAATACTCCATGGCCATCTGTTCACTACCGCTAAAAGCATGCACCACTCCTCCCCGAGGGAGGTGGTATTGCTTCAATAGCTTGAGCACTTCGTTGTGCGCTCGATGCACATGTAGAATAAGTGGTAATTGTAAATCGCTGGCAACTTCCAACTGAATTTTAAATACAGCCATCTGACTTTCCAGGGGAGTCGCTATAGCCGCATCCAGGCCGCACTCCCCGACGGCAACACACTGGTTTTGCTTTAGGTGCTCAGCCAGCATCCTGCCCAGTTCGGCCTCGCCCCTATAATCTCGCTCTTCCTCACAATTTTTTGAGACCCACCATGGATGGACACCTGCAGCTGCATGCCATTGCGGCTGATTGTCGACCAAATGTGCAAGCCTTTGCCATTGCGATATGCAAACACCGGGAATGATCAATTGATTAATTCCTACATCAGTACAGCGCTGCCAAACCTGGGCCCGGTCCGGCTCAAAAATATCAAAATCAAAATGACAGTGGCTGTCGATCAATTTCACTTGTGCTTCCCTAGCTTTGCCTGCATCTTAGCATGACGCCCAAAATGGAACCCGAGGCTCCCTTGTTAGAAACGCTGTTACCCATCGCTCTTTTTGTCTTTTCCACCAGCATCACCCCCGGCCCCAACAACCTGATGATTATGTCATCAGGGCTTAATCACGGAGCCAGCCGCTCATTGCCGCACCTCCTAGGGATCTGGCTCGGATTTCCGGCGATGATCGTTGCAGTGGGGCTAGGGCTCGGTTCGCTATTCAGCCAGTTTCCCATTCTTCATGAAATTATCCGATGGATTGGCATAAGCTACCTACTTTATCTAGCATGGCTTATCGCCTCCACTCGTGAGATAGACTCCACCAGTGATCGCCAGCCGTTATCTTTTTTTCAAGCCATCGCCTTTCAATGGGTCAACCCCAAGGGCTGGATTATGGCTATAGGCGCACTCGCAGCATTTACCAGCCCAAATGGAGAGGTATGGAAAGACATTGTGCGGATCGCTTTGTCTTTTATTGCCATTGGCGGTCCCTGTGTCGCTATTTGGCTGTTCTTTGGGATAGGGCTAAAGCGATTCCTAACAGAGTCCAATCACCTACGGCTGTTTAATATCCTCATGGGCCTATTACTGGCGGCCAGCGTGGTTCCTTTGGGGCTAGAAGGTCTATATTGAGCCAGCGCTCACTGGGAGAGAAAACAACGCAGGAACAAGGGACTACAAGTGCCAACTTGGAGTCCCCATCATTCTAGGAAAAGAAGTCGAAAAATTTAGCGCGATGCGGTCTGGGTAGTAGTCGCAGCCCGCAAGGCCGCAGAGTCCTCAAGCCAAACGATATCACTAGCGTCAATCTGGCTTTCGGTGACATCGGATAAAGTTTCTCCGAGGCTCTGTAGGGTCTTCTCTTCCGAGGTGAAAGTTTCTATCGGCATCTCAACCCAGGCCTGCCCCTCTTCGTCGGTTACCTGACGCACTTCGCCTCCGTCCAGGCTACTGACGTGACGGTCGATTACGGAGCTACTGCCCGGCGGTAAATAAATGGTGCCATTTGTGATATCCACCGCAAAAGCTACCACTCCGGGAATAATGCCAAACAGTAGTGCCGCCCCATCCAGTATCAATATGGCGGGGTCAACTCTCCCACCACTCTGCCCTTTGCGCTCAGGGTATAAAAAATAACCACAAGCACTCATATTGATCACCACGGTCAACAGACCGCTGAATACGATGCCACGCTTGAGATTTCTATTCATGGCCTACCTCTATTATTGACTTTGAAAATAGTATCCAGGCGGGTATATCCCCCTGAAATGAGTTCCGCCAAGCCTTTGAGCTTCCCCCAGTACACCTCAATCAACCCATTATCGGCGGGGCGAAAGATAAGCAAATTTACGCCTATCTGCACCAACGTACAACAATTGCTCAATGGTACTGCCTAAACTTTAACCAGCACTTGTTGCGGGATGTTAAGGAGATGTAGTCGATTTCTGACAGTGTGGAGTGACGCACTTGTGATCAGGCCGGGCAGTGAGCAGTCGCCAGGGGTCCGACACCGGAAATTTCAGGGAGCAGTAGTCGTAGCGGGTGCCGCCATGGAATGGCTAAAGCACGGTATCGAATGCGGTACCGTGCTTTTTTAATTTCAGAGAGCGCAAATTGCACCCTCAAGTGGCGAAATCCCCCACTCTCCCCCTGAAAAAATCCCTCCAGAGCTGTATCCTGCGCCCAACAACAAGAGTGGAGCTCACTACATGTACATAACCAGTGCCTTTGACAGCGGTAATATCGAAGTGATCAACGCTGAAAGCAGCCCGATTGAGCTGGCTATACGCCAGGATAACAACTCCGATTTCTACCAGTGGTTTCACTTTCGGCTAGAAGGTGAGGTGGGCGCCAGCTATCCACTGAGTATTGTCAATGCAGGCAAATCCGCCTACCCGGAAGGTTGGGAGAACTACCGGGTATGCGCCTCCTATGACCGCCAGAACTGGTTCCGTATCGGCGCCAACTACGATGGCAAAACCCTCGACTTTACCGTAACCCTGGATGAGCCCAGCATCTATTTGGCTTACTTCGCGCCCTACTCCTGGGAGCGCCACCTTGACCTGCTGGCCTGGGCCCAGAGTAATGAGCGGGTGAAGATCCAAACCCTCGGTAAAACTCTCGATCAACGCGATATGACCATGCTCACTATCGGAGATGCCGAGAGTGCCAAACACCGTGTATGGATGATCGCACGCCAACACCCCGGGGAAACCATGGCGGAGTGGTTTGTGGAAGGCTTCCTCGAAGCACTGCTGGATGATGCCAACCCCCAGGCCCAGAAACTCCTCGCGGATACTGTTTTCTACGTGGTTCCCAACATGAACCCCGACGGCAGCGTTCGCGGTCACCTGCGCACCAACGCCGCTGGGGCCAACCTGAACCGTGAGTGGCTCAATCCAACCATGGAGCGCAGCCCAGAAGTGTTCCTGGTTAGAGAAAAAATGCTGGAACTCGGCGGGGATATCTTCCTGGATATTCACGGTGACGAGGCGCTCCCCTACAACTTTGTCGCCGCTTGTGAAGGTATTCCCGGCTATGACGAGCGCCATGCGAAACTGGAAGAGACCTTTAAACAGGCCTACGAGGCAATCAGCCCTGACTTCCAAACCGAGCACGGTTATGAGCTGGATAAACCCGGCGAGGCCAATCTCACTATTGGCACCGCATGGGCCGGCCACCAGTTCCGCACCCTAGCGTTGACCTTGGAAATGCCGTTCAAGGATAACGACAACCTACCGGACCCAGTGGAAGGTTGGTCTCCAGCACGAAGCCAGCAATTGGCTCGCGATATTCTCTTCCCTATCCGCGAGGTACTGGAAACTCTGAAATAGCCTCAACCTCACTCGAAACATCCCGGCAAGTTTTGCCGGGATGTTTTTAGAGCAACCAACAGCAAAGAGACAGGTAAAATTGTTAGGTGACTGCGCTGGCCTTTCGATGTACCAAGTCTATTTAACGGGTGTACAAGTTGCCCGATGACTTAATTCAATCTAAACAAATATACCCACCCTAAGAAGCTCGCTATTAAACCAGCCCTCTTTTATTAGTATATTCATTTAATTCTATTATTCGTACACGACAACTATATTTAGAGACGCCAAAGGTAAAACTAAAAAGCGTGAGATCGCTGTGCTTTTAGTAACAACAACGCTACTGCCACTAATAAAAGAAAGGTAAATACCACCAAGCCCCACATGACCGATTGGAATGCTAGAGCAAAAGAACGATCGAACATTTCGACTACTTGAGTATGCAACTGAACAGATACGCCCGCCGCACTGTAATCCACTCGCTCAGGGTTCATTAACAGAGAGTTGATATATTTTTCAAATAACTTTGTGGTTTCCAGGCCCGCCTGTTTAATCTGCAACAATAGATTGTGCTTTTCCAATAGTCTAAAAACCGTACCGGTTACAGCCAACCCTAAGGCAGCGCCAATATTCTGAATACCCCACAACATTCCCGTGGCAATACCAGCACTATTCGCCGGCAGGGCACCAATAGCAATGGGCGCAGTGGCACTAAAGACAAATCCCCAAGCAATACCAAAAGGGACAAAAGCTAATAACAACGTAACAAGATTTGTATCAGTGGAAAATTGAGTCATCACAATAGCGGCGATCAAAATACATATCACACCAATCAAGATGGGTACCGCCGGTCTGTAGCTTGTCGCCATTCGCCCCGCTACAGGAGAAACTAGTGCCATCACCAGAGTGATCGGCAGCAAAATCAGGCCAGACATTACCGTGGTATCCTGACGCACAACATGCAGGTAGAAAGGTAGTAGAAAGAAAGCGGAAATCAGGAAAACCAGCAGGCTGAAATTAGTGAGTACACAGGCAGAAAAAAGCGGATTTTTAAAATAGGAGAAATGGATGAGTGGCTGTTCCAGCTTGACTTCAATCCGGTAAAGTAACCAAAAGCTAAGCACTGAGACCCCTAACAGAACCAGAATAGGCCAACTCAACCATCCAATTTGTGGCCCCTCTATCACTAGTAAAACCAGAGATCCCACGCTGAGTGCGAGTAAAATCATACCACGCCAATCGATATAGCTCTTTTCCCTATCCAGGCTCTGAGGACTCTTCATGACAAAGAGCCCTATTGCGGCACTAGCCAATACAAAGGGGATGTTGATATAAAAAATCGAGCGCCAAGAAAAGAAATGGCACATGAAGCCACCAATTACCGGGCCAAGGGCGAAGCCAATTGCCAAAATAGACATCCACCACCCCATGGCAAAGCCGGCTTCTTTTTCTACAAAGCTGTGGGATAACAGGGCAATATTATTCGGCACAATGATTGCAATCGCTACGCCTTGAAGGCCTCGCCAAACGATCAACCACAGAGGATCATTTGACAGTCCCGCGAGTAGGGAACCAAGCGCGAGTAGTAGCCAGCCAATATTAAGCATCTTCAATGAGCCAACAATATCTCCAAGGCGCCCCATACTCGCCATCAGGATACACAGCATTAGCATGAAAATGTTGATAATCCATTGGGTCTGGATAAACGTAGCCGCAAGGCTCTGCTGGATTGTAGGAAGGGCGATACTGACAATGGTGTAATCCAGACCCAGGATAAAGGTGGCGGGAAAGGAACCCAGTAAAATGGTCCACTTATTGAGTCTTTGCATGGTTCGCGAATCCTATCACTTACCCCCCAAAAAAAGGGAGCACTGACCAACCAACCCCTAAAATATCTACTGGTGTTTGAATAAGTGTAGAGCTTATTTTTTTATAAGAACCTCATCGCTTTCAACAAAGCTTTCAAGCTAAAGCCACCTCAATCAATCCTCGAACAGGATAAATCACGCCAAAAACGATTATTCTGCGGCGCAATACGCCCCATGGAAAATAAAGGAAGTAATACAATCAGAGGAATAAAGTGGCGCAGACAAAAATCGAAACCTTCTACTCCCAAACTCACAAGAAGGAGAATATTTTTTGCTTTAGCAGAAACATAAAAAAGAGAGTAAATCTCCACACAAAACATTCCCAACTCAATATTTGAACTTTCTATCCATCCAGACCGACCTTTAGGCCAAAAACAATCGCAAAAACAAATAACATGCTCCACTCTCTATAGACAGAAGAACCGATCCATAGTAAAAAATAAAAAACAATAAAAGCCCCACCTAACAATGCACCACCAATAATAATTAAATCAATAAAAATCAATAAAGCTTTTCCCTCACTTCAAGTCACCAAACTGAAGGGAAAGGTTACTTACATTCAAAAAAAAACCTGCGGAAAATAATAATGAAGCATACTATCAGGCAGTTTATTCAGGCGGTAATCTCTATCATTCTATTTGTCAGCACTCCACTTTGGGCGGATAACATTTCCGATTTTCAAAATAGTTGGACCGGCAGAGCCCTGGATCTGCAACGGAAAATCGACAACCACACCCCTATGAGTGAGAACAATATTCTCGGCACACACAACTCTTACAATTCAGAAGTCTATCGGGCTTGTAACTTTTCTGTAGGTTGTCGCTATCTCGATCCCCAACAGGAATATTCCATCAAAGATCAGTTGCGATTGGGGGCAAGATTTATTGAGCTGGACGTTCACTGGACAGCAAAGATGGAGAGTCTTTTCTCCTACCCCAAACGCCTGCTGCTCTGTCACGGGTTCTGCAGTCTGAATGACAAGTACGCTACCGAAGGCTTCAACGAGGTGAGGGACTGGCTAAATGACAGCGCCAACCAGGATGAGGTGATTATCCTGTATATCGAAGACCACTCCGATGGCCACCACCAGGATCTCTACGATCAGTTAACCAGCAGATTCGGTGACAAAATCTATTACAGCGGCGGCTGCCAAAGCATCCCCAGCACACTCACCAAGAACCAGGTGCTCGCTGCCGGTAAACAGGTAGTGCTCTGGAAGGATGGTGGCTGCTCTGGAAACACCAGCATGCAGAATATGGCCTTTACCGGACTCGGCGAAATCGGACGCGTATGGGAGGACAGCACTACTATTGGCACTATTGGCGAAATCTTCAGTGGTGGCATCGAGAGAATTACCACTAACGATGTGCGCAATGGCTTCGCCCTGGGTCACAACATTATCAACCTGGATAATATGAACACCAGTGACGGCCGTATCGCCGCTGCCATCTGGTCCTGGGATCAAAACGAACCCAATAACCTCAATAATGAAGATTGTGCAATGCAGTGGGGCAATGGCCGCTGGAACGACTCCAACTGCAGCAATCAATACAGCTTCGCCTGCAAAAATATAAGTGATGGCAGCTGGGTGGCTACCGCCTCTATCGGCCCCTGGGCTTACGGAAGCGCCAGCTGTCAAGCCCTTGGCAGCCAATATGTCTTTGAGGTACCCACCAACAGTAAAGACAATCAAGCCTTGAAGGCGGCGAAGGAAGCCACCGGCTACGACAAGGTCTGGATTAACTATCAAGACCAATCGAATGAAGGTCAGTGGCTGCGCAGCGAGTAAACCCCACTCCAACCACTCCCAAATAAATGCTTACTCGGGCCCGTGTGAGTCACGCGGGCTCTTCTCTCCTGCCAACTACCCCAACCTTTCAATACCCCCTTGGGTTCTTTGAGAACTGTCGTTAGTTTGCTTTATATCGTGCATAATCCCCATCTGAGCAAGACTCACAGGACATAATTATGCAAATCCCTACCCTCTGGCGCCGCCTCGGCTTGGCCATTGCCGTCGGCAGCGCTCTGACCGCTTGTGGCAAAGGCACCACCGAAGCAACCAAGCCGCACGCTGATCACGACGCAGCCCACACTGATCACCAACAGACACCTGACGCCAAGCTGTCTCTCAGCGAAGCCGAACAGGCTCAGGTTGATGCGATTGCCGCAGACCTACACAAACATGTTGCGATCCTCGCCTCCGACAAGTTCGAAGGGCGCGCGCCTGCCACCAAAGGTGAAGAACTCACTGTGAATTACCTGGCGGATCAGTTCAAGGCCCTTGGGCTGGAGCCTGGGGCTATGGACGCTGCCGGCAAACCCAGCTGGTTCCAACAAGTCCCTATCGTGGAAATGGAAATAGAAACTACCCCCCTAACATTCAAGGGAGATGGTTTTGAGCAATTGCTGCAACCGATCGACGATATGGTGGCCTTCACCCAGAGACAAACCGCGGGCTCCTCCCTGGAGAGCAGCGAGCTGGTATTTGTCGGTTACGGCATTGTCGCTCCAGAGAATAACTGGAATGACTACGCCGGCCTGGATATGAAAGGCAAAACCGCAGTCATTTTGGTGAATGACCCCGGTTACGCGACCAAAGACGAAGCTCTGTTCAATGGCAATGCCATGACCTATTACGGTCGCTGGAGCTACAAGTTCGAGGAAGCCGCCCGCCAAGGTGCCGATGGTGCGATTATCATTCACGAAACTGGTGCTGCCGGTTATCCCTGGGAAGTGGTCAGTGGCTCCTGGTCTGGGGCACAAGTCAGCCTCGAAGCCGAGAACAAAAACGCTGACCGGGTTGCCATTGAAGCCTGGATGACCAACCAAGCCGCCAACGCACTATTCCGTTCAGCGGGTCTGGATCTACAAAAGGAAATGGACGCAGCCAAAACCCAGGGCTTCAAACCAAAGGCTCTCGGGGTTACTGCTAGCGTAGAGCTGAAAAACAGCCTGCAGAAATCCAATTCCCGCAATGTGGTCGCCAAACTGCCAGGCAAAAAGCATCCCGATGAGGTGGTTGTCTACACCGCGCACTGGGATCACCTGGGCGTGAACAAAAATGCGGAAGGTGAAGACCAGATCTTTAACGGTGCCGTAGATAACGCCACTGGCACTGCCGGCCTGCTGGCTATGGCCGCTGAGGCAGTAAAGCTGGATCGCCCAGAGCGCTCACTGCTGTTTGTTGCCGTAACCGCTGAAGAGTCCGGCTTGCTCGGCTCCAAATACTACGCAGAAAAGCCCGTTGCCCCCTTAGAGAAAACCGTCGCGGGCATCAATTTTGACGCCATGAACGTATTGGGCCCGACCCGTGACATTACCGTCATCGGTTACGGCAGCAGTGAGCTGGAACAACTGCTGGAAGTATCAGCCAAGGGACAGGGCCGCTACCTGGCTGCGGAAGAGCACCCTGAGCGCGGCTACTTCTATCGCTCAGATCACTTCAGCCTGGCGAAAAAAGGCGTACCCATGCTGTACTTTGACTCCGGCACAGACGATTTTGAGCATGGCCGCGAATGGGCCCAGGCAAAAGGGGCAGAGTATGTCAGCCAGCATTACCATAAACCCGGCGACGAGTATGATCCCTCCTGGAACCTGAAAGGCTCAGCCATGGATCTGCAGCTTGGCCTCAAATTAGGTCTGCAGCTAGCCAATAGCCGCGACTGGCCCAACTGGTACGAGGGCAACGAGTTCCGCGCGATTCGCGACGCGAGTTCCGAAGCCCGCAAATAAATACCCCGTCGAATCTTCTACTGCGGTGATAACCCCAGCATCGCCGCAGTAGAAGCCCAATCTCTTTTTATCGATATCGCTTCTTGCCCTAAACATCCCTATTAATCTTTTTATCTCCCCTCCGCCGGTAAACGAATATCTCGATTGCGAGTAAAACAAGCCGACAAAAAAGCCCACTATTTTCAGCGGAGCTTTTGGGAGACCCTCATACATGCACAGGGGAATCGTTCACCCGGCAATCAGTGAATAGATTTTTTTCGATTAGATAGTCGCCGAGGAATTACTGACGCAGACAAGGGGGGGGGAGTTTGAGGGGATTTTAGTGGACCAGAGCCGCTCAATCGACCGACAGCAACACATCCTTGTGTCGCAATAACCTGCCAAATATTTACAGGCTAACTATCGATCAAGCGCCGACTGCATCCTTCTTCTTCAATTCTTCTTCGCGCAATTCACGGCGCAGAATCTTGCCAACATTCGTCTTCGGCAGATCATCGCGGAATTCAACCGATCTCGGCACCTTGTAAGCCGTCATATTTTCGCGACAGAAAGCGATGACCTCTTTCTCAGTCAGAGAGGGGTCCGCCTTAATCACAAAAAGCTTCACCTGCTCACCGCTCTTATCATCGGGAATACCAATAGCCGCGGCTTCGGTCACCTTTGGATGGGCGCTGACGATATCCTCAATCTCATTGGGATACACATTGAAGCCAGACACAATAATCATGTCCTTCTTGCGATCCACAATTTTGATGTAACCATCGTCCTGGATCACCGCCATATCACCGGTATTCAACCAGCCTTCGCTATCGAGGGTGTCAGCCGTGGCCTCTGGGCGCTGCCAGTAGCCTTTCATTACCTGAGGACCACGTACACAGAGTTCACCGGGAGAATTATTCGGCAAGTCGTTGCCGTTCTCATCCACGACTTTGACTTCGGTTCCCGGAACCGGGATACCCACGGTACCTAGCTGCACGCCATCGGTGGGGTTGAAAGACACAACGGGAGAAGTTTCAGTCATCCCGTAACCTTCCATCACCACACAGCCGGTCAGCTCTTCCCAACGCTTGGCGGTATCTCTCGTCAACGCCATACCGCCGGAAGCCGTTGAGTGCAGTTTACTGAAATCCAGCTCTGCAAAATCTTTATTCAGCATCAGGCCATTAAACAGGGTATTCAGACCCACAAAGCCAGTGAAACGCTGCCCTTTCAGGGTTTTCACAAAGCCGGGAATATCGCGCGGATTGGGAATCAGCAGGGAGTGGTTGCCGGTGGAGAACAGACACATGCAATGAATGGTAAAAGCGTAAATATGATAGAGCGGCAACGGAGCAATATAGAACTCCTCACCTTCTTTCATACCGCTGCCAAACGCTTCGAGCACCTGCTGCATATTGGCAACCAGGTTGCGATTGGTCAGCATTGCACCCTTGGCAACGCCGGTGGTGCCGCCAGTGTATTGCAACACCGCAATATCTTCTGGTGCGCGTTCAATATCTTCGCTGGCCTGCTGTGCACCGAGGGAGAGAGCCTCACGGAAATTCACCTGCTGGGAAAAGGAGAATTCCGGCACCATTTTTTTGATGTGCTTGGCTACGCCGTTAATCAGAACCCGCTTTAGAGGGCTATGCAGATCGGCGATCTCGGTAACAATCACTTTCTCAACACTGGTTTCGTCTACAACGGCAGAAGCGGTATCGGCGATATTGGCCAGTACTACCAGCGCCTTGGCGCCGGAATCATTCAACTGATGCTTTAATTCACGCGGTGTATACAGCGGGTTGGTGTTGACGACCACGAGTCCGGCACGTAGAGCGCCGAAAACCACCACAGGATACTGCAGTACATTGGGCAGCTGGATAGCAATGCGATCGCCGGGCTTTAAATTAGTTTGGTTTTGTAAATAGGAGGCAAACTTTGCGCTCAGGGTATCGATATCACCAACGGTCAGGGTTCGCCCCAGGCAGGTGAAAGCCGGTCGGTCACTAAATTTGGCGCATGCGCCTTTAAATACATCGAGAATGCTGCGATCAATGTCCAACTCTCTTCTCCCATTCCTGATTGTTGTTATCGCTTGCTCACTTCTCCCGTCCTTATAGACGAAACCTGCCATCTTTCGGAGCCAGCGAGAAATTATTTATTGTTTGTAGTATGTTGCGAGACAATAAAAAAGAGGCTGATTCATGCCTCTCAAAGCCCGCTTACCTCTTTGCTCTGCGCAGGAAACAAACCTGCCAGCGCAGCGGCCAACTCTGTATTTCCAGAATATTGGACATCTCCCAACAGAAAGGCGTGCCTAGCGTTCAAATGGCCATCCAAAATTGCATTCAAAGTATGATTAGCCATTACCAATATTAGTGCCGGTTCTTCCGTTTGCCCGAACTCGGAAACCACTTCGAGATCATTCGGAGCTCCTTTTACGTAAACATAAAAGTCACAGGCATCCGGCAGGCTGAACTGTACCCGAGCAAGTGGGTACGAACAAGCTATGCGCCGCAGGCGCTCCTGAACTGAATCCGGCAATTGCATCGGAATCTCTCCGTCATTGGCCACTTCGGCGCCGGTAAAAAAAACCGCCGGTGAAAACCGGCGGTTTTTTGCTGAGGCTGGATTTAGAACGCGAAATGCTCTGCGTCCAGATCCATCAGGTTGGCCGCGCCACTCTGCATAGTTTCAGCATGGCTAGCGGTACGCGGAAGGATGCGCTCGAAATAGAAGCGGGCAGTCTTCAGCTTGGCATTATAGAAATCTGCTTCCGCAGTGCCTTCAGCCAGCTTGTCGTTGGCGACTTTAGCCGCACGCGCCCACAGGTAACCCAGCACGGTGTAACCGGAGAACATCAGGTAATCCACGGAAGCCGCACCGACTTCGTCCGGATTTTCCATCGCTTTACCGCCTACATGCAGGGTCAGGTCGCCCCACTGCTTGTTCAGCTCCTGCAGCTTGGTAACGAAAGGCGCAAGCGCTTCGTTGTCGATTTCCGCCTGGCAGAACTTGTGCACTTTCTTGGTGAAGCGACGCAGCAGTTCGCCCTGGCTCATCAATACCTTGCGGCCCAACAGGTCGAGAGCCTGAACGCCTGTCGTGCCTTCGTAAATGGTGGAGATGCGCGCATCGCGAACATTCTGCTCCATGCCCCACTCGGCGATGTAGCCGTGGCCACCGAAGCACTGCAGGCCCAGGTTAGCGGATTCAAGGCCGGCTTCGGTGATAAATGCCTTGGCGATTGGAGTCAGGAAAGCCAGCAGGTCATTCGCTTCTTTCTTCGCTTCGTCGTCACCTTTATGAGTGATATCTACCAGCTGCGCACAGGTAACAACCAGCATGCGGCTGCCTTCAGATATAGCCTTCTGGGTCATCAGCATGCGACGTACATCGGGGTGCACGATAATCGGGTCAGCGGGACCCTCAGGATTCTTGGCACCGGACAGGGAGCGCATTTGCAGGCGGTCCTTGGCGTATGCCAGGGATTTCTGGAAGCCAATTTCAGAGTGGGCCAGACCCTGCAGAGCGGTACCCAGGCGCGCAGTATTCATAAAGGTGAACATATAGTTCAGGCCTTTGTTCGGCTCGCCAATCAGGAAGCCTTTAGCGCCGTCAAAGTTCAACACTGCAGTGGCATTACCATGAATACCCATTTTGTGCTCGAGGGAGCCACACACAACACCATTGCGCTCACCCAGGGAGCCATCGGCATTGGGTACAAACTTGGGTACGATAAACAGGGAAATGCCCTTGGTGCCAGCAGGGGCATCCGGGAGGCGCGCCAGAACGATATGCACGATGTTCTCAGTCATGTCGTGCTCGCCGGCGGAGATAAAGATTTTGGTGCCGGTAATCGCGTAGGAGCCATCCGCATTGGGCTCAGCCTTGGTGCGCAGGATACCCAGGTCGGTACCACAGTGCGGCTCGGTCAGACACATAGTGCCAGTCCAGCTACCTTCAACCAGCTTGGTTAGGTAAACGCTCTTCTGCTCTTCGGTACCGTGCTCTTCCAGGGTGTTCATGGCACCGTGGGACAGGCCGGGGTACATACCCCAGGACCAGTTAGCGATACCCACCATCTCACTCATGATGGTGCCCAGAGAGGGCGGCAGGCCCTGACCGCCGTATTCGGGGTCATGGGGAAGCGCCGGCCAACCGGCCTCTACAAACTGCTGATAAGCTTCTTTAAAGCCTTCTGGAGTGGTGACTTCGCCATCTTTCCAGGTGCAGCCCTGCTGGTCGCCGATCTGATTCAGCGGAGCCAGTACGTTTTCACAGAACTTGGCACCCTCTTCCAGGATGGCATCCACGACATCAGGAGTTGCCTCCTCAAAACCCAGAGACTCGTAATGCTTATCTGAGTCCAGCATCTCGCGCATTACGAAACGCATCTCGCGCAGTGGCACTTTGATATCGGTCATCCTGATACCCTCAATTCGGTTATGTTAAGACCAGCCAGAAACTGACCGGTCATAGTTGTGACTAATTACTAAGATTGGTTCATCATAGTAGTAAGGCTGCGGCCCCCTCTATGGCGAAATCCGTCCAAAGCGGTGACAAATCGAGGCGGGAATTCGAAAAAATGTGACCAGAGTAGTCAAATATCCAGGCCGGCAGCGGCGCGGCCGCCACGGCGATACTCGCCTGGCGTAATCCCAGTCCACTTTTTAAAAGCGCGGAAAAAGGCGCTGGATTCATCAAATCCAAGCATCTCGGCAATCTGCCCATTAGACAGATCCGGGCAGCTCAGATAATGGAAGGCGGCTTCCATGCGGCACTCATCTTTCAACTTCTGGTAGGAAGTGCCCTCTTGCTGCAGGCGGCGGCGCAAAGTTGTCACCGACATATTGAGCCGATCCGCCACAGCTTCGGCGGCGGGCATGGATTCACTCACATCCCGATTGAGGATGGTTTTAACCTTGGTTTTGATACTGTTGGCGCTGCCGTCACTGATCACCAGGTGATAGGGCGCTGTGCGAATAAAATCCTCCACCATCTGGGGGCTCTGCACCACCGGATAGTCGAGATAGCGCGCGTCGTATTCAAGTGCGTTGAAGGGCTGCTCAAAAGACAGCTCGTCCGCTTCACTCTGAGCGAGGCTGCGGAACTCTTCCGGGCAGGGAAAAGAGAAATGTAAACGTGCCAGCGGGATTTCACGCCCCGCCAGCCAGCAGTAAAAACGGTGCCAAACTGCCAAGGTGGTACGTACCACGCTGGGGCTTGTGGAGGCCAGCAGCCGGTCAAACTCCCCCGCTTCCAGGGAGCTGATACCGTGGATTTCCACCCGAACGCGGCCGGCTTCATCGCTCTGTAATTCCGGCTTTACCTTAAAACCACGGCAGATTTCCATAAACTCGGCACAGAGCGTAATGGCCTGGCGCAAAGTTGCGCAATTGACCACCGCCATACACAACAAGCGGAAGGAGCCCGAGCGCACCCGCCCCCCGCTGAGCATGCCAAACCACTCATTTTGAGCCAGCCACATAACCCGTTGGTAAAGACGGCCGTATTTGATGGCCGAAAATGCGGCCACGCCCTCCAGCTCCTGCTCATCGATACCGACCGACTCAAGCAACTCCGCACGATCACAGCCGTGGCGAGTCGCCTCCTCCAGCAGTCGCTCCAGGTAGGCAATGGGTATACGAATGTCCTCTTCTGATGCCGCCATCTGTCTACTTTCGCCTGCGCAACCAGCTCAATACGGCCCCAAAACCCATCGCAGCTGCAATAATGACAAACAGCGCTGCCAGCAATAGGACCAGGTAATAAAGAACATCCTTGACAGGCAGGTCCCAGCTATAGATCGCCGCCGCAATAAATGCGACACAGGCGAGCACACTGGTAATAAAGGAGCGGCGACTTTTATTGGCCATGGTGATCTGGATACATTGATTTCAAAACAGGTGAGATAGCCACGTCTTGTGGCGCTACCATTATATTGTCAGTACCTTGGAGACTCTGAAAGCCTCTCAGAAACATTACAAAATTAATCAAATGTTCCCTAGGTACCGACGCGGCGTCGAATCGTGAGGGATCGACAGGTATCTGTCAACGCCGCAGGAGGCGCGAATGCCCAGAAGAATGCTGGAACCTGAAGATCAGGCCACCCTGCTGCGCCTCTTTCGCTGGATGATGCTCATGACATTGATTATTACCCTGATACTGTTGGGCATCGGCATCTTTGCCTGATTTTCCTGATCTAAAGAGGGGCTATTCGCCCACTATCCCTCCCTTGGCCAAGTGTGCTGGGTCCAGCAGCTCCTCTAAAGCCTTACGGTCCAGATCGGTCATTTCCAGCGCCACATCCATCACTGGTCGACCACTTTTATAGGCCGCCTTGGCAATTTCTGCGGCTTTCAGATAGCCGATGACCGGATTCAGGGCGGTAACCAGGATGGGATTACGCCCCAGGGTTTCCTCAATATGAGGGCGGTTTACAGTGAAACTTGCGATCGCCCGATCCGCCAGCAGCTGTGCGGCGTTGGCGAGCAAGTGGATACTCTCCAGCAATGTACTGGCTACTAGAGGCAACATGACATTCAGCTGGAAGTTGCCACTCTGTCCCGCCACTGTGATTGTTGCGTCATTGCCCATCACCCTGGCTGCCACCATTGCGGCCGACTCGGCAGTTACCGGATTCACCTTGCCGGGCATTATGCTGCTACCCGGCTGCAGCGCCTTGAGCTCAATCTCCTTGAGACCGGCCAGGGGACCGCTGTTCATCCAGCGCAGGTCATTGGCGATTTTCATCGTCGCCACAGCTAAGACCTTGAGCTGCCCAGACAGCTCCACGGAAGTATCCTGGCTGGAAATCGCTTCAAAAAAATTATCCGCAGGGCGGAATTGCTGGGAGGTGTGCGCACTCAACTTTTGCGCGAAAAGCTCGGCAAAGTCGGCGTGGGCATTGAGACCAGTGCCCACCGCCGTGCCCCCCTGGGCCAACTGGACCAAGCGAGGCATACAACCGCGAATGCGTTCGCGACAGGCTTCCACTTGAGCAGCCCAACCACTGAGCTCTTGGGCCATAGTGATGGGAACGGCGTCCATCAAGTGGGTTCGCCCCGTTTTGACCACGTTTTCCAGTTCGGCGCTCTTATCGCATATTCTGGTATGAAGATTGCGCAGTGCCGGCAGCAGCTTGTCGCGCACTGCGAGCAGAGCCGATACATGTATCGCCGTGGGAACCACGTCATTACTGCTCTGGCTCATATTGACATGATCATTGGGACTGATGGACAGGTCATTCCCCTCTGCGGCAAGGTGCGCCAGCACCTCGTTCACATTCATATTGGAACTGGTGCCGGAACCGGTTTGGTAAATGTCCACAGGAAAATGGTGCGCATATTCCTCATCGCCAAGACGGTCACAGGCAGCGATTATCGCGGTTGCCCGCGCTTTATCGAGCAAACCCAGATCCCTGTTGGCCTCAGCCGCAGACTTTTTAATCAGCACTATGGCCCGGAGAAATTCAGTGGGCAGGGGCTTGCCACTGACAGGGAAATTCTCTACGGCGCGCTGAGTCTGAGCCCCATAAAGCGCCTCCTGTGGCACTTGGATTTCGCCGAGACTGTCCTTTTCGATGCGGTATTTGTCGCCCATTTATATCTCTCAGGGTGCACTCCTGTGCACCATTCAGAAAAGTGGAATTTGCCGGTGATTACTCGACCACTACAGTAATTTTCTTCGACACTATCGGGTTTTCATGCGGCACGTGCATGTAGTTACCCAACACCAGTTGTAGCGTATGCTTGCCGGGCGGCAGGGTCACCTGAGTTTCTGTCTGCCCGCCACCGAAGTGGATAATTTTATCAGTCGCCGGCAGGGGCTTACTCAGATCAGGCATATCATCCACATCGATCAGCAGATGGTGATGGCCGGTGTTATCGCGCTGCACGCCCGCCGGAGCGACGCCCATACCAGACAGGCCAAACCTCACAGTGAATGTTTGCGGCACCTTCTCACCATCTTTCGGGGAGATAATATAGAGCTTGGCTTCTTGTGGAGCCTTTTCCGCAGCTTCGTTCTTGCTGCCATGTTCTGCAGCCTGCAGCAGCGGCGACAACATCAAGGCACTGGCGAAAAGTAGAGAGTTCGCTTTGAACATAATATTTCCTTCCTGATAAGGCGCCTGCAGCGCCAATTCTTATCATCTGGCTGAACAGCCCGCCAAACCCACATTCTGCGGTGGGATGGCAAACAGCACTTTACCAGACCAAAGTCCCACTGAAAGGGGGTTTCAGGGAATATAGTTGTCGAACTGGAACAAGGGCCCGAAATCTGTGACTGATGCCTCGCGAAAAGGCTGTCGCACAGGAAAAGACGAAGAGAAGAAAACTATAAAGAAGCCTTAGAGAGTGCGGGAAGAATTGTGGGAGAGGATTAGTATGCAGGGGCCTGGAACCCCCAAGAGGGAGCCCTGCTAGACACTCACCCGCCCCTCCTGAGTCCACTCGCAGCGCACTTGCATATCACCGCTGCCGGGCTCGTGGTAGAGACCCGCGGCCTCCCAACTAAAGGAATGCACCCCGGAGAGTTCGGTCTCCAAATGTACCGTGGCGGAAACCCAATACATGCTCCTCAGCAATTCCTCAAACTTCTGAATCCACATATCCCATTCATACTCTACAGCTCGGTAGGAGGCGCCAAAATGGATGACATCCGTTTGGTATTGGGACTGCTTCATCTTAATGGTGGGAATAGAGAACATGTCGCGACAGAGAAAAGGCCACTCGTCTGCACTGGGTAGCGCCAATACTGCATTGCGATTGATACGACGGCGTTCACTGCCGCCGGCAAGGCTATTACTGTCCTTGATACAACCGTAGACTATGGATTCCTGATCGCCCTGAAGCATTAATTCCATTCCTTACCACAGCGCCGCCGGACATCAGGTACCCAGGGCAAAAAAGATCTAGGAGATGCACTTTAACGGCGAAGCGACCAGAAAGCCATAACTCCACAGGCGTTCATTAGCGTTGCCCTAAGCTTCGCTGATTTATTTATTCAGGGTTTGTGCGGTTTAACGGGAAGTACGAGCACTGCTTCACAGTGCCCGCGCACTTAACGTTAAATTTCAAAGCCCCGCTGACGCAACATTTCCATCAACCCCTGTTCATCCATCACCGGAATATCCAACTCCCGCGCCTTGTTCAATTTCGAACCGGCACCGGGGCCCGCGACGACATGATGGGTTTTTGCCGAGACGCTACCGGCCACCTTGGCACCGAGACGCTGCAGGTAGTCTTTGGCCTCGCTGCGGGAAAGAGTTTCCAGCTTTCCGGTCAGCACCCAGGTCTGACCCGCCAGGGGTTGCTCTTCAACACCAGTTTCTTCTACCGCCCAGTGCACACCGGCCTGGCGCAGGGCTTCTATCTCCTCCTGAGCGTGGGATTGCTGGAAGAACTCGGCAACAAAATGAGCAACAACAGGCCCCACATCTTCCACTTCTTGCAGCGCCTCTTCACTGGCCGCCATTAACGATTCAAGGGAGCCGAAGTGACGTGCCAGGTTACGCGCAGTCGCCTCCCCCACTTCGCGAATACCCAGGGCGTAAAGGAATTTAGGCAGGGTGGTATCTTTGCTGCGCTCCAGGGCATCGAGTAGGTTTTGTGCGGACTTTTGTCCCATGCGCTCGAGCCCGGCAACCTGTTCGAGATCCAGGTGATAGAGGCCGGAAACCGAGTGCAGCAGCCCCTCATCCACCAACTGCTCCACCAATTTGTCCCCCAGGCCATCGATATCCATCGCCTTGCGCGATGCGAAGTGTTTGATCGCCTGCTTGCGCTGGGCGCTGCAAATCAAACCACCACTGCAGCGTGCAACCGCCTCTCCGGGAGTGGACTCCACCGGCGAATCACACACCGGGCAGTGCGTTGGAAACTCAATGACACGGGCATCTTTCGGACGCTTGTTCTCCACAACCGAAACCACCTGTGGAATCACATCCCCAGCGCGGCGAATCACCACGGTATCGCCGATCATCACGCCGAGGCGCTGGATTTCATCGCGATTGTGCAAAGTGGCATTGGAGACAGTCACCCCGCCGACAAACACCGGTTTGAGACGGGCCACCGGGGTCACGGCACCGGTGCGCCCTACCTGAAACTCCACATCCAGAAGCTCGGTCATTTCTTCCTGTGCGGGAAATTTGTAGGCCATGGCCCAGCGCGGCGCCCTGGCGACAAAGCCCAAACGGCGCTGTAGGGGAATGCTATTCACCTTAAACACAATGCCATCGATATCGTAGGGCAAGCCCTCGCGCTTCTCACCGAGTTCGCGGTGGTATTCGATGCAGGCCTGGATATCCGCTGCCACACGCATTTCGCTATTCACCCGAAACCCCCACTGCCCCAGCAGCTCGAGCGTTGCCAGATGCTCTTCCGGCAGAGAGGCCCCCTCGACCAGCCCAGTGCCATAGACACAAAGCTCAAGCGGGCGCCGCGCGGTAATGCGGGAATCGAGCTGCCTAAGACTGCCCGCCGCCGCGTTGCGGGGGTTGACGAACAGCTTCTCCCCTGCGGCCGCAGCCTTGCGGTTTAACTCGGCGAAACCCGCCTTGGGCATATAGATTTCACCACGCACTTCCAGCACAGCCGGGAAGTTTACGATCCCTTCCCCTGCACGCAAACGCAGCGGCACCGAGCCCACGGTGCGTACATTCTGGGTAATATCTTCACCGGTGGTGCCATCGCCACGGGTCGCCGCACGCTCTAAAATGCCATCGCGGTAGAGCAGACTGATAGCGATACCATCCAGCTTGGGTTCGCAGGCATATTCGATTGCGCCCTTGCTATTCAGGCGGTCTCTCACCCGGCGATCAAACTCCAGCAACTCCTCATCACTGAAGGCATTGTCCAGAGAAAGCATGGGCACTTCATGGCGCACTTCAGTAAAAGAAGACAGTGGCTCTGCGCCGACCCGCTGAGTAGGTGAGTCCGGGCTCAGTAACTCCGGGTATTGCCGCTCTATATCCTGCAGCTCTCTCAGGCGGCGGTCGTACTCCGCATCGGGCAATTCGGGGTTATCCAACACATAATATTGATAGTTGGCCTTGAGGAGCAGCTCGTGCAGGGCCTGCACCCGCTCGCGCATCGACTGGGGAATGGTTTGATTGGTCATCGACTATTCGAGTGAAAATAAATCAGAAAAATGGAATTCCAATGCAACAACGGCCCCAGGCCGCGGTTGAGCCCGAGGGCTTTTCCGCGAGCTGGGGCCGCGCTGTTACAAAGAAAGTAAGAATTGTAAAAACTATACGAATAAAAACTATGCGAACTAATAGCGCTGCAGGCTATCAGCCCTGCGCCTTATTCAGGGCGCGACGGCGCTGGTATTCCACTACGCGCTGGCGATAGTGCTCAGCGGTCTGGGCAGTGAAAACACTACGATTTTCATCCTTCAGCTCACCACCGAGTAGTTCGGCAATTTTATGGGCGGTCGAAAGCATCTGATTGAAAGCCTTTATCGCCTCTCCTTCAACCGGCAGCGCCAGGAACATACTGACTCCCGGAGTGGCAAACTCCTCCATTTGCGCCAGGTCAAAAACGCCCGGTACAACAATATTGGCCAGACTGAAAATCACAGCGCCATCGGCACCGCCATCCTCGTGGTAATGGAAGATATTCATCTCACCAAAACGCATACCCGAGGCCACCATTACCCGCAGAAGATCGTTACCCTCAAAGTAATCCCCCTCAGGGGCCATCACATTAATCACCAACACCTCATCGCGGGCCGAGCATTTCTCTGCTGAGGCGTCTTTGCTGGCCGACACACGCGTATCGGTTTCGCGGGATTGGGGCTCTGCCCTTTGGGACGTGGGCTCTACGCGCTCTTCGGTGAGTGCACTGAAACTCTCGGACTCGTCCAGCGCCGGTTCAAAGCGCTGCTCCTCGCCCACAGAGTCCATCAACGTGGGAACCTGCTCCTCCAGATCCAGCACCCCTTGCTCATGGGCACTGCGCTGCGGCGTACTGCCAGCCAGAGGTTTGCGTGAGGAAATAAAACTCTCCTGCACCTGTCGGTTCACATGCAGAGCGTCTTCCATAGCGCGTCTCTGCACGACACGCACCTGGCCGGGCAACTCACTGGTTGCCGGTCGCGGCTTTGCCTCTTCCTGGGATTCATCGGAAAACTCACCCACTTCCGGTGGGCGAGCCTGCTCCTGCACAAGCGGGTCCACATGGCCCCCCACTTCGGATTGCATCGCTTTGGACAGATTCCGCGATACCTTCACCGCGGCTTTTTGTCGCAAAATTGCGCGGCGTACACCATCCAGCACCACGACAAGCAGCACAATAACGAGGATCGTAACCAGCCAGTTATCCATTTTAACGCCCCTCCTTTTACGCCTTATGCAGAAGCCAGCTCAGCAGCTTCTTCCACATTCACCGACACCAGGCGAGATACACCCGGCTCATGCATGGTCACACCCAACAGCTGATCTGCCATCTCCATCGCAATCTTGTTGTGGGTAATATAGATGAACTGAACGTGTTCTGACATTTCTTTAACCATTCGTGCGTAGCGACCTACGTTAGCGTCATCGAGAGGAGCGTCCACTTCGTCCAACATACAGAAAGGTGCTGGATTCAAGCGGAAAATAGAGAATACCAGGGCGATTGCCGTCAACGCCTTCTCCCCACCGGAGAGCAGGTGAATCGTGCTGTTGCGCTTGCCCGGTGGGCGCGCCATGATCGCGATCCCGGTATCGAGGAGGTCCTCGCCGGTCAGCTCCAGATAAGCGTTACCGCCTCCGAAAACTTTCGGGAAGAGTTCCTGCAAACCCGCATTGACCTGATCGAAGGTCTCCTTAAAGCGGCTTCTCGTCTCTTTGTCGATTTTCTTAATTGCATTTTCCAGAGTCTCCAGCGCATCCATTAGGTCACCATACTGGCGATCCAAATAATGTTTACGCTCGGACTCCTGTTTGTATTCATCAATAGCAGCGAGGTTGATCGGACCCAGGCGTGAGATACGCGCGGCCACCAACTCCAGATCTTCCTGCACCTGGGCAATCGTCAAATCCCCAGGCAGTAGCTCGAGCAGCTGATCCAAATCCTGTTCGTCTTCGCGCAGCTGTTCTACCAGGCCATTGCGCTGTACTTCGAGAGTTTGTGCGGAGAGGCGCTCCTGCTCCAACTGGGCGCGCACACCCTGTAAAGCCGCCTCAACTTTATGCCGCTCCTGCTCCTGCTCACGCAGGCCGGTCTCCACCTCTTCGAGTTTTTTACGCGCTTCTGCCAGCTCAGCTTCCACCTCGATACGCTCACCCAGCTTCTCCTCCAGCTCCATCTGGAAATCCTGGGAGGGGTCCTGGGTTTCAGCCATCTGCTCCTGCAGCTGGGCGCGGCGGCTGCGTAAGCGCTCCAATTGCTCGCTCATCACCTGCAATGTGCGCTCCAGAGAAACCATCTGGGTGCGCACCGATTGCTCGCGCATCGCCAACTCGTGAGCGCGATCCTTGTCTTCGCGGGCACGCTGTCTGGCGGCATCCAGAGCTTCGCGCAGGGCTTCGCGGCGCTCCATGAGCATTTCACGACGATCGGTGTCATCGCTCATGGCCTCCACGGCTTCCTGCAGCATCAGGCGCGCCTCGGAAAGTGACTCGCCCTCAATCTCCTGCTGCTCGCGCACCTCGGCGATTTCCTGCTCGATACGATGGCGACGTTCGCTCATCTGTTCCGCGCGGGCGCGGCGGGCAGAGAGCTGACTGCGCAATTCGGCCTCACGACGCCCGAGCTGCTCGGAATCGTTGCGGGCCTGTTCAATCGCCCGCTCAACGCCGGTAACTTGCTCGCGCAAAGATTCACGCTGCTCACTGCACTGCTCTATCTGCTCTTCGCACAGAGATATCTCTGCGGACAGCGCTTCCAGATCCTGCTTGCGGGCGAGCACCCCGGTTTCGGCATCGCTGGCACGGCTCACTCGCAACCAGTTCGGGCCGAGCCAGAGCCCATCGCGAGTCACTATAGATTCATGGGGTTGCAGGCCAGTGCGCTGTGTCAGCGCTTCATTAAGAGTGTCCGCGGTATAGATTCCGGCCAGCAAACCGGTGAGAGACGACGGCCCCTGTACAACGCTCGCCAAAGTGGGCAGCTGCCCAGTGGCGGCTGCCCCCACCGCAGTGCCATCGATAAAGACGGCCTGACCACTTTGCAGTTGCTCCAGGCCCTCGGTCAAACTTTCCAACTGCTCAACACAGACCGCCTGTAACTGCTGTCCGAGTACGGTTTCCACCGCAGTTTCCCAGCCCGCTTGCGCCTGGATTTGGTCGGCGAGACGCGGGCGATCGCTCAGGGATTGCTGCTGCAGCCAATTTTCCACCGCCTTACCCTGCCCCAGCGCAGCCTGTTGCAGCGCCTCAAGGGAAGCCTGGCGGCCTCGGCTGGTTTGCAACTGCAGACGCAGCTGGTCCAGTTCTGTCGCCAGCTCCCGCTCGCGATTGCGCAGTTCCTGCAGGGATTCTGTGCGCTCGGCAGTTTCCTCGCGACGCTCCTGTACCTGCAACTCCAGCTCGGCGAGCTGTTCATTCAACTGCAGGGTTTCCTCGTCATCCTCGGAAACTTGTAGGCCAGCCTGCTCTGCAATGAGCTTGTTAATACGCTCCAGCAGTCGCTGCCCGGAAGTCTCCAGATGCTGGATGCGGGACTGCTGCACCTCGGCTTTCTGGCGAGAGCCGGAAGCCCCCTGATTAAACTGGTCCCACTCATTTTGCCAGTTGCGCATCTGCTCTTCGGCTTCGAGCAGGCCGGTGGCGGAATCTTCCTCCGCGGCGAGCACCATCTCCAGATCTGGAACGATCACTTCCAGCTCTTCTTCGAACTGGGCTGCCTTCTCGCGATCCACTTCCAGGTTGGTCTCCGCTTCGCGGAATTCCTGCTCGGTCTGGGCTAAATCAGAGTGCAGGCGCGTGGAGCGCTCGCGGGCATGGGCAATACTCTGTTCCAGGCGGGCAATGTCCGCGCCCACCGCATAGAAGCGCCCCTGTACCTCATTAAAACCATCGGATAACTCGTGATAGCCAACGCGCTTTTGCTCGATGCCGGTATCGCAGTTCACCTGCCGGGTTACCAACTCCTCAACGGTGAGTTCCAGTTCGCCAATTTGTTGCTGTTTGGCCACGGCCTGTTCATTGAGTTCGCGGTATTTCAGGGCCTGTAAATTTGCCTTGTGACTGCGCTCTTCCTCTTTAAAGCGGCTGTATTTTTCTGCCGCGGCGGATTGGCGCTCCAAGCGCGACAATTGCCGATCCAGTTCATCGCGGATATCGGTGAGGCGCTCCAGGTTTTCCGAGGTGCGGCGCATGCGGTTTTCCGTATCGCGGCGACGCTCCTTGTATTTGGAAATACCGGCGGCCTCTTCGATATAAACCCTGAGCTCCTCAGGCTTGGCCTCGATCAACTTGGAAATCATGCCCTGCTCGATAATCGCGTAGCTGCGCGGACCGAGACCGGTCCCCAGGAACAGATCAGTTACATCGCGGCGGCGGCACTTCTCCCCGTTCAGGTAGTAGTTATTCTGCCCTTCTCGGGTAACTTTGCGCTTTACAGAGACTTCGGAGAAAGCGGCGTAGGCGCCGGTCAATTTGCCAGCGGAGTTATCGAATACCAGCTCAATAGAGGCTTGGCCAACAGGCTTGCGGCCACTGGAGCCATTGAAGATAACGTCTGTCATAGAATCGCCGCGCAGGTTTTTCGCGGACGATTCCCCCATTACCCAACGCACAGCATCGATCGTATTCGACTTGCCGCAGCCGTTAGGGCCAACCACCGAGTTGAGGTTTGTTGGGAAATAAACAGTGGTGGGGTCAACAAAGGATTTGAAACCCGCAAGCTTGATGCACTTCAGACGCATGTATTCTTAAACTCGGTATTTTTATCTTTGCCGGCCCGATCACCAAACACTCAATTGTACATGGCGCCACCGGGGCTTTCAGCGCGGCTTTTCACAGTATCTTTTCACGCGGATTATCGGCCTGAATGGCCAGTGGTCAAGTCATGATCGCGCATCGACTTTAACTGGTACCCAACGCCAACATTTCAAGCAATACAAAATCAGCAGAAACGGCAGGATAAAATCTTATTTACTACCGGCGCGGCTGTGACCGCTCAGGCGTCAAATAGTTCTCAGGCCATGACACTCAAAAGAGCATCGTGGCCTGCCGACGGAATGCTTGAATACCGAATAAATCTACAGCTCTCGGTCGATCACGATAGACTGTGACTCACCCCAATCGGATTTCGGCAGGGTCTTAATTGAGCCCTGCCAGTCGCCCGCTGCAGGGCGCGCATCGCCACGTAAAGCCAGGCGCGCGATCAGCTGCACCGTATCCACGGTAGAGATGGAGCGCCCCGGCATCATTGCCCGGGATTCATCCAACACCACTTCGGCAGGCAGCTGACCCGCGGTCAGGCGCACAATCGCCAGGGGCATGGGACTATCAGTGCTGCGAGCGTAAATAAACACCGGGGTCGATGGATCTGCATTGACTTGATCACTCAAGCTCACCTGCACACGGATTTCCGCTGCGGCCTTGCCCTCAGCTGCGGAATTTTCCTCTACAGCGGCCTGAACAATCTCGACCGCACCATCTTTACCATCTTCAGCCAGGGCCTTTTCTGCGCGGGCCACACCCGCCGCCAGCGCCTCTGCCGCGGCAGACCCAGGCGCCAACTGTGCCAGCGCACCCTGCCAGTGATCCCGTGCCTTGCGGTAATCCTTATCCTCATAAGCGGCAATTCCCGCCAAACCCAGCGCCGTACCATTACTCGGCTGAGCCTGCAGCACTTGACCAACCAGAGTGCGGATTTCATCGGTTATCTGAGAGCCGCCAGCAAAAAACAACGCTTGCGCCAACTCAGCCTTGACCATAACCGCCTCGGGTTCCCGCGACAGCACATAGCGATAGGCACTCACCGCACCGTCGATATCACCACTAACCAGAAGCCTCTGAGCCAAGACGAAGCGACTGCTCAAATCCTCTGGATGTGTCTCGGCCCGCTGCTTCAACTGGTTGGTGATTCGCTCTTCAGCCGAGGGGTCGGTTTGCCCCTGCTGACTGGCCAACATCTCACGGTACAGGGCTACTTCCTGCGGGCGTTCAGACAGGACATAGGCCCCCACTGCAACCACAGGCACCAGAACCGCCAAGCCAATCAGCAATCCGTAACCACGCCGTGAGGGGGTGACTGCATCTGCACCCTCTTTGGCGCTCAACAGCTCCCGGGCCATCTCCGCTTCAAGCTGGGTAAATTGCTGCTCATCCATAGCGCCACTTTCCACTGCGGCGCGAAGCTCTCGTGTGCGCTCTCGGTACAACTGCGCCAGGGCTTCACGCTTATCGCCACCCGAGCGTCGGGCTCCAGCCCCACGAAGCCCAGGCAAAAGGAAGACAAAAGCTAACAGCAATAGCAAGATCGCCAAACCAAACCAAATATCAGTCATTTGCTCTTCTTCCCAGGGTCAGTCAAATCTTCCAGGTCATCACCCAGCAGTTTCTTCAAACGGTGCCTCTCTTCAGCGGTCAACTCACCAGAGCCATCTTCCTGACTGGCACCGGTACCACTGCGAGAACGCACCACAATCACAATCAAAGCCAACAGGCCCACCAGGGCAAAGATGCCAGGAGCCAACCAAAGCGCCAGGGTATTGCGCTGCACCGGAGGCCTATAGAGAACAAAGTCCCCATAACGGGCCACCATATAGTCAACAATTTCTTTATCCGTGAACCCTTCCTCCAGTAGCCGGCGAATTTCCCGGCGCAAATCGGCAGAAATCGACGCATCCGAGTCGGCCAGATTTTGGTTCTGGCATTTTGGACAACGCATTTCTTCGATCAGCACCCGGTAGCGTGCCTCCAATTCCGGAGAGGACAATTTCTCCGTCTCCACCACCGCCTGCGCCACAAGCGAAAGGCACAGCACACCAAACGCAAGTAGAAATTGCCCTAGCCAGCTTTTCTGTTTCACGGTTTGTCTCACGCTCATACCCTGGAAATTTATGCGATTATAACAGTGTCGCCACTTGCCGGACACGCCCACCATCTCACTGTTAAATGCCTTAACTCATTGAAAGACAAAAAAAAATTCAAAAAAGGCGTTGACGCCGCGGGGAATATCATTAAGATACGCAGCTCCTGACGAGGGGTGGTTAGCTCAGTTGGGAGAGCGACGGCCTTACAAGCCGTAGGTCACAGGTTCGACCCCTGTACCACCCACCACTTCTCTTACTCTTGTCCGGCAAGAGCAACAAAGAGAAGCAGGAATGCGGACCGGTAGTTCAGTTGGTTAGAATGCCGGCCTGTCACGCCGGAGGTCGCGGGTTCGAGTCCCGTCCGGTCCGCCATATACAAAAAAGCCCTGCTCGCAAGAGCGGGGCTTTTTTGTATATGGCAATATATGAGACCTTAGCAACACCTAAGACCCCACCTAAAGGCCCGTTAATGCTTTCACACAAAACCAGCCTGCAACCACCTTAAGCGGCTAATGTAATTTCACTCAGCTCCCGAGCAACCGCCCGCACAACCTCTGACCGCAGAGTGTTAATAAAAAAGTGGCCATCATTAAACATTTCTAGAGAGACTTCCCCCTCCATGTGCTGCCTCCAAGCGAGAAGCTCCGACTCCAACACGGTTTGATCTGAAGCACCTCCAAATAGCGCTACTGTACCCTTGTACTTCCAACCCACACCACAAGAGTAAGTTTCACTTAGCGAAAAATCGGCACGGAGAATTGGGAGAAAAACCCCCATCAGTTCAGGGCTTGCTAAAACTTCCTCTGGTGTGCCGTTATATTTCCTAAGCTCGGCCAACAAAGCCTCATCTGGCAGAGTGTGAAGCTTCTTTTCCTGAATCAAGTGGGGAGCCTTCTTGGCTGACAAGATTAGAAGCTTTGGTTCATCAAGGCCTAGTAAGGACAACTTCCTGGCAACCTCAAAAGCAATAAGTGCTCCATTACTATGCCCAAAAAAAGCTGTAGGCTTTGTGTTAAGCCTGGAAATCGCTTTAGCAATAGAATTTGACAATTCATCTAGCGAGTGAAGCAAAGGCTGGCCGAACCGCCGGCCACGCCCAGGTAATTCGACTCCGAACACCTCAACATCTGGACCTAACTCACTTTGCCAGCCTTGAAACACTTGCGCACTCCCCCCCGCGTAAGGGAAACAGCACAATCTAATTGGCGCCGAGCTTGCACAGGTAATTTCATCTCGTTGAAACCATTCGTCTACATTTCCAATTGAGCTCGTATGCACTCTTCCCGAATAGGTCATTGCGAAGACATCTCCAACTCTTCAGTGACCGACTCCTCCTGATACGCCTTACCGAGCTCAAAATTGTACATTCTATCCACCACATCAAAGTACTTATCGTCATGAGAAATAACTATCACAGTTTTACCATCTGCTTTAAATACTGGAAGTAATTCTCGGTAGAAATAGTTCCTAAAAATTGGATCCTGATCAGCTGCCCACTCATCGAAAAGATAAATAGGGGCACCTTCAGCACAAGCTAGTAGCTTGGCTAGCCTTTTCCGTTGACCTTGTGATAAATCAATTGTCGATAGCTTTCCATCAACAATATCTACTTTGTCTGCCAACCCTAAGCGCTCGACATGAGACCAGACATCCACCTTTGAAACCAATTCCCCCTTAGAGTTAAGGATATGCTCAAATAAATAAAAGTCTGAAAAATAGTAGAAAAATGATTTCTATACCACTGAATGTTTTTTCTGAGACCTCAATATCACCAAAGTGAATACTGCCTGAGCAATGAAAATATAAGCCGACTAGTACTTTCGCAAAAGTTGACTTACCACTTCCATTTCCACCCCCAATAAAAACTACCTCCCCTTCTGAGATCTCAAAATCTACCGGGCCAATTGAAAAGCTTAGATCACTGGATTCCTCATAACTATACCTCAAACCCCTAACAGATATCTTACCCCACCCGTTGACATCGCTCTTATCGGTCACCCTGTCCAAAAGTTGATTTTCCACCAAACTTAGCGATTGAACTTTTTTATAGGCAACTCACCCCTTGAAAAGAAACTTGGTTTCGGATAATAAGTGAAATTGGCAAAGGAGAGCTCAGCTGGTAGAGTCCGCACCTCTCCCGACCAAGAGAAAGGCACTGATGAACTACTACTAACTGAGCGAGAACGAACGATACCAGATTTACAGCCTAAGAAAAGCCGAACACTCTCAGAAAGCAATAGCAAAATTACCCATCGAAGATCAGCCGAGAGCTACGACACAATATAGGCTTGCGAGGATATCGTCCTGGGCAAGCACATAAGCTTGCAGAACTAAGACGCCGGCAAGCGTACAAGACACAGGAAGCAACTAATTGTGTGTGGCAACAAATAGTCGCCCTAACCCGGAAAGAACTAAGCCCCCAGCAAACTGCAAGCTATTTAAAGAGACATGTAGGTGTATCGTTACACCATGAGACGATCTACCAACTACTTTATTTAGATTAGGTAAATAGTGGAGACTTATACAAGCACCTTAGGATTGCATCAAAACCCTATCGCAAACGATATGGCGAGTATGATCGACCAGCTGTTGTAGACCGAATGAATCGGATTGGCGACTGGGAAGGTGATACTGTTATAGGCAAAAGGCGTGGCGAGGCTTTGCTGACTATGGTTGAGAGCAAAACGTTATTTACCGTTATTGTTAGATTGACTGGCAAACGATCAGACTTACTGACTGAAGCAACAGTTAGCCATATGGTGCGCTTAAAAAATAAAATCACAAAAATTACCTTCGACAATGGTCTTGAATTCGCTGGGCATGAAACGATTGCGGAAAGCTTGGGTGCTGATATTTATTTTATGCACCCATAATCATCTTGGGAGAGAGGGATTAATGAAAATACTAACGGCCTCATTCGGCAGTATTTCCCAAAGGATACAGACTCCAATAAAGTAACAGACCAGCAGGTTCCATTTGTAATGGATCGCCTAAACAGTAGGCCAAGATTGAGTCGGGCTGGAAGGCCACCAAAGGAGCTATTTATGGGGCTGCAAGATAATCTTCTTGCAGCATGAAATTATTGCAGTTATTACTTGAAACCAAGCTCTTCTTTTACAACCTCTATACGAATTTTAGAAATTAGCACCCTAGGTGCACCCAAAGATAAGCCTCTGATCAACAGAAAGATCAAATAAGAAAAACCTATTAATCAGTGAAAACTTCTTCTCGGATAAAATAGTTGAAGGTGCTTTTCTTCTTTTTCTAGAATTTATTTATCAAGCCAGGTATGGCCACTGAGGCCCACAAGGAGGTCACAGAATGTCACAAATGGATATTATTGAAGTTTACCTGAGCAATATTATAGGAACGAATGAACCAAGTAGTGCGCAAACTAAAAGTGAATAGACAGCGCAAATGAAGAAGTTTTACACTTCAACAACCAACTGACCCGCTACAAATCTATAGTTATATGCTGATCTACGCCTATGTAGAGGTGTTGTACGGCTAATTATTTTTTGAGGACAATCCAATCTTATAAGTTTACCTCCCCCAGAAATAACTGGTGAAAATAGGCATCTCAGCTGGCAGCTTTTAGCCAAGCCCAAACCAAAATCGATCAAAAAGCGATCAGCTGCAATTGCTTTTTGCACCCTGATCAAAAACACCATCATTACCATTCATTGAAACATTCCTTTTGAATTTTCTTAAAAAGTGTTGACGCCATAAAGATTATCATTATGATACGCAGCTCCTGACGAGGGGTGGTTAGCTCAGTTGGGAGAGCGACGGCCTTACAAGCCGTAGGTCACAGGTTCGACCCCTGTACCACCCACCACTTCTCTTACTCTTGCCCGGCAAGAGCAACAAAGAGAAGCAGGAATGCGGACCGGTAGTTCAGTTGGTTAGAATGCCGGCCTGTCACGCCGGAGGTCGCGGGTTCGAGTCCCGTCCGGTCCGCCATATACAAAAAAGCCCCGTTCGAAAGAACGGGGCTTTTTTGTATATAGATTTAAAGAATAATTACTCCGACCTATCTCTTGTCTTCTACGCCCAATGCGCCCCCTGCTACTCTCAGACTCTCTGTGTAGCTGCTTAGGCACGGTTTGTTACAGGCTTATTCTCAAACTTCACCCTCAAAAGTATTGAAAGCTTGATTTCTTTAGATTACTTCGTCAAATCGTAGTCTATTTATACTACCCAAGAATTTTCTTTAAAATTTCCTAAGTTATTGACCTAGCTGAAAATATCATTATGATACGCAGCTCCTGACGAGGGGTGGTTAGCTCAGTTGGGAGAGCGACGGCCTTACAAGCCGTAGGTCACAGGTTCGACCCCTGTACCACCCACCACTTCTCTTACTCTTGCCCGGCAAGAGCAACAAAGAGAAGCAGGAATGCGGACCGGTAGTTCAGTTGGTTAGAATGCCGGCCTGTCACGCCGGAGGTCGCGGGTTCGAGTCCCGTCCGGTCCGCCATATACAAAAAAGCCCTGCTCGAAAGAGCGGGGCTTTTTTGTATATGCCTTTGTATGCGCCAATAATCAGCCGACCAGAAGCGGTTAAATAATTTTTTGTAGTCCGCTCTGACTCAAGTTTCCAGAAGCTCACTCTCTTCTTTTTCAATTTCTTCGTGCAGCAGTCTGTTCAGCTCTTCCAGTTCCGGCATCTCCGAAAAGTGTTCGGCCTGACCACCAATCTCATCCCAATGCGCCTTGGAATCAACATACAAGTGAGCCATCACCTTACCGCGAAAATCACTATCGAGCAGGCCCGCAGGAACCCAGAAATGCGTGGTATTACTCATCAAGTGAGGAACAGAGCTGCCACAGTGGCTGCAGAAATCGGAGCGGTAGCCGCTAGGTTTTCGATAGGAGGAGATTTTGTCCAGCCCCCTTACCCAGCGAAACTGATCGCGACCAATAAACATGGCGGCATCAGATGCGGAACCACTCAGCTTACGGCAGAGTGAACAGTGGCATTGATATAGGCCGGGTAGTGGCTCATCCAACTGAAACTCAACAGCGCCACAAAGGCACTTTCCATTCATACTGTCCTCCTTCCCTTATCTTTGTTATTCAAAAATTTGTGTGAAATTGGATTGAAACCCAACCCCTTCGCAATCCTGCAACTCAAAGGCTCACAACAAGAGTGTGTGAGCTCTAACAATCCCACCTGGCAGGTTTGGCGGTAAGAATGGGCATTATGGAATTTTTAAAGGTTCCTTAGGGTAGCAACATTATCCGTCCCCCACACAAGCCTCCTACAGGCTAGGGAGGAAGTAAATGCCAATTATCGGGATTTTCCCTACACCCATGGGCCGACCACGCTTCCGATTTCATAAGCTCCATCTTCCAGTGGAATGTTACCCGGTGAGTCACCAACTCCCTACGAGCTCCCGGGCTTTGTTGAAGCCGCCTCATCCACCGGATCACTCAGAAACCGCCTGCCAAGCTCGCCCCCAATCTCATAGCCCCTCTCAAGCAACCCAATCTCCTGGGTAAAGCGCTTTACCGGGAAGTCTGCCGGAGGTGCAATCACCGATACCCGACAGTCCGAGGGTGGCGCCGTGATAAAGTCCAAGGCACGGTTATAGCGCTCTCCACGCTCCAGGACCGCCTCAAACAAGCGGGCGTGGTCGTGGAAAAACTGCTTGATAAACCTTGGTGCGGAACCCACGGGCTTCCTATAGCCCAGAGGACGCGAAAGAATCACAGTAATATCCCGCGCCCCCTGTTCATAAGCCCGAATGACCGGAATTGAGTCCGCCAGCCCACCATCGGTCATAGGCTCTCCGGCCACTGGCGGAAACTCTCGGTAAGCCATGGGGATTGCACAGGATGCAGGGAATACCTCATGCATATTCTCGGGAGTCACGCACACATAGTGGGGCTGCCCGCTGGTGATGCTGGTTGTCACCGCATAGAGGGGAACGCCATTTTTCGTATAGCGCTCAATGCTTAAGGGCACATCATTATAGGAGGCGTGCCACAGCCAGTTGATATCGCAAAAATGCCCTCCTCTTAGATAGCGCCGCCAATCAATGAAGTCTGCTCGCGTTGCATGATCTAGCAAAATCTGGCGGCTGCGACCATGGTCACCCGCCAGGTAACCAATCAGGTTAGTGGACCCTGCTGAAACGCCAATAGCAAAGTCAAAGGGGCAGAAATCCTTCTCGATAAAGGCGTCCAAGACGCCCGCTGCGAAAATGCCACGCATAGCGCCGCCCTCCACAACCAGGGCAGATTTCCGGTTTAGCTCTTCAATCCCGCTCGTCATCGTTAATCCGTTATTGAAATCAATATTGTTCAAAGGCTGCTTTCAAAAAACTATGCCTTGTTCGACTTGATCAGCTTTCCTTTAGGCTAATCACCGATAAATTAGACAGTGGTTTTGCCAAGCTGATTCCATCAGCACTATGATTGAGCCATTCAGACTGTTCATTGCCTATTGAGTAATTTATGCCTCTTGTTGTTTTTCAAGCCCCCTGGAGCCGCCAACTAAAAATTATCAGCTTGTTGAGCGCTGCGCTGCTTCTGGCGATACCTTTTATCCTGATAGGAAAGTCCCAGCAGAGCCCCTCTCTCCTCTATAGCATTGCCATTGCCCTACCGCCGATCATTTTGCTGCTGGGCGCCGCATTTGCTATCCGCGGCTACAGCTTGGCAAACAACAACCTGCAAATACTGAGGCCCGGCTGGAAAACCTCTATCTCCCTGGAAGGACTGAAAGAGGTCAAAGTTGATCCTAAAGCCATGCAAGGATCGGTCCGCATCTTTGGCAACTCAGGTCTCTTTGGCTACATCGGCCTTTTTCAAAACCAACAACTAGGCCGTTACCGGGCCTTCGTTACAGACCAAGAGAAGGCTCTGGTTTTGTATTTCCCCGGCAAGACCCTGGTAATCACCCCGGATAAACCCGAGCGCATGGCTGAAATGCTGCGCCAACACATCAGATAATAAGCGGCGGTAAACTCTCTATCATGACCATCCTCCTCCTCAGCTGACGCCTTGGTTTTTTACAAACCTAGCCGCATACTGCGGTCGCCAGAGTCACTATTGAAAGAGCATCAATGAAGAAACTTGTTTTCACCCTGTCGCTATACCTTGGGCCAATATTCCTGGCCGCCTTGTCAGTAAATGCCCACTCTGGCTGCGTGATATTGCTGCATGGCCTCGCCAAGTCAGATAGCTCCATGGCCAAGTTGGAGCAAGCCATCAGCGCCGCCGGCTACAAAACCGTCAATGTGGATTATCCCTCCACCCGCTTTCCCATTGAGGAACTGGCCGGTAGGGCCATAGCTCCGGCACTAGACAGATGCGCTGGCCACGGAGAAATCAATTTCGTCACCCACTCCATGGGGGGCATATTGGTTCGCCAATATTTGAGCCGGGTGGAGGTTGAGAACCTCAATCGCGTGGTTATGTTGGGCCCACCCAATAAAGGTAGTGAAGTGGTGGACAAGCTCGGCAATTTCCCTGGGTTTGAATTTGCCTTTGGAGATGCCGGCCTGCAACTGGGTACCGGGGAGCTGAGCATCCCCAATAAATTAGGCAAGGCGAATTTTGATGTGGGTATCATCGCGGGCACTCGTAGTATCAACCTGATACTGTCACGACTGATTCCAGAAACCGATGACGGCAAGGTCTCGGTTTCCAGTACCAAGTTGGAAGGGATGAATGATCACTTGGAAATGCCGGTAACCCATGTCTTTATGATGAAGGATAAAAAAGTCATCGCCCAGGTACTGCATTATCTCGAGCACGGCTCCTTTGAAAGAGGCACCCAGGTAGCTCCTGCCAACTGAACAACGCACACCAACCACTGGGCTTTTATTAAAGATCGAGGGCCCACTCCATTCCAGCTTTTTTTACCCCTCAAGTCGGTTTAACATCCAGGCTACCCCTTACAAAATCACCTATAAAAACAGAGGTAATATACAGTGCAGTGGCAGTGGTGTAGCTTTCAACAACTCTCTATCCATCAACTTTATGAAATCTTGCGGGTACGCCAGGAGGTTTTTACGGTAGAGCAGGATTGCCCTTATCAAGATGCCGATGGAAAAGATCAACACGCTTGGCACCTAATCTGCTGGGACAAGGAGAACCAATCGCCCCAATTGATGGCTTACCTACGCGTAGTATTTCCAGGCAAAAAATATTCCGAGCCCTCAATAGGTCGCGTGCTTACCGCAGAGTCTAGCCGAGGTACGGGATTGGGCAGAGAACTGATCCGCCGCGCGGTTGAGCAAACCCAGGCGGAGTATCCAGGTTCGGGGATTCGCATTTCCGCCCAGGAGCACCTGCGCAGGTTTTATGGAGAGTTTGGATTTGAGCAGGTATCCGCCCCCTACGACGAAGACGGTATACCCCATATAGAGATGTTGCGCCCGGTATCGGAATAGATACCGGACAATGCCAGCTTAGTTACTTCCAACTGGCCTACCAACGGTGGAAGCAAAAGCGCCATCCCGGTGGCGCACCCAAGTATACAGGCAGGAGGCCGCGATACCCGCAGCAATCAACAGCCACACCGCATTGGCAACCAGTGAGGCTCTCACAAAGGAATCCGCCCCATACAGGGAAGTGTGAACCACTACTGCCAGAATACAGGCTGCAATGGTTGCTCCACGGAGCAACATAGACCAACCGGCAACAGTCCCCACAAAAGCAGCTATCACACTCAAAACAACTGTGGTCAGCCAGAATACCTGGGCAGCAGGTATGGCAAAGGCCAGGTAAGTCACAGCACTCAATGCAATGGCAAAAGGAATCCCCCAGACCTGAGCCATCCAAATACGCTCAAGGCGCACTGCCGGCTGCCCCCGCTGGCGCTTGCGCACCAACCAGATATTAATTCCCGAAACCACCAGCACACACATGCCAATCCCCAGCAAGAAATAAGCAATTTTTACTGGAAAACCCGAAAAATGCCCAAAGTGCAGGCGGAATGTGGAGAGGTACACCTGCTTGGCGGCATCCCCTTCAGACCAACCCTCTTTTTCTATCAGGCTGCCATCCCCATTAAAGTGGTAACGCTCCCCCCAAACCAGCTTTTCGGGAACCCGCGTCCATACCTCCACTACCTGCCCCTCACGCCCAGGGAAGGCAACCTCAAGCTTAGTGCGCTCCTCACCCGGTGCGATCTGCTCCATTTGAGCAAGAATCGCGGCAAAATCCGGGAGAGGTACCTGGGCGGCATTCTCTTCCATTACCGGATGCTCACGATACAGAATATGCTCAACCCTCTCGGTATCCCCAGCAAAGAAAACACCGGCAATTGCAAAGGCCGCCACCTGAGAAAGACCGATAAAAGCACCGGTAATAGCGATCGCCAAGTGAAAAGGTGCTGCCCAGACACCCAGCCGGTTGTGCAAGTCCACCTGCTGCAAACGCTTGGAGCCCGCCAGGCGCAGAGAGAAAGCATCCTTAATGATCTTCGGGTGTGCCAATAATCCAGAAATAATCAGTGCGGTCATCAATACACCGATCAAGCCTACAAGAGGAACCCCAAACCCTAAGGGCAGATTTAATGCAAAATGCAAATAAGCAAGGAAGTGCGTCCATTCGTGCGCTACCTCACCCAGTAGAGAACCGTCCTCGGCGACATAGCGCTCGATATCCCCAACTTCCACTGTCAACCTGGGCATATCTGTATTGGGAATGGTAAATTTTACCGATTCAAATTCTTCGTTCTGCTCTTTCGCCAGTGCAACTGCCTGCTCAGTGGCAAGCTGGTATACAGCAGGGCTGACATCGAGGTTTTCCAGCTCTGAAGCCTGTTCCCAGCGCTCAAATTCATTGTAGAAAACAGCAAGCGTTCCACTGACACAAACGATATAGAGCAGAGTGGAGATGGCCAAACCGAGAACCGAATGTCCATCCGTCATATCGCGCACAAAGGCGGGAGTTGGCTTTAGGGAAAATTTCACGTTGAATTCCTAGTGAGGTCTCTTTGATCTCAAAATCATTATTAGCTTACGCCGCTGGCATTACGGCAAAGCCACTCGCCAGCGAAAAAACCACTAGCGCCGCGCTGGGGCGCAGCAGCTTCTTATCCGCACTACACCAAACCATTGCCAGGGTCCAAACAACAACGGCAACAAAGGCCGCCCCCACAAGACGGGCACTCTCACCAAAATCGGTAAAATCAAAATAAAGAAGTGCAGCCAATAGACCACTGGCTGTTGGTAATAATGAGATAGCCAGGAAACGTAAAACGCCTCGCAGCCATAATTGCCACAAGGCCTCCTTCGGTGCCGCTCCACCCGACCTCTGTTTTTCCTGCCTGGGGGGACCACTTGGCCAATCGCCTTTTAAGGCAAGCAAGCCCAGGGCGGCCAGCATGGCCAGGAGTGTGGCAATACTCACACCGTATTCCACCCCCACCACTGCACTCCAGGCGAATGCCGATAACAACAACAGGCCCCACCCCATCCAACGACGCAACGGCTGAGAGCCGCTATGTAGCCAGGCAGAATAGAGACCAAAAATACCGGCAATGGCAAAAACAGTGGCCAGTCCGGCGATGAGGTAGAAGGAACTTGGCATAAATATCACACCGGGAGATTTAGGCTCCCGCCCGATGGTAAAACGCAAAAAAGGGAGTTTGCCCACAGACTCCCCCTGCGGACAAACTCCCAGTCTACTCTAACTTAGAAAGTGTAACGTGCCTCAGCAGTCACGTAACGACGCTCGCCGTAGAAGCAATCACCACGGCTCAAACAAGAGGTGGTGTGAACCTCATCGGTCAGGTTTTTCACATTCAGCTGGAATTTCCAGCTTTCCAGGGTGTAACCGATGGTTGCGTCATATAAGGTGTAAGATGGATTCTCTGTAGGGAAATCCGCGAAAATACTATCGTAATAAGCAACTAGAGCGGGATTACTAGCTATGAGTGGATGTGCCACTGTCATTGCATGAACCTTATCTATTCCGGTATAGCTTTCACCTACATAGCGTGCACCTACACCAAACGTAAGCCCCGGAATCCACTCCCCAAAATCATAGTCGCCCCATACAGAAAACTGCCTCTCTGGTACACCTTCGATATCAGTGCCCGACTCAAACGGATTACTGCTCTCTGAATTATCACTGCCTATCTGACTGTAGTTAGCGACTAAAGTAAGGTTACCCCACTTCCCACTAGCTTCAAGCTCTAAACCTTGAATCTCTACTTCACCAACTTGGGTGAATAGACCATCATCACCATATGTTAAGCGATTCTTCTGCTCGATATCAAAGACAGAAGCCGTCATTAGAATATTTGTGCCTTCTGGCTGGTACTTAACTCCGACTTCAACTTGCTCACCCTCAACAGGCTTAAATGAGCGCCCCAATCCATCAGGATCTGACACGACGGGCTCAAACGATTCTGAATAGCTAATATAAGGTGAAATACCGCTCTCAAATGCATACATCAAACCAAAACGCTTGGTGATGGCATCTTCTTTATGGGGGCGTTGATCAACCCAAATTGCATTGCTGTCGGCTTCACTACGAGTTTTATCTTTGCGAATTCCTGTATTAAAAATAAAGTTACCTAGAGTTATTTGATCCTGAAAATAAAAGCCAAGTTGTTCAGTATCCGTAATAGTTTTTGTTCTATCTAGATCTTCCAACCCTTCTGGCACGTAGCCATAGACCGGATCGAAAATATCAATTTTTCCACCGAGACCCCTAACCCTAATAATGCTATCTTCAATTCGAGCATCCTGACTGTCTAAACCAAAGGAAATCTGGTGTTCAAATGGGCCTGTTGTAATTTCGCCAGAAAGGCGTAGATCAAAAATCAAAAGATCGCTTTTCGCATCTTTCATATAGACCGTCCGCGACACTTCACGGATATCTTTCTGTAAACGAAGCTCAGAAGTAAAGTCTGCATACATGGTGTTGTAATCAACTTTACCCTCAGAATAACGAAGACCAGCGTTTACTCCCCAGTTATCGCTAAAGCGGTGATCAACCCACAGACTATAAGCTGTTTGCTCTGTATCGTATTTATCCCAACCTGGTTCACTCAAAAAGACATCGGTTGGGATCTCACCGTTTACGTTATCGACAATAGTACCGCCCCAGGGTAAGAAGGCTGCGGTGGTACCTGTTTCGTCATCTTGATGATTTACAAGGAAAGTAATTTCAGTATCCGCATTGGGACGCCAGGATATAGAAGGCATAAACAGGGTGCTGTTGTCATCGACATGATCAACCTGGGCATCAGCATCACGGGCGTAACCCACTACGCGATAGAGCCACTCTCCATCGCTATCCAAGGCCCCGGTAACGTCGCCAGCAATTACCTTACGATCATAGTCACCGCCCTGCACCATCAGTTCGCCACCAAACTCCTCTTTGGGACGCTTGGAAACCAAGTTGATGATGCCACCTGTAGAACTTTGTCCGTATAGAACAGAAGAAGGCCCTTTGAGGATCTCTACACGTTCAAAGGCAAAGAGGTTTGCCCTCGAACTTGAGTAGCTTCCAAAAATTGACTGAAGACCATCTACAAACATGATCGGCTCTACTGCACGTACCGTGGACCAATCACCGCGAGCATCAACACCAAATAAACCACCATTTACGCCGGCAGAGTACTGCAAGATATCTTGCACAGACTTGGAGCCTGTAACATCAAAGAAGTCTTTGTCACGAAGAGAAATAGAGTAAGGCGTTTCATCCACCGGGATATCCAACTTACCAATAGAGGTCTGGCGATCCAGGTTAAGCTCGCCGGTTACGTTAACCTCTTCGAGAACTTCATTTTTATCTTCGGCAGCAAAAGCTGCAGAGCTGCCTGCGGCAACAGCCAGCGCCAGCAGGGAACGGCTAAGGCCGGAGATAACAGGAGAGGTGTTTTGACGTGAACCTTGGAAACGAGCGGTGCCCATGGGGATCCCTCAACAATCATTGGAAGTTTTGTTGTCGCAGCAGCCGCTGCCAACATTTAATGACGCGGATCTTAATAGGAATCGTTATCACTTACAACATTATTAGAACATTTTTTTACTAATGCAACTCACCAAATAGCCAAGGGCATGTAAACAATCAGACCCAAACCAGGGGTACAAACAGGACTGGCGCAGTAAAAGAGATATGCAGAGGGCCCTAGGCCCGATGGAGGTGATTAATACAGGCAGCCAGTAAAAAGCTGAAATTAGCCAATATTTTTATACTTAGGCGAAGACTTATAACGCAAGCTTGAAGGACCCGGTCAATTTTTAACCGGCTCTTAAGGGAAGGTGAGGCGCCCCGAGTTTCGGGCACCTCTGAAGGTAAAATAATTTTATGCTCCAGCGCGGATTAAACCTCACTGGAGCCAACTGCTAAGGCGTCGGATAGGTATAGCTCGCCTGCAGACCCAAAGGCATACCCAAGTTCCAGTAAAGGACGAGGAACAGGGTCCAGCAAATCAGGAATACCACCGAGTAAGGCAGCATGATAGATACCAGAGTACCTATACCCGTACTCTTCACATATCGCTGACAGTAGACAACCACCAATGGGAAGTAAGGCATCAATGGGGTAATGATGTTGGTAGAGGAATCACCGACTCGGTAGGCCGCCTGGGTCAGGTCTGGGGAGAAGCCAATCTGCATCAACATAGGCACAAAAATCGGAGAGAGCAGCGCCCACTTGGCCGAGGCAGACCCCACAAACAGGTTGATGAACGCCACCAGTACAATGATCCCCATCAGGGTGATCGGGCCCGGTAGGTTCATAGCCGCTAGCAAACCACCCCCCTCTATCGATAACAGGGTGCCAAGACCGGAGCGGGCAAACTCGGAAATAAACAGCGCGCAGAAAAAGGCCATCACGATGTAATACGCCATGGAACCCATGGTCTTGGACATCGCATCAATTACGTCCTTACTCTTTTTAAAGGTCCCTGCCGCAAAGCCAAATACCACACCAGGAATAATAAACAGCAGGAAGATCAGCGGCACAATAGACTTCATCACCGGTGCAGCAAAGGAGGCAAGCTGTCCCTGGGAATCGCGCAGTGCGGAGGTCTCCGGCAACATCCAGGCGATAAGGCCGACGATACCGGCGACCATTACGGTAACCGCAAGGTACATGGCCTTCTTCTCGCGGGCTCCCAGCTCCTGCATTACCGGCATATCTTCTTTATCGCCATCGATGGCAACATTCTTCAGGCGGGGCTCAATCACCTTATCGGTCAGCCACCAGCCCAACATGGTGACCACCAGGCAGGACGCCGAGGTGAAGAACCAATTGTTCAGTGGATTGACCTGAATATCCGGATCAACAATCTGCGCCGCAGTTTGGGTAAATCCCTGAAGCAAGGGATCAATTGCCGAGGGTACAAAGTTCGCCGAGAAACCGCCCGAAACACCGGCAAAGGCGGCGGCAATACCCGCCAGCGGGTGACGACCGGCCGCATAGAAAATCACACCACCCAAGGGGATCACCAGTACATAACCGGCATCTACTGCGGTGTGACTGACAATCGCCACCAGAATCAACATGGGGGTAAGCAGCATCTGTGGCGTTACCGCCAACAGTTTTTTCAGCACTGCATTGATAAAGCCACTCTGTTCCGCGACACCCACACCCAACATCGCCACCAACACTACGCCGAGAGGCGCAAAGCCGGTAAAGGTGGTCACCATACTGGAGAGGAAGCGGGCCAACTCACTACTGGAAAGAAGGTTGGTTACCTGAATTGCTTCCCCCGTGGCTGGATGCAAGGTATCGAAGCTCACACCAGATAGCAGCCAGGACAGCACCCAGATGGCCACCATCAATACCAGGAAGAGTACGGCGGGGTCGGGTAGCTTGTTACCTACTACCTCAATAAAATTCAAGGCCCGGTTGATCCAGCCATTTTTGTTATTGGCATTATCGCCCCCAGCGGGGCTTGCCTGAACGTTTTCCATATCGAAACCTGTACTTTCGTTATTTGTTATTAGAGTGAAAGGCGTGGGAAGAACCTTTTAACAGTAACTTCCCACGTTGTAAAAAAGGCTACTGGCCAATCTTGCGAATACCCACAGCGTGACGCAACTTCTCGATAAACGGTGCCGAGTAGGCACGGGCCTTGGCTGCGCCCTTCTCCAACTCTTCTTCAATTTGGGAGGGATTCTCTAGCAGAGAGTTATAGCGTTCACGCGCCTCGCCAATCTGGCCATTGACCAGCTCGAATAGCTGCTTCTTGGCCTCTCCCCAGGCGATACCCTCTTCGAACGCCTTACGCATTTCCGCGGTCTGCTCCTGGGTAGCAAAGGCCTGCCAAATTTGGAAAACCGTAGAAGTATCTGGGTCTTTGGGCTCGCCCGGCTCCAGAAGGTTGGTCTTGATCTTATTAATATGCTTTTTCAGCTTTTTCTCTGGCAGGAATAAGGGGATGGTATTGCCATAGCTCTTGCTCATTTTGCGACCATCCAGCCCCTGCAGCACCGCCACATGGTCGTCCACTACCGCCTCTGGCAGGGAAAAATGCTCACCATAGTGGTGGTTGAAGCGCTGTGCGATATCGCGGGCCATCTCAATATGCTGCACTTGGTCCTTACCCACTGGCACCTTGTTGGCATTGAACATCAATATGTCTGCAGCCATTAGGATCGGGTAGCTATAGAGACCCATGGTGACGCCAAAATCAGAATCCTCACCATCAGCACGGTTGGCATCCACGGCGGCCTTATAGGCATGGGCACGATTCATCAAGCCTTTGCCGGTCATGCAGGTGAGTAGCCAGGTCAGCTCGGGGATCTCATGAATATCGGATTGACGATAGAAAACCACATTGTCGGTGTTGAGGCCCAGGGCCAACCAGGTCGCAGCAATTTCCAGGGTGGATTGATGTACCTGTTCCGGGTCCTGGCACTTGATCAACGCGTGGTAATCCGCCAGGAAATAAAAAGACTGGTTGTTCTCATCCTGGCTTGCCGCGATAGCCGGGCGGATCGCACCAACATAGTTACCCAGGTGGGGAGTACCGGTGGTCGTGATACCGGTCAATACGCGCTGTTTGCTCATAAATCCTTCGTTTTCCGTACTGAGTTCAGGCAATAAAGGAAGAATCATAACCTGTTCGCGCCTGGGGTTGTATCAGCCGAGGGCATCCGCTTCCAGACCTTTGCCCGCCTCTCTAGTGCTCCACCTGTGGTCCGCGTGGCTCAGTTGCTATCCACAGAGGGGCCAGCTCCACCAGAGAACTGCCTGCGATACTGACTGGGAGAGATCCCAAAGGTTCTGCGAAAGTGGTGGCGCAGAGTGGTACTACTCTCAAAACCCGCCATGTGGGCAGCACCATCGACTGTCAGCTCGCCAGATTCCAGTGATTTCTGTACCACCCGCAAACGCTGCTGGATCAGCCACTCCTTTGGTGAGGTCCCCATTGATTGGCGAAACTTTCTATCAAAACTGCGACGGGAAAGATGCGCCTGGTTGGCCCAAACATCCACCGTAAATGACTCCTGCAGATTGGCCAGAGCCCAATCTAGCGCACTGGCAAAGTAATCCGGTCGCTTGGCCACCGGAGCCTCAATAAATTGAGCCTGTCCCCCCTGCCGGTGAGGGGCCATTACCAAGCGCCTGGCTATTGCGTTAGCCAATTCAAAACCATAGGTGCGCCGCAGAAACTCGATACCCAGATCAATAGCCGCAGAACTGCCGGCGGCGCAAGCCAATTGATCATGCCAAACGTAGAGCACATCGCCCACATACTCCACGCTCGGGAAACGCTGCCGAAAAGACTCCGCATAGCGCCAGTGTGTTGTGGCCTCCCTACCCGCCAGCAGGCCGAGTTCCGCGGGAAGAAAAGCACCGGAGCAAAAGGTCAGGATTTGGCGCCCAGCCGCGGCAAACTCAGTAACCGCTCGGTGAACGCGCGCCACATAGGTATCTCTTGGGAGCAACACTGTAGGCCAGTTGGGGATCACAAGCAGATCAAATTCCATCAAACTATTTACCTGACGGCACTGCAGTGCAAGCCCTCCACTCGTTGCAGGGGCAGCCTCAGCAAAAGTAACCACCTCACCACTATAGAGCTCTTCTGTCTCAGGGCGGCTTAGGCAGAACAGCTCTGTAGCACACCCCAATTCAAACAGTGCAACTTGGTTGTGCGCCAATATAGCTACACGCATAGCTTCCTGCTTTATTGTCATAGGGTTATCCAATTCGTACCGCATCCAGCAAACGGCAAAGAAAATTGTGAATGGCGTAAAGTTAGCGTTTATTGGCTTTCAAGCCAATCGCTATAGAAAGCAATTGCGAGCAAACTATTGTTCAGGCAGTGAAATTGGGAGGATATTCTCTAGATAGGTATCTAACCTAAACTCACTGATCTTTTAAGTACTCATAAGCACTCAGCACCGGAAAATACCTATAGAGAAAGCCTATGTATCAATTATTTATTGGAAATAAAAACTATTCTTCCTGGTCTCTAAGGCCCTGGTTATTAATGCACCACCTGGAAATACCATTTAACGAAAAACTGGTTACTTTTGAGGAAGGCGGCAGCTGGGAAAAGTTTCACAGTTTCTCACCAAGCGGACAGGTGCCCTGCCTGAAAACGGAAGAAACCACGATTTGGGACTCTCTGGCGATCACCGAATATATCGCTGAAGACTTCCCTCAAGTCTGGGCTAGCGATCGAATAACCCGAGCCTGGTCTCGTAGTGCTTCGGCAGAAATGCACTCTGGTTTTTCCGCCCTGAGAAATATCTGCCCAATGAATTGCGGCCTGAAAGTAGAATTGTATGAAGTCTCAGCTCCCCTACAAAAAGATATTCATCGGATTGACGAGCTCTGGACTGAAGGACTTCAGAAATTTGGAGGCCCATTTCTCGCAGGGAAAGAATTCACTGCAGTCGACGCCTTCTTCGCTCCAGTTACAATAAGGGCAGAAAATTACAACTTGCCCTTCAGTGAAGACGCAAAGCAATATATTAAATTGATTCACAGCCTTCCCTCAATGCAAAAATGGATAGCCGATGCCATTAACGAACCATGGAGAGAGTCAGCCCATGAGGAAGAGGCACGGAACTCTGGAACAATAATAACGGATTTGCGCCAACAATAAATGATAACGGCTTACTATATAAGAAACCTTTTCCTTGATACGAAGCCATCTGTATTTAGCACTACAATTCGATACCCAGCATGACAACCCCGGTGCAGCAAAGTAAAGCTGCGCCGGCAATTACTCTATGGCAGAATATCTTCTAGAAAAAATAGCCCTTTGGAGCTTCCCCTTAAGAATTTCTCCCTTAAAACAAATAAAGACAGTAACTGCTAGCACTTAAGACCATAATGTTACAAACAAAGCAAGATGCACCGTTAAACAGTACACCTGGATTTATAACAGGCACCCAACCTATAAAATTCTTCGAATTTTCAGGCCTGATACTAGAATGCCAATTCAGCCAGGAAAGCTATCAAGACAGCCTGTTCACCACACTCGCCATCCATTTCCCAGATGAAATCGCTAAGGCTTGCCAAAAGCGTAAGGCCGAGTTTCTAGCGGGCAGATATTGTGCACATCTTGCGCTCCAGCAATTTGGACATATTGAGACACATGTACCCATTGGCCCCAATCGAAGCCCCCAATGGCCAACAGATACACCAGGCTCTATTACTCACACCCATGACCTTGCCATTTGTGCACTCAACGATAAGCCCAAAGCTATTGGTATTGATTACGAGCCCACAATATCCACAGAAACTGCGAGAGAAATAAAAAACCTTATCGTTAATCAAGCAGAAGAAACTCGCCTCTCTCAAACAGGTTTACCACTTGAGCAATGGCTGACTATTGCTTTCTCCCTCAAAGAGAGTTTATTTAAGGCCCTCTATCCCACAGTCAAACAATACTTCGATTTTCTCGATGCAGAAATTCAAGATATCGACTGCAAAAACAAAAAAATAGCATTAACATTAAATCGTGATTTATGCCCCGAGGCCATAAAAGGCCAGCGATTTTTGGGGGCCTACAATTCCTACAGAGAAGGTTTTATTACACTGCTTGAATGTTAAAAATTCCTGAAGCTACTCCTGCCTGTGAAAGTTAATATCCGGCTTTCTCATAAGGCCCAAGGTTTCGACGATAAACCAAGAGCTTCCGCTCAAAGGAGCAGACACAGACCCCGTCTTGGTTGAGAGCCCTGGAACTAATATGTAAAAGCCCCTGATCCGGGCGCGACTTGGACTTTCGCTTACCCAGAATTTCTGATTCCAAATACAGGGTATCTCCCGCGTAAACAGCTTTAACTTTACATTCTGTCATACTCAGGTTGGCCACGACCTTACCGAAAGTACGGGTTGTTAATGCCATTACGCTCAACACAAAAGTCTCTGGCACTCTTACCCGATCACCATAAACTCTACGCGCATAGCGTTGGTCCGCATATCCAGGACTTAAGTCGAAAGAGTGGCGCGCATAATTTAAACAGCTGGCCTCAGAGAAAGTATGACCCGGACGGTGCTCAAATATCTGGCCTACTTCAAAGTCCTCATAGTCGACACCACAGGTTTCGATATAGGTATTTGGCTCAACTTCCCTTAGGAAATGTAAGGAATCCTTCACAGACCTCTCCCATTTGCAACAGAAGCTAATAGTTTTTTGCCGAAAATGGCAGATGATCTCGCTTGTAAATCAGCATACTACATCGCATCTCACAAGTTATTTGTTGATCTTGATTAGTGCTACGAAGTGCAACCTCAATCAAACCGGATTCTGAATCCTTCAAATTTGCACCAACAAACAGCACTTCAGTCTCTACATACAAAGTGTCCCCACCAAACACAGGGGCCAACATATCTATACTGCTCCACTCCACTATACGTTTGCGACGATAATAAGTTTTCCAGGTCAGCCCCATTAAGCGTTGAATAATCAAGGTGGTATCGACAAGAGGGCGCTTAAATTCTGTCTGTTTGGCGTAATGCGCATCGAAATGGATCATCGCCTGATTAAACGTATTAATACACTCTTCCACATTATCCTGCTGACTAATTGTTACACCTGGTCGATGGCGAAAAACCTGACCCACTTTGAAATCTTCAAAATCCAGTCCGTAACGCTCACGGTAGCGATTATTGCCAAGCTGAATATAAGCGGGAAAACAAAACCGATCCATAGAACCCTCTTGAGGTTTTTATACAATCAAATGCTCAAAAACTGCTACCTTTCGGGGAGAGAGACTAATTTTAGGGCTCGCTCTATCACTGGCCAATCCACCATACGCCCATCAACCACCAATACCCTACTGGGATTTGCTTTAAAGGCCTGAACTATTTCATGAGCACTCTGCAAAGAGTCTTCTGTAGGGGAAAACCCTTGATGAATTGGAGCAATCTGCCTTGGGTTTAAAGCCACTTTTCCGCTAAAGCCCAAAGCGGCTACACGTTGAGCCTCAAGCAACAATCCCTCAGTGTCTTCCAAATCAAGACGTGGACCATCTATCGCGCCGATATTTGCGTAGATTGTCGCCTGTAGAATACGGCTCCTGGCATAGAACAAAGAGTCCCAGCTCATATCAGCACCAATTTCTGTACAGAAACCTTCAGAACCAAAAACAATAGCCAACACATTCTTAGAAGTGGCTATTTCTCTACTATTTTGCAAACCTTTAGCCGTTTCAATTAGGGGTAACAAACCAATTGATTGTTCGACTGGCTTTATTAATTGATTTAACCAAGCTATTTCCTCAGCAGACTCCACCTTAGGGAGCAGAATAATATCGGGCTTTGATACCTGCTCCAGTACCAACAACACATCCCTGAGCCCCGATTCAGAGCTCAGTGGATTAATCTTCAATACCCGCAGACCGTCAGAGGACGTGAAAAGATTCCTTACATTCTGCCAGGCAGCTTCTTTGATCCCCGGTGTGATGGCATCTTCCAAATCCACACAAGCTATATCCGCGCCACCAGCAACTGCTTTCCGATACCAACTGGGGCGAGCGGCAGGCACAAATAAAATACTGCGACAATGAAATTTATTCTTTAAGTGCATGGCATTAATCTTCAACTGTCGGGCTTTTACTCCCTTACCACTTCCATATCCAGGCATAGTAGCAGCCAGTTACACCCCTAAATAAAGGGATTGAATTAAAAATGCTATTAATGCCCCCAAAAGCATAGAAGTTAACTTTCAGAGACTGAAAATGCATACGCATGAGGCACTTTATTCAAAAGACTTCGCGCTTAGCCACCCTAAGATTCCACCCATCAATAGCAAAAATAATTAGAATGTCACTGTATGCTTCCCTCTAACGAGGTACTGGTAGTTACTGTAGGAAAACCTGAGACAGACGCAACTGGCACTCGTTACCCGACCAATTTAAGTGCAGAAATCATTAAGGTGGAAGATATTCCCAATGGAAGAAATATTGCCAGAGGAGTTGTCCAGCAATCTTGTAGACTTCAAAAAACACTAAAAAATTAAAAGATTGGCCCAAGATACCTACTCAACAAGCTCCTACTGACCTAGCTATAATGTAAAGCAGGTATTAAAACTCCTTTTACCACTGATACCTGACGGATTCCTTTTGTATCCATAGATAGCGGACGCGAGATAAGTATCTTAGCGTAGGCGATACACTGCAATGATGAGATAGTGAAATTCAGGCGGGCCCACTTCTGGGCAAGGATAATCAATACACCCCAAAGAAATGAATTACTTTGTAACGGAAATAGGCCGACTAGTTCAGCAGGCAGCTATTGAAGAGTAAAAATTTTGGATGCGCTGTAATGCAGAAAAATATGGTAAGTACGTAAGCTACCCTTGAAGCTCAAACCCTTCTGACAATAGTAACTCCCTCAAGGGATTCCACTGATCTTGTGGCAGTGAAATGGACATCGTCACCTTGCTGGCATAACCCGCCTGCCCACAATTCCCCTGGTAACGAGCCACCAAATAGCGAAGGCGGGATTCCTGGGCAAAATCACAGCTCACGGAAACTTCCTGTAACGGTACAAAAGCCTCCAGGTTCGCTGCCTGCAAAGCGGCACCCACCGATCCCCGATAGGCACGCATCAGACCACCAACACCTAACTTGGTCCCACCAAAATAGCGAGTCACAATAGCCCCTACATTGCCAATCCCCTGCTTGAGGAGCAATTCCAGCATCGGGCGCCCCGCACTGCCTCCGGGCTCACCATCATCATCGGCTTGCATCGTGTCGGGATTGGCCGGATTGCCGATAACAAGCGCCGTGCAGTGATGGCTGGCATCCGGGTATTGTTTGCGAATCTGGCTGAGCTGAAATTGAAAAGCCGCCTTATCTGTTACTGGCCCAAGCCAACAAATAAAACGGCTTTTCTTTTCTTCGGTCTCACTGACAACGGGAGACGAGGGAATCTGATAGGTCACCGGCAAAGGCATCCCAAGGCTGGTTTTTTAATTTTTCAAATAGGGGCTGTAATTTGGTCTGCCACACTTTGTCGTCCACCACACCAACATGTTTACAGCGGATAGTGCCCTCTGCATCCACCAGGAAGGTTTCAGGAGCACCGAACACACCCAAATCCAGCGCCAAGCGCCCATCCCTGTCGGCAACACTAAAGAGGTAGGGATTGTGGAATTTATCCAACCATTTGAGAGCCGCCGAATCATCATCTTTGAGGTTCACACCAACAATTGGCACGCCCTGCTCTGCCAGAGCATTTAGGTAGGGATGCTCAACCCGGCAAGCCACACACCAGGTGGCCCATACATTAAGCAGGTGCGGCCCCTTGGGCAGGTCTCCCTTTTGCACCACCTGATTGTTATCGGCAACCTTTTCCAGGGAAAACTCTGGCACCGGCTTGTTTAGCAGTGCCGAAGGCATTTCCTGCGGGTTCAAGAACAAGCCACGCCAGAACAGCAACGCCAGGGCGACAAAAATAATCAGAGGCAAAAAGAGTTTTAATCTCGACATTTTATCCTTCCCGAAAATTAACCCGTTGCCAAATTACCACTGAGCGGTACTTGGCGCGCCGCCTTGGCTTTACGATAACGCTTATCCGCTACGGCAATGCTGCCACCGATGGCCATTAACAGGGCACCCAGCCAGATCCATACCACAAAGGCCTTGTACTGCAGGCGCACTGCCCAATCACCACTGGGATTGCTGCGATCTATCGGCTCACCCAGAGCAACATAGATATCGCGGAACAAGCCGGTGTCGATAGCCGCTTCGGTCATGGTATTTCCGCCAGAGAAATAATTGCGCTTCTGCGGTAACAACTCTGCAACCGGCTTGCCGTTCTTGCTAACGTGGACCACTCCCTCGAAAGCGCGGTAATTTGGCCCCTGTGCCAGCCGCACCCCTCCGAAGTCAAAGTCATAGCCAGCTACCTGATAGCTGTCACCAGCCCCCATACGCAGATCTTCTTCCACGCTGTACACGGTCGTTAATACAACCCCCAGCACTGCCACCGCCAAGCCTATATGGGCGAGATGCATACCGTAGTAACTGGCGCGTTGACGCTTGAGGCCGGCGAAAAAAGATTTGGCATTGCGAGTTTTGGAAACAATATCCGCAAGGCTCGCACAAAAAACCCAGGCGCCGATAAAAATACCGAGCACCGCACCCCAGTGATAGTGATCAAATGCCAGAGGCCAGACCAATGCCACCACCAGAGCAGCCAGGAATGGCAAACGCCAAGTACTGAGGAGCTTGTCCCAGCGGCTGTCTTTCCAGTTCGCATGCACCCCCATCCCCAGCAGCAGGCAAAGCACCACCATCAAGGGTACAAAGAAGAGGTTGAAGAAGGGAGGACCAACACTGATTTTGCCCATATTCAAGGCATCTGCCACCAACGGATATAAAGTGCCGGTCAACACCATCGCCATAATCAGGATGAGCAATACATTGTTGCCGAGCAGGAAGGTCTCCAATGAACGGAAAGAGAACACGCTGCGGGCGCTGACCGATGGCGCGCGCAGGGCAAACAATAAGAGGGAGAAGCCCACAATCACCGCTAAGAACCCAAGGATAAAGCTACCCCTCAGTGGGTCGGTAGCGAAGGCATGCACCGAAGTAATCACCCCGGAACGCACCAGGAAGGTACCCAATAGGCTTAAGCTAAAGGCGAAAATCGCCAACAAAATAGTCCAGCTCTTAAACAAGCCGCGCTTTTCCGTAACCGCCAATGAGTGCATCAGTGCCGTGCCAACCAACCAAGGCATGAGCGAGGCATTTTCAACCGGGTCCCAGAACCACCAGCCGCCCCAGCCCAGCTCGTAATAGGCCCACCAACTGCCCAGAGCGATACCGAGGGTGAGAAAAGCCCAGGCGACTACCGTCCAGGGTCTGGCCCAACGGGCCCAAACCGCATCCAAATGCCCGCCCAACAACGCAGCTATGGCGAAAGCGAAGGCGACAGAGAATCCCACGTAGCCCATATACAATAGAGGCGGGTGGAAAATCATCCCTGGATCCTGCAGTAACGGATTCAGGTCGGAACCCTCCATCGGCGGGAATGGCAAAGTGCGATCGAAGGGATTAGACGTCAATATAATAAAGAGGAAAAAGCCGATCAGTACTATGCCCAGCACTGAAAGCACCCGCGCTAACAGCTCCGGCGGCAACTGGCGGCCAAATAGCGCCACAGCCGCAGCCCAGCCTGCCTGGATCAACAGCCACAGCAGAATAGAGCCCTCGTGACCACCCCACACCGCGGTGACCTTATAGTAAATCGGGAGAATACTGTTGGAGTTCTGCGCTACATAGTTAACGGTGAAGTCGCTCTGGATAAAAGCAACTGTCAGGCAGACATAAGCGATAAAGACAAACCCAAAAACGCCCAAGGCCAATGGCCTGGCGGCCTCCATCCACAGGGGGCGCGCACTATAACTGCCTGCTATTGGCAATATCGAAAGCGCAAAAGCCAGCAGCAGGCCGACTATCAGCGCAAAATGGCCCAGTTCAGGGATCATATTTTCGCTCCATCGGTGCAGCCTTCGTGGGAAACCATACTTTCCGCAACTTCAGGAGGCGTATAGTTTTCATCGTGCTTGGCCAATACCTGATCGGCACGCAAGACACCACTGGGCATCAGCTGCCCGCTAATCACCGCGGCCTCACCCTCAGCAAACAGGTCCGGCAGTATTTTATCGAACACCACCGCCAGCTCTGCCTCACCATCGGTAATAACAAACTGTACATCCAGGCTGTCTTCCGTGCGCTGTACACTACCCGGCACGACACAACCACCGGCGCGAATGCGTTTCTCAAACGGCACTTCTCCAGCGGCAAAGGCGCTGGGAGCATAGAAATAATCCATATTTTCTCGCATCGCATAGGTGACAAAACCCACTGCGGCACTGGACAGAGCGACCAGAACAAGTACCAGGATCAGACGTTGCTTGCGTACGGGATGCATTGTTTAGTGAACTCCATAAGTTTTTGATCTTATCTGCCCAGTCGCAGTAGCCACCGGGCGAAAAACCCTATCGATTACTGCAAGGCCCGAGCCTATGCAGGCTCTTCCATATCCGCTTGTTGCGCTCTGGCCCTGCGGCGGCGCTGCTCAATACGCTGTTGGTTGTGTAGTTCCCGCTGCAGGCGACGTCGCGCCAAACGCGGGTAGAGAGCCAGGGCTGCCAGGGCGGCAAAAGTGACAGCGTAGGAAACCCACACATAAATACCGTGGCCATCCATCGCTAAAAATTCTGCAAAGTTGGCGAATTGAAACTGCACTTTACTTCTCCCCAACTAATTCCTGCTGCACCCATTGGGTTTTCATCTCGCGGCGTAGTATCAAGGCGCGAGTATGCGTAAGCAGGGTCCAGGCATAGGTACAATAAAAACCGGCAATCATTACCAGCAGCGGATAGAACATACTGGGGTCAATACTACTGGATTCCGTCAGGCGGATAGTCGCCGGCTGATGCAAGGTAAACCACCAATCCACCGACTTGTAGATAATCGGAATATTCACCGTGCCCACCAGGGCCAAGAGCGCGCTGGCCTTATCGGCCACCTGCTCGCGACTGACCGCCTGCGACAAGGCCATCACACCGATATATAAAAACAGCAGGATCAGCATTGAGGTAATCCTGGCATCCCAAACCCAGTAGGTACCCCAAGTGGGCTTGCCCCAGACCGCGCCAGTAAAGAGGGATATAAAGGTGAGTACCGCGCCGATTGGAGCTGCTGCGCGCATCACCGCGAAGGAGAGTTTCATCTTCCAGATAAGGCCTATGGCGCCGCTGATCGCCATAATGTAGTAGCCAGCCAGCGCCAAAAAGGCCGCCGGCACATGGATAAAGATGATGCGGTAACTATTGCCCTGCTTGGCATCCTCGGGTGCAAACCCCAAGCCCCATACCGACCCCGTCACCAGCAAAACAACGCTGGCCAGTGCCAGCCAGGGTAACCAACCACTGGTTTTTTGATAGAACCAACGGGGTGAGCCCAAACGGTGAAACCATTGCCAAGCCAAGAAGACCTCCGAATCAATTATCCAGGCTGATACGTATTGCCCCCGCAGCAGCCAGTGGTGCCAGGGCTGCGGCAGCGGCCAGCAGAGCAGCCAGAATCGCCAGCTGCGCACTATAGGCATAGCCATCAATTGCCGCCTGCACCGCGCCGGTGCCGAAGATTAGCACGGGCACATACAGGGGCATAACAATTAGCGCCAGCAACAGCCCCGGGCGACGCAGGGCCACAGTGAGCGCCGCACCGATGGCGCCGATCAAACTGAGGCTCGCAGTCCCCAGAAATAGCGACACAAATAGACACAGATAGCCCTCAGTGGGCAAATTCAGCATCAACGCCAATAGCGGCGATAACAGTGCCAGCGGTAAGCCAGTTGCAATCCAGTGCACCAGGGATTTCGCCAATACGGCGAAATACAGGGGCTGGGGCAACAGTGCCAACTGCTCCAAAGTGCCATCTTCAAAATCCCCACGGAACAAGCTCTCCTGGGAGAGCATGGTGGCTAGCAGCGCCATTACCCAGATCATGCCTGGCGCCATTTTCGCCAACAGTTCGGGCTCTGGTCCCACACCTAAAGGCAAAAGAGCGAGGACCGTTACAAAAAATAATAGTGGGTTGGCAATATCTGCTCGCTTGCGCAGTGCAAGGAGCATTTCAATTTTAAAGAGCGCCGCGAAACCAGGGGTTGCGCGGGCTCCAACAACTGGTGGTTGGACATCAGTTAAAGACATGCTCTCCCCCAATATCGCTAAAAGATTCCTCGACCAAAAAGTCAGACAGGTCGACGAAATTCAGCCCAGGTAGATTCAAAGGCTGGTGGGAGGTTAGAAGGAGAGATCCACCGCTCTCGAGGTGGTTAGCCATTTGTTTTTCCAGTGCCGCAACACCGGTGACATCCAAAGCGGTCAGGGGCTCATCGAGAATCCACAAACAGGGCGACTGGGGAAGAAATAGACGCGCCAGCGCCACACGACGGTTCTGGCCCGCCGATAAACTGCTGCACAGAGACCCTTCGAAACCGAAAAGATCTACCTTATCTAGGGCCTCCATCGCCGAGGCCTCTGAAGCCCCATACCAGGCGAGGTTCTCCAGAGGGGTAAGCCCTCCCCGTACCCCGCCGCGATGACCGATATACACCAGGGATTCGCGCATAGCGCGTAAACCTTTAGGAAAGGGATTATCGCGCCAGAGGATCTCTCCACTGAAGTCACTGGTACTGCCAATCAAAGTGCGCAGCAGTGTGGTCTTGCCCGCACCATTGCTTCCTTTAACCTGGATTGCCCCGCCGGCATTCAGTGAGAAATCAAGGCCCTCAAACAAGCGGCGGCCATCTCGCTCACAGGCGAGGTCGCGCACTTGCAATACAACTGGGGACTTGGTAGTCACAGACATTGCTTGGATAAAACCGCTCTGACGAAAATCTGAACGGCATTATACCGGCACTTGTGCTAATTGCATGATATTCAACACCCACGATCTCCTCTAATTTGATCTCAAACAGAAATCCTAGGGAATTCAGCTGGTTTTTGTACGCCAGTATTGGCGCCATGCTCAAGCTCTGATATTTTCGTGGGGGTTGTGAGTTGGTACCCAGTACCTAACCCCGTATGGATTCGGGGGAACTCAGTAGTCGACATCAACAGAAACTTTTGATGTGACTCGGTGTTGAACGAAAACACCGAACCTGCCTGTAAGGACGCACAATAATGACTAGCCTTGCTGTGGACGCCCGTCGCTGGCTCGATGCCAGCGCCATAAGCGGTGAAGATACCCTGATCAATCGCCAACCTTTCCCATTTTTTGTTGCCCGCGACGTTTTAACCACCGAGATGATGCCCTCATTTCTGAAGGACTTTCCCCACCTCAAAGGAGCCGGCTACCTACCCTATGAAAAGCACGAGTGTGGCGATTCCATCAACACTCTGATCGAAGAGTTTACCCATCCAGAATTCGCCGATGCCATTGGGGAGAACCTGGGCATAGAAAAACTCTCCCAATACCCAACTTATGTCTCCATCAGTCGCTCCTTGAAAAAACGTCACGGCAGAATTCATACCGATGGAAAATCGAAAATAGCCACTGCCCTGCTCTACCTCAATCCAGAGTGGACGCTTGATGGCAACGGCTGCCTACGTTTTCTAAGGCGCATCGATGACTTTGAGGATACCGTCGCACCAGAAATCCCCCCATCTTATGGAACACTCGCCGCCTTTAAGCGCGCGGACAACTCCTTCCACGGCCACCTCCCCTTTGAAGGCCAGCGTCTGGTTATCCAGGTTGCCTGGCTGGTGAGCGCTGCCGACAAGGAGCGTAAGGCTAAACGAGGAAAGTTCTCTTACAAACTCAAGCAATTAATGGGCTGGCTTGGCGGTAAGCAGAAAGAAGATAAGGAAGATACCATTACCCAAATGTGAATTTTGCAGACTATTGAATATTGGCCTAGATATTCAGGCTGCTTGTAAATCACACGCCGCACCGGCCACTGGCTGGTGCACCTCCTCCAATCCCGTCGAACACTTATTCTTTGCCAGTTTTAAAAAACGAACACAAGAGAGGATTTGGGGAACCTAGAGTTTCTAAAATTTCTATTGATGAATTTTCTTCGCTCAAAAAAGTAATTGGCAGACTTACTAAGAGGGACTCAAAGAAATATTTACAACGCTGGCCTTACCCTTGTAACCCCACTCTAAAAAGAGTAAATCGAGCGCTGCTAACAAGAGAAAAAGAAGCTTCTGATTTAGGTGTGCGGTGTGCGGTGTGCGGTGTGCGCCAGCTGATATCTGTAAACCATCTGCATCAACCTGACAAACACCGCACTATTCTAAAACTATTGGTTATTTATTTTAAAATTAGGCATCAAAGTCGTAATCCATTAATTCGCGACTTAAGCGTCTTTCCTCCAGTTTATCCTCCACCATGCGACGCGCATCGCGAGGTGGCTGGGATGTGGCTTGCCTTAGTACTTCTGTTGCAATTTGTGGAATATCCACATTATCAAAAACCATGTGCTTTTCGTTTACGTTAACGCCCATACGAAACTCCATAATCTTGATCCGTGAAAGCAGAAACATCCTTATCGCACTTTACGGTGCAGTGGCAGATTAGCGATGCCGAACAATCCTGGTCAAGCAGAAATTTACAAGGGAACTATGACAGATTTGCTGCAGGCTCTTAGAAAATTCCGCCAAGCAAAACCATCCCTGAATTACCCAGCTCAAGGTTACGAACCTAACAATATTCAAGGAAAAGATTAGGAAGAGTTATCAAAATGAATGCATAGAAGAAGAGCGGGAAATGCAGTAACTCTGCCGATGGCATGTTACTTCAGGTGACAAGAAACAATGCCTAAGGAGGCTTAGAGAAAAATGAGGGAGTCCCTAGAAATTGCCAGAAGCTAAAACACGACATGACATTTGTTGCTGTAAGGGATAGAATGGCCGCCCTTCGCAGCTAGCTGCAACCCGCCCCCGTCGGTTAACAGGATAAACCACGGACCTCCTAAGTCCGGACTGGTGGTTCGAGTCCACCCGGGGGCGCCATTGATAACTCCTTCTATCTCAACCAAGTCCTTACGTGCTTCTACCAGTTTATAAAGCAAACGCTTTAGCCGAATGCATAAACAGCGCTAGAAAAAGTCCCGCCAGAAGAAGAAGGCCCCAAATCATTCTGGCCGAGCGGTTTATATTCCTACCCCGCTTCGCATGATCCCTCGCCACTTTCGCCATAACTCAACTCCCTTTATTCCGCGCTATCGGGCAACAATAGCAGTTTCACTCCCAAGCAGCATAAAAAATCAACACTATACATAGAAGCTAGCCTGAGCTTCGCTCAAAACAAACAAAGCCCGAGTAGAGCCGGGCTTTGTTTGTTTTATTTGATCCGAAGCAGCTACTGGTTCTGTTGTTGCTTCTGCATATTATTGTTGCCGCTGCCGTCATTAGTGCCATTGGGGGTTGTGCCTGGATTAGTCGTGCCGTTCGGGCTGGTACCTGTATTATTAGTACCACTACCACCCTGCATATTCATCATCTTATCGGACTTGTCCTTGCCGTGATGACGCCCCATTTTGTGCCACTCATCCTTAAATTTGGTCCAGAAGGACTCTTTGGGCGCTTTGGTGCAAGCCGTAATAATCATCGGCGTCACCTTTTCAGTGCCATCGATATCCAACATATCCCCCTCTTCCTTACCGCGCTTTGAATAAGCCGCAGCCCAGTACACCGCTTTTGGCTTGAACTCATCGTCGATGGCCAGGAAATCTGCACAGGTCCAGTCCTTTGCCGGCTTCTTGGGGTGTTTATCCGCCAAGGCAGCAGAAGCAGCAAGACTGGCAATTACCAAAGGAAGGATGTAATGCGTGCTTTTCACAGTAAAATCTCCAAGGTTTTCAGGGGCATTACCCCACGAATTGACTCCAGGTAATATGCAATCCGCTCGCTTCCCAGGAGCTAGCGAAACAAGACCAATTGGTCACCGAAAGTAATCTCTCAGCTGGGCCCAACTCTATTAACTGGCCAATGCTTAAACCGGCCTCTATACAGCTCCCTGACAGCGGAAACGCTAGCCAGCGGTCCATTCAAAAGACTACCTGACCCAATGAAAGAATAGACGCATTTTTCATTTTTAGCGTATTTTTCGAAATACTGGTATCACCAGCCCTCAGCCCATCGACGATGGCTTTACTACCGCTTGGCCACCACTGCTCCCCCCCAATCCTTGCTCTCATTTTCACGCCCAAGTAAAGAAGTACCGATCCAAACAAACCAGACTATCTGGCTAATCCCGAATATTTCCGTAAAGGTTTCACTGGGATAAATAGTGGCAATTCCTGCAATACCCACGAAGATGCCAAGACAATTCAGGTACCTTGAGAATACCCCCGACTGTAAAGCTACGATACTAACCAGCAGCACCCAGAGCCCACCGACCAATTCATTACCCCCACCCAGGCTTTCAACCATCAGATAAATAATTCCCCAGGCATCAAAGGCCTTCTCCGGATTGGCATCCATTAGACCGATCACATAAGCGAGCCCAATATTTGCGATCATGCCGCTAGCAATCACCAATCCCACCCAGATTGCCCCAAACAGCGACGCCAAAATGGTGAGTCCAGCATTTTTATTTTTTAACTCTTCATATAAACCTACTACCAAACACCCCAACAAGACAGCAAAGACTAAATACATCAATGTGTACACAATATTAAAAAGTAATTGGTTTTCCTCCAAAAACCTCATCTTTTCAACAGGGCTTCCGGCGGACGGGAAAGCCCAAAATAAACCAAAAAATATAAAAGCAGCGATATAGATTAGCCCCATACCTATGGCCGAAACTCCTGCAATTCTATTCATGCCTCCTCCTCTAACTAAAAACTGATTTAAGGAATTACTTTACCAATTTATGATGTCTAACGGACCAAGAATATCTTCAATTATGCAGCCTTCAATAACCACTACCACAATCACCAGCGCACTAGAAGTTCAAGTGATCGCAGAACCTAGCCTTTTAGCCAAAGGTAGAAGGTGTCCCTTATCACTAGACTGACATTAATGTCAGAATTCTTGGAGAACCACAAAGGGGCTTTTATTGATAGCCGCAATACCACTCGGATACAGCAACCAGCTACTAGCAAAAAAATAGCCAACCGAGAAAGTAAGTGGAACATTGGAAATTTAAAAAAGAAGAAAGGGGTTCTATAGCAAAACCAGCAATCTTGAAGCAAGATAATTTGATTACAAGTTATCACACGCAACATAAGAAATTATTTCATAGCAAGCCAGCAAACAGTGGCTTGCTATGAAGTGTACCTCTCAATTTTTACTGAGCGAGCCTGTACTTTCTAGCAATAGCCCTGAACTGCTGCATATAAATGGTTCGAGCGGGCTGATAAGGAGGTAACCACTCATCAGGCCCTCGGCCATTCCGGCTCAGGCCATGCCCTTTGCCAACCAACCAGGTGTTGGCCGGGTCTTCAGCAAAGACCCTACGTTGATTACTACTCCAGCCCCTACCGCCATGACGAAGAGCCCACGACTCAGGAATAACTGGCTCAACATCCAGATCGGAAGCCTGTTGGATAAACTTGCCGCTATAGGGATCCATCCACAAACCAGAGACCACCTTGCAGCCATCTCCTCCGCCCAGTCTGACTGGAGCCAGGGAAAGGCGGACTAACAACTTATGCCGATTGCTTTCACAATCCTCTGAGGCCTCCCCTTCTTTAGGCCCCACCAAATCGGATGGCGATTGCAATGTACCCTCATTGCAACCAACAATTACAAATATCAATACCATGCATATAAGACGTAAAAACATCAAAAAAAACCCGAAAAAGCAACAACACTTCTAAACGTTTATTCTAATATGTATACAAGTTTCTGATAAGCCAACCCTCCATCAAAACCTAAAGTTGCAGTTAAAATATTCCACCACCCTCCATTACCCCACCCAAAACACCCTTGATGTAGTTAATCCTTCCACCAAACTTAATTACCTCAACTTCCCTCTCAGATAAGTCATTCCTTAACCATATCGTTTTATTCCGGCTAAGGTTCTTAAGCTCCAAATACGTATTGTCACCAGTGAGACTCGCAAGATCAAAAAACTGAAGCCTATCCCCCTCACAAAAAAACTGATAATCACTCTCATTCCCCATGGTCAATATCAATACTCCGTGATCAATAAGGTTTTTCCTATAGGGCAAAGTAACACTTTTAGCGATAACGCAACGAACACCTAAATAGCGCAAAGTAATTGCCGCATGTTCTCGTCCAGATCCGTACCCCAAATTGTGCCCCGCTACAAGAAATAGGTCCTCTTCAATTTCTCTCGCTCGCTCATAAAAGGAATTATCAATTCTGGAAAAGGTATGGCGACTCAATTCTGGGATATTTGACCACATTGGCAATACCTCAGCACCAGCGGGAATAATGTCATCCGTAGTGACATTATCCTCTACTTTCAAAATAACCGGCCCATCAATCACGCTAAGCATCTTCTCCATAACTGGCAGCTTTTTAATGTTGGGCCCTTTTTTTAACTCCACTTTTACAGGAATTTCTTGCGGGGCCCCCATCAGCGGCCGCATATCCAACAAGGTTTCCGGCTCTTCATAAACGGGATATTCCATATCCATTTCTCTTGGGTCTGTAATTTTCCCAGTGAGCGCACTTACAGTAGCGGTTTCTGGGCTGCACAAATAAACCTGGTCCTCTTTGGTTCCTGAGCGGCCAGGGAAGTTGCGCGGTACCGTTCTGAGGCTATTATGACCACTCGCCGGGGCCTGCCCCATCCCAATACAACCACCACAACCGGTATCATGTAAGCTAGCACCCGCCCCTATTAACCTCTCGAGATCACCGCTCTGGATCAGACCATGTAACACTTGGCGCGAGGAGGGGTTTATATCGAAAGACATATTATCTGGCACATGACGACCACTCACTATTAATGCCGGTATAGAGAAGTCACGTAATCCGGGGTTTGCAGAAGACCCTATATAGCTCTGGGAGACTGGTCTGCCGCTAACTTCTTTAACTTTCACCACCTTATCTGGTCGCGAAGGGCAAGCAATCATTGGCTCAAGCTCGGACAGATCAATAAAGGCCTCTTCATCATAAGTAGCACCTTCATCAGCGCTCAGCTCCGTAAAATCTTCCTCTCTAGACTGCTGGCGAAGAAAAAATCTAACCTGATCATCAGCCGGGAAAACACTGGTTATAGCCCCCATCTCATGCCCCATATTGGCAATAACATGCCGATCCATAGCAGTCAGATTTTTTAATCCGGGTCCGTGATATTCAACAATCTTATTCCAACAGCCACTTACGGTGTATCTACGTAAAAGCTCCAAGATAATATCTTTTGCACTTACCCATGACTGCAGATTACCCTCCAAATACACCCCTAAAACTTTCGGCATGACCAAGGTGAGTGGACACCCTATCATCGCCAAAGCAATCTCAATTCCCCCTGCGCCCATTGCCAGCATGGAAAGTGAACCTGCAGCACAGGTATGACTATCAGCTCCAAGCATTGTTTTGCCAGGAATACCAAAACAAGACATATGTACAGGGTGACTAATTCCGTTTCCGGGGCGCGAATACCAAAGTCCAAATTTTCGACAGGCGCTCTCCAGGAAAACGTGATCATCCCCATTTCTGTGGTCTGCCTTCAAAATGTTGTGATCTACATACTGCGCACAAAGCTCAGCTTTTACAGATCTAGCCCCCAAAGCCTCAAGCTCTAGCATGACTAATGTACCCGTGGCATCCTCACTGAGAACCTGATCAATTTTGAGCTGCAAAACCTCCCCTGGAAAAATTTTTCCACTAATCAAATGACTCTCAATCAACTTTTCAGCAAGATTTAACCTGCTCAAACCACCACCCGCTTTAGAGAAGACTAATTGGAATTAACAAAAGCACTCTAATTTGATATTAATCTGCTTAAATAGAAATTAGCAGTTTTAGAAAAACCAAGAAAAATGAGAATTTTTAATAATATTAAAAATATGAACCATTTGAAACTTTCAAACTAAAATTACGAATATAACAACCCACTTGAAAGCTATCATCTAGAACCAAAATCCAACAAATAGGCATTGTAAGCACAAAACCAATATACAGCTTCATTCAATTAAAACCACCAGCATTCATGAACGGGATCAAAAATAGAAAACCATTACAACGCCGCCCTTAAACCCTTAAACCCTTAAACCCTTAAACCCTTAAACCCTTAAACCCTTAAACCTATAAAAAGCCTCAATAAACTTCCACTTCTCAACTTAAGAAAAAGGATCATTATTCCACTTAACCTTAATAAGAATAGTTATAAATAATCCAACCCCAAGAAGAACAAGCGTTCAACTGCTGGCGCACAATGAACTTGAAAGAGCCTAAAAATCAATGTTATAAAAAAAATCTTTAGGTAGGCTGATCAGCCAACTAGCAAATGACAAAAAATGAAAGAATCCAACACAAGCTCGGTATCTAAACCAAGAGCTAAGAGCACCCCCCTACATTCTTATCGAATATACAATCACTAATGCATATTAAGTCATACTGAAGATATCCCACCAACAGAAGTGAATTGCCGTTTCGCCAGCCGCTTAATGGTACCTGGATACACTTCTGCTACTATTGGCTGAAATAGTGCACAACTATCATTTGAGATTTTAAGAAATTTTTTTTACCCTAGATTTCCACACACATTTAATCAGAGTCTCAATTTTTAACTTAACGAGGATTATTATATTGAATTTTTGCAGCTTACTAGCTTTGCCCTGATGCTACTTTTAATGGGATGCTCTTCAGAAAACTCTGGAGACCCTAACCCTGACGTAGGCTCAGATAAGAATAAACATGGATGTATAGCTTCAGCTGGCTACCTTTGGTGCGCAAAAACAAAATCGTGTGAACGCCCATGGGAGCTGGCAGAGAAGGTTGATTTTCTGAACACACCAGATAACTTTGAAGAATATTGTGGTAAGCAAGATTCAAAGTAAAATATTTTCTGCCACTCAATGTTACGCCAAGGTTTATTTCTTTAATCTCTTAAGCCACCAACCAAGACAAACATCTCTACTGGTGTAAGCAGGTTAGGTAATAAACCTGTTGTAGCCTCTACACCTATTGGGAGTTTCACACTCACAGGGAATTGGCTTGTATTTTGTGCCAGCCTGCTCAATCTGGAACTGAGCCACCCATTGAATGACTGTGACACCAAGCTAAACAAATTATAGTGTCTGGAGGGTAGTACTCTGTGTATTCCTGATCGATAGGGTTGTCCTTGTGACACATGATCCCTATAGCCTAATGGCTGTAGCCGCAGGTCCTTCGGAAAAGGCTCTAGACCACATCCGCACCAACCAAAGTTTTGCTTTTTTATAATTATGGTTGCTTAGTCTTCCAATTGTTGATTATTTTCTGTGTTGCCTCAAAGAATTCACCTAACCCATCTTTAGCCAGACTCAGCTTGCAGAGCTTTCAGCCTGCTTAGCGAATTTACCCCTATAACTGGTTCGCCTTTCCACTAACCCCCTCTCTCAATCAACCGCTCTAATTTGCTATCAAAGCACTGGAGGCTGATTCGAATATCATCTTTGCATTCGGCTATGTATTGTTGCTTCAAGGCGCACATAGCAGATTCATACTTTATTGCCTGGGTGTTGGAGGTTATTCCTTTCTCGACATCATAACCCCGTATGAACAAGCCAGCCACCAATAAAATAATTTTGACTATCTGGCTAATCGATATGCTTTTGCCAGGATGTTAATGCTCTGCCACTAGGGCCATAAGCTTTACCAAGTAGAATCAATTTTCTACGAAACTTGATTGATAAAGGGGTTGCTTTGAAAACAAAAGAGGCTTCTATTACAGGACCTTAAGTGCCCACATTTCGACAGCTCTCACTTAAAAAAAGACCAAAATCTATAAATTTATACCCAAAACTTAAAATCAGCGAAGCAATATCCAAGTAGACTATTCATGTTAGAGCAAGGTTTTTACAGTTAAAGTGAAAGTCAATTCTTGCCACCTAGTTGTGCTTTACAAAGAGAGTTACTATGCCATTCGTTGAACCATGGAGAAGATACTGTTCCGGAGACTTTTTTTATGGATTTTCTGGAAGTAGAGCGAGGCTAATTCAACAGCTAACGCAAAGAACCATGCAGGATTTTGCCAGCAAAAATACGGTCGCATGGCTTGATCAATTGTTAACCGGTACTGCTGTGCACGATTGTCATTACTTAAATGAAGACTTTAATAATTTCTGTCGCAGTAAAGAGAAATATAAATGTGTTGTATCGGATGATTCAAATATAGAGCCACCCCAAACAGGGGAGGAATCTGTAGATAACAAAAGGTTCAGAAGAAAGAGTAAAGCTGGAATCGAGTTTTTAGTAAAACACCATCACTTTATACATTTTGCGATAGACTATGATATGGACTGGAATGCTGTAATTACCAAACCCGGACAAGGCGACGGTATGGTAGAAGCAAAATTTCCATTTAAAAGAAAAACAATGTATCAGTACGACTTCGGTGAAGGGTTAAAAAACCGTGTCATTACATATGCAGAAATAAGATTCATCTATAGAAACAGGAATGATACAGATTTCATGAAACGAATACAGTTTTGGTTTCAAGATGCCGCTAACTCTGATAGCGCGTTCAGTCCTGAAGCCCCTCCCTGGGAAAGATACCCTGAAATCTGGAAAGACTATAACCCAAAAAGTGAAGCTTGATTAGTTGACAACCATTAAAAATCACTATTTATAGTTTGTCCGTCTGAGTACCATGCGTTTTGTCATATGAACGCATGGCACCTATACCGAGCATGGCCGTTATCATTAAGAACAGCGCACCAGTTTCTAGTACTGGCGGTGGAGTCACCCCTGTAAATATTAAGCCTTTAGCGCTGTAGATAGCCCAGACCCAACACAGCAATGGATATAAAACAAACTGATAAGCGAGAGCCAAGTCCCCAGCCAATCCAGGGGAGCCAGTCAGCGACAAATATGCTTTTGTGCTGGACTTTGGCTTTGTTGACCTCCAATTACCCGAGAAGCAATTGAACCTGAGCATTTTGCTCTGCCGTGCTGCCCTTTTACTTGAGCTCCTCCAGTTTCCGTACTTCCTTAGCACATTTAACCCGATCAGGCCATATGCGCTCTATAGCCATTTTGTCGGTTTTAAAGAGTGCTGTTAGTGGGTTGATAGCGATTAGTATCTCCAAACTGTAGGGCGAGTGTGTTTGCCAGGTATCGATTCAAGGTCATCCAGGTGAAGGAATCGCCTTTTAAACGGCCCCTTCTGCTTTACCCCTGTACAGGTAAGTCCTTCCACCTGGGCGATTTGGATTAACCGTTAGGCCCTCCCGAATATCAACAGCCTGCCCGGTGATATGAGTTATAGTGGCATTCAGTCGGGCATTGTGTGCTGGGCAGCGGTAACTGGAATTGATGACCATCGGCTTTCCATAACGCCCCCTAACTTTAATCAGGCGGTTGAGCGTTTCATCTTTGGAATGGTTTTTACCACAGCAACGACAGGCCAGTTCCGACTCTGTGAAGTAGTCGATTTGGAATATGGGAGTCTCAAATTTCAGGTACAAAAAAACCGGCTGGGGGACTTAAGAAAAAATGAACAGTCGCTGCATGAAAACCAGAGCAGCTGCAGCCATAATAATCCTTGGTCACGAATACTATCAATGTATATAGCCTGTGAATGTATGTTGCTATGTTAATTTAAGCTCCAGCTTACCAAACTGGTATAAAAAAGCCTGCTTTGAGTGAGCTTCAGGGCATTTAGCTAAGGAACTGCGCACTTATCCCAGCATGGGGTTTTATGTGGTTCTGAGACAGAGAAAGTCAAGACTTTCCACCCCTCCTTATTGGCATAGCGCTGCATTAATTTTTCCGATTATTAGCCTGCCAGTTTAGGTTTATCACTTGACATGCTTAACGAAAACCCTGCCAATCTCTACAACATCATTTACTCAAAAAATGGTAAGGACCGCCCATTCGATAATTTTAGCGTCAATTATTAATTTGTTTTCTTTAAACGACACCCGTCAATGAAAGCATGAACAATGCATTAGAGGGTTCGAACTATAATTCGCTAAAATCCGTATCCGAATGTTCAATAGCCAACGAAAGCATTTTTCACTCAGACATAGTTCAACTCACAAAAAGAGTACAGTTTAAAGTAATAAAATCTAGCGTATCCATACAAGCAATTTTATCTGTTAATGGTAAATCAGCAACATTGATCACAGAAAAATCTCGGAGTAATCCAAGTTTTCTTAACGTAACCATCAGGGCAGCTAACGCGAACTACAACATGGTATTAGACCCCAAAAATTCTGAGTTCGTATTGTCAGGGTATCGCTCAAAACTTGGCGCTAAAGGTAAACTACTTATTATCACTATAACTGCAAAATGAAAGAAAATAACTGGCATAAATCTGAAAACTTAAACAAATCCAACTCATACTGGATTGCCAACTGGTTCACTGAAATGGCAGCAGGAATGATAATGCATACTATTGATTCAAGAATCAAACCAGAAAATGGAGAACCAGACTCTTATAATAAACAATTCATTGTACAGAAAACATAAGTATTAGCTGGATTAGTTCAGACGTGATCTGATAGTTACCGGCTTTTCAGGAGGTGCTTTGTCAGGTTAAGCCTGAACTACTACAGATGAGCAAATTTTAGTATGAAAAGTGCTATATCCATTTTATGGGGCAAGATCACTATTGAAGAAGGATAACCGGCATGGGATTTTTATAGATTTCTGATATAGAGGGGATCAACCTTATTCACCCCTCATTTTGAAAAAATCCTTAATCAATCTCAGAAGAATTACATGCTACCTTAGATCCAGCCTATGAAAAATGCCATTGTTTAAAGCACTTGTTGTCCCATTACCGGCCCAAATCTGAGTATGAGTAAGGAATGAAGTCGTGAAAGAGGTTACCAAACTCACTTCTCCGTTTTTATCAAAAACGCCTGAGGTTAGTACTGAAATATCCCAAATCGTACTATCGTAAAAAGAATGAGTAGTCGCAGAATTTATTCCATCCGCATTATAAATCTTAACGTCCCCACTCGACTCATGCCTAAATGCCGTAACCAAGGATGGCACCACCGAATTATTGTAACGATTAGCTTCCATATCACTAACAGCCCACTGGAAACTTGAGTAGAAATACCCATAATTAACAACGGAGCTTGTACCTTCACCTCGGTAGATCCTTGTCCCAAATGAAGACTTATAAGCCGTAATAACCTGATCTCTACCAACACCAGAAAAATCACCGGAAGTCATTGCAGTTACATCCCAGTTATTGAGACTGTAGAGACTACCTAAATTTAATATACTTCTAACCCCATCGCCTCGAAAAACCTTAGTTTCATCAGAGTTCACCTTCAAAGCAGTTACAACCTCTGAAACACCATCACCATCAAAATCACCAGAGGTCATCGCGGATACTTTCACTCGCTCACTCGAGTAAATGAGACCATAGTTCAGCAAGCTAGATTCACCATCTCCACGAAAAACAATCGTGTACTTAGAGCCGTCAAGCTCAAATGCAGTTATGACCTCATCCTTACCTCTTTCCGAAAAATTCCCAACAGCAAAATCGGTAACATTCAGGTAAGGCGATATGTAAAGGACGTCTTTTAGATACTTACCCTGCCCGCCTATTGCTCTTACAACCTTACTAAAAGTGCCATAATTAAAGGCAACCAGCAATTCATCTACCCCATCTCCATCAAAGTCGCCCGCGGCAGTAGCGACAACCTCCTCGCTATCAATCTGGGCCCCATGAAAGTATTTTTGCCCTTCATCAACAAAAGTACTTTCATCCCCGCTCCCAACCAGATTTGCTGTCAGATCGATATTTTCAGATGTTGTATATGGAAAGGTTACAATGTTATTTTCAACAACATTGTTATATGAGGCCTGCTCACCATTAACAGAATTGTGCCAGCTAGATAAAAATGCCCTCTGCCCAGCTCTATCTGCGTAATTATTATATATACGATTATCACTACTCCGATCTCTAACTCTGATCGGATCACCAGAAACCAAGTGAAAATAGTTGTCATAAACTTTATTGCCCACACTATCATGGGCGAGATAGACCCCATGAAGCAAGAAGTCCTGAGAAGATATATTTTCCGCCCTATAAAATACATTGTTATATATTGAATTATTATCTGAATTCACAAAATCGACTACGCCATACCCTTTGCAGTCACCAGGACAATTAGACACATCAAAAAGAGTCCCAATCTCTATAAAACGGTTATCATGTATATGGTTACACCCATTCCAAGTTGTTGATCTATTATCCCTCCCACCATTGAGAAGAATTGCATAGCTAGCGTAGTGACTTATGGTTAGACGGCTTATCTCTACATTAGTACACTCTCCAACTCCCACTTCCAGCCTAAAAAATACAGTATTCCCCTCCCCTTCAAAAACAGGCTTTTCATCACCGTAAGCAGTTAATTTCAACTTAAATTCACGCGATGTTTTAGTCCAAGAAATAGTCTCACCATAATAGACTCCCCCCCTAATGAAAACAGTAGTATCTCCGCCACTAAAATCGACTAGATAATGCACCCTACTCAAGGTTTTGACGGGCTCAGAAAGAGAAAGCCCTGAATTTTCATCATCCCCATCCGTCGCCATGTAAATAATCTTTGAAAAACCAATCAAAGGGAAACTAAAAAACACCCAAAAGACCGCAACCTGAAAAAGAATAAAAATTTTCACAATAGCACCCTAGTGTTATCTTTTACTTTACTAATACATACTTCCGTTTAGCTTAATTGATTTTTCTGCCAACAGTCTCACATCAAGAATGACAGCAACAAAGTTACACTCGAAATTAAACATCCACATTAGATACAAAATTAGATTTGACGCCGCTTTTAAGGAAGCAGCTAAAAATGGGCAAGTGCTCGACACAATTAAGGGTCAAGCAACCTATCTTGCCAACCCCAAATCCTACGACACTCTCGACCCCACTGCCCTTTATTACACCTTAGCAAATGCCGCTCCTGACGAAGATTAATTCGTCTCCCTGTTGCACCACACAAAGTAGAAGGCGGCATACCCAGCATGTCAGCGATTGGTATGCCACGAGAACAACAGTTACCCACCTACAAAACACTTGGAGCTGTCGCCTGCTGCCCCGATTTGCAATATGTAGAGTGAATTAAATTTATCTATGCCGTGAATAATACAAATTAATATAGTGAGAGATGTGTAATGGCATCAGCCTTAATATCTAGAAAATTTCTTAGCATACCTCGCTGACATAAAGTCGAAAGATTCACAGACTTAAACGCAGTAGCATTTATCGAATAATTAAAGAAAAAGGCTTTCCTCATCAGCGACAAATAGACCCAGGAGCCGTGAGCTGGGATAGCCAGGAGGTCGAGGCTTGGAAAAGATGAAAGGCTTGATGGCGCAACATAATGCTAGAAGGTAGCCAAGAAGACTTCTCATGCAGCCACAATTAGGTAGTTGCCCATCAAAAAATTAGGGGGCTAGGTGGGGGACTGAGAAATTCAGAAATAAAAAAGCCCTGAAAAATCAGGGCTTTCTTTAAGAAATATGGCGGTGAGGGAGGGATTCGAACCCTCGATGCCTTTCGACATACACACTTTCCAGGCGTGCTCCTTCGACCACTCGGACACCTCACCAAATTGTCACCCCGCTTGGGGCATCCCACTTCTCAGCGGAACTCTCTCGTTGGCTAAATCTTCAAGTAAATCAGAGAGATAGCTGCTGTCTCGTCGAGAGAGCGCGCACTTTACCCAAATGTTTCTCGATGTGCAAGCACTAATCTGCATTCCATTGTGAAAAAAATTCTTCTACCGGTAATTCCGGAGCCTGCCGAGGGGCTTTACCGGGGGTTCCGCAGTAGATAAATCCATCGATTCGCTCATTTTCAGCCAGGCCCAGGCCTTGAGCTACCAGTGGATCACTCGCCAGGGGCCCGGTTCGCCAATAGACGCCCACACCCTCTGCATAGGCGGCGGTGAGCATTGCCTGTACCGCCGCAGCGGTGGACATGTGCTGCTCCAAATGGGGGACCTTGGGATGATCTTGCAGGCGGGTTATGGCCACAATAATCAGGGGAGCGCGCAAGGGCATTGCCCGGGTGCGCTGACGCTGAGCTTCACTCAGGGACGCCCCACCTGACTGGTCGGCCGCTTTTAGGAAAATTTCCCCGAGACGTTCGCGCTCTTGCCCTTCCACTATAAGAAAACGCCAGGGGCGCAGGCAGGCGTGGTCTGCAGCACGTAATGCCGCGCGAAAGATATTTTGCCGCTGCTGATTATTAGGCGCGGGCTCGGTCAGCTTACCCGTTGATACTCGGTTGTGCAGGGCGCTCAGGGCATCCATCGTTCTCTCCGGTAATTGTCTGAGCGCTGAGTGTACCCTAACCCGTCCGTGCAGCGCATACGTACGAACTGCATAAAAACCAAGTACAGGCATCGGTTTTTTAGCAATCTGGCTTTTGTAGGAGTACACTTCGCCCAGTAAATCACTGCGCGACCACACGGGCCCATAGCTTTACGGGCCCGGCCTGTGGCCTGCGCGCAGTTTGTTTATTACTGCTTAACGGACAAAAAGATAACCACAAATGCAGGACCAGCTTGAGGGAAACAAGGGGCAAAGTATCAGCCCTCATTACTCGACCTATTTTCGCACCCTAATTCTTTTTGCGGCTGCCGGCACTCTGGCAACTGCGGTCGAGTGGTCGTCCCCCTGGCATCTGGACAAATTGCTCAATCTGGGCACCGCTGTCTTCCTGCTGATTTACTGCGCTTTTGCCCAGTTCCTGCTTTATAAGGCTCGCGATAAAAAGGCTTTCAAAACCCGCCGTACCCTGGCATTTGTCGATACTGTGCTAGTGGGCATTACCGTCGCACTAGCCAATTTCAGTATGCTGCCCTCTCTTTTGTTTATTACGATGGTGCAGCTCAATGCCCTTACCCAGGGCGGTGGCCGCCAGTGGTTTGAACACAATACGGGCCTTTTAGTTGGAGTGGTGCTGGGTTATTTGATGCACCGGCCAGCATTATTAATTAATGCCGATCTCACCATTAGCACCGTGAGCCTAATGGGCATCCTAATTTATCTCTGTGCCTATGCTTTTTTTACCCATCGCCAGATCGGTAAACTGAAGGAGGCCAACCAGTCTCTGGCAACAGAGCAACGTGTCAGTAAGATGCGCTCTTATAAGCTCTCCAAATACCTACCTCAACGCTTGTGGCGTTCGGTAACTACCGGCGATGAAGAGGCGCTGACCACTCAGCGAAAACTACTGACAGTGTTCTTCTCGGATATCAAAGATTTCAGCCAACTTACCGAGGAACTTGAGGCGGAGACTTTTACTCTCCTGCTCAACAACTATCTTTCGGAGATGGCCCGAATCGCAGGACAGTACGGTGGCACTATCGACAAATTTATTGGCGATGCAGTGATGGTGGTCTTTGGTGACGATGAAAGTAAGGGCCCGAAATCCGATGCGTTGCGCTGTGTGGCTATGGCCCTGGCGATGCGCAAGCGTGTGCGGGAAATGAAGCAGGAATGGTACAACAAGGGTATCTCACGTCCGTTGCAGGTGCGCATGGGCATCAACACGGGCTACTGCACCGTGGGTATCTTCGGTACAGCCAACTACCAGGCTTATACCGTTATGGGCACCCATGTAAACTTGGCTTCACGCCTGGAAGGTGCGGCACAGCCGGGGGAGATTCTGATCAGCCATGAAACCTGGGCAATGATCAAACACACCGTTATGTGCCGTGACAAAGGCCATATTACCGTGAAGGGAATTAGCACCCCGGTCAAAGTCTATCAAGTCACCGACTTGCGCAAGAATCTTGGTGGCCAGCAGAGCTACCTGGAGGAACATGCCCCCGGCTTTTCCATGCACTTGGACCTGGATAAAATCCGTAACTACGACAAGGTCAAGGTTCTGCAATCCCTGGAGAAAGCCACATCCAGCCTTAAGAGCAAAGTGATTATTTAAAAAAGCAATTCTCTCAATGCGTAAATTAAGCGGCAGCCTGACTCCGCCATCACATTGTCGTATGCATACGCATTGCCAGGTTCCCCATAATCCAGGCGGTACCCAGGACAATAATCAGTAAAATCAGCGTTGAAAAAAGGATCAGAGCCAGGTTATCCCGCCCTTCCTTTTGCGTGGTCACATTTAAGAAACATTTAAGCTGTACTATCAGCTGGGCCACTCCCAGCACCCCTACCAGCAATAGAACACTCTTGTATTCCTTACCCAGAGCCAGTACCGCCCAGAATGCAGCCAACGTAAACACAACTGACAGCACATACCCGGTCAGATAGGTGCGCAAATGTGCGGAAAAACCGGATTTTTCAGCCATAGACCCAGCCACCAAAATAAACCACTGAGAAAATCCCAATCCAAATCAAATCCAGGAAATGCCAAAACAGCGCCAATCGTAAAAAGCGCAACTTCACCAGATCAGTCATACCCACTGTTAGTACCTGTGCAATCATGACCAGCATCCACAGGCAGCCAAAGCTGACATGCAATCCATGCAAAGGCACTAAACCAAAGAAAGCCGAAAGATAGCCACTGCGCTGTGGTGTGCCCCCCTTTGCCGCCATCTCGGAGAAATCGAGTAACTCCAAGGTGAGAAAGCCGAGACCAAGTAACAAGGTCACCACCACCCAAAACAAAAAACTACCCTGGCTGCGCTGGTGCTTCATGGTAATGGTGGCGATCCCCACCGTCAGGCTGCTGGTAAGCAGCAACATGGTCTGCGCAAAGAGGCTGCCGAAATCAAACAGCTCCCTGGGGCCTGGTCCACCCGCAGTGGCACCGATCATGGTGATATAAATAGCAAAAACGACCCCGAAAAAAATCAGGTCGCTCATCATAAAAACCCAAAAACCAAAGATCACCATATCCGGGTCTTTGTGAACGGCTCCAGGGCTCTCTCTCAAACCCTTATTTAGCGCAGATGAGTTTCCATCCATTGGCAACTAATGCTCCAACTTTGCATAGCCATTGTTCTGCGGGGTGTTTTCCAGATCCCGGCCTACCGGTTCTGTGTTATTTACCAGCGCTAACCATCTCTCTGTATCCTGCTGTACCTGGCTTGCGGGAATAATTTGTTCACTATCCCAACGGAATGTAGAGGCAATAACCACAATGATGATGGCCAGTGCAGAAAGTAGGGCCAGCCACCACATATACCAAACCAGCGCAAACATCAGGATGCCGCTCAGCACACAGAGCAAAAATCCCAAGGGATTATTCTTGGGCATCTCAATATCCCGATAGACTTTTGGTGGCTGATAGGCACGCCCCTGCTCCTTGGCCTCGGTAAATTCATCCCTGTCCGTTACCCTGGGCAGCTCGGCAAAATTGTAAGAGGGCGCTGGGGCCGGAATCGACCACTCAAGAGACCGGCCATCCCATGGATCACCCACAGGAACACGGTTCTTTTTACGATCCCGCAAGCTGACCAGTAACTGCAATACCAGGCTAATCAATGCGCACAGCACCACCATGGCGCCAATGAAGGCCACCACCATATAGGGCTTGAAAGTCAGATCCATATAGCTGAAGGAGCGCCTTGGCATTCCCAATAAGCCGGCACCATAAAGGGGAAAGAAAGTCAGCATAAAACCGACTATCCACAAATACGCTGACCATTTCCCCAACCGCTCATCGAGGCGAAAACCAAATGCTTTGGGGAACCAGTAGTTATATCCAGCCAATACCCCAAACAATACCCCAGGAATCAGTACATTGTGGAAGTGCGCCACCAGGAATAAGGTGTTATGCACTTGGAAATCTACCGTGGGGTTTGCCAGGATCACCCCTGACAGGCCACCAATCACAAATAAAATCAAAAAGCCGATGGCATAAATCATCGGTGTGGTAAAACGAATCCGGCCCCGATACATGGTTGCCATCCAATCGTAGACCTTAACCCCGGTTGGAACCGCAATCAGCATGGTGGCAATACCAAACACAATATTGATCGTAGGACTCTGTCCCATGGTAAAGAAATGGTGGAGCCATACGGTAAAGCTCAACACGGCAATGCTCATGGTGGCAAATACCAGCGACTTGTAGCCATAAAGGCGCTTGGCAGAATAGGTGGAAAAAACCTCGGAAAAAATTCCGTATGCCGGCAACACCAGTAGATAGACCTCAGGATGACCAAACAACCAAAATAAATTGGCGTAGTTCATCATATTTCCGCCAAGGTCGTTGGTAAAAAAATGGAAGTCCAAATACCGATCCATACCGAGCATTAACGCGGCCACACTGAGCGGCGGCATGGCAAAAATCATTAGGATAGAGGAACAGAGTACTGTCCAGCAGAACATGGGCATACGAAAAAAATTCATGCCCGCAGCGCGACATTTGAGAATTGTAACGGTGAAGTTAATTCCCGTAAGGGTGGTACCAGCCCCGGAAAAGACAATAGCCCAGATCCAATAATCCGGCCCCACACCAGGGTTAAAATCCCCACCTGTATAGGGCGGATACGCAGACCAGCCACCGGTGGAGAATTTCCCCACCACCAGGGAAACCATCAGCAGCATCCCCGCTGAAACTGTCACCGCCAGGCTAATTTGGTTTAGCACCGGGAATGCCACATCGCGGGCGCCAATCTGCAGCGGCATCACTAAGTTGACCAGCCCCACCACAAAAGGCACAGCGACAAAAAATATCATTATCGTGCCATGGGTACTAAACAACTGTGCGAAGTGGTCTGCGTAGAGAAAGCCATCCGGTGCGGCGGCCTGCTGCGCTCTCATCACCATGCCTTCCAGCAGCCCTCTCGTCATCATCACCAGTGCGAACACTATGTACATGATGCCGATTTTTTTATGGTCCGTGCTGGTCAGCCATTCAGACCAGAGAGTGCCCCACACCTTGAACCAGGTCAGTAATGCGAGAGTAGCGATTGTCGCAAAAATAACGATAGCGCCAGCGGTGCTCCCTACCGCTGCACTTACCGAGAAATTGTTAATCAAGTCGCTGAAAACGATGGAGTCCCAGCTCAACTTTCCCAGCCAACCGTAATCGGTAATATTCATGGCTGCGCTCCCTCGGTTTTCTCTTCACCCTGACCAAACTTCACAGTACCGGGTTGCTCTTCCATGCTAAGAGGTTTACCAGAGTGGTATCGCATAACAATGCTCTGGAAGAGCTGAGGGTCGGAAAGGGTAAAGTAGAGGGCATTGCTCGGCATTTGCGGTGTCGCCAACTGCTTTTGCATCTCCTTACGAGTGCTTCTCATGGCCAGGCGCTTATAGGTCTGAGGATCCAGAGTAATGCCATCGGTACGAACCTGCGCCACCCAGGCCTGAAAGTCCTCTTCACTTTTAATCAATACATCAAATTTCTGTTCAGTAAATCCCTTACCGGTATATTGGGTATTTTCACCCTGGGTTTTTCCATTTTTCGTCGCGATAAAATTGAGCCTGGTGGTCATGCCTGGCATGACATAGATTTGCCCAGCCAATGCCGCAATCCAGAAAGACTGCATCACCGTATCGCTGGTGAGGATCATAGAAACCGGAGTGTGAACAGGAACAACCAGCTCACCCACTGTGGCAATTTTTAGCTCGGGATAAATAAACAACCATTTCCAATCCAACCCCACCACTTGCACCTTAACTGGCGGCACCACGCCCTCTATTTCCTTATAGGGGTCCAGCATGCTGGTAGCGCGCCAAAGCATAAAGGAGAGAATAAAGATCACCAGAAAGGGGACGCCCCACATAATCAGTTCCAACGGACCGTAGGATTCCCACTTGGGCGCATAAATACCTTTACCCTTTTTGCGTCGGTATTTAATCAGGATAACCGGCACTAAAACAAACACCGGCAATATCGCCACCATAGTGAGCGCCGTCGCCCAGAAAAAATGTGTTTTCTGTTCATGGGCAACAGGCCCCAGGGGCACTAAAAAGGTTTCGGTGGCATAACTGGAGTGAGGGAGCAGAAAAAATAGTAGGGAAAGGGAAAATATCAGACAGAAAGAGCGGTAACCAATATACCCCCACAGCTGTGTCCAATATTGCAATCGCCTGACAGGGGCCCCGGTATTCCAATCCATTGCAAAGCCTTCCGACCTTCGGATTCCGCAGGCACTCGCATCAGACTACCCGCTACAACAAATTCACCATACACAATGAAATATGCCAAGTGTTTACTACACACTGGTGTACAGCTCTTCTCACCAGAATAGCTGAATAAATAATGCTTTAACTTCACTCATCGAACAGCGGAAAGGAGTTAGTGGCGCTCATTTACATACGCAGAAGGTAGATGCGCCTAGAAAACGCCATCTTTCATCATTTCCTGAATAACCGTTTCCACATACTCCAAGGCATCCCCCTCCCTGGGACGGCGAATTTCACCCATTATATAGTTCGCCAGGAAACTCTCAGACTGCAGAGACCAGTACACTTCTTCAGTTGGCGCTAAATATAAGCGAGTTTCAACAATGGCCACTTGCGAATTTGGGACATTTCTGTTCAGGCGTTTAAAGCTAATCAGCTGCGTTACCAATAGCGTATCAAATTGATATTCGGTCAGGATATCAGCCAGTTCTCCCATGGTGGGCACCTTGCCATCCACTGAAAAATAACTCCATGAGAGAGCATTCACGCCGTACCGGCCCAACTGCTCAACCCATACATCTTCGACATGAAGCCCAACGATCGGCCGGGGGAATAGTGTATAGGCCAAAACCAAGGTGTTTCCCAAGGGGCGCGCAGTAATCAAGGGTGAATGCCAGGTATCGGTTACTATCGTTCGTGGTGAATTACAGGAGAGACAAAAACAACACAGCAAAATAACGCCCAGGTTCCTATTTACTACCCTCCCCGCTCGGCTAAAACGAGATGCGACTGGTGAACTGAGTTCGCCAGACCGAACCATAGGCTCCATCCCTGTCCTCCCGGGTTCCATAAAGGGCCTCAACGCCAAACAACCAATGCGGCGTCGGCGTCCAGGTCAGGTTAATACTGCTGTATTGAGTTTGTTTAAATGAGGAGCCCGGCTGAAAGTCCAGGTTGTCCTGCTGCACAAGTCCATAACTTGCCACGGAATACAGGCAGGGGCTCCACCAATGTTGGTAAGCCAGATACCAGCCCAGAGTTGGGATCGCTTCCAAGCGATTGTTGACAAAATCATAGGTCGCATCGAATGGCTCATCGTCCAAAAGCCCCCCATAACCATAACCATAACTCAATGAGTAGGAGGCAAAATCCGGCGCAAGCCTATCGGGCATATCGATAACACCGCTCAGATTGATACCCCAACCGGTATCCGAAACGGCTGACTGTGGGTCTCCACTACCACGCAAATCCCGCAGGATAAAACTGCCCTGAAAATTCACCCGATCCGTCTGGGAAATCACAGCAACAACGAAATCCGGCCAGCGTGAAACCTCCTCCGCATTCTGAAAAACCCGATCAGTAGGTGCATCCAGGGAAACCTGTAAGGTCAGCGTTTCATGAAAAGCGCGGCTCCAGCGCGCAACCGGGCGCATCAAAGCCAACAGTGAATTGGGCCCCTCATAATCCAGCGTATTTGGCGCGGCAGTTAAGTTACTGAAGGTGGACCAATCCAGACCTAGCCGTAAATCCCCGCCCAGTAAAATATCGTTCACTTGACCGTAAGCCTTGCGCAGACGTAGTAATGGCTCGCTAATACTGGGGTCTTGAAGGAAATCGACGGAAAGATCATTTTCGATCAAACGTCCACCCCAGGGGGTTCGTGTCTTAAGCACTAACCTCGATACCTGAACAGAGACATTGGTCTGGCCGTCTTCCCCCTCTGCCGCAGTTCGATCGCTGGTCACAATGGCGCTGGTAGTAAACTCTGCCGGGCTCACAATGGCGCCGGTATCGTAGTTTGCATCCAGCTCGGCAAAGCCGCTGATTTTTAGTCGCATGCGACTACCAAGCACAGGGATAGACCCCGGCCAATCCGTCGGAACACTGGAGATAATTTCTTCAATATCGGTTTGTTCAACCAGTTTTGGGTCCCCCCTGGCCCGTGGAGGCGGTAGAGAACCCGGAGGTATAGCTTTATGAATGGCTTCAATCTGATCCTGCAAGCCATCGAGCTCCACTTTTTCCACGGGCTCCACGGACACGCTATTTCCCCTGGGTAATGGAGCTGGCGGTGCTGGTGCAGTTGGGGGGCTCTGAGGAGGTCTTGCCCTGCGCAACTCTTCCACTTGTTGCCTGAGAGCTTCCAGGTCGGCTTTTTGCCGCTTAATTTGCGCTTCCTGCGCTTCAAGTTGACGTTGCTGCGCCTCAATCACCTTCATCAATTGATCGGCTTCGACATAGACTTGGGCACTGGCAGGCGAGGAGGAAATAAACTGGATAAAAACCACAAGCACAGCAGGCAGCGCAGGAGACTGTGTTTGGATTTCCATATCTAGGTCTCGACCCTATCTCCTGCAGTTCGAGGCTGCCATTCGCCAAATGGTGAAATACATGAATCCCGACTATTTCACTGTCACCGGTGCAACATTCCGGCATCAATAAGGGCTGCGAATATTCTTTCTAGGCCAGCTTCAACCGCTAGCGATATCTCAGTTGCTATCTGTTATAACAGTCCGTTTACTTTTGTGTCGGAACAATAAAAAGTGCATCACCATTGATGCAGCGGAACAGGCTCAGAAGGAAGCAACTTTCTATATATTTGCTTTCAACAAACCCCATCCAGAAAAGCTTAGTTCAAGAGGAGATAACGCCATTTACAGCAAAAGGCGCAAGGCAAGCACACCAAAAACCAGCGGCCCAATTTACTGCTAATGTTTTAGGCGATATTGGCCACCCAATTCCCTGCTCGGAATTCCTGTGGCCAATATCACCAGAGGTTTTGAGAATTTACTGGCGGGCGAAGCGCGGCGGTAGCGGCTTTTCAATGCGAGTGGAGCGTATGGGATTGATATCCAAGCCTCCCCGGCGGGTATAGCGGGCACAGACTGTTAGCTCGGAAAAGTCTGCAAGGTTTTGCAGATCGCAAAAAATCCGCTCCACACAGTGTTCATGGAAATCCTGGTGTTCACGGAAGGAAATAAAGTAAGCGAGTAGCGCCTCGCGCCGTAGCATCGGCCCCTTGTACTCCACCATCACCGTGGCCCAGTCCGGCTGGCCGGTAACCGGGCAATTGCTGCGCAGTAGATGGCTGTAGAGGGTTTCTGTAACCTCCACACCACTCTCATCCAGCGCCAGCAGTGCCGAATCCGGCTGGTACTGCTCTACGGCAATATCCAGCTGGTCGAGACAAAATCCTTGTGGCCTCTGCACATCCAGGGAGATATCTTCCACCTCCAGCAGAGTAACACTCACGGCAGTACCCACCGCTGCACTCAAATCCCGTAACAAGGTATCCTGCACCAGGCGCCAGGATTCAAAGCGGCTTTGGTTAAAGGAATTCAAATACAATTTAAAAGACTTGGACTCCACCATACAGGGGCTTTCCGCTGGAAAGCTGAAGCGCGCCACGGCTACCTGGGGCTTGCCTCTGGCGTTGAGCCAGGAGAGTTCAAAGCCCCACCACTCATCCTCTCCGAAAAATGGCAGGGCACCGACGGACAGCCCCAGCTGGCCTCGAGAGATAGAGCGCTGAATCGGGTGCAACAGCTCCGGGTTATAACTGGATTCGTAAACGGTCTCCCGGCCCAGCGGGAGGTTCTGCCAATCTTCTCTGCTCATACTTAACCTCAGTGCCTCAATCGCTTGCCGTGACTCATCAGGTAGAGTCCCCAGCTGGCGAGAAGTGCAATAAATACCAAGACCCCAACAAATGCCCAGGCCACATTGATATCGGAAACCCCCAATATTCCATAGCGAAAGGAATTCACCATATAGAGAATCGGGTTCAGTTTCGACAATCCCTGCCAAAAGGGTGACAACAGGTCAATGGAGTAAAAAACACCACCCAAATAGGTGAGCGGAGTCAAAACGAAAGTGGGAATTATCGATATGGCATCAAAGCTGTTGGCATAAATCGCGTTGATAAAGCCCGCCAGGGAAAACAATGTCGATGTGAGAAACACAATTGCGATGGTGACTCCCAGGTGTTCAACACTGAGGGAGGTAAAAAACATCGCTACTAAAGTGACAATCAGGCCTACGATCAAACCGCGCGCCACACCGCCCAGCACATAACCAGCCATTACCGCCCAGTTTGGTGTAGGTGACACCAACAGCTCCTCAACGCTGCGCTGAAACTTGGCACTATAAAAAGAGGACACCACATTGCCATAGGAGTTGGTAATCACCGACATCATAATCAGGCCCGGCACCACAAACTCCATATAAGGGTATCCACCCATTTCCCCGATACGACTGCCAATCAGAGAGCCGAAGATCACAAAGTACAATGTCATGGTGATCACCGGCGGCACCAGTGTCTGCGGCCAGATACGCATAAAACGGCGCACCTCCCGGCGCAAAATGGTGCTGAAGGATATCCAGGTCAACTTACCGCTCACGACTCCAACCCCTCTTCTTTTTCCTCGGACAACATGGAAATAAAAAGCTCCTCCAGGCGGTTGGCGCGGTTACGCATGCTGGTTACGGTAATCCCCTGGGCTTTGAGCTCGACAAAAGCCTCTGTCAGCGACTGCCCTTTCTCCACCGTAATCTCCAGGGAATGGCTGTCCAGCAGGCGGCATTCGAAGCCTGCAAGTTCCGGCGTCTTACTAAGCAGCTCACTACTGTCGAGAATAAATGTCTCGCGGTTCAGGGTTTTCAACAGGGATTTGATCGAGGTATTCTCAACAATAACGCCCTTATCAATGATGGCGATATTACGACATAGGCTCTCCGCCTCTTCCAGGTAATGGGTGGTGAGAATAATCGTGGTACCCCGAGCGTTAATTTCTTCCAGAAAGGCCCACATGGAGCGGCGCAGCTCGATATCCACGCCGGCAGTGGGTTCATCCAGAATCAACAGCTTCGGCTCGTGAATCAGTGCCCGTGCGATCATCAGGCGTCGTTTCATTCCCCCAGACAACATCCGCGCCTGGGTATTTCGCTTGTCCCAAAGCCCCAGTTGCTTCAGGTACTGCTCTGTACGCTCCTCCGCCAACTTGCGCGGCATCCCATAGAAACCGCCCTGGGTGGCGACAATATCGAAGACCTTTTCAAACTGGCTGAAATTGAATTCCTGCGGTACTACCCCCAGCAGGCGCTTGGCAGCGGCAAAATCACTATCGATATCGACACCAAAAATTGACACGCTGCCGGCAGTTTTGCGCACCAGCGAGCAGATAATGCCAATAGTGGTGGATTTGCCCGCACCGTTTGGCCCCAGCAGGGCAAAGAAATCCCCGGGCTGTACTTCAAAGCTGATCCCTTTCAGGGCCTGGAAGCCGCCATCGTAGGTTTTTTGCAGATCATGAATAGATAGTGCGGCAGTCATTGCGAATTCCTATCACTGAATGCGCCATTCAACGCACTTACCCGAATAATTTCAACCGGTGGAAACATCGGGGAAGTCCCTAGCCGCGGAGGGCGGAATTCCAGGCGCACAGTCGCTCCCCGGCAATACCAGTGCAAGTAATAAACTTAGAAGCAATATATCGGAAAATAAAAAAGCCGCTCGATTGAGCGGCTTTTTTATCTTGGAGCGGGAAACCGGGTTCGAACCGGCGACCTCAACCTTGGCAAGGTTGCGCTCTACCAACTGAGCTATTCCCGCATTTTGCGTTGGCCCGGCAGCATTGCTGCCGGGCCGTATTGGCATCCCCAAGGGGAGTCGAACCCCTGTTACCGCCGTGAAAGGGCGGTGTCCTAGGCCTCTAGACGATGGGGACAGAAACTTTGCACTACAACCACTTCGGTCCCGTGCTGCCACGCTGTCCATGGCATTGCCACCTCGCGGTGACTTCACCTTTGAATAGGGCCAAAGATCTATTCAAAAGCAAAATTGGAGCGGGAAACCGGGTTCGAACCGGCGACCTCAACCTTGGCAAGGTTGCGCTCTACCAACTGAGCTATTCCCGCAATTTGACCCGGTAGCATTGCTACCGGGTCGTATTGGCATCCCCAAGGGGAGTCGAACCCCTGTTACCGCCGTGAAAGGGCGGTGTCCTAGGCCTCTAGACGATGGGGACAGAAACTTGCACTGCGGCCTTATGGTCCGGTGCTGCCATGCTGTCCATGGCAATGTCACTGATTTCTCGGTGACGTGCTTTGTGAGCTGACTAGAGATCATCTCGCAAAGCGGAAACTTGGAGCGGGAAACCGGGTTCGAACCGGCGACCTCAACCTTGGCAAGGTTGCGCTCTACCAACTGAGCTATTCCCGCGTGGCATCCCCAAGGGGAGTCGAACCCCTGTTACCGCCGTGAAAGGGCGGTGTCCTAGGCCTCTAGACGATGGGGACCCAGAAACCTTCTGTCGTTTCGCTGCGTTTTTAAGTGTAGCTCTGCGTCAGAAGTGGGGCGCATTCTATGTACCGTTCGGGATGCTGTCAACACCCGAAATGAAATTTTTTTCTTTTATTGTCAGACACTTACCTAACCCCACCGTTTGCGGAAGGATAATTTAAGTGTCAGAAGCCCCACCGTAGCGCACACTGAGTACGCGCAGGTGCAACTCTTCGATAAATTCACGGATACGCTTTGCATTGGCGCCCAGGTCACTCACCCCTACACGGGAGCTGGAACGCACATCCACTCTTGAGCCCCCATCGTCTTCCGGCCGCACTCTCACCACTATGTCATCGGTAAAGCCTAACAGCAGGGTCCGGTCGGTTGCCTCTAGGTGCCCTTTCTCAGGCTCGTAAGAGACAATCTTCCAACCCAGTTTCTTTGCCACCTCCGCCGCCAGCTCGGTGGTACTGGCTACGGACATATGTACATGCAATGGATAGATGTCGGAGTAGATATCGGTCTCACGCTGCAGTTTTGCCACAGGCTCTCCAGCATACTCGGCACTATTGTCGCTGGCCTTTCGAAGAGACAGGACCGCCTGATACTTTGGAGGGTTGCGGGTATCGGTAGTGATATCGTGGATTTTGGGCACGTTGAAGTTGTCTTTACCCACAGTGATCAAGGGTACTGCCACCGGTAGCAGTCCTAGCAGGGCCGCCCAGAGGGCGTTGCTGCGCACCTGTGGCCTGTGGTTGCGCGAACCCCAAACAAATACGAGCAGGCTGGCCAGAGCGATGGCGAGGGCCGCCCCTCCGGCATAGGTAAATACCTTGAAAACCACACCGAAGCGCAACAGCCCAAACCTCAGCGCCAAACCAGCGAGCACGATAATCCCAAGTAGCGCCCACTGTATCCATAACAACCAGCGACTCCAGTGCACCCTGCTCATTTGCCCTCTCCTCCCTCTTCCCCGCCGGGCTCCTGATCTAATTTCACCGACAGGGAGTTCACGCAGTAGCGCAGACCGGTTTCGGTGGGACCATCATCGAACACATGCCCCAGGTGACTGTCGCACTGACTGCAGCGAATCTCGACACGCTCCATGCCAAAACTACTATCGGCCAGCTCCCGAATAACTCCCACAGTGAACTCCGCATCGAAGCTGGGCCAGCCACAGTGACTCTGAAATTTTGCCTCGGATTCAAACAAAACCTCGCCACAGCAGCGACAGCGGTAGACACCGTCGTCAAAAACATCCCAATATTCGCCACTAAACGGAGCTTCTGTCCCACCCTTGCGACAGACCTCAAACTCCTCATCTGTCAGCTGATCACGCCAGTAGTTATCGTCTTTTGGTTTTGCCATACTCTCTCGTTCCGTTTTAACCGTTCCCGCAGGAGCGGCAGTCGCCGCCAGTGAACGTCCCGCCTGTCGCGCAGCTCGCTCGCGGTCCAGGCTGCTCCTGCCAAGTTACAGGGCTGCCGCACCATCATGAAGGACATCCATAAATCTGAAAAACTGCACGGCGTCTGCTATGAGATTCGCGGCCCGGTGATGGAGCAGGCCCATCGCATGGAGGAAGAAGGGCACCGTATCCTCAAGCTAAATATCGGCAACCCCGCGCCCTTCGGCTTTAATGCACCGGATGAAATCATCCAGGATGTCATCCACAACCTCTCCCAGGCACAGGGCTATGTGGAATCCAAGGGATTGTTCGCCGCACGCAAAGCCATTATGCAGGAGTGCCAGACCCTGGGTATCCAGGACGTAGAAATTGACGACATTTATCTGGGAAACGGCGTCTCCGAGCTGATTTCCATGGCCACCCAGGCACTGCTCAACAATGGCGATGAGCTATTGCTGCCCATGCCCAATTACCCACTTTGGATGGCCGCCACTAATCTCGCCGGAGCCAATCCGGTACTCTACCGCTGCGACGAGGAGTCTGACTGGCTACCCGACATTGAGGATATCAAGGCAAAAATCACACCCCGTACCCGCGGTATTGTCGTGATCAACCCCAACAATCCAACCGGGGCTATTTATCCAAAGGCCCTGTTAGAAGAAATTGTAGAGGTGGCGCGCAGTCATCACCTGGTGATTTTTGCCGATGAAATTTATAGCAAAATCCTCTACGACGACGCGGAGTTCACTCCCATGGCCAAATTGGCACCGGATGTGCTCTGCCTCAGCTTTAATGGGCTGTCCAAGTCTTATCGCCTGGCAGGCTTCCGCTCCGGCTGGATGATTATCAGCGGCATCAAACATCGCGCAAAAGGATTTATCGAAGGCATGGATATGCTTGCCTCCATGCGCCTGTGCGGCAACGTGCCAGCCATGTTTGCGGTGCAAACGGCACTGGGAGGTTATCAGAGCATTAATGACCTGGTACTACCCGGCGGCCGCTTGCGCCAGCAGCGAGACCTGGCCCACCGCATGCTCAACGACATCCCCGGTGTCAGCTGTGTCAAACCCAGTGGTGCCATTTACCTGTTTCCCAAGTTGCATTTGGACCACCATAAAATCGAGAATGACGAGCAACTGGTATTGGAATTCCTGCGCCAGGAGAAAATCCTCTTGGTACAGGGCAGCGCTTTCCATTGGGACGCACCCGACCACCTGCGCATTGTCTTTCTGCCCCGCGCCGACGACCTCTCCCACGCGATTGAACGACTGGGTTACTTTTTGGAGCGATATACCCGCTGATGTTGGACGATTTACATATCCACGATTTTTACCGCGATGCCGGCAGGATTTTACTGGCACTGTTTGGCCAGTTCCCCCTGCCCTCCACCCTTTACGTGGAGGACATTGCCGGACCAGATACCCCGGACGAATTCGGCCTGCACTCGCCCCGGCATCTGGCCTGCCTGGGGGCTATCAGCTGGTTAAAACAGAGTGGCTACATTCACTTCTCCCAGCTGGTGCGCCAGGAAGCTGCGGAGGAAGTGGTACTGAGCCACCGGGGATTTTTGCTGTTAATCAACAAGGAAGAAAATTCTGGCCAGAGCAACGCGCAGCTGCTCAACAGCGCCGTGCGCGATGGTTCCTCTGCAAAGTTACAGGCGCTGGTGGAGCGCCTGATGCGAGAGTTTGCAGAACTGTAATTTAGGCGGCCGAGGCCGCAGTCGCTAGGGGCTGGTTTAGTTAGGAGCTATTGTCGTTAAATGGTGCCGCTATTTCTGGCGGCGATATTTAACATGCAGCATTTTTAGGGCGGCATCCGGGTCCCGGTCCGGGAAATCCGGGTTTTGCGCCAGCCGCTCTACCACTTCATAGCCGCTATCGGCACCGAGAATCAATTCGCGAAAATGCGCTTCACTGTGGCGCGGAGAGTTAATCACCATCAGCAGGTCCGCCTCATCGGCGAGGCAGGCAGGTAGCTGTTGCAATAGCTTTTCGTAGTTATGGCTCACATCGAAGCGGCCTTTCTGGCGCGTGGGCGGGTCTACAATAGCCAGCTCAAAGGGTCCCCGGCGGTCGAAGCGCTTGAACTGGCGCAGCGCGTCGAATTGCAAAAATTGAATGCCCCGCAGGGACAGGCCATTCACCTCGTGGTTTTCACGGCCGCGATTCAATACGCCCCGATTCACATCCACATTGACTATTTCAATATCCCCGGCCGCACGGGCCACGGCAGAAAATGCACAGGTAAATGCGAAGAGGTTCAGCATCTTTACCGATTCCCGCCCCGAGTGCTCCCGCACCTGCGCCTCAAGCCAGGCGCGGCCGGGTTCGATATCCAGAAAGAAACCGACATTCTGTCGATCAAAGGTCAGTGGAAACTGCAGGCCGTTGCGCAGCGCCTTGGGTGCAGCTACTGGCTCGCCACACTGCCACTCCAGTGGCGCACCGTGCAGGTAACGTCGCTGTGCGGCCACGCCTTGGTAACCGAAACCCTCGGCCATTTGCCAGAGCTTCTCGCACAGCTCCCCCTCCCCCTCGTACTCCTCAAAAAAAGTAACCAGCAACGCGGGAAAAAAACTATCGACACAAACCTGCTCCAGGCCTGCAAAACAACGACCGCGTCCGTGAAACAAACGCCGGCTGTCACCGCCACCCGGTACTAACTTGGGCTCAACCTGCTGCAGTAGCACTTGCCAATCGGTAGACACTCAAACTTCTCCATTACTCAGGGGGTAGAGGATCGCATCGCGGTAGCCGGTAACCACACGGATAAAACCGCTCCACTGCCGATCCAGCTCGGGGTCGCCGCTGTCCACCAACAGAGGACGCCCGCCGAGCTCAGTGATTTTGGTTTTGGTGGCAACAACTATCAGGTTTTCGCGACCAACTTGGCGCAGAACCTTGGGGGAGAACTGCTGGTTACCGCGGCCGAACAGATGCCCCTGGCCACCGATAGCAGTGAGCACAATCTTCACTTGACCATTATCTTCCGAATTTCTGTACTCGGCGATCGCCGCCTCAATTTGCGGAGCGCTGACATCTTTTTGCACCAAGGCACCATTACACAGCAGGTCCACCCCCAGCAGAGTGCCGTCGCACCCCAACTCGTTCAGGATGGCCAGCGTGGTTGAGCCGGGGCCAACGATATACAAGGTATCCGACTCCAACTCCTCAACGACCTCCGCGGCGATATCCGCTACGGCCAGTTCCTCCACCTCGCGCCCGGCATTCTTTACCGCTTGCAGGAAATGGCCCTCCTGAGGCACCAGCAACTCACCGTAATGACGAGTGCTCACCCGCCCCTGGCGAAAACTGTTCTCATCAATATCGCGCACTTCGCGCTCGCACAAATCCACCAGCTCACCAGCCAACAATTTTCGCAACACCTCGCCACCGGCTTTGGGGGAAATGGCGAAACAGGCGGAGTGCATTTTGACACCGGCGGGAATACCCAACACCGGGAAGTGATCCCCCAGGGCATTGGTCATATTGCGCGCAGTGCCATCACCGCCAATAAATACAATCAGGTCGGCACCGGCATCGCGGATCGCCGCCGCCGCTCTCTCGGTATCTTGCGGTGTTGATGGAGTGGACTCGGCTGCACCCACTTCGCGCACGGCAAAGCCCAGTTCACGAGCCGTCTCCGCGCCCATATCGCCGGCAAAACACAAGAACTCCAGCTGCTGCCGAAACGGTGCCAAGGCCTCCAGGGCAATTGCGGCGCGCTTATGGGATTGGGGTTCGATACCGGCCGCCAAGGCCTGTGCCACCGTCTCGGCACCGTCGCTGCCTTTTAGCCCCGCTGGGCCGCCAACACCGGCCCAGGGATTGATAATCAAACCGAGCGTCTTAACTTGCTTCTCTAATCGCACTTGAGCCCCAGTACTGCCAATTCTTCTCTATCTTTTTCACCCAGGGTTTGCGCTGCAGTGCGGTAATGGGAAAACTCCAAACGCTCAGGGTATTCACGGCGCAGGCGATCGAAAGCCTTGGCCATAGGTTCTGTGCCTCGAGCCGCTTCACGCAGGCGCGCGTCATCTTCGCGTGGGTCGTACATTTGCAATAGCAAATCCACTATCGGCGCCGCACTCTCCTTCACGGGTTCAATTGGAGTGCGCCCGGCCTCAGCTTGCGTATTATCGGCATCGCCGATATTTTCTGGCAGAGCCAGATCCAGCGCATTAGAGAGCGCCTCGCGAATCATACGAGTGCCGGCGAGCTTGCCATCTAAACTGTATCCGGCGATATGCGGGCTACCCAAGTCCACCAGCTCCAGCAACTCGGTATTGATACCTGGCTCTCCCTCCCAGACATCCAGCACCGTTTTAAAACGTTTTTCCCGCTGTAATTCCTGCAATAGCGCTCGATTATCGACTACCGCTCCGCGGCCAGCGCTAATCAAAACAGCATCATCGCGGATCTGAGCGAGTTGCTCCTCACCGATCATATGCAAGCTGGGAAATGGCCCACTTTTTACTAGAGGCGCGTGCAGGCACACAATGTCCTGACCCAGTACTTGCTCCAGAGGAGCAAAGTCGGGGTTATCTGGTAACCAAGGGTCATAGATAGCGCAGCTGGCGCCCAATGTGTGCAGACGCTTTTGCAGCAGCCCCCCTACATTGCCACACCCGACGATGCCAAAGCTGCGCCCGCGCCAGTCGACCTTCAGGGCGGCTAACGCACAAAATACATATTCAACCACCGAATTGGCATTGCAGCCGGGCGCGGCACTCCAGTAAATGCCGTTGCGCTCCATCCAGTCGGTATCCAGGTGATCGGTGCCAATGGTACAGCTGCCCACGAAACGCACCGGGGTGCCCTCCAACAGGCTCTGATTCACCCGGGTGACAGAGCGCACCAGCAGTATGTCCGCATCGATCAATTGCTCGCGGGTCAGTGTACGGCCCGGATAGCGCACCAGCGTGCCCAGGTCGCCGAAATACTGCTCCAGTGCCGGTATATTCTCATCGGCAACAATCTTGAGGCCAACGCCCTGTGCATGGCTTTCACTCATGTAGATTCTCCTTCAGCGCTCATCAGAGTGCGCTCCATTTTTCCCACCAGCCCACCGATCCCAAATTCCTTCGCCAGAGCCATAGCCAGCTCCAGATCCACCGGCTGGGGACGCAAATCCATTACCTTGATACCAAGGGGAATATCCTCCACCAGGCTTGTCAGGCGTTTTGCTAGGCGCAACTGATCGGCATACTCTTCCAGCCGCCGGGCAAGCCCTTTTGCTCCTCTAATAGGCAGTGTTGCCACTCGCTCTCGCTGTGCCAGCAGCGCTTCGACATCATCAAACTCTTCCAACAACCGCGCCGCGGTCTTGGCGCCAATGCCGGGCACTCCGGGAATATCGTCACTGGTATCCCCCACCAGTGCCAGGTAGTCGGCAATCTGCGCAGGTCTTACACCAAACTTCTGCTCAAGAGCCGCGCTGTCCATATGCTGGTTTGCGGCGAAGTCCCACAGACTGGAGGCTCCGCGAGCCAGCAACTGCCCCAGGTCTTTATCACGACTCACAATGATCGGAGCGTGATTGCGCAGTTTTCGCGTCAGTGTGGCGAGGATGTCGTCCGCCTCATAGCGCTCACTGGAGAAGCTGGCGATACCCAGGACTTCCGCCATCTCCCGGCAGGCCGCCAACTGGAAGGCCAGGGCCTCGTCTGGCAGTGCGCGACTGCATTTATAGTCCGGGTAAAGCGTATTGCGAAAGCAACTGCCCAGAGATTCATCGAAAGCACAGGCGATATGGCGCGGGCTTCTCGCCAATAGATCCAGCAGGAAGTTAGTGAAGCCGTAAACCGCCTCTGTGTCATAGCCACTGCGGCTCTGCCAGTTGGGTGGCAAAGCGAAGTAGTAGCGAAAGATATAGACCGAGGAGTCGATCAGGTAACTACTCACGATAGCTCCGACAGATGATAGGCGTCGCCATTCAATGGATCTGGCTGGGTAAACGCCTCCGCGAGAGCCGCAGCAAAAGTCCATGCACGCTGGTTGGGTCCCTCGGCACAGTAGCGTTGGACTTGGCGCCAAATCGCTTCTTTGAAACTGTTACTGGGGCCAAGGCCGCTCTCCAGGTTGTCTGCGCTGACCCGGAAACGAAGGCCACAGGCTCGGGCAAAAATCCACTCCAATGCCTGGGGCTTGACCTCCACCTGCTCGAATTCGGCCTGTTGCTCGGCACTGCGCCCATCCGGCGCGTACCAGTAGCCGTAGTCCGGCAATTGCCGGCGGGCCACGCCGGCCACGCACCAGTGAGCCACCTCATGTAAAGCACTGGCGGCATAATCCAGGGTGAACTCCACTTGGTGGTAGCCCTGCTGGTCCCCGGCGGGCCGATAGTAAGGCTCGGAAAAGCCGCCGCAAAGTCGGGTATTTAGCCCCTCTGGTGCGGCAAAACAACGGTTGAAGACCGCCACAATCCCTTCGGCAGTGGATCTGGCTTCAAGGGGTGTTTTAGAAACTGGAGCCATTTCTGGGTTAGGGGCAGGCAAGATGTTCTCCGGGGTACCGCAAAGGCGGGGGACTATATCAACGGGGGCGCTTCGATCAAAGTCGTGCTGCCTTAACAGGTGCTCCCAGGCCCGGTTGTATTTCTGCAAATCAACATATACCTTTATTCACAGGGAGGCCGCTGAGCACCCGTGAGTACCCGCCTTTCAGCGTATTCCCCGAGGAGGGGTCTAAAGCAGTCAATTACCCTCCTGCCCCGGTCTTCCTTCAGAGATAGGGCCTTGGCAGTCGCACCTTAGCTCTGATCGGAGACGGTAAATAACCGGCCCTGCCAGGAGGTGTTCCATGACAGACCACAGCATCAACAATGTGGTTGACCTCTTCACCGGCGAGCCGATCGAAACTTCTGCGGACAGGCGCTTTATCCGCCTTTCGCCGGAGCTAGACGGCTTGGAAATGCTCTACTCCAACAACTCCAGTGGAACAGATCTATACAGCTTGAAAATACTCTGCTGGGGACTCAAAGCGAATGGCGAGGTCGTAGGCCTCGTTCCCTGGTTAAACTCCATAGTGGCCTGTCCAGATATCAAGGACCCTTTGGACGGACGTTTCGAGGGCTACTATGACCCCGGCATTGAGGACATCTTTCACCATCCCCCCATCCATAAAGTCGTCGAGTTGGAGACTGCGGCGGAATACTTTGAGTATGAGAGCAGCAAGGCCGAGGAGGTGCTGCAGGAGATTCCCGACACCATTGGCACTCACGCAGTGTTTATGGATGAGGACCGGGAGAACCTGACACTGATCGAGGTCATCAGCTGGAGACTCCACGCCGACGGCGCTATTCACGGTATGCTGATCGACCACGACGTGGTCGAGACCACCCCGGTGCTACCGGGGGACCACTGTTTATACCCGGCGCAGGAGAGTGAGGGCTTTCGCTACTTCTTCCAACACCACATCGCCAACAAGATCAAATCCGAGGACCCTGAGGCACTGGCCGCCATTGCCGCTCTGGTAACGACGCCATAAGTACCAAGCGACCCAAGAGTCGATTAGAGGTTTCACCGGGAGTGTGTACCCCCGGTCCTGTCGAGACAGGGCCGGGGCATTCGCTGACCCGCTATTCCGCCTTCTTAATCCAAAAGACGAACTCGTCGTTCTCCTCCGCGTGCTGCACCAGTTCATAGCCGAGAAACTGGCAGAACTTGGGTACATCCCGCTGAGTCGAGGGATCGGTGGCCATCATCTTCAATACTTCCCCATCGGCGACATTTCGCACCGCTGAGTGCAGCATCATTACAGGTTCCGGGCACAACAGGCCGCGGGCATCGAGGGTGTGATCAAACTTCATGGTATTTATTGTGCGCAATTTAGCGCACTTCGTCATCAGGAAACTGGCTGTCGACTCTTCCGCAGACTGGCGCACTAGAATCCACTAAGACCCTATCGCGTTTTGGGGACATGATGATCTATGTATTGATTGAACGGGAAATCGCCGCCGAGATGCAAAGCAGCTACGAGGAGGCCGCGCGCAGAATCCTCACCAGCGCCTACCGCACCGTGGGCTTTATCGAGGGGCAAACGTATATCGAAAGGGGCAATCCACTGCGCCGCTTTACTCTGTCCAAGTGGCAGTCCGAACTGCACTGGCAACACTGGTACACAAGCGAGGATCGGCGCGCCCAAATGGCCCAGCTGGCCCCATTATTGGTGGGTCAGGAGCGCATCACGATCCTGGAGACCGCTGCATAAAGCCCGCCGCCTTATCTATCGCCGAATCCCAGTGTTGAGCCTGGGTATAGCCGCTGGCACGACGGGGTTTGAAATCGTGGTCACCATCAACCAGCCACTCAATCTCAATGGAATCCGACAACCCATAGGTCAACACCTCCTCGCGACTGCCAAGAGGATCCCGGTCTCCCTGCACAATCAGAGTGGGGCAAACACTATCCAACAGATGCTCAGTACGCAGCTTGTCTGGCTTGCCCTGGGGGTGGAATGGATAGCCCAAGCAAATCAGCCCGGCAATCAAACCCTGCTCGAAGCTTTTGTCCGCCAAAAGGCTCGCTATTCGCCCCCCCATAGACTTACCCCCAATAAACAGGGGTAGATCCCCCGCAAAACGCTCAATCTGCGCTTCAAAACACTCCTGTAACTGCGGCATGGTGTTTGGCGGCCGCTTGCTGCCACCACTGCGGCGCTGAGCCATGTAGGGAAACTCGAAACGCACCACTTCGATGCCCTGTTTACACAACCCAACAGCGAGCGCCTGCATAAAGTCGCTGTCCATAGGCGCGCCGGCACCATGGGCAAACAGAAAGCGCGCTTTAGGGGACTTAAGCGCTTGAGAGGCTTGGGGCCTATCGATGATGTATTCAGACATCGGCGGGCAGATCCTCTGCCAGCACCAGATTGACTGTCTCCTCGCCGGGATCGAACCAAATTACCACTTCGCCCGACTGCATCTGGCGGCGCAAGCTCGCCACCTTCTCCGGCAGTTCCACCTCGCGCTCACCATATTCGGTGCCCTCACGGGTGGCATACTCTTCCAATAGGTTTTGTAAGGTGTTGGGGTCCAACTGCGTAAAGGGAATGATCATACAACTTTCATATCCAGAGGTGAGACGGGAGCGGCGAGCGCCACTCCCGGTATTTACCAGTATTGGTAGAAGGGCATTAAAACTCAGGATTTCGGTTTGCGGAAGCGCAGGGTCATACGATCGCTCTCGCCGATGGCCAGGTACTTCTCTTTATCTTCATCACCCAGGCGCAAAGAGGGCGGCAGGGTCCAAACGCCTTTCGGGTGCTTGGCGGTATCCTTCGGGTTGGCGTTAACTTCACTAGCCTCTTCCAACTCAAAGCCGGCCTTCTTAGCCACTTCAATAACATATTCCTGGGTCACATAGCCGCTCTGGACCATGTCCTCTTTACTGGTACCAGGCTTGGCGCGGTGCTCCACTACACCGAGAACGCCACCGGGTTTCAGCGCGTTATAAAAGCTGGCAAAAGCCTTGTCTTCATAACCACGGTACATCCAGTTGTGTACGTTACGGAAAGTCACTACCGCATCGGCGCTGCCTGCGGGGGCTATCTCACGACCGGTTTGCGGTGAGAATTCGGTGACTACGACATTCTTGTAGGCTTTCTTATTGGCGGCCAGCTTGTCTTTGAAGCCCTTCAAAGAGCGCTGGTAGTAAGAAGACTCGCTATCCTCCGGGAAGTGCGCTGCGTAAAGCTTGCCCTTCTCGCCCAGGTAGGGCCCGAGGATTTCGGTGTACCAGCCACCGCCGGGAGTGATTTCCACCACCGTCATATCTGGCTTAATACCCAAAAATTCCAGGGTTTCCGCCGGGTTACGGTATTGGTCGCGTGCGGCGTACTCCTTGCTGCGGTGATCCCCCTTGATGACAGAATTCAGGTCGGCGGCCTGGGCGCCGCCAGCCAGGGCCAGGGCACCGGCCAGAGCCAGCAGGGATTTCTTGATATTGATCGTCATAATCGTTCCTGTGTTGTTATCGTTAATCCAGCTTCGATCGCACGCTGTCGATCTTATCCTGTAATGACTGGTTCCGGTCCGTACGAGTTCCCAATTTCAGGCTGGTGGTGATGCGATCCGCGCCCATCGCGTGGACTCGCTCATGACAAGCTTTTACCGCTGCCATCACCGTATCCCAGTCCCCCTCTATGTTGGTGCCATAGGCATGTAGGTGGTGAGTGAGCCCGGCTTCCGCCAGCACCTTTTCACACTCCGCAACATACTTACTGACAGACACCCCCACACCCATGGGTATCACGCACAAATCGGCAATGACTTTCATTGACAGTCCCTCGCTAAGTTACCGGTTATTCGGAAAAGAAAAATGGCTTTGAGATTGGACGATAGAGTTATCCGACGAGATCCTATTACAATGCAAGTGACACGTCTTTACTGAAGCAAAGGAACCAAAAAGGGAACTAAATATGCAACAGCATCTCGTTATCTCCATGATCTGCAACGATAAGCCCGGTGTTGTAGAAAAGCTTTCTGCAGTCATTGCGGATAACGGAGGCAACTGGGAAGACAGCCATATGGCGCATTTCGCCGGAAAATTTGCCGGTATATTGCGCGTTGCCGTCCCTGGAGATAAAACCCAAGGCTTGAAGGATGCCCTCGCTAGTCTCGCCCAGGCTGGTTACAACCTGATTGTTGAAGACGCAATCGCCGTTAGCACCAAGCCCCAACAGACCCTGACATTGAAGCTGGTAGGCAACGACCGCCCCGGCATTGTGCGGGAGATCTCCCGTGCACTCAGCGCTCACCATATCAATATGGATCAGCTGGAAACCACCTACGGCAGCACTCCGTGGAGCGGTGAACCTCTGTTTACTGCCGAATGCATTATCAATGTGGACGAAGATATGGATCTCGACGGCCTGCGTGATGAACTCGACCAGATTGCCAATGAACTGGGGGTCGAGATCGACTGTGAGGAGATCGCCACTCCTCTCTAATTGTGGAATAATCCGCTGCCATACAAAGCCGGGCCCGCCGCCCGGCTCAAATCACCCTAGCTAGAAAGTACCGCACCAGGGCGTCCGCCAAGCAATGTTCAAAATTGTCCTATACCAACCGGAAATTGCCCCGAACACCGGCAATATTATTCGACTTTGCGCCAACACCGGCGCCGAGCTGCACCTGATCGAACCCCTGGGTTTCGACATGGACGACAAACGCCTGCGCCGTGCCGGGCTCGATTACAGTGAATATAGCCGCGTGGTCCGCCACCCTGACTGGCAAGCTTTTATCGAAAACGAAAAACCTGCGCGGGTGTTGGCCCTCTCCACCAAAGGCAGCCACAGTCATACCTCGGTGGAATACCAAGACGGCGATGCCATTGTGTTTGGCCCCGAGACCCGTGGTCTACCGGCGGAGTTTCTACAAATGGTGGGCCCGGAAAACACCCTGCGCATCCCCATGCGCGCCGAGAGCCGCAGTATCAACCTGTCCAACGCCGCCGCCATTGTGATTTATGAAGCCTGGCGACAGCTCGACTTCAACGGCGCCATAGACCAGCAGTAAGAATTTTTTTGTTATGCCAAGCTCCCAAGCTCCAATAGGCCTGTTTTACGGCTCCAGCACCTGCTACACCGAAATGGCCGCAGAAAAAATCCGCCAATATATTGGCCCCCAGTGGATCGACCTGCACAACGTGGCCGAGGCGGATATCAACCTGGCCGAGGACTACGATTTCTTACTGTTTGGTATTCCCACCTGGGATTACGGGGAGCTGCAGGAAGATTGGGAGAATATCTGGGACGACCTGGCAGGGCTGGACCTGCACGGTAAGACCTTCGCCCTATTTGGGCTCGGCGACCAGGAGGGCTACCCACAGTGGTTCCAGGACGCCTTGGGTTATCTGCACGCCCAACTGCTCGCCTGCGGCGCCCGTGCCGTAGGCTACTGGCCTGCCGAAGGCTATGAATTTGAGGAGTCCAAAGGACTGACCGAAGATGGCAGCCAATTTGTCGGCCTCGCCCTCGATGAAGAGAATGAATTTGACCTCAGCGAGGAACGTATTAGCCGCTGGTGCGACCAGGTCATGCGCGAATTCGGCCTTAAGGACGGAGCCTGAGGGTAGAATTGAAGTGAGCAAATCCGGCAAACAAGCGGATATCCAGTGGCGTGAAGATGGCCAACCCCTGTCCCGTGCCTATGACGATATCTATTTCTCCACCGCCTCCGGATTGGAAGAAACCCGCTACGTATTCCTGCAACAAAATGCGCTGGCGGAACGCTGGGCTACCCTGGCCGAGAATGCCATTTTTACTATTGGCGAAACCGGCTTTGGTACCGGCTTAAACTTTCTCGCCGCCTGGGAGCTATGGCAGAAAACCGCTCCGATAAATGCGCAGCTGCACTTTGTTAGTGTGGAGAAATTCCCCCTGCACCCCCAGGATCTGCAGCGCGCCCTGGCACTGTGGCCACAACTGCAGCCCTACTGCCAAGCTTTGATTGAAGCCTACCCCCCATTATTGGCCGAAGGCGTTCACCGCCTGCAGTTCGGTCCAGTAAAGCTAACTCTGATTATTGGGGAGGCCAGCCAGGCTTTAGATAGCCTGTGCATACAACAAGAGAACCGCGATCGATATGTCGATGCCTGGTTTCTGGATGGTTTTGCGCCGGCCAAGAATCCGGACATGTGGACTGAAGAGTTGTTCGCAAACATGGCCCGCCTGAGTCGACCCGGCGCAACTTTTGCCACCTTCACCTGTGCGGGGCTGGTCAAGCGTGGCCTACGCGAGGCGGGCTTCGCCCTGCGTAAAGTGCCGGGATTTGGCAGCAAGCGGGAAATGCTGTGCGGCACTCTGGAACAGTTACACGGCTCTCAGCACCATAACACTCCTTGGCACCTGCCCCGCAGCGAGCCACAGCAGCCGAAAACTGCCACAGTAATCGGTGGCGGAATTTCCGGTGCCACCATTGCCAGGGCACTCGCAGAGCGCGGTGTACAAGTACAAATTATTGAGCGCGGACCAGCCCCAGGCAGCGGCGGTTCCGGCAACGACCAGGGCATACTCTACGGCAAGCTCTCCCCCAAACCGGGCCCAAATGGAGACTTTAATCTCCATGCCCTGATGTTCGCCCAGCGATATTACCAGCAACACTGTCCGCAGCTCGCACATTTTAATGGCCTCTTACAACTGGCTCAGAGTGATAAGGAGAAGCTGCTACAGGAGCAGATCGCCACTAGCCTGGCAGAGCACCAAGGGCAAAACCTGGCCCGAATGGCTTCTTGTGAGGAGGCTAGTCAGCTAGCCGGCGTAGATCTTCATTTTGGCGGGCTTTACTTTCCCGAGGCGGGCTGGCTGGAACCCCAAAAAGTGTGCGCTGCGCTCCTGGAGCACCAAAATATCACCCGAGACCAGGGCACAGCAGTGGATGCTCTGACTCGTCAACATGACAAGTGGCTGCTGCGTACAGAAGGCAAAGAGATAGAAACGGAGGCGCTGATTCTCTGTGGAGCCAATGATATTCGCAGCTTTGCACCGGCTGAAGCCCTGCCTCTGCGGCCAATACGCGGCCAGGTCTCCCGAGTGCGCGCCACAGAGACCTCCGCAAAATTAAAAATTGCCCTCTGTGGCGAGGGCTATATCACTCCGGCCCACGAGGGGCGCCAGAGCTTCGGCGCCACCTTCAAGCTCAAGGAAACCGCCACAGAGTTACGTGAAAGTGAGCATTGGGAAAACCTGCAGACACTGGCAGAACTGCTGCCGCAGTTTGCCGAGGAATTTTCCAACCAGGATTTTTGTGGCCGCGCCGCACTGCGCGCTGCTACACCGGACTACCTGCCAGTTGCCGGGCCAATTCCCGACTGGGAATCCCTGGACAGCACCTATGCAAACTTGCGCAAAAACCGCAAATTATTGATCACTGAGCAGTCGGACTATCAGGCGGGGCTCTACGTGATGGGCGGCCTTGGCTCCCGTGGTTTTACCTACGCGCCGCTAACGGCCGAATTACTCGCCAGCTGGATAATGGGCGGGCCCTTGCCGGTCAGTGCAGGCCTGGCCAAGGCTTTACACCCAGCGCGCTTTGCCATCCGCGACCTGGGCAAAAATCGCTAATCGAGTTGGGAGCTGAGACTTTTCTTGACTCCCATATTTGAGACATCCCCTGCTTTAAGCTTTCTCTGCTTTCGTTTTCCCCGGCGGAGCCAACATTCTGGCACTGCCGGCCCCACAGGCCACGATGGTTTTCATGGCCGCTTCAACGCTTACGCCAGGCAGTATTTCCACACACTCCGCCGGCACATGGAAAACAAATCCCGATGTGGGCACTGGAGCCGTTGGTACGTAAACCGTCATCTCGCCATTGACGTGCTGAGAGGTCACAATCGCCGTCACCGTGAGCGGATTATCCGCACCGTGGATGCGCACTCGTGCCACAGGCCCGGAAAGAACCCCCTCACCGCCACCACCGATAAATTGCACAACCAAATCTTTAATGGTGCTATACCCTGGTGCCAGGCGACCGAGCCAATGATCAACATGGCGGTGCAGCCAGTTGCCGATACTGGTTTTCACCAGCAGGCCAATCAAGAAGCAGCCCCCCAGAATCAGCGCTATCACCACAAGCTTGGCAAGGGTATCCTTGAATTCTGTATTCGCTTCCAGCCAAGTAACGGCGGGGGCGACAATTTCACTGACCTGGCCTAACAACCACTGGAATAAAAGTACTAAGATTGCGATGGGCAGCACCACCGCCAAACCACCCAAAAGGGTCAAGGTAATAAAGGTTTTTACTCTGGTCATAGATAATTGATGTACCGACTTACTCTCCGCAGCTGGATACCGCTGCTCTTATCTTGCCTGCTGCCAATAGCAGCACAAGCACAGCTAAAGGCAACCCCCTTTTCCATTCTGGAGGAGCGCCAACGGGGTGGGAATCATTTCACCCAGGGACTCTATTTCGACGGCCAACGCTGGTGGGAAAGCAGTGGCCTCTACCGCCGTTCTTGGCTCGCCGAGTATACCGACCCAAGCAAAAAACCTGTAAGGCGCAAATGGCTACCGGGCAGGCTGTTTGCCGAAGGGCTTACCGTGCTGGGCGATAAGCTCTACCTACTTACCTATAAAGCCGGTGAATTACATATCTACAGCGCCAGTGATCTGCAGCATTTAGGGGTTAAGCAATACAGTGGCGAGGGCTGGGGGCTTACCAGCGATGGCGAATCCCTGATTATGAGTAATGGCAGCGATAAACTGATCTTTCGCGATCCCGACACCTTTGAGGTCAAGCGTCAGCTCAAAGTACATGGAGCGGGAGAAATCTGGTCGAATCTGAATGAGCTCGAATTTGCCGAGGGCTTGATCTGGGCCAATATCTGGCAGGACAGTCGCATCATCGCCATAGATCCCAAGAGCGGTGAAGTACGTGGCGCGATCGATCTAGGTCGGCTTAATCCCGATGTACTCCAACACCCGGACACTGTGGCCAATGGCATCGCTTGGGATAAAAGCCGAAATGGTCTCTGGGTAACGGGAAAATTCTGGAAACAACTCTACCTGATCCGGCCTCAGGGCCTGGGCTTTACTAAAAGCACAGACCATTGAGCTCATTGCCTGCGATCAATAACCGTCAGAACTCCACCGTTACGCAAATAATCCATTGAGGAGAGCTGCAACTGCAGGTGAAAGCCGTGGTCCCGACTTTGCAAGCTGACACCATCAAGCCCTGCCTGTCCATCGTAAAGCATGGTGGACTCACCCTTTTCATCCTGCCACTGAATTCCCTCGACATTGCGCATACCGAGAAGCTCTAGCGATACCAGGGTAAACTGGTCAGGCAGCGGCTGTAGCTCAATCTGAGCAACACCAGAGGCGGTAGCCAGAGAAAATGCCAACTGATTCTCCGGAGCCGGACGCCAGCCCAGATGAGTGTCCGCCACAACAGACTGCACAAGTGTACGCGGAGTACTAGTACTAGAGGAACAGCCGAAAAGCCCGGCCAGAACTGTCAACCACAACACAAAAAGCACGATCAAAGTGCGCATAGACCTATCCTTAGGCGACCGCTGTGATGAGATGCGAGGTGAAATGTGATTATAACCCGTGAATTCTGTCACAACTTATAAGCTGCCATTGCATTGTATTTCAAGGCAACCCACCCTATAAACCCACCGCACAAAGTCGCTACGCGGGGTATACTCCGCCGCCATGAATTCCCCACAACATATTCTCGAACACGTCTTCGGCTATACCCACTTCCGCGCCCCTCAGGAAGAAGTCATTGAGACACTCATGGCCGGCGATGACGCCCTGGTACTTATGCCCACCGGTGGCGGCAAATCCCTGTGCTACCAGATTCCAGCCCTAGCTCGACACGGATGCGGTGTGGTGATATCGCCATTAATCGCTTTGATGCAGGATCAGGTTGAGGCATTACAAGAGGCTGGTATTCGAGCCGCCTACCTGAATTCTTCCATTTCCTACGACGAAGCCCAGGCCATAGAAAGCCAGTTGCTACACGGCGAGCTCGACTTACTCTATTTAGCCCCGGAGCGCCTGTTACAACCTAGAACACTGGCGCTTTTACAGCGTGTCGAGCTCTCATTGTTTGCCATTGATGAGGCTCACTGTGTCTCCCAGTGGGGTCATGACTTCCGTGCGGATTACCTACAACTCAGCTGTTTGCACGAGCAGTTTCCCAGGGTGCCGCGCATTGCGCTGACTGCCACGGCGGACAAACGCACCCGTGTGGAGATAGCCCAGCGCCTCGATCTGGAGAGCGCCCGGCATTTTGTCAGCAGTTTCGACCGTCCGAATATCCAATACCGAATCGAGCCCAAGGACAATCAACGTAAACAACTCCTGCAATTTCTGAAAAACGGGCAGGAGGGCCAGGCTGGAGTCGTTTACTGCCTGTCACGCGCCAAAGTGGAAAACACCGCCGAGTGGCTCAGCCAGCAAGGCTTTACCGCCCTTCCCTACCATGCGGGCTTACCGGCAGAAACCCGCGCAGAACATCAACGCCGTTTTTTGCGCGAAGAAGGGGTGATCGTTGTCGCCACCATTGCCTTCGGTATGGGTATCGACAAGCCCGATGTGCGTTTTGTGGTGCATCTCGACCTGCCCAAAAGCGTTGAAGCCTACTATCAGGAAACCGGTCGGGCTGGGCGCGATGGAGAAGCCTCTGTAGCATTACTGCTCTATGGCCTGGAAGATGTGGTCAAACTCGGGCAAATGGTGGAATCCTCAGAAGGTAGCGAGGAACACAAACGCCTTGAGCGCACAAGACTCAACGCCATGTTGGGCCTATGTGAAATGACCAGCTGTAGACGTCAGGCACTACTGCACTATTTTGCTGAAACTCTCGAGCACCCCTGTGGCAACTGTGATATCTGCCTGGAACCACCCGCCACCTGGGATGGCAGCGAAGCCGCCATCAAACTGATCTCCTGTGTGTACCGAACCGGTCAACGCTTTGGAGCCAGCCATGTGATTGACGTACTGCGCGGTTCCGATAATGAAAAGGTGCGAAAATTCAATCACGACCAGCTCACTACCCATGGTATTGGCAAAGATCTCAGCAGCAGTGAGTGGAGAGCCGTGGTACGGCAACTGATTGTGAGAGGCTATTTGGACGTTGAAGGTGAATTCCAAGGACTCAGGCTCACCGAAAACTGCCGCCCATTACTGCGCGGAGAGGAAAAGCTGCAACTGCGTAAACTCCCCAAGAAAGCCCCTCGTGCCCAAACCCGAAATGCGGCAATTCTGGAAGATCTTGACCCGGAAGAGGAACCTCTCTGGCTGGCGCTTCGCAGCTGCCGCAAACAACTGGCCGAAGAGCGCGGGGTACCGCCTTATGTCGTCTTTCACGATGCCACCTTGCGTGGGATGGTAAAAGCACACCCCCAAACCCGCAGTGAACTCCTAGCAGTCTCCGGTGTTGGCGATAGTAAACTGGAACGTTTTGGCGATGCTTTTCTCGCCGTCCTTAGGGACTTCCCCAAACACAATTAAGGACTACTAATCAATAAAATTATAAAAAAATAAAAACGGCTCAGATGGCGCATTTTATTCCAAGCTCCAACATCTGGTGGATTTTCCCAGCTGGGGTGACCTGTGTTACAAAGGCACAAAGAGGTAAAAAAATAACGTATACCCCCCCCAGTGAGAGGAAACCATGAAAGTTATTGGTCACCTGATTAATGGCAAGCTATCTACCAGCGACGATTCGTCCCAGCACCCTCGCCTACAAAATGTAACTAACCCCTCAACGAATGAAATAATCGGTAAAGTCGCGCTGGCCAGCAAAGACACCGTTGAAGAGGCAATCTCTGCGGCAGAAGCCGCCTACCCCGCCTGGCGTAACCTGCCCACAGCAAAGCGCGTGCGTATCATGTACCGTTTACGAGATCTGCTGGAAGAAAATGCAGAAAAGATCTGTGAACTGATCACTCTGGAGCACGGTAAAGTGCTCAATGATGCTATGGGTGAGCTACAGCGGGGCATCGAGAATATTGAATATGTCTGCTCTGCACCAGAGATGCTCAAAGGCGAGCACAGTAAGAACGTTGGCCCAGCCATTGACTCTTGGAGTGAGTTCCAACCTCTGGGCGTCTGTGCAGGAATTACCCCATTTAACTTTCCCGCCATGGTACCTCTATGGATGTGGCCAATGGCAATTGCCTGCGGCAACACCTTTATCTTAAAACCCTCTGAACGCACCCCCTCCTCTGCCCTATTTATCGCAGAACTAGGTATCGAGGCCGGCATCCCGGCCGGGGTTTTAAATGTTGTTAACGGCGATAAAGAGGCCGTGGACACATTGCTAACCGACAAGCGTATTCAGGCGGTAAGCTTTGTAGGCTCAACGCCCATTGCAGAATATGTCTACACCACAGGCACTGCCCACGGTAAAAGAGTTCAAGCCTTTGGCGGCGCAAAGAATCATGCCATCGTGATGCCGGATGCCGACCTGGACAACGCGGTAGCCGCATTAATGGGTGCTGCCTTCGGCTCCTGCGGTGAGCGCTGTATGGCTATTTCTGTAGCCGTTGCAGTAGGCGATGAAACAGCCAACACTTTAGTAGCAAAGCTTAAAGAACAAATTGCCCAACTAAAGATTGGCGATGGCATGAACAACCAAAACGATATGGGGCCTTTGGTTACCCAAACGCACCTAAACAAGGTGGAGGGCTTAATCACTGCCGGAATCGAAGAGGGCGCGGAACTGGTAGCGGATGGCCGCAATATGAAGGTTCCAGGCTACGAAAGTGGCAATTACCTGGGGGCCTGCCTGTTTGATCGTGTTACCCAAGAAATGGCCATACATCGCAATGAAATTTTTGGCCCAGTGCTCTGTGTAATGCGTGTAGATACCATGCAGGAAGCGATGGATATCATTGATGCTCACGAGTACGGCAATGGTACTTGCCTATTTACTCGAGATGGGGAAGCTGCCCGTTACTTTAGTGACAATATTAAAGTGGGCATGGTGGGCATTAATGTGCCTCTGCCTGTACCTGTCGCACATCATAGTTTCGGCGGATGGAAGCGCTCCCTATTTGGGGACCTGCACGCTTATGGGCCAGATTCTGTGCGATTTTATACCAAGCGTAAGACTATCACCCAGCGTTGGCCCGCGAGCGGGGTAAGAGAAGGAGCGCAATACAGTTTCCCTAGTAATGGATAATTAGAGATAAAATTAGGGGCGGATATCCGCCCCTTCCACCAGCAAAAAAATATCAAACTAGCCCCACCCAAACTAAACCTGCCTCCCTTGATGTACCGGCAATAACGAAAGCCTAAAATCTAAGGAGATAGAAATGTCTAAGAGACCTAGCAAAAAAACAATAATTAAAGCATTTACTGCCATCCTATTTTTCTTGCTTACCACCGCCATACCCTCAATATCCATAGCGCAAAGTGCCACTCTGAAACAGTGCCAAAGTTGGAACAATAAGATTGAGCACTATCAGGACAAAAGAAAAAAGGGAGGCTCTGGTAAAAAGATGGATGAATGGAAGGGAAAGATTCGGCAGTACAGAGATAAATTCAGGAAGAATAAATGCAGCAGGTACGGTAGAAAATTAGGCTAAAGTAGTTCAGCTCAAAAAAATTCGCCCAGCATGTCAAATAATTTATAAAACCAACAAAAAAAGGGCGCAACGCGCCCCTTTTTAAAGGATAAGATTGATTACCAATTGAAATCAAACTTATAGCCTACACCGATGTTGAATACCCAGGGATCAAACTCGTAGTCACCTCCGAATCTGTGCTCCCACCAGCGGTTAAAATCGTCATCATCATCAAAGAAGCGGCGATTAAAGGTATCCACTTCAACGTCTGTGGTTACATCATAGTAAATAGCAGCCACATTAATCAGCCAGCTACTATCATGGCCAAAGGTGAAATCAACACCAATTTGCCATGTATAACCCCAGCTATCGCCAAAGTTCACGCGGCCATCCCATTCGCGCCAAACTAAGTTGTTATCATCATCCTCATGCCAGAAACCCCAATGTCTGAGGCGCTCATCACTGAAGTCGGTATAGTTAATACCGATACCCATGTAGGGCTGTACCAGGCAGCTGGGATCCAGTGGATACCAGTTCAGGTACGCGGCCGTGGTTTGGGGCTTCCAGCGGGCAAAATCACCGCGGCGGCGATCAAATAGATCGTCATCCCAGTCATCATCCCAGAAACGCCACAACCAAGGGTCACGGCTACCACCGGTATGGCGATCACCTTGTTGGTAACTCAGGGAGACACCCCAGTGATCTGTCGGTTTCCATTCAGCATTAATAAACCAGCCCCACTCACCATCTGGGTCAAGGTTGGTTCTGAAAGCACCCCAATCACGGAAACGCTCATAGTCATCATCATCGTCATAAAAACGTAACCAGCGATCTGCAAAGGTTACATTGTCTGAGTTTGGTGACCAATAAGCCCCGCCAATCCGGATCTTGAACTCCTGGGTAGGAGGGGGTGGTGGGGCATAGCCAGCAGGTCCTGCCGAAGCGACACTAGAGATTGCTAAGGCGAGGGGCGTCATAACGGGGATCAGAATACGCGTCATCTTCATTTGTGGTAACTCCATTGAAATTCAGCAGATCAAACAGCAATCAGCCCAATCAATGGTCAGTCTAGTCGCACGAAATCACAGATGTTGAAAAAACAAACAAATGTTGGCGCCCAAATATAATTCTACGTTTTTATGGCACTGATAAGATCTTTTGACGCGAAATTTAACAATCAGATCTTAATCTCATAAGGAGTTTAACGCCCACAGCATTTATTCAGGTGAAAGTTGGACAACGAGTATTGATCCAAATTCCAATTGGGCACTGACACAATAGAGTGCCTAAAAATTAAAAATGGAATGAATCAAAAGACCCCAAATAGAATTGACAGAAAATCCCACATCTTACTTTTAGCTGGAAAAAAATAATCTTTCAGAAAAATTAAGCAGGTTCAACATCATCAGAAAATACACCCTTGAAATCGGAGTTGAATTTTTCTTCACCAAGGGACTAAAAGCGTGACAATAAAAAAAGTATGAATACACTTGGGGAAATTTAAACTTGCTAACACATAATCAGACTGCCCTAAATTGGGTCAGAGCAGCCTAGTTTTTAGAAACCTCTTCCCTCTACAAAACACTCTTCTCAGAGGTGGGTGTCACTGAACCCTACAAACTTCAAGCAATCTACATACGGACATGCGGAAATAGCTTCTTGATATAGCCTGCTGCCACTTACCCTTTCTTACTACCACCCTGACACTCAGGGCTCTCTGGAGCATCGCCCTCCCATTCATCCGGTGCATAGGTATGGAGCGCCAAGGCATGAATGGGGCCAGCCATTTCATCAGCAAGAACAGCATACACTTTTTGATGACGCTGGACCTTTCGAATTGATGCGAAGGCCTCGCTCACCAGTACCACCCGGAAGTGCATTTCAGATCCCGCTGGGACATTATGCAAATGGCTTTCACATTGGACATCAATAAATTGAGGGTGAAAGCTCGTAGTTAATTTTTCTTCGATCTGCTTTGCAAGACTCATAAATTCTCTTTAAAAACTTTCTTCTGGTTAATTCTCAATATTTTTTATTTCGACAATAAGTTGAAACAAAACATTTATGTACTACTACCAGCTAGCTGGGATAAACAGCCGGAAGGCTAGCAGGTTTTTTCCGCCTGCTGAGCATTCCAAGTCGAACCGCCTAAGCAAGGCGATTAACTGGCCACTTTGGCCTTGCTCTTCCGGGCTTCAACAATTGCTTCATACGCAACGGTAATGCTCTTCATCTGATCTTCAGCGTGACGCATAAATTCCTCAGGAAGCCCCTTGGACGCCATTTTATCGGGGTGATACTCAGCGGCCTTACGGCGATAAGCCAACTTCAAATCCTTATCGCTGGTTTCCTCAGAGCAGCCAAGCACTGCGTAATGTTGTTGAAGCTCAGAAGCACTGCTTCCCCTACCGTGCCCAAATTGATTTTGCATGGCCTCAAAGAGTGATTCATGCAAGCCCAAATCCGCAGTAATTTTTCTGAGAATCACTTCCTCAGAGGAATGCAACTCACCATCGGCGTAAGCAACGGCAAATAAAAGGCGATAAACCATCTCCCGCATCGCCTGGTTTTGGACCAACACACGATATTGTTTTGCATAATCGTAAATACTGTACTTATCCGTCTTCGCATTCTCAAAAATTCGGATTGCATGCTTGCGATCCTCGGCGCCTAAGCGAAGATTATTCTGGATAAAATCTTCGATCAGCTGCACTTCCGCCTTAGACACCTGTCCATCTGCTTTAGCCATCTTGGCCAGCATGGAAAATAAGGTCACAATAAAAACTTTCTGGGCGCCCTCTCTATTTAGGACCGCAGCTGCACCACCCAAACGCTTTAGGCCAGATCCAAAGGAGCTACCAATCCAGGCACCCAAGGCCGCACCAATAGGGCCTCCAAACATAAAACCGAATCCGGCACCAATTCCCGCCCCTAACCAGGACATACTCTCTCCTCCGAGCGCCAAACAGCACTCCAATATCATCTAAATCAAACTGTTAAATCCCGGCTATCTTACCACGTGTAAGAGAACGTCAGCCGAAAGACGTGACTAAAAAGTCAAGCGCACTTTTCCTCAAGGCGTCACCTTGATCCCTGTCAGGTACATTTAGTTTCCTAACAGTCTCCCCCTATCTGCCACAATGATGTACAGGGCATTCTCATAGGAAATGAGGAAAGGCTAAATGAAACTGCGGCGAGTGGCAGGCTTATTGCGCCATTTAACAATCAGCCTTCTTATATTGCTGGTTTTCACAGGGTGCGGAAACCGGCAGGATACAGATGGTCAGGCTAACGGGTCACAATCTAGTAAGGTTGATACCACTGGTCACCAGGACTGGGAAACCATTGTTGAAGTACTCCTTCACCCCCGCTGTTTGAATTGTCACCAGCTGGAATTGCCCCTTATCAACCAAGGCTCCCCCCATGTACCCCGCGTAGAGCGGGGGCCCGATAACATGGGTCTGGGTACAATGCGCTGCAGTAACTGCCACTCCAACCAAAACAATCCAGTGACTGGTGCGCCCGGAGCACCGGGTTGGGCTATGGCACCCATCAGCCTTAACTGGTCTGGTATGTCATCGGCCCAAATCTGCAAGCTGCTGACTACCCCCCAAGATAATGGCGGCCGCTCCCCGGAGCAATTAATGCAATTTATGAGTGAGAATCCCCTCGCGCTTTGGGGCTGGAACCCTGGTGGCAAGAGAGAACCCGTCAACATTCCCCACGAAAAACTGGTGGAAGCATTAAAAGGCTGGATAGCCGCAGGAACACCTTGTCCACCACCGGCTCCTTCAGATTAACTCCCAGCGGGAAGAAGGCTGATGAAGTAAGGGTTAGAGGGGCACTATTTATAAACCCCTCTATTCAAGTCCTCTCTATTTAAGCCCTTCTTCCCCTGATAATGCGAGGGCCAAGTCATCCAGCCATCCCTTGTGACCTCCCCTCCAAGCGATAAAAAGCTCTTCTTGAGGCTCTACAAATTCACCGACAACCTTTATTTTTGCCCCACCGACATCCTCAACAAGAGCCTCTGGCAGCAAAGCGAGAAACTGACCCGTTTTAATCAGGCGGCTAAGCACCCCATAGTCATTCACTATGACCTGAAGCTTTCTGGCTGGTAGGTTTTCTCCCCAACCATCACTGCCAATGCCTCTCTCCTCACCACAAAATGGAGAGATTCTCGGTGCGGCAAAGGGGTATTGTTGAAGAACCTCTATTGACACCCCTGATTTTGACCATTGACCAGATGCTAACGGGTGACCTGGGCCCGCAACGATACACAGGGTTTCTACTCCCAGCATGCAGGTAGTTATTTGGGTTGGTACCTGGCCCAATATCGCACCGGTGATTATGGCCAAGTCCACCTCCCCTCTGACCAGCATACTCAGCGCCAGGGATTCATAGGCAGAAGTGAATGAAAGGCGGGCATTTGGGTGTCTTTCTGTCAACTCACGTTGAATAGACGTGGCCCAAGTCAATTGTATGACGGCAGGAGCTGCCACCCGACACTCGGGCAAATTGCCCAACCCGTTGAGTTCCGCCTGGACCTGCCGCGCGATGGCTGTGATCTCAGCAGCTCGCCCTTGTAATCGACGCCCCGCATCATTGAGCCGGATTTGTTTGCCCACCCGGTCGAATAAACGTGTGTTCAGCGCCTTTTCCAAACGGCGTAAAACCTTACTCAAACCCCCAGGGGTAGTATCCAAGCGATCCGCCGAGCGCTGCAGGTTTTCTGTTGCGGCAATAACAAGAAACTTCTCTAGATCTTCTATTTCCATTTTGGAATCAAAAGCTACCAACAGTGAATCGATTGGTAACTAATGTACGTTTAGAATCGCAAAACACCAAGCCTTTGGGTCCGCTAAATAGCAAGTAGCTTCCTATCTAGCGGCACCGCCACTAGGAACACACAGACTGATGGGCAAACTTTCTCGACTCTGGGGATTAAGTATTTCGGCAGCCTTAGCCATGGCAGCAGCATTAACGTTTGCAGACGATTCAAACGGCACTCATGGTATGGCGCTATTTTCTATAAAAGGCCAACTCATTGCCTCCCATATGCCGCTTCACGGCAAGCGCCATGGACACCAGATTATTCTCGTGCTGGAATCAGATAACGAAAAAGCCATTATTGAGCTGGCTCAGAAGACACCGTTCATTTCACTCAAGCCCGAAGAATTCTCCTTAAACCGTCTGCGCAACGGCGATTTAGGCTTTTTTATTGGTGAAATCTTTAACGGCCACTTTGAGCGCGAAGGAAAAGTTCAGCTGAAGTCTATTCCATTCAGGGTTACCAAAAAGTTACTCGACCTACCCCTCACTCGCAAAGAGAATGGTCACTACCGATTGGTGCGTTTAAATTCAACAAGCCTGCTTATCCACGAAATAGCATCCCCTCCCAGTTTTGACCAGATTCTGGAAGTTACTGCCGACCCATCTGCTCCCAACACTATCAACACGGACAGTAAACACCCTATTTCTGAAACCCACTGGCCTGAAAGGCTTAAAGAAGCGGGGATTGTATTTCGTCGGCAGCTCTACCTGGAAAAGCAGGACTTTCAATAAGATGCAGAAACCGATTCTTATTATTCAGCATGAAGACAATGAAGGTCCGGGATATATTGCCGACTGGGCAAGCCAACACCAGATACCAACAACCATTATTAACCCGCAAAAGTCTGTATTGCCAGAAAATGGTTTTAGTGGCGTCATCCTTTTGGGTGGAATGATGAATGTCAAAGACCACAAGTTACTACCATGGCTCGCAGACGAAATTCAATGGGTAAAAAGTACTATTCATCAGCAAGTCCCCTTTTTAGGCATTTGCCTGGGATCACAAATACTCGCCCACGCACTAGGCGCTGATGTTAAGCCGATGAAGCAGGAAGAAATGGGCTGGCACTCTATTGACTGGATAGCTGAAAAACCCTCCACCATAGAAAAAGTCTTTCAGGCGCATAGATATTATTTTGAAATCCCTGAGGGGGCCAAGCGCCTGGCGCGCTCTAAACTTTGCCCTAACCAGGCATTTCTATATAGAGATAATATCCTCGGCTTGCAGTTTCACCTGGAGTGGTCACAACAGAAAGTCGCGCAACTCTTTCCAGAGCATATGCAAAAATACGGGTCGCCAGAAAAGAAACACACAGCCAGCCGTAAAGCATTGTTTGAAACCCTAAACAATCATTTTATTAAGCAATAAAGAAAACTGGATTAAAAAAAAGTTAAAGAAATCACAAACGAACTGCCACATGTAGACGCAAAGCCATCCATATTAGCTCCCACCCGACTTCACCCTCAAACAAAGAAAACCAAAAACACGCAATTCAAAGTAGGAAATTACTATCATAAATTAGTAAATACTTCCTGAATTTATAGAGAACACAGACAAACAATCTTTCTTTTTACGTTTAAAGTCTATCATTTTTTAGCCAAGGCATTCACTCCTGGCATGCTCACCAAGGATTGGTCTTGGCTTTGTCTGTAACATGAAGGTTATTGTTTTTGTACAAGGAAGTTCACATGAAGATTTTAAGTAAAAAGGTTCTGGCATCCATAGCTGCAACCGGCCTGGCACTTGGCTCAGCCACATCTGCATTATCCCAAACGGACAGCGAAACTAGCGTTATCACGCTGAATTACATGAGTATGCAAACTATTGATATCGCTTTTGTGAATGATCTTAACCTTCTGGCGCCACCAGATGGTACCCCGGGCCCCATTCTCGCTGAAGATACCTTCTGTGTTGCTGGAATAGGCTTTCCGAATTTTGGCATCACTTTTAGTAATCCAGCGAACCCTGTGGGAGGACCATTTGAGCTAGAGTCTGCCGTACCTGGCGCCGTACCAATAATGTATGAAGTTTTCTTTAAGAACGACACCCTCCCAGGGCCAGGCATGCCTGTTGCACCCGATGCTATTATCCCTGGAAACATGATACAGACACCTATGTGCATGGACCCAACGATGGATAACGCAAAATTTAATATTGAAATTCAAGAACCACAATGGGCTGGCAGAGCGCCCGACGCCCCATTTACTGGCTTGTTAGAAATCACAGTGGAGGCTGAATAAGATCCTGCATAGGATTTATTAACATTAGCTACGCCAGAAAAAGCTTCTGGCGTAGCATCTTAAAAAAACAAACTGAAAAAAATGCCTGTTCATACGTTCCATAAAGAAAGACCTTAAACACCGCCATACACTTGGTTACCAAATCTCATCTTACAGAAGCATACACCTCAATAGACGCTATCGTAAAAAGCATTCATAGTACTTACACCACAAAAATCCACTTGGTAAAAGCTTTCATATTTACGGAGACCAAAAAGAAACTTATCTGTCACAACCTCTGCACTAGAAATAAGAAGATATTCTCAATCCGTAGTAAATTCCTACCAAAATCACTTAGATAAGAATTCATATACTCCCCCCTCCCAGATCAACAACTAGTCTTTTTATACCGTGACCAACTTACCACGCAACCTTACTTCTTACCTTCGGAGTTTTTTAACACAGTCATTGACTGATCTTATGTAACAGGGAGATTTTTATGAAGTATTTCGCCCCTAAACTACTGACAACCATAGCCGCTGCTGGCCTTGCGTTCGGTTCAGCTACATCGGCACTAGCTCAAACCGACAGTGAGACTACCACCATAACACTCATGTTGATGCAAATGGATAGTATTGATATAGCATTTGTTGATCCTGTAAATATTGACAACCCTGTCCCTGGAATGGCTGCAACGGCTGATGAATCATTCTGTGTAGCCGGAACAGGCAGCGTTAATAACTACAGTATTACTTTTACCAATCCTGCCACCACAGGACCACAGTTTGAGTTAATGTCACAATCAAACCCTGGCTCCCCGGTCATTAACTATGAGGTATTCTTTAAAAACAATAACGGCCCAGGACCCGGAACAATAATGGCTACGCCCAATGACCCCATCCCAGGAAATTCGATCGAAGCATCCGCCTGTAATAACCTTACGGATGAGAATGCCAAATTTACCATTCAAATCCCCTTTCCTGAATGGGATAACAGAGAGAATGACTCACCATTTGTAGGGCAGCTATTGATTACGGTAGAGGCCGATTAAAGCTCTCTTAATGATCCTTTAAAATTTTTTACCAATTAAAAACTGCGCCAGAAATGCATTCTGGCGCAGAACTCAAGGTAAAAAATAGAAGATTCAAAAGGCGCCTCCAGACACACCCAATGAAAACCTTAACCGCAGACAAAAACTGTTAAATTGAAAGTAACCTCAGCATACAAATAAATTGTCAAACGCAGCCCCAAACCAACCCATATATCCCCCACAAAACCACCCTAAAAAAATCACAACCATGACAGAAGAGAACCCTTGACAGTGAGCCCAACTAAAAAATAGGAAATTCTTCTCAATCACTAGTACCTATTTCCTGATTTTTACTTAGAGCAAAAACCATAGACATCCCCCTCCCAATTTAACAACTAACCTTTTTATACCCGGACTTTCGCACCAAACACCCTCTTGCAGTTTGTGGCTTTGGTGCTGTTTCAAGTACAGGTATTGTGGACGCTTATGTAAAAGGAATTTACTTATGAAGATTATCGCACCAAAATTACTGGCATCTCTTGCCGCTGCCGGCCTAGCATTTGGCTTTGCAACAACTGCACTATCCCAAGTCTCAGATAGCGCGCAAAGTATGATTACTTTGACTGTCAATGAGTTTATTGTGATAGAAGACGTTGATAATATAAACCTGAACCCAAGTCCAGGACAGGATGCTCAACAGACTGATTTTTTCTGTGTTGCCGGCAGTGGTTTTTCGACGTTTAGCATTACTTTTGAAGGAGTCGGCACAGGCACAGGATCACCATTTCTTTTACAGGGCATGGGTAGCACTACACTGGGCTACCAGGTCAATTTCTTAAATGCTACCTCAGGACCAGCTCCTACAGCGGCAATGCCCGGCATCCCTATAACCAACAATACACTTCAGGCAAGCAACTGCGCAGATAATAACGCCCTCTTTAACATTTTAATCCCCTCTTTTCAATGGGAACCTGTAGCCGGAATGGCTCCATTTATGGGCACGCTAATGATCACTGTTGAATCCGAATAATTCAACACATTGCTCTAAATAGCATTCGACCATGCTGCACCAGACATTAACTCTGGTGCAGCAGTTTAACCTTTTAGCAAAGCTGCTCTGCCACCATATAGGCTCACTAAAAAATAAAGTTACTAAAAGTAGGAAAGCTTTCTCATAATCCTCAGACACTCACTTAAAGCCACCTAAAAATAGACCTACCAAAGACCCAACCTCAGATTACTAGCTATTATTTTTAAACCAAGGCAATTTGAATTTTTGCTTTGTTTTTTCAACAGAAGCGCTGTAGTTTTTTGCGCAAGGAAGTATCTGATGAATCATTTTATCCCCAAGTCAGTATTATCGGCAGCTCTTTTTAGTTTGGCACTCGGCTCTTCCACATCTGCACTATCCCAAAATATGGATACGGAAACCAGTGTGATCCAACTCATCTTCAATCAAGCCCCATTCATTGATATAGCCAATGTTGGTAACGTTGATATCATAGATCCCACCGTTGGTACTGATGCAACTGGATCTGATGACTTTTGTGTTGGTGGAACTTTTGGAGCCTACATTATTACATTTACCAACCCTATGGGACCAGATTTTACATTGATGAGTAGCAATGGATCGCCGGATCTTCCATATAACGTAAACTTTTTCAACATGATAGGGGGACCTGGACAGTCAGTAACCCCTGGCAACCCGATTCCTAATAATCCTGTTCTGGATACCCTGTGCGATGCCACCGTGGTCAACTCAAGATTTGTGGTTGATATTCCCTCTACTGTATGGGATGGCAGGCAGAACGATGGTCCATTTACTGGAATGCTAGAACTCACGGTAGAAGGCCAATAAACTCTTCCCCCAGACAAATTAATAATATCGCTAGGCCTGAGTACATCTCTGGCCTAGCACCTTAAAATCAACTAAAAAACAGATAGACTTACCCAATTAAAATATAAAGATTTAATATTATTAATTTACTCTCACTGTCGAGTCATTTACCACAAGCTACGTCAGAATAGACTCCTGACACACTCTAAAAGAATGATGAAAGTGTTCCCGATAACGCGTTGGCGGGCATGCATACTCCTAACGAGAGGCTTCAAGCAAACAATTGCGCTGATGATAATGCTACTTTTGGCATAATCACCCCTGAAAACGAATGAGAGCCCAATCAAGCTTTCAGTTCTCCCCCCTCATTAGGCCGCCTAGCTGTCATCTAAGCTCACAAAAAACCTCATCGAAAATAGGAAAAACTTTCCCATAAGCGATAAAACTTCACTTTAAACCTCCAAATAATATCTACCAAAGACCCAACCTCAGATTACTGACTATTCTTTTTATACCAAGGCACCTTCAAAATGATTTTTTTCGCCTTGGATTTTTCAACAGAAGCGTTTTTGAGTTTTAATGCAAGGAAGTATCTGATGAAGTTTCCCACCCCAAAGACACTGATATCTGCAATTTCACTGAGCGTAACCCTTGGCTCATCCATCCCTGCGCTTTCCCAAGTCACAGATAGCGCGCAAAGCATGATCACCCTGTCGTTTGTTGAGTCCATTGTGATCGACAATGTCAACGACCTCAATATAACCCCAACAGGCGCTAACTCGCCCGCTACAGGGCTAGATCTATTTTGTGTCGCCGGTAGTGGATTCCCGACGTTTAGTATTACATTTGGTAGCGCATCTATGCCTTTTGAACTTTCCAACGCCAATGCAGATACGATTAATTATGACGTCTTCTTTGACAACGGCCTGAGTGGCACAATAACTCAGGCATTTGCCGGTGTAGCTATTCCAGGACAGATGATTCTGAATAGCGATTGCACAGCTGATAATGCTGCCTTTGAAGTCTCCATCCCTGCATCAGAATGGCAACCTGTGCAAAACCAGGGACCTTTTATTGGTAACCTTTCTATTTTGGTTGCCTCTGAATAATTTTAAACATGTATACCAGCCACCGGCTACAAATAAATTGAGTAGGTATGCACCAAATACTTACCTACGTCGGCATTAACATCCGGCGTAGGTTTTAAAGAAAAATTAATCCGCCCTCAGTCTGTATAGTTGTTTTCACACTGTGAATAATCTAACTTGGCGACCCCCTCCCCCCCATCTAATCTTAAAACACTTAACCCGATAAAAGCGGCATGGAAGCAGCGCCCAAATCTTTGCACTGTTCAAGAAATACCGCTAAGCGAGAGAATAAATGACAAGCACTCATAGAGTTGGCAACGAATTCACTGCGGCAGTAGTCAGGAAAGCGGGCAGCCCTTTCGTATTAGAACAAGTGAGGCAGACCGAACTACTGGAAAATGAAGTGCTGGTTAAAATCGTCGCCACCGGCATCTGCCACACCGATATGATTGCCCGTGACCAGGATTATTTAGTTCCACACCCTATTGTATTGGGGCATGAGGGCGCAGGAGTGGTGGAAGCAGTAGGTGATAGCGTACTTAAAGTGACCCCTGGAGATCATGTTGTCTTAACTTTCCTCTCATGCAGTAGTTGCAGGGAATGTATTTCCGGCCACCCGGCCTGCTGTGAAAACTTTCGCGATCGAAACTTCTCCGGGCATCGCATAGATGGCAGCCACGCCCTTGCCGATCAGCAGGGAGGGACGCTTAACGACCGCTTCTTTGGTCAGTCTTCCTTTGGTGAGTACGCTGTAGCCAATGAGCAAAACGTGGTTAAGGTGCGCAAAGATGCTCCCCTGGAATTATTAGGCCCTTTAGGGTGTGGCATTCAAACGGGCGCCGGCACCGTTTTAAATTCACTCAAGGTGGGCCCCGGTTCCAGTTTTGCTGCCTTTGGGGCAGGCGCCGTGGGCTTGGCTGCAGCGATGGCCGCATCGGCGGCGGGGGCCACCACGATTATCGCTGTGGATATTCTTCCCTCAAGGCTGAAACTGGCAATGGAAGTTGGCGCCACCCACACAATCGACAGCACTCAGGGCAAGGTTGCAGAAAAAATCAGGACAATTACCGGCAAGGGTGTGGAATTTGCCCTTGACGCCACGGGAATCCCCGCAGTGATTAATACCATGATCGACTGTTTGCGCAGCCGTGGCGAGGGAGCGATTATAGGACTGTCGAAACCTGGCGAGAAGCTCACTCTGGACCTCATGGACCTGCTCAACCAATGCAAAACTCTGCGAGGTGTGGTTGAAGGAGACAGCCTACCGGATCAGTTTATTCCCACTATGATCGACCTTTATATGGCCGGCCGCTTCCCATTCGATAAGCTTATTAAGTTCTACGATTTTTCTCAGATTAACCAAGCCGCTGAAGACAGCGAGAAGGGGTTAACTTTAAAACCTGTGGTGCGGTTTTCCTAGCGCCTGTACCCAGGAATTTCTTGAAGCAGACAATATCAGCAGATGCTTCTCATATAATGAGAGGGTGCTAGAGCATGAATGAAACGCCTCATGCCACAATGAACATTGAATATATTCTCGCATTTGTAGCTGGTTTTGCTGAGGCTGTCTGTGTTTTGGGCTTGTTTACCAGCTTTACCACATTTATCACCGGCACCATTGTGCTCTCAATTACCGACTTTGCCAGTAACAATCCAAACTACATTATCAAGCTATTTATTCTCTCCGCCTTTATCTTCCTGCAGATTTTTTGGATCTATCTCATTAAGATTTTGAACCTGCAAAAAAGGAATACAGCAACTGTCATGCTGTTTATAGAGAGTTGTTTGATGTTTTTATTTTTCATTTTGGGCAGCTACGTGGGAACGCTCACGTCACCCTATGCTGCAAACACTTTTTTGGTTTCTTTCTTCGCAGTTGCCGCCATGTCTCTACACAGCACCATCTTTTTCAGGGTGCTTAATAAGAAAGCGCCCACTCACTTTATGACAGGCAACTCCACCAACCTCTTCGCCGCCGCCCTTGAAATGTTGGACAACTATCGAGCATACAAAAGTACTGGGGAAGCGCCCTATCCACAGGCATCTACCAAGGCTAAATATTATTTTGGGGTAATTTTTTGCTTTATCCTTGGTGTGACGCTCGGCACTGTGGGCTACAAGATGTGGGGGTTCCCCTCTCTCTTATTGCCTGTATTGCTGGTTTTATTGACAGCTCTATTAAGCCTGAAAGCAGAAAGGCCTCCCACCGCAACTTCCTGATGCATTGGGAGGTGAGCAAGAATATCTAGTTAAAGATATTGAAGAGGCACTGGGACAAATGGAAGACTATGCCCAAAAGCCCCTCCGCCTAATACTTAAAGAAGCACGAGTTATTCCGCTGAACAAGTAATTCTATTCTCAAAACAAACACCACCCCGTGTGGAGCAGGTTTCAAGCAACTTGCCTTTTGCCTCTACTTCTGAAAAGCCTTTAGAGTGCATCCCACCAGCGCGTACATCTTTCATATAGCAAGCCCATCGGGGGCGCTCCTTCACTGGCTGGAGAACCACATCAGGATGAGGATTTTTAGACTGTGCTTCAACCAAAGCTTGCAGATCCAGAATCAGATCCTGCATAGAGCGGATATCCTTGCGCAACCTGACAACCTCTTTTTTGAGCTTGCGCATTTCAGCCGCTTCTTCATTTTCATCCTTCAGGGCATGGACTTCTTTGCGAAGTTTTACCACCTCTCTTTTTATCTCGTGGATGTCTTCAGCGGTGCGATGATTGTCGTGGGCCAGTAGCGGGGTGGAGAAAAGAGCGAGGGAAATCAAAAGGGGCAAACTACGCATGGTCTTACTTCCAGTAAAATTTCTTATCACAAGTCAATATGCTGGGAGGAATATAGCGCAGATAACCTTAACTCAAAATGAATCTTATCGAGGGAGGGTGTCAGCTAATCTCAAGGCATTAAGCCCTGTAAGAAAAAAGGCGAACCGAAGCTCGCCTTTTCGATAGTAACTTTTGATTGACTCAATCAACCGCCTGTTAAGCTGCGCACCATACTGATCATGACTCCCGCCGCAACCGCAGAGCCAATCACCCCGGCCACATTCGGACCCATGGCGTGCATCAGCAGGAAGTTGTGCGGATTGGATTCAAGCCCTACTTTGTTGGATACCCGCGCAGCCATGGGCACGGCAGATACACCGGCAGAACCAATAAGCGGGTTTACCTTGTGCTTGCTGAAGACATTGAGCAGTTTCGCCATCAATACCCCTGCGGCGGTACCAATCGCAAAGGCTACGATACCCAAGGCGAGGATTCCCAGGGTTTTTGGGTCGAGGAATTTATCTGCGGCCAGTTTCGAACCAACCGAGAGGCCCAGGAAAATCGTGGTGATATTGATCAGCGCATTCTGAGCAGTATCCGAAAGGCGAGACACCACACCGCATTCCCGCATCAGATTACCGAAACAGAACATTCCCAACAGCGGCGCTGCAGCGGGGAGGAACAAGGCAACCAGAATCAACAGCAACAGTGGAAAGGTAATTTTCTCGCGCTTGCTCACATGGCGCAGCTGCACCATCTCAATTTTGCGCTCCTGCTCGGTGGTGAGTGCGCGCATAATCGGTGGCTGAATCATGGGTACCAATGCCATATAGGAGTAGGCTGCTACCGCAATCGCACCGAGCAAATCGGGAGCCAAAATGCTGGAAACGTAGATTGCCGTGGGGCCATCCGCACCGCCGATAATACCGATAGCCGCAGCATCGGCGATGGAGAAGTCCATAATCCCCGCAACCGAGAGACCGACGGCACCCAGCACGGTGGCAAAGATACCGAACTGTGCGGCCGCCCCCAGGAACAGGGTGCGCGGGTTAGCGAGCAGCGGGCCGAAATCGGTCATGGCCCCCACCCCCATAAAAATCACCAGCGGGGCTACACCCGAGGCAATAGCCACGGAATAAAAGTTGTACAGCATGCCGTTGCTAAAACCGGCATCACTGGCAAACTCCGCAGCCTGTAGCTGTACCGCAGACGGGGCAGCACCCAAGGCCGCTTTTAAGTCACTGAGGCTGGCGCCGGTATCCAGCCCCAGGATCTGGGCCATTTGGGCAAGAATTGCCGTATTCCCCTGGGCCAATGCGGTCTCTGCCGCAGAGAGCGCCAGATCTGCTCCAGGAATATTGGCCAGGATACCGCCGAAGCCAATTGGCACCAGCAACAGTGGCTCAAAGTTTTTGCGAATAGCCAGAAACAGCAGCCCCAATCCAACAAAGATCATGACCAGCTGCCCCGGCATCATCTGTGCGATGCCGGAGGATTGCCAAAGCGTGAGTAAATTATCCACTTGCGACTCCTACCCCAATCTATGCGATGGACAGCAGGGCATCACCCACCGCCACGGAATCGCCCTCTTTAATCGCTACGCTGGCAACACTGCCACCGCGCGGCGCACTCACAACGGTCTCCATCTTCATGGCTTCGAGCACAATAATGGCCTGGCCCTCGGTGACCTTGTCACCGGGCTTTACCATGACCTTGAAGATATTGCCCGCGAGGGGCGCATTAACCGGCTCACCGCCGGTAGCTGGAGCTGAATTGGTTTGACTGGCAGTAGGGGCGGCCGCACCCACCGGGGCAATATTGGTCAGGTCGCCACCATCGGCCACCGTTACGGTGTAGCTCTGGCCTTCCACGGTGACCGTGTAAACCTCTTCCCCTTTGTCATTTTTCACTGCGGCATTTTCATTACCGGTTGGCACTGGCTCAAAAGCCTCAGCGTTGCCGCGATTCTTCAGGAACTTAAGACCGATTTGTGGGAAGAGTGAATAGGTCAGGACATCGTCAATCTCACCTTCACCATTGGTTAGGGCGATATCCTCTTCCCCGGCTTTTTCCTGTAGCTCCAGGGTGAGCTTGTCCAACTCTGGAGCGATCAGATCCGCAGGGCGACAGGTCACTGGTGCTGCGCCTTCCAATACTTTCACCTGCAGTTCCTGATTCACTTCGGCAGGGGTCGCACCGTATTCCCCTTTCAAAACGGCTGCGGTTTCTTTAGAGACAGATTTATAGCGCTCGCCGGTCAGCACATTTAACACCGCTTGGGTGCCTACAATTTGCGAGGTGGGCGTTACCAGGGGGATATAGCCCAGGTCCTGGCGCACGCGGGGGATCTCTTCGAGTACCTCATCCAGGCGCTCGCCCGCGCCCTGCTCGCGCAACTGGTTTTCCATATTGGTCAACATGCCACCAGGCACTTGGGCTACCAAAATGCGCGAGTCCACACCTTTGAGGGAACCTTCAAATTTCGCGTACTTCTTGCGCACCTCGCGGAAATACGCGGCAATTTCTTCGAGCAGGTTAATATCCAGACCGGTATCCCGCTCAGTGCCTTCAAGCATGGCAACCAGTGTTTCCGTGGGGCTGTGGCCATAGGTCATGGACATGGAGCTGATGGCGGTGTCCACATTGTCGACACCCGCCTCAATACATTTGAGCGCGGTGGCAATAGAAAGGCCCGTGGTCGCGTGGCAATGTAGGTGGATGGGAATATCCACCGCCGCTTTAAGACGCTTTACCAGATCATAGCCTTCGTAGGGGCGCAGTAGGCCGGCCATATCCTTAATGGCAATGGAGTCCGCCCCCATATCCTCAATCTGGCGCCCCAGGTCCACCCACAAGTCCATGGTATGCACCGGGCTCACGGTATAGGAGATAGTGCCCTGAGCGTGCTTGTCTTGTTTTTTTACTGCGGCCAGGGCGGTCTTCAGGTTGCGCATATCGTTCATGGCATCGAACACGCGGAAGACATCCACCCCATTCACTGCGGCGCGCTCGACAAATTTTTCCACGACATCATCGGCGTAGTGGCGATAACCCAGAATATTCTGCCCACGGAACAACATTTGCTGCGGGGTATTGGGCATGACTTTCTTTAATTCGCGAATCCGCTCCCAGGGGTCTTCGCCGAGATAGCGAATACAGGCATCGAAGGTGGCGCCGCCCCAGGATTCCAGCGACCAAAAGCCGACTTTATCGAGCTTTTCTGCAATCGGCAGCATATCGTCCAGTCGCATGCGGGTGGCGAACAGTGACTGGTGGGCGTCACGCAGGACTACGTCGGTAATCCCCAATGGCTTTTTAACCTCAGTCATGGGTTATCTCTCTCGGCAGAAATTATTGGATGTTGTCGTGAAGCGAAATTTAACGATTAACGTTTTTTTCGGTGTTGTTCGATGGCCGCCTTGATAATGGCGTGCAAGCGGGCATCGTCATCGCTGCCGCTAGCGGGCGGTGAGGCGACTGGCTCCGCTTCAGGAAAGTGGCGGGTAATAATTCGGGACATGATGCCGGTGCCTACCACCAGTAACAGCAGGAAGGTAAAAACAATTCCCATACCGAACAGGGTGATGTCCAATCCCTGTTGAAGTAGCGTATCTTGCACTCTGTATCCCCCTAAGCCTTCGGATAATACAAGGTTAATATCCGGGTGATTATTCTTCGGCCCGTGGCCGTTTCATGTTAAGCAGCCGCTATGCTTGGGCGCCTATAAAAACTCCCAAAAACCACCGCAAAACTTCTGCACAATTCCCAGCTTGTTCCAACTTGCCGAACACCAGGCCGCACCGACGACAATCCCCAAAGTACCCTGCGACTGAACGCAGTGATCTAATTGGCAATCAGCGCGACCTGGCGATGAACACGGCTGGCAATCCCTATCACGCCCGGCAATCTAGTCGTCAAGCAGAGCAAATACAACTGTGTTGGCGGCCCCACCCCGACAAGCAACAAAACTATCTGCTGCCAGAAAGTTTTTCTGCAGCATGGAAGTGCAGTCAATTTTCTATTATCAATACAAGTTGCTTTTAAAATCAAACACTTAATGGTTTCAGTGGCAACGGTGGCGCATGGTTCATTACGCACTTTATTGGTGCAAACACACTCGAGTTTGAGTTTACATCTCCTATGAAAAGTACCCCCGAAATGATCATTGTTACGAAATAGCGCCCACTAGCTGATAGAATATGCGCCAACCATCACACCAATTTTGCCGATTTCCAGCTTTATGACCGATAAGACTATTTCCCTGCAGCCGAAGATTTACCAGGCCCCTATGGAAGGTGTTATCGATCACCATGTGCGCAGGCTGCTTTCAACGATTGGCGGAGTCGATATCTGTGTAACCGAATTTGTGCGTGTTACCGATACCCGTCTTCCCCGCCGGGTTTTTACTCGCTTGTGCCCGGAGCTCTTGGAGGGCGCCAAAACGGCCAATGATGTCCCGGTGCGCTTGCAACTTCTGGGTGGCAATCCCGAAGCCATGGCCATCAATGCCGCCAAAGCGGTTGCCGTGGGGGCAAAGGCGATCGATCTGAATTTTGGTTGCCCGGCCAAGTCGGTCAATAACAGCGATGGGGGCGCCTGCCTATTGCAAAGCCCGCATCGGGTAGAGGCGATTGTCGGCGCTGTGCGCCGAGCCGTGCCGGATCACATCCCTGTCACCGCGAAAATCCGCCTGGGGTTCAACGACCGCTCTACCTATATGGATAACGCCCTGGCCGCAGCCGCCGGTGGGGCCAACGAGTTGGCGGTTCACGCGCGCTCAAAAGTCGATGGCTACAAGCCTCCGGCCTACTGGGAATATATCGGTGAGATTCGGGAAAAACTGCAGATTCCAGTAGTCGCCAATGGCGATATCTGGACTTTGGCGGAATTTCAGCGCTGCCGCGAGCAAACCGATTGCCAGGCCTTTATGTTTGGCCGCAGCCTACTGGCAAGGCCTGACTTGGGACTGCAAATCAAGGCCTTCTGCGCCGGGGTAGAATATCAGCCAATGGCATGGCCGCAGATTGTCGAATTACTCTGGGGTTATTATCAAATTACCCGGGAAGTTTACCCGGCCAAGTATCTGGGCAACCGGATCAAGCAGTGGCTGGCCTATCTCAAGCTCGCTTTTCCAGAAGCCCAGGTATTTTTTGAGAAGCTCAAACGCCTGCGGGAAGCGGATGCCATTGAGGCTATTTTTTTCCAGGAATTGAAGTCCCCGCAGGAAATCACTAAGCAGAAAACCATTGCAGCCGCTTAATAGCGGCTGCAAAGTGCGTTAGAGTTCGGCCGTTGACTGGCGGCTCAGGTAGGCCGGGTTGTAATACTTTTCCGGCAAATCATGGGCCTGGGCACTCTCATAAATAACCCGTGTCTCGGTGCCGGTATTGATCGTATCCTGCAGCAGCATTTCCGCCACCACCTGCCGCCCCTCTCTTTGCCCCGAGGTAAAGTGTGCCATCTTGGCCAACTTACCGGATTTCAAATAAAGCTCGGCTTTTACCGGAAAATGACTTTCGTTATCCAGCCACAAGTTAATACGCTGGTAGCTGGCCCCTTTGGTTTTGGCGGTAAGATTCAGGCGATTGGCCAGCCGATCTTGTAATGTCTCCTGCCCTGCATAAACGCCCTGATAATCCCCACTCCAGGTGAGTGTGGCCACATCCCCCACCGATGCGCCCCCCAGCAGTTTTTGCATGGGTGTAATCCGTATGGGACGGCGGCTGCGCGGCATCAGCATCCAATAGTTATCTTGCAACATTAACATTTTGGTGCCCTCCTCCCCCTTGCCTTTGAATACCACCAGAGATTTGCGCTGTGGACGGGTGTACACATGGTATTTATCCATACTGTCTAGCTCACCATTTTTGTAGACCTGCACTTTTGTCACTACCCGAGCGGAATTCTCTTGAAGACGATAAAAGTCGGCTTTGGCAAGCATGGCCTCCACCTGCTGTGCGGTGTAGTTAATCTCACTGCTGGCCCCGCTGTTGGTAATTTGAGGATTAGCCAGTGCCATGGGTGCTACGGCTAATACCAGAGCTCTACCCAATAGTTTCCAAGCATTTTTTATTTTCGCTAACTTATACATGTACCAATGCCTCTGTAATCGGTTTGTTTACACCCTTGCGTGCCGCCATAAAGGAAGACAGAACACAGATTGCGGCTACTGCTAATGTGATCATCCAAGCCAGGTTCATGGAGAAATACACCACCAGGGGGTAGCTCTCCGTTTTACCGGGAGGGGGCGGCATGGTGACTTCAAACACCATCAAACCCATACTCACCGCAGCTGCCAGCAAGATGCCCACGATCGCTCCTACCAGAGACAACACCAACGCCTCCAACACAAAGCCCAGCAGTAATTCGGCGCGGGATGTTCCCAGTGCGGAGAGAGTGCCAATCTCGCGGGTTCTTTCTGTAACCGACATCGCCAAGGTATTGAAGAGGGAAACAAAAATTACCATCGCCATGATTACGCCCATCAGGCCAAAAATTCGGTCGTATAGACTCTTCACCCCTTGGTAAAAGAATGCACGATCCTCCCAGGTGGTAATTTCCAACTCTGGTGCCAGATCAGCCAGGCGCGCCTTTAATACTTCGGTATCCTCCAGCTCGTAACCATACAGGTGCATAGTACTGACCTTTTTACTGTCCAGAATAAACTGGGTAGAATTTATCGACAGATATACCTGGCGCTTATCCATATCAGGAACACCAGTTCCAAAAATTCCCTGTACTTTAAAATCCAGTGCGTTAAGAGCCCCATCTACGGTAGTGGACATCAGGGTGACATAGTCCCCGGTTTTTACATTCAGATTTCTGGCCAGATCCTTGCCCAGCATAATCTGTGGGTCGGTAGGATCTTCATTTTTACTGAGAATGCCACCTTCGGTCATATTTAAAAAAGGCCCTTTAACCCGAAACTCGCTCGGTAAAATCCCCTGCCCCAAAAATATGGTCGATTTCTCGCCATTGGAGATTAATCCATTCAAATAAATACGCGGCTGTACCGCCTTCACCTGGCTGTCGGTCAATAAGCGCTTTCTCAATTCATCCGCATTTTCCAAGCCGTTTTGTAATGGGTACTCTTCATCACTGCTGAAATAACCTGGCTGGGTAAACACCAGATGTCCCTGGCTGCGTGCCGCGCTTTCTTTCAGGGATTTATAGGTATAGAGTCCAAAGCCCCCGGAAGTCATCAGAGCCATCACCACAATAGCGACAATTGCGACGGTCAAAAGACTGCGGCGGCGGTTGCGCAATAAATTCAACACTGCCAGTTTTAAGCGACGCATGGGATTTCCTCCTGCAAAACCACACCGTCTTGTAAATTGATTACTCTGTCACAGTGCTGAGTCATACGATCATCATGGCTGGCCACAATAAAAGCCGTTTTCTGTTCCCTGCCCAGATGTTTCATTAGTTCAATAATCTGCTGGGCCGTTACACTATCCAAACTTGCGGTGGGCTCATCGGCAATTACCAATTTGGGCCTGTGTACCAGTGCCCGGGCTATTGCCACCCGTTGTTGCTGACCACCGGAGAGACGATCGGGTCGGTATCGGGCAAATTCTGCCAAACCCACATGATCCAACATCTGCATTACCCGCTGTTTTACCTCTGCAGAATCCACTCCATTGAGCTGTAATGGGTAGGCGACATTTTCAAAGGCACTCATCACAGGTACCAGGTTAAATTTTTGAAAAATAAACCCCATCTGAGTGCGACGTATCTTCATCGCCTGCTGGTAGTCTCTGGTCATTAACTCACCTGCAAAGTGCACCGCTCCTGAGTAATCCTGATCCAGCAAACCACAGATGTTCAGCAGGGTACTTTTGCCGGAGCCAGAGGGCCCACACAGGGCCACCATGTTGCCGGGATGAATGGCTAGGTTGACGTCCCGTAAAGCCTGGTGTTCTATTTCACCAGTCTTATAGGTCTTTTCTATATGTGTCAGCTGCAACATCGATTCTGCTCCAATTCCAACTACTGCTCAGTATCCGGCTTACAAAGAGCCAGCGCCCCTCTTGTGGTGGCCACTGTCAGCCACTCACTTTTCAGCTCAGACTTCTCCACCAAATCTGCAGCCTCCAGAGCGCCACAGTAAATCCAGCTCACTGCCTGTACCGGCATATGCGACAGTCGCGGATCTCCCATCAACTCACCATAGAGCTCAAAACCCCGATCGAAAGCATTAAAGAAGGCAGGTACCTTGGTAAAAGTGGTTGCCGCAATCCCTTTAAAAAGTAAATCCCGGGGCATTCCCCTAGCCGAGCGGCCGGGATTCTCTAGCTCCTCAATCATCAGCAAGGCTTTGTCCATACGGGCAATACCATTTTCCGCATAGCTCACCTTCTTCCACGGCAGCCAGCTCTCCTTGGCCATCAGCGTCTCGCTGGCCCCCAGGTAAAACAAAGCAGCCGGATCTGCGGGATCTTGCTGCTGGGCCACTTTAAAAGCCTCATAAGAAGCTTCAATGGCATCCCCACCCTGCTGCGCCGCCTTGTTGTATAGTCCTTCCAGCTGCGCATCCACTGCGGCAAAAGTGGAAGTTGTCATACCCAGATGAATCAGTACCGCTGCGATAATCTTCTTCATGATTTCTCTCCTTGCGTTTAGGTTGAGAGCAGATTAGCGCTGGTTATGGAGGGGATCTTGATGGTGCGATAAAGGGATCAGGAGAGGGATGAACGGGAGCTGTTGTGGCTGAGTGGGGTCAGAAGTGGTAGATAAGCGTTCAAAAACGAGAGACAAACGGTAGCGACGAGGGGATAGCCCCAGAAAGTAGTACAGTAGAACCGATCTGTAAATATTGTCTCATAGTCAATATACAACCCATTCAAACAGCTACAAGTATTAGTACGAGTTAAAACCATTTAGAGGGTAAGCTAACACTTACCCATCTCGGATTAAGTAGTAAAATTAGGAATCAGTATTCTAGGTATTATCCCCTGTCAATTTGCTAATAAATTTTAAAGCAGAGAATTCAGAGGTTTTTAGTTTTTCCAAGTTCTTGATCATTTCTGATGACAGATATGGCTTGGCCGCAAGCACAAACTGATCCGCCCCAGCCAGCGCTCCTGATGAAATTTTTGAAGAATAAAGACTCCACAATTCATAAATAGAAATAGAGCCCTGCTCTTTTAACTGTTTATCTATCGCATTTATAATCAGCAAACCACAGTCATAGTGTACACGTGGATTCTTACGTGATGCATCCAGGTAAACCGGATTATCCTCCAGGCTGGCAAGGCAACCTTGCTCTGCTTGCTTTATCTTCTGCAACAAAAAACCCTTAGAAATGATACTCCCGAACGCTAGACCAGCAAAATAGTCGGCCGCCCCTTCATGTACCCAGGAATCAGCAGTATCTATAACATCGGCACCCTCTCTCTGATAGAGGTGGGCAACTTCATGGGAAAAGAGCCAGAATAGTTCATCGACATCAATGGCCTCAATAACAGACTCCTGACCATACCAATGCATAAATATCTGACCGGGCAAAGTTCCACCTTGATGGCCAACTCGACCATCATCTGTCGAGCTATAAGAAGCAAACAACGCAGGTCTATAGCCAAGTGCCCCCATTTTATCCGCGAAGAAAACCATCAGCTTAGGCAACTGTATGCTCATTTGATATTGGAGCTTCTCTGGTAGAAGCTCATCAATCACACTAACAAAGTGGTCACTCTGTATCGGCTTTCTATGACCAATATAGATCTTACTGCCCTCATCTAAGGCCTCCCACTGAATACTTTTCTGATAGATCTTGCCATGCAAGATAATATTGTCAGACTCGGGCGTAGCTATTGTTAAATGCCAATGATTTAGACTGGGTTGACAGGATTCTGCACAAGCAAAAAACCTCCCTGCATGCAAAAGATAACCTCCATCAGAAAACGGCGAGAAAGGAGCGTATTCTTTGGGGAGAACAGTATAAGTTGGGGTTAGGTGAAAGGTAACTTCTGTAAACTCACCACCATCTTCACGCAATACACTTTCTCTTCCGTCATTAAACTCAAACTGATACCCTGTAGCAGTAGGAATCCAGCGTTTACTTCTTGAGTTATCGGGGGAGCTTTTAAAAGCAAGCCGCTTTATTGGCTTTTCTGACACAAAGGTTACAAACCAGTTATCATTTTCCTTCTTTTCCAGCTTGGCACTTATATTATTTGCACCAGCTATAGAACTAAACCCTAAAAAAAACCACAGTATAGCCACAGCAACTACAAAGGATTTTTTAAGAGACAACATCCTTACAAAAAACAACGCGTTCATTATCATGATCAACCTTAATTACAGCAGCTATTGCCCTGAATTTTCGAATGATAACTAAATAACAACACTTCGGACAGGTTTAAGAGATGGAATGGGCAGAAACCATGGACTGAGAAGCAGAAAATAAGGTTCTCAGATCTAATTAACGCAGTACCTGCCCATGGAAAACGTAACAAAAGCAATTTTTGCTCGAACACCCAATATCAAAAACCGAAAAAAAAGTTCATGCTCACGCTGTTTATTGTACTGGTGGTTTCTCAGGGGAAGACGACTTTTATGAACATAGAGTTTGCCAGTGAGAGGCGTAATCGTCTATGGTCTCATCGCAATTTTGACTTCGTTAAGTTCAATGCAGAAGTGTTCATGCAGACGTTCCCAAGCGATAATAAATACATAGCTGCTATAGATGCCTGTTATATCAATAAGTCAGGGAAAAAGACGGAGGATCTGGGCTGGTATTACAATGGTAGTGGCGGAGCCTCACAACGTGGCCTTGCAATCTCTATAATCAGCATCACTGACCTGAAGTCGAATACTGCCTATGCCATGGATGCCCAACAGACAATAGACGAAGAAGGCCGATCTCGAATTGAGCTATATGCTCACCATACCGTCAAACTTGTATCAACGCCACTTGATCTCGGTATTAAATAACTTGCTGCAGATACCTACTACGCCAAGGTGAAATTTGTTCCAACCATCATTCCAACGGGGTTACAACTCATTGGCAAGATGCGATGGTTATAGGAAGGCGTTTACAGCGGCACAGAACGGACCCAAATCACGATGGAAAGGTTGACTTGAATCGTTTAGAGCATGTTGGGGCTTTGAATGATACCACTAAGGTTTACGCAAAGGCAGCCAATGCCAACTTTTTGAAAAAGAATTATTTACGTTGCGATGCTAAAGTCTAATAGTGGCGACAAAGACGGTCATGCACTGCTGTATTCAACAGACACAGAACTGAATGTGAGGAAAAAGATTTGAATAGGGCTGATGATGGAGGAGACAATGTGGCAAATGAACTGCCAACAAATATCAACGCGGCTCTGGTTGTTGTCGACATGCAAAATGATTTTTGTTGCGCGGGGGGGTATTACGATCGCAGGCAGCATGGTTCCAGTAATATGGAGCTTAAAAATCCGTCGCCATCTAGAGATTGGAGTCCGCGGATCATCCGCAAAGGTGATGATCTAAAAAAGGTAGTTAACAATATTTCTTTATGTATGAGGATTGCCAAAGAGAGAGGGATTCCTGTTCTTCTGTTGCAGACAATTATTAAGCCAGATCATAAATATCGTAATTCATTTCTTCGTGGCGAGGAAAATAGAGGAAGGTGTTACTACCCTTGCAAGTCAGACACTTGGGGGGCGGAAATAATAGAGCCTATTTGGCAGTTGGCAGAAGAGGAGGTAGTTATAGTTGAAAAGCATGTTTATAACGGCTTTGTTGATACCTCCCTGGAGGAGAAATTACTAGGTTTAGGGGTTGATACAGTTTTTATTGTTGGTGTGGAAACACATATTTGTGTCCTGGCTACTGCGCAAAGTGCTTCATTTCTCTTCAAGACCTATATTTTGAAAGATTCTGTTTGGAGTGCCAATTGTGAGCTTGCTAAGTATGCGCTTTCAATATTTAAAGATGGTTATGGTTATATCACTGACCACAAGGTATTGTATTTTGTGGGGGCATCACACGACTCGCCTTAAACGATATATTGGAGTTGGCTTATCCTGAATATAACTTTCTGTCTGATCTATTTTGAATAGCTTGCCACCTCCTAAACACTTCGCACAGTTTTAGTCAGCAAAACAGGTCCACTCCATGGATAGATCCTGAGAAAATAAGGTTTGATCCAACCACCAACGCCGGACACTCACTTAAGCGATAAACTACGCGACAAGGGTGCCCAATGACAAAGGCCAGTAAATCTTTGATTGTCGCGATAGTTTCCACTTTATCCTTATCAGTGCAATTTAAGGCGGGGGTTCACTGCACGGTTGGCCTGACTAAGTAAATAGAGCAGTATGGCCTTGGGCCAGCCGTGGATTGTCGCCAAGTGCATTTGATAGAGGGAGTGGTAGGCCAAACTGGCGATACGTCCCTCAAGGGTAAGGTTTCTTCTTACAAAAGCGGTCCTTAAGTTCCCTACAGCAGTGTTTGTACTAAGGGAAACCAGCGAACCACGATCCCGGTAATAGAAGTGCCCCAGGGATTTGTTCTCTATCAGGGCGATCAGGTTGGTGGAACAAAGCTTGGCCATCTGTTGCGCAGCTAGTGCGCGCAATGGTACACGCTGCTTGTTACCGTCGATACAGCTGGCACAATCCCCCATAGCAAAGACATGGGGATCATTTTTGCTTTGCAGGGTGGTTTTCACCTCTATCTGGTTGAGTTGGTTGGTGACGAGACCATCCAACTGAGTGAGGAACTCCGGTGCCTTAACCCTGGTGACCCAGGCTCGAATTGCTGCGGGGATCTCTCTGCCATCATCTGTAGTGAGGCCGTTGGTATTGACACTGGTAATATGGCTGTTGGTAAGTACACGAACCCCCATCTTACATAGTTCGCGCTCGGCGCTGTTGCCCAATCTTGTCGGTAGACCCGGTAGCAGCTGAGGCTCGGCCTCGACTAAGGTAATGTCAATGGCACCGGTACAGATACGCCCATATTGGCCAACCTGTCGACTAGCCATCACCAGCTCCGCAGCAAGCTCCACTCCGGTACAGCCACCACCGATAATGGCTATTTGTAATGTTTTATCGGGATGGGCTTCTAGGCATAGAAGGTGATCAAGCAAGTGCTTGTGAAAGTTGTGTGCCTGCTCAATGCTGTCGAGAGGAATACAGTGCTCGCGCACCCCTTTTATATTGGAGTCATCGCTCATGCTGCCAACACAGAGCACTAAATAATCGTACTCCAGCTCGCGCGGAGGTATTAGTTCGCAGCCTTTGTCATTCAGCACTGCCCCTAGGGTCAAAATCTGGCGCTTCCTGTCGAGGGATTGCAGTGAGCCGAGCTGGAATTCATAGCCATTAGAGCTGGCGTGAACTTGGTAGTTAAGAGCATCCATACTGGTGTCTAATGTGCCAACGGCCACCTGGTAGATTAGGGGTTTCCAGATATGGGTGCGATTCTTATCGACTAAGGTGATCTGAGCGGATGGCGCCTCATGCTTAAGCCCAAGCATCCGGGTAGAGTTGAAATAACGTCCAAGCCGAGTTGCCAAATGAAGGCCACTGGCTCCGCCACCGATGATCACAATCTTTTTCATGGAGGCTGGTCGTCCCGTTTATTACTTAAAAAGTTGACTCACTAATCTGTGTAACTCTCGCTGTATATAGGTGCTTGCCAACATCTATTTTGAAGCCAAAACTCTCCGAATTAACGGCTATTAAGTAATGTAGGCTAGTACGGGGTTAACGACTTGGTTGTATTCGACTACGCTATCGCGGGTAAGTAACTGCCTCCAGTGGCCATCTCTCGCAGGCTTACCTTTATACCTTTAGTTGTAGATTCTCGTTTCTGCTGATCACATCGATGATAGAGGCCTGGCTGGAACCACTCTGCAGTAGTTGCGCGCGCAGGGCTCCGTTTTGTCTCTGCAAGCACTTCGGCGAGCAGACCGCCACAGGTCTGAGGAATCCCTATGTGCCAGGTATTGTCATTCCGGCAGATTTTCCACATATACGTAGGCGTTTTGCGGCTGCATGTTGAATAGACAGCCGAGCTCGATGCATTGGCGGGCACAGGGAATCATCGACAGTGGCTCGGCGATCAGTGTGGCATCAGGTCCGTCGGATTTCAGTATTTCCATTACGTGACCGAGCAGGCCAAAGCTGGTGACATCAGTGAAGGCGTGGGCGCTGTGCGCAATCTCCTTTCTATCGTTTATTCCTATTCTTTTTTCTTGAGATCTCGAATTTTTTTTTGCAGGCTTTCCGAATCGGTATTGATACTCTCTACCGGTTGTCCTGCGATTACCAGAACTTCGGGAAATAAGCGGCGTTTACTTTTCCTTTTAGACTGCTGCGCTGAGTTTTCGTCCTGGGCATCGGCACTATGTAAGGCAATAGGGATAACCGGAACAGATTTGCGCCGTAAAATCTCCTCAATGTCTTTCAGAAATGGCTGCAGCTCACCGTCTTCACTGATTTTCCCCTCGGGGAAAATACAGAGTAATTCCCCGTTGTCCAAGCTCTCCTCTATAGCTTTGTAAGTGCGCTCACGGCTATTTGGATCATCGAGATCCAAACCTATAGGGATAGCATCGCTCATATGCAAAATACAGCGCAGCAGACGGGATTTATAGATTTTAGGGTGTGCGATAAAGCGCACATAACGCTCGACGGTATCCGCCAATATCACCGGATCAAGAAAGCTGATGTGGTTACTGATAATGAGAGCGGGCCCCTCTCTGGGAATTTGATCCAATCCTTTTTGGCTGGCCCGATAGAGGATTCGTGCAGGCAGCAATAGCAGCCCGCGCATGATGAACTCTGGCAACTTGGCAAAAATCAGAGTGACCACAATCAGGTTTAGTAAAGCGATAATGACAAAATATTTAGGGATAGAGATCTTTAGGATATCCAGGAAAGTAATGCTCACGAAAGCGGCTGTCACCATAAACAGCGCGTTGAGCATATTGCTGATCGCAATAATCTGCGCGCGAATCTCTGCACTTGAGCGGTCCTGGATCATTGCGTACAAGGGAACAGTAAAAATACCGCCAAAAATCCCAAAGAGCGTCATATAAAGAAGGATCAAATAGGAACCATGATGGTTAAAAAATTGGGTTAGGTTTGCGTTGGAAAGTGTTTGAAAGCTACTGGATTGGAAACCGAGCGCCAATCCCGCGCAAGTGATACCAATAGCACCCAGTGGCACCAATCCCGATTCGATACGCCCTCGGGATAGCCAGTTACACAGCAGTGATCCCAAGGCTGTGCCCACGGTGAGGCTGCACAACAGCAAAGTGATAATATCTTCGTTTCCCCCAAGGGTGTCGCGGGTAAAGTTGGGAATCTGCGCAAGAAATGCCGTGGTTGTCAGCCAGAACCAGGAAATGGCGAAAATGGAGTAAAACACAGGAGGTGTTTGCCATGCCAAGTACATGACTCGCATGGCATGTGCCACGGGATTCCAATTAATACGCAGTTTTGGAGATGAAGGCGGGGCCTTGGGAATTGCGCAACTTGCCAGAAAACCAATGACGGCCGTTAATATCAATATGACCGCGATAAATGTTAATCCGTGCTGACCGGGATGAGTGAATCCGACCAATATAGTGCCTACAATTGTTCCAGTCAGGGTACCAATAAAGGCTCCCATTTGGATCAACGCATTGCCAGCAAGTAGCTCACTTCTATTTAATTGCTGGGGTATCAGGGAAAATTTTGCCGCACTAAAAAGTGTGGAGGAAGTGCCATAGCAGAAAAAGACCACCAGACTCAAGGCATAATGCTGGGTAAACATCGCAATAATACCCACGATACCTATACCAATTTCGGCCAGTTTGTAGATTGTGATGAGCTTGCTTTTGTCGAACTTATCGGAGATTTGGCCTGCCAAGGAGGAAAAGAGAAAATAAGGCAGAATAATCAGACCAGTGGCAATATTGATCAGCGTATTAGATTCCTCTTCAGCCATACGGAATGCCAGCAGCACTATTAGCCCATTTTTGTACATATTCCGACTGAAAACTGCTAGAACCTGAGTGATAAACAGCGGTAGGAAACGTCGTGTACCGAGCAGCTTAAACTGGTTTTGAGCCATTTTTTATCGCTCTTGTGGGGCTGTGCTCCGCATGCTAACTGCGGCGCTATAGATTACTGCCTGAAGATCCAATAACGCCTAAGGTAACTATGAATCTTTCGACTGAAATCCGAGTCTGCACCTGAATATAGCGAATTCAGTAAACTATCCGAAGCGTTGTCTCGACAATCATCTTAAAAACTAATTTCAATAAACTGGGGTTTTGAATTCTCGAAGAAGCATTGAATATCTTACTAGCATTATATCCACGAACCGCCTCTCCATTAATAAGCAAGACAGTAACACTTCTTCCATCTAGGCGATCATACTGAGATCTGCCCTCCTGGGATTTCTCAATATCATTTTCATAAATGGTATATTATGTTTCTTGATTAATTCACGCGATTTTTGACAATAATCGCGCCATTCAGTAACGTAGAGAATAGCGCTTCCAGAGTATTGAGCAGTCTAACCTGGAGGCGGATTGCAATACTGCTCTATTCTGCCCTAACTTTGTAAAAGCAAAAAATTCACAGCCAAAATCAATACGTTTCTCACAAGCTAACTTTAAGCTCCGAAAATAAATAAGACAGCACTCTTTCACAACACCTACACATCAATACTGCGACTAAATATCTTTAAAGAAATCAATCTGACAAACCTTTACCAACCGTAATAGTTATTGACGCCAATCATATTTATACACAAAGGAAAGTCTAGCAATGCGTCCCACACTAGGCTGACAATGTATATTCAACGCACAATCCATTCAGATTGATTATGTAAGAAATTCTTTATTACAATAAATGAGGGTATTCTAAACTAGATAACCAAGTTCCAAATGGAGCTTATTTGGGAGAGTACCAAGCGATACCTAATCGATATAAGAGTTTTTTTTGCATTAGAGAGAGGCGGAAACACTATACGCCTCCCTCTTCTATTTTTTATTCTTTACAGAGTTCATCAACTGTCAGAATAGAGAAATGATTTTCCTTTTGTCTAATCTTAACCTAACGATCAATCCATGATTTTAATTTTAGATTTTCCATACTCACTCACAATGTCCCCATAGGTATCCGCCTTGGGACCGTTCACCTTTCTTACATCCTCGTAGAGCCTCCAACGGCCGACAAACTGATCAGTATCAAATTTGGTAATTAGATAGCCAGCGCGATTACCCTTGCGGAACTTCATATGGGGGTTCTTCTTGAGGGCTTTCTCGGTACTGCGATTATCAGCAATCTCGTACCAGAGAGCACCGCCATCGCCCCGAGTCAGGGAGGGTGCAGTAATTTCAACAGCTACGTTATCGCGACCAGCACTGTAATCACTGGCAAAGGGGTCCAAGGCCAGACCGGCTGCCATCGCTTTATGCAGGCCACCGGACAAAACAACAATATTGTTATCTAGCTCTGAGAACAGCTCTAGTAGCCACTTATGAGACTGGGGGTAAGCCCGCCAGGCACTGGGAGAGTAGTTATCCCACCACTCAAACACCGGAGCGCCGGAGCAGACAATCCGCCAGCGGGCAGTGGATGTCCGAAGTGCCTGCTCAAACCAGGACGCTTGCTCCTGGCCGATGATACTGCGGCCGGGGAAATCGTACTGCTTAAATACTGGCTGACGCTTGCTCAGGTTATCCGGCATATCATTGATCGGCTCATCGCGATCATAAAAGCACATATCCATAAAGAAGATATCGGCCAGATTGCCATAGGGAATAGATCGCCAAACACGCTTGGGGGCAATATAGCGGATGGGCATCCACAAAAAGAAAGTTTCCATGGCGATATCCATCGCTTTATTGAAGTCAGCACCATTAATGGCCGGCCCTTCTCGCCATACACCGTTTCTTAAATCGCCATCATCCCAAATCACCATCCAGGTATGCATCTGATGTGCCTGCTGCAGGAAGGCATCCTTTCTTATCTCAGAGTAGCGAGCCCTAAAACTTTCCCGATCGAACTTGAAGTCGGAATGACTAAACTTGCGGTAGTCACCAGAATTGGAGGACGCATAGGAATAGTCACCAAGATGAATTACCGCATCAATATTCTGCTCTCTTTCCACCATATCCCGATACCCAACGAATTCACCATGCTCAAAATGCGAGCAGGATGTCACTATAAATTTTAGAAAGGGGATATCGGTATTGCTCTGGGGCACCAGCCTCAAACGACCAACCGGTGAAGACTGATCGCGGTATTTAAATCGATAAACATAGTCACGGCCAAAATTCAATTCGGTCACATCCAACTTGACTGTGAAATCCTTTGACTCATCGGTTTGCGTATAGCCTGTTGATACAATTTGTTCAAAGGAGTCATCTAGGGCTACCTCCCAATAAACCAGTGGCATCGCCTCTTCGGTGGTGACCCTTGTCCAGATAATGGCTGAATTGACGGTAGGATCTCCAGAAGCCACTCCGTGCAAAAAGTGGCTGGAAGTGCTGGCAGCACCAGTATATTCATATTGTTTCACCCCGCTGCTAGACCAAACGGCTGGCGCCATGGCAGAAACAGTTAGCAGGCCGCCCCACTTCAACAATGTGCGTCGATTTATTTTTGTCATAACGAAATACTTTTCATTTGAAAGGTTTAATTACTGCCTTCTCAGTAAAACAAATTATCGTTACAGCTGCATGAAATTCGACAACAGATCCCCCCATTAAAAGAGAGATCCTTTTGAAACTAAAAATAGAAATAAACGATGAGAAAAAAGAGAGAAACCTAATGAATTGAGACTTCTACAGAGGACAAACAACTAAAATGGATAGCGACCTTATACAAATCATAATAAATGCACACCCATATCGACCAAATGAAAATTAGATTTACATTAACTTCTAAATAAGAGGAATCACAGATTATCCATTCTGAAACAATCTTGAGAAAATAAGCCGGGGGACTCTCTAGGAAAAATTTTGCCTCTCCATCCATGGAATAATACGTTCAAAAGCTAATTCAATGTTTTCAATTGAGGTCGCGTAGCTGAAACGCAAGGCGTTACGGCAAGATTCACCAAAGGTATCTCCAGCAATGGTGCACACTCCGGTCTCCCTCAACATACGCAAGGCGACATTATTACCATTTATCCCCTCGGGTAACGATGGAAACATATAGAAAGCTCCCTCAGGGGTATAACCTTCAAGGTATGGTGTTTGCTCAATTAACTGGACCAGACGATCTCTCCTTTTTTTATAATTTTCAGTAATATCCGCAATAAAACTACGATCTCCTTTTAATGCTGCTACACCAGCCCACTGACAAGGGGTATTTGCAACGGTAGTGGTGAACATATGATATCGGCGTAATTTACGGATAACTCCCTGACTTGAAATCATCCAACCAACGCGCATACCAGCCATACTAAAAGTTTTGGAAAAACTGCTGATAATAATTACATGATCGAGATCAGAGCAGCAAGAGAGCACACCGGCATAATCACGGTCATCGTAAATTAGATGATCATAAACCTCATCGCTAATCACAAAAATACCGCGATACGCAGCCTCTTGCACAATAGTTTCCACGGTCTCACGTGGATAGACTGTTCCAGTGGGATTACTAGGCGAGTTCAAGACAATAGCATGGGTATTATTGTCTATTGCATCAATGACCTCTTGTGGGTCTAGCTGATGATTATTTTCCGCACGGGTGGGAATATAACGCACCTCCCCACCATTCATGCGAATTAACGGGGCGTACAATAAAAAAGAAGGGTCGGCCATAATAAACTCGCGCCCCGGCGCCGACATAGCCGTAAGTGCTAAATAGATGGCTTCTGTTGCACCGGTAGTGACAAGTATATTTTCTGGAGTGATCTTACGGCCATAGCGTTCACCATTATATTCGGCGAGCGCCTCTAACAGCTCTGGCAGCCCCGCATCCATGGTGTAGCCGGTTTGCCCTGCTTGCACCGCATCAACTGTGGCCTGGATAACATGAGGTGGAGCCGGTGAGTCAGGTTGTCCGATGGACAAATGAATCACGTCATCCATGGTGGCCGCCAGATTAACCATCTTGCGGATACCGGGTACCGGAATCGTTAAAAGCGCCGGGTTCCAGACCGGATCCTCCGATTCGTAGAAATCAAATTCCAACCGGCTCACACCTTTTCTCCCTCGGCAATATTGTTATAAAAAAGCTTTGGGCGTTTATCCGTCAATGGAGCGGCAAGCTGGTAAGCCTGCCCGGCCCGCAGCACCGTAGCATCCTCAAAACGCCTGCCTACAAGCTGCATACCAATAGGTAAACCGTTAGAGGAGAAACCACAGGGCACAGAGAGTGCCGGTTGGCCTGTCATATTGAAGGGGTAGGTAAACGGTGTCCACGAGGGCCAGCGGGTACTGGGCCAGCCCTCTGGTACCTCACGGCCAGCTTTAAAGGCTGTAATCGGCAGGGTCGGCGTCATCAGCAGATCGTATTTACTGTGGAACTGAGCCATATGCTCACACAGGGCTGTTCGCTCATTCACCGCGGCGAGGTAATCCAACATTGAGAGCTGCGAGGCCTTGTCGGCAACAGCAACCAGCTGGGAATCCATTAACGTGCGCTGGCGCTTGCCGATAGTGCGCAGGGCATTGGCTGCACCGCCATAAAACAGGTGGCCGAACGCTGCGAGAGGATCTTCAAAACCCGGTGTAACCTCAGTCACTTCAGCGCCAAGTGACTGCAGGAGTTGCGCGGCATTGTAAACAGCCCGCTCTACATCACGCTCATTTTGTACATATCCCAAAGTCGCGCTGTAGGCAATTTTCATTCCCTTGAGCAGTTCGCGTGGCTCACCGGAAATCGCCTTAAGATAATCAATGTTGCGACGGGGAATAGCATTGCTATCTCGCGGATCGGCTTCACTCAATACATTCATCAACAGAGCGCAGTCGTATACCGTCCAGGCCATAGGGCCCGCATGCGCCAGGGTTCCAAAAGGACTCGCCGGCCAATGTGGTACTTCGCCAAAACTCGGCTTGAGCCCAACAAGACCACAAAAGCCCGCGGGAATGCGAATAGAGCCACCTGCATCGGTACCCAAGGCCAGAGGTCCCATACCGAGCACAACAGCCGCTGCACTGCCGCCGCTAGAGCCACCGGCAGTTTTATCGGTATCCCATGGATTACGAGTAACACCATCGACCGGGTTATCCGTCACCCCTTTCCAGCCGAACTCCGGTGTCGTGGTCTTGCCCAGAGGGACATAGCCATTGCGGTTCAAAGCCGCAACACTTGGCGCTTCCTTACCCAGGGTGGACTTAGGATCGATGGTTTTAGAGCCCTTGATTGTGGGCCACATCGGGGTAAGGAAAACATCTTTAATCGCCACCGGTACGCCATCCAGCACACCTTGAGTTTCATCGCGATAGTAGCGCTGAGTTGAGGCTTGAGCTGAGGCCAGAGTGGTCTCTTTGTCTACAAGGCAGTAGGCATTAACAGCAGGGTTACAGGAGTCTATCTGCCTCAACAGCGCTTCTGTCACTTCCACCGGAGAAAATGACTTATCTTTATATCCTTTTAACAGCTCTAAGGCCGTCATATGGGCAAAATCATTCATACTCCCTCCTTTTATTTTGGTTTATGCCCCCTATCGTAGTACCAGCCTACACAGCTCCCGCCATATTCATGTGGACTAAACCGCCCCGATTTTCAAATATGAGATATAACCAAACCGACAATGCTCCAGATAAGGAATATCACAGGCGAGCAATGACTGGTGATCAAGTCAATTAAGTCGGGCTTAAAGGCCTATTGAATTAACAGGGTATCAATGAGCTTTTAGAGTAAGGGAAATGCAGTGAGGCCAAGCCCAACACTGACGATTAAAATCTGGAGAGAAGAAATTAGCGCCCCATTAGCTCACACAAGAAAATGGGGCGTAACTGTAGCGCATACTTGAGAGTGCAGTTGAGGCAGTGGTTAAGGGCGTGGAGTTTCAGGCGTAGTCGCATACGGCTAAAAATCAGCTTGTTACCAGCGCGCTAGGAAGTGGGACCTGTAGTTTTTCGGCCCAAGGCTGCAGATCCCGCATGATAGAAGGGTATAACTCGACTCCATCGCGCAACTGCCGCGTTCTCGTGGCCCAGGCACGCTGGCCCGGCACCCGTACAGGCTTGCCACTATCGCTTCGGTTTTGCTCCCAAAGATGACTCAAGGCAATTGTTTGGCGCAGAAAATCCGCCTGGGTCCCAAAGGCTTGGGGATCAATCACCTGTAAAAAAACCGAATTGGCTTCTTTGTCTTGAGTGGCCGACTCATCACCGCGACCGTAGCCTCCCAATGCCATCGACAAGACCTCTAACATTGCACTGAGTGCCGCCCCCTTGTAACCGTGATCAGCCCCACCTACCGGCAGAATACTGCCGCCATCATCAAAAGCCAGAGGGTCATCGGATAAATTTCCATGCTTATCCTTTAGGCATGGCGTAGGCATTTTGGTATTTTCTCGCTTAGCACGGGATACATAGGCGCCAGCCGTGACCGACATACTGATGTCGAATAACAAAGGATATTCACCCGCAGGAGCAGCAAAAGCCAAAGGATTTGCCGAAAACAGGGGATCGATCCCTCCCTGTGGGGAAACCGTATTTTCGCCAGGTGTTGAGCAGGTAAGAATCGCAACATATCCTGCTTCAATAATTTGAGGCAAGTAAGCAGCCAGACACGCAATATGCTGACTGCGACGAATGGTTGCCGTGACCACACCCTGTTCAGGTACTCGAGATAAAGCCTGCTCGATGGCCTTGGTTAATACCCAGGGGCCAGGTAAAAATTGAGCATCCCAATTAAAGCAATTACCACGATCAGACAACACCTGAGGATCGCCACTGAGCCGGGATTCACCACTCTGTAACCACGCTAGATTACTCACCACCCGCTGCAGGCCATGGGTGGTAAAGCCAAGCAAATCTGCCTGCAGGAAAACATTAGCCATTACATCCGCACGATCCTTGGAGAGCCCCACCCGCTGAAACAAGGCGCTAGCAAATTTCCGTAGTTCTGCGGCTGGGTAGCAACTAGACATAGTGACTCCGTATTAATCACAGTGAATTTAGTGGCATCCGACGTGCGCTATAAACTGAAAAAAATTGACTTACTATAGAGCGATCTATCTCCGTCTATTTGCAGTTTACAGCACATAGCTTCACATAGATTTAAACATGGCAGCAGCTCTGCGGCTAACCGCAAACTTTTGCCCATCCTCCATAATAACTGTGGCTGAACCAGTTAGACCTCGGCTTATTTTGTCGATTCGTTTCACACAGACAATCGTTGAGCGGTGTATCTGCCAAAAAAGGTCCGGCTCCAGTTGCGTCATCAGCTCTTTGAGTGGCGTACGAATAATATGCTGCCCCTGATCAGAGTGGACAGTGGTGTACTTGTCTTCAGCAACAAATGCCGATATCTCATCACAGGAGATTAAATGTACATCCTCTCCCCTGCTGGCCCTGATCCAACGTAAATATTCCGGTTTGCCAGCATTGAGTTTTTGCAGCAAAGCGGCAATGTTTGGACTCGCTTGTGCCTGTTCATCTGCCCTGCTATCCAGCCGATTTTTAATGCGATCACATGCAAGCTGCAAGCGCTTCTCATCAATAGGCTTTAGCAAATAATCTACGGCTTCCTGCTCAAAAGCATTAACTGCGTATTCATCATAGGCAGTAATAAACACCACAACAGGCTTGGCTTCCAGCTTGTTAAGCGCGGTGGCGACTGCAATACCATCCAGGCCCGGCATACGGATATCCAAAAAAATGACATCGGGTTGCTCTTGCTGGCAGAGCAATAACGCCTCCTGGCCATCGGCAGCCTTGCCAACCACTTCGAGCTCAGGGAAAACATCGGCCAGCATTTTGTCCAGATGGTGACGCAACAAGGGTTCATCGTCGGCAATTATTGCGCGCATGGAAACTCCAATCGAGCGGTAACTCCGCCCTGCTTATTACTACTTATCTGCAGCTTGCCCTTTTCCTGGAACAGGGTGGCAAGACGCTCCTTGATATTATTCAAAGCCAAACCATTGTGCTTATTCGGCTCAGACGTATTGGAAGCGGCCTGCAGTCCAACGCCATTGTCCTCCACCTCTATTACCCACTGGTTAGCTTCTGTCGCCACCTTAAGGCAGACCAAACCTCCCCTGGAGGAGGGTTCAATACCATGAAAAATGGCATTTTCTACCAGAGGCTGGATTAACAGTGGTGGCACTGCTGTGGAGGGGTTAACAGTTTCCGCCAGTTCAACCTTATATTGAAGGCGTTCTCCCAAACGGATTTGCTGAATAGCCAGATAGCTCTCCAGGCTACGGAGTTCATCTTTCAGGGAGACATAATCAGAACGCGATTTATTCAGGCTAAAGCGCAGGAGATCACTAAAATTGTCCAACAGTAATTCTGCTTTCTGCGGATCGTGCCGGATTAACATCTTCAAATTAGCCAGTGTATTAAATAGAAAATGGGGTTCTATTTGACTCTGTAATACTTTCAACTGACTTTGTACCAAAGTTTTTTGTTGCTGGGACTGTAGTAATTCTGCCTCTCGGCGCTCTGCCTCTAACTGATGGGATTGCTCACGATTAAGGTAAAACTGGTAAAGCAGAGTTGTTAAGAAGGTGGCAATGATCAGTGAATTGATCAGGCCATCAAACGCCGGGAAGGCACCAAAGCCGGAAACCCACCACCAGACATTAACAGTACCCAACACTACCGTTGCTGAAATAGTTATTGCATATTTGAGTGCATGTGGCCAGTTTGGTTTTAAATGCAGGATCAACTTGCGTGTGGAAAATGCAACAAAACCATAGGCCAGAGAGATGCAAAAGTGGAAAAAATAACTCCCTCCCCATACCTCCCTAGTAATGAAGGCCACAACAACGCAAAGAATCAGGATACGTAAGAATTCACTGAGTAAAGACACCATGATTCCTTTTAAAAATTCATATTCGCAGTCAAAGTAACGTGGGTATCACTTGGCAGTTGCGCAAAGTACGATTGTTTAGCGCCGCCAAAATACCTTATTGATGCACCGAGAGTCCAATTACTATTCATTTCGCGGTGAATACCGGTTGTCACAACCAAGCCACCATCATCAGGAGAATATAAAAGATCTAGCTTCGGGTTGTAATTGTGATTCGACAACCTCCAATGCAACATCACATTATGGCGATTGCGACCCTCACTCAAAAAGGCTGCCGCAGAGGCATACCTAATGCCATCCCAGCGCACTCCCTGCTCCCGGTACCAGCGGGCATTCTCTGACAGTTTTTTCCAGTCACGCGTATGCCACGCCCGACTATCAAACCAGTATTCCGCAATCACTGTGTGTCCTGCCCTGTGGGCCCAGGTCATGCCCAATAGGGCCTGCCAGCCATCGCTCTGCTCTCCCTCACGAGGTGAAACGCTAGCTTCCGGTCCGTCGGGCTTTAGCCACTGACGATAATGCTGCTGGTAACGGCCCTCGCTGTGTAACTCCCAAGACTCACCATAGGTCGCAACCCAGCTAGCGCCGATATTCAGGCCGCGCTGATCATCTAGGTAGCCAAGTAATTGCCACTCGCTCTCCCCCTCCAACTGATACCAACGTGCAGCTATTCCTTTCGGAAGTGCCTCATCAATAAGCTGACTTGCATTGGCATCAACCAGCATCAGGCTTAGCTCTCCGCTGGCAGTGAAGCGACTGGCAGACACTACAGCAACCCCTTCATTCGTGCGCAGAGATACGGGATTGCGTTCCATAGGCAGGAATAAATCCAACGGTCTATGGGCATAGCTCACGCCATAATCCAGGCGTCGCTTACCCGCTAACAAATCCCAGTCAAACCAGCCCCCCTGCCAGAAGAACTCTTCCACAATCAGCTCAGATTCCTCGCCAGCGCCATTATCCGCATCATGCAGCACAGATACCTGCCCCTCCCAACCTGCTAACTGTAGGGCACCTTGTAATTTTGCCTGGCGCTCATACCCTGACTCGATATCGAAAATGGCACTTTCCGAACGGCTCTTGGCATTAACAGCCACGGCCAACTCCCACTGCTGTGCAAGCGATGCAGCCTTGAGCTCACTCGCCGAAAACAACATCAATAACAGCCAAAAAGCATTCCTTCTCATCATCACCTCCTGTTTGATAGAGGCAATTTAGCAATGCTGTTTGTCGACTCCAGCCCAACTGATCAGTGGTATTTATATAAGACAAACAGTAACTGGATTGGATAGATGGCAAGCAATAACTCGTGTGGGATTAAATATGCTTGTGGGGAATAAAATAATGAATCCGACCCTCTAAAGATCTATGCCTTCAAATAAGTACCCTTTAGCCAACTGAGATCTGCAGACAAAGTGACTGGCGGTCCATACATAGCCCGAATTAAGCCCCCTGTCACCCAAGGCAAAAAAGCGTAAATCCCCCACGAATGCCTCATAAGGACAAAGCAAACACTCGTCACTATCGCTAAATCACCAAACAACTTCGGAACAGTGAAGATTTTTAGCCTGCCGCGACGAAATTAACTAAAAATACCTTAAAAACCACAATTGGTGGAACCGTACCAATTGGCAAGAGTCCATCCTTTATCTCATTTAACACCGGCCATTACCTAATAGCGATAATTCGGGGGAAGAATGCCTGGTTTACTTAAAATTTTTAATGCGCTCACCTTAACCCTATTTCTGGCAGCCTGCAGTGGGGGCTCTGGAGGAGGCAATTCCGACAACAATCAGCCAAATGGTGAAACTAACAGCGGATCTAATACCGGAACGAGCTCCGATGACGACGAGGGGAATGAAGGGAATGAAGGGAATGATGACGATACTACCGATACCGGTGACTACACATTTAACCCTGCCACTCCTCTAAGTACATTAGTGGTAGGCAGTAGTGAGTATGCCCAAGGCTCGCTTAAGCTAGAAAATACCGATAGTAAAAGCCCCACATTCCAGGCGGGCAATTTTTCTGGAGAGTATGGTGACTTTAAACTCTATGACAGTGGCAATTGGGAATACCAGCTGAATAGCAATACTAATAGCTTGAATAACGGCGCTACTGTCGAAGACACCATTACTTTTCCACTGAGCAATGACGACCAACTCAGCGTTACCTTTTCAATTCAGACGATTGAAGCCACACAAAATAGTATCGTTTTTGTACTGGTAAATTTTTCAGATGCGTTAGTTACTGACGATGTCAGTATATCCCAGCTTGCGGATATGACATTCAACGATACCGACTCCCTCGATAACACCTATAAAGAAAATTCGTTGGGACAGCTAAAATTCAAACGCCATCTCAGCGATAACAACTCTCTCGCTCAATATTGTTATGGAGAGGAAAACAACGAAGAAAGCTCTATTGATTGCTTTATATATAGTATTCCAGATAGCCAAAACGGTGGTGTTTTGAGCGTGGAAAATGCTCAGGCTCGCGCCAGAAGCTCACAGGACAGCCAATACTCTGATGGCGGTTACACCTGGCGAGACAATGCAACCCGCTGGATCGAAAGCAGCTATATGGATGCCAATAATCGCCCCGTAGATCTTAACGAATGGCGCCACCGTGTGTTTATATTTCCAAACGCCGCATACAACGCCGGGTTGGTTGGTACCGGGGTGGCAGCAGTTAATGGACGTTGGAGTATCGTCACAGCAGACAGTGACCAACTGATTATGGGGCACGAGCTTGGCCATAATATTGGCTTAGGGCATGCAGGCAATGACACCAACAATGATGGAGACACCAACGACCGAGGGGAAAGTGAATATGGCTCGGCGGCCGTATTTATGGGTAACAGCTGGCAATCCCGTTTATTTGGCAGCGCCCACAGGGAATTTATGGGGTGGTACAACAGCTTCCCCAATTATTCAAAATCCATTGCCAGAAACCCTGGTAACACTTCAGAAATACAGCTACAAGCTATCGAACTTACCGCTGGGGAGCTTGAAAATACCTTGCCACAACTTGTAAAAGTGGAGGCGAATGGCAGCAGCAATGGGGAGGATTACTATTTTGTGGAATATCATATTTCACACCCCATCCTGAACCCCCGCTCACAACAAGAGCAGGCTGTCACAGTACATTACCTTAAGGATGGTACTGCTAACCAAGTGGCAACGCTGGACGAACCGGGCAGTAACTTTACCGATGCCTCTGCAGGAGTAACTATCCAGCTCAAATCCAGAAATGACGACACAAATACCGCCACCATTACAGTGAGCTATTCCAATTAAATTGAGAGGATAATGCAATGCGACTTTTTCTCGCCTTTATCACCACTTTTTCACTTATCTCATATGCCTACGGGGAAGAAACTATAACAGGGGTATTAGAAGAGGAAATTTCTGAGAACTTCAAGACCGGAAAGATCGATCATAGATTTTCTATCAAAGATGAAACTACCGGAAAATATTATTTTGTAGATGCGAAAGAAATAAAGAAGAAGGGCATGAAGTCCGGTGAGCGGGTAAGAATACATGGAGAAAAGCAAGAGAACCGTCGGATTCAAATAAAGGAAACCCAGAGGATTCTTCGCGAAGAATAAACCTGCATTAATCGGCCACCTAAAAACCTGCGCCAGGGCATCCACTTCATCCAATGAGCCCTGGCGACGTAGAAACCTTCCAGATAGCCCAATGCAATAAGCCGCCCCGTTTTTGCTATTATTTCACTGGTTACATTCAGGAATTTGCCAACCCTCTCATGTTGGCGATACATATACCAGGGAGTAGCGGATGAAAACAGTTGTATCAATCGTTCTGGGTATCGCTCTATCACAATCACCATTTGCAAGTGCCGCTTGGACGCAACAAGCACGCATTGATTACCTCAAAGTACATAGCCAAGGCGTAGATATTCAGTTAAAAGGATTTAAAAACGACAGTGCTGAGGTGGTATGTCTCGACACTAGTACTTTTGTACTAGTCAGCGACGATTCACAAATCTATGACACTAAAGTCTCTTTCTTACTCTCTGCCTATATGTCCAAAACGCCGGTGAATTTTAGTTATTACGGGTGCCATGAGGATAAGATACGGTTGAGTTCCGTTATGATCAAGGATTGACCTACGCCATAAGGTACAAGGGAAAGAGCTAGACATGTTCGGAGGATACAAGGAAGTATCCACTACACCATAGAAAAGTTGAGGGAAGTTGAATCCATTCAAATTTTTTATAGCAGATCCGCTTAGAAGTTAAGCGGACCTTAAACAATCAATCGTTAGCAATTATCAAGGAATTACAACCTCTTCGATTGCCGCAGATTCAATCACTGGATCAGCGATGATGGTAACATTTTCCAACCCATAATATGCCCCAACCCAGGAATAACTTTCGAAAATTTCGTATCGACTGGGGTAAGCATTACCCACAACGTCCCAGCGCTTACGGGATTTAGAGTAGCTGGAGCCTTTGATAACACCAGTCAACCTGAATTCATCACCGTTATGAGGGTTGGTTACGGTGCTGGTATAAGGGATTTCAACTTCGCTATTTTCCACCATCATACGTGCCACCAATAGGCTATAGGCAGGCACATTTGCAGGCATAGCTTCTTTAACTGTCCTCTGGTTACTGACCGTCGAAGTTTCTCCAACCGTAGTTGAGGCTGAAAAAGTTTCAGAAAAATTGAACGTGATCGAGCCACTGTTTTCAACGGTACCCGGCACTCCAACCTTATAACCCTCAGTCAAGCTCACGCCGGCAGTCACCGAGATGCCGAGTGTATTAGTCCAGGTATCAGTTTCGCTCTTGCCATCGGTATACCAGACCTCGGTGCTATCACTCTGAGTCACATCAGAAATGTTTTCCAGCAGCCTTTCACCAAAGAACGTTTTAGTGTTCTCAGGAGTCTCCACGATTTGATCCCAGTGTATTTCCACTCCACTCTCAATCAAATCAAAACGGTCGGCCACGCAGGGATAAATGCTCCAAATTTTACTGTCACCCGCGGTACCAGCAAAACCCACCACCGAACGGGTATCAATGCTTAATTGATACTCCTGCCACTTATGCCAGCCATTACTACTGCCAAAGGTTATTTCCCTGGTAGCGTTATTGGACATATCTTTCAAGTAAACACGGACCCGGGAAATGTTGCCATCACGCTTCTTATAAAAGCGCCAACCTTGGATATATTCCATATCACCAAGAAGTTTTCGGAACCCTGAACCAGTAGTTTTCCCTACTTCATCATCATCGGCATATAGGTATTCGAGCTTGAGACCCTTAATACGTTCGTCTCCACTATAGCTAGTAATAGCGGCTATTTTATCCCCCGGTACACGCTTGGAGGAGTAGCTATCGCACATATCAAAATCACTGCCATTACTACTCTTACCATATGAAAATATATCATCGTATCTTAAGGTACCGCCGTTATCCGCGGTATTAAAATAAAGGTCCAATATGTTGGTTGTTGCCGCAGCTGGGCCGGCAAGTACAAGCGTGATCATCATCGTAAGAATATGCTTCATGGTATTCACCCTTTTTTTGCATTATCAATCGATCATTCTTTGTTACCTCAATACCTCAATACCTCAATCAAAAAAGTTATTTTCCCTTTGCTCACCTCCTATGGTTGCCTAATGGAACTCCATCCTGTGTGAGATTCTGTCATGACCTATACATATTTTTTAATGGCTCGGCTTGTAGCCTCTGAAAAACTCAACAATCACCAGAAGCTTCCTACTACCAAAGCTGTAGCAATCAAAAGCAACACTGAAAGCACGCGGTAGTTACGCCATAGGGGCTCTTTGCGCAATGTTTCAGTCTCCGCATCAAAGTCTTTGCGAGACCAAACAAATTCTTTTGCTTCTTCGCTGATCCTTTCCGGTGAAATCAAGCTGGAAACCACTAAAACCAAAGCACAAAAAACAAAGAGAATTGGCGCAATATAGAGAAAGTGAAGATCGGTCCAGTCCAGCACTTCATTCGCTAAAAAGAGACCTGCACCGCCAGAAGTACCCAGAGCCAAGGTTGTAATAGCGCCCTTGGAAGTCGCACCAGGCCAAAAGAAACCAATCAAGAAGAGAGCCAAAACTGGGGGAACTGCATAAGAAAGTACTTTTTGCAGGTACTGAAATAAAGAACCAAAATTTTCTATCTGCGGTGCCCACAGCACAGCCAAGATCATAAAGATAAAGGTAACCAACTGCCCCACTCGCATCAGTTGGTGTTGATTCAAAGAAGGGAACCTCTCCCGCACAAAATCCATGGTTACCAGAGTGGATGCTGAGTTCAGCGTAGAGTCAATCTGAGACATAAGCGCTGCAACAAAGCCAGCTAAAACCAATCCAAGAATGCCCACAGGTAACAGCTCAAATAACAAGGTGGGATACACCATGTCAGCTCGCTCCAATTCTGGGAACAAAACAATAGCCATAGTACCGGGCAAGACCATAATAAAAAGGACTGGCAGTTTAAGAAGACCGGCAAACAGCGCCCCCCAGCGTCCATGATTAATATCCTTGGCACTCAACACCCGCTGCACCATAAATTGATTAGTGCACCAGAAGTAGAAACCCAGTAGGGCCACTCCAGTGACCAACCCCAGCCAAGGTACACTGGCATCCCCAATTGGGCGTATCAGGCTCAGTTGATGGGCGGAAACCTGGGAAACTACATTCTCCCAGCCACCGGCGCGATCCAAAGCGAAAATACTGATTAAAATTGAACCGACAATCAGCAACAGCGCCTGGATAGTATCGGTGTAGATTACTGCGGCCAAGCCGCCGGCAATCGTATATATACCGGCAATTACTGCCAGTATGGAGATCGTCACCGACATCGGCATCTCAGGAAAAATCAACTTCATTACCAACCCACCGGCATAGAGACTGCCGGCAGTATCCACCACGATATTCAGAAAAATGGTCAAACCGGAAAAATAAGTTCTGGCCGTGCGATTAAAACGCCGCTCCAACATCTCAGGCATGGTATAGATGCGGGAGCGAAGAATTGTAGGAAGATAAAAAATAGCGAAAAACACCAGGATGACCGCTGCCATCCATTCATAGTTGAAGACCGCAATGCCCGTGCTGTAGGCATCACCTGCCAAACCAATCAGGGTGGTGCTAGATATATTGGAAGCAAATAGGGAAAGGCCTATCAAGGGCCAAACCATTTTACGTCCAGCGAGGAAATAATCCTCTGCGGTATCGTGTCGGCGGCTGAGGTAAAGCCCCAAACCGATGGTGAAAACGAAATATACGACCACAATGATCGCATCGATGGGGTGGAGACCAAAATCGACCGACATAACTCCCTCGTTCACCGCAAGCAGCGTATTTTTAGAATGATTTGCTGAAACTTGCAAAAAATTAAATCACAGTGGTTTAATTAAGTAAAGAAAACCTGGAAAAACGTACAAAATACTTAAAAATCAACTAGTTAGACTTATTTCATATCGTTTCACTTTCATTGATAACGATAAGTAAAGGTTCTAAAATCCGAAATGATCTATTTGTCACAACACCGCTAATGATCGACTTGCGGGTTGACGTTTTTACTAAAGGGGAGTTCGGATGGGCAAAGGAAGTAACTCTAGTGGCTTGCGCCGTTACAACGAACGGGTGCTACTGACGGCCTTGCGCAAATCAGGAAGCGCCTCGAAATCCGACTTGGCCCGCCTCACCAACCTCACCCCCCAGGCCGTTACACGCATTGTGGATGAGCTGGAAAGCACCGGCATGGTTATGCGGGAGGGGCGCAGGCTCGGCGGCAAAGGTCAGCCCTCCATCATGTACACCATCAATCCTACCGGCGCCTACTCCATAGGCATTAAAGTTGGGCGGCGCAATGTTGAATTACTTTTAACAGATTTCGGCGGCAATGTTCTCAAGAAGATATGCCAGGAATTTGATTGCCCCGAACCCGATTTTCTACTCAAAAACATCGAAGCGGGCATCAAAAGCTTAAGTGCTGAACTAGCCAGGAAAGACCAATCCAAACTTGTTGGCATTGGCATCGCCATGCCCTGGTTTATCGGTGCCTGGACCAAAGAGCTGGAGATGAGCGAAGTCCTGGCGGAAAAATGGCGAGAAATAAACTTCGCAGAAGAGGTCTCCAAGGTCACTCATCTGCCTGTCTTTTTCGAGAATGACTGCTCGGCAGCAGCAGTCGCCGAGCTGCAGTTCGGCAATGGAGCTGAAGTTTCCGATTTTCTCTATATTTTTGTCGGCACTTTTATCGGCGGTGGCCTGGTGCTCAATAGCAGTTTGGAGGCTGGCGTTCATGGTAACTCCGGCAACCTGGCCACTATGCCAGTCCCCGCCTCCAAGCTCAGCAGTACCCCAAAAGCCGAAGGGGCTTTCGAGATCCTACTCAATCGAGCCTCTCTATTTGGCCTGCGCCGACACCTGCGCACTAACAAAATCAATATCAACGACTCCTCCGATTTATTGTCTGTTATGGATGAAGCGCGCCCGCTGATACAGGAATGGTTGGATGACTGCGCAGATGCACTGGTTTACGCCATTCTCTCTGCAGTCAGTGTGCTGGACCTTGAGGCCGTTATTATCGATGCGCATCTGCCGCGCTTCCTGCTAGAGGAACTGGTGGAAACAATCTCCAGGCGAATGCAGCAAGTTGCTCCACCCGGTGTTTTCAAACCTCAAATAATGAGCGGTAGGATCGGCATTGATGCCATCGCGATTGGTGGCGCCATCCTGCCCTTTTATTCCAATTTTGCACCAGACAAAACGGTGTTACTGAAGGGTGGCGTGCCTGAAAGAGTCCCAGTTTAGCCGGGTAATACGGCAGAAATTTTGCAGTCAGTCAATTGGATTTAAGATCCGTATTGGTTCGTTTTTACATAATAAAAATAGCGAGGTGGCCCGCGAATGGCATTCAACTTAGCAGAAAAATGGGTTTGGGATTTTTGGTTCGCGGTCGATGGCAATCAATACCATATGTTTTATCTACAAGCGGATAAATCCCTTGGTGATCCAGAGTTGCGCCATTGGAATGTCTCAATCGGCCACGCTATTTCCATAGATCTGATTCATTGGAACCCAGTGCAAGACGCCATAACACCCTCCCCTTATCAGGAGGGTGATCCCAACGAGGCTGCAGATTCCTATACCACCTGGACCGGTTGTGTACACAAGGAAGGCGACACCTGGTATATGTTTTATACAGGCACCAAACGTTCGGAAAAAGGGCTTATTCAGCGGGTCTGCCTGGCCACCTCCAAGGATCTTTTAAACTGGCAAAAACACCCGGAAAATCCGCTGGTAGAATTGGACCCCAGGTATTATGACGGCCTGAATCTCGATTACTGGCATGATGCCTCTTGGCGCGACCCCTGGATTATTAAAGATCCCAGTAAGCCTGTTTATCATATGTATGTCACCGCCCGCTGTAATCAAGGCAGTCCCGATGGGCGCGGCGCAGTGGGTTATGCCAGCTCCACCGACCTCATTCATTGGAAGGTCGACGAACCTATACTGGCGCCGGGCTGGTATGGTGAAATGGAAGTCCCTCAAATTGAGAAAATCCATGGGCGCTACTATCTTTTCTGCTCGATCTCCAGCAAATTCCACAGCCAAGCCCATCGTGATTCTATGAGTGGAACACCTCTTACCGGCACCAAATACTTTGTCTCCGACTCCCTAAATGGCCCCTACAAAGTTATTGGCGATGGCTTCCTCGGCGCTGACGAACAGGGCAGCCTGTATTCCGGCCGGGTAATACAGGGGCCAGACCAACACTGGTACCTACTCGCCTTTAATCGCGACGATGCAAAGGGCAATTTCATCGGCGGGGTTTGCGATCCCAAAAAGATCGAATTCCTTGAGGACGGACAGTTAAAACTGGCATAACAGCCGTAAGGTTGTTCACAGTATTCAGGGAGTATTGGCATGGAAACATTGATGCCGCCCCTAAAATATCTATTAGGCCTGAAGACTAACTTTTGCGCTATGGGAACTTCAAAAATGAGAATTTCCCATAGCTTCGCGATTTAATAGATAGCTGTCCCCCTAGAGCACAGATTCAGCCCCCTTCAATCCCGTCGACATCTACAAGCAAAGCTTACTTATAGACTCCCCTGACTCACCTCCCCTTCAGTGAAAATTAACTCTCACTGATTGATTTAGTTATTTTTCTTTCTTGTAAAACCTTCTTTTACTCACAATATTGTTGCCCATATTAAATCACAGTGGTTTAATAAATAAAAAATGGCCGTGCAGCCAAGTCTAACAAGCAGACAGTAGAGCCCAAGCCAATGGGCCGCCAGAGAAAACTAATAACCATAAGAGATGATTGAGGAGAGCGTCGTGAAGGCAGAGGACTTTCAAACCGAATGCAAGCAGGCCGGGGGCTTTAAACCGAGTTCAATCGCCCTGGCGGTAGCAGTGGCATCCAGTATCAGTGCTCCGACAATTGCCCAAGAACAGCCGGAGATTGAAGAAGTCATCATTACCGCTACGGCACGCCCCGTAACGAAAATGGAATCCAGCATCTCCGTCAGCGCCCTAGATACCGAAGAACTGTCTAACTTCGCTCCCCGCTCAACCGCAGAAGTTTTCCGCAGCCTGCCAGGTATACGCGCCGAATCTTCTGGTGGTGGTGGCAATGCCAATATCACGGTAAGGGGAATCCCACTAGCCACTGGTGGCTCAAAATATATGCAGATCCACGAAGATGGGCTGCCGGTGCTCGAATATGGCGATATCAATTTCGGCAACGCCGATAACTTTATCCGTGCAGACGCATCCCTCTCCCGCATTGAAAGTGTGCGCGGCGGCTCCGCTTCCACCTTTGCCAGCAACTCCCCCGGCGGTGTGATCAATATGATCAGCAAGACCGGAGAAGAGGAAGGCGGGAATATAGGCCTCTCCTTTGGTGCAGATTACGATGAAACCCGCCTGAACTTCGGCTACGGGCACCACCTCAGCGATACCCTTCGTTTTTATGTAGGCGGCTTCCTGCGCGAGGGGGAAGGTGTTCGTGAAACCGGCTTTGATGGCGATTCCGGAGGCCAATTCAAGGCAAACCTCACCAAAGATTTTGATAATGGTTATGTGCGCCTTTACTACAAACACCTGGACGATCGTGTAACCACTTACCTTCCCGGCCCGGTAACTTATAAGGGGAATGGCGAGTTCGGTACCGTAGCTAATTTTGATGCTAGCAGCCAAACACTTCACTCCGATAACTACCGCAATCTCTCCACTTTTGATGCCTATGGCAATCCAGTAAATCGAGACCTGAGCGACGGTATCGAATCCCTGGTAGAAGCCTATGGATTTGAGAGTCAATTTGAATTTGATAACGGCTGGACTGTTACTGACAAATTTAGGATTTCCGATGTAAGTGGCAGCTTTATCTCCCCCTTTACTGACACTTTTGGCGATTACGGGCCACAATCCGCACAGAGCATGACAGACCAGATCTGTGTTAACGCCATTAGCGGGAATGGCTCCGCCGTTGACTGCAGCGCAGGAACTTCCGTGACCTACGCCAATGGTGGAGAGGTCAATGAACTTGCCTATTTGAACCTGCTGTTTGATACAAAAATCCATGACCTGGGCTTGATCGTCAACGATTTCAAAGTCGATAAGCTCATTAATGACAATATTGTTGTTTCCGCAGGCTTTTACTATTCCAAACAAAATATCAAAACCAGCTGGAATAGTTGGAATTCCTTAATCCAAACCGTAGATGGCAGTAACTCACAAAACCTAACTATCACAGCGAATGCCAATGGGGATGTATTGGTAGACGACGGCCTCTGGTCAGCAAGCTTCCTGTCTTGGGCCTGGGACCTGGAATATGAAACCTACGCTCCTTATATGAACGTGTCTTTCGATGTTGGGGACTTCACCTTCGACATCAGCGCACGTCACGATATGGTCAATGCAAAAGGCTCCCTGGTTTCCAGTTGCTGTGGTGGTGATACCGATTACGATATCAATGGTGATGGCATTATCAGCGATGTGGAGGATGCCAGTGCATCGGATGCCTTCGGGTTTACCGGTGGCGTTATCACCATGGCCAACGGTAATACTCAGCTGGTCGACTATGATGCAGATAACACCTCCTTCTCCCTTGGCGGTAACTATGCAATCAATGACAGCATGGCGGTTTTTGCTCGTTACAGTGAAGGTGGCCGCGCAATTGCCGATCGCCTGTTGCAAATTAACGGCGCCTTGAATAGCGATGGCAGTCTCAGCAACACCACTGATGGCTTTGACTCTGTCGACCAGCTGGAAATTGGTTACAAATTTACTACTGGCGATTTCGATATTTTTGCCACCTACTTCAATACCGTCACTGAAGAAACCAATGCGGAAATCACCAGCGGCCTAACTTTCTTACGCGAGTATGAAGCCCAGGGTATAGAGCTGGAAGGCTCCTATATTTATGGCGATTTCTCGGTTAACGGCAACCTGACCTGGACCGATGCCGAAATCAACAAAGATGCCAACAATCCATCGGTAGTCGGCAATACTCCCCGCCGTCAGGCAGATATTATTTACACCATTACCCCTCAGTATAATTTTGGTGACAGCCTAACCTTCGGCGCCAGCCTGCAGGGCACCACCGAGTACTACGTTTCCGATTCCAACCAGCTGAAACAAGATGGTTATGTCTTGGTAAATCTGTTCGGCTCTTATTATGTTACTGAGGATCTCACCGTTTCCTTTAACGTAAACAACCTTACTGATGAATTTGTTGTAACTGAGGTTGAAGAGTCTTACGCAGAAGCTGGAGATATTGTTCGCGGCAGGGCGATCAGCGGCCGCTCCACCAGTGTCAGCTTCAATTACGCTTTTTAATAATTGTCTTCCCTACTCCAGTAAGTCGTTTGCAGCCCGTTTAGGCTTCTTGCAAACACCGGGTGTCCAGCCTCCCCGTTGGCACCCGGTCTTTTTCTTCAACGAAAAACTTACTGTAGTCACTCCTCCTATGGAGTAGCCTGTTAAAATAAACCGACCAAGTATCTCTATAAACTGAATACCCAGCCAGTGGAGCAAATTAGGATGGAAATGCAAGGCAAAGCAGTAAATACCTTGCTTGGAGGCATAGAAGCCGGCGGCACAAAATTTAATTGTGCAATCGCCGCAGGTCCCAATGATGTCTGGGAGAGGGCCAGCTTCCCAACCACCACCCCGGAAGAAACCCTCGGTCAGGTCATTGAATTTTTCCAGGCTGGCGCCCAACGCCATGGCCCCATTTCCGCACTGGGTATCGCAAGCTTCGGCCCGGTAGATTTGAATCCTCAATCTAGCCAGTACGGGTATATCACTAACACCCCAAAAAGCGGATGGTCCAATACCAACCTGGCCGGCCAGTTGCGGGTGGCCCTCTCTATCCCTGTGGTCTTCGACACTGATGTTAATGGTGCGGCACTGGGAGAGCACCTGTGCGGCGCCGCTGTGGGTATAAAAAATTTTGTCTACGTCACCATCGGCACCGGTATCGGCGCCGGGGTCATGGTAGACAGCAAGCTGATTAACGGTGCCATGCACCCGGAAATCGGCCATATGTTGATGCCACAGGATCGACGAAGAGACCCCTACCCAGGCCACTGCCCATTCCATGGCAATTGTCTGGAAGGCCTCGCCTGCGGCCCCGCCATTGAAGACCGCTGGGGCTTGCGCGGCCAGAGTATGGACAGTGACCATCCAGCCTGGGATCTACAGGCGGAATACCTAGCCACCATGTGTATAAACCTGACCAGCTGCTACTCACCGGAACGAATCATCCTCGGTGGCGGCGTTATGGAACAAGCGCACCTGTTTACACGTATTCACGACAAGTTTCTCGACCTGGCGGGTGGTTATTTCCCCCAGGTATCTCAAGGCAATATCCGCTCTTTTATAGTCCCACCAAAACTCGCCGGCCGCTCTGGAGAGGTGGGCTCTCTGCGTATGGCCCAGGCACTTTGCTCCAGCTGTTAGACAACCGAATCCTCCCTCACAGGATGTGGAAGCGCCAGGGGAATATTCCTGGCGCCACTCCACCCACCAAACTGCGCCCCACAACTCCCTTTCCAACTTATATACTCATCTTTGCGATTGTTGGCACAGCGCAAGGTAGCTAGTCTCATAACCGATCTGATAGGCTTGTCAGTCTTGACCGCCTTAGGACGCGGCTGAGCACACTTAAGCGTGGCTCATTAAGGGATAAAGATGAAAATAATTAAAATATTGTTTATAGGCTTAATGGTTTTGGCCACTCAGTGTGTGCAAGCCGGCACCGCTGAACCCACAACATTTACCCGCCAGGGCATTCTCTCTTACAACTTTCATTCCGACTTACTGGGGCGTGGATTTGTAATTGATGTGCTACTGCCGCTCTCCTTTAACCCGGAAGATAATACCCGGTATCCGGTCATTTATATGACCGACGGGTATATGAATTTCCCTATGGTGGCACCGAATCTGATCCACGAACAGGTACCCGATGAGCAAGGCAATACCAAGCTACCGCCAGTGATTTTGGTGGGCATCTCACACCCTCTAGACAGTTCCAACTTCACCTTGCGTTTAACGGATTTTACTCCAGTACCTGGAGAGATTAGGGGAAATACTCTGGGTGGTGGCGCCAACCAATTTCTGGCGTTTTTGGAGAACGAGCTCAAGCCTTTTATCAATAATTCTTTCAAGGGAGATGAAAGTGACGAAACACTGGCCGGCCACTCCCTCGGCGGGCTCTTAGCCCTGCACGCCCTCTTCAATCACACCGATAACTTCGACCGCTATGTGATCGGCAGCCCCAGCATCTGGTGGGCCGATAAGCAAATTCTAGAAAGCGAACTCGCCTACGCTGAACGCCAAACCGATTTACCCAAGAGCGTGTATATGTTTATCGGCGGAGAGGAGGTCTGCTTAGAAGAAGGAGAGGTTTGCGGTGTTCAAGACTTTAGGGACCTAGCCCAGCAGCTCAAGTCCCGAAATTACGAAAGTTTGACTCTACGCAAACGAGTCATTAAGGGTGAAAACCACGATACCGTAGTTAATCCAGGTTACGATAAGGGGATAGAACAGGTTTTCAAAAGTAAAGTGCTACCACGAAAGTATTCGTTTTAATCGAACCTGCCGGCCCTAGAGCAGAGAAACGCTACAGGGCCCTGACACTACTCGCCTGGCTTGCGATCCATTATTCATACGCTTCACTAATACACTCCTCGTCCTCTAAAAAGACTAACAAAGTCTTCTCCAGACTTTCTGCTGAGTCCATAAAAGGCAAGTGATGGCTATCTTTTAGTACCGTGAAACATTTACTCCCTTTATACCTTTTATAATCTGCCTTTACCTGTAAAGGCGTGGTAATGGAATCATTCTCACCGACAACGAATAGCGCTGGTATCTGTAAATGATCGATAACTCCATTAGCGCTCATCGTCTGAAGCTCATCATTCATCTTGTCAGCCAGGCTTCCACGCCGCTCCTGCCACCCAGGAAATCTCTCACTAATCTTTTCAGCGGCTAGAAAACCTCGTATATCAACCCCATTTGCGATACCACCATTCGCTCGACTCGCCCACTTGGATAGCAGCAGATAATGCTCAGAGGGGGACTCTTGATATTTTTGTAACTCCTGTATGGCTAACTGATTACCTTCCTTCTTCGCCCATTGCAGAGTTGCTTCTAAGCTGGTTTCTGCCTGCTTCTGCGCATTCTGAAAGGAAGAGATAAACACCAACCTCTCTAATGTCTCAGGATGCTCACTCGCATAGAGAGCTGCAAGCCCCCCGCCCCAAGAGTGACCAACCAAGGTAACCTTATCTTTCTTATAGTGCGTTTTTAAAAAAGAAATCACATTGTGCACATCTTGAATATTATTCTTTATCGTTAATGTGTCTTCGCGCACCTCAAGAGACTTGCCAGCACCTCTTTGATGAAGATAAGCTAATAAATACCTTTCTTCGAGCGCCCGCCCAACAGTTACCTGAAATGGAACCAACCCCAACTCCACATCTCCCGGGCCGCCATGTAGAAACAGGATTAATGGTTTAGATGAGTCGTGACCAAAGACCTCTAAGTATAGTTCTGCGCCATTACTATCTACCCAGCCCTTATACTTAAACAGCCCCGCAAAGGCATCACCTGAAAAGAAAACCAGTGCAAAACTCAAAAGGGGAAATTTTAACCACCCCGCATTAAACATATTCTCACCAATTTACAATTATTATAGGGTTCCAAACCCTCACCACAGGGCTAACAACCTTGAGGGCAGCAACAAAGAACCTTACTCTTTTATTACAAACAAATGAGTAGAACACTAATTTTGAGACAAGGAGAAAAGAAGACGGGATCAAACAACAGCACTTAACATTACTTAACCTCAAGTAAGGGCTATTTCAGACACACTTAAAAAATCGCTCTTAATTTCTAAGTGGTCACTGAGCAGCTTGTCTTATGATCATGCATCTCCGCCCACTTTCAAACTAATCCATAAGAAATCAGCACTTCGCATAGCAAATATATTCATATAACCACCAACCCCCAGAAATACAAAACCACCCTTTGCCAGAAACACAAAAAATAATGCCCCACTCTTTAAAACCTTACTCGACCACCCTTTCAAAGATATACAACGTCCCCGAGCAATCATAAACTAGCAAATAAGGATCTCTATAAATAATAGGCGCTGGAGGTGGAAAGCTGACACCTTCCTCTTAGTGCACCCCGTCAAATTTGTGGGTAGCAGTATTAAATGCCCCAACTACCCCTTCTTTCCGATCTGTCGTTATAATATGCCCACCGGCGATCGCATAATTACTCCGTAGAGACTCAATACCAACCTCTTTAAAATAAGCATCATCTTGATATCTATCCTTCAAGCCTCCATTGAGCACATCATAGACAGCGTAATTAACCATGAACTTATGAAGAAGACCTTTCTTTTCATCAATAGATAGCCCCCCACCTAATGTTTTGATTTCCCATTTAATCTTCCCTGTTTCAACATCAAAGGCAATCGCCTTATTAATACCTGCAAAAGAAAAAATAACAATGCCATTACTAACTCCAATTAACTCAGGAAGAAAACTTTCACTGGCAACGTCTACAGACCACTTAACCTCACCATGCTCAAGATCTCGCCTAGCCACTCCTTTAAGCGAAACAGTAAAGGCTATATTTGACTCAACTTTAATATTCTCTCCAAAACCGGCCTCCCAGATAATATCACCTAGAAAAATATCTTTGATGCCTTGCTTTGAGAGAAAAAAAGAATAGTCATAGTCAGTTCTCACCACAATCAATCTATCATTATATAAACTAAAATCACAAACTGGAGCTTCAATGGCGATCGCTTCTACACTAATGAGCTGAGTGTCAAAGAAAACGCACTCTGAAGTTGAAACACCAACAAGCACATTACCTTTCATTTCAAACTTCTTAAAATCATACATTAATGTAGAAGAATGACTCTCTTTTTTACCCACCATATCGTATTGAACAACTTCTTTACCAGACTGAAAAGTTAGCTGACTGCTTGATATGCAATAACCTTTATTCACATTCTTTATAGTTAACATTTTCTTGAACATCCAACTTCTTGCCTCCTTTGAAAAACTTTCCGCTTAGAGCTGCGTACCAACTATTGTACTTGAACCTATCGACTATAAATCTCGAGAAAAGCTGCTCACTGCTCAACCAGCCAATTTTTCCCAACGAAAGGGAGAGGCTTTGTAGATACCAGAAGCCGTGGTCATTGTTTATTCACTTAAATTTGTTGTTGGTAATCTTACAATCCATCAAGCATTTATCAGAGGCCACCTGAAAAGGGGAGCTTTCTGCGATCCAGGCCATCATAGATAAGCCCGGTAACGGATTACTAATACCGTGGATGGCTACACTTACCAGCCTGCTATCACAATAGCAGCGACAAAGCCACCCATCTCTACATCATTTTACTTGCAAATATTTACTGCCAATATATCGCCCACCAATAATACAGGGAATATATATTGCTAATGCATAAATAATGGCCCACCCAGAAGAATTCATAAAAGCAATAAAAGTAACCAGCAAATAGGGGGCCGCCGCAACAGCCAATACAATTTTGGCGTTCATTGAGGCAGTATCCTCACTTGTTCGCGCAGCCATAACGCCACCCAATAACAATATCAGGGGTAATGAGATAATACTCACCAGTAAGTACAGGGAATAGAAAGGAATAGCAGATAATAGATACAACCAAGAGGCCAAACCGGCAGTAACGATAAAGAATGCTATACCACATGCCGCCGGACTTTGCGGTATATTCTTACTGGTTGCTGCGCGACAAAGAGCAACTAATATAGCAACAGCCCCAACCATTAACAAAACATTCATATTAAACCTCAATTTTGTTATCTACAGCCACACAACAAAAGCCTTGGAAAGAAAATTCACCAAAAATTACATATCAAAAAAATAACAACCCACAACAAAAAGTGAACTCCCCCAGACTTACAACTAATTTTCAGGAAAAATAATCCAAAACCTTGCCAATAAGCTCTAGCTCTTGATGACCCTCAGGATCAATTTCCCTGCGAAGCACGCGTTTTATATAATCCGTATCCCCAAGCAATCCACGCACAACACAATAGTATGTAGCCCAGATACCACGCGTCTCTTCAGGGACACTTAGGTAAAATGACTCTTTGCTGTCTAGACAATATTGCTTTCTTAAGTACGCCTGCCCGAACTCGATTATATTATCCAGATCACGCATAACTTGCGCTACAGCTTTCTCCCGACTTTCGAAGTCTTCAGCATAAACTGTTCGATTAAAAGGACTCTTTAGGTCATCCATTCTAATTCTCCTTGAAAAAGTAGGAGTTCGACTCAGTGAAAAACCTGAAAGATGAGATAAAATATCTTCCACCTCTTTAATATAAACACCTGCATCAGGCACGGTTGTTACCCAAGCAGGAGAACCACAAAAATTCCACGAAGGATCTATTAATAGATCACAAAATTTCGCTGGGCGATATCGATACCGTTTAGATGCAAGCTTCCAATCTTCAAGTTCTTCCGCCTTCAGCTTGGCAGCCGCAAGAACATCTGCTTTAAATGTCATATCACCTCTAAAAAAACAAAACTGCTTAGAAATAGGCAAGCAGCAATCGAATCTTTATTGCACTAATACATTGGCCCTACAAATCCACCCGATCTCCATGGCTAGGCGGCGTTGAAGTAACGATAAAAACCAAATCTATAGAGGCCTTATTAAACAACTGATGAGGAATCCCAGCGGCTATATGCAAACCCTGGCCGGGAGAGAGGGAATACTCTTCGCCACCACATTCAATCGTGGCCGTGCCCTTTAGTACAAAGAAAAACTGTTCAGATTGCCGGTGCAGGTGTCGAACTTCTGAGCAACCAGGAGGCACTCTCTCCTGAATCACACTGAGAGAATCGGTTCTTACCAAGTGCCAGCCATCGCAGCCCTCCCCCCCAGGAGTAGTGCTCAGCATTCTCTTTTGAGACGACTGGCATCACTCCTCCCCCCGCAATCTCCGCAAATACTCCTCGCGGGATTTACGCATATTGATAACATGACTTGAGCTGAGGCGGTCGTGCATCAGGTTTCCACCTAAGAAGCAGTTAATCAACCAACCGATCTTGCCCAGCGGTAGGGTGAGAGTGAAGCTCAGTAGGCGCCAGAGGCCGTGGCCATAGCCTATTCGCTCAAATTTTTTGTTGGTGACCTTATAACCCATCAGATATTTACCCGGCGTCGCCTGAAAGCGGGAGCTCTCTGCAATCCAGGCCATCAGCAAATAGGCCAGGCAACAGATTCCCAACGCCATAGTAGTGGCGGCACCTTCTGGCATATCGTAAACCTTCATCATCACAATAGAGGCGATAAAGCCAACCGCGACGTACAACAACAATACATCCAGTAACACTGCTACGCCTCGGGCCAGTAAGTGGCCAAAGTAGTATTGATCATAGGTTTCTTCCGGCTCGGTGATTTTCTGCCGGATCAGCTTGCGCCCACCTCGGAGCCCTTGAGCGGGGTCTACAGTAACTTCTTCGCTTTGCAGCGAATTAAATATGCAATCACAAAGGGACTCATCCAAGGCGCCGTATAAATAGGAGGCATTACCATTCCAGTCGAACAAGCTATTGCAGTACTGAAGAATATTGTTAGAAATCTGAGCTTGTTTTTTACCTTTAGAGGTAGATTTACTAGCCTGCAAATTTATTCTGGCAAAACGTTCGAAGATTGAGAGACCCAGATTCCAATTATATTCCTCATCGAGCATATAGGGTGTATCGGTGAGAAAACGCCAATTCTCTTTTGCATTGAATTTACGTGGCACTTGCAGCAGCCTATCCACTTGCTCCAACACTCGATGGTACTCGGCAATTCGCAGTGTTCGCTGTGGGTCTTGTTCAGTGTCATCCTCTTCAATAGGATTTTCTTGCGCATTATCTTCTTGTGCATTCTTACCTTCAGGATGCTGCTCTTCAGCATTTTTCTCTGTCGAGGTCCCCTGCTGTCTCTCACCCCCAGCTTCCTGGCCCTGAGCTTTGTTCAGGTCAAGAGAGACTTTTGATGGAGCTTGCTCAACAGCTTCTGATGAGACTGGGGAGTGGTCTTGATGAATTAGCTCACTACCTTGTTGCACCTGCGGCTCTGCTTGTCCCTGAAATGGACCAGTCTCAGGGGAAAGTGCAACCCGCTCAGCACTAGCAACTTCCGCAAGCACCTCGTTATTTTGCGGTTCCTCACTTTCCTTTTTCTCTTCTTTAAGCTCCTCGGCGGCTTTCAGCGCCCATTTATAGGCGCTGTGTAACTGCTGAAACTCTTCGGGCTTTTCATCCGGGCGAGTTTGCTTCAGTTTTTTTGCGTAGGCGCGCTTGATAGCTCGCGCATCATCACAGGGCTCTAGTTCGAGTATCTCCCAAGGACTCATTAAATCCAGTCCTCACCGTCGAGCTTATCGAAGATTTCAGTGAGTTCGGCACGCGCTTTGCCAATCTCCACCAGGTTTTGTTTATCCAAAACCCGATCGAAGCTTGCGAGCAATTTAGCAATATAATCGCGCTGCTCGCCGAGGCTCGCTTCGTACAAGCGTTCGCCACGGGCGAGCAGCGCCCGGTTTTCCTCATCTTCGCGGGGGTGGAATTTGAGCTTGGCCAGTTTTTCCAGGGCTTGAACTTTATCCTGTTCATTCAGGGCGCCCGGCGTAAATTCCACTAACTTATTAAATGTTTTGCCAGTGGAAACGACGGTGACATCCACTTCCAGCAAACCGTTCATGTCGTAGCTATAGCGCACTTCCACTACTTCCTCACCCCTGGGTTTCTTGGGCACAGGCACAGTAAGTTCGCCCAGATAAACATTTTTCTTTACCAGGCGATTTTCTCCCTGGTAAATATCGATACAGACTTCACTCTGGTCGTCGCGGGCGGTACAGACACTGCGCACAATGCTCACCGGCACCACGGTGTTGCGCTCAATAATCGGCAGGAAGTAATTGCCCAACTGCGGGCTGTCTTCGTTCACAATGCCGGTACCCAGGGTGTAGGGGCACACATCGGTGAGGACGATATCATCCAACGCGGAATTTTTTTCCTTGAGCCCGGCTTGAATAGCCGCTCCCATAGCGACAACGGTATCCGGGTCCAGGTGGCAGGAAGGCAAGCGGCCAAACATACGTCCCACCATAGAGCGGAACAGGGCCAGGCGGGTGGAGCCACCCACCAATACCACTTCGTCAATTTTAGTGGGTGGCAAATCGGCATCGCGCATGGCGCGCTCAATCGGGCGCTTGGCTCGCAGTAGCAACGGTGTACTGAGTTTCTCAAACCATTCGGGAGTCGCTTTCCATTCGAGTTCACGTCCACCGAGGTTTAATTTAAGTAACTGCTCTGCCTGCTGGCTGATACGGCGCTTGGCCGTTTCCATCTGCATATATAGGTTCTGCAGTTCGCGCGGTTTCAGAGAAGTTTTTTTCAGCTGCAATTCTTCCAGAACGCTGTCGATCATTGCCTCGACAAAATCCTCACCGCCCAGATAGTTATCCCCGGCACTGGCATGTACTTCCATAATGCCATCGAAGAATTCCAGGATGGAGACATCGAAGGTACCACCGCCCAAATCGAGCACCAGGAAATTCCCCTCCCGCTTGTCGTGCAGGCCGTAGGCAATTGCCGCAGCGGTAGGCTCATTGATCAGGCGCTCTACCTTGAGGCCTGCCAGCTCTCCAGCCAATTTTGTCGCCTGGCGCTGGTTATCGTTAAAGTAGGCGGGCACACTGATTACCGCTTCGCTGACCTCTTCCCCCAGAAAGGCCTCTGCATCCTCTTTGAGAGAGCGCAGTACCAAGGCGGAAAGTTCGGTAGCGGTAAATTGCTGGCGACCCAGTTTGACTTGATGATCAGTGCCCATCAGGCGCTTAAAGGCGGCAACGGTGGTATCACTGTGATTGATCAGGCGCTCTTTTGCGGTTTTCCCCACCACTAGCTTGCCAGTGTCATCCAAACCAACCACCGATGGGGTCAAGGCCTCTCCCAGACGATTGGGAACCAGCTTCACGCCATCTTCCGTTAAAACCCCACAGGCGCTATTGGTGGTACCCAGGTCAATACCAATAATGGCCATATTTCCCCCTACCTATTTTTCTTAAAACTTGATCAAGCACAGTTGTACCAGCGGGTTTTTATACGGTATTTCCCGCAATCTGGTTGGCGCGATATTCTAAGCGTCCCTGCACAAAAATAGCCAGAGAGTGCAAGCGCACGAAAGGCAGGTGCAGAAAAACCACACGAATAGACTGGCCGTAGAACAACCCTGCTTCTGGCGGTTCCACATAACTGCCATATCCTTAGAGTCATTCGAAATTCATTGAGAGGCGCGGCCTTGTTGACGGGTAGATTTGAGGGAGTGAAGCTCAAAGGGGACCTCTTTGGTGGAGTCACCACAGCCGTGGTTTCGCTGCCCATGGCACTGGCGTTTGGGGTTGCTTCTGGGGCAGGCGCCAGTGCGGGGCTGTGGGGGGCCATTCTGGTCGGGTTATTTGCCTCCCTGTTTGGTGGTACCCGTACCTTAATCTCTGAGCCGACCGGTGCCATGACCGTAGTAATGGCCGCGGTGATCACCACCATGATGGCAGAGTATCCCGACCAGGGACTGGCAATGGCCTTTACCGTGGTCATCATGGCGGGCATTTTTCAAATTGCTTTGGGGGCATTAAAGCTCGGTAAATATATTGTTTTGATGCCCTACAGCGTGGTCTCAGGATTTATGTCCGGTGTCGGTATTATTCTGGTAATTTTACAGATTGGTCCGTTACTCGGCCAACCCACGCCCGCTGGCGGGCCGATGGAAACCGTACAGGAATTGCCGGAGCTAGTCAGAATTACCCACTATGGGGAACTCTTCCTCGGTCTGCTCACCCTCGGAATACTGTTTTTTTTACCAAAGAAACTCAAACAGCTGGTTCCCCCCCAACTGGTGGCACTAGTCGCCATTACCTTGCTTTCCATGCTGTTGTTCGACAACGAAGAGATCCGGCGAATCGGCGAAATTCCCAGCGGCCTGCCCTCCCTGGTTTTACCCAATATCACTTTTGATATGTTGTCCACCATGCTGATTGAAGCGTTGGTGCTCGGCACTCTGGGCTGTCTCGATACCCTGTTAACTGCGGTGATAGCGGACAGCCTAACGCGCAGGGAGCACAACCCCAGCCGGGAATTGATCGGCCAGGGCATCGCTAACACCGTATCCGGTTTGTTTGGCGGGCTGCCCGGCGCGGGTTCCACTATGGGGACCGTGGTGAATATTCAGGTAGGGGCGCGCTCTCCTCTGGCCGGTATAGTACGTGCGCTGATCCTACTACTGGTGGTGCTCTGGTTTGCCCCCCTGACGCAACCGATTCCTCTGGCGGTATTAGCCGGTATCGCGGTGTTCGTCGGCATTAATATTCTCGACTGGAGTTATATCCGACGCGTTCACCATCACCAGGTGGCGATATTCCCAACCTTTATTATGTACAGCGTTCTGCTGATGACCGTATTTGTGGGCTTGATTTACGCCGTGGCCATTGGTGTATTCCTTGTCAATATCATCACCATTGAGCGGCTCAGCCGTATTCAGGAAAAAAGTGTTAAAACGATTTCCGGTGTCGAGGAAGGCGACCCGCTCAGCCGGCGGGAACGGGAGATGCTGCGGCAGTCCAAAGGACAGATCCTGTTTTTCTTTTTGTCGGGCCCAATGTTGTTTGGGGTATCCAAGGCCATTACTCGCCAGCAGGCCGCAGTGGGTAACTTTAAAGTCATCATCATGGATTTGAGCACAGTACCCATGATTGATACCACTGCGGCATTGGCACTAGAAAATACCATGCGGGATGCCGTTAGTTTGGGCTGCAAAGTCTATCTTTACTGCCCCAATGAACCAACACTGGATAGATTGGAGAAGCTGCATATCCGGGATTGGATGGACGAGGATTGTTTTGTCGAAAGCCGGGTTGAGGCACTCATCAAAGGTTTGGATTACCTCAATCACGAATGTGAAAAAAAGACCTGATCTTACTGACCCTTTTCACCAATAAATTCAGGGCTTCAATAGAAAAGCATATATTCGAGCTGAGGCCCTTTAAATCGCAGCAGTATTATTTTTAATGAACAGGTTCTTTTAAATTCTGCAAATACTCTTTACTTACTTCTGTTCTGCCTGAAGGAAAAATATTAAAAACCAAATCAAAAAGCGGGGATAATTAACTACCCCCGCTCCACTTTTCCATATCCTGTTTTTCTAAACAGCGACAGCCACTAAGGAGACAAACGATCCAGCGTCCACAGACCACTATCATCGGCGCGGTAAATAAAACGGTCGTGCAGGCGATTGGCACCACCCTGCCAAAATTCCACCGCATGTGGCACTACCCGGTAACCGCCCCAAAAATCAGGCAACGGCACCTGCCCATCTGCAAAGCGCGCCTTTTCCTGGTCAAACTGTTTTTGCAGCTCCTCACGGGATGACAGTGGCTGGCTCTGATGGGAAGCCCAGGAAGCCAGCTGGCTGTCCAGGGGGCGGGACTGGAAATACTGCTCGGCATCCTCCCGCGCGACCGACTCCACTTTGCCGTAAACAATGATCTGGCGCTCCAGGCTGTGCCAGGGAAACAGCAGGGATACCTGCGGATTCTTCTCCATATCCTGCGCTTTTTTACTCTGCAGGTTGGTGTAGAAAACAAAGCCGCGCTCGTCAAAACCTTTCAGCAATACAATGCGCTGGGAGGGCTGGCCGCTGCCATCAGCTGTGGCCAAACACATGGCATTGGGGTCAGAAAGTTTGGCCTCCAGAGCCTCCTCAAGCCACTCGCGAAACTGTTCCACCGGGGTTGCTTTTAACTCCGAGCGGCGCAGGCCGCCAAGCAGATATTCGCGACGCCATTGATCGATTTCCATGGTGCTACTTCCTAAGTTATTCATACTCAAAATATATCCAGCCAGTTGGAGCAAAGCGAATTTCCCCAACCGCAACTCCCCTTGCGTAGGAAATTTTACGACCCAAGGGCCAAGTTTCCTGTCGCGATACGGGGCGAATCTCAATATTCCTGCGATTTTCCCCTCGCAGATGCAGACTCTGCGGGCGCTTGCGTGCTTTTTGGCGTGCCGCTAGGCTCACGGCATTTTTACACAAATAAGGAAAATGGTGGCTATGTCCTCTGCGCCCACATGCGCCCAGGTGCTCATGCGCCTGCTGCGCGACTACCAGGTGGAAAAAGTCTTCGGCATTCCCGGTGTCCACACCATCGAACTGTACCGCGGTCTGCCCGGCAGTGACCTGATGCATATCACTCCCCGCCACGAACAAGGTGCCGCCTTTATGGCGGATGGCTACGCCCGCGCCAGTGGCAAAATCGGTGTCTGCTTCCTGATCACCGGCCCCGGCCTCACCAACGCCGCCACCGCCATGGCACAGGCCTATTCCGACTCAATTCCCATGCTGGTGATCTCCGCGATCAATCGCCGCGAAGACCTGGGCATGGGCCGCGGCCGCCTGCACGAACTGCCGCAACAGAGTGATGCCAGCCGCGGCTTCTGTATCTGGCAGCACACGCTCACCCAGGCAGAGCAATTACCAGAGGTGATGGCACGGGCATTCCAGCTGTTGCTATCCAGCCGCCCGGGCCCAGTGCATATCGAAATCCCCATCGACCTGTTCCCGGCTCCCATGCCCGGCCAGCTGGAAGATTACAAAGCCGCACCAGCCGCTATGGCCCCAGCGGCAAATACTACCGCTATCGCCACTGCCGCGGACTGGCTGCAATGCGCCCAGCGCCCGGTCATCCTCCTCGGTGGCGGCGCCCAGAGCGCCGGAGAGGCGGCCACCCAAATCGCCGAGAAAATCGCTGCTCCGGTGTTTCTGTCACTCGCCGCCAAGGGCGTTGTAGATGAACGCCATCCACTGTGTGGCGGTGCCAACCTGAGTTTCGATTGTGTGCGCAACCGCGTGGAGAGTGCGGATGTAGTGCTGGCCGTAGGCACCGAATTATCCGAAACCGATCGCAACCTGGTGCGGGATAATTACGCCTTCTCCGGCAAACTGATTCGTATCGATATAGATGCTGCACAGCTGGTATGCAACGCCCAACCAGACTTGGCCATCTGTGCAGACGCCAAAGAGAGCCTGCAGCAATTGGAGGCCGCGCTGGCCCTACGCGATACAACAGCAGGCGAACAGTCTGTGAAAGAGGTTGCCCAGTTACTGAAGGACTGCCGCAAAGAGTGGTGGGATGGCTCCGAACAACGCTTCCCTTGGGTTGAGGCCCTGCGCGAAGCCCTGCCGGAAAACGGTATCCTGGTGACAGACTCCACCCAGCTGGCCTATAACACTAACCACGCCCTGCCCCTGTATCATCCGCACAGCCATGTGACCTGCACTACCGGTTATGGCACCCTGGGATTCGCCCTGCCTGCGGCAGTTGGCGCCAAGCTCTCTAGCGAGCGAGATGTGATCGCCCTGATTGGCGATGGCGGCTTGATGTTTACCCTGGGTGAATTGGCTGTGGCCGTTGAGCAACGCTTACCTCTGCCCATCCTGGTATGGAACAACGCCGGCTACGGCGAAATCCGCGACTTTATGGATGCGGCGGAAGTACCGCAGGAAGGTGTAAACCTGAGCACCCCGGATTTTGTCGCCCTGGCCAAGGCCTTTGGTGCCGAGGGCTGTCGTATCGACCAGCCCGGCCAATTGGCACACGCAGTAGCCGATGCCCTGGGCCGCCAGACCCCAACCCTGATCGAAATCAGCGCGCCTTCAGGCGCAGAATAAATGGAAGCGTGACATGACAGATCTCAGCAAACTGCCCACAGGCAAGTTGTTTATTAACGGCGAATGGCGCGAGCCCCTGGGTACCGGGACTCACCCGGTGATCAACCCGGCCACCGAAGAATTAATCTGCCAAGTGGCCGAAGGCTCGGCCGAAGATGTGGATCTCGCCGTGGAAGCCGCGCGCCAAGCCTTCCACAGCTGGCGCAACAGCACCGCACAGATGCGCCGCGAACTGCTTAACGCCATCGCCGACGGTATGGAAAAGCGCAAGGAAGATCTGGTACAAGCCGTATCCCAGGCACTCGGCTGCCCCGAACACATCACCCGCTGGTTGCACGTGGATGGCCCTATCTATGCCATGCGCTACTACGCCGAGCGCACCGCGGAAATGGAGAAAACGGAGAAAGCCGGCCATTCCGTATTGTTCCGCGAGCCCGTGGGCGTGTGTGGTTTTATCACCCCCTGGAACTACCCGCTGCACCAATTTGTGGGCAAAGTGGCCCCGGCCCTGGCCGCCGGCTGCACCATGATCACCAAGCCCGCCGAAATCACGCCGCTGCAGGATTTTGTGATGGCGGAAATTATTGAAGAGGCCGGAGTCCCCGCCGGTGTCTTCAATCTGGTGCCCGGAGCCGGCTCCGAAGTGGGTGCGGCGCTCTCTGCCCATCCCGGTATCGATATGGTCTCCTTCACCGGTTCCACTCGCGCCGGCGTGGAAGTGGCCAAGGCCGCGGCGCCCACTGTGAAGCGCGTAACCCAGGAGCTAGGTGGCAAGTCCCCGCTGATTATCACCCCCGATGCAGATCTGGAAGCCGCCGTGCGTTGGGGCTGCGAGGATGTGTTTATCAACAGCGGCCAGACCTGTACTGCCCTCACCCGCATGCTGGTACCTGCCGAACTCTATGACGAAGCGGTAGAAATCGCTCGCCAGGTGGCCGAAGACATCGCCATGGGCACCGGTGAAAATGCCTTTATGGGCCCACTCTCTTCCGCACGCCAGCGCGAGATAGTGCGCGGTTATATCCAGAAGGGTATCGACGAGGGTGCACGCTTGGTCACTGGCGGCGCCGAGGTACCCACCGGGCTGGATAAGGGCTTTTATGTGAAGCCCACGGTATTTGCCGATGTGCACAACAACATGAGCATCGCCCGCGAGGAGATCTTCGGCCCGGTGACCTGCCTGATCCCTTACAAGGATATGGATGAGGCAATTGCCATCGCCAATGACACCGAATACGGCCTGTCCAGCGGCGTTTGGGCAAAAGATGCGGAAAGTGCCATGCCCCTGGTGCGCCGTATTGAAGCTGGCCTGTGTTTCGTCAACGGCGGCGAATTCAATTACGACGCACCCTTTGGCGGCTACAAGCGCTCTGGCAACGGGCGCGAATTTGGTGAGGCCGGTCTCGGCGAGTTTATCGAACTGAAATCCGTGCAACTGCCGGCATAAACTTCTGCACCGCCTGTAATCGTGGGCGGTGCAGTTGACTGCCAATCCCCTCCCCGCTATCTTTGCTCGCACATCACGAGAGTGGCTGACGCCAACGCCAACCTGCCGACCGGGGCAAGGTGGTTCTCTCTCTGCTGGCACACCAAAGCCTGCGGGGAGGATGGGGCTCTACAAGAGCAATCCAACCGGATTAGCGAATATCCTTTCGCCGCTTCCACGTCAGTCCTCCAAAGTTTTACCCTTGGAGGGACCATGTCCGAATCACCGTTATCCAGTAAAGACGTTATAGAAATTCAAATTGCCAACCAACGCAGCCGCACCGCGGTGAGAGCCGTGCGACGCGCCGATCGGCAATTGTTGTGGCAACTACTATTCGACACCGCGGAAGAGGCTTTAAAATTCGCCACCAGCTGCCGCGCCAGTGAGCAGCCGATCACGGCCCATAAGGCCTGCGAGCTGGCGGGATAAACAAGAATACATTGGCGCCACTTTAGTTCGCGCCAGATACCCAGTGCCACGAGCACCCGACAGGAGCTAAAAACAATATCATGTCCAAGCCAGAACAATTCTTTGAGCACCTGCGCAACGAGCTAAAACAAATCGATGCCGACGGCCTCTACAAGCGCGAGCGGATCATTACCTCTCAGCAAGCCGCCGAGATACAGGTGAACAACGACACCCAGGTACTGAACTTCTGCGCCAACAACTACCTGGGCCTGGCCAACCACCCGGACCTGATCAAAGCAGCCAAAGAAGGACTGGATCAATACGGCTTCGGCATGGCATCGGTACGCTTTATTTGTGGTACCCAGGACATTCACAAGGCCCTGGAATCGCGCCTCTCGGAATTCCTGCGCACCGAAGATACCATCCTCTACACCTCCTGTTTCGACGCCAACGGTGGCCTATTCGAGACTCTACTGGGCCCTGAAGACGCGATTATCTCCGACGCCCTCAATCACGCCTCCATTATCGACGGTGTGCGCCTGTGTAAAGCCAAGCGCTTCCGCTACGCCAACAACGATATGGCGGACCTGGAGAAACAACTGCAGGCAGCCGATGCCGCAGGCGCGAAGACTAAGCTGATCGCCACCGATGGCGTCTTCTCCATGGATGGTGTGATCGCCAACTTGAAAGCCTTGTGCGACCTGGCGGACCGCTATAACGCCCTGGTGATGGTAGACGACTCACATGCTGTGGGCTTCCTCGGCCAAAATGGCCGCGGCACTCACGAATACTGCGATGTTGTCGATCGCATTGATATTATTACCGGCACCCTGGGCAAAGCCCTGGGCGGCGCCTCTGGCGGCTTCACTTCCGGGCGCAAGGAAATTATCGATCTGCTGCGCCAACGCTCACGCCCTTACCTGTTTTCCAACTCCGTGGCTCCCGCTATCGTCACCGCCTCATTAAGAGTGCTAGATATGCTGATGGATGGCGCCGAGTTACGGCAGAAGCTGCGCGACAACTCCGCCTACTTCCGCGAGCGTATGACCGAAGCTGGCTTCACCCTGGCCGGAGCCGACCACCCAATTATTCCGGTCATGATTGGCGATGCCGCCCTCGCTCAGAAAATGGCAGACAAAATGCTAGAGCGCGGTATCTACGTAGTGGGCTTCTTCTACCCGGTAGTACCTAAAGGCCAAGCTCGTATTCGTACGCAGATGTCTGCGGCACACACTCGCGAGCAGCTCGACCAGTGCATTGATGCCTTTATTGAAGTGGGCCGCGAGCTAGAAATTATTTAATTCCGAAATAACCGCGGCATTATTTGAGCAGAGGATATTCCCCTTGCCAGGTAGCGCCGCGCCTTTCTTTTTGTAGTTAGAATGACAATGAAAGCACTTTCTAAACTGAAGTCCGAAGTGGGCATCTGGCTCACCGATGTGGAAATCCCCGAGCCGGGCCACAACGACCTGCTGATCAAAATCCATAAAACCGCTATCTGCGGTACGGACATGCATATTTATAACTGGGATGAGTGGTCGCAAAAAACCATCCCGGTGCCCATGGTAGTTGGGCACGAATATGTGGGCGAAGTCGTCGGTATGGGCCAGGAAGTTGCCGGTTTTGAAGTTGGCGACCGCGTTTCCGGCGAAGGCCATATCACCTGTGGCCACTGCCGCAACTGCCGCGCAGGCCGCCGCCACCTCTGCCGCAACACTTACGGTGTTGGTGTGGACCGCCAGGGCGCTTTTGCCGAATACCTGGTTATTCCGGCACTAAACGCTTTTAAAATTCCAGACAACATCTCCGATGAGCTGGCTTCCATTTTTGATCCTTTCGGCAACGCCGTACACACTGCACTCTCATTCGATCTGGTGGGCGAAGATGTATTGATCACGGGTGCCGGTCCTATCGGCATTATGGCCGCAGCAGTTGCCAAGCATGTGGGTGCTCGCCACGTGGTCATCACCGATATCAACGAATATCGCCTGGATCTGGCCCGCAAGATGGGGGCCACCCGTGCTGTGAATGTGTCCAAGGAAAACCTTAAAGATGTGATGGCGGAGCTGGGCATGAGCGAGGGCTTCGACGTAGGCCTGGAAATGTCCGGTGTTCCCGTTGCCTTCCGCGATATGCTCGCGGCAATGAACCACGGTGGCAAGATCGCCATGCTCGGCATTCCCGCCGGCGAAATGGCTATCGATTGGAGTCAGGTCATATTCAAAGGCCTGACCATTAAAGGTATCTATGGCCGTGAGATGTTCGAAACCTGGTACAAGATGGCCAGCCTGATTCAATCCGGCCTGGACCTAACCCCAATTATTACCCACCAGTTCCCTATCGACGACTTCCAGAAAGGCTTCGACACTATGGGCTCTGGAGAATCCGGCAAGGTGATCCTCAACTGGCAATAACTATTGCTTTTGGCCGTGGATAACTCCACGGCCAGCCCCTCCAGCGCTCCCCTCTTCTGAAAAGATTTTTTGCCCAGCTCCACCACTTTTTGTATCTTCTAATACGCACTGCTCAAGCAGCGGTATTGATGGCTAAGAACTGATGGATAAGACCTATAGATGCAAAAGGAATTTTCTACATTTTGGCGTAGCCCAAAACACAGTGGCATAGAACTATTTCATGCGCATTTTCGCAGTTTTGCCTTTAACAAGCATTGGCACGATGAATTAGCCATTGGCATTATCCAGGCAGGCGCCGAGAAATTAGACTATCGCGGGCAAACTAACATCATCCCCCAGGGAGATATCGTCGCCATTAATCCCAGCGAAATTCATACTGGCTATACCGGTAGCGAACAAGGCTGGCATTACCGCATGTTTTATTTTGATACAAAACTGATTGAACAAGTGTTGCGACAACATAGCAGCTTTGGCAAAACCCCCATGCCTTTTCTTAAGGGGCCTATTATTCATGACCCAGAGCTTTTCCAGTTACTCTTTCAACTTCACTGCAGTTTGAGCGGTACTTATTTATCTCTTGCCACAGATAGCCTGTTAACCCTGGCACTTACCAAGCTATTCACCAATCATGGCGACCAGAACATCTACCCTCGAAGTCAAAAAGATAAATCGGCCGCAAGAAAAATTTATAACTATCTGTGTGATCACTGGCAATACAACGTAACGCTTGAGCAACTTTGCCAACTCACTGAGATGAGCCAATATCAATTAATCCGCTGTTTTAGCAAGCACTACGGTATAGCCCCCCATCAGTTTTTGGTTCTTTACAAAACCCATCAGGCTCGCCTTTTACTTCAGCAAGGGCTGAATGCTGCCACGGTAGCAACTGACTGTGGTTTTTTTGACCAAAGCCATATGAGTAGGAACTTCAAGAAGACTTTTGGTATTACACCAGGGCGTTATCTCAAGTCTATTTAGAGAAACTCTAAAAATACTGAGTATTTTTGGCTGCCCCTGTGTAACCTGAATCACCCAAATCACTTTTTCTATCTAAGTAGGCATTAAGAGTAATGCCTACTTTATGCTCAAATGATTAGCCGACCCATTTTGCTTGAGAGCTTAGATCGTTACCAGAGCTAGGGGAACGGCAGGCAGTAAAATGCAGTTTGGTATAGCTTAGTTTATTGTCTTGTATGACCTTAAGGACATCCGCAAGGTGTACACTTGCATCTTTGTTAACCAAAATTAAGTCGTGATGGTGAATACCACTTTGCCAGGCTTTTTGAATATTATCTAAATGTGCGGGACTTTTTTCATTGTGTGAAAGATTATAATTATATACCGAGGCGCCGCCACCAGCGATCGAATGCACTTTTCCTGAACCCATGTTAAGGAATTTCAGGGTTTTGCTAAAGTCGGCAATGCTATTGGCTTCCTTGGCGGGTGTGCCATCTTTAGTCAAGCTTTTCACAGCATGGTCCGAAGAGGCTGAGCCATGGAATGAGTAAAAATAAATGGCCAGATTGTCAGGCAGCTCTGCCTTGCCGAAAGAACCCTGGTCGAAGGAGCCGTGAGCATAGAGAATCGCTTCATTGCTCGGGGATTTATCTTTCTTGTAGATTGTTATTTTTCCGTATTCAATAGTTTCCATTGCTTCCTCTAATCTATCATCCGTTTGTGGGGCTTAAATTAAACTGCAAAAAATATCTTTTTGAGAGAAATTATCAGACTATCTATCCATAAGAGAAAATCATTGTATACCTGAATTTCTGAGTTCGGCAATAGAATAATTACTGCTTATAGTGGTGACTATTTTTATCTTTTTGGTTCTGCCCCTTTGTGATGCTTGTTTCGTGAAGTGCGTGCACATTTCTTCCACATTTATACCGATACTTTGTAGTGAAACTCTCGCTCCTGTTAAAGTTTTCCTCAAAAAAATATGGGAAGCCTTGAAAAATACATCTAGCTTTCGCTGTTCAGTATCCTATTTATAAAAATTGAGCAGATTTTGACCCAAATCAAATTTTCATTGGCTAGCTCTTTATAACGCATCTAGCTCTGCCCAAGTAATCACTTGATACGGCGAAATCCGTCTCCACATTCACGAGTCTGTACCTTGATCTTTTATGCTTTTCTAATTGTATCTTTCGCTGGAAGAGCTTTCTGTCTGCCGGGCTTCATTGTAATTTACCATTCCACATCAATATCTCGCGGCTGTTCGCGATTCTCCACATCTGTGTAATCAGAATCGACTCTTCTTTCACTGTGCAGAAAATTTTTTATCGCTGCAACATCATGGGTTCTGATTTCTATGGTATGAATGTTGTGGACAAGTTCTAGTATGTCATCGATACCGGTGTACATCTTCATTCCAAAGTGCCACTGATTACTTTTTCATCTGATGCATTTCAGAATATCGGGCTTTCGCTTTTGTTGAACTTGGTATTGAGATAATTGTGGTATCAGTGAAGTTTATTCAAATTAACATCATGCTTTTAATTCATAGGCAGGTACTGATTGCTTTGCGGAGGTTCGAGTTAAGATAATTATTTTCGAGAAAGTAGCAAAATTTGATAGTCGCTGTCTCGCCAAGGATATTTACAACCAGTGCCAACCCAGTAAAACTGTGCTTGAGCTCTATTTCATAGAGAGTACCTTCTTTGCAGATAGACTTGGTAGATAAGCTATTCTGCCCGATCTACTTGGAATTATTCAGAGGCTCCTTAGTGCAATTTTGTACAAGAAGGTAATAGCCGCATTCTTTAGACTCGCTCCTCACCGCCAGCAAAGTAGTTTACAAAACCCCCAGCTGGCGACTGCTAAATGTTTGACAAAGGTGCCTCTTATGAGCATGGAATTTTTTCTTGCGTGGCTAGCTGTTATGTTTCCACTTATCTTTAGCCCGGGCCCTGCCAATATCACCTTCGCCGCAGCCGGTGCCAGCCTGGGTATACGCAGATCACTGCCATTACTAGCCGGCATCGACTTGATTTTTATTGTCAAAGGCTTTCTTGTCGGCTTTGGCCTAATGGCTTGGTTGATACATTACCCAATCGCCTTGAAGTTACTTCAGGCTGGAGGAGTGACTTATCTAATCTATCTTGCCTATCATTTTGCAAAACCTAAATCAGTAAAAAGTCAAACTAAAGCGCCTGAGGTTTCCATCTGGAATGGGATATTGATTCAAACCTTGAACGTTAAAGGCTGGATCATTACATTTACTATGTTTTCTATCTTTGCACCCAATCTTGAAAATGAATCCACAAAAAGCATTCTAACGCTAATTGCATTAATGACTATTCTCAATTTATCAACTCACCTATGCTGGATCGTATTCGGAAATGCACTGGCAAAACTTGCTACAAATGCCAGAGCCCAAAGAATACAGGGTATGCTATTTTCTTTGAGCTTGCTCTCGGTGGCAATTTGGCTCGCATTAGACAACCCAACCTTAATGATCGATTAAATAAGAAAAGTATTAATCAACTGCCTTAAAGTTGAAATATAGGAAGCATGTGAGCTCATTATAAGCTTATAGATATAGGTTATGTTATATTCCATAAGCTACAGCCCCTGCATTCACAAGCTGGTAGAGATTTATTGCCGCCCTTAATGAAGAATTACGCGCCAAAGCAGGGCAACATCATCCATTTCTGGTTGATGATATTTATATCCCTGTTAACATTGAAAAACATTACAGCCGTCAGACTAATCAGCTATTGACTTCACACTACTAATTGCAGTCAATGCTAAGCATAATAGCTGAGGGGGCACACACCGATTTCCCAATAAAAGCACGTCAAATTTAAGAAACACAATGAAGCCAGCTTCCTTTACTTCTATTCTTTTTCGGCTTGGAGCTTTTGCAGAAAGAAAAATATCAGGCCTGAATTTTCGAACAATCGACATTGAAGAAGGTAGGATTAGTTACTTGCAAGGTGGATCTGGAACCCCCCTAATTTTCTTACATGGATTCGGGGCCGACAAAGATAATTGGGTACGTTTAGCCAGATATTTAACTCGTCACTTTCAAATCATTGCGCTCGATTTACCTGGATTTGGCGAGAGTTTTAAGAACCCGGGACTGGACTATGATGTACAGTCCCAAGTTCAGCGCCTGAACAGCTTTGTTAACGCAATCGGCTTAAAACAATTTCACCTTGCCGGCAATTCAATGGGTGGATACATAGCAGGAAACTATGCTGCAACCTATCCAGAAAAAACAATAAGCTTATGGCTTCTGAACCCTCTTGGAGTGCAAGATTCTCCCAATAGTGAAATGTTCGAACAGATTTTGCGCAATGAGTTGCCTGTGATCCTGACAAAAAGACGAGAGGATTACGAAGTACTCTTAGATCATGTGTTTCACAAAAGACCCTTTATACCTGGCTTTGCAGTTTCAGAGCTATCAAAATCGGCCAAGGAAAATTTTTCACTACACCACAAGATATTTAAAGATATTCATAAAATCAAAGCAGGAAACATTGAATTTTCATCTCCACTAGACACCCGGCTAAAAGGATTCCCCAAACCCACTTTAATCACCTGGGGCGAGAAAGATAGAATCCTCCATCCGGAAGCAGGTATCAACCTATCAAGAAAAATAACCGGCTCCAAACTGAAATTAATGGAGAATATCGGACACTTACCTATGATCGAATCTCCAAAAATGACAGCCAACCAATTTATCTCATTCGAATCCTCCCTCCTGCAGGAATTACACTCATAAAATTGGCCAATGAAGGAAAAATAGATAAATTATGGACATCAAACAAGTATAGAGAAAAAGCACAATCCTTATAGTTATTTAGGTATCGGTGTCAAAAAATCGGAGATTTACCCCCAATTTACCCTCTACCTCATTTCCAAGAATATAGTTCAAGCGGTTATAGCTTATATCTCCAGCTTTCTTATCAAGCGCCCACTGGTAGTTCCCTGCACTAACAAGGAGAACAACACCACACCGAACACCATAGATTGAATCGTCCACCAATAAGGTAGTTCAACGGGAAGAGAAAGCACCAGGGCCACAGCAATCACTCCGCGCAAACCTCCCCAGCTCATCAACAACCTCCAGGGTTTAGAAATTGGGGGGCCAACAAAGCGGGTTAAAGGAGCCACCAAGACAACGGAAAGAGCTCGTGCACCAAGCGCTGCAGCTGTGGCGATTAGCATTGCCAACCACTGATGAGTAAACATTTCAAAGGTGATGACCAACCCCATAATCACAAAGATAATGGAGGTAAACAGCAACCCAAGCCACTCCCAGGTTGGCTCAGCATCAACCAAATAAGTTTTTCTTTGTTTTCGCAGACAGGCTCGCGCCACTATGGCACAGGTCATTACAGAAATAATACCGGATACATGCAGAATATTCTCAGCCAGGTAAAAACTACCAAAAGCGACAATCACCAGAGTCATTAATGCCGCACTCGGTGTTCGCAGAAACAAAATAACCAAGGTGGTTAGCAAGCCTAAAATTAAACCCACAATAATTCCGCCAAAGAATATCATACAGAAATATAAGGTGACTGAACCAACACTTAATGACGGAGCTTCAGCTCCAGCACCAGTGGATTGCACAATGGAATAGGTAGCCAGGCCAAGCACTAAAGAGTAGAACACCACCGCCGCCGCATCATTAAATAAGCTTTCCCCCTCAACAAGGGCAAGTAAATCTTCCCCTGTTTTTTCCTGACGAAGTTTGTTCACTACCGATATTGGGTCAGTCGCTGCCAGAATTGAACCGGTCAACAGGGCTGCTATCCAGGGAAAGCCCTCTGGGTGACCAATACCATAGTAAGTAATTGCAGCAATCAAGAAAGCACAAATGATCAAACCCAAAGTTGAGAATAATAGAATCGGACCAATCCAACGCTTTAAGACCCATGGGTCCAACTGCCAAGCAGATTCAAAAATTAAGACTGGAAGAATTACAAAGAAAACCAGCTCCCTTAAACTGGTTGCCCTTAGCCCAGTATCATAATCAATCACCGGCAATAAAAAGGCCGCCAGAACACCTGCCAAGAGACAACCCAAAGTGTTGTCAATTTTTAGAATTCTAGAAAAACCCAACCCCACCACAGCTACTACCGCCAGGAAGAGCGCCTGCCCTACAATAGTGACTACCTCGTTCACACAAATACTCCCAGCCTGCGCCCGGGTATTACTACCGCCTAAGAATTTAAATCTATTGAGTTAAAGATATTTTCACTCCAACAGCCTTTCTTCCAGCATAACTCTCAAAAGAATATGACTTGATCAAATAATGAAACCAACTTCGAGACTGCTTCACAATTAGAACGCTCACTAAAAAGGGTGGTGGTTTGTACACAATCTGCTAGGGGGTGCAATAGTTGTTGGCAAGAGAGGACTGGCTGAAAGGCATCACTATATGGAAGCCCACAGACACCAATATAACTGGCTACCTGGATGACACCTATCGACCAATCAGTCATTGCCGCCAGCTATCCTTTCTCCGTACCCAGTAGTAAATTTCGAACATATTTTGGTTCCCACAACCCTAATCAGTAATGGCAAATAGATACCCGATTAGTATAGGAAACGAGGAGGATTTACACGGCGGTGTAGGAGATCAACAATAGCTGTAGATTATAAAAACTTATTTGTCTAGCAAGATATAAACATTATCAAAAAATAGCCTATACAACCTATCTTGCAACCGATCAAATAACGGACCTTCTAACCGAAGCGCCCAATAAAATAACAAAAAATAAGCACGGTGATACACGGCGCACCTCCTGATAGTTGCCCCCCCTTTCTTTTTCGACAGGAATCACCAAAAATTTGGGGACGTGATCCTTCACATCTATCTAAGCGAACAAAAGGGGCTCCGCGAAAAAAGGGGGATATCCAGACTGAATCAGTCAGAGGGCTTGCTGGCCAGGTAAGAAATGTGAATACAGTAAATATACCGCACATAAAATTAACAGCCCACCCATGACCAGATTAAACCGTTTTATTCTAGAGGTTCCGCCCAGCAGATGTCGAATTTTATCTCCAGCAAAAGCCCATAGAGTCAGCGACGTATAACAAACCCAAAAGTAAACAAACACAAAGTAAACCAGGCTTAACTGACTGTGAGGACTGGAAAACAAAGCAACACCGGATACACAAGCAATCCATGCTTTTGGATTTAACCATTGCAGAAGAAAACCCTCGTGAAAACGCGGCAGAGATCTTTCATCAATCGCTATTTCCTCAGCAGGGGCACTGGCAATTTTATACCCCATATAGATTACGTATAGCGATCCAGCTATGGCTAGGTAGTGTAATAGCTGTGGATAGCTCTCCAGTATTTGGTAAAACCCAAAACCAATTGCGGCAAGTAGTAGTGTAAAACCGATTGTTGCTCCCGACACAAATGGGATGGTGCGAGCGAAACCATGTTGCACTCCAGATGAAACGATCACCATATTGACAGGGCCTGGTGTAATCGACATGGTCAATGAAAATCCAAACATAGCCAGGAACAAGGACATGTTTACTCCACAGTAGTAATTAAATTATTATTTCAAAGTAAGTCGCTATTGAGGCTGTCAATCAAAAAATCACAATCGGCCAGCTTAAGCCATTATCGGCTCTAAAGATGACTCCGGGCAATTCACACCAAGGGTTTCAAGTTGAAAAAATTCATTTTACTGGCAATTTTGTTGATATGTACCAACTTTCATGTCTATGCGAAAACCTCGACAGAAGAGCATATTACAGGATTCATTAAAGAACTCTCTTCGAATAACATAAAAGGAACAGCCTCTCGATTCTTCACAGAATCTCCCCATTTTATTTTTGGCCCTCGTATCCTCACCCCGAAAGATTCTGAGCAAGTGGAGAAAGTACTCTCTGAGATACACGATGCCCTGGCAAAGAAAGGCTATATGAATTCAGAAATTCTTAATTTTGAGCACATTTTCAGGGTGGGAACATGTCAGTTACTACGATATTACTTAAACGCTACACCTCAGAAGGACTGCTTTTGGGTTACCAGTGCAGCACTTATACATTGGCAGACACTTCAGAAGGCTGGAAAATCCTATCATGGCTTCCCTCAGAACCTAAAGATAATACACGATGCTTTGCTAGTGAAAGCTAATACCTAGGCTAATTGGTAATACCGATCCATACAGGCCAATTAAAAGGCGTTTAAAGTAATGGCAAACAGTGAAATACAAGCAATTCTTACACAGCTGTACCAAGTTATCTCTGGCCCCGAAGGGTTTACTCGTGACTGGAAAAGACAGCAGGAACTATTTGCGCCCTACGCCAAAGTGATTCGTACCTCTATAGACAGTCAAGGCAATCCCCAGGCACTGGTTTTAAGCATTCAGGATTATCCTGAAAACTTTCAGCGGTTAGTTGGAAACGCAGCTTTTTATGAGGTAGAAACTCACAATATTATCGAGTCATTTGGCAACATTGCCCACGCTTTCAGTACCTATGAAGCCTGGAGAGATAGTAAAAAAACTCAGTTTATCAAGCGAGGGATCAACAGCATTCAACTCTACAACGATGGCCACAGATGGAAAATAGTCAATATGATCTGGGATGATGAGCGACCAGGGTTAATCATGCCCGCCAAATACAATCCTTCAACTAAAACTCAAAGTATACCCAGTAGCCATCCAATAGTCTGAACCAAGGATTTCCTAGCTAAAAGACTCTGCTTGTTTAAATATTTTCGGATGCAAGCAACCTCTCTAAAGAGTATTACCTATGAAACTTTACCGATTGCTTACCGGACCAGATGATTCCAATTTCTGTTTACGTGTTACCGAGGCGCTTAACAATGGGTGGGAACTTTATGGAAACCCAACGTTCACCTCTAATGGAGAGAGCACTCTTGCGGGTCAAGCTATTATCAAGGAGGTTGCAAATGAGGACTTTAAAGGAAATATCTCACTAGGGGATTATTAGGTTCTTTGAGAAGGTGAGAAGGGGCTTTTGAGCCCTATAATAGGCTTCTCTTCCAAGCTCTAATTTCCTCGACGTAGAGATCTGGCTGTTCAAAAGCGGAAAAGTGCCCTCCCTGCTTCAAGTGATTCCAATAGCAAATATTGTTATAACGACCTTCAGCCCATGAGCGGGGAATTCTCACTATCTCTCCCGGGTAAATACTGACCCCGGTTGGCAATTGCACTACCTTATCCTGATCAGGACCGTAAGGGATATCGAAGCTTTCCCAGTATAATCGAGAAGAAGAAGCCGCTGTGTTTGTCAGCCAATAGAGCATGATATTGTCCAACAATTCATTTCTGGTAAAAATGCTCTCCAAAGTGCCCTGGCAATCGGTCCACAGATGGAATTTCTCCAATATCCAGGCAGCCTGACCTATAGGCGAATCCGCAAGGCTATATGCCAATGTTTGAGGGCGAGTACTCTGCTCCTTGGCAAAACCTGAATCCCACCGATTGAAAAATCGTATTCCGGCCAGAGCCTCTCTCTCCTCCTCACTGGGCTTTATCAGGGCGTCAGCGGTTGGCTCCTCTTTGGGATTGTTGATATGTATAGCTTTGCATGCGCCCCGGTTCTGAATGCCAATCTCAGTAGTCACCGACCGCCCCCAATCTCCTCCCTGGGCCAAGTAGGATTGATACCCCAGTCGATTCATCAAAGTATCCCAGGCTGTGGCAATTCTGGGCACACCCCACCCCGTTTTTACGGGCTTACCGGAGAAGGCGAAACCGGGCAGAGATGGGCATACCACATGGAAGGCATCCTCGGCATTTCCAGCAAATTGGGTTGGCTCCGTCAGAGGCCCTATTACTTTAAGAAATTCAACAAAGGAGCTGGGCCAACCATGGGTGATCACAATTGGCGTGGCACTGCTATGGCTGCTCTTTACATGGATGAAATGAATATCTAAATCGTGAATAGTCGTGGTAAACTGGTCATATTGATTCAGCCTCTGCTGGGTGGCAAACCAGTCATACTCATTTAACCAGTAGTCGCATAAATCCCTGAGGTAATCCAGAGGGACACCTTGGCCCCAACCATCTACGGTTTGCGCCTCAGGCCAGCGGGCTTCCCTCATCCGCCGATGCATATCTGCCAATTGCGATTCCTGTATATCAATACTGAAAGGTTTGACTTGCGCCATTCGTCGATATCTTCCTTAAAAATAATGACTGAGTAGCCGCTGATAGATAATCACAAAATATGATTGGGCATTGCTTTGTACCAAATCGCAATCGTAAACTGTACAAACATACAGCCCATTAGTTCCAATGAAAAAAATAGAACCAGACAAGCCACAGCCCTTTCATAAAGGGCGCGGAGCCGCCAGTAATATCACTGGTCGTTTTGCCGAGTACACCAGTTCGCGGGAGAGCGATGGTTGGCAAACAGAGGCTGAGCCCCTTGAGCGGCTGCTGACTACCGCCATTGAAGAGAAGGCCAAGTCGATTATCGCCACCAATCAGTCGCCTGATATCCCCTTTACCCAGTCTATCAACCCTTACCGTGGCTGTGAGCATGGCTGTGTCTATTGCTACGCGAGACCAGCTCACGCCTATATGGATCTTTCCCCTGGGCTCGACTTCGAAAGCAAGATCTTTTTTAAGGCGAACGCTCCCAGATTGTTGGAACAGACACTACGCAAGCCCAGCTATGTATGCAGCCCCATAGCCCTGGGCGCAAATACCGACCCCTATCAACCACTGGAGAAGGAAAAGGGGATAACCCAGGCACTGCTTGAAGTTATGCAGCAGTTTCGACAACCGGTCACCATTGTCACTAAGAGCCAGCTGATTTTACGGGACCTCCCCATCCTGGCGGAAATGGCACAGGACAACCTCGCCCAGGTGGCAATTAGTGTGACTACCTTGGATAGGGACCTCAAAAGGAAACTGGAGCCACGTACCGCGGGACCTTCTGCCCGCCTGCGCACAATTGAACAATTGAGCAAGGCTGGGATACCAGCTGCCGTACTTGCCGCTCCAATGATTCCGGCACTCAACGACTATGAACTGGAAGCGATTTTAAAAGCTGGGCGGGGCTCAGGTGCCGAGAGGGCAGCCTATATCCTCCTGCGACTCCCCCATGAAGTGGCACCACTTTTCCGCGAGTGGTTAGCGCTACATTACCCACAAAGAGCCGACCATGTGATGAGCCTGGTACAACAAAGCCGCGGTGGGCGGGATTATCAAAGTGACTTTTCCCAGCGCCGAACGGGTACAGGAGTTTTCGCCCAGTTACTCCGTCAACGGTTTATTGTCGCCATCAGGAAATTGGGGTTAAATCACCGGCGTCTATCACTAGATAGCAGCCAATTTAAGCCGCCTCCTCTAGCCGGTGAGCAGCAGAGTCTCTTTTGAAAAGGCCGTGGTTTTAACAAAAAAGCCTATTAACTAAAGAGGAACCGAGGGAAATCCCTCTAAGCGGGCAATATTTTTGATGGAATCCTGGTTTGTTTATTTAATCCGCACTTCCAGTGGTACGCTTTACACGGGAATCACTAAAGATATTCAACGGCGATTTGCCGAGCACAGTAACGGCGGTACCAAGGCAGCCAAGGCCCTTCGCGGCAAAGGACCTCTCACACTCGAATACCAGGTAAAAACTCGAGACAAGTCCTCGGCGCTAAAATTGGAAATCGCCATCAAGAAATGGCCCAAGCAAAAAAAAGAAGCGCTCATTGCCGGGGCCCTGGAATTACCAATATTACTCGACTAATCAATCACTAAGGTTTTGCCAGGCTGTGGGTTGCTAGCGTTTACTGAGCAGCCAAGCCACTTCTCTTGCAGGCACAAGGCCTTTCAAGCCACCGGGTACATCCCTAGAGGCCAACATCTTCACTTGATATTCCTCATCGTAGCGATCAAAAATTTCCTGGGAGCTGATAGAAAAAGGAGGACCGGCTAACTCAGACTGTTCATACTCAAAGGAAATTAATAACTGAGGGGCCACTTTTGTAATGGCCATTAGATGCTGGGTATATCCAGGGCGAATATCTTGCGGTAACGCCACCAGGGCAGCACGATCATAAATGCCATCGACTTCCTGCAGTATTTCCTCACTCAGATCAAAAATATCCCCGACAAAAATGTCGATATTTTTTGCCTTGTAGTGTTTAATGCTGTCAAGCTGATCGATTTCGGGGGTGAGTTCCATTTCCTCAAAAAGCTGTTGTACCGCCATTTCACTCAATTCAGCCCCGGCAACACGATAGCCCTCGGAAAGTAACCAACCGATATCACGGGTTTTGCCACAGAGAGGAATAAAAACTCTATCCCCTTTGGACAGGCAAAGCTGTGAAAAAAATTCAGACAGCAAAGAGTTTCCAGAGGCTTCATGAAAGCCTATATCATTTTTCTTCCACTTATCATGCCAATATGTCGCTTCCATGTTGCACCCCCATGTGCATTCTTAAGGCTATTACCGATTAACCAGATAAACCATTGAGAGATCAATTAGTCCTAATATAAAAGGTATTCCAATTCTGAATCTACTTCTGCTACAGAGACCTCAGGACCGGTAAACGCCAGTGCAGTTATAAAAGCAAAAGCGCCTGTAAATAGAATGCACTTGAACATCACCGTTACCTCTGAGGAATCTCTTTTACAAACTTTTAAAATGGAGTCTGAGTCCTAAAACATTCACGAGCTATAACCAACTATTCACTGGCTGTCGAGCCGGAGATAAAAAGCCTACCTGGCCAGAAATAATCGACCAAGCCCGCTACCATGGCACCGAGCGCAGTAGCTGTAATCAGCAGGAAATAACTATCGAGAGAAGCTGGCAGCTCAGCTGTAAAGGCAATTAAGATACCCATTGCGTAGCTGATAATGTTGCCAACTCCGGTGACCAGCCCCATCGCCCAGGCTCCTATAGCCGCCAGTAATAAGGCCATTGGAAGAGCCAACCAGGACTGCTCTAATTGCCAGCCTGTCGTTGCCACAGTGGCGACCAAACCGAGCCCCAGCCCTGTAACCGCACAAGCCAGGTTATAGCTGCCGGCGCGTAGGTTACCGCCCCTGGCAAAATAGGTAACAGAACCCAAAGCTGCCACCCAGGTGGGTACACCAGTAAGGTTGGCCGCAATAATCACTAGGGAGCCGCTCAGCAAGATACGCAAACCAGTAAAAAGACGCTCCTGAGATGGCCCATTACTGTTTCTGAGGCTTTCAGTTACGCTGCTCATTGATTTCATTCTCTCTTAACTGCACTCAAAGGGAACCTGCAGTTCCTTGCCTAATTGCTTTTGCGCCACGCGAAAGTTGGCTCACTAAAAGGGTTAGAAGCTATGGTCATCCCTCCAGTAGGCGCATTTTCTCGCGTCTTTTAAATCACGGGGTAGAAGACTTCTTCCGCATCCTTGCCCAATCTTGCAAAGCATGCTGCAGGCGAGTGAATTCAGGGATATCTGCGCCTAGAGCGCAGTTATTCATCGATGTGTCATCAGCAGTGGTTGACTGAGGTAAAGAGAGGCTACCAGGGGATTTCACTGCCATCGTAATTATAAAACCGGCCACTCTTGTCCTGACCCGCATGAAGGAGGATTTCTCTCAGGGCCGTGACACTTTGCTCCGCTGAAATCAGAGCACCAGGACCGCCCATTGCGGTTTTAACCCAACCCGGATGCAGGGCAATCACGGTGATTCCCCGGTCTTGAAGATCAATTGACAGGCTTTTTACAACTTGATTGAGGGCTGTTTTGGAACTTCGATAGACATAGCCACCACCCGAGCGATTGTCGGCGATACTGCCCACCTTGCTGCTCATCATGACGATCAATTTATGATCGCTGGCCGCCACATTATCGCAAAAGGTCTCCGCCATCATATAGGGCGCGATCGTGTTGGACTCCAGCACCCTGCGCCACTCGTTGCGGTCCACTTTGCCAAATGCCATACCTTTTGGGCCGTAATATCCCGCATTGTTGAACAGGATATCGATAGGCTCTCCTTCCAAGGCCTTACCAAGAGAAATCATTTGTTCGTAGTCGGTGACATCCAGCTCAATGGGCTGGATTTGGGGGTATTTAGCTTGCAGTGATTTGAGCTCGGTGGCCTTCTCAAGATTCCTGCAACAGGCCAACACATTCCATCCATCTCGGGCAAACTGTGTGGTCAGTTCAAGTCCAATGCCACGATTACAGCCGGTGATCATTATGGTGCCAGACATCGCTGCTCCTTCGGTGTTATTCTTGCGCTTCGCGATCATAGCAACTGTAGAACAATGTACTACTCACCTGACGATCTCCTCTGGTTCCTGTTATTGGCTGCTGTGGCTTGGTATATCTGGGCCAATATGGCGGCAAAAGAGCAAGTGAGACGCGCGGCAGCCAATCACTGTAAACAATTGGGCGTACAGCTTCTCGACGATACCGTGGTGTTGGCACGCACTCGCTTGAAGCGTGACCGGCGGGGCCACATCAGCCTGCAACGCAGCTATGAATTTGAATTCACCTCCACTGGAGAGCACCGCTATTCCGGTGTGGCAGTTCTCCATGGCCGTCGTATCGAGCAGCTGCAGCTGTCACCTCACCATTTGAGTTAACTTGGTATTTATTGATGAAGCCCGGCCTTTACCGCCACTACAAAGGGAATCTTTACGAAGTCCTGTACACAGCTATTCACAGCGAGACAGAAGAGCTTTTGGTGATCTATCGCGCTCTCTATGGAAACTGTATTGTTTCGGCTAGACCATACAACATGTTCAACGAAACGCTCTCCGAGAATGGGAAGACCTTTCGCCGCTTCCAGCTAGAAAAAGCCTTCGAAATGATGGATAACAGCCACATAAAAAAGGAGCCCTAGAAAGGCGCCATAGGTCATAGGTCATAGGTCATAGGTCATAGGTCAAAAAAAGAAGCCTGAATAACAAACCCTTTCGATTATCAAACCCTATCTTGCGCCATTTCACCTCTCGGGGATAACCTTTCCCCACCAGACCGAAACAAATGCAAGTTAATACAATATGACGCCTGATAAACAGGCACGGCCCTCTCGGTCAATCTGCTTTAGAACCCACAAGGACCACCGGTGAACAACAAAAATATTATGATCTATGGCGCCTACGGCTACACGGGCGAATTGATTGCCCGTCAGGCTGTAGCACAGGGTTTTCGTCCCATCCTAGCCGGCCGCAATGCGCAAAAATTACAGCCTCTGGCAGATGCTCTGGATCTCCCGGCTATGGCCATCAATCTGGAAAATACGGAAGTGCTGGAACGCAGCTTACGAGACGTCTATTTGGTCATTCACTGCGCCGGCCCATTCTCCACAACCGCCGCCCCCATGATGAGGGCCTGCCTTAACAGCCGCACCCACTATCAGGACATCACCGGCGAAATTTCTGTCTATGAGGCCGCCTACAAGTTGGATGCAGAAGCAAAAGCCGCCGGGATAGTACTCTGCCCAGGAGCGGGCTTCGATGTTATTCCCACCGACTGTCTGGCAGCCGCACTGCACAAAGCCATGCCTTCGGCCACACACTTAGCACTGGGGTTTGACTCCGAATCGAGCTTGAGCCCCGGCACTGCCAAGACTTCTATCGAAAGCCTCGGGATGGGGGGAGCCATTCGGCGCAATGGCAATATTGAAACTATTGGCCATGGGCAACTAACCCGCCACATAGATTATGGCCGAGGCGAAAAATTTGCTGTCGCGATTCCCTGGGGGGATATTTCCACGGCCTACCATTCAACTGGCATCCAGAACATCGAAGCGTATATTCCCATGAGCCCCACAAGGGCAAAAAGGTTAAAACGCCTGAATGGATTTCGTTGGCTGCTGCGCACCAACTGGGTACAGAGCTGGTTGAAAGGAAAAGTTAGCAAGTCTGTTCAAGGGCCCAGTGAAGAGCGTCGGGCAGGCCAAAAGACCTGGGTCTGGGGAGAGGTACGCAATGACCGCCGCGGAGAACGCAAAGTGGGCCGGGTCACGACTGCCAATGGCTACGATGTCACCGTGTCCGGCTCTCTGGCAATCATGCAATATCTGCTCGACTATCGGGGTGAGGGTGGATATTTCACCCCCTCAAAACTCTGTGGCCATGAGCTGATAGAAAAATTGCCTGGTTCCGGGGAGATCGAAATTAAGATCGCCTAACCTCTGTCACAGATATCTTCTATTTCGACACCTTCTATTTCTAAAAAATTTTATTAGTGAAAGCTGCTATTTTCTGCGGCTTTCTTTGATGCAAGTAGCTAAGAGCTGTCGCTCCTTGCGCAATCTCACACTTTTTCTTCAACTGCCACTCCAACCAATCCTGCCCCGTCTCATCTTGCAAACCCCAACAAGTTCATTTTTCTGCCAAAACTAAAAACAAGCAGCTGAACGACGTAATTATTATCTATTTTGAGATTTCATTATTGCGACATCATTTGGTCAACTCCGTGCAATAATCAATTCTTAAGTTGGCCGCATGCGAGACTTATCCATGAACCTGAAGAGTATCGATGTGTCCCTGGTCCTGTATCTCACGGAGCGGGCGTCACGTCCCACTTCACGCAGACGATACCTGTGGCTATCTAAGTCCGGGGATGGCTGGCTCACTGTCGCCGTACTCTTCAGCTACATAATTTCCAATGCAGCCACTCAGCTTTTTATTGCCGCCTGCTCTGGATTGGCGGTGGAGCGCTCTCTCTATTGGACCATTAAAAATACGACGCGGCGCAGACGTCCACCCCAAGCCATACCCGGTATGCAGCCGATTATTATCGCCCATGACCGCTTCAGCCTACCCTCGGGACATACCTCCGCAGCCTTCCTTTTTATTACATTTATGACCCAGCAGGTGAGTCCCTTATGGGGACTTGGATACATCTGGGCTACTGGAGTGGGCGCTGCCCGCGTGAGCCTGGGAGTACACTTCCCTTCGGATGTTTTTGCAGGCGCCATGCTCGGTACTTGTGTGGCACTGGCAACGAGCGCCACCCTTTTATGAAAATTCTTTATGGTGTGCAGGCAACCGGCAATGGACATATCGCCCGATCACGCACACTGGCCAAAGCATTAAACCAATACCCACAACTTGAGATTCAATGGTTGTTTTCCGGACGTCCAAAGGAAAACCTGTTTGAGATGGAGTTATTTGGCGACTATTGGTGGCGCGAGGGAATGACCATTGTCCACAGCGAGGGGCGCCTCAGGAGCTTTGCCACTATTGCGCAGGTAAAATTACGTCGGTTAATCCAGGATATCCGAGAACTACCAGTTAACGACTTCGACCTGATTATCAGCGACTACGAACCAGTCACCGCTTGGGCGGCCAAAATCCGCAAGAAGCCCAGTGTGGGTATTGGCCACCAGTACGCTTTTTTATATTCGATCCCAATGCCCAGATTTAACTGGCTTTTTCACACAGTTCTGCGCACATTTGCGCCCACAGAAAAAAGCCTGGGGCTGCACTGGCATCACTTTGGCAACCCCATACTGCCGCCCATAGTCCCCGTACAACCAAAACCAGATAACAGTGCGAATGATTATGTCCTTGTCTACTTACCGTTTGAGCACCCTATTCCTATGTTGGAGGAATTGTCGAAGGTACAACGGCAATTTATTGTTTACGGTGTTCCGGTAAATCTGCCCACCGCAGACAATATCCAGATAAAAGCGCCTTCAACGGAAGGATTTCAGCGGGACCTGGTCAATGCCCAGGCGGTAATCTGTAATAGTGGCTTTGAATTACTGGCTGAGACCCTAGCTCAGGGCAAGCCCATACTGAGCCGGCCCCTAGCCTATCAGTTCGAGCAAGAGGCCAATGCCAAAGCGTTAGAGCAACTAAACCTGGCGAGGATCGTCAGTTCCATCAACGCTAAAAATATTCATTCCTGGCTCAAAGAGCTGCCTGTGCCGAAACGAATCCAATGGCCGGACGTGGCGCAGGCCGTGGCCGCCTGGATAGCCGAAGGTTGTAAAAGAGATCCCGCAGAGCTTGCCCGCGACCTCTGGCAAAAAGTAGTCCCACGCCCTACCAAAGGACCGACGCCAGCTTACCAAAGTGTCGCTGATTAGGTGCCAAGTTCATCGTCTATAACTCATTTAGCGGGATTAATAGCGAATGGCTCCGCGCCCATACAATATCCCCTCCTACAATATCGCCAAGTGCATTCACACAAAAAGTCATTGCCCGATTTAGCGCCTAAGCTTTTACTACTTGATTAATCCAGTGGCGAGCACGATCCCATAAATTTACTTAATAAGAACTTGTACCAATCATCCATCCAAAACAATGTGATTGGTCTGGATTTTTCTTTGCCGGGATAATAAATTTTGTAACTCAATAAAAATAACGAGGTAGGCATGTCTTCTCCATTGCTCAACGAACGCAATACTGAATTTTATCTCTATGAATTTCTCAATACCGAAGAACTGCTGCAGCGTCCACGCTATAAGGAACACTCCCGAGAGATTTTTGATGCAACCCTGAAAACCGCACGCACTATTGCTGAAAAATTTTTCGCCAATCACAATGCCAAAGGCGACGCCAATGAACCCAGTTTCGATGGCGAAAAAATACAGATGATTGCAGAAACCAAGCAATCCTGGGATGCTTTCGCAGAGGCAGGTTTTCTCGCGGGTCACTGCGACTTTGAAGAGGGCGGCATGCAGTTGCCCAAAACCATAATGCGCACCGCACTCGGCTACATGAGTGCCGCCAATATTGCCAGTGCCTGCTACCCATTTTTGACTATCGCCGCCGCCAACCTGTTGCGTTCTTTTGCCAGTGACAGCCTCAAGGCACAATTTTTACCGCAAATGCTGGATGGTCGCTTTGCCGGCACCATGGCGTTGACCGAGCCAGACCAGGGTTCAGCCCTCGCCGATATCCGCACCAGTGCCGAACCCGCTGATGACGGCAGCTATCGCATTCGTGGGCAGAAGATGTATATCTCCGGCGGAGACCAGTCGCTGACCGAAAATATCGTTCACCTGGTATTGGCAAAAATCAAAGGCGCCCCCGCCGGAGTCAAAGGAATATCCTTATTTTTAGTCCCTAAACTCCTCCTCGACGAAAATGGCCAAGTTACCGAGCACAACGATGTCAAGCTGGCCGGATTGCTGCATAAAATGGGGTTTCGCAACACGACCTCTACGGTACTGAGTTTCGGTGAAAATCAGGGTGCGGTGGGCTACCTGATTGGCGAGCCACACCAGGGGCTCAAATATATGTTCCAGATGATGAATGAGGCTCGCATCAGTGTCGGCGCCGGCGCCTCGGTGCTGGGCTACCAGGGTTATATCCACTCTCTGCAGTACGCCAAAGAGCGTCCGCAGGGACGCCTGCCCTCCAAGCACGACGCCAATTCCAAGCAGATACCCATTATCCAGCACGCCGATATACGCCGGATGCTACTGATGCAAAAAGCTTATGCCGAGGGCGGCCTGGGTTTAAGCATGTATGCCACTTCCCTCTACGAAGACCAACACAGTGCACACACAGAGGAGCAACGGCAGTTCGCAGCCACCCTGCTGGACCTGATCACCCCAGTAGTGAAATCCTGGCCCTCAAAATACTGCCTCAAAGCCAATGAACTGGCTATCCAGGTGCTCGGCGGTGCCGGTTATATTCGTGAGTTTCCCCTGGAGCAGCTGTACCGGGATAACCGCCTGAATGCCATCCACGAGGGCACCGAGGGTATCCACGCCCTCGACCTACTCGCGCGCAAAGTGCCCGGCAAAAATTTTCAGGCCTACCAGCTGTTGCAGACAGAGATTCGCAATACGGTTAAGGAGGCTCAGGACAAGGAGAGTCTGGTTAGCATGGCCGATGCCCTGGAGGAATCCCTGCAAAAACTCGACGAAACCGGCATGGCGCTGTTTGCACAGTTACAGAAGGACGTCGATCGAGGCCTCAGTAATGCCACGCTCTACCTGGATGTTTTCGGCTGTATCCTGGTAGCCTGGATCTGGCTGCGCCAGGCGATTGTTGCGACGAATGCCCTGGAGGCATCTGCCAGCACGGAAGATGCCAACTTCTACCGTGGCAAGTTACACACCGCCCGCTTTTATTTCGAATGGGAGCTACCCAATGTCCAGCCGCAGATCACCCTGCTGCAAAATGGCAACAATCTACCGTTCGATATGCAAGAAGACTGGTTCTAACCAGTAACAATTAGGTTGGCCAATGGAAATTACAGCAACACGGTAATTTCCGTGCCCCCCTGGGGCAGGGGTTCAGCGCTGATTTGCCCCTGGTAGCTCTCGACAATATCCATCACAACAGCCAGGCCAATACCCTGACCTGGCTGTTGCTGATCGGCACGCACACCGCGCTGGGTGACTTCGCGCCATTTATCCCTGTCTAGACCGGGCCCATTATCGGCAACACGAATTGAGAGCTTGCGTCCCTCCTCGGGATTCTCAATAGTGACATGCACCTGGCCAGCACCGTATTTGTAGGCATTGTCGAGTAGATTGCCGAGCAGCTCCATGAGATCTCCCTCATCTCCATAGAACAGGGCATCCTCGTTGCAATCTCTGTGAACTTCACAGGGCTTGCTGCGATAGACCTTCTCCAGGGCATCCAGGATTTTTTCAAGGAGTGGCGCCACCGGTATGCCTCTCAAGATAGACTTGGGTGAACTGGCAACCGCGCGCTGTAATTGGTAGCTGATAATGCTGTCCATACGCTGGACCTGATCGGTCAGAGTTTTACCAGCAGCCCCTGGGTCCTTCTCCAGGCTCAACCCCTTGAGCACCGCCAATGGCGTTTTCAAGCTGTGGGCCAGATCCGCCAAGGTGTGGCGGGTCTTCTCGCGCTGGCGCCGCTCATTTTCGATCAGCAGGTTCAGGTTATCGGTGAGCGGACGCAATTCCAGCGGGAAATTCCCCTCCAAGTGATCGCTGCCACCCTGCTGCATATCCCGCAGGGCCTGTGCCAGTGCGCGCAGAGGCGCAAACCCCCAGCGCAACACCAGCCACTGGGCCAGAATCAGTAACAGCGCCGCTACGCCAAGCCAATTCCAGATGGTTGAGCGAAACTGTCCTACCTGAGACTGCAGCGGTGCCGCATCTTCCATTACTACAAAGGTAAAAGGGTTCTCGTTATCGAGCCCCCAGGCCACACCCTGGCGAAAGCTACTGTAGTTGGCGTCGCCACCGGGGAGGGAGATCCGCATATAGGACTGTTGCCCTTGAGGTAGAGGGGAAAACTCCATTTCAGGCATTGCCAGGGCCGATTCAGAGCGCCAGATAACCCGGCCCTCCCCATCCAAAACCGCACCAATCAGACCCGAGTCCGGCTGATTAAAGCGCTGCTCAGGCAGTTCAGGCGGCAACACCAAGCTTCCACCTTCCGGTTCTGCCAGCGCCAACAAGGTATAGATATACAACTGCAGCTCGCGCTGTTTGGCCTCATTTAGAGAAGTGCGGTAAGCGTGCTCCAACACCCCAGAAATCATCAGCATAAAAGCTACCAGCACCAGACTGGTTACCAGTGCTAAGCGGCCTTTAAGGGAGTTCAGCCAGAAGGAAAACAGGTGCATTACAGTCGAAATTAGCGGGGGGCAATAAAGCGATAACCCCGGCCACGCAAGGTTTCAATGGGCTTTAGCTGAGCCGCCGCATCAAACTTCTTGCGCAGACGGCCAATAAATACCTCAATTACATTGCTGTCGCGATCGCAGTCCTGCTCATAGATATGTTCGGTTAGAGTGGTTTTGGAGACCACCTCATCCGGGTGCAGCATCAGGTATTCGAGTACCTTGTACTCGAAGGAAGTCAGCTCCAGTTCGGTATCGTTGACGGTGACACGCTGGGAACTGGTGTCCAACAGTATCGGGCCCGCTTTGATCGTGGGGGAGGAGAACCCGGCGGAACGGCGCACCAACGCATTCAGGCGCGCCAGCAATTCCTCAGTGTGAAAAGGTTTTACCAGGTAGTCGTCTCCACCGGCCTCCAATCCGGCCACGCGCTCCTGCCAGTGGCCGCGGGCGGTGAGAATCAGAATAGGAAAGTGCTTGTCCTCGCCGCGCAGGGTCTGAATCACCTGGATACCATCTATTTTTGGCAGCCCCAGATCCATAACCGCAATATCGTAAGGGTATTCCCGCCCCAAATAGAGCGCTTCCTCTCCATCCGGCGCCTCATCGACGGTATAGCCTGCACCGCGCAGTGACTCCGCCAGCTGCTGGCGCAGTAAAACTTCATCTTCGACTAATAGTGCGCGCATATTCTTTCCCTTGTACTGCGTGTCTGTGGTAGCGGGGAATTAACGGGAGATCCTGCCGCTCTTTTTGTCCACAAAAACTACATAGACCTGACTTTTATCGGAAAGCCCCTTCACCCGGTAGACCACCTGGCCCTGCTTACGGGTTTCAGAGACCGACAATATTTTGCCGCCGTAGCGCCGCTTCACCAGCGAAGCGGCCTTCTCCCGGGAAATACCCGAGTCCTGCACCCAGCGGAATTCATGCCGGTAGTTTTCCCTCTGCGGCGCCGGCCCTCCCTGCCATGAGGCGGCACAAAGGCTCGGAAGCAGAGCGATTAGGAGAAGAAAATGCCGTTTAAAAGTGCGGCTCGATTTCACGGTGCGGCTCCTGTGGATGTCCTGGTTTTCCACCTTCAACTATCTTCGACCGCCTCCCGCCGACTTATGGCGCCGGCGAGACTGCGACACGAACCCGGATTCTATCGCCCGGATGGTAATCTGTACGAGTCAGATAAACCTGACCATTATACCGATAGCGCACATCGTATCCGACTAATTCCCGCTGTGAGCTGAACTCGTCGACAACCTGGCAACGGGATTCTGTGGCGTAATAGGTCGGAGCGTTGGAACGACTGATCTGGTTGCCAACCAAGGCACCTACCAGAGCCCCCGCGACAGTGGCCCCGGCCCGCTGGCCGCCATGGTGGTGATGATAACGACCGTGATGACCACCACGTCCCAGGCTGTTGCCAACAGCGGCGCCGATCAGCCCACCGACCAGGGTACCCGCCGGGGAGGCCGGCTCGCGGTAAGCTACCTGCTCATCCCGACAGTAGGTACGTGGGGTCCGCACCTCGACATCGGTGTAGACGGGGGTAACCTCGGTGACACGGGCAAAATCGTAGCTGTCCGCACCATAGGGGTCTGAGTAGCCCCGAGGGCCCGCTTTGGCGGTAGCACTCAAGGCCACCAGCGCGGCGACTGCCGCGCCGGCGATAAACTGCTTGAAGAGTTGCACAATCGATCTCCCGTTATTCATCAACGGGGGCCAGATTAGTCAAATCGATCTGAATAGACGCTGAATTACACCTGAGCTGGCGAAAAATATCAGGCCCGATCTTCGCTTTCACGCCTCCGCCGATGCTCTCTTCGCTCCCTGCGCTGTCCTTCCCGATGACTCCGGCCCTCCCGGCGGCTCCGCCTCTCCCGCCTGTCGGCCCTATCGCGCTTATCCAGCTTCCACTTTTCCCGCAGCTCCCTGCGCTGCTGTGGCGTCATCTGTCGAAAGCGCTTGCGTGCCTCCCGGATACGCTGTCGCTCCTCCTCGGGCAAATCCATAAAACGGCGATAGGAATCCCGCAATTGGGCACGCCTCTCCCTGGGCATATCCTGCCAGCGCTGATACTGCTGACGCGCTTCTTGACGCTGCTCGGGGTTCATTTCGCTCCAGCGCCTGGCACCTCGCAACAGCTGCTCGCGGCGGTCATCACTCAGCTGTGACCAGCGATCCTCAAAGTTGTGCAGCAGCTGCCGTTCGCTGTCACTGAGGCTTTGCCACTCTTGAGCCAAAGAAACGCCCGCGAAGAGGGACAAATACACCGCGCCCAACCAGCCACACAGCAAATGCTTTCGGTCACTCATCGCGCAGCTCCTCGCGGGTTTCTCTATCTCCAGCACCCTGCCGATCTGTCACCGCCTCACTCTCCAGCTTGGGTAACAACATCTCCAGTGCTTCTGATGCCTGTATATCTCCCTGCTCATCTGCCCATTCCCCGACAAACATCAGGAAGTCCTCATCCAGCGGCTCCAACTCTTCCGCCGGTAGCGGGGCGCCGCAAAAGAGCAGAATGAGGCAGAGACCCCTACCGGCTTTTCTCTTGAGGAAAAAACCGCTCCCATCATTATTAAGAGGAGTGACCATTCAATTCTTCCGCCAACCACTGGTAGAACTCCATATCCTCAACCATCTCAACATCCATTTCTTCATACAAAAGCCAATCAGAAGCGCTCAGTAACTCGGTGGTGGCCTGTTCATTGGGCGCCGGCCAGAGCAGCAATAACAATAATGTTGCACAGGTGCCAGTGAATCCGACCCAGCCAGTCCAGTCTCGATAATACGTTTTCTTTTGTGCTAATGCGCGCTGTCTGGCACTGGCAAGCTGCACTAGGGTGTCCGCATCGATTTTGCTATCCCGGCGTGCAACCGCATCCCGAGCGGCTCTCTGTAATGCATCGCTCTGCGCCGCTAAATCTTCTTGCTGTCGATTCATTGGATTGCCTCTAGTTCGAATGCCTCTAGTTCATAGGCCTCTAGATGGGTACGCAAACTGCGCATGGCTCTTGATAAATGGGTCTTGACACTGCCCTGGCTGCATGACATTGCGCGGGCAGTTTCGGCAACATCGAACTCCTCGACACAACGCAGTAGGAAGGCCTGCTGTTGGCGCAAAGGCAACCTGGTTACAGCGCTGTCGATAGCTTCCAGCAGGCGCTCACCAACCAAAGCCTTATCTGGGGTGGGATTGTAACTATCGACCCACTCCAACGGAGCTGGGTCTGTTTCATCGGTATTTGCAGGTAGTTTTTCTCGTAACAACTGCCAGCGGGATAACTTATTGTTGCGCCTATGCCAATCGGTAATTCGATTGTTGAGAATGGTAAAAAACAGCGGTCGCCATTCGCTGCGATCGCGACCGCTGTATTTCCTGACCAGCGCCAACATGGAATCCTGCACAATATCCAGCGCATCATCCCGATTGCCTACGGCGTAATTCGCCATGGTAAAGGCCCGCTTCTCCACCTGGGCCAGGAACTGATTCATAGAAGCCGGCTGAAGTCCTTGCGCACGGAATGCTCTTCCAGATTCTTTTTATGGTTTATGGAGCCCACCTAAAAGACTCCACTCGCACTCTTGGTTTTATCTGAATGACCAGTTCGCAAGGTCAGCCCTCTTTACGCTTGCGGGTTTTAGCGCGCCGGTCCATGCGGCGATCTACACGCTCTCCCTTTTTGTCCAGTCGATCATTAATTTTTGCACCCTTGTTATCCAGCCTTTCGTTGACACGTTCCCCTTTTTGGTCGAGGCGGTTATCGATACGATCCCCTTTGCGGTCCAGTCGCTCGGCCAGCTTGTCATTGCCATTGGCAGCCGCCTGTTCAGACCTCTGATCAAGGCGCTCATTGATACGATCACCCTTGTTATCGAGGCGCTCCTCAATGCGGTCTCCCTTTTGATCCAATCTCGCCTCTATACGATCGCCCTTCTGATCTAAGCGATCCTCGACATGATCACCGTGATCGTGCGGCTCGCTCTCATCGCTCTGTGCATAAATAGAATAAGGAAAAGCCAAGCCAATAGTCAGTAGTGAGAGTCCAATCAGCTTTTTCATAAATTGCTCCTTCATAAATCGCCCCGGTTCCATTCGAGGAGATCGAATAAGATTTAAATTGCACTGATTAAAACGCTCTGTTGGGCCAGCGGTTGACAGGATTCATTTATTTTTTTCAAATTTTTTCCACCGGCCGACAACTCTTACTAACCCCTCTACTGGTTATCCCTCTACGATCTCGGGACCGGGCACTTCATCCCCGAGCCAACGCTGGGTCAGGGTTCCCGCGGTCATAGCGCCGTTTACATTGAGCGCGGTACGCGCCATATCGATCAGCGGCTCTACAGAAATTAACAGGGCCGCAATGGTAACCGGTAGTCCCATTGCCGGTAGCACCACCAGTGCGGCAAAAGTTGCCCCACCACCCACGCCGGCAATACCAAAAGAACTGATGACTACCACAGCCAGCAGAGTGCCTAACCACATGGGGTCCCACACGTTGATCCCCAAAGGCACCGCTACCATCGTGGCGAGCATTGCAGGATAGATTCCCGCGCAGCCATTTTGACCGATGGTGGCACCGAAGGATGCGGAAAAGTTGGCGATGGCTGGTGAATTTCGCAGCTCATCCACCTGTGTTTCCACATTGAGGGGGATAGTGGCCGCGCTGGAGCGGGAACTAAAGGCAAATACCAACACGGGCCAGACTTTGATGAAGTAATGCAGCGGATTCACGCCATTCACTAGCAGCAAAAGACCATGCACTAAAAACATCAGGCCAATCGCACAAAAAGAGGCCACGACAAAACCGAACAGGTTAGCAATGTCTGCCCAACTGGATTTAGCAATTAACCCCGCAACCAGTGCCATCACACCGTAGGGCGTGAAGGCCATCACCAGGCGCACCAGCTTCATAATCCAGACTTGAGCGACATGTACAAACCGCTCAATCGCAGCACCCTCCTCGGGAAATTCACGCCTTACCGCCAGGGCCGCCAGCCCCAGTAACACCGCAAAAATAACCACCGAAATCACAGAGGTGGAGCGGGCTCCAGTCAAATCCAGGAAAATATTGCGCGGAATAAAGGAGGTAATTATTTCAGGAATTGAGAGATCACTGACTCGCCCGATGCGCTCATTAAGCACTTCCACCCGCGCTGCTTCGCGGGAGCCCTCGACCAGCCCCGCAGCTGAGAGCCCAAACAAATCGGCCATAAACACACCGATCAGGGCGGCAATTGCCGTTGTCCCGAGTAATACACCCAATACGGACACACTGATCTTACCCAGCGCCTGGGTGTCACTCACTTTTACCACGGCCACCAGAATAGAAGTAAGCACCAGTGGCATCACCAGCATATACAGCAGATTTACGTAGCTCTCGCCCAGCATTTCGATCCAGGGCAGAACCTCATCAGTGGTATTCCCCCAACTGCGCGCTAATTGCAATAACGCCCCAAAAACCACGCCTAGAAGCAACCCGACAAATACGCCCGGCGCCAGGGTATCCCTGCCGCGTTGCCAACGATGCAATCCGAACAAGAGAACCACGAAGCCAAAAAGCAGAACAAAAGCGCCGATATGCATGGTATGAAAATCCCACCCTGGGCAAACTAAAAAGTGGCGGCATGCTATCAGCGATAGGCTAGTGCCCTATAGTTACCTTGGTTATAGATACTTTGTTTATAGTTATATTGATTTGTTTTTTTAAATTATTATTTAAAAGCGCCCTTACTGTAGGGCCGCTCTAAGATCCTCTGCGGTCTGAGGCCCCACCAGTGTTTTTTGCCAGCGGCCATCCCGGCCAATTATGAAGGTAGTAGGCAGCACTTCTGGCCAGGGTTGGCCCCAGCGTCCTTCGGGCTCTTCGGTCAACAGGGGAAATTCTATACCCAGCTTCTGCGCCTGTTCGATAGCTGCGGGGGATGGCAAACCATCAAAGTTAACCCCCAACACGACGATGTCGCTGTTGGTCTGTGCCAATTCATTGAGCACAGGCACTTCTTCACGACAGGGCTTACACCACTCGGCCCAGTAGTTAACCAATATTGTTTTTCCCTCAGTATTAACCGGTTCGCCACCGGTGGTATGCAGACGGCTATCGCTGTCACAGCCGCTGATTGCGCTTGCCAAGGACAGAGAGATTGCCCCCAGTACCTTCTTCATTCTTTTTCTTATCAGCAACTGCAGCATCGTCTTCCCCCTCCGCTTCAACAATTTCATTTTCCATATTTTTTGAAGTTCCCGCCTCTTGCCCCGCCCCGCGACTTTCGGCCTCCTCTTTTTCCAGAGCGTCGCTAAAGAGAGATCCAATCGTAATATCAAGCTGCTCTCTGGCGGAACCACGGGTATTGGCAAAGCGACTCTCTACCTCGCTGTACCATTCAAACCCCTTTAAATTGCCCGGATTACCGCTGGGAATCCACTGGGGGCTCAACCAACCGGTCAGCTCCATCAGTGATACCGCGTTTAGATCCCGCAGCAAGACATAATCATTCCCGTCGGTCTGGGCGATCACCCGGTGCCCCTGTAAGACATCACGCAGCCGCCGCCACTGGCCAAATTTTATTCCCAATAAAGAGATATCCCGCTCACGCAGGGGTTTGCCACACCGCCCCCTTTTAAACATTTGCCAGAGGACAATCAGGATCGCCACTAAATCGGAGTGTCTGTGCCCCTGGGTTGCTGCTCGATATACCGACAGGGTGCGCACCAGCACACACCCCGCCAGCACCAGCATCCACATCATATAAATCCACAACAGAAACAAGGGCACAAAAGCAAAGGCACCATAGATCGCCTGTACCGAACTACGCGCGACAATGGCCCCGAACAGGTATTTCATAATTTCAAAGGCGATGGAGGTCACCACCCCGCCTTCGATGCCATGGCGCAGGGGCACATAGCAATTGGGCACGGCGATAAATAGCAGGGTAAAAACGATGCTGGTGAAAATAAAAGGCAGCACTCGCAGCACGACCGCCATCATGCCAATGCCCTCCTCTCCACCTAAAAATAATTTTTGCGAGAGTAGGAAGGTACTGGCGGCGAGCCCGGCCCCCAGCAGGATAGGCCCGAGGCTTAAAATGGCCCAGTACAATAGAAAACTCGAAACTCCGCTACGCCCACGGGACACATCCCATATGGCGTTAAAGGTACCTTCAATACTGCGTAGTGTGAGCCCCGCAGTCACCGCCAGCATGGCGATACCCAAGCCGGTGAGTCGCTGCGCCTGGGCTGAAAAACTGCTGATATATTCCTGTACTTCACGCCCACTCTGCGGCACAAAGTGGGAGAACAACTGCTCCTGCAAACGGGTCTGCAAGCCGGCGAAGTCCGGGAACAGCGACAGCATCGCATAGCTCACGGTCACCAATGGCACTATGGCGAACAGAGTCATATAAGTGAGCGCAGCCGCACTTTTCTGACAGTCTTTCTCGACAAACAGAGTCCACAAGGAGGTGGCAAAACGCCGCCATTGAACGAGCCTATCTTTCACACTTGATTTCAATTTCATTCCCTGTGTGCGACCTCCAGCAAATGCGGTGAACACTCGACTTACGCCTTAGAATTCCATTACGGTATTCGGTTAGAATACGCCAAACAGTAACAGGATACCGACATAATGTGGACGATCTACCACAACCCGCGCTGCTCAAAATCCCGCCAAACTCTGCAACTCTTGCAGGACAACGGCGTGGAGCCGGAAATGATTCTCTACCTGCAAAACCCGCCTTCGGCTGGTGCTCTCAAACAAATCCTGCAGAAACTCGGTATGCCCGCACGGGACCTGTTGCGCACCGGTGAGGAACCCTACAAGCAACTCAACCTAAAAGACGAGGCGCTGAGCGAAGCGCAATTGATTGAGGCCATGGTAGAAAACCCCATCCTTATCCAGCGACCGATCGTGGTAAAAGGCGACAAAGCCACCATTGGCCGCCCACCGGAAAATGCGCTGGAGCTGCTTTAAATGGCACCCGATAGCGAAGCCTATGTGCTGATTCTCTATTACAGCCGCGGCGGCGCCACGGCGCGTATGGCCGCTGAGCTCGCACGGGGCGTTGAGGCCAGCGGCATCGCCGCACGCCTGCGCACCGTTCCCACAGTCTCACCCGATACCCAAGCCAGCCTGGCGCCGGTGCCCAACGAGGGCGCACCCTATTGCACCCTCGAAGACCTGCGCCAGTGCGCCGGACTGCTCATGGGCAGCCCCACCCGCTTTGGCAATATGGCATCGCCACTGCGCTATTTTCTCGATCAAACCAGCGATATTTGGCTGGAAGGGAGCCTCACCGGTAAACCCGCCGCGGTATTTACCGCCACCGGCAGCCTGCACGGCGGCCAGGAGACCACGCTCACCTCGATGATGCTGCCGCTTCTGCACCACGGTATGTTGATCGCCGGTATTCCCTACTCAGAAGCCGCCCTAATGCGTACCAGCACCGGCGGTACTCCTTACGGCGCCTCCCATTGGAATAAAGGGCATACCAGCGACTTGAGTGAAGATGAGATCACCCTGTGCCGAGCGCTTGGTGCTCGCATCGGTCAACTGGCCCAAACCCTGAGCCCGGCGACTCAAGCTGCCAAATAGAGGATTCAGCGTGAACGACACTATTCAGCGCAAATTACAAATTGCGCTCCGTATCAATTGGTTCTGCTATATCGCCCTATTGGTGCTAATTGCAGTTCGAAACCTGTTTATCGAGGGCGGCTCCCTCGCGCTTTGGCTGATTCAGACGGTACCGCTCTTGCTGGTGTTGCCAGGCCTGATCAAGCAGCGTTATCGCAGCTACCTTTGGCTCTGTTTTATTCTGCTGCTGTACATCACCACCAGTATTGTCGATGTAATGATGCCTACACGCGGTTGGCAGGATGGCGCAATGATGGTTTTGAGCCTTATCCTATTCTTTTCTGCAATGATGAGCAGTCGCTGGCATCGTATGCAGTAACTCCATTGGCGGAATTTCCGCCAATGGTTCCCGACACAAAGCGTGGAAATATAAGACTTCCACACGCTAAGGAGTTTTGAGGTTTGACTGATTCACCCCAGAAAAAAGGATTTGCCCGAGGCTTTTTAGCTGCGATTGGCGGCTCCATCACCTGGCTGAGGCGAGTATTCACCAACATCATCTTCCTGCTGATCCTGCTGTTTCTCGGTATTGCCATTTTCAGCAAGGACGAGCGCTTGGTGGTGCCCCAGGGCGCGGCGCTGCGCGTAGCCCCCAGCGGTTTTCTTGTGGATGAGCTGACCCAGCCCGCCACCCTGCCGATTTTCCTGGGTGGCAACCGCGGCCCAGCAGAGGTGCGCGTCAAAGATCTGGTTGACGCTATCGACAACGCCGCCACTGACAAACGCATTTCCTCGCTAGTGCTGGAACTGGACCATATGGTGGGTGGCAGCCTCAGCAAGCTGGATGAAATAGGTGCGGCACTGCAGCGCTTTAAAGCCGCCGATAAACCCATCTACGCGGTGGGCGACAACTTCACCCAGCCCCAGTACTTCCTCGCCAGCCACGCCGACAAGGTATACCTGAATCCCATGGGCTCGGTCATGCTCACCGGCTTCGGCGTTTATCGCAACTATTACAAGAGCGCCCTGGATAAACTCAAGGTGAACTTCCACGTGTTCCGTGTGGGGGATTACAAGGACTTTATCGAGCCCTACACTCGTGACGATATGTCTCCCGCCTCGCGGGAAAATAACCAGCGCTGGTTGAATGAACTCTGGGGTGAATACAGCGAGCAAGTCACCGGGTTGCGCAATCTGCCCGCTGAGAGTATCGACCTGTTTATCAACGAACTGCCACAGAAGCTGCAACAGCATCAGGGCAGTTGGGCCGAAGCCGCCCTGGCCAACAAGCTGGTAGATCAGCTCGCCAGTCGCATCGAGGCGATGAATGAGCTGAAAAAGGACATCGGTGAAGATGACAGCAAAGAGCGCGATTACAAATTTATCGACGCCCTCGCCTACCTGCGCAGTCACAAGCTCGCCGAAGCCGCCAAACCCATCCGGGAGTCCAAGAAAATCGGCCTGATCACCGCCAGTGGTTCCATAGTCGACGGCGAAGCTCCCGCTGGGCGTATCGGCAGTGAGAGTCTCGGCAAATTAATTCAGCGTGCGCGCGAGAAAGAAGTGGATGCCCTGGTACTGCGCATCGACAGCGGTGGCGGCTCCGCCTTTGCCTCCGAAGCTATTCGCCAGGAGCTGCTGGCCACTCGCGAAGCAAAAATCCCGGTGGTGATTTCCATGGGCAGCGTCGCCGCTTCCGGTGGCTACTGGATCGCCACGGCTGGTGACCGCATCTGGGCCTCGCCGGCGACACTCACCGGTTCTATTGGTGTTTTTGGTGCCTTCCCGACCTTTGAGAATTCCCTCGAGCATATTGGTATCTACACCGATGGTGTAGGCACTTCTGACCTGGCCGGCAGTATGCGCCTCGATCGCGCCCTGCCGCCAGCTGCGGCCAGTATTCTGCAGCAGGGGGTGGATAACACTTATGCGCGCTTCCTGCGCATCGTTTCCGAAGCTCGCGGCAGCACCCCCAAAGAGATACACAAAATAGCCCAGGGGCAGGTGTGGACCGGCCGCGCCGCTAAAAAGTTGGGACTGGTGGATGATCTCGGCAACCTCAGCGATGCCATCGCCGACGCCGCGCAGCTTGCTGAAATCGAAGAATACGACGTAGTAGAGATCCAGCGTGAACTGAGCCCCGGCGAAAAATTCCTGCGCGCTTTGAGCGATAATGTAGACGCGAAAATTGCCGCGAGCCTTGAAGCCAACCTGCCACTCGGCGCCTGGTTAAACAGCGTACAGCCGGTGTTGGCACCAATCGGCGAGCTGCAGAGCTATCGCGACCCCCGCGCCCTTTACGTGCGCTGCCTGCCCTGCCAAGCGCCTTAAAACGTCTCACGCTTTCACCACAACTCCGCCGCCGGCTCAATGCCGGCGCGGACGCCCGTAAAGGCCGCGCAGCTCCTCCTTGGCCATTTCCAGTAGACGCCGCCTTTTCGCCGGCAGCCGCTGTCCCGCCCGGTTGATATAGAACGTCAGCATAGACATGGCGGAGCGATAGGGATCGGACTTGCGCCGCTGGCTGGATTCCGCAGCCGCTTTCAATCCCCGTGCGATCGCTTTCGGGTCCTCCAGGCTAAAGAGGCCCTCACTCAAATCCAGGGCATGACTGTGGCGCGTGACCTCTTCCGACCAATTGGCCTTTTTCACGGGACTCACCGACACCTCCACTCATTGGCTGACCCACCTAACTATATGGTGGCGGTGTCTGGGTTGGTCGCACGAAGCAATTCAGACCTCGCTGTCAGTGATTTTGACCCGGCGCAGGGCACCACTTAAAGCCACCAGAGCAAAGGCAAGCAGACTTAAAATTCCCGCCCACAGCAAGGTGGTCAGGGGGGCGGCGTATTCACTCAAGACGCCAGCGGCCAGTGCTCCAAGGGCAGCGGAGCCAAACAGGGCAAACTGGTAAATGGAGATAATACGGCTGCGGTATTCCGCCGGGGCGAGCAACTGTACTATGCCGCGACCGAGGCCAGCGGAAGCCGCCGCCACCGCCCCCCAGCAAAGACACAGCAGGATCAGGCCCAGCTTGGTGGGACCGAGACTGATGGCAATTAACAGCGCCGCACTGTAGAGCAGGCACATAAGAATACCGCGCCCAGGTTCAGCACCCTGGCCACGGCGGAGCATAGTCACCGTGGCGATGACGGTACCAGCTACAAAGGCCAGTTGCAGCGTGGCGTAATAACCGGCACCGCGACCGTAATCCTCCGCCAGCAGCGGCAGCACCACCAAAAAGACACCGATGTGCACAAACCCGTTAAAGGCCATCAACGCAGTCAACTCGCGCAGTACCGGGTGCCGCCAGGCCTGGGATAAGCCATCGAGAATCAGGCTGTGAGTAATTTTTTCCTTAGTCGTACGGCTGGCCCCACCCGCGCGCAGACTAATCAAGGCCGAAGCCGCCAACAGCAATACCCCTATCTGTACTAACAGCAAGGCTTGCAGCCCCCAGTGTTCAAAGCGGCTCGCCAGCAACATCCCCACAGCCTGACCACCGTATTGGGCCAACATCATCCAGGTCACCGTCTTCTGCACCCGCCGCTCGGAGGTTTGCCTACCGCCTTGGCGTGCACTGCGCTGCACCAGGTTGTCCCGCGCCGGTTGCAGGAAAGCGCTGCAAATCCCCAGGCAAATCCCGTAGAGCATCAATACCGGCAGGGAGATCACGGACAGGAGGTAAACTAGCAGCAGACTTGTGTGGCAAAGGGCCAGACCAATGCAGGCCAGTGCGGAGACCGCTGCCGGATCACGGCGATCTGCCAGGGCACCGCCGAACAGCAGGAACACCAGGTTGGGCAAAAGCACCGAAGCCTGCACCCAGCCCAGTTGTAGAGCCGGCAAATCCACCACGGTGAGCGCAATCCAGGGCAAGAGGATCACCTGCAGCCCGGTAGCCAGGGAAGTGCCGCTGTAGCCCAGCAGAAATTTTTGCAGCCTGTGAGGCATCTTTCGCGATAGACCTTCCAAGGGTTAGTGACCAGCCTGCTGGCTTTTATTTGTCGGAACTCTTAAAGGGAGACTCAAGCGCCAACGCAGCAGACGACGCAGCTCCATTAAAGCCTCTTTATCCCCACCATAGGCTGCGCGCTCAAAGGCGTCCGTCACCTGTCCGGCAAACTCTGCCAGCTGGGGTTTCTGCTCGGCGATGCGCCCGGCGAAATCCCGGGGCGCCTCACCGGGGCGGCGAGTGATACCGGCTCTGGCCATACGTTTGCAGAAGACTGCGTAGAGGCGCTCCACCGCAGGCCGCTTGCGCCCCCGGCCGGTCAGGCGAGTCCACAGGAGAATGCCAAATAATACGACAGCCACCGGAGTAGCAAAAAACAGTGCCATACGCATGGGAGAAAGATCACCGAGCAATCTTTGCAAAGTATCCCGCTGCTTTTCACTATCAAAGCGCACTACCGTCTGATACCAGCGGTAATTGATCATGTCCCACTGCAGGCGCAGCTTCACCAAGACATCAAAGCGGTGCACCGGCAACAGCGAGTCCTGCATAAACTCCTCGCCGGCAGCACTTTCAAGACCATCCCGAACCCGCTCCGGAGAGACGGCAGCCGTGGGGTCCACCCGCTGCCAGCCGCGGCCATCGAGCCAGATCTCGGCCCAGGCATGGGCATCGTACTCGCGCACCAACAGGTACTTCTCACCACTCACCCACTCGCCACCCTGGTAGCCCGCTACCACCCGCGCGGGCACTCCGGCGGCACGCATGGCAAACACATAGCTGCCGGCAAAGTGTTCACAGAAACCCTTCTGGCTGTCGAATAGGAACTCGTCCACGCTGTCATTGCCCAGTGCCGGTGGACGCAAGGTATAGGTAAATTCACGGTTGTAGAACGCCAGTAGCTGTGACGAAATCTCTTCAGCCCCCAGTCCCCGGCGGCGCAGGCGTTCCACCCACTCGCGGGTGCGCTGGTTCCCATTGGCCGGCAGCTGCAGATTGCGGCGGCGCTCAGCGCTATCTAGCGGTGAGGGAATAGCCTGGGGGTCTCGAGGCCAGGAACGCACCTCATAGGCAAAACGGCTGTAAACCGGTGTGCGCTTTACCAGGCGATCATCCACAGTTTCCCCGACACCGGGACTATCCGAAGCCGGCCTTGCCAGGGCAAATAACCAGGGGCTGCGGCTCGCCTCCTGAATCACCTGGTAGCGGTAACGTGGGCCGATTTGTGGCAGCGGGCGCTCGCCACTATTCCAGTACACTTGGCCACCATTGCGCGGGTCCACACCCAACCCCTGACGCCAGGTACGCCCATCGAACTCGGAGTACACCAGCCCTCGCCAGTAACGCTGCTCTGGCGGCGGTATGGGGCCATCGAAGGAAATGCGCAGTGCCGGCTTGGCGGATTTGGACAGGCGAGTGAAATCGCCCGGCGCCATGGAGTCACTCACGCCGGTGCGGCCGGCGGAGATATCCTGGGGCACATTCCACAAAGGGCCCAGGCGCGGCATCACCACAAACAGCAGCAGCATCAGCGGTGTGGCTTGCGCCATTAATCGCAGGGAGAGCCCCAGGGCCCGGCGCGGCCGCGCACTAAAGCTTCCCAGCTGTGCCGCCAGTGCAGCGGTAATCACCAGGGTAGCGATCAAACCGTAGAGAGCATAGGGAATCGATTGTTCGCGCACGAACAAGGTCGCAGCAACAAAATAGGCCAGCAACAAACTGACAAAGGCATCTCGGCGGCTCACCAGCTCCAGGTTTTTCAGGGTAAAGGACAGCGCTAATAGAGCCACCATCGGCTCCAGCGCAAACCAGCGCTGGTAGGATTGCGCTAAACCCGCCACCGTTAGTGCGATCACCAAAAGTTTGAGGGCGCGCCCGGGAAGGTCACGGCGCCCGCGAAAGACCTCCAAGCGCCAATAGACTGCAAACGCCCAGGCAAAACCAATCCACAGTGGCAACTGGCTCAGCTGTGGCAGCAGGGCGACAAATTGTGCGGCGAAAATCCACAACAGGCTTTCTCGAGGCAATAGATCCCGATTGCTCGCCATCAGCCACCCCACTTTGGAAAGAGGGCCAGCGCCGACAACACTCGCTGCTGGTGCTCGGTGCCGAGAGAGGGCGGCAAAGTAGTACCGGGGATGCGCAGGCCATAGGCAACGCCCTGCTTCTCCGCCTGTAGGACCCAATCACACAGGTTGCTCAGGCGGGTCTCTACATCGCGCCCATCCAACAACTCCCAATCGAGCCACAATCGAGTATCCGTACGACTCTCATACTCCTTGCTATAGAGATCGCGCCCGGCGGCATATTGTTTCCAGGCCAGATGGCGCAGAGAGTCACCGGGCTGGTAGGGTTTGAGAGAAGCATAATCATCCCCGCCGCGACGTACCTGGCCGGATGTACCCTCTACCAAGGCCTCTCCCAACGGCAGGGGCCCGGCGGCGAGCGGTCGCGGATATACAAGAAATTCCACATCCAGATCGATGCGGCTCCAGCAGCGAAACAGTCCCAGCGGAAAGCGGCTCTCAATTCTTAATCGCGGCGCCTGAATTCGCCCCCGCTGCAGGGCTGGCAGCGCAATGCGGAAGTCCGCCGAGGACTCCTCACAGAGATCCACATAGGCGCCCTCCTCCGGTGGCCAACAAATTTGTATCCACTCCCGTTGGCGCTTGTCCGCTCGACTCAGATTGATTTGTGCCTCGGCAAAGTCGCCGGCAAAAGCCACTTCAGTGCCCAGTAATTGCAGGCGCAGGCCGCTCAGGTTGGCGAAGGTATGCACCGGCAAGATCACGAAGACACTGATCAGCAGAAAGGTCAGGGCAAAAACCAGATTGTTCTCGTAATTGGTAGCCAGCAACCACAGTAAAGCGGTTACCAATAAATAACCGAGCCCCGCGTGAGTGGGCAGAATAAATAAACGGCTGTGATTTAGGGTGATGTCCCGTGAGCGGGGCGCGCGCCGGCTGAGCCAGCGCTCACCCAGCCCGCGAAAAAAATTGCGCGAGCTTTTCGAGGATGTCGATCCTGTAATGGAAGCCTGCCGGGGAAAATCGCGGTTCACACTCATCTGCTTAGGCCGCGATAATATCCACCTGGCGCATAAGGCGCTCCACTAACTGATCGCCATTGCCGCCATCACTCTGCAAGCGGTGCCCAGCAACCGAGGGCAGCACCGCCTGGATATCCTCCGGCAGGACATGGCCGCGATTGTGAATCAGCGCCCAGGCCTTGGCGGCACGCAGTAACGCTAGGGCCCCTCGGGGCGATAAACCCACGGCACAATCCGGGCTCTGGCGGGTGTGCAGCACCAGGCGCTCTAAATAATCGAGCAGGCTGTCTGAGGCCTTCACCTGTCCCACCAGGCTTTGCATTTTTTTCAGGGTGGCGAGGTCAATACGCGGCTTTAGCTTGGCCAGCTGTTGGCGGGGGTCAGCCCCTAAAAACAGCGCCCGCTCGGCTTCGCGAGTGGGATAGCCTAGGCTGATGCGCATCAGGAATCGGTCCAGTTGCGACTCTGGCAGGGCAAAAGTACCGGACTGCTGCAACGGGTTCTGGGTGGCAATCACAAAGAAAGGCTGTGGCAGCGCGCGGGTTTCGCCGTCCACACTGACCTGGCGCTCCTCCATTGCCTCTAACAGGGCACTCTGAGTTTTGGGGGAGGAGCGGTTAATCTCATCGGCCAGTAATACCTGGCTAAAAACCGGTCCCTCATGAAAATGAAACTGGCCGGATTCTCGCTCAAAAATCGATACGCCGAGAATATCCGCCGGCAGCATATCGCTGGTAAATTGCACCCGTTTATAGGAGAGGCCGAACACCTGGGCCAAAGCATGGGCCAGGGTGGTCTTGCCCATTCCGGGCAGGTCTTCAATCAACAGGTGGCCTTTAGACAAAAGGCAGGCCAAGGCCAGCTTCACCTGGCGCTCTTTTCCCAGCAAAACACTGCCAATATCGGAAACGATGGCGGAAACTATTTTTTGCACGGCAAATCCATTACTGCTCATTTTTTCTCAGGCCAACAGAGGCCCGGTGTAAGCGCCCGCCAACGCTGTGCGGCAGGCGCCATGGTGCCAAGTCCGGATAAAAGCGGATTTGGTACCCGCTATTAATCATAGGAAGTCAGGGACCGATCCGGCCCAATCAAGGCCCCGCGACACGCTTATAACAGGGACAGGCCCCGCATCAGATCGCGCTTCAGATCCTCGGCATTTTCCAGGCCCACAGAAATACGAATCAGGTTTTCGGTGATACCGGCGCGGGCCTTGTCCTCATCGCTGAGGCGTCCATGGGTGGTGGTGGCCGGGTGCACGATGGTGCTCTTGGCATCGCCGAGGTTGGCGGTACAAGACAGAATTTTACAGTTGTCGATCACCTTCCAGGCTTCCTCGCGGCCACCGCGCACGGTAAAACTCAACACCGCCCCGAAGGCGTCCTGTTGTTCTCGGGCCAAGCGATGCTGGGGGTGTTTGGGCAAGCCGGTGTAGTTGACCTTCTCCACCATTTCCTGCTCATCGAGCCACCAGGCCAGATCCAGGGCGTTGGTGCAGTGGGCCTGCATCCGCAGTTTCAGCGTCTCCAAACCCTTGAGGAATACCCAGGCATTAAACGGACTCATGCTGGGGCCAGCGGTACGCAGGAATACCACCAGCTCATCCATGATCTCCTTGCGACCCACGGCGACACCGCCCAGGGCGCGACCCTGGCCATCGAGAAATTTAGTGGCGGAGTGCACCACAATATCAGCGCCGAGTGCCAGCGGGCGCTGTAGCGCCGGAGTGCAGAAACAGTTATCCACCACCAGCAGGGCACCGGCACTGTGGGCAATTTCCGCCAAGGCACGGATGTCCGCCACTTCACACAGAGGGTTGGAGGGAGTTTCCATAAACAGCAGTTTGGTGGAGCCGTCCACCGCCTGCTTCCAGGCATCCATATCGGTGAGATCCACATAGCTCACACGCACGCCGAACTTTTCCATATAGCGTCCGAACAGCGCAGTGGTGGTGCCGAACACGCTGCGGGAACAGATCACCCGGTCGCCACTTTTCAACAAGGACATACAAATACTGAGGATCGCGGCCATACCGCTGGCCGTGGCTACCGCAGCCTCACCACCTTCGAGCGCGGCGATGCGCTGTTCGAACATTCGAACGGTGGGGTTGGTATAGCGGGAATAGACGTTGCCGGCACTCTCGCCGGTAAAGCGCGCGGCGGCTTCCGCGGCAGAGGGAAATACGTAACTGGAGGTGAGATAGAGGGCTTCGGAGTGCTCGCCCTCTTCCGAGCGGACCTGCCCGGCGCGAACGGCCAGGGTTTCCAGAGCGTAACCGTCGTCTTCAAACATATACCGCTTCCTGGTCAGTATTTTTGGAAGCGGTCATATTAACCGAAACGGCCGTGCGTGGCGCCCTCTTCTGCCGTGAAGAGAGCGCCGCCGGAGATAACTTACAGAGCGCTGGTATCGGTCTTCTTGTGCTTGGCTTCGTCGTTGCGCGCCGCGTGAAGGCTATCGAGGTAATCTTCATCCACATCGCCGGTAATATAGTTACCGTCGAAAACGGAGCAGTCGAACTGATCGATTTTCTGCTTGCCGCCGCTGGAACTCACCACCAAGTCTTCCAGGTCCTGGTAGATCAACCAGTCTGCACCGATCTCTTTACAGATCTCTTCAGTAGTGCGGTTGTGCGCCACTAGCTCACTGGCAGACGGCATATCAATGCCATACACGTTCGGGTACTTCACCGCTGGTGCCGCGCTGGCGAAATACACTTTTGCAGCACCCGCATCGCGGGCCATCTGGATGATCTGCTTACAAGTGGTACCGCGCACAATGGAGTCATCCACTAACAAGACATTCTTGCCACGGAATTCCAGTTCGATGGCATTCAGCTTCTGGCGCACAGATTTCTTGCGCTGCTTCTGCCCCGGCATGATGAAGGTACGGCCGATATAGCGGTTCTTCACCATGCCCTCACGGAATTTCACTCCCAGGCGGTGTGCCACGGTCTGGCCAGCGGTGCGGGCGGAATCGGGGATGGGAATCACCACATCGATATCGTGGTCCGGGCGTAAGCGCAGAATCTTGTCTGCCAGGTGCTCACCCTGGCGCAGACGCGCCTTGTGTACGGAAACGCCATCCATAATGGAGTCCGGGCGGGCGAAATACACATGCTCGAAAATGCAGGGGGTGAGGGTCGGGTTCTCTGCGCACTGCTCGGAGTGCACTGTGCCATCCAGTTCGATATACAGGGCTTCACCGGGGGCCACATCGCGTACCAGGGTGTAGCCCAGCACATCCAGGGCAACAGACTCAGAGGCCACCATATACTCGGTGCCTTTCTCCGTCTCGCGCTTGCCGTAGACCAGCGGGCGAATACCGTTGGGGTCGCGGAAGGCGACGATGCCGTAACCCACAATCAGGGCCACACAGGCGTAGGCGCCGCGCACGCGTTTATGCACACCGCGCATAGCGGTGAAGATATCCTCAGCCTTGGGGTGCAGCTTGCGCAGCTTGTGCAGCTCATGGGCAAATACGTTGAGCAGCACTTCTGAATCGGAATCGGTGTTGATATGGCGTAGATCCTGCTGGAAGATCTCCTCCACCACATCCCCCACATTGGTGAGATTGCCATTGTGTGCCATGGCGATACCGTAGGGAGAGTTCACATAGAACGGCTGCGCCAGGGCGGGGCCGGAGCTACCCGCGGTGGGATAGCGTACATGACCGATACCAAAGTTACCTTTCAGGCGCTCCATGTGGCGCGCGCGGAATACATCGCGCACCAGGCCATTGGCTTTTTGCTGGTTCAGGCGATCATCGTCACAGGTAACGATGCCCGCAGCATCCTGTCCCCTGTGTTGCAACAGAGTGAGCGCATCATAGAGCTGCAGATTGACATCACTCTTACCGACGATACCGACGATACCACACATATATTTGACCCTATTGATCGAAAAAGCGGCGCTAGCGCCCGATTAAAATAACTCTACGAAATAGTCCTTCACAGACTTGGCCAGCTCCCGTGCACTGCCCTCGAATTCGAGGAAGTGGGGAATCAACACCGACTCACTCCACCAGCTGTCCTGATCCACCGGAGCCAATGCCGGCGCCAGAATCAGCAATGCCATCACCACAATGGCTCCCCGCGCCAGACCAAACACCATACCCAGCACCCGATCGGTACCGGACAAACCCGTGGCCTCGACAAAAGCAGAGAGCATCATATTCAACAGGGCCCCAGCCAGGAGCGTACCGAAGAACAGAATGGCGAAGGCGGCGATCGCCTGGAGAGATGGGGTATCGACAAGGTTTGAAAGCAGTGGTGCCAGCTGTTCGCGAAACATCATCGCGACCAAAAAAGCGGCGACCCAGGTGAGCAGTGACAGGGTTTCACGCACGAAACCTCGACTAAGGCCGATAAGTGTGGAAACACCCACAATAGCCACGATGGTCCAGTCAGCCCAATTCATTCAAACCTACCTGCGTGGCGGCTGCTGCCGCGAAGAGCGCGCATTCTAACTTAAGGGACTAAGCGCGTGAAGCCGTAGACGAATCGATTGGAATTTCCTACCCCAACTGTAAAATTTCGTGGGCGAATCGCCTTACCGCAATGGATTTATGCCGAAAAAAGTACAGGTGTGTAGCCGCTTTCAGCGCGTCACCCTCCGGGGAAGACCATACACAAGCGGGTAACGATCCTAGTAAGAAATGAATGACGCCCAGCCAGTTTCACAGCCACCCGCGAAATACTGGCACAGGCTGGAAAAATTGCCGCTTCTTTAGAGTAAGAGTGAACCGAATGGAGAGTGAGCACGGTCAAGAGCGAGAGCGGCTCGTCAGGCTCGCCCTCTAGCATCGCTGTAATTACCTACTTGCCGGTCAATAGCCATCAGGCTTTAAAGCGGAGTACCAGGGTTTGTGCTTGCAACAGGGAATCCAGCTCCCGCTTGATACCCTCGGCATCGGCCTTATTGACCTTGGGCCCCACAAAGACGCGCACAAAGCGCCCTTTGTCCGTTTGCACCGCGCGGGTATAGGCGCGATAACCCTTATCCATTAGGCGCATGCGCAGCTGCTGCGCGCGGGAGTCATCCTTGTAGGAGGCCACCTGTACCACCCAGGCCATCGGCTGCCCCTGTTCGTCCACCAGTGGCGAAGCGGCCTTTTTGGTAGTTTTGGCAGCATCGCTCTCCGCTTCCGGCACGGAATCGCTCACATCTTGCTTGGACTGCGAGCCGGACTGAGAATCGGAGTTAGAGTCGGAAGCGGCAAACTTGGCCGCCCCCTCCGCAGGGTTGGAAAACTTCTCCGGCACTTCCGGTTGAAAAATCTCTCCAGCCGCAGGAGCCGGTGCCACACCGGCAACAGGCTCGGGTTTGCCAATCTCAACCGGGCGAATATCGGGCTCCGCCGGGATCTGGCTCGCTTCGCTGATATGCCCCTTGGACTCCCGGTCCAGAAGACTCGGCAGGAAAATTACCGCGAGCGCAATCAGCACCAGCGCACCGACAATGCGCTGTTTAAAGCCGTCGTTCAGCCGCCCTCTGAGGGGGGACTTATCCTCGCAATTCTCCATTACCCTCGTCTCGTATCTGCTGCAGAACTTCCGCCACAGTAAAGAAGGATCCATAGACAAGCAACCTGTCCTGTGGACCGAGGGTCGGCAGCAGTTGTGGCAACCCTTCGGCTACAGTTGGACAGCGCCGATCCATATTCGTCTCATCCACCCCGGCTTCTTGAAGACCCGCGCACAGCGCCTCACCTTCGGCAGCACGGTTATTTTCTGGCAGCAGGGCCGGGTGCCAGCGATCCACCAGTTCACGGAGAGGGGCAAACAGGCCTGGCAGGTCCTTGTCTTTCATAGCTGCTACCAAAGCATGGGTCTTCCCCTCTACCGGGTTGGCGGCAAGCCAGCTTGCCAGGTGTTCCGCCGCAGCCGGGTTGTGCCCCACATCCAACAGCAGATTTCGTTCATGCCAATAGACTTGCTGACAGCGCCCGGGCAGCGTTATTTGGGCCAGGGCTGTCTCGCTACCCTCTTGAGGTAGAGCATCCAGTATTGCCAGAGCGGTGAGCGCGGCAGCGATACTGGGACGCGGCAAGCTGATATCCGGTATTGACAGTACCAGATCACCAAAGTGGTAGATCTCACTGTCCCCGCTCGAAGTGATACTGAAATCCTGGCCAATAAAATAACTGGAACTGGCCTGCTTTTCGGACGCAGACAGCACCGATTGAGGCGGTGCGCTATCTGCACAGATGAAGGGGGCACCGGGGCGCAAAATGCCCGCCTTCTCGCGGCCGATAACCTCTCGATCACTGCCCAGCCAATCCTCGTGATCGACCGCCACACTGGTGATAATCGCCAGGTCGGCATCCACCAGGTTGACCGCATCCAATCGGCCACCGAGGCCGACCTCCAGCAGGGCATATTCCACTCCCGCACGCTGGTATAACCAGAGTGCGGCCAGGGTGGTGAACTCAAAATAGGTCAGACTGGTTTCCCCTCGAGCGGCCTCCACCGCGACAAAAGACTCCACCAACTGCTGATCGGATACCTCCTCGCCATTGATACGTATCCGCTCATTAAAACGCAGCAGGTGTGGGGAGCTGTAAGCCCCAACAGAGTGACCGGCATGACACAAGAGTGCCTCCATAGTCGCCACGCAGGAGCCCTTGCCATTGGTGCCCGCCACGGTAATCACCTTGGGGGCGGGTTTTTGCACCCCCAGGGTAGCGGCGACAGAGGAGACACGCTCGAGCCCCAGTTCGATTTCAGTAGGGTGCAGCCGCTCCAGGCGGGCGAGCCAATCTTGTAATGAGGACATAATCGGATAGATCGCTGGTGGGAGGCAGCAGCCAGGTTTTCTTCCTGGCTGCTCTTAAGCACCTCCGGGGAATGGGGAAATCATTAATTACCGCTCAGTTTACCCAATAGGCGCGAGACGGTGGTGCGCATATCCTTGCGCGGAATAATCATATCGATAGCGCCGTGCTCCAGCAGGAATTCACTGCGCTGGAAACCCTTGGGCAATTTCTGGCGGATGGTCTGCTCAATAATATTGGGACCGGCAAACCCGGCACGTGCGCCCGGTTCGGCCGCATTGATATCCCCCAACAGGGCCAGGGAGGCCGAAACGCCGCCATACACGGGGTCGGTCATAATGGAGATATAGGGCACGCCCGCCATCTTCATTTTTTCCAGCACCGCCGAGGTCTTGGCCATCTGCATCAGGGAGATCAAAGCCTCCTGCATGCGCGCCCCGCCAGTGGCTGAGAAGCACACCAGTGGAATGCGCTGTTCCAAGGCGCGCTGGGCCGCGCGGGTAAAGCGCTCTCCCACCACATAGCCCATGGAACCGCCGTGGAAGGCAAATTCGAAGGCCACCGCTACCAAGGGCTCCCCATTCAAGGTGCCCTGCATGGCAATCAATGCGTCTTTTTCACCTGTGGACTTTTGCGCCTGCAGCAGGCGATCTTTGTATTTTTTGACGTCTTTAAATTTCAGGCGATCCACTGGCAGCACATCCGTGGCCAGCTCTTCACGCCCGTCCTCATCGAGGAAGATATCCAAGCGGCGGCGGGCGCCGATACGCAAATGGTGATCGCACTTGGGGCACACATCCAGGTTGCGCTCCAGCTCCGGGCGGTAAAGCATGGCGTCACACTTGACGCACTTCTTCCATACCCCCTCTGGGACCTTGCTGCTGCCGGCACGTCGCTCGGTGCGAATTACCGCGGGAACAATTTTTTCTAACCAGCTCATCTCGTTTCCAAATCCGGATGCTTTCTGTAGGCCGGCGCATTTTACCGACCGGTGAGTTTCAGGCTACGAATTAAAACACTAAGCTGAACATCAAACCCAGCCAGATCAGCCGCTATTTTTGGTGATCTGGCCAGCTTCCTGCCTTAGCCGGGGCAAGCCTAGAGGTCCAGCGCCCGGCGCATCTCGCTGACGATGTCTCCCAACTTCGTCTTGGCGTCAGCCGGATCCGCAGCGTTATCTACCGCTGAGACCAGCACACTACCCACTACCGCACCGTCGCCATGGGCACTGACGGATCGTGCCGAGCTACCGTCTTTGATACCAAAACCCACACACAGGGGCAAATCGGTAAAGCGGCGAATATGTTCGAGATTATCGCGCACAGAGTCCAGGTCGAGATGGCCGGCACCGGTAACGCCCTTCAGCGAGACGTAGTACACAAAACCACTGGCCAGGCCGGTAATCTCGCGAATACGCTCTTCGGTGGTGGTGGGCGTCAGCAGGAAAATATTGCGCAGGTTGCGCTCCGCCAAGAGCTTGTTGAGCGGCCCCGCTTCCTCCGCTGGCAGGTCCACCGTGAGGGCACCATCAACTCCGGCATCGAGCGCGGCATCGGCGAACTCTCGCTCACCCATACGCTGGATCGGGTTGGCATACCCCATCAAGATAACCGGGGTCTCCTCGTCTACCTGACGGAATTCTTTCACCAACGCCAGGCACTTACGCAAAGAGGCACCACTGGCCAGGGCGCGCTCATGCCCCTTCTGGATTACCGGCCCCTCGGCCATGGGATCGGAGAAAGGCACCCCCAACTCGATAATATCCGCACCACTGGCCACCAGCTGATGCATCAAGGGTACGGTATTTTCCAGGCCGCCATCACCGGCGACGATATAAGTTACCAGGGCCTTTCGGCCCTCGCCGCGCAGTCTGGCAAAGCGGCGATCAATTCTATTTTGTTCTGTCACTATGTATTCCCTGAGCTACTCCTGGCCTAGCGCCAGCTCACTTGGTCACGATTTTTTTGATAGGCCCACCCGAGGTGGTGGGCAAAACGCCGTTAAACCTCAATACCGTCAATCGCGGCAACGGTGAAAATATCTTTGTCACCACGACCGGAGAGGTTCACCACGATGTTTTGTTCAGGCGCCATTTCAGCCGCAAGTTTCATCGCGTAGGCAACTGCATGGCTGGACTCCAATGCCGGCAGAATACCCTCGGTGCGGGTGAGACGACGGAAGGCGTCGAGCGCCTCTTTATCATCGGCGGTGACATACTCAACACGACCGATATCTTTGAGCCAGGCGTGTTCGGGACCGACACCTGGGTAGTCGAGGCCCGCAGAAACCGAGTGGGTCTCAATAATCTGGCCGTCTTCGTCTTCCATCAAATAGGTGCGGTTGCCGTGCAGGACACCGGGAATACCATCGTTGAGCGGCGCCGCATGCTTGCCGGAAGCCAGGCCTTCACCGCCGGCCTCAACGCCAAACATTTTCACTTCAGAATCATTAAGGAAGGGGTGGAACAGGCCAATCGCATTGGAGCCACCACCGACACAGGCCACCAGGGCATCGGGCAACTGGCCAAACTGTTCCAGACTCTGGCGACGCGCTTCGCGGCCAATAATAGAGTTAAAGTCCCGCACCAACTGCGGATAGGGGTGGGGGCCAGCCACGGTGCCGATAATGTAGAAAGTGTTATCGACATTGGTCACCCAATCGCGCATGGCCTCATTCATCGCGTCTTTCAGCGTCTTGGAACCAGACTCCACCGGCACCACTTCGGCACCCAACAGCTTCATACGATAGACATTGGGGGATTGGCGCTTGACGTCCTCAGCCCCCATATAAACGGTGCACTGCAACCCCAAACGCGCAGCCACAGTAGCGGTGGCCACACCGTGTTGGCCAGCACCGGTTTCAGCAATCACACGACTCTTACCGCTGTGCTTAGCCAACAGTGCCTGGCCAACGGTATTGTTTACTTTGTGCGCACCGGTATGGTTGAGGTCTTCCCGCTTAAGCCAGATTCGCGCACCGCCCGCTTGCTCAGTCAATCGCTCAGCGAGATACAGCGGTGATGGTCTGCCTACATAGTGCGCCAGATCGTGATCAAAGGCAGCGACAAAATCCGGATCATCTTTCAGGCGGCTATACATCGCCTGAAGCTCATCCAATGCGCTGATCAGCGTCTCCGATACAAAGCGACCGCCGTAGGGACCAAAATGTCCGCTCGCATCCGGGAAGGTGGAAAAATCAATAGCACCTGGCTTACTCACACTCATACTCCGTGGGTCACGTGGTTTTTAAACTGTTTGCCTATTTATTAATGCTTGAATAGTTCCTCCTGAACTATTCAAGCATCGCCAGAAAATACTGGCGCAGATGCGTGGATCTGCTGGTATTTTCTGGCTCGCGCCGGCACTGCCGGCGGCGGCACTTCCCTGTGCCGCTTTCATCTTATGCAACAATAGTTCCCTCTGAACCATTCAAACATCACCAGAAAATACCGGTACAGATATAAAGAGCTGCTTGTATTTTCTGGTTGGTACCGGCTTTACCGGCAGCGACACATTTTTGTGGCGCTAAAATATTCTGTCTCGCCAGCTAGTTGCTCTTAGCTGCGCGAATAAAAGCAATCACTTTTTGCCGATCTTTAATACCCGGCTCCTGTTCTACGCCGCCGCTGACATCCACTCCTTGGGGGCGTGCTGCTGATATCGCCTTGGAAACATTGTCCGCAGTCAGTCCGCCGGCAAGTACTATGGACCGGCCACTTTCCTGCGGCACTCTGTCCCAGTCGAAGGTCTCACCTGTGCCACCGGGAACACCTGGGCGATAGGCATCCAGTAAAAAACCGCGCGCTTTGGGGTGTTCCTGCATTGCAGCGGCGACATTCAAGCCCTCTTTCATGCGCAAAGCCTTAATAAAGGGCCGGCGAAACTGCTCGCAGTAGCGGGCCCTTTCCTCACCGTGAAATTGCAATAGGTTGAGGGGAACCAACTCCAGTGCCTGGTCTACTTCACTCTGAGCGGCATCCACGAATAAGCCTGTCAGGGTCACGAAGGGAGGAACTGCTGCGGCAATTACTGCGGCAGCCTTGGGGTCGATATAGCGAGGACTGGCCTTATAGAAGACCAATCCCAGCGCATCCGCGCCGGCGTCAACAGCCATCAGGGCATCTTCTACACGGGTGATGCCGCAAATCTTCACTTGCATCGCTTAACCTGGAGCCGGCCGAGCGGCCAACAAAAATGAGGGAACTCAGGATACTAGCAGATTGACACGGAGGGCGAAACGCGTGCTATTTCGCCGAAACTGCACCCTGAGAGCCCGACTGAAGGGATACGCGATAAAATCCGCCTATTATTTAAAGCTGCGGGAGCGTACCAAGTGCCAGGGGCACCAGCAAAGGCCCCGGCTCGCAGACAGGCAATTGAAATTCCCGCGGGTATTGCACATCCACCAAATATAAACCGAATGGCGGCGCAGTGACTCCGCCGGCGGAGCGATCGCGCTTCTCCAGCACCTCCCGTACCCAGTCGGGGCTGCGCTCTCCTCGCCCCACAGCCATCAAAACACCGGTAATATTGCGCACCATATGGTGTAAGAAGGCGTTGGCGCTCACTTCCAACACGATCAGCTGCCCCACACGAGCGATATCCAGGCGGGTGATTTCCCGCACTGGGCTCTTGGCCTGACACTGGGAGGCGCGGAAACTGGTGAAATCCTGGCGACCAATCAAGTGCTTCGCCCCCTCGCGCATGGCATCCATGTCCAGTGGGTGCTGAGTCCAGGTCACCTCGGCCGCACTGTGTGCTGAGCGGGTCGGCGCACTGTGAATTAAATAGCGATAGCTACGCGCATGGGCAGAAAAGCGCGCATGAAATTGTGCCGGCATCTCACGAACCCAGCGCACTCGCACAGAGTCCGGCAGTTTGGTATTCACGCCTTGAACCCAGGCGCGCTCCGGGCGCTGAGCGCAGGTATCAAAGTGAATCACCTGATTCGTGGCATGCACTCCAGCGTCGGTACGCCCAGCGCAAACCAGGGTGATAGGTTCCGCAGCGATATTGGAGAGGGCCCGCTCCAGATGGGCCTGTACAGTTTCCGCGGCAGACTTCTGTTTTTGAAAGCCGTGCAGCCGCGCGCCACAATACTCAACACCCAGTGCGATTCGACGCAGCCCTTCGGGCAGCTGTTCACCGGGGGGAACCTCTCCATTGGCTTTGTAGATGTATTCGCGATTTGTCGCCTGCGTCATAACGGCAAAACTACTCTGAAAATGTGCCACCCCCAAAGCAGAGGGCAGTGTTTAGTAAAAAAATCCGACAGCTAGAATAGAGCGCGAAAAATTCGCCAGGGAGTCGCCGGCAACATAAAAAAACCTCGCAGCTTGTGCGAGGTTTTTTTGGGGCGGAGTCGTGAAGCGGTTAAACCATGCGCTCCAACATCTCCTCTGCGCGGTTCTTATGCTCGCCACCGCCATCTTGGGCCACTTCCTTGAGGATATCCTTGGCACCCTCTTTGTCACCCATGTCCATATAAGCCTGGGCCAACTCCAACTTGGTACCCATCTCGTCGCCACCTTCTAGCAGGCTGAGCTCGGAATTGAGATCGCTCTCCAAATTGAAATCCAAACCGGCAAATTCGGACTCGGCATCTTGCTGTTGTGTGGCAGCCACTTCACTACTCTGCTTATTGCCAGCCTGCTCCTGACCAAGTGGCTCCTGAGCTAGTGCAGACTCCAGATCGAGATCATTCTCGGTGCCCAACCCCAAAGCCAGGTCCCCGTCGGTAGATTCGTCAATCAGGGCCAGCTCTTCTTCGAGGGAGAACTCCTCTTCAACAGCGCCTTCGCCAATAGACAACTCTTCACCGGTAGCCTCTAGGGAAGCCATATCGAAGTTGAGATCCTCTTCCTGCGGCAAACCATTGGGTTCGGCATTATCGGCAACTGCGGCGCTGGTTGCGACCTCCAGAGATTCTGTCGAAGCGAGATCCCCGGCAAGATCGTCGAGATCAATGCTATCGAGATCCAGCTCACCATCCAACTCTGAGCCAATCATATCCAGGTCGTCCTCGGAGAAAGCCTCCAGCGAGAACTCATCCTCGCTACCCGCGCTTGGTGCTGCATCAACAACAGCCTCCAACTCCTGGGCTTCCAGACTATCTTCTGTCGCCGTGACCTCTTCGGTGTGCAGTTCCTTAGCGTCCCCTTCCATCATGGAGAGGTCTAATTCAAAATCCAAACCGCCAATGGAGCCACCAGACTTGGTCTTTTCAGTCTCTACACCGGCCTCTTCCAGCTCAGCAGCCAACTCATCAACGCCAGCCTCAGGGCTCTCGGCGGTGTCGAGCGCCAGGGAGTCGAGATCCAATTCAGAGGTATCAAAATCGATTGGGGCAAGGTCTGCCTCGCTCTCTGCGGCAGCTTCACCAGCCAGGGAATCTTGCAACGCCAGTTCATCGGACCCTGCGGCATTCAGGTCACCGAGATCCAAGTCGCCTAAATCGAGATCGTCGAGGTTTAACTCTTCATCACTATTAGACGCCAACTGGGAGTTGGCCTGATCGGTATCCAGAGCGTCATCGAGATCCAAATCATCGAGGTTGAACTCGCTATCCAGATCAAGGGAGTCACCCGTGTCCAGGGGCGGCTCCGCAAAGGTGTCATCCAAGTCGAGGGACAGTTCCTCTGTAGATAGTTCGCCATCCGCTTTCTCATGGTCCAGGGACAAATCCATGGTGAGGTCGTCGAGCAGCGAGTTATCGCCATTAAAGCCCTCCTCATTAGAATGGGCTGGCTCGGCCCCGGAGAAATCCTGGTCCAGAGCGGCACCAATATCGTCCAATTGTGCCGCTTCCAGCGACTCGCTGGAGAAATCCATCGCCGGGGCTTCAAAGTCAGGGGCACCGGCAATCGTTTCACGCAGGCGTGCGGCACGGTCGGCCGCAGGGCCATCGCTGATAGCGAGCAGCTGGATATAGTGGTCGTCGAACTTCTCAATATCCTGATTGTGGGCGTAAACCTCCATCAGCATCAGGCGCGCATCCACTACCTGGGGGTCTTTCTCCAAGCCCAGCAGCAGTTTGCTCTCGGCTTCTTCGTACTGCCCCAGCGACAGGTGAATTTCCGCCTCAGAAATGGGGTCATCGGTACCCACATCACCCAGGTCGCTGAGGTCGAAAGCATCGTCGGCCTCCATACTCTCCACTGCGGCCAGGGTTTCATCCGCTGTGGTGGCCTCTTCAGGCAAGTCCAGGGAGGATTCCTCTGCAGCCAGCTGTTGCTCCAGTTGCTGCTCGGCCTCCTGCTCAGCCTTGCGGCGGCGCCAGGTAAAGAAACCGAACAAGCCCGCCAGCAAACCCGCGGCACCGATGCCGACCAATTGCATATTACCGCCGAGCTTCTCCATCAGGCCGGGCTCGGGCTGGGTTTGAACGGACACTACGCGATTGCGCGATTCCGGCTCGGCGGCAGTCGCTTGCGCAGTATTCTGCTCGACAGAATCATCGAGGGACTCGCCTGCAAAGGCTTCTTCCGACTGACCTTCCGCGCTGTCCAACTCATCATTGTCGGCCAGCTCGTCGCTTTCAATTTCGCTGGTATCGAGAAGCGGATCAGACAATTCGGCGGCGGCCTGAACAGCGAGCATTTCATCATTGGAAACCTCGACCAAGGCCTCCATGGTATCGATCTGTTCATCGAGTTCGGCGATACGCTCGCGCAACTCAGTATTTTCCAGCTGGGATTTATCCAGCTCTTCTTCGGCTACTGTCAGGTCGCCTTCCAGGGCCTCGCTATCCTCGGAACCACTACCGGAGCCAGAGATAACAGATTCGTTGTCGCCGGGGGCGGTCAGGCTTACGCGACCTTCAATCTCGGTGCTGGCGAGGCGCTCTTCCTCTACAGGGCGCGCATCCAACGGCGCTCCTGTAGCGACTTCCTCGGAGCGGTTACGCTGACGCCAGGAGTCATTCTGCTGTGCCACCTCGGAAATTGCCTCGGTGAGGCTCAGACTGCGCAAATCTTCGTTGTTGGGCAGACGCAGCACCGCACCCTTTTTCAACAGGTTGATATTGCCGTTGATAAAAGCTTCCGGATTCAGGCGCTGGATCGCCAACATGGTTTGCTGCACGGAAAATTCGCGGCTAACACGATTTTCCAGGGCGATTTCCCACAGGGTATCGGCGGAGGAAACCGGGCCGTAAACCTGGCTGCTATCGCCACTATTTGTAGAGGCGCGCTGCGGCTGACGACGCACAGGCTCGGGTTGCTGTGCGGCAGGTGTTTCAGTGGGCTGCTCCACTTCTGGCTCGACAACCGGCTGCGGTGCGGGTTGCGCAGGACGCGGAGCGGGTCTCTGAACTTGGGTGTCGCGGCGCACCTGCTGGCGCTCGCGCTCGGCCGCGCGCACCGGCTGCTGAGCGCTGTTCGGTGAAAACGCCGGCAGATCCATCAACAGGGTGTATTCCCGCAGCAGGCGCCCACTGGGCCAGCGGGTTTCAACCAGGAAATTCAGAAAGGGTTCACGGATAGGTTCGCGGCTGGTAATACGGACCACCGGCTTGCTGCCCGAATAATCCACGTCAAAACGCAGTGAAGTGAGTAGGTAGGAACGCTCTACTCCAGCGCGGTCAAATTCATCCGGCCCCGCCAGACGCACTTTGATCTCAGCATCATCCAGGCCGCGGGTTTGCAGCAGGCCAATCTCCGCATTGAGCGGTTGATTAAGGGTGGAGTTGAGTTTGATCTCCCCCAGTCCGAGCGCCAGAGTCGCGTTGCTTCCCAGTGCACCGACTAGACCAACTGCAAGTGCCAACTTACGCACACGCATATCCGATTCCCTTTATTGTTAGAATCTTCCCAGGGCTTCCGAAAAGCGCGCCTTCAGAAAATCCCCATTACTGAACAGTAATCGTTCGACTAATTGACCGCCATACGGGCGGCCACCAACCAGGGCGAATCATTCGCCATTCGCAGCCGGACCAAAGTTAAGATTACACCTTCACTATGGCGGCTAAGTATTAAATATCAGTAGTTTTTTAGCAACAAGTGGGCAATTTGTGCACAGTTCATTGCAACGTCTTTGCGCAGATTATCCGACACCGCACAAAGGTTTATCTGCCGCTTGCCAAGTAGGCTTTGGCGCAAGCGACCGATGATTGTCACGTCACTACCCACGGCATTTTCCGCCGAGGGTTGCTCCGCCAACTGAAGGCGCACACCATTGGCTAACAGTGCGCGTATTTTTTCCAGATCCGCCTCTTCGCGCAAAACAATGCCCAAATTGGCCAGCTGGCCGTGAAATACAGAAACGGTGTTAATGCTGGCATCAATAGCGACGTCATCGCCAAGCAAACGACGCAAGTCGTGAATCAAAGTCAGTTCGCCGAGGGTATGGCCACTGGCGAGCAGGGCTTCACTGGCGCTGAGCTGATTAAATGCAAGGCGGTGTCCAATGGCGGGATCGACTTCCGCATCCTGGCCACTGAACATACGCGCTGTCTGCGCCGCAGTGGCATCGATGGCAGCTTTGCCTAAGGCGGATACCGGTTGATTGAGTTGCACCTGCACACCCTGCAGATTTTCTGCCAGGGGAAATAGTGCTTCAGCCACCATGGCGGCACCGGCACTGGGCACTGCCACCACGCGGCGCTCTGCGCTGGCCAGCTCTGCGGCGTTGAAAGCGGGATGGATCAGGGCAACACTCTCGTCGCCGCGGGTGTTGTTCGCCGCATCCACTACCCAGGCACCGCTATTTTCGGCGCTGGTTATAGCCACATTAATGGCTTCGCTGGAGTCCAGTAAAATGACCACCTGCCCCTCAGCAAAAGCGAATTTTTCCAGGGCTTGCACGGAGATACTGCGATTGGCAAATACCTGCGGGTCGACTTCGCGCTCCTCGCTCTCCAGCAAACACAGCTGCTCGGCGGTAATAATTTCCCGCTCCTCCAGGATTTCCAGCAGAGGGGCAAAGGCGGCGTTATCGACACCGACGATGACCAGTTCGCGGGCGGCTTCGGACATGGCTATTCACTTCGTTGGGTTGGAAAGGAAAAAATGAGGGGGCGATTATACCCGCGGGGGAAAATCGAAAAAGCCGCTATGACAACTAGTAGCGGCTTTTTACTTGATGGGGTTCACAGCTTGGCAAAATGTCCTCTATTAACAAACGCTGTAACATGCGCTGCTGAAGCACTTACACCAAGCTGTACCAGTTACAGCTTACCCAGCAAAATCAGCAGGATACGGCGCAACGGTTCGGCTGCCCCCCAGAGTAATTGGTCGCCCACGGTAAAGGCGTTCAGGTACTCTGGACCCATGCTTAACTTGCGCAGGCGCCCCACCGGAATATCCAGCTTGCCGGTCACCGCTGTGGGCGTTAGCTGCTGCAGAGTGGCTTCGCGCTCATTGGGTACCACATTGACCCAATCATTAGCACTGTCCAGCAACTGCTCTATTTCTGCTAGCGGCAAATCTTTTTTCAGCTTCACGGTAAAAGCCTGGCTGTGGCAGCGCATTGCGCCGATACGCACACAGGTGCCATCCACCGGAATTGGACTCTGGGTTTGCAGAATTTTGTTGGCTTCCACCTGGGCCTTCCACTCTTCACGGCTCTGGCCACTGTCCAACTGAGTGTCGATCCAGGGCAGCAGGCTGCCGGCCAGAGGGGCACCAAACTGCGCAGTGGGGAAATCTGCCGAGCGCATGTCCGCAACCACCTTGCGATCGATATCCAAAATGGCGCTGGCGGGATTTTCCAGCTCTGGCGCCACGCCGTCTCGGATCGCGCCCATTTGCGCAATCAGCTCGCGCATATTCTTGGCGCCGGCACCGCTGGCGGCCTGGTAGGTCATGGCACTCACCCACTCCACCAGATCCGCTTTAAACAGGCCACCCAAAGCCATCAGCATCAGGCTCACAGTGCAGTTGCCGCCGATAAAATTCTTCTGCCCCGCATCGATGGCACGGTCGATCACATCGCGGTTGACCGGGTCCAGTACGATTACCGCGTCCTCCTGCATACGCAGGCTGGATGCCGCATCGATCCAATAACCCTGCCAGCCGGCCTCGCGCAGGCGGGGGAAAACCTCTTTGGTGTAATCGCCGCCCTGGCAGCTGACAATGGCATCCAGCGCCGCGAGTGCATCGAGATCGTAGGCATCGCCGAGCGGCGGCAACTCGCGGCCGATATCCGGCGCTTTGCCGCCAGCATTGGAGGTAGAGAAGAAGATCGGTTCAGCGATATGCGCAAAGTCATCCTCGGCGCCCATGCGTTCCAGTAATACCGAGCCAACCATACCGCGCCAGCCGATAAAACCTATTTTCTGCATTGCTTTGTCCTGTTTGTGAAGTGATCAGAGTGCGCCACCGAGAAAGCGGCGCGATAGTGAAATGGGCAAATTTTTACAGTCACCAGCGCCTCAAAGCGCGGCGACGACAGCGGCGCCCATCTCCGCCGTGGAAACTTTGCGGCAACCCTCTGTGTAAATATCGGCAGTGCGCAGCCCCTGCTCCAGCACCTTACTGACTGCTGCCTCGATGGCATCCGCCGCTTCGCCCATATCCAGGGAGTAACGCAGCATCATCGCCGCAGACAGGATAGTGGCGAGCGGGTTGGCGATGCCCTGCCCGGCGATATCCGGAGCGGAACCGTGGCAAGGCTCATACAAACCGAAACCGTTTTCGTTTAGGGACGCGGATGGCAGCATGCCGATGGAACCGGTGAGCATAGCGGCGGCATCGGAGAGAATGTCGCCGAACATATTGCCAGTCACCATTACATCGAACTGCTTGGGTGCACGCACCAACTGCATCGCAGCATTGTCCACATACATGTGTGACAGTTCCACATCCGGGTACTCCAGCGCCAGGCGATCCAGCACTTCGCGCCAAAGCACGGTGACTTCCAGTACATTCGCTTTATCTACAGAGCAGAGCTTGCCATTGCGCTTTTGCGCCGCCTCAAAAGCCGAGCGGGCGATGCGCTCAATTTCCGATTCGCTGTACACATAGGTGTTGAAGCCCTGGCGCTCGCCATTTTCCAGGGTGCGAATGCCGCGGGGCTCACCGAAATAAATCCCGCCGGTAAGTTCGCGCACAATCAGAATGTCCAGTCCGGCAACCACTTCCGGCTTAAGCGAAGAGGCGTCGGCCAACTGTGGATAGAGAATGGCCGGGCGCAGATTGGCATAAAGGCCTAGCCCGCTGCGAATTTTCAGTAACCCCTTTTCCGGACGAATTTCCCGTGCCAGGGTATCCCACTGGGGGCCACCGACAGCGCCGAGTAAAACCGCATCACACTCGCCTGCGGCCTTGAGCGTTTCGTCGGTGAGGGGCTCACCGTGCGCATCGATGGAGGAACCGCCGATCAGGCCCTGCTCAAAGCTAAGACCCAAATGGTATTTACCGGATACGACCTCCAGCACTGCCATGGCCTGTTCAACAATTTCAGGGCCAATGCCGTCACCCGGCAAAATCATTACTTTTTTTGTCACAGGAATTTCCTTTAATTATTGAACCGCATCGAAAAGCCAGGGCGCTTTTTCACGTCGCGCCGCTTCATAAGCACGGATATCATCGGCGTGCTCCAGGGTCAGGCCAATATGATCAAGACCGTTAATTAAACAGTGCTTGTGGAAGGCATCCACCTCGAAAGCAATCGTCTCGCCACAGGGCTTATGTATACGCTGCTGCTCAAGATCGACCGTGAGCGTGTAACCTTCCTGCGCGTGCGTTTCCTCGAACAAGCGGTGTACCACGGCTGCGGGCAAGACAATTGGCAGCAACCCATTTTTAAAGCAGTTATTAAAGAAGATATCGGCAAAACTGGGCGCAATGATTGCGCGAAAACCGTGATCTTCCAGCGCCCAAGGGGCGTGCTCACGGCTGGAACCACAGCCAAAATTTTCCCGCGCCAGCAGCACCGAGCCACCCTCATAACGGGGGAAGTTCAGGGGGAAATCCGGGTTGATTGGGCGGTTCGAGCAATCCTGGCCGGGAAAACCTTCATCCAGGTAGCGCAGCTCATCAAAGAGATTGGGGCCGAAGCCAGTGCGCTTGATGGACTTCAAAAACTGCTTGGGAATAATCAGATCCGTATCCACATTGGCGCGATCCATAGGCACCACGATGCCCTGGTGCTGGGTAAATGCTCTCATCAGGCCATCTCCTCTTGCGCTTGCACTGGTGCCATCTCGCGCACATCAACAAAGTGTCCGGCAATCGCCGCTGCCGCCGCCATAGCGGGGCTGACCAGGTGTGTGCGGCCACCGTAACCCTGGCGCCCTTCAAAGTTGCGATTGGAAGTGGAGGCGCAGTGCTCACCAGCCCCTAACTTGTCCGCATTCATTGCCAGGCACATAGAGCAGGAGGGCTCGCGCCACTCGAAACCTGCCTCGACAAAAATTTCGTGCAACCCCTCGCGCTCCGCCTGGGCCTTAACCGCCTGGGAACCCGGAACAATCAATACCTGCTTAACACTGCCGGCCTTGCTGCGGCCCTTGGCTACAGCGGCTGCGGCACGCAAGTCCTCAATACGGGAGTTGGTGCAGGAGCCGATAAAGACGCGATCGAGTTTGATATCGCTGATCTTCTGCCCAGCGCTCAGTCCCATATATTCCAGAGCACGCTGCATACCAGTGCGTTTGGTCGCGTCGCCTTCGGCGGCGGGGTCTGGTACATTGGCACTAATAGGAACAACCATTTCCGGCGAGGTCCCCCAGCTCACCTGGGGCTCAATCTCCTCACCCTGCAGTACTACAACCTGATCAAAGTCCGCATCGTCATCGGAATGCAGGTGGCTCCAGGCCTCAACCGCTCTATCCCAATGCTCACCTTTTGGTGCGTAGGCTTTATCTTTCACATAATCGAGGGTGATCTGGTCCACTGCCACCATGCCCGCGCGAGCACCGGCTTCGATCGCCATATTGCACACGGTCATGCGACCTTCCATAGAGATTTTTCGGATGACTTCACCACCGAACTCGATGGCATAGCCGGTACCACCGGCAGTGCCGATCTTGCCGATAATCGCCAGCACCACGTCCTTGGCGGTAACACCTGGGAGCAGCTCGCCATCCACACGCACCAACATATTCTTCATTTTGCGTTGGATCAGGCACTGGGTGGCCATCACATGCTCCACCTCGGAGGTACCAATGCCGTGGGCCAGAGCCCCCAGCGCACCGTGGGTGGAGGTGTGAGAATCGCCACACACTACCGTCATACCCGGCAGGGTGGCGCCGGTTTCCGGGCCAATCACATGCACAATGCCCTGCCCCGGCTCGTTGATACCGAACTGCACCACGTCGAAATCCCGGCAGTTCTCATCCAGGGTCTGCACCTGTATGCGGGAAATATCGTCGCGGATACCGCTAACACCGGCCGCACGTTCAGCGCTTTCGGAAGGCACATTGTGATCGGGAGTCGCGACCAGGGAGTCTTTACGCCAGGGCTGCCGGCCAGCCAGGCGCAGCCCTTCAAAAGCTTGGGGGGAGGTCACCTCGTGAATCAGATGGCGGTCGATATAGATCAACGCGGACCCATCGTCACGGGTCTTGATCAGGTGGTCCTGCCAGAGTTTGTCGTAGAGTGTTTGCCCTGCCACAGCCGTTCCTCTCAATAGTTAAGCGCCTGAGTCTAACCAGGACTCAAAAATAACACCAATTTATATTTATTATCGAATGCATTCCAAAAAGGAATTTGAGGTACTATTGTGCCCAGAGTTCCATCAGTGAGAGACATAGCAATTGGAAATTCAGTGGTTGAAGGCTTTCCTGGCAATTGCCGAACAGGGTTCTGTATCGGGGGCTGCAGAGCAACTGCACCTGACCCAGCCCGCCGCCAGCAAGCGCCTCGCGGCACTTGAGCAGCAGCTTCAGGCGCCGCTGTTTGATCGTATAGGCCGCAAGCTACAGCTCACCGATGCCGGGCGCGCCCTGCTGCCCCGCGCCCGCCATATCCTCAATGAAATCTCCGACACCGAACAAGAGTTGCGCGCCCTTGGCGATACCGTTAGCGGTAGCCTGCGCATCGCCACCAGTCACCATGTGGGCCTACATCACCTCCCGCCAGTACTTAAGGAATTCAGTAATCGCTACCCGAAAGTAGCCCTGGATATCGACTTCGTGGACTCCGAGCAAGCCTACGAAGCCCTGATGGCTGCAAAATACGAACTCGCGGTGGTCACCCTGGCTCTCAAGGATTACCCACACCTGAACGCACAAGTGATCTGGCCGGACCCCTGCGTAGTAGTGGCGGCACCGAACCACCCACTCACCAGAATCCCGGAGCTGGAACTGGCTGACCTAGCCAATTACCCCGCCATACTGCCAGACCTCAATACCTATACCGGGCGCCTGATCAAAAGGGAATTCGACGCCCAGGGCTTGAAGCTCACCTCCAAGCTGGCCACTAATTTTCTGGAAACAATCAAGATGATGGCCTGTGTCGGACTGGGCTGGAGTGTTTTGCCCCAAACTCTGGTGGATGAGAGCCTGGCAGTACTGCCGGTGAGAAAATTACAGGTCTTGCGCAACCTCGGTGTGATCAGCCATCGCGGCCGTACGCTGAGTAATGCCGCCAACGCACTACAACGAATGCTCTTTGATGCGAACCCCTAAACTGCCAGGAGGCGGGAAATAAGACATAGTCTCGTATAAATTCCGCCCACCTTCGCCCGCCCTAAATAGCACAACGCCCCATTCTTTCTGCGACATTAAAATTCCACTGCAAGCGCCACTCTTGCTTAATCGGCCGACAAATTTGTGAAAATGTGCAACTTACAGCAACACATTAAAAATAACCCTGTACACTCCGCGGCAAATTTATCACGGAGAGAAACTCATGAAGAAATCTGCTATTGCCCTGTGCGCCCTTCTCAGCAGCGGTGCCGCCAGCGCTGATACGATTCTCGGCCTTGATGCCAGCCTCGGTGCATGGCTGCCAAATTACGACGGTAATATTGGTAAGGACGATTATAATCTGGACAAACTCTCCCTCAGCGAAGACCACATCACCTTTATTCAAGTCGCATTGGAACACCCAATTCCGCTGGTCCCCAATGTCATGCTGGCACACAGCAACATTGATACCGATGGCAGCGCCGAACTGCAAAGCACCGTCACTTTCGACGATGTAACTTTCCAGACTGGCTCAACCATCAACACCGACCTCGACCTCACCCACACCGACGCAACTTTCTACTACGAAATTTTGGACAACTGGGTAAACCTGGACCTGGGCATTACCGCGCGCAGATACGACGGTGAATTTACCGCTATCAGTGAAGATCGCACAGAAACCATCCAGCTAACAGGCTACCTGCCAATGGCCTATGGAATGGCGCGTTTTGACCTGCCATTTAGCGGCTGGTCTGTTATTGCACAGGGCAATGGCACCGCTTATCGCGGCGATACCCTCACCGATTTCACTGCAAAAGTGCGCTGGGATTTCGTACCCGCTGTGGATCTGGCTATTGAGGCCGGCTATCGAGTAATGAACCTGGACCTGGATGAATTGGATGACTTGCAGAGCGATGTTGAGATTAAAGGCCCCTATATTGGCCTAAACCTGCACCTCTAAAATTACCCAGCTAAGCCTCAGGCCTAATTCATATCCACCAATCCAAAAATTACTTCCGGCCCGCTATAGCTAGCGCGCCGGAATTCCCCTATGGTGAGCCCATACCTTGCCCCTTGAGAAACCACTAGGCGGCGCGGGAACCTCCCCAGATGCCGCCGGCTAAAATCCCACTGAATATATTCTTGAGGGCCGCAGAAACACAATAAACTCTTTTTCAGAGTTTCCTTAAAGCAAGAACAGCGAGGCGAACGGGCAGTGCAATCTTTTCTGCAAACATTGGGAATTTCCCACCCCATTTTTCAAGCGCCAATGGCCGGCGTTTCCACCCCAGAGCTTGCCGCCGCAGTCTCCAATGCCGGCGGGCTCGGCGCCATCGGCCTCGGCCCCTACTCCCCGCAGAAAGCCGCTGAAAAAATCCAGCAGACTCGAGAACTCACTGAGCACCCCTTCAACGTCAATGTTTTCTGTCATCAACCGGCAGTTGCAGATCCCCAGCGTGAAGCCGCCTGGCTCAATCACCTGGCACCTTATTTCTCGGAGCTGGATGCAACGCCACCTCAAGCGTTACATGAGCCCTACCCAAGCTTTATTGGGAACAGCGAACTCCTGGAAGTGCTCGTACAAGAAAAGCCCGCTGTGGTGAGCTTTCATTTCGGATTGCCCGCGCAAGCCGCCATCAACGCGCTCAAAGACTCTGGAATAATCCTGCTCGCCACTGCCACTACCCCCGAAGAAGCGAAGCTTGCTGAAGACGCAGGAATGGATGTCTTGATCGCTCAAGGCATAGAGGCCGGCGGCCATAGAGGGGTATTTGATCCAGAAGAAGATCGGGAAATAGGAACGCTCGCTCTAGTCCGTCTACTTTGCAGCCAAAGCAATCTGCCCATTATTGCCGCCGGGGGCATTATGGATGGAGCCGGTATACACGCAGCCCTCTCCCTCGGCGCCAGCGCTGTGCAGATGGGAACCGCCTTTATTCTTTGCCCAGAATCCGCCGCTGACGATAACTTCCGGGCAGCTCTTAAAAGTGAGCGAGCTCATAACACCGCGATCACCGCCAATATCTCCGGGCGTCCCGCTCGCGGTATTGCCAATCGTTTTTTCCGGGATCTAAACCGCAATGCACCAGCAAGGCCTGATTACCCCATTTGCTACAGTGCCGGCAAGGCTCTCGCCAACGCCTCGGCTGCAGCTGGCAGCGATAGTTTTGCGGTGCAATGGGCTGGCCAGGGTTCCCCCCTATGCAGGGCCCTACCAGCAGCAGAATTAATTACCACCTTGGCCGCAGAACTGGAAGCCACACAGTAATTATTGACCAAATGTACTTTTCCCCGAGAATATTTTGACTCGGGGAAAATCACTGAGCAAAAATCGCTACCTTATTCCCATCCAGATCGCGGAAATAAGCACCATAGAAGGCTCCAGGGTCTCTATGACCGGGCTCACCTTCGCTCACAGCACCCAAGCTCAGAGCCACAAATCAAATTCCTTTTCATTCTCGGCTTTAAGAACAACCATTGTGTCATTACCAAAGCTGGCTGACTCATTATTAAACGGCACTGTTAGCGCGAACTTAGTAGAGGAGTTGGGAAATTCCCCAAAGACCACTCTACCAAACGCATAAATTTCCTTACCCCAAGCAAGCTAATTAACTGGCCATAAAAACTGCGAGCCTGCTCCAGGTTATTCGTACCAAGAGAGACATGTAAAATCACTACAATCACTCCTGTTTAGGGTAATTGACGTAAGATATTTTTTTAGGAGCAGCGAGCCAAAATATAGCCGGGCTATTACCCGGCAATATTCTGTTCATGATTTATCATCTGAGGCTATCGCCCAAAGTGACATAACTAGCGAGGTCATCGGGAGAGAATTGCCTCAACCGCAGTTTGAACTTCATTATCACTGGCATCAATACCAAGAGAAAAAGACAGATATTCATCGCCCCACCCCCCAAACCTACGGTCAATCTCGGCCAGGCAGTGAATCACTTCTCCATCTAAAACAAATGAAAGCTCGACTTCCTTAGCCCCGAAAAAGCCTCCACCTTTAAATTCTATTTCCTGATAACAGCCAGACTTTGAAGAAAAGGAACCGCCATTCAAATAGCCTTTTTCAACATCTGCCTTCACCAGATCAAAACCCTCGCCTTCAATCAGAGCGACAATTGACTGGACTACCGGCAGGGGCTTAACTTCCAGGTAGTCCCTATCCTTGGGATCAATGGCGAAATCTATATCAAGTGTCGTTTCCAACCAAACACGACATTCATTCTTGCGGGCCCTAAGTGCAGTAATTGGTGCCTCATCGTTTAACTTGAACTCAAAGGGAATTTCTATACTTTTGCCGGCATCAATTGTAAATGGTTCTACAATTCTTATGTCATCCAAAGTAAAATGGATATAGCTAATGCCATTATCATCTTCTACTTTTACCTCGGTACAAAGCTTTAAATTGATTGCATCAACTTCCTGCTCGATATCACCTCCCCGGATGTGGATACTTCCTCTGATCAGCTCCCCCTGAAATACGCTAGTGCTATCCAGAACAGTATCGACCTTAGCCGCGCCAATCCCCAAAGAGGCTTTTAACTTCTGCAACATAACTTCTAATTACCAATCAAGAAACTGAATAACCAATATTAAACACTGCGCCGGTCAAAAGACAAATCAAGTTCAAAGAAGAAGTAGGACAACCAAATAAAGACCATAATCATCCGTTATCGCGCAACTATTGGTTATATGTGTTGAAGTACATTAACAAGCTTTCCAAACGGGTCACGAACATAGAACCTTCGAACACCCCACGGCTCTGATACTGGCCCGTATTCAATTTGAATATTTTCAGCCATTACTTTCTTTAACACCAAATCAAGATCATCAACCTCAATTGACACATCAGGAACAGCAGTCCCCGAGCCACCTTCAGATGCCACACTTATTTGGGTGGTCATTTCTTCCCCTGAGCTATATGTTTTGATCCAGCCATGGTCCATAACAAGATCAAGGTCAAAGATAGATTCATAGAATATTTTGGCATTATCTGGATTTGCAGCTTCGATATTTAAAACTATTCTCTTTACTTTCATTAAACGAGCCTCAGGGTAAGTATTGTAGTTAACGCTTTTATCACCTTCGCCGTAGGTGTCGAGTGCCTATACTTGTTAACTTTTTGGGGCCGGCCAACAATACATACCACCCAATGAAGTAGCGGCTTCAGTTGCAAGCCCAGCATCAAAAAGACCTTTTTGCATAGCCAAATTCCAAAGCGCTTGGCCACCTTTAGCCTCAGTCGGTATTACGTAGCTTGCTGGGCTCTCAGTGGTAAAAAAGTGAATATCATCCGAAAACATGTAATCCGTGGCTTCAAAACAAATACGCTCAATTTCTGACCATCGAAATTTGTCATTCCACTGTTCTTTTCTAGGAGCAGCGATGTGTCTACAAATAGACTCGCTACCACAAGTAACAAAGATCCAACTTTCGAGTTTTTTACCTTCTTCTCTAGCTTTAAGCCACGCTTTGAGTTTCTTTATCATTGTGACAAAGGTCTTGCCCACAATAAGAGCATCCTCTTTTTGTGGGCAAGACCAAGTAAGACTTACCCAAAGAAGTGGTGTAACCTTGACCAGCTAAATGCTTAGACTGTAATAACAAAACCAAGTTGCACAAGCCCCCAATAAACCATAAAAGAAATTACCACTAAAGTACCAGAAAAAGCATGATATTTATAATTTGGAAGGTTACGAAAATATCTATAAGCCGATATTATGAAGTGTATAGGTGCAATGGCAATGCAGCCTATGAACCAAAACATACTTGGGATTATAAGAACATCTACTAGACCTATTTCTGTGTAATAAAAAACATAGTAACCAAGTAGATAAGAAAGAATCAGAAAAATAGAAATTATGCTAGTAATGTATTCGATACGAAGCTTCATTTTTGGCATTTAACACCCTCCATGAACGGCCGAGCGATAGTGAGATCCGGCGACCGAAGGGAGCGAATTTACGTTAGCCAATTTTTCTTCCACAGGTCGATTGGTAGAGAGATATTTAGTAAATACCCAACGAGCCACATCACCCGACAACCCTTCAACGCCACCATCATAGTACCTGGACATTCTTGACCAGCGATCTTTGACCTCAAAGACTTCGACTTTTTGACGTCTATATATTGTATTTGTGGCTTTTCTATTTTTTGTTTAGAGCCAAGCGCACATTAAGATTATCTGATGTCACGTAATAGTCTCTAAGTCAATTGGCATTCGCATATGCGTACGAAATAGTGAAAAGTACGAAAATATTGCTAGAGTAAGCTTTTTGTGGTAAACCCTTTTTAAGCAGGGCACCGCTTGCAGTGCCCCTGACTTACTTTACGTTATATTTTATTTTTCCGTTGAACCAAACTAAACCAGTTCCCAGAGTTGTCTATACCCATAGCTTCGACACCATAAAGCTGCTTTGTAGGTGGCTGGATAAATTCCACTCCTTTAGCCACAAGCTCTTCGTACGTTTTTTGGCAATTTTCAGTTTCGAAAACGCCCGCTCCAAATGCACCTTCTTTGATTAAGCTTCGTATTTTTTCGGCAGAGTCTTTAGTGAACATCGGCCCCTCTTTTGGCTCTGCCAATACCAGCTGAAGTTGTGAATTAGATTTAGGATATACAGTCAGCCATCGGAAACTTCCTTCCATTTTCATGTCATCACCGACCTCGAAACCAAGCTTGTTTTTGTAAAAATCAAGAGCTTCGTCCTGATTAAGTACATATATTGTTGCATGCGCTATGGATGTAATCATCTATATATTCCCAGTTATTAATTCATCTATATTTTATAAAAACAATCAAGATGATATTTCTCCAATATTGCTCAACTAGCCAATTTTCCTAAAAAATGATAGGCATAGCATGCCGGTATAGCCTGCGAGGGAAAACAATATGCCTCAGTAGACAAAGCCCAAAGCTTACGACGATATAAAGTAGGTGCCATGCCAGTTTGTTTTAAAAACAATGAAGAAAAGCTGCCAAGGCTTATGTAACCCACTCTCTCGCAAATTTCTGAGACACTCAAATTTTCCATAATAAGCATCTTCTTAGCTTTTTCGACTCTAAGCCGAATCAAGAATTCGTTAGGTGTTTCTCCAAAAGTATCTTTGAATGCGCGCAAAAAATGATAAGGGGACATATTAGAGTACTTTGCTATACCAGATAAGCTGAGCGGTGCTTGATAATTGTCAGCAATATAATCCCTGCCAGCACTCAATTTTTTAAATTTATGGTTCGTAGTCATAAAATATATTTTTCAACCACATAAACTATAAAGCCTGCAGTAACGGCCGCAATGTAGCAGCAGAGCTGTGAAATGGAGATCCTGCCCCATAGGGACGATGTCGCCTGCATTTGTTATGTGTTTGTTGGTTAGCAGCATGACTTACTACTTTAAAAGGCGATTTAGATCGATATAGGTATCTTCTTCGCCTTCGGAAGCCAGGGAAATGTTTATGAAGATTTTCCCTCGAGCGGTATCGAGCTTCCATATTTCCCACTGATCCATATCAGTTTCAACATGCTTCTTCAGAGCTTTCAGCATATCGGTGAATTCCTTTTCGCTTAGTTTATAGGATTCAGACAACTCTGAGGCCTCTTCTATGTTCTGGACGCTATTGACACATGACTCACACAGCAGGATTGGCAGAAGCGGAGCGTAGACTGTCCCGCGCAAACCCGATGGGTCGGAGCAGCCTGCCAGTGTTTGTATGGTTGTTTTTGTCCGATTCTGATGTTGAAAATCCTTTTCGCTAACGGGTAAATTGAGAACCACCTTCGGCGGCCACCGAAGGCCTTGTTTGTCACAGTTCACTGCTGCGCCGACCGATAACAAGTATGAACGTGACAGACGCTCACTAGGCATAACTCGAATAGTCATGTGGGCCTCGAGCCCGAATAGCAAGGCGGAGATAGCTTATCTTATGGAACCTCAAGAGATCAATGTCGGTATTGATACCAGCAGTAAACAACTCGATATTTATGTGAGACCTACTGGCCAGTTCTTTAGTGTTACCAATAACAAAGAAGGTATTAAAGACGCCATCAAACGACTACAAACGCTTAAACCTCAAAGAGTATTAATCGAGTCTACAGGAAGACTAGAATTAGAATTCGTCTGCGCTGCTAATAAAGCGGGACTGCCGATAGTTGTTTGCAATCCTTCGCAAGTAAGAAACTTTGCAAAGTCAGCGGGGCGGCTCGCCAAAACAGATAAGCTGGATGCAATTGATATCGCACATTTTGGTGAAGCAATGAAGCCAAGATTGTCATCAATCAAACCAGAAAAACTCAGAAATATCAGTGATTTGCTGACGGTCAGGAACCAGTGCTTAGAAATGAGCACAATGCAAAAGAATCGTCTCAAGAGAATGCCTAAGTCTGTTCACAAGCCCATTCAGGCTATCTTAAAAGCCATCAAGAAAGAGCTAGAAGGGATCGATAAGCAACTTGATAAACTTGTTAACAGTGTTGCCGAGTGGCGACAAAAACGCGATCTCTTATTAAGTGCTAAAGGAGTCGGTAATGTACTGGCTTGCAAGCTAATGAGCGAACTTCCTGAGCTGGGCAAGTTGAACCGCAAAGAGATTGCGGCACTTGTGGGTATCGCCCCCATGAATCGTGATAGCGGTAGCTTCCAGGGTAAACGTTATATTCGAGGTGGGCGACATCGTGTACGCACGGTTTTGTTTGTTTCTATGATGTCAGCAATACAATGCCACCCTAAATTAAAGCCAATGTATGAGCGCCTGGTCGCTGCTGGTAAACCAAAGAAAGTAGCCCTTATCGCATGTATGAGGAAGCAACTTACCATCCTCAATACGATGGTAAAAAACAACACCTACTGGGATGAGAAAATGGTTTAAATATTTGACAAAGGGCCATAGTCACTTGTTAGGGCTAACCCCGGGCACTGCCTCTATGCTCAAGCCAAAACCCAGAATGATGCTGCGCAACCGACAGCCCTAAGCAGAAACGCTCGATGTTCAGCTGTGATTTTGAGAACGTGATTTCACGTACGAACATCGATTGCAAGAGTACTAGTGCTGCCCCTATCTGGGCAGAAGATTCCGGCCCATGCCTGCCATTTATATAGCTTGGGAAAAAATCCATCATTTCCCTGAAATGAAGGCGAGCCATTGCAACAGCAATTTGGGGGCTAACCATACTACCATTTGTGAAGCAGTTCTTTAGCTCTTCCAGGTGCGACTTATTCTCCGAGACAATAAGGCACATACATGCGATCAAATGCGAACGCCAATTCACATCAAATAGTAAATTTTCATAACCTGCATGCTCGCTTTCAAGCTCATTAGCTAGAGAGCTAAAGATAGAAAGATCACTTTCTACTTCAGATGGTTGAAAGCTCACATTAAGCGCCTTCAGGTAGAAGCTACCATCATTACTGAGCTCTTCTAACCTCTTAAGTACGTTTATCCACCAATTGCCCTAACGCAGCCGGCAGGGGCAGCTTACCTTGTGCACATTTTGCGCGACAATGGGAGCACAGCGACCTGTGCAATAAGTGCACAAGGTAAGCTGTCCCGCGAAGGGCCGTAGGCCCAGAGCCAACTGCCCGGCTTTGTTATGTTTTTGGGCACACATATGACTGAAAATACTGCTCCATTTGATATTTTGAGTGCAACGCAACCTCAGTACCTGACGGACTGTAAATTGTATTTGCTCCACGTCTATACGCGTCTGATTTTGCTCTCTCAGATATGGAATTTTCCGAATTAGCTCTTACCGAATACCAGTGGACTTTTCTGCACCCCACCGGGGCTTCACTTACGATCACGACATTGTGATGCGCGTGCTGCATGGCACACGCTGAAACACTGATCGTCACAAACACAAAAAATATTCGGGTCATCATAGAAACATAACGCTGCCCCGGCGCGCAGCGCCCTTGCTGCCACGTTTTGTTAGGTGCTTTTGCAGATGACCAATACACTGACATTTCCACCTTCATCATAATATGACAGAGTTTCTTTAATATACTTACAGCCGCCATGCTGTGACATATTTGTATTCATATATCTATCGATGTCGGCATAGTACTTCTCAAAGCCGTCAGCATCATCCGCAGATGTGAATCGATGGCGGGTGTATACAAAGTAGTAAGCTCCCTCGCCATGCTTAGTAACCGTTCGCTCTTTTTTAGAAATGGAATCAAGCTCAACATGATACGGGGTATTTGAGCAAGCCATGAGAGCAATCGTTATAAAGAGTAAGAATATTCTTCTAGTCATGATTTAAGGTTGCACCTAACGCCCGCAACTGGGGCGTTAGGTGCTGTGCATATTTTGTGCGAAACTGAGAGCGCAGCGACCGCACAAAATGTGCATAGCGTTGGGCGTCCCGCCGAGGCCCGCAGGGCCGTAGCTTACTGCTTGCGATTGTTAGTCATTTCTTGGAGCTGCGCCAGTCCCTCTTTACCGATATCCCCGAGCGAGCGAGTGTTTGAACAGGAACTAATTTCTGGAATCGAACCAGTTTTCCCAAAAACTACATACTTGTATCCTACCACCATGTAAGACGCACACATATCTTCGGAAAACAATGTATTTTTGACAGTTTTGGTATCTGCTACGCCTTTAATTTTTTCTAATACAACTAATTCGTTTGTGACTACGCCATTTTCACCAAGCGTTGAAGACTGAACCTGACCGAGATAAACATAGTCAGACTCCAAATATCTCTCCTCAAGCGGAGCATCTACGCAGTAGCAACCGAACACCAACTGAGCTTTAAACAGCAATAAAAATATTATGAATATCTTCATTCTAAGACGACCTTATGGCTAACGCCTCGGTAATGGGCCGGAGCACGCAGTGCGGAAGTCCAGCCGCAGGCGTTCATTGACCGACTTGTTAGGCTTGCGATGCATCATAAGACATTATTGCTACAAGTTTAGAGTTGGGTTGGGTAGAAAGAGTTATAACCCATTGCTCCATTAATTTGGCTCCACGAAATATCTTGTATGAAGTGGTTTCCAATGGGCCAGATTTAGAAAAGATTTCTTTTTTATAGCTGAAGCCTGACCCTTCAGGCGGTAACCATGCCTCCATGCTGGCCATAAGTTTCTCTGGGCTACCTTGATGAATAAAGACTGAACACAACCCTCTATCTTGAGCAGCAATAGCGAAATTGCCATGCTCATTTTTGGAAACCCAAGCTTTTCCTTTGTGGCCTTGTAGATATTGGTTAGCGAGCTCCCTTTTAGCTTCGGTGAACCTCATTTCTTTAGCTTGGCTTTCTACTTTGGCAGGCTGAGCACGAGTAACGACACAGGCACCCATATAAAGTTGAATTGGATATGACTTGCGAAGAGCCAATGATTCAGCACTATCTTGAGATGCTTGCGATACGGACGAGATAATAGCGATCAAAAGGGCTGTAAAATATTTCATCATTTCTCTCATGTTTTAGAGCCTAACGCCCGTATTTGCGGTTGGTTTGGAGCGCAGCGGAAAACCAGTCCGACAACATGTGCTTGTTAGGCATTTACACTCCGCTCCATTTTTTGAACTGCTAGATCACGAACTTTAGCTGAAAGAAAGTGTGACGGTATGTACTTTAGGCTGTACGAACGCCGCGATGGCCTAGCAGTTTCTTTAACAAAATTTAGTATTATTTGGGCGTGCTCTTTATCCCATGCCCACAATAACTGCCCCCTAACTTCCCACTGCCAATAAGCATCGGCTGGCCAATTTAATTTGTGCTTTCTATTAGAATGGCAGTGGAAACATTGAACTAAACCATTTGTAAGTAGAGGATAACCACCTTTGCCCGTATCACCTCCACCTCTGAGATACTGACTTGATGTAGAAGGGGCCTTCCAACTTATTTGAGAAGGAAACCTTTCGAGCACCGTCCAGCCACCCCACTGATGTGACGGCTTGGTTTCATCAGGGCGAACATCATTTTTCGATAGAAACTCGAATGGCTCTTCGAATTTCGCTAGCGCCCCACAATCGGGGCACTTTATATCTATTGGCTCATACTTCATTTCGATGCCTAACGTTGCCAGCAAGGGCAGCCGAAGCAGAGCGTAGGCTGTCCAGCCCAGTCTCCGGCTGGGCGATCTTGCCTGGCCTGGTTATAGCTGGCGCGCACTGAACAACCTACTCGCTCTCTGCCAGCCAACTTTGGCTGGCCACTGCCCGATAAATTTACAGGGAAAAGTACCATACTTTCCCCACCAATTAACTATCTGACAGGCACTCTACAATGCGGCAGCTAACTTGCAGAACTTGTTGACTTAAAACGAAGGTACTTGAACGAAACTGCGGTACCAGTTAGCAGGAGAACTCTCTTGTGAAGTGTGTTCAGGTAGAGGTTGTTACTTGCAGCAACTACAAAACATCTAAAAAATTACCGCCACAATAACGCCGTTATAAGCGGCCGGAACAGAGTTGGTTTGTTTGCGGTAGCGTAGCGTTAAACCGCAAACGAAGCAACGAAGTGGAGGTCCAGCCCGCTCGCGGGCGATGCTTGATAACTTTGTTAAGGCGCATTTAGCTTACGTAACCCTTGAAGGAAGATGGTGGTACCGCCGAAGAGCCCTACAAAAACAAAATATGCCTGAAAAGCATTGCCATAAGGGATAAATAGAAGTGCTACACCACTTAAGAATAGGAATGAGCCAACAGCCATAATTGCAACCCCACTAGGTTTCGACGCGCGACTTACACATGCACGAATCAACGCCCAAAGGGATATTAGGAAAGTTACATAGAAAAACGAGTAGCTTAAAAGTGGAGCTTCTCCATTAAGGAACATAAGCACCCCGAAGTAAGATACTGTTCCAGTAAATGTGCAGATAATGAGAGAAACAACGATCGTAAATATACGCTCCTTTTTAGTTGGAACACGATCAATATCCCAATTTCCTCGCAATCTCATAGGGAGCCTTAACGCCGCAATCAGGCGCGGCTACTTTGTGTGTTTTTTGCACGAAAATAGGAGCGCAGCGACCGTGCAAAAAGTGCACAGAGTAAGACGTCGGCTGCATTGCATTGTTATGCATTTTTAAGGGAACTGCGCTTGGACGAACGCACCGAGCGCGAGAAGCCCGCTGTAGCCCCTAGATTCAGTTTCATACTCGGGTGAGCTAATTCGAACTTCTAGCCATTGATACCTTGAGGTTTCTAACTCCCAAATGATTCCGTCTTCTAGCCGAACATCATCTTTAACCTTAAATGTAAGTGCATCATCTAGAAGAGTCATTAACCTTTTATACGTCTCTTCATTTAGCTCAATGTGCGATTCACTTTTTACACCGCTCCATTTTTGGAAGCCACTTTCAAAAACCCTTTTAGCGAGAACTTTCTTACCATCGTAGGTTACCAAGGTATAAACCGTTGAATCAGCAAACGAGGGAGAAATAGCTAGTTCAAGCTCCCTGCCAATTTCATACTGTGCCTCAAAAACAGGAGATGAAACTGCCGAAAAAGAAATCACTGACAAAACAAGGAAAATAACTAATTTATTCATGGCTCTAATGCATAACGCCGCGAGCAGCGGCAGCTTGCTTTGGGCGCTTTATGCGCAAAAATGGGAGCGAAGCGACCTGCGCATAAAGTGCACAAAGTAAGCTGTCCGGTGGAGGCCCGCAGGGCCGGAACGAAATGCCTCGCCTTGTTATGAATTAGACCCACTAAATACAAACCGTGCAGATTAGTTGGTACAACTCAGATTTGTCTTTCATTGCAGGCTTAGATGAAACTCGGATTGCTTGGTCGAGATCATGCAAAAAACCTTTGCCGGGTGGAAAATGGCCTTCAAGCTCTCCCTGCTTTATTGACACCTCCCAATATTCCAGCTGCCCGCCTTCCATATAGTATTCCGCGAGCTCTTTCATTGCTGCATAACATTGTTCATTTGTAGGCCATTCCATCGCGAACCTTACGATTCATAACGCCGCTAGCAGGGGCAACCGGAGCGCAGGCTGTCCAGCCCAGGGCCCCGCAGGGGCCTTGGGCGATCCTGCCTAGCCTGGTTATGGCTGACGCACTCGGAACCTACTACTAGCACTTTGCCAGCCACGGCTTGGCTGGTCACTGCCTAAATTTACGAGGAAAGAATACCGCGCTTTCCCCAACTCTTTTTTATTTTACTGGCACTCCATAAGATTACTCAGGAGTACCCTCTTCTAATTAACCAGAACGAACGCTCTAGGAACGAACTTGATTGAATAGCAACCGGCCAAATAGGCTCAATGTTGGAAGCTATTTTGTGGCACTGAATTTTCAGCAACCTCGAAAAACAAAAAAATACCGACCGGCACCATAACGCCTTTAGCACGGGCGCGCTGTAAGCGCGTCCAGCCGAAGGCGATTGTGCCTAAATTTGTTATGTATCTCGTGTTTCATTTGCAAGAACCTTTTTATACCAGGAAGAATACGCACTACCAAATGATACCCCTGGTTTTAAGAGCTCAGTCGTTTGGATATCGATAGCTATTAAATAGTGTACAGATGCGATTTCAACAGCGCGTGCAATTTCTCTACAAATATCCCCTTTACCGCTCATTCCTGTGTGAATAGACCCTTCTGTGACATATAGTTCACAGGAAATATCACGACTGCTGTTCCTACCTAGTTCATTTTCGAATTTGAAATCTGGGAATAATTTTTTTGCTAATACTTCAAGCTTACTTTTGCCATAATCCTCAATAACTTCTATATCTTCAAGAGTTAAAACTTCATCAGCGGCTTTCTTTGATGGTAAGAAAATATAGTCAATACTCATCTGGTACTCTCTAGATATACATAACGCTCAAAGCAGCGGTGCGTTTACGCATCCGCTGCCTTTGCTTGTTATGTTTTTACAACCGCTTGCACTGCAGAACTGAAGCTGGTTGTCGTTTAATACAAGACCTTTACCGTACCCTTGGTTTGGTTGCCTGAAGTCGGAAGCCAGAACATTGCCAACTGTAACAGGCAGCTCTCCATTTATTGCCTCGATAGCTTCAGGCCCAACTTTGCTTGAGTGAATGACCACTTGGATAGTACCGTCCCACATTTCTTGCGTGTAGTAAGTGGCAAATCCACCGCAGTACTTTTCTACTTGCTGGCGCATAGCATGATCGTCATTTTTCCATGGATTAAACGCATACCCAAATATGAGCACAACTCCTATTACTAGAACCAAAACCAAAGTGCTTACGATTTTAAGAAATTTGGTAATGATCTTCGATTACTCCTAAAACATAACGCCCAAAGCAGCGGCGCGCGTTAGCGCGTCCAGCCCGAAGGGCGATGCTGCCTTTACTTGTTAGCAGTTGATCAGTGCGCCATAACTTGATGAACGATTTCATGAACACGCTCCATTGTGATGCCTGACTGCTGCTCTAGTGATAGTGGGTGCTCTGTGGGCTCAAGCGATATTAGCGGAACTTGGCCAACGGCTTGAGACTGAACGCTAGTTTTTAGGTGCAGAGTATCTGGATAGCATGGTAGAGATGTTGATAGCCAGCCAAAATATGGCTCACAGTTTTCCCTACCCTCGGATTCTCAGTTCTCACTCATGTGTGCAAAGCTTGCCTCACTTAAGGACACCCAAACCGACCAGATAAATACCTCTTCACTATCAGTAACTGGAAGCTCAATATGGCCACGCACAAAATAGTGCTCTCCGTCGACGATACATTGGTCTGCGTTCTCAGCCGCACGCCCATCAAACTCTTCGGGAGGCACAATAAGTCCGGCCGGTGAACCGCTGCCAAAACACATTGGCACTTCGGCTAGATCACAGTTACATACTTTACATTTACTCATGGCTTAAGACTGCTAACGCCGCAAGCAAAGGCGCGCGTTAGCGCGTCCAGCCCGCAGGGCGATTTTGCCTTGCTTTGTTATGGGCATTTTTCACCGTGCTCGTCATATGGATACTTTGCCCAATCTGTGCAGCTTCTGCCATGACATGTAACTACGAACTCGATGCAACGGCCACCACCTGTATATAAAAAGCCAAAATCTGGTTTTGACGATGCTGAGGAATTAAACGGTTTTAACCCCTCAAGAGGCAATTGATTCTTATTTAAATATATCTCGATTGTTTCCCTAGCCTGACTCTCCATTTCTGGAGTAAGTTCTTTAGCTTGTTTACCACAGCCTACCAATTAAAGGATACAGGTTAGAAAAATTATTTTCATTATTTATCTCAGGCCTCAAGCCCCATAACGTTCGCATTTGCGGCGGCTGGAGCGTAGCGTAAGCCGTCCGGCCGCGATAGCGGCGAACAACATGCGCTTGTTAAGTGATTTAACACCCACCATCACTACCCCCTCCATCTCCACCACCAAAATTACCAGAATCACCACTGCCAAAGTAACCGCCAGTGCTAGAGCCCTGAGTTACCCCAAACTTCACAACAAACCACAACACACTGGAAATTAGAAAGGCTGTAAATAATAACGGAGCAACTACTGAATTAAGCGAGTTTTCGGAAGTAAGATCAATCATATACCAAGTTCCAACTAAGCCGACAAAATTAATGATGAATGATTTCATTGACTATCCCTGTATCACTTAACGTTGCCAGCAAGGGCAGCCGAAGCGGAGCGTAGGCTGTCCAGCCCAGCCTCCGGCTGGGCGATCTTGCCTGGCCTGGTTATATGGCCTGCGCCGATGAATTGGTCTAACCAATATTTGGTCTCTTTGCTAGCACCGCTTTTACTAGATTGTACTGCGTTTTCCACTCATCTGAAGATTTAAAAACGATACCGCCTAACGGGGAGACTTTGTCTTCTTGCCAATCAGAAAGCTCTATCGATTCCTCACACCGCTGTAACCGACGTAGGTAAGCGAGAAGCCTCTTTGTAGAAAGAGCTTCTAACTCGCGCTGATTCAACGGCTTTACGGGTTTAAGCATTATTGTTTCCAGGCTGTATAACGCCTGGCACAACGGCGAAGCACGTAGTGCTGAGTCCGGCAGCCGTAGGCTGCGTATTGCTGCCACTTGTTATACCCATTAGATTAACTCACCTAGCCAAGGGAAAGCCACCCAGCCTAGCCATGAAAATAATACTAAGTTGAATCCTAAGCTATTGTTAAAGCTTGCATCAGTTTTATTGAGTTTGAGGACAAGAGCTAACAACCCAATGTAAATAATATTGTAAGCATACATTAAAAACGTATGAGTTTGCCCCTGATATTGAATGCCATATGTATAGCTGCTGACATTGAACGCTATTGAAAGAATGATGAATAAACCGGCTAAAAAAATTGTTGGCTTAGGTACAGAAAAAGGCGGTTTTATAAAGATTAGAGACCAAACTAGATATAAAGCTAACAGCGGAAGAATACCTATTATATAGATAGCAGCTTTAGGCAACTCAAGTGAGGAGGCAAACAGTGTTGGTATTACAACGGTAAATGAATATGGTGAATAGATTTTTGGATAGTTGGCTACCATGCTTAACATGCCAATTGCGCCAATGACTAAAGCGCCTATAAATATCTTTACTTTCTTATCCATACTTTCCTTAGAGGGTATAACGTTGCCAGCAAGGGCAACCGAAGCGAAGCGTAGGCTGTCCAGCCTAGCCTCCGGCTGGGCGAACTTGACTGGCCTAGTTAAAACTCTGCGCTGAAATTTTAAAGAATCCATAAATTAAAACACCAATAAGTACCAACCAAAACATAGGCAAACGAAAAAACCATGTTTTACCTAAAAGCCGATAGCAATCGTCGCACCATGCTCCTGTGTAGGGGACCGGACCTGGATAATGGCACATATGGCCATTAGCACCACATCGCTCACACTTTCCACAGAACCCTTCTGGCAGGCCTTGCTCTATTAGGTATTTTGGTGCCTCCTTACTATCCCAGACATCGCAATAACACCCTCTTTTCTCTGCTTTTTCTCGATAGCTCATTTCAGTTTTTAACGCCCACAGCACGGACGGCTGGAGCGTAGCGTAGGCCGTCCCGCGTAGGCCCGAAGGGCCGTAGCAGCGTGCCTGTGATTGTTATGAGTTGTCACCGGATCTCCGCACCAATCTATAAAATATTCGAATTAACCAGATAATACCGTATACCGAAAGCGAGCCGACAATAAACCAAGACAAGCCTATTTGTAGCCACGCCCCCCAATAAATTGTACCCTCACAATGAAACTCACATTGCGGATTATGCTGCCAAGCAACATATAGGCTAAGTACCGCAATAAATAAACCAAAAATGAGTGCTGGAATAAGATTGAATTTCATTATCTAACCGATGGCTCATAACGCCTCAATAACCGGCAGCGTTGTGGCGAAGCCACGCTTTTAGCTGTCCGGCGCCGTAGGCGCGAAGTTGATTGACTTGTTAAGCATTTACACATTGCTTGCTACCCATTCCTTAAACGAGGGACAAACCTCTTTGAAATGATCTTTGGGACCTACCCCTGGATCATAGTCTGTTGGATCGAATTCAATGACTCTATTAGTTCTGCTCGCAAAGTCGATACAATAGTGGATTGCACACCCAACATGGATAAATGGGATTAGTTCCGTTGGCCAAACCCAGTTTGAATCATCTGGGTCATCAGAACGAAAACTCTGATATAGACTTAAGATCGAGTCATCTAAGTCGGTTTTGTGACCGGTAACAATTCCGAGCATGCCATAATCCGGGCCAAAGCCGCCATTTCCTTTTTCTTTGTAGAGTTCAATTAAAGATATAGGGAGTTCTATCCCTGTTTTTACTTTAAACTCTTTCGCTTCCTTTTCGATGCTCATAGCTTCATCTGATGCTTAACGTTCGCATTTGCGGCGGCTGGAGCGTAGCGTAAGCCGTCCGGCCGCGATAGCGGCGAACAACATGCGCTTGTTAAGTGATTTAACACCCACCATCACTACCCCCTCCATCTCCACCACCAAAATTACCAGAATCACCACTGCCAAAGTAACCGCCAGTGCTAGAGCCCTGAGTTACCCCAAACTTCACAACAAACCACAACACACTGGAAATTAGAAAGGCTGTAAATAATAACGGAGCAACTACTGAATTAAGCGAGTTTTCGGAAGTAAGATCAATCATATACCAAGTTCCAACTAAGCCGACAAAATTAATGATGAATGATTTCATTGACTAACCCTGTATCACTTAACGCCGCGATAATCGGCTGACGCTGCGAAGCAGTGACAGTCCGGTGGAGCCCCATTGGGGCGGAACGAAATTCATCGCCTTGTTATACGATTGCAAGCGCTTCATTTTGAATAGTTAGCTCACACCCTTCTTCGGTGGGTAGAATATTAGCTTTGTCTGGCCAAAACATGACTTGTGCTCTAAAAGGCTTGCCGTAGTAGTTAACAGCCGTACCTAAATACTCTTTGTACGCGTTGCTACTAATAGGCTTGAACATAACTTTAAAATCACCACCAATAACATTACCTAGTTTTTTGTTTGGCTCCATTTTGACACCGGACTTAATGTCTTCGACAATATCAGCAAGAATCGCGTGAGCGGAATCTTTCTTGAGGCCAAATATCATAATCTCTGGATGCCCGAAGCTTTCCTCTAAACCTATGGTGTATGAAAAGTCTTGATACTCTCCATTTGGATCAAAGACAAACAGGAAGTGCCATCCATATTCTTTGATATTTCCCTGTATTTCTTCTTTGTTCATACTCTTCTCGTATAACGCCAGTAGCAACGGCGGCTGAAGCGTAGCGTAAGACGTCCAGTCAGCGCCCTTTTTGCGCTGACGATGTTGCCTACCCTCGTTAAGTGTTTTACTCCGTAGCCCATTGCCCTAAGTCCTCAACTGAATTTGGCAAACGGCCAATAAGCCACTCAGCACATGTGCCAGGCTTAAATTCTGGGTTATGGCACTCTATTACCCAAGATAGAAACTCGTCAGGGCCACCATTCATATAAGGTGGTGGAGACACCGGGTAAAAAGATGTTGGCAGACGCTCATTGACTGACATGTAGTTCAAAACATGACCAAGCTCCTGGACGATGTGCCACGCAAATTGATGGTGAATATCAATATCGAATTTCACCCACCAGCAACCATCTGCTTCTGAACCTTTTCCGATGGCACCATGTATCGCTGGAACTTTCTCAAGATACTCAATTAATTTTGTAAATGCTCTATCGTCCATAATGACACTTAACGTTGCAATAACCGGAGGCCGGAGCTGTTTATGCGCGAAGCGCATAGCGTAGGCCGTCCGGCGCGCGTCTTTTGCGCGCGTAGTTCATTGCCTTGTTAAAAATGATGCGCCCCACCAAACTACAGCACCAACTACAAAATAAAGCGAAATTTCTATTATGATATAAATTACACCGATATTTAGTCCATCCCCGAAGATTAAGTTAGCCAATGAAAACGCTATACCCACAGCACAACCAGAAATAGCCGCACTCTTAAATGGCTTAATTTTACTATTCTTTGCAGCTACGACACCTGCCAAAATTGAGCAGAGGGCTAGTAGAACCCCCATTGCGTTAATGGGCATACCATACACATTTATAAACAGTGAGAAGCTCAGCCAAAGGACAACATAGCTGATAATCCCCCAAATTATTCCTTTCATATTCATGACTTTATACTTTTAACGACCGCAATAGGGGCGACCAATGCTATGCACGTTTTGTACGAAACTGGGAGCATGGCGACCAGCACAAAGCGTGCATAGCGTTGGGCGTCCCGCGGAGGCCTGAAGGGCCGTAGCATACTGCTTGCGATTGTTATGCATTATTGCCTGCAACCAAAGTAGTAACCGCAAACCACTGCAACAATGATTGAAAATATTAAGTACGCAGGTACCAGACTATATAAATATGATGCAATGCCATTTTCGATTATGTGTACATAGGCGACCTGAACTCCCTTTAATTGCATTGGCTCGCCAGTTAGCACATTGCGCCCCTCAGATGACGCCGTTAATAAACCATAAAATACAGTACAAATTGCGCCGACCAACAAGCCGACTATGACTGACTTTGCCACTAACCCTGTCACTCTTAATTTATCTCCATTGATGCATAACGCCCAGCGCAGGCGCAGCCAGCGCGGAGTGCATTTTGTGTTAATGTTTGAGCGCCAGCGAGTAACACAAAAGGTGCGTAGCGTTGGCTGTCGTCCTGCCGCTGCTTGTTAAGCATTTACGGGCTCGATTACTGGAGGACTGAACGCTACGACGTCCAGGATTTCATTCTCGCTCCAGACTCTGTAGTGCTGTACAGGCCGCTCTTGCACTTCAACATACCATCCATGGCTGGAAAGGACATAGTTCAAGTAAGCTGAACTAGAAAGAACAGATAAAAATCCAGAACTTTTGTACACCTCTCCCGGGAAGTCCGTGGTTGCAGACTCATTTAGACACTGCCAAGCCAAAATATCTGAGAATGTCACTCTTGTTACTAAGCTGCCCTCATCTGCTAGAAGAGGGTATACATTTTCGATAGTTGAGCCGTCAATATTGGCATCTGCTTTAGGCCCACGCTTCAACTCCTGAAGGAAAATATCCAGCCCGCCAGCGTATTCAATTCTATTTAGAACCCAGCTTTGTCCATTGTCGAGTAGTGACTTCATATTTGCTTAACGCCTTGCGCACAGGCAGCCGAACCGCAGGTTTGGCTGTCCAGCCGCGAAGCGGCGACTGTGCCGCAACTTGTTAGGCATTGAATTTACTCCCGCTCTATAATTTCCACTGCCCAATCACTCCAGCTTTCTTCTCCCAAGTCGTCTACGACAGTGCCTGGATTAATAGAGCACCACCAGTCTTTAACTAAATTATATTCGCGACTTGAGAGCTTGAATGGAGGCCAGTTATCCATTCTACCATCCTGATCACAGGGGTCATTTCCCTGCATTAGAAACTGATTTAAAAAGTTGTGCGGCGGAAAATATCCGGACAACTCTACAATACCGAAAATACCATAAAGCACCTTCGAATTTTCAGTTAATACTCTCTTCGCCCTTTCAACGCCCATTTCTTAATGATGCCTAACGCCTTGCTAAGGGGCAGCCGAAACGCAGTGTAGGCTGTCCCGCGGAGGCCGCGCCTTTTGCGGCCGGAGCGTACTTGAGCAACTTGTTATAAAGCGACATTTTTACGCACGTAGTTCCATGCTGAGACTGAGCAAATAAGACCTAACCCACCATAAATGCTAAGGAAGGCAATGGACTTAAAGCTGAATTCTGTGCCCGACATACCAAAAATAATTATCGGAGTAAAAAAGCCAAAAACAAAGCCTGCCACGATATATACAGCAAAGCTAACCCAGTTTGACCAAGAATAGAATTTCCACAAGCGAATTAATGGGTAAGCCAATAATAGACAAACAACAAAAGCTATAGGGAAAGCTATTAGTCCAAAAATAGTCGCCGCTCCACCATAAGAAGGTAAGCTAACAGCTACTAGAAGCAAAGCTCCGACAAAAGCCGATTGGATACTAGATGCAATTACATGCTTCCACATACTCAAGCCTTATAACGCCCAAAGCAGCGGCGCGCGTTAGCGCGTCCAGCCCACAGGGCGTTGCTGCCTTTGCTTGTTATGTGTTTGGCTGAATGCGAAGTGATAACCAACGCATACAACGAAAATAAAACTGCCAATATTTAAGGCTTGTACATATAAAAACCAGATGATTGGGTTTTGCTCAATAGTTGGTTCGGAGTGCCCAAGGGCGATTGAATGTACGTTAGGTATTAATATGTGCGCAACCCTTGAGGCGGCAACTAATACTCCTGCGGAAAGTGAAAGCCCAGATAAAATGGAGCGTTCTCTATAGAACCACACTAATGATGCAGCAAATAGAAAGAAGGGCATAAACCAAGCGGTAAAGTCGTTAATGCCACCAAATAGCTGCCAAAAAGTTGTCGGGCTATATACATGATCTTCCATATCTATTTACACATAACGCCTGGCGCACAGGCAAAGCGCGCAGTGCTTTGTCCAGCCACACGAAGTGTGGCGATTGTGCCGCCACTTGTTAGCTGTGTTACTCATGGATGAAGTAAACATCTGTTTCTCTTCCTTCATCTACCATTGGAACCTCAATTGAAACCAGAGCTTCTAAAATAGATATGAACTCATCTTCCGATACAATTCGCCCCTGCTTTTTACTATATAAACTTCTTAGTTCTTTCCTAGAAATACTAATTTTATCAATACTCAACAGGTTCTTCTCATTCAGAAGCTCAACTAGCTTTCTAACATTTTCAGGCGGTGCTTCTGACTCTTGTACGTGCCAGATGAACTCTTGAACCTCTTCTGGGTCATCAATTTCGTAAATAACTGCTCCAGAGATACTTGTATCCGTCTCCTTCTGCCATTGAATTTCTTTGGCGCCGAGAGCACCTAGGAATTCTGTAAGAAATTGCTTTCTTCGCATGACTCTCTCGTACAGCTAACGCCCACAGCAGGGTAAGCTGTCCCGCGGAGGCCCGTAGGGCCGTAGCTTTACTGCCTGTGATTGTTAAGTGGGGAACTAGCACCCGCCATCTCCGCCACCGCCGCCACACCCACCACCATCCCCGCTAAAGTATGTGCCGCCACCAGTACGCTGATTTACACCAAATTTTACAATGAGCCAAAGAACGCTAGAAATCAGAAAAACTACAAAAATTATCGGTGCAAAAACTGAGTTGAACACACTATCCGAAGAAAGCTCTATGAATTGCCAAGAACCAAGTAGGCCAGCCAAATTGAATAGAAATGACTTCATGTGTACTCCATTACTCACTTAACGCCTACCGCAGCGGCGGACGAACCGCATAGCGGTTTGGCCGTCCGGCCCCGTAGGGGCGAACTGCCGGTACTCGTTAATGGTACGGGTTTTACTCAGCATCTGAATTGAACACCACAATACTAGGACCAGTTTTATTGATGCCTTCCTGGCTTGAAAGAAAGTGCTCGTGGTTCCAGTCCTTGCCTGATTTTTCGATTGCGGTTGCACAAGACTCAAAGAAGCTTGCCAACTCACGTAATTGCTGAGGGTCATCTGAAACCGTACATTCGTACAGTTCAAGCAATTCATCTTTCGTTTTATGTGAGTATCCGAATACTTTCACGATGCGAGTACCATTAACGTTGCCAGCAAGGGCAGCCGAAGCGGAGCGTAGGCTGTCCAGCCCAGCCACCGGCTGGTCGATCTTGCCTGGCCTGGTTATGCATTCGCCACCCCTGTCACTGTAAGATACAAAAAAAATATAGTTGCCGCCAAATATAGAGGCACCCGAATTATCCCCGCAATTCTATTTGGAACCCACTCATTTTTAGATCTTGCAATTACAAACTCTTTGAAAGATAAAAAGAAAAATATACACCCAGATAAAAAAGCTCCCCCCCTAGACTTCAAAAATGAAAAATCAAGAATATCCGGGCTAACAAACCTTATTGTTATTAATGCGAGCATGCCAAGCACCGCTATCAAAACAACAATTTCACTAACACCAAAAGCTCTCTTATTCATAATGCATAACGCCGCCAACACGGGCCGCAATGTAGCGGCGAAGCCGCGAAATGGAGGTCCAGCCAGCTTTGCTGGCGTTCGTGCTTGGCTTTGTTATGCATTTAGACGACACCAAAATGCCAATGTAAATCCACCCAGCTCGATTGACTCCCAGTCTTCTGATTCGTGAATAGGCATAGTTAATGACGACTTAATTAGCTGCTGCCCGTCATTAAGGACTTTTAACTCCAGTTCAGCAAACTCATCATGAAGTTTGTGCTTAAGCTCCAGCACCTCACTTGATTCGATTTGCTCCTGATCAGTGATATTTATCATACCTTGAATGAGCAGATTATCTTCTTCGAATAGTCCTAATTCTACTTTCACGAGCTATATCCCTGAGAGTGCATAACGCCCGCAGTTGCGGCTGGTTTGACGCGCAGTGTAAAACCAGTCCGGCAACCTGCGCTTGTTAAAGGTCGGTTCAATCTGAACCACCCGAATCAGAAAAACTACTATCATAACTAGATTCTGATACAGAAGGATCACTGCCATTCATCGAGGAAACAGCAGACTCAATTTCTTTTCTAGCCTCGATTGGGCTAAGGCTTATATCAGACTCTGAGCAATATAAATCAAACTGCTTTTTCTCTGACCACATATATATTGCGTACACTGCATGCTTGGACAATGCGGGATAGTGATTTTGCACACTGCTAGATATTTCGGTGGCAGAATATTTCCTCTTATTACCCCAGTCATCAGACAATTTACGCCTCAAATCTCTTTTAAAGACCTGTATGGCCTTACGCTTGCCTCTCGATTTGAACAACCACATTGCTAAGACCCTTTAACGCCGCGCTCAGGGGCGGCTAACTTTGGGCGCTTGATTGCGCAATAATGGGAGTGAAGCGACCGCGCAATAAAGTGCACAAAGTTATCCGTCCCCTGCAGCGCTTGGTTATACGCAGTTACTGCGCGCTAGCTCCAAAATCTCTATGTGGTTTACTTTGAAACCCAAGCCCTCATAGAAACCATGAGCATCTTCAGTCCTAAGCCGAAACGTGGAAACATATTGAAGCTCCTGAGATTGCAACATGAACTGCATTATTTTCTTTCCGAATCCTTTACCTTGGTGCTCAGGAACGATAAAAACATCCATAATATAGGCAAATGTTTGATAATCAGTGACAACTCTGGCGAATCCTATTTGCGATTTTTTAAAAAATAATCCTACGCAAAATGAGTTTTCTATAGAGCGAACTACCTCTTCTCTATTTCTGCCGAGCGCCCAATATGAGTTAGATAAAAAGCTCGAAACCAAATCTAAGTCTAAATCACTCTTTTCTTTGCTAAAGAATAGCTCGTCATCCATGGTGATTTGGTACTCCTTGCGTATAACGTTGCCAGCAAGGGCAGCCGAAGCAAGGCGTAGGCTGTCCAGCCCAGCCTCCGGCTGGGCGATCTTGCCTGGCCTGGTTATAGCTGGCGCGCACTGAACAACCTACTTGCTCTTTGCCAGCCACCTTTGGCTGGCCACTGCCCGATAAATTTGCAAGAGAAAATACCATACTTTCCCCACCAATTAACTACCTGACTGGCACTCCACAATGAGGCAGCTGGCTTGCAGAACTTGTTGGCTTTAAACGAAGGCACTTGAACGAAACTGCGGTGCCAGTTTGCAGGGAAACCCTCTGGAGAAATGTGCTCAGGAAGAGATTGGTGCTTGCAGCCACTTCAAACTACCTAAAAAATGACCGCCACAATAACGTTGCCAGCAAGGGCAGCCGAAGCGGAGCGTAGGCTGTCCAGCCCAGCCACCGGCTGGGCGATCTTGCCTGGCCTGGTTATAGCTGGCGCGCACTGAACGACCTACATGCTCTCTGCCAGCCACCTTTGGCTGGCCACTGCCCGAAAAATTTACTGGGAAAAATACCATACTTTCCCCACCAGTTAACTAACTGACTGGCACTCCACAATGCTGCAACTAGCTTGCAGAACTTGTTGACTTAAAACGAAGGCACTTGAACGGAACTACGGTGCCAACTTGCAGGAAAACTCTCTGGGGAAATGTGCTCAGGAAGAGATTGGTGCTTGCAGCAACTACAAACTACCTAAAAATTGACCGCCACAATAACGCCTACCGCAGCGGCGGACGAACCGCGTAGCGGTTTGGCCGTCCGGCCCCGTAGGGGCGAACTGCCGGTACTTGTTAATGGTACGGGTTTTACTCAGCATCTGAATTGAACACCACAATACTAGGACCAGTTTTATTGATGCCTTCCTGGCTTGAAAGAAAGTGCTCGTGGTTCCAGTCCTTGCCTGATTTTTCGATTGCGGCTGCACAAGACTCAAAGAAGCTTGCCAACTCACGTAATTGCTGAGGGTCAGCTGAAACCGTACATTCGTACAGTTCAAGCAATTCATCTTTCGTTTTATGTGAGTATCCGAATACTTTCACGATGCGAATACCATTAACAGTGTATTCAAAAGCAGCTGCATTATATCACCCTGCAACATATTCCCAGATCAAAAAACCACCAAAGACCTAAAAAATATTCACAAATCAAATAGTTAGCTATCGCTGACATAGAAATACTCAAGTGGATATATTGCAGCTGCAATATATCTTGTTATTTTGTTGCTTTTGATCACAGATGTAAATCGTTCTAAATCAAGGAGTTAACTCTTATATTACCGTGGATATGTGCAGCTGCTTTTGATCTTGGTTATTGACAGCACAGAAAAACAATAAATACTGTATATAAAAACAGTGCAAAGAAAGCGTCATGGATGATATTCGCCCTAAGCTACCTTCTAAACCTGAACGTTTTATGGATATTTTACGTCAGCACATTCGCAAGCAGGGACTACCGTACCGAACGGAGCAAACTTACACGCACTGGATAAAGCGATTTATTCACTTTAATCGATTGAAGCACCCTGCAGGTATGGGCCCGGCTGAGGTTGAGGAGTTTCTGACTCACCTTGCTGTTCAGGGACTTTGCGCATCCAATACGCAAAGAGTGGCTTTGAACGCTATCGCCTATCTCTACAAACAGTTTTTAGGTAAGGAAATTCCAGACTTGGATTTTAAGCTTGCCAAGAAGCAACGACGGCTGCCTGTTGTTTATAGTCGTGAGGAAGTAGCCGCGGTTCTTAGTCATTTACAGGGAGTCTTCAGATTACAGATAGAGCTGATGTATGGCTCTGGGCTCCGTAGTGCCGAGCTACTATCTCTACGAATAAAAGATGTGGACTTTGGCAGTAATAATATTTTTGTCCGCGGCGGAAAAGGAAATAAGGATCGAACTACCCTTCTTCCGCAGGGAGTAATCCCAGATCTAGAACGTCAAGTTCGGCGTGTATCTCTTCTTCATCAGCAGGATTTACTGGCCGGCTACGGTTTGGTTTACCTCCCGGATGCACTCGACCGAAAATACCCTAATGCTGCCAAACAACTCGCTTGGCAATACTTGTTTCCTGCAACCTCTATTAGTAAGTGCCCTCGATCAGGTATCTACCGAAGACACCATATGCACTCGTCCACATTGACACGTCAAGTAAGTACCGCTGTAGGTAAGGATGGAATCAACAAACCAGCACGCTGCCATGCCTTTCGGCATAGCTTTGCCACACATTTACTCGAAGCAGGTTACGATCTGCGTACTATCCAGGAATTATTAGGGCACTCTGACATCAGCACTACTGAGATTTATACCCATGTAGTAAATCGTGGTGATAAAGCGGTTTTAAGCCCTTTTGATCGCCTTCGTAGTATTCACAAAGTTGAGGAAACTTGCCCTGGATATGTGGCTGAGATTACTGAGTTGCAAGAGCAACGTCTTCAGGCCGTGCTGTAATTTGGAGGATAATGGATACCGGCTTTCGCCGGTACCTTGTTAGAAAGACTGCTGTTTAGTGGCAAATCAGCCGGGAGTCACATCTCCATTCTGGCCCCGGTGGCGTAGAGTGTGGTCCATTAACACAAGAGCCATCATTGCTTCAGCAATTGGCGTCGCACGAATACCTACACAGGGGTCGTGGCGACCTTTGGTAACCACCTCAATAGCATTGCCGGAGCGATCGATACTTCGGCCGGGGATGCGCAAGCTGGAAGTGGGTTTCAGGGCAATATGGGCAACGATATCCTGGCCACTGGAAATACCGCCGAGGATGCCGCCGGCATTATTGGAGAGAAAACCCTCTTCAGGAGTAATCTCATCGCGATGTTCAGTCCCCTTTTGCTCCACACAGTCAAAGCCAGCTCCAATTTCTACCCCTTTTACTGCGTTGATGCTCATCAGGCCGTGAGCCAGGTCTGCATCCAGGCGATCAAAAATCGGTTCGCCCAGCCCGGCGGGGACGCCACTGGCATGTACTGAGATGCGCGCGCCGATGGAGTCACCCTCTTTGATCAAGGCCTGCATATAGGCTTCCATTTCGGGTACTTTTTCGGCATCGGGGCAGAAGAATGGGTTCTGCTCGACTTGCTCCCAATCTAATTTTTGTACCCTAATCGGTCCCAACTGGGACAGGTAACCGCGCACTTCGATACCGTATTTCTGTTTTAGCCATTTTTTGGCAATAGCCCCGGCCGCAACACGCATGGCGGTCTCCCGCGCAGAGGAGCGGCCGCCACCGCGGTAGTCGCGGATACCGTATTTTTGCCAGTAGGTGTAATCGGCGTGCGCCGGGCGTACCTGCTCGGCGATATTGCCATAGTCCTTGGAGCGCTGATCGGTATTTTCAATCAACAGGCCGATAGGTGTACCGGTGGTTTTTCCTTCAAAAACACCAGAGAGAATTTTCACCTGGTCCGGTTCACGGCGCTGGGTGGTATAGCGGGAAGTCCCTGGCTTTCGGCGGTCCAGCTCCAACTGGATCTCCTCCTCACTGATTTCCAACCCTGGAGGGCAGCCATCAACAATACAGCCCAAGGCTGGGCCATGGCTTTCGCCAAAGGTGGTGACGCAGAACAGCTTGCCAAAGGTATTGCCCGACATATGCGACTTTTCCAGATAACAGTTGGTGAATTAACAGCGGTTGGCTTTGTGAAGAACCGCACATTATAAAGGATCTCGTTGGCGCGCGCGGAGTTCATGGCAAAAAGCACAATTGCTGCAGGTATGTGTCCCTCACAGAAAGCCCGACAATACTATTTGCCGGGCTCACAAAAAGAATTACTCTTTTTCAAAGTGGCTTTGGTAGGCGAGCAACTCTTCGCGACTAATGACAAATACCCCGTGGCCACCGTCCTCAAACTCAGGCCACATAAATGGCACTTCCGGGAAGGCTTGCTCCAGAGCTTCCCAGCTGTTGCCCACCTCACAGACCAGCAGACCTTCCGGCTGTAGGTGATTGGCGGCCTCGCACAACAGACGGCGAGTGAAATCGAGGCCGTCTTCACCCGAACCCAGGGCAATTTCCGGCTCAGCCAGGTACTCTTTCGGCATCTCTGCTAAATCGCAGGCGTCCACATAGGGGGGATTGCAAACGATCAGCTCATAACTCATACCCTGCAAACCACCGAAAAGATCCGACTGCACGGCCCGCACACGCTCGTTGAGTTCGTGACGGTTGATATTAATCTGCGCCACCTCAATGGCACCTTCTGAAATATCGCTCAGGTCCACTCTGGCCTCAGGGAAAGCCTCTGCACAGGCGATACCGATACAACCACTGCCACAACAGAGGTCGAGGATTGCCAGCGGCTCCACATTGAGCCAGGGCTCGAAATTGTGGCGGATCATTTCGCCTATGGGAGAGCGCGGCACCAGCACTCGCTCATCCACATAAAAAGTCATATCGCAGAAGTGCGCTTCATTGGTTAAATAAGCCGCCGGCAAACGCTCGGTAAAGCGCCGCTCAAGGAGCGTGAGTACGTCCCGCCGCTCCTCCATGGTCAAGCGCGCATGCAGGATTTCCTGCTTGCTATAGGGCGGTAAGTACAGCGCGTGGGTTACCAGCAATACCGCCTCATCCCAGGCATTGTCTGTGCCGTGACCATACCAGAGGCCTGCTTCGCTAAAACGGCTGGCTCCCCAGCGGATATAGTCCAAAACCGTGGTCAGCTCATGCAAGCTGGATTCACGCCTCTCTATCATTGAATCTATCCTTAAGTACTATGTATCTCATCAGGGCCTATTGTCACTAATTGGGTAGCCTCTGTTGTGGCTATAGAAGCGCCAATCAAGGCACGAGGAGTGTAGTTTGGTTGTTCCAAATAAGCGACGAGTAACACTGAGTGGCGCTTTTATAGCTGCAACCCGAAGGGCCTAGGCCATTTTCCGCCCAACTGCATTATCGGTCGTTTATGTAGAGTGATTAGGTTTCACCCCTTTTGCCTTCCCGAGCTAACAATGGCCTCTGGCAGAAGCTATCAAATTGGTGTCAGTAAGCCCCTAGGTCCGCGCGGATCTTTACTCTCGGGTTACAAACGCTTAGGGTAGCGCACCCGCCCCTCGGGCTGAGATGTTGGAAAGAGCAGCATGAACGAACACTACGCACGAATTATTGAAGCAATCGGCGAAGATCTGCAACGCCCAGGGCTCAAAGATACCCCTGAGCGCGCCGCAAAGGCCATGGAATACTTGACCCGCGGTTATCAGCAGACCGTTAAGGAAGTGGTCAGCGACGCCCTCTTCCCCAGTGACTGCACCGACATGGTATTGGTCAAGGATATCGAACTCTACTCCCTATGTGAGCACCATATGCTGCCGTTTATCGGTCGCGCTCATGTGGCCTATATCCCCCAGGGCAAAGTACTGGGCCTGTCCAAGGTAGCGCGTATTGTCGATATGTACGCACGCCGCCTGCAGATTCAAGAGCAGCTGACTACCCAGGTTGCCAAGACCCTGCAAACTGTCACTAATGCTGCCGGCGTCGGCGTCATTATTGAAGCGAAGCACATGTGCATGATGATGCGCGGTGTGGAAAAGCAAAACTCCGTGATGAAGACCTCGGCAATGCTGGGCACCTTCCGCGAGAACCAGGCCACACGCAACGAATTTCTTTCCCTGATTAGCCGCCCCTAAGGCTGCCAGCCAGAACAGCGCGGCCCCTACTGGGGTCGCCCGTATTCACGGAGTGAATTACCATGCCCCACCTGGTTATTGAGTACGCTAAAAACCTGGAAGATCGGATTTCTGTCGCTGCCCTGATCAGCTCGGCCCAAGAGGCGATGCACAGCTCCGGCTTGTTCGCCTCGCACACCATTAAGACCCGCGCCAAGGCTTATGACCAGTTTATAGCCGGTGAGCATGGCGATAGTTTTATCCACGCTGAAATTCGCCTGTTGGCAGGCCGCGATAAGCGGGAGCGGGAAGCACTGAGTTCCGCGGTGTTTAACTGCCTGTGCCAGTTTGCCGATGGAGTGCCAGCTGTATCGGTGGAAGTTCGTGAAATGGACCCCAGCTGTTACTCCAAACGTGTGCCTTTCTAAGGCCTAGGGACTAGGAGCTGTTGACACTAGTCAGCCTCACCACGCAGGAAAGGCCCAAACCATTCGGCTATGGCCTCGGCGCCGTCCTCCATATGCAAATGGTGGCCGCCAGGTATTTCCCTGGCCTCGATATTTTTATAACTCTCCAATACCGGGCGCAGCCGCTCAATCATATTGGCAATCCCCTCCTCCGCCAGTACCAAGTGCACCGGCATGCTAAGGCGCGACAGAAAAGCACGCACCTGCGCCTCGTTCAATTTGGCTGAGGATGCGGCCATCAGGCGCGGGTCATTGCTCCAGGTAAAGCCGCCCTCGAGCGGCAGGGTTCCCCGCTCGGCCAAAGCGCGCGCCGCCCATTCGGACAGGGGGAACATGCCGTTCATACGCGCTTCTACCGCCGCCTCAAAAGTGGGGTAGACCTTCGCCCTGCGCTGACTGTAGCGGGCACGCTGGGCGATGGCCTTAGCGAGAATGTCCGGTGCCTCGCTATCTTTCGAGGCAGGAGGTACCAGACCATCGATCAGGGCCAGGCGTTTGATGCGCTTGGGGAAAGTGCCTGCCGTTATCACACTGGCAATAGCACCGCGGGAATGGGCCAACAAGGAGAAATTGCGCCAGCCCAGGGCTTCGGAGACACCAATAATGTCCTCGGCCTCCTCCCAAATATTGTAATTGGCGTGAGGAGAGCGATGATAGCTGCGCCCATGGCCGGCCATATCCATGGCGACCAAATTAATACCCTCTAGCAGCGGCGCCAAACGGTCAAAGCTGGCGCAATTATCCAGCCAGCCATGCAGGGCTAATACCGGCTCCCCTGTGCCATCCCCCCACTGCCTCGCGGCAATGGTCTTACTGTCGAATTTCAGGCTGATTTCGCGGGGGGCGGCTTGCTTCATGCGCGCTGATTCCAGGAGAAAACTAAGAATAAAGAAACAGATGGTGCAGGCCCTGGGGCCTGCGGGCAATGACAGTTAACGCCAGCCATGTGGGGATTTGGGTGCAATAGGCCGACCAAGAGAGAAACCGGCGCGGAAAACAGTTAGCCAGCGTGCTGTAACCACTGCAGTTCGGCACAACCATTGGCCCACACTTCCGAGCTCACGCAAGCGAGACTGGAGGTGCCCATGGGGTGTTGGTTGCCACTGCCACAGAGGTCATTCAGCAAGCTGCCCACCAGCGGCTGGTGACTCACCAGAAGAAGGGGAAAGCTATCGGCCTGCTGCTCTTGAAGCCTGTCGAGCAGCTGCTGTGGGTCGGTATCGCCAATCAGCAGAGGCTCGGTGACAACCGGTAGCCCCAGGTGAGCGGCGACAATATCGGCGGTTTGCTGGGTGCGCACAAAAGGGCTCGCCCAGATGGCGCGCACCGAAGACAACTCCTCAGCGCGCTCTTTGCATACCTGCGCCACCTGCTTTCGGCCGCGCTCAGTAAGCGCGCGGTCGGCATCGTTACCGTACATGGGCTCGGCCTTGCCGTGGCGCAGGATAAACAGTTCCATGGATTTTGCCTTAGCCCCTTTAGTGTTTGTCACCGCGCTTGTCAAACTCGCCCTTCTGATCATTGAGAGGTGCGGTAGATTCTTCCGCGCTCTCTTCTACCAGCTCAGGCTTATTATCATCGCTCCCGAGGATAATCGCCTCTTCGGCCTCTTCTTCCTTTTTTGGCTCGGGCTCAGTTTTTTTTGCGGGCTCTTTATCATCCTCGGAAGCCACAACCTCAGCATTAACCTCTTGCGCCCCCTCGTAACCGGACAAATCATCCACCTCGGATTCCGGCCATTCGGCAAAGGGGAAAGGCTTTTCTTCAGAGTTGTAAATCAGAAACTGTATCGCCTGATAAATATAGGAGGCGAGTTGATCGCCAAAGCGGCGCAAATTGTCGTTGGCACTGCCGCCGATAATCGAAAACAGGAACTGCAGTACAACCACCGCCAGCAGCACCCAACTAGCAATCTGTAAGCAAATTGCGAACAGCACCATGTAGATCAGCCGCACCCACTGGTTGCCAGAAGTCAGGTTGCGTTTTAAGTCATCATTTTTCATAAGGGGCTTCCATCAAGGCTTGGCCGAGTAGGCCACATCGAAAGTTTGTGCGCCCGACATTAAATTACGAATTACCTCTGGAATCGGTCGCTCTTCAAATAATATGGCGTGAATTGCGGAAACCAAGGGCATATAGACGCCCATTTCATCCGCTTTCTTTTTAATCAGACGAACCGTATTCACCCCTTCGGCAACCTGACCGATTTCCGCGACAGCACGATCCAAAGGCTTGCCCTTGCCCACCAGATAGCCTACCCGATAATTGCGGCTGAGGTCGGAGGAGCAGGTCAGGATTAAATCGCCAACGCCGGCTAGGCCGATAAACGTCATAGGGTCTGCCCCCATAGCCTCGGCAAAGCGCATCATCTCTGCGAGAGAACGGGTAATCAGCAGGCTGATGGTATTTTGCCCGCGGTCCAGGGCCGCCGCCATACCGGTGACAATGGCATAAATATTTTTCAGTGCGCCCGCCAGTTCCACGCCAAACACATCGTTACTGGAGTAGACACGGAAGGTTTCAGAGTGCAGTGCGGACTGGATATCCTTGCACAGGGCCTCATCTTCACTGGCAACCACGGTTGCGGTGTAGTGCCCAGCGACGATTTCCTTGGCGAAGTTGGGCCCGCTCAGCACCCCCACGCGCATCCCCTGGGTCTCTTCGCGCAGGATATCGCTCATCAAGTGGAAACTGTCATGCTCAATCCCCTTGGTGGTGGAGATCAACATGGTGCCCGGTTTCAACAGCGGGGCTACACGGCGCACCACTTCACGGAAAGACTTACTGGGGATAGCGACAAAGACAATGTTGCAACCCTGCACGACTTCTTGCAGGTCACTGCTGATGCAAAGCTCGGGATGCAGAGCCACTCCGGGCAAATATTTGCTGTTCTCACGGGTTTCCCGACAGGCTTCCGCACTCTTCGAATCCCGCATCCACTGGCGGGTATCGTGACCATTACCCGCGACAATGTTGGCAATAGCCGTACCGAAACTACCGCCGCCCAATACAGCGATGGAGAGAGGGTTGGAAGTTTCCTTTTGCATATTGATACCGATAAAGCTTCTCGAGGGCAGGGATTATAGAGCTATGACCCGCTCAGCCCAAAGGGTTCAACTTTCAGGATCTTGCGCGTAAAGTTACAAAATAACACGCCAAAAACGGAAAACGGCCCCAGCGGGGCAAGCTGCCGGTTCCACAACCGGGCTGTTCCACTGGGGCCGTAGAAATAAGGCGCGGGAGCTTCAGGAAGAAACCACCGCGCCAGGCTCCTAGGAGTAGAAGCCTGTAGCAACAAACTAAAACTTAGCCGTGCATTTCCAGCAACAGAGTATTCAGGCGACGCACATAGTCGGCTGGATCTGTTAGCTGGTTGCCCGCTGCCAAGTTGGCCTGGTCCATCAGAATATTGGTGAGATCGGCAAAGCGATCCTCATCCTGCTCCTGATCCAGGCGCTGTACCAGCGGGTGCGATGGGTTGATTTCAAAAATCGGCTTGGCCTCAGGTACCGCTTGACCGGCCTGCTCGAGGATACGGCGCATTTGCGGACCCATATCCTGCTCGCTCACTACCAGACACGCCGGCGAGTCCACCAGGCGAGTCGTAGCGCGCACGGATTCAACGCGGCTATCCAGGACAGACTGTACGCGTTCAACCAGCGCACCGGATTCTTTCTCGACCTTCTCGCGCTCGGCCTTATCTTCTTCGCTCTCGGCTTCACCCAGATCCAACGCGCCTTTGGCCACGTCCTGGAACGGCTTGCCATCGAACTCGTTCATATGGCCCACGAACCACTCATCTACCTGATCGGTAAGCAGTAGAACTTCGATACCTTTCTTGCGGAATACTTCCAGGTAGGGGCTGGATTTCGCGGTGGCAAAATTGTCTGCGCACACGTAGTAGATCGCCTTCTGGCCATCTTTCATGCGGCTGACATAGTCTTCCAGGGATTGATCCTGCTTGTCAGTATCGGTATGGGTAGTGGCGAAACGCAGCAGCTGGGCCACTTTCTCTTTGTTGGAGAAGTCCTCGGCCGGGCCCTCTTTCAGGACATTGCCAAACAGGTCCCAGAATTTCTGGTATTCGTCACCGTCCTTTTTGGCCAGCTTATCCAGCATATCCAATACGCGCTTGGTCAGCGCATTCTTGATCGCATCGGTATTGCGATCTTTTTGCAGGATTTCACGGGAAACATTCAGGGGCAGATCGTTGGAATCCAGAACCCCTTTTACGAAACGCAGATACAACGGCAGGAACTGCTCGGCATCGTCCATGATAAAAGTGCGCTGTACATACAGCTTGAGGCCGCGGGCGGCATCGCGTTGGTACAGGTCAAAAGGTGCGCGCGCGGGGATATACAGCAAGCTGGTGTAATCCTGCTTACCCTCAACACGGTTGTGGCTCCAGCTGAGCGGATCGTCGAAGTCGTGGGAAATGTGCTTGTAGAATTCCTTGTACTCCTCGGCTTTCACTTCGGAGCGCGGGCGGGTCCACAGCGCCTGAGCGGCATTGACCGCTTCAAATTCAGGTGCCTTCTCTTCTTTTTCCTCACCCTCTGCCGCCGGCATTTCCTCTTTCAGCATTTCCACCGGAATGGCAATGTGATCGGAGTACTTTTTGATAATGGAGCGCAGTCGCCAGCCATCAGCAAATTCTTTCGCGTCTTCTTTCAGGTGCAGGACTACGCGGGTACCGCGCTGGGGCAGCTCCGCATTCTCTACGGAGTATTCGGCTTCGCCGTGACACTCCCAGTGCACGCCCTGATCGGCTTCGAGGCCAGCGCGACGGGTAAATACATCCACCTTATCGGCAACAATAAACGCGGAATAAAAACCAACACCAAACTGACCAATCAGGTGTGCGTCTTTTTTCTGGTCACCGGTAAGCTGTTGCATGAAAGCGGAGGTGCCGGAGCGGGCGATAGTACCGAGGTTTTCGATCACTTCATTGCGGCTCATACCAATACCGTTATCGGTAATGGTCAGGGTGCCCGCGTCTTTATCGAACTCAATACGAATGCGCAGGTCCGCATCATCGGCAAATAATTCTGGTTTGGACAGCGCTTCAAAACGCAATTTGTCGGCGGCATCGGAGGCATTGGATACCAGCTCGCGCAGGAAAATCTCCTTGTTGGAGTAGAGCGAGTGAATCATCAGGTGCAGCAGTTGCTTGGCTTCTGTCTGGAACCCGTGGCTCTCTTTGTGGGCCTCAACGGTCATCTGTAGGTCTCCCCATACACGTCAATCGGAACAGGGAGCAAATATTGGGACCTGCTGACAGGTTTCAAGGGCGAAGTCGGAAATAGGGAACCTCTACTTGCGGCTGTGGCTCAATCGGCTCTTACTTTTTAGTCGCCTTTAGGGTGCAGCTTTGCGGGATGGGCACGGGTTTCGAGGAGGCATTGGCAGGAGTGGGATTTTCCCTTAAAGCCCCATCAATCGGGACTTTAAGGGAATAGCAATGCTGATATTGAGTGATCAGCTAACGCTTGCGACTGGCCTTAGCCTTGAGGGTAGCGGCCTTGCCCTTGCTGCCGGTCACATCGATCACAAAATTTGCGGTCATATCAGAAATCACCCGCGATTCGGCATTCATCAGGATAGCGATACCGATTTTCAGTTTTTCCGAATAGGCTACTGCTGCACGGAAACCAGCCACCCAACCACCGTGATAGATAATACGGTCATCACCGATGGTGTAGAGGCGCCAGCCGAGGCCGTAGCCGGCGTGGGTCAGGTAATCCCGCCAAATACGGTGGCGCATATGGCGCTGGGTGGACACCCGCTCGGTGGTCATATCCTCAATCACCGCTGGAGAGAGCACCTTGGGGTAATAGCCCATCTGCGCCTTCAGCCACTGGGCCATATCCGAGATGCTGGCATTGACACCCGCAGCGGGGGCGGCGAAATAGTATTCTTTCTCGACCTTCACCGGGCGCCAACCGCTGCCGGTTTGCACGTGGGGCGCGGCGCGATTGTTTGAGGCCATAAAGCTCTCCCAACCCACCGAGGCATTCTGCATTTTCAGCGGCACAAAAATTCGCGACTTCAGTTGTTTGGCAAAGGTGGTTCCCGTCGCCTGAAAGATTACATCCTCAATCAGGCTGAACAGCACATTCTGATAGCCATAACATTTTCCTGGAGTGCAGCGCGGATCGATATTGGCAAACTTTGGCAATATCTTGCTGAGTGGCTTATTGCTCTCAAGGTAATCGTCGTAGGCGTTGGGCGTGAGGCCGGAGGAGTGGCTGAGCAGGTGCTCTACCTGTAGCTGGCGCGACAGTGACGGCGTCTTGAAGCTGAGGTCCGGCACATAGTTGATGACCTTGTCATCCCAGTTAAAGCGCTCCTCATGCTCCAGAATGGTGGCCATACTCCCGGCAAAGGTCTTTGAGACCGAAGCCAGGCGAAATACAGTATCGAGATCCACCTTGCCCTTCTTCCCGCGTATGCGCACACCGTAAGTGTCCATAGCGACCACCCGGTTGCCATCAACAATGACATAGGCGCCACCTGGAATGGACTTACCGGCCATCATCTTGCGGAAGTATCGGTCAAACTCCTTGGCCCTGGCGTCTATATCCATCGCGCGCGCAGGCAGTGCCACAGCACATAGGAGCAGTAGTGAAAGAATGACACGCGCCTTCCCGGCACGGAGGTGGTAGACGATATTCGAAAGAATTGCAGGTCTCATACGCAAATCGAGCCGCCAAAGCAATCCGGTACATGCAGATAAGACTAGCAGCCAGCGAGCAAAAACTCTATTTAGGCGCCACGCAGGACTGACTGGTGAATTCTAGTCTCTTACCACTGCCCCTGTGTGAATCCCCATGCCACCCGCTTAGATCTGCGTATTGGCACTCATTAAAACGAAAAAACCGCCTTTCGGCGGTTTTTTCTGCATTGGGGCCTATTGGTTAGCCCCAGCGACTTCGAGCTTACAGCTTTTCAGCATTCTCGCTCAGGTAAGCCGCTACGCCTTCCGGAGAAGCGCTCATACCTTTGTCGCCTTCCTGCCAACCGGCAGGACAAACTTCGCCGTGCTCCTGGTGGAACGCCAGGGCGTCAACCATGCGCAGCATTTCGTCAACGTTGCGGCCCAGTGGCAGGTCGTTTACAACCTGATGGCGAACCATGCCTTCCTCGTCGATCAGGAAGGAACCACGGAAAGCGACGCCAGCGTCGGCTTCTACGTCGTATGCTTGGCAAATTTCGTGCTTAACATCAGCAACCAGGGTGTATTTAACCGGGCCGATACCACCCTCGTTCACCGGGGTGTTACGCCATGCGTTGTGAGAGAACTGGGAATCGATGGAAACACCGATCACCTCAACACCGCGCTTTTCGAACTCAGCGAAACGGTGGTCGAAAGCGATCAGCTCAGAAGGACATACGAAGGTGAAGTCCAGCGGGTAGAAGAAAACTACCGCTTTCTTACCTTTGATTGCTTCTTTCAGGTTGAAGGTATCGACGATCTCGCCATTACCCAATACCGCTGCAGCGGTGAAATCCGGAGCCGGCTTGCCTACCAGTACTGCCATGAAAACCTCCTCAATCCAATGATGGGTTGTTGATAAAGAGAGTGAAGTGTTCAATTTATACGCAACAGCTATAAATTGAATAGGAATTGATAGTGGGCCGCTATGATACACATCCACTTATTACAGGCCCATAAATTTTTTAAATGAGCCTGATAGCAGAAAAGCTATGCGTGAACCAAGCCTCAAAATAGGAAATAACCACTGCCATATCGCACAAAAAAGAAACCATCAGTTCAAAATTTAAACTTATGGAAATCTTATTGACACTCATTCTCAATTGCAATAGGATTTACATCAGTCTAGTATTGAGTAGAAATTGAGCAGAGCCCACGACGATGTATGTATGTATCTGTAAAGGTATCACCGACCGCCAAATCAAAGAGGCTGTCTACGATGGCTCCACCTCTGTGAAGGCCCTGAGGCGTCAGCTTGGTGTCTCTTCCCAGTGTGGTCGCTGCGCCGAACAGACCAAGGAAATCATCAGTGAGACCCTGGGTGCCGGAATGATCACCGCTGCCAACAGCGGGCTGTTTTACTCTGCCAGTTAAGTTCCCCTTTTCGGCCGCCACACATTGAAATTGAGTGGCGGCCAAATCCTCCCCTCTGCCCTCCCCTCCTAAAACCCTCCCCTGCAGACTTTGCCTGCCGCCCTATGATGCGCACACGTGATGCTCTAAGCTGAGGGCACATCAATGGCTCAGTTTGGAACATGAAGAAGCATTTTCTGCACCTCTACGAAAAACTTCGCTCCAGTTTTTGGAGTGTGCCTCTCATCATGATTTTGTCGGCGCTGCTGCTCGCTTACATGATGCGTCAACTGGATGCTCTATTAAGCACTCTGCCACTATTTGAAACCGGCCAAATTACCACCCTCGACTGGCTGCATATGCGCGATGTCAACAGCGCACGCGCCTTGCTCTCCGTTATCGCCGGCTCGACCATTACAGTGGCCGGTACAGTGTTCTCAATTACCGTGGTGGCCCTAACCCTCGCCTCTAACCAGTTCGGCCCTCACCTGATCAGAAATTTTATTCGCGACCGCAGCACCCAAAGCTCGCTTGGAATTTTTCTCTCCACCTATGTCTATGCGCTGGTCACGATGCGCAGTATCGAGGGAACGACCGGGGACATAACGACTTATGGCTTCGCCATTCAAATTGCCCTGCTGCTCACATTGATCAGCATCGGCTACCTCGTTTATTTCATCCACAATGTGGCGCAATCCATTCAGGTAGATAACATCGCCCATCAGATCAATCTGGAGTTCCACCAGGCAATCGACCGAGAGTACCCAAGCTCTGCAGAGTCCGACAAGGGGGAACACTTCGATACTGAGCGCCTGGAACTGGGGGCGAGCTGGATCCCAGTACCGACTCCCCGCGGTGGCTACGTACAGATTATCGACAGGGAAAAAATTATTGCGATTGCGGAAAAATTCAATTGCTGTGTACAGATCAGTTGCCACCCCGGCTCCTACGTACACAACTGGGGGCAAATCGGCAGGATTTACCAAAACGCCGACTCGGAAGAGATAATCCCGCAAGTGCAGTCCGCCCTAAAGATTGGCGCTCTGCCCACCGCCGAACAGGACATTGTTTTTTCCATGCGCCAACTATCCCAAATCGCGGTGCGCGCACTTTCCCCCGGCATTAACGACCCCTTTACAGCCTACTCCTGTGTCGACCGCCTTATTGAAGGGCTGGGTACGGTGCTGCAAAGACCGGAACCGGCAAACTGTTTTACCGGTTCCGCCGGGGCTCTGCGCTTAGTCAGCTGCAAACTGGAATTTGCCCAGCTACTCAATGCTTCCCTCGATGAAATCGTCGAACACGGCCGAGCCAATGGAGTATTTATGCGCCACTTGCTGAACGCTTTGGACCATCTCGCTGAGGTATGCCAACGGCAAAAAGACAAAGTCGCGTTATTTAATTATCTGCAACGCCTGGCCAACGACATTGAAATTTTTATTAAGAGTGAAACTGATTCCAATCAAATTCTGGAAATAATATCGGCTATTCAAAAAAAGCTGACTGCCTGACGGTGCAACCTAAACAAGAATCATTTTCGTTGCTATTTTCGGCCAAATTCGTGTTAAAAACCGTGTTTTTTCTGCATTCCGCAGCTAACAACTTCCCCTTGACTTGCCGCAAATCGCAACGCAAACTCGGCCCGGATTGCAGTTGCCACCCTAAAATAAATTGTGGGAAATCGGTCAGCCGCAGACATAAGTGACTAACACAATTTAGTGACTTTTTATTGCTACTTATTTCAAGTAATCAACAAATAGGAATTCTCTGAGGGTGTTATCTAGCTCGCAGGGCCACAGGAGCAAAAAGCTATGAAAGGCGATCCCAAGGTTATCGAACATTTAAATAAAGTACTGGGCAATGAGCTGGTAGCGATCAACCAGTATTTTCTGCATGCGCGCATGTACGACAACTGGGGGCTGAAAGAGCTGGGTAAACAGGAATACCACGAATCCATCGATGAAATGAAACACGCCGATTGGCTGATCGAGCGTATCCTGTTCCTGGAAGGCATCCCCAACCTGCAACACCTGGGCAAATTGATGATCGGTGAAAATACCGAGGAAATGCTCAAGTGCGACTTGAAGATTGAATCCAAGGCGATTCCCGATCTGCGCGAAGCCATCGCTTACTGCGAGTCTGTACGCGATTACGGCAGCCGTGAATTACTGGAAAAAATTCTCGACTCCGAAGAAGAACATGTCGACTGGCTGGAGACTCAGCTCGAACTGATCGACAAAGTAGGCATTCAAAACTACCTACAAACCCAAATGGAAACTGCGGCCGGCAACTCTGGCAAGTAACTAAAAATGCCTTAAATAGGCATAAAAAAACCGCAGTTGAAACTGCGGTTTTTTTATTCTCAACAATGCGCTGCCACTTTCCCCGGGCAGGTACATTGGGACAAAAACGAAAATTAACCTTCGCCTTCGCTCTCCGCTGATGCCTCTTCGATCAGGGTTTTCAGCTCACCATTTTCATACATTTCCATAATGATGTCGCAACCGCCGATCAACTCGCCCTTCACCCACAACTGAGGGAAAGTCGGCCAGTTGGCATACTTGGGTAATTCCGCGCGAATATCTGGATTGGCCAGGATATCCACATAGGCAAAGCGCTTGCCGCAGGCCATCATCGCCTGGGAAGCGCGCATGGAAAAGCCGCACTGGGGGGCGTTGGGGCTACCTTTCATATAGAGCAGGATGGCGTTGTCAGCGATCTGCTGTTTGATGTTCTCCAGTGTATCCATAAGCGTGAGAAACCTCAGGTGGTGGAAGCAAAATTAATTAACGTGTATCGCATCGGCACCCAGCCATTGCGCACGGCCGAACATTGTACCCCAGCGCAGGGGGGAATAAGTACCCGCTGCTGAACGCGACCAAAAAATAAGCGCCACACCTCCGCCGCGTATACCCTCTCTCTCATAGAAGTGAAATAGATGGGCCACACGACGCAAAGCCTGTGGTAGCATTGATGAATCAGGATATTTTGCAGAATAAAACACACCAAACAAAATTTTCTGCGGAAATCAGCCTATATTGAATAACCAAACTGAACACTAAAGAAGAAAGGAGGCGCCTCAGTGTCCCCCCACACACTCATGCACAACTATGGCGAAAGAACCCTGACCCTGGTCCGCGGCGAGGGAAATTACGTGTGGGATGATCGCGGCCACCGCTACCTGGATGCCATTTCCGGCATCGCCGTATGCGGCCTGGGCCACTGCCACCCCAAGGTCACTGAAGCCTTGCAGGAGCAGGCTAACACCCTGCTCCATGTCTCCAACCTGTACAACATTCCGCCCCAACAACAGCTGGCTGATCGGCTCGTATTCCTGTCGGGCATGGACAATGTATTTTTCTCCAACTCGGGAGCCGAGGCCAATGAAGCCGCCATCAAATTAGCCCGCAAACTGGGCAGTGAACGCGGGCTGGCAGCACCGCAAATTGTAGTCATGGAGGGGGCATTCCACGGGCGAACCCTGGCCACCCTCACGGCAACCGGCAACGAAAAGGTTCAGCAGGGCTTCGCCCCCCTACCCGAGGGCTTTTTGCGGGTGCCCTTCAATGATGTACAAGCCATTGAAAATTTAGCGCAACAGCACTGCAATATCGTCGCCATACTGGTGGAACCAATCCAAGGGGAAGGCGGTATTCGAATACCCGATCTGGATTATCTACATAAATTGCGTGCGCTCTGCGATCGGCAGGACTGGCTATTGATGCTGGATGAGATTCAGACCGGTAACGGCCGCAGCGGTAAAATGTTTGCCTATCAGCACGCGGGCATAGTGCCGGATGTACTCACCACCGCCAAGGGGCTCGGCAATGGCGTCCCCATCGGCGCCTGCCTCGCCCGCGGTAAAGCCGCTCGCTTATTCACCGCAGGCAGCCACGGCTCTACCTTCGGTGGCAATCCACTCGCATGCCGCGCCGGCCTTGCCGTACTGGAAACTCTGGAAGCTGAATGGTTGATCGAGCGCGCGGAAAAATTGGGCGCTCAACTACTGCACTCCCTGCGCCTGCGACTGAGCGATTGCCCTGGGATAGTGGATATCCGTGGGCTGGGATTAATGATTGGTATCGAACTCGACCGTCCCTGCGCTGAATTGGTGGAGCGGGCGCGGGAGCAGGCGTTGCTGATCAATGTCACCGCCGGTAATGTCGTGCGGCTTCTCCCGCCCCTGACACTCACCGACAGCGAGTGCCAGCAGCTGGCCGCTGATATCGGCACCCTGATTCAACAATTTACCCTGCAAGCAGTCTGAGGCACGCAAAGGAGAACAATTTATGGCGATCAGGCATTTCCTCACCCTAATGGATCTCTCCGCAGAGGAACTAAAGCAAATTATCGAGCGCGCTATCGAATTAAAAACCCTGCGCAACCAAGGCATTACCACCGACCTTTTTCGCGGAAAAGTGTTGGGGATGATTTTTGAAAAGTCCTCCACCCGCACCCGTGTCTCTTTTGAAGCCGGCATGGCACAGATGGGCGGCAGCGCCCTATTCCTATCGCCGCGGGATACCCAGCTGGGGCGCGGCGAACCCATCGAGGACAGTGCCCGAGTCATCTCCCGGATGGTCGACATGGTAATGATCCGCACGTTTGGTCACGAGACACTGGAACGCTTCGCGGCTCACTCTCGGGTACCCGTAATCAACGCTTTATCTGATAGTTACCACCCCTGCCAGCTGCTCGCCGATATCCAGACTTTCGTCGAGCACCGCGGCAGCCCCGCGGGCAAAGTAGTGGCCTGGGTGGGTGATGGCAACAATATGTGCCACTCCTATATCAATGCGGCGCGGTTGTGCGACTTCGAACTGCGCATCGCCAGTCCCCAGGGCTACGCACCCGATGCCGATATCGTCGCCGCTGCCGGCGACCGGGTGAAAGTTGTGCATAACCCTGTGGAGGCCGTGCGCGGTGCCGATTGGATCACCACCGATGTATGGGCCTCGATGGGCCAGGAAACGGAACAACAGACGCGCAGCGAGGCTTTCGATAATTACCAGGTGAATCACGAATTGATGAGTCACGCCAATGAAGGGGCGATTTTTATGCACTGCCTGCCAGCGCACCGCGGCGAGGAAGTCAGCGCCGAGCTATTGGAAGACGAGCATATTTCCAAGGTTTGGGATGAAGCGGAAAATCGTCTGCACGCACAAAAGGCGCTGATGGAATTTTTGCAGGAGCACAGTCAGTAAACCCAATTACACGCCGGTCGATGGCGCATTAACTACTTGTCGGCCGGCCCTTTTCTCTACCCTACCAACCCCTCTCTACCGATAGCTGCACAAAACTTAATCATCCAGTTTTATTGCTCGGCTTCATATGGCGCTTAAATACAGATTCGAACAGAACCCCACAGGTGGACAAATAATAAACAAGCGGGCATCAGCATAAAATTCACGCCACAAAATTGATCAACTTAGTACCAACTTGCTTAAAATGCGCTCATTCGAAAATGGTTATTGCCGTTGTTAATTTGAAGCGTCCCGGCTATTAAAAAAAATTGTAAGAGCTTGTATTGGCCACTCCCACACAGCGGTGAATACCACACACCCCAGCTGCGGCGGGCCCTGCCGCAGAAGTGGCTACTGACTCAACGCGCCTACCCACAATTTATCCACAAACAACCACAAAGTTATTCGCCTTGAACTGACCCGCCTACCGCATTATCTTGTAGCGCACTCGAGGCAGACCCCCTATATATTGGGGTACAGGGCCTGGAGCATCCCCAAATCCGGGGGCGAATCCCGGCACTCCGCCACACTTTTGGCGGTCGGTGCCAGACGCTGCTTTTTTCAAAGCAGAATCAGAGGTAAGCGGGCGGAAAGGAATTATCCGCCACAGGCAGCAGCCGGCAGACCTTAACTGAGAGCCGGTCGTCACGCCGCCTGTTTCCAGTGCCTCCACGGTGAGGGAGGAATCACTGGCCAAGCGATGGACCCGCTCCGCACATGCCACGCAGTCCAGTGGCGCTGTTCTAGTGAACACACGCGGACAGACAACATTACAAACCTTTCGGAGATTTACATGCACACAGAGACAGGGCGCTCTCAAACCGTGCCTGCGGCAAAATCGGGCACCTCCAGCGACCAGGCTACTGACGGCACCACTCTGGCTGCCACCGCACCGGGCCAGATCCGTGTCATCAAACGCAATGGCACCGTTGTCCCCTATGATGACGGCAAAATTTCCGTTGCCGTCACCAAGGCCTTTCTCGCTGTTGAAGGCGGCACCGCCGCTGCGTCCAGCCGTGTCCACGAGCAAGTCGAAGAGCTCGTTGGCCAGATCAGCGCTACCTTCAAGCGCCGTATGCCCTCTGGTGGCACTATCCATATCGAGGAGATCCAGGACCAGGTAGAGCTGGCCCTGATGCGTGCCGGTGAACACAAAGTTGCACGCGACTATGTACTCTACCGCGAAGAGCACGCCCGCCTGCGCGCCGAAAAAGAAAAAAGCGCCAAACCAAGCGAACAAGCTATCGATGCGCACCCCAGCATTCGTGTCAAACTCGACGACGACAGTCTCGTTCCCCTGGATATGGAGCGCCTGCGCACCGTTGTCAGTGAAGCCTGTGAAGGCCTGAAAGACGTCAATGCCGAAGCCATCCTCAGCGAGGCTTTGAAGAACCTGTACGACGGCGTCTCCGAAAACGATATCAACACCGCGCTGGTGATCACCGCGCGCACCCTGGTTGAGAAAGAACCAAACTACACCTTCGCCACTGCCAGCCTACTGCTGGACAAGCTGCGCTCCGAAGCCCTGCGCTTCCTCGACATCGCCGAGCGCGCCACCCAGCACGAGATGGAAAAACTCTACGCTTCCACTCTGCCCGCTTACGTGGAAAAAGGCATTGAGCTGGACCTGCTGGACCCGGCCCTGGCCACCTTCGACCTGGAAAAACTCGGCAAAGCTTTAAAAGGCGAACGCGATCACCAGTTTACCTACCTGGGCCTGCAGACCCTGTACGATCGCTATTTCCTGCACAGCGATGACATTCGCTTCGAGCTGCCGCAGATCTTCTTTATGCGTGTCGCCATGGGCCTCAGCATTAACGAAGAAAACAAAAATGAGCGCGCGGTAGAGTTCTACAACCTGTTGAGCTCTTTCGACTACATGAGCTCCACCCCGACGCTGTTCAACGCCGGCACCCTGCGCCCGCAGCTGTCCTCCTGCTACCTGACCACGGTGCCGGACGACCTGCACGGCATTTACGGCGCCATCCGTGACAATGCCATGCTGTCCAAGTGGGCCGGCGGCCTCGGCAACGACTGGACGCCGGTACGCTCCCTCGGTTCCTATATCAAAGGCACCAACGGCAAGTCCCAAGGTGTTGTGCCCTTCCTGAAAGTGGCCAATGACACCGCTGTAGCGGTCAACCAGGGCGGTAAGCGCAAAGGCGCTGTGTGTGCCTACCTGGAAACCTGGCACCTGGATATCGAGGAATTCCTCGAGCTGCGCAAAAACACCGGTGACGACCGCCGCCGTACCCACGATATGAACACCGCCAACTGGGTCCCCGACCTGTTTATGAAGCGCGTGTTCGAAGACAAAGAGTGGACCCTCTTCTCCCCGGCCGATTGCCCAGACCTGCACGACCTGTTCGGCACCGCCTTTGAAGAGCGCTACAACCACTACGAGCAACTGGCTGCCGAAGGCAAGCTGCGTCTGTTCAAGAAGATCCGCGCGCTCGACCTATGGCGCAAGATGCTGGGCATGCTGTTCGAAACCGGCCACCCCTGGATCACCTTTAAAGACAGCTGCAACCTGCGCAGCCCGCAACAGCACGCCGGTGTGGTACACAGCTCCAACCTGTGCACCGAGATCACCCTCAACACCAAGGCCGACGACGAAATCGCCGTATGTAACCTGGGCTCCGTCAACCTGGCTCAACACATCACTGACAACGGTGAACTCGATCGTACCAAGCTGGCCAATACCGTAAAAACTGCGGTACGTATGCTCGATAACGTTATCGACATTAACTACTACGCGGTTGAAAGTGCACGTCAGTCCAACATGCGTCACCGCCCAGTGGGCATGGGCCTGATGGGCTTCCAGGATGCCCTGTACAAGGCCGGCATTGCCTACGCTAGCGATGAAGCCGTAGCCTTCGCCGACAACACCATGGAAGCGATTAGCTTCGAAGCCATCTCCGCTTCCAGCGACCTGGCTGCCGAGCGCGGCAAGTACCAGACCTACGAAGGCTCCCTGTGGAGCAAAGGTGTTCTGCCACTGGATTCCATCCAGATCCTGGCTGAGCAGCGCGGCCAGCAATTTATCGATCAGGACACCAGCTCCACTCTGGACTGGGACGGCCTGCGCGAAAAAGTAAAAGCCCAGGGTATGCGTAACTCCAACGTGATGGCGATCGCCCCTACCGCGACCATTGCCAATATCACCGGGGTTTCCCAGTCGATCGAACCGACTTATCAAAACCTGTATGTGAAATCGAACCTGTCCGGCGAATTCACCGTAGTAAACCCCTACCTGGTACATGATCTGAAAGATCGCGGCCTGTGGGACCAGGTCATGGTTAACGACCTGAAATACTACGAGGGTTCTGTACAGAAAATCGATCGCGTACCAGAAGACCTGAAAGCAAAATACCGCACCGCGTTTGAAGTGGAACCGCGTTGGATTGTGGATGCCGCCAGCCGTCGCCAGAAGTGGATCGACCAGGCCCAATCCCTGAACCTGTATATTGCCGGCGCTGATGGCAAGAAGCTGGACCTGACCTATCGCATGGCTTGGTTCCGCGGCCTGAAGACCACTTACTACCTGCGTGCCCTGGCTGCCACCACCACAGAGAAATCTACGGTAAACAGCGGCACCCTGAACGCGGTAAGCGCACACGGCAGCAGCAATGGTGCCGCCGCAGCAGCGCCTGTAGAACAGGCTGCACCCGCACCGGCTGCAGTGCCGCAGGCTTGCTCTCTGGACGATCCAGACTGCGAAGCCTGTCAGTAAAAATTTGGCCCCTCCTGGGGCCTGTACTCACTCTCGGGGGAGAGCGTCGTAACCGCAAGTGCGGGCATGACCATGCGCAACGACCCCGGCCCACCCGGTATGCAAACACCGGGAAGAATTTTCGGGCCGGGGATCGTCTGCGTTTTTTCCCAACTGCGTTTTCAGTAACCCGCACAAACTGTGCGGCGTATGAAAACCACGAAAAAAACTTTGCCACAAACCTCACAGCCGTGCGGTGAAAACCCAAAAATAAGTTTTGGCTAAAAGCAAAGTGATAATTGATCTGGCACAGAAACTTTGTGCCCCGCTGGGGTAAAAATACCTGCAGCGATTGACCACTGCCGGAAAATTCCGGAATAGCACCCCTGGCCTCGCTCTGCAAATGTAGCGCCAGGAAGAACACAGAAATTAATATCGAATTTTCGATAACGAGACCGATTAAAAGGGCCGACTATGCTGAGCTGGGACGATTTCGAGACAAAGCCCCAACAACCCGAAAAAGCCGTTAAGGCGCAGACCGCAGCGGAGCCCCAGGCGAAATCCGTACAAGAGCCCAGCGCTTCTTACTCTGCGGAAACTCCAGCGAGCTCCACCACAAAAAATGGCTCCGCCGCTGTTGAGGCTGCACGTGCAGCCGTTGCCAGCCTGGACCCAGCGCCCGGCCTGGAAGAACTGGAAATGGGTGCAGCCCGCATCCAGGTGGATGAAAAGCGTATTATCAACTGCCGCGCAGACCTCAACCAGCTGGTCCCCTTTAAATACGACTGGGCCTGGCAAAAATACCTGGATGGCTGCGCCAACCACTGGATGCCCCAGGAAATCAACATGAACAAAGACGTGTCCATGTGGAAAGACCCCAACGGTCTGACCGAGGACGAGCGTCGCATCGTGGAATACTCCCTGGGCTATTTCTCCACTGCAGACTCCCTGGTTGCCAACAACCTGGTACTGGCGATCTACCGTCATATCACCAACCCGGAGTGCCGCCAGTACCTGCTACGCCAGTCTTTCGAAGAAGCGATCCACACCCACGCCTACCAGTACTGTGTAGAATCCCTGGGCATGGATGAAGGCGAAGTCTTCAATATGTACCGCGAAGTGCCCGCCGTTGCCAAGAAGGCCGCCTGGAGCCTGTCCCACACCCAGGCGATCGGTGATCCCAACTTCAAAACCGGCACCGTAGAATCCGACCAGGAACTGCTGCGCAACCTGATCGCCTTCTACGCCGTCACTGAAGGTATCTTCTTCTACTGTGGCTTCAGCCAGATTCTGTCTATGGGCCGCCGCAACAAAATGACCGGTGTTGCCGAGCAGTTCCAGTACATCCTGCGCGACGAGTCTATGCACCTGAACTTCGGCATCGACGTGATCAACCAGATCAAGCTGGAAAACCCACACCTGTGGACGGCGGAATTCCAGCAGGAAGTGACCCAGATGATTCTCGAAGGTATGGAACTCGAAGTGGCCTACGCCCGCGACACCATGCCCCGCGGCGTACTCGGCATGAATGCAAATATGATGGAGGAATACCTCCAGTTTATCGCCAACCGCCGCCTCAGCCAGCTGGGCCTGAAAGAGCAATTCCCTGGCGCACAGAACCCATTCCCGTGGATGTCTGAGATTATGGACCTGCGCAAAGAGAAAAACTTCTTTGAAACCCGCGTTATCGAATATCAAACCGGCGGCGCACTGCAGTGGTAAGAGAGGCTTCCGGCCAGTGAATTACTACAAAAGGAAAAAGTAGTCGCTCACAGGAAGAGAAGTATTGAAAACGGGCTTTCAGCCCGTTTTTTTTATTCTCTTATTGAGAGCTACTCAGCAGCCAGCTACCAAGCCGGAGGCATGAGGAAAAATCCTCCGTATTCATACAGTAACAGCAAGCCTCAAAATATCTTTCGGTAAAGCCCTGCTGTACTTACTTGTAATTTCTAAAAATCTAAATTTCTGATTTTTCTTTCACAAATCCAATCGGATTTGACACACTGAGCTTTAGAAGAAGTGTCAATTGCATATGGATATGCCCCTCAATTGAATACACTTCAACCAACTCTACTTTCCTTTAAATACACAACTTCAGAATATCACTCTAATTTCTCGACGTAACACACAAAATAGCATCTTCTTTCGATATTTAGGCACAAATACTACATAGTATCCACAATAATACTTGACGCAATCCTGGCACTATCGTCTCGAATATATTCTCCTTAAAAGAGCTTGCCTGTTCATGAGAGTCCACATTCTCTACCCTAGACGCCTGAACGGCACCCTCACCGCCAGAGGCGATGGTTTATCTATGCATTAATTAATTTAAGAACTTGCTTAACCCTATTTTCCGCGCAAGTAGGAAAAGGGACTGAGTTTCAGCTTATGTTTTTGGTAGCATACTATCTACGAGGGCTCATCACCCTCTCACTTGGCCACACACCCCAAAAACTTAGCTTCCTTTATTCGACCATGTAAATTTACAAATCATTTAAAACCAAGATCGTTGTGAATTGGATTTATTGATAAATTAATTTTTCGCTGCTGCCAGATCTAGATTTAAGACCACATGAGAAAAACCTAAATCAACCTTTCGACTGATTTATCCACTATAGTAGAGAATATATTTAATTTTAAAACCTTCAACATCGGACACCAGATTCAGGCACCCCATACTACTCACAGACCTACCCAGCACATATTACTGGATCAGAAGAAAAGAAGACTCTGCACTCGAAAAACGCTGTGAACATCCCTATAAGCTCGTAATCGACACCCATACCTCATATGCTCCCAAGCAAAGATTATTCTTCCCCTCTCCTTTTTTAGTGCACAAAGGTACTAACTTGCAATATCACGTAATCACAAGCCTTTACCTAAATGATAAATTACACAAAATATTTTTTACTGTGAGGCACAAGTGATAAAATTAAACCTTCATGAGATTCACCTCGGCGCATATTCCGAAGCAATTAATCACTTAAAGGAACGCTTTAGAATCAACCGAACTGATGGAGATCCGGCTCGCATCTTTATACCGATCAATCTATCAGAAGGCCTCGGAGTAACTTTTTACATTAGAAATAGTGATGTTTGGTTAACCGGCTACTCTATCGGCTCAATGGAAACACCAGCAAAAAACTACTTCCATTTACCTAGTATGAGTGGTGTCGTCACAGCTTCCCAAAAAATGGAATTACCTTTTGATGGCAGCTATCCGTCAATGGGTTTTTCAACCAACTCCAATGAAGAAACTAGCATTTATTATGCATATAACACTGTTGAACATATTTACAAGAACTCAAACATTGACGGAAAGAACAACGACCATATGACTATTGCTAGCTCATTTGGGAAAATGGCAATTTTTCTTTCTGAGTCAATACGATTTAAGAGCAAGATATTTAAGGATCTTAAAGGAGGTAGCGTTACAATTGGAAACCTACTTGAAGATGCGAAAAACTGGCAAAATTACAGCAACCCAAAACATGCTTTTGCGGATAGAGTTGACATAAAACACCTTGATTTTATTTAGGGAAATTTAGGTGAAGGTATCTTTCCTTCTACAACTTCATTCAGATTCTGCTCATGGTCCACCACCTCGGCCAGCTGGGCCCGAAATAGCAATTCCAGAGTTCACAGAATCCAGCCCCTTGATTAACGGACCAGCACAAAAAGAAAAACTGCTTTGAAACCCGTGTTAGCGAATATCAAACCGGTGGTGCATTGCGGTGGTAAGAGATATGAGTCACAGCATTAAGTGACTCATATCACACCATCGGTGACCTCAAGAGTCTTTCTTGTTTGCTTAGTTAAGCACAAAGAAATATATAAAGAAATTATATAATTACTAATAGCGCGGTTTACTCTAACAGAACCTCCCCAATAGACGATAGAAATGGAATTGCGCAAAAAAGTCACCTACAGGAAGTGATGCATTAAAATGAACGTTAGACCCTATTTTTTGCATCAGGCCGAAAAGTTGTCAAAACACTCTTAAACCTCGAAGCTTAAGTGGCTTTTGTAATATAAAATATTACACGGAATATCAGAATATTTTCCAAACAACTCCAATTCTGTTGAGCAAAATAACCAACCAATCAAGAATACATCCAAACTTGCATAAAGTTTTTTTCACGAGGCCGAATATCTTGACAAGTTTATCAACGCCACAATGAAAGGTTTCTAGCTAAAATGGAAAAGATCTTACCCTAGATTATTTTCTCGTCCATAACACACTTTACAGCTAAAATATAACCATGGTAGAAAGCCTCGATCACTTAATCTAACAACGTACACTCACCATCTAAAAAAATTTTCAACCTTAATGATACAGCAACGGAAAAACACTCTGTAAAATTCTTCTTCAAATAATTTTGCTAGGCTGACACTTACTGAAAATACCTCTAGCGAGACGACAATCTTTAATATTCATCATCTTCTGCAAGAAATGACCTTGGTAAACATTCCTAAACATAATCAATGCCAATCAAAGGGATAAGGAATTTTGCAATTTCAAGGGAGCTATCCAGCATCGCTCCCCCCCCTAAACGTCCTTTATCCATAGGCCAGTCTGACAAAACAGCTATCGAAGATCTGCATTTATTTACTAAATATATAATTTATCTCGTGATTTAACAGCCTTAGAGAAAAGAACAATGTCGCTGAGTACGAAATCAGCTAAATTCGCTTTCGTTTTAGTGGTCAAACCTCAGGGAGCGCTCTTCGTGAAGCTACTTGAACTGGGGGAGTAGCAATGACTTGTACGACTCTATCCTGTTGGAATCCAGCGTACTCGTAGAGGAGGGCTAGCTTTCGACAAAATCTCATAGTTTCTTGCAAATAAAATGGCGATGAAAAGGTGCGCTCAAGCCTGCCATGTCATCGCATGAAAAATGTCGCGTAAAGCAAGCATAAATCTAAATTTCTATGCTATAGGTTCTCACTCTGTAAGTGAGCCCAATTCACTTGATGTCCCCCCTGATAACAAAATGACACGAATAAAATTCACACACAAACGCTCTGCCCAGGAGCCCTAGGCTACTGGCCGAGGCACAGCATCACTTGGAGACTCCCCATGAAGAACGATGAAGTGACACCTGAACGCACGGAAGGGGTTGAGCCGACTACCTTGCCTGGCGACACGACTGCACTCACGCCGGTACCCATGACTGTTGTCGAGGTCACTAATTGGCGATACCAGCGCTTAAGCTGCTTCTGGGGAGGGCCGAAGGGGCTCGATTACGGTCTATTGCGCGGACACCAGGATATTCAAGTCGCGAATGCCTACCCGGATCAAAATTCCACCTATTTCGTCGGTCAGTTCAAATTGCCAAAAGGCGCTTACCTGAAGCTGCGGGGACATTACGGTCACCTGCGTTATTTCTCACTCACCATCGCAAACAATTTGCCGGGCGGAGTACAGGGGAACGGTAGTTACCTGCGTGACGACCAAATCGTGCCCGATGAGGGCTCAATCAACCCTTTTATGTCGCCCAATAGACGCGATGTACCGACAGAACGCCGACGCTACACGGTATATATCCGCTCGGGGCAGGCTCCTCGCAAGCCGCGCCCCAATACACTTTATACCGGTACCAACTCTGAGCGAGCCGGCATCCACCTCGCGTTTCGTAACTATATGCCCGACAACGGCTATGATGGCACAGGCAACGTGCGCATGCCGCCACTTGAGGAGGGTGGATTGCCAGTTGAGCTGGGGCTACCAACAGTCACGCTGCACCTTCCGGAGACCCCGATCCAGGGCGAAGAGGGTTTGTATAACAGCGACGATGTGGTGCTAACAGGCGAGAGAATGTGCCGTGCATTATTGGCTTCTAAGGAGGGGCAGAAGCAGGAATTCCCGACTAAAGAATGGCTTCAATTGATCGAGGACTCCTGGGACCGGGTCAATGCGCCTGCCATGCCCGCCCCCATGTTCCAGCGATTCTGGAATATGGATTACAGTGTCAAAGGCGCCTTCATCCCCGATCCGATCAAGCGGGTTATCCGTTGCCCTGCAAGCAATGAAGGTGCATGGCTGAACAACCCCGACACTGTATACATGGTTGGCCTGTTCTCGCTAGCTTTTGGCGAGGTCGTGGTGATCGAAGGTAAGATGCCGACTTTTCCTAAAACCAAGCATGGTCAGGTGAACTGGCCCGAAGAGCAAACCCAGGTACGCTACTGGTCTCTTACCACTGGGGGCACGGCGCCGTCGGGTCTGGGCTGGTCGTCAATCTTCGATGAAGAGATACCACTGGTTGAGGATCGTAAGTTCACTATCGTCATGAGCCGGGCGATCGATCGGCCCAAAAATGCAGACCGCGAGCACGGCGTTAAATGGATAGAGTTCGGAGCCGGCGAGGGACACTATATCGGCGCTCGCAGCTGGGTCAACTGCGTCTACATACGCTACCAGGCGTCACTGAGCAACTACGACTGGCCGAACTCCCCCCTCAATATTCCGGTACCTACTGAGGAAAATCCCGCGCCTATGGACAGCCTGGTCATGGGGCCCTACTACCCTACTGCGAAGTATATGTCGAAGAAAGAGTTTGAGCGGCTTGCTTAAAGGAACTGCAATTCCTCGATAGTAATTCAACTTTGCCAAACTCCAGCAAGCGAAACTGGCCCGCCATGTCTTTAATGAAACCAGGAGTAGCCACATAACATGGCCAAATGATCGCCGGTAGGCGCGATCTTTTCGGTAACCGCTTTTGCGGTTATCCGGCCATCACAAGAACTTTGCCGGGGAAATACTCGGCACTGGTCTCGATGTTCTGATGGCTGCCCCGAATTTCAGAGTCACGGGCAAAAGCCCTTTTCGATACCTTTCTTGATCACAGCTTTGTGACAAGAGCAGTAACAGTGGAAACTGAAGCATTACCGACTCATGACTTAAATTGCACAATGATAAACTGCCCCAAGTTTGCATAAACAAGCTCCAATATTGACAGAGCTTCTCTAATAGCAATTAGAGACTCTAGACCAAAAACAGGCTAAGCCACCAGATAAAGTACCTATCTAATATAAACGTCGTTTGGTAGAGTAAATCTGAGCGTTATCTAATATAAAAGCCAATCTGTAACTATTTGATTTTATTGAGGTTTTATACTGTATTATATGGTAGAGTTCGCAACAGGTTTCGGGCCAATGAATTACCACAAAAAGAAAAGTTGTCGCTCATAAAGAGGGTTGTTGGAATAAGCCTTCAAGCCGATTTTTATTGAGAGTACTTCGATTTACTCTCCAAACTATTCATAGACTTATATTCCATAGAATCCCTCCCGCTCCTATCTACTACCGGGCAACACATCAAACCACCTGGACAGTATCTTGTATTCGCGCATAATGCCACACATTGACTGTGTTACTGTTACACACTTATTCGAGCAGGCCTGTAAATATCAGCCTGCTACCAATCAGCCATTGCGAATTTATATATGAGTACTCCCAATCTAAATGAAGTAATTAACCAGAGTTGTGAAGACCGATACGAATATTTCCTGAGTGCAATCGGTGAAGAGCGAGAAATTTGGATATTAGTCGATAACCAAAACTGCTTCCTCAAAATACATACCGATGAGGACGGAGGTTTTGAATATTTACCCGTATGGCCTACGTCAGAATTTGCTAGCGCTTATGCTAAAGATGAAACCGAACTCACGCCTAAAAGTATTCCCCTCCCACAGTTTCTGAAGAAATGGCTCCCCGGCTTGAGAAAAGATAATATTGAAGTTGGTGTATTCCCCGCACCAGATAAAAGCGTATGGATTACTGGCACTGAGGAGCTGGAACACGACCTACGTGAAGAGTTGAATAATTTCTAATGTCACTGGCCTCAAACTGGGTTCTATGGCAAACCTCTGACACTCTAAAAAGAATTGATAAATAGCTACAAAGTTAACCGTTAACTCGCAATAAAAATCTCACATCCCAATGGGGTTTTTATTGCGTTTTTCTAGGAAACTCGGCCCCAGCTTAGGGACTTTAGTAGGTTCCCCGAATTGGATAGTTATTCTCCGGATTTCGAATAAACTCGATCCCCATCAACAAAGTCTGCAAGTCTGGTCTGGCGAAAGGCGCATTAGAAATATCGATAATTTGCAGCTTGCCTGCTTCATTGATAACAAAAATCCCGGGTTCGGCAAAAGGCTTATCAGTTTCCTCTGGAGACCTGGGATTGGAGATATAGACACCCAGTTGCTGCATCTGAGGGATGGATAAATTGCAACCTATCGGAAAATCTGGCTTGACCTCCTTCATTTGTTCAGACGCTTTCTCGGCGCTATCCGCTGACACAGCTGTCACATAAACGCCCTCTTCATGATATCTCGGCAGCAGCACATTCAATTCCCGTAAATATTTGGTACAAAGCGGACAGTGCTTACCTCGATAAACCACTACCATTTGCCAGGGGAAGCTCCCTTCCGTTTTACCCAGCTGAATTTTCCCACCACCCAGCTTGGCCACTTCAATAGCAGGGATTTCAACACCCGCTGCCAACTTAAAATTGCCCATAAAGCCGCTCCATAAGACTACTGCCAAAGACACTCTATCAAGACTAATCCTTTAGAACACGACTGACTTGAGAAGCCAATTGTAAGAAGGACTACATCGCCCACTCTCCAATGATAGAAGCTATAGTTATGACTAATCGGACAAAAAATCAAATATTAAATACAGGTGAATATATGAAGTAACTCTTATCAGTTTTATTCTATTTGATACTCTTTAAAGGATATATTTGCACTGAGCGAGACTATCTGGAGAGATTACTGACTGGCACTGCCAGATATATATTTCCCAGGAATGAGTTCTTCGAACTATTCCGGTAAGCCCTATACAATAAACAATATAGATAGTTAACGTTTTGGAATACGCACCATTTCCAAGGAAAAGATGACCGAATGGCACTGGTAAGTAACAGCGGTTGATACCACCCACCTTGAACTTTCCCTAAAAAAAGCCCGCTATAAATAAGCGGGCTTTATCCTGTGAGGAAGCAGGAAGCGATTAAGCCCCCTAATGTGCCAAAAAAGGCATAAAAGTAAATCTAAAAATTACTGAGTACAGGCAGCAATACGACCAGCGCTGTTCTTACCAATACCGCAGTTCAGACCATTAGGAATGCCGGTATAATCTGGGGACATAATGCCACCATTACGCTGTGCATCGTGGTCAGTATAGAGGCTTGCCAGGTTATATGAACGCGCTGTGCCCTTGTGATCGTTGTCACAGGAGAAGATAGCGCTGCCATAGGCAATGCCCAGGAAGGTTTTGTATTCCTTCAGGTCTGAATAGAGATTACGCTTGGCAGAACCGGAGCAGTTCATCTGGGATGCGAGATTAATATAACCATCGTCCTCACCAGCAAGCAATATAGAGCTTGCGGTTGCAACACCAGGGAAACCAGCATAACCACCAATGGTATATACGGGCGATGCCAAGTTAGTGCCCACATAGTTGCGCACGGAGTAAACATCATTAGTTTGCAGATAACGTACCGCTGAGCATTCACGACCGATAAATAGGTCGTTAACCACGCTTTCGATCCAGCTACCATTACACAGGCGATCGACGAACTCGGTGCCTGTAATAGCCCCTCCAGTGGTAAAGATCGCAGCAATACCATTCATAGCTTTGTCGAAGTCGACCTCTACAGCATAGCGATCATCTAAACCGGCAACATTTCTGGTTTTGGTTTCCGTTTTACATCTCTTCCAAAACCAGCGACCAGTACAAACCTTATTGCTCTCAGTAATAGTATTACTATCAAACTGATTATAAGCACGATTGTAATAAGGAGACCCAGGCACTGCGTTACCAGATAAGTACATCATTTGTGCAGCGCCCTGGCTATGGGCAATCACCCAAAAAGTATCATCGGCTTTACATTGATTCTCATGTTGATAGCCATCTCCCTTACCGCTGCGAATATCGATAATCTGCCTGGCAATTTCGCCAGCTGTGCCATCATGCCAGTAAGGCATTTCACCTTCATCGGTGGAGTTATAACCTACAACTCCATAGTTGCCGCCATTGATTCGCAGCTGCTCAATAAAATTACTGCCGTTATATTTATCAAAGAAAGCTTCACTCCAATAATCTAGGGCTGGTTGCTCTAACTTACCCTGGGAGTTGGTGCGCTGTTTTATATGCCCTTCGGTACCATGTCCGTGAACCAGGATATAGCAGTTATCTGCCGCAGCAGATACGGAAGCAAATAGGCCAGCCAGTGCGAGTGAGAGACTCGCACCTAGTCGTTTACAAAGAGTCATTGTTGTTTCCTTATATTTATTTCCCGGCTCTAGATCACACTTCCCAAAAAATTATTTTTATTGGCCGGAGTCATTTTTGGACAGGGAAAGTTATCCGGGGATGCTCAACGGATATAGGACTTAGGGCGCCAAACGAGAACCGAAGGCGACAGGCTTGCGGACTAATCAGTCAAATTGAATATCTTAAACAAACTATTCGTTTCATTCGTAACTATTTTTTCCTTAAGCGTGCAAATTCATGAACTCACTACAAAGAATATTCACTTTATAAAGCTACTTTTAAAGACTTATTAATCGATACTGATCAAATAGTATACGAGTTATTGACGCTTATTTTGAGCGGTACAAGAAGTAGCTTAGGGAAAGCCTAAAAGGCAGGTTAGTTAATACCCTAAAGCCCAAATATGAATAATCTCTAGTTATCGCCCACAACCCCTTTGCCACAGGCTCCAAATGTCAAAATGTTCCCCGAAGGAGAGTCTTGGCCAAACTTAAGTGGAGGAATACCTCTACTTTCAAGATGCACTCGGGAATTCTCAGGGGCCCTACTTACATCAGATTAGCGATAAATTCACCAGTAGCAGATACCCAAAATACGAAAAAGGAGTATAAAATTTATTCTATTTAAATACCGCCTCCAACCATGAGGTAATTTATGCAGAAATGCTATAGAAAGCTGTAACTTCACAGACAAATAAAAAGCCCAGCAATAATACTGGGCTTTCTATTTGCAATCACTTTTTTAGTTAGGATCTTAGTTGGCACTCTTAGAATGATAAATCATCGCCTGCCACACATTCTGCTGTCCCCCACCATAGTTTTCAAAAGTAGGATTCTTGATATAGCTCCAGGCCACCTTGCCATCACCTAAATACATTGGCTCATCCAAGCCTCCCCAGCCATGATTGGGGAGCTGAACTGGTCCTTCAAGGATGTTGAGATTCGCATCAATTTCCATCACGTAGAAAGCTTTTGGGACCAGCATACGCATAGCGCCCCGACTGGCGTATATACGCTGATAGCTAAGGTTATCGGAAATGCACTGGAACTTGGCATAACCTAATAAATAACGTCCATTTCTCAGGTCAACCAATTGCGGATCACTGATCTGACAATCAGGGTCCTCAACCAACCACTTAAAACTTTGTCCACTGATACTGCCGCTTCCATTTACCTTAGCAATACCTATTCTTGTTAGGGAAGAAGAATCCAGAGCGTCGCCAGAATAAAGGCCTTGACGTTCGATTATAGGGTAGTCATCGCCACCATAAGCCATATAGGAGAGGAAGCAATTGGTGGATTCATAATCCGCACAATCTTCATCAAAAGGGCCTTCAGTATTGGGATCGATACCCACTTCATCACGTAGGTAGCGATCCATTTCTGTCTCTTCTATATATTTAGGTGAGACAATAACAGACAGGTTGGTATCTTCATTTAATGGAACAACGGTGTGCCCACCACCGTTAGAGACCATCGCTGCGGTGGAAGGAACAAAGTGATTAAAATAACCTTCATAACTATTACTGCCAGATTCCATTTTAATAGCAATAGTACCCAATTGACCTCGGTCTTTACCCATCCAATCATTCCAATCACTTGTACATAGAGCCCCATAATTTTCACTATCAGAATTATAAAATGCTCGGATATTCACCACATGACCATCGCCACAAGCCCAATACCAGCCACGGTTATCAGAACCACTCATATTAAGCGACCAATCATTTCTGTTTACGATGGTTAGTCCCGCAGAATAGTGTGAGTCCCCTTCCCCATCGAAAACTCGTGCAGAAGCAGAGAATGCATAGCTAGAACGCCCGAGACTATCGGTATCTACATAAATCAGCTCTTCTGTTCCCACATGGGAGCCGCCATGCATTTTATTGACAACAAAAGCATCGGGCTTTTCATTGAGAGATTTATTGTCCCATTCCAGCAACCAAATTTGATCATTGTACCTATAACCATTGTCACGAATATGCTGTAAAAGATCGTTGTAATCTGTCGAGGAAAGGTTATTGACAATATATTCCATTTCCTCCTGCATTGCAGAACCTTTAATGGTGGTAAATGATGGTGAATCACCAAAATCGGTATCTGGAAATGTAGATTTTAAGCCATCTAGGAAGTCATCAAACTTGAGTGTTGGATGCTTGGTAAAAAAATCGATGTATTTACCATGATTTGTTGCCAACATCAGTCCAATTTCATTGGTAATACGTGCATCAATTTTGTCGATATTGTTCTCCATTGTCATCCAGCCAGAGCCATATTGATCGACAAGATCTCCCTGGACCTCATAGCGCTCATTGGCTTGATATTCCGTATTGCATAGTACGGCGACTCGTGAGCAGTCCTTGCTTGCAGCGATACCATGAGATTCGTAACACTGTTTTAATATCGAAGCATTTCCAGCTTGGTCGAAACTAGAGGTTTCAGGGTTGTACTTCAACTCATACACCGAACCATAGGTAGCGGCATCAGTACTGGCACCTTCAGAGAGGGTTGTTGAGACGAACATTCGTGGAGTCTCAGTCTCTGTTGCACAGGTGGCAACATAACTGCGGATAGGAATATCAATATCTTCCTTATTACCCTCACCATCGGTACGAGCAATATAGTGAGCCATTTGGTAAACTTCCTTGGCATTGTTCATTGCCTCAGGCAACGTTACATCCACAGAGGTCAGTGTGGCGAACCCCAATTCCGTCACTTCAACATCGCCCACCATAACGGAAGTACCCACATTATCAGATATCGGAGTATCTCCCTGTCCTGTATCCTGGCCACTGCCTTGACCACTACCAGTATCCCCCGAAGATCCCTCACCATCCGAAGAGGAACCCCCACCGCCACTGCAAGAAGCCAAAATCACTGTTAGTGAAAGTGCCAAGAGCTTTTTATTAAAGATTATTGCCATGAAACCTGCTCGCTCAGTAAGTCGTTTTAAGATAAATACAATTGGAGATATTTACTGCAATTGAGTTATCCCAGATAAGAACAGCGGCGACCTTATTAGTTCTGCAATCGATTGTCTGTGACCCACTCGAAACAGAAACTGTAGACTACATCAAGAAAGGAGTATTCAAGGTACAAGAAGATTTATTGAGTAAAACAATATAAACATAAAAATCCGAAGCAAAACGGTCAAAAATGAAACGATATATCAGTAAAACATCAATTAATGAAAAATAAAGCTATAAAAAAGACATTAAACAAAGTACTAACAATGAAAAAAATAAAAGGCAGGGTATTTCTTCATATCGACTCATTAATAACCCAAATTATTACTTACAGACAGAAAACAACCAATTACCGTAGCTTATAACAAAAATTGTCACCCTTTGATCTATTAGGGCCTGAAAGCAAGATATGCATATATAATATGGAGTTCATCCATCATAGAAGTAGTGCCTTTACCAATAACCCTCAATAAAAGGATACTGTAAAATGAAGTGGTTTTTCCTGTTCTTCTCCTTACTATTCTCTACCCTTTGTCTGGCAGCTCCTGAAATCAGGGGAACCCCCCAGGATTTGCGAGGACTGCTCCACCCAGCGGAGAATATCGTTACCATCCATGGCAGTGCGGAAGAAACTGCATATTCGGATAGGGCCATTGTCAGCTTGATTGTAACAACAGAAGAAGAGCTACTTTCTGATGCGATTTCCGCCAACCATAGGCTCCGCTCCAAATTGCATCAGAGCCTGACAGAGGCTGGAATCAAGGGAACAAATATTAAAAGCTCAAAGTTCTCATCCTCACCCCAATATGGCTGGATGGGCAAGAAGCCCAAGAGTTACAAGGTTGTTAACCGCATAACTATTTCAATCAACGAGGAAAACCAACTACATAGTATTGCGCAGCTCACAGACCAAAACAGAGAAGTTGAAATAGCAAACACTGCATTTGAGCATTCAGAAAAGCGTTTGTATAACAAAAAGGTTAAATCCAAGGCTCTGCAAGATATTCTGGGGCAGAAAGAGGATTATGAAAAGGCGCTTGGTGTCCAGCTGACACCTGTTGGTATTCGCGGTGATAACATCCATTACCGAGCTACTGAAGGCGCCATGGCGGTAGAGGAAGTAGTTGTCACCGCTGCACGTATTTCCAGCGCCAGTGTTGAGAGCGATTTTTTTGAATCTGGCCAGGATAAATCATTTGATGAGGTCATCTATGAGGCGGAACTCTCAGTAGACTTTCGTGTTCGCCCTCAGCCATAGTTAATCCTAGCTCCAGTATTATTACTTTCTCATTTTCGGAGCCCATTCTTTAGGCTGCTTAAGCAGTGGGCTCCATCTACTTGACCTAACCGGCTAGCCAACAGATAAAGATAATATCTGGCTGATCTCATTTAAGCTGCGGTTCGACTGCCCTTGCCAGGTTTCAATGGCGGCTTGCAGTGCGGCCCAATCTTTTTTTGAAGAGGGAGACTTATCTACCACCCCCTCTCTTACTAGAGCACGGATAGTATCGCTGGCGAAAACTAGTGTATCCACACCCATACGACGTAGAAAAACCTGAGCCGTTTTACCTCCAAGTCTATCACCGCCCTTACGTAAATACTGCAGATTCTCTACATAGTTTCCCGTATTCCAGCCCGCAAAATACTCCCCCAAACTGCCATTTTCATTGGATAAATGCCAGAAGAAGTCAGCGTTCCGCGGGATTGAGCGAGTTTTGGTCCAGTGCTTAATCATGCCTTCCTGGCGCATCAAATCATCCAGAGCTTCCTCAGAGAGATATCGGCAAAAGGGCAGGTCGAAACCATAAAAAATCTGCTCAATACCAGGCCATTTTTTCTCCACCACTTTCCAGCTAAATCCAGCTTGAAATACGGCTCGAGATGCCGCTGACAGCCATTGATTGTTCGGTATTGCTGAGATTTCTTTAGCGGGTTTGGGCTTTGTGAGTCTGGTAGTAAGGCCTTTCTTTCCGCCGAAGCGGTCAATGACGGGGGCTTCAATATCGAGAAAATTTCGCATTTATGCTTAATATCCTTTTATAGCTAAAGCATGTCGTACGAGTGATGAAGTTAGCAGTGAGCACAGTTGACAGAATCACAGTGTGTCCAAGCTATCGGGGTGAGCCAATCATAGCCTCTACTCTCCCCTTCTTTAGAAGGCCGTAAATCAGTAAGGGAGTTCTTACAATTGGCTTGATCACCGCAGGGATGTAAAGTGGCCTCCAGATATCTGCGCATAACAGTCAACGAATCAATAATCTCAGGTGAGCTCATCAATCAAGCGCATCGCATCCTGAGCACCGTAGGATTGCCTTCTGGTAGGTTCACCTTCAGATGACGCTTGGGCCTGTCTCTTTGAATGGCCAGAGGGCTTGGCAACATTCACCACTCGCGCCATCGCTTGGTAGGGGTAACCCGCATTAAACGCCAAGCCGCCAATCGGCTTCCAGCCCTCATTCAGCAGCTGGGTAACTTCCCCTTCCAAACTGGAAAAGCCAGACTTCCCGACGGCAATTTTATACTCAGCTTTCTTCACATCTACCTCCTGTACCGCATGTTATTCCGGTTACGCCATTCACACTCTGTAACCGGTACATAACCTTATTAGGCTCAAAGGGGCGGAGTTTAAAACACTTACTACCCACTCTAAAGAAATGGATACCGGCCCTAGAGAAACCTGTGAACTTAGCCCGGTAATATCAACCAGCTCATACCCGCAATAATCAACGATGCCGTCACACTGAGTACCGCCCCCTCTCGCACCATATCCTGCATGCGGACTTTACCAGTCCCGTAAGCAATGGCATTCGGAGCCGTGGCAACAGGCAACATAAAAGCACAGCTGGCGCTCATGGCGGCGGGGATCATCAACACCATAGGCTCAAAGCCCGCAGAGGTCGCCGCTACAGCGAGGATAGGCATGAGTAGAGTCGCAGTGGCTGTATTACTGGTAATCTCTGTAAGAAAGGTGACTCCCAGGCATAAAATCACCAACATCAACCAGAGTGGCATAGCGGTAAGGAAGGACAATCCATTCCCGAGCATATCGCTCAAGCCGGAAGTGGAAAACCCCTTGGCCAGGGCAATACCACCTGCAAATAACAACAGCATGCCCCAGGGTATGGTTTCCGCTGTCTGCCAGTCCAGCAAACGTCCCCCCTTGCCATTGGGGACTAGAAACATTGCCACCACTGCGGCAATAGCTACCGTACTGTCCCCCGCCGCTCCTATACCAAACCAATCGCTCCAACCACCAAATGGAGCGTTTCGGGTTACCCAGAAGAAAATAGCAATGGCGAACACCAGCAAAGTGCGCTTCTCCTCTGCCCGCCAATCACCCACTTGTGGCGGTTCAATCTTATTCTGCAAGTGAACATTGCGGGTAAGCCAGAGGGCCATGATCGGCAATGTCACCAGGGCAACCGGTACCCCAATCTTCATCCAGCCTAGAAAGCTAAACTCTCGGCCGGTTACTTCTTCATATATCCCCATAAAAATGACATTGGGCGGTGTCCCTAGAGGCGTTCCCACCCCTCCAAGACTTGCGCCATAAGCAATTCCCAGCACCAGGGCCACGGTGAGACGCTGATTATCTATTCGAGAAAGAATTGCCAAGGCAATAGGTAACATCATCAGGGTTGTGGCGGTATTGGAAATCCACATGCTGAGGAAGCCAGCGGCCAGCATAAAACCGAGCACTAAACGCCTACCACTGGATACCCCAAATATACGCAACATATACAGGGCCAGGCGTTCGTGGGCACCGCTCTTTTCCAGAGCTTTCGACAGGATAAAAGCGCCCATCAAAAGCAGAATTACATGGCTGCCCAGGGACGCCGCAACGGTCTTGTGATCCGCAACTCCAAATAGGGGTAGAAGCACAATTGGTACCAGGGAGGTAGCGGGAATAGGGAGCGCCTCCGTTACCCACCAGGTCACGGTAAGCAGAGTGATTGCTGCAGTCACTGCAGGAAGATACTGCATTCCCGTTAAGGTCAGAAAAATGTAAAACGCTACGGCCAGTAATGGCCCCAAAACGATAAATTGTTGCCGTGCAATCGACATACCAGCCCCCAATCTCCCCCCTAACCAGAAGGGTTAACATTCTTATTGATTTATTCCCCAGGCAAATTTGATTGGCAGAGGTACCACTCAGCATCTGGGAGCTGCACAAAATACAAGAAATCGGAAGGCTTTCGCAGCCTTGACCTGAAAAAAATAGTCAGTGCGGAAGGGGTGTTTTTACTCGAGCAGGCTTAGTAAGCATCGTTAAGTAATGTAGCGACTGTCGCCAAAAGATTAAACCTTCTTTTATAGAGTAGAGGTACGCGAATCCACTCACATTGAGAGAGAAACCTTCTTCCCGCTCAATTGGCACATATGTACAATACGCGCCAATCCCGACTTTACGACACATAGCACCCGGTATTACCCAAGTGCATGTCGCCTGATTGAATTGAGGTACCCCTTGAAGCAAATTGCTCTCACCGCCCTAGTCGCATTAGTAAGTACCAACGTTTACGCAGAAGAAAAGCCCTTTTACCTAAAAGCCTCACTGGGCTATATGCACTTTGATAGCGAAGACTCCACTGCGGTAAAAGAGGATCTCAACTCAACCGGCTACGCGTTTACTTTTGGTTATCGAGTGAACGACTATATTGCCTTCGAAGGTGGCATGGCGAACCTCGGTGACATCCGCAAAGAGCATGAACGGAGCGTTCGCGGCCTCGAATGGTACTATAGCGATGATGAAATCCTTGTAGAAAACTACGATTACCAGAGTAAGCAAGAAACCAAATACAAATCCTATAACCTGGGATTAGCCCTTTCCTCGCAAATCCAACAGAACCTGAATGCCGGCATTCGTTTTGGCGTCCACCAATGGTGTGCAAATGACAGCGGTCGGGCTGAGCATTCCGGTAACCGCAACTGGTATAGCCTAGATCGAGAACTCTTGGATGCGGAGTCCTTCGATAGGTCTTACAGCTGGAGCAGTAACAAGAACAGCGGCAGCAACCCATACTATGGTGCTGAAGTAAACTGGACGACCGGTGACTGGGGTATCAACCTGGAGCACACCATCTACGAGATTCAAGACGAGAAGGCCAACCTGTCTTCAGTCGGCGTGACTTATAGTTTCTAGTGGATACTTGTCCAGCTTCTCATTAAAGCCCTTAAGCTTGAACCTTGTGCGGCGGGTACTCACTAACCGCCGACACAAGGCCCCCTGAAACCTCCGCCTGCAAATAAATCACCCCAAGCACAATCTTCCCTGCTCCACCCTGTACATCTCATTTTTATCCGGCAAACTAGCGCCCTCAAAAATAACACTAAAGGGGCGGAAGGGATTCATGAGTACAATACCGAATACCGTGGCGGTACTGGACAAACTGCGCTGGAATGCCCACCTGTGCAAGCACAGCCACTTCCGTGCCTCTATGAAAGGGCGCAATCTGCACGTACTCTGCGGTGTGCCAATCGTAGTGGTGAACCTATTTCTCGGCTCCCTGTTCTTTTCCCTGATCAATGCTGAACTCCCCGACTGGACCAAGTGGAGCGGCGCCGCTCTCGCACTATTGGCCGCTTTACTGGGGGGTGTACAAACTTTCTTCAATTTCAAGAAGAACTATGAAGGGCACCGCCAGGTAGGCAATGAATACCTGGCCATTGCCAGGGAGTGTGAGCGGCTGATCGCCCTCTACTTCGATCGCATTCTCGATCTTGAGCACCTATCCAATAAAATCTCCGAACTGAATACCCGCTACAGTGAAATCAATCAGCGGGCTGAAGAATTTATTGTCTCCGACAAGGTCTACCGTCAGGCCATGCAGATACAAAGCCAAAAATCCAGCAAGGAGCCCTCTTTAGTGGAGCGTATGCGGAATTTGCACAATACTTCTCTCAAGGAAGCTAAAATAGGCTCACAGGCATCACCAATAGGGCATAATTAAGAACCACTTAAAAAATTAGTCGTCATTTCAGCAGTGGTAACCATGCAGAAAGAACACAGCGATCACTCCCCAAGTAAACACAATTTTTCCCTTTGCTATCTAACCACTGATATTCGCACCCCCAGTAATATCGGTGGACTCTTTCGCATAGCCGATGCCTTAGGCATAGAGAAAATTTACCTGGCCGGAACGAGCCTGTTACCGCCTAACTCCAAGATCCGTAAGGTGTCCCGCTCAACAGAGCAGCATGTTCCCTACCAATACGAGGGTGATGCCCTGGAAGCTGTCCTGAATTTGAAGAGAAAGGGATACCGAATAATCTGCCTGGAGATCACATCTAACAGCGTTGAGCTAAGCCAGGCTCCGATCGTTGAGGGCGATAAAGTCTGCTTGGTTCTGGGATCAGAGAAAGATGGAATTTCCCCGGAACTGCTAAAGGTCGCCGATGCAACTGTACATATTGCTATGCAGGGGGTTAACTCATCAATGAATGTTGTCTCCGCCTGCGCCATTGCCACTTATGAGATCACCAAGAAAATTGGCTCAGACCAGGCGGGATAAATTGTAGCGTCAGCAGAGCCTATTCAAACAGACAGGCAAAGAGTTTAGTTAACATAAATCAATCGGGCACTTTTAACGTGATATTTTTCTTGTGTGCATAATCCGGATCACCACCAAGCCGTTTATTGCAGTTTAAGTTATTAATCAACTGGATATCCTTGTTACTAAGATTAAAGTCGCTTAATAAGAAGTTAGTTCTTATATGCTCTAAAGACTCCGACTTAGGTACAACAATACGGTGCTGCTGAACATTCCACTTTAAGATAACTTGTGCCGGCCTAGCCGAATACTTTTCAGCGATCTCAGTAATCACCGGGTCCACAATTGGCTTCTCAGCCAAAGGCACCCCAGACCAGGCCCCTGTGCCCAGAGGGGACCAGCAACTAATTGCAATTTTATGGAATTGACAGTAGTCCACCAGTGGCTGCTGGGTAAAATATGGATGTAACTCTATTTGATTAATTACCGGGCGAATTTCGGCAAAAGACGCTATTTGCTCAATATCTGATTTGCGGAAGTTAGATACCCCTAAGGCTCGAACTTTCTTCTGTTGATGGAGCGCCTCCATCGCCTCCCAGGTTTCTCTCGTGTAAGCGGGAACAGGCCACTGGATTAAATAAAGATCCAGGTACTCCAGCTTCAAACGCTCCAAACTTCGCGCAAAGGCATCGTGAGTTTTCTTGCCACCCTGCTCGGTATCCCAAACCTTGCTGGTAATAAACAGCTCTTCCCTTGGGATACCCGACTCTTTGATCGCCCGACCCAGAGCCCGTTCATTGCCATAGACAGAGGCGGTGTCGAAGTGTCTGTAGCCAATGGCCATAGCTTTTAGGAGAACTTCTGTGACATATCCATTGTCCTGCTGCCAACTTCCTATCGCAGCCATCCCCATTCCGATCTGGGGAATCTCCACGCCATTATTTAATTCGATAAAGTACATAATCGATCCTTTGCCATATACCGCAACTGTCAATCTCAGTAATGAACAGTGGCTTCTGCTCTAGTACCACCCGGCGTTGAATGTAGGTGACACAGGTTTAGTCACGAAGAATATTTTCAATCAGATTGGATATCACAAAAAATTCTTAAGAAAAGAATACATTGCACCCGAAATCCGATGAGATGTAGGCATCGATTAAGAGCATACAGAGATTTATATACAGCGCATCTCAAGAGCAAAGTATTCCTTATTTCCGACCCTGCAGTAAAAGCTGAGCATACTTTCGCTAAAAATGTAGTGAATCCCAGCCATTATTTTTTCTCGAGTCTTTGAGTTTTGTGCTATTTGGGCGGTAGCGACCCGGCGAATTCCACTCCCCGATTTACCCACTCATCAAGGTCCTGCTCCACTGCATCCTCCTCCACATAGACCATACCTTTCAGGGGACGCCCGGTGAAATCCATGGGTCGGGTATAGCGCTCCGCTAGGGCATCCTGGTAATTATCCGGCCCTACCCGCACCATTAGCTCTTCACCAACCACACCGCAAGCCATATTGCCATTTAACATAAATGCCAGGCCGCCAAACATCTGTTTTTCAGAAAGGCCCTGACTTCCCTGTAACAAGTTGCGCACTTTTTCTGCCAAAGTTTCGTTGTACGCCATGACAATCTCCTTAATCACTTTTGCAAGGTGGGGAAAAGAATTTCAGGTACTGCTGGGATCTGCGCCAGTGGAAACGCGACAAGCGAAAGATCAATCGAAGGGGATTTGTGAGTGCCAGTCCATGCCAAACTCTCTGCATGAAGGCTAAATAACATATTGGTAATCGATACAGATAACTGCACCATAGCGAGAAAAGTTATTTCGAATAATCGTTTAAGTGTAGCAGGAAATATCAATACTGCTTTCTAGGAAGGATTAAGACGTCAAATATCTGCGTCAATAAACGCTTAAAGATGTTTTTAACGGCAAAGATGCCACTGTAAAACACCTGTCGATGAAATAGGTGAACCAAAGACGGTTTAAGAAGCGATATTAGCAACCGTGACAGGCAGCATCTTTGTGCCACATAAAGCCCTTGCCAATCAAAAAAATAATTGGCACCCCGACAGAATGCCAGGGTGCCGAAGTGCGTGAATTTAGTCGACAAACACTCGCGCGTTGCGGAACAGGCGCATCCAGCCGGAGTCCTCACTCCACTCATCCGGGTGCCAGCTATTGCTGACCGCACGGGCTACACGTTCAGGGTGCGGCATCATAATAGTGACACGACCATCCTCGGAACACAGGGAGGTAATACCATTTACCGAACCGTTGGGGTTGGCCGGATAAGTTTGGGTAATTTCTCCTTTGTTATTCAGGTAGCGCATCGCGATGGTGCCGGAAGCTTCGCATTTCTCCAGTGCCTGCTGGTCGGCAAATTCCACACGACCTTCACCGTGGGCAACCGCAACCGGCATATAAGTGCCCGCCATACCTTTGAACAGTACGGAAGGGGAATCCTCGACACCCACCAGGGCAAAGCGCGCTTCATACTGCTCGGACAGGTTGCGCACAAAGCGCGGCCAGTGGTCGGCACCGGGAATCAGCTCTTTAATCACAGAGAACATCTGGCAACCGTTACACACCCCCAGACCGAAGGTGTCTTTGCGGTTGAAGAAGCCTTCAAACTGATCGCGGGCACGTTCGTTGAACAGGATGGTCTTGGCCCATCCCTCACCGGCGCCGAGTACGTCACCGTAAGAGAAGCCACCACAGCCCACCAGGCCTTTGAACTCATCCAAGGCCACACGACCGGAAAGGATATCGCTCATATGTACGTCGACAGCGTTAAAGCCGGCGCGATGGAAGGAGTGCGCCATCTCCACCTGGCTGTTGACACCCTGCTCGCGCAGCACAGCCACTTTCGGACGAATACCTTTGGCGATATAAGGAGCACTGATATCTTCGTTGATATCAAAGGTGAGATTCACCGATAGGCCCGGATCTTCCTGGGCAATCGAGGCAAATTCCTGCTCGGCACACTCGGCGTTATCGCGCAAAGACTGGATGCGGAAACTGGTTTCCGACCAGATCTGCTGCAGTTCCGCACGGGAGCGCTTGAAAATTTCAACACCGTTATTGGTGATGCACAGGTGTTCGTTGTTGTTCAGGTAGCCGATCTGATGCGCCGGCACACCGACAGCGGCAAAGCGCTGTACCAACATATCCGCTTCACAGGCGGGAACCTGCAGTACTGCACCCAGCTCTTCACTGAACAGTGCGGCAACGGGGTCATCACCCAATTCGTAGATTTCCACATCCATACCCACACGGCCGGCAAAGCCCATTTCCGCGAGGGTAGTGAAAAGACCGCCATCGGCGCGGTCGTGGTAGGCCATGATCAGGTCTTCATTCAGCGCTTGCTGCACCACTTCGAAGAAACCTTTCAGTTTCTTGGCATCGTCCAGGTCGGCTGGCTTATCACCCAGCGCGTTATAGACCTGCGCCAGACAGGAACCGCCGAGACGATTTTTGCCGGCACCCAGGTCGATCAACAGCAGCTCACTCTCACCTTTATCGGTGCGCAATTGCGGGGTAACGGTTTTGCGCACATCGGTGACGGGAGTAAAGGCGGAAATAACCAAAGACAGCGGTGCGGTAACCGCCTTCTGCTCGCCCTCTTCTTCCCAAGCGGTGCGCATAGACATGGAGTCCTTACCCACCGGGATGGTAAGACCCAACTCAGGGCACAGCTCCATACCTACCGCCTCTACGGTGCGATAGAGTTTTTCCTCTTCACCCGGGTGGCCCGCAGCGCACATCCAGTTGGCGGAGAGCTTGATATCGGAGAGTTGTTTCACCGGGGTACAGGCGATATTGGTAATTGCCTCGCCCACCGCCAAACGGCCGGAAGCCGGCGCATCCAGCAGGGCCACCGGAGTGCGTTCACCCATGGACATGGCCTCACCGGCGTAGCTGTCATAGGCAACTGTTGTCACGGCGCAGTCCGCCACCGGCACCTGCCAAGGGCCGACCATCTGATCGCGAGATACCTGGCCGGTTACAGTGCGGTCACCGATGGTAATCAGGAAGCTCTTGCTGGCCACAGTAGGCAGTCGCAGTACGCGCTCAGCAGCTTCGTTCAGGTCGATATCCGCGGTGGAAAATGCTTCGGTTTCAACCTGGCGAGTTTCCGCCTCACGGTGCATACGCGGCGGTTTGCCGAACAGCACAGACATGGGCAAGTCCACAGGCTTGGACTCGAACTTGGTGTCGTTCAGAAGTAGGTGCTTGTCTTCAGTGGCCTCACCGACAACGGCGAAAGGCGCACGCTCGCGTTCACAAATATGTTCGAAACGCTGCAGGTCTTCAGGCATGACTGCCAGTACGTAGCGCTCCTGGGATTCGTTACACCAGATTTCCAGCGGGCTCATACCCGGCTCATCGCAGGGCACATTGCGCAACTCAAAGTTACCGCCGGTGCCGCCGTCTTTAACAAGTTCGGGGAAAGCGTTGGACAGACCGCCCGCACCCACATCGTGGATAAAGGCGATGGGGTTTTTCTCGCCCAGCTGCCAACACTGATCGATGACTTCCTGACAGCGACGCTCGATTTCCGGGTTCTGGCGCTGTACAGAAGCGAAATCCAGATCTTCGGAACTGGAACCACTGGCCATACTGGAAGCCGCGCCACCGCCGAGACCAATCAGCATGGCCGGGCCGCCCAGCACTATCAGCTTGGCGCCAGGAGAAAACTCGGGCTTCTCGACATGCTCTTCGCGAATATTGCCGTAGCCGCCGGCCAGCATAATCGGCTTGTGATAGCCGCGGCGCTCACCATCGAAGTTTTCTTCAAAGGTACGGAAGTAACCGCAAATATTTGGGCGGCCAAATTCGTTATTAAATGCGGCACCACCGATAGGCCCCTCGATCATAATATCCAGGGCGGTAACGATACGCTCAGGCTTGCCGTAGTTGGATTCCCAGGGCTGTTCCCAACCGGGGATTTGCAGGTTAGAGACAGTAAAACCAGTCAGGCCCACTTTCGGCTTGGAGCCGCGGCCAACCGCACCTTCATCGCGAATTTCGCCACCGGCGCCAGTACCAGCACCAGAGAAGGGGGCGATTGCCGTGGGATGGTTATGGGTCTCCACCTTCATCAACAGATGGATAGCTTCGTTGCTAAAGCCATATTCCTTGCTTTCTGGATCGGGGTAAAAACGCCCAGCCACATTGCCCACAACAACTGCAGCGTTGTCGGCATAGGCGGACAGTACATTGTCTCCCCCCTTGCGATAGGTATTCTTGATCATGCCAAACAGGGAGTGCGGCATTTCTTCGCCATCAATCGTCCAGGAGGCATGAAAGATCTTGTGGCGACAGTGCTCAGAGTTCGCCTGGGCGAACATCATCAGCTCTACGTCGGTGGGATTGCGATCCAATTCCTGGAAGCTGGTGAGCAGGTAATCAATTTCATCTTCGGCCAGGGCCAGGCCCAGCGTCACATTGGCAACTTCCAGTGCCTCACGGCCACCCTCGAGGATATCCACACCACGCAGCGGGCGAGGCTCCTCTTCAACGAATAACTGCTCTGCCTGTTCGAGTTCGGCAAAGGCTACCTCAACCATGCGATCGTGCAGCTGGGAGGCCAATGCCTCGCGCTCGGCTTCACTCAACTCGACACCACTCAGGTAGTAGGCGACACCACGCTCAAGCCGATGTATCTGGGTGAGACCAGCGTTGTGGGCAATATCGGTGGCCTTGGAAGACCAGGGAGAAATAGTGCCCGGGCGCGGTACCACCAGGATTAGCTCACCTTTCGGCTGGTGCTTCTCTTCAGTGGGGCCGTACTGGAGTAGTCGCTCAAGCAGCGCCATCTCCTTGTTATCCAATGCGTCGCTGTCGGCAAAATGTACGAACTCGGCGTAGAGATCGTCGATAGTCGGTTGCAGCGCGCGCAGTTGGTTGAGTAGTTTTTTATGGCGGAATTTCGACAGTGCGGGAGCACCACGCAGAACTAACATTGCGGGAGATAGCCTCTTGTCTAAATGAGAAAGATTGCGCGAAAGAAGGATCGCACAAGGCCCCGGAAATTTGAGAGGCGCAATTGTACCCGAAGCGCCGCAACTCCAACACACCTACCCATCACTTGAGTACACATGAACTAATTAGCAATCAATATGTTCAAAAGGCGAACAAAACTGATCGTAAATTCGCTGATTTCACTAGACGCCAAAAATCTCCTACAAAAGTCTCAACAGCATTTCAAGCGCCCATGTCACAGTGCCCAAAAGCCAAATTGGGCAGATTGTCGTCAAATAATGTAAAATTGGCGGACTGTGCCAGCATTGGCGAGAAAAGCCCTGGCGGAGGTGCCCGTACCAGGCCTTAGGCATAACAGCGATAAAACCAACGGACGAGCTAGAGGGGACAGCCTATGATGATGAGAAGCCGAGCGCTGCGCTATGTCCGCCGCGTGTGCAAAGGTATCGCCCTGTCCTGCTGTGCCTCCCTATTAGTTGCCAGCAAGGCACCGAATACCCTGGAGCGAATTAAAGCTTCCGGCGAACTGGTTGTCCTCTCACAAAACGGCCCCACCACCTATTACGAAGACGCCTCCGGCAATCCCACCGGCTTTGAGTACGGTATGTTGCACGCCTTTGCCGAAGAGCTGGGAGTCAAACTGGTCATTCGCGATGTGCACAGCCTGGACGACATGTTCGCGCGCCTGCGCGACCCCGAAGAAGGTGCTCACTTCGCCGCCGCGGGTCTCACCGTCACCCCGGAACGCCGCGAACAGGTGCGTTTCTCTCCCTCCTATTTTGAAGTCCGCCAACAAATCATCTATCGCCTTGGGGAAAAACGCCCGCGCAAAACCAGTGACCTGGAAGGCGAAACCATTGCAGTTATCGCCGGCAGCGCCCATGCCGAAGAATTAAAAAACTCTCCCAGCGCTATCCCAATTTGCGCTGGGAGGAAGTTTCCGATGTCGACGCCATGGAATTGGTGGAGATGGTGCATCAGGGCCAATATAGCTATGCGGTGGTGGACTCCAACGCCTACGCCGTGCATCGTGGGCTCTACCCCAAAACTGGAGTGGCTTTTAATCTCAGCCAGTTCCAACCGGTTTCCTGGGCTTTTCCCAAGAGTGACGACGATAGCCTCTACCAGCGCGCGCGACTGTTTATGTTGCGCGCCAATACCAACGGCATGATTGCGCAACTGCGAGAAGAATTCTTTGGCCACGTCAGCGACCTGAATGCAGGGGGCGCCCAGGCTTTCGCCAAGCGCAGCCGCGAGCGACTGCCCAAGTGGCGCGGGGTCATGCAAAAAGTGGCCGACCAATACGAACTGGATTGGCATTTGCTAGCGGCACTCAGCTACCAGGAGTCTCACTGGAATCCCCGCGCTCGCTCACGCACCGGGGTGCGTGGCCTGATGATGCTCACCTTGGGTACCGCCAGGGAGTTAGGTGTAAACCGACTCAATCCGGAAGAGAGTATTGAGGGCGGCGCCCGCTATATTGTGCAGATCCGCAACAAGCTGCCGGAGCGTATCCGCGAACCAGACAGAACCTGGATGGCCCTGGCCGCCTACAATGTGGGCTACGGCCACCTGGAGGACGCCCGGGTACTCACAGAGCGCATGGGCGGCAACCCGGATTTGTGGCCCGATGTGCGCGACCACCTGCCACTGCTGGCCAAACGCCAGTACTACAAATCCACCAAGCACGGCTATGCGCGCGGTTGGGAACCAGTCACCTATGTGCAAAATATTCGCCACTACCAGGCCCTGCTAAGCTGGAGCAGCCGTATCGAAGAGCAGCGCCTGGCAGCCAACGATGAAAACGGCGGAGCCCTTGTCGAGAACAGCCCTGTAGAAGCCGAGGGCAGTGCCGCCCCCGCCCTCTAAGTTTTTTATAGGCCCTAAGGCTGTCTCAGCTGAAGCTAGAAGCTAGGCTGGCAGTACCGATTCATTAGCAACATCTTGTATCCATTATCTTAACTTGGCCCAAATCAAGAGACGCTTGAGAGATGGAAGAAAAAGACACTGCCAAAGAAATCGAGGCGTTTATCGATTACCTAGTGCAAGCAGGAGTCCACTGTCGAGTCGATGAGCTGGAAAGTGTCTATCACAGGGATATGCAGGTTTATATGCTGGATGATTCCGACCAGCTGACGGTAGCCGACAAGACCGCTTTTATCGATCTATTTAAGCATAAGCGGGATGCCGGTGAATTACCGCTTAATGGCTGGACCAAAATCCACCATGTGGCCGCTAACAATAACAGCGCCCTGGTGATTTTTTCCCGAAGGAATAACCTATCTGGACAGGAAAGAAAATTAAGACTGGGGGTCGACTTAATTTATGAGGATGGGCGCTGGCAGGTTATACGGGAGATCATTTTTCTGGAGCCACCCGCCCCTGATTCAACCCGTCAAAATTAATAAGTAGAGACCTTCAATTCTCTTCTTGAGATAGCGCCCAGTCTCGGGGCAAAAACTGCAAGTCTTCAGGCTCATCAATATCATGCAAGATTTCCAGGCGCCGGCAGGACATGCCACACTCCTGTAAGCGCTCCAGGGTTTGCCGGGCAACCACTTCTGTACTCCAGCGAATATCTTCAAACAACCTAAAGTGCAACCGTTTGAGCCCTAACAAAGTGTAGCCACCATCTTTTGCCGGATACATAACCGCATCGGCACTCGTTAACGCCGCAGCCGCCTCTTGGAGGCGCGAAGCAGTTAACGCTGGACAGTCTGTGCCCAACAAAAAAAGACCCTGACCCGCTACCTGGTGAGTATTAGCAGCCTGCCACAAACGCTGACCGAGGTTGCCTTGCGCCTGATTATGAAGAGTTACCCCATCGGGTAATGCGAATGTTCGCCAAAAAGGATGCTCGCAATCTGGTGCAACATGCAACTCTACCGGCCCGAGCTCTGCCATTACAGCCTCCAGCAAAGTTTGCTGTAACAGCTTTTCCGCTAGAAAGGCTGCACCTTGTTCCCCCAGAGCTGGAATCAAGCGGGTTTTGGCATAGCCAGGCAAAGGCGCCTTGGCCATCACCACCAGGCGTAAAGAGGGAAAAGAAGAATTACTCATAGCGTTTTGCCAGGCACTCCGCAGAGACGCCACGCCAATAATCGAAGCGCAAGCGCCACATCAATAATACCGTGCGCCAAATACCGAATTTTTGCCAGCGGCGTCCGGAGGTGGTGGCTCTCTGGCGCAGGCAGTGCGGTCGGGCCGTTTTCAGCAGCTGACGGCTCAGCTCTATGTCTTCCATCAAGGGCTGCGGAGCATAGCCCCCTACATTATTGAAGAGGTCACGGCGGACAAAAATTGCCTGATCGCCTGTAGCGATGCCGCTCAGGCGGGAGCGCCAATTAATCATGGTAGAAATCAGGGGAAACCAGGCGCTGTCGCCGCTGATACGTATATTAAAACGGCCCCATTGCGCTTCCCGAACCGAGGCAGAGGCAATCGCACTCAGGGCGCCTTGGGGCAGGCGTGTATCCGCATGCAAAAACAATAACCAATTACCGCGGGCAACCGAAGCACCAGCATTCATTTGGAGAGCGCGTCCGCGCTGGGAATGAATGACCTTCAATCCGGCGGCACTGGCCATTTCTGCACTACCGTCACTACTGCCGCCATCGACCAGAATGACTTCGCAGCTGCTATAGGCGACCAGCTCTTTCAGTTGTGCTACCAACTTTGGTAACTGCTCCCGCTCATTTAACAGGGGCACAATAACACTGTATTGCACTGTCTTGCCTCAACTCTGTCTCGCCCTTTCTCATGCTCGTCTTATCCCCGCCTCCAGCGGTGGAACTTCTCCAACCATCGCAGCAGGCTCTTGGGCGCATGGGCCCGCTTCCAATTTCCTGCCACATATTTATTCGCTTCAGCCATAGTGGGGTAGATATGAATTGTGGATAAAATCTTGTTCAACCCAAATCCCTGTTTCATCGCAAACACAAACTCAGCAATCAGCTCCGCCGCATTTTCACCAACGATACAAACCCCCAGGATTTTATCCCTACCCGGTGCCGTTAATACCTTAACAAACCCGGTTGCGGCACCATCGACAATCGCGCGATCCAGGTCATCAATACCATAGCGGGTTACCTCATAAGCCACCCCTTGCGCAATTGCCTGGTGTTCACTGAGCCCAACACTGGCCACTTGTGGGTCAATAAAAATTGCGCTGGGTATCAAGCTATAATCCACCGCGAATTTTTTTATATCCCCAAAGAGCCCATTGACCGCGGCATACCAGGCCTGATGGGCAGCGATATGCGTAAATTGATAAGGCCCGGCGAGATCCCCCGCTGCAAGAATATGAGGGTATCGGGTGCGCAGGTAGTCATCCACTTGGCATTTACCCTCCTGCACAATACCTAACTCTTCTAGACCTAGCCCCTCGGTTCTGGGGCGTCTACCTAGAGCCAGAATAACCTCATCAAATGTCACCTGTATTTCACCTTGCCCATTCCGCAAGGTGACCGCGCCCCCCTGCCCGCTTTGATTTCCGGCAAATGCAGTAGCTTCGTGCGCGGTAAGCAATCGCACCCCCTCCGATTCCAGCGCCTGGGTTACAGCAGCGGAGACTTCATGATCCTCTAGGGGCAACAGACGCTCGGCGCGTTCGATCAAGGTGACCTCGGAACCAAGCCGCGTAAATGCCTGGGCCAGCTCACAGCCAATTGCCCCGCCACCAAGTAACAATAATCGAGAGGGCGCCTTGTCTAGCTGAGCGAATCTGTCCCACAGGGTTTCACTAGTCAGATAATTGACCGCTTCCAATCCTGGAAACTGCGGTACTGCGGGCTCAGCTCCCGTAGCGAGGATGATCGCTCGTGCTGTAAGCGTCTGTTCTGTACCATTTTCTTTAGAAATATTTACAGTCCAGGGATCGACAAGACGCCCCCGCCCGCGAACAACTTCCACACCCAGATCGTTGTAGCGCTCGACACTGTCGTGAGGCTCAATCTGTTGGATCGAATTGCGCACATGCGCCATGACTGCGGGAAAATCAATTTCGGGCTCAGGCAAAACCACACCGAATCTCTTCGCCACGCGGGCAGAGTGCGCAACCCTGGCACATTGAATCAGTGCCTTACTGGGTACACAGCCGGTATTCAGGCAGTCTCCCCCCATATTTCCCGACTCCACCAGGGTAACCCTGGCTTTTATCGCCGCAGAAATATATGCACTGACCAGCCCCGCAGCTCCGGCACCGATCACAATAATGTTACGGTCAAATTTTTTGGGTTTACTCATTGCAGTCATTCACTGAGCCGCGCGGCGTCGCTTAAGCCAACTGAGAAAGTATTTAGCAAGTAGAGGGAAGATTCCCAACAAGGCAAAAGACAGCAACAATTGTGGGGAGGCGATGTCCCCTAAATTTTCAATACGCGCAAGCTGAGTGCCCGCATTCACATAGACAATTGTACCTGCCAGCATACCCAGCTGGCTGACCCAATAAAATGTCCACACGCGCAAGTGCGTCAGGCCCATCAATAGATTGATAAGAAAAAAGGGGAAAATAGGCACTAATCGTAAGGCAAACAAGTAAAACGCCCCCTCCCGATCAACACCATTGTTCACCACTTGCAAACGTGTTGAAAAACGCTCCTGCACATAATCGCGAAATAAATAGCGAGCCATTAGAAAAGCCAATGTCGCACCAATACTGGAAGCAAAGGAAACGATCAGAGTTCCCCATAGCAAACCAAAAATGGCACCGGCGGCTAATGTGAGAATCGCAGCCCCAGGCAATGAAAGCCCCGTTATCAGGATATAAAAAAACAGAAAAAGAAAACTAACCAGTATTGGCGAGGTGATTTTCCACTGCTGAAATTGATCCCCGCCTTCTTTTAGTCTTTCCAGGTTTAACCATTGATTTAGGTCAAACCAATAAAAGGCGGCAATTAAAAGTACAATAAGCAACAGCAGCGCGATTCTTTTCCTCATATCGGCCTAATCCTATACTTTCACGATTCCGTTAGAGCGCCCCACCGCAACTACTCCCCTGTCCTGCCGTACAGCCATAGCAGTGGTCCGCTACCGCAATCACTCCCCCTTGCAGGTCCTGGTTGAGTAAATCGCGCAAATGTGGCCGACCCGGTATAGGAATATTGAGTTGCTGATTAAAGTCACAATCAAATAAATTTCCCTGCCAGTCCACACTCACCATAGTGCGACACATAACACCATCGAGATTTGCATCGCTATAATTATCCCGCAGCAGAGCCATATAATCTTTAAACTGCCCCTTGGAGATCAGCATGGAACCAAAGCGTTTTATCGGCATATTGACGAGCGCAAATAAATGATTGAACTCGATATTAAACTGCTTTCTCAACTCCCGGCGATAGTCTGCCTCCAGGGCAGTTTGCTCTGGGGGTAAGAATGCCCCCTGGGGGTTGTACACTAAATTTAACCGCAACCCACTTTCTGGCCTGCCATAACCAAGCTCATTGAGCTTTTGCAGCCCGGCAATACTCTTGTCGAAAACGCCTTTGCCGCGCTGTTTATCGACGTTATCCATGGAATAACAGGGAAGAGAGGCGATCACTTCCACATGATTTCGAGCGAGAAATTCTGCTGTATCCTCCTGATTGGGTTCGAACAACACGGTGAGATTACAGCGGTCAATGACCTGCACTCCCAATCCTCTTGCAGCCTTAACCAGGTCTCGAAACCCCCAATGTAATTCCGGGGCACCGCCGGTGATATCCAGAACTCGAATATTGCGCTTCTCGATCACCTCTAGCAGCAACGCTAGATTTTCATCCGACATCATCTCTGTACGGTTGGGACCCGCATTGACATGACAGTGCACACAGGATTGATTACAACGGTAGCCAATATTGAGTTGCAGGGTTTCAATGCTGCTGCGGCGTATTGCCGGGAAATCGGATATTTCCAGCAAGGGCAGTGTTTCATGCATAGGTCTCAGTGCTCCACTTCTTCTAGCACTGGATTAGACGGCTCGAGCAGTGGTTTTATTACAGCAAGCTGATCTTCCGACATGGCTTCCACGGGGGTAACTAAACCACTGGCCAAGGCTGTATGGGCGCTGGAGTCGGGTTTCTCCGTTCCCAGTAAACGAATTGCCTCTGCCGCCACCTGTTGGGCGCGCACAGCATTTTGCTGCAAATTGGCGATAGCCACTTCTGCCGTCACAGCTTCCTCGCGGGGATGCCAACAATCGTAATCAGTGGCCATCGCCAGAGTGGCATAGGCAATCTGTGCCTCTCGCGCCAATTTGGCTTCCGGCATATTGGTCATACCGATGACCGATGCACCCACACTGCGATACCAGTGGGATTCCGCCCGTGTTGAGAACTGTGGGCCCTCAATGCACAGATAAGTGCCGCCCCGGTGTAGCTGCACCTCTTGTCCAGCCTGGGTGGATTCAAAGGCTCGCGCTAGGCAATCCGCCACTGCGGAACAGACTGGGTCTGCCATAGAGACATGGGCGACCGCGCCACGACCAAAAAAGGTGCTGTCGCGTTTGCGCGTCATGTCGATAAACTGGTCGGGAATCAACATATCCAGCGGCCTAACCTCCTCTTGTAGAGAGCCAACCGCAGAGAGAGACAGGAGATAGCGCACGCCCAGCTGGCGCAGCCCATGGATATTTGCCCTATAGGGCACTTCGGAGGGGATCAATCTATGACCGCGCCCGTGGCGGGAGAGAAAGGCAACCGGAATGCCCTGCAGCTTGCCGCATACAATAGGGTCTGAGGTAGGTCCAAACGGGGTCTCCAGCTGAACCTCCTGCACATCTGTCAGCCCTTGCATTTCATACAGGCCACTGCCCCCGATTACGCCGATCAGTGCTCTAGCCATGTTCTCTCCTGGATAGTTAGTTTTTTGGCAGTATAGGAGTGAGAACAGGTCGTGTATATCGCCAGCTTGAGGACAAAATACTCCTGATAAGCAAACCAGAAGGCAAAATAAAAGCCGAACCACCTAGCGCATTGCTATCGATCGTGAGCCACTGAGCTCCCCCGCGCATATCAAGATCCGACCTCAAAAGTATTTTCTGTACACAAACCAAGCGACAATCTATATTTACCCGGGTAATAATATTTTACCCAGATAAATTTATAGGAGGTCCTAATGGCGCCAGAATACATAGCCATTGACCGACAAAGAGTGATTGCACGGGGCACACTGGAAGCAGTTGTCCAACAGGTAAAATCCCTTGAGCCTCAAAGAGAGCCCATGGTCTTTTCAACCGACAACTGCCAACGAATCGAGATTGATTGGCAAGGCGATTTTGAGACGGTACTTGCCAGGTTGAAGCCCTGCACAGCCCCCAGCAACGCAAAGCGGGGACGCCCCAAGCTTGGAGTCATCTCCAAGGAGGTCACATTACTCCCCCGCCATTGGGAATGGCTAAAACAACAGCCGGGCGGAGCCTCTGTTACCCTGCGCAAGCTGGTGGAGCAGGCACAAAAACAAGTCTCTGTCGAAGAGCATATTTCAATTCAACAACAGCAACTGGATAGATTTATGCTGCAGATTGTTGGTGATGCTCCAGGATTTGAAGATGCCAGTCGCGCCCTCTATCGAAATAGTAGAGTGAGCTTTGAAAAAGCCGTCAGCGACTGGCCCAATGACATCAAACACTTTGTCTTGGCCAAATTTAACAATATCGCAAAGATGCATAAGGGTAATCAGTAAAAGGGATTTTGTATGACCCAACAGCAAGACAATATCTTTCTCAGTGGTGCGCTTTTACCAGTTTTCTTTAAAACTGCAGCACCTATCATTTTTATAATGCTGGTAAACGGCTCTTTTACTCTGCTTGATACCTACTTCTTGGGGAAGTATGTAGGCCCCAACGCATTGGCTGCAGTCACCCTGACATTTCCTGTTGTTACTTTATTAGTAGCTCTTTCCTCCTTAATATCAGGAGGCTACTCAAGTGTCCTAGCCAGACTCTTGGGGGCAGGAAAAACAGATGAATCTAAACAGGCATTTTCCCAGGCAATTACTTTAGCGCTCTTGCTTTGTTCCCTTCTAATAGTGCTATTTTTCGTAGGTGGTAAACAACTGGCACTATTGGTGGCCAATGGCTCTCAGTCTTTGGCAGAAATGGGCTACACCTATTTAACAATCCTTTTCTTTCTTTCACCCATATTATTTATAAGCACCGTCAACTCAGACACCTTGCGCTGTGAAGGGAAGCTATCGTTAATGACAGTAGTTTCGCTAGGTTCTGTACTTCTCAATATCGTCTTCAACTATATTTTTATTGCCCACCTGCAAATGGGAATAGCGGGTTCCGCTTACGGAACAGCATTGGCTCAGTCAATCGCCCTTGCGATAGTAGCCGGCTACCGGCATTACGGAAAAACTGTAATAAATACCCAGTTCATTCGACTTTCCAGCCAGAAACAATACTGGTGGGAGTTTCTATCCCTGGGTCTACCGTCAAGTTTAAACTACATCGGCCTATCACTTATTTTCATAACTATCATTGTCAGCATTCAAATCTGGGGAGGCGAACATTACAACAGCACCTTGAGTGCTTACGGTATTACCAGCCGAATCATGACTTTTATTTTTCTCCCGCTACTCGGCCTGAGTCAAGCCTTTCAGACGGTAGTTGGCAATAATGCCGGCGCGAAAATCTGGTCACGCATGGACAGCAGTATCAGTATCGCCCTGACAGTGGCATTCAGCTACTGCCTACTGCTTCAGCTTGCCGTTATTATTTTTAAGGATACCCTGGGAGCGTTATTTGTCAGCGATCCACAAATTGTTGCAGAAGTAGCGCGTATACTGCCGATGATGACTCTGGTTTATTTCCTGGCGGGACCACTGATGATGGTCAATATCTTCTTTCAAGCGATTGGCGACGCTAAGCGCGCGACCATACTCGGGCTGGCAAAAACGTATATTTTTCTGCTGCCTTTGATAATAATTCTGCCCCTGGCTATTGGTGAGGTGGGTATCTGGTATGCAGGACCTATAGCAGAATTATTGTTACTCACATTAACGGCGTTTATTTTGTATCAACGCAGCCGCGCACACGGCCATAAATATGGCCTGTACAGCACCTAGCCACATTGAAGAGATTAGTGCCGCAGACAAAAAAAGGGAGTCATCGACTCCCTTTTTTCAGGCATCTTAACCGCGTTGAACTTGTTCTACATGATTGGCCTTGCAAAAGATCTTGGCAGTGTCAGGCGCCTGCCATCATACAAATAGGAAAGCATATCCAGATCACCCGCGCTGGGATGCCAGCTGGCGTTATTCACCTGATTGGGAGTGATTTTACAACCACCGGTCCTGGTATTTTCCCTGACACCCAGGGCCTGCGCCTGATTGTCATACATCATGATAGATTGAGCATCGAATGTGGAGCCGTGTGTCATAAAGCGGGCCATGGTCTGGGTGCGGGTTTGTACTTGCAAAGAGTCCAGCGTGTTCTGTACTGCTAGAGGCGCATCCGAGCGCATATGCTCATGGGCCAAACCCAGGGTATGACCAATTTCATGTGGCAGCGAGGCAATAGCGGCTCTATTACCCCTCCAGTTCACACCGCAATACTGGTCTGTTTTATTGGTGTATCCCACAGTCGCACTACTATCGTTGTCCCTAATAGTAATTACCCCCTGCCCAGCGGCCCCCACCTGAATAAACTTGATTGCCGCAAATCGAAACGCCCGATATATACACAGCTCCCAACGGGACATTGCTTTTTTAACAGCGGTCACATAGCCCGCATCCAAATTGCGCGGCATATAATATTTCACTATTCCGTTGGGCCAGACACCACCAACATCTTCATTTCTATCTAAAGAAAAACCACTAAAAACCAATTTATAAGAAACATTTCGAATATTTTTATCTATTGACAATCCCATGCCGCAGACCTCCATCATTATCAGGTTATTATTTTGAGGGCCATTAAATATTTTATTTAGCTTATAACCGAGCTCAGAAAAAAATCGACATCCAAATTCAATCTCAGCATGAAATTTATACCTTAACAATTCCCAAACACCTAGGAAAAACTTCAACAACCCTTTCAAGCCCCCAACAACCAACAAACAGTGAGATAGCTTCTCAAATAGCAATAGAAATCATTCGATATTAGCTTCCAAAAATGAATTACAACAACACACCTTAAATCGGTGAAACAGCCCAAAAAAAACCAGCAAAATAGAGAAAAATAAAAGCCACGTGTTTGAGCGGGGAAAGGGAGAAGAGAGAAGAGAGAAGAAAGAAGAAAGAAGAAAGAAGAAAGAAGAAAAATAAGCTACACAGAAAAAAGCGCAATTAAATGGCAACTTAAGGCAAGCTCTGGCTGGGCAAAAATAAAAAACAGCCTTCAAAACAAAAAAGGCCACCCAGAGGGTAGCCTTTTCTAGAATTAACTAGCTAGTGACAACTTACCAGCCAGTTACTTCCTTCAACGCATCACCGATCTGAGCCAGGGAGCGCACGGTTTTAACACCAGCGTCTTCCAGAGCAGCGAATTTCTCGTCAGCGGTGCCTTTACCACCAGAGATGATCGCGCCAGCGTGGCCCATACGCTTGCCGGGAGGAGCAGTTACACCAGCGATGTAGGAAACGACCGGCTTGGTAACATTTTCCTTGATGTAAGCCGCCGCTTCTTCTTCAGCAGTACCGCCGATCTCACCGATCATCACGATCGCTTCGGTCTGCGGGTCGTTCTGGAACATTTCCAGAATATCGATGAAGTTGGAGCCCGGGATGGGGTCGCCACCGATGCCCACACAGGTGGACTGGCCGAAGCCGTGGTCGGTAGTTTGCTTAACCGCTTCATAGGTCAGGGTACCGGAACGGGAAACGATGCCCACTTTACCCGGCTTGTGGATATGACCCGGCATAATACCGATCTTGCACTCACCGGGAGTGATCACACCCGGGCAGTTCGGGCCAATCAGGCGTACGCCCAGCTCGTCGCACTTCACTTTAGCGTCGAGCATATCCAGAGTCGGGATACCTTCGGTGATACAAACGATCAATTTGATACCAGCGTTGGCCGCTTCCAGGATGGAATCCTTACAGAAAGGCGCAGGTACGTAGATTACGGAAGCTTCTGCACCGGTTTCTTCTACCGCTTCTTTCACGGTGTTGAATACCGGCAGGCCCAGGTGAGTCTGGCCGCCTTTACCCGGAGTTACACCACCAACCATCTTGGTGCCGTAAGCAATCGCTTGCTCGGAGTGGAAAGTACCCTGGGAGCCGGTGAAGCCCTGACAGATGACTTTGGTGTCTTTGTTAATCAGTACTGACATGATTATTTACCCTCCGCAGCTTTAACCACTTGCTCAGCAGCATCGGTCAGGCTGGTAGCCGCGATAATGTTCAGGCCGCTGTCGCTCAGAACTTTAGCGCCCAGGTCTGCGTTGTTACCTTCCAGACGCACAACAACCGGTACTTTAACGCCCACTTCTTTTACTGCGCCCACAACGCCTTCGGCGATCATGTCACAGCGAACGATACCACCGAAGATATTGATCAATACGGCTTTAACATTCTCGTCAGACAGGATGATCTTGAACGCTTCAACAACACGCTCTTTGGTCGCGCCGCCACCAACGTCCAGGAAGTTAGCCGGCTTACCGCCGTGCAGGTTGACGATATCCATGGTGCCCATGGCCAGACCAGCGCCGTTTACCATGCAGCCGATGTTGCCATCCAATGCTACGTAGTTCAGATCGAACTTGGCAGCGTGCGCTTCACGCGCGTCATCCTGAGAAGGATCGTGCATTTCGCGCAGGTCTGCGTGGCGGTACAGGGCGTTGCTGTCGATAACTACTTTGGCATCCAGACAGTGCAGGTTGCCTTCGGTGGTGATTACCAGCGGGTTGATTTCCAGCAGAGCCAGATCTTTTTCCTCGAACATTTTTGCCAGGCCGAGGAAGATCTTGGTGAACTGCTTAACCTGGGTCGGGTTCAGGCCCAGTTTGAAAGCCAGCTCGCGCGCTTGGTAAGGCTGAGCGCCTACCAGCGGGTCGATGGTGGCCTTGAGGATTTTTTCCGGAGTCTCTTCCGCTACTTTCTCGATCTCAACGCCGCCTTCGGTGGAGGCCATGAAAACGATACGACGGGTGGAGCGGTCAACAACGGCACCTAGGTACAGCTCTTGATCGATATCGGTGCAGCTTTCAACCAGGATACGGGAAACCGGCTGACCATTTTCGTCTGTTTGATAAGTTACCAGGCGCTCGCCCAGCCACTTTTTGGCAAACTCTTCAATTTCTGCCTTGGAATCTACCAGCTTTACACCGCCAGCCTTACCGCGGCCACCAGCGTGTACCTGGGCTTTTACTACCCACTTATCACCGCCAATTTCGTCAGCCGCTGCTACTGCCGCTGCCGGGGTTTCCGCTGCAATGCCTTTGGAAACCGGCAATCCGTATGCCGCAAACAGTTGTTTGCCCTGATACTCATGCAAGTTCATAGTCAATACCAATTCACATGTGAAATGTGTTTATTAATTGCAGATCACTCTGCACCTGAGACACAGAATTCAAAATTTCCGTCGTTGCAAATTTTGAATTCTGCAAATGAAACCGGGGCAGCTAATTAATGAATAATTAGTGCCCCGACATCGAAAAAACTTCTTACTTACGCTTCTTGCGATTTACGGTGTGGATCGCATGGCCGTTTACACCCAGCGCCGCTTCCTTCACGGTCTCGGACAGAGTCGGGTGCGCAAATACGGTCATACCGATATCTTCGGCGCTGGAGCCGAATTCCATCGCGATCGCCACCTGCTGAACCAGGTCAGCCGCAGATGGGCCAACGATGTGAGCGCCCAGTACGCGGTCAGTTTCCGCGTGAGCGATGATTTTCACAAAGCCCTGGGTATCGTTGGCAGCCATGGCGCGACCGTTGATCGCAAACGGGAAGCTGCCTACGTTGTAGGGCTCGCCGTCGGCTTTTACCTGCTCTTCGGTGCGGCCAACCGCAGCGATCTCCGGATGGGTGTAGATCACGTTGGGGATCACATCGTAGTTCATCATCGGCTTCTGGCCGGCGATGCGCTCGGCAACCACAACACCTTCTTCAGAGGCCTTGTGTGCGAGCATCGGGCCGCGCACTACGTCGCCGACCGCCCATACACCCGGTGCGGAAGTCATGCACAGGTCGTTGACGTAGATAAATCCACGTTCGTCCATCTTCACACCGGCATCTTCGGACAGCAGACCTTCGGTGTAAGGACGACGGCCCACACAGACGATCAATTTGTCGAAGGTTTCCTGGTGCTCCTTACCATCTTTGTCCTGGTAAGTGACGACCACTTCGTCGCCCTTCACTTCAGAGCCGGTTACACGGCAGGAAAGGCGGATATCCAAGCCCTGCTTCTTGAGAATTTTTTGGGATTCTTTGGCGACCTGCTGATCCATCACCGACAGGAACTTGTCCAGGGCTTCAAGAACCACAACCTCGGAACCCAGGCGGTTCCACACGGAGCCCAGCTCCAGGCCGATAACACCGGCACCGATCACGCCCAGACGCTTGGGTACTTTGGTGAATTCCAACGCACCGGTGGAATCGACAATAATTTTGTCATCTACTGGAGCGGGCGGAATATTTACCGGTACGGAACCGGAGGCCAGGATCACGTTTTCGGCTTCGTAAACGGTGCTATTGCCTTCGTCGTCAGTCACTTCCACTTTCTTGTTGGCCAGCAGTCTGCCGGTACCGAAAATGGAGGTCACCTTGTTGGCGGTGAACAGGCCGGCTACACCGCCGGTCAGTTTGTTGACGATCTCGCCCTTGCGCTCGATCATCTTGCTCACATCCATCTTGACCTTGCCGACTTCAATGCCGTGCACGTCGAGCGCGTCTTTGGCCTCGTGGTACTTCCAGGAGCTGTCCAGCAGAGCCTTAGAGGGAATACAACCTACGTTCAGGCAGGTACCGCCATTTACGTATTTGCCTTCCTTGTTTTTCCACTTTTCAATACAAGCGGTTTTCAGGCCCAGCTGAGCGGCACGGATGGCAGCGACATAACCACCAGGACCAGAGCCAATTACGATTACGTCAAATTTTTCCGACATGATCAGTTCCAGATATTTCTAATGCAGTGTGATCGAGGGGGCCCGCAGGCCCCTGGACTTATTTCTTAAACTTCGAGCAGGATGCGCGCTGGGTCTTCGATCATTTCCTTGATCGCTACCAGGAAGCCAACCGCTTCTTTACCGTCGATCAGACGGTGGTCATAGGACAGCGCCAGGTACATCATCGGCAGGATTTCCACCTTGCCATCTACCGCCATCGGGCGCTCCTGAATCTTGTGCATACCCAGGATTGCGGTTTGCGGTGGGTTCAGGATCGGGGTGGACAGCAGGGAACCGAAGACACCACCGTTGGTGATGGTGAAGGTACCGCCAGTCATCTCTTCGATAGACAGCTTGCCATCGCGGGCGCGCACGCCCAGGTCCCGGATATTGTTTTCCATATCCGCCAGCCCCATGTTCTCGGCATTGCGCAGAATCGGCACAACCAGGCCTTTCGGCGAGGAAACCGCTACACCGATGTCCTGGTAGCCGTGGTAAACGATATCGTTACCATCGATAGACGCGTTCACCGCTGGGTAGCGCTTCAGTGCTTCTACCGCGGCCTTTACAAAGAAGCCCATAAAGCCCAGGCGAGTGCCGTTGTGGGTCTTTTCGAACAGGTCTTTGTAGTTCTTGCGCAGGTCCATCACCGGCTTCATGTTCACCTCGTTAAAGGTGGTGAGCATGGCGGTGGACTGGGAGGCATCCAGCAGGCGCTCAGCGATACGCTTGCGCATGCGGGTCATCGGTACACGCTTCTCTACGCGCTCACCCGGAGCCACTGCCACTTCGGCAACAGCGGCAGGCGCGGTAGCTGCGGGTGCAGTACCGGCTTTCATCACGTCTTCTTTGAGAACGCGGCCGCCCTTGCCTGTGCCTTCAACACCGGCTAGGTCAACGCCTTTTTCCGCCGCCATTTTCTTGGCAGACGGCATGGCAATTTTGTCACCGGCAGCGGGCGCTGCAGCTTCAGCGGCAGGCGCTTCGGCTTTTTCTTCCGCCGGGGCGGCAGCGGCACCGGCGCCCTCTTCAAACTTGGCGATCACCTCATTGGAGAGAACGGTATCGCCCTCGTCCTTGATGATTTCGGAAAGAGCGCCGTCTGCCGGCGCAACCACTTCCAGTACCACTTTGTCAGTTTCGATATCCACGATCAGTTCATCGCGGGACACGGCTTCGCCGGGTTTCTTGTGCCAGGTGGCGACAGTACCGTCCTGAACGGATTCCGGGAAAGTTGGCGCTTTAATCTCGATCGTCATTTTTCCTGTTTCCTGAGATTGACTCTGCTTTATTTACTGCCGCCCGTTACTTGACGGTCAGCGCCTCGTTGATGAACTTATTCTGTTCTTCTAGGTGCGTGGACATATAGCCCGCCGCAGGTGCCGCCGATGGCGCACGGCCCACGTATTCCAGATCCAGCTTCGGATGGGTTTCCGACAGCAGGCGACGCAGGTGATGCTGGCTGGAGTACCAGGCGCCCTGGTTCATGGGCTCTTCCTGACACCAAGCGACACTCTTGATGTTTTTAAATGCCGACACCGCTTCCACAAACTCCTCATCCGGGAAGGGGTACAGTTGCTCGATACGGACGAACGCCACATCTTCCTGCTCGCGCTCCATACGCGCTTCCAGCAGGTGGTAGTACACCTTGCCGGAACACAGGATCAGGCGCTTAACCTTGGCTGGGTCCACGCCCTGGTCCTGGATCACATTGTGGAAGCGGCCTTCGGCCAGCTCTTCCAGGCTGGAAGTCGCCAGCTTGTGACGCAGAATCCATTTCGGACTCATAATAACCAGCGGACGGCGCATCGGGCGAATGGCCTGACGGCGCAGCAGGTGGAAAATCTGCGCCGGCGTGGTCGCGTTACATACCTGGATATTGTGCTCGGCACATAGCTGCATAAAGCGTTCGAGGCGCGCGGAGGAGTGCTCCGGGCCCTGACCTTCGTAGCCGTGCGGCAACAGCATCACCAGGCCACACATACGACCCCATTTGTGCTCACCGGAAGTAATGAACTGGTCGATGACCACCTGGGCGCCGTTGGCGAAGTCGCCGAACTGGGCCTCCCAAACCACCAGGGACTTGGGCGTGGTGGTCGCATAGCCGTATTCGAAAGCCAGTACAGCCTCCTCAGACAGCAGCGAGTCGTAGATATAGAACGGTGGCTGGTCTTCGAACATGTGCTGCAAAGGCACATAGCTCTGGCCATCTTTCTGGCTGTGAATCACCGCGTGGCGGTGGGAGAAGGTTCCGCGACCCACATCCTCACCGGTGAAGCGGATCATAAAACCCTCTTCCAGCAAGGTGCCATAGGCCAGGGTTTCCGCCATGCCCCAGTTCAGCGGCAAGGCGCCACCGGCCATCTTGCGGCGGTCGTCATAAATTTTGGAAACCTGACGCTGCATCACTACGCCATCGGGCACAGCGGTCATGCGGTTAGCCACATCCTGCAGCTTCGGCAGCGCATAGCCGGTATCCGCAGACACCTGCCAGTCGTGGCCCAGGTAGGGGCTCCAGTCTACAAACATGGAGGAGTCCGGCTGTTTCACCAAACCGGTAGCCACGTCTTCACCCGCATCCAGTTTGTCACGGTAGTCGTTGGCCAGCTTGTCCGCGGCAGCCTTATCGAGGATGCCATCTTTCACCAGCTTCTCGGAGTAGAGAGTGCGGGTGGTTTTATGCTTGCGAATGGTCTGGTACATCAGCGGCTGGGTACCAGAGGGGTCATCGGTTTCGTTGTGACCACGGCGACGGTAGCACACCAGGTCGATAACGATGTCTTTCTTAAATTCGTAGCGGTAGTCCACCGCCAGCAGTGCGGCCAGTACAACCATTTCGGGGTCGTCGCCGTTTACGTGCAGCACCGGCGCATCGATCATTTTGGCCGGATCGGTGGAGTACTCGGTGGAGCGGGCGTCTTCGCGCTTGCTGGTGGTAAAGCCCACCTGGTTGTTTAGTACGATGTGCACAGTACCGCCGGTGTAGTAACCGCGGGTCTGGGACATCTGCAGGGTTTCCTGCACAACACCCTGGCCGGCAAAAGCCGCGTCGCCGTGGATGTTGATCGGCATTACCTTCTCACCAGTCGCATCTTTACGGCGATCCTGGCGAGCGCGCACGGAACCGACCACTACCGGTGCACTGATTTCCAGGTGCGACGGGTTAAAGGCCAGCGCCAGGTGCACTTCACCACCGGGGGTCATTACGTTGGAGGAGAAGCCTTGGTGGTATTTTACGTCACCGGAGGTATCCAGGGTTTTCTTGCCCTCGAACTCTTCAAACAGGTCCGATGGGTTTTTGCCGAGAATATTCACCAGGGTATTGAGGCGGCCACGGTGGGCCATGCCGATTACAATCTCCTTCACCCCGTAGGTACCGGAGCGGCGGATCAGAGCATCCATCATCGGGATCAGACTCTCACCACCCTCGACACCAAAGCGCTTGGTACCCGGGTATTTGGAATCCAGGTGACGCTCCAGGCCCTCTGCTGCAGACAGGCGCTGCAGGATTTCAATCTGGATATCGGTGCCGAAGTTGGCCTTGGACTGGCTGCGCTCCAGGCGCTGCTGGAACCACTGCTGCTCTTCCAGGTTGGAGAGGTGCATGATTTCCGCACCCAGATTACCGCAGTAGGTGCGCTCCAGACCCTCTACGATCTCGCGCAGGGTGGCTTCTTCTTTGCCCAGGAACAGGCTACCGGTATTGAAGGTGGTATCGAAGTCGCCTTCAGTCAGACCGTGGTAGCTCAACTGCAGGTCGGGCACCTGTTCGCGGGCCATCAGGCCGAGCGGGTCGAGGGTGGCCTTTTTGTGACCGCGATGGCGATAGGAATCGATCAGTTGCAGAACTTTAATCTGCTTGCGCTCGTGTTCGATATTGACGGAGCCGGAGCCCGGCGCCACTACCGGGCGCGCGCGGTGTTTGCTGAGCAGCTCGAAGTGCTGGCGCACTGCGGCGTGTGAGACATCACTGCTGCCTTCAACGCGGGGGAGGCTGTCGAAGTAATTGCGCCACTCCTCCGGTACACCGTTGGGGTCGTGCAGATAGGTCTCGTAAAGCTCCTCCACATAGGCGGCATTGCCCCCGGAGATATGGGAGCTACGCCACAGCTGCTCCATGGTACTTTCGTGCATTTTGATGCCTACCTCGATTGCAGTGGACTCTCATCGCTCTGGCCACTGCGCTTTCCTTCACTCACAAAAGGGGAGGCGCATAAAGCCACCTCCCCTTTTTAATTTAATACCGGCCGGAGCCGGTTTATGTCATTCGATCAGCGCCTTACCTGGCACCGGGCCCACCCGAGGCGGGCCCTGATGAAAGTCATCTCGTGACTTTCAACAATCCCTATACCGCGCGTGTCAGCAGCATATTGCGAATATGGCCAATAGCGCGGGTCGGGTTCAAACCCTTCGGACATACGTTGACACAGTTTTGAATGCCATGGCAACGGAACACACTGAAGGGGTCGTCCAGGTTGGACAGACGCTCATCAGTGGCCAGGTCGCGGCTGTCCGCCAGGAAACGGTAAGCCTGTAGCAGGCCGGCCGGGCCGATAAACTTATCCGGGTTCCACCAGAAAGAGGGACAAGCGGTGGAGCAGCAGGCGCACAGGATACACTCGTACAGGCCGTCGAGTTTCTCGCGATCCTCTGGGGATTGCAGGCGCTCAATCGCCGGTGCCGGGGTATCATTCTGCAGGTACGGCTCGATCTTCTTGTACTGCTCGTAGAACTGTTCCATATCCACAACCAGGTCGCGGATCACCGGCAGGCCCGGCAGCGGACGCAGAATCAGTTTACCCTTGGGGGCAGCTTCAGACAGTGGCGTAGTGCACGCCAGACCGTTGCGGCCGGAAATGTTCATACCGTCGGAACCACACACACCTTCACGGCAGGAGCGGCGGAAGGACAGGGTCGGATCCTGAGCCTTGAGCAACTCCAACACGTCCAACACCATCAGGTCCTTGCCCTGGGTGTCGAGCTGGTAGTCCTGCATGTAAGGCGCTTTGTCGGTTTCCGGGTTGTAACGGTAAATGCTTACTTTCAACATACTCTATTCCGCTCCCGAATCAGTAGGTCCGAGCTTTCGGTTCAAAGGCTTCCATGGTGGTCGGCGCGAAATTTACCGCACGCTTGCCCACACGCTTCTCAGCTGGGAAGTACATGGAATGACACAGCCAGTTTTCATCATCGCGCTCCTGGAAGTCTTCGCGGGCATGGGCGCCGCGGCTCTCAGTGCGGGTCTCCGCGGCAATCGCGGTGGCCTCGGCAACTTCCAGCAGGTTTTGCAGTTCCAGGGCTTCAACACGGGCGGTGTTAAAGGCGCGGCTTCTGTCGTCTAAGCGTACGTTCTCGATACGCTCGCGCAGGTCGGCCAGCTTCTTCACACCTTCTGCCATGTAGTCGCCGCGGCGGAATACGCCGAAGTGATTCTGCATCACGCCCTGCAGTTCTTTGCGCAGATCTGCCGCCTTCTCGCCGGTCTCATTGCTCTCCAGGCGGTTCAGACGCGCCATCGCCGCTTCCAGATCGGACTCGGAAGCTTCGCGGTGTTCGATACCTTCACGCAAGGCCTTCTCGATAAACAGACCGGAAGCACGGCCGAATACCACCAGATCCAGCAGTGAATTACCACCCAGGCGGTTGGCGCCGTGTACGGATACACAGGCAACCTCACCACAGGCGTAGAAGCCGTCGATGATCTGATCGTTGCCGGCAGCGTCCTGGGTCAGGGCCTGGCCGTGAACGTTGGTCGGGATACCGCCCATCATGTAGTGACAGGTGGGAACAACCGGAATCGGTGCTTTAACCGGGTCGACGTGTGCAAAGGTCTTGGACAGTTCACAGATACCGGGCAGGCGGCTGTTGAGCAGCTCTTCGCCCAGGTGATCGAGCTTCAGGAATACGTGATCGCCTTCCGGGCCGCAACCGCGGCCGTCGAGGAGCTCGAGCACCATAGAGCGGGCCACAACGTCGCGGGAAGCGAGGTCTTTGGCGTTGGGCGCATAGCGCTCCATAAAACGCTCGCCGTCTTTATTGATCAGGTAGCCACCCTCACCGCGACAACCTTCGGTCACGAGTACACCGGCACCATAAATACCCGTCGGGTGGAACTGCCACATCTCAATGTCCTGCACAGGCATGCCTGCACGTAGGGCCATACCCACACCGTCACCGGTGTTGATGTGTGCGTTGGTGGTGGAGGCGAAGATACGGCCGGCACCACCGGTGGCGAATACGGTCGCCTTGGACTTGATAAAGACCACTTCGCCATCTTCGATGCACATGGCGATCACACCCACCACGGCACCGTCCTGGTTCTTCACCAGGTCAATGGCAAACCATTCATTTAGGAATTCGGTTTGGTGCTTAACGTTGTTCTGGTAAAGAGTGTGCAGCAGCGCGTGGCCGGTACGGTCGGCGGCAGCACAAGTACGGGCAGCTTGGCCACCGCGGCCAAAATCTTTGGACTGACCACCGAAAGGACGCTGGTAAATACGGCCCTCTTCAGTACGAGAGAAAGGCAGACCCATGTGCTCCAGTTCAAATACGGCCTCAGGGCCTACGGAACACATGTATTCGATCGCTTCCTGGTCACCGATATAGTCGGAGCCTTTAACGGTGTCATACATGTGCCAGCGCCAATCATCATTGGGGTCGGAGCTGGCAATCGCACAGGTAATACCACCCTGGGCAGATACCGTGTGAGAACGGGTTGGGAATACTTTGGTGATTACCGCAGTCTTGTAGCCGGACTGGGCCATCTGCAGGGCCGCGCGCATACCCGCGCCGCCGCCGCCAATCACAATCCCGTCAAAAGAAATAGTTCGCATGTTCGCCATTGCTTATACACCCCAAAGAATTTCAATGCCCCACACCGTGTAAAGCACGGCAATCGCAGCCAGGATCACTTCCACGAACAGACGCAGAACAGTGGCCTTACCGCCCATCACCCGATTGGTGATGTAATCGGTAACCACGGACCAGAGACCAATCCAGGCGTGAATCACGGTGGACAGCAGGGCGACCAAGCTGAATACACGCATCCAGCGCTGGGCGAACAACTCAGACCAGGCCTGGTAGCCAAAGTCTTTGGTGAAAAAGATAAAGCCCACTATAAAGAGGACGTAAGCGAGCAGTATCACTGCGGTGACGCGCTGGTAGAGCCAGTCGAAAGTACCGCTACGGCCGAAGCTAGTTACTGTTCTTACCACAACCATACTCCCACTAAAAGAATAAGGATTACACTCACCACCAGCACGGCAATAGCGCTGCGGCGACCACCTTCGAAGCTCTCACCCATACCCAAATCCATAAACAGGTGACGCACACCGGCCAACAGATGGTAAATAAGAGCTGCCAGGGAGGCCCACAAAATGAGCTTGGCAGGAATACTGTTAAATGCCGCCGCCATATCGGCGAAGCCCTGTTCGGATTCCAGGCTGGCATCGAGCATGCAGAGCAACAGCGCCACAACGGCGAAGAGCACTACACCAGATACACGGTGCAAAATGGAAACCAAAGCGGCAGCGGGAAGCTTTATAGTGGAAATGTCTAAATTGACAGGTCTGTTTTTGTTCACAGGAAAAACACCTTGTTGCCCTGAACGACCGGGCGCCCGTTAGCTTTTCAAATGGAGGGACGAGCTGCTTGCTGATCACTTTGCACTCGACCTGATGAAGCCTTGTACAAAGTAGCCGTACCATGGCGCAAGCCGCGCGGATTATAGGCATTCAATAGTCAAAACACAACGAACGCCTTGTAATACGCCAGCTCAGCGGGCCTCGCAGGAACAGGATTTGAGCCAACGGGATTTCCACAGATTTTTGTGTCCACCACCAGGCAAAAGCTCTACCAGTCAACGCTGTCGCCGGATATCCTGTTGCTAGCAGACTGGTCGTCCACTCCTTTGGGTTTGACAATTTGCGGCGCGGCACTTAAGTTTGGCCCCGCTCAAAAGGCCGCCAGCACCTGAAAACACTGGGAAAAGGCCGCCATAAGAACAGTTTTTTAGGAGTCCGCAATGTCCGATAAAAAAGCGCAACTCACGGTCGACGGTATCGACGGTGCTATTGAAATGCCCGTACGCTCCGGCACCCTCGGCCCCGATGTTGTCGATGTCGGCAACCTGACCGGCAAAGGCTTATTCACCTACGACCCGGGCTTCGTATCCACTGCCGCATGTGAATCCAAGATCACTTTTATCGATGGCGCCAAAGGTCAACTTCTGCACCGCGGCTACCCCATCGAGCAGCTGGCAGAGAAGTCTGACTATCTCGAGACCTGCTACCTGCTAATGAACGGCGAACTGCCCAACGCCGAGCAGAAAAAAGATTACGTGGACACCATCATGTCCCACACCATGGTGCATGAAGCCCTGGTGAACTTCTTTAAAGGTTTCCATTACGACGCTCACCCGATGGCGATGCTGTGCGGCGTGGTTGGCGCTCTCGCCTCCTTCTACCACGACTCTCTGGATATCACCAACCCAGAGCACCGTGAGATCTCCGCACACCGCCTGATCGCCAAGATGCCGACTTTGGCTGCCATGTGCTACAAGCACTCCAAAGGCCAGCCCTTCATGTATCCGGACAATAGCCGCAGCTACTCCGAGAACTTCTTGCACATGATGTTCGGCAACCCCTGCGAGCCCAGCAAGATCGATCCGATTGTCGCCAAGGCAATGGATATCATCTTCCTGCTGCACGCCGACCACGAGCAGAATGCTTCAACCTCTACCGTGCGTCTGGCCGGCTCCTCTGGCGCCAACCCCTTCGCTTGCATCTCTTCCGGTATTGCCGCCCTGTGGGGACCGGCACACGGCGGTGCTAACGAAGCGGTACTGAACATGCTGCAGGAAATCGGCGACGAGAGCCGCATCGACGAGTTTGTGAAGCGCGCTAAAGACAAAAACGACCCCTTCCGCCTGATGGGTTTCGGACACCGCGTTTACAAGAATTTCGACCCGCGCTCCCGCGTAATGCAGGGCATTTGCGACGAAGTTCTGGGAGCTATGGGTGCCGAGAACGATCCGCTGCTGAAGATTGCCAAGCGCCTGGAAAAAATCGCGCTCGAAGACGATTACTTCGTCGAGAAGAAACTCTACCCGAACGTCGACTTCTATTCCGGCATTATCATGAAAGCGATCGGCATCCCCACCGATATGTTTACCGTGATCTTTGCCACCGGCCGCACCTCCGGCTGGATTGCACATTGGAATGAGATGATTTCCAACCCGCATAAAATTGGCCGTCCACGCCAGCTTTATACCGGCTATACCCAGCGCGATTACCTTCCGCTGGAACAGCGCTAATAGAGCCAAAAATAAAAAACCCGGCAATGCCGGGTTTTTTATTGTCTGAAATAAACAGCCACAACCAGGTTAATACCCAACAAATTTAAGATAGTGCAACAATCAACACCGCATCCGGTTGTGACACGCATCACAATTTTAAAATAATCATCCCGTTGCAACTCCCGCCATACAGTAAAAACCCTGTCATGCAATGTAAAATCCGCGCCTCCCGGACCGGGTGAATTTGCACTGTAGTTCCCATACCACAGCAGCCACCTGCCCGCGGTTTTCCTTACTCGCACAATTCACAAAATTAAAACTATCAAGGGCACAGCATATGCTTAGCTTCATCTCCGGTATGTTCCGAGGTAGCAAGTCTTCCGACAGCGTCGACCTGGAAGAAAAATACACTCGCAGCAACTATGCCAGCGCCAAGGGCAGCCGAACCATTTCTTACGATCCAACACTGATCAAGGCGCTGGAAGATGACCATCGGACCCTGATTGGCATTTTCCAACGCATGTGGTCTGAGGGTTATGAAAAACAAAACTATCGCCAGCTCTCTCAGCTACTGACTCAATTCAAGTCCGGCTTTCAGGCACACCTGATCAAGGAAAATGTGCGCTTTTATGTCTACCTGGAGCAGGCTCTTGCCGGTGATGCGCACACTCTGCAGGTCGTAAAAGACTTCCGCACAGATATGAATGAAATCGCCAATGCCGTTGTGCAATTCTGTAAGCGCTACAACCACGAAGCCTTCACCCCAGAAATGGTTCGCGACTTCAAAATGGATTACCAAAAAATAGGTGAGGCATTGACTCGCCGCACCGCGCTGGAAGAAAAGGAACTTTACGTTCTCTACCAGCCATCCTAAGAAATTATTTTAAATAGAGGAACCAATTTCGTTACTCGACTTTTATAGGAATTGGGCACAAACCAATAAGTGAGTAACAACTTATCTGGCAAACACTCTGTAAAAATATCTGCGACCCACAGGGACGGGGCGCATATTTTTTTAGCCACCTTGAAGCCTACACCCCATGGCTAATCAAACTTACCCACCTAGTAGGTATTGACAGTAGGCTGCCTAATAAAAAAGGTTTTCTCAATATAAAAAATAAAGCACGCATAAACGGGCCGACCGCTACTGTGCAGCGACAACGCTCAAAAAAAAGCGAGCGATAACAACAGCTTAACAAAACTTTCCAGCCAGACCTCCCTTAACTCCCCCTTATCTACCACCATTTCTATTCAAGACTAGACGTTTATTTAATTTTGTTTAAACATATGGAAACTAGAATTTAAAAAAACTTACAACGGTGGAATATTGGTCTAGAAAATTCTGAAAGCTTTGTGGCTTAAAAAAAAGAATGACAAACAGGCCAGTATTAAAAGCCGGGGGATTCGGGGGAAATATGACTGAACTAAAAAGTTCAGCTGCTCGTCAATGTTCACCAGATGGCGCCCGCACCAGCGACAGCGGCTATCCAATATATGTGATTGTAGGCACTGGGCCAGTCGGCGTCCGCTGCGCACAAAAACTGCTTGAGTTCTGTGACGAAGCGCAAGTTGTCATCTATGGTGCCGAAACAGAATCGCCCTACAATCGGGTAAAACTTTCTCAGTACCTATCCCGTCATGTAGAGCGTGAGGAACTCGATAATCCCATTCTCGGCAAGAGTGATCATCGGCTCGCAGAATATATCGATCGAAAAATCCTCTCTATCGATCGCGTCAAAAAAACGGTAACGGATGCTGCCGGCAATATTCAGCCCTATACCAAGCTGATCCTGGCCACTGGTTCCAACCCGAAGATTCCCGCAGTCCCCGGTGCGGATCTACCCGGCGTTTATCCGTTTCGCAGCCTGCGTAACACCAATGACCTGATTGCCCTGCGGGAACGACACGCCGATATATGTGTGATCGGCGCCGGCGCCCTGGGACTGGAAGCGGCAACCGCACTAAAAACACCGAAAAATACTGTCACGCTACAATCTCGCGGCAAATTACTGAGCGGCCTATTGGGTGAAGAAGGTGAGGAGTTTTTGAAATCCTCCCTTGCCGCCCTTGGTGTGGAATTGAAAGTTGGCTCAAACCTGAAATCCATTGAGCGGCAAGGGGAAAAATCCACCCTGCAGTTCGCCGATAGTGAGAACCTCAGTGTCGATGCTATTGTTCTCTGCACTGGCATTCAGCCAGAAGTCTCTCTCGCCCAACAGGCTGGGCTCGAAATTGACAGAGGGGTAGTTGTCAACGAATGGATGCAGACTTCCGACCCGGATGTCTACGCCATTGGGGAGTGCGCCGAATTTGACCAGAAGGTTTATCAGCTGGTTCGCCCCGGCTACGAGCAGGCGGAAAGTTGCTGCTCGCATATTCGTCGCGACCATGGCGGCGAGATTTTAGAGCGCCCCTACTCCGGCAGCTATACAGATATTCAACTCAAGATCGCCCATATTCCCTGTGCCATTATGGGAGATGTTGCCTCAGACAACCTTCAGCAGCAGGAAGGTTTGCAGAGCCATGTTTTCCGCAACCGCTTCAAGGGTATCTATCGCAGACTATTTGTTAAAGATGGACGCATTCTCGGTGCTATTTATATCGGAAGTTGGGACGAGGCAAACAGCCTGCGCCAAGCCGTGGCGCAGGAGGAAAAAGTCAGTACGCGAGCACTGAAACAGTTTGCCGACGAAGGCCGACTTTTCGGCCAACAGACTTCAAACAGTATTAAGAGTTTCCCCGACAGCTACCTGGTGTGCCAGTGCAATTCCGTCAGCAAAGGCGAGTTGTGCAAGGCGATTTCCGAGGGCAAACGCACACTAAACGAACTGCAGCAGGCCACCACCGCAGGTTCTGTCTGCGGCAGCTGTCGCCCCTTAATGGCCGAGCTACTCGATGCGCCTGTGCCCAACCTGGTCATGCGCCATGCCAAGGGCATACTGATTACTTCGATCATTTCCCTTCTCTTGATTACTTTGTCATTCCTAATGCCGCCCCCACCGATATCCGACTCTGTGCAGAGCGGCCAGTTTTGGGAAAAACTCTGGTATGACAATTTCTGGAAACAGGTAACCGGCTACACCATTCTCGCACTGTGCTTGTTTACTGCCGCGCTGAGTCTGCGCAAACGCTGGAAAAAACTTTCCTACGGACATGTGGATCACTGGCGATATGCCCACAGTATCACCGGAGTGATTGCCGTGGCTGCCCTTGCTGTCCACACCGGCTTCCGCATGGGGCAAAACCTCAATCTTGCACTCATGCTCGTCTTCCTTGGCGTTACCGCTACCGGTTCCCTTGTCGGCGTCTTTATGGCCCGCAACCATCACTGGACCGACCTCAGGTTGCGTGAACACCGCAAATGGTGGTCATACGTTCATTACGCCTTGCTTTGGGCACTGCCGGTACTCCTCGCCTATCACATTCTTGCGGTTTATTACTTCTAAATGAAATCTTATCAATTTAAATTTTGGCACTACGGCCTGCTGTTGACCCTGGTAGTGGGCGCTTATGCTTCGTATAACCTGACTGCAGATGACAAGTCCCTGTTTATCACCGGTGAACCCACGCATGGCCACCACCAGATAGAGCTCGCTTGCACCTCCTGTCATACCGATGGTTTTGCCGGTGAAGAATCTATTCAACAGTCTTGCCTGAACTGCCACGCGGAGGAACTGGAACTGGCCGATGACTCCCATCCCCGCAAAAAATTCCTCGACCCCCGCAATGCTCAATTGCTGGAAACCCTGGATGCGCGCCAATGCATCAGTTGCCATACGGAACACAAGCAACAAATTACCCGCGAAATGGGCGTCAGCCTGGCCGGAGACTTCTGCTTTCACTGTCACAGCGAAATTGCCGAAGAGCGCAGCAGCCACCAAGGCATGGGATTTGAAACCTGCGCCAGCGCCGGCTGCCACAACTACCACGATAACGGCACCCTCTACGAGGATTTCCTAATCGCCCATGTAGGGCAACCGGATCTACTTGAGGATGCAAAATTACCAGCGCGTACCGCCATGCAGTCCTGGTTGCAGGAACACCCGAATAGCAAGCCATTACAGTTGCAGCAGGCAGATATCCATGAAGAAACTGCAACTGCAGAAATCGCTACGGCCTGGGCACAGAGCCCCCACGCACAGGCTGAGGTGAACTGCAGCAGTTGCCACGCCGATGGGCAGATGCAATTTACTAGTACGGAAGTGGTAGAGCAGTGCGCAAGCTGCCATAGCGACCAGCGGGAATCCTTTACGCAGGGAAAACACGGTATGCGACTTTCTTCCAAGCTACCGCAAGAGTTTGTCCAGCAGGTCGGCGCTATGACGCCGAACCAGGCCTGGATACCCATGCAGTCTGACGCCTCTGGGGAGTTGAGCTGTACCAGCTGTCACAGCCCGCACGATGTCGATTTACAATTCGCCGCAGTGGAAGCCTGTCTCAGTTGTCACAGCGATGAACACAGCTTGGCTTACAAAGAGTCACCGCACTTCGACACCTGGCAGGCAAACTCAGATAACGGCGTCAGCTGCGCCAGCTGCCACTTGCCAAGGGAAACCCACGGTGAGCAAGTCGTAGTTAACCACAACCAGAATCACAATCTCCGCCCCAATGAAAAAATGTTACCCGTCTGCCTGAACTGCCATGGGGCGGAGTTTTCCCTGGCGGCTCTCGCAGACAAAAAACTGATCTCACAGAATTTCAAGCATAAGCCCGCGGACAAACACGAAACGTTTGACTTAATTCGCGATCGCATTGCGAGAATTTCCAATAGCAAAAAAAATGAAACCAAATCCCAATAGGAGGGGAACACTATGCGTATTGCCGCTTGTTTTATCGCCGGACTGGCTCTACTTACTGGCTGTGAAAAAAACCAGGGAGTAGCGCCTGAGCGAATGGCGGATGCCATCTTTGCCGTTATTGAGGCAGATAGGGCAAACTACACCAACAAGGTAGTTAACCGTTTACAAAATGAAGAAAAAGTCTTAGATGCCGATGAGCATTGGCAGGATAAAAAACTGCTCCCTCTGCCCGCACAAATGATGCGCATGGGCGCTGAGCGAGTTGCAGAAAAAGGTTCTGGCTTCAGTTATGCACTGCTATCTCTGTGGCCAGTGAACAAACAAAACAAGCCTCGTACCGAAATGGAAAAGCAAGGCCTGCAGTATGTCATCGACAACCCAGGTGAAAATTTTTACGGCCGTGAGACACTGGGTGATACCGAATACTTCACCGCGGTTTACGCCGATGTGGGCGTTTCCCCAGCTTGTGTCAGCTGCCACAACGACCACGCCGACAGCCCACGCGATAATTTCGAACTCGGCGAAACCATGGGTGGCGTGGTTATCCGTATACCACTCTAATCCATCTCTTGAGATCGCTTAGATAACCTGAACCCCGGCACTAACTTGTCGGGGTTTTTTCTAGCGCCCTCCTAAGCTCCCAGCCCAATAAGTATCAACTTCTTCTCCTCAAGAGTTTTCAATACTCTAGATATCAATTTCGTGAAAAATAAGCAGGAAAATATCTTAAATAAGAAGGCAAAGAGAAATATTGGAGATTATAGGAGATATGGAGAGAAGATTTGAAAAGCACAATTAATTAGCGGCCGAATTCATTTCGACCGCTCCCTCTTTAACATGACTGGCTCTACTCCCGCTCTAACCTCGCTGAAATCATTTCAAACCAGTGGTCACCCGCTGTGGGCCTATTTCCGGGTAAGTCCAGTCTCCATTACGGACCGCTTCTTGTTAACGCTTCGCTCCGCAAAGCTCACCTAGGCACTTATATAATAGGCTCACATTAAAGAAGATCAAAGTGAACGCCTTGGCATAACACTATGCCTGGCAGTCTAAAAAATCAACGTTGAGAGAGGTTTATACAACGAAAAGATAAACTGAACAGCTGAGTTATTTTAACGGCGTAATCAATCCCTCAAGGCCTTCGATCTTGATCTCCAAAGTCAGGGCCATCAGCTGCCCCAATTTCCCCTCTGGAAAGCCCTCTTTGGCAAACCAAAGCAGATACTCCTCGGGGAGATCAATCAACGGCCTGCCCGCATATTTACCGAACGGCATTGGGGTTCGTGCAATATCAACCAACTGCTGCTTTTCAAACATCGGAAAATCCTTCAAATCCCTTATTTTGTACTATAAGCGGCTAACAACTTAGATATTTGTTGCTGCCCCACCCCCACCCTACACTGGCTGCGAAATAATTCGGTCAGTTTTGCCGAATCTCTATACCTTAAGCATCACTGAAAGAGGTGACTATGCGTATCAAAGCCATTAAATATCTCTGCCTCACCGCAGTGTTGACTGCGGGCCTTGGCGGCCAGGGCTGCGCCAATATGAGTGATACTGACCGCCGCATAGGAACCGGCATCGGTGTTGGTGCCGTAACCGGCGCTCTGATCAGTGGTGGCCGCCCCGGTGGTACCGCGGCAGGTGCAGTTATTGGTGCGGGTGCCGGCTACCTTTATGATAGAGACAGAAAGCGCAGAGACTACTATCGCTATCGCGGTCGCTACTATCGTTATTAATTCTTAGTGGAGAATAGATAGGCTAGGAGCAGTTGCCTGGCTTATCCCGCGGTGCGGCTAGCCGCACCGCGGGATATCCATGAAGAACTGGGAATTGACCACAAAATATCTCTGCCTAGGAGTTAGCGCCTTTCCAGACAAACCAAACTAGAGCAACTTGGTCTTGGTTTTTCCACACCGCTCACAAGAGTATTCGGTAACGAGTTTACCCTGCTTCACATCAAATTTACGCTCGGTGACCACTTTCCACTTGTGGAAACCTTCCCGGCAAAGAGTGCTCCCCTTATGCTTCTGCCAGGCAGTTTTTCTTTTAAAAGGAATCACATCTCCCATATCATGTTCTCGCACAATAAAGTTTGAACACTAATTTTATTTTGGAACAATAAAGTTTGAACACTAATCACTTCAAGAGCCTAACTGTACCTTTGGGGTATCAAACAGGTGAGATAAATGAAGAGGTAAGTTGCTTCAAATTACACATACATACCGACAATTTTATCCTAAAAAAAGAAAAAATTAGATATAGCATACCAAAAAAAATCTTTATCCAAAAAATTTTTTCTATTTATTTGCTTATTGGTTGGTTACACATCTAGCGCTCATACCTCATCATTACAAGTGAACCACTCGATCTTTGATGGAATCCATCTAGATTTGTAGCAACGCAGCCACTAATCCTCGGCAATGGAGCGCTCAGTCAGAAAGGTCAGAAATAGAAGAGTTATCTAGGTGGTAAAGACACGTCTAACGCCGCCCCCAGCTGTATTTCCCTACTTAACCAGGGAAATTAATAAACCCCAGCCCCCATAGCCTCTGAAATTCCCTATCAGATAGCAGGAATACACCTTTCGATAATCACAGATACTCAAGGTTCATATCTCTATCCAGAGATGGCTAATTCTGCGCTCTTGCAAGAGCGATCAATCGAGAATTACTCTCCTCCCAGTTTGCCTATGATAATTATAAGTGCCGGGAGGGTGCGCGTGCATTTTGAATTCAGAAGTAAAGTTTCAGCACACTATCCGCAACACAAACCAGGCGACCTGAACCTTCAACCTCTACCTCAATATGATTGATCATTTCCACACTACGCTTCGATGGCACCAGGGACTTTAAAGTCGTACGAGCTCGGATACGATTGCCAGTCTTAACTGGATAAGGAAAACGCACCTGTTCAAGGCCGCAGTTTATAATCATTCTAGCTTCAGGGTAAGGCGGTTTTTCCGGATTGACAGCATCGGTGAGCTCGGGAATTAGCGATAGGACCAAAAAGCCGTGGGCAATTGTGCCTCCAAACGGCGATTCAGCCCTTGCTCGTTCTGGATCAATATGAATCCACTGGCGGTCCCCAGTTACTTCGGCAAAACTGTCAATGCGCGACTGGTCAACTACAATCCAGCGCCCAATATATATCTGCTGACCAATACGTGCTTGCCAGTCTTGGTAGAAAGCGATGGCCTTAGGGTTCTTAATGACTTGTAATTCACGATTGGTAGCAGGATCAACAACCGGCCCAGCTTTCGAAGTCCAGGAATTTTTAAGCAAGTTACTGATGTAATAGGACAACTGATGCAGGTGATTATCATGGGTGCTTTTGAGGTCCAAATTGTTAATCCGAGCCCTAAGCAACCTTTCCTTTTCCCTGATGTACTCAAGCACGTCCATCATCTCATCCTGTATTAATGACATTGAAGCAGCGTAACTGGACCTAAAATTAATTTTGTGCGGCAGCTACTTCCAACTCCACGTCTAGTTTCTAAAACGCCTTGCGGCTGAGTAGGTTAAAATGGTTTGGTTCCAATCGACCCAAAGGCGACAACGCCGGCGACTCCATCGCTACACAAAGCCAATAGCGTTGCGCCAACGTGCAAAGGTTAAACCAAAAGCTCCCCCTTTCTCTTACCTTACACTCAAGCCACGTGGCTGGTTGCGAGTTAAGCAAAGATACAAGATCAAACTCGATCGTAGAAAAAGGCAGTCGAAGCCCCAAACCACACGCTTTGGACACAGACTCTTTAATGCACCAAACCCTTGTTAACAATTCACAATGAGCAGCGCTTGGGATAGTCATTACCTGGTCATATTGCTCTGGACTAAGTAAATGCCTGAAATTTAGACCTGAGCCTAGTTCACGAGCAAGGGGCTCCAGATCTATACCTGGATCAACGGTAGAGCTAAGCGCAATCGCGACCACACCACTAGCATGAGAAATACTAAATTTTATTGGGGCCACACTTTGGTTTAAAACTCTAGGCCTGCCTTGCTCATCAGGGAAAATTTCCCAATCTGCCGGCAAAATACTTACGCCACTTTTAGTGGATAAAACATAACGCAATAGGTAACGACCAAGCAGAAAATGTAGGCCCGCCGCTCGATTAACAATCCCACTATATCTTTTCTGCTCAGCCTCGCTAACTGTGGTGAAGACAGTTTGCGGATCATGCTTAATTAGAGTTTCAAACTCCTTCACGGTAGCAATCCAAAGACCTACATCCCTGTTAACTCCGGTCTTCATAGGGTCCGCTCAAAAAGAATAATGCAACTTAAACTCGATAAAATCCTCATCCCGTACTGGATACAGCCAAGTATCACTGCGGCCCACATTGAGGAATAAAAACGCCCGAGTTTCGATTCTAAAATAATCACTCAGACGGTGTTCTAAGCCTAAGTCGAGGTAGTTGCCATGACTATCGAAGTCATAACTTATGACTCCTCGAAATTCGCTGTCACCGGTATCACCGAAGCTAGCTCTAAGGCCGACAAAGAGATCGTTCTGACCTAATGTTTCAGCTTGCTCATCCCTATCGTCGATTAGATATTCGGCGATCAAGGACAGATCTTGCATACTATCCGGTAGCGAATAAATCGGGTGCTCAAGGCCAACGTTTGCAGCAAAGAAACCTTGCTCCAGTTCGCGACCAGTTTTCGCTTCCAACTTCAAGGTCGTGTCGCCGAGGAGATAAAGTGTGTCCAGTAAAAAATTCTCGGTTTCGATGTAAAAGGGAGTCAACATCGTCGCTGAAGGGCTAGGCCTTACCAGTAGTGGCGCCCGCCTAGTGCCTCTGAAGTAACCGATCCCTGTTTCTAAATCACCAGCGTAAAAATGGCCTCGCAGAGCAACATCTCCACCTCTATTCGAGCTTTCAAAAAGTGCCCGGTCCGAAATCGGTAGTCCGAATGACGGGCGCTCTGGAAATTCTCGCTCACGAAAAGTTGGCAGATAGAATATCGATAGTTCGCCGTTATCAAAACGCAGACCTAAAGATGCGAAGGTCTGCCCCATCTTTTCCTTTCCGTCGATAGCTTGGCGCAAGTCAGCCTGATTAAGTACATTGACTATATTCAGAGATTCAGAAACGCCCCAAAAGAAAGTACTAACACCGAGATTCAGCGATAACTGATCACGGCGCCAGTGAAGGCTGGCTTGGCGGATATCGGCATAACGACGCTCCCCATCCTGCTCATCCCAGCTACCAAACAACCGCAACTTATAGCCAGTATCACCAATATCCCCCTCAGCATTTGCTTCAATTTCAAGCCCCGGTCCGAAGCGGTAGCTATCATCAATGGCCAGCGACTCCTCTTCTGCAAATATACGAGCCGTGGCCGCGATATCAACAGAATACTTGTCAACCTTGACCTCTGCGAGGACCGGCATAATGGTAAGGCTTAGACACAGCTGCACCCAAAACGCTAAACGCAAGACCCCCATACCCTTAATCCCGGAGTGTATTGCGATGGAAATTCGCAACTGAGAGACCGGTACCAAACTCGATGCGGCTATAGCTTAAGATCGTTACGTTTCCACTCTGCTGATTATGCATAACCACCTCCATGGGCCTCCAATAACGATCGTCGTAGAGGCGAAAATCCCTTGCGGAAAAAGTCTTGAGCAGCGTTTCCTTACGGTCGAAATAGTCTATACGGAAGATACGTCGAGCACTCTGATCAACCCAGACCCGCTGCCGGCTATATGCAGAGTGAGAGTCTTCCGGCACTCGGTCAATTACGTCACAAACCAGGGCACCATCTTCGCATGATTCCTCTCTCACGTAGGTATAGCGGAAATCGTCGACCGCCTTATCAGACAAGTCCTCGAACGAAAACTCACTACCGACGAACGCACCACTCTTATTGCGAGATGAGATCCTCTTAATACGGGAATAGGCAGGCAAATATAACCACTGCTTATCGGTATCCTCTAACTGCGGATGCGTTAGAAGCGCCGTGCCCCGGATATCGGCAGGAAAATTGAAGCGGATTAACGATTTGTCTCCACCCTCGTGACTCTCAAGTGAGCTGATCTGCAGTTCACGTCGAGTTTCATCTCCGGCCCTGTTGCGTAGAATCATCGTCAATTCGGCAACACTGTCGCCGTAACCAAGGTCACGGTTATCCACTGCCACTGCGACCTCCCGCCCCTTTCTAACATCGCTAGCAGCGCCTTGAACCGGCAAACCGATTAGGCCACAAAGTATTGTCACTGGAAGGAGGAGACGGTAATCAGTTCGCATTATTTAGTTCCTTGTCGGTACGAAATTGCAGGTTCGACGTACGTGTCCTGCGCATAAAGGTTAGAACCAAGGCCGGTAGTAATATCAAGTCAAACACCAATGCCAACACAATAGACATCCCCGTGAGCATACCCATCTGAGCATTTTTCTCGAACGCCGAGGTCGACAATAGAAGGAAGCCTATCACTAGCAGCATTGAGCTAATCACGATCCCACCCATAGTCTTACTAATGGTTTCGCTTACGCTATCTTCAGGACTGAGCCCCCGCTTTAGACCGTTGACATACTGATAGAGGAAGTGAACTGTATCATCGACGATTATGCCGATCGCCATTGCCGACACCCCAGCCAGCCCCATTGAGATTTGACCATTAACGAGATACCAAAATCCAAATGCTGCCGCGACTGGAAGCAGGTTTGGAACCAAGCTCAATAGACCAATATCGAGTGAGCGGAATACCAGCATCAACGTCAATGAAATCACCACAAACGCTAGCGAGGCACCTTCAAGGAGACTTACAATATTTGATTGGCCAATGTGGGAAAAAATCACTGCGGGACTGCTGTGATAGATATCAATGGAGCGAGGTTGGTTTTGCAACAACCACTCTTCGACCCGTTTTTCAAAAGCAATTAAGCCCACCGAGCTTAGATTCTTTAATCGTGCAGTCAGTTTCACCGAGGATTTATTCAAATTCACCTGATGGGTCACATCACGACCAAACGGCAACGACATCTCGTATAGCAGGAACTGCTGTGCAGCGGTAATTGTATCGCCAGGTAACCGGTAAGAGTCCTCATCACCACCATTCATCAAACGGTTAAGATCCTTGATTCGGTGCAGGGGGCTTGCAGTTGTAAAAACTTCTGGCTGCTCATGTAGCCAGTCATCGAATGTATCAAGAAACTGTAAAAACTCTGGCTGAAACATACCGTTCTGCTCTGGTACCGAGAGCGAGTAATCGATTGTATAAATACCAGAAAAGTGGCGATCGATACGTTCAGAATCAGCACGGAAGGGCTGTGACTCATCAAAATAGCGGATTAAATCATCGTTTAATTGATTCAATGGACTGAGTGCAGCGACGCATAGGGACAAAGGTAGCATTAGCCACAATATCCGCCGGCGGTAAGCGATAACCCAGCCTGACAACAAAGCCATGCGATTAATCAGTCGGTTGGCACCTGTTTCCCGCGTTGAAAAACGAATACGCAACAGAAGCTGTGGTAGAACCGTCAACGACAAAAGTAGCGAGAAGAGCACACCTAAGGCAACTATATTGCCAAGATCTCGAAACGGCGGTGAGTCACTGAAATTCATCGCCAGAAAACCGATAATAGTAGTGACATGGCTCACCGCAATCGGCTTGAGATTGCGCCGGTAGGATTGCAAGACTGCTTCTTCACGAGAAACACCACTGCGTATCTGGCGCTGAATATAGCTGAGGATGTGGATGGCCGACGCTACTATCACCGTGAACATGATGATTGGAGCCGATACTGATGGCGCAGACAATTGAATACCGAGCCAACCAGCTAGACCCAAAGACCCTAGCAGTGCCAACACTACTACCGTCAAAATAGCGCCACCTGCAGCAGGTGATCCGAGAATCAGAGCAGCGCTGACCAGCACAAAAAGGATCATCAACGGTATCAGCGTGATGAAGTCTTTTTTTGCCGCCTGGAAAAAGGCACCGTTCATCTCCACCACACCGGTGACAAAAAAACGATGATCCGGATATTCCATCTTGAATGACTTAATCAATTCATCGACAGCACCGGTAACGGCTAGCACTTCGGCCTTATGGTCTAACCCTGGCAACCGAATGGTCGCATTGATCGCGGTAAATCGTCCGTTCTTACTAACCAAATTGCCAACCAAGTCCCTCTCACTACTAGCGGCAGTTTCAATAAAGGCGATCCTTTGCGGCGTCAATTCGTCAAGCTCGTAGACGAACTCCTCAATCAAAATATCATCGTCTTCAGCAGAGCTATAGGGGAAGTTCGTTAGCGAATCTACTCGAGAGACATGGGCCGTCCGCCACAACGCGCGTGTCATTTCATGTATAAGGCTCAGAGTACGCTGGTTGTAGATGTTGTCATCCACCGGTTCAATCATGATGAACACGTTATCAGTCGTGCTATAAGTATCTTGCATCTGCTCCAAGCGCAGTAGGTCACGATCGTTATCATCGAAGAAAACGCGATAATCACTGGCCAGCCCCATCCGTTTTAGGCCAACAGCCGACATCAATGTGAGCAACAGCACCAGCGCTAATAGCCACTTACTGGCGCCAGAGCGAATGATCCAATCGGTCTTTATATTTTTGTTCAAGGTATTTCTTTCCTTTCGGATAAAAATGCTCGCAGCGGCACCATTACTCGCTCTACATCCTTCTCAACCCCCATTACCAGCTCCGACGCTCGACAACTAAGCCATTTACGTCCCACTAAGAAAAGCCCAGGCTCTGGAGTCCTTCCATAGTTTTCAATGAAGCCCCTCTCATCGACACAGTGCGGCAACTTTAGCCAGCTCGTTCGGTCGCAATAGCCTGTTGCCCAAATCACTGTATCTATGTCATGCCAACCGACGGAGTCGAAACGGATTTGACGGCCAGAGCACTCCAAAGCACGGCCAACAATCTTTACGCCTTTAGCCTTCAGCCGTCTATTGTTGTATTCACCACAGGGGACAGGGTTACGCTTTTTTAATATCTTCGCGATGAGGCTGTTCTTATCGGCGGAAAGGATACGCAAGCGATCAAGCCACCAAAAAATATCACGTCCGAACAAACGGTTGGGAGGCAGGCCACGTGGGGAACCCGTGGCCAAAAACACATTGCAACGCCCCGCTAGCCGGTCCACGATCTGACGCCCAGTAGCACCATCCCCAATAACGGCAACAGTGTGGCCATCAGAAATGACATCGGTTGAGGCGAGACTACCGTCTAGCTGCTGCACCTCTCCAGCAAGTTGGGAACTTATCGCCGGCACCTGGGGTATCTGATTAGCACCAGTTGCATTGACGATACTGGTGGCGAGCAGAGACGTGCCGTCGGCAAGGTCGACCTGAAAACTGCCGTTCGAAAGGCGATCGAGACCAACAACTTCACAGCCTTCTCGAACCTGAAGATCAAAGTGGCCTGCATAGCTGACCAAATAATCAGCTATTTCTACTGTAGTCGGGAAGCCCTCAGGATCGCCCGGAAAGGCTAGTCCTGGCAGGGCACAGAATTGACGTGAAGTGAATAGCTTCATACCTTCGAGCCGGTTACGCCAAACGTCGCCAATACTATCCCGTTCAAGCAGAAGGTAGTTGAGATCAGCCTGCTGCAGCATTCGTGCGGTGTGAAGACCGAACTGGCCTCCACCGATAACTATGCAATCAAGTCGCGACATCAACTGCGCTCCAAAGCTGTTCTTGAAAAATTCTTTTCGAGATGTGCCACAAGAGCGTTAATCGTTGGGTAGTCGAAGGCTAGCGTCGGATCGACGTCAACAGAGAGGTGGTCCTCCACCATAGTCGATAGCTGGACATGGTCTGCCGAGTCTAGACCTAGACTTGAGAAAGAGGTGTCACTGTGCTTATCAATCGAAAATTCTGGTGTTTTAGCAGCGATAAAATCTGTGATCTGTTCCACCAGGTTTTTCATTCTAAATTCATTCGTCATCTTATATTTCCTATCAACGGTTCATGCGAGCTGCGCCTCTTCGGCTGCAATCAGATCCCTGCAGGCAGTCCTACGAACTTTGCCGCTGGTGGTTTTCGGAATACCGCCAGGCTTGACCAGCAAGAGCTGGTCGAGGGCGACATCATGTGCCAACATCACTGCCTCACGCAGCTCCTGTCGGAGTTCATCGTGGTTTCGGTTAAGAAAGGCGTGGCGGCGAATCTCAACAATGGCTGCCAGTCGGTTTTGGCCATTGCTATCCACAGTGAAAACCGAGGCTCCGTTATTGCCTGCCGCATCAGGATGGTCACTACAGGTACGTTCAATATCGTATGGATAAAGGTTGCGGCCGCGCAGGATTAACATTTCCTTGATCCGCCCGGTGATATACAACTTATTGTCACGGACGAAGCCCATGTCCCCGGTTTTGAGGTAATAATGACCGTCGCAGGGCGATATACGAGCACCGAATTGCTGCTTACTAATCTCAAGGTTGTTAAGATAACCTTGTGCTATTGAGGCACCACTAATCCATATCTCACCAATACAATCCTCATCTGCTAGCCGGCCACTCTCCGGATCAACAACCTTCAAAATCATCCTTGGCGTGATACGACCGCAGCTAACCACTTGACGCCCCTCACCAGTAGATTGCAGTCGACCAGAGTCAAATGCTGCGGGATCGAAAGCCAGGGTTTCAATGCCTACGCCTTTCGGTCCTCCAGAGACAAACAAAGTGGTTTCAGCCATGCCGTAGCAGGGAAAGAAAGCAGTAGAGGAAAAACCGTAAGGCTGGAAACGTTCAGCAAATATCCTCATAGTGTCGGCGCTGACAGGCTCAGAGCCATTCAAAGCCACCTTCCAGCAACTCAGGTCTAATCCCGATAGGTCCTCTCGCTCACCTATGAACTTGATGCAGTGCTCATAGCCAAAATTAGGTGCAGCAGAGCTATGAATTCGATAGTGAGATATCAATTCTAACCACCGGCGTGGACGCTGAACGAACTTCATCGGTGGCATGAAGACGTAGGTACCACCAAGGAACAATGGCTGCAGCATATGGCCTATCAGTCCCATATCGTGGAACTGTGGCAGCCAGCCGCCAGCAATTACACCTTCGCTGTGGCCACACGCCTGCTGGATAGCCAATTGGTTATCGATAATGTTGGCGTGACTTACCATTACACCTTTGGGTAGATCAGTAGAGCCTGAGGTGTACTGAACAAACGCCAACTCATCTGGAGCCGGAAGAGGTAACTCTACATCTTTAGCAGCACCAACCTGCTGCTCATCAATCCAGGCCTGGTCGCCCAAATTAATCGCCGGTAATTCTGCTAATTGCTCAAATAGCTGTTCACGAGTCTCAGCGGTCGTCAGAATGGCTTTGGTCTTTGCATCACCAAGAATACGAACAGTGCGCTCTAATTGCTGAGCATTGCGACTCAGGTTCAGGGGTACAGCAATGACGCCAGCCGCGAGGCAGGCGAGGAAGTTGACCACAAAATCAAGACCAGCAGGGAAAAGCAGAGCAAGCGGCTGGCCTCTATATCCGCGCTCGACTAACAGTCGGGCCCGTTCAAGTACCTGCTGATTCAGTTCACCGTAACTCAGCGATAGAGCACTATCAGGCCCATGAGGCTGGAATACGCAGGCGGTACGGCTAGGCTCATTAACCACGTGTCGGGCGAACTGATCCATGAAGCGCTGAGCTGGAAAAATCTTATCCGTCATGAGCCCAACTCCTCACCCTTTAAAGCTCATGCTTTTGAGCTGTGCCACGCACCGCTGCAATGAATCAACAAAACGATCTATATCATCAAGGCTGGTAAAGCGGCCGAAGCTAATCCTGATCGCACTTTGTATTTCTTCATCACTTAGCCCCATTCCTTGTAATACAGGCGATAGTTGACGGGTCTTGTTGTTACTGCATGCAGAGCCAATCGACACCACAATCCCATCTTTCTTTTCCATTAACAGAGCAAGCGCCTCACCCCGAATGCCTGGAATCGATAGGTTTAAGGTATTGGAAATCGCCCCCTCATAATGACTAGCACCATTGATATGTGTTTCGATAGAGGATTTGCCAAGCTGTTCGATCAAGTGCTGTTTGCACTTCAGACAGTGATGGTCCCAGTACTCAAGCTCCCTGCGACATTCGTCAGCAGCCTCACCGAGTCCGGCGATAGCGACCAAATTCTCGGTACCAGAGCGCATTGCCATCTCTTGTCCACCACCATGAATCAAGGGAGATATGCGATCTATATTCTGGATATATAGGCCGCCAATACCCTTGGGACCATAGAATTTGTGTGCGGAAAAAGAAACAAAATCAGCACCTAATGCCTCGACATCAAGAGGCCGCTTACCTACTGCTTGCACTGCGTCGACATGGAACGGAATGCCTCGGGAGCGGGTCAGCCTTGCCACCTGATCCACAGGTTGAATAACGCCGGTTTCATTGTTCGCATACATCATGGAAATCAACCTGGTGTCAGGCCGGATAGCTTCAGCGACAGCCTCAAAACTGACGGCGCCGCTCGGTCCCGGCTTCAAGCAGGTGACTTCGAATCCGAATTGGTGGGCGCAGTATCGGATAGTTTCTAGAACTGAAGGGTGCTCAATCGCCGTGGTTAGGATATGGCCGGCCCTACCCAGGTCGTTCATCAGGCTTCCTTTAATAGCCCAGTTATTGGCTTCAGAACCGCCGGAGGTAAAGAAAACTTTTTCCGGCGCGGTACCCAGTAGGCTAGCGACATGGGTCTTTGCTCGCTGGATTAGCTCACGATTACTGGTCGAAGGAAGCGTACGCCCAGATGGATTAGCAAAGAGCCGAAGCGCAGAGGACATAGCCGTAGCTACAGCCTCCGACACCGGGGTTGTGGCGTTGTAGTCGAAGTAACCCTCAATCGAGTGAGCATTTGTCATGGCATCACCTCCCGACAATCTTTGCCAACTAAGCTCAGCAACCTATGATGAAGCTGCTGCAAAATCTCAACACAATGGTGTTGTGATGGCTCTAGTTCACCAAGCATGCCTTCTATTTCGTTACTTGTTCTCCCGGCAAGCTGTTCCGGTGCCAACCCCTCAAGCGAGGCACAGAAAATGTTGGCCGTCGCCACCGAAGTAGCGCAACCCCAAGCTCTAAAGCGAGCACTGTCAATCAGTCCATTGGTGATGTTGATCTGAACGCGAATCCGATCTCCACATACTGGATTGCCAATTTCATATTCGTAATTGGGTTCGTTGATATCACCGACATGAGCCGGGTCGGAAAAGTTGTCAATGATGATGTCGTTGTACATGTTGTAGCTCCATCTTGGACAGCTGTAATTAGGCGACGACTGGACAACTGCCGCTAGCAGCCTGCTCTGCGTCCAAATCTTCAAGCCGCTTATCTAAATTAACCGCACAGCAACCAAATTCTTTTGACTCAGGTAGGCGCATTACATACTGCATGCGTTGACCACTTCTTCCCGAACGACTCGCTTCAGGCAACAGTCGCACCAAGTCCTCAGTAAGCATGAAACCAGGCGTCGAACGTGCGAGAGGGTCAAGAATTGCCAATTGGCCGGTCTGGCCCGGTTCGACCTCTCGATCTAGTTGTTTGGGGTCTCTTACCGAGAAATGAACGAAGGGGGAGACATGCTTGATTCCATACTCATCGTCAATAGCAATGACATTGGATTCAACCAAGGCGTAGATATCACGGATCTGGCTCTCTTCAACGCCCAAGTACTCGATACATTCACTGTTGAATTCTGCACGTGACAACATCTGGCCTGAGAAGCGCTTCCACCCCCCAAGAGTGATGATGTAACTACTCTTATCGAGTTTAATTCGGGTGTTGGTAGCTTTGAGGTAGCTGATAAAACGATTGATCAGGAATGGAGGACCAATCAAATGGCGACTGAATTTATCATTCCAATCCTCAAGCTGTTCTAAGGCCTCTTCGGGCTTAAAAGATTCTTGCCGAACCATGAATCTATGAGTGTCCAGTAGACCTGCGAGCATATTGAGCGCCTTGATCATGCCCATTTCAGGAATTTCCTCGGTTGAGGGGCAAAGATAAAGGCCGGCACCTTTGGAGATCTTTAGGAATTCGCGATACATCGAGTAAATCCCCAGCACCGCATTGTCAACGGTGTCTGCGCAGCGGCGCGAAACGCTGGGAATACCAGAGGTACCTGTGCTTCGCATTTCTAGCTCTACATCACGTAGGCTGACTGAAAGTAACTTATGGCTATCGTTTGATTTAAAAAGCTCAATGGGAATCAGAGGTATTTTGATCAGGTCAGCTGGAGTTGAGATCATATCCGGTGTCACTCCTTTGCTATCGCAAGCGGAGCGGAAAAAAGCATTGTTCTCATAGTGATAAGCGAATGCCTCATGGATCAAGCCTGTCTTGAAATCCAGTAAGTTATCCTCTGTCATCGAATAGAGTTCCGCCACAGATGACAGTGCCACCTTTAAAGGGTCTAACCCGTTTTCCTTGAGTATGTTTTGTAACTGTATCGACATTTCAATCTCCGTTTTTAAAGTCAAATAAGACACGGCCTCAATCGTCTATGCGGAGGCATTTAGGCTATTTTTTTACTGTTTTAATCAAGCTGATATATATCAAAAAACTTAACAAAAACCTCAAAGCTTGAATTAAGAATGGTTTAAACATCAGAGAATTTAGAACTCGACTGAAAGACCACCCATCCGGGAATCATGCCGGGTAAACCTGCCGGGTAAATCTGCCGGGTAAACCTGCCGGGTAAACCTGCCGGGTAAATCTGCCGGGTAAATCTGCCGGGTAAATCTTTGACCACCATCAAGAGCCTCTACTCATCGATTCTATTTATTATTTTCCGAGAGAAATATTAAACACATTAGAAATTTTAACAATCACTTCAAAGTAATTTTCTTTATTTTTTTATTTTTCTTGCCGCGCAGTATGGTTTTTTTTGCTACATGACCAGCCCATCTCACTTACACCCGCTTACAATCTTACCCCTTCAAATTACCTCTAAAAATTAGCCAGAACAATCGGTCCGCCAATCACATAAAAATCATCCTGCGATCATGAGCTCACAACAAAACGAACAGGTTTTATGCGTATTTTTTTTACTATTGAAGCTTGCACTCACACCTAACTCCGACTCCCAACGGGAAACCCAAGAAAACTCCTTGCCGCCAATTACAGCAAATCACAGCTTATATTTTGGTAACATATTGTGACCAGCCAATTAACAAATATAAACTATTTGATGACAAGCTTACTGGAATTAATTCCATCTTAGGGGTAGCGTAAATTCGCACAAACATTCAAGCGTACACTGTCGTTTTTCCTCAATCTTCAATCTCCCTGCTATTTTTCAGCAGAAAATTCGTATTTTTAAGTAAAGATTGACACATCACATTCACATAAACCACACCACAATTAACAATACGCCCCGCAACCCAAAGTAATTTATTGGATATTTTTTTATTACAACAATCCACTTTAAGGAGAATAGTACCAAGTAAGGCGCAACTGTAGTTCCACCTCCTTTTCTTTTACCTGCACCAACTAAACGCCATTAATTCTCATGACTAAAATACAAAACTCAGTCTAATTTATGAAATTCGTCCATGATAATCTATTTATTACTCTTTATTTTTTAACTATTAACAAAAAATCATCCGCATTATCATTGCGAGATTCCCTATTGCACAATTAAAACCACAGAAGCAATGGCCATTTTCAACACACAAAAAACCAGAATACCGCTTTAGACATCCCTCAGAAATACCCAATCGTGCTTACACATTTTATTACCGTAGGGAAATAGCTATTTAGCTGGCACTTTAGAAGCATCCACCAAACTAAAAATGCTGATAGCTGAGCACCGGGGATAGATTTATCTACATTCGTAGATGAACTGAAAAGCATTATCTTTGCTGGCCAGTTTACAGAAGCACTACAAAATCGGCTTCACTTATAAAGCGCATACCAAATCTCGCAGATATGACTGAGGATAAGAGCTGATTTCTAGCTAACTTTAGGAGCACTTTGCAAAATGAGAGAGCATACGGCACACGCAACCTACGTAACATTCTCTTATTTCATCTAACAATGGCGATATTTAGTATCTATAGAAACAGAGCACCTTTCTAGCAGCTCCGAGCCCCCCATTTAAGCCCCATACTTCGCCCTAACTTAGGGTTAAATTATTAAACTCAACTTTCCCACCAAAAGTATCCACTAGGCCGAAAGTTATGAAGAGTATAAATTTTTACAGGCACAGAACCACACACTTAATTGAAAATCGTTATCATTACCAATATTACCTATAGAATATGAGCGACAGAGAACTTTCTGAAACATCTAACTCGATGAAACAGCTGCTCGACAACTATTTGTCATACTGCTTTAAGACTGAAGAGATATAGATCAAATCACCGATCTAAAGCATTGCACCATACTTTGCGAGGAAGCTCACCTAGTAGACATTAATGCCGCGGCTCAATATTCTTTTCAACAGAAGGTACGTATCAATTTTTAGTTATAGTCGACTAAAAATTTAGAGCTATGAAAAAACACTTGAGGACTTCTTAGGCTTCTATACCCAAATGAAAGATATTCAACACCCAACAATACTTTGACTAGGTCCTTTGGAGGCTGTAAGGGAATATTCGGCAGTATATAATAATAAAATTTCTGCCTAGACCATCTAGGTAAAAGTGAAAAAAGTGCGTCATGTCATAACGCACTAAAATGGATACACAAAACTGCTCTATGAGAGAAAAGCACTCATAAGTTCGCCAACTCAAGCCTTAAGGAATCACTGCATCTTTTGCTCTCATAAATTAGTGACAAGCATCTTCAGGTAAGACTTCCATTGATCTACAAACTATTTTAGACAAGCCACTAAGAAGCTGATATCACTCATTACTATTAAAACCTTAAGGTCACTTAGGATATTTTGGCTTTTCGAGTGGACTCTCTCGCCTCTTTAAGAATCAAAAAACCACCTCGAATAACAACAGCTGAAATTATTAAGCCTATAGCAAGATCAGGGAAACGACTATCGATTATCGCGACTAGTAGACCTGACATAATCACTCCTAAATTTGCTACAACATCATTGGCTGAAAAAATCCAAGCAGCTCTCATATGTACCCCTCCTTCCCTATACTTAGATATTATTAGGAGGCAAACAACATTTGCTAACAAGGCAGAGGCCCCTATTGATACCATCAGTATACTTTCTGGCTCACTGCCAAAAAGCGATCTCCTACAAACCTCATACAACACCCACAACCCCAATATAATTTGAATTATTCCACTGACATTAGCTGCCTTAGCTTGAAATACAACCCCTCTACCTACAACAAATAAAGAAATCCCATACACAGCAGCATCAGCTAACATATCCAGAGAGTCTGCAATCAATCCTGTTGACTGAGCAAACCATCCAAGAGTTAATTCAAGCACAAACATAATTGCGTTGATCACTAGCAGCACCATTAAAGTGCTTCTCTCTAATTTATCTGCTTGCTCTAAACCGCAACCACATTCAGACATATTTACGCCCTCTCTAAACAGAACTCCACTTAGGGATATTTATGCTTTAAACATCAACAATTACTTACTTCAAAGTCTCGCTCGAGGCTAGATTCTGTCTTTTTTAAAAAACTCAGATCATATTTATCAGTCAACTTCATGAGAAGTAAAATTACAATTCACTAAAATCAGAAATCAAGGGCACCAGCACTTCTGTCCACTCAATTTAGGACCTATAAAGGTTGTCTTTGAACCAAAATAAAAATCTGCAAGCAGTAAACCCATACTAAACCTACACACTAAAACCCCGTCACTCTATTGAGACAACAGAAACATCTATTATTTTCTACTTATCTAATATAAATATCAAACGCATCCATCTCTTTCATGCTCAAAAATGAACCAGCACACTTAAATATTTTTATTAAAATTTTGCCCACCCCTACCTAAATATAAGCAAAGGTGAGCATCGTAAATTATTTTTTCATTTTTAATATCCCCTCTCTTCCATGCACTATCCGATAAAGCAATGGCAGTACAAACAAGGTTAGGAGAGTAGAAGAAATTATGCCTCCAATCACCACCGTAGCTAGTGGTCTTTGAACCTCTGCTCCAGTGCCTACATTCAAAGCCATAGGAACAAAACCGAGACTCGCAACCAACGCAGTCATCAATACTGGACGCAGGCGGATCATAGCGCCATCGATAATAGATGTGAGCAACTCACCACCTTGCTGACGAAGTTGTCGGATGAAGGAGAGCATTACCAAACCGTTTAACACCGCCACACCAGATAGTGCAATAAATCCTACTCCGGCAGAAATAGATAAAGGCATATCGCGCAACCATAGGAACAAGACACCTCCAGTAAGCGCCAGGGGTACTCCACTGAAAATAATTAAGGCATCCTTGAATGAACCAAAGGCCATCACCAGAAGCCCCAGAATTACCAATAGTGTCAGTGGAACCACTATCGAGAGGCGAGTACTGGCGGACTCCAATTGCTCGAAAGTGCCGCCGTATACTAGCCAGTAACCTGCAGGCAAAGAGACCTGCTGATCAATACGACCCTTCGCCTCTTCAACAAAGGAACCCAAATCACGGTCACGGACGTTGGCCGTTACCACAACACGGCGCTTACCATTTTCCCGGCTAATCTGGTTGGGGGCAGGGGTCATTTCCAAGTTGGCAACTTCTGACAAGGGCACATAGCTACCTAATTGGCTATCAGTGGGTAACGGAACAGGTAAATCCCCAAGGTTCTCATAGTCTCGTCGCAAGCCTTCCGGCAGACGCACTACCAGATGAAAACGGCGATCGCCTTCGTAAATCAATCCAGCCTCTTCCCCTCCAATAGCCGTTGAAACCAAATTTTGCAAGGTTTGCAGATCTATTCCATAGCGGGCGAGTGCGACTCTCTTTGGCACTATTGATAGAATCGGTAGACCTTCCACTTGTTCTACACGAGCATCAGCAACACCCTCAATTCCATTTAACACACCGAGAATTTCATTTGAAGAAGCCACCAGCTGATCCAGATCATCACCGAATACTTTAATACCTAGGTCTGCACGTACACCGGAAATTAGTTCATTAAAACGCATTTGGATTGGTTGGGTGAACTCGTAGTTATTTCCCGGTAACTGACGCACAGCTTTTTCGATTTCAGCAACCAATTGTTCCTGGGGCAGTTTCGGATCAGGCCATTGGTCACGTGGTTTCAGAATCACAAAGTTGTCGGCTACATTTGGCGGCATTGGGTCTGTTGCTACTTCTGGTGTACCAATTTTTGCGAATACTTTATCTACCTGGGGAAACTCCTTAATACGCTGCTCCAACAAGCTTTGCATTTCTACAGATTGCTCTAAACCAGTACCAGGAATACGCAGGGCGTGTAGTGCGATATCACCCTCATTGAGCTGTGGAATAAATTCAGAGCCCAGTGTTGTTGCAAGCCAGCTGCAGAACAGTACTAATGCAAGAGCCCCAGAAAGTACTAACCACCGCACTTTCATTGCAGCAATCAACAATGGTTTATATAAAGATTTGGTCGCAACAATAACTTTGTTTTCTTTTTCACTGATTTTACCTGTCAGGAAAACGGCAACTGCTGCAGGCACAACGGTCAAAGAAAGCACCAATGCAGCGAGTAATGCCATCACTACAGTGGCAGCCATGGGGTGGAACATCTTCCCTTCCACACCTGTAAGCGAAAATAGGGGGATATACACCACGGTAATGATCAAAACACCAAACAAACTTGGGCGAATCACTTCGTTGGTAGCTTGGAATACTAGCTCCAAACGCTCTTGTAGGGGCAGCTTGCCTCCCTTGCGATGCTGGGCTTCTGCAAGTCGGCGAATCGCGTTCTCCACAATTATCACGGCCCCATCGACAATCAGGCCAAAGTCAAGAGCTCCGAGACTCATCAGGTTGGCGGAAACACCCGTTTGCACCATGCCGAAAATGGTCGCAAGCATGGAAAGCGGGATTACTGCTGCAGTAATAAAGGCAGCTCGAATATTTCCCAGCAACAAGAACAATACCACGATAACCAGCAGCGCACCCTCAACAAGGTTTTTTTGCACTGTAGCGATAGCTTTATCTACCAGAGTGGTCCGATCGTAAACCGCCTCTACCTTAATACCTTCTGGCACGGTTGATTTTATTCGCTCTAAGGCTTCTGCCACACTTCGAGCTACCTCCCGGGAGTTTTCCCCGACCAGCATCATGGCTGTACCCAATACGGTCTCTTCACCATCGCGAGTGGCTGCACCGGTGCGAAGCTCTTTTCCAATAGCCACTTCGGCCACATCCGAAATTTTAACCGGCACCCCGGCGCGACTGGTAATTACCACATCCTCAATTTCGGCAATATTTCGCAACTGCCCAGGTGAGCGCACTAGAAGTTGCCGTCCATTCTCCTCCAAATAACCAGCGCCGCGACTTTCGTTATTGCGACGCAGCGCTAGGGCGATATCTTCCATGGATACGCCAAAGTTAAGCATCTGCCGAGGTTCAGGTGTTACGTGATACTGCTTGTTATAGCCACCGATGGTATTAACTTCAGTAACTCCGGGGACTAAGGATAATTGCGGTTTTATAATCCAATCTTGAATTTCCCTCAGTGAAGTAGCGTCGTAAGGCTGCCCATTGGGCTGGGTGGCGCCAGGCAGAGCCTCCACGGTATACATAAAAATCTCACCGAGTCCGGTAGCAATAGGACCCATTTCAGGCTCTAACTCCGGAGGCAAATGACTTTTAATACTACTGAGACGGCTATTAATTAAGTTCCGAGCAAAATAGAGATCTGTACCCTCTTTAAAAACAACAGTGACTTGGGACAAACCGTAGCGAGAGAGCGAACGGGTATATTCTAAATTAGGCAAGCCGGCGAGTGCCGCCTCCACAATGTAAGTAATCCGCTGCTCCGCCTCTAAAGGTGAATAACCAGGAGCCTCGGTATTAATCTGTACCTGAACATTGGTGATATCTGGAACCGCATCAATTGGAAGTCTCTGATAACTCCAAACCCCCAGGCCCACCAATACAAAGATCAGGGACAGTACAAGGTAGCGCCGCTCAATTGAAAAGCGCAGTATACTTTCAATCATCTTCTGGCCTCATTTAATGGCTATGTTCAGCGCCGGACTTTTCAATATCCGCTTTGATCAGGTAGCTGTTCTCGGTGACATAGCGATCACCCACATTGAGACCACTCAGCACTTCGGTAACAGTGCCGTCGCTACGGCCCAGTTTAAGTGGACGAATTTCATAGGTTTCTCCCACTTTGATAAATACCACCGTCCAATCGCGGAAAGGTTGTAGCGCACGATTCTCAACCACTAAAGGCACAGATTTTTCATTGGTTACTACTTGGCCTTGGACCATTAGATCGGTAGTCCAGAGTTCATTGGGGTTTTCAATCACCGCTCTTGCAATCGCGAAGGGCTGACCATTACTGCTCGGAGCAAGGCTGGTGATAGTTGAGTCAAAAGAACGGTCACCAGCTGTAATTGAAACCTGTTGGCCTAATTTGATCTGATCGCGACGCATCGGAAATACTTGCAACTCAGCCCACAGCTGGTCGTAGTTAGCTATGGTAAACAGCACCCGTTCGCCACTGAATTCACCTTGGCTGGCTTGCTTATCAATTATCTGACCGCTAATAGGAGCGACCAGTGGATAAATTTGCAAGCTGTCATTGGATTCGATAGTAGCAAGCTCTTCCCCTTTCGCTACCAAATCGCCAAGCATTTTATTAACAGTGATTACGGTTCCTGGGTAACGTGCACGCACATGACTGAGGTTACGATGATCTATCGCAGTTTTACCATATAAGGTAACGCTTTCTTTAATTATACCTGGAGCAGCAATTGCAGTTTTAATGCCTGCCTTTTTTGCCATTTGTTCAGAGATCTGCACTCGACCTTCATGGGACTCATAATCCCAACTTGTGCGCTCCCCGTTGTAAAAAACAGAAACGGCAACATCAAAGGAGTGAGGTTCCTTTACTACGCCTTCACCGCGGTAATACCCAACACTATCCTCCCAGGCAAAGGGTATTTGATCCACTTTTCCGCCAAGTCTTTCAAGCTCTACGGAAACACGAGCATTCTCTAAAGGTTTACCATTCAGAGAAATCCAGGCTCGAAACTCTGGCTTTACACCACTTTCATAAATAAGCAACTCAGCCGTTAGATCCCCCTCAGTCAGTAAACGGCCACCATTGGGGCCCTTTTCCTCCTGATGCTCTTCATGTCCGCCATGGTTATCATTATGTCCATGACTAGAGAATTTCTTCTCTTCCCGTTCATCATGCTCATCATGGCTATTATTGGAGCCCAGCTCCTCATCTTGCTTAACATGTTCATCATAACCACCATTTGCATGACCCAGGCTTGCAATCCAAAATCCAGAGAAAATGAGGAATATGGATAATATTGCCAGGCGAATTACTTTACTTAATCTGCTCATATCTAAATCCAAAATTATTTTCCGTTTCCTACACTCTCGGAACCTAAAGGCCCTGCTGTAAGCTGCTCAATCTCAGCGCCGAAAAGAAGTACAGACCGCGCTGCTTCGATTCGTGCACGTTCAGCATCAAGTAACTCTTCCCGAGCAACAATTAAGTCAAGATAAGAACTCCGGCCACGACGATAGGCACGATCTACTTCAGCCAATGCCTCGCGAAGCTTAGGGATTACAGAATCCTGCAAACTGGAGACAGTAGCCAAGGCCAGTTCGCGACTGGTAACGGCAAGAAATAGCTGAGGATAAAGTTTTAGTAATGCCGCCTCGCGACGGAGCATAACCTCATCCAACTCAGTCATTGCTGTTAGCTCGGCACCACGATTGCGTTTTGCAGTAAAGAGTGGAACTTCGAAACCAGCTAAAGCAGTAGTTTCGTCAACAGCCCGATTCACGAGAAGACCTGCAAACCACCCGACATCAGGCTTAGAGTTGGACTGGGTGAGGCGAAGCTGTGAGGCTCTGAGACGGTCTTCGGAAGCAAAGCGCGCTATAGCTGGGTTTTCCTGTGCACGCGCATAAAGTTCGTCAAAACTAGCTCCGGGCTCAAAACGATAGAGCTCACTGGAGTCTACTCGATAATCTATACTCGGCTGTCCCCACAAAGCCGATAAGGCATGCCTGTAGTACACTAGCATACTCTCATCCGTCTGCTTAGCGAGGTTTGCTTTTTCCAGGGCGGACTCCGCTCGTAGGCGTTCAGAAACCGGGCTAGCAGCAGCGCTGACTCTGGCGCTAACAGCGCTTAGCGTTTCACGTGCGAGTAATACCTTCTCTCCAGCCAATACGACTAATTCCTGGGCAGCAAGAACCTGAGCATAGCGACGGATAACTTCTGCCAGAAGATCTAGCGCCTTAGCTTGCTCATCCGCGATCAGTAAATTACGCTGGGCATTGACTACATCTATTCGAGCTCTACGTTTATCCCCTAGCTCAATTACGGACGATAAAGTTACCGTCAATTCAAGCTCATTGTCGGCATCATCCTCGGGATCTGGCGCATTATTGGAGCCACCATCACCAAAGTTCTTGTATTGAGCCTCACCTCCTAGGCTTAACGCAGGCCGAAGTGCTGCAGTCTCTTCAGCACCATCTAGACCTCTTCTCTGTAATGGGAATACCGCAAGCTCCGGATTCTGTGCGAGCGTCAGCTCAATCGCATCCGGTAATGTCAGTAAATCCCCCTCCTGCGCGGATACTGATTGCGCAGCTAAATACATTATCGCCACCATCAACTGGAATATGGCACGACGACGAATCACACTCTCAGTGAGCGTGCAGTAAAAATCCATGGGTATCTCCCAAGTCAGTTTTTATTCGCGCAAGGGGGCCTAGTAGCTCTCCTTACTCGCGCGGTATTGGAGAAATCAGACTTGGGTTATAGGCGGGCGGAGTAGAGGCGTAAAATAACCACTGGGAACACGTGTATTGCCGAATTCTCGATAATTCACGATTCCGTTCAGAGTAGAGTGTAGTGATTGACCTACCAGAACGGTACACGTACTTCCATGGCAATGACAGCAGTGATTACATAAATCCAGAAGAAGTGAAGATTGGTCAGTCTCATCCCCACTGGAGGGGGCCTGTAAACTTAAATCAGAAAAGGAACTGTCCGGTTGAAACGGTAAATTTCCGAGCAGATCTTCATCATGATGTAGAGACAGGTGATTCGTTACCTTCTGAACTTCTTCATGGCTATCATAGAATGCACCTGCGGTCTGAAAGACCATAAGTACAATCAACAAAAATGATAGTCGAACTACATTCATAAAGGTTACAGGGAGACCAGAATCTACTGACTGCGATTTTAGCAAGTAAATCCAAATGCCTCAACTAAGCTCACTGCCTTAAAGTTATCATTAATCCTAAAGTGTCTATTTGGTCACACCTTCTATCCAAGTGAGGAGTCAGCCTCTAGAAGGCTCAACTTTCAGATAGTGACACTTACACTAGTAAGGGGTCTATCAGCCCCATAGTCTACGGAATTTTGGTTGGTAAGGTAGAGCTTTAGAAGGGCTATATTCTTCAATTAATCAGGATGCGAGACCATAATACTAATGTTAAAGTCATTGGATAAATTCGATTTCTTTTAGCTACCGTTAACCTTGCCTGAAAGTGGGGGGTTAACTTTGAATAAGCGACCCAAATAAAAGTCTATGCGACATTCATATAGGAATGATTTTGATAAGAGAGCTTTCGTGAAGTCTTAGGAAGTTTATTCAATTATACGAGAGGGCAGAGTTTAAATATGCCCACATTATAACTTACCTTGGAGAACAAATGAATGAAGACACTTACTCGTGAATACTTATCAGAAACCCCTATGCTTGACTTTGAGAATAAAACCATTCAGATGTTAATTGAAAATAAGAAATGGCGTAAGCTATCTCAGTATGACGCCATTGGTGCCATCTATAAGTTTGTTCGTGATGATATTTTATTTGGTTACAATAGTGATGATCGTATTCCAGCTAGCAGGGTACTGAAAGACGGGTACGGACAATGTAACACTAAAGGAACATTGCTAATGGCTTTGCTTCGCGCTGTTGGCATTCCTACACGCATTCATGGATTTACTATTTTTAAAGATCTTCAGAAAGGTGCTATACCTAGTTATCTATTCTATATCGTACCTGAACGAATTATCCACAGCTGGGTTGAAGTATATTCAAATGATAGGTGGATCAACCTTGAAGGATATATTATCGACCGCCCATACCTGAACAAAGTCCAAGAAGGGTTTCGTAATCAATGCTCTGAGTTTAAAGGCTATGGTATTGCCACAAAATGCCTACAAAACCCACCCATTGACTGGGAGGATAAAGATACATTTATACAGAAAGAAGGTATCGCAGACGATTTCGGAGTTTATACGCAACCTGATGATTTTTATCTGCTCTATGGAAGTAATTTAACTGGCATTAAGAAATTACTATTTCGCTTCGTGATCCGTCATTTAATAAATATCAATGTTAAACGGATTCGAGCAAAGGGCTTAGGCAAATGTAATACCTTAGAATTAAGCTGATAAAGTATACCAATACCAACTCTAGCTCCAGTCTGAGATCTAAATATGTAACTTAACTGCCACTATAGGAGGTATGGTGGGTATCATTTCCTTTAGATACGATATCTATAATGAGTCCCATAAAATATAAAACAATCTTTTTAAACAAACCCAGGGTTACATAATCATATAAACTAATTTAACTTTCATATTAACAACCAATCAAAGTGGAGTATCTATATAGTATTAAATCGAGTACTCTTGATCTTCCCGCAATAAAAGATTAAGAGTCATAAAATACAATAGCCATCTATGAATAGATGACACAAATTTCTATGACATGAAAGGCAGAGGTTAAGCCTCTCATACAATCAAAATTATATTTATAATAAGTACATCACCTATTCGAATCAAACCAACGATACATTTTTTAAATAGTCAAGTAAGGAAGTATTCTCGAAATATTACGTGCATCATCCACACCGCGATGCTGCTGACCTTCAAAGACAATACCGAGAGACTGTAGAGCAGATCCAAGTCCTGAACGACGCTTCTTACCTGTCTTTTCTTGCCATACTGCTTTCAGGTTGATATGCGGTTTAGCAAAAAAATCTGGCGCGCAACCGTGCCGTGTCAGCTCTACTTTGATCTGCTTCCAATCGTATTCCCCCCAGCTAGCCCAGGCTTGATACTCATAATGAGATAACCATAAGTTAAGGAGACTCGTGCTTTCTCTAAAATCAGGCGCACTAGCCACCATGCTATTTTTGATACCTGTAAGTTCACTGCAAAACTTACTAAGTTTCGGATTAATCACTGGTCTAACAAATTGACTATGACTAGCTAAGATTTCACCATCCAAAGTAGTCAGTACAAGTCCGAATTCAATGACCTCCATTACCCCAACAGATAGTGGGCGATCATTCCAACAAGTTGCCTCAAGATCTACAATTAGCAGGCGCTTAATACCATTGAAGCAATTCTGAAAAACCATGCTAAACCCTATAGTATTTTTTAAAAATGAAAAAATCATTAGCATACAAAATTATAATATACATATTAACAGAGTGAAATATTGAGAATGAGCCCGACATCAATTGACGTGACTCAATAGAGTATTGGAAATTTTTCAAGGGATATACTATATGGAAACAATAACATGTCCTTTAAGTACTTTTAATTATTAAATATTAGATTTTTTGGTATATCAGTAGGCATTCATAAAAAACAATAGGCATTTCAAAATATATGTGTGTATATTTATTAAGCTCTATAGCTCTCAGAAAAAACTTATCAGCAAGCTAGATAGAGAAACTACAATCCACACAATATTTCTATATTTACAATATGGTATAACTATGTTTAGAGCACTGCAACAGCCGGGTGAATCCATCCACTCCTTTATATTAAGAGTTTTTATAAAAGCTGGGTTTCGGAATATAAATAGCTTAATAGCTGGCGGGGGTGGATGGAGAGAGTACCCTTCAATTCCGGATACAGCCAAAAAATATTTCACTTTTTATCCCGAGAAAGTACTGATTGACATTTTTGACTCTACTTACTCTATCGGAACAGAGGACACTTTTAGCAGAAATAGATTTACACATTTTAAAGGCTTCCCACAAATTCTTAAATACTCTCATGGGCAATTTACTGGAAAACGAATACCTATTAAGTTTTGTAAAAAGTGTATTGAAGAAAAACTTGCAAATCAGGGTCATGCGTTTTTCGAAAGCAAGTGGTTATATATATCATATTGCGAAAAGCATAACTCTCCGTTATGGCAAATCAAAAGAACCCCTTCAGTAAAAAACAAAATTAAAACCGTGATTTTAAGTGTTTTATCGGCTAACTGGGAGAAAGTATCCAACTCAATAAAACACTTAACTTCAGAAGTAGACAGTAATAAATATTATCTGGACCCCATAAAGAAGTGGAAACTTTATTTTTCTCCCTGTGCAAAATTAAGCTACATAAAATATTTTGTTCAGACTTTATCCTATCAGAAAGATTACATTGAAAGGTTTTCTGATAGGAGACCAGCAGAGCCCACGGGCGACCTAAACCTCTTAAGAGCAAGATTAAAGAGGTATTGTCTATTAAGCTTTTATGATGTGTACAGCAAAGAATTAAAATCAAACCACAAAAACATTAAAAACTTTGAAAAAGAAGATCTTGAAATTATAAAAGTTAGACAATGGGGAATGGAGTTCCCTGTACTTAAAGATAAAAAAGAAACCTGCGCATCTTGTGCCCGATGGAATATAGATTCTTTCACTGACTGTTCAATTTCAGGCGTTATAGCTAGTTCTCGTGAAAGCGATCATTCAAGAATGGAAATTAACAGCAATAACTATATTGATTTTACAAAAAGGTGCACCATTACTTGGCTAAATATACAAAGGTATGAGTTCCGCAAGAAGTATGGTTATAAACATCCCTTAGGCCTCCCTGCACCTCTCAATGAATAAATATTTCCTCTATTTTTTAGGATACCTCCCTTTAGCCTTTAGAGGTTTAGGTAGAGCAACCTCTAGCCACTCACGATCATATAAATACAACCAATAAAAGGCTTTATTACAGTGAAACTTAATATCTTTACGAATTGCTTTAGGGTGTAATTTGTAATATTTAAGAATTTTTAGTCTATAGCGACGTCGCATTGACTCCATATGGCATCGTTTACGATAAGTTACTAGTTCAGGGTGAGTTGAGATAATTTGCTCTACTGATCCTACACCAATTTTGCAGATTGTAGCTATTCGATGCCGGTTCATCCTTGTATACCCTAGGCGAATAATTTCATCTATACAGGCCTTAGATATTTTTCGCGGCTTAAGATTCAAGGGGATATTGTGGAGCGCTGCAAGTCTTTTCAGATAAGTTCTACTTCTTCCTGTAATTTTAGAAGTTTCGTTAAGCGACCTGCTTCGTAGAAGCTCAACACATTTCCTCTCCCTCCTTTTCGTCCTCTTGGCAAATTCCTTTTTACGGGTCTTAAACTCAAACTCTACACTATTATGATCCTCTAATAATTGCTGGAAGGTAGAAAAAAGCCAGCTTGAGAAAAAAATATGCTGGAAGGGATTATGGTTTTCTCCTGGGACTAAAAGTTGAGAAATATATCTGAAATCTTCAGACGATTTGGGGAGCGAGCTATTATGAAATGGTCGATAGTTTTGTGAAAATACATAAAAATTTTGCATTAATTTTAGACGCCTAATACGGCCACTATTCGTTACCAGGCCCATACTTTGCAATTTATAGCGATATCTTGAAGAAATATCTATTAACGGAATAGGCCATTTGATCTTTCTTAAAAGATCATATCCAAACTTACCTACTTTATATTCAACACTAGATGCTTCTTTAGCACGGCAGGTTACTGATGGTAACATCCCAAGGCTAATTCGTTGACGATTATGTAAGTCAATTCTCTCTAAGAGAACTGGATGTATACCACAAGAAGAGACTCCAGGGATTTGATGCGATCTATGCCAATAAGCAACTCCATATTGATTTATATCGCTACAGGCGCACTCTTGACACCATTTCAAGCATAGCGAAGAACCTGCACCAAATGATGGGAGCTGACTTTCCCTTATTGATCTCGCGCTATCATTACTCAACATAAATTTTATTATGTTATTTGAGTGCTTAGGCAAATAAAATATATATATTGGAGCCAATGTCTGACCAAATAAAATTTCGTACGGTTCATCATCTGTCAGGGCTGAAAGTTTTTTTAGATTCGATGTCAAAAAGGGGTGTATGGAGGCCCTCTCCTCAGCAAGATATATTTTATTAAACTCTTTACCCTTTAATCCAGAAATAGTAGCAAAGCGAATAATTCGACTAAAGAAAAGTTCATCAGGAAAAGCTTTGGGCAGGAGCATATTGCCACATATGGGGTGAAACTTACTTTGAGGATAGATGCTTGATCGGATTTTTAAATAAAACTCCCATTTTTTTTAACTCAGCTTCAGGATTCTCTGCAATAGATGCTCGCCTTATCAAGTCTGGATCTTTAATAAGTTCATTTAAGTCACCAATAGATTGTAAGTAAGATAGCTTCTGATGAAACTCATGGTGCTGGGGGCGATTTAAATCTCCAGGGATAATCATAACTTCTGATGTCGAAGTATCTATAGATTTAAATGAAATTTCACTAGTTTCGACCTTAGACCTATTATTACTCTTTTCCCTTCTGATACGCCGAAATTTTTCAAGCCTATTTATCCTTGCTTCATCTACAGATTTTTTGGAGAAATTTATAGCTTTCTTTGCTGCATACTCCAGGACATATTCCGTTATAGACTCGTTATCTGAACCAATTACTAAACGCTGAGATTCCCTATAAATTCTTACAGCCAGATCCATATTACCAATAGATAGATCATATAATTTGTCACTAAGAGATTTAGTTAAAGGAGTTTTTTCCTTTGTCCATTGCAACACCCAAAGTTCTTCAACAAACATGCTCCACTCCTCATCATTCTTCATCAAGTCCATAGTAAAAGAAGCTTGACTTTCTGCACGCCTTGCTGTCTTTAGAGTTTTCCCTAATAACTTGTCAAAGGGAGGGTTTGCACACAGAAGAATGGGAACTCCCAATTCATTCATAAGATTATGAAGAAACCCCAGAAATTTATCTTCGCCTCCAGCTTTTGCCAAATTTAAATGCTGCATTTCATCTATTATTATGACACCTAAAAAGCTAGACTTTATTTTAGCTTCAATTTGCTTAACAAGTAGATCACTCATTTTTTCTGGCTTAGTCTCTTCTCCTCCAAGCTTTCTATCAATTTCCAATAAAATCTTAAGACAAAGGGCTCTGATACTTGAATTTTCTGGGCAATCTACTTTAGCCCATACTACTTGCTTAATATATAAAGGCTCACCTTGGTATTTACGATGCTCAATAACTTCTGGAAAACAATTTAAAATCTGCTCTAGCATACAACTTTTTCCGACACCGCTTTCCCCAAGTAAAGTTATACCACTCCCGTTAGATTTGAAATAACCTGTTCTAGGAGCAACTTTAGATCGTTGGTCTACAGGGTAGTGTAAATAGTTCATGGTTGTCGGCGACAGGGGATTCTTGCTTGAATAACCTTTCTTAATCGCAATTTCAATTGCTCTAAAGCATTCTAGATATACTGGAAGAGGCTGCCTTAACTCATCGATTCTTGTAAGGTATTCAATACGCTCGAAAGCACTCAATTTCCTCTCGCTTTCAGAAAATGGAGGATAGCTACTTAATTTTTCTACCAAATCCTCATCTTTCAATTTTTTTGGTAATGCTTCGATCAAGGGGTTCCCCCGATGCTCCGGGAGTATTGCAATGTTATACTCTGCATCATTTACACCCCTCACTGGTTCCGCCTCTTCCTTTTTATTAATGAGACAGCTTCATTTTTCCTTTTTGACTCTAAGTTCTGATCATCGGGATATAGTTCTGATTTCTCTTCTCTAATGGATTCACCGTGTTCAATTCGTCTATCAAGAACCGCCTCTTTTCTTCGTGTTCTCATTCCCTTTATTCGCTCAGTCTTACTCTTATCTTGTATATCTTTTTTTGTTTCACTTTTTGCTACTTGGCTAACTAATTTACGTCTATTATGTCTTTCTATAGACTTTTTACCTGGTTTATTTTTACTTTTTTCTTTCTTTTTCCAATCTTTAAAATACAATATATCAGCTTGATGCTTATCACTAAGGCTTGCAGAAAACTTCATCAAGTTGCATTTAGTGAACCCTTCGCGCTCCTTAAGGCGAACATATATGAATGAAGAGTTATCTTGATCGATACGAGCTTCCATTTTCCAGCACTTGGTAGACCGGGCAAGCACTTTCCATTCTTGAAATTCTTCACGGTCACATTCATAGTACATATCCTCATTTAAGCGGATACCTTTACTCGTCATAGATACTTCTACCGCAGGTAGAAGTTTAGCCCTTACTTCGGACTCCTCTGATCTACTTAAAGCATGTCGATGCTTTTTTAGATGGATATTCCAATAATTAAGCGGTGTAGGGGCCAATCCATTTTGCACTAACAAGACGGATTGTGCAGCTAAGCCGTCAAATAGAGAATTATTATGCTCCATAACTTCATCAATAAGTAATTTTGTTACTTCATCTAGTGTATATGTTGCATCGAGACGTGGATCACGATCACCTCGAATATAATGATGTCCTCTAGTTGTCCCTAATAATTCATGGACTAGATTTTTATTCAATATTTCGAATCTTCGTTCCACAATGCCTTTAAGATCGGCGCGATAAGGTGGAGCTATACTCAGGTGACCGATTAATGGAACGGCTAATTTTTCAGCGCTCTTACATATAAACTCCCCTCGATCGCAAAGCAAACGCTGGGGGATATGATGGCAAGGCCATTCATGATCTTCGATTTCGATACCGAACCTAGAGCAATAATTTTTCTTATCCGTAAAGCTATTGACAAGAGCTTGACGACCTGCACGCCAAGAAGCATATTCCATAGAAACGTGAAGCCCAACAATCATCCTGCTTTCTTTATCTACTACACAATAAACAGTAGGCCTACCTAGAACATGAGAGCGCCTAAATTCAGAGACAATATGAACATCCAGTACCGTTGAATCCAATTCAAAGCAACTTCCAGGAACTTCGGTATGATCTGTCGCAGCTCCTCTTAATCCACGCTTGTTTCTTTCAAAGTCACCCGCTGTAGTTTGCTTTCGGATTATTTCATTTTTTGGAATTAATTTTTTAATCCAATATATGAAAGTACGATATGATGGAACATTCGGCGACCTAGATTCACTCTCTGCCAGTATTAGTTCTTGTGAGTATAGCTCCTTCAACATTTTTTCATAAACTTGACTAAATGGAACTCGACGCCCTTTCAAGCCATACTTCTTCATCGCGAAAATAAAATTATTCTTATCATTTTCCGTAGTGTTAACCCCTTGATGTATTTCCATGCTCGGTGTAAGCATTCTTACTGGAGCTCCACGTTTAAGACACCCTGAAACCCTAACTCTTCCAGCTCCTCCAGAATTCTTGTAAGCAGGCAGGAGGGCATTTCTTTCTTGCCCACCCCTCCAATATTGATTTAATAACCTATATATTCTCTGAGCCCTTACCCCTTTACTTTTCGCCTGATTTACCAGAACTTTGCTTCTTTCTTCAGTAGAAATCTCAAGGAGAAAATCTGGATTTTCTATTAGCTCACTTATCAGCTCAATATTTCTATCACGTTTTTTAATATGAGCTTCAGGTATCAACCCCTCATCAGCTAGCTGATAGTAGGGAAGAGGACTAAAGTTTCTTTTCACAGCTCCTCCTTTAATCGCACACAAAAATCTGGAGCTATCAATCTTAATAGGCCTTCTTAAACCTCCAGATTCTTCAAGATTAAAAAGAACCAGAATATTTATATCATAAAAAAGTTCAAGAACACGATACACACCACTATCAACCCCATCAATATCAGTTACACTCCAAACACTGTTACGTTCAACTCGCATTTTTACCTACCGATTGATGAAAGAATATTTGTTATATCTATAACTCCAGACTCTACTATCGGTTTACTTAAGTCTACCTCAACTTTCTTAATGGCGATTAAATGCTTCAAAAGTACTAAAGCTTCATCGTTCTCAACATCTAAATTTTTACAAAATCCATTGCATATATCTTCGATTAAATTGATCCCAACATGTAATGTCTCTATGGCTTGCTTTTCTATATTTTCCTTAAATCTACGTCCTTGTCTATATACAGAGGTAAACCACTGAATATTTTTAGATTGAATAACCGATATTTCATTCATAGTATATATATGGAAATTTACCCCCAGAAGCTCCCACCAAATACGTTCAATTTCTAATTTTTCAGCTGTACGCTTTATTGATAGTTCTTGGGCTGATTTAACAGAGATAGCCTCATACCAAAAGTCGTTTTTATCTGTGCAAGTCAAAACAAAGTCTGTAGTCATGACATTGTATGATCCAGAACCAGGCACTTTTGGATGATTTATATCTAGATTCTTTGCAATCTTGATAGAAAAGTCTAAGGGGAGAAGGGGAAACTGTTCCCTTATATCGATTACTGAATCACAGTTTTCAACCAGATAGAAGAGACAGCTTTCGTTTTCTGAGAGGGTATGATGCTCTCTATTAACTTTAATACCCTGAATTTTTCCACTATTTCCCTTAGATTTAACATCCTGAACTCTCAGCCAGGGTTTGTATTCTTCTCCAGCTCCCAGCCCATACTTGTTTTTCAGAGCTCTCTGAAAATCAGTTAGCCTCTCTAACCTTCTGTGTCGCGCCAAAACTTTTCACCCCAATCTGATTTATGACTAAAGCATTAACATCTTAGGTCTGTAAGATTTATTAATCCGATATCTATAGTATACATACTGAGGTCATATTTAAGTGGTTGTGTTCATCCTTATTCAAACATTATGAAATTTAGCAGATCTTACAAATTCGTAGGACCGCTATGCCTAAACCGTAGAGTGTTTCTACCTATTATAAATCTGATTTTTTTATGTTATATGATTTAAGGATTGTCTTGATAATTTCTTATAAAAAGAAAATATCTCATAAAATTTTCACCCAAAGTAAATCTACTATGAGTCATAGAAATAGGCTCTATGACTCATTTAATGGGTATTTTGTGAGTCATAGAAATAGGCTTTATGACTCATTTAATGAGTATTTTGTGAGCCATATAAAGCCTTACACAACTTCTGAGCTTGGCTTAAAATACGGAAGGCCTTAAAAGGTGGCATTCAAGTCAACAGTTTGCACTTAATATCTATATATAAGATTTGGTTTGTTATCGATTTTGAACTAGTAACGAAGGATATATTGTTATATTCATCCTCATTTATTCCAGCTGTATAGGCTGCACGACTACCTCTCCCGCTGAGTACACTCGCAGATGTGGCAATATTCAAACTTTATAATTAGTGTTCAAACTTTATTATTCAGTGTTCAAACTTTATTATTCAGTGTTCAAACTTTTTCTACAGTGTTCAAACTTTTTCTACAGTGTTCAAACTTTATTGTACCGGCACATATCAGGCGACCTCCCCCGCCGCGTGCCCAGAAGCCCAAGCCCACTGGAAATTAAAGCCCCCCAACCAGCCGGTCACATCGAGTACTTCGCCGACAAAATACAGTCCCGGTTGAGTTTTGCACTCCATAGTGCGTGAAGAAACCTGATCTGTATCTACACCACCGAGAGTCACTTCCGCAGTGCGATAGCCTTCGGTGCCAGCAGGAACCAGTGTCCAGGCCTGCAACTTGCCGCCGAGTTCCTGCAACTCTACTTCAGTAAACTGCTTGAGGGGCCGACTGTCGATGTGCCGCCGCTGTAAGAAAAACTGCACCAGCTTCTTAGTCCAAAGCTCGGCCAATACACTGTGCAAGTGAATCTCCGGGCTCTCGCGACGGCGCTGTTGCAGCCAATCCGCCAAATCACGATCCGGGGCCAGATCAAAAGTTACTTTTTCGCCCTCGCGCCAGTGGCTGGATATTTGTAAAACCGAGGGCCCACTCAAGCCTCGATGCGTAAACAGCATCTGTTCGTGAAAACTGCCCTCACCACAGGATGCCGTTACGGCCAGGGCACTACCGGGCAAACTATCTTGCCGTTCCAACTGGCGCTTATGCTGGGTAAAGGGCACCAGGGCCGCACGGGTGGGAATGATATTGAGTCCAAACTGACGAGCGATTTCGTAGCCAAAACCTGTGGCTCCCATGGTGGGAATCGACAGCCCACCCGTAGCTACCACCAAAGATTCACAGTGCACCGCCCCCAGACTGGTTTCCACCCGATAACCGCCCTGTCCTGACTCTATTGCGGAGATGGCACAGCGGGTACGGATCTGAGCTTTAGCTGCCCGGCATTCCGCCAGTAACAGATCGAGAATATCCTTGGACTTGTTATCGCAAAACAACTGGCCCAGGGTTTTCTCGTGGTAGGGGACCCCATGCTTTCCCACCAATGCAATGAAATCCCATTGGCTATAACGCGCCAGGGCAGACTTACAAAAGTGGGGATTGCGGCTGTAGAAATTTTCCGCACTGGTATAGAGGTTGGTAAAGTTGCAGCGGCCACCACCGGACATCAGGATCTTCTTGCCAACCTTATTGGCATGATCCAGTACCAGCACGCTGCGGCCGCGCTGGCCGGCTGTGGCCGCGCACATCAAACCCGCCGCCCCGGCGCCGATGATCAATACATCAACACATTCGGGCAGCTGGCTATTGGATACATCACTCATATGTTAGGGCTGCGCAATCACCCTGATATCAGGTACGAGGAAGGGTCACGCCACGCTGTCCTTGGTACTTACCACCGCGATCTGCGTAGGACACATCGCAAACTTCATCGGACTCAAAGAACAGCATCTGCGCAATACCTTCATTGGCGTAGATCTTCGCCGGCAGATTGGTAGTGTTTGAAAACTCAAGGGTCACATGCCCTTCCCACTCCGGCTCCAGCGGCGTTACATTGACGATAATGCCGCAACGTGCATAGGTGGACTTACCCAGGCAGATGGTCAGCACCGAACGCGGGATACGGAAATACTCCACAGTGCGCGCCAGGGCGAAGGAGTTCGGCGGGATAATACAGTACTCCCCTTCCACATCGACAAAGCTGTTCTCATCGAAGGTCTTGGGGTCCACCGTGGCCGAGTGCACATTGGTGAAGATCTTAAACTCACCGGCACAGCGCACATCGTAACCGTAACTAGACGTACCGTAGGAGATGAGTCTCTCGCCATCATTGCCATGGCGCACCTGGCCCGGCTCAAAAGGCTCAATCATGCCGTGCTGCTCTGCCATGCGGCGAATCCACTTATCGGACTTGATACTCACTCCGTCCCCCTGAAAACAATAGATAGATGCTCGAGATAGGTACTCGATAAAAGAGGCGGAATCATAGCGGGTTTGTGCTGTGCAAAAAAGTGCCAATCGACGCCTTTCGACCTTGTCGACAGATAGCAACTACTGTATAAATTAACAGGCAACTGTATGTACATACAGTTGCCTAGCTAGATCCGATAGAAGACTGAAACAAGAATGCGGGGTGGCAATGTGAATAGAGCTAAAAATTCTTTACAAAACAATCACTTGGACTGCCAAACCAGCCCCTCAATCCGACTGCGACACTTTAGAGGCAGGGAAGTCTCGCAGGCAGCCAATGAACCCGAGAGCCCAGGCGCAGCCACCGGTTTTGCTAGCCTGGACGCCCTACTCAAAGACCACGGCTGGCCGCGCGGGGCTACTACTGAATTACTTGTCGGCCAGTCAAGCGCCAATGAACTGAGCCTCTTGCTACCCCTACTGGCTGAGCTGACGCAAGAGGGGAAGATGGTGATTCTAATCAAACCCCCATTTACCCCTTGTGCCACAGAGCTTACCAAGTATGGTGTCCAGCTGAGGCACCTTTTAATAGTCCACCCCCGTGACAAGAGAGACTGCCTCTGGGCCATAGAGCAATCCCTGCAATCCGGCGGCTGCAGCGCAGTTTTGAGCTGGCAGGGCGAGCAGGCAATAAGTTATAGAGAGCTACAACGCCTGCAGCGATCCGCCGAAGCTAGCAGCTGTTTGCACTTCCACTTCCGTCCCCAGTCAGAAGTCCCCCAGCCCTCGCCTGCCACGCTACGACTACAGCTGCATAGCAAGCCAGAACAGCTTGCCCTCAGGCTACTGAAGCAAGTGGGTGGCCCTAGTGGTCAACACCTTCAGCTAAATCTCCTGCAGAACAGTACATCAAAACAGCATCACCTAGCCCTGCACTAAGCGGCATCTAAGGAACTCTCCATGCTCTGGCTCTGTATACGATTTCCCAAACTTCACCTGGAGGCGCTCACCCGCGCTCAGACGCCAGAGGAAAGAAGCCAGCCATTGGCGATAGTGGAAAAGCAAATCATAGTGGAGACAAATAAAGCCGCCTTCGAGTGTGGAGTCATCCCCGGCTTGAGTAATGCCAGTGCTCGTAACCTATGTCCAGGTTTACAGATATTGCACCGTGATAGAGAAAGAGAGCAACGGCAGCTAGAAGAACTGGCCCAATGGGGACTCAGCTTTACACCTATGGTTTCTGTAAAGGCTGCGGAACTAGAACATGATAACCACCACCCACGGCTTTACCTTAAGCTGGATCACTGTTTAAAGAATCATCGCGGGCTGAGAGCTCTGCTGGATCAGCTTCGGCAGGAACTTTCGCAAATTGGTATTAGCCACTATCTGGGGCTTGGCCATAGGCCCGGCACAGCGTTGCTACTTAGCCAGCTACCAATGCATCGCCAATGGCTACAACACGCCTCTTCGCCACCAACGCCACAGCAATGGAAACAGTGGATCAATGATACTCCCTGCAAACTACTGGAGTGCGATAACAAAATCTTAGAAAAGCTTGATACCCACGACTTCAAGTGGATAAATCAATTACTGGCAGCGCCTATATCGGATCTTGAAGCACACTTTGGCCGTGCATTTATTGATTATCTAGCTCAGCTTAACAGTAACTGGCAGGAGACAGTTCCTTGCGATCTACCGGAGCTACGCTTCCAAAAGGGATTATTTTTCTCAAAACCATTGGATACGTTAAGACAACTACTATTGACTTGTTCTGGCATGCTGCAGGAACTTTGCGATCAACTTGAATGGCAGGAGGCCTATTTTCTGGAGCTGCAATGGCAGCTAATAAGGGTAGATGGGCGGGCAACCAACATCACCATGGAAATCTCTTCTTCCCATATAGAAGTACGAGATTTAGTTACAAGAATCAAACTTCACTTTGAACAAGTTAATCTAGAGAAGCCAATTCAAGTTTTACACCTGTCTTACCATCGAATTAATTCTGCACCGCAAGCAATGCTAAACTGCAATTGTTTCGAAAGTAGAAACCTACATAAAACAAATGACAGCCAAAAACTTATAGATAAATTAAAAGCACGCCTAGGATCTCAAGCCCTTTCATTTTCCAGTTAATGTGCTCTGAAAAACCAACCTTTCACGCCCAAGGGTTGAGGTCGACAACCGCGATCACACTCACCTCACCCGAATCATACAGATGAACCAGAACAACTACAGGCTTAACATTCGCCCAAAGTGGCAACCAAGCATTCGCTTGCGGCCACTGCTTTAAAGCTAACTCCACTTCTTCAGCAGAATTAAATTTTTTCAGCTCAAACAGAGAGTGAGCCTTCTTCTGAATCTGTTTCGATGAATTGTTTAAAGGCTGATACAGATAGGGACGATGCTGAAGGTCCAACCCGGAAAAAACTGCCTCCACTGTAATGTCTGACAGTTGCTGTTGGTCTTTTGGACGCTCCACAGCAACCCAGCGAGGCCCCCATAACGATATATGGCTATATTCATTTGCGACCTTCTCTGGATAACGCGTATCCAAATCCATTTCCCGAACGGCATCAAAGCGGTCAGCACTAAACACTAGCCAGACAGGGCGCCCCTCAGCAACGGTGTTGAGCCCGTATAATAATGCCGCTATCTGTAAAACACCGATAACAGCCAAATCGATTTTAAGCGTTTTCTTACCGGCTTTGTAAACGATCAAAGTCAAAAGTGGCCCCAAAACTACATCAACCGCAAGCATCAGGAGAAATATTTCTGTAACCCCCATCGCTACAGATAACGGCCCCGGATACCAGATATAAAAAACTAGTATGAGTGACACCAGAGCTACTAGCGATGACAATAGCAAGTGCAGAGAAAAGGCTTTGAAACGCTCAAGCATACCACCAACCCAAAAACAAGATATAAAAAACGCCCGACACTTACGTTACCGAGCGTTTTAACTTGCCAATTCCATCTAAGATGGTTATAGCAATTACATCAGAACTACTACTTAGAAACGACAGTTGCCCGGTACATATTTGAAAGCTGCAGCAGTTGCATTTACATGACAACCCCAAACTACCGGAGCACCTGCGGCGAGTGGGGCCGCAGGCAAGCCTGTTGCAGGAACAATAGTGCCGCTACCTGGGACCAGAACAACAGTCGTACCCAGTGCAGCTGCTAATTGGCCAGCATAAGTAATGGTAATAGCACCTTCGTTAGCGGCAGGTGTAGTAACATTAGCAACTCCCGCAATAGCTATAGAGGCTACATTAGAACCAGCGGTATATTCATAACCATAGTCGCCCGCTGTAGCCGCACCTGTACCGACATAAGGTGCAATAGCACCTGTGTTACGTGTTGCAAAAGTTTCAGTAACTGCATTTTTTGCAGAAGTGGCCAAGGTCAGGCCTTCAGAGATCTTGGTGCGGATAGTGTAATCCTGGTAAGCAGGCAGTGCCACTGCCGCCAAAATACCAACGATCGCTACCACGATCATTAATTCAATAAGAGTAAAACCCTGTTGCTTTTTCATTGTAACCGTCTCCATACAGACTTTTTAAATAGATGAATCCCGTGAGGATGTCGGCAATCAAGATACAAGCTTTATGCCAATTTTGACAAGCTCCTTCTGAATCGTGCTATGTCAAATGAGAGGTGGATCAAGAGACTGTATTCTCTACATACTCTTCCACCCATGATTGACACAAGCCTAGAACGAATGACAAAAGTTGTCACTTATGGACAACTAGCGGAGATTCTAAACCGCAGCCTTTTCATTTGGCTGCCGCGAAGCATTTGGTTATATTTGCCCCCACCTTCTCGAAACTGGCAAGCATTGTTTTAGATTAAAGCGTTAACAAGCAGGCTCCATAGGTTCAGAGCGCTGCAAACAAGATGGGCTACCCATGGAAAACCTCCAGCTTAGCGGCCTGGCAAAACGCCTGGTGGCTGACCAAATACTTGATGAAAAAACAGCCAGCAGCGCCAGCAAAGCGGCTAAGCGCGAGGGGCAAACATTTGCCCAACATGCGATAGAAGCTAAACTCGTTAAAAGCCGTGAACTTGCGGACATTGCTTCATTAGCTTTTGGCTCGCCGCTGTATGACCTGAGCAGCTATAATTTTGAGCTAATTCCCAAGAACGTCGTTGACGAAAAGCTCATAAAAAAACACTTTGCCCTCCCTCTCTATAAACGTGGCAACCGCTTATTTGTAGCAGTAGCTGACCCAACCAATCTATCAGGGCTAGACGAGTTTAATTTTAATACCGGTCTTAATACCGATGCGGTATTGGTTGAAGCTGACAAACTTGCTAAAGCAATTGAGAGTTACCTCTCAGACAGTAGCGATATGAGCACCAGCCTTGAGGGTATGGACGATGAAGCCCTTGATGCTCTGGAAGTCGCCGGTGGGGAAGTAGAAACAGATAGCGATAATGAACCCGGTGGTGATGAAGCCCCGGTGGTACGCTTTGTCAACAAGGTACTCCTTGATGCCATCCGCACCGGAGCCTCGGATATACATTTTGAGCCCTATGAAAAGTCCTACCGAGTTCGGTTTAGGACGGATGGTGTTCTGCATGAAATAGCCCGCCCCCCTATTCAGCTTGCGGCTCGACTATCTGCACGCCTTAAAGTCATGTCTAAAATGGATATCTCAGAGCGACGGGTTCCCCAGGATGGTCGCATCAAGATGAAACTATCCAAAACCAAGGCGATAGACTTCCGCGTAAACAGCCTTCCCACTCTATGGGGAGAGAAAATTGTATTGCGGATTCTAGACCCCTCTTCCGCCAAACTGGGGATTGATGCGCTGGGCTATGAAGATGAGCAAAAAAAGATCTATATGGATGCGCTGGCCCAGCCTCAGGGCATGATACTGGTGACCGGCCCTACTGGTTCAGGTAAAACTGTCTCCCTCTACACCGGCCTTAATATCCTCAATACCCCAGAGCGCAATATCTCCACCGCAGAAGACCCGGTTGAAATCAACTTGGAGGGAATTAATCAGGTCAACGTGTCCACCAAAGTGGGACTCAACTTTGCCGAGGCGTTACGCTCCTTCCTGCGACAAGACCCGGATATCGTAATGGTAGGGGAAATACGAGATTTGGAGACAGCCGAGATCGCCATTAAGGCTGCCCAAACTGGGCACTTGGTACTCTCTACACTGCATACCAACTCGGCTCCCGAGACTCTCACCCGCTTGATGAATATGGGAGTTCCGACTTTTAATATCGCCACTTCGGTGAGCGTGATTATTGCCCAGCGCCTGGCAAGGCGACTATGCAATGAGTGTAAGAAGCCTATCAATTTGCCCGAGGAGGTGTTAGAGGCAGAGGGCTTTGGGTCTGTAACCATTCCTAAGAGCGACTGGACGATCTTTCAGCCCGTAGGCTGTGAGCACTGCTCCAAAGGCTACAAGGGCCGCGTAGGTGTGTATGAAGTGGTTCGCATTACTGATGGCATTTCGAGAATTATAATGGAAGGCGGTAACTCGATTCAGATTGCTGATAAGGCTCGTGAGGAGGGCTTCAACAACTTAAGAACATCCGCTCTCCGCAAGGTGATTATGGGTATCACCAGTCTTGAGGAGGCAAATAGGGTAACGAAGGATTAGTGATTTTATTTTCCCTCAATTCCGCCAGCACAGACCACGGTCCGCAACTTACCGGGGATATTGAGTTTAAAATTTTAACGAAATTTATAAGTCAGCGAAATACGCCACTCAACAATCGCTGGCCTCAGAGATAGAGCAGGTAAAGCACTTATGGCCAATGCCGCAGCAGTCGCATATATCTATAAAGGGGTAGATAGCAAAGGGGCCAAGGTTCAGGGTGAAATCAATGGCACCAGTCCGGCACTGGTCAAAGCCCAATTGCGTAAGCAGGGCATTATTGCCAACCGTGTACAAAAAAAACCTAAACCACTGTTTGGTGGCGGTAAAAGCAAAGTCAAACCTGCTGATATTGCCCTTTTTACCCGACAGATGGCCACCATGATGAAAGCCGGTGTGCCCTTGGTACAGAGTTTCGAGATCGTCGCCGATGGTTTGGATAACCAGGGAGTTAAAGAACTTATCTTCAAAGTTCGGGATGACGTTGCCTCTGGTACGGCCTTTGCTGATGCCCTGCGCAAGCACCCACTCTATTTTGACGAACTTTTCTGCAACCTTGTCGCTTCCGGTGAACAATCGGGCGCCCTGGAAACGATGCTGGACAGGATTGCAACCTATAAAGAAAAAACGGAATCTTTAAAAGCAAAAATCAAGAAAGCCATGACCTACCCAATCGCGGTAGTCATAGTGGCTTTGGTTGTCACCTCAATCTTACTGATCAAAGTAGTACCACAGTTTGCAGAAACCTTTTCCAGCTTTGGCGCTGACCTACCAGCTTTTACTCAGCTCGTGGTGGAGTTATCAGAGTGGATGCAAGCAAATTGGTTGATTGCCCTCATTTGCATAATTCTTACTGTAGGCGGCACAATCGAAGCCAAAAAGAGAAATAAAAAAGTAGCCGAATTCTTTGATCGATTGATATTAAGGCTCCCTATCTTAGGCTCAATTACTTACAATTCCATTTCCGCACGCTTTGCCCGAACACTCTCTACAACTTTTGCAGCAGGTGTTCCCTTAATCGATGCATTGAAATCTGTTGCCGGCGCAACAGGTAATAGCTTGTATAGAGACGCCACACTCAAAATTAGAGACTCAGTAGCTACAGGTATTCCTTTAAACAGTGCTTTAAGATCCTCTGGATTGTATCCCACTATGCTTATTCAGATGACTGCCATCGGTGAGGAATCTGGCGCTCTAGACGAGATGCTAGGCAAAGCAGCCGACTATTACGAAGAAGCTGTAGACAATATGGTGGACAACCTCACCACCTTATTAGAACCAATGATTATGGCTGTACTCGGCATCCTGGTGGGCGGCCTGATGATTGCAATGTACCTACCCATCTTCCAGCTGGGCCAAGTCGTATAAAAAATAATGCCAGAATATTTATTTTCATATCCCGCGCTGCTAATAGGCAGCGCTTTTATTTTAGGCCTAGTCATAGGTAGCTTCCTCAATGTGGTTATCCTGCGCCTGCCTGTAATGATGGAGCGGGAATACAAGCGGGATTTTTATAGCTACTTCAATACAAAACCAGACCTTTTGGAACAGAAAGAGCTGGATAAACCCTTTAACCTGGTACTACCCAACTCACACTGCCCTAAATGCAAAACCGAGATTAAACCCTGGCAAAATATTCCTGTAATTAGCTATCTACTTTTGCGTGGTAAATGTGGTTCTTGCGGCACGCCCATTCCCATGCGTTACCCTTTCGTTGAACTGGCTACTGGCATTCTCACCGCGATAGTGGTTTGGCAACTAGGCTTTACCTGGCAGGCGCTGGCGGGCTGTGTCTTTACCTGGGCTTTGGTGGCACTAACCGGTATCGACTTCGGTAAGCAATTATTACCAGACAGTATCACGCTACCGCTGCTTTGGGGTGGGCTGTTTATTAACCTATGGGGTATTTTTGTCCCGCTGCAAGATGCCGTTACAGGGGCTATTGCCGGTTATCTTTCCCTCTGGTTAGTATTTCATATCTTTAAGCTGGTTACCGGTAAAGAGGGGATGGGAGCTGGAGACTTCAAGATACTCGCAGCTATCGGTGCCTGGTTTGGTTGGCAGATGCTGCCTTTGGTAATTCTGCTCTCTGCAGCTGTGGGCGCTATTGCCGGTGTAGCCTGGAGTCTGGCGGTTGGACGGGATCGCAATCTGCCGATTGCCTTTGGCCCTTATTTGGCAGGTGCCGGCTGGATTGCCATGCTGTGGGGTGAGCAGATCGTCGGTTGGTACCTGAACTTTTCCGGTCTGTAGTCAGCCAGAGCTATCTGATTATTTTCCAATCCAATTACCCTTTATAAAGCAAGTGAATTACCATTAACCCGGCTACTAAATAGCCGGGTTTCTTGTTTTTAGACCCAAGTTATTTTCAAGGGAGACAATCCATTGTTCCGAGTAGGCTTAACTGGTGGTATCGGCAGTGGCAAGTCGGCTGCCGCAGGATACTTCCGTGAACTGGGTATTCATGTGGTGGATGCGGACTGGGCGGCCCGGGTGGTCGTACAACCAGGTAGGCCTGCGCTAGAGCAGATTGCTCAGCATTTCGGAGCGAATGTTTTGCTTGAAAGTGGTGAGCTGGACCGGGCGCAGTTGCGTGCCTTAGTATTTGATAATTCTGAGGAGCGGACCTGGTTAGAGGGGCTACTACACCCACTAATTCGCGAGGAGATTATCAACTCCCTGGAACAAAGCACCAGCACCTACGCAATACTGGAGTCACCACTACTCATCGAGTCCGGCCAGCATGAGTTGGTAGATAGAATCTGTGTAGTGGACTTACCGGAAAGTTTACAGTTGGAGAGGGCCAGCGCCAGGGATGTCAATCACCCGGAACAGATCCGCAAAATCATGGCGGCACAACTCAGCAGGCAGGAACGCCTGGCCAAGGCCGATGATGTGCTGGACAATACCGCAGGCTTGGTGGAATTGCGCAGCCAAATAGAAGCTTTACATCAGAAGTATTTGCAATTGGCGAAGCCATAGCGCGACTCTATGCTTAAAAAGTAGCCTGCTCAGAAACTAACTATTACATCGAAAAAGTTGTACCCAGACCCACTATGTCCAAACCAAAAGAAGCCCCGACTTTAAATTGCCCCACCTGTAAAAAGCCTATCGAGTGGAGTGATAAATTTCCCTTTAAGCCTTTTTGCAGTGAGCGCTGTAAGCTAATCGACCTTGGCGAATGGGCTAGTGAGGGGCACAAGATACCGGGTGAGCCTATCTACGATGATGTTTTGAGTGAAGACCTGGACCCGAGCAAGCAGCGCCATTAGGTCCAGATCTATGATTGCAGCCTATGCACAAGACTCTGCCAAGACTTTACATAGGCGTGCTCGATTTAAACTTCTGCAGCCTCGATAGCCTCAATAATCGCCTGGTTGGCATCTGGGAACTGATAATTTTTTAGCTCCTGTACCGCCACCCAGGCAGTCTCCTGCCCTTCGAGTCCCTGGGCCTCACCGGTAAATGCCGTTACCTGCCAGGTATCGAGAAGTACGGTTTTTTCTTCATAGTCATGCTGAATTTTCAGCAGAGGCTGTAGCTGTTGCACTTCAATCGCAACCTCTTCATGCAACTCACGGGTGAGAGCCTGCTGTACGCTTTCCCCAGCCTCCACCTTGCCACCAGGGAACTCCCAGCGCCCCCCCATATGCAAATGATCGGGACGTCGGGCAATTAAAATTTTGCCGTCGCTGCGTCGAACAACACCAACAGCAACATGAATCACACGGCTCACAACAATTCCTCAGGTGCGGTATTCGGCGTTAATCGTGACATACTCATGAGAGAAGTCACAGGTCCATATATGCTCGCTGGCGTTACCGCGGCCCAGTTCTATACGAATAGTAAACTCAGGTTGGGAAAACACCTGTTCGCCCTGCTCTTCCCGGTAGTTAGCAGAGCGGCCTCCGGCCTCCACGACTTGTACAGTGTCTAAGTAAATATTGACCTTGTCGGTATCCAAGCCGTTCGGCAATGCATTGCCAATCGCCATCACTAAGCGCCCCCAGTTAGGGTCTGAAGCGTAGAGCGCAGTCTTTACCAGGGGAGAGTTACCCACCTCAAAAGCGACGTTAAGAGCCTCATCACGACTCTCTGCCCCTTCCACCTGCACAGTGACAAATTTAGTGGCCCCTTCACCGTCCCTAACCACCTCCTTGGCCAGCTCGATATGCACCTGAGTGATGGCTTGCATCAATTCGCTGTAACCCTCATCAGCGGGACTATTGATAGGCTTGCCCGTCACTCCGCTGGCAATCAGAACACAGGCGTCATTGGTTGAGGTATCACCATCCACGCTGACACGATTAAAGGAAGCATTAACGGACTCCCTTACCATTTGATCCAGCAATGGCTGGGCGATGCTGGCATCGGTGGCGACATAGGCGAGCATGGTCGCCATATTTGGCTGAATCATGCCGGAACCCTTGGCGATCCCCACGACCGTAATTTTTTCACCGCCAATATTCACGAAGCGCTTGGCAGTTTTCGGACGAGTATCCGTAGTCATAATGGTTTTTGCCGCCCGCCCCCATCCGCTTTCGATTAGATCAGTCGCGGCTGTGGGGATGGCATCCAGTAATCGCTGCAAGGGGAGATGCTCGCCGATAACGCCGGTACTAAAAGGCAATACCTGCTCTGCATGAACATTCATCGCTTCGGCCACTGCCGCACAGCAGGCCCTAGCGTCGCTTAGACCGCGCTCACCAGTGGCCGCGTTGGCATTACCGGCATTCACCAGCAGGGCACGGATATTACCCTGCCCGATATGCTCTTTGGCTACCAATACCGGTGCGGCGCAAAAGCTGTTCTGGGTAAAGGTGGCCGACACCGATGCGCCTTCGGCGACCTCTATTAACAACAGGTCATCACGGGACCAGTTTTTGATCTTGGCGGGTACACTGGCAAGGCGAACCCCTTTTACAGGAGGAAGTAGTGATTCAGGCATAACGGTTCAACTTAGGCACCAGCTTCGGCTGCTTTAATAAAAGCTAGCCTTAGGTAGAAAAGCGTCATTATTAGATTCTGGTCCCGCTGAGGCAAGAATTATCCGCACTTAATGCAGCTCAAACACGCAAATCCGCATAATATTTTTCATCAGAATGAAAAAATACCCCGCGTAAAGCGGGGTATTTCTTGATAGAGCAATTCCGATCAGAGAGTTATCAGCTCTGGGTAGAGGAGGCCAGCTTGCCGTGGCACTGCTTGTACTTCTTGCCGGAACCACAGGGGCATGGGTCATTGCGGCCAACCTTGGGTCCGCGGCGCTCTGGAGTCGGGGCCGCCTGCTGCTGAGGTTCACTCTCTGGGAGAGCCGAGGCCTCGGCGTGCTGAAGCTCCAGCTGCTGTTTGCGCTGCTCTTCCAAGCGGCGCTGCTCCAGTTCGTCCATTTGCTCGCGAGTCATGGGTTCCACATGGGCGAGAATACGCACCACTTCGTGCTTGAGGTTTTCCAACATGCTTTGGAATAGGTGGAATGACTCGCGCTTGAACTCCTGCTTGGGGTTCTTGTTGGCGTAAGCGCGCAAGCCAATACCCGCTCTCAGGTGATCCATGCTGGAGAGATGCTCCTTCCACAGCTGATCCAGCACCTGCAACATGATCTGACGCTCCACGGTGGGCATCAGGTTGGCGTCGCCGGAGGATTCACTGATACGCTCCACCTTGGTGGCGTAAGCGGCTTGGGCTTCGGCAACAACCTTCTCGCGCAGTGTCTCCTCGTGCAGGTTGCGGTCTTCATCCAGCCATTTTTGGATAGGCAGCTCAATACCGAGCTCACCGGCCAGCTGCTGCTCCAGCGCCGGGATATCCCACTGCTCCTCAACACTCTGTGGCGGGACTGAAGCCGAGATAATTTCATTCACAACGTCTTCGCGAATCGCGTTGATGGTATCGCTGATCTGATCGGCTTCGAGCAGCTCATTGCGCTGACTGTAAATCACCTGACGCTGATCGTTGGCCACATCATCGTATTCCAGCAATTGTTTGCGGATATCGAAGTTGCGCCCTTCCACGCGGCGCTGGGCTTTTTCAATCGCATTGGACACCATGCGGTGCTCAATAGCCTCACCGCGTTCCATACCCAGCATCTGCATAAAATTCTTCACCCGGTCGGAGGCGAAGATACGCATCAGGTTATCTTCTAAAGACAGATAGAAACGAGTTACCCCCGGGTCACCCTGACGCCCGGCACGGCCACGCAACTGATTATCGATACGACGGGATTCGTGGCGCTCGGTGCCGATAATGTGCAAGCCGCCAGCTTCGATCACCTGCTCGTGGCGCTTCTTCCACTCCTCTTTCACCTTGGCTACTTCCGCCTCACTCAAGGCGCTGCCTTTTTCCTGGGCCAGAGCTTCCGCTTCGGCTTCCCAGTTACCACCCAGCACAATATCGGTACCACGACCAGCCATATTGGTTGCGATGGTGACCGTACCGGGGCGACCAGCCTGAGCAATGATATGCGCTTCGCGTTCATGGTACTTGGCGTTTAGCACCTGGTGCTGGATACCCGCCTTCTGCAGCATGTGCGACATTTCTTCGGAAGTCTCGATAGAAGCGGTACCCACGAGGATCGGCGCCTGCTTTTCACGGCAGAACTTAATATCCTCGATAATGGCTTCCATCTTCTCTTCTTTGCTCAGGTAGACCAGGTCGTTGAGGTCATCCCGCTGAATATTTTTATTGGTGGGGATCACCACCACATCCAGACCATAAATCTGCTGGAATTCAAACGCCTCGGTATCGGCAGTACCGGTCATACCGGAAAGCTTCGGATAGAAACGGAACAGGTTTTGGAAAGTAGTGGAAGCCAGCGTCTGGCTCTCACTCTGGATCTGAACATTTTCCTTAGCTTCCAAAGCCTGGTGCAAACCTTCTGAGAGGCGGCGGCCAGGCATGGTGCGGCCGGTGTGCTCATCGATCAGCACGACCTGGCCATTTTGCACGATATAGTCCACATCCCGGTTAAATAGCACCTGGGCACGCAGCGCAGCGTGTACATGGTGTAACAGACCCAGGTTACCGGGCGCATACAGGGACTGGTCTTCCTTCATCAAGCCGCTGCGGGACAACAGCTCCTCCACCAGCTGGTGGCCCTGCTCGGTCAGTTCCACTTGGCGGGTCTTTTCATCAACCGTGTAGTGTCCCTCACCGCCTTCCTCGGCGCGTTCGAGCTGCGGAATCAGCTTGTTCATGGCCAGGTACAAGTGAGAGGAATCTTCCGCTGCACCGGAAATAATAAGCGGAGTACGCGCCTCATCGATCAGGATGGAGTCCACCTCATCCACGATGGCGAAGTTTTGCGGGCGCTGGGTGCGATCTTCCTTGCGCAACACCATATTGTCACGCAGGTAGTCGAAACCGAATTCATTGTTGGTGCCGTAGGTGATATCAGCCTGATAGGCGGCCTTCTTATCGTCCGGATGCTGCTGGGAAACAATTACTCCCACCGTCAAACCGAGGAATTCATAAACCGGGCGCATCCAGTTGGCATCCCGCGATGCCAGGTAATCGTTGACCGTCACAATATGCACACCCTTACCTTCCAGGGCGTTCAAGTAGGCCGGCAATGTCGCCACCAGGGTTTTACCTTCACCGGTACGCATTTCAGCGATGCGACCTTCGTGCAGCGTCATACCCCCAATCAGCTGTACATCGAAGTGGCGCATACCCAGTGTACGGCGACCAGCTTCACGCACTGCCGCGAATGCTTCAGGCAGCAGCTGGTCCAGAGTCTCACCATCTGCAATACGCTTTTTAAACTCTTCTGTTTTGGCGCGAAGAGCTGCATCGTCCAGCTTCTGGAAATCCTCTTCCAGCGCGTTGACTTTCTCCACGATGCGTCGCATGCGCTTCAGCTCGCGGTCATTTTTTGTACCAAAGACCGATTTAATCAGTTTGCCAATCATTATCTAGAAACCACTTATCTTATGTGCGCTGTCGGCGCTAATGCTGGGCAGATATTGCACCGACACTCCTTTATGCGAGGGGTGCAAGTAAACAGGAAGGCGCAAGCGCTGGCAACTCTTATGCCAAGCTACCAGCATTTGCGCGTAAGGGAAGAATAGTTGTTATCTGCCTGTGCGGCGGATGTAGCTGGCCGGGTCGACGGTGCGATTATTCTTGAAGATTTCGAAGTGCACATGAGGGCCAGTAGAGCGTCCACTGGAGCCCATCTGAGCAATTACCTGGCCTTTTTTAACCACATCACCGAGGCCAACATTGAGTTCACTGTTGTGGCCGTAGCGGGTGGAATAACCATTGCCATGGTTAATTTCCACCAGTTGTCCGTAGCCGTGGCGCTCATCGGCCCAGGTAACTACCCCTGCGGCAACGGATACTACGTCTGAACCCATCTTGCCAGCAAAGTCGACACCTTTATGCCAGGTGCGACGTCCGGTGAAGGGATCGGTGCGATAACCGTAACGGGAGGACATCCAGCCTTTAGTGATCGGGCGCCCGGCGATAAACTGCTCATCTTCAAGCTGCAGATTCGCCATCAGGGATTCGAGGGTGTTCAGCTGCATCTGGCGATCGTCCACCTTGTGGGACAATTCACCAATCACTTCAAGAAATTCAGGAGGCTGGTAAGGCAGCTCTGAAGCCCCAGCGATACCGGGATCTTCCGGCCCCCCCACCGCGGGGGCAGCGCTGAACTCAAATTCACCCTCGTCGAGGTTAGCGGCTGCGGTAAGACGCTCACCCACGGCATCCAAACGTGTTAGACGGGCCTGCAACTCAGCCAGCTTTACCGTAAGCGCGGCGAGTTGCTCGTGAGCCTCACGATCGGCCTCATCAATTTCCTGCTGCTGCTTACGCAGAGCGCGCTCCCACGCCTTGGCCGTGCGAGCATCGAACAAATCGGTTTTGGTCACAGGCAGATTGGCGCCCAGGAAAAAAGCACCAACCGGGAGACCCAAGAGGCACAAGCTCAGTAGTGCCTTGCTCAGTCCACCAAAGTTGAAGCTGCGGGTGGCGCCACGCTCATTGACCAGTATTACTTTCATAACAAGCAGGAGAAATTCGATATTTTGTAGTTTTGTTGTCTCTATAAGTGAGACGAGACTCCAGTGCAGTACCTCACACTAATGGAGCGGTAAACCTAAACATCCGGAAGAAAGTAAGGTTACCAGAATTGCATCAACCTTCTCTGGTGATTCAGTCACGTAAAAAAGCCGGCAGTATAATGCCGGCTTCTTGCAGAATTTAAACAGCCAAAATCGGCTTGACGTAGGAGATCGGAGCCTCTTGCTCCCCCTCGAAAGTCACCATCTCCCAGGCATCTTTCTGTGTCATCAGATGACGCAGGGACTTATTGTTCAGAGAATGGCCAGATTTAAAGGCTTTAAACTCACCAATCAGGCTGGTGCCAAGCAGGTAAAGATCACCAATGGCATCGAGAATCTTGTGTTTCACAAATTCGTCTTCGTAACGCAATCCACCTTCGTTCAAAATACGATACTGGTCGATCACGATAGCGTTATCCACGGAGCCGCCTTGAACCAAGCCCTTAGAACGCAGGTATTCAATTTCGTGCATAAACCCGAAAGTGCGCGCGCGACTCACCTCTTTCACGAAAGAGGTACTGGAGAAGTCTACGGAAGAGGTCAGATTGCGCCCCTGGAATACGGGGTGGTCAAAGTCGATGGTAAAGGAGACCTTAAAACCATTGAAAGGCAGGAAACTGGCAACTTTGTCGCCCTCTTCCACCGTAATCGGCTTCTTGATACGCAGGAATTTCTTCGGCGCGGATTGCTCCTGGATGCCTGCAGACTGGATCAGGAATACGAAAGGACCGGCGCTGCCGTCCATGATCGGCACTTCTTGGGCGGACAGCTCGACAATCGCATTGTCGATACCAAGGCCAGCCATTGCCGAAAGCAAGTGCTCAACGGTAGCAATGCGGACATCGTCCTTCACCAGAGTAGTGGAAAGCAGTGTATCCCCCACATTCTCTGCGCGGGCTTCAATTTCGACCACCGGATCCAAGTCCGTTCTACGGAACACGATGCCGGTGTCTACGGGAGCCGGCTTAAGGGTCAGAACGACCTTTTTGCCAGTGTGCAGACCTACGCCAGTGGCGCGAATAGCATTTTTAAGCGTGCGCTGTTTGATCATGAAACTATCTTTTCCCAGTCGGTGGTCTACGCATAATGCGCAGCAAGCCGCCGATATTAGCACAATTGCGACGCCAATACCAATTGTGGGCGCGTGGTCAACTCAACACACCGCCACCGTCCTTCCAAGGATAGTTTAAAAAAAGATTGGAGCGCCACATCTCAGTCGCAGATACAGTATTCTAAGACTACGTGCGCCGGGATCACTGTAAAAAATTGTTAATTATACCTACCAGTCACTTTGCTTGACTCTCATTGCCCTCAGCGAATGCCCGAAGACAACTGCATGACTAGGGCAAACTCTTTAATATCACAGAGCTCAACTCTCTAAGCTAAGGCCGGCTAAACTAAGGCCAGCTAAACTGAGGCCAGCCAAGATGCGGCAATAAGCCGCACCGCAGAGGCGACACCCAACCTTAAGTTGGGTGGACATGAGCAGTGTACTGCCTCTGCGGCGGCTACACTCAGTCTGCCTGACGGCGTAAGAATGCCGGAATATCCAGGTATTCCATATCAGCATCTGCCGGGTTCAGAGACGGAGCTGGGCGCTTGGGACGCTCGACATCTACCCGCGGGCGGGTGTCGGCAGCACTCTCGCGAGAAGCCAGCCCCGAAGCTCCGTGACTTTCTCGCATATCGCGCATATCGCGGCTCTCACGAACATCGCGGGATTCACGCACTTCACGGGCCTCCGGACGACGTGTGTTATCCACAACCTTGGCTGGTCGAACCGCAGGGGTTCCCTCACCCAGGCCAGCGGCTACAACAGTCACCCGCATCTCATCACCCAGCTTGTCATCCACTGCGGTTCCAATAACCACAGTGGCTTCATCAGAGGCGATTTCCTGTACGATCTCACCAACTTCGGAGTATTCGCCCAGGGTCAGCTCCTGACAACCAGCCTCTTCACTACCGGTGATAATGTTGACCAGAATGCCGCGGGCACCGGCAAGGTTAACGTTATCCAACAATGGGCTGCGTACAGCTTTCTCCGCCGCTTCACGGGCACGGTTCTCACCAACAGCAGAGCCGGAGCCCATCATCGCCATACCCATTTCAGACATCACCGTGCGCACATCGGCAAAGTCCACATTCATAATGCCAGGACGGATCATCAGATCGGCAATACCCTGTACCGCTCCGAGCAACACGTTGTCAGCCTCTTTATAGGCGGACTTCATGGTGATCTTACTACCCAGCACTTCCAACAGGCGATCGTTGGGAATAGTAATCAGAGAGTCGACTTTATCGCGCAGCTCGAGAATTCCCTCTTCGGCTACCACAGTGCGCTTGCGACCTTCAATTTTGAATGGACGGGTAACAACAGCTACGGTGAGGATGCCGAGCTCTTTGGCAATTTCAGCCACAATCGGCGCACCACCCGTGCCAGTACCACCGCCCATACCAGCGGTGATGAAAACCATATCAGCACCGTTCAAGACTTCGGCGATGCGATCGCGGTCCTCCAGAGCGGACTGACGGCCAATATCAGGGTTGGCCCCAGCACCCAGACCGCGGGTAATGGTGTTGCCAAGCTGCAGGATTGTTTGCGCTTCGACATCTTTTAGCGCCTGAGCGTCAGTGTTCGCGCAGATAAAATCCACACCTTCCACGTCACTGGCAATCATATGCTTCACAGCATTGCCACCGCCGCCGCCGACTCCTATTACCTTGATGACAGGTTTATCCTGTACGCTATCAACTAGCTCGAACATCGCTGTTCCCCTTTCTTGCTCATGTCGAATTTTACAGCCACGCCTAAAAAAAATCCCTTATGGGACGGCTAATTCTGGTTGCATGCTATTACAAATTTCCACGAAACCAGTGCTTTACTTTGTCCCACCACTGATTATCGTTGCGCGCAGGCTGGGTTTTTCCTTCGGTAACCACTTCCTGTTGCATCGCGTACATCAATAATCCAACTCCGGTGGAATAAATTGGGTTGCTCACAATATCGGTCAACCCAGAAATTCCCTGAGGTACTGCGAGACGTACCGGCATATGGAAAATTTCCTCAGCCAGCTCAACCGCACCCTCCATTTTTGAAGAGCCCCCAGTTAAAACCACACCGGCTGCGCACAGGTCCTCAAAACCACTGCGACGCAGTTCCGCCTGTACCAGGGTAAATAGCTCGTCGTAACGAGGCTCTACCACTTCGGCCAGAGCCTGGCGAGATAAATCCCGGGGCTCCCGATCCCCCACACTCGGCACTTTAATGGTTTCACCTTCCCGTGCCAGCTTTGCCAAAGCACAGGCATATTTTATTTTTAAATCTTCGGCGTGCGGTGTCGGGGTCCGCAAAGCCATCGCAATATCGTTAGTCACCTGGTCCCCAGCTATGGGAATCACCCCAGTGTGACGAATTGAACCGCCGGTAAATACCGCGATATCGGTGGTGCCACCACCGATATCCACCATACAAACACCCAGCTCTTTTTCATCTTCAGTCAGCACTGCGTAGCTGGAAGCCAGCTGTTCGAGAATGACATCCTCTACTTCAAGACCGCAGCGGCGGATGCATTTCTCAATATTTTGTGCAGCATTGACCGCACCACTGACCAAATGCACTTTCGCTTCCAGGCGCACGCCGGACATTCCCAACGGCTCTTTTACACCCTCCTGATTGTCGATCAGGTACTCTTGCGGCAGCGTATGCAAAATTTTCTGGTCTGCGGGAATGGCGACCGCTCGAGCCGCATCGATTACCCGGTCCAAATCCTGCTGAGTTACCTCGCGATCTTTAATTGCCACAATACCGTGAGAGTTGAGGCTCCGAATATGGCTGCCCGCAATACCGGCATAGACAGAATGAATTTCACATCCCGCCATTAATTCAGCTTCTTCTATGGCACGCTGAATAGATTGCACAGTGGATTCAATATTTACCACCACACCTTTTTTCATTCCGGTGGAGCGATGGGAGCCAATACCGACAATATTGAGATCCCCATTGGCAGATACCTCACCCACGATGGCAACTACTTTAGAGGTGCCGATATCCAGCCCAACAATCATGCGCTGATCGGATACTTGTGTCATTTTTGTTCCAACCTCGCTGGGCCATGTCCCGGTTTTTCATTAGTTATCAACCGAACCACCGCCTTCGCTTTTAAACTTTATTTTCAACTGCGGCTATTGCCGCTTCCCTGTTTGCTCTTGCTCGTTCTTCCATTGAACCGCTACCGCGTTGCCGTAACGGGTATCTACCTCGGCTACTTTTTGTAAATAAGGTTCGAGTAATCCACGACTCAAAGTGAGAAAGCGGTTAACTCGCTCCAGCAGTGCCTCATGACCGAGTTTTAATTCAATTCCCGACATTAACTCCAGATGCCAGCCACTCAGGTCATCAAATGACAACCGTTTTACTTCCATATCTCGCGTGGTCAAAAGCCCCGCAAGCGCTTGGTACTGGGACATGATCTGCCCCACCAACTCTTCATCTCCAGCAAGCTCAGGTAGCGTACCTACCTGCATTTGCGCCGGTCGCGGCAGCAGTGCACCGCTGGCAACCAGCAAACGATCATGTCCCCAGACTGCAAGTGGCTGCGCCTCGGTGACTTCAACAACAACACCTTTAGGCCAGCGCCGACTTATGGAGACCCTGGTAATCCACGGCTGCTCCACCAATGCGGTGCGCATCGCGCGGATATCAACAGAAAAAAAACCCGCTTGCAAATACGGCAGTAAAATTTTTTTTATCTGCTCTTCAGTAACTGCATTAAAAGTTCCGCGGACCTCCACCTGCTCCAGCGCATCAACCCTACTGAGCTGAATTGCCGGCAGGCGCTGCCAAAGCCAATAACCACCTGTAACGACCCCAAAGGACAAGATCAGAAAAACAATTGAAAGTAACCAGGGGCGCCAGTGGATTCTGCCCTCCTTCCTTTGCCCGAGGGGGCGGGCTCCACGAACCTGGGCCTGCTTAGCTCTCGCATGTTTTTTCTGTGTGGACCTCACTTACACTCAAGCCTCAAGGTCTTTCTCACCCAGGCGCCACTCTGCCAGCCTTTGTGAAAGAGCACCAACATTGCCAGCTCCCTGAGTCAGCACCACATCACCTGGCTCCAAAAGATCAGCCAAAATGGGGGGAACCTGATCAACAGTCTCGACAAAAATCGGATCGACTTGGCCTCTATTGCGCAAGCTGCGCGCCAAAGTTCGCCCATCAGCCCCAGCTATCGGCGCCTCGCCGGCACTGTACACATCCAACAAAATTAATTTGTCCACTTCGGACAGAACCTGAACGAAATCCTCAAACAAATCTCGGGTTCGTGTATAGCGATGCGGCTGATAAACCATCACCAAGCGCCGCTCAGGCCAGCCATCGCGCACAGTTCTGATAGTTGCCGCCACTTCACGTGGGTGGTGGCCATAATCATCCACCAACATCACTTTTTCTGCGTTACTGTCGTCACTAATAGAGAAATCTCCATAAATTTGGAAACGACGACCCACGCCCTGAAAACCTTGTAAACCTTTTTGAATCGCTTCATCGCCAATGCCTTCATCGGTGGCGACAGCAATGGCCGCGGTAGCGTTCAGCACATTGTGAATACCTGGCGTATTTACCGAGACCTCCAGCAGGTCACCCGCTGGGCGCTGCACCTTGAAGTGGCTGCATAAAGGCTCTTGCTTCACCTCGACGATGCGAAAATCATTGCCCTCGGCAAACCCATAGGTCAGCACAGGGCGGGAAAACTTCGGTATCACTTCCAGCACATTCGCATCATCACCACAGACCACGGCGAGACCATAAAAAGGCAGGTTGTGAACAAAATCAATAAAGATTTGTTTAACCTTCTCGAAGTCCCCACCATAGGTCTCCATATGGTCAGCATCAATATTCGTAATCACCGTCACCATCGGTTGAAGGTGAATAAAAGACGCATCACTCTCATCCGCCTCGGCAATCAGATAACGGCTCTCCCCTAGTGCAGCATTGGCGCCGGCTGAGTTAACCAATCCACCAATCACAAAAGTGGGATCTTTTTTGTCCGCAGCAAAAATTGAGGCGATCAGGCTCGTAGTTGTGGTCTTACCGTGTGTACCGGCAACGGCGATGCCATAACGGTAACGCATCAGCTCGCCAAGCATTTCTGCACGACGGACAACCGGGATACGGTTTTCAAGGGCTGCGACCAGCTCGGGGTTATCGCCATGCACTGCGGAGGAATTCACAACCACATCGACACCGCGAATATTTTCCGCACTGTGCCCAATTTGAACTTTCACTCCCAGCTTTTGCAGTCGATCTGTAACGGTCGACTCGCGAAGATCGGAGCCAGAAACCTCGTACCCCTGGTTCTGCAGTACTTCGGCAATACCACTCATGCCCGCACCGCCAACACCAATGAAGTGGATGCGGCGAATGCGGCGCATCGTCGGTACAGCGTAACTTTTTTCCAACTTGGTGCCCTCAGAAGCCATACTTTCTAACCTTGATCCACTCGTGTTGTATTTGTTATCTGGCAAGGGCCAGCTGTTCAACGCAGGCACCTATCACCTGCTCGGTTGCATCGACCTTTGCCACACTGCGCGCAGCTTTCGCCATATTTAATAGCGCTTGCGGATCGGAGAGCAGTTTATGCAGTAGCTCCGACAAGCTCTGCGCATCCATGTCACTCTGCTGAACGACTACAGCACCGCCAGCACTCTGTAGCCACTCACCGTTGCGTGTTTGATGATCATCAATGGCAAACGGAAAAGGCACCATAATTGCGCCAACACCGGCGACAGCGATTTCCGAAACCGTCAATGCACCGGAGCGGCAAATAATCAAATCCGCAGCACTGTAAGCATCGGCCATATTTGCGATAAAAGGCACGACTTCGGCCTCTACCCCAGCGGCCTGATAGGCTTCACGAGCCAGCGCTATATGGCGTTCTCCCGCCTGATGGACCACTTTCGGTCGCAGGGATAGCGGTAATAAAGCGATGGCTTTAGGTACTAGTTCATTAATTGCCACAGCGCCGAGACTGCCGCCGAGCACCAACAAGCGCAGAGGTTTCTCACTACCAATGCGCAACTGGGGCTCCGAGAGGTTCGCAATTTCGGTACGCACGGGATTACCAACCTGCTTGGCGCCGGGCAAGCTACTGGGAAAAGCTTCCAACACCTGACTGGCGATACGTGCGAGCAAGCGGTTAGTAGTGCCGGCAACTGCATTCTGTTCGTGAATAATCAGTGGAATTCCACTGAGCCGCGCTGCTACACCACCGGGACCGGTGGCAAAGCCACCAAACCCGAGCACCGCATCCGGCGCTACCGCCTTCACTACAGCACGGGCCTGAGCCACCGCGCGTAAAACCTGCACAGGCGCCTTGAACAAGGCCAATTTGCCCTTGCCGCGGACACCCTCCACGCTAATACAATGCAGAGGAATATTGGCCTCGGGAATTAAACGCGCTTCAATACCGCGCTGGGTACCGAGCCACTCGACATCAGCGCCATATTCTTGCAAAGCCTTTGCCACGGCCAGTGCCGGGAATACATGACCGCCGGTGCCACCGGCCATAAGTAGAAACTTCTTACCGGCAAATATTTGTTCTTTGTGGGACATCAAAGCACCTCCCCACCGCCGACACCGGCTCTGACACGGCGCCGGGTAAATATTGGCAACTGCGCAAACAGGCCTGGGGTTTCCTCTTTGCCTTCAATTGGGCCATGCAGCTCAGTGCGGACTCTCAGGGCCAATCCCAACAGAGCGCAGCAAATAATTAAACTACTACCGCCGGAGCTAACAAATGGCAGGGTCAACCCTTTGGTAGGCAACAAACCTGAAGCCACGCCCATATTCACAAAAGCCTGCCCGGCGATCTGCACCGCCATGCCAAATGCCAGCAAGGCAGCAAAAAATTTCTGCTGTGCCAAGGCCTCACGTACCAAGCGCAGCAATGAGCAAGTCAGCATCACAAACAGCCCAACAACAACCAAGCCACCAAACATGCCCCACTCCTCGGCGAGGATGGCAAAAATAAAGTCGGTATGCGCCTCGGGCAGGTAAAACAGTTTTTGCACACTGTTACCCAGACCTACGCCAAACCATTCACCGCGACCAAATGCGATCAGTGACTGGGTCAACTGATAGCCGCTAGCAAACTGGTCTCCCCAGGGGTCTAAAAACGTCAAAAGCCGTTGCAAGCGATAGGGGCTCATCAATGCCATCAGTGCTAAACCACAGGCCGCTGCCGCCACAAGTAAAAAGGTGTGTGGCAAACGCGCCCCCCCTAGAAACACCATCGCCAGCACCGTACCGGATAGCACTACCACTGAGCCAAAATCCGGCTGCAACAACAGCAATAAAGCGACCACAGCGAGAATGACCACCGGCACCATAAAGCTGCTCCAGTGATGCAACTGCTTGCTACGCCGAGTTAAAAAGCTGGCAAAAAATACCAGCATACAGAACTTGGCTACCTCTGCAGGCTGGATGGTGATTCCCGCAAACATTAACCAGCGCCGACTGCCATTCACCTCTCGACCAATACCCGGCACCAACACCACCACCAATAACAGACAGGAGAACAGCAGTAGTGGCCAGGACAACCGCGACCAAATAGCTAAGGGAATTTGGCTCACCAGCAGTGCCGCCATTGCGCCAATCGACAAAAATGCCAAATGGCGTTTCAGGAAATACCAGGGATCTCCATAAATATCTGTAGCGAATGCAATTGAGGCCGAAGCCACCATCACAACCCCAATGCTTACCAGTGCCAATACACTAAATGGCAAAAGAGCATCGAGAAAATCACGTTTGGAATTTTGGGAGGGCAATTCACTCATTGCTCCTCCCCTGAGCCCTCGCACAAAATCGCTACGATTTTGCGAAAGTCCTCACCGCGCGCTTCAAAATTGCGATACATGTCAAAGCTGGCACAGGCTGGAGACAGCAATACATAGTCCCCGCTATGAGCCAAGGTGCTGGCCTTACTGACAGCATCCGCCATGGAATCAGCTCTGAGTGTTGGACAGTGTTCGGCAAACACACGCGCAATTTTGTCTCCATCGACACCGATTGAAACCATTGCGCGCAGGGCGCTTGCGCTTTTCTTCAGAGCGGAGAAGTCCGCACCTTTACCGTCCCCACCAGCAATCAAAACTATTTTGCGGGTTGGGGTAGCCAACCCATTCAGAGCGGCCTGAGTCGCGCCGACATTGGTGCCCTTGGAATCATTGACATAGGTAACACCGTGCAAGTCCGCCACGCGCTCACAGCGGTGAGCCAATCCAGGAAAGCTACGCAGGACCGAGAGCATGGCGTCCATTGGCAGACCCACTACACTGCCCATCGCCAAGGTAGCCAGGGCGTTGGCAATATTGTGTTTCCCAACCATCGCCAGCTCATCGACCGGCAATAAATTCTCATTGCCCTGGGCTAACCAGTCACGCCCTTCAAAAGTGCGCACACCAAACTGCTTGAGATCGGGCCGGTCCAGGCCAAAAGTCCACTCTCGTCTCTCTCTTGATAAAGGCCCCTGACTCAGAGGGTCCTCACGATTGACCACGAAGACTTCCGCACCGCGGTAAATCCGCTGTTTAGCTCGGTGGTACTCCAGCATACTGGGGTAGCGGTCCATATGGTCCGCGCTCATATTCAAAACAGTGGCCACTGTCGGAGCGAGGGAGTTGGTCGTCTCTAGCTGGAAACTGGAAAGCTCCAAAACAAACAATTCTGGCAGGGGATCATCCAATAATTCGAGCACCGGCACGCCGATATTGCCGCCCACCCGCACAGAAACACCGGCGGCTTCAGCCATTTTGCCAAGTAGTGTGGTGACCGTACTTTTGCCATTGGAGCCGGTAATCGCCGCAAGCTTCGCTTTAGACTGTTTACGCTGTAGAGCCTGGGCAAACAATTCGATATCCCCCACCACAGGAATACCTTCAGCAATCGCCTGCTGCAGAAGCGGTTCCGCCAAGGGCACACCTGGGCTGGCAATAATCAAACTGGCCGCAAGCAGGGTATTCGCTCGCAGGGGCCCGGTTTCCACAGCAACCTGGGGAAATTCCCTCTGAAAATCCGCAAGCCCCGGTGGGTTATCACGACTATCCACCACTACCGGGGTATGACCGTGACGCAGCAGGTAGCGCACCACCGATTGCCCGGTAGCACCCAGTCCAATTACCACTTTATGCTGCGATGAGGTCGCGATCAGACTCATTGTTTTTTATCGGAGTTTCAGGGTTGCCAGTCCAGCCAAAACCAGAATTACGGTAATAATCCAAAAACGAACAATTACCCGCGGCTCGGGCCAACCTTTCAATTCAAAATGGTGATGTAGCGGCGCCATGCGGAAAATACGCTTGCCAGTTAACTTGAAGGACGCTACCTGCAAGATTACCGAGACGGTCTCCATCACGAATACGCCACCCATAATAAACAGCACAATTTCGTGGCGGGTGATCACCGCGATAATACCCAGTGCCGCCCCCAGTGCCAGAGCACCCACATCTCCCATAAATACCTGGGCCGGATAGGTGTTAAACCACAGGAAACCAAGGCCGGCGCCACACAAAGCGGCACAAAATACGGCGAGCTCCCCGGCACCAGCGATTGCAGGAATATGCAGGTAATCGGCGAATTCCGCGTGCCCGGACAAATAAGCGATAATGCCCAATGCTCCGCCTACCATCACCGTGGGCATAATTGCCAAGCCATCGAGGCCATCGGTCAGGTTTACCGCATTACTGGAACCCACCACCACGAAGTAGGTCAGCAAAATAAAAGTGACCGGCCCCAGGTTAATAGCGACATCCTTAAAGAAAGGCACAAAGAACTGGGTTTCCGCCGGACTGGTCGCACTCATAAATAAATAAATGGCTGCACCCAGACCGGCAATGGACTGCCAAAAATATTTCCAACGGGCAATGAGACCGCGGGGGTTTTTGTGAACAACCTTTTTATAGTCATCAACAAAACCTACCGCGCCGAAGACAAAAGTCACCAGTAATGTGACCCACACGTAGCGATTGCCAAGATCGGACCACAGTAGTGCTGAAGCAAAAATTGAAGCAAGAATCAGGGTACCGCCCATTGTGGGCGTACCGGATTTACTCAAGTGGGTTTCCGGACCATCGTCGCGGATCGCCTGACCTACCTGTAAGTGGTTCAACCAGTTGATCATGCGCGGGCCAACGAGCAAGGAAATCCCCAGCGCGGTTAGGGCCGCAAGAATTGCGCGAACGGTTAAATAGTTGAACACCGAGAAGGCGCTCACATGTTGTTGTAATAATTCCGCCAGCCAAAGCAGCATTACGACTCCCCTCTGCTGTTGCCAAGCAGGGCCTGAGCGACCAGTTCCATACGGGCACTACGAGAACCCTTCACCAAAACGGTGGTGTTGTTATCTAATTCCTGGGACAAGGCCGCAATCAACGGCTCCCGTTCCCGATAATTTTGTAGGGGCGCATTATGTCCCTGGTTAAATGCCAAGCTGGCGGCAGTGCCCAATGGGCCCAGAGTAAATAGCGCATCGAGGCCGCGCTCCCGTGCCAGATCCCCGACACCTCGGTGCATATCCTCGGCATCAGGACCCAGTTCAGCCATATCCCCGAGCACCAGGATTCGCTTACCCGATCGCTGCGCCAATAGCTCGATAGCCGCCCCCACAGAACCCGGATTCGCGTTGTAGCTATCGTCAATAATCGTAGCCCCACCAATGCCGCGTTGTTCCTGCAAGCGACCGTCGACAACTCTCAGGTTGGAAAGCCCCTGAACAATTTCTGCTGCCGATATTCCCGCAGCAAAAGCACAGGCTGCCGCTACCAGGGCATTGTGCACATTGTGCTCACCCAAAAGTTGAAGTTGCAGCGGATGGGCAAGCCCTTCGATCACCAAATCAAATCCAGCACAACCACTCTCATCCAGCGCAATATTTTCCGCATAGATCTCACACTGGCTGGCAAGGCCTACCTCTAGCGTGCGCACGCCTTCGGGCATGCGTCCGCGCCAATAGTCTGCGTAATTGTCATCGGCATTGATAATTGCGGTACCGCCAAAATCCAAGCCGGTATAGATTTGCCCCTTAGCCTTGGCAATGGCATCAATAGAACCAAATCCCTCGACGTGCGCGGGCATGACATTGTTGACGGCACTGATTTGCGGTTTGCCGATACTGCATAGATAAGCAATATCGTCCGGCCCATTAGCGCCCATTTCCAGAATCAGTACATCGTGTTCTTTACCGAGACTAAAAAGTGTTATCGGCAGGCCATACTGGTTATTTAGGTTGCCCTTAGTCACACAGGGTGTATGACGCTGACAAAATATCGCCGACAGCATTTCCTTGACTGTGGTTTTGCCACAGGAACCGGTAATCGCAATTACTGGCCCGCTGAACTGCTCACGGCACAGGAGACCAATCTGGCCGAGTGCCATGGTGGTATCCTCTACCCGCCACTGAGGCAGGCTGCAGCCCGGCACCTCCCGATCCACAACCAAGCCAAGAGCCTGCCCATCCAATTCGCCAACAAAATCATGGGCATCGAAATTGTCACCCACCAATGCAACAAACAACGCTTGGGAATTTAACTTGCGAGTGTCTGTACACACCTCGGAAAACGCCACCGAGCCATTGACCAACTCGCCACCGAAGCGTTCCTGTAATTGTTTTAAACTCAGCGCTCCGATCACTGGGCTTCCCCCTTTATTCCTTCAACATTAAGGGACTTGCCCATACGCCGGAGCAGCGCAGCAGCGGCCTGCTCGCGATCGCAGAAGTGAATTTTTTCACTGCCAATAATCTGGTAATCCTCATGGCCTTTACCGGCAATCAGCACTATGTCTCCCGGTTGTGCGGCAGCTACTGCCTGGCCAATAGCTTTGGCTCTATCAATTTCCACTTCGATATTGCTGGCGGCACCTTCGAGGATATCGTCAATAATTTTTTGCGGCTCTTCACTGCGCGGATTATCGCTAGTGACAATAGCGCGGTCGGCCATTTCCGAAGCTATACGTCCCATTGAGGCGCGCTTGCCGGTATCGCGATCGCCACCACAGCCAAACACACACCACAATTTGCCGCGGCAATAAGGCCGTGCAGCGGCGAGTGCCGCGCGCAGGGCATCTGGAGTGTGGGCATAATCGACCAGCACACCCACCTCATCCGCATCCTCAACCTGCACCCGCTCCATGCGCCCGGGCACCGCTTGAATGGAGGGAAAAGCCGCAAGGATTTCATCGAACGGCATGCCCGCCGAAGCAGCGGCGGCCACGACTGCGAGGGCATTGTAAATATTGAAGTCGCCGATCAGGGACGCATTGAGTTCACCGCTGCCCCATGGGGAGTTGAGCTGAACAGAAAACCCTTTTTCGTGACGGCGCAAATCTGTCACGTGCAAATCGCCCGCCTGCAAACCATAAGTCAATACACGCAAGCCGCGTAACCTGCAGCGTTCCGCCAGTTGCGCTCCGAAGGGATCATCCAGGTTAATAATGCCGCGCTTTAATTTTGGCAGACCAAATAACTTCTCTTTGGCGGCCCCGTAGGCGGCCATGTTGCCGTGATAATCCAGGTGATCGCGGGAAAGATTGGTAAAAATTGCAGTATCAAAAATAAGGCCGTGCACCCGTCCCTGCGACAGGGCATGGGAAGAAACTTCCATCGCCGCAGCACCCACTCCGCGCTGGCAAAAACCGGCAAAGTCTTCTTGCAAACGGACGGGGTCGGGAGTGGTAAGGCCGGTCTCTTGAAGCTCAATCGCTCCCTGGTTCCAGATGCCATTACCGATAGTGCCAATCAGGGCGGCACTGCCGAAGTGCCGAGCCAATAACTGCGAAGTGAGATAGGCACAAGTAGTTTTACCATTGGTGCCGGTGACGCCTACCAAGTGCATTTTTCCACTGGGATTGCCGTGAAAGCGTGCGGCGATTTCCCCCACACGTTTGGCAAGTCCGGGCACAGTCACCACCAGAATATCCCTATGGGTTTTGCACTCCAGCTTGTCCCCATCCGCCAATACAACGGCTGCACCCGCTTCTATTGCGGCATCAATATATTCACGCCCATCCACGACAGAGCCACGCAATGCCATAAACGCATCGCCGGCTTTCACCTTGCGACTATCCAAAGCCACACCACTCACAGGCACATCGGGAATACCCGCATATCCGGGTACCAATTCCTGCAGGGAAATAAAAGAATGTTCGCGCTGAGTCACGATTTTGAACCCCTTTCGCTTAACTGCGCGGCCAGTTGCCGTTCCGCCGACTCCTTAAGATCTGGCGGTACCTGCAGCAGGCGCATAGCCCCAGACATCACAGCGCCAAACACCGGCGCTGCCACTTCACCGCCGTAGTACTTGGCGTGACTGGGATCGTCTATTACTACAACCGCAGCAAGGCGCGGCTTGTCCGCGGGAATAAAACCCGCAAATACTGAGCGGTAGCGATTATCGGCATAGCCTCCACTACCAACCTTGTGCACAGTGCCGGTCTTGCCAGCTACGCGATAGCCCTCAACGGCTGCCTGACGGCCAGTACCACGCTTGCCAATTACCGTCTCCAGCATTGCAGTCACATCTTTAACGAGAGGCCCCTCGACTACCCGCTGGGTTTCCGTATCGGGCTGATCACCCGATAAAATCAAGGAAACCGGGCGCTTGAGTCCCCCATTGGCCAACACGCTGTAGGCCTGGGCGAGCTGCACCCCATTCACTGTTAAACCGTAGCCGAAGGCAAAATTGGCCCGCTCGATTGGGTGCCAGCGACTGCGGCTGGGCAGGATTCCCGGTGTCTCGCCAGGAAAACCACTACCAACTGCCTCCCCCAGGCCCAAGCGGTAAAAGAGTTCCCGCAGCGTATTTGGTTCCAAATCCAGGGCAATTTTTGTAATACCCACCTGGCTGGACTTGGTAATGATGCTGGTTAGATCTAATTTTCCGTAGTTGACTGGATCGACCAGGGTTTTACCCGGCACACGGATATAACCCGGGCTGGTATCTATCTGGGTGTTCGGCTTATAGCGACCGCTCTCCAAAGCCGCCAATACTGTTAGGGGCTTTACCGTGGAACCCGGCTCGAACTGGTCTATCAAAGCGCGATTGCGCATAGCCGCAGCTTTGACCCCCTTGCGGTTATTGGGGTTAAAAGAAGGCTGGTTGGCCATGGCGAGGACATCCCCACTGTGGGTATCCAGAATGACCATAAAACCGGAGGCGGCACCGTTTTCTGCTACAGCACGCTTTAATTCCCGGTAGGCGAGATATTGCAGGCGCATATCAATCGACAGGCGCAACTCCTGACCGGGCTGAGCCTCGCGTTGAATAGCCAGTTCCTGCACGGTGCGGCCTTTCAAGTCCTTAACCACCTGCTGCGCTCCGGGCTCACCGGACAGCCAACTGTCGTAGGCGAGTTCAATGCCCTCCTGGCCACGATCATCGATATTGGTAAAGCCCAGTAACTGAGCGACCACTTCACCAGCAGGATAAAAACGGCGGTATTCTTTTTTGCTGTAGACACCAGCTAGATCGAGGGACAGCACCCGTTCCGCCTGCTCTGGGGTCAGGTGGCGGCGCAGATACATAAACTCTTTATTGCGATATTTTTCCAGACGCGCGGCCAACTTACCCGCTTTTATCTCCAGCGCTTTAGCGAGTTGGCTTATCTGTTCAGAACTACTTTCACGCAGCAGTTTGGGATTGGCCCAGAGACTGTGCACCGGGGTGCTAACCGCCAGCAATTCACCGTTGCGATCAACAATCGAACCTCGGTACGCGGCAATTTCTTCGGTGCGAATAGTCCGTGCGCGGCCCTGATCCTGCAGGAATCGGTAACCCCGCTCCGCCGCGGGCACGACCTGTAATCGGGCTAAATGCGACACCAATACCAGGGCGAGCAGGCACAGCAGGGCCGCCACCAGCACAAAGCGCCAGCGAGCGATTCCCGGTTGAACTTGCTTTTTCTTAACTGCGCCCATAATTTTCCAATTGGCGTTATATTGTCATCCTGAGGGCCAACCTCTTAGCGGGGATGCTTGACCAGCACCCCCAATAGCGTTCCAGCACACCATTTCTTATGATTATTTCGTGTCGCCATACTCAACTTTTAGCGCGCACCGTTTCCGTACAAAACGAACAAAAAACGCATAAATAAAAGGGCCACTGAGCTACTTTTGCCCTAGCCCTAACCCTACTCAGCCGGAACCAATACCTGCTCCGAGGGGCTCGGCATATGCATTTTTAATTCTTCCCTCGCCACTTTTTCCACTCGGCTATAAGCGGACCAGGCTCCCCGCTCCAGCAGTAGGCGCTCCTGCTCATAGCGCAATTCATCGCGTGTCTTCTGTGCCCGGCCCAGCTCCGCAGTCAGCTCCCTGCTGCGCTGGGTCGAATACACCACTGCCAAAGCCGAGGCGATTGCTCCCAGCCAGAGCACAGCTATGCCGAGAAGCGACCTGATAGGCACCGGATCAACTCTCAGCCAACTTTTCGGCAACCCGCATTACCGCACTGCGCGAACGCAGGTTTTCATCCACCTCAACGGTGTTGGCCTTGATCGCTTTACCCAGTGAGCGCAAGGGCTTAGCAATCTGGCTATCCATCACCGGAAGCCCGCGGGGCAATTTTGGCCCGCGCTCCTTGTCGCGGATAAAGCGCTTGACCATACGATCTTCCAGGGAGTGGAAGCTGATAATCACCAGCCGCCCTCCCGGCGCCAGCAACTGTAGAGATTTTTCCAAGGTACTCTGCAGATCATCCAGCTCGCCATTCACATGAATACGAATCGCTTGAAAGACCCGGGTCGCCGGGTGCTTACCCTTTTCCCAAGCCGGGTTGGCCGCCTTGACCACCTCAGCAAAATCCAAGGTGCGCTCGAAAGGTTTCTCGGCACGGCGGCGAACGATGGCAGCAGCCATTCGCCGCGCGAAACGCTCTTCGCCATACTCTTTGAATACCCGAGCCATTTCGTCTTCGGCTTCGCTATTCACCCACTGTGCGGCACTGATACCCCGACTGGTGTCCATGCGCATATCCAGTGGCCCGTCCTGCATAAAACTAAAGCCGCGCTCAGCCTGGTCCAACTGGGGCGATGAAACCCCTAAGTCCAGCAGGATCCCGTTGACACTTCCCGCCCTCTCGCCAACGGCGAGATCCATATCGGCAAAGGAGCCGTGCCAAATAGAAAACCGCGATTCACCGGCAAAGCGCTGCTGCGCATAGTCAATCGCCTGGGGGTCTTTATCCACAGCCAACAATTGCCCTTTGGGGCCCAACTGTTCGAGGATCGCGGCACTGTGTCCGCCGCGGCCAAAGGTTCCATCTAAATAGAAACCTTCCGGGTCAGTTACCAGAGCGTCCACGGCCTCGCGCAACAACACACTGCGATGCAATTCTTGAGACACCCGGTGTACTCCTTATAAAGAGAGGGAAGCCATTTCCTCGGGCATTCCCTCCTCGTCTTCACTATCATCGAGCCAGGACATCCAGCGTTCCTCGCTCCAAAGTTCTAATTTCTTGCCCTGCCCCACGAGCATCAGTTTTTTCTCCAGCCCCGCATATTCGCGCAGGGTGGGGGGAATCAATACACGGCCGTTGCCATCCACCTGCAGCTCACAGGCATACCCGATCAAAAGCCGCTGCGCCCGACGCGCCACCTTGTTGAAGCTGGGAAGCGCTTCCACTTTTGGCAAAATTTGCTGCCACTGTGGCGCCGGGTAAACCAGCAGGCAGCGCTCTTCAGTGTGGGCTGTGACCACCAGGCAACCGGCGCACTCTTCCAGCAAGCGGTCACGGACCCTTGCCGGTATCGCCAGACGCCCCTTGGCGTCCATATTGATTGCATGGCTGCCCAAATACACTTTGTGAGTTCACTCGCTCTGCTGTGCGCTAGTCGCGACAAGCCCTTTTCCAACAGGCCGATAGCGGGAAAAATTCAAATTTACGCCGCGCTGTGTAAATACCCACTTACCGGCGACGAATAAACCACAAAGTTCCACGAATTTCCACTTTTCCCCACTTTCGACACTATAAAACTGGTCGACACAAAGTCAAGGAAATCGACCGCAAAGTCGGCACAAACCCCAGTAAATTCGGGGTCTGCAGGCCAGATGGGAGTATTGGCACAAAAATCACTGTCACATAGCAACAAAATAGTGCGAGCGCTCACTTACAAAATAATCGACCATATTAAACTAGCCGCCATTCCACCAGTAAGCGCGCCACGGTCAAAAATGGAGCCGGATCCGTTCTATTCGCCGCCAAGGAAGCTCTGCTGAGTTAGAGGGAGCAAAATAAAAAGCCCGGCGGATGCCGGGCTTTAGAATTATGTGAGCTGGCCTGTAAGCCGGGTTCTGTCGAGGACAACCATTCATCTGGGATGCCTGTCACCAGACACCTCAAGCGACCTACCCGCCCTCAGTGCGGGTCACACCTATAGAGGGCCTATTTGGTCTTGCTCCGAACGGGGTTTACCGTGCCGCGAACTGTTACCAGTCGCGCGGTGCGCTCTTACCGCACCCTTTCACCCTTACCTGTGCTTCCCCAGACCGAAATCAAGGGAGGCCATCGGCGGTCTACTCTCTGCTGCACTTTCCGTAGGCTCGCGCCCCCCAGGCGTTACCTGGCGTTCCACCCTATGGAGCCCGGACTTTCCTCCATCACACAAGGCGACAGCGATTGCCCGGCCAGCTCGCGGCGAAGAGTAAAGAGGCGACAGCCGGAATGCAACAGGCATTTTCCCTCAGCAGTAAAAGACCGCGCCTTATTTTTGCTGAAGGCTCCAGTTATACAGGGTCTTTTTATTCACACCGGTGATCTCCGCAGCAATGGCGGCGGCCTTTTTCGGCGGTAACTCTGCCAACAGCAGAGTCATCACCCGCTGCGCCTCACCGTCCAACTCAGTGTCGCGACGACGCTCAGCCCCGCGCACCAGCAATACAATTTCACCACGCTGTTGATTGCTGTCGGAACGCACCCAGTCCACCAACTCCCCCAAGGGCATCAACTGGAACGTCTCGAAGGCCTTACTCACTTCCCGCGCAATGACGGCTTCGCGCTCGGCACCGAAGATCTCCGCCATAGCCTGCAAGGTATCGGCGACCCGGTGGGGCGCTTCATAGAAAACCAGAGTGCGATTATCACCCGCCAGCTCCTGCAGTGCACGCTCACGAGGGCCCGCTTTGGCAGGCAGGAAGCCCTCAAAGCTAAACCTATCACTGGGCAGGCCGGCGGCACTCAGCGCCGCGACAAAAGCACAGGCACCGGGAATCGGCACTACGCGAATGCCCCGCTCGCGCGCCTCGCGCACCAGGCGGTAACCAGGGTCGGATATCAGCGGTGTGCCGGCATCGGAGATCAGCGCTACCGTTTGCCCCTGCTCCAGGCGATGTAGTATCTGGCCGGTGCGCTTGTCATCGGAATGATCGTGGTACGCCATCAGGGGCGTTTCGATATTGAAATGGGAAAAGAGTCTCTGGCTGTGACGTGTGTCCTCTGCCGCAACCAGATCGGCACATTGTAGAACTTCAATCGCTCGCGGTACCATATCGGCCAAATTACCGATGGGCGTAGCAACAATGTATAGCAGCGCCTGATCCGGCCCCATAGCTGTTCACTCCAAATATAAATATTGCGGGAGAAGAATATGTCCGCCTCTTCCCGGCGCACCTCTACTGTGATCACCAGCGTGGCTGCCGCCGCCCTGACATTGGCCCTGGCCGCCTGCCAGACTCCGGCCTCACGCCCCGGGGCCTACCAGCCCACTTATCCGGCGAACCAACAGATCAGCCGCGGCGACGCCGTGCGCTTGTTGCGCCGTGCAGATACTCTGCCGACACCCGCCAGGGATCAACAGCGCCTGCAGGCGGCGGCTATTCTATACGAGCTGGGCGACAAAGAGACGGCCAAAGAGGCAGTAACCAAAATAAATCCCGAACAGCTCGATAACACCCTCTTTGCCAGCTATGCCCAGGTATACGGCCATCTCCTAGTCGATAATGACGATTTCTTCGAAGCTTTAGATCTGGCAACCTCACCGCGACTCGATGATGTCTGGCCGCGACTGCCACAGGACACAATCCTGCCGCTGCGCAACTTGCGCGCTGACCTATGGGGACTTTTAGGGGATTTAGATAGCGCTATTTCTGAGCGCCGCGAGATTTCCTACCTGGCCAAATCTGATGAAAGCATCACCGAGAACAATAACGGCTTTTGGCAGCTTCTCACCCAGCTGCCCTCCAGCGAACTGCAACAACGTGCCAATAACAGCAGCGACACTCAAATGCGCGGCTGGTACCAGCTTGCGCTACTAGGGCGCGACACCCAGGCCGACATCAGCACTCAACTTACCTCACTCAGCCGCTGGCGCGAGCGCTGGCCGGCACACAGCGCCAACACCCATCCACCCCAGGCGCTGCAACTACTGGAACGCCTGGCGGCGCAACGCGCCGACAGCATCGCCCTATTGCTCCCCCTCAGCGGCTCACTCGGCAGTGCCGGTCGCGCGATCCGCGACGGTTTTATGGCCGCGCACTACACCGCTCTGAAGGCGGGCTCGGCAACGCCCCGTGTCATGGTATACGACACCGGCACCGAACAACCTTTCGAAGAGGTTTATCAAAGTGCGGTGGATGCGGGAGCTCAATTCATTATCGGCCCGCTCGATAAAAGCAAGGTCGCCAATCTTCTGGCCACCGAAAAACTGCCGGTTCCCACCCTCGCCCTTAACTACGGCGATCAGGGTCGCCTGACAGGTGATCTGGTTCAATTCGGCCTCGCCGTCGAGGATGAAGCCCGCCAGATCGCTCGCCACGCCTACCGCCAGGGACACCGCCAGGCAATGGTCTTGAGTAGTGATAGCAGCTGGGGACAGCGCGGTGCCGAAACCTTTGCGGAGGAATGGCAGCAGCTCGGCGGCTCTGTAAGCATCAATAAAACCTTCACTAATAACAGTAAATTTGCTGACCTGGTCAGCGATGCCCTGCTGATTCCCGACAGCAAGGCACGGAAGAAGGCTCTGCAGGGACGTCTGTCCGCCCCATTGGAGTTCACTCCGCGCAGGCGCGGTGATGTCGATATGGTCTTCGTTACCGCCCTGCCGCAACAGGCGCGGCAACTCAACCCGATGTTGACCTACTACTATGCCGGCGATCTGCCGGTCTATGCCACGTCCCATGTGTTTGCCGGTCAGGCCAACCCAAATCGCGATCGCGATATCAACGGTGTGCGCTTTACTGCTCTGCCCTGGCTGTTTGAAGACAGTGAGACCAAGCGGGATATCGAAGAGCAGGCGGCCCCACCGCCGGCTTTTGCCCGCCTTTACGCCCTGGGTGCCGATGCCTTCCGCCTCTATCCCCGCCTACCCATGTTGCGCCAATTCCCCGAGCAGAAAGTGTACGGTCTCACCGGCGCCCTGAGCCTGAGCGCGGATGGCCGTGTAGTGCGAGAGCAGATGTGGGCACAAATTGAAAAAGGCGTACCAGTGCCGGTTACCACCATGGAACCCCAGCTGCCATCCCGTCAAACCAGCCTGCAACCGGAAAATAGTGAAACTTTTTAAAGGCTCTGCGGGAAGTATCGGCGCCCACATGGAAGACGCCGCGGCACGTTATTTACAGCGTGCCGGGCTCTCCCTGATCGAGCGAAATTACCGCAGTCGTCACGGAGAGATAGACCTTATCGCCCGTGAAAGCGATACTGTAGTGTTTGTGGAGGTGCGCTTTCGCCGCAACAACCGTTTCGGCGGGGCCGGAGCCAGTGTGGATATTCGCAAGCAACAGAAACTGCTCGCCACCGCCCACGGCTATTTGCAACAACACAAACTGGACTGTCCCTGCCGCTTCGATGTCCTTGCTATAGAGGGCGATGCGCAAAACATTCAGTGGATTAAAAACGCCTTCGAAGCTTGAGGCAAAACCGAGATTTACCTTGCCAAGTATGGCGAACCCCAGTTCGCCAGTATTAAGGACACAATGGAACAGCGAGTCGTAACCCTTTTTCACCACAGCCTGGAAGCCACCATGAACGCCGGTGAAATACTGGCGCCTTTGATTGCGGAAGCCAGTGAGATGGTGGTGCACACACTGCTGGCAGAGAGCAAGGTGCTGCTCTGCGGCAATGGGGTCAGCGGCGCCCTGGCACAGAGCTTCTGCTCGCAACTTACCGGCGGATTCCAACGCGAACGCCCAGGCCTGCCAGCCATGGCTCTCAACAGTGACGGTGTCTCTATGGGCACCGTTGCGCAAAATCACGGCAGTGCCGATACCTTTGCCCACCCGGTGCGCGCCCTTGGGCAACCCGGTGACCTTTTGGTGATTATCAGCAGCGATGGTCGCGATTCCAATCTGGTGCAAGCTATGCGCGCTGCACGGGATCGCGATATGGGCATACTGGCGCTGACCGGCGGCGACGGCGGCGATTGCGCAGCCCTGCTCGATACACACGATATTGAACTGCGCGTGCCCTCTGATGTCGCAGCTGAGGTACACCAGGTGCACCTTCTGACTATTTTCTGCCTGTGTGATCTTATCGACAGCAGCCTTTTTGGTGGCTACGAGGACTGAACCATGAAAAATAACCAGCTTTCCTTGGGAAAACGCCTTCTCTCTGCCCTTGCCGCAACCGCACTGCTCGGTGGCTGCAGCACTGTTATGGAGGCCACCCACGATGGCCCTATCGAACAGGACCCCGGCAAGCGCTCACTGGGCACTTATATCGATGACGAGAGAATCGAAACCATAGTGACGGTCAATATCAATAAAGCCCACCCGGACCTGAAGACTTCAAATATCGATGTAACCTCCTTCAATGGAGTGGTGTTGCTCACAGGCCAAGTGCCCGATCAGGAACTGCGCCTGCTCGCCGGGCGCACGGCGAGCCAGGTACAAAATGTTCGCCAGGTTTACAATGAAACCCAGGTTCGCGGCAAAGTTACCTTTCTCGCCTCTACCAGCGATGCCTGGCTGACCACCAAAGTCAAAACCAACCTACTCGCCCACAAAGAAATTGATGGTGCACGCATTAAAGTCGTGACGGAAAATGGAGTGGTTTACCTGATGGGCCTGCTCACCCCGGCCGAAGCCGAGCGCGCGGCAGACCTCACCCGCTCGATTGGCGGGGTACAGAAAGTGGTGAAAGCGGTGGAATATATCAACTAACAGCACACCCACTGCGCGCTACTGCAGCTAGGCCAGAATAAGAGTCTGGTGATATCGGTCAAAAAGAACAAGCGTAAAAAAAACGGAGGCAAAAGCCTCCGTTTTTTATTTCAAACTATCGCGCGGAACTTATACCCGCTCAATCGCTACCGCTGTGGCCTCACCGCCACCGATGCAGAGGCTCGCCACCCCTTTTTTCACATCGCGCTTTTCCATCGCCGCCAACAGGGTAGTCAGGATGCGGGCACCGCTCGCGCCCAAAGGATGCCCCAGTGCGCAGGCGCCGCCATTCACATTGACCTTCTCCCAGGGCAGATCCAGCTCGCGCATAGCCGACATGGTCACCACAGCAAAGGCCTCATTGATTTCAAACAGGTCTACATCGCTGACGGACCAACCGGAGTTTTCCAGCAGCTTGTGCATGGCGCCCACCGGAGCGATGGTGAACCACTCGGGCTCGCGGGCAAACTGAGCCTGAGCCTTGATCACCGCCAACACTTTGAGACCGCGCTTCTCCGCTTCGCTCTTGCGCATCAGCACCAGGGCGGCGGCGCCGTCGGAGATAGAGCTGGAGTTGGCGGCGGTGACAGTGCCATCCTTGCGGAAGGCCGGCTTCAACTGGGGAATCTTATCTGGGCGGGCGTTGCCGGGGGCTTCATCGGTATCGACCTTTACTTCTCCCTTACGGGAAGCGATGGTCACCGGGGCGATCTCGCGAGCGAAGCCGCCACTCTCGATGGCCGCCTGGGCCCGGGCTAGGGATTCCAGTGCGAAAGCATCCTGCTCCTCGCGGGTAAAACCGTATTTTTCGGCCGTGCTCTCGGCGAAGGTGCCCATCAACTTGCCGTCTGCCGCATTCTCCAGGCCGTCGAGGAACATGGAGTCCTTGACCTCACCGTGTCCCAGACGCATGCCGGAACGGGCCTTGGGCAGCAGGTAGGGGGCATTACTCATGCTCTCCATACCGCCGGCAACGATGATTTTCCCCTCACCCAGAAGCAGTGCATCGCGGGCCATCATCACTGTCTTCATACCGGAACCGCAGACCTTGTTGACTGTGGTGGTGGGCGTACCCTCAGGAATACCCGCCGCCAGGGAGGCTTGGCGGGCAGGCGCCTGCCCGACACCGGCCGGAAGCACACAGCCCATCAGTACTTCATCGACATCGGCAGGGGATACACCGGCGTCTTCCAGGGCCGCACGAATGGCCGCGGCGCCCAGCTGCGGCGCACTCAAGGCCGACAGGCTCCCCTGCATGGCACCCATTGGGGTGCGTGCCATCCCAACGATCACTACCGGATCTGAAGTTACATCGCTCATTCTGTCTGCTCCCAGTTCAGCGCCGCCATCCCTGTCGTGGCGGCAATTGTTTTTAATGTCGCGGCATTATAGCCGAAGCCATACCCCGCTTCGCCAGAACCCCACGGCAATACGTCTCGATTGCCACGGAGGGCATGTTACTATCGACGCCAATCACAAGAAAAAGTGGCGAGGGAATTATGGAGATTTCAAGCATCGTCGTTCTGGTTGTTTTAGCCGCACTATTGTTCTACGGAATCGGCATCTACAACCGGCTGGTATCCCTAAAAAATCGCAATGAAAATGCCTTCGCCCAGATCGAGGTGCAGCTTAAACGCCGCCACGATCTGATCCCCAATCTAGTGGAAACCGCTAAGGGCTATTTAAAGCATGAAAGGGACACCCTTGAAGCGGTGGTCAGTGCACGCAACACCGCCATTAGCGACCTGAAAGCCGCGGCAGCCAGCCCTTCCAACGCCAACGCGATCGACAACCTCGGGCGTGCTGAAAGTGCCCTAAACAGCGCTTTGGGCCGCTTCAATGCGGTTATGGAAGCCTATCCAGACCTCAAGGCCAACCAGAATATGATGCAGCTCAACGAGGAACTGAGCAGCACCGAAAATAAGGTTGCCTTTGCCCGCCAGGCCTTTAACGACGCGGTCACCAATTACAACATCTACAAACAGAGCTTTCCCCCCGTTCTACTGGCAGGATTCTTTGGTCACCGCACCGACGGCCACTTACTGGAGTTTGCCGACAGCGAAGCCATCCAGGTAGCACCGCGAATCGAGTTTTAAGCGATGAACTTCTTCGAGTACCAGGATAAGGCCAGGCGCAACAGCGGCTTGTTAGTCGGACTCTTCGCGCTGGCGCTAATTCTGCTGGTTGGATTGACCACCTTGGTGGCTGCCGCTGCGGTTTCGTATTCCCGCGGCCAGGCTTTTTCCCCACTGGCGATCGAGCAGCTGCTCGGCTGGCAGACGGTGGGCTATATAGCCCTCACCATTGTGGCTATCGTGGCCCTGGGTAGCCTATACAAAATGCAGCAGCTGGCAGCCGGCGGCAAAGCGGTAGCGGAGTCGCTGGGCGGGCGCAAACTCAATATCGCCCCTCAGGGCCCTGCCGAACAGCGCGCCCTGAATGTAGTGGAAGAAATGGCCATCGCCTCCGGCACCCCAGTGCCGGATGTCTACCTGATTGAAGATCCAGCCATCAACGCCTTCGCCGCCGGCTATAAGCCCAACGATGCGGTGATCGGTCTCACCCGTGGCTGCATTGAACAGCTCAACCGAGACGAGCTGCAGGGCGTGGTGGCCCATGAATTCAGCCATATTCTGAATGGCGACACCCGCCTGAACATCCGCATCGTCGGCCTGTTAAATGGCATACTAATTATTGGCCTATTGGGGCACTGGCTGGTGCGCGGTGTCTACCCTAGCAGTAGTAATAACCGCGGCCGTATTCCCCTATTTGCTTTGGGCCTAGCTCTGATGGCGGTGGGATACGCGGGCACATTACTCGGCAACCTGATCAAATCCGCTGTAAGCCGCCAACGGGAATATCTTGCAGATGCCTCTGCGGTCCAGTTCACCCGCAACAACGCAGGCATTGCCAACGCCCTCAAGAAAATTGGCGGCTACAGCGCCGGCTCAAACCTCAGCAGCGGCAGAGCGGCGGAATTCAGCCACATGTTTTTTGCCAGCGGCCTAAAACGCTCATTTTTCAACTTGTTCGCCAGCCACCCTCCCCTGGCCGAACGCATAGCGCGGCTAGAGCCCAGTTGGAATGGCCACTACCCCAGCGACAGCAGTTCCACTGCGCAATCTCAATTGAGAAAAATGAACCCTGCACCGGTGGCAGTGGCAGGTGTCGTAGAACCCACACCCTTTCAAGTGGCCCTGGAAGCGGTAGACAACAGTATTGCCTGCCCCAGTGAGCAACAAGTGCAATATGGCCGTCAGCTACTAGAATCCATCCCCTCCCCCATCCAGCAAGCCGCTCACGATCCCTTTGTCGCGCGCGCTTTGGTTTACCACCTGTTGTTGCACAAGGATGAGAACGAGCGGCAAGCCCAAGAGGTGCTGCTGAAGAAAATCGCCCACCCCGCGGTAGTGAGAGAACTACAGAAGCTGACGCCGCAACTAAAAGCCCTGCCCGACAATGCGCGCCTGCCGCTATTGGATCTCTGCGTGCCTGCACTCAAAGCACTGGTCCCACAGCAGTATCAGGTATTTAAGCGAAACCTGATTAAGTTGCTGCGCAGTGATGGAAAGATTGAAATTTGGGAGTGGGCCCTGTACCGGGTATTGATGCATGCTTTGGAGGATACACCCGATCGGCAGCGTCTTTCCAACAAGAAAGGGGCCAGTAAAGATGCCGCTCGCTTCCTAATTGCGGCCATTGCCCATGCGGGTAATAGCGAATACCTACCGGCAAAGCGCGCCTACGAGCAGGGGCTCAAGTTTTTACAGCTGGAAGTGACTCCACTGCCGGGCCGCAAAGATATCGGCCTGCAGCACCTGGATAAAGCCATCGCGATAGCCAGCCAGATGAAGCCTTTACAGAAGCCCTCCTTGCTAAAAGCCATGGTACATACCCTGAACCACAATGGCGTTATCATGGCGGAAGAGATCGAATTGCTGCGAGCGGTAGCAGACAGTTTGGACTGCCCCATGCCACCTTTAGTACCTCAGGTGACTAGCCAGTAAATCTCTATAATTACCCGCTTCAATGAATATGGTGCTGATAAATTGGGCCAATGCCCACACTCCACAAAATAACGGAGGCAATCAGCACCGTGACCATCATTACCAGAGCCACGGTCAAAACCGCACAAGCATAGAGAAAGGCCCGCTCTTTATTCATATTCATCAATATCGGAATACCAGCAAACACCAGGTAGATAGAGTACATACCCGCAATGCCCACCGCGGCCATGGTCAACCATGGGTGTGGGAAAAGCACGACAATGCTGGCGAGAAATATCGGCGTAGTGATAAAGACTGCAAGCGCAGTACCTTCGTAGTGTCTCGTGGGTTCATCCCCTTCAACCCCATAAGACTTGGCCATCCAATTAATAAATTCCCCAAGACAATAAACACCGACCAGAAGAGCGAAATAGGTAACGATTGATAAAACCGCCGCGCTCTCTGGAGTCAATTTTGCCATGTGCCCGCCGATCTCAAACCCTACCCGAGTCACACCGAAATAACCGGCGACCGTGGGTATCAGCGCTAAAAATGGCACATGGGTCATAAAAACTTGAAAAAAGGAATGGCGGTCCGCCCGTATGGCTTTCCACTCTTTCTCTGGATTGATCAGAATACCAATAGTGTGACTGAGTAACCGCACGCTTATTCTCCGTTCAATACCCTGCTTTGCAGTATCGGGGGCTGGCGCGGAATTAACCAATGCAAAAAAGAAATTAAGCGCCACTATTACATTAGGTTGACTTATATCAAGTTTCGACAGGCCCTGGCTTTCTACTTATCGATTTGATTTAAAAGTGTAATCGGAAGAGCTGACTGTAAGTATTTTTCCAATACTCCACTGGAAGAGAAGGAGTAGTTCAATCGCCAATGACCTCAGAAATATTTAACAAGCTTTCCAGGTCAAATTGCACTCACCAATCATGTAACCAACATGCAACCAATCAAATAGGCACACTTATCCAGACAGAAGTGTTTCCAGACAGAAGTGTTCAACAGTCTTCATAACGCATCGTTGAGAAAATATTCCCTCAAATAAGCATCGTTACAGAATTGATTTGGAGAACTGGCTGAAAGTTCACTTAAGAATTTCTACCATTACCTTTGAGTCAGATACGAAGTAAGTCAGATGCGAAGAGTAGCCCACCGCTAAAGATCGGGCTGAAAATGTATATTCATATATTTTCGAGGCTGGGTGCCCTTTTCCCTGACTTCCTAGGTCAGCTGCCTTGTGATACAGGCAAAAATCAGTCGGCACAGCGATAAGCGTGTGCCAAACTGATCATATAGTATCTCTACTAAGCGGTAGCGCTTTTAGGGCCGAGGAAAAACCACAGTATCAAACCTATTACAGGCAAGAACAGGACAAGCAATATCCAGATCAACTTTGTCCCCGTACCACTTCCAGACTGTACGATATTTAAAATTGCCCAAATATCGGCAACCAGTATCAAAAAACCTAATATGCCACCTACTTGAATATCCATACTTGCTTCCTTCTTTGAAAATCTCTCATTAACTGATTATTGAGTGGGAGGCTCTCGCTTCGTTATAAGGTGTGCAACCAACGAAACCATAAATAGCAACGCAAATACCACAAACAGCACCTTAGCTAGATCAAGAGCGCTACCGGTGGGGCCAGAAAGGCCGAAAAGCCCAGCGACAACTGACAACGCTAAAAAGATGTTTGCCCAAACGAGCATTGGTGACCTCTATCCTCTTCAAAATCAAACCATGAAATTTTGTGAATAGCGCCTTACTCAAAGCCCGAGAGAACCGAGCCTTCTTGAGTTTCAGCGAGAAGAACCAATCGGTCCCTCCTAACACACTTGATAGGTTGCAACCTCCGTGCCAGCAAATTCCTTTAAATTATCGTTAAATTTCCCAATAATTTTGTAGCAATTACAAATCTTGCCCCACCTATTAGATAATTTTTACAGAAACTCTCCCGTAAAACAGACTAACTGCAACTCTCTAAGCCCAATCCCTCGGCATTGCTACATTTTTTTAAGTTGGCATACTCCTTGAATAACTCTTATTGGAAACTTAGAAAATCAATGCTTCACAGAACAATTTTCTACGTACTAATCGCAATACATCTACTGAGAAAGAGGACTTACAAGATGAACAAGCTGATTTTAATTTTTTCGATCATGTTCACCGCTTTTACCCTGACTGCATGTGACATTGATGAAGGTGGCGCTGAGGAATTTGGCGAGTCTGTTGATCAAACCGCAGAGGACATCGGCAACAGTATCGAGGATGCCTGCGAAGACGTGAAAGAGGGCGTAAACAGCAAGGATAAGGATTGCTAATCCAATAAAGTAGAGTGGCGCTCGCCGGCTGATTCCAATGCCGGCGCCCCTCAAATCGTTCTCGGCAAATGGCTCTTTAAATTGAAACGCTCCACTCCTTGAATCGCTGTAAAATTCAACCCTGCACAAGCGCTTTAAAACAATCGCAAAGCACAACTTCACATATTTAAACTCCCTCCACAGGCAGGCTTTCAGAAAGTTCTGAGCGCCAAGGTTGTGTTTTGCAAATTCGTCCCAATTAAGAAATACCCTTTGAGATAACAATTTTTTGTGAAAACTGGTTGCTTCAAGTTCCGCAATCACCGCAAACTAGGTTGTCTATTTAATCCCTACTAGAGAGGAGCTGGGATCTTGCAACGGGTATTATTGGTAGATGACGACGAAAACTTTACGAGCGCAGTCTCCCCGCTAATTGAAAATATGGGATTTACTGTAGATGTAGCCGACAGCGTAAGTGAAGCCCGCAGCCACCTCGCCCGCAATCGCTATCACACCTTACTACTCGATTTGATGCTGCCCGAGGGCAGCGGATTTGATGTACTGGACTCTCTCGCCCTGGACCGAACACCCGACCAAATTGCCTTTGTTACCGGTCACAGTGCCATCAGATCCATGGTTGATCACCTCGCCGGCCCCAATATGACCTATCTGGTCAAGCCGATCGAGATCAAGCAGTTACAGGAGTTACTACTCCGGAAAAAGTCGACAGCGCCCAGCACCTACAAACGGCATTTCGGGGTCTTGGTCGGAGAGTCCCCGGCCATGCAATCACTGTACGACATGATCGAAAAAGTTGCGCAAACACAAGCCAACGTGTTGATCCAGGGGGAGAGCGGCACCGGCAAGGAGCTCGTCGCTCAGGCGATTCACAATGCCTCCGCCGCCCAAGGTCCACTCGTAGCCGCCAACTGTGGGGCTATTTCCGCAGAGTTGATTGGTAGTGAACTATTTGGTCACGAGAAAGGCGCTTTTACCGGCGCAGTAGCGCGAAAACCCGGGCTATTCGAGCGCGCCAATGACGGCACCCTCTTTCTGGATGAAGTGACGGAGATGCCGATCGATCAGCAGCCGAACCTTTTGAGGGTACTGGAAACCGGTAAGGTAACCCGGCTTGGGGGCACCTCAGAGCTGGAAGTCTCCTGCCGAGTGGTCTCCGCCACCAACCGCAGCAATGAAAACATTGCCGATGGTGGCCATCTGCGCGAGGATATCTACTTCCGCCTGGCAGTATTTCCTCTGCAACTCCCTCCGTTGCGTGATAGAAAAGAAGATATCCCGCTACTGGCACAGTCATTTATCGACCAGATGAATGAAGAGTACGGGACCAGCTACACCCTCGATAACCACGTTTTAGATGCTCTGCTCAGTTACGACTGGCCGGGTAATGTACGCGAGTTGCGCCACGCACTGCACCGCGCATTTATTTTGTCTGATCGCAACCAAAATACACTCACGCTACCGCCGCAACTCGGATCACCTTTTGGCCGCTCAAGCACAACGACAACAAATTCTGAAGAAAACCAGGCTTCTGACTCTCCCGTCCAGCTAGAGGCGGGAAACACTATCGAAGCAATGGAAAAACAATTAATTGCAAACACTTTGGAGGCAGTCGATGGCAATAAAAAGCAGGCTGCAGAATTACTCGGTATTAGCTTGAAAACCCTGTACAACCGCCTTAACCAGTACAAGCAGGATGGACAATGAGCGAAAATAATATTCATCACAAGCTTCGCAACCTGATGAACAATATTGCTATGAATGCGGAGCTGGCAAAATTGCAGTTAAGCCAGCAAGCCCCCCCTGAAAAGATTCTGGCAAGCCTCGAAAAGGTTACCGAAGGTTGCAAAGGCTGCGCCGAAGTACTCGACAGCGAGCCTCACAACAATGGATAAAAAGCCTTCCAAATTACGCTACTTCTGGACAGCCCTTATCTTAGGGCTCTGCTTCTTATTTGTTGCTAATAGCTACCATACTTACCTCAACCTCAATGAACTCGGGGAAAATGCAGCTCGCTCGGGGCAAACCCAAAGCATCTTACAGTTGGCGAGTGATACTTACTTTGCCGTGCATACTGCCGAGCTGCGATTAAGGGAATTCAAGCAAAATAAAACGCCCTCAAATCTGGAGAAGTACGAGAACGCGGTTGCTCGCGCCTCGGAACTCGTCACCAAGTTGCGCAACAAAGAAACCGAAATTCCAGAACAGGCCATTCGTTTTGAAGAGCTCGAGCGGCTGCTTAACCGCCATTACAGCGCAATTGGTGCTGCGGTTACCCAGCATATCCCTAGCACAAACCCAGCTGATAGCTCCAAGGCTCAAGACAACCAAGAAACGATAGAGCTAAACACCGTCCAGGATACACGTGAAGCCAGAAGCTTGGCCCAGACAATGGAAGCCAGCCACGATAGCCTGGAGATGCTCTCTGAGCTCATCGCCACTATCGAAGAAGAAGAATTTAAACATATCCAGTCGCTGATGGATGATTCCGCTCTGCGACGCCAGGAAGTTACCCGCGCGGTCCTGTTCGCCAATTGCCTGGGTATCGGTTTGATTCTGGTGATCGCCATGCTGACCAGCCGCTCCATGCGACAGCAAAGTGAATATGCTAAACAACTCGAGCAGCGTGTAGCCGAACGAACTCAGGAACTGGCTGAACGTACCCAGGAACTGGAATTGTATTCACAGGAATTAACCCGCAGTAACCGTGAGTTGCAAAATTTTGCCTTTGTCGCCTCTCACGATCTACAGGAGCCCTTGCGCAAGATCCGAGCATTTGGCGACCGACTCACCGATCGTTACAGTGAAAAACTCGGAGAAGGGAAGGACTATGTCATGCGTATGCAGAGTGCTGCGAAGCGTATGTCTAAATTAATTGAGGACCTCCTCGCCTTTTCACGTACCTCTACGAGGACGACCCCCTTTGAAGCAGTAGACCTCAACTTGGTCGTCGAAGAAGTGCTCGATGACCTGCAAATTAAGAGAGAAGAGACCAATGCACAGATTGAAATCCAGCCGCTGCCAGTGGTCCAAGCTGACCCGATGCAGATGTCTCAACTATTTCTCAATCTAATCGGGAATGCACTCAAATTTATAAAACCGGATAACACCCCAATCATTCGGGTTGAATGCGAGAAAGCGGAAATTTCTCACGCAGATGTCACCGTGCCAGGATACCGTATTACCGTAAGCGACAATGGTATTGGCTTTGATGAGCAATACGTTGAAAAAGTTTTTTCAGCGTTTCAACGGCTGCATGGTCGCAATGAATACGAAGGGACGGGCATAGGCCTCGCCATCTGCAGAAGAATCATGGAGCGTCATTGCGGAGAAATTGACGCTAGCAGTACACCAGGAGTGGGAACAACTTTCGAACTATTAATACCAGAAACCCCCCCCGTACAAGTAGAATATAATGATTCTGAACCGCGCTTACTCGATACCGGTTCGCAGTCGTATCAGAGCATTAAACTTTAAGAGAATGATTTATGCAGGCAGCCAAATCCATCAACATTGTCCTCGCGGATGATGACAAGGACGATCAGCTACTCACTCGCGAAGCGCTCGAAGAAAGCCTCGTTAAAAGCGAACTCTCCATCGTAAATGATGGCGTTGAGTTATTATCATTTTTGAAACGGGAAGGCGAGTACGAACACCTTTCCAGTGAATCTCTGCCCGACCTTATCCTGCTGGATTTAAATATGCCGCGCATGGATGGTCGCCAGGCGCTTGCGGCCATCAAAGCAGACCCGGATTTTCGGCGTATCCCGGTGGTGATCCTCACAACCTCCAAAGCCGAAGAAGATATGTTCAAATCCTATGATCTTGGTGCAGCTTCCTATTTATCAAAGCCGGTCACCTTCGAGGGGTTGGTCGACCTGATGCGCTCTTTGGGGCGTTACTGGGTCGAATTCGTCGAGTTTCCCGGGAAGCAACGGAGTTACCAGTAATACCCTTCCCCGCGGGGTATCAATAAATTAATCAGTCAGGCAGGTTGTTGAGATGGGCGTCACCAGGTTACTGCTGGTAGAAGATGACGAAGACGATTTTATCATTACACGGGATCTTCTTCAGGATATCAATCCCGATGGCTACCAGGTTGTGTGGGCCCGCTCCCCAGAAGAGGCCCACAAGCATTTTTATTCCAGCGACTTCGAGGTTTGCCTGCTCGACTACTCCCTAGGGGCATTTACCGGCCTGCAGATTCTGGCAGAGGCCCAGCGACAGGGATTCGATGCCCCGATTATTATGCTCACAGGCCACGACGATAGCGCTCTCGATGCAGAGGCGTTATCAGCCGGCGCTGTCGACTATCTGGTAAAGTCCCAGCTCACCGCTGCTCGATTGAGCCGGGCTATTCGCTATGCAGTGGCCCGTCGCGACATGGAACGAGAGCGCTTGGAGCGACTAAAAGCCGAAGCAGAGAATAAGTCAAAAAGTGAATTCCTGGCCCATCTGAGCCACGAATTACGCACACCTTTAACCTCGATCCTGGGCTATACCGATCTCCTACTACAGAATCAACCAGAGCAACCACAGCTAGATCACCTGAGCATTATCAAGCGCAATGGCTACCATCTGCTGAGCTTATTAAACGATGTACTCGATTTATCAAAAATAGAAGCGGGCCGACTGGAAATACAATCCAGCGAACTGGCACTTCCCAGCTTTCTAACAGAACTCTATCAATTAATCACCATCAAGGCGGAAGATAAAGGCATCCGCTTTCACATTGAGGCCCTCACAGAACTCCCCTCTCAGATCATTACCGATGCAACGCGATTGAGGCAAATTCTATTAAATTTTCTCAGTAACGCCGTAAAATTCACAGATGAAGGAGAGGTGCGTCTCGATATTTTTGCCACCCGCTTAGAGGACAGCTGCCGTTTAAGCTTTCGTGTAATCGATACCGGGATTGGTATATCTCCAAGCGAACAGAAAAAACTATTCACCCCATTTGTTCAGGCCAAAGGTGAAAGTTACCGTTCAGAGCTGGGTTCAGGCCTGGGGCTTGCTATTAGTCAACAGTTAGCCCATCTGCTGGGAGGAGAAATATCCTTGCAAAGTGAAATTGGGGCCGGCAGCTGTTTCACCCTCACACTAGAGTGCAAACATCCCACAGAGTATCACTACCAAACCTGGGATCTTCAACAGCCAACAGCATCCATTCACTTTGAATCACCCTGTTTATCCGGTCAGGTATTAGTCGTCGATGACCTGAGAGAAATTCGCGAACTGGTCACCCACTTATTGGAAGGCGCCGGCTGTAAGGTTCAACAGGCTGCGAATGGCCGTGAAGCAATAAACCTATTACAGATGGCTCGCGATAATAACAAGCCATTCGATTTGGTCGTGATGGATGTTCAGATGCCGGTGATGGACGGCCTCACCGCTACCCAGGAATTACGAAAACTGGAATTTGAAATACCCATTATTGCGCTCACCGCACAAACAATGCTTGGCGAACGGCAGCGCTGTCTGGATGCGGGCTGTAGTGAACACCTGGGTAAACCTGTGCAGCCAGACCAATTATTTGACCTTCTTGCGAAATACCTGCCGGATTCAATCGTCGACAAAAAGCTAATTCTTATTGAAGACGATGAGGATGCGCGCAGTGCAACCCAGCAACTGCTCTCGGCATTGGGTTGGGAAGCGAAAGCTTGTGGTGATGGTGAATCTGCGCTGCAGCTCTTTGAAACTTACCAGCCAAGTCTCATTTTAATGGACATAAACCTACCAGATATGGATGGTTTCACACTGGCCAAAAAAATACGTGATATGGCCTACACCGGTAGGCTCTTGGCCGCTACCGGCGAAAGCCCGAGTTCAGACAAACTCGCCGAATCCGGGTTTGATGGCGTTCTCAGTAAGCCCTATGACCTTAGTAAGCTCGCCCAACTATAATAGCCAACACTTTTTGCGATCCTTTTCCCATTTGTTCTTTTAACGGAGCAGGAAACAAGTTTTCATGAAAGATTTTTAAGCATGCCAAAATTGGGGCAGCCATAAGCGCCCCTCCAACACCCCAAATCCAAGTCCAGAAGACCACGGCCATAAAGACCGAGATTGGGGAGAGTTTCAATCTTTGCCCAACAATTGAGGGGGTAATCAAATGCCCCTCAAGCGTCGTAATCACCATAAAGGCTGCTGGCGCTAAGAGCCCTGCCCATAGCGTTTCATAGGACACCAATCCAACGATTGTTAGCAGGCAAACCGTTATTAGTGGACCGACATAGGGAGCAAAATTCAAAAGTCCTGCCAGACAACCCCATAATAAGGGATTTGGAAAATTCAATAGCCACAATACGAATGATGTAATAATTGCCTGCGCCAGATTGACCAACGCGATAGTATTTAAATAGGTTGATATTTGTCTTCTAATCTGCGTGGCAATACTCATTAAATGCCGGCGCCCTTGAAAATCACGACCAAACTGACCAATATGCCGGGCAATACTGCCGCGACTGGAGAGCAGAAAAAAAGTGAGAACAATAATGATCAATGCTTGACTGGACAGAGTTGGAATATCATCGGTAACAACACTTTTCAGCCAGCTTTCTTTTTCAACCGATACTGTTACATGGCTTTGATCTTCCGACTTACCCAGCTTCGCCACTTCATCCCCTGCCTTACGTAAATCCAGCAAGGGTTTTTGTACGATATTGAGTTTTTCTCGAACTTCAGCAGTTTTTTGTGGCCACCGCTCTATCCAATCACTAGCAGGTTCAGCCAATAGGCGCCCTGCAAGAAATATCATAAACACAGCGATAAGGACCAAAACACCTGCAGAGATAGGGTTAGGTATCCCTTTTTGCGATGTCCAACGGACAATAGGGGACAACAGAAGAGAGCTCATCCACGCTAAGGTGAATGGCAAAAGGACTGTTCGCCCCAGGTAAAGGGCTGCTATGACCGCCAGAGCAGTTAATATAACGATGCAGGTGGTAAGAACTTTGAACTGTCGACCACCTCCAGTTTCAGCACAAATATTGGGAGATCCTATAGATTCTCGATTAATACTATCTTGTTCATTCACTCAGATATCCATCCTCATTGAACCACCTATATACAGGCCCCCAACATATAATCTCTCACCAAGGTCTACTGATCTCCCCTCAAAACTGTCACCCTATATAAACTTCTTATGGCTTGTTTTCTCAAGAAGCAGCTGATCTGTCTTCGTTAAACTCATCCCAAAGCTGAAGGCCATAATCCACCAGGATGCTGTAGCTCAATCCAGAAAATAGGACTTTTAACCTTTCCTTGCCTAACCCGGTAAATGCTCGCTCCGAAGCAAAACCTGCGGTACATACTGCCGCTAAGCTAATTGGCTTCACCGCAACTTTTTCCGAACAAGTTTTTAATCCAAACAAAGCTTTCTTAGTGTTAATTAAGCCATTTTTTTCAGTTAGCCTCGCTGCCTCGACAGCTGCTTTTTCATTTTTCAGTAGGAGATCCAGCATCGGGGGCCTCACTTTCAAAAACATTGAGATCAATAGTAATCAGGCGTAATAGACGCCTGCTTTGGCGCCACAACAGTACTATTGCCAGTAATTGCATACAAAAAATAACTGGCAAACCCCAGGCCCAATGACCCAGTAATTGCCATATGGCATAGGCTGCACTAAGGGAAAGAGCAAACCAGCTGAGCGCAATAACAGCACCAAGGCTTACGAGGGTCACCAGGGAAAGGGAGACGGCCGCCAGACTCAATCTCCACTGAGCCCCAATTAACGCCAAACGCCCTCTGAGCACTTGCTCTAATGCTGACAACAGCGCCTGAGCCGTTACGCTCAGACGCTGCCAGTCAGACACCTCAACAGAGTCCTCTACTCCAGAGCTGCATTGCTGTGCGTTTTTAAAGTCCGTCATATTTTAACGACGACGAATTAAGGCGCTGACAATCGCGCCAGTAGCAAACGCTATACTTGCGGCTGCCCATGGATTTTTCTTCGCAAATCCCTCTACTTCTGAACGGGTTTGGCTTGCCGTCTCCTTTAATTGGTCCCGTTTTTGCGCGAGAGAATCAGAGGAGCTTGCTGCGGTTTCCCGAATCTTCTCCTCCGCTACCGCCGCTCTATCAGAGAGGCTATCCACCGCCGAGTGAGCTCGTTCTCTCGCCATTTCGGATAGAAGCGCTTCATCTCGTGCAACATCTTTACCGTTTACACTTTTATTCGCATTTTTTGAGTTAGCTGCTGTAGCCATGTGTATCACCTATTTTGCAAAGTTCACTGAGGAACCTGCAGGTAGCATGCCAACTCCATTTCTGTCACCCAAAGCTCTTTATAGCCTCTCTATAACCACCATAGAGACGCATCATTTAACAAAAGCAGGTTATAGCGTGGAAAGTTTTCACTTTTTACAAACAAGAAAATAATAATTTTGAAAATCTTACACAGGTGAATCAACTACCACGGGGGTTCAAATTATTTAATAAGCCTAAGGATCCACCTTCCTGAGTGCTTTTCACAAATTGAATTTACCTGAAACCCAATAAGCATGCGGGTTTCAGGGCAACCAAGAAAAAATTAACCTCCCTCTCCACAAAAGTTGGCATACCGGTTGCAACCATCACATCAAGCTTCACAGCTTAGAATCAAAAATACTTTTTTCGGTTTAGCCCTACAGGGAACACACCGACAAGTAGTGCAAATATTTTCATCTGAGGATTATTGTTATGAACTATGGAAAACTATTAGCTGCAATCACACTGACTACTGGACTTGCCGGACAAGCTGTTGCACAAGAAAGCTTTGACCGCACCAAGTCTGAATTTTATGTAGGTGGTGGTTACGGCCAATACTCCATTAAGTGGGATAACGAAGAAACCGATTTCGATGAAGATGCTGAAGTAGTCAAAATTTACGGCGGGATGAAAATCAATGAGTATCTCGGTGCTGAAATTGGTTACCTGAACTTTGATGAAGCCAACGATTTCGACAATAACGCAGAAATTGATGGCTTTACCTTTGCCGGAATTTTATCTGCACCACTTCATGAGCGTGTCTCTGTGTATCTAAAAGGCGGTTGGTTTACCTGGGAAGCTGAAGTGAAATCTGACCTACCTGTCATCGGCCGGGTTTCTGAAGACTTGGACGGCGGTGATTGGTTCTACGGAGCTGGGGTAAAAGTAGGTGTAATGGAAAATCTTGACCTGCGCTTAGAGTATGAACGCTTTGATCTGGATGATGACATTGAGCCTCAAATTGATATTGCTTCCGCCTCCTTGCAGTTCGCCTTTTAAAACGGGAAATCCACTTCACTGTAGAGGTACATGGACGTGCCTCTATTAGTGAATACCTAATTCATCACAGAAGGAGACAGACATGAAGTCACCAAAACTATTCGGCAGCCTGGCATTAGTCGCAGTAATTTCTGGCTGCGCCACAGGAACCATGCCCAGCAATGAGATTGCAGAAGCGAAGGTGCATATCTCCACGGCCGAGGCCGATAAAAGTGAGAAATTCGCCGCTCAACACCTCGCTACCGCGAAGGAACATTTAGGCAGTGCGCAGAGTGCGGCCGATAAACATCAATTTGTTCAGGCACGCATGTTCGCAGAGAAGGCTACAGCAGATGCCAAGCTAGCCAGTGCCCAAGCGCGCTCTGAGACAACCAAGCTGAAACTCCGTGAGCTGAATGCCACGCTCTTGCAGCTCAAACGTGAAATAGATCAGGGATCTTGATCTAGCCCATACATGCAAATATCACTGCTATTTGCCATTCAACAGATAGGATTTGATCATGAATAAGTCGTTAATCTCTCTTGGCCTCGCCACTGCAGTAGTAAGCGGCTGTGCGAGCACAGATATTCCAAAACCTTTGGCCGAAGTTGAACATCAATACCAGCTCATGAGTAACAATGAAATGGCCAATCGCCATGCGGCGACACCGCTCAGAGCTGCGGGTAAAAGCGTGAGTGAGGCCAAGACAGCGTGGCAGGATGGCAATGAAAAAAGTATGGCGCATCAGGTCTATCTTGCCGAAAGAATGCTAGGCGTGGTTGAGCACGAAATCGATATTGCCGATATGGAAGCTCAATTCAAGAACGCAGACATGGTACGCGCCGGCCTTGTGCTGCAGGGTAAAAATTCTGAACTCACTCAAAAGAATCAGGAACTGAAAGAGCTGAAGAAAGAGCTCGAAAAAATGGGCAGTAAGCAGAACTCTGAGGGCAACGTCCTCACTCTTGGCGATGTACTCTTCGCCTTCGATGACCACAAGTTGCAGCCGGGCGCCAAACCCACAGTGAGAAAAGTGGCTGACTTCTTAAACGCCCACGAGAACACCAGAGTTGTGATTGAAGGGTACACCGACTCCCTTGGTAGTGAAGAATATAATGTCGGCTTATCTGTTAAGCGTGCACAGTCAATCCAAAAGGCCCTCGTCAAGGCCGGCGTGACTAACGAACGCATTACGGTTAAAGGCTACGGAGAATCCAATCCAGTCGCCAGTAACAAATCCGCTGTAGGACGACAGCACAACCGACGCGTAGAAGTCGTACTACTGAGTGAAAATGAAACCTATGAATCCCCAACCGTTGCACGCGTGAACTAATCCTCTCCGCTACCTCCCCCAAGGTAGCCTCGAAGGCCCATCCTTCGACCCTTTCGCCACGGACCGCCAATATCCGTGGCTTTTTTATTCCCGTCCCTAAATCCCATAAATGTTGTCTGTGTTTTTATAGTCAAATTTTGGCCCAGAGAGTCAGCTGATTTCACAGGAGTTTTCTTAGTAAACACGCATCAAAAGAGTGGAATCTAAGAATTACCGCACGAGGCTAGGAGCTTACAGGAAAGATTCAGAGTGTGTCTCTGGAACAGTGTATTCCTCGCTTTTGATTCGGTGGAATTGCTAATTATGTAAAAAATAAAGCCCAAAATAAGTACGAAAAAACAGTGAGTATCATTCAGCTGGAAAACCTAAAGATCTCTCTAAGGCCTGTAACAACTTGAGCATTTGGCTCACCCCTTACAAAGATCTGGCGAAGAGAGGCAAATACAATAGGGAGGATTGATAAAAATTTGGAATGGATAAAAAGATAGCTAGGGAATAAAAAGCCAAAAAAGAAAGGAGGCAAAATGCCTCCTTTCTTTAGCGAACTTACTTCACTACCCGCAGGGCGGGTTTCTTCACCGATTTCTTACCCAAACTGGTGGGAGGTGTTGGCTCTGGTGGCTCTGGGGTTTCCTCAGGCTCAAATACCATGCCCTGCCCATTTTCACGGGCATAGATACCAATAACCGCCCCCACGGGGACCTGTATATCGGTAGGCACGCCGCCAAAGCGCGCATTGAACCTGATGGCATAGTTATCCATCGTCAGGCCAACCACAGCGCTCTCCGAGACATTCAGCACTATCTGTCCGTCATCGTTGACATGCTGCTGGGGCACCAGGACACCAGACAGGTGGGTGTCCACCAGGATATAGGGAGTGCACCGGTTATCGGTTATCCACTCATAGAATGCCCGCAAAATATAGGGACGATTGGATGTCATAGCCGGCTTACTCACAGAAGTATCCTCAACGCATTTCCCGTTCGTACTCGGTCAGGCTCTGCTGGAAAGCCTCGCGAGCGAACAGGCGATCCATATAATCCAGCAGTGGCTTAACCTGCTTGGTTTTGGGCAGGCTGATTTCAAATTGCTCGAGACGCCACAACAGGGGGGCCATGCAGCAATCTACCAGGGAGAACTCTTCATTAAAGAAGTACGGCAACTCGGTAAACATCGGCGCGATGCCCACGAAACTATCGCGCAGTTCCTTCCGGGCGGAAGCTACATCCTTTCCACCGGCCAGAATCTTATCCACTAACGGACACCAGTCGCGCTCAATGCGGTGCATGATCTGGCGACTCTGAGCACGGGCAACCGGGTAAACTGGCAGTAGCGGCGGGTGTGGGAAACGCTCGTCCAGGTATTCCATCATTACCTTGGTTTCGAACAACACCAAATCACGGTCTACCAGGGTCGGCAACGAATTGTAAGGGTTGAGGTCAGCGAGCTCGGCTGGTTTATCATCGGGATCGACATCAATGATATCGACGGAAACTCCCTTTTCTGCAAGCACAATGCGCACACGGTGGCTGTAGTGGCTGCGACCATCGGAAAAGAAGGTCATTGAGGAGCGCTTGTTGGTAGGCACACCCATGTTCAATCTACCTCAAACTAGTCGGTCGGCAGGCGCCAACCTTTTATTCAAAATATAAAAGGGTGGCGGAGCAACTCCACCACCCATCAAAGAGAAACCGGCGAAACTTAGTGGTGTATGTCTTTCCAGTACTCGCGGTTCAACAGCCAGGCAAAGATAAAGAATACAAAAATAAACGCCAGCACGTAGAAACCAATGCGCTTGCGATCTTCAGCCATAGGCTCGGCAATGTACTCCATAAAGTTAACCAAGTCATACATAGCTTGGTCGAACTCTTCAGGATTCATGGAGCCCTTCACGCTGCCCACTTTCAGGCTGCCACAATCCGCATCCATAATGGGGTTGCCCAGCTCATCGCGCACAATCTTGCCGTGGTCGCGCTTAGGGCCAGGAGCACACTCCGGCAAACCCTGCAGCTCCATCAAAACATGGGGCATGGCGACACTGGGGAAGACCAGGTTGTTCACACCGGTAGCCCGACTGTCATCCCTGTAGAAACTGCGGAGATAAGTGTAGAGCCATTCCGGGGAGCGGGAGCGAGCCACCAGCGTCAGGTCCGGCGGCGTGGCGCCGAACCATACTTTGGAGTCATCCGGGCGCATGGAGATCTCCATCAGGTTACCGATCTTGTCGTTGCCCAGAACCAGGTTCTGCATCATCAGCTCATTAGGGATATCCAGATCGGTGGCAACGCGCTCCCAGCGGGAGTAGTTGGCACTGTGACAGCCCATGCAGTAGTTGACGAAGTACTTGGCACCGCGCTGCAGGGACGGCTTGTCCTGCAGATCGATATTGATGTGGTCCAGCTCAACGCTGGACTCGGCACCTACCGCCTTAATGGGAATAAAGGTCAGCAGTCCGACAACCACGATACCAATAAACAGGATACCGAAAGTCTTGGCACCAGACGGGCTGGTTACACGCTCAGGCTCCGGATATACGTCATCGCGGTTAGTAATCCACGGCAGAGCGGCAAAGAAGCCCGCCAGCAGAAGGGTTACCACAGCCATGAAAGTATTCACAGAGAGATTGGCAACGGCCATCCACAGGAACAGCACACCGAAGCCGATGCTTACAACCCAGGAACCAATGCCTTTTTTGCTCTTCGGATTCGTCCAGACCGGCATGGTCAGGAAGAAGGCGAAGTAGAACAGAGTCGCGACCTGAGACAGGAAGTTGCGATCCGGAGTAGGAGATTTAACCCCCAGGTAACCGAGGATGATGAATACTGCAGCAAATACCAACAGCAACGCCTTAGGCAACCAACCCTTGTAGCGGATGGAGCGCACCGGGCTCTTATCCAGCCAGGGCAGTACAAACAGCACCGCAATCGCCGCGCCCATAGCAACAGTGCCGAGGAATTTAGCCGGCAGAGGGCCAATATCCATCGTTACTGCACGCAACACAGCATAGAAAGGTGTGAAATACCAAACCGGGGCAATTTGCGGCGGCGTCTTCAGCGGGTTCGCCTCCTCAAAGTTAGCGTGCTCCAGGAAGAAGCCGCCCATCTCGGGGAAGAAGAACACCACGGTTGCGAAGATAAACAGGAATACCGCAATACCAACCAGGTCGTGAACAGAGTAATAGGGATGGAAAGGCACACCGTCTTTGGGGATGCCGTTCTCGTCCTTGTTCTTCTTGATCTCGATACCGTCAGGGTTATTGGAGCCCACTTCGTGCAGCGCAAGAATGTGCAATACCACCAACAATACCAATACCAGAGGCAGGGCAATGACATGCAGGGAGAAGAAGCGGGTCAGGGTAATACCAGAAATAAGGTAATCACCGCGAATCCACTCAACCAGCATCTCACCGATACCGGGAATAGCGCCAAACAGGGAAATAATCACCTGGGCTCCCCAGTAGGACATCTGGCCCCAGGGCAGTACGTAGCCCATAAAGGCTTCCGCCATCAGCACCAGGTAGATGCACATGCCGAAGATCCACACCAGCTCGCGGGGCGGCTTATAAGAGCCGTACATCAGACCGCGGAACATATGTAGATACACCACCACGAAGAAGGCAGACGCACCTGTCGAGTGGAGGTACCGGATCAACCAACCCCACTCCACATCACGCATGATGTATTCGACAGAGGCAAAAGCGCCCTCTGCAGAGGGGTTAAAACTCATTACCAACCAGATACCGGTCAGCAGCTGGTTGACCAGCACCAGCAGGGAGAATACGCCGAAGAAGTACCAGAGGTTAAAGTTTTTGGGCGCGTAGTACTTGCCCATATGCTTATCCCAGGCCTGGTAGATCGGCAGACGCTGATCAACCCAGTCACCGAAATTTGCTAGCCATTTCATGCAGCGCCCTCCTGGTCTACACCAACCACGATTACGTCATCGCTCTCATAGGAATAAGGCGGAACCTCCAGATTGGTAGGCGCCGGAACACCAGCGTATACACGGCCAGCCATATCGTACTTGGAACCGTGACAGGGACAGAAGAAGCCCCCCATCCAGTCGTCACCACCCAGGTCGGCAGCACCGACTTCAGGGCGGTACATCGGCGCACAGCCCAGGTGGGTACACAGGCCAACCAGAACCAACAGCTTCGGCTTGATAGAGCGGTTTTCCGGGTTTACATAAGCCGGCTGGATAGACTCCTCGGAATTAGGGTCCCGCAATAGCGGCTCCACCTTTTCCAGGTCTTGTAAAATCTCGTCGGTACGACGGACCACATATACCGGCTTGCCGCGCCACTCAACGGTGACCATCTGGCCCGGCTCAAGTTTGCTAATGTTGTACTTAACCGGAGCACCCGCAGCTTTCGCCTTGGCACTCGGCTTCCAGGAAGCGACGAAAGGTACGGCCACCCCAACCGCACCCGCACCACCAACTACAGAGGTAGCAGCGGTTAAGAAACGGCGCCGTCCTACATTTACACCGTCATCACTCATGACGTAGTTCTCCCATCACAGCGATCCCAGACAAGCCGGAAATGCGCTGGCCCAAACCCAAAAAGTCTTGAAAGAAGTCCCGCTCCGGCAGATTGCCCGCGCGAATAAACCCCACAAATCAAGCGGATACAAATCCGCGCAATGTTAAAGAAAATGCCATTTTGATACAAGGCAAAGACCTGGGGAACGTCTGGAATTGCGCGGTGAAATTGCGAGAAATTGAACAATTCCCGGTTGGAAATTCCAAATCACAACTACCGGATAGAAAAAAGCCCGGCAGTTGCCGGGCCAAAAAGAAAGCTTAACGCTTGGAGAATTGCGGCTTCTTACGCGCTTTGCGCAGACCCACTTTCTTACGTTCAACTTCACGGGCGTCGCGGGTAACAAAACCAGCGGCGCGCAGCGGTTGACGCAGCTCCTCATCGTACTGCATCAGGGCGCGGGTCAGGCCGTGACGGATTGCACCCGCCTGACCGAAGGAACCACCACCTTTAACAGTTGCGATGATGTCGAATTTCTCGACCATGTCGACCTTTTCCAGCGGCTGACGCACGATCATGCGAGCCACCTGGCGGCCAAAGTATTCGTCCAGGCTGCGACCATTTACGCTGATCTTGCCTTCACCGGGTACGATGAATACACGAGCAGTGGAGGTCTTGCGGCGGCCGGTACCGTAGTATTGAGTAGTTGCCATCAGATTTCTTCCCGTTTAGATCGCCAGTTCAATCGGCTGTTGCGCCGCGTGAGGATGTTCACTACCGCCGTATACTTTCAGCTTCTTGAACATGGCGCGACCCAGAGGACCTTTCGGCAGCATGCCTTTAACGGCGCTTTGAATGGTGCGCTCGGGCGCTTTTTCGATCAGCTTTTCGAAGCTGATGGACTTGAGACCACCGGGATAGCCGGAGTGGCTGTGGTAGATCTTGTCTTTGGCCTTGTTGCCGGTCACGCGAACCTTCTCGGCATTGATCACAATAATGTAATCGCCAGTGTCCACGTGGGGCGTGTATTCAGGCTTGTGCTTGCCGCGCAGGCGGTGGGCGATCTCGGCGGAAATACGGCCGAGGGTCTTGTCCGCAGCGTCAACAATGTACCAGTCGCGTTTTACCGCTTCTGGCTTGGCACTGTATGTCTTCATGTTATAAACACCTGTAATATGACCCCCTGGTATTAGGGGCCGTCCCACAAAAGAGCGCGGATAGTACAAAAGGAGTGCTCGCTTTTCAAGCGGTTTATACGATGGGGCTATTCCGGGCGGTGCGCCCTTTCCAAGTACTCCCTGGACTGCATTTCCAGTAGGCGACTGACCGTGCGTTCGAACTCAAAACGCAGGTGCTGCCCGCCATAGAGCGTCTCTGCCGGCACCTCCGCAGAGATCACCAGTTTTACGCAACGATCGTAAAATTCATCCACCAGATTGATAAAACGGCGCGCCTGGGCATCCATACGCTCGTCAAACTTCGGCACCGCCGCGAGAAGAACCGTCTGGAATTCCCGTGCCAGTTCTATGTAATCATTTTGTGAGCGGGGACCATCGCACAGATCGGTAAAGTTGAACCAGGCAACATCATCCGCCACCTTTAGAGCCCGAATGGGGCGCCCCTCAACCTGCAAGTCCACATTACTGCGCACTTCACAACCGTCCACGATTAGCCGGGAGAAACTGTTGGACAGGTTTTCGTCTGCCGCCTTGTCGAGCGGTGCGTGATAAAGCTCCAACAGTTCCAGGGTACGCAACCGGTAATCGGTGCCACCATCCACATTCACCACCTTGGTGTGGCGCTGTAAAAGGTCGATTGCCGGCAGGAAGCGGGCCCGCTGCAGGCCATCTTTATAGAGCCCCTCCGGCACAATATTGGAGGTCGCCACCAGCGTTACCCCACGACGGAACAAGGCCTCCAGAAGGCCCGCTAGGATCATGGCATCGGCAATATCGGACACAAAGAACTCATCAAAGCAGAGCACCCGTACCCTTCGCGCAATCTTGTCGGCCACCTTTTCCAGCGGGTTTTTCTCCCCGGCATACTCTTTCAGATCCTGATGCACCTGGCGCATAAACCTGTGAAAATGGGTACGCTGCTTCTGCTCAAACGGCAGAGACTCATAGAAGGCATCCATCAGATAGGTCTTACCCCGCCCTACCCCGCCCCAGAAATAGAGGCCCCGCTCAGGACCGACATCGGCGCCGCGCAAGCGTGAAACCAGACTTGCGAGAAAACCCCGCTTAGCCCTGGCCACCAGGCGCAGGTGTAGATCCTGCAGTTCCTGAACCGCCGCCCGCTGGGATAGGTCCTCAATAAAATCAGGGCGCTGCAGGTCGCTCTCATAGCGTTCAAGGGGGGAATGTAAGAGAGGTTTGGCGGGCAACATAGATGAAAATTTCTTCAACAACCGAGTAACAGGCGCGCACTCTAACAAATTCACCACCGAGCCGCCTAGGCGGCAAAGTTGCAATAATATAGGTAGTACCCTTAGACCCTACCAATTATCTGATCCCCGTCCGATTCGCCAGCCAATACCGGCGATTCGGAACTGGCGGTAAATTGGCGTGTCGCAATTAACCAACAATCTTAATTGTCGGATTAATAATCGCGTATACTGGGCCCGCTAACAGGGGGCGACAGCCACTTGCAGATGGCTACCCAGGGTCCCAAGCAATAACATTGCCCAGGTAACCACCATCCATCACCATGCACCAGGGATCGCCAGTGCCATATAAGAGCAAGTTCGGGAGGTAGGAAGTGCACTCTACATCGGTATTAATTTTAGTTGGCATCCTCGGCATGACGCTGGGTGCTTTCTTGGCCTACCTGGCGATTCGGGGACGCACAAGTGTCGATCGCACTCAGGAGCTGGAGCAACGCCTGCGCGAGGCCAATAACAAACTCGAGGATTTTCAGCTGCAGGTCAATGAACACTTCGACCAAACCTCTCAGTTAGTTCACAACCTGACCGAAAGCTACAAAGAAGTTCACGAATACCTGTCCAACAGCGCCTTGAGACTATCCAATCAGGATATAGGCCGACAAATGCTGGAAGCGGGTAGTGGCAAGCTGAAAGAAGATGACAAGCAACTCCAAGAGATGGGACCGCCGAAAGATTGGGCGCCCAAAGAACCCGGTGCCAAAGGCACCCTCGACGAGGACTACGGCCTTGAAAAAGAGGCGCATGTAGGCAGCTAACCGCTACATCCTCAAAATTTCTGATCTCACTTTTTCAATTGAGATCAGGAGAGAGGCAAAGAAAAAGGCGGGGTGACCCGCCTTTTCTCATTGAACCTGAAGATTTACAGGCTCTGGTAATAATCCATCAGGATCTGCGCCACTTCCGGACGGGAGAATTCCGGCGGCGGGGCAATACCATCCCCAAGCATCTCACGCACCTTGGTGCCAGACAGCAGAATAAAGTCTTCTTTGGTGTGATCCGGCACATCACGCATCATCACCACCTTATTGAGCTTCTTTGAGTAAGCGGTGTGGTCGGCACGGAAGATTTCTATTTCCAAAGCCCCTTCAGGAACCTTCTCATCGAAAATAGTCTGGGCATCAAAAGCGCCGTAGTAATCTCCAACACCAGCGTGATCGCGACCTACGATCAGGTGGCTACAACCACAGTTCTGGCGGAATAACGCATGTAGCACGGCTTCACGAGGGCCTGCATAGAGCATATCGAAACCATAACCGGTTACCATCACGGTATTGGCCGGGAAGTACAGCTCCACCATCTTGCGAATCGAAGCATCGCGTACCGGTGCCGGAATATCACCGGGTTTCAACTGCCCCAGCAACATGTGAATCAAAACTCCGTCCGCCTCGACGGCCTCAAGAGCCATCTTGCACAGCTCTTCGTGGGCGCGGTGCATAGGGTTACGGGTTTGGAAGGCGACCACCTTGCTCCAGCCACGCTCGGCAAATTCGTTGCGAATTTCCACTGCTGTACGGAAAGTATCCGGGAAGTCACTAATAAAGTAACTAAAGTTCAACACCTCAATCGGGCCTGAGATGAGCTTGCGACCAGCAGACTTAAAGGTGGCTACACCGGGGTGCTTATCATCCAGGGTACCGAAGACCTGTTCGGCCATGGTGTCCATCTGCTCATCGGAAACGGTTTCGATCGCTTCCACGTCCATTACCGCCAATACAGGATTGCCTTCAACATTCGGGTCACGCAAGGCAATTCGAGACGCGCCCTCAATTTCGCTGGTGTCTTCAACAACATTCAGTACTGGTACCGGCCAAAACAAACCATCGACTGTGCGCAGGGTGGCAGCCACACTCAGGGCATCGGCAAGATTCATATAACCGTGCAGGGGGTTGAAGTAGCCCGCTCCCAGCATGACTGCGTTGGCGGCAGCGGCAGAGCTGACCACAATAGAGGGCAACGACTCCGCTTCATGCATCAACTGGTGATGCCGCTCGCTGTCATAAACGAAGCGAGGCTGCAGCTCAACACTGCCGTGGGGGCGAACTAAGGACATTTTGGTCTCCAAATACAAAATTTGCCGGTTAGTCAATTATCGACTGGCTATTATACGCATCTGCACAGACTGACCAATGTCAAACCGATACAGAGAGGGCAGTATAGACCCAGGTCACTGGAACTCCGTGGACATTGGGAATACCAGCAACCAAAGGCTCGCCTCAACAACAAATACTCCAGCAAGCCTTTACGTCTTCAAGGGCGCAATTTCAAAAGGCGACGCATTGCTTAAACTTCAGCCCCACAGAGAAGAGCCAATGAAATACAAACCTCCAATAAGTATCGAGGGCTAATAACAATAATCGTGAAATAAGGAGGGAGCACAAAAGAGCAACGCTAAACTTTTGCGCAGGTGCTCCCAATCAATCCCATAGAACAGCTAAGAGGCTTTTGAAAGATTGGGGATTGATTTAAAGATATCCGTAAGATTGCTTGGAGAATTTACGGTAAATATTGATAGGGCTGCTCTGAATACTAGCCCTCTATGAATAACACCTTTTAAGAACCAGGGCGCCCAAGAATAGACAGTCAATAATCGTTACAGCGGCCCATTCATAGAAGCCTCGACGGAGCACCTACTTTTCATTCCGATTAACTCTTCCTCGGTTCCTATACAGCACCACCAAAACAGCAGCAGGCTCCCTTCTCGGCGAATCCCCGACAAGACGTGTGTATAATCAGCGCAAAGAGGAGTCTCGAGTGTCCCAAAATCGCTTTTTACAGGATTGGGCCCTGCCTGCCCTGATCGGCTTGGCAATGGCCGCCCTGCTATTGGTTATATTTCCGCAACTGCGTGGCGTAAACCCCAAACCCTCCCAGGAGGATTGGCAGGGGCCGGTATCCTATGCCCAGGCTGTGAATATGGCTGGGCCCGCCGTAGTCAACATCTATACCCGCATGGCCCTGCCACAGCGGCAACACCCGTTATTTAATGACCCCCTTTTTCGCCGTTTGTTCGATAACATGAACGTCCCACAAAGAGAGCGCATGCAGTCAAACCTGGGCTCCGGGGTTATCGTCAGTGACAATGGCTATATTCTCACCAACCACCATGTGGTCGACCAGGCAGACGCGATCGTTATTCTGCTGGCCGATGGTCGCGAGGCGCAGGCGCGCATGGTCGGCAGTGATGCTGACTTTGACCTTGCGGTTTTGAAAATTGAACTGGACGGCCTCACTTCTATCTCGGTGGGCGAGCCCGAGGCTGCCCAGGTAGGTGATGTGGTACTGGCAATCGGCAACCCTTTTGGAGTCGGTCAAACTGTGACCCAAGGTATAATCAGCGCCAAAGGGCGCCATCTGGAAAACTCCGGTACCGGCAGTCACCTGCAAAACTTCCTGCAAACTGACGCAGCAGTGAATCCCGGCAATTCTGGCGGGGCACTGGTGGATTCTCGTGGGCGCCTGCTCGGTATCAACACCTCAATCCTGAACCAGTCTGGATATTCCGGCGGAATCAGCTTCGCTATTCCCGCCAATATCGCCTTCAAAGTGATGCAGGACATCATCGCCTACGGCCGGGTTGTGCCCGGCTGGTTAGGCATTGAAGCCAGCGCGATCAGTCCGCAGATGGCCAAGGAGTTCAACCTCGCCTCCACCGGGGGGGTCATGATCACCGCTATCTACAACGAAAGCCCTGCCCACAATGCAGGGCTCAAGCCCGGGGACGTAATCACCCATATCGATGGACTGCCAATTGGCGATGGAAAACAGGGCGAAGCCACTATGGCCACCCTGCGACCTGGAGACACCATCTCCATCACTTTCACTCGTGAGGGGGCATCCCATACCGTGGAGGCGACAGTGTCAGTCAAACCAGATACGACAACCCCCGCAGAGTAATCCTTTAAGAAGCAAGGAAGCCAAGTTATGCGCTCAATCACGCTATCCCTTCTCCTGATTATCGCAGCGGGTCAGTCTAGAGCCGATGACAAAGAGGATCTCCAGAAACTGCTGCACCACTTTATCGACAATGCCGCTAGCAGCGCTGAAGCCCATCAACGCTTTTGGGCCGAGGACCTTATCTACACCAGCTCCGCAGGCAAGCGATTTGGTAAAGAGCAAATCATGCAGGGCATGGAAAAGGCCACAGATGAGCCGATGACGGTGAGTTACGCTGCGGAAGATATCGATATCCGCCTGCTGGGAGATACAGCAGTAGTGGCATTCAAATTGATAGCCAATGATAGCGATAAAGGGGAGAAAAATTATTACTTCAACACGGGCACCTTTGTGAAGCGCCAAGGAGATTGGTATGTGCTCGCCTGGCAGGCAACCCAAATTCCCAAGGAAGGGAGCAAGCCAATAAATTAATGGACTGCGAAGGCCGGGCTAGTTCCCGGCCTGCCTCTCGCGCCAGCTCTCACGAACATTGGCCATAAAGCGGGACTCACTGGGAACACTCGCCTTGGCAATTAATCCCCGTGCAAAAGCCTCAACTTCTTCCCTACCTCTCCCCTCACCGGAAAAAGAGGCTCGCACCTTAATAAACTTATCCTGACGCACAAATAGATAGGTGTGGGTATCAAAGCGCTCCCCATCTGCGGCAAGAAAATAACCTGAAAGCCTGGTTACAGGCAGATCCTGCCCCTGGACATGCCAGGTTTCAGAGGCTTCCTCGTTAAGATCCAGCGCCTGCCACTGCGCCTCTTTCTCCACTAAGTGCAGCTCCTGGCGAACCCTATCCAACTCCCGCACCTGCGCCAGCTGAAGATCCCCCCATTCCCAATTTGGGATTGGATAGACAAACACATCGACCGAGTCGAACTGAAACTGACGATGCACGTAACGCGTCTGGGCACCAAATAAAGGATGGCTGGCAAGCACCAGGGGATTGCTCACATACTCGCCGACCGACTCAGGCAAATTAAGAGTCGTGTGGTAATCACTCGCCCCAATTGACTGATAGAGATATTCCGGCTCCATCGCCCTGTCGCCCTGCAACTGCGAAATCAGCTGGGCTGCCACCACCTTAGCTAAATCTCGCTCTGCATTGACAGGAGAGCTCAACAGACTGATTGTTGTTGTGAATGGAAATTCCAGTTGGTAGCGCTTTAAGGGCAGGCCATGCCAAGTCAGGATTGCATCTACATGGATATCCCGGGTAGTTCGCACAGGAGCCAGCATCATGGTGGCCCCTGCAATCACCGCCTCACCGATATCCTCTATACCCTCTTCGGAATATCCAGCTGAGCTTACCAATAACTGATAGGGAACATCGTCATTGCCGAAATGCACAGAATTGAAGACGGTGGAGGCCTCCAACTCGCTAAACAATTCCGTGTAATCCACTACATCGTATTGGCAGTGTTTGAGTAAAGAGCTTTCAGAATAGTCATTGCAGCGCCGTTCAAAATCCTCTTCAGGCATCTTGGCAAAGAGAGATAAAGAGGGAAGAGTTTGCTCAGTCTTAGCATACTCTGCCACGTTATTTTCATCAGTTGTCACACAACCAAACAATGACAGGGTAGCCAAACACAGAAATAGTTTACGCATGGTGTACCTTACTGGTGCCAGATACCGCAACAAGGTGAACGCTTACTTCTTGATCCGAAAGGCAGCAGATCGAGCATGGGCTTCCAACCCCTCACCCCGTGCGAGAGTGGCAGCCACACGACCGAGCTGATCGGCACCTTGCGGGGAACAAAAAATAATCGAACTGCGCTTCTGAAAATCGTAAACACCCAAGGGCGAAGAGAATCGCGCTGTACCACTGGTAGGCAATACATGGTTGGGACCAGCACAATAGTCCCCCAGAGCTTCTGCAGTATAGCGGCCCAGGAAAATCGCACCGGCATGGCGAATTTTCGGTAGTAGAGATTCTGGATCGGCTACAGAAACTTCCAAATGCTCGGGAGCAATGCGGTTGGAGATTTTCATTGCCTGCTCAAGGGAATCCACCATGATCAGAGCACCGCGATCGAGAAGAGACTTGGCCGCTATTGATGCGCGAGGCAGCTCTGCCAGCTGGCGCTGCAGCGATGACTCCACCGCATCGAGAAATTCAGCATCGGGGCACAACAAGATGGATTGTGCCTGTTCGTCGTGTTCGGCCTGGGACAACAAATCCATTGCGATCCAGTCTGGATCGGTAGCGCCATCACAAATGACCAAAATTTCCGAAGGTCCAGCGATCATGTCAATTGCCACATGACCAAAGACTGAGCGCTTAGCGCTAGCCACATAAATATTGCCGGGACCCACTATCTTATCTACCGGGGCAATTGTCTCGGTACCATAGGCCAGCGCAGCCACGGCTTGTGCGCCGCCGATGGTGAGCACTCGATCCACCCCGGCAATAGCCGCTGCGGCCAATACCAAATCACTGATCTCACCCTCAGGAGCTGGAACCACCATGGTCACTGAATCCACACCAGCTACCTTGGCCGGTATAGCATTCATTAACACAGAAGACGGATAACTGGCTTTGCCACCAGGTACGTAAATGCCAACGCGTTCCATCGGGGTAATCTGTTGGCCGAGTACCGTGCCATCTGCCTCGGTATAACGCCAGGACTCCTGCTTCTGATGCTCGTGGTACTCGCGCACGCGCCGGGCGGATATTTCCAGGGCTTCGCGCTCCTCTGAGTCGATACGCCTAAGGGCCTCACCCAGTACCTGCGACGTTAACAAAAAGTCTTCTGCCTGAGTAAGATGACGACGGTCAAAGCGATTGGTGTATTCGATAACCGCAGCATCACCGCGAGTGCGCACCTGCTGCAGGATCTCAGCAACCGTTGCCTCAACCTGCTCATTGGCGACTGCCTCCCAGGCGAGCAGTTGCTTTAGTTGCACATCAAAATTTGTGTCAGTGGCATTCAGCCGGCGAATAACCTTGCGAGTCATAACTTCAAAATCTTCTAGTTTTGCGCGACAGCCGCCGACAATTTTTCGATCAGCTCACTAATGGGCTGATACTTCATCTTCATTGCAGCCTTATTGACGATCAAGCGACTACTGATATGTGCGATCATTTCGCGGGCCTCAAGGCCATTGGCCTTTAAGGTATTACCGCTATCGACAATATCCACAATCTCATCGGCCAGATCCATCAGTGGGGCTAGCTCCATGGCGCCATACAACTTAATAATGTCTGCCTGCCTTCCTTGAGCTGCATAATGGCGCTTGGCACTCTCGACAAATTTCGTCGCCACTTTGATCCGCCCTGTTGGCAGAGCAGCCCCCTTCACTCCCGCAGTCATCAAGCGACAGCGCGCGATACCCAAATCCAGGGGCTCATAGATGCCATCGGCGCGATGCTCCAGCAGAGTATCTTTGCCGGCAACGCCCATATCCGCGGCGCCATGCTGCACATAAGTGGGAACATCAACACCGCGCAGGAGGAGCAGGCGCACCCCCTCGCAGTTGGTAGGGAAAATCAACTTACGGCTTTTCCCCAGATCTTCGAGTGGTTCCAGGCCCGCCGCTGCGAGTAAAGGTAAGGTTTCTTGCAGGATGCGCCCCTTGGTCAGGGCGATAGTGATTTGCATAGTCATTATTAAAGCCGGCTTATTTTCGAGAGCCGCCCTTGGCAAAAGGCGGCCGCCTCAATTTGCTAACCAGGCACTCGGCGAATATTCGCCCCCAGTTGCTGTAATTTTTCCTCGATGCACTCATAACCCCGGTCGATATGGTAAATACGATCGACCGTGGTAGTACCTTCAGCCACCATTCCCGCAATCACCAAACTTGCCGAAGCGCGTAAATCCGAAGCCATCACGGGTGCCCCTTTAAGCTTTTCGACGCCGGTGACAAACGCCGTATTGCCCTCAAGGGTGATATCCGCGCCCATACGATTCAACTCGTGTACTTGTATCAGGCGATTCTCAAAAATGGTCTCCACCACGGCGGCCTTGCCCTCGGCGACGGCATTCATAGCGGTAAACTGCGACTGCATATCAGTGGGAAACGCCGGGTAAGGTGCGGTACGGAAGCTAACCGCCTTAGGACGATTGCCCTTCATATCCAACTCAATCCAATCGTCACCGCAGCTGAGATGCGCTCCCGCCTCTTCAAACTTTAACAGTACTGCATCGAGGATATCCGCGCGCGTATGTAGAAGGCGAACCTTGCCGCGCGCTGCAGCCGCCGCTGCGAGGAAGGTACCGGTTTCGATACGATCCGGCATAACACTGAAGGTGCATGGAGCCAGCTTGGGAACACCGTGAATACGCATGGTGTCAGTGCCAACACCTTCTATCTGAGCACCCATGGCAATCAGAAATTCCGCCAGATCGACGATCTCGGGTTCGCGCGCTGCGTTGTGTAATACCGTGGTGCCTTCGGCTAAGACCGCGGCCATCAGTAGGTTTTCCGTACCGCCTACAGTGACCTTCTCCATAACGATATTGGCGCCTTTTAGACGGCCGTTAGAGCGGGCCCGGATAAAGCCACCATCAATGGTTATTTCGGCACCCATCGCCTCTAACCCTTTCAGGTGGATATCCACCGGGCGACTGCCGATAGCGCAGCCACCGGGGAAAGAGACATTGGCTACACCGTGGCGGGCCAGCAACGGGCCCAACACCAAAATCGAGGCGCGCATGGTTTTTACCAGCTCGTAGGGCGCCGTCAGATCGTTGACCGAACGGGGGTCTATTTCTACACCCAGCTTCTCATCAACCGTGATATCACACCCCATACAGCGCAGCAGGGTAATCATCGTAGTGATGTCATTAAGATGTGGCAGGTTGTGAATATGCACCGGACCATCAGCCAAAAGCGCTGCGGCCAAAATTGGCAGTGCAGAATTCTTTGCACCAGAGATTCGCAGGGTGCCGGAAATTGGACTACCACCCTCTATTATTAACTTATCCATTCGGTCTCATATTTCGGGGGTCGCCTGGATACAGGCGACAGGTTATCGACTGGCTTCTTCTGGAGTAAGGGTCTGCATTTGCACGGCATGCAAGGTGCCGTCAGCAATTTTGTCGTTTAGCGCGGCATAAACCAGCTGCTGCTTTTTCAAGCGGCTCAGACCTTCGAAGGCACTACTCACCACAGTTACCATCAGGTGACTACCTTCAAAGGCGACGTCGACATTACTCTCGGGGATATGACCCTCAATGAGGGCTTTGATTTCATCTGGTTGCATAGGAGGGATTTGCGTTAGTTGAAAAACAGCACGCAAGTGTACTTGAATCGAGGAGGGTGCGCAGCTGCGCACCCTGAAGTTCGCCGACTAGCTCACTTTATCGGCAACATCCTGCCCGGCGGACCAGTTGGAGATTACCTTATCGATATCCCCGTAGGACTGCATAGACTGGGAAAACTGGCTGCGGAAAGTTTTACCTAAATTAACGCCATTCAAGATAACGTTGATCAGTTTCCACTCACCTGCACGGTTGCGCACCAGGGTGTAGGAGACTTTGGTGATACCTTCCTTGCTGCGCACTTCCTGCAAAACATTAACCCGGTTACCGCTAGGTAAAGTCCCAGGGTTTACCACTTTCACATCGAGGTCGCCAAAATTCGCCACACCGCGGGCAAATGTTGCCACCAGGTCCCGACGGAAAGTGCTGGCAAAGCGGGAGCGCTGGGTCGCGGTAGCCTGCTTGGCGTAACGCCCCATAACACCGCGCGCAATAAAGTCAAAGTCCACCACCGGGGTCAACACGCCCTCAACGGCGTTGTAGTACCTCTGCGGGTCAGAGTTGGCATATTGGGCATTTGAGCGAATGACACCCAGCAGCTTTTGGGAAACCCCCTCAATCATTACATAAGGGTTTTGATCGGCATTCGCAGCGGGGACCACAGCAGACACCAATGCTGCGCAAAGTACAAATCTTAGCCATCGGGAAAACCCGTACCGACCAATCCAAAATGATGTATTCACAAATACTCTCCAATTAGCAAATCATTCCTTGGACGCACACAGCGTAAATAAGTGCCATGACGAGACTGCTGGCATTTCTCCCCAGAAGTGGGGATTTGTCGTTCATCCGCTGAGTGACATAGCTGACAGCAGCGGCGGCAGACTATACCATGACCGCGCCCGGTGGTGTGGTAGTGTACGAGCGTGTCATTTGGCATCCCCCTATCGACCGGCCTTCCTACACGCTTTTAAGCTGTTCATAATAATATAGATTAGAACGACAACCGCAGGGTCAGCTTCGACAATAACAAAGCGTGACACCTGCGACTTATGCGTGAAAGCCCAGAGAAAGCAGGGCAAAGAGAGTTATCACAGATACTTTCAATAGCTAAAAGGTTAGTAAATTAGAAGTGAGCAAGCAGAGGCACTTAATGACCCGAGAATTAATAACGGAAGCTGGGAGGCGCACCGTTCGAATGGAAGCGGAGGCTGTCGACGAACTAGAACAAAGGATCAACGGCAATTTCCAGCGCGCCTGTGAGATGATCCTGCAATGTCCCGGCCGCACTATTGTAACGGGTATGGGCAAATCGGGGCACATCGGACGCAAAATAGCCGCCACCCTTGCCAGCACTGGTACTCCTAGCTTTTTCGTTCATCCCGGAGAAGCGAGCCATGGAGACCTGGGAATGATCACCCGGGACGATCTGGTGATCGCCATCTCAAACTCGGGCTCTTCCGCAGAGGTACTGACTTTACTGCCACTGTTAAAGCGCCTAAGCATCCCCATGATCAGCATGACAGGTAAAACTGACTCCCCATTGGCACAGGCAGCAGAAGTCAATCTGGATATTTCAGTGCAAACTGAAGCCTGCCCTCTTAATTTGGCGCCAACCTCCTCAACCACCGTCACTCTGGTTATGGGCGACGCACTGGCGGTAGCCCTACTTGAAGCCAGGGGCTTCACCGCCGAAGACTTTGCCTTCTCCCACCCAGGCGGAGCCCTTGGCCGACGTCTATTGCTAAAAGTAGAAGATGTCATGCATGCCGGGGAAGAGCTGCCCCAGGTCCAGCCAGACACTCTGCTGTCCAAAGCCTTACTGGAGATGACCAGCAAAGGGTTTGGTATGACCACCATTGTCGACACAAAGGGAGAACTACTCGGTGTTTTTACCGACGGGGACTTGCGCCGCGTGATCGACCACAAGATCGAGCTGGATAAGGCCACTATGGATCAAGTGATGAGCCGCCGCCCTAAAACGGTATCCGCCGAGACTTTGGCTGCGGAAGCACTGCGTATTATGGAAGATTATAAAATCACCGCACTCGTCGTAGAGGATGAAACCCACCACCCAATAGGCGTACTACATATGCACGATATACTGCGCGCCGGCGTAATCTAAAAGATTAAATTAATTTTTTGGGCACGTTAGTGCCCCATTTACATTTTAAGGAAAACTCTGGTGGTTTCAGAAAAAGAATTAAATGCGGCTCTGCAGAAAGTACGCTGGCTGGTTTTGGATGTAGATGGCGTCCTCACCGACGGCAAACTTTATTTTGACAACAATGGCAATGAGCTGAAAACCTTTAACACCCTCGATGGACACGGCATTAAGATGCTGCAAAACTCCGGGGTTCGCGTAGCCATTATTACAGGGCGGCGCAGCTCCGTGGTGGAGCGCCGCGCTCACGACTTGGGCATCAATAAACTGATTCAGGGGCGCGAAGACAAATTTACCGCGCTCCAGGAACTTTTGGCAGGGGAACCCTGCCGCTTAGAAGATATCGCCTACATCGGCGATGACTATCCGGATCTCCTGGTGATGACCCGCATCGGCTGCCCCATAGCTCCTCCCAATGCCGCAGCCCCCGTCAAGGAGCGCGCTTTGTGGGTAACCCGAGCTCGCGGCGGAGAAGGCGCTGTGCGCGAAGCCTGTGATCAAATCATGCAGGCGCAGGGAACCTTTGACTCGGCTCTCGCCCCCTATATTGGAGAGCAATAATGCGCACTTGGCTGCCGCTGCTATTAGTAGTATCGCTAATCAGTGTTGGCCTGTGGCTTTCGGAAAGCCCGCCCGATCAGCTGCTGGGGATACGACCGACCCCCCAGCAGCATGACAAGGCCGCAGAACTGATCATCCGAAATGCCAAGACACGGCACTTCAATGAGGAAGGAAACCTCGCCTACCGAGTAGATGCAGATCAGATTACCTACTACCAGTTTAAACGTCGTGACCGGGCAGACCTGGCGGAACCCCGCATGCTCTTTTACCAGGATGACCAGCCGAAGTGGCGTACCGAGTCCCGCAAAGGGGTCGCTTACAATCGTGGTGAACGAGTAGTCTTGGATGGCGATGTCGTAATTGATGAACTACCCGCCCCTGGCGGTATCAAACTGGAAACATCGAGCATTACAATTCTGCCCGCGAAGGAATTCGCCGAGACAGACAAAGTTGTTACTATTAGCTCTGGCCCTAACCGCACAACGGGTAAGGGTATGCGCGCTTACCTGAATGAAGACCGGATGGAAATCCTATCCGACGTAAAGAGCATCTATGACACTGACTAAATACCGCCACTTGCTAAGAATCTCCGCTATTACCGCACTAGCGCTCATAGCTTCAACGGCTGTTGCACTGCCAGAAGATCGCCAACAGCGGATCAATATCAGTTCTGATGCCATGAATGCCGGCCTCAACAATAACTTGGTGGTATATAGCAACAATGTTGTTATCACTCAGGGTTCGCTGAAAATTCAGGCTGACCGCGTCGAGGTTTACTTCACTCCAGAAAAAGAAATCAGTCGCGTCATAGCCGTAGGCAAGCCCGCGCATTTCCAACAAAAGATTCTTCAGGGTGAAAATCCCGTCAAAGCTAGAGCCCAGCGTATTGTTTACCAGGTGAGCTCTGAGGAACTGCAGCTCACAGGCAAGGCCCATGTTGACCGTGAGGGCAATACGCTGGCCGCAGAAAAAATTGACTACGATCTCTCTACCGAACAAATGAGCGCCAAGGGGCAAACCGGTAAGGGGCGCGTAGAAATGACATGGAAGCCCGAGAAAAAAGAGAACACGCAAGGCGCCAGTGATAACCAAGGGCAGCAAGCCCCCTAACTTTCACTCAAGCGCTAAGCAACAGATATTATTTGCACCGGCGGGCACCACTCTGCCCGCGGCATGGATAGATTTCGGTACACACTATGCCAACGCTCAAAGCGTTACACCTCGCGAAACAGTATAAAAAAAGAAAAGTTGTCCAGGATGTCACCGTCAGTGTTTCCAGCGGGCAGGTTGTCGGGCTTCTAGGCCCTAATGGCGCCGGTAAAACCACCTGTTTTTATATGATTGCCGGGCTGGTTCAGGCCGATGCAGGTAGGGTGATGATCGACGATGAAGATATTACCCGGCTGTCCATGCACGGGCGCGCACGCAAAGGCATCGGCTATCTTCCCCAGGAAGCCTCGGTATTTCGCCGCCTGAGCGTAAAAGACAATATTCTCGCCATCCTTGAAACCCGCAAAGACCTCTCACGAGCCGAGCGACAGCAACAGGCTCAAGCCCTGCTTGAGGAATTTAACATTACCCATATTGAGCAGAGCTTGGGCATGGCACTCTCTGGGGGCGAGCGCCGCAGAGTAGAAATTGCCCGCGCCCTGGCCACCAACCCCAGCTTTGTCCTGTTAGATGAACCTTTTGCCGGCGTGGATCCCATATCGGTAAACGATATCAAAGAAATCATCCGCCACCTGCGGGATCGAGATATCGGAGTACTCATTACCGACCACAATGTGCGCGAGACCCTCGATATTTGCGAGACCGCCTACATTGTCAGCGAGGGCCACATCATCGCTGAAGGCACACCAGAAGATGTTCTTGCCAACCAGCAGGTTCGGGAAGTTTATTTAGGACATGAATTTACCATTTAAGATGAAACGGCAATATCTATCCTTAAATTCTTCAATTTGAGCTTAATCCCTCATGCTTCAGCCGCTTCGAGTCTAACATCTATCACCGGGTCGGCACGTTTATTGCTTGTAATAAATTAGTGGGAGGGGTAGTCTGCGCCATCTTAGGACAAATTGATCTAAACACTGTCTTATCGGCCAGCGGCTCTCCACTATGAAGCAGTCACTCCAGCTCAAGCTCGGCACACAACTGACTATGACTCCCCAGTTGCAACAGGCAATCCGCCTTCTGCAACTGTCTACCCTCGACCTTCAGCAGGAGGTTCAGGCGGCGTTGGATAGCAATCCAATGCTGGAGGCGGATAGCGAGGAACAACCCTCAAAGGTGGAGAATGGCCAATCTCTGACTGAGCACGAGTCAGAGCGGGTGCAGGACAATACTTCACAAGCGACTGAGGAACGAGAGCTTGCTGAGGGGGACTGGGACCAGGCAATTCCCGACGAGCTTCCTGTCGACTCCCGATGGGATGATATCTACACCAGTCACAGCGGAAACCCAGAGCTGGATACCTCCAGCTACGAACGCAACTCCACCTCTGTCGACTTACAAGCCCACCTGCGCTGGCAACTGAACCTGACCCCTTTATCCGAGCAGGATAAGTGGATCGGTGAAAACCTGATTGACAGCATAAGCCCCAGCGGCCTCCTGGGCACCTCAATAGAGGAGGTTGCCTCCTCATTAGCTGTAGATGAAGATGAAGTACTGGCAGTCTTAAAGGCCATCCAACAGTTCGAGCCTGCCGGCTGTGGGGCTCGGGACCTAAAAGAATGCCTGCAATTGCAACTGCAACAGTTACCGCCAACCACCCCCTGGCTCGACCAAGCGCAAAGCATCATTGAGAAACACTTAGACCTGCTCGGCAAAAGAGATTTTCGCCAGCTGAGTCGGCGCACACGCCTTAACGAGGCCCAGCTCGGCGAGGCCATTCGCCTCATCCAGACGCTAAACCCGAATCCGGGAGAGAGCTTTGGCGGGCAGGAGCCGGACTATGTGATCCCGGATATCATCGTTTCCCGCAAGGCCCTGCGCTGGCAAGTAGAATTGAATGGAGAGATCACTCCCAAGATTCGAATCAATAATCACTATGCCTCAATGGTTAAGCGTGCGGACAACTCGAGAGATAACAACTTTTTGCGGGACCATCTGCAAGAAGCTCGCTGGTTTATGAAGAGCCTGCAGAGTCGCCACGAAACCCTGCTGAAAGTCGCCAACTGTATTGTCGAAAAGCAGCAAGGCTTTTTTGAGGAGGGGCCAGAAGCCATGCGCCCCATGGTGCTGGCAGACGTTGCCGAGTCCATTGGCATGCACGAGTCCACCATCTCCCGGGTAACCACCCAAAAGTACATGCTCACACCCCGCGGTGTGTTCGAACTCAAGTATTTCTTTTCGAGTCACGTAAGCACAGACTCCGGCGAAGATGCCTCCTCAACCGCCATTCGCGCCCTGATCAAAAAGCTGATTGATTCGGAAACGCCACGCAAGCCGCTATCCGACAATAAAATTACCCAGGAACTAGACCAGCAGGGCATCAAAGTAGCCCGCCGCACAGTAGCCAAGTATCGCGAATCAATGGGTATCCCCTCCTCCAGTGAAAGGAAGCGCCTAGTTTAATTTGCCCATACCGGGCGCGACCCAAAAGGCGGAGCAAGTCATAACCTGGCGCCAGTTGCTACGTCTTCACAACCGAACTCCAAACTTTGAGTGTATCCTTCCATTCTGGGCCACTTCCTAGTAGGGTTGCGACCCGAAAGGAGGCTCGCCGTATTGTGATGCACCTGGTAAGGAGAAATCCATGCAGATCAACATTAGTGGTCACCACGTCGACGTTAGCTCACCAATGCGCAACTACTGTGAGAACAAGCTGGAAAAGCTCTCAAGGCATTATGACAACATAACCAACGCGCAAGTTATTCTATCTGTAGATAAATTGATCCAGAAAGCTGAAGCCCGAGTACATATCAATGGTCACGACCTCTGTGCGGGTTCGGAAGACAAAGACATGTACGCAGCCATCGATGCGCTTACAGATAAGTTGGACCGCCAACTGAAAAAACACAAAGAGAAGTTGCAGAACCACCGCTGAATTATGACACTGGAAGCTTTACTTTCTCCCCGCCTGAGCCTTTGCCACCTGGCGGGGAGCAGCAAAAAGAAATTGCTGCTCAATATTGCCCAAGCCATCGCCGAACAATATCCACAGCATGACTCCGACACAACATTCAACCAATTGATCGCTCGAGAGCGCCTGGGTTCGACGGGTATTGGCGAGGGGGTAGCCATACCTCACTGCCGCCTTCCTGGCTGTGAGCAACCTATTGGTGTGCTTTGCACAATCGAACCCGCCATAGATTTCGACGCTATCGATAGGCAACCTGTCGACTTACTCTTTGTCTTACTCGTCCCTGAAGATTCAGAACAACAACATCTGGATACACTGGCAGAAATCGCTGCGCTTTTTTCCAACAGCCAAGTCCGGGATAAGTTGAGAAAAGCCGACAGTAGTGATGAGCTCTACGCCCTAGCCATAGATTCTGCCGCAGCAGCCTGATTCTGGTTTTGTACTTTTATTCTGGTAACAACTGAGATTCTCCTGAATCACTCCTTAAATTACCGTTAGGAATAAAAACACCATTTCTCAAGCGATTAAATGGTATAAAGAGCTAAAAAGAGGGGGTCCCCATGCGCTTGGTCATTATCAGCGGCCGCTCCGGCTCCGGTAAAAGCTCCGCACTACAATTGCTCGAAGATGTGGGCTTTAACTGCATTGACAACCTACCGATCAGCCTGCTGCCCGAACTGATTAAGCGGGCCGAGCAACAAACCCCAAAGGGGAACACTCCCCTAGCCCTGGGAATAGACGCACGCAACCTCTGGCAGGATATTAAGCAGGCTCCACGTGTCATAGAAGCCTTGCGCAGCACGGGTGTCCAGTGTGACATTATCTACCTGGATGCCCGTGAACCTGTCCTGGTACAGCGATTCAGCGAGACTCGCCGAAAACACCCCCTCAGCAATGACTGCACCCACTTACTCGAGGCCTTAAAACAAGAAAGGGAATTGCTGACACCGATCTCAGCCATGGCGGATATGGTGATCGATACCAGCAGCCTTGGCCTACATGAGTTGCGAGAGCTAATTAAAAGCCGAGTGGTGGGCGAACACTCAGAGGGAATGGCAATCCTTTTTCAGTCGTTCGGCTTTAAATACGGCGTTCCCGTGGATGCCGACTTGATGTTCGACTTGCGCTGCCTGCCAAATCCCTATTGGGAACCCAGCCTGAGAAAAAAAACCGGATTGGACCCCGAAGTAGCCGAGTTTTTACGCTCCTATTCAAAAACCAACAAAATGGAAGCGGACATCACAGGCTTTTTAGAGAACTGGCTTCCCTCCTTCCAAGAGAGCAACCGCAGCTATACCTGTATTTCCATTGGCTGTACCGGAGGAAGGCACCGCTCGGTATACATGGTTGAGCAACTAGCCCGTACTTTTCTGCATAAATTTGGCAATATTCAAGTCCGTCACCGCGAACAACAGAGATAGTCGAAACACCGCAAGCCCCTATGCAAAAGCAGCGTCTCATCATCATTAACAAACTCGGGCTACACGCCCGCGCAGCCAGTAAATTTGCCCAGACCTCTGCCCGCTTCTCTTCAAATATCAAGGTGAACTGCGGAGACAGGTCCGTGGACGGTAAAAGCGTGATGGCGCTCATGTTGCTCGCCGCTGGCCAGGGTACTGAACTCGAGCTGGAGGTGGAGGGCCGTGATGAGAGCGACGCACTTAATGCCATCTGCACCCTGGTCTCTGAGCGCTTCGGTGAAGCCGAGTAGTTTGCAAAGGCAACCGGCAGTGGATAGAGTCCGCCATGGTATCAAAACGCCACAAACTTTCTGTGGCCTCTGCCCCCTAACCACCGCTGAGCAGTAAGGATTTATCGTGTCCAGCCCACCCCAAGCCGAAATCAAGTTCCGCGCGCAAAACCAGCTCAGTGAGTTGTTCGCCGCTCTCGATAGTGGTACCGGGCAGGAAGTCCGGCGCATGCTCAAGACCCTTACGCCCCAGAGCATTGCGCAACTGTTGGAAAGCTCGCCTCCGCGTATCCGCCAGGTTCTGTGGAATCTGATCGACCGGGATGTCGAGGGTGAGGTTCTGCAAGAGCTGACCGATGAGGTCCGCAGCCAGATCCTCGACACCATGGATACTGAGGAGATGGTGGAGATCATGGAGGGGCTGGACGCGGACGATATCGCCGATATCCTCCAGCAGCTCCCCGAGCGTGTCGTCTCGGAAGTCCTCTCGGCAATGAGCGAAACAGACCGCCTGCGGGTGGAAAGTGTTCTCGCTTACGATGAGAACACCGCTGGCGGCCTGATGGACACCGATACCATTTCGGTGCGGCCCAACCTGAGCCTGGATGTAGTACTGCGTTACCTGCGCCGTCATGAACAGCTGCCGGAGTCCACTGACAGTTTGTTTGTGGTCAATCGCCAGGGCCAATACATCGGTCTACTCCCGCTTTCCAAGCTTCTCACTACAGACCCATCCGTCACAGTTCGCGAGGTGGTCAATACCGATGTTGAGCCTATACCCGCAGATATGCGCGATACCGAAGTCGCCCGGCTGTTTGAAAAGTATGACTGGATCACCGCACCGGTAGTGGATGAGGACAACCGCCTACTGGGCCGTATCACCATCGACGATATCGTCGACGTTATCCGCGAGGGTGCCGATCACTCCCTAATGAGCATGGCGGGCCTCGATGAAGAAGAGGATACCTTTGCCCCGGTTAGGCGAACTGCCCGTAGACGCGCGCTTTGGCTCGGTATCAACCTACTTACTGCCCTACTGGCTTCCTGGGTCATCAGCCTGTTTCAGAATACGCTGGATAAAGTCGTTGCCCTCGCCGTTTTAATGCCCATCGTCGCGAGTATGGGCGGGGTGGCTGGCAGCCAAACACTCACCGTAGTAATCAGGGGTATGGCGCTGGGGCAGATTGGCAAGAGCAACCTCAGTTGGCTACTCTCGCGGGAACTCGGATCAGCAGCTCTAAACGCCCTACTTTGGTCCCTGGTGATGGGGCTGATCGCCGCGCTATGGTTTGACGACATTACCATTGCTGTCATCATTGTTGCCGCAATGGTCATTAATTTGATCGTAGCAGCGATGGCAGGGGCAATCTTACCGGTTGTATTGCGGGCAATACGAATCGATCCGGCACTGGCCGGTAGCGTCGCACTGACAACCGTTACCGATGTGGTGGGGTTCATGTCCTTCCTGGGCCTCGCCACCTGGCATTTTGGCTGAGAGGCAATACACTGCCTGCTCAAACAGAACCGGGGCAGCCCGGAACCTATACACGGAACTCCAGATGTACGAATACGACGATGAAGACCTGCCCAAGAGTAAGACGCAGGTAAAGCAGGAAATGCACGAGCTGCAGGCCCTGGGCAAGCAATTGACCGAGCTATCCAAAACCCAGCTCGCTGAAGTGCCCATCGATGAGGATATGCGCGAGGCAATCGATACCCTGGGACGAATCAAGTCTAACGAAGCGCGCCGCCGTCAAATGCAATATATCGGTAAACTGATGCGCAGTGCTGACCACAAAGCCATTGAAGCCGTACTGAATAAATTCAAAGAGCGAGATCAGCAACACCTACGCTTTGACAAGATGGCAGAAGACTGGCGCGGGCGCTTACTTGAAGAGGGCAACAGTGCCCAGGAAGCTTTCTTTGATCAGTACCCCCAGGTAGACCACCAACAACTACGTCAACTGGTGCGTGATTCCCTGCGCGAGATCAAAAATAGCAAGCCCCCCAGCAATCAGCGCAAGCTGTTCCGCTATTTGCGGGACTTTTTTATTCAGTCTTCACAGTAACCCAGCATCACTCTTGCACCGCTCGGGCGGCCTAGCACCGCCCAAAAATCTTTATATTGCAATATTGGCTAATACTAAAACCAATCTAGTCACCGATAAGTGCTGCTAGAAAAAGTCCATCCTTTTTAACCACCGCTCCAATTGGCTACAAGCCCAGTTGGTTACTGTTCAGGCCCCTGCGCAGGTTCAAAGTCCAGGGCCAGAGAATTCAAGCAGTACCTCAAGTTTGTCGGAGGAGGACCGTCCTTAAAAACATGTCCCAGGTGCTCACCGCACTTCGATAATACTTCTGTACGCCTGAGCCCCCAGCTGAAATCGTCTTTTAATACGATATTTTGCGGGTAGGCTACATCCCAAAAACTGGGCCAGCCTGTGCCCGATTTAAATTTGTGCTCGGAGCTGAATACCGGCAGACGACAACCTGCGGTAATGTAGACTCCTTCTTTTTCGTTGTATAACAACTTGCCGCTAAAAGCCCGCTCAGTATCCCCTTTCCAAAGAACTTTATATCGATCCTCAGGGAGTAATTGTTTCCACACCGACTTGGGAATCTGCTCCAGGCCTTTGCCCTCAGCGATACGAGTCTTAGCCTCTGCCACTGTCATATCTTGAACTCTCTGATCATCGGCCTCGGAGCAGGCCGATAAAACCAGGATTAACACCACTAGAAGCGATAGCGTCGAAGTCTTCACCATATTGCAAACTCCTGTCCTCATTAGGTATTACCTTAAAAGGTTAGAAAGCTGCGTTCACAGGCTTTCGGAGTCCTCCCCTCAGGCTTGTTAGCTCCATCAACAAGCGGTTAAGAGCCGGCTCCGTCAGCTAACGGAGGAGATGGGGTATGGCTGGAATCCGCCACTCCCTGCTCTTGTCTTGCCTCTTTTCCAGATGCCTCAGAGGCCGCCCCCTGACGCTCAGCGCCATCTCCATCAAAGAGTTTTTCAAAGCGCATCTGTGGATCGGCCCAGTCACCACTAATGCGATAACTGACGCTGGCCATTTTCTTCACCTGCTTTTTAAAGGCTTTACTGATGAGGTAAACGCCCGCCGCGGCCGGGAGTCCTCCGGCCAGTGCAGCAACCAAAGCGAGGTTATTACTTACCGGCAGGGTAGCGACTAGAGTCAAATCCAAATCTTCACGTACCAAATTCACCCGCCCAGCCATCTGCAGCTCACTGGTTGGCCCTTCCACCTGGATAGGTACTGCGATTAACAGCTGCCCATCTCCTTCGAAAACCACCTCACCGCGCACCCGGTCGAAAGCCATACCACTTTTGTAAAGGTCAGAGAAATCCAGGCGCAGGCGGCGCGCCCAGGTGTCGAAATTAAATAGCGACAATAATCTTAGGACGGTTGAGCCTGCGGTACCGGTTGAACGAAGGAAGCGACCATCGCGAATGTCTATTTTCAAATCTCCCGAGAACAAGCTGCCCCTGGCCATCGCCGGAGATCCATCCCAGCGCAATGCCGTATCAAAGGTAGCGGATTTACTCTCAATCAGCGGCTCATGCCCCATTTGACGCTGAATATCAGCCAGGTCATCGGCTGCCAGACGCCCGATAAATTGGGATGAATTGTTACCCTCAGCATCACGCATCCACATCAGCTGCGCTCCCAGGGCTTTTTCACCACCGCCACGCCCCTGTAACTGGAAACCGTGTACACTGCCACGAATATCACTCAACACCAAGCGCTCTTTAGATGGCCGCACTTCAAGGGACCAACGTCCAAGCTCTTCCTCGCCTAAGCGCAGACTTTCCGTACTGAAATCAATCGATGGCAAGCTCTGGAAGTTAAAGTTCGCCCAGGGGTCCACCGACTCTTCTGAAAGGGGCAGCTCAGAAGAAGCCTCCCCTGAAGCAGCCTGTTTTTTTTCAGGAGTGGGAAGACGCAGATGCGCCAATTTCATGCGGAGAGGCTTTTTCCCCCCTAGCGTTCCAGAGAGCCTCCCCGCCGCCATTTCGCTATCGAAATCCAACTGCCACTTGGCACCCACCCCTCGGCCAGTGACATGTATATGCTCAATTTCCGCAGTGCCCAACTGCAGGCGATCGGTGCTGAGATCAAGACTTACCGGTAAAGGACTGGATACCTTGGCCGTTGCCATCGCACTTTGGGAAGAAGAAGTTATTTTGTTCTGGCTATCGGTCTTCTCTGTAGGAATCTGTGACAGCGTTTGCCCAGACTGGCTAGAGGACTCAGCCCCTGCCGGTACATCATCGCGGTATACATTCAACAGTTTTTCCCAGCGGGGCAGATCAACACTGGAGATATCCCCGAGAATACTTAGCCCCCTCTCTTCAGGCAGTTTCGCCTCGGCATTGAGTGCTATTGCTGCACGCTCAAGAGCCCCATCCACCAACCAAAACTGACCTTGCAGGTGTTCACCATAATTCAAATGGAACAAACTACCCTGATCACCAATGGGGGCGCGCAGCACAAAGTTTGTTTTTCTCTCGGCGACTTTACCGAGGGGCTCAGGAAGATTGACTGCGACACCGGCAAGATTCGAGGTCAGCTCAAAAACTGCAGCGTAGGGGGCCTCTTTTGATCTTGCCGGAATGGTCACCAATGCCCGGTAATCCATGGCACCATCCAACCATTTCAACTCGGGGCGCTGACTCCAGCGGTAGATCGACTGGGTAGCGGCATTCCCATCCACTACCACCTGAGTATCCCGGGAATCGCCCTCACCAAAATGACGAATACTCGCTTTAATGGGCCGGCCCCAGAGCTCGCCTTTCAGCTGAGTTCCCTCGAGACCAGTATCGCTGTCATAGACCACATCGCCAGCCAAAGCCTCGGCATGTAAACGCAGGTTCTGTAGCTGCAAATCACCACGATTAAGCTGCAAATCAACTCTTTGACTTGGTGATATCGCCGCGCCGCCGAGGGGCTGGGAGAGTCTCAGTTGTCCACGAATATCCCCAGACAACTGCCACTCATCAAATGCACTGCCTAGTTGCTTACGCAGAGGAGATTCCTTCAATAGACGCAATCCATCCTCAGCTGGCCCCTGTAGCTGTGCGGTTACATCCAGGCGTGACCCTTTCTCAGGTTGTGGGGTTACTTCAACTAAAACCTCATGGGCATCCACACCCCATATGCGCGCCTTATTGGCGCTGACGGATACGTTTCCGTCATCCAGCGAAAGGCGGCCATCCACCGACTGAACCCTGGGCCATTCATCGGCATACTTGAGGCTGGCGTTGGAAAATTCTGCGGCCAGCTGTACCGTTTGGCGCTGCGTATGAGCCCCCAGAGCGCGTAGAGACTCCTCCTTGCCATCTTTTGGATAATTGCTACCTCGATAGATAAACGCGGCAGTCTCAACCCGTCCAGGATTCTCGGCACCTAACCCATCTTTCAGCCAACTGCGCAGGTCTTCACTAACCGTAGTCGGAACCAATTTCTCTTGGGTTCCTACGCTGGCATCACGCAACGACAGGGACAAGGCCAAATCCGCCGCACGAGTATGTGGGCGAAAAGGCAGGGACAGCAAAAACTGTCCGCGCACTTCCCCCACCTCACCATCCAGCTGCAAGGGGCCAGAGAAGACATTGATTTCATTCGCATCCTTGTCCAGATTCCAAGCCAAGGTGCCGCTGGCCCGCTCAAAAGAAAATGTCTCGGAATACAAATTTGGAAAACCCGCTTGCAAGCTGGAGCCATCAAGCTCCACCCGGCCGTCGCCCCCGGCAAATTCCAGGTAGCCACTCAATCCAGCCACCGAGGGAGCTCCGCGGTAGGCCTGAGTGGATATATTGTGCAAATTAGCACTCAAGCTAACCGTCCCATCAGCTTCTTTTCGCAGTTGTACACGGCGCAGCTGGCCCTCGGGTTCCAGTGACTTTAACCAATCACCTGCAGCCCCCTGCAATACGTCCAGCCGCCTGAGAATATCGCTCCATCCCGCCAAGTCGATCACGTCTGCCGACAATGCAGTCCCCTGCCGATTACTACTTACCTGCAGGTTTAGCGGCGGCATTTGCAGGCCCTGCCAATCTACTTGGGTACTCTGCAGAGCCAGACGCCAGTGCTCACCGGGCAGCCAACGACCGGAAATATCTCCAGAGAGCGCACGCAGCGGAGCCATTATGTGGTCACCACCTTCCCTCAGCTCACCAGTGTTTCGCTGGCCTTTCTCCAGCTCCACCGGTGTTTCATCCAGGTTTTCCACCCGGGCGAGGCCTACTCGCCCAAGCAGGCGATAGCCTTTATTGGCATCACTGTGCAGCCATAGGCGTCCATCCGCCCACTTGCGCCCCTGCCAATGGAATCGATCGGGAAGTGGGGTCAGCTGGTGAAGGAGAGAAACAATATCCTGGTCCAGTAGCAGCTCGTTGAGCTGCATATAGCCTCTCAGTGAAAAATCTTTCTTATTACGCGGATTACCGCGTCCCTCCACTACCAAACGAAGAGTCTCGGAATTGCTTGTGGGCTCTTCACCCTCACGGGCAATAAATGCGCGGGCAGTTAGGCGGTGAAAATCCCCTCGGTTTTCCAAAGAGATTTCCGGCAAATTGATCTCGGCGATCTGCTCATAAGGCAGCCTGACGGTGATTGCCGCATCGCTAATCCAAACCTTGGGACTGAGCTGGAAGAGTCGTGCCGGATCGGCCGCTTTGGGGTTGGACACAACTCTGCCGTCGGGCTTCAAGGAGATATCAGGAAAGCCGTCCAGGCGCCACTCTCCCTGTTCATTTCGACTGAGGCCGGCCGCAAAAGCGTGCATTTGCAGATCTTTCCACACCAGCTCCCGGTTCCAAAGACTGGCGAGCAGATCCAGCTGGAACAATCCGTGCCCCATACGTAACTCGCCCTTCTCTCCCAGACGCAAGCCATCGAGCTGTAATGACACTTGCAGTGCCTCCCAGCGCAGGGAGATCCGATCCATCTGCACCGGCACTCCCAAATGACCGGTGAGCCAGCGGCTGATCTGCGGGCGATATTCTTCCACTTGAGGGGATAGCAGGCGTCCAGTTTGCACAAGGATTGCCAGGGCAATCACCAGGCTTACCGACAACAACCAGAACTTTCGCGCGAGCCAGCGCAACAGGATCATTATCACCTCCACTCACTCATGGAGCGGCCGCAGGCTTCGCAACAGCCAGCACCGAAAAGCTGAGAGGAGACGAAAAATGATTTATACAAGAACAATGTCGTACTGCTCCTGGTTGTAGATAGGCTCTACTTGAAACTGTATGGGCCTGCGGATAAATTCCTCCAGATCGGCGACATTTGCCGACTCTTCATCCAGCAGCAAGTCGATCACCACTTGGCTAGCCAGAACCATGATCTTTTCACTGTCGTAGGCGCGTGCCTCGCGAATAATTTCCCGGAAGATCTCGAAGCAAACCGTTTCTGCACTCTTCAGAGTCCCGCGTCCCTCGCACACCGGGCAGGGCTCGCACAGAATTTGGCCTAGTGATTCCCGTGTACGCTTGCGGGTCATTTCCACCAAACCGAGCTCGGAGACCCCGGTAATACTTGACTTAGCGTGATCCCGCTCCAGGGCTTTTTCCAAGGTACGCAATACCTGGCGTTGGTGTTCCGGGTCCTTCATATCGATAAAGTCGATAATGATAATTCCCCCCAGGTTGCGCAGGCGCAGCTGGCGGGCGATTGCTGTCGCCGCCTCCAAATTCGTCTTGAAGATAGTCTCTTCCAGGTTGCGATGACCCACAAATGCGCCGGTATTGACATCGATGGTACTCATCGCCTCGGTTTGTTCGACGATGAGGTAGCCCCCTGACTTCAGTGTCACCTTGTGCTGCAGGGCACGGCGGATTTCCTCCTCAACCCCATAGAGATCAAACAAGGGTCGCTCACCGGGATAATGCTCAAGTCGCCCGGCTATTTCAGGTGCGTACTTACCGGCAAACTCTGCAGCGCGGCCGTGCGCCTCGCGGGAGTCTATACGAATCTTCTCGGTATAAGGGCGCGCAAGATCACGCAGGGCACGCATGAACAGTGGCAAATCCTCATAAATTACGGAAGGCACGGCCCGCTCTTTGATACGCTGCTCCAACTCCCCCCAAAGCTTGTAGAGAAAGGGGATATCCCGCAGTAATTCCTCCTCGCTGACGCCCTCCGCCACGGTGCGCAAAATAAAGCCGCCGTCAGCGGAAAGACCGTCCTCAGCGAGGCGTGATGAGGCGACTTCCACCAACTGACGCAGGCGCTCCCGCTCACCTTCATCCTCAATACGGTTGGAGATCCCAATATGGCGGGTTTGCGGCATATAAACGAGATAGCGTGCAGATACCGACAAATGGGTGGTTAATCTCGCCCCTTTACTGCTAATAGGATCCTTGACCACCTGTACAACCAAGGGTTGTCCCTCCCGCACAAGAGCACGAATATCTGCCACTTCGGCATCCCTGGACTCCATGCCCTCATCATCCAGGGGGGCGATATCGGAGGCGTGAATAAAGCCGGCGCGTTCCAGGCCAATATCCACAAAGGCCGCCTGCATCCCCGGCAGTACCCGGATCACTTTGCCCTTATAGATATTGCCGACGATACCCCGGCGCGCACTGCGCTCCAGGTAAACCTCCTGCAGCACACCGTTTTCTACCAGTGCCACCCGGGTCTCAGTGGGCGCAACGTTGATTAGTAATTCTTCGCTCAAGACTCGGCCTCCTGCCAGTAGGGAATTCCGGCCTGCTCCAACATCGGAACCAGTGCCTCCAGGGGCAGGCCAACCACATTGCTATAACTGCCGCTGATAGACTCCACCAATGCGCCCCCCATGCCCTGAATACCGTATCCGCCGGCTTTATCGGTAGGCTCGCCTGTATGCCAGTAGGCTTGAATGGTCTGGTGTGACAAATGGCGAAACCGCACACGGGTTTCCACCAGACGGCTAAACTGCCGCTCTTGATTACGCAGGCAAATAGCGCTCATTACAGAGTGCTCCCTACCAGACAGGGCCAACATCATGGACTCAAAGTCAGTGAAATTTTGTGGCTTCTCAAGCAGACGATCACCACAAAGTACAACCGTATCGGCACCCAGCGCCCAGAGCCCGGACTGCTCAGACGCCGTCAATAACCCGGCTGCAGACTTATCTTGAGCCAGGCGCTGAATATATTCTTGAGGAGTCTCTGAAGCTTGTTTCTGTTCAGGCACAGACGGGGGGCACTGAGAAAATGCAACGCCTATCTGTGCCAATAATTCGGCCCGGCGCGGCGATCCCGAGGCGAGAAGAAGACGGTTTGAAGAGGTCGTATTCGTCACTGTACTACATATTCCCTGTGGGCCAGCGGCTGATTATAGCGAAATTGATCGAAAAATGATCAGAATTTTACATTGATTTACAGACTGGAGAGGCGCTCAGCGGACCTGCAACCGACCACAGAGGCGGTGCAACAGCGGCGCCACCCAAGGCCATAGCAGGGCCGTGGTGAGCGCGGGCCATAGGAAGGTTAATCCGGGGACGGTTTTTCCCTCCAAACCGTGCACCCAGTTACCCACCACCTGGTGGATACCCACCAATACAAACACCCATAAAAGCTGCTGGGCAGGATTGAAGGCCCTGGTACGCTGGTAGGTTAACAGGCTGAAATAGGCCAAAACCGCCAGAGCTAGCGCATGGGTGCCGAGACTGGCCCCACTAATCAGGTCTTCCAGTATTCCCACCAGCCAGGCAAAACCGACGCCCAAAGCCTGGGGCATACGGGTAACCCAAAAAATAACCAGCAGGGCCGGAAATGCCGGGCGAAACCACAGCCACTGCTGTGGTAAAGGCATAACCACAAGCAGCATCGAGAGGAAGAGCGTGAGCGTGATAAACCAGCGATTATTCGCCTGCAAGGCCCTACCCCCCATCCCCGATGACCGCCAGGACAAAGCGGCTGCGACTCATACGTCCGCGCGGAAGCACTTCCGCCTCGGCAAATGGTTGACCCGGGTCTCGAGTGATCGACATAACTTCACCCACCGGGTAGCCCGCCGGAAAACGCCCGCCAAGACCGGAACTGAGTAGCAGATCCCCCTCGCGGATATCGCTGGTGTTGGCAAGATGCCTGAGCTTGAGGCGATAGAGGTCGCCGGTGCCCTCGGCGACAGCGCGCATACTGTTGCGCAGCACCTGAACGGGAATTGCGTGGCTGGAATCGGTAATCAGGAGAATCCGGCTGGAGGTATCACCAGCCTCAATCACCTGCCCGAGCAGACCACTAGCGTCCATCACCGGTGTTCCTACATCGATACCGTAATCGCGCCCTTTGTCGATCAATAACACATGCTCGAGAGGGTCCGGTGAGACACCGATGACCTGGGCCACCAGTACCCGGTCATCAACCATTTCCGCCGAATTCATCAGCTCTTTCAAACGCGTATTTTCCGCTTTTACCGCGGCTAACAATTGGCTACGCTGCTCCAGCAGCAGCACTTGGCGCTTGAGACGGTCATTCTCTTCAAGTAATTCTTCGCGGGAGCGAAACTGCTCACCAGCCCAGTCCCCAACGCGCTCCGGGGCACCAGTGATCCAGTAAAGCGGGGCTGTAACACCGGAAAGGCGCTCGCGGGTGGACTGGAACCAATTGGTGTAGTGGTCGGCAACGATCAGAGCGATTGCCAGGGGCACTAATAACAGGAGGCGGAACTCAGGGGAGGGGCCGCGGGTAAAAAGCGGTTTCAAGAGCAGCCCCCTTTGTACAGGTCAATGATTATTGGTCTCACAATATATCGGATGTCCCTGAAACGTGAAACTAACTGCCGACAGGACTACCCCAATTTTCACTAGGATAACTTGCCGGCTTCGATCGACTCAGTTGGACATCAGATACAAACGGCTGCGATCCAGCATATCCAGGGCCTTGCCGCCACCGCGGGCAACACAGGTGAGGGGGTCATCGGCAACGATCACCGGAAGGCCAGATTCCTCCATCAGCAAGCGATCCAGGTCCCGCAGCAGGGCGCCGCCGCCGGTCAACACCATGCCGCGCTCGGCAATATCCGAAGCCAGCTCGGGGGGAGATTGCTCCAGGGCACTTTTCACCGCTTGCACAATACCAGTCAGCGGCTCCTGTAAGGCCTCAAGAATTTCATCGGAATTCAGGGTAAAACTACGGGGCACCCCTTCTGCCAGATTGCGGCCGCGCACATCGATCTCGCGAACCTCACTGCCCGCATAGGCGCAACCAATTTCTTCTTTAATACGTTCAGCAGTGGCATCACCGATAACGCTGCCGTAATTGCGGCGTACATAGTTGACGATAGCTTCGTCAAAGCGGTCGCCACCGATACGCACGGAATCCGAGTAAACCACACCGTTAAGAGAGATAATGGCAATCTCTGTCGTACCACCACCGATACCCACCACCATAGAACCGCTGGCCTCTTCCACATTCAGGCCGGCACCGATCGCCGCCGCCATCGGCTCTTCGATCAGGGATACTTCGCGGGCGCCTGCACCCAGGGCAGATTCGCGAATCGCACGGCGCTCCACTTCGGTGGACTGACAGGGAACGCAGACCAGCACGCGGGGGCTCGGTCGCATCCAGCTGTTCTCATGCACTTTCTTGATAAAGTGCTGCAACATCTTCTCGGTAACCTGGAAATCGGCAATCACACCGTCCTTCAAAGGGCGAATCGCAGTGATATTGCCAGGGGTACGGCCGAGCATGCGCTTGGCTTCCACTCCAACTGCCTCAACGATTTTCTGGCCATTGTAGTGACGGATTGCGACGACAGAGGGCTCGTCGAGAACTACGCCGCGATCGCGAACGTAAATCAGCGTATTGGCGGTTCCCAGGTCGATGGAGAGGTCACTGGAGAACATGCCCCGCAAACGTTTAAACATGGAATTCGATTACCTTGTACTAATTGTCAGCCCCCAGGTCGGGCACTGCGGGCGCGGCTTATTTTATGGATACAAATCCTAGTTAGTCCGCGCAAATAATTCTGAGTTCCGAGCCGCATTTCGAATCGGAATTTACGCAATACGCCGGAGTCTCTGGGCGCCCGGCAGGATTGGGCAAACTCTAACAACGGCGCCGGTTCAGAGCAAGGCTGAAGCCCCGCTAATCGATTGCAGATTTACCCCTATAGCTGAGCCGGTGAGAATAGCAGCCTATTGTGCTAAATTTGCCGGCCCTGCCCCGTCCTTATACGGAGCAACCCAGATTCGCAACTGAAGCCGGAGGAGCTCTATTGCCATGGCTGTGGATACGCAAACCGTAGAGAAGCTGGCGGAACTCGCCCGCATCGCCATATCCGAAGAAACTATCGAAGAAGTCAGCGGCCGCCTTGGGGATATCCTGCAGCTGGTGGACCAGTTGCAGGCCGTCAACACTGACGGCGTCGCCCCCATGGCGCACCCGCTTGATGAAGTGCAGACCCTGCGCACCGACGCGGTAACAGAAACTGACCAGCGCCAGAGTTTCCTGAACTTGGCCCCGCAGTCTGAAGAAGGACTTTATCTAGTCCCCAAAGTCATCGACTGAACAGGGCCCCAAGCAAGCACCTAATTATTCGATTTCGCCTATTCGATTTCGCCCTGAGCCCGCCCAGAGCCTTTTAAGGGAATAACATGCACCAGCTTACTATTGCCGAGATGATCCGCGGCCTGCAGAGTAAGGCATTCTCCAGTGTGGAGCTAACTCGCCATCTACTCGCACGAATCCAACAGCTAGACAGCAACTACAACAGCTTTATTACCGTAACCGAAGAACTCGCCCTATCCCAGGCCGAAACCGCCGATCAACGCTTGGCTAAAGGCGGAGCACCCGCGTTGTGTGGGGTCCCCATTGCCCATAAAGACATCATCTGCACCAACGGCGTACGCACCAGTTGCGCCTCAAGGATGCTGGATAATTTTATTCCGCCGTACGATGCCACTATAGTGGAGAACCTCAATGCCGCCGGCACCGTAACCCTGGGCAAAACCAATATGGACGAGTTCGCCATGGGCTCTTCCAACGAAAGCAGCTTTTATGGCCCGGTGAAAAACCCTTGGAATACCCGTTGTGTACCCGGCGGCTCGTCCGGTGGTTCCGCAGCAGCGGTTGCAGCGCTACTGGTACCCGGCGCCACCGGCACTGACACTGGTGGCTCCATTCGACAACCCGCCGCTTTGACCAACACCACCGGCCTAAAACCCACTTACGGCCGTACATCCCGCTGGGGTATCGTCGCCTACGCTTCCAGCCTGGACCAGGCCGGCCCTATTGCACGCAATGCGGAAGATGCAGCTTTTCTGCTATCCGCCATGGCAGGCCACGACCCAAAAGATTCCACCAGTCTGAATCGCTCGCAAGAAGACTTCACCGCGGGACTGAACAAGTCCATCGCCGGTCTCAAAATCGGTGTACCCAGAGAATACTTTGGGGAAGGCTTGAACTCTGAAACAGCCACCCGCGTACAAGATGCTCTTAAGGAATTTGAAAAACTCGGGGCTGAGCTGGTGGATATCAGCCTGCCACATACTGAGTTGGCTATTCCAGCTTACTATGTCATCGCCCCAGCCGAAGCCTCCGCCAACCTGTCCCGCTTCGACGGGGTGCGCTATGGGCACCGTTGTGAAAACCCCAAAGATTTGCGCGATTTATATATGCGCTCCCGTGGGGAGGGCTTTGGCGAAGAAGTCCAGCGCCGTATTTTGGTTGGCACTTATGCATTGTCAGCTGGCTATTACGATGCCTATTACAACAAGGCCCAGCAGGTACGCCGCCTGATAAAACAGGATTTTGTAAAGGCCTTTGAAAAAGTCGATGTCATTATGGGGCCCACCACACCCTCCCCCGCTTTCGAGCTGGGTGCCAAAGGCGCCGATCCGGTGGCCATGTACCTGGAGGATATCTATACCATCGCCACCAATCTGGCGGGCTTACCAGGTATGTCTATCCCCTGTGGATTGGTAAACAATTTACCCGTGGGGCTTCAGATTACCGGTAACTACCTGGGTGAATCTCGCATGCTCAATGTTGCGCATCAATACCAACAGGTAACCGACTGGCACCAAGCCAGCGCCGTATAAGGAGATCTATCGTGGAATGGGAAATCGTTATCGGGCTGGAGATTCACGTACAGTTATCCACCCAATCCAAACTTTTTTCCGGCGCAAGCACCCGTTTCGGTGCAGCACCGAATAGCCAAGCCTGCGCCGTGGACTTGGCCATGCCTGGAACCTTGCCTGTACCCAATGAAGAGGCCTTTCGCTACGCGGTAATGTTTGGCTTAGCGATGAATGCGGAAATTGGCAAGCGCTCTGTTTTTGAGCGTAAAAACTATTTTTATCCAGACCTTCCCAAAGGCTACCAGACAACCCAGCTGGAACAACCTATCGTCGGGGCTGGCGAAGTTGAGATTCACCTGGAGGACGGCAGCAGTAAAAAAGTACGTCTGCACCACGCCCACCTGGAGGAAGATGCCGGTAAGTCTCTGCATGAAGATTTCCACGGCATGTCCGGAATCGACCTGAACCGTGCGGGCACACCGCTGATAGAAATTGTCTCAGAGCCCGATATGCGCAGCGCCGCCGAAGCGGTCGCCTATTTGAAAAAAATCCATAGTATCGTCACCTATCTGGGCATCTCCGATGGAGATATGTCCCAAGGCTCCCTACGCTGTGATGCCAACGTTTCTGTGCGATTAAAAGGTGAGGAAAAACTGGGCACACGCACCGAGTTAAAAAACATCAACTCCTTCCGCTTTGTTGAACGTGCTATCAAAGTCGAAGCCGAGCGCCAAATCGACATTCTCGAAGACGGCGGCAGCATAGTGCAGGAAACCCGATTGTATGATGCGGATAAAAATGAAACCCGCTCCATGCGCAGTAAAGAAGTTGCCAATGACTATCGCTATTTCCCCTGCCCCGATCTATTGCCGGTAGTGATCACCGATACTTACATAGAGCAACTACGCGAACTGTTACCAGAACTGCCCGATGCCAAAGCCGAGCGCTTCCAATCAGAGTACAGCTTATCTGCTTACGACGCCGATCAGTTGACCCAGGAGCGCATCATTGCGGACTACTTTGAAGAGGTTTGCAAATCCTGCGGGGAACCAAAACTGGCCGCTAACTGGGTTACCGGTGAGTTAGCCGCACTGCTGAACCGCCAGGAAATCTCTATACAGGAGTCCCCGGTTAGCGCCCAGCAACTTGCCGGGTTAATCGTACGAGTCAAAGACAACACCATCTCCAGCAAGATTGCCAAACAGGTTTTTGAAGCTATGGCAGAGGGCGAGGGCAGCGCAGATGAAGTTATCGAGAAGCGCGGCCTTAAGCAGGTATCCGATACCGGTGCCATTGAACAGATGGTAGAGGCGGTTATCGCCGCAAGCGGCGCCCAAGTAGATAACTACCGCAAAGCCGACGAATCCAAGCGTCCCAAAATGATGGGCTATTTTGTCGGTCAAATCATGAAAGCCTCTAAGGGCCAAGCAAATCCACAGATGATCAATAAGATCCTCAAGGAAAAGCTCGACGCTTTACTTTAAGCCTTTTAAACACAAAGCCAGGTCCGCGCCTGGCTATTCTCACAGAAGTAAGGAATTGATTTTGAGCCTGAAAAAAGACAAACAAAAAGTCCTCGGCGAAGTGTTTGACGAGGAGCGAATTGCCGGCTTCCTGGTGGGGGAAGCACCCGAAAATACCAACCGGGATTTTCATTTACTTGAGCGCGCCTACCGCAGTATGAAAGCGGAAAGTTTTGCCACTTTTGTAAAACTGTTTCTCGCCGAGGGCCACGACCTCAACAGCACGGGACCCGATGGCAATACCCTGTTAACCCGCATAAGCGAGCACCGCCAGAGTAACGAATATATAGAAATCCTAAAAGCCGCCGGCGCTAAAGACTGATTAACTGCCGCGCTCCCGCGAGAGGTAATTTTATGACTTCAAATCCAGTCCACGGTATTGACGCGCTGGTGCGCGGCGCCCGCTTGTTAATCCGGCGCGAGCTGCGCCCATTTATCCTTGTCCCCCTGCTGATTAACCTGGTGCTGTTTATTGTAATCAGCGGCATCATGATTACTCAGCTTGGCGGCCTCAGTGACTATATCAGCAGCCTCCTATCACACACCCCAGTAGATACCACCAATATGTCCTGGTGGGAAGCCGTCATGGCTAAAGGCGCCGCCTGGACCGCCAGCATTTTTCGCTGGCTCGCCTGGATTATTGCCATTCTGGTACTGTTTTTATTTTTCCTCGCCTATGGCTATTTGTTTGGAATAATCACCAATATTATTGCGGCCCCTTTTAATGGCCTCCTAGCCGAGAAAGTCGAAGAACTTCTCACCGGCAAAGCACCTCCTGCTGAACCAATGATACAGATGGTATGGCGCACACTGGGACGGGAAATGCGCAAACTGGGTTACTTTATTTTCTGGGGAGTGATCATTTTTCTGATATCCACAGTAACCAGCTGGACCATAATTATCCCTGCCGTCTTGGCTGCAGTATGGGGTGCCTGGTGTATGGCAATACAATATGTTGACTACCCTCTCGATAATCACCAGCGCCCTTTTGGTGAATTAAAAAGCGTACTACGCCGACGCAAACTAACCTCGCTCACCTTTGGCGGAACCGTGATGCTGGCCAAGATGGTACCGATTTTAAATATATTTGTGATGCCCGCTGCAGTAGCTGGGGGTACCGCACTCTGGGTAGAGCGGCTGCGCAGGGAGGGAGATCCTGGGACAGAAACCCATACTGCAACATTGCCCAATTGAGCCTGGAATTATTCCCAGCCATATACCCCTAAATATATGCACTTACCCCCTAAGGGCGGCGGAACTCTACTCCTCCGCTCAGTGCAACCTAAAATAGCTACTTAATGGCCAGCCGGCCACAAAAAAATTATAAGTGTTAATGAATATATTAATGATTAGCAATGAATTCCCTCCTTCTATTGGCGGGGTTCAGACTCATGTATTTGAGCTTTCCAGAGCACTCGTTAAGCTTGGTCACTCTGTGCACGTACTAACTAGAAAACCTACTAAAAGCACTCCAACGACTGACTTCTACGATGGTGTTACCGTTGAACGATTGCAATTACCAGACAGCCATCTGCTCTACGACTGGCTGTTGCGTAAACAAATTCGCAAACAGGTCCGTGAGCGTCAAATCGATATCGTTCATATTCATGGCATGCGCCCATTGAATGCTTGCAAGGGGTTGAAGATCCCAGTCATATTTACTAATCACACATCATCATTTATTAAACGCGCAGAAAAAGGGAAGAAAGCTTTAAGAAAGATGCTGAGCCAACTTAACATTGCTTCAGCTACGCTTGCCGCAAGCGAAATTTTAGCGGAAAAAACTAGGGAAACAGGTTATCAAAATCCAGTTAGCTTTATCTGTAACGGGGTAGATACCAATATTTTCTACCCCGGGGATTCAACGATAAGAGAATCCCTATCAATCCCAACAGAAGCCTTTGTTATTGCCATCGGTTGCCGGCTGGAACCAGTAAAAGGCGTCCGCTTTCTTGCAGAGGCAGTTGCAGCTATTAACGACCCGCAATTACACCTAATAATTGCTGGTGATGGCAGTGAGACTCAGGATATAAAACACCTACTCAGAAACCAAGTCAAATCAGGCAACGCCCATCTCCTTGGCAATATTCATAATTCGAAGATGCCTGATATCTATAGAGCAGCGGATGCCTCATCACTCCCCTCCCTAATGGAAGCCACAAGTATATCCGGGCTAGAAGCCATGGCGAGTGGATTACCCATTATTGCTTCCGATATAGGTGGAATTCCATATATCGTAAAAGACAGCGTCAATGGAATCTTAACTAAACCGGGATCAGTAGATGACCTTCAAAGAGCTATTAGACAACTTCTAAACAATAGAGAGCTGAGTAAACAGATGGGAGTTTCTGGACTAAAAATGGTGAAAGAGAACTTCACTTGGGAAATCATTGCCCAACAAGTCATTAGCCACTACAAGCAATTAAGTAATCAATAAAACCGCCAATCAGACCCAGCACAGGGAAGTGTTTGGTAAAGTCTATTGAGGCTAAGGGCTTTAGCCCCGGAGGAGCCCAAGCCAGGGAGTATCAATCCGCTCAGGATTTACACTTGGCGACAAACATTTTACAGCACCCTCCAGCTCACGAAACAACTGCGGATTTTCAATGTTTTTCATCAACAAGTTTTGTAGCCGCTCTCTCAACAAGGAATCCCTCACCTGTTGAGGATGCTTTATACCGCTAGCCAATATTTGTGGCAGCCAATCTGACAAATCCTGTATGGTTAAGGAATCATTTCCCTCTTCAGGATAACCAGAGAAGTCATTATCAAATGCCAAACCAGAAGCATTCTTTAGGAAGTGATCATTCAGCGGCTTATTGCAATACTCAAAAAAACTGAAGAAGCCTTCAGCCTCAGCTTTTGATGGGGTCAACTCAGAGATTCCCTTCCTCATCATTGGTTTAAGTTTTTTAACCTCAGACTCAGTAACGCCAAGCTCCAATAACTTGTTAGTTAGCAGGAATTCTTTACGGCCAACTCCCTCATTGATACGAACAGAGGGAATATTCACATACACCCCAAGCAATGAGCAAAAATCATTTACAACATCACCATCCTGTAAAAATTCAACAGAAAACTCACGTACATTCAACGCACCCTCACCGAAAACCGTAGCCCATATCTTCAACTTGGAAAAATAATCGAAATATGTCATTAGATCGGCATTGACATGCGGAAATGCACCTTCGCAATGGCCAAACAACTGGCTAGAGGGACTAATATTCGGTGCCGCAGCACGTGCAGCCTGCCTTTTAAATGAAAGTGCCTGCAAATCCTGTCTACGCAAATAAACAATAATTTGACATCTGTCGAAAAATTTTCGGCAATCTCTGTAGATACTCTCAATGTCGTCAAGCGTGTGAATAAAACACAAATGCTCTGCAGATACAATGACGTTCTCTCCACGACTTTTTGCCAGTAAATTACCTAATCGCCGATTTATACGATAAAACATTCGGCCATTTTTTTTCTGGATATCTACTGTGCGGGAGGAACTGCCTTTTTTTCCAAGAGATAGGAACTCTATCCCTCTCGAACTTAATAACTTTGTGGATTGTTTTAAAGCAAGCTGTAGTGCACTAGAGCCAGTTTTATGGAAACCGATGTGAAGGAAGAGAGTTCGCATTCGAGTCTTTTTGATTTTACATAGGTAAAAACATCCGAACTCAAGGCCAATTAATTCAAGTTTCAAAAAAACCTGACAGCCTACGGAATGGTGGTCCCAACAACAGAAAAAATCTTTTCAAGTGTAGTTCAAAGTAAGAGAGGGGGAGAAGGGAGAGAGAAAAAGAGACAAAAATTGGTACATTGACCACGATTTAGGTTAATAAAGTACCCAAATACCTGAGGGTGCCAATAGACCATAATGACCTATTGGCATAATTGAGATCAGTAGCGAGAGCGCCCTCGGCCACCACCGCGGCGATTACCGTGCCCTCCACGATGATCCCTGTCGCCACCACTGCGGCGCACCTCAACTCTCGGTGGCTCTTGTAGTAGCTCTTCCGGTGGCACTTCGCATTTGAGCTTCTGCCCTAGTAGCTGTTCGATTGGCTCCAATCGCATGGCATCATCTTCACAGGCGAAGCTGATGGAAGTACCCGTCTTACCGGCTCGCCCTGTACGGCCGATACGATGCACGTAGTCCTCCGGCTCTTCCGGAAGGGTGAAGTTCACGACATGACTAATACCGTCGATATGGATACCACGGCCGGCCACATCCGTGGCTACCAACACCTTGGTTTTACCCGACTTGAAGTCATCGAGAGTACGCACGCGCTTGTTCTGTGCCACTTCGCCGGAGAGTAGGCCGGCGGAAATACCGTGGGCGAGCAGGTGTTCATGCAAGCGGCGACACTGATCCCGGCGGTTGGCGAAGACAATCAGGCTGTCCACCTCATCCCGCTGCAAGATATTGTAGAGAAGTGCGTACTTCTCCTCACTAGCGGCCAAATAGACATGCTGCTCGACGGAATCGGTGGCAACCCGCTCCGGTTCGATTTCTACCACTACCGGCTCTTCGGTCCACTGCTCCACCAGGTCATCGACTTCGGGGGTGAAGGTGGCAGAGAAAAACATGGTCTGGCGATGGGTCTTGCGGGGTGTCTGGCGAACGATTCGGCGCACCTGGGGAATGAAGCCCATATCCAGCATGCGGTCAGCTTCATCAATCACCAGCACCTCTACCTGATCCAGGAAGCAGTCGCGGTTGCCGACAAAGTCCAGCAGCCGACCCGGTGTCGCCACCAAAATATCCACTAAACGCTCATTGAGATTACGCTGCTGCTTCTCGTAATCCATCCCTCCAACCAGGGTATGAATCTCCAGACCCGTGTATTTACACAGCGCCTTAGCATCATCGGCGATCTGCATCACCAACTCGCGGGTAGGCGCGATAATCAAGGAGCGGGCCTCGCCGGCGTAGCGCTCCCCATCAAAGGGGTGGCGCAACAGATCATCAATAACGGTTATCAGGAAGGCTGCAGTCTTGCCAGTGCCTGTCTGGGCCTTACCCACCAGGTCGTGGCCATTCAGGGTATGAGGTAGAGAACGCCCCTGGATCGGTGAGCAATACTGGAATCCCAGGTCGTGAATACCGCGCATCAATTCCGCTGGTAAACCCAGATCATGGAAACGGACCTTGCCCTCTTGCTCTGGAATCTGGAAGTCGTCCAGAGACCAGGGCGTTGCTGCTTCCGACTTGGGAGTATGGGTGCGCTGGCGCCCTCTATGGGGGCCTTTGCCGCTGCCCCGGCGTGAGCTCCCCTCACCTTGACCAGATTTCGCCTCGGCTTTTTGGCCCTTACGGGGCTTATTGGAGGGATTCTGGCCACTTTTACGCTGCTGGGAGCGTTCATCTCCCTGGCGGGGGCTCTTCTCCTCAGTAGAGGAGGAACGACGGAACAACTTTCCTATCAAGTGAAATACTCGCTCAAATGTTCAAATAATCGGCGAGTATACCACCACTCTATGTGGATTCTCGCCCGCTACAGTGGCGGCACAGCCAATAATCAATACTGAAGAAACGCCCGGCCCCACTGCACAGAAGTACCAACAGCATAATGAAGTAAGTCGCCGAAAACTCAATACCATTCTTCAGGACTGTGAAGCCGCCGGTCTCTGACAACCATTCATAGTTACCATGCTCTTTTAATAACTCTATGGCTTTCTCCTTGCGGGTAATGGCCTCATCAATCAGATCCTCACGCCACTCCCAGGGGGCCATCAGGGTTTTATCCGGCAAAGCTGACCAGCCATTCTCCCAGTGTGCAGTGGCCGCAGCCACCGCCATCACAAACATCAGGGGGATTGCCACCAGCCGGGTGGCGAAGCCCAGGAGTATGGCAATGCCGCCAAAAAACTCCGTCAGCGCCGCCGCCCAGGCCATGAACAGGGGGGCCGGTAGGCCCAGCCCCCAGTCCGGATTGCCAAACCAGGCGGCCACGCTGTCGATATCCCCCATTTTGTTGAGCCCGGCCAAAATAAAAATCGGCGCCAAGTAAATTCGCAATGCCAGTGGTCCCAGCCAGTCGATCTTCTGAACCCAGTGCACAAAGCAACCATACCAACGACCCAGGGTATTCATAACAGGACCATCCTTATCACCCTCTCTTCAGTGTATGTGTTCACTTTAGTCGAGCGACCCAGGCATCTCTTACAGTGCCTCTGACTAAGCTTGTTCTTGCAGGTGACGGGATGGGGTCAGTACAAAGTGAATACCTACCTATTGGTACATGGCTTATTTCTTGGGGGATGGTGCTGGGCGCCCGTGGCCAGGCTGCTGATTGCCGGCGGACATCGAGTGTTCACCCCCACCCAGACAGGCCTGGGGGAGAGAAATCACTTACTTTCACCCTCGATTGGTATGGATACCTTTATCCAGGATCTGGTGAATGTGATCGAGTTCGAGGAGCTAAACCAGGTGATTTTAGTGGGGCACAGTTTTGGGGGCATGGCAGCCGCAGGCGCCGCTGACGCGCTTCCCGAACGCATTCGCCATCTCGTTTACTTGGATGGAGCTATCCCCAAGCCCAACCAAGCGTTTATCGAACAATTGCCAGAAAATTTACGAGAGAAACGCCTGGCAGAGGCCAAAGAGATTTGTGGTACCCGCTGCTTTTTACCCATGGACCCAGCTCAGTTAGGAATTAAGGACCAGGAAATATTAAATTGGCTGCGTCGTCATATGACCCCGCACCCGGTGAAGACTTATTTGGATCCCATCCAAATGAAAGTGCCCCCTGAGCAGGGGCCGGCCTGCACCTATATTCGCTGCACCAAACCCCACTATCCCCCGGCCAATAAGAGCGGGGAGCGCGCGCAAAAAATTCCGGGGTGGCACTACCGGGAAATTGACGCTAGCCATGGATGTATCTTTCTCACACCGCACAAAATTGCCAGATTATTAGAGGATATTGCTCAGTAGCGGCTGGGAGAAAAAGCGAATTGGCCGTAGAATAATCTGCCTTTTTTGCGGCGGAATATCCGTGCTATATAGCCCCTTACAGCCCCTCACCCTGCTTTAAAGGTCATTTGGCACAACTGACTGCCCGATTATTTTTTTCTGCCCAACCCCGGCTGAACTTGGCTGATATACCAAAATCATCGACAGGCTCCGCCTTAATTAATCTGGTTTTTCCCTTGCTCAAGATTTACCGACGCGCCATCTCCACCGAACTCTCGCACCTCACCACATTGGGAGGCCCCCTGGTTGTCAGTAACCTGGCCGTGGTGAGCATGGGCGTTGTGGACACGATTGTCGCCGGCAACGCTGGAGAGGTGAACCTGGCCGGACTGGCATTGGGCTCCAGCATCTGGGCAGTGTGCGCGGTTACCCTTATCGGTCTACTCGCCGCGGTTTCCCCGGTTGTCGCCCACCTGCGCGGCGGCCGCGATGAAGAGGGCTGCGCCGCCCAGCTACACCAGGCGCTTTGGATCGGCTTGGTCGGCGGCATATTAGTGCTGCTCGCCCTACTCGCCGTTCCGGTGTGGAGCCAGTGGATCGACACTGAAGAGCCAGTCCGGCAGGTATTGCAGGGTTATATCCTGGCACTCACCGTGGGCACACTGCCCTTCGCCTTGGGAACCGCCCTGCGCGGCTACTGTGAGGGTATGGGGCAGGTTCGCCCGGTCATGCGTATTTACCTGGCCGCCGCCCTACTCAATATTCCTTTGGATATTCTCTTTGTCTTTGGTGCCGGCCCCATACCCGCCATGGGAGGCGCAGGCTGCGGCTGGGCAACCGCTGCGGTCAGTACTCTGATCGCCATCGCCCTGTTCTGGCACGCCGCGACAGATCCGGCCTATCACCAGCTCAAACTAAAACTGATACCACCCAAGCCCGATTGGCCTATCTTGAGGCACCTTTTGGCAGTCGGGCTGCCAGTGTGTGTCGGCGCCGCCAGTGAGGTGACATTTTTTGCCAGCCTAACAATTCTACTCGCCCCCTATGGCGCAGCCATTGTGGCGGCTCACCAGATTGGTATGAGTATCGGCTCAATTTTTTACCTGGTAGCGCTGGCACTGGCACAGGCTCTAAGTATTCGTACAGCACACCTGCTCGGGCAGAACCGCCCAAAGAGAGCGCTGTTTGCCGGTAAAGTGGGGATCGGCAGCGGTGTGGTATATGCCCTCGGTACCGGGGTATTGCTGATCACCTTTCGCCACCTGTTTGTCCAGGCTTATACCAACAACGCGGAAATTATCGCAGTGGCCTCTAACCTACTGCTGCTCTGCGCCGCCTACCAGCTGGTGGACGCAGCCCAGGCCATGGCCTGGGGCGCGTTGCGAGGCTACAAGGACACCCGCGTGCCCATGTATATTCAGTTGTTCTCATACTGGCTGGTGGGGCTCTCCAGTGCCTATTGGCTGGGCGAAAACTTCTGGGGGGTTTATGGCTACTGGACCGGCGTCTGTATCGGCCTGGGTACTGCCTCAATCCTTTTGGCGCTACGCCTGCGCCGCACTAGCCGCAAGGCGATCGCCAAAACCTGGGGAGTAGGGGCTAGATCACATTCCCAGGGAACACTTTGACTATACTGGCGCTCCAAGTCCCCAAGCGTGCCGGGCAACAACAATAACCGGCACTGCCCGCACATGTTGTTAACCGGAGTTACCGAATGATCCCGCGCCCTATTCCCAACAGGCCCCGGCGCCTGTTGAGCCTCGCCCTGCTATTGACCTCAGCCCAGACCTGGGCCCTGAGTGACTCCAGCGGCGCGCAAGAAAAACCCCAAGAAAAGGTGCAGGAAAAAGTACAGGAAGAAAATCGGACGGAAGCAGTCTCCAAGGCGGAAAACTTAAAGCTGGACCAACCAGTAATCACCGAACTGGGCCCACCCACCGGCGTCGCAGAGCAAAATGAAAATCCGCAGGCAAATGCAGAAGAGCCCTCGCAGGAGTCCCTGCCCCAGGCGGAAAACCTACAATTAGACCAGCCCATCGGCGAGTTCGAAGGGACTCCAACAGGCTCCACAAACCAAGAGGCGCAAGCCAAACCCGCGGAAAAACCGGCAACTCCGCCAGAAGCCCCCCCAACCGGGAATGTTTCCCTGGAAGTGGAAAAGGCCAAACCCCTGCGCCTACTCGGTGCCGAAGTTGCCCCGGCAACTTCCACCCGCCTGGCCTGGTCCCCCAGCCAGCACTTTGAGGGCGTCTACAGTCCCACCGCCGTATTGGTTGTCAACGGCGCCAATCCTGGGCCAGTACTCTGTCTGACCGCCGCCGTTCACGGGGATGAATTAAATGGCGTGGAGACGGTGCGCAGGGTCATGTACAACCTGGATGCTGAGCAGCTGAGCGGCGCTGTGATTGGCGTACCCATCGTCAACCTGCAGGGCTTCCATCGCAGCTCCCGCTACCTCACCGATCGCCGCGACCTAAACCGGCACTTCCCCGGAGACCCCAACGGCTCCTCCGCTTCACGGATCGCCAATTCTTTTTTCCACGAGATTATCAGCCACTGTAATGCCGTGGTTGACCTACACACCGGCTCTTTTTATCGCACTAACCTGCCGCAGTTACGCGGTGATCTGACTAACCCGAGAATCGTGAAAATGACCAAGGGCTTCGGCTCCACGGTGGTGTTGCACAGCGCCGGGGCCAAGGGCACCTTGCGCCGCGCCGCTGTGGAGGCGGGCATTCCCACAGTAACCTTGGAAGCTGGCGCCCCCATGGTGCTGGACGAGCGCTCGGTCAGCCACAGTGTGAAAGGGATTCGCACACTGCTCAACCAGCTGGGCATGGTGAATAAATTCCGCCTGTGGGGAGACCCGGAGCCCGTGTACTACAACTCCACCTGGCAGCGCTCCTCTACCGGCGGCATTATTTTCAGCGAGGTAGAGTTGGGAGAATTTGTGCGTAAGGGAGACCTTCTGGGCACCGTAACCAATCCCATCACCAATGTGCGCACGGAAATCCGCTCGCAGCACAACGGCCGCATCCTCGGCATGGCGCTGGATCAGGTGGTACAACCGGGCTTCGCCGCTTACCACATCGGCATCCAGGCTCCGCAGGAGCAAATCAGCCCTCCAGAAGAGGTGGTCGCAGAAGAACCACCGGTGCAAAAGCCCCAGCCCCAGGCAACGAATGCTGCGAGCGAAGCTAGCGATGGCACCGCCGAATTAAGGGGTGACGAGGATTAACCCTCTACTGTGGATTACTTACCTTGTCGATAATCCTGGGCTGGGGCTGTACGAGAGGCTCCGGCTGCAGGGTGATGTGATCAATATCAAAGCGTTTGATTAAAGTCTCCCGCAAGCGCTCCAGCACCGCCGGCCAGGCGGTTAAATCATCCACCACAATATGTGCCGACAGGGAGATGGTGCTGGAGTCCAGGCGCCAGATATGCAGGTCGTGCACCGAGCGCACACCGACCACAGCTGCCAGGGTCTCACCCACCACTGGCAGGCTCAATTCCCGCGGCACACGCTCCATCAGCACATCCACCGAGTCGCGCAGCAGGCGCACGCAAGAGAGCAAAATCAGCAGGCAGATCAGCAGGGACAACAGCGGGTCAATCGGCACCCAACCGGTAAAATAAATCACCGCCCCGGAAATCAACGCCGCCACAGAGCCCAGCATATCCCCCATCACATGCAGGAGGGCGCCGCGAATATTGAGTGTGCGCTCACCCCGGTAGAGCACCCAGGCTGCAAGGATATTGATCAGCAACCCGACAAAGGCAATCACCATCACCGTACTACCATGTACAGGCTGGGGGTTGCGCAAGCGGTCAATCGCCGCAAAGGCAATCCCCGCCACAATCAACAACATAATCAGGCCATTGGTGACCGCCGCCAGCACCTCAGCGCGGCCCCAGCCGAATGATAACTCCCGGTCCGCTGGTTTTTTTGCCAATACTGCCGCTACAGCGCCGAGAGCTAGGGCGAAAGAGTCGGTGAGCATATGACCGGCATCACTGAGCAGTGCCAGGGATCCAGATAACCAGCCGCCAATGGCCTCCACAAAGGAAAAACCCAATGTAAGGACCAGGGCAATCACTAACGGACGCAGGGCACCGTTGCCTGTGCGGTGGTGGACATGATCGTGCATAGATTCCCTCCCTATCAATCCCTCGGGATACGCAATTTTTTGCAGCGCTTACCCGTAGAAGCGCTTAGTTTTTACGGCCCAGAGTAATACGCTCCCAGCCGGAATAATCTTTGCGGCTCTCTACCGCGCAGTAACCCGCGGCGCTAAAAATTTCCCGTACAGACTCGGCCTGCTGCCAACCGTGTTCCACCATCAACCAGCCACCGCCTTGCAGAAAGTCTGCAGCGCCTCTGGCGATCCTCTCTATATCCGCCAGTCCCTGATGCGGAGCAACCAGCGCAGAGTGCGGCTCGAAGCGCACATCCCCCTGGGCCAAATGTGGATCGGCCGCATCGATATAAGGCGGGTTGCTGACGATCAGGCCAAACTGCTGGGGCGGTAACTGTGCAAACCAATCGCTTTCAAGGATCTGTACATTGGCAAAGCCGAGACGTTTGCGGTTTTCCTCGGCCAGTGCCAGGGCGGCCGGTGATTTCTCCGCGGCGACTATCTGCCAACCGGGCTTTTCCGAGGCCAGCGCCAGGGCTATGGCACCGGTACCAGTGCCCAGGTCGAGTGCGCGCAATTTCTCTTGAGGGCAGAGTTCCAGGGCGGTCTCCACCAACAATTCGGTATCCGGCCGTGGAATTAATGTGGAAGCGTCGACCTTCAAAGTGAGCGACCAAAATTCCCGCACGCCAGTCAGGTGGGCCACCGGCTCACCGTTTTTACGTCGCGCCAGTAGGGCATCCAATTCCTCCTGCTCACTCGGGCTCAGTTCGTATTCCGGCCAGGTATAGAGCCAAGTGCGCTCGCGACCGAGAATATGCGCGAGCAGCACCTCTATATCGAGACGCGCCGACTCGCTATCGGTGAGCTCAATACTGCGGGAAAGATTGTCCTTCACACTGCTCATAGGAAAGTGCTACCCAATAGCGGCAAACAAAGCATCAACTATTGTCCCATCGCCGCCAGCTGATCCGCCTGGTGTTCGGTACGCAGCGGCTCAATCACCTCTTCCAGGGCACCCTGCATCACTTCATCGAGCTTGTACAAGGTCAGGCCAATACGGTGGTCGGTCACCCGGCCCTGGGGATAGTTGTAGGTACGAATACGCTCGGAACGATCGCCGCTGCCCACCAGGCTGCGGCGCGCATCAGAAATTTCCCGCGCGGCGGCTGCTTCCTGCTCACTGGAGAGCTTGGCCTGTAAAAGCGCCATCGCCTTGGCTTTGTTTTTGTGCTGGGAGCGCTCATCCTGACACTCCACGACGATACCACTAGGGAGGTGGGTCAGGCGCACGGCAGAGTCGGTTTTGTTAACGTGCTGACCGCCTGCACCGGAGGCGCGGTAGGTATCCACACGCAGATCGGCCTTATTGATCTCGATCGCGTCGCGCTCGTCCGGCTCCGGCATCACCGCCACGGTACAGGCGGAGGTGTGAATACGTCCCTGGGACTCGGTTTCCGGCACCCGCTGCACACGGTGTGCACCGGATTCAAATTTCAGTTTGGCGTAGACATCCTCGCCGGCCACACGGGTGATAATCTCTTTGTAGCCACCGTGTTCCCCAGCATTCTCGCTGACAATCTCGATGCGCCAGCCCTGTTTTTCCGCATAGCGGGAGTACATGCGAAACAGATCGCCAGAAAAAATCGCCGCCTCATCGCCGCCGGTACCGGCGCGAATTTCCAGGAAGACGTTCTTGCGGTCATTGGGGTCGCGGGGCAGCAGTAGGGTCTGCAGCTCGCGCTCCATGGGTTCAACCTGAACCTCGGCCTCGCGCAACTCCTCCTGGGCCATTTCGCGCATTTCCGGGTCGCTCTCGCCGAGCATTTCCCGCGCCGCCGCCATATCCTCTTGCAACTGCTTGTAGCGGCCGTAGCACTTGACCACCTCTTCCAGCTCGGAGTACTCCCGCGACAGCTCGCGGAACTGGTCCTGATCGGAGATCACACTGGCATCACCGAGCAGTGCAGACACCTCTTCGTGGCGCTCCTGCAGATTCTCCAGCTTGTTCAGTAGGGATTCTTTCATTTCTGTTTTTTCTCTAATTCGGTATCGGCGAGGTCGTCGAGCCCCACCACTTCGCGGGCAATACGCAGCCGCTCCAGGTCGCCATCCGCAGTCGCTTTTCTCAGGCTGATCGTAGGAGCATGAATCAATTTATTGGTCAGTGAGCGGGCCAGCTGCTCCATCAAGCGCCTGGGATCTTCGCCCTTATCGAGCTGTAAAAGTACTCGCTCAAGCTCGGTCCCACTGATTTGTTGGGCGCGCTGGCGGTAGCTGCGGATCGTGTCCACCGCTCCAAGGGCGCGCCCCTCTTTGGTAAATTCCGCCGCAGCGCTATCTACGATCTCCCCGGCGGCCTCGGCGGCGCGCTCACGGGAGCGCATTCCTTCATCGATCACACCGCGCAGATCGTCAACGCTGTACAGGTAGACATCGTCGAGCTCACCGACCTCGGTTTCGATATCCCGAGGCACCGCGATATCCACCATAAACATGGGGCTGTGGCGGCGCTTGCGCAGGGCGGACTCCACCGCGCCCTTGCCCAAAATCGGCAGCTGGCTGGCGGTGGAACTGATCACGATATCGGCACGAGCCAGGTGCTCGGGAATATCCGCCAACAGTATTGCCTCAGCGCCAAAGTTTTCCGCCAATAACTGTGCGCGGCTCAGGGTGCGGTTGGCCACAATCAACTGCTTGATACCCTGGTCCAACAGGTGACGCGCCACCAACTCCACCGTCTCACCAGCACCGATCAACAGTGCGGTCTGTTTCTTCAGGTCGGTAAAAATACGCGAAGCCAGGGACACCGCCGCATAGGCGACAGAGACAGGGTTTTCACCGATTGCCGTCTCGGTGCGCACCTTTTTCGCTATGGTAAACACCCGCTGGAAGACCCGGTGTAACTCGCTGCCGACACTGCCACACTCCCGCGCCACTGCGTAGGCTGACTTAAACTGACCGAGAATCTGCGGCTCCCCGAGGACCAGTGAATCGAGACCGCAGGCCACACGCATCATATGGCGCACCGCCTCCTCGCCGGTGTGGATATAGCTGCAACCCCGCAGCTGCTCCAGAGGTACCTGATGGTATTGCGCCAGCCACTGCAGCAGCGGCTCCGCTTCCACATTCCCATAGATCTCGGTGCGGTTGCAGGTGGAGAGAATGGCGAGTTCCCGGCAGTCGAGCGCCTTGCGCGCATCCCCCAGGGCACCGGGCATCACCTCGGGCGCAAAAGCGACCCGTTCGCGCACCTCGATAGGCGCACTGTCGTGGTTGATCCCCAGGGTAACAATTGGCATAGAATTCCGTCGGCTAAATCTAGAGGCGCGTCATCCGCATTGGGGGCGCATTTTCACGGGCTGTCGCTTCGCTTGCAAGCTGGTGATACGGTTTAATTGTGCGCTGATTTGTGCAACCGGCCCAGGGCCCGCACTCCAGGAGCGGATTCACGGCTAGAATTATATGGCGATAAACGTTTAAAACGCGCCACTCTTACACCGCTTCTCCGCAGCAGCCATGTATGGATACGATCTATGCTCCCATCCCGTCAGCCGCACAACCCTTGTAGAATCAAAGCTCCATCACTCTGCGCATTCTGCCTATCACTCGCCTACCTGCTGGGTGCCTGTGCTCAAGCGCCATCTCAACCGGCAACTAGCGAAGAGTCCCAACACCAGACAGAGGAACAGCGCAGCGATGAGCAGACGACTGTCGCCGCGGAAGAGAGCGAAGCTCGCAGCTTTCCCATCGATACCTTTTACACACTGCTGGTAGCCGAAGTCGCCGGTATCCGCGAACAGTATGACGTAGCTCTAGCCAACTACTACCACCAGGCTGAGGTCACCAAAGATGCCGGCGTTGCAGCCCGTGCGACCCGCATTGCACGTTTTCTCAATGCCCGTCAGGCCGCTCTGCGCTCAGCGCAGCTATGGGCCGAACTGGAGCCGGATAATGCCGATGCCCAGCTGGCACTAACTGCAGAGCTCACCCTAGCAGGGGAATTTTTAGAGGCCCTGAAACACGCGGAGAAGGCACTGGCTCTCGGCGGTAAAGCGCCGATGCAATCCCTCGCCGCCACCGCCATCGGCCACGAACAACTGGACGATCAGCTCCGTGCAGAATTCGCTCGGCTCGCCGAGATTTACCCCTACAACGATGAAGTAGTCATGGCCCACGCCATGGTGCTGCGCGATGCCAAACAGTACCGGCGGGCCCTCTCTCTGGTCCGCCGTGTTCAGGAGCAACACCCAGACCAGCTGGATGCCCCACTGCTGCAGAGCCACTTACTGGTGGACTTGGGTAGACGCAAAGAAGCTATCCAGCTACTGGAAAATTTAGTCAAAATTTACCCGGAAGAAACCCGTTTACGTTTGCAATACGCGCGCCTGCTAATCCGCGAAGATCTGGCCCTCGCACGCCAGCAATTCGCCGAGTTGGTCAAGCAACGCCCAGAAGACGGTAACCTGATTTTATCCCTGGCGCTGATCCACTATGAAACCAACCAGCTCGCTGAAGCCAAACCTTTACTCGACCGGCTACTAGAACTGGAGCAGCACGAATCCGCGGCACACTTTTACCTCGGTGGGCTCGCGGAGAAACAGGGCGACAACGTCACCGCCGCCGCGCATCTCAAGCAAGTGGAGCCCGGAGCTGATTATGTAGAGGCCATCACCACGGGCACCAAATTGCTCGCAGCCAGTGGAAAACACCTCGAAAACAGCCAATGGTTTGCCGAGTTACGCGAGCGACACCCCGTACAGGCAGAACATTTTTTCCTGATGGAGGTCGAATTGCTGCGCAAGAGTGGCGAACCACAGATGGCGCTGCAACTGGCTGATCAAGCTGTAGCCACTCTGAGCAACAGCGGTCGCTTGATTTATACCCGCGCACTGCTCAACGACCAGCTCGGCAATAGCGTGGAGTTTGAGCGGGACTTGCGCAAGCTGCTGGAACGCGACCCAGACAACGCCACGGTATTAAACGCACTGGGCTACAAGTTGATCGATGATGAATCCCGTCGCCAGGAGGCCCTGCAGTTAATCAGCCGGGCCCTGGAACTGGAACCCGAGGACCCGGCCATCATCGACAGCATGGGCTGGGTGCAGTACCGTCTGGGAAATTATCGCGCCGCGGAAAAATATTTGCGCCGGGCTCTGGAGAAACTGCCGGATCACGAAATCTCCGCCCACTTGGGTGAAGTACTCTGGGTTCTGGGGGATCGCGATGCTGCGCTCAAAGTCTGGAAAGACGGGTTGACCGCCAACCCCGAGAGCAAGATCATCCCGGCAGCGATGAAACGTCTGCAAATCAAAGAAACACTGGAACAACATGCATCTGACAACTGACGCCGCCAACCGTAAGTTTTCTTTTCTACTGGTAACAGTCCTCACCCTGTTGATCTCCGCCTGTGCCGGTCAGAAGACCAAGGAACCCGCTGCGGCGGAAAGCCCCGGCGAAACTGCAGCGCCCACATCGGTTGCCCAACTCAAGCAGTGGAGTATTAAAGGCAAGCTAGGTGTGCGCTCTCCGGCTGATAACGGCAGTGCCAACCTGACCTGGCAGCAGAGCGGCCCGCAAAATTTTCGTATTCACCTGAGCGGCCCTCTCGGTGCCGGTACTACGGTGATATCCGGTTCCGCCGGAGGTGTCAGCCTGGTGCGCGGCAATGAAGCCCCTGTGGTGGCCCGCGACGCTGCCCAACTCACCCAACAGACTCTGGGTTGGCCCCTGCCCGCCAAGGAAATGTTCTACTGGGTGCGTGGCCTTCCCGCGCCCGGCCCCAGAGGCGCAGAAAAACATAACGGCCGGGGTGAGCTTCAGAGCCTGCAGCAATCCGGCTGGTCGCTGCGCTTTAGCGATTACCGCCAAAACGGTCCCTACCTCCTTCCCACTCGCATTAAAGCCCAGACCAACGGTGTCGCCGGACCGGTACAGGTGACCCTGGTGATCAAGGAGTGGGGTTTTTAAATGCCCAACTCCTAGCATGCGGGTATTATGGTGCCACCAGAATTAAACGGCCCACTCATCCCGCATGCTGACTTTACCCGCCCCCGCCAAGCTCAACCTAATCCTGCGCATACTCGGCCGTCGCCCCGATGGCTACCACGAGCTGCAGACCCTTTTCCAAATACTCGATTACGGCGACAGCCTTGAATTCTCCCTGCGGGACGATGGGGTTATTAGCGTCGACGCGGGAACTCTGGATGTTCCCGAGCAGGACAACCTGGTTTACCGAGCAGCCCAGCTGCTTCGTAAAAATATACAGAAGCAAGATGTCGCTCTTCCCGGTGTCCATATCTGCCTGAATAAAAAACTGCCACACGGTGGTGGTATTGGCGGCGGCAGTAGCGATGCTGCCACTACACTGCTCGGCCTTAATTATCTTTGGCAATGTCATTTATCGATCGAAAGCCTCGCCGAGCTGGGCCGACAACTCGGTGCGGATATACCGGTGTTTGTGCGCGGGCGCACTGCCTGGGCTGAGGGTGTCGGGGAAAAACTCACACCACTTTGCACAGAAAAACGCCACTATCTAGTCGTAGCTCCCGGCTGCCAAGTGAGCACTGCAAAAATTTTTTCCGATTCCCGTTTGACAAGAGATTCCGTCGCAATTACATTAGCGGCCCTTCGCGAGGGGCAGCTCAATGAAAAGCCACTCAGCAGCAAAAAACTGGAAGCTTTTTCCGGTAACGACTGCCAGGCGCTCGTTGAGAGTCTCTACCCTGAAGTTCGCGATGCCCGAGAGTGGCTGCAGCAATTTGCTCCAGCACAACTCACCGGCACCGGAGGCTGTGTTTTCGCCGCCTTCGAAACTGAGCAAGCAGCCCAAACGGCACTTGCCAGACTACCGCGAAAATGGCAGGGTTTTGTTGCAGCCGGCGTACAGGTTTCACCAGTACACCAGCGACTCGCGAAATTAACCTCAAGCGATTGAGGAAAGATGCTGGGGCGTAGCCAAGCGGTAAGGCAGCGGGTTTTGATCCCGTCATGCGAAGGTTCGAATCCTTCCGCCCCAGCCATTTTCTTTTACGCAGTGGCACCAGCAAAAATCCGGTTCCGACATGTTCCAGTCGACACTGACCCAACCGGCCAAGGCCACCCGTAACGGGCTGCAAAAAGCCTATCCCCGAATTCAAAGAAACAATGTCGAAGGCAGCTTTGCGCGCAAACCCCTGCCGGCGACCCGGAGGCTCTCCGAACATCAAAGCAACCACCTGGGTGATCCGGGACGGCCAGCACATTTACCCGCTTTGCTACCCGTACTATCGCCCCCTATAAAAAGTGGTGCTATCGCATCCTAACTGCTAGCAAATAATGCCGGCATCTACACTTCAACTCACTTCAAGACAGAATTAAAGGAACTCGCAGTGGCTGACTTAATGGTCTTTACCGGCAACGCAAACCCGGAACTGGCACAAAAGGTTGTCGACCATATGGCGATCCCCTTGGGCGAAGCTACGGTCAAGCGCTTCTCCGATGGCGAGATCGCTGTTGAAATTACCGATAACGTGCGCGGCCGCGATGTTTTCGTGGTGCAGTCCACCTGCCAGCCCACCAATCGCAACCTGATGGAGTTGATCCTGCTGGTTGACGCCCTGCGCCGCGCATCCGCTGGCCGCGTTACCGCAGTGGTACCTTACTTCGGCTACGCCCGTCAGGATCGCCGCGTGCGTTCCCAGCGAGTGCCGATCTCTGCAAAAGTGGTTGCCGATATGATGGTGAGCGTGGGCATCGACCGCGTACTGACCGTCGATCTGCACGCCGAGCAGATTCAGGGCTTCTTCGATGTCCCTGTGGATAACGTTTACGGTTCCTCCGTACTGCTCGACGATATCGAGCGCCAGAAGTACCAGAACCTGGTTGTGGTTTCCCCGGACATCGGCGGTGTTGTACGCGCCCGCGCCGTGGCCAAGAGCCTCGACTGCGACCTGGCCATCATCGACAAACGCCGCCCCGCCGCCAACGTTGCCGAAGTGATGAACATCATCGGTGAAGTCAGCGGCCGCACCTGTTTGCTGGTCGATGACATGGTCGACACCGCCGGCACCCTGTGCAACGCCGCCAACGCCCTGAAAGAACACGGCGCAGAAAAAGTCGTGGCCTACTGCACCCATCCGGTACTATCCGGCAACGCCATCAGCAACCTGAACAATTCTGTTCTGGACGAGCTGGTCGTTACCGACTCTATCCCGCTGGGTGACAAGATGGAAAAAGCCCCGAAAATTCGCCAGCTGACTCTGGCTGCCATGCTGGCTGAATCCATGCGCCGCATCAGCAACGAGGAATCCCTCTCCGCGATGTTCCGCTAAGAGCACCCCATCAGGGGTCTCCAGTTGACAACCGGCAAATAGTTAAAGTGCCCCGCATCGCCGGGGCACTTTGCGTTTGGGCCCGATTCCCGTAGAATACGCGCCCGCCCGGCCTAGCCGGGCAATTACTTTTGGGCAAACGCCCAATTTACATAAACACCAGAGCGGTCCGGTCGCAGGTCTCTCTGGACAGACAACCCGAGGTTTACCCCATGTCTGATATCAAACTGAACGCCATTGCCCGCAGCGATGAAGGGAAAGGTGCGAGCCGCCGCCTGCGTCGCCTGGAAGGCCGTGTACCCGGCATCGTTTACGGTGGCGAAGTTGAGCCGCAATCCGTATCCCTGCTGCAAAAGGACCTGTTCAAGGCCCTGGAAAACGAAGCTTTCTTCTCCTCCATGCTGACCATCGACGTCGACGGCAAAGAAGAGAAAGTTATTCTGCGCGATCTGCAACGTCACCCTGCCAAGCAACTGCTGCTGCACATTGACTTCCAGCGCGTTTCCGCCAGCACCAAAGTACACGTGAAAGTGCCTCTGCACTTCCTCAACGAAGACACCTGCAAAGGCGTTAAAGCCGGCGGTATCGTTTCTCACACCCTGACCGAGCTGGAAGTCAATGCTCCTGCCGGCAAACTGCCCGAGTTCATCGAAGTGGACCTGGCGGACCTGGAGCTGGATGGCATCCTGCACATCTCCGACCTGAAACTGCCGGAAGGTGTTGAGTCTGCGGATCTGAGCCACGGCGAAGACCACAACCTGGTTGTAGCTTCTATTCACAAGCCTCGCGGCGCTGTTGAAGCTGAAGCCGAAGAAGCTGGCGAAGGCGAAGAGTAATCACCTTGGCTGCGGCACCGGATACTCCGATCCAGTTGATTGTCGGCCTGGGCAACCCCGGGCCGGAATACGACCGGACAAGACATAACGCCGGTGCCGACTTTGTTGTCGAGCTGGCACGCCGCCACGGCACTCAGCTCAGCTCCGACAGCAAATACCACGGCCTCACCGGCCGTGTGCGGATCGGCAACCGGGAAGTCCGGCTGCTGATTCCCACCACCTATATGAATCGCAGTGGCCAGGCTGTAGGCCCGCTGGCGAACTTCTTCAAAATTTCCCCGGAAGCCATACTGGTCGCTCACGACGAGCTGGATCTGGCCCCCGGTATCGCGCGCCTGAAAGCTGGCGGCGGTCACGGCGGACACAACGGCTTGCGGGACATTATTGCCGCACTGGGCAACAACCGGGACTTTATGCGCCTGCGACTCGGCATCGGCCACCCCGGAAGCGCCAGCGAAGTGGCGCGCTTTGTCCTCCAGCGCGCCCCCAGGGCGGAACAGGAAACTCTGGCTGACGCCATCGATCTCGCGATCGACGTGCTGCCCACCGCCGCCAACGGCGACTGGGGCGCAGCCATGAAAACGCTGCACACCGCCAAATAGATCCCCCCGGGCGGCTTGCCTTTTGTCCCGGAAATCTCGATAGTGTGCTGCGCCAAATTGCCGGTATTTTCCCGGCTGGCCCGGATCATTCGGAGGCCGCGCTAACCAGCCCGCCCAGACTCCCGCCAGCGCAATCACTACCGGACTTCTAACGCAATTAGCAGAGTGCGCGGTACGCGCCTCGGGCAAACGGAAAAATATCACCATGGGTTTTACTTGCGGTATTGTCGGCCTGCCTAACGTGGGCAAATCCACCCTCTTCAACGCACTGACCAAAGCGGGAATCGACGCAGAGAACTTCCCCTTCTGCACCATCGAGCCCAACGCCGGCGTAGTGCCAGTGCCGGACCCCCGCCTCGACAAACTGGCGGAGATCGTCAAGCCTCAAAAGGTGATTCCAACCACCATGGAATTCACCGATATCGCTGGGCTGGTTGCAGGCGCCTCCAAGGGTGAAGGCCTGGGGAACAAATTCCTCGCCAATATCCGCGAGACCGATGCCATCGCCCATGTCGTGCGCTGCTTCGAAGACGACAACGTCATCCACGTGGCCAACCAGGTACACCCGGTATCCGATATCGAAGTGATCAACACCGAGCTAGCCCTCGCCGACCTGGACACTGTGGAGAAAGCCCTGCAGCGCTTTACCCGCGCCGCCAAGGGGCAGGACAAGCACGCCATCAAGATGAAAGCGCTGCTGGAAAAAATCCTACCACACCTGAATGAAGCCAAACCGCTGCGCTCCTTCGGCCTTTCCGAAGATGAACTGGCGGACCTGCGTGAACTGAGCCTTCTCACGGTGAAACCCACCATGTACATCGCCAACGTGCATGAAGACGGCTTTGAAAATAATCCACACCTGGACGCCGTAGCCGCCATCGCCGCTGAGGAAAATGCGGTGCTCGTGCCCATCTGCAACAAGCTTGAAGCGGAAATTGCCGAGCTGGACGATGACGAGAAGCAGGAATTCCTGGAAGAACTGGGTATGGAAGAGCCCGGCCTGAACCGGGTAATCCGCGCCGGTTACCAGCTGCTGGGCCTGCACACCTACTTCACCGCCGGCGTGAAGGAAGTGCGCGCCTGGACCATTCCTCTGGGAGCCACCGCTCCGAATGCCGCCGGCAAAATCCACACGGATTTCGAAAAGGGCTTTATCCGCGCCGAAGTGATTAGCTACAGCGACTTTGTCGATCACAAGGGTGAGGCCGGAGCCAAAGATGCGGGTAAATGGCGCCTGGAAGGTAAAGATTATGTTGTCGCCGATGGTGACGTGATTCACTTCCGCTTCAACGTCTAATACCCTCCCATCTATCTTTCGCCTCCCCACCCGGGGAGGCAGTCCCTGCGGCGTAAAATCCATGGCGCAATCAAACTGGAAGATCGGCCTGCCCCTGGCGCTGATTACAGTGTTTATGTGGGCAGCCCTGCCCATCGCCCTCAAAGGCCTTCTGGAGCATATCAGCCCTGAGACCGCTACTTGGTATCGTTTTGCCGGCGCAGCACTGCTGGCGGGGCTCTACTATGGCCGTGCACGGCAATTGAAATTGAAAACACTCTTCAGCCGTGGCCTGCTGTTATTCACCCTGCTCGCCGTGGCCGGACTGCTGCTCAACTATCTCACCTATGCCAGCGGCCTCAACTACATCACCCCCGGTGCAGCACAGATCGTGATTCAGCTGGCGCCCCTGTTGCTGTTGATCTCCAGTGTGCTGTGGTTGGATGAGCGTTTTTCGCCGCGACAGTGGTGCGGCGTGGCCCTGGTGGTGATGGGGTTGCTGTTATTTTTTAACCAGCGCCTCACCGAGCTGGGCAGCGGTGCCGATAGCGACTACCTGCTGGGACTTGGGCTGATCCTGATCGCCGCCATATCCTGGGCGGTGTATGGCTTTTTCCAGAAGAAAATCCTCAGCCGCGCCACGCCGCAGGACTTGCTGGTATTGATTTATATCGCCGGCACTCTGTGTTTCCTACCGATGGCCGATCCACTGGATGTCGCCCACCTGGGCTGGCTGGATTGGTTACTGCTGGCGTTTCTTACCGCCAACACCCTAATCGCCTATGGTGCCTTCAGTAAGGCCCTGGCCCACTGGGAGGCCTCCAGTGTCAGCGCTACCCTGTCGCTGGTGCCAGTGATCACACTGTTGTTCAGCACCCTGGTAAGCAGCATCTGGCCCAATTACATCGCGGTAGAGCCGCTCAATTGGATCAGCTGGAGTGGTGCCGCCGCGGTAGTATTGGGCTCTGCCCTAGCCGCCATCCGCTCCGGGCGCCGCGCTTAAGAGTCGCTGACTCCAGATGAAAAAATCGCTAACTAACTGAAAAGAATACAAAAAAAGTATTGACACACCCAGCCCATCGATTAATAATGCGCGCCCTCGGGACAGCCGAGACAACAAAAGAAATGGCAAGGTAGCTCAGCCGGTTAGAGCGCAGCACTCATAATGCTGAGGTCGGGAGTTCGAGTCTCCCCCTTGCTACCATTTCAAATCACAAAGTCTATTCTTTGTGAACCTTGAAACTGGGGCGTAGCCAAGCGGTAAGGCAGCGGGTTTTGATCCCGTCATGCGAAGGTTCGAATCCTTCCGCCCCAGCCATCTTACAGAATTTATCCCGCAGGCCCGATCCAGGGCAGCACTCAAAACTAGATTCTTCGTCAGCCGACATCTTTGTTCGTTGATATCAGCTTATCGCTGCCGGCACGCAATTGCGCACCAGCCACCACCAAACATCCCTACCCGGCTTTAACGCCCGGCGCCAAGGTTTCCTCTATTGCAACCGCCTCAGCCTCCTTAGCCGACGTAAATTCTGAGATGGCTCCACGACTGTGCTCGCGGCGCAATCCCAGCGCGCGCAGCCACTCAAACCCCAGTAGACACAACAACAGCGCCAGCAGTACCAGCGGTCCGCCCAGACCACTCAGCGCCTGCCGTTCAGACACGCAAGTCCACACAAGCTGCACAACACACAGTAGAGCCACAATCAGTAGTGTGGGTTTGCGACCCAAAAGACTCACGACAAAAACGCCCAGGGGTGCTCCCAAGGCCACCACCGGCGCCGCCGCCAGCCAATTGCCAAAGACCCCCGGTTGCCAATCACCGGCCAGTGATTTCACCAACACGCCCAGCACAGAACAGAAGGCCATAATCACCACCGAAGTGGGGATCGCTACTTTCAGATCCACACGACTCAAAAGCACCAGAGCCGCATACACCAGCATATCCACACCCACGCCGGTCACGGAGACCACACAGAAACCAGCAAAAGCCCCAAGCAAAAAACCTACACGAAAATCCGTTGGGCACTGCGGATCGCCTTTGTGCTCACAGTCGGTAATCTCAGCGAGGCGGTATAAATGAAACACCCCAAAGCTACCCCAAAGCACTGCGAAGGAGAGTTTTACCCACAATTCGGGGATCAGTGGGGCGAACAGTAATATACCTGCGGGGATAGCCAATAAAGAACCGAGCAGAGCGCCGCGCAACATCGACCAGGCCAGCGCCTGTCGCCGACAGAGAATAAACAGGCTGGCACTGACCATACCGATGGACTGAACCGCAAAACTGAAATCGCGGCCGAGACTGGCCGGCATATCAAATAGCAGCACCAACACCGGAAAGCCAACAGTGCCTCCGCCCATGGGCGTGGAACCGGCGGCATAGCTGCCGAGCGCCATGGCCAGTGCCATGGACCAATGTTCCAATGCCAGGGCCAGATTATCCCCCTGTAAAACGAGGAACAGCCACACTCCGTAAAACAAAACCAACCAAGCAAACCAGTAGCGGAGAGATAACCGCGCTAGGAATTTCATCTTATTATTCGCGAACTTAAACGTCAGAGGGACTAATAGTGGTACGAGTGTAAGGCGGGATCAAGGCGGGAAAGTGACCGCTGATAACTGCATCTCGAAAAGACAATGCGGAAAGACCGCCCGGCAACCGCAGTCACCGGGCTTTACAGGATCAGTTCAGGCGCTTTTTGCGAATCAGATTTTGAACCTGCATGGAGGACATCATGGAAGCGTAAATCGCCGGCAGAGCACCGCGCTTACGCAGCTCCAGGAAGTCCTCATCAGACAACTTGTTCAGCTTCTCTTCGTCAATCACGTAGAAACCGGTCAGGTCGTAGGGCTTATCCTCTTCGTTAATACGCAGAGTCAGCTTCTTCTGGGTCAGCAGATCCTTGGATACCAGGAACTCGATAAAAGACTCGGTAACAGACACACGCTGGGCAGTTTCCACCACCGCCTGGGCACGGTTCTTCAGGTAGTCGGTCTGCTCGCCTTCCCCGTCGAACAGGGCCTCACCTTCGGCTTCACTCAGCATCTTGGAGTCTTCATCGATACACAGTACCGCCTGATCGGTATTCTCTGGGTTCTTCACTAGCACGAATGGGTAGGTGCGAACCTGCAGAGGAATGTAGCTGCCGTTCCAGCCGTCAGCGCCGGAGAACAGGTTTTCACCGGGACGCAGGCCAGTGAGGGCAACCACTTTGAACTGATCGGTGTTCTGGTCTTTTACGAACAGGATCGGATAGCTCTGGGCCGCTTGAACAATCTCCTGAACCACTAGCGGCAAAATATGATTGCTGCTCACATGGTCAAAAGTGATGTCCTGGGTGAGTTTCAGGTTGGCATGTGCCTTTTTATCCAAAGCTTTGATCTGTGCCATAAGTACAACTCCTAGCTACTTTTATAGTTACTTAATTTTCAGAGATACCCTAACGTACCACTTAATTGGCTTATAAACGATGACAAGCGCTTTCCTCTAGCCGCCGAATAGTCGCCGGAAACCAAAGCCAGCATTAAACAGCGAAGCGGCCCAACAGGCAATCTCGGCCAGTGGTAATTTATCTAAAGACAAATTCACACGGTCATAGCTCTCCCAGCTGAGACTTGGGTTCCAGCACACAATAGGGAAATAGGGAAATAGGGAAATAGGGAATAACAACCCTGACCAGCGAAGGAAACCACCGGTGCACAACTATTTAACGTGCCCTAAATAGCTGGGTAGCCCAGCCTACCCTACAGCTAAAGAGCACCCATAGGCAGGTCAGAACTGTTCGATAAATATGCAGTCAGAGAGCTGAGCCATTGATCGAGCTCTTCAAGTCAGCGAAAGCCCTTTCCAGTACTTGGTCCTCACCTGATCGCACAATATCCAGGGTGCGCTCTACAAGAATATCTGGCTGGATACCGTAGCCAACAAACTCCCGCCCATCAGGGTAAGTATCCCGCTTGGTACACACTCTGAAGGTACCACCTCCAGGAAGGTCTACGAACATAGGTTGTCCCGTACTGCCATAAGTGGGTTCACCTACAGTAGTGAAATGTTCTAGAGAATCTGCATACACCAAGAAGTCTTCAGCTGCAGAGGCGGTATTTCGGCCAATCAGCACATAAGTTGGTACTATGTGGTTACTCTCCGACTTCGGCTCAACTAAATCCCCCGACCCCTCACCAGATTCCCATGAAGTACCCTCTGCATAGGGACGATACTCTTCTAAATCTTCAAACTGATCCGCAAAAGAACCCCAGGCCTTATAAGCTGCAACATGCTTGGGAGTTTTCCATACAGAGCCAGGTAAATCCCGATCAGTCAAATAAGAGATTATCTCTCCGGCATAGGCAGAATTACCTCCACCATTAAAACGCAAATCAATAATCAGCCCTTTAGACTTAGTAATTTCATCGTAGTGAGATTTAAATTGCTCAACAATCGCTTCATCATGAAAACCATTTAGCGCTACATAACCGATATCATTCTCCATCCATTTGAACTCAAACAATTCACCATTGGAGGCGGGCTGTTTGATTGAGGCATATTCGATCTCCCTACCCCGTGCATCCCGCTTAACCTGGACACGCTTGGTCGCCCCATCAGGAGTTTCAATAGTGAATTGGGCCATGCTGCCCGGCTTTCCATCAAGAGCATCTCGAACCGCAGTATTCCAGAGAATATGTTGAGTAGAGCTGGCAATATATGGCATCACCTGCTCTTTTAAATGAGCTTCCACGGGCTGCCCATTGATCGCGACAATAATTGAGCCAGGTGGAATTTGTGACTCCAGCCCCTTTTCAACTCCTGTGATCACTGCCTTACGCCCGGCCTCAGTTAAGCGAATAGCTGGCCAGTCTATATAGCTGGAGGACATACCCTTTGGGTAATAAATATTGGTATGACCATCCTGCAGGAAGGCATTGAGGCGCTTCAGTTCGCGGTAATATTCATAGGTGTTTTGGGTTGCTAAAACCCGTGGAATAAATCCCCGATACTTAGCATCGAAGTCCAACTCGGGAACCTGGTCGAAGAAAGCGAAGTTATAGCTAACCTCCTTCCAATAGAGAGAAAGCCCAAATAGTTTATCTGCATCAGATAAATTATCTTGAACTTTATTGGTATCCTCTGCATAAACGATACCAGCAGAGAAAGCAGCCATAGAAAAAGCCAAAACAATTTTTTTAAGCACAGCAAAAGCTCGATGGATAAAAGGACTTATATTTTAGGACTTGGGGATAGATGGTAAATACCGGCTACCGTTAAAAACCTGCAATTTGTCGACTATGAAAATATAATATGGCTGTATTTTCCATCTATTAGCCCCTCCTATTTGGAAGCCCTGGAAATAAGTGCTAGAACTTCGTTTACCACCATATCCGGCTCATCATTTTGAGGGTAATGATAACTCTTTTCTGTCAGAACCACCCGCCCCTGTGGAAATGCATGGGCCCAATTTGAGTGTAACTCGCCCCACATATTTCGAGCCTCATCGGTGAAGAAGAGTAGCTGAGGGTCATCATACTTCTTGATTGAAGCAATCACAGTAACGGGGATATCGGGAATTTGCGGGTAGTCTGGTAGGGGACGCTTGGACCAAAAGTCCAAGTACTGATTCGTCATCCCATTCTTCATGTCATCCAGTTTTACCTGAGCAATCTGTTTCTCAGCCAGCTCCAAATCCAGAGCACGCATAATATCTACATCGTGCTCAGAAGATGGCTCAATCAACATCAAGGCAGCCAATTTCTCTGGATACTGCGCAGCAAAAGTTCGAGCTACATTTGCACCATAGGAATGTGCAATATAGATAACCTTACCTTTAACACCGAGAGCTTCCAGTAAAGTCTTAGCCCCCTGGGCATAATCCTCAGAACTAAAATGCTTCCTAATAGCTGTGGAATTGCCATTACCAACACGAGAGTAACGTATGACTCTTGCGTGCTCTGCCAGCTTGTCATAGATTGGATTCCAATCAGACATACCAGCCGAACCACCCGCTTCTAGAAATAAAGTAGCCTCACCAGCCCCCTTGATCTCGTATTCAATACGGTATTCACCAACAGAAACTTGTTCTGGTGCCGCAAAAACACCCAGGGGAAGAGCAAACATCATGAATAGCAGGACTAGACGCATATACAACCTCTAATAACGATCAAAGAATCCGGACCCAAAATAGCAGAGTGCCGCTATGTTGCAGCTACTCTCTGCCCCAAACGCGCTTCGTTGCCGGGTCCAGGTTGCTCAGGCACCAGCTGCGCCAACCCCAGCGAGACCAAAGCCATCAAAGATCCTGCAAAGAACACCATGGCCGGAGAGGTGAGCCATAGCAGACCGAACAGAACCGGTATAACAACCGCAGCGATATGATTAATGGTAAAGCTGACTCCAGCGGATGCAGCTATATCACGTTCATCCACGATCTTTTGGAAATAAGTCTTGATCGCTATTGCCATAGAAAAGAACAGGTGATCAATAATATAGAGTGCTGCAGCCATCGCCGCACTCTCCACCAGTGCATAGCCAGCGAAAACCAGTATTAAGCCGAGATATTCCAAAGTAAGAATACGGCGCTCTCCAAAACGGACAATAAATTGGCCTACTTTTGGTGCAATATATAAGTTAAGCAGGTGGTTCACTGTATAGAGGGCAGCTATTTCGCCCACACTATAACCGAATTTTTCCACCATCAAAAAACCAGCGAAAACAATAAAGATTTGCCGGCGCGCGCCACTCATCATTGTCAGAACGTAGTAAAGCCAATAGCGTTTCCGCACGATCAGCTGCTTTCGCTGGCTGTGAGGCTGGGGAAACTGAGGAAAGAGTATCCAAGCTACCAAAGCAACCAAGACTGTAGTACCACCTCCAATCAGGTAAACCCAAGAATAATCCAATCCCGCCAAATTCATTAAGCACCAAACCAACCCATAGGCCAGCAACGCGGCAAAGGAACCCGCCGCAGCCATACGCCCCATCCAAATTGCCGAGGTCTGTTTGGGAAACCACTGCAGAGCTAAGGAAGTCTGCAAAGTTTCATAGAAGTGAAACCCAATGGACATCAATAGGGTTGTCAGTAACAGCCCTGTAAGTGAAGGAAAAAATCCTGTCAGCATGACTCCCACTCCCGTCGCAATGAGCGAAAGAAGCGCCAACCGCTGCTCACGGATGAGTAACAAAACAAAGATTACCGTGAAAGCGAGGAAGCCCGGTATCTCCCGCACGCTTTGCAACAGACCAATATCAGCTCCAGTAAAGGAAGCCTTGGAAATTACAAAATTATTGAGCAGAGTATTCCATACGGAGAAAGAAAGGGGCATTGAAGCAGCCAAGAGCAACAATAATATTTCTGGCCGGCGGAGACGTTGTAACATAGCGAGACTCCTACATTAGGGGTTGCAATATACGCTATAGGTTACAGACGTGTAAATTGAGCCTAATTACTCAGAGCGAGGAAGGAAATAATACTCTGCATTTGGGATGCATATAGTTTATAGATCCTGGCCATTGAAAAGTAGAATCTTTCAACCACGTGCCTTAGGGGCCATGCGCTCATTCATTATATGCAGGCAATAGAGTATAAAACCATACCGGGTATAAAAATACTAAAAGATATTGCAGGTCGCGTGTGAAAACTACACCCAAGGATTCTTTGGAAAACGTCTACATAACTCCCAATATCTTTTTTCTTATGAAACACCATTAATCATCTAAGCTATGAACAACCTCTATCACCCATACTCTCGATATCAATCACGGTAGCAAATCTTTGTCCTTTCGAGGCGCTTAGCCAATGGAGCTGCTAAATGAATATATTCACTAAGATTTCCAGCTTATTGCTTCAAATTGCCATCTCTACCCTTTATGCGTTATCCACAGTCTCCTATGCCTCTCCCCAGGCCAATGTCCTGCCGGATCGCCTCACCTTAAAGGAATGGAAAGTGCCTTGGGAGGGTTTACCAAGGGACCCGCATGTGGATAACCAACAACAAGTCTGGTTCTGTGGACAGGCAGGCAACTATATTGGTCGATTTAATCCGACTAATAAAGAATTCAAGCAAATTGAGGTACCCAAAGGGACTCACCCACACAACTTGATTGTGGATAACCAAGATCAGATCTGGTACGCCGGTAACCGCAACGCACATATTGGCCGGATGAATCCAGAGAACGGCAAAATTCATCAATATGCTATGCCTGAAGGAGTTAATGATCCACATACACTGGTCTTTAACCAGGAAGGGAACATCTGGTTTACCGCTCAACAGAGTAATCGGATTGGCTTATTGAATGTGGCCAATGGTCGTGTACTGGTCGCAACACCACAAACCAGTAATGCACGCCCCTATGGCATTAAGGTAGACCAACAGGATCGCCCCTGGGTAGCCCTATTTGGCACCAACAAACTTGCCTGGGTAGACCCCAAAACCATGGCCGTAACAGAAGTTTCCCTCCCTCGCTCAAAAGCCCGGCCGCGTAGGTTGGAAATCGATCAATCTGGCAATATATGGTATGTGGATTACCCAGAGGGTTATATCGGTCGATATATTCCCAGGACAAAAAAATTCAAGGAGTGGAAGATTCCCTCTGAAAATCCCCGACCTTACGGCACTGCACTGGACGATAAAGGCCAGCTCTGGATAGCGGACACTGGAGCTACGCCGAATATTATCTTTGCCTTTGATACCAAAACCGAGAAATTTATCAGCCAAACCTCAGTGCCGAGCGGCGGCAGTATTCGCTACATGTATTTTAATAACAAAGATGGAAGTTTCTGGTTTGGGGTTGATACAGGATATCTAGATCAAGGCATACCTAAGAGCTAAACCCTCAGTGAAGCACCTGAAAAATACCTGAAAATAAAGAGCCCAGCCCTATTTAATACAAGCATAGGGCCCTAATTGTAAGGAGGTTGCCAATTGATCACAGGGGGATATGATTTATCTTCACACAACCAAATCACGGCTCGGACCCCAGGGCGAAGACCACTCTCTGGGGCAGAGACTTTTTGCCAATCACCCGGCTTTAATACGTTTCCCGCAAGGCGAAACTGTTCTAGCAGCTCACTCCAACCAGGCATAGAGAGTTTTAGATACTCACTGGTACCATCATCAGTCTCCATCCACAACTCAAAGCTACCATTTACCAGCTTTAATTTAGACACCTTCCCTTGCCAAGAGGTTAGCTTGTTCCTATCACAAGCAACGTAATCCGGTACAGCAAGCCGCTGAGCTTCCGTACCCATACTCAGTAAACACAGAGCACAAAGAATTAAGAAAAATCGAATGTTTCGCATAATACAAAATATATCGGGGGGGGAAATCCCCCCGATTACCCCCTACAGCCCGCGATAAGTCGCGCTTTGCTGGTCTGCTCGTGTAGCCTGCCCTTCAGTGAACTCATACATGCAGCTATCGTCGGTGTAATCCATGAAGTTTGTCACCGGGTCCAGCCCATCAGCATTTCTTCCCCGTGTACAGGAGTCCCGTCCTATCGGACAGCCGTAGGCGGCGGATCTTTCTGCAGGAGTATCTGAAACATAGTCCCCCCTGCCTCCACATCCCCCTTGGAAAGTATGGTAAAGACCCAACCAATGACCAACTTCATGAGTCAAAGTATCACCTTCATTGTAGGGCGCCGCATCACCACCAGGCACCGATCCAGTTAAAATCACCACCCCATCATCGAAGGGATCTGAGGCATAGCTGCTTGGAAAAGTTGCCCATCCCAACAAACCGTCACTAATTTCAGCTACATAAATATTTAAATCCCCAGCATCACCAACGCGCAAAGCGTTTTTCATATTACTCTCTGCGGAGGAACCATAACCCACGTTATACCAAGAATTGTTAGCCGTTACCGAAGTAGAAACTAGATTAAAAGTAAAGGGGGTATTTGCATATGCATTATTCAGCACATCCATTTGTGCATTGATTACATTGCTGGGAAGGGATCCATTATTGGAGGAATCAGTAATTACATGGAAGTACACATCAATACTAACGGAGCCATTCGGTCGTAATGTGTGGCCTCCATCAGCAACAGCTGATTTCTGCCGCAAAGCAGTAAAGTGCTGCTCTTTTAGCGCAGCCTCCTGAATAGATGGATGCTGAGTACCACAGTGCTTATATTTTGCTTTGCCATTACTACGCTCAATGTCTGAAATATTTTCAGCGAGACCAATAGCAGATGAAGTTAACAGACAAAGAGACAATACAGTTTTCATTGAAACTGAGAGAGCAATCTTACTCATAACCTGGACCTTAAATTTATTATTGAAATTAGGTACCCCAAACAGCCCGTCAACTTTCTATGCTCAAACCAATTACTGTCAATAGTACCAAATCGCAAAACTATGATAATGACACTATTTCCTTTAAATCGGCACAAGGCTCAACAACTTGACGTAAACTATTCTCGACCCAAACTCTACAACAAAAAATAACGCATTAAAAAAAACATTAAAGACAGGAAAAATAGTTACACTTGAAAGTATATAAAGCCGTACAAATTAGTTACACATGAAAGCACATAGCGCGTAATGATCTGGCACCCTTACAGAAATAAAAAAGACGTTTGACAGAAATATCTGGAGCGACCCATCTAAAAAATTAACATAGAAAAACAAACAACCCTATTCTTGACCACTTAAATTCGAGCACAGATATTTTCCGGCCATTTATCTTACACAAAGAACAAATTTAGTACTTAAGATTAGACATTACAAATTCCAGCTCTGAACACCATTAAGCAGCAAAAGGCTAAACAATCCCTTCAGGCTCTAAAGGGATATAGGGTTTAAATAATTTTTGCTTGAATATTTGTTAGACCTCTGCAACCGAAGTCAACATTTTTAGACATATCTCTCCTTATGATGCCTGTATATGAGCGACACTAACCATGTGTACTTAAGTATATAAGAAGAAATTGATTTGCCCACAAAGATCTACAAGACTTTATGGTATAGCTTGATTATCAATGGCAACTTAATTGTCAACACCAACCAATCTAACCGCTCAACTTTCTTGCGGCTTTGAAATAACGTGTAATCAATTCCTAGGATAAAGCAAATGAACTTCAGCATATAATAAAGATTCAACAGTAAAAAATAACAATACTCATGATAGTTCTTAATACCATAGCAAGAACAGCAGGATTTTTCACCCTAGAAAATAAAGCGATAAGGAAGGGAAAAATTGAAAAGGCGGAAGAAAATTTAAATCGACTCCGTGGTGAAACTCGACTTTAAGAGGAGTGCAAAGCAATTTCAAACTACCTGCTAATGGAAAATCCAAGGCATGAGAAAGCTCTAATATGTCTAGCAGAAGCGTATTTCCAGGATACCTATCAGGGAGGCCTCTCCTTCCGTAAAATGAAGCTACTTAAAGGATACAATTGGATTTTAAAGGCTATCGCTATAAATCCTAAAAATGAAGAAGTAAGGTCTTTACAGGCGCTCTACATTGTTTATCTGTTAAGCCCTTCGAAAGCAAAATATTTAGTAAAGGGCATCGATAGCTGGAGAGCAAACCTTGCATACGGCATGATTGCTGTAAAAAAATGAGGATGCAGACGGACTTGAACTATACATGACAAGATCGATCAAAACTGCCCCAAAATTAGAAAAGCTTTTCTCTTTAATCATACCGGTGTTGCGTTATCTATGATAGGCCATGAAGAAAAGTCCATTCATTATTACAAGGAAGCAATCAATATTGATCCAGACTTTACTTGGCCTTACTACAACTTAGGCCTTAGAGAGGAGGAAATTGGTAACGAAGATGCGGCCAATGAACATGCAAATGAAGCACTAGCTAGAATGAAGTTTGAGTTCGCTTCAAATTTAGAGAGCAGAACAAAATGATCCATCTTGCACATACAAGCCCAGCAAATTTTTCATTGCCATGTTCAAAGCATACAGTTAACTCTAACCAAGAGTAAAACATGTAGTAAAGATTCTTAGCTGCATTCATTTGCCTGGGGGAGATCAACAATAGTAAGGTTGTGTGCTCTAAATATACTACACGACCTACTCTTATTTTTAATAATTTACACAACATCTTGAGTTAAGACCTCTTAAGTTTTCACTCAGCGACCTTATTGATAGTTGTAGCTGTATTGGGTGCGCACGCCATCTGGCGTGTTTACCGCATGGATGCGATCCTGGGCATCGTATTCGTAGCCAGTGGTCAGAAGCCTGGTTAAAGGTTAAGTAAACGACAATAATTTACTCTGCCCCCATTTATTCTATTTAGCAAAAAAAATATTACACAGTGTACGGCAAAACCACCAGGAACTATTTCTTTAGCGATATATGTCAATAAAACCACCTAAATATGGGCAAGCATCTAATAGCTCAAATTGTTCGATGTCCTCCCATTGATTTCCAACCCCAGCTTAAACAGGAAAATAAAGTAACGAAACTCCTGTGCTGGATTTTTTGTTTTTATTCAACCCCCTAAACTGGCAGCCAATTTTTTTTGGAATATTAAAGTTATCCAGCAACTCACCACTCTTTGAATAAACATGGATTAGCGACCTGATATACTCACTTACGTATACCTTTTTAGATATCGCCGAATAAATAGCTCGAGCAATTGTTGGAAATTTAAGAACAACTTGTCGCCCTCCCTCATCCCAAGACAAAACTGTTGAGGCGTATCGACCCTCTACAATTTTTTGATCTTGAATTTCCAAAGCATCCGATTTTTTATACCAACAATTTCTAAGTATGGGGCATCAGTAAAATTAATGTATTCGCTGGGCCCTGCATTAGCCCACGACGCCTTAAAATCTTTAAATGTAATTTAAGCCACCGTAAGATAGTTGCAACAGTAATACCTGGGGGCTGCATCTGTATTGGGCACGATGAAATCTGGGATTATTATCGCACGGACAGGGTCCTAGGCATCGTTCTCGTAACCGGTATTTGAAACCTGCCAAAAGGTTAGTTAAACGTCATCATTTTACTCTCGCCCTATTTTCTAATTTGTTCACCCATCAACTGAAATGACTGCTCAGTAAATATGTATATCATATTCCATCCGCCGCAGAGACCAAAAAATGAAAAATCTATAATCCACCTTAATAACAAACAATTTTTACACTGCAATTATTTTTTGCCAACAGATCAAGAAAATCAGACTCTTCATTTATTGAAAAAAGCGTGCCATCTGCTATTAATTTTTGAAACCAAGTAGAATTGGTATCCTTAAAAAAATCATGCCAATCTGAGGCATTAAATTTTATTAGCGAAATCTTCCCCCCCATAAGCCCATGCCCGCACCCTTCGGAAAGGAATAATTTTTTTGCTGAATTGGAATAAGCTAATACTTTAGGCCACTTGCTGTCATTCCCACTTTTTAAGGCCCTTTGATCTACTTCTGCAATCACATAGTATGCTTCTGACATTTTTACTTCTCCGGCAAAATATCTACTTTATCAAACCCTATTGTTTTATCCTTCTACACGCACCAGCTGCTGGCGGCTGTTGTAATGGTAGCGGGTTTGCAGTTTTTGCCTTTGGCCTGATTGGCACAGGCTTGCTGATTAACTTCGTCTTTTAAGTTAGCGGCAGAGAGGATTTGTCTGCGGGGTCACGCACAAAATATACCGGGTTGGGGCCGTCTACCTAGGTAAGGCCATCGTAAGCGTAACAGGGACTGCGGCCATCGGCGGCCAAAACTCCCCAGGGAATTGGGGCTGTACTGGGGGTAAGCATCACCTGCGGCGATTACCGCCTGGATACGATCCTGAGCACCGTATTCGTAGACAGCAATCTGAAACCTGATTAAAAATCAATTAAATATCAACAATTTACTCTGACCCCAACTATTAATTATTTAAAAACAAAGTATTTAAAGCCATTTGCGCCCTTCAGGTCCCCTCTACAGGGTTGAGGGATCATTTTGAGGAGCCCCATAAATACTAATAAAAGATTTTCTGGCTTGTATTAAACTTCCTTCCGGTTACTTTTTTCTCAAGGGAGCACCAACATTTGGAGCATACTATCCTACTTTTTTGTTCATTCATCACAATAAAATCGGGCAATTCAAAATGGTTCTCTATAAGCTTAAAGTCGATTTCATTCTCGACCAGAAGAATATTACCATCCCCTTTATCACAAATAATTCCTGTTAATCTATCGGCAGCATTACCATTATCTTCTAGCACCTTCACAATAGGCTGAAGGTGCGTGCAAACATCAAATTTTGTCGCCGTTTTATAGGGTTTTTCCTTGATTTTTTGCTTCATTTTTTCTTATCCATTCCAGCTCTGTAATCATGAATAGAATCATTTGGGACATTATTTGGCAAATCTTTAACTTCGACCTCCTCTAAAACATCCCAGTGATCCTTCATATATAGCTGAGTGCCTCCGCCGTCACCCCACTGATCATTAGCTTTGACTATGCCTACAGGAACATCTGTATCTTGAGTAACTTTATAGGTAGCCAACGCTGGCCGATAACGATAAACACCTTCAGGCTGGCCATAGTCACTCGGCCAGACCTGCAGTGCTTCATTCATAGACTGTGAGGAGTCTCCGAACCGCTCAACAGTATTACTTGTCGTATAGTACTCTCTACGATCTGGAGATAAACCATGAACAACATCTCCTTTTTTAAGGGTCATAACACCAGCATAAGTATCTTTGTGGGGATATCCTTTATTATCTGGACCTTGCCACGCAACCGCACCCTCTATCAAGGCTTGATCATTACTGGTTAGCTCATCACCCATTCTCAGTGAATTAGACTTTGAAAACTGTGCCGCCCCTCTAGCGGAAAAACCTTGTTGCCTTAATTCTTTATACCGATCAAAACGCTCTTTACAAACCAAGCCCAACGGGTCAATCCACCCAACCGGATTAGGTGCATACCGATAATTATTAACTCCACCTAAAAGTCCTATCGGGTCCTGCTGAGTAAACTCCCCAACCTGCGGATCGTAATACCTAAACCGGTTGTAGTGCAGGCCAGTCTCTTCATCAAAGTACTGCCCCTGGAAACGAATCGGCTGCTCTATCTGATTTTCATGGGCCAGAGCAATATTGCCATAACTCTTGTAGGCAGCACTCCATACCACTTCACCATCCAGATTGGTGAGGGTATCTGGAGTTCCCAGGTGATCCAGATGGTAGTGATAAACCTGCTCTTTATCTTGTTTGTTTTCTTTTAATCCAACAGGTTTAAATGTACCCGGTTCAAAGTAGTAGGTACGGGTATTGAGATCCTGCTGGGTCTGGGTATCGACTTTATTTTCCCGCTGGAGTACGTCGCCATCCCAGAGAAAATCGGTTTGCTCGCTTTCACTCGCTTTACCAATACGGCGCCCCAGGGGGTCGTATTGGTAGTGGATCACCTGCTGGAACTGTTCTGCGCCCCTCTCTACTTTGAGCTTTTCTACACGCACCAGCTGTTGGCGGTTGTTGTAGTGATAGCGGGTTAGCAGTTTTTGACCTTTGCCGCGTAGCTCGGCGATGCGGTTGCCGTGGATATCGTAGCGGTAGTGGGTATCACCACGGAAGGCTAAACGGTTGCCTTTGACCTGGGTGGCACTGGCTTGCTGCTTGGCTTCGTCTTTCGAGTTGGCGGCGGCCAGAATATTGTGTGCAGGGTCATGCACAAAGTATTTGGGGTTGGGGCCGTCTACCTGGGTAAGGCGGTCGAGGGCGTCGTAATGGTAGCTCCGGGTGCCGCGCAGGCTATCCTCAATTTGCGCGATCTGGCCAGCTTTGTTGTACTGGTAGCTGCGCTCCAGGATGGAATTTTGCTGAGTCGGATCTGATACCGGACCGTTTGCCTTGCCCAGGCGCAGTTTTTGCAAGCGACCCTGAGGATCGTAATCTCTCTGGCTTTCCAGCCCATTACCGTGCTGGCGCTGGCTTTCCCTGCCCTGTTCATCGTGGCTGATGCTGGTGATCAGTTGAGCGGCGTCACCACCGACAGGGCGGCGGTGCAGGCTTTGGAATTGGCCAGCGGGATTGAAAGCGAAGTTCAGAACTTCACCATCGGGTAATGTTGTGGCAATACGATTACCGACAGCATCGTATTGGTGACTCAGTTTGTCTTTGCCCTGCCAGTCGGCCACAACACGCCCATTGGCGTCGTACTCCCAGCGCAATTTACGGTGGGCATTTTCCGCCTCGATGAGCTGACCGCTGCGGTTGTAGCGGAAGTTGGTAATGCCGTCTGCGCTCGAAGATGGTGTCGATACCCTTACCAGTATCAGATTAAGTGGCCAGCGCGATTGTAGGCATAGCGGGTCACGCGGCCGTCGAAGCCGACTTCTTCAGTCAGGCGCTCATTGAGATCGTATTTGAGCTGGTAGCGCTCTCCGTTTTCATTGGTGAGGCCGACTAAGTTGCGCTCACCGTCATAGTGGTATTCCAGGCGGCTGCCGTCCGGATTAGTGCGGGTCTTAACCTGACTGAGGCCGTCGTAGGCGTAGCTGGTACTGCGACCTTCGGAGTCGGTAACTTCGGCCAGTAATCCCTGGGGGTTGTAACTGTATTGGGTGCGGGCACCATCTGGGGTGATTACCGCATGGATACGATCCTTTGCATCGTACTCGTAGCCGGTATTTAGAAGGCTGATTAAAGGTTAAAGAAAGGTCAATATTTTACTCTACCCCCAATCATTCCAAGCTCTTCGAGAATTTTTTTTAAAATCTCATTTCCTTTGCGGCAAGCAAAACTAGCATGCGTGTTTAATTTATCCCTATACTCATTCAAGGCACCTGCACTCTTAAACTTTAACAAGTAATTTTTTACAAGAGTAGACTCCAAAGAATCCATTTCTAAAAACAAATTGGACCCAGGTAATTTATGTGAACTTTTCTGGGCCACATATGATGAAAAATTTGCAAGAAAGTTAGATAGATCTGCTTCCGTGAGAGACAGGTCTTTTATAAAATTTATAAAAGAATCGTCAAACTTTTTGCCATTATCTGAAGATGCTTTTAAAAAAGTATGCACATGACCACTTATGTTTGCTCCATGTACATGCCCTTCGTAATCAGGACTTGGAACAAAGTAGACACCCTCTCCTCTAAAAAAATTATCTGTTTCTTTATTATTTAGAGCGATTTCAAATAAATTCATCAATGCCACCGAGAGCGTTTCAGATGAGACTGAAGCGTAGTGGGGAGAAAAATATCCGATGGTGATTAAGTCGCAGCATATTAAATGGCTAATTTAATCGGCCTACTTTAAATACCTAGAATATCTCCAAACTCCGATATACACCACTAATGAGTTGGCGACTCTACGCAGACAGCTTCGCAAGTTGGCCAAGACCAAGAGTAGCTTTACCAATGAAAATAGCTTACTGAAGCTTTTTTTCGCCGTTTTACTAAAAGTCTCAGAGCGCTGGATACACCCAATTCAAAATTGAAATTCAACACTGTCACCGCTGGTAACCCACTTTCCAGATCGTTTGGATTAATACGTCAGCCCATAGCTGATATGGCTGACACAAAGTCTTGAGCGCCCTCATTGCATCTCACAAAGGTTGACATTCGCGGTGAGTGCGCTTAATACCCACAGCTTTCATGATCCGCAGAGGCATTACGGAGTTATTCAGAGGCTCCATATCATTAGAAAGAAAGATTTACTCAACCACCAGATCTTTATTAACATATCTAATCCTATGCTGAGGACCATGCCCAGCATATTCAGTATAAGTCAAAAAGACGGCATTACATTTTTTACATATATTAATGCGACTCTCATGGTAGGGATAATAATTCACAGCTATGGGTGCATCTGCACTCCAGTAGCTGGTACCCCCAGGATGATATTCATTATAGCCATTCTTCTTAATTGATTCATTGGAGTCATAAAATTCAGCTACTAGCTCTATATTTTCGTTTATTTCAGGACTTATATTTACCCACGACCTCAAATCCTCTTTATGGCAAAATTCACAGCCATAAGTATTTAGCTCCTCCTCCACCAACTCCAAAAGCGACTTGGCATTAATTTTTCTAATCAATCATGAACCATTTCAAACCTATCGACCAGGAACAACAGATGGAACAACCCTTCTCCCTTTATATAAATCTCTATTTTGCTGAAATTTCTGTGCTAACTTAGCGGCTTCTACTTGACTGCTAGACACCCTATTAACTTCTTCTTCCGTAAACTTCACACATATATCAATCTCAAACGGCCCTCCAGTAAAAACTGTTAGATACCAATTATTATCATCTTGAACTAGCAAATATGCATAAGGTTCTTTAAATACAATTTTCATTTTTTTCGCGTTACCTACAGCATCAGAAATAATCATTTATTTGCAGGCTCATTATGTATTAATCTGAAATACATTCCAGGAATTTCCTTTGCGACTCAACCCAAACGGATCAACCTACCCAACCGGATTCTGCGTATACTGGTAATTATTCCCCTCCCAACAACACAATCCGATTCTGCTGGGTAACCCCCAGCCTGTGGCTCATAGTGCCTGAACTGGCTGTAATGCAGCCCGGTCTCTTAATCGAGATACTGACCCTGGAAGCGAATCGGTTTCTCTATTTAATTTTAATGAGCCAGGGCTATATTGCCATAGCTCTTGTAGGCAACACTCCATACTACTTCACCATCATGATTAGTGGGGGGGATACCTGGGGTTTCGAGGTGGTCTAGGTGATAGTGATAAACCAGCTTATCTTCTTTCAGTACAACTGGTTTGACAGTCCTTGATCGAAGTAGCAGGTACGACTACTGAGAACCTATTGAGTTTGAAGATTTATTTTGGTTTCCTGCAGGATAATCACCACCCCAAAGAAAGCCAGTTTAATCATTGCTGGAGGCTTTCCCAATAGGGTCATATTGGTTGTGAATCTCTTTTTGAAGCTGCTCTAAACCCTCTTCCACCTTCAACTTTTCCACATACACCAGCTGCAGACGAATGTTGAAATGGTAGCGGGACTTAGCGCTTTTCTTTCAACCTTCGACAGTTATGAGCTTTTCGATAGCCATAATTGATAGCGTTATTTTTATAAGTTTTTCAGGAGACTTACCAACGCTATCAACCATTTTTTCAGAAACAGTGGTTTTTGAGAACTTACAGAAACACCCTAAACGATCCTGACCCAAAAACCACCAAATTCCTTTTCAGGAGCCGCGAAATCCCACACAGAACCGCAGCCAGAACACTTAAAGAAAGCTGCTGCCCCAATGTGGCTCGAATCATGATTAAGCCAGCTCGGCCCTTTAATAGAAAGAATCTTTCCGGCCAACTTTAAATCTGAAACTTGATGAAAATAGACATCAAACTCTTTTCCACTTGAAAACTTTCTTTCTTTTGGGAAAGTTTGGCAAATATTACATTCAGGACGCATCTCTAAAATAGCATTATTCGGACTGCCATTTTTAAACTTTAAAAAAGTAATACGCCTCAACAGAAGCTCCTACCCAGTCAAATAATCACACAACTATTCTCACCAACTCTTTGGGGTTGCAGCCTTATATTTTTAGCAAAAACTCACTAAGTCAATACTTTCAAAGCTTGATCGCTAAGAACTATCCCAAAAATATTTGCATAGCTTAAAATTTTCGCTCTTTCATTATCAGTATATAATGCAAATGTACTTTTAGGCCATACATCAAAATTATTAAGACAACTCTCTAAATACCTCTTTTTTTTCCCTTCTGACATCCCATCTAAAAGCACTCTCGGCAAAATCTTGTATAAGTGAACATTATATGAAGAAGCCAGCCAGAAAAAACCGGGTAAGAATCTATCATCAATAATCTTATAGACCTCATAAAATGCCTCTAGGACATCCTCTGTACTTGAGACAATTACAAATCTCTCTCTAAAATCATCGTACCCCTTAAACTCCTCAAGCTTTGTATTTTTAGCATACTTGTAATTCCCTTCCAAAAGATCCTTGAGGTTTCTAGCAATATTATTCATAACTACTCCGGAGTTGGCCTTACTGGTGGATCAAGTCGTGTAACCCCTTGTACCTTATCCCCTACAGTCACCCAGTCTTTTGTTGTGCGTTGTCGCGCACCTCCGACAGCTCTAGGACCACCAATATCATTCAAATATGAGGGGTCTTTACCAGGAACCTGCAACATATCCTTGTTATTGGAAAAATCAATGTCAATCCGATAATTTGTCCCCTCATATGCTCGATAATCTTCTCGGCCTGGCACAGAATATGTTCCTGTAGCTTTTCTGGCCTCAACTATATTCATCCCATTAATATCTTCAGTGAAGGTCACATACTTACCGGGCGGTAATGCTGCTACTTTATTTATCAGATAATTACCATTTTTATCAAACAATGGGTTCCCTGCAGGATCTTTTTGAACGAAATATTCTAAATATGAAGCCTCATCAACGATAACTGAAACCCCATCAGAGTTTAATAATGCACCAGGATCATTTGGAGCAGGAAGAAGCTTTACTGGTGGACATCCCTTACTAGTTAATCCATAAGGGTCAATCTATGCAACAGGGTTCAATACATACCGATAATTATTCGTCCCCCCAGTAACCCTATCGGGTCCTGCTGAGTAAACTCTCCAACCTGCGGATCGTAGTACCTAAACCGATTGTAATGCAGGCCAGTCTCTTCATCGAAGTACTGTCCCTGGAAGCGGATCGGTTGCTCTATCTGATTTTCATGAGCCAGGGCTATATTGCCATAACTCTTGTAGGCAACACTCCATACCACTTCACCATCCTGATTAGTGAGGGTATCTGGAGTCCCCAGGTGATCCAGATGGTAGTGATAAACCTGATTATCTTCTTTTAACCCAACAGGTTTGAACGTGCCCGGCTCAAAGTAGTAGGTACAGGTATTGAGATCCTGCTGGGTCTGGATATCGGTTTTGTTTTCCCGCAGGAGTACGTCGCCATCCCAGAGAAAATCGGTTTGTTCGCTTTCATTCGCTTTACCAATACGGCGGCCCAAGGGGTCGTATTGGTAGCGGATGACCTGCTGGAACTGTTCTGTGCCGTTTTCTACCTTGAGCTTTTCTACACGAACCAGCTGTTGGCGGCTGTTGTAGTGGTAGCGGGTTTGCAGTTTTTGCCCTTTACCGCGCAACTCTGCGATGCGGTTGCCGTGGATATCGTAGCGGTAGTGGGTATCACCACGGAAGGCTAAACGGTTGCCTTTAACCTGGGTGGCGCTGGCCTGTTGCTTAGCTTCGTCTTTCGAGTTGGCGGCAGCAAGAATATTGTGTGCAGGGTCGTGCACAAAGTATTCAGGGTTGGGGCCGTCTACCTGGGTGAGGCGATCGAGGGCGTCGTAGTGGTAGTTGCGGGTGCCGCGCAGGCTGTCCTCAATTTGGGCGATCTGACCGGCTTTGTTGTACTGGTAGCGGCGCTCCAGAATAGAGATTGACTGAATCAGATCTGATATCGGGCCATTGGCATCGTACTCCCAGCGCAGTTTACGGTGGGCATTTTCAGCCTCGATTAGCTGACCGCTGCGGTTTTAGCGGAAGTTGGTAATACCGTCTGGAGTGACCTCTTCTAAAAGGCAGCCGAAGGGGTCGCGCTCGAAGATGGTGTCGATACCCTTACCAGTATCAGTGTCGGTTACGGCTCTGGAGCTGATTAAGTGGCCAGCGCGATTATAGGCACAGCGGGTCACGCGGCCATCGAAACCGATTTCTTCGATTCATCGTTCGTGAGATCGTATTTAAGCTGGTAGCGCTCTCCATTTTCATTGGTGAGGCCGACTAAGTTGCGCTCGCCGTCATAGTGATATTCAAGCCGGCTGCCGTCCGGGTTGGTGCGGGTCTTAACCTAACTGAGGCCGTCGTAGGCGTAGCAGGTACTGCGACCTTCGGAGTCGGTAACTTCGACCAGTAACCCCTGAGGGTTGTAGCTGTATTGGGTGCGGGTACCATCTGGGGTGATTACCGCATGGATGCGATCCTGGGCATCGTATTCGTAGCCAGTGATCTGAAACCTGGTTAAAGGTTAAGCAAGCGACAATAGTTTACTCTGACCCCATTTATTCTATTTAGCAAAAAAAATATTACACAGTGTACGGCAAAAACATCAGGAACTATTTCTTTAGCGATATATGTCAATAAAACCACCTAAATATGGGCAAGCATCTAATAGCTCAAATTGTTCAATATCCTCCCATTGATTTCCAACCCCAGCTTCAACAGGAAAATAAAGCAACGAAACTCCTGTGCTAGATTTTTTGTTTTTATTCAACCCCCTAAACTGGCAGCCATTCTTTTTTGGAATATTAAAATTATCCAGCAACTCACCACTCTGTGAATAAACATGGATTAACGACCTGATATACTCACTTACGTATACCTTTTTAGATGTCGAAGAATAAATAGCTCGAGCAATTGTTGGAAACTTAAGAACAACTTGTCGCCCTCCCTCATCCCAAGACAAAACTGTTGAGGCGCCTCGATCTTTTCCTAGAAATAAAGACAAGCTATTTATAAGATATCACCTTAGTAATTTTTCTCGAACGTCCCTCCAGAACATAGTCAACGACTATTGATTTGCAAAAATAAAACTTATCCCGAAATTCTGGGTTTACACCCATCACATATCTTACCCTTAAGCCAGTAAAAAGGATGCTGAAAATTGACCTGCCATAAGTGGTGATTAGGATGTTTTATACCACATCCAGTCATTAGGGCCCAACACATGCAGTACGTTCAACCTACTATGATGGACAACTCTATTTTTATTTTGTTCGGTGAAAATCGGAAAACTCTCCAGTGTTAATATTCAAGTTACAAACCGTATCAAAAGGAGAGTATTCATCAGTAAGTAAAACAACCTTTTGTATCTTACTGCCCGGAATGAACCAAACAGAATACACACCATCAACAGAATTATTTAACTTAGGCATCATGGGCTTCAAGACCACCTCACCCTTTTCATCGTATATACAAAGATTTTGAGGTCCACTCTCTTTGTGATCACTTACTACAAGCACCCTATTCTGATCAACAATCAATTCAGCTTGGATTTTATTATTATACTTTTTTGATATTAACACCCCATCACTAACCCACTTCACTTCACCATTTTTTTCATCTCGCACAAAATCTTTAATCATCGGCTTGAGCTCTATTCATCTGGATCATTATCTTCAAAAAATCTTTTACTTCCCGTCGGCTTGATATAATTCATTCGCTCATCCCGAGGAACCTTCATTCGGTCCCAAGCCATTTACTCAAAACTTTCTTCATAACTGCTACTGGTGATGAACTGATAGAAATCATTTTTAACGGACCACAATGGCTCAGCTATTAGTATAATTCCCACAGTAAGGTTTGCGCTGGACCTTTTCTCGCAGATAGACTAACACTTCGAATTCCATAAAAATAAAAATTTCCATCGGAGATATTTCCCCAAAAAAAGTATTACAATCACATTCTAGCGACTCACATGAAAAACAATGCAACCAGGAAAATATTTTTATTAATTTTTACACATAATAGCGCCTATCTTCTACAGCCGAAAAGTTACCACTTAAAGAATCAATCACATAAACCACTAACTATGTCTTGAATATTTTAAATTTTTCATGATCTGTAATGGCGAGCCTTCCACCAGAATTATCTACAGTTATATTTTGACACTCACACTCAGAGAAATATCTTGGTTTAGACTCAACTACACCTCCACAAATCAGACACTCATAATAAATAGATTTCCCCGCTGGATACCCTTTTGGTTGGTTAGGTGTGAAATCTATATATTCTCGTTTTCTATTCATCAATCAACCTTCGTAGTTCTCTTAATTTTTCCAGATTCCAAAAGTCCGTCTGTTCCGCCCTCAGACTTCGGGACAAAATATTGCATTGCCCCTCCTGGCTCTCCAAACCATGGAGCGATCGGACCAGCTTCAACCTCGAAAGGCTCAACAACTTCATACTGGTGATATGGAGAGTTCATAGTCTCAGGAGGTAGTGCCCTATTCTCGAACGGAGCTCCCACATCTGAAAAATAGCTGCCCTTATCATTGAAACCATTATCGTCATACCACCCACCAAAGCGATCTATTTTCTGACCGGGAGTCATTATGATTTTTTCTCTTATAACCTGACCATTAACACTTCCAAAGCCATCATTTGGAGGCCAGCTCTGAGTTGTAAATTTACCTTTCTTGTCGTGCCAACGACCGTTCTTATCCTTTTTATAAGGTGCATTATCCGGTTGAGCATCAAGCTGCTCTGTGACTGTATTAGATGGCGGACAATCCTTACTTTTCAAACCGTAAGGATCAATCCACCCAACCGGATTAGGTGCATACCGATAATTATTAACCCCACCCAATAACCCAATCGGGTCCTGCTGAGTAAACTCCCCAACCTGCGGATCGTAATACCTAAACCGGTTGTAGTGCAGGCCAGTCTCTTCATCAAAGTACTGCCCCTGAAAACGAATCGGCTGCTCTATCTGATTTTCATGGGCCAGAGCAATATTGCCATAGCTCTTGTAGGCAACACTCCATACCACTTCACCATCCTGATTAGTGAGGGTATCTGGAGTTCCCAGGTGATCCAGATGGTAGTGATAAACCTGATTATCTTCTTTTAACCCAACAGGTTTGAAAGTGCCCGGCTCAAAGTAGTAGGTACGGGTATTGAGATCCTGCTGGGTCTGGATATCGGTTTTGTTTTCCCGCAGGAGTACGTCGCCATCCCAGAGAAAATCGGTTTGCTCGCTTTCACTCGCTTTACCAATACGGCGCCCTAAGGGGTCGTATTGGTAGTGGATGACCTGCTGAAACTGTTCTGTGCCGTTTTCTACCTTGAGCTTTTCTACACGCACCAGCTGTTGGCGGTTGTTGTAGTGATAGCGGGTTTGCAGCTTTTGCCCTTTGCCGCGTAGCTCGGCGATGCGGTTGCCGTGGATATCGTAGCGGTAGTGGGTATCACCACGGAAGGCTAAACGGTTGCCTTTGACCTGGGTAGCGCTGGCCTGCTGCTTGGCTTCGTCTTTCGAATTGGCGGCGGCAAGAATATTGTGCGCGGGATCGTGCACAAAGTATTCAGGGTTGGGGCCGTCTACCTGGGTGAGGCGGTCGAGGGCGTCGTAGTGGTAGCTGCGGGTGCCGCGCAGGCTGTCCTCAATTTGAGCGATCTGGCCGGCTTTGTTGTATTGGTAGCGGCGCTCCAGGATGGAGTTTGACTGAGTCGGATCTGATACCGGACCATTGGCCTTGCCCAGGCGCAGCTTTTGCAGGCGACCCTGAGGATCGTAGTCTCTCTGGCTTTCCAGCCCATTGCCGTGCTGACGCTGGCTTTCCCTGCCCTGCTCATCGTGACTGATGCTAGTGATCAGCTGATCGGAATCGCTGCCCAGTGGGCGGCGGTGCAGGCTTTGGAATTGGCCGGCGGGGTTGAAGGCGAAGTTCAGTACTTCACCATCGGGTAAAGTCGTGGCGATACGATTACCGGCGGCATCGTATTGGTGGCTCAGTTTGTCTTTGCCCTGCCAGTCGGCCACAACGCGGCCATTGGCATCGTACTCCCAACGCAATTTACGGTGGGCATTTTCCGCTTCAATTAACTGCCCACTGCGGTTGTAGCGGAAATTGGTGATGCCGTCTGGAGTCACTTCTTCCAGCAGGCGACCGAAGGGGTCGCGCTCGAAGATGGTGTCGATACCCTTACCAGTATCAGTATCGGTTACGGCTCTGGAGCTGATTAAATGGCCAGCGCGATTATAGGCATAGCGGGTCACGCGGCCGTCGAAGCCAACCTCTTCAATCAGGCGCTCATTGAGATCGTATTTAAGCTGGTAGCGCTCTCCGTTTTCATTGGTGAGGCCGACTAAGTTGCGCTCACCGTCGTAGTGGTATTCCAGGCGGCTGCCGTCGGGGTTGGTGCGCGTCTTAACCTGGCTTAGGCCGTCGTAGGCGTAGCTGGTACTGCGACCTTCGGAGTCGGTAACTTCGGCCAGTAACCCCTGGGGGTTGTAACTGTATTGGGTGCGGGCGCCATCTGGGGTGATTACCGCATGGATGCGATCCTGGGCATCGTATTCGTAGCGAGTGACCTGACCGGGAGCATGTTGTACCTCTTCCAAGCGGCGAGCGCTGTCGTAGCGGTAGTGCTGGGCGCGGCCCATCGGGTCTTTAACCGCGGCGAGTTTACCCTCAGGATTCCACAAGTAGCGGGTGGTATTTCCCAATGGGTCGGTAACGCTGCCGATCAGACCAACGGGGTTATAACCGTATTCGGTACTGTTGCCGAGAGGGTCTTTAGTGGCAACGATCTGACCTTTTTTGTTGTACTCGCGTTGCCACTTATTACCAGCGGGGTCCGTAACTTTTGCGGGCAGACCTTCGCTATTGTATTCAATGCGGCGCTTATTGCCGGCGGCATCGGCTTTTTGTACCAGGCGCCCTTGATCGTCGTATTGATAAATCTCTTCGCGCAGGCTGCCATCGTCGCTTGGCAGCTGTACCTTAGTGATCTGGCCCAGGTCGTTGTAACTATAAAGGGTCTCGGCACCTTCCGGGTCGCGGTGATAAATGGGCAGGGCGCGATCATTGAAGCGATAACGCTCTTTACCGCCGCGGGTATCAGTTACGGTGACACCCTTGCCATCATCATCCCAATCAAACTGGTAGTTGTAAGTGGCCTGCCCATCGATAGGATCGCCCCACTGGCGTACACAGCGGGCCGAGGGACCTTCGGCATCCCATTCGAAATGGAAGCGGTAGCCGGTTTTTAGGGTACGCTGCTTAATAACATGCTGACGGTACTGATACTGCTCGCTGTGGCCATCAGCATCGGTGGCTTTGATCAGGTCGCCTTCATCGCTGTACTCATATTGGGCGAGTACTTTAATGCGGCCATCGCGGGTTTCTTTTTTCAGTTCACCGATACGCAGGCTGTTAGCCTGCCCTTCTGGTGGGCTAATATGCAGGGCTTCACCGAGACTGCTCTCAATGCAGATTAAACGCTCATCGATATAGTGGAACAGATAGAAGTTGCCGTAGCCATCGCGAATTTCTGCGAGCTTAAGAGTCCCCTTATCCCCGATAGCTTTAAAGTGCCTTTGCACTCCATTGGGGGCGCCGTAGGGGGTCACTATCCAATGCTCGTCATTAACGCGAGTAAGCGTTAACTGCTCCACCACATTGTGGCTGCGGCCACTGTCACCCGGTGCCGGCAAGTTAATCACTCGGCCCTCGGCGTCGTGGAGCTGCACCGCTTTACCAGGCCGCCAAAGCAGTTTTTCACCCAGGGTATGGGTCCAGCCGTGTCCCATGCCGAAGTCTTTGGGGTTACTGCTGCGGTAGGTGCGCGCTACGGTAAGAGGCAGTGGGCCATCCAATACCGTATCTACAAGCGAGAGGAACTCCTCACCAGTTTTTAAATTAACTGGATCACCACCGTGGCAAGAGTTCTTAGCACACTGAGCCTTTTTACCGTCAGGAGTCTCGCCGGTTTCACTATTGGCGCTATCCGGCTCATTGGAAGTAGAACTGCCGTTGGCCTGGCTCCCACCATCGGCATTGGAGCCTGAGCCACTCCCCTGGCTGCTTTGATTGGCATTACTGGAATTACTGGAGGAGCTATTGCTAGAAGTAGAGCTACTCGAAGCGCTACTTGAGGAAGAGCTACTCGACGAGGGGCCGCCGGACGAAGTTGGTACCGCAGCTTCAGAGGAGCTCAGGTCAGAGAAGCTGGCACCATTGCCCTTGGCATTGCCGCCGCGTTTTTTGGAGAGCAGGTTGTGCTGTTTTTTCAGCTTGGCAAAATCCATCATCAGATCGCCGATGCCGCCAAAGGCTTTGAGCAGGCGCGTATTTTTGACCATAGCAGCTACCGCACCAATGCCACCGGTAGCCGCCGCTAACACGATAGTGAGAATAATCTCAAAGGCACCACCGCCGGCTATTTCGGTGATTTCCAGGCTGTGTTGGGCACTCGCGTAATCTTTGGCAAAGCGGATGAAGGTGTCGCGCAGGGCTGGATCTTCATAAATCAGCTCAGCCACCTCAACAGCCAGATCAAATTGCTGTTTGGTGATTTTGGTGGGGTCAAAGCCGAGCACATCCACGGCTTCCCGCTGGATCGCGGATAAGTACTCCCGCTGGGACTCTACCAAGCTTTTATCATTGAGCAGGTAATTGACAATGGCTTTATTTTGCTCAAAGGACTGACGTATAGGATTAACCAGCGCCGCTACCTCAAGTACATCCTTACTCCAAACTACCAAACCCCAGGCAGCGTTGCCCAGGCCGGTAGCGCCGCGATCAATATAGGCACCCACCTTCTCAAGATCTGAACGCTGTTCATGGCGCTGCTGAATCAGCGCGGCCTCCGCTCTCTCCTGGGCGATAATCTGCTGAAGCCCTAAGCGGATTTTACTCAACAACTCAGCCTGCTTATCGGCCAGTGCGGTGGCTGCAAATGGGGCTTCTTCAATAATCAGGCGGTTTTGTACCAGGGCCAGGTAGATTTCTTTTTCCCGGCTGCTTAGGTGCCCCGGCGCTTCACTCAGGGGCCCGAGATAAACCGTTCCGGCTTGGCTGGACTGAATACTGACACTCAGCGTATTACAGGAAATACCATTCAGGCCGAAAAAGTGTTCATAGATTTCCTGAATGGCAACGTCATCAAACATGGAGAGCAGTTGGGTGGCATCTACCTGCATGGGAATACCCATCTGGTACGCCCAGCCAACTCTCACCATATAACGAATGCCTTGTCTGTTCTCGACACTTAGCTGCATGGATAATCCTTCAAACGCCGTAAGCCCGCTTTGCGCCAGCTTCTTGTTATCTTTGCCTGATCCAATAAATCATCCCGATTTATCTTCTCATCTATCAACAACCCAGCCCCCGGGGCCTGGTACCGTCCCAACCCAAAATTGTTCAATTTACACACAGCAAACTGATTACTGCCCGCTGTAGTGCGTCAAATTTTGTTGGATTAGGGTATTCACAATTTGTGAAATCTAAAATAGTGAATCTCATTACCCCGAAAGTTTATGGAAAACTACTTGTCAATAGTTCAAATTCACCGGTACCTGGATGGGATGAGGCCAAAGCTACCGGTAAGGGATACCTGAAATTGCGACCTATCCGGGCAGATTACCGCAAATAAGTGAAGGGGGGTAGATAAACGGCATTACACGAGTACGACAGCAGGAATTAAAATGAAGATCAACAAAATAATAAAATTCTTTTGAATTGAGAGTGTTAAGTTAATACTCAGACACCCAGACAGCAGATAATTTATTACAAAACTCTAAAAGAAAAATCAAATTCGAATTAAACCCATCAATGTCAATTCAAATAATGCTAATCCAAATTAAAAGAGCACCGGATTCTGCAGTTTTCCTCATCACTTAAAGTAGCAAGCGATAATTGAAGCTATAGGGCCGTTTAGAGACAAAAAACATTGTGAATAGCATCACAATATGCTCTCAGGAAGGGGTGAAAAATAAAGATGTGGTTTTGCGGCCGGTGGGTCTAATGGCAGCTAAAAATATGCAGAAAAACTAATTGATAATCTTTTTATAGGCCAAAAGCCATTACTATTCTCGGATGCTCCGAAGTAAGTAATGGCTTACACCCAAATGACTTATTCGATCTCTTTAATACGCATCGAATTGGTATGTCCACCCACATTGAGGCGCTCACCCTGGGTGATCAGCACACGCTGACCTTTTTGCAGGTCGATACGCGAACCCAACACTTCAATAATGGATTCTGTAAGATGCCCGAGTGGTACTGTGGATGGGTCATAGCTGATGGGCTCTACTCCACGCAAAAGTACCAGCTGGCGTGCAACATTGGGGTGCCTTGTCATGGCATAAATCGGTAGGCGGGTATTGGCGCGGGACATCATGCGCGGAGTACGGCCGGACTCGGTCAAGGCGGCCACCGCGCAGAGATTCTCTACACGGGAAGCCACATCAATCGCGGCCTGGGCAATTACCGTATCGATACGGTCCGAAGCGCCATGCTCCTCCGGTGCGTAAGGCACACTGCCCAGATACTGCTCTGCCCCCACAATCACCTCGCTCATGGATTCCACCGCAGATACCGGGTAATCGCCAGCTGCGGTTTCGGCGGAGAGCATCACCGCATCGGTGCCATCCAATACAGCATTGGCCACATCCATCACTTCCGCACGGGTGGGGGTCGGGCTGGAGATCATGGACTCCATCATTTGCGTCGCAGTGATTACACCGCGATTGAGTACATTGGCACGATGGATCAGTTTTTTCTGTACTCCCACCAGAGCCGGATCGCCAATCTCCACCCCCAGATCACCGCGGGCCACCATAATCGCATCGGAGGCGAGAATCAGGGCATCCATCTGCGCATCGTTGGCAACAGCCTCAGCCCGTTCAATCTTGGCCACAATGGCGGCCTCACTACCAGCGGCCAGCATGGCTTTGCGCGCAGTCTCAAGATCCTCGGCGCAGCGGGGGAAACTCACCGCGAGGAAATCCACTTCCAATTCCGCAGCCAGTTCGATATCCCGGTAATCCTTTTCCGTCAGAGCTGGCGCAGACAAGCCACCGCCGAGTAGGTTAATACCCTTGTTGTTGGAAAGCTTGCCACCCTGCAACACACGGCAAAACAGCTTGCTCGCAGTGGTGCCGGTTACCTCCAGGCGAATCTTGCCATCATCGAGCAGGAGAATATTGCCGGAGTGGCAATCGCTGATCAGGCTGGGGTAATCGACCCCTACGCGATGCTCATCGCCACCCTCGGCAGGGCAGTCGAGGTCCAGGGTGAATTCGTCATTGTTCTCAAGCGTCACACTGCCTGTGGCAAAGCGGGCAATCCGAATTTTGGGACCCTGCAAATCGCCCAATACTCCGACCGTTTTCCCCTGTGCTTCAGCGGCATCGCGCACTTCCCGCACTCGGCGACGATGGTCATCGGCGGTACCGTGGGAAAAGTTTAAGCGCACAACATTGACGCCGGCACGAATCATTTCATCGATCACTCGCGGCTTATCGGTGCCGGGTCCCAAGGTGGCGACGATTTTTGTATGGCGAATCATATGGTCCCATCAGATATTTGAAGGAAAAAGAATTTTTGTGGCCGGCTAAGTTCTGCATAAAGTGAATTTAGCCTGCCCGCTAGTGTACAAGACGAACTCACAGGTTTTCCCACAGCAATTTTCCGATGCCTGGCCAACCCATGACATGTGTATGTTCAGGCAGATTCCGCCACCGGCATATCAAGCTGCAGGGCCGTCGCCATGGCCAGGCTGGTATCCAGCATACGGTGAGAGAACCCCCACTCATTGTCATACCAGGCCATCACCTTCACCAGGTTGCCATTCACTCGCGTGTGATTGGCATCGAAGTGGCTGGAAGCGGTGGTGTGATTAAAATCCACGGATACCAAAGGCTGGTCACAGTAGCTGAGAACGCCACCGCTAAGCTCTGCAGCGCTTTGCATAATGAAATTTACCTCTTCAACCGTAGTATCGCGGCCCGCGATAAACTGGCAGTCCACCAGGGAGACATTACTTACCGGCACCCGTACCGCCATTCCATCCAAACGGCCTTTTAATTCCGGGAGCACCAAGCCCACGGCTGCCGCCGCACCGGTCTTGGTGGGAATCATATTATCGGCCGCGGCACGCGCCCGATAAATATCCGCATGAACGGCATCCTGGGTATTTTGATCGTTGGTATAGGCATGCACCGTGGTCATAAAGCCGCGTTCAATACCCAGCTCGCGATGCAGGGCCTGTGCCACAGGCGCAAGGCAATTGGTGGTGCAGGAAGCGTTGGAAACCACGCGGTGATCCGCCGTCAGGTTGCTATCATTTACGCCGTAAACCACGGTGAGATCCGCATCTTGTGAGGGGGCGGAAATCAGCACTGCGGCAGCACCGGCTTCGATATGGGCAGAGGCAGAAGACTTATCGGTAAAGCGGCCGGTACATTCCAGCACCAGATCCACTCCCATTTTTTTCCAGGGCAGCTTAGCCGGATCGCGCTCCTGACAGACCTGCACCCGATCCCCGCCAATAATCAACGCATCGCTATCCACTTTAACTTCGGTGGCAAAGCGGCCGTGAATAGTATCGAAACGAGTTAGATGCGCATTGGAGGCAACCGGAGCCAAATCATTAATCGCAACCAGCTGGATACGATCGCTATAGCCAGACTCGTAAATGGCACGGGTGACGTTGCGGCCGATACGGCCGTAACCATTGATGGCGACTTTAATTTTCATCTGGCTTTAACCTTTCTTATTAGCTTCTGGTTTTCCCCTGTTGCATCCATTGACGAATGCACCCTAGCGAACTTTTATGACGATTTGGCTGGCGATATAGCGCCCCTGTATCAGTCGTTGAAGTGCCACCGGATTAATACTGTGGTCGGCACTCAGCGCAGGTACCTAATTACGATTTCAGTGCCGCAGCCTGCTGCGACAGTCGGGTGATCTCGGCCCAGCTTTTCTCCCGCACTAAAGCGCTGGAGGCCATCCAAGAGCCGCCCACACAAACCACGTTATTAAGCGCCAGGTAATCCGCCGCATTATTGGGGCTCACTCCGCCTGTCGGACAAAAGCACACTTCCGCCAATGGGCCGGCAAGGGATTTCAACATGGGCACACCACCAGCAGCCTGGGCAGGGAAAAATTTCTGGTAGCGGTAACCGCGCTCGTAAAGACGCATTACTTCTGAAGCACTAGCGGCTCCGGGCAATAGAGGCACATCGCTTTCGTCGGCGGCTGCCAGTAATTTTTCTGTAGCGCCGGGGCTTACCATAAAGCCCGCTCCGGCATCGACAGAACGGCGCAGGTCATCGCTATTTAATACTGTGCCTGTGCCCACATGTGCCTCGGGCAGGTGTTTGGCAATCTGCTCCACCGCGGCCAGAGCTGCTTCTGTACGCAGCGTAACCTCCAGAACCTTCAAGCCGCCTTTGAGCAAGGCCTCCGCCAGGGGCAGCGCATCCTCAGCCTGTTCGATAACCAACACTGGGACAACGCCAGCAGACTGCAAAATGTCGGCGATATTTTTCTGCATCAATCAATTCCAAATCGTTCGTTAAGGCGCCCAATACACAGTGACCGGTTTCAGCCCCTGCTTGAGAATACTGCGCACCGGCATCTCCAGCTCATCACTGCCGAGCAGGGCTTCCCGATAGACCTTGAGTTTTTCCTCACCGGTAATCAGAAGCTTGATGTTTTTTGCCTGCAAAATAGCGTTTAGGGTTAGCGTCATACGCTCGGTATTGGCACCAGTCACTGCACTCTGTTGCGCAGTGATTGCGCTACACAATTTATCGGAGTCCGGATTTAGTGCTTCAGCAAGGCCCTGTGCATGGGGAAATAAAGAAGCGGTGTGACCGTCATTGCCCATCCCCAGAATGCACACATCGAAGGGGCGCTGCAGCTCGCCATAAGCACGTTCACAGTCAGCTTCACCCTCTGCGGCACTGCTATGCAGATTTTTCATACCCAGCAAGGTGGCCTCGGCGGCATCATTCTGTATCAGGCTGTTTTCAATAAACGCCTGATTGCTACCGCTATGGGTTTTATCTACCCAGCGCTCATCTACCAACGCAGCGGTAATTTGTGACCAGGGCAATGGGCGCTTGGAAAGTTCGCGATAAACCGGTTCCGGAGTGCTGCCTCCCGAGACCAGAAAGGTAGCCTGGCCAGACTCTTTAATGCCTTTTTGCAGTTCGCAGGCACAATCGTGGACCAACGCCTGCACCAGGCGCTCGCGATCAGTGAAAAATTTTTCTTCTGCCATGAATACTTCCATTCATCATTGTGGATCACCGAAAAAAAAGCCGGGTAATCCACGGATTCGTTACTTGGCGTTAAACCAGTGACGACCACTGCGGGCCAGTAATTCATTGGCCTCCTCTGGTCCCCAGCTGCCCGCAGGATAGGGCTTGGGCTGATTGTTGGTTTCACGCCAGTGTTCAATAATCGGGTCTACCCAGGCCCAGGCCGCCGCCACTTCATCGCGGTGAATAAATAGGGCCGAATTATTGGCGGCGGCATCCAGCATTAACCGCTTATAGGCATCACTGCGAAAACTGTCATAAGTGTCGGACAGGGTTAAGTTCAACTCCGCCGGTTGCAGCTCTGTAGTGAGGCTATCCATTTTTTTGGCCATCAGAATCAGCCGGATACTCTCTTCCGGCTGCAGGCGGATAACCAGGCGATTGGGAGTTACATTTCCCGCGCTTTCGTCATAGACGTGGTGAGAAACTTTTTTATACTGCACCACAATTTCTGCACAGCGCTTTTCCATTCGCTTGCCGGTACGCAAGAAAAACGGCACTCCCGCCCAGCGCCAGCTGTCGATATGCGCACGCAGCGCTACAAAGGTTTCAGTGGCGCTGGCACCGTCCGCCAAGTCATCCAGGTAACCGGGCACCTTTTGCCCATCAATTTCTCCGGCCACATACTGGCCGCGCACCACGTTTTCATCCACCAAATCACCTTTCAGTGGACGCAGTGCTTCCAGCACCTTTATTTTTTCTGCACGAATATTTTTCGCCGTCATGGAGTTGGGGGACTCCATAGCGATCAGACACAGCAACTGCAAAAGGTGGTTTTGCACCATATCCCGCAGCGCACCGGTTTCATCGTAAAACCCGGCGCGGCCTTCCAGTCCGACAGTTTCAGAAATACTGATCTGAATATGATCGATGGTTTTTGCATCCCAAAGATGCTCGAACAAAACATTACTAAAACGCAGGGCCAGCAGGTTTTGAACGGTTTCCTTACCCAGGTAGTGATCAATACGAAAAATACTACTCTCAGGGAAATAGCTCGCCATCTTGCTATTGATTTCTTCAGCAGTCTGCGCGTTATAACCAAGGGGTTTTTCCACTACTACCCGGGAATTTTTGCTAATTAATCCTTTCGCTGAGAGGTTTTCACAGCAGGGGCCAAAGACGCCCGGGGGAATGGCCAAATAAAAAATACGCACTCGGTCCGGGTCCGATTCGAGGATATCGGACAAATGCGTCCACTGCTGGTCGGGTATTGAAATATCCAGGGCCACTGGGCGTAGTAACTGACTGAAGCCTGTCCAGATAGAATTACAATACTCACCATCGCGCAAATATTGCTGCAGGGACTGAAGGGCCACATTTAAATATTGATCAGCGTCTTCCTGGCGACGACAAACGGGGAGAATGCGGCAGCCCTCTGCCAGGCTGCCCTCCCGGTAAGCACGATACAGTGCCGGAATCAGCTTGCGCAGGGCAAGATCACCACCGCCACCAAACAACACCATATCAAATGGGTTAGACATAAAATTCGCTCTGAAATCGTTTCTCTTGCACCGCTATATATAAGCGGCACACTTTAATAAAGAATACTGGCACCGCTCTCGGCACCACTGGCAATAGCGCGCATATTAGCGAATAGCTCGCGTCCCATGCCTCGGGCACTGCCCGACAAATCGCACTGCGCAAGTTCGCGCGCATTAAATTCCGCTTCATCCACCAGGACACGCAACACCCCGGCCTCAGCATCCAGCTCCACCAAGTCACCATCGCGTACTTTGGCGATCGGACCACCTTCGACTGCTTCCGGAGACATATGGATTGCCGCCGGCACCTTGCCGGATGCACCGGACATACGCCCGTCAGTGACCAGGGCCACTTTGAAACCGCGATCCTGTAACACCCCCAGGGTTGGGGTCAGCTTATGTAGCTCCGGCATGCCATTGGCTTGCGGCCCTTGAAAGCGCACTACGGCAACAAAATCCCGCTCCAACTCGCCAGCCTTGAAGCGTTTCAGTAGTTCATCCTGGTTGTGCAGTACAATCGCTGGCGCCTTCACTTTGAGATGCTGCGGTTTAATCGCAGAAACCTTAATGACACTGCGGCCGAGATTGCCCTCCAGTAACTGCAAACCGCCGTGATGAGAGAAGGGTTCACTCACCGGACGAATCACCGTGGTGTCGGCACTCTCTTGCGCTGTTGGACGCCAAACCACACCATCACCGACCTCATTTAGGAAGGGGTCCTGACAGTAGGGCTCCAGGCCGGAATCGCCCATTACTGTGTATACATCGCCGTGTAACAGGCCGGCGGCAAGTAGCTCACTAATCAGGAACTGCATACCACCAGCGGCGGCAAAGTGATTGATATCGGCCGTGCCGTTCGGGTAGACATGGCACAACAGAGGCACCACTTCGGAAAGATCCGCCATGTCCTGCCAGGTGATCTGAATTCCGGCCGCGCGCGCCATCGCGATTAAATGCAACGTATGGTTAGTGGAGCCGCCCGTGGAGAGCAGCCCCACAATGCCGTTAACAAAGGCTTTTTCCGTGAGGATTTTTGCGATGGGCGTGTGCTGGCTGGGTTCGGTAATTTTGGCCAGCTGGGCCACAGCCGCTTCGTTCAATGCATCGCGCAGGCCAGTACCGGGATTCACAAAAGAACTGCCCGGCAGCTGCAGGCCCATAATTTCCACCAGCATCTGGTTGCTGTTGGCGGTGCCGTAGAAAGTGCAGGTACCGGCACTGTGATAAGAGGCGCTCTCCGCCTCCAACAATTCGGCACGGCCAACCTTGCCCTCGGCATAGAGCTGGCGAACCCGTACTTTTTCCGCATTGGAAAGCCCGGTGGGCATTGGACCCGCCGGAACAAAGATTGAGGGCAGGTGCCCAAAAGCGAGGGCACCGATGACCAATCCCGGCACAATCTTGTCGCAGATGCCGAGGAACATGGCGCCTTCAAAGACATCGTGGGAAAGGGCTATGGCGGTGGACATGGCGATTACATCGCGGGAAAAGAGGCTCAGCTCCATACCCGGGCGCCCCTGGGTCACCCCATCGCACATCGCCGGCACTCCGCCGGCCACCTGTGCGGTGGCGCCGTGGCGCGACGCCGCCTCTTTCAGGCGTGGCGGGTAGGTGCCATAAGGTTGGTGCGCGGAAAGCATGTCGTTATAAGCGGTGACAATCCCCAGGTTGGGGCCGCGCCCGGAAGCAATAAGTTGCTTGTCCTTTTCTGGAGAAGCTGCAATGGCATGGGCCAGGTTACCGCAGGACAAGTGCTCAGTGGCACGCCCTTCAATATGCGCTTTTTCCACCTGGGCCAAGTACTGAGCGCGAGTTTCCTCACTGCGCTGGATAATGCGCTCGGTAACCGCCTGAACCTTGCTGTGAACCATGACTCTTCCGTATTAATTCTGCTGCGGTGCAGCCTGAGACCGGCACCGATGCCATATTGCGATGACCAAATAGCCACCAGTGATCTTTCTTCCCTGAAAGGGCCTGCGGCAAAAAGTCCCGCCGCTTGACTGGGTTGTAGTGCGGCCCGCGCCCTATCACCCGACTGAAGATGGAGAAACCGGAGAACTCCATTACCCATCTTGTGAAGAAATTGCGCTCCTGCTTCAAGAAGAAATAAAAGAGCACAGTTAGAGCCTATTTGAAGCTCTAAGCACGCACTTTCTTGCCAGAACCAATTTTTGCCGCTGCCCTCCAAGCCCACCAGATACTAGTGGGTCGACAAGAGCTAAACCTCCCCCTTCCTGGTGGAGTAGAGACTTCAGGATCTATGAGAAGTACAGCAGTAATGTCCGGCAAGCTGATGGAGCACATTATGTAGTAAAACTACAAAAAAGATCAAGGGGCCTCTGGTGAGCAATACGATTATCCAGCTGGAAACTGCTAGAACCCCAAAAAAAAGCGCCAACAGTCTCAATATAGAAAATTAAGCGCCATAATACCGATGAGTGCAGGAATAAGTTTTTGGTGTCAAAAGGCAAAAATGTAAGAAAATTACAAAAAGATGAATGATTGATAAGCCTTTTTCACTCACCAGCAGCGCCCACCCGGCCAGCCTTTCCACTAGAAAGAGTGCAAAGCCCCTTTGCGCTGCCCCTGCGCCATATTCAATTGTTGTTAGAATCCGCCGCCAGCCGGGATTCTGAGCAGCTGCCAAACTGTCTACTCCGGGCACTCTCCATTGTTTCGGGTGGCTGGAGTAACAGAGAGAGCGATGAATAGGAGGCCTGCGCCTCCCCACGACGGGTTTTGCAAGAGGGAACGGTGCCGATGAAAGTCACCATTAACGATGTAGCCGAACGAGCAGGCGTATCAATAAAGACTGTTTCGCGAGTCATTAATAATGAACCCTCTGTGCGCGCCAGTACCCGCGAGCGGGTTATGCGGGCGGTAGAGGCACTCAATTACCGCCCCAATTTGGCAGCGCGCAACTTAGCCGGCACGCACACCTATTCCATCGCCTTTATTTATGACAACCCCAATGCCTACTATGTGATCGACATGCAAAACGGCATTCTCGAAGCCTGCCGCGAACAGGGTTACGAACTGCTTATTCATCCAGGCAGTGGCCAAAGAGACACTATCCACGAAGAGCTGCGCAAACTGGTGGAACAAAGCCGGGTTGCCGGGCTGGTGCTCACCCCCCCTTTTTCCGAGACTCAGGAAGTCATCGATACATTGAAATCCCTGGATGTGGAATTCGTGCGGATAATTTCCTCGGAAGGTTGCAGCCAGGGAGAAGAAAATTGTATTGAGATTGATGACGAGGCAGCCTCCTTCACCATTACCCAACATTTGTTGCAGCTGGGCCACAAGCGAATCGCCTATCTTGGCGGCGGCTCTGAACATTTATCCACGCACAGCCGTCTGACGGGTTACAAGCACGCTTTACAAAAAGCAGGCCTACCTTTTGTAAAAGAACTGGTGATTGAGGGCGAGTATTCTTTTGATTCTGGCGTGGCCGGGGCTACCGCTTTGCTGCACTCCGCCAATCCCCCCACCGCTATTTTTGCCGGTAACGATGAAATGGCCGCAGGCGCACTGTTTGCCGCTCGCATGCTAAATATTGAGGTACCACAACAGCTTTCCATCGCCGGCTTCGAAGATAGCCCCTTTTCACGCCAAACCTGGCCCAAACTCACCACCGCCCATCAACCCAACGAAGATATTGCCCGCTGCGCAGCAGAACTGGTGCTGGAACGCATTCAGTGCCGAGGAAGCCAGGAAAAAGAACAGCAAGTAAGAGCAAAGACGGACAGCAATTGTCGCAGCTTTACTCCCACTCTAATCGTGCGGGACTCCAGCGGGCCTGCGGTAGAGGAAGCTATTAACCAACAGATGTAAGGCAGCCTAAAAAAATTAAGGAAAATTCAAAGCGTTAATCACCATAAACCTGGTGCCCCCCTATCCAGGTTTTCTGAACCTGTAAATTCCGGTCCAACAAAATGAAATCCGCTCTGGCACCGGGCGCAATCTTGCCGCTTTGCAAGCCCAGAAATTGGGACGGGTAGAGGCTCGCCATGCGCAGGGATTCATAAATATCCAAATCACACCAATCGCTGATATTGCGCACCGCTCCCATCATATCCAGGTGCGAACCGGCCAGCTCACCGGTACTGGAAGTCAGCTTGTCCCCCTCTCGGGTCACCACCCGATCAAACAGCGGGAAACTTAGCGCATCGCTTCCCACCAGGGACATGGCATCCGTAACTAGCAGCAGTTTTCCGCGCGGCTTGGCCTTGAGAGCCAGGGTAATGGCCTCAGCACTGACATGATGACCATCAGCAATAATGCCGCACCAAGCCTTATCGCAAATTAAGGCAGAACCCACCATACCGGGCTCGCGGGAGTGCAACGGCGACATGGCATTGTACAAATGCGTAAAACCCACAGCGCCAGCCTGTAATGCCGAATGCACGGTTTTACCATCGGCATTGGAGTGCCCCAGGCAAACCCGCACCCCCAGCGAGGCCAGCCTGTGAATATCCTCCACAGGTACAGTTTCCGGCGCCAGGGTAACCACCTTGATGCCCAGATCCCCGCGCTCATAAATTTCCCACTCCTCATTACTGAGAGGGCGGATAAATGACTGCTCATGGGTACCCTTCTTCGGCACACTCAGGTGCGGCCCTTCAAAGTGGATACCGACCACGCCAGGCACCTGCTGACTCAATGCGGAACTGACCGCATTTGCGGCATTCTGCATAACATCGAGGCGGTCGGTAATCAGGGTGGGCAGGAAGGCGGTGGTGCCATAGCGGGCATGGGCTTCAGCCATGGTGCGCAGCCCCTCGACAGTGGGCTCCTGATTAAACAGTACGCCACCGCCACCATTCACCTGTATATCCACCAGCCCAGGTGCCAGCAGTCCATGGAGATAGGGTGCTGAGGACTGCGGGTCTTCACCAATGGAAGCAATGCGGCCGTCATCGCCCACAACTAGGGGCACATCCTCCAGGATTTTTTCGCCCTCAAAAAGTTTTTCTGCGACCAAGGCAAAAGCCACAGCCCCTCCTTAACTCTGACTTACTAAAAAGGGGGTAGGAAAGGATACACTGCGCTCGGGACCGTATGAGGCATGGATGCCGATTACGAGCTTACAGGGATGTATTCACAGCGCGTCTTGAGCGCAGTGTATTCTTTCCTTCTGACCCAGTAGTAACTCTGAGTATTTTTTGTCGTTGGATTTCCGGCAGATTATTACACGGTCTGCGTGACTTTTTTCAGCCCCGCCGGCTCATCGGGGTTAATACCGCGGTTTACCGCCACATGGGCAACATCGATATAAAAGCGCTGCAGCAAGGCCAGGGGCGCGACGCGGGGATGCACCCCTTTGCTGGGCACGTGTAGATTAATCAGGCTTGCCCCCCTATGCACTATGTCATCAATCTGCTCGCTGTGCGCCTTGAATGACTCATCCTCAATAGGGACATTCACTACGGTCAGCTTGTCCTCAACAAGAGTAACCGGTCCGTGTAAAAACTCCGCACTGGAAAAAGACTCCGCGTGAATATTGCAAACCTCCTTCAACTTCAGCGCCAGCTCCCGGGTTATGGCATAACCGGGACCACGCCCGAGCACCACCAAGTTCTGTACTGAGGCCAGATCTTCGGGTCTCAGCTGAATCTCTGCGCACACCGCCGCCTGTAGAGTTTCGGGCAATTTTTCCAGCGCCTCACGAAGCGCTTTGTCTCCACTCCAGCAGGCCACCAGCTGCAAAATTGCCGAGAGCGTGGCCAGATAACTCTTGGTGGCCGCCACCGCCTTCTCCGGGCCCGCCTTCAAGGGAATCAGCAAATCGACGATATCCTTGATTGGCGCCTGTTCATCATTCACCAAAGCCACGGTATAGGCTCCACATTCCTTGGCCATCTTGGCCTGAGCGAGGATATCTGGGCTGCGCCCCGATTGGGAGATCACCAATACCATCGCCCCTTCCAATTTAAGCTGGCGGCCATACACACTGGAAACCGAGGGTGCTGCGGCAAAAGTAGGGGTCCCAGTTTCTATTTCTATCAAATACTTGGCAAAGACACCGGCATGATCGGAAGAGCCACGCCCAACAAGCATGACAAAGCGCGGGGCATGAGCCCGCAAGCGCTCCCCAAGTTGCTCCATGACTTTGGCATTGCTTTGTAACTGCTCAGCAATTCTTGCCGGAGCCTCACGGGCTTCGGCCTCCATGATCGTCGTAGTCATTCCATCATTCACCCAGGCTGCCTATTCCTCCCGCTACAACCGAATTCACCCGCGCTAAACCAAGGAGGATTACAACTATCAGTCTATGTGCTGGCTAGACAGAGTGAGCGGCTGTGATGACTGCAAGAAATGTCATTGTCACCTTTTTTATCTATTCAACCCAGGAGCTGCTATTTATGGATCTGGCAAGGCCCCAGGAGTCCAGCTACACACAAGTCAAAACGAGTAATTTCACGCCATAAGAAGCCGATTACCCGATCATCTATGCTTTCTAATAATTCCCCGGCATCAGTCGGGCAATGCCTATAGGAAAAATCGATGACACAACTGAATGGCACGCCAATACACCATTTTTGGCGTGTTATTGCACTTTTACTCTTCTTACTATTTATCAATAGTTGTTCCAGCATCCAATTTGCCTACAACAATGTGGATTATTGGATTCGCTGGAAAGCCCAGAAATATGTGGAGTTGGACCGCACCCAAAAAAGTGAGCTGCAGGGCGCCCTCAACAGCTTTTTTCGATGGCATCGACAGACCCAACTGCCCCGCTATGCCGACTTCCTGAACAATCTGGCGGAAAGGGTCGATAACGGGGCATTGGAAAACCCACAGTTACAACCTGTCGAAGAGCAGGTCCACCAGTTTTTAGCCGCGGCCAGTGAAAATGCTTACAACCTGATGTTGCCACTGGCGGCGCAGCTCAATGAACAGCAAATCAACCAGCTGCAGGGCAATATGTGGAAAAAAGAGCAGAAGACCCTGGAAAAGTGGCAGCGATCACCGGAAAAAATACAACAAAAGCGAGACAAGATTATCCGCAGGGAAAGTGTTCGCTGGCTCGGTACCCTTACCGAAGAGCAAAAAAACCTGATTACCGCCTGGGTTTCCAAAATGGAATATAGCCCCCTGCAACGCATCGAACAGCGAAGGCTCTGGCAATCAAAAGCCTTCGAATTATTGCGCTCTAAACCCGAGGGATACCTGGAAAAAATCCGCAGCCTGCTGCTCAATCCGGAACAACTCTGGTCACCTGAATACCGTCAGGCCCAGGAGCAGCGCCAACAACAGGCGCAGGTATTGGCAAAAAAAATATTAACCAGCACCAGCCTTGAGCAGCGCCGTCACCTCAGCCGCACCCTCAGGGAGTATGCCCAGGATTTCCACTCACTGGCTAATCAATAAGCGGCCGGAAAACAAAGATAAACAGAGCCGTATACGTGGTTATTCCCCTCACATAACCGCGAAAGAAACCCCTGAAGACTCAGCCATGGGGCTGACGAAACCAGGCTCATACTGCTAAGCTCGCCACCTCTAATGACCAGTCAGGGGACATCACGTGCAAATCGAATCCGCCAGTATTGACCAGTTAGCGGAGTGGGAGAAAGAGCTGAGCACCCACTACGAGCGCATCCGCCAACACGAACTGAATCTGGATATCACCCGCGGCAAGCCTTCAACCGAACAGTTAAATTTATCGGATAAGCTCGACGGCATCCTCTGCAGCGATTACCGCGCCGCCGGCGGAACCGACAGCCGCAACTATGGCGGTTTGATCGGGCTTACCTGTGCCCGTGAACTGGGCGCGGATATGCTTCAAGTGCCCACGGAAGAAGTCATTGCCGGGGGCAATAGCTCGCTCACCCTGATGTATCACGCGGTGTTGACCGGTTACCTGTTCGGCTTTGCCGGCAATACTCCCTGGCGCGAACTGAAAGCGCCGAAATTCCTCTGCCCGGTACCCGGATACGATCGACACTTCACCATCTGTGAACAGTTGGGGATCGGCATGATCAATATTCCCATGAATGCGCAGGGGCCGGATATGGACCTTGTAGAAAAACATATTCGCGAGGACAACGAAATTATCGGCATCTGGTGTGTGCCTAAATATTCCAATCCCAACGGCGTCACCTACAGCGATGAAACCGTAGAGCGTCTGGCGCAACTGGGGCAAATCGCCAATCCGGGCTTTCGTATTTTCTGGGATAACGCCTATGCCGTGCACGACCTGGGCCACTATGTCAGCCTAGCCAGTATCCGTGCGGCCGCTCTGGAAAATGACACTGTGGACTCAGTGCTTCAATTTGCCTCCACCTCCAAAGTGACCCATGCGGGAGCCGGCGTGGCATTTGTCAGCGCCAGCAGCGCCAACCTGCAATCTTTGCAACAGCAGATGCAAGCGATGACTATTGGCCCAGATAAAGTGAACCAGCTGCGCCACTCTCGCTTCTTTACCGAGTTCACCACCCTTAAGGAACACATGCGCAAGCATGCGAATATCCTCAAGCCCAAGTTTGACTGTGTGCTGGAACACCTGCACAAGGGGCTGGGCGATACGGATTTAGGTCAATGGGAAAAACCTGAGGGAGGCTATTTTGTCTCCTTTAACACGCGTCCGGGCTGCGCCAAGGCGGTGGTCAAGCTGGCAGCAGAGGCCGGAGTAAAACTGACTCCAGCCGGAGCCACCTTCCCCTACGGCAAAGACCCTGAGGATAGCAATATTCGTATAGCACCGAGTTTCCCCCCACTGGAAGAACTCGATACAGCCATGTCTGTGTTCGTACTATGCGTGAAACTAGCCAGTGTGCGCCAGAAACTGGAGCAACTGCGAAAGGCGGGATAGCAGCCGGAAATAATTTTGGCAATCAATCAAGAGGGCGGTTCTTATAACCGTCCTCTTGTATTAAGCGGCATTTTCGCTGGAGAGGTAGCGCCGTGCGAACTTCTCATCGGCAAGGTGCAAGTCAACCACCACAAGCCCATCGACGGAATCACAAAAATCCGGATCGACATTAAAGGCGTGAAAGCTGGTTCCACCCGGTTTCGTCAGTGCGGCATATTTTTTGAAAAGTGGTGGTAAAACCACCCCCTCTTCACGCAACACCAACTTTAACTGGCGCATATCTGCGATGGAGTCCCCGGAAAGATCTGGCAGGGGTGCGCCGGATTGCAGAAAGGGCAGGCGCGCATCGCCCAGTGAATTTTGCGGAGCGAAATAATGGGAGAAATATCTTACAATCGCCGACTTGGCCCGCACCGAAAATGTTCCCGGCATAGAGACAGGGCCAAATAAGTAGCGCACATTATTGCGTAAAACCCACTGGCCGATAGCACTCCAAAGCAGGTCTAAACCCTTTCCTCTCCAGTATTCCGGCAGTAAGAAACTGCGGCCCAATTCCGCCGAGCCCGGTAGGCACTGACACGGCGGCGAGGGGTAATTGAACAGGGTACTGCTGTAAATTTCATCCTCCGCCAGGCTCTCGGTGCCAGCAATGCGATAAGCACCAGCTATCTGCTTGAGCTTATGGTCCCATAGCAGCAAGTGGTCATAGTGTGCATCAAATGCATCCCAGTCCCGGCTCTGCCCGGTTCCCTCACCCACTGCGCGGAAGGCCACTTCACGTGTACGCGCCAACTCACGCATTACCGGGCAATCCGGCCTCTGGCGATATAAGCGCACGGAAAAGTCCCCTTGGGCGGTCAGGGCTTCACAGCTCTCTATAATTCTCTCCACCTCGCCACGAGGCTCCGCAGCAGCGATAAGATCGGGACCCAGGGGCGCGGGAGACCGATGTAGCATGTATACATGTTTGCGCCATAGCGCGGCCTGGGCGCGAGGGGTTAGCGGCCAACTGCGAAAATGTTCCGCTTCCAGGGGGCGGCCAATTCGGATATCAATGCCACGACTGGCCTGCTTGAACATTTCTCGAATAAGCCAGAGGGTCGAAAGGGGTTTATTCAGCATCGACAGACCGTAAAACCACCAGGAATTTCTGCCGAGTACTTGCACCGGCAGAATCGGCGCATTCGCCTTCTCCGCGAAGCGCACAAATCCAGGGTTCCAGCGCCCATCACGCACACCCTGGGGACTGAGGCGCGAAACCTCACCGGCGGGGAAAATAATTACAGCCCCACCCTGCCCCAAATAATCGTAAATCCCCTGCACATCCGAACGGCGGGTGCGCCCATTAAAATTATCCACTGGCAAAAAATAGGGGCGCAGCGGATGAATATTCCATAAAAGTTGACTGGCAATTGCACGCACATCCTTGCGCACCCGGGCAACCATATCGATCAAGGCCAGGCCATCCAGGCTGCCCAACGGGTGATTCGCCACAATAATCAAGGGGCCTGTCACTGGCACCCTTTCCAGTTCCGTGGGATTTAATTCATAGCGGAAATTAAGGTCACTAAATAGCTGGCGAATAAAATCTAGCCCTCCCAGATGGGGGTAACGCCGTCCAAACTCTATAATCTGCTCCTCACAACAAATTTTTTTAAGAGTGGCGGAAACCAGTTTCCGTGTTGGCTTTTGCGGCGCTGCGCTATACCAGGCATTTTTTTGCAACAGTGTTTCGAGCTGAATCATGCGGCCACCACCTCTGTCATTATGCTGGCTATTTTGGGGGCCCGGTACCAATGGAGCAGTTCCAGGCTGCCATCTTGTTGTTCTACCACGGCACTCATCGAATCGACCCAATCGCCACAATTGGCGTAGGTCACCGTGCGCTCGCCCTTGTTTTTGCTGCGCAGTGCCGGGCGATGAATGTGTCCACAAATAACCCCATCCATGCCTTTGGCCACTGCTTCACCCACGGCGATATTTTCGAAATCGCTCATCATTTGCCTGGCAGCGCCAACGCGGTTTTTTACCTGGCTGGCCAAAGACCACCAAGGTTTATTGAAACGACTGCGCCAGTAATTAATCCAGCGATTAAATCGCAACATCAGATAGTAGCTGCGATCCCCAATGTGGTAACTGAGCGGATTAATTTTGATGTGGTGTTCAAATTGGTCTCCGTGGGTTACCCAGTAACGTTTACCGCAAGCAGCAGTGTGAATCCAATCGCGCTCGATACGGATATTGCCCAGACGTTTGCCCGCCCAGCTGCGCATGGGGGCATCGTGATTTCCGGGAATATAAATGACTTCCGGGGTGAGACTACTTAACTCCGAAAGCATACCCAGCAACATGGAAGATGCCTGACACCAGGTGCCCTTCCCTTTGGACAGGGCGTACATATCGAAAATATCCCCCACCAGGTAAACCTTGTCAGCACGATTTTGTGCCAGGAAATCTGCTAATCGGTGGGGCTCACTGTCTCTACTACCCAAATGGACATCCGATATCCACAACGCGCGGTAGCGATTGCTCATAGCAAGGTTCCAGCCATTAACCCGTAATCAACTCGCGTAAAGACTGATAATCAGCCTGGCGCGCCAACCTGGCGCCACAGTGGAATTTATCAGTCAATAGCTTGCAAGCCGCGAACAGGCGGGCACTTATTAAATATCAATTAAATACCAATAAGTCCGGTGATCGCCTGCGCTGTCACTTTGCAGCGATTTGATGACAGTCCGGAGGACCTTTATTGAAGCTTATATTGCAGTGAAACCCGGCAGACTGCGAGGGTTTTAGGCGCCCGAATCAGCCTGCCCGAAGGCCCGCTGATCCGGTGAAAAGGATGGCTAATTACTCGGTATCCTGGGGATGGCGAATGGGCGGGGCGAAGGGGAATTTAGCCACTTTATCGCCTTTAACCTCGACAATTTTGCCGGTCCCCTCTTTTTCCACTTCATCGATTCGCACAATGCTGTGCATAGGGATATAGGAACGGGTTACCGAGGCAAACTCAGTTTTCAGCTTTTCTTCGCTAGGGTCCACTACCAGCTGGGCTTTCTCACCGAATACGAACTCCTCGACCTCAATAAAGCCGTACATATCGCTCTGATAAATCGCCCGGGCATAGAGTTCATATACCTGGTTCTGGTTGTGGAAAATCACTTTATATATCGGGTTGGCCATAGGTCTCTCAGGATGGGGAATACCCCGAAGCTCGAAGTTGTTCAGAAAGCGGGCAATGCCCGAAAAAGCGCGCAAGAATAGCACAGGTTCTCAAGCGCTAATATAGCCATCTATGCAGTACCGGGTCCTGTCGCTATAATGCCCCACCCGTTTAATTGACCAGTTTTTAATCAGGCACGATATGTCCGATACACCGGCGAAAAAGCTATACATCAAAACCCACGGCTGCCAAATGAATGAGTACGATTCCGCCAGGATGCGCGATCTGCTCGGCGAGTCACACGCGATGGTACCCACCGACGATCCCGAAGAGGCGGACGTACTACTGGTCAATACCTGTTCTATTCGCGAGAAGGCCCAGGAAAAACTGTTCCATCAGTTGGGTCGCTGGAGACGTCTCAAGGAAAAAAATCCCGAGCTGGTTATCGGCGTTGGTGGCTGCGTGGCCAGCCAGGAAGGCGAGGCAATCGCCAAGCGCGCCCCCTATGTTGACTTGATCTTCGGCCCACAAACTCTGCACCGCCTGCCGGAAATGATGGAAACCAAAGAGCAGAAAAATGGCGTAGTGGTTGTGGATATCAGCTTCCCGGAGATCGAGAAGTTCGACCGACTGCCGCAACCCGAGGCCGATGGCGCCACCGCCTTTGTCTCCATTATGGAAGGTTGTTCCAAGTACTGCACCTTCTGTGTAGTGCCCTACACCCGCGGCGAGGAAGTGAGCCGGCCAGTTGCCGATGTACTGGAGGAAGTCGCCCACCTGGCAGAACAGGGCGTGCGAGAAGTCAACCTGCTGGGCCAGAATGTCAACGCTTACCGCGCTGCCGGAGTGGATGGACAAGAGGTGGATTTCGCCGAGCTGATCACCTATGTGGCCGCTATAGACGGCATCGACCGCATCCGTTACACCACTTCGCACCCAGTGGAGTTCTCTGACGCTTTGATCGACGTCTATGCACAGGTACCAGAACTGGTCAGCCACCTGCACCTGCCGGTACAGAGTGGTTCCGATCGCATTTTGATGGCGATGAAACGCGGCCACACCGCATTGGAATACAAGTCTAAGATCCGCCGCCTGAAGAAAATACGCCCGGATATCTGCCTGTCCTCTGACTTTATCGTGGGCTTCCCCGGTGAAACTGACAGGGACTTCGAAGCCACTATGAATCTGATTCAGGAAGTGGGCTTTGACCTCTCTTTCAGCTTTATCTACTCACCGCGCCCGGGCACCCCGGCAGCTGACCTGCCCGACGACACCCCGGAAGAGGTTAAAAAAGAGCGCCTGCAGCTACTACAAAACCGTATCAACCAGCAGGCCCAGGCTATCGCGCGGCATATGGTCGGCAATACCGAACGGGTTCTTGTGACCGGAGTTTCCAAGAAAGACCCCGGTCAACTGCAAGGGCGCACCGAAAACAACCGAGTGGTTAACTTCCGCGCCGATGACCTGGCCCTGATTGGCAAATTTGCCGATGTCCTGATTGAGGAGGCCCTGCCAAACTCCCTGCGCGGCACACTGATTACCTCGGAGCTGGAAGAGGACCTGTTCTAAGGGTTAGGGATTACTTTAAATCCAGGCAAGGTGTGCTTAAAAACCACACCTTGCCGCCCAAATATCCTAACAGCACCACTGAAATTACAAGCTGTAATTAAAATCGGGTAAAGTTAGAACCTATTGGTAACACCCAAAGCTTTCCCATACAGGGAAAATGGGTATACCCTAGCAATGAACCCTACAGATTAAGGTGCCGGAAACCAGTTTGGAAACGCAAACCCTCGCTCACAGTATCACCCTCGAGCCCAACGACGCTCGCCGCCTCGCCAACCTCTGCGGTCAGTTCGACCAACACCTACGCCAAATAGAGCAGCGACTGGACATTGAGATCCGCAATCGCGGCAATCAGTTCGCCGTCTACGGCGAGCCCGATAAAGCCAAGGCCGCCTGTGAATTGTTGAGCTTTCTCTACAAGGAAACCGGCTCGCGCGATCAACTGACCCCCGATGAGATACACCTGGCCCTACAACAGGCCGGTGTGGAGGAACTGCTCAATAAGGGGGAGAAGGAAGAATCCAGCGAAGCCGACCAAGTGGTACTGATTCGCACCAAGAAGTGTTCTGTTCGCCCCCGAGGCCTAAACCAGCGCAAGTATGTGCAGGCGGTTCAGAGCAACGATATTAATTTCGGCATAGGCCCAGCCGGTACCGGCAAGACTTATCTGGCAGTGGCCTGTGCAGTCGAAGCCCTGCTCAAAGACCAGGTGGAGCGCATCCTGCTGGTGCGTCCAGCAGTAGAAGCCGGTGAGAAACTCGGCTTCCTTCCCGGTGACCTGAGCCAGAAAGTGGACCCTTACCTGCGACCACTGTACGACGCACTCTACGAAATGCTCGGTTTTGAAACCGTCGGCAAACTGATCGAGCGCAATGTGATTGAGGTAGCGCCCCTGGCCTATATGCGCGGACGTACCCTCAACAACGCCTTTGTGATCCTCGACGAGAGTCAGAACACCACCCGTGAGCAGATGAAAATGTTCCTGACCCGGATTGGTTTCGGCTCCACTGCGGTGATTACCGGTGACCCGAGCCAGGTCGACCTCCCGCGCGGACAGGCCTCAGGGCTGCGCCACGCGGTAGAAGTCCTCGGTAAGGTCAACGGTATCAGCTTTACCCATTTCGGCGCTAAAGATGTTGTCCGCCACCCCCTCGTGCAGCGCATCGTAGAAGCTTACGATATTCACGAAGCCGAGCGGGAAGTTAATATCGGTAGCAAAACCGACGAGAATGCCGCCTGAGGTTCCCCCGCTGAGTTATGATTGATTTGACCCTTGATGTGCAGCGTGCCAGCCGCTGCACAAACCTGCCCTCCGATGAAAAGATCCGCACCTGGATCACCAATGCCCTGTCCGGCCGGCGCAAAGAGGCTGAACTGGCTGTGCGCATCGTCGACGAAGCGGAGAGCCAACAGCTCAACTTTCAGTATCGCGGCAAAGACAAGCCGACCAATGTTCTGTCTTTTCAAACAGACTTTCCCGCCGAATTAAACCTACCAATACTGGGCGACTTAGTCATTTGTGCTCCAGTTGTGGAAAAGGAAGCGGAGCAACAGAACAAAACGACTGAGGCGCACTGGGCACATATGCTGGTCCATGGCACACTGCACCTTCTGGGTTATGACCATATCGAAGATAGCGATGCGGAAATCATGGAAAAGCTGGAAACGGGCCTGTTGACCCACCTCGGCTTTGCCGACCCCTACATCCCTCTCGATGAGGCGGGATGACAAGGGGTCAAAATGAAATTACCCACTTACGATTATTGATTGAAATAGACGAGAGATATCCGGAGCATGGCCACTTCCATGACCACAGACGAGCCCCCAAGTAGTCACTCTTCCAGCAAACCCCGGTCGAGTGAGAAGAACTGGCTGGAAAGATTGTTTGGTGCATTTTCTGCCGAACCCAAGTCCCGCGATGAACTGCTGGATATCATCAAGGACGCCGCTGAAAATCAGCTGGTCGATGCCGAGGCTCTATCCATCATCGAGGGTGCCCTGGATGTGTCCAACCAGCAGGTGCGGGAGATAATGATCCCCCGCTCGCAGATGGTGGTTGTGGGACTACAGGATAAGCCCGAGGTATTTCTGCCCAAGATTATCGAGTCGGGCCACTCCCGCTTCCCTGTTGTCGGTGAGAGTATCGACGATATCCGCGGGATACTGCTGGCCAAAGATCTGCTCCCCCTGCTTCTCAAAGGCGTTGAAGCATTCCAGCTAGAAGACATCATTCGCCCAGCCAATATCATCCCCGAGAGCAAGCGCCTGAATATCCTCCTGCGGGAGTTCCGTGAAAATCGCTACCATATGGCCGTTGTAATCGACGAATATGGCGGCGTTTCCGGCGTTGTGACCATTGAAGATATCCTCGAGGAAATCGTCGGTGAGATCGAAGACGAAACCGATGAGGAAGAAGCGGATAGCTTTATCCGCCGGGTGGGTGAAAATGACTACATCGTCAAGGCACTCACGCCCATCGAGGAATTCAATGAATTTTTCGATTCCGAATTCAGCGATGAAGAATTCGACACGGTTGGCGGTCTGATTATGCAGTCTTTCGGCCATCTGCCCGGCCGCGATGAAGTCACCCGCCTCGGAGACTTCCTGTTCCGGGTACTCTACGCGGACAGCCGGCAAATCCACCTGCTGCGCGTAGCCCATATGCGTAAGCCGCCCGATGAAGATTGAACCGGGCACCTATAGGTCTAGTCATAACATTCTCTGCTAGGGATACAGTCGCAGCTGCGGCTACCGATTAAGCGAGTCTATGCGAAGAATACTATTATCTCTCGCCGGTGCGGGTGCCGGCGGGCTAATGACACTTTCCCTGGCACCCTTCAACTACTGGGTGTGTGGACTCCTGTCTCTCGCCCTATTTGCCTGGCTGCTCCTGTTCGCCTCCCGCGGTCAGCCAATGCGCGGACGCAGCACCTTTTGGTTGGCCTTCTGTTATGGGCTTGGCCTGTATGCAACTGGTGGCTCCTGGGTCTATGTCTCAATCACTAACTTCGGCAACTCTTCGCCTCCCCTGGGGTTTGCGCTCACCGGCGGGTTTGTCGCACTCATGGCGGTACTCCTGGCGGCGCCTTTCTCTTTTCTCGGTCGCTTTACCGCCAACAAATTTAGCTTTGCTCTCGCCTTTGCCGCGCTCTGGTTTATCAGTGAATGGTTCCGCAGCTGGATGTTTACCGGCTTCCCCTGGCTATTCGCCGGTTATGCCCATCTTGGCACCTGGATGTCTGGCTGGGCGCCGGTATTGAGTGTCTATGGTATCGGGCTGTTACTGGCCCTCTCTGGAGCCGTGCTCGCTCTAGCCGCCAGCGGCCGTCTGGCTCCCCTCAAGCGACCGGCTCATATAGCACTGATTGGTGCAGCAGTGCTGCCCTGGCCTCTCGGAGCTGCGCTCGCCAATATTCAGTGGACCCAGGCCGAGGGGGGCATAATCACCGTTGGGATGGTTCAGGCCAATATTCCCCAGGAAAAAAAGTGGCTGCCGGAGTTTCGCGGAGAAACTATCAGTCGCTACCAGGAGGGCACTCGCTCACTGAGCGAACGGGATGTGGATGTCATTATCTGGCCGGAAGCGGCACTGCCTATGCTTTACGGCCAGGCCCCAAACCTGATGCAAGCCCTGCAGCGCAATGCCGAGAAAACCGGTATCGATCTGATCAGCGGTATTCTCTACGACACCCATAACTCCGAGGATGGTACCCGCAAGGTACATAACTCCGCTGCAGTCTTTGGACGCAGCCCCAGTGTTTACCACAAGCGTCACCTGGTGCCTTTTGGCGAGTATGTCCCACTGGAAAACCTGATCAGGGGTACTATTGAATTCTTCAATTTGCCCACTTCTTTTATTCGTTCCGGGCCCGACCAGCAAGGGCCTCTCAATGCCGGGGGAGCCAGCTGGGCACCTCTTATCTGCTATGAGATTGTCTACCCCCGCCTGGTGGCGGATAGCGCCCTCACTTCCCAGGTACTCCTAACTATCAGTAACGATGCTTGGTTTGGCGAGTCCATAGGGCCGCTGCAACATATGCAAATGGCGCAAATGCGCGCGCTAGAGACCGGCCGTTATCTTGTGCGAGGCACCAATACCGGGGTCACCGCGATCGTCGACCCCCGCGGACAGATCATCGAGCAGCTGCCCCAGTTTGAGCGGGCAAATATGACCGGCGATATACGCGCTATGCGCGGCTCAACGCCGTTCATGCTCGCCGGCATTTTCTCAGTGTTTGCCCTGGCACTGCCTATGATGGCCCTAGCACTCCTTCTCAGCCGCAAGCGGTCCGATAATGCTGAGAAACCCATCCCCGGAGGCGTCACCGAGTAATCATCTTCTGCCACCAATCACTTCACCGCATGCTGCCAAAACACCCCGCAATCGGGGATGACTGCTATGCTGCATGCAATTTACCTGTGAAATTTTGGCGGGGATGGGCTGTTTATGCATTGCTTGATCAGTGGTGGCACCGGCCTAATTGGCAGACTCTTTTGCCAGCGCTGGCTAGCCCGCGGCGATACTCTTACAGTACTAAGTCGCCAACCCGATAAAGTGCACCAACTCTGCGGCGAATCCGTCAATGCCTGCAGCTCGCCGGAAGAGGTTCAAGAACCGGTAGATGTCGTGGTGAATCTGGCCGGGGAACCCATTTCCACCCGCTGGACCGAGAAACGTCGCGCCGAGATTCGCAATTCCCGTCTAAATATTACCGAACAACTCGTGCGATGGACCCTCGCCCAGAGAGAGCGCCCCAGTTACTTCCTTTCAGGATCGGCTATCGGTTATTACGGAGATCGCGGCGGCGAACTGCTCAAGGAGGACAGCCCACCCGGAGGAGGGTTTTCCGCACAATTATGCCGTGACTGGGAAGCGGCCACGCAGCCACTACAAAGGGCTGGGATGTGTGTTGGAACCATACGCACCGCAATTGTGCTCTCCAGGCGCGGCGGTGCACTACCAAAGATGCTCCCAGCCTTTCGCCTGGGACTCGGTGGGCCAATGGGTTCTGGTGAGCACTGGATGAGCTGGATTCACGAAGAAGATGAAGTGGGTTTATTACTCCACGCTATCGACCAGCGTCTGTGTATACCTTTCAACGCGAGCGCCCCAGAGGCGGTTACCAATAACAGCTTTAGCCGCTTACTAGCAAAACAACTACACCGCCCATGCCTATTCCGTTCACCCGCCTGGTTGCTGAAAACACTATTTGGGGAAATGGCAGAAGAGCTACTCCTCGCCAGTGAAAGGGTGGAGCCTCACGCCGCCCTCGATAGCGGTTACAGCTTCCAGTTTCCCACACTGGAACAAGCATTGGCCGACCTACTGGATAAAGACAATGCCAGTAACAAGGTGCGCGCCTAGAAGCAGACTATTGTTGCCAGAGTGCTCAAGCGCCTTGGTTTAAGCCGCGACCACACCGCTCTCCAGGGCCTGGGTCAGATAGCGCCGGCTAGATTCACTAGTGACTAAATCTCCGTGGCTAGCCATCGGCGCAGAGCCAACCCACTGCGCATGCCAGCGATACCATTGGGACTCCTCTGCATTGACACGCAGTTCAATAAACTCCACTTCCGCTGGATCGAGACCAAACTCGCGGACTATTTGCCCAGCAAAAGTCTCAAAATTTTTGTTTAACTGAGCCCCACTTTCGGCCCCACCGCACAGGAAAAAAAGCGTTCTACCATCCTGATCTACACGCTTGAAGCCAATCCATACCGCCCGATTGAGCCTGTTGTGTAACTGGATGGGAGCAAAGGAAACCGGGATGCCCTTCATCATAAGGTTATCTCGTTTATTGTTATGGTTGTTATCCACAGTCGCTACTCCATATTAAGTAGTAATCAGCGGGTGAGATCTGTGGCGCCAGTCGTCTATTTGCCCGATACAACTAGCCAATAAAACAGATGCATTCCCTAACCGACGCCTACTCCCTCATGCTTAATAAATCTCAGAGACCCCTTCGCCACAAAAGTTCCTCAGCACTTTTTTGCCTGTGGAAGCGGTCGAAATTGATACCATACCTGCGCCATGAGCTCTCTCCAATAGGTCTGAGTTTGTAACAGCGCCTCCGCATTGGGTATCCAGTGTAAAACCCTACCCCGTGCCCTCGGTGACAACTCAGAAATACTGCCCACCGGTAAGGGCTGTACCTTTAGTCCCGCTCGTTTAAAGACCGCAGCGGCCCTGGGCATGTGCCACCAATGAGTGGCGAGCACAATAGTATCCACACCTGCGCCCTGCAATATCGCTGCGCTGTTTACCGCGTTCTCTGCGGTAGTGTGACTGCAAGCATCACGCCAACTCACCGGACGGGACAACCCTTTCAGTAAGTCTGCCATCAGTTGTGATTCAGAGGCATGCTCATCCGGTGAGACACGACCGCCAGACACCAGGATTGGCATGTCTTCTGGTCCCTGCTGAGCCGCCCAAAGCACCCGCTCCATACTGGATGTGGACAGAGTTTCATAGCCAGATTCACCGTCCCGATAAACCCCTCCACCCAGCACCACCAAAGCTTGGGGTGCTGGCGCCGTATCTGGCAAGTCTGTCGTTGAGCCCAGACACTTGCCGAGCCAGCTGGAAAAAGCTGGGGTGGCACTGAGCCAAAGCAGGCAAAATGAAAAAACCGCCAGTGGCAGGGAAGACTTCTCCAGCAGAGAACCCTCTGGAAAAAAGCGAATAAAGAATGCCGCAAGTAACCCCAGCATTGGCGCCAGGGGCGGCATCAGCATATTGGTCGCTATTTTATACAGCTCACTCAATACTCAAGGCCGCCTTCTATCTGCCTGAAACAACCATATCCACAGCGGTGACAGGGAGTAATTTGGCTATTCTCCGGCGGCTGGGCGAGATAACCGCAGCCCAGGCACTGCAACTCCTCATCGGCCCCCACTGTCTCACCGGCGAGGGCCCAGGGTTTGCCTTCGCGGATACAGCGCATAAGATTGGGCCAGGCCGTTTCTGTGGGGTCCGCGGCGTTCAGTAACCAGTCGCCCCCGCGCTCCTCCAGAGTCAATAGTTCTCCTCCCAAGCCACGCATATAGTCCCCCGCCCGATGTAGATCATCTTTCAACCAGGCGCGAAGAAAAGCGACTTTATTTGCGGTAAGGTTCTCTACTGCCAGTTCACCCTCGACCAAATCCTCCAGGTCTTCACGAAACTCATCGGCCAGATCGTCCTTCGGCGGCAACTTCGGTTCCTTCGTCACGGTATCCCTCCTATAATCTCGCGTTTACGCATCCTAATAGATGCTCAGGTGGAAGTCCTTGATCGCAATCAATCCTTTTGCTTGCCGATCCAGAACTTCTCCCACTAAAACACTGAATATTTTCCCCGCAAAATTTGATCACAGAGTATAGGTCCCCAATCAATGGAAGAGCAGTACAACCCCTCCGCAGTCGAAGCTTCCGCCCAGGAATTCTGGGAGACAGAGAAAAGCTTTGAGGTTCAGGAAGATACCGGCAGGGAAAAGTTCTACTGCCTATCCATGTTCCCCTACCCCAGCGGTAAGCTGCATATGGGCCATGTGCGTAACTACACCATTACCGATGTCATTTCCCGTTTCCAGCGTATGCAGGGGAAAAATGTCCTGCATCCTATGGGCTGGGATGCCTTCGGACTACCGGCGGAAAATGCCGCCATCCAGAATAAAACTGCGCCGGCCAAGTGGACTTACGCCAATATCGATTACATGAAGGGTCAGTTGAAAGCCCTCGGCTTTGGCTTTGACTGGTCCCGCGAGCTGGCCACCTGCCAGCCGTCCTATTATCGCTGGGAGCAGTGGTTCTTCACCCGCCTCTATGAAAAGGGCTTGGTTTACAAGAAAAACTCCGCGGTAAACTGGTGCCCCAATGACCAGACAGTGCTCGCCAATGAACAGGTTGAAGACGGAGCCTGCTGGCGCTGCGGCACCACCGTGGAAAGACGCGAGCTGGCCCAGTGGTTTATCAAGATCACCGACTATGCCGAAGAACTTCTCGAGGACCTGGATAAGCTGCCGGAGTGGCCAGAACAGGTGCGCACCATGCAGCGCAACTGGATCGGCAAGAGTCGCGGTGTGGAGCTGAGCTTTAGCCTGCCCACCACTGTGGCTGGAATGGACTATTTCGATGTATACACCACCCGCCCAGACACCCTGATGGGCGTCACCTATGTATCCCTCGCCGCCGAACACCCTATTGCACTGGAATTGGCAGAATCTAACCCGGAGCTGAAAACCTTTATCGCGGAGTGCAAAAAGCAGTCCCTGTCCGAGGCCGACATGGCCACCATGGACAAGAAAGGCATGGATACCGGTCTCAAGGCCATCCACCCCATCAGTGGGGAGGAAGTCTCCGTCTGGGTAGCCAACTATGTTCTGATGGATTATGGCTCCGGTGCCGTTATGGCCGTACCCGCTCACGATCAACGCGACTGGGAATTTGCACACAAGTACCAGCTACCAATAACCCAGGTCATCGCTCCCACCAATGGCCAGGAGATTGATCTGGACAAGGAAGCCTTCACTGAAAAAGGCAAGCTGGTAAATTCCGGCAATTTCGATGGCCTGGATTTTGATGGTGCCTTTACCGCAATATCCGAAGTGCTGATTGCCGCTGGTAAGGGACGGGTAACCACCAATTACCGTCTGCGCGACTGGGGCGTGTCCCGCCAACGCTACTGGGGCGCTCCTATTCCCATGTTCAACCTGGCGGACGGTGGCGAGATCCCCGTGCCAGCCGATAAGCTGCCCATTTTGCTGCCGGAAGATGTGGAGCTGGACGGCGTTCAATCCCCCATTAAAGCGGACCCTGAATGGCGCAAGGATGAACTCAATGGTACGCCGGTCGAGCGCGAGACAGATACCTTCGATACCTTCATGGAATCCAGCTGGTACTACGCACGCTACACCTGCCCGGATTTTAAAGAGGGTATGCTCGACCCTGATCGCGCCAACTATTGGTTGCCTGTCGACCAGTATGTAGGTGGTATCGAACACGCCATCCTGCACCTCCTCTATGCACGCTTCTTCCATAAGCTGATGCGGGATGAGGGGCTGGTCAACAGCGATGAACCCTTCAAGCAGCTGCTGTGCCAGGGCATGGTTTTAGCCGAGTCTTTCTATAAAGAAGAAAATGGCCATAAAACCTGGATCAACCCCGCCGATGTAGACGTGGAGCGCGATGACAAGGGCAAACCCATTAAAGCGGTCGAGCGCGCAACCGGTGAGGAAGTGGTCGCCGGCGGCGTTGTTAAGATGTCCAAGTCAAAAAACAACGGCATCGATCCCCATGCCGCTGTTAAAGAATACGGTGCCGATACGGTTCGCCTATTCACCATGTTTGCCGCTCCTCCCGAGCAGACCCTCGAGTGGCACGATGCCGGCGTTGAAGGCGCCAGCCGTTTCCTGCGCAAACTGTGGAAGACCGTACATTCGCATGTTGCCACAGGCACCTGCAGCACTCAGATTGACCAGCAATCCTTAACCGACCAACAGCAACAACTGCGTCGTAAAACCCACGAGACGATTCAGAAAGTGGGCGACGACTATGGCCGCCGCCAAACCTTTAACACTGCTGTCGCCGCAGTGATGGAGCTTCTCAATGAGGTGGGCAAGCTAGCGGATCGCAGTAGTGAGCAAGGGCTTGCAGTAGAGAGAGAGGCCCTGCAGGCAGCAGTCTTGCTACTGGCTCCGGTAACTCCACATATTTGCCACCAACTGTGGCAAATCCTTGGTAATACCAGCGCCTTGATCGACGCTCCCTGGCCAGTAGTAGATGAAAAAGCACTTGTGCGTACGTCCATTACCTTGGTTGTTCAAGTCAATGGTAAAGTACGTGCAAAGCTGGATGCGCCTGCTGATGCGGACAAAGAGAGTTTGGAAAAGCTCGCCCTTGCCGATGAGAACGTCCAGAAATTTATCGGCGATGCCACTGTACGCAAAGTTATTGTCGTACCGGGCAAACTGGTAAATATTGTCGCGAAGTAAAAAATCCGCGCAGTAAAAACCAACCGTCAGCCGGGAGCACCTTGCTCCCGGCTCGTATCTGCAAAATCCCTGTTTACTGGTACAAAAAAGCCAGGTAGTTTATGAAAATAATCGCACGTCGTATCGTCCTTCTATTTGCCATTGTGACCACCGCCAGTTGCGGTTGGCACCTACGCGGAGCTCCAAAGAACTTTCCTCCTGGCAGCACCATTTATATTTCCAGTGAAAATCCACGCAGTGATATTGCGGATGAAATCAGCCGCCTTCTGGAAAATGGTGGGGTCCCTGTTGCCGCATCTCCTATTGAGGCAGATTACCTACTCACTATTCACAAGGAAATGGAACGTAAGCTTACTGTTGCGGTGGATTCTGAAGGTCGGGCTTCTGAGTACGAATTGATTACTAGCGCTATTTATAGTGTACGAACACATAGTGGCGAAGTGCTTTTAAATAAAGCGCAGGCCGATGTCTACAGATCACTGGAGTGGGACGTTTCAGAAATTGTCAGTAAAGGGGAAGAGGAGCGTCTCTTACGTGCAGAGATGCGCCGGGAACTTATTAGCCGGATGATCAACCGTCTGCGCCGTATTGATGTCAATGCACCACTGCAAGACAAGAGCTACTAGGTAGCTCCGCCATGCGTATCAACCCCCAACAACTTTCCCAGCAGCTTAGAAAAGGGCTGGCGCCGGTTTATATCATCTCAGGCGATGAACCACTCCTTGTACAGGAGTGTTGCGACCAAATACGTGTGGCAGCAAAAAAAAACGGTTTTGGCGAGCGCGAACTTCTTCATGCTGAACACAATTTCGATTGGGGATTATTACTTGCCTCAGCCGGAAATATGTCCCTGTTTGCGGAAAAAAAACTTATTGAGCTGCGCGCACCCGGTGGCAAGCCAGGGGATAAGGGTAGCAAAGCCTTGCAGGAATTTTCCTCGCTTGCCAGCCAGGATTTAATATTACTGCTGATTCTGCCCAAGCTTGATAAGTCTCAGCTCAATAGTAAATGGATTAAAGTCCTTGAGCAGGAAGGTGTGCTGGTACAAATTTGGCCGGTCAGCGCCCAGGAGATGCCACACTGGATTAGCCAAAGAATGAATTCCACGGGGTTAACCGCCGAGAAGGAAGCTATAAAAATTCTAGCTGAACGGGTAGAGGGCAATCTACTTGCTGCCAGCCAGGAGATCGAAAAGCTTAAGCTTTTAAATAATGACGGCGCAACAATAACTGTTGAGCAACTGGAGCAGAGTGTTACCAGCTCTGCTCGCTATAGTGTTTTTGACCTAATTGACCGGGCACTGGCGGGAGAGCCTGAAAAAGCGATTAAGACTTTGCAGGGTTTACGTGCAGAAGGTATTGAGCCACCGGTGGTACTCTGGGCCCTGACAAGAGAGATACGCTCACTGTTAGAGCTAGGTGAAAAACTCAACCAAGGGCAGCCCATAGCAAGACTGGTTCGTATACAAAAGCGCCAACCGCTCATACAAGCTGCGTTATCCCGCTTAACGCCCCACAAACTGGAGGCTCTTCTGCTAAAAGCCAGAGCTGTGGATTCCTCAATTAAGGGTGGGAGCCAATATCGGTCCCCATGGAATGGTCTCCTGGAACTTACTCTTAATCTGAGCGGGCAAAGAAGCATCTAGGCAAAGAGCTGCTCAAACAAGCGAAAGTTGGATTTTATATTCGACCAATAAAAAACCCCTCCCCTAAACGGGGAGAGGTACTGACAACAGTCGCTATAGCTGTATTAGTTTTGGGAAACTGCAGCCATATTGCCGTTACCCATCTGGTGGACACTCGCCATGTTGAAGTTGCCTGTCTGGGTAACAAAAGTAGCGTTTTCGCTACCAGATTGTCCCAGGTGAGCACCGTGCTCAAAGCCAGTTTGAGATACAACCATTAAGTTGAATTCCCCCATGTCTTGGTGGATTTCAGCCAGGTTCAGCTCACCGGCCTGATCAATATCTAGCGTATTGGCCATGCCATCGGTATAGCCGAAGGCTGAGTTAGCGCTACCAGACTGGTCAATGGTTGCTACGTTCAGGTCCCCTGACTGGGAGAACTCAGTCCAGTTTAGGTCACCATTTTGTACCAGAGTAGCAGCATTGTTGTTGCCATACTGGTACATATCACCGATGTTATTAGTGTCATTCTGAGTAACAGTCATCACGTTGGCATCGCCGTATTGACCGGCTGCGCTGGAGTTGCCGGTACCAGTCTGGGCAATAGTGGTAACGTTATTGGCACCATCCTGGGATAAATCCAAGTAATTGTAATCGCCAGTCTGTACCAGGTTAGCCGTGTTTTCTACGCCGCCCTGATAGACGAAGCCAACGTTACCTTCACCGACCTGACCACCTAAGAAGCCATCTGCCGAGCTGTACCAAGTGCTGCTCCAAACACTGTTGCCATCACCTGCTTGGGTGCTGACAAACAAGTTGCCGTTGCCATCTTGCTGCAGGGCGGCCATATTGTCATTACCGTCTTGAACTGCATCAAGGGTATTGTCATTAGCCTCGGTGTACTGATCCAGGTGCATGGTGTTTTCACTACCAATTTGAGTAGCGTAAGCTGTGTTTCTCGCACCATCCCACTGGTGAATAACACCTTGGTTACCCTCGCCCTGCTGGAAAGTATAGGCCTGTGAGCCATTTTGATTATATTGATCAGTTTCAGAATAGTTGCGGTTACCTACCTGGGTCTGGTCAATATAGTTAGCATCGGCTGAAGACTGGCTTGCATTAGCGCGGTTATCGTCACCTTCTTGCCATTGGTAAGCAGCGTTATTGGTGGACTCAAACATTTGGTAAATGTCTGCAGCATTATTATTGCCAGTCTGTAACTGATCACCATAATTACTATCGGCCATGGCCTGCCCAGCACCAACAAGCATTGCAATCGCAGCAGCAAGTGAAAGCTTTTTCATTTATGCATCTCCATCAGACTAAATAAACAAATACGAACAAAAAGAAACAGTGCTTTAGTCATATTGAACTACTTGCACTGCATGGTTGTCACCGAACTGCGCGACAAATCCAAATAGGCCATCTCCGTTTTGGATGATATTGGCTGAATTGGCATTACCCACCTGATTGATGAGGGCAATATTATCTATTCCATTTTGAATAGCTGTTGCCTGGTTATAAGCACCAGACTGGGAAATGGCTGCGTAGTTATATTCACCAGCCTGCTGAATTACAGCTTCATTCGAATAGCCTTCTTGAACCAGAAAAACTTGGTTGTACTGTCCAAACTGGGATGCTTCGGCAACGTTATAGTCCCCACTCTGAACAACTTCAGCCAGTTGGCCCGTAATAGATTCATCACGCTGTAACATAAGATCCAGCGTCCCCTGACCAGAGGACAGCTCATCGTAGCCATCCAAATCGCCTGCCCAAACAGCGGGAATACAGGTAACCAGCAGGAGTAAAAAATAAAAACTCGCCTTGATAGCGCCCACCCAAATCTCCCTTAGTGAAATTGAAGCAAGAGCGACTTCGCCCACCGGAGACAACTATAGAAATATAAGAAGGGACAATAAATCAGAAGAAAGAATATTTTTCTTAAAAATAATGCGAAAATCTTAAGACTTTTGTATGAGACTCTTGATGATTAAGAGGATTTTCTAAGAGACCAATAAGAGGCCAGATGGGAAGCCGCACAAATTACACAAACTTACGCTCAAACACAAGGAAATATCCCCTAAAAGTAAAAGAGCGTAAGCTTTTTTAAAATATAGCCGACAGATATAAAAAAAAATAATCGAAAATTATTTAAAGTATTTTCACAGTAGCATCTGCATATTCACTCAGCACAGAGCTAGGAAATTCATTAACATCTTGCATTGCCCATAAATTGTTGGTTACACCGTTGGCGATTAAATGTATGACTGCTGACTCAATCGCAGAAAGAACACAAAGCTGAGCGGGGTCATTGGTCGTCATCCCTGCTTCAATTTCTAGCAATCGTTTATACTCCACGAATGTATAAACATCACCCTGTATTTGCCTTGATAGGATTTTTTTGCTTGTCAGAATACTATTTAAAACTCTACCAGTTCTAACATCAACTGCGCGTAAGTTAACAGTAACTTCATCTACTCGATATTGTTCATTGAGTCCAATTCCGAAATAACGGGCGCCGGCACCACCAGTTTTAATATTGGTATCATAGGCGACTATCCCGCCCTCCAACATTATATTGGCGGACATTAAGGATGGCAGTTCGAATGGTGCTGAAGATTCTTGCTCTTTGATTGCTGCTCGAATTATTTTCCGTTCAGTAAGCAAGTTTTGTAACCCTTCCCGCTCTAGAGTGACAAACCAACCTGACTCATTGAGCACTTGAACAAGCATTGAGGCAGCGCCTTGTGTTACGGCAGTAGAGAAAGAGCTGGATGGAGCTGGCCTATATTGACCAGTTTGATCGCTAAAGCCATAAACAGCTACCACAATCTTTCCCCTAGGGGGTGGCAGACTCAATAGATCCGCATAAGTACTCATTCTGTCCGTTAGAGTGGCTTTCTGTTCTCCAGGACCAAATAAGGCCTCACCAGTATCTTGAAAAAAAGTACAACCACTCAAAAGTAAAACAGAAACTATAAATATTATTCTCACCGCCATCACCACCACCCATAAAAACAAACCATCCGCTGGCCAATTAAATCAGTTACCGGGATTTAGGCCAACGACTACAATCTCAGAAAGCTCTCCTGTGACAGCATCTGTAATAGTTATAGTCAAAGTACCATCTACATCGAGTATATTTACAATGAAATCATCAGTTACCAAAGTACCGTCATTACCATTGCCAACATCAGTAAGTAACTGAGATAACAGTCTTGACTCAAGGGTATCTGTAAATCTATCGAGTGATGATGAATCAGAGTAAGGCGATTTCCCTGCTTTAGGATCCTTCTTACTATTCTGTGCACTGGCGTTGTTTAATAAATAATTACCATTGAGAGGGTTACCTCCAAAAGATGGGTTTACTGGGGTATATATAAGTTCTGTCGCAGAAACAGAAGTAGACAACAGAATAGCAACCAAAAGTAATGAGAACCGCACTACAGCTCCTCCCCGGCCAAATCTAAATTTTGTGAAAATAATGCCTGCAGTCTCTGCTGCCTAACATTGTTGTTTATTTGAGCGACAGCTTGCTCAACTACCTGACCAAAACGCCTTCGACCTGGATAGATAACAGTCCTAAATACTTCTTTATTTTCATAATCTACCCATACAACACTACCCCATCTCGCAGAGGGCCTCTCATGAACAGTAAGGTTATAATCAAAGTCTGATAGATTGGACGAAATATAAAGAGAAAGAGAGCGTGCAAACTCATGCCCTATACCGCTCACTGTATTATCTATAACTAGTCCAGTAAGAATGGACTCTTCGCTCTCAGAAAGTACTGACTCCTGAGAAATTGATGAGACTGGCAAGACTCCTAAAGAAAAAACCAATAAAAGCTTAAAGCAAAGTAAATAAAGTTTTCCCATATCACAAATTCTGACTTGCCCAACTACTTGCTTCCAGCCTGTTCTTACAACCAATCTTCTTATAGACTTTATACAAATGGCTTTTTACAGTGTGTTCACTGACACATAAGACTTCAGCAATATCAGCATTTGTTCGACACTCGCAGATAAGCTCTAATATCTGCCTCTCTCTTTGAGTGAGATTTGAGGAGGAGCTCATCCACCTTTTGGGACGCCTGTGCTGCCGAAGAAAATTATGTAATACCTCTCTAGGAAACCAATACTCTCCAGAGAATATCCTGCCTAACCGTTCCATTATGACACCAGGCTCAGACCTAGCAGGCATGAGCCCGAGCACTCTCTCCCAATGCAGGACAAAGTCAACTTCATTAGGGTCATCAACATTTAAAAGAATAATACTGGGTGGATTAATAGAGGCGTGAATGTCTCGCAATAAATGATCGAGATCTGACTTCAAAAGACCCACGCAGTCTAGCAACACATAATCAGCTTTTAGTCCACCAATAGAAAAAGATGGGGTACGCTGCACGATAGAACATCTCGTATTAAACTCTTCCTCAATATGTCCCGCAAAAATTGAACTCTGTAAGTTGACCGAAGAAGTTAAGAAAGCAACTGCTGGCCCCTTACAAACTTTTTCCGGTGAAACAACTTTGAGACGCGCATAATCCTTATGCAAATTCATCTGGGTTCCCCCAACACGCATTCCTTTAAGATTTAATCTGACGTTCTCTTACTTTTTTATTATTTTCTGTCCGTAGCATATTTGGTATGAGCTAAATCTATTCGATCAACCCTAACACTGCAACAGGTAGTGAAGCAGATAACAAAAATTCAATCTTAAGTGTGCCAACAAATAAGACAAAAGTCATCTTTTAATACAAAGGTATTACAATTTCACAGGATTACATCTCCGGAGGACATGCTTTTGTATAAAGCTAAAAGTATTTTTAGAACATAGACAATAGCAAAAAAATTGTACTAATCCGCATATTTAATGGATTTATTTTAACCAAAAGGTAGCCGAAAATTTCCACCTGGAGCATCAGAATGCCCCCGCTTACCGACACAAGCCAAACCATAAAAAAATTGAAAAGACATCTATCCAACTACTTTCAAATAAAGAATATGTTTCTCATAAAGAAAACGATATTGTTTTGAATAAACTACATACGAATTTTATATGAACCATAAATTATTCATGCTCCTTATATATCTCATCGAAATCGATCAGTGTTTAAATAACGTACAAAGGTAGGCTACTTTATAGTTTTACATTGGTAGTATCTGATTATTTATTCCATCGGGAAACTGGCAAATTTGTACCAAATAGACCAAGCCTAGAGACCTTACCCCTCATATTTGTAAACCCTAGAGGCCCTGATCATGAGCGATCAACTTCACCCCTCAGCCCATGCAACTACTCATCGCATAAACAATCAAACCCCACCCCTATGTGGACACAACCTATATGCTGGCGATCAAGCTCTATTTGATTCAGTACACCTCAATGGTGGACATTGGGCTGAGGATAATTTGCAGCGTTATGGTGAGGTTTGCGGAAGACCTGAAATGATAGAGCGGGGTTATGCTGCCAATGAGTTCAGGCCAATATTTGAAAGCCATGATCGAACCGGTAACCGCATAGATCTAGTACGCTACCACCCCTCCTACCATCAGCTTATGCAACTAGCTTTATCAGAGGGCCTACACAGCTCTCCATGGAGCGCCCCCCGCAATGGGGCCAATGTAGCTCGAGCTGCAAAGAATTATTTACATTGTCAACTTGAAGCGGGTCACGGCTGTCCTATAACAATGACTTTTGCCGCTATTCCCTCGATAAAATTAAATCCAGAGATAGCGGAGGAGTGGATTCCCAAGATCCTCAGTCGCGGCTACGATGGCAGTAACCGCCCATACTTTGAAAAACACTCCCTCACTATTGGCATGGGTATGACTGAGAAGCAGGGAGGCTCGGATGTACGGGCAAACACATCCACTGCCGTCCCTATGGGGGATGGTACCTACGAGCTTCTCGGCCATAAATGGTTCATGTCTGCGCCTATGTGTGATGGTTTTCTGATTTTGGCTCAGGCGCCTGGAGGCCTTTCCTGTTTTCTGGTTCCCAGATGGCGTCCAGATGGAAGCAAAAACCCACTGGAAATCCAAAGGCTCAAAGTAAAGTCTGGTAATGTATCCAATGCTTCATCAGAAGTTGAGATGCGAGGTGCTTTGGGGTGGCTACTGGGTGAGGAGGGCCGAGGGGTCAACGCAATCATCAAGATGGTAGCAATCACCCGTTTTGATTGTATGGTCGGATCCTCTGGGGGCCAGCGACAAGCCGTGGTGCAAGCAATTTATCACGCAGCACAAAGAGAAGCCTTTGGGAAAAAGCTAATAGACCACCCCCTAATGCAAAATGTCCTTGCGGACCTTCAATTAGAGGTTGAGGGATCTGTTGCCCTAACAATGCGTATGGCTAGGGCGATGGACCATGAGGATCAAGAACATGAACAAATGCTACTCCGACTGGGAGCGGCAGTCGGCAAATATTGGATCTGTAAGCGCAGCCCCCATCACGCCTATGAGGCTATGGAGTGTTTGGGCGGGAATGGAGTTATTGAGAACTTTATCACCGCCCGTCTCTACCGAGATGCGCCAATTAATGCTATCTGGGAGGGGTCCGGTAATATCCAGGCCCTTGATGTACTGCGGGCTATCATGAAAACACCCAGTGTGGTTAACCACTGGTTGGATGAAATGACAACAAGCATTGGTGTTGATGTCCGGTTCGACAAAGCAGTAGATTCTCTAAAAAAAGAACTTTCCGACTTGGACCAATTTGAATACCGAGCACGCGGTATCGTAGATAAAATGGCAATCACAATGCAGACACATCTACTACTGCAGGCTGGCAATCAGTCTGTCAGTGATGCTTTTATTCGTTCAAGGCTGGAAACAAGAGGAGCACATAGTAGTGGAAGCCTACCAAAAGGTATAGATATCGAAACACTACTCAGACGAGGTGATCCACTTACAATAAATAATTAAGAAAGCTCAAAAAAACAACTCGCCAACAGACGAGTTGTTTTTTTAAAAAGTAAAACGTTCGGCTATAAAACTGTAGCGAAAAACCAATTGTCCACAAACTCCGCAATACTCTACCTGCTTGGGTCTATCTTTATCACCTATGTAGTAAGTTAATGGTTCATTGGTAAGATTTAAGGCTTCAGCAAAGACAACCAGCTTGTCACTCAACGTGTAATTTGCGCTCATATTCAGGCTAGTATAAGGCCCATAGTATTGATCTTCATTTTTATTAGCATCATGCTCATCAATATACTCGCCCTTATGATTTTGAGTCAGGCGAATGGAAAAAAGCACCGTCGTCATAATAGGTAGAGAGATTATGCAATAAACCGGCTTAACGAGAAATTGGTACAGATTCATCTCGACCCGGAATATGCATTTTTGAATCCATTAAGGTAACATTTGCTGAGACCCCAATATTCGGCAGGAATCCTGGCAAGAAATCTAACTTGTGAACCAGGATAAACTCCAAGCCTCTCAGCGAGGTATTATCACCATTATCCGGGCTATAAACCTCAACTCCAGAAACCCCATTATACGCTCCCTCTTTCACATCTGTAAAAATTGGATCAGTAATATCTTTATAGAAAAGACCCGCAGATAATATCCCCGAATTATTGAAATAATATTCGTACAACACATCAAAGTTCCAGGAGTAAGTGGGTTCAAGATCTGGATTACCACCTATAAACTCATTATCGTGCCCGGCATAGTAACCACCTGGATTGAGATCACCAAAATCTGGTCTTGCAAAGGTTCTAGTTAGTGCAAATCTGAGATAACTCTCTTCTGAGAATGCATACTTTAGATGCGCCGAAGGCAAAATGGATAAATAATCTTTATCCACATTAATAGCAACTTCTTCTCCGCAGATCAGGAGCAAGCAGGCTTGGTTTTAAATGGCCTTTCCGATGCGGATTTTACCGTACACGCTATAGAGGAAATTTCTTCTGGGCATGTGGATTTTCTATTCCTACATCTGGATGATCCCTATGGTGCCGGTCACAGTTCCTGTTTTGGCGATCGCTATAACGAAAGTATTCAGACGAGTGATACACAACTTTGTGAGCTGTTAGATGCCGTAGATTCGCGCATTGCTAGCAGAGAAGAATGGCTGGTGCTGGTAACCACAGACCATGGTCGCGATACCCTGGGCTGTGATCATGGATTACAGACGGTCAATGAGAAAACTATATTTATTGGTAGTAACCAACCATTAAATTCTGAGCACAGCGATTAGGTTGAGGATATCCATAATAAAAACTTCGATGGTATTTATGGCTATTCGGTACAAACGTCGATAGCCCTACAATACTGCGTTTTATGGGTACCGATCTGCAGACAACCTGGAAACTGGATGGAAATCCATTGATTGGCACAGCCCTGGCACGCGTAAATTGATGTCGGCCAGTAATATATCCATCAATTGGTATTCCATAGGTAGCGGCCCAGTAGAAATCTATCAGAACGATCGACTTATTGATGTAGTAGACGCTAGTACACGGAGTTGGACTGACTACACAGGCGTTCAGGGCATTCTAGATTATGTACTCGTCAATAACGATACCCCAGTCGCTCTGCGTAAAAGCGCCCCGGAGATTATTGCTGGTCTCGACTGGAACGGCTCGCGCGCATACTACTTTCGTGGAGACAACCATTATGTTCGCTATAACAAAATTCTAGACAAAACCGCAAATGATTATCCACGTACAACAGATAACAGTAGTTGGTCAGGATTAGAAGATTATGCCAATCAGGTTGTCGCTGCCTTTAAAGCCAATAGTGATAAAGGTTATTTCTTCTTAAGCGATGGAGGTTACCTGCGTTACGACCTCAATGATGATCAGGTGGACTCCGGCTACCCCAAACTCGTGGATAACAATAGTTGGCCAGGTATGGCTTCCTACGCGTCAAAAATTCGTGCAGCCTTGAAGTGGTCGAATAGCAAAGTCTATTTTTTTCTGGAGGAGGGAAATTATTTGCGCTATGACTTGGAAGATGATCGGCTTGACAGTGGTCACCCAAAACCTATCAATGACAATACTTGGCCGGGGCTCGGCGCCTATGCTACGAAGATTACGGCGGCCCACCAGTGGAACACGTTTCGCGCTTATTTCTTCCTGAAAAATCAACGCTATATACGCTATTACATCACCACTGACCAGGCCAACAGCGGATATCCGCGAATAACAGACGATAACACCTGGCCAGGCTTGAGAGCCCCTGATTACCTACCAGGGTAAGCGACTACCATCCCAAAAAAACAGGTTGCCGCTATCGGCAGGGGCGAGTTGTTGCAGTACATCTACAATACGCCCGGCACTCAGTGCCGGGCTGTATAATTTGCCCGGAGCAAGGTTACTTTGGAATGGTTTCGAAAGTGCCGTATCCGTCGTTCCCGGATGGATTGCCACCACACAACTCTGTTCCAGGCGGCGCCCCCATTCAATAGATAGGTTTTTTACCAGCATATTGAGCGCTGCTTTGCTGAAACGGTAGCTATACCAACCCCCTAGAGCATTGTCACCAATACTCCCCACTTTGGCTGAAAGGGATGCCCACAGCAGCGGCTGCTTTCGCAGTAACTTCCTGTCCAGAGCCTGGGCCAGGTGCAAGTGAGTCAGAAGGTTGATTCGCATGGACTGTATCAACCAATCATCCTCACATTGAGCCAGGGATTTTTCCGGGCCATGGAATGCATCGTGTAACAGCCCACAGCAATGAATCACCCAGTCGGGCGGAGAGGAAAACTCAGAGAGAAAGGTCTCAACGGATTTAACAGAGTGCTCATCAGCGAGGGAAACCGCCAGGTGCCGACGCTCCCCGGCATGCCCCGGCACCCGATCCACAGCGGCGCGACTCAAAGTTACCAGTGTAATATCGGGATAGCGTCGAACTATTTCAGCGCCTATTGCACGAGCCAAACCGCCCGAAGCCCCAGCAAGCAATACCGTCCTTGGTTGATCAAACATACCGGCCTCCATGCCGGATAGCTCATATCGTTTTATTTAGTCTTTTTAGCACCGGACTTCTTGTCTTTGACTTCTTCAATGCCTGGCACATCCTTAACCACGCGCAGCATGGGTTCATCGGAGCGGAAAATCAGACCGTGAATCTCCGTGGTATTTTGCCCCTGTAATAACTGCTGTAGGAACTGCACGATCTGTGCGGAAATTTCCTGCCCGGGAACCAGTACTGGAATACCCGGCGGGTAAGGCACTATCTCATCAGCGCTGGTGCGGCCAACCAGATTCTGCGTAGCGTTAACGCCGTTATCCATCAATGGCAGCTCTTCTGTCTCAGCAAAGTAGGCATCCGCTGGCAGACAGGTAAAGCGGGTGAATTCAGGCAAACGACGCGGTGTACCCACATGGATACGCTTATGGGTATTGCCCGCCAGCTGTTTGAGCGCGTGAATCAGACGCAGCAATTTACTCTCAGTGCTCCCCAGAGTTACCAATACCGTGATGGTATTGTAGGTGGTCTTTTCCACCTGAATACCATACTGGTCAAACAGCTTGATCTGCATTTCATTGCCCGAGTAGCCACTGCGGGAAATATCGATCGTTACCTTGGTGGGGTCCAGGCGGATGTTGTCGCCAGACAGGGGCTCGGCAATCAGGTCGTCGCGAGTCAGGGCGCGGAATACGCCTGTTTCGTTCACTGCGCATCGCAGAGTTTCCACCATCTGCAGGCACTGCTTGAGGCGCCCGTAACCCTCCATTGCCATCTGCTTGCGGGCTACATCAAGACTGGCAATCATGGCATATTGCGGACTGGTGGAAGCGTGCATGTTCAGGTTTTCGCGGAAGCGGAACTCGTCAAAGTCCGGGTCCTGCACATGAATCATGCTGGCCTGGGAGAAGGCCGACAACATCTTATGGGTACTCTGGGTTACGTAGTCAGCGCCACACTCCAGCGCTGTCGGACGCAGTTCCGGGTGGAAGAAACCGTGGGCAAACCAAGCCTCATCGACCAGCACCTTAACCCCGCGCTCATGGGCGTAATCGATGATGGGCTTCAGATCGTAACGCAGCCCGTCGTAGGTGCAGGAGGTGATAACCAATAGACGCGCATCACTGTGTTCATCCAGGGCCGCCTCAATATCAGAGCGCTTCACCGGGCCATAAATGCCGAATTCTGGGTGCAACACCGACTTTAGGTAGACCGGCTCACAGCGGTTCATCACTATCGCATGGTGAACCGATTTGTGGCAGGCCTGGTCGACAATAATCTTACCGCCCCCACCGAGGATCTGTTGAATCACTACTTTGTTGGCGGTGGAGGTGCCATTGGTCAGGAAAAAGGTATGGCGCGAGCCAAATGCCTGGGCCGCGAGATCCTGTGCTTCCTGGATTACCGAGTGCGGTTCCAGCAGGCTATCCAATATCTGCACCGAAACAGACAAGTCGGTATTGAAGACGTGCTCGCCCATAAAACGGTAGAAATCCCCCACCCAGGGGCTATTGCGCAGACTATCGCCACCAGAGTGACCGGGGGTATGCCAGGCGTCACGTGCGGAGAACACATACTCTTTCAGGGTATCGGCAAAGGGAGTGGAGGCTCGGCGGGCAATAAACGCCTGCACTAGGCGGAACATGTGGTTAAAGTTGCCTTCCCGGCGGTCAAACAACTCATCAAAACGCCTGCGCAGACTGGCCAGTGACTTAACGCCACTCTTACCCGCCAAAGGTGTGCCGCCAGCGACATCACTCTGAGCCACCAGAAAAATATTGAGCTGGGAACGAAGTGCATGTATCTGGTCGGCAAGCATATCAGCGGCCTCCAGCCCCTGAGCATCGGTGCCACCATCCACGATCATCGCTTGCAGGCGGCCTTCCTGCAGCGCCAGATTTTCAACCTCCGCAGGAACCACCGCCTCAAAAACCAGGCCGAAGGGATTCTCATGCAGAGCTGCGGTATTGTTGAGGGCGCTAACCCAGTCTCCCGCCAATTTGCTGTCTGCGCTCACCAGCGCTACGTGGCATTCCAGCTTCTGTGCGCTGTGCTTCAGGTTGCCCAATTCAGGCATCTTCATGTCCAAACCCATATTCTTATCCACCAGCATAGCCCGCAACTTCTCGAGGGCCGCTGCTTTAATTATTCAACTGTTTGATTTTATTAACTTTTATTAAGTCCCCCGGCAATAGCGGAGAATCTGGAGTTCTTGGGTAAAAAACCAGGGGGCAAATACTAATAGAGAGAACTAGGGAATTCCGCGATGTCAGAGCTTTTGGCGAAAATCGCCAAAAGCGTGCTGACCGACCAGATCTATTGCCAAGGAAGGGGATAAAGTTAGAACTTTGCGCTGCGAACAACGCCATCGAACTCGAGGCAGTCCCTGACTCTCTGCCGCTGCACCTCGGAGAGGCGCTCAAGGGGAAAATACGCTACCTCTGAGTGCTCACTAGATAGGGTGATGTGCCTTCTATCGGTGAAGCGGGCGCGAAAAATAAAAACATGGGAGTTGTAGACCTTGTGGTAATAGACACCACTGAGGTATTCGATACCCACCTCCCGGCCCAACTCCTCACGGCACTCTCGCCGCAGGGCCTCGTGGATAGTCTCTCCCGGGTCCAGGGCGCCACCGGGAAGCCCCCAGCTGCGATTGGCATATGTTGCCAGCAACTGTAAGACTTCCCCCGCATCATTGGTAATCACCGCATGCGCGCTGAGTCGGTAACTGTCTTCAAATCCCATCGGTTCCTTCCCTGAACCACTTCTCCCTGAACCACTTCTGACTCACCCTTTAACAGGGGCTAGAACCCCTGAGCCAGGGTGAAACCAAAGCCAAGAGTCTGCACTGACTCATCGTAGTCAATCAGGCTTTCTCCGTAACCGTTAAAGTAGCGAATATAGCCATCCACACGGTCACCAAGGGGGAAGCCCCAGGTGAGCTCAAAGGCACCGTGGTTATCTGAGCGCAAATTGTTGCGCACCATAACGGCTATGGTGTGATCGCCATCCCGGTAGCGCCCACCCAGCTCAAAATGCCCCATGTAATGCTCTATATCCGGGTTGTCATCATCGTCACGGTCCTCCGGGAGGCGATACCAGGGCTTGATGCCAACGGAAAAATTATCCTTCTCAAACAGGAAGTTAGCGTATACCCGGTTCCAGCTTCGGGAATAGGGCTCATTGCGGCCATTGGACTGGTGGTTGAAGGCAATCTGGTTCGCCACATTTTGCCAGCCAAACAAACTCCAATCATTGAGCCAGGTTAGAATCAACTCCGGTTCGTGGTTGGTTTCACGAAAGGGTGATGAGTTATCGGAGTTATAGGCCTGCCAAAAGCTGCGGTTGGTGTAGGCCACACTCATAAATGAGGCACTGCCGAGAAAGCCCCGCCACACGGGTACCTGCACTGACAGCTGGAATTGCACCTCGATATTATCCAGGTCTTTACCTTCACCTTCATAATCCGACAAGCCGCCCTTCTCGGGAGACGGGTTATAGGTAAATGGCAATATATAGTTGGTCTTATGGGAGGCCAGGGTAAAGGGATTGCTGGCAGCATCGCGAATAGCTTGGGCACGACCACCGAGCAGGACCTTATCCGTGGGCAGTTCCTCTGAGTACTCCTCCACCACCGGATCGACCTCAAAGAAATCCTCCTCCAGACCCAGCTGAGCCCTGACCCGGTCAGCACAGAGCAAGCGAATCTCCCTCAGAGTGGTCTCAGCAGAAGAAATCAACAGCTGCTCTTGCAAACACTGTTCCTGCTGTTTTTCCGGTGCTTTTTCCAGCTCCTTGAGCTCTACCTCTGTCTCTTCATCGATACTGGCCAGAGCGACATTAAAGGGTAACTGTGAAGTCACAACTAAGGCGATCGCCAGTGGCATCCCCCAACGGGAATTAGATTTGATAAAAGGCAAAATGGCTCCCCCATTAGCACAATAGTGACGCAAGCTTACACTGCGGTTCTGAAAAAATCCCGCCGTATAAATTTGTCAGTACTTTCTCAAAGACCTGTTACGGGAGGTTGACTAGGATGCCCACTGGAGGCTAAAAGTTCAAAACACTGAGAAAGGAAGGCATTTGGGGATAATTTTCACGAGTCGTAGAAACCCTGGAATCTTATCAAGGTGAATGAGACGTCAATCAATATTCATTATTCACAGGACTGATAATTCAGTTGTGTTCACAAACTTCTGCCTAAGTGAACACAACCACAGAAAAGAGAAGGGATATTAAAAAAGCAGGCTGGTTAGACTGGGGGACCACTCCAGGTCTCTGAGCCGAACCTGCCACAGGCGACCAGTACTGGAAGGCCAATCATAACCAACCAGCAAACTACGGTTATCGACATAGCAGTGCGCATCCCGTTCAGCTTCATCGCCCTGATAAATATAACCGCTAATATCCGAACCCAGGTCCTGGGTGCGCTGGCTAGCCTGGTCTCCTGCCATAATTCGTGCAGTGCGGTGACTCACTCTTGGTGACAATAATTTGCCCCGCTGGGAGGGGTCCACAATATCCGGAGAAACAACCTCTAGGCCTGCTGGGTGTTTTATCAGTGTTTTCAATAGCGGCCCCATAAAAACTCGCATCAGAGGAAACAGCAGACGGTTATCACCACCCACCCGCAATTCCTGCGGGCCATTGGGCCCACTCCAGCTTGCCTTTATTTCATCACCTAAACGGGGAGAGTGCCCCTCAGGAGAGCATAAGTGATACTGGGCAGTGACTTCGTCAACCTCATCGCGCCAGCTCACTTGGCACTCGCTCACCAAACCATTACTTAAGAGCGCAAATACCTCTATGCCGAAGCCTCGATCGCCCACCAGCCTCTGACTGACCAGAGAGCGGCGCCCCTGGGCGTCAAAGCCCAACTGCCAGCTGTCCTGTACGGGCATTTCGCGTCCGTCGCAGCTGTAGTGATAACGCCCTTGTGCAAGGGTTGAGTTCAAACGCATTACAGATTTCCTCCCTGCTCACTGCATGCACTAGACCAATGGTTCAGTACCCAAAAAGTATTGCACAAGGTGTATTGGGCACACCGGCTTTGGCACTTTATTCAGCTATATATTTATAGTTTTTTTGAGAGGTTATGATCACAAATAAGTGGTTTTAAAATAGATATATCCCAACGCTATCAAAACGGAGGGCTTGAGGATTTACGGAGACTATTCAGCTCTCACCTAGACCATTTCCAGAGGAAATACAGAAATAATTGATAAAAAAATCAGACTTTGAAAGAATTCGTTAATAAACTCCAAGTTAATGACAAGCTTGGAAACAGGAAAAGCAATCTCAAAGGCCGAGCAGTGTTTTTAAACGATTACTTTAATTGCGATTAAAAAACCGGAGTTAAGTCCGACATTTACCACATGAGCCTGGAAGTGATTTTTCAGTCGTCATAAACGCTTTGAAGATCAGCCAAAAATCCTGAGCTAAAAAATAATATCGCGCCAACTTTTTGCGACAAATGTCTTAACCTACCAAGCCATACTTACAAAGAAGGCTGGCTTTTCTTATTAAGAAACGGTATTAAAGAATAAATCTGATTCGACGATTCAATAAAAATGAGTAGCCAATATGCCAACCTTTGCCTACCAATCCATTAACTCTAACGCCAGTACCAATCGTGGGGTGAGTGCCTCCAATAGCCAACACTTCACTCGCGTTACCCACAATCACCAAGCTGCTCAACAAGACCCCTGGTTTTTGGTAATGCCAACGGCCGAAAGCCTGGAACCCCACATTCCGATCTATGGCCCAGCCCAGCTGGTTGCTCAAGCACCACAAGGTTATATGGCCAAAGGCCAACACAATAACGGTCAGTTTCTTAGCATGATTGAAGGTAAGGCGCGGCAAACCCACCAACATCTCTATCGCTCACTCAGGAAGCCTTGTGACCTGTTGGTATATGGCGAAATGGATGGAGCCCATAGCGAATGGGGTTCCATGCAGCAGCACGCAGGCGGTTTGGTGGGATCAAGCTCTACCGGTAAAGCCTGTAACAGCTTTAGCGTTCATGCTGCCAATACCACTCAACACCAGGTTCTGGGTTCGGGCATGGGCTGGATCGCGGTAAAGACAGGTAATGTGAATGCTGTATTTGTGCATGTCCCCAACAGCATCGCCAAAAGTGAAGCACAGGCGACATTGTTCTACCAAAATATTAATAAATTTTTATTACAACAAGGGCACGGTGGTATTGATCTCGTGATGGGTGATACCAACCAAGGCAGCAACAGCTTTACCCCGTCAGTAATTAGCCGAGCAACAAACAATATATTTCGTGACGCTCACCCCGCTACTGAGGTGACGCCTTCGGACTCTTACCAACGCAGTTTTTCCGGCACCAATAGTACCGCTAGTCAAAAATATGATGTAGCTGTCTACAACACTGCAACCATCAAAATTGTTAATGTGGACTATCTATCTCAAAGCACGGTGGTCAGCATTAATGGAGCCAATAAAGCCGCTGCGGTTACTGACCATATGGGTATTTTTATTGACGTTGCCAAATGATACTTGGGACGATGATATTCAGAGGAAGGATTGTAGAAACATATTTTTTCCATGACCGGCCTCTCTGGTGGGCACCAGAAGGTCGGTCACGGTTTCCCCTATAAACTTACGCTACAGCAGCTTGCTGAGTTTGAGGGGTAATCCATTTCATAAAGTTGCTGGTTTGCTGGTTGTCATACACAGCACTGCCATGCAAGTCATTCACCACTTGCGCAGCACGCCAGGACGATAGACTCAGCTGTGGTTCAGCAATTCCATGGCTGGTACGGCCCGTGCCAAGGAAATACAAACGGCGACCACTCTCATCACCGCTGAGTTTTGCCGCAAAGGCATCATCCAGTAACAAACGACCCTCTGCATCACGGGCGATATGTTCCTGTAAGGGCGCCAGGCAAGGGGGCAAAGCTTCGCAAAGGCCGGTGCACAAAATAACGATATCGGCATTTATCCATTCGGTACCGTCCGCCTCTCCCAGCAGGTGATTTTCCAGCTGCAACTGGTAGTCACCACGGTGAGACATATCCATCAGTTCGCGGTTAGGCATTAATGCCACTCGCTCAGCATCTTTTTCCAGGTGCACAAGGCGATAGAACAACTGGTAAAGCTCCTTGAGAGTATCCGGGGAAATACCATCGGAAGCCAGCTTTTGCTCTGCGACAACTTCTTCACGACGCTGTGGGCTCAATTGACGGAAAACATCGACATATTCCGGGGTAAACCAGTCATTGGTAAACGGTGTCTCATCCAACGGCAAGTAGTTGCTGCGGCGGGACACCCAGGTTACCTGCTGCGGACGACCCCAGTGTTTGCTCAGAAGATTAATAACCACTTCTGCACCTGTCTGACCGCCACCGACCACGGCTACACGCTTACCACTGACATCTGGATTACGCAGGGCAATTTCCAGTGCATGGAAACAGTTGTCTGAAAGGAATGGGCGACTGCACTCTGGGATATTCGGTTTTTTACCAGCGGCAACACATAAATTCTTGGCAAACACTTGCTCGCGGCCATTGGGTCCATGTACATCCAGCTCAAAGTATTCACCATTATCCACCACGCTTTGGACACGGCTACTCATTTGAATGGAATCCAGGCGACGCGCAGCCCAAGCCAGGTAATCGGCAAACTCACGGCGAGTTACGGTGCGCTGCTCCGCATGCAGGAAGTCATAGAAACGCTTATTTTCCACCAGGTACGCCAGAAAGCTGCAAGGGTTGGTGGGATCGACCGGTGTCACCAGATCCTTCAGATAAGAAGTCTGCATCATAGCGCCAGGCAACATTAAACCCGGGTGCCAGGAGAATTCCGCTTTAGCATCAAAAAAGCGATGGCTCAAAGATTTGTTCCGCATCAGAGCGGCAACGGCCAAATTAAAAGGACCGGCTCCGATACCGGCGAGATCTAGGATATTACTCATAATTAAGCCTCTAAAGCGGAAGCGGTTTCAGGTTGGTTTTGTTGTGACTCTTGTTCAGCGAGCCAAAGTGGATTGGTCAGGTCTCCACCGACAATGGGGACAGGACGCTCGGCACTGTCATCGTAGCCCTGGCGCAAACGCACGCGATTAATACAGACACGTTCAATATGAGGACGGAATAAATTAAATTGCTGGAAACGCTCTGTCATATCAGCGTTATCCTGTTGCGCAGATTTTTGATAGCGGCGCAAAGCCTTAGCTAAAACGCCGTAGAACTCTAGCTCACCCAAACCTATCTCTGTCATCAATTGGGCAGACAAATAGCGCAGCACTGTGACAAAGTGGCCAGTGAACAGGTCGTGAATAATATAATTCGCTGGCAGCTGATCGAGGACCTGTGCCGCAGACTCTGGCAGGTCTGCACGGTCCGGGAACTCACCCTGGGCGAGGCGTAGGTCTCCCTGGAAATCCTTTAAAAGAACGCGCACCACTTTGTTATCGCGCAATACTAGTGTCAGATTTTGTGAGTGCGCCACCAGGCCTATGCCATAGCGGCTAAGCAGGTGATAAAGCGGCACCACCGTAGCGTCGAACAGGTGCGTGAGCCAGGCTTCTACAGAGAGACCGGAAGCCTCTATCAAAGCGGCAGCCACAGATTTACCGCCGGCATCTTTTTGCAGTAGCGCAGCCATTAAAAGGTGGCGCTCACCTTCTGCACACAAGCCCGCCGGACTCTGCCGCCAAGTGGCTCCCAGTAATTCACGGTAACGATAAGGCGTGCCCTCAACCGACTCTTGATGTAAGTGCGGCACATGTAGTCCGGCTACTTCCTGTAGAATCTCTGTACCGCGTAACTGCAGTTGCTCATCACGATCACAAAGTGACTGCATCCACTCGGATAATGCCGGCCCGCAGCGCATAAACTTGCCCGGAATCCCACGGTAGCAAGAAGTATTTAATACCGTTAACGGCAGCTTTACATGCAAGGCGCGCGGGCGCTCAAGGTTTGACAGAGTGCGCAGTGATACCTGAGGCAGATAGCTATCGCCAAATTCACCGAGCAGGACCAGATCGCCGTGGAAAATTTGTTGTGCATAATGCTGGCGAATATGATGTTGCCACTGCCATGGATGTACAGGCAATGGCAAAAACTCTTGCCAGCTGACCCCTTTTTCACGACAAGCACGATCCAGCTGCTGCAGCTGTGCCTCATCCAAGCTCTCGGCTAATAGCTGTGGCCAATCCCATTGCTCGCTATTGCCACTCACGGCCAAATCCCGACGAACGGCTAACCATAAAAGCCGAACCCCCTGAGCCGCCTCCGTGCCGTAAGCATTAAATTCCTGTGCTCCCCAACCGATACGCCCTTTATTCACCATGGCCTTGGGGTGCCCATCCAGCAGGCATTGCAATTGTTCATCTGGCAATGTGGCCAGAGCCTGAGCATCCAGCCCTTCGCGCTTTTGCAGTAGGACGACATCGGCAACCAGAGTATTGGCAAGTTCATGCAATAAATTGCCCAGTGTGCTGGAAGTAGCCTCTAAATCTTCGCTAGCATCGATAAAAAACTGTGCCGCATCATCTGCAGGCAATGCCTGCCCTTCAAATTGCCGCTCGATGGTTTGCGCGTCAATCAACAGCCAGTCCCAAACTGTCAGCTGGCCCTTAAAGCTATAAATAACACCTGATTTAAGAGTCACAGAGTAACGGCCTGCACCCTCGTCCTTAGCGATAAGTGCCTGCTCGTAGCAGAGCTCCGCTAATGACTTTACCAACAGAGTCCTGTTGACCTGCTTCCAGTATTTATCCGTGCTCATACTCCCCCCATGCTCCGGAAAAATTCATCCCGCTTGCACATCACCAGTGCAGCGCGCTTGTGCGGAAAATCAAACTCTTTAATTTTTTTCCAGCCAAAGGTGCCGTTGATATACTTGAGTAAGGCGCGGTTATCTGCGCGCGGCTCTCCAACTAAAGTTTCGGTGCGCGCATCGTCCAGAAACATAAAATGACTAACACCATTGAACCAAGCCTGGGCAAAGCGCCCGCCCAAAAAACGCTGGTTGCCAACTAACATATGCGCGCCGCGATCAAATGGCTGGCAGTCATAGTAGGGTGCAATACGATCTTCGAGAGCCCAATAAATTTCAAAGTAGGCAAAGGGCTCATCGTCAAAGCAGGCAATTAACGGGTGCTTGTGGGGGTCCTGCATCACAGAGTCGATAAACTGTCTCTGTTTCTCGGCATCGCCCTCTTCCTCCCAAAAAAGCGCAACGCGTTCCTGGTTCATCCAGTCCGTAAAACGCTCCAAATCCTCCTGCGGGTCCAGATGACGCAAACTAAAATCCATTCCCAAGGAGTGAAAGTGGCGACGGTAAACCTCTCCTTTTGGCGGTTCTGCACGGAGAGGGTGACGCCCCCCCTGCTCATTCACCACCCACTGCAGTGGAAACTTGCCACCATTGTTGCCCTGATACCAAAGCTCGGTCCGCTGATAAAAGCCACTGCGGGATACACGGCTAACGACAGTATCTTCTTCTGCGATATCAATAGTTTGAAGTGTCGCATTCAGCGAAAAAAACCAGTCGAACCAAAGGTCCAACTCTGCCAGTTGATTATCACCGGACAGCAGAATAAAACGCGCAGTTTCTTGTCCGGGGGTATATTCAATCTGAAAATAATTTTCGCCACTTGACTGGCAACGATATCCGCCCGCAATAGTTTGCCATGCGCGCCCATCGGGGAGCTGACCGCGCTCCCCTGAAGAAATTTCAAGCGCAGCTGTTGAGCTGGTCATAATTCTTTCCTTTCAATTTTCATCGACACAGGTTTCAGGCTTCCGCAGTTTCAGTTTCTACTGCCGCTTGCAGTGGATTCGCCATGGTGTGATAGATGGAAAGCGGGTCATCGGTGGTCGTTTCATTCATACCGATCACCGCACATTGAAAATTGCCTTTTGCCCAAATTTCATCGGCAGTGAGCAAGTACTCCAGACAACTGCGATCACGTCTCTGCCCTTCATAAAGTAATTGCAGGCGTTCACGCAACTGACGTAACAACGCATGCTCAGATAATAATCTCGCAGCGGAAAGCGCACAGATCAAACCAAAGCAGCTATTAACAATCAGGTAATAAACAAACAGGCGATTGGCCATCTCTTCATCAATAACATTCTCACTGTCCTGGGCCAGATCAGGCAGGTAAGGTTTGAGCAGTTCCTCGCCCAGACGGCTATAACCACTGCCCTGACAGTCTCTGAAGTAACCTGCCACCGGTAGGGCACCATCGAATGACAAAATCAGGTTTTGCTGGTGAGCACCAAATAAAATGCCGAAATCGGCCTGGGCGATCAGCAAAGGTTCGATCACTGCATCGAGAAAAGCGTTGAACCAACGCTTGGTAGCGGCTTCTGTGGAAATTTTTTCCTCTTCAGCAAGCCGCTGCACCAACTGTGCAGCCCGACAGGGATCACCATCGGGATGATCCTGGGTCAGAGTGGCCAGCAAGCAAGTATTTTCTGCAGAGGATTCCAGGAATGGGTTTTCCCTGAACATTACCAGGCTTTCTATAATCTGCTCGCCACTGCTATCGGCAAGCATCAGATAAGCGGGTTCCGCCAATACATGAAAGCGCGGGTAGCGGCTGGCAAACTCCTGTCCCAGTGGCGTATTGCGAACTTTTAAAACTTCGAGACCGCGCACCATTTCTTTTGGCTGCAAGGTGCGCACCGAATTTGTCAGTCGCAAGCTGAGGGAAAACTTCAGCATATAAGGGCTTTTGCCACTATAAATAGCGCGCAGTGAGGAGGTCGCCCGCCATGGCTCACCCCCTTCGCCCAGCTCAATAATTTTTCCGCTCGCAACTAACTCTGCAACACGAGGATCTTCACCGAGTTGACGCCATTGCCAGGGATGTGCCGGGATAGCTACAAACCCTTGCGGGGCTGCCGGAGCAGCCTCTGTTGCACGGACCAGTTCGGCAAACTGCGCTTCACTGATTTCCGCCCCACTGGCTCCGCGTAAATAATCCGGGTCCACCCCCAACCACACCAGGGCAAAGCTATTGCCAAATTCTGGTGCAAAACGTTCGGCATCCTCATCGGTGAATGGATCACGGCTTTTAGGGGTCGGGTGAATAGAGTGGCCACACAAAAGTGCCTGCTCCGCCTCGGCAAAAGTCAGCGGCTGCGTAAATAGCTTTTCAGTATCGGCTCTGCGTGCTGCCAGCGCCTGAGCCATGTTTTTTACGCTGGCCGAGACCCGACGGGTAAACTGCACTCTCGACTCTGTGGTAGCGCCGGGAAAAAAAGCGGGCTCCTGTGCAACCAGCTGCGCCGCTTCGGCTAGCTCAATAGCTTTGCTGGCGCCATCCGTAGTTCTCCATACCATAGGTAAGGCGAACTGATGCCTGCCACATTCACTGCGGTAAGAGGCATTCAACCAGAGTTCGTCACCACTGGCGGGCAGAGGAATACTCACCGCTGGCACACTGATGCCTTCGGGGAGTTGCTCGCCAGTCCGCTCATGCCAGACAGCACTATCCGTTTCTCGGATTAGCGCATTGAAGAAACAGTTGGCTGACATTCTTTCCGCAGCCATATTGACCTCGGTAAGCCCGGCGGTCATAACTGGGTTTTGAGCAAAAGCATCGCCATCAATGCAGCCGGCATTAGCCGCATCGGATTGAGGATTATTCATGGTGGTGATTCTTTTTTGAGCTAAATCTAAGTGAGAATGGTTTGCATTAGCCTTATGATGCAGGTAAATTTCTCGCACTTCAAGCCCGCTGCTAGAGAAATTATCTGGCTGTGAACTCATGCACAGGAAAGGGTCGCACTTTTTTGTGCATTCTTATTTATTTGTTGTGGAGCCCCGGATGCGGAAACCCCAGAACCGCTCAAAGAATCACCAGCGTAAAATCAATATGGTGGTGGCCAGCCAGGGAGCCGCCCAGGTTGTCCTCCTGACTCAAATTCCGCTCATAGTCGAGCGCTGCGGCCTAAGCCTGGCCAGTATTGGGGGGCTTGTAGCCCTGGGTACTTTTTGCCTGATGATTGCCGGGCCACTCTGGGGGGAAATGGGTGACAGGATTGGCCGCAAGCCAGTACTGCTCGCAGGCTTAACCGGTGCCCTACTGGCCCAGTGTCTTTTTGTTGCACTGCTAGTAGCCATGTCCCAGGGATATCTCGACGAAGGCAACGCTCTTATCGCACTGGCGATCAGCCGAATTATTTATGGATTAAATGCCGCGGCCATCTATCCCTGCTGCCAGGCTTGGGCCATCGACTTGGGAGAAGCGGATAAGCGCTTATCCATTCTTTCAGGCTTGAGTGCGGCAGCCAATCTGGGACGAGGTCTCGGCCCCCTGCTTGCCCTGCCGGCACTTCTGGCTGGTGCACTGTGGCCGTTGGCCTGGTTAATCCTATTACCGTTAAGTGCCCTGCTGCTAACTGCCGGATTGCCCAAAGGCGAGAGTCATGTGCCGGAAGTACAATCCCCCGATAATTCTTCTCTTCCCCCCGGCGCTATTGCGCTTTTTGGCACCGCTCTACTGGGTACCGTTAGTGTCGGTCAGCTACAGGTGGTTATGGGCCCTGCTCTTCAGGATCTCTACGGCCTCAGCGCTATGAGGGCTTCGTCGACCACCGCCGTATTGTTGGCTGCGGTGGCGATTTGTGGATTTCTAGTTCAAGTGGGGTTGGTGCGAAAGCTCAAAGCGCCACAAATGAGTTTTATACTAGGAGTGACCTCCCTGTGCACGGGCACCATATTGCTAGCTAGTACCTTGGGTAGCCTGTTCGCCGCTGCCGGACTACTGATCTTTGTGGTGGGGGTCGCTTTTTTGGTGCCGGGCTACAGCGCGCTTTTAAGCCAATCGCAACAGCGTGGCGGCAGGCTGTTTGGGCTGCTGTCACTGATGCATACCGGTGGCTACACCATCGGCTTTGCTGTCGGTGGCTGGCTGTATGAGAGAGAACCACAGCAACCCTTACTTGGATTGCTGATCAGCGTCTCCTTAATCGCGCTTTTTGCCGTAGTCGCCAGCTTGATCGGCAAAAGGAAAAAACTGCAGCAGGCGCAATACGACTGTTAAATCTGTATCTAATGGATCGAGAGGAGGGGTGGCTAGATGCCACCCCCCAAAACTTACCAAAATTTACTAAAGCTCAAAGGTAACGCTGCCAAAATTCTGCCTGACCAAATTCTTCTTCTAAGGTGTAGGGTTTGAAGCCCACCCTGCGGTAGGCATTCTTTGCCGCAAGATTTTTTTCCAACACCTCCATCGTCAGTTTGCAACACCCTCTCTTTTTTGCCTCTTGCGCCACAAAATCTATCATTGCGGCACAAACGCCCTGCCCGCGGGCACGCTCGCTGACGATAACATCGTGAATATTCACCAGGGGCATACACGCAAAAGTCGAAAAACCGGTAAAACAATTCACCAGGCCTAAGGCTTTATCATCGTCATAGGCCAGTACACTGAAAGCACCGGGAAAATCCGCGAGTTTAGATACCAATTCATTGCGGCACTGCTCCGGTAATGGCCCCCCGCCACCAAAGGGATGACGGGAGTATTCTTCCATTAAAGTAATGATATCTTCAGCATGGCGGCGGTCTGAATAATTCGCCAGAACCACGTGAACTGCAGTGGAGGTCTCCTGGGTAACCAAGGCCATTTTTATTTCTCCGAAATTTTTTCTGCTGGAAAAGCTCGCAACGGCTCATTGGACCCTATGTAAACAAATTTCTGATAATTTGGCGATTAATACTCAAAATTTAAGTTGGTCGAGCTTTTCTGCTCATTTCTTTCTTTTCTGGAATCCAACAGAGAAGAGAAAATCAACCCAAGGGCTCCCTTTCCAGCTCTTGATTAAGTGGAATATCCACCTCGCCCGCAGCATCAACAACATCTATCTCTTCAGCGTTAGAGAGGTAGCCACGCAAGCGGGTTCGCCGGACCTGCAGCTGTCGCATACGCAAACGGTGCCGATCGACAAATCCAGAACGCACGGATCTACGTTGTCGTCTGCTGGGACCCGAGTGATTTCGCCTCGCCATTATTCTTCCCTTTATAAGACCCAAACCTAAAAACTAGTCATCCTTGAGGTTAGTTCAAACCCCCTTGGCCCGCAGGAATAAAGTCGCTATCCTGCCAACATAATGTCCAATTGGTCATCTCAGGATACAACAGCATTGCACCCGCTAGATCATCTATTAAAAAATAACCACCAATGGTCCGAAGCCACCCGCAAGGAAAACCCGGACTTTTTCCTCAAGCTGTCCAAGCAGCAATCACCAGAATATCTTTGGATAGGCTGCGCAGATAGCCGCGTGCCGGCTAATGAAATTGTCGGCCTGCTGCCCGGTGAACTGTTTGTACACCGCAACGTCGCCAATGTAGTGGTGCATTCAGACCTCAACTGCTTATCTGTTTTGCAGTACGCCGTAGAGATTTTGAAGGTGAAGCACATTATTGTTTGCGGCCATTACGGCTGTGGCGGTGTACAGGCAGCCCTACACAACGAACAACTCGGTTTAATCGACAATTGGTTGCGCCACATTCAGGACGTGCGTGACAAGCACCACACTCTGGTCGACCTATTCCAGGAGCAGCAGCGCACTGACCTACTGTGCGAGCTCAATGTCCTTGAGCAAGTCATCCATATCTGCCAAACCACAATCGTGCGCGACGCTTGGCGCTCAGGGCAGCCACTCTCCGTCAACGGCTGGGTCTATGGATTGAAAGACGGCTTGGTACACGACCTGGGAATATCCATTCGCCACCCCGGAGAGATCGCGGATGTGTATCAGAATGCGCTGGCCACTATTTCCCAGGGCAATAACGAATAGCAGCGCCCTCATACAGTCTCCCTTATATTTGCCTAGGGTCTGTTAACAATAAGTACCCAACCCCGGCTGCCTTAACAGCCGGAGACTGCCAGTTAACGCGGGGGTGCCATGCCTAAATATCGCCAGTGGGAATGCCAAAACTGTGGCTGGATCTATGATGAGGCCAAAGGCTGGCCGGAGGACGGTATTGCTCCAGGCACCCGTTGGGAGGATATCCCCGAGGATTGGTGCTGCCCCCAGTGCGGTGCCAGTAAACAGGATTTTTCAATGCGCGAGCTGGGTACACCGGAAGGTGGCGCAGCTTCCCCTGAAACAAGCCCTAACTCCCCTTCGCCATCCCATAAAAGCACCTTCACTTTTCGCATTTGGGAGTGCATGGTTTGCGGATGGGTCTACGACGAAGCACAGGGCTGCCCGGAAGAGGGCATAGCGCCCGGCACCCGGTGGGAGGATATCCCGGAAGACTGGTGCTGCCCGCAATGCGGTGTGGGCAAGGAAGACTTCGATATGGTGCTGGTGTCTTCGGCACCAGAGCAAATAAAAAGCGACAAAGAACCGAGCCATCATAAAGCCCCCACGGCCCCTATGGAAATCCGGGCCCCACTGGTGATTATCGGCACCGGCCTGGCCGGATATAACCTGGCGCTGGAATTCCGCAAACACGACCGCACCAGCCCCCTAATGCTGATCTCCAGTGACGATGGCACCTTTTACTTGAAGCCCCTATTGTCCGCTTCTCTTTCCCATGGCAAAACAGCCCAGCAATTATGCCAAGCCAGTGCCGAGGAAATGGCCCGCAGGTTGAACGCGCAAATTCTGGTGCATACCCATGTCGTTTCTATATCTCCCCATTCCAGAGCACTGACCCTGCGGCAGGAAGCCGGGGGCCACGCAGCAGACATCCATTACGACCGACTGGTATTGGCCACAGGGGCCCAGTGCCGCAAACTGCCAGCTATCGCTGGTGATGCCCACGCGCGGCTATTTCGAATCAACAACCTGACTGACTACCATCGCTTTCGCACCGCGCTCGTCGGGTGTCAACGGGTGCTATTGATGGGCGCAGGTCTCATAGGCTGTGAATTTGCCAACGATTTGGTGCAAGCTGGCTTTAACGTAACGGTAGTTGACCCACAAGACTGGCCCCTCGCCTCTCTGCTGCCAAAGGCCGCTGGTCGCGATCTTCAGGGGGTACTGAGTGATAATGGGGTGCGTTTTAACCTGGGCAGGTCCATACGTTCACTGAGTCACAGTACAAACGGCATTGAGGCCAAGCTCGATAACGGTGAAATATTAGAAGCTGATATTGCCCTGGCAGCATTGGGCCTGGAAGCCGATACCACTTTGGCCAAAACTGCGGGACTCAAAACTCAACGGGGAATTACCGTCGACCGAAGCTTACAGACTAGTGACCCATATATATTTGCTATCGGCGACTGTGCAGAACTGGAAGGCCACCAGCTCTTTTATGTCGCCCCTCTAATGACTTGTGCCCGCGCACTGGCGCTAACTTTAAGCGGTGAACCCTGCCCTGTGCACTATGGGGTTGTCCCCGTTGCGGTTAAAACGACACTGCGCCCAACTACCGTATGCCCACCCCAGCCAGATGCCGAAGGCAGCTGGGAAATTTCTTCTGACGATGAAGGCGTCTGTGCCGAGTTTCGCAATCACCATGGAGAACTGCTGGGCTTCGCCCTAACGGGTGCCGCAATCGCAGAGAGAGAGCGGCTCACCAGCGAATGCGTGCCACTTATGAACGATAAGTCATTTGAATAGCAGTATTCGAGCATCTTTCACTAGCTTGCGAGGCAAGACGCGCAATCAGTACGCTTTTGCCGTAAAATGGTCGGCTAGCACAGTTTTTGTACAAGCAACCATCGTATGTCGACAGAAAGAAGCCCTATTATCACGCCCTCTCCTCAACAAAGCCGCCTGTTGCGCGATACTCTGGGGCAATTCGCTACCGGAGTCACGGTGATTACCACCCGGGATTCAGAGGGCCAACCTGCGGGAATGACCGCCAACAGCTTTAATTCTGTATCCCTAGACCCCGCTCTAGTGTTGTGGAGTATCGACAAACAGTCTCTAGGCTATGAGGCCTTCACCACCCGCGAACACTTCGCCGTACACGTACTACGCGCTGACCAACAGCACGTTTCCAACCTGTTTGCCGGCCGTGGGGCCGATAAATTTGGACAGATTCAATGGAAAGAGGGTCCCGATGGCATACCTCGCCTGGAAGAGTGCGCCGCCTATTTCCATTGCCGTCGAGCCCAATGTATTGAGGGCGGTGATCACACCATCCTATTGGGAGAGGTACTGGAGTTTTGCGCTTACGGCGGCGAACCCCTGGTTTTCCACCGGGGACGCTACCGCGCCTTGGCTGGGGAATAGGAATCTATAGAGGGATTCCACAGGCAATTTTTCAAAGAGGGCCAAGGGCCCTCTTCCTTTATCCTGTTTCTATTCATTAAGTCTGTACAAAATATTTCGAATCCTACCGAAGTTTGCAGCCGATAAACTTTGGTAACCCAATCATCCCATCGTCATAATTCCATGACAGACTCAAAAGATTCTCCGGGGAGTTTAGCGACAGTGAATCCAGGCACTCTTTTTTGCTTCGCCCATCGTGGATACCAGCTTCGAGCCAGTGAAAATACCCTGCAGGCCATAAGCCAGGCTCTGGAATTAGCCGTCGGTGGTATTGAAATTGATGTCTGGAATATCGGCGGACAATTGCTAGTTACACACGATAGGCGCTTGGGAAGGCTGCTTTCCGGCAACGAATTGATAACCGATCTTCACCCGGATACTTTACGTGAGCGTACCTTACCCTGTGGCAACAAAATTCCGACCCTACGGGAAGTATTGGAATTAGTCGGCAACAGTGCCCAACTCAATATAGAGATCAAGGGCCCCAACTCAGCAGCGCTGGTAGCGAAAGAAATCCGAATGTTCGTTAGCGACGAAGGAACAAGCTTCGAACAATATATTGTTTCCTCTTTTGATCATCGCCAGCTGCACGAGTGCTTGCATCTAATACCAGAGGTGCGCCGCGGTGTTTTATTCAGCGGTATTCCTTTGGATCTGGCCGCGAGTACAGGGCCTCTCAAAGCTTACTCATTACACACCTGCCTGGATTTTCTCGAGGCCGATTTGATCGCCGATGCGAAACGCAGGGGTTTAAAAAACTATGTTTTTACCGTTAACAACCCAGACGACTTATTACTGCTAGCCACTCAGGGGGTGGATGGTGTCTTTACCGATGAGCCACAAATAGTACTGGACTTCAATACGCAGGTTCTTGCGGGTGCAAAATCCAGCTGAGGATTTCTCTCTAATGAGGGTAATGAATCAACACCAAAAAACCCGGCATACGCCGGGTTTTTTGGTGTTGCCAATTTGAAACTATGGAAAAGTTAGATTGGCAATGATCATCCTTTAAAGAAGACTAAGGAAATCGCCCCAATCAAAACACTCTGTCTCGTTAAAATTCTGCACTCGCACGCAGATACCAGAAGCCTCCATTAAAGCCAAACGGTGAAGTTAGAGCGTGACGCACCCCTAAATACTGCAAAGTACCATCTTGCTCATCATCAGGCTGTACATCGAAAATATTTTCACCACCTATGGCTAATTTATAATTCTCATAGAGGGTAAAAGTTGCCTCTAAATCCACCAAAATTTCACTACCGTAGCTGTAGGTATCCGAAGCGTCACCTGGCCCAAACAAACCACCAGTAGACTCCCAATCACTATAACGGTTCAGGCGCAAATAGCCGCTAAATATAGCGCCAGTATCAATATCAAAAGTCAGTGTGGTGCGGTCACTGGGAACCTGATTTTCCAGATCAAAAACTCTGGAGGCATTAATAGTATTGGCAGCGACATTACTCACTTCCTGCTTATTGTGATTGTGGCGTAAATCCACAACCAGTAAATTGCCTGCCAGCTCAAAGTCACTGGTAATGGCCAGATCGATACCGGAGACTTCTGAATCGTATGCATTGACAAAATAGTTGGCATTGCTGCCATTTAAAAGCTCCGCATTTTCAATTCCTGCACCAAGTAATAAATCAATCTCAGCGGTCCCTATCGCGTTGCTGCGTAAAGCCAACCGATCCTCAATATCGATATTGTAATAATCAATAGTGATGTTGGTATTGTTAAACGGCGCAAACACGGCCCCCAAAGTAAAGCTGGTAGACTCTTCCGGGCTTAACTCCTTCGCCCCCAGGGCCATCGCTATCGGATGATTCACTGGGTAGGTACCATTAGGAATTAAGTTACCGCTGGAGTCCGCCGTAGTGGTGACATTGAGGGTGTTCACCTGCCCAGGTGTTGGGGCACGGAAGCCGGTATTCATAGTGCCACGTACGGCTAAGTTTTCATTGATGTCGTATCGAGCTGAAAGCTTCCAGTCTGAAGTAGATCCAAACTCATCAAACTCTTCGATGCGCACTGCTGCACCAAGTGTCAGTGCATCCGTTATATCAGCTTCAAGGTCGATATATGCGGCAATACTCTCACTACTATAACTACCTACCGCTTCTGAGGGAAAACCTTGGAAACCATCCGAGCCCACTCCAAAATACATCGCAGTGGGGCCTACTTCTGTGGATGCGGCATCGCCGGCACCAATTGAATAAGTTTCTTCTCGCCATTCCGCACCAAAAGCGATATTCAATGGCGAAGCGAAGGCGGCGATATCGATGGGTTTCACAAAATCTGCATTGAGGCTGGACTCTTCCTGGGTGAGAGTACCAGGTTTAAAGCTAGTGGGTGACAATAACCCAAGACTGGGGTTAATAGAGTCTTTTAAAACATATTCTACTTCGTTCTCTGCAACCCGAGCGCGCAGATCCCAGGTTAAACCATTTTGAAATTCTCCACGAGCACCCACAACAGCGGAAATATCATGAATTTCTGCTCCAAATTGCGGGTTGTAGCCACCGGGGAACTGGGAATAAATTGGGTTACGCAATACATAGCCGCTGGGGCTGGAGTCATCTGCCACCAGATAATCAGACGGATTTAAGCCCTGACCGACAATATAATCAATCAGTGACTGTGGTGCCGGATCTGGAATATAGTCGATACTATCTGGATTGCTGGGGTCATTGGGCATATCAACCTGCAAAGTACCCCGAGCGGTGAACTCGTATTCAGGATCTAATACAGGACCGCGATAAAAGAAGTCAGAAATAGTTTCATTCGTGGAATAACCGAAGTTTCCGTACAGTTCCACATCGTCGTTGATATCCAAACCGCTGTTGACAAAGAGTTTTAAAGCCTCCACATCTGGGTCACCCCAGCGTTGGCCAAGGCCATCTAATGGCACCAGATTTTCACCAACTACAGAGCCCACAAACGCTGCATCTGGACGAGCAACACTTCGCCAGGTTTTATCTGCCTTTGAATATTCCACCGTGGCATTGACAAAGCCCTGATCAAAAAGGCTAAAACCTACATTGGCGGCAAAAGAATTGCGGGTCCCATCTCCCTCAAAGTATTCACCGGTCTGAGCGGACAGCCCAAAACCCTCGGCATCATCCTTTAGGATGATATTAACCACACCAGCAATAGCATCAGAGCCGTACTGGGCCGAAGCACCATCGCGCAGTACTTCCACCCGTTCGATAGCCATGGATGGCAGTGTGGAAAAGTCCACCGCCTGGGCCCCCTGGTTTACAGTGCCCAGAGGAGCGAGCTGCAAGTTCACCAGAGCAGAACGATGGCGGCGAGTGCCATTGACCAATACCAAAGTCTGATCTGGGGATAAATTGCGCAGAGTCACCGGTCGAATAAAAGCTGTACCATCGGCGATAGGAAAACGCTGGGTATTAAAGGATGGAGCAATTTTTGCCAGGGATTCGGTGAGATCGAAGCCTGCTTGATCCGCCAGCTCCTCCCCTCCCACAACATCGACCGGGGAAAGCGTTTCTGTTGGGGAAACCCCTTCCTTCCGAGTACCGGTAGTAATCACCTCTTCCATTGTACGATCATCGGCAGTCGAGGCTTTTTCACCTCGATCCTGAGCAAAGGTACCTGGAGCCGTTAGTGCGACAGCGATTGCCAACGATAATGGTTTTAGCAAATGGGTTTGCATATTGCCCGTCCTCTCTTCTCATTATTGATATGGACAGCACACCACCTGACACCCCAAGAAGTGATGCACAGTAATTTACACACGCAAGTAAAATAACCGAGCGCTCTTTCTTATGAGGGAATATGTCAGCTCGCCTCAATGATTAAAATTTTGGCCTCAGCGCAAATGCTTCTCAGCTATTGGCACTTCCCCTCAGCTGATTAGACAACAGTTACTCAAGAAACCAAAACCTATGGCGTTTAAATTTATTTAAAACAATAGCTGACACACCCAGCTAGCAGTCATTACTGCCAGGTATGCCATTTCTCAGACTAAAAGTAAAATCAAGAATGGAGTTAAAGTGCCCAGGGTGAGGTTTACCCCGGGCGCTCGTTGATTATTGTGGGGTATAGGTGACATCCAACTCAAAGCTAGAAGTCTGCCGGCTGTATCCGCGGACCATGATATAAGCCTCGCTATCACCAGTTGGCACTTGTAACGTGCAATTTTCAGCAGAACCATTGTCGTAGGGCCGACAATCATAGTAACGCCAGGTTGGAGCAGCCCCAAATCGCACATATAAATCTGCGTCATTTGTACCGGTCATATCCGCCACAAAGCTGGTGCCGGGTGTTACGCTAAACGGCCCGTAATGCTCTTCACCTCCTCTCGATACACTACCGGAGAAACTTTCAGTTTGCTCCTGGCCGGGATCGGGATCTGGGTCTGGATCAGGGCCGGGATCATCACCAATCGCTCCCTTGGCCAACTCTGCCACATAAGCTGCCGCCAACTTGCCAAACTTCACGGCATGGTTGGCATCGCCGCCGCTATTGGCCAGGGTGTCGTTGATAGTATGGATGTAGGGATTAGAACCATTAAAACTGGCCTCAAAAGGGAAGGAAGCCGCAAAGCCCTGGTCATGCCATGAGGCATGATCGGAACAGGCGTAGCCACAAGTAGTCGTGCCGACACTGAGGTTCCCCTGGTAAGTCTGCACCAGATCTTTCAGGAATGCATTCTGTGAACTGTTTGTGTAATCACCAATAATATAGATGTCACTATTGGAGCCGTAATAGTTGGTCATATCTAACTGCATAACGCCAACCACATTTTTATTCTGGCTCTTATAGTCCGAAGCAATATCATCAGAGCCACGCAGGCCGACTTCTTCGGCCGCATACCCCATAAATGCCAGGGTTTTCGCTGGTTTATAGCCTGTTGCCACAATGGCATTCACCACATCGGTCAGAGTCGCGATACCCGAAGCATCATCATCAGCACCCGGCGCCCTAGTGCCCTCTCCTGTACTCCAGCCAACGGTGGAATCCAGGTGTGCTCCCAGCACCACGATCTCGTCGGGGTTTGTTTGCCCCTGGATCGTGAGAATAACCGAAGGCTGTGCCCAGCTATGGCTATAGAGCTGCACCGAAGCATCACTGCGAGAGCTCGTCAAGGCCTGCCATTTGTCCCGAATCCACTCAGCCGCATCGACGCCTGTAGAAGTGGTGTAATAGCGATTGGTAAAGTTGGAAAGGCTGGTAATTGTCGTGCGAATATTTGCTTCAGAGATTTCTGCCTGTAGGGCATTCACAACATCCGCATTATCAATGGTGTAGCTGACAATACTCGACACAGTATTAGCCAGTGGGGAAAGCTGCGCATTTTGCGCCTCCTCTAAAGAATCATGCACCATAAAGCCACCGCAGCGATTGTGGCTGTTATGCATTATTGTAGAAATATCGGATAAATTATCTTCATTTACCTTCAGTATGGTTATACCGTTGCGCTCTCCTTGTGCATCTAGAGCCTCTTTAGCCATTGACGCACTGTTTTTTTTCAAGGATTGATAACCATCGCTGCCGATCGTTATCCATAACTCCTGTGCCAAAATTGTACCGGGCACAACCAGCAACCCTAGTAGCGATGTACAAATCATTTTTTTCATTATCTTCTCCACATTGATTGATTCTCCCTGCGCAAGCCGGCAATTCCCCAAGAAACACAGGAAGACATCAAAGACTCATGCAAAATCCTTGCACAAACTGCAGGATTAAATGCCGGCAATATTTAAAAAACCCACAAAAACTGACCTTAAAGACGCAACCTGACTCAAGAAGATATGCTGCAAGACATATGGATTTATTTTTATTATTTAAATTTTGGAAAGCGCAGTGATTAACAGATATAAAAATTCAAAAAAAATCAAAAAAACCAGTACCAACCAACGAATGGTACTTGAACAATTTAGCACCATTCCCAAAAAAACAAATAATAATTTTTAAGACTTAACAGAACTAAAAAAACACTGGATAGACAAGTATTGCTATTGGAAATATATAAAGAGAAAATCTAAGAAAAATGAAATCCAATAAGGAGATATTAGAAAAGACTCTCGCTTGATGGCCATAACAAAGATAGTTAGATTAGTAAACCTTGTTTATCCTCCTGAGTCCCCCCCCCTTACCTTTGCATAAAAAGCGATCACCACATAATTTGTTCTGTTCTCAGTTGTAGATACTGACAGTGTTGTTACGCCATGCCGATGAGATCTAGGTGCCGAACGACCACTAAGCGAATTAATGGCTCCAACTGATGCAGACTGGCCTCTTATTGGTTTTCTTCAGCTCGCAGTCAGGTTGATTCCTGTAAACTGCCCTTTTCTCCCAATCACAGGAAGTAGCAGTGAAGCTAAGATTTGGAACCCTCACTCTAATCACCTTTATCCTTTTGAGTGCTGGATGCGCCACCATGAGTGAAGATGAGTGTCATGTAGCTGACTGGCAGGCACTAGGTTATGAAGATGGAGCCGAAGGAAGAGCACTGAGTCACATGGGTAAGCGGCGGGAATCTTGCGCTAAGTATGGTGTTCAGCTCAATACCAGCACCTACCGTATTGGTCGGGAAGAGGGCCTGGAGCTATTTTGCACAGAACTGCGTGGCTTTTCTGAGGGGCGCTCAGGGGAAAACTACGCCGGCGTCTGCCCAGCAGGCCTGGAAGGACTCTTCTTAAAGGGTTATGAAACCGGCCGGGATCTTTTTGTTGCCAGAAGTGCAGTAGAGGAAATAGAGGCAGCTATTCACGATCGGGAGCTTGAGCGCGAGCATCTATTAGATGATCTGACTGAATTAGGTACCCTGCTGGTGGGAGATGAGGCTACACGAGATGAGCGAGTTTCAATGCTAGCCGACATTGCGCGCTTTAAAGTACGCCACACGGAATTAGGGCTGGAGATTGACGACCTGAGGTTCGAGCTGGCGCAAAGGCGCATGGAATATCAAAATTTGCTGGCTAGTTCCCCCTACCCTCATTAGAAAGCTGTATTAAACAGGGCAGAATTAACGAGCAACTGGCATCCAATTACTTTGTGAATATTTCTTGGCTCACCTGTAACAGATGCCAAGCAAATATCATAGGGTTTTAAGTGCGCAATTTACTCTCTTTTCCTCTTCTACAAATTTTGGGTGTGTAGCCTTATATAATTTATTTATGGATTTACTACGCTAGTGAGAGCACTTTTGTACATCACAAGTTGATACCGACTCCTAGCGACTACAAACTATCGAGGGGTAATTGTCTTCAATGACCCCTGTCTTGCTATACAAAAATTACTATAGAAAAGTTACCTAAAACCCTCTTCCGATTTAATCCCTGATCTTTCCTCGCATAGCTTTTACTTGCGAGCGGCGACTTTTACTTTGCAGACGCCGCTCCTTTGCTCCCCGGCTGGGTTTTGTCGCTATGCGCGGCTTATGCACTCTGGATACCTGTTCAATCAACTGTTGCAGGCGCTCCAAGGCATCCGTTCGATTCTTCTCTTGGGTGCGAAAACGCTGCGCCTTAATAATCACAATGCCATCGGCAGAAACTCTTTGGTCCCGCAACTGTAACAGCCGGGATTTTATTTCCTCTGGAAGTGAGGATTTTTTGATATCAAAACGCAAGTGAATCGCACTAGAGACCTTATTTACATTCTGGCCTCCCGCCCCCTGAGCACGGACAGCACTGATCTGCACATCAGCCGAATCGACCTTTAACCGGGCATTTAACATATTTTCAGATCCAAGATTTAATCCATATCTACCAGGGAGAATGCCCATATTTTACCGGATCTCCCGATTCATTGGGGAGAAATACCATGCGGTACTCGGGTACCTGTCACTCAGGTGAAAACACTTGCCCTCCCTCAAAATAAATCGCACCATGCAGCGAGTGATAAAAAAGCTGTAGCGCATTTACCTAAAAACAATCATTCAGTACTATTGCGCCACTTTGTAGCGTGCCTCAAGGCCACCTCATGAAAGAGGTGACCAAGCAGCCAGCCACTTTACCCGTGACTTATTTTATTGTTCGGGTCAATCCGCTAGTATTGCCGAGCTTCCTTGAGGTACAGGAACAAAAAACAATAAAAGATGCACGCCCAGTTGTTTCCTCTGGATTCCTCCCGATGTCTCCGCGGGTGTGCCATTACCGCGACTAGGAGAAAACCATGCCCAACGCTAAGCGCAGCCTTGCGGCGGCTATTGCACTTGCATCCCTCACCAGCGTTTCTGCAATTGCAGAAGAGTCGGCCTTCAGCCAGGTTATTGCTTTTGGTGACAGCCTCACCGATGTAGGCAACTACGATGTATTTACTAATGGTGGCGATGCAAACGATATCGCTATTAATATCCTGTCTCAGAATTTGGGACTGGGTTCTTTAGCAGCATCCTGTGCTGGTATGCAATCTTCTCTCTGCCTACCCAGTATTGACCCTGCATTGATGACTAACCCCGCCAAGCTTGAAGCAGATGTTTCGCGACAAGTTTTTAACGGAGTCAATGAAGCAGGGTCTGTATGGGCTGTTGGTGGCCACAAAGCTGCTGACGTACTGATGAATATTATCGGTACCGAGAACTACATGGCTTTCCTTCAAGCTAATGGTTTAGACCCTGACGTCAATCGACATAATCTTCTTAGCGCTTTTATGCCAGCTGTAGATGCCGAAGGAAAACCAGCCTACCCAGACCAACAGTTGGCCGGCTTGCTAAAACAGAAGTTAACCGAAGCTGGGACCTACGCCGCTATGGCAGAAGCTGCGAAAGCGCAAGGTGATTTAGTCGCTGCAGCCGGGTATCAGCAACAAGCATTAGCAGCCAAAGGCGAGGCTGATCAAGCTCTAGAAGAATTAGGCACTAATGGCAACCCACACCCTCTGGGTAGAGGTTACTTAGAAACTACTCTTGGAACTGCCGATGCGAATGCCCTTTACTGGGTAAATGGTGGTGGCAACGATCTGCTCACAGGCTTCAAGAAGGTCTCTTCTGGCGATATGACTATGGAAGAAGCCACTGCAGAAATTGGCGTCGCCTCAGCAATGATGGCAACGGCAGCTGGCGCACTCTCTGGTGCCGGTGCCAACTATATTTTGGTATCTAATGTTCCGGATATCAGCAAAACCCCAGCTGTATATGCAGCCGTTTATGAGAAAGTTAACACTGAGTTGACTCAAGTAGTTGCTGCGGGCCAGATGACCCAGGAGCAAGCCAATGCAGCTTTGCCAGCCGCTATTGATGAAGTGCTGATAGAGGCCAGCAAAGCCTCTGAAGCCTTTAACGCCAGCCTGCTAGCCCAAACTAAAGATATCGACGGCGTGCTGATGGTGGACCAGGCCGGTCTGCTTAAAGTCGCTCTGAATAATGCCGGCCAACTGGGCTTGTCTGCAGAATTCGATCAAAGCCAGTTCTGCTATGACGGCAGTGGTGGTGAATGCATCGAGCATCCTGTCTACGGTATTAGCCAGGACACTGCCGACGCTTCCAAGCTAATCTTCAACGATACCGTACACCCCACCCAGGTTGGCCAGCAGGTTCTCGCCGACTACTACACCGCTATTGTGAATGCCGCCCAAGTGGCCGGCCAGCTTCCGGACATTGGCGCCCAGGCTGCCCGCACTCACATCAATACCTTGGATGAAAATCTGGTTGGTGTTCGCTACAGCCAGGCTCAAACTGCGGTCTTCGCTGGTAGCGTTTTCGGTGATATCGACTACGACAACAGCTTTGCTGCGGATATGAGCGGCGATAGCAATGCCAACCTGATCGGTATGACCTACGCCCTACGTGACAACCTGGAGCTGGGCTTCGCGGTTAGCCGCTCCGACATCGATGTGGATAATGCCCGTTCCGATATCGAGTCCACATCCACCAACTACAGCCTGTTTGGCCGCTTCCATCACGATGTCTTCTTCGTGGAAGGTAGCATGACTCTGACCGATGTAGACTTTGACCAGGTAAACCGCGCTCTGACCCTCGGCAACAGTTTTGCTTCCGAGCTGGAAGGGGATACCTCCGGTGAGAACACTACTCTGAGCCTGACTGTTGGTGCCAACCTGTTCAGTGAATCCAGCTACCAGCTTGGTCCCTTCATTGGAGTCACCCGAGCTACCATGGAAGTTGACGGTTATACCGAGAAGGCTATTGAAGGCTTTACTTACACCGATACCCAAAGCAATGAGTACGACCCTCTGGGTATGAATTATGGCGACCAGGAGCGCGACTACAATACACTGCGCTTTGGTGCCTTCGCCAACAAGAGTTGGAACACCGTCAATGCTTACGCTCAGATTTGGTATGAAGATACCAACGGAACTGATGACGACACCCTTGAGGTTGGCGTTAAGTCCATGGCTGGCAACATGAATGCTATGCCCAGCTACTCCAGCGTCGACCAGGGCCTCTTTGATGATGGCATGGGCCTCATCGCCGGTATTCGCTGGCAAGCGGCTGATTCTCTCGCTCTGAGTGCCAATGTGACCTCACGCCCAGCGGCTGAGCAAGCATCTGTCAATGTGACCTACCGCTTCTAATCCGGCTAGTGCTTCACAGCATGCCCCCGCAAGGGGGCACAATTTTCTAGAACCCCCTCCCAATACCCTCGCCAAACACAGTTTCCATAGGCAAAATAAACGCCTTCAGATTTCCCTGCATGGCCAAATTCATGTTCCAACTAAACACGCCTAATTTAATACTGCGTGAGCTCCGTGAATCCGATGCTGAATTTATCCTTAAACTTCTGAATGATGCCGATTTTTTACGAAATATCGGCGATCGAAGAGTCCGCAATCTGAAGCAAGCACGCCAATATATCCAAAGTGGCCCTATGGCAATGTATCAAGAGCATCAATTCGGCTTCTATAAAGCCTCACTTCCAGACGGCACCGGAGTTGGCACCTGCGGATTGATCAAACGGGAAGGACTCGAAGATGTGGATATTGGCTTTGCATTTCTGCCGGAGTATCGGGGAAGGGGTTATGCAAAAGAAGCCGCCCGAGCAATTATGGATTATGCCCGCGGCCAACTGGCACTGAAACGCATCGTCGCTATAGCACGCCCCGATAATACCGCCTCTGTAAAACTTCTGGAAAAAATAGGCTTAAAAGCGGAGGGAAGAATTACTTTGCCTGGCGAAACCATGGAGTTGCTATTGATGGCCTGGGAGGCCTGAACTATCAGTAATTCGCAAAACCTATAAAAAATCTTTTTTATAGGTTCAAGGGTAATTGAAACCATCCTCCACACTAATAACAGTAAGCGCTAGTATTTTTCGCCACCATGCTAGTTATAAGCAATGCTAAATACCTTATGAAATCTATGGTTTCTCATTGACAGAGGATGGGGCTGAACTAGTCTCCAACTTACTAACCAGGAGAAGACAGCCATGATTATCGCGACAGATATGCCTGAAGTGAGCAGATGTGCCGCAACTCAATGCGCATACAATGCCAACGACACCTGCCATGCCAGAGCTATTACTATTGGTGAAGGCGCGGACCCGGATTGTGACACTTTCTTCACTAATTCCAGACACACCCGTAGTTCCCGCACCGCCGGTGTTGGCGCCTGCAAGATGGAAGACTGCAAGTTTAATGATGACTTCGAGTGCTCCGCAGATCGCATCGAGGTCGGACGCAATGGCAACTCAACAAATTGCCTGAGCTACACCCACTGAGCTGACTACTTTAAATAGTAAGCCTCAATAAAAAAGCCCGATAGCAGCTTGCTATCGGGCTTTTTTCTTTAGAAATTAAGCCGCCTCAATCCACCGCCTGCAAATCCGGCTGAGTTTTTTGTGGAGTTAAAGTATCTCGAGATTCCCAAACTACCCCCTGGGTATCAGCATATTGCTTAAACAACGGCTGATAATAGGATTCCAGCACTTTTCGCTTAATTTTAAGGGTCGGAGTCAGAAACTCATTGAGAGGGGTCCACTCCTCTTTACAGATAAAGATTGCCCGGATGCGCTCATGGTGCGGCAGGCGTTCATTGACTGATTCGAGCACACGCCGAAGCTGTTCATTGACGTCAGCTCTCGGCAGCTTTTCTGCAGACTCTGACAGGGTTGCCAACATCACCGGTTGATCCATACCATGCCCCAGCACACAAAGTTGTGCCAGAAGGGTTTCATTACCAAAATGTCCCTCCAACAAGCTGGGCTGGATAAACTTGCCTTTACTGGTTTTAAAGGTTTCTGAGATACGGCCGGTAATATGAAGCAGCCCCTTCTCATCGATAAAACCTGAATCCCCTGTGTGGTAATAACCATCACGAATAGCTTCAGCGGTTTTCTCAGGCTCTAAATAGTAGCCTTTCATCAGAGAGCCACTCTTGAAGAGAATTTCACCCTCATCAGAAATTTTTACCTCGCAACCGTGATAAGGCTTGCCTACAGTGCCTGGTACCGGGTCCTCACCTGGCATAACAAAGCAGCCATAGATAAAGTTCTCTGTCATCCCATAGCCATCGGCTATCTGCATGCCCATGCGCTCATACCAGCGCAGCAACTCGATAGAAATTGGCGAGGCCCCACTTACCAGCATTCGCGCTTGATCCAATCCGAGCCCGGCACGCACCTTATTTTTCAACCAGCTATTCAAGCCAGGGATGCGCAGCAATACGTTTTGCAACGCAGGCGGAATCTTCTCATCAATTCCCTCCTTAAACTTGGTCCACAGCCTGGGAACCGAGAAGAACATAGTCGGCTTGGTACGCTGCAAGTCTTCCAGGAAGGTATCCAAGGATTCGGGAAAGTGGACTGGCGTACCCGAGTAGAGGCAGTGGAATTCCACCAGAATTCGCTCGGCGGCATGGGCCAAGGGTAAATAGGAGAGCACACGGTCGCTCTCATTGAAGCCATAACCACGAATCATATTAGGCACAACAAATACCACGGATGACCAGGTGTGCATCACACCCTTGGGGTTACCGGTAGTGCCAGAGGTGTACATAATAGTGAAGAGGTCATCCTCAGCAAAAACAGGACTCTCTTCATAACGTTCATTAGAAGCAATAACAGCTTCGAGCTCTTCATTGCAATGTATTTCACAGCGCTGTATCGCTACAGAAGGTAGGGTGTCGGCAACCTCTTGCAGGGCGGCGTTGTTATCGGTCGCCCCACAAAATAGCAATTTCGATTCGGAGTGCTGCAAAACATAAGACATGGAGGAGGCGGATTGCCCCGGATACAAGGGCACGCTGACCATACCGGCGAGCATGATACCCACATCGACAATAATCCAGTCGGCACAGTTCTTACCGTGAATAGCAATACGATCACCGGGCTCGAAACGGCTGCGCAGGTAACCGGCTATACGCCTGGCCCTGTCCATTACTTCACGCCAGGAATAGTCCTGCCACTGACGACGCTGCATCTGTCGAAGAAATACCGTTTCTGGCTCTTCGGCCTCTCTCTTATAGAGAAGCTCTAAAGGCTGCAGGCCCTTAACCTTCTCGTATCGCTCTTCCGGGGTCATCGCTTTCTCTCTCATTATTGTGTTTATAGTGGTTTGATACTGACCAGCACTACAGGAACCTGTACTCAGGTACTCGCAACAGCTTAATTCCAGATAACCGGCTCATTAGACCGCAAAAATGAATCACCTTTTTAGTGCGCTTTAGTGCGCTCTGACCATCCCTTTCTTTGAGTGGGAACTGCTACAGAAATTAGGGCCAATCCCGGCTTATCATAATTATTTGGCCTAAAGTTACTGAATATGTCCTTCCAGTGCAATTCCCAGACGCCAAAGTAAGGTATACCATCCACACAAGAGTGTAGACTATATAGTCTAATCGCTGGGAAGGTTATATTGGTCCGCCTTTTTAAAAGATTAGGAAAAAAAGTATCTACAAATCCTTGATTTAAAGGTATACGCAAAATAAGAGCGAGCTTAGGGTTCTGCTATCTACCTCTCCCCTAAAAAGTGAAGTGTTTTATCCATATACACTCGTTCTAAATAAAAAATTTCCTCAATACTGCCTAAACATTTCACCAAACCTCTATCCGCAAACCCAGTGTACCGTTCCCGATTAGGGGAAAGCCTCTTCTCAGCCTTTAACTGAACCTAAAGATTTATACTTAAAAAATAGTAAAAAATGCAGGAAACCAATTAACCTTTATGGTTGCTTGAGATAGGGATACTGCTTAAAAAGATGGGCGAATGCCTCCAACACGCATCACCAGCACTGCGGATCTTTACCTTTTTCCACTGAAAATAAATAGGGTATCGTGAGTGAATAATCCCACAACAATCAAAAAAAATTTTTTGAGCTGGAAGTAACTGCCGAAACCTTCAACAGGTTGAAAACCTATATATACGATGGAATTAAAAAGATAAAAGTGAGGGGAAACTAAGTAAGATATATAAAAACTATTAAAAAGGGGAATCGCACTGCGATCCCCCTTAATTCAACTTTAACTCACCTTCTCTCCGTGAGCCTGCTTATCCGCATGGTAAGAGGAGCGCACCAGCGGGCCGCAAGCGGCGTGCTTAAAGCCGATTTGCTCGGCGTAGCGGCGGTATTCATCAAACTCATCGGGGTGAACATAGCGCTGCACAGGCAAATGTTCCTTACTCGGCTGTAGATACTGGCCGATGGTGAGCATATCAATATCGTGCTCGCGCATATCGTCCATTACCTGGAAAATTTCTTCCTTCTCCTCACCCAAGCCCACCATCAAACCAGACTTGGTCAACACATCTGGGCGGCGTTTTTTGTATTCCTGCAACAGCTTTAAGGACCACTTGTAATTAGCACCTGGGCGGGACTCGCGGTACAAGCGTGGCACAGTTTCCAAATTATGGTTGAATACATCCGGTGCCTGCTTTTCAAGGATATCCAGAGCGATATCCATTCGTCCGCGGAAATCCGGGGTGAGGATTTCCACTTGTAAGTTCGGGGAGAGATCCCGTGCTTCGCGAATACACTCGGCAAAATGCTGGGCACCGCCATCGCGCAGGTCATCCCGATCTACCGAGGTAATGACCACGTAGCGCAGACTCATCGCGGCAATGGCCTCCGCCAGATTCTTAGGCTCTTCCGGATCCAGAGGGTTGGGCTTACCGTGGCCAACATCGCAGAAGGGGCAGCGGCGGGTGCAGATTTCCCCCATGATCATAAAGGTGGCGGTACCGCCACTAAAGCACTCGCCCAGGTTCGGACAACTGGCTTCTTCACATACTGTCGAGAGCTTTTGAGAGCGTAGAATACTCTTGATTCGATCCACCTCTTTAGAGGCAGGCACTTTTACCCGAATCCAATCTGGTTTACGCAGCACGGTATCACTGGCAATGACCTTGACCGGAATACGCTCTACTTTATCGCCATCACGCAGTTTTTCCCCCTGCTGGAGGCGGCGGGTGCGCTTTACCGGCACCAGATCGGGTTTATCAGCCATTACTCAATTCCTGCTGTTCCGCGCTCAGTTGCGCCAATACGTTTTCTTCTAACGGCTGCCACTCCGCTGGGGGCAGCTCCAAAGTGCACAGTAACTCACGCACAAAATTTTCAGCTACCTGTTTCCAGGTAGGGACCTGCGGCAACAGCTCGACCATTTGCACCATTTGCATGCCGGCATAACCACAGGGGTTGATTCGAAGGAAGGGGGCTAGGTCCATATCGATATTGATGGCAATACCATGGAAACTACAGCCACGGCGTACACGCAGCCCTATGGAGGCAATTTTGTTGCCACTGCGCGGCCCTTCTAGCAGATAAACCCCTGGTGCATCGGCGCGGGGGGCGGCCGCAATACCAAAGGTGGCCAGCATCGCTACGGTGGCCTTTTCCAGGGCAGTCACCAAATCGCGTACGCCGATTTTGGCGCGGCGCAAATCCAACAGTGGGTAGACAACCAGCTGACCGGGGCCGTGATAGGTCACCTGGCCACCGCGGTCTACCTGTACCACCGGAATATCGCCGGTATTTAACAGGTGCTCCGCCTTGCCGGCCTGCCCCTGGGTAAATACCGGTTGATGCTCCACACACCAAATTTCATCCGCGCTGTTTTCATCGCGAAGGTCGGTATATCGAGACATGGCGCGCCAGACAGTCTCGTAATCCCGCCGGCCAAGGTTGCGAACAATGGCCATCAAAGCACCATATGTACCGCAGGATGAACTTTCAGCTCTTCAAAGAGGGCTTTGAGCTGATCCTCACCGGTAGCGAGGATAAAGAAAGTCATAGAAGTAAACTTCCCCGTGCTGCTATCACGTAGGGTAATGCGCTCTTCATCCAGGCCTGGGGCATGGCGGCGCATGACTTCCAGCACGAACTGGTGCGCTTCTTCATTAGCGTCACGCACTACTTTGACCATGTAGTCTTCGCAAGGGAATTCTATCTTCGGGGGATTCTGATTGGGATCTTGACTCATACCACTCTCCGGGACCGGCCTATAGACATAGAGAAAAGCTTAGGTGCAGCCGGGCGGCGATTATACAGCGAGCGCAGAGCAGTGGACAGGGAATGGCGGAGGAACTGGTCAGAGATGCGGGCGAGCCGGCCAGGGAGGCACTCTTGCCACCCCTAGCCAGTCAATTGAGCAAATTTAATTGAAAAAGCCCATGACAAAGCGCTTGATGGAATCCCACATACGCTTAAAGAAACCGGCGCGATCAACCTCTTCCGCAGCGACTGCTTTCACATCGGCAACCGTCTCGCCATCGAGAGTCACAACGACCTTACCAACTGGCTGGCCTTTCTCGACCGGAGCTTCCAGCTCACCGTCTACGATCAGATCCGCCTTGATACCCTCTTCACCACCGCGGGGGATAGTGACAAAGATATCCTTCTCAACCGCGATGCCGACGCTGGGCTCTTTACCGCCCCAGACACGCTCGCTCTGCAGAACTTCACCCTGACCATATACCTTATGAGTCTGGTAGTAGCGGAAGCCGTAGGCCAGCAACTTCTGAGTTTCGGAGGCGCGTTTTTCATCGCTATCGGTGCCTACCACAATGGCAATCAGGCGCATGCCACGTTTCATTGCAGAGGCTACCAGGCAGTAGCCGGCCTCTTCAGTATGGCCAGTTTTGATACCGTCCACGGCGGAATCACGCCACAGAAGACGATTGCGGTTGGGCTGGTTGATACCGGAGTAGCTGAAATACTTCTCAGAGTAGATATCGTAGTGCTCGGGGTGATTGGTGATCAGCGCACGGGCCAAAATACTCAAATCGCGGGCAGTAGTCATATGCCCTTCTGCCGGCCAACCGGTGGCATTGACGAAATTCGTATTTTCCATACCCAGAAGCTCAGCCTGCTGGTTCATCACCTCGGCGAAAACTTCTTCACTTCCAGAGACATGCTCAGCGAGGGCGATACTGGCGTCGTTGCCGGACTGGATAATCACGCCGCGCATCAGGTCCATTACCGGAACCTGGTCGCCAACCTTAACGAACATCTTCGAGCCGCCCTTGCGCCAGGCTTTCTCAGAGATACGCACCTTGTCGTCTTCTTTGATACTGCCTTTGATCATCTCTTCCGAGACAATATAGGCCGTCATCATTTTGGTCAGACTGGCGGGTGGAACCTCTTTATCAGCCTCGTGTTCTACCAACACCTGGCCGGTATTGGCATCCACAAGCAGGTATGAGGTGGCTGCCAGCTGAGGCGGAGCCGGAATGAGTGATTGCGCCTGGGCCAGGCCCGCACAAAGCAACAAAAAAGAGCAGGCGATAATCCGTGTGATCATAGGTGAGAGTCTCATTAATCCTCGTGTTCGTTGGCTGGCTGTTAACCCATTACTTATTTTAAGCGATTAATTCACGGTATAGGTTTGTCACCAAATGCCGCGAGCCAGTAATACATACAAAATACAAGAAAATTCGCGCCAGTGCGCAGTATTTTGTGAACGGCCATTCCTGTGACCGTCGAATCCAGTAGTGGTCACTTACCGCCGGGTAAAGGCCCTGCACCACATCTACAATTTAAGACTGGTTGCATAAGGCCTTTCAATAACCTGCATAGCTTTCAATAACCTGCATAAATAGTACAGCTCTAAAAATTACAGCTGACTATGCATGGCAGCAGTACATCTCTACAAGCGTGAATATTCACCGCTCAGACCGCTCATTTTTCCGAGCAAGACCTTATTCGTACACTATCTGGGGGTCTCCCAGTTGATTCCCTTGCACCGCTTCCCGCGCATTGGCCAGGGCTCGCTGCTGGGAAATCGGCCCTATACGCACCCGGTAAAACTGCTTGCCACTGCGCTCAACCGGACTGACAAAAACAGGATAGTCAATTGCTGCCGCCAAGCGAGCTCGAACTTTCTCAGCTTGGGCTGGGTTACTGTAAGCCCCCACCTGCAGGAAAGTATTTTCCGGCAGTCGGATACTCGTATCCTGCGGTAGACCACCATTTACATCGCCGGCCAAAAGAGTCTCAGTGACGGGCGGCAGAGTGTTGGGGTCCAGCGCCTCCACTTCGACACGGGCAACGCCCTTATTCACATAGCCCAACTTCTGAGCGGCGGTATAGCTCAAGTCAATAATTCGACCGTGGACAAAGGGGCCGCGGTCATTGATACGCACAATAATACTGCGCCCATTATCCAGGTTGGTCACCTTGGCGTAACTGGGTAAGGGTAGAGTTTTGTGGGCCGCGGACATGGCGTACATATTATATATTTCGCCATTGGCAGTGCGCCGACCATGAAACTTGGTGCCGTACCAGGAAGCCTTGCCACGCTCTTTATAGCCTTTGACAGCATTACGCACGTGATAGGTAACACCGTTGACCTTGTAGGGGGTTTTATTCCCGGCAGGCCCAATTGGCTCACGCACCGGTGTGGGTTCCGGTGTGGCAAGCATATTCACTGGTTTAGCCGGGCCGCTATCTTTGACCTTGTCAAAGTCTCGTTCGCCCTGTTTGGCTGGCTTGATTTGCGGGCCGCCACAAGCGACCAAAAACAAAGCGGCGAGTAAAAAGACTCGCCGTATATTGCGCTGAAACATAATCCCCCCGGCGCGCGGCAGCTCCAGGCTACCGTCTCCCAGCCGCTGTTATCTATGACTGCTCAGTGAAACAGAAAAATTTCGATTACGACTACCGCCATTAGTTCCCCAATTCTGGCAAATTTTCTCGGGGATTATTCGTGTATTAGTTAGCTTTTTCCGCCACGTGCCTTGACGATTTCCTGGGCCAACTCATTCACCGCCATAGCGTAGAGGCGACTGCGGTTGTAAGTGGTAATGGTGGAGAAGTTATTGAGCCCCAGCCAATACTGTTTGCCCTGCTCTGTCTGCAGGGAGAAAACGATCGCGGGCATTTCCGGCGCAACCTGGCTGGTCGCGTTAAAGCCCTTTTCCGCCAATTCACCGACAGTCCATTCGGGCTGCAGGGTATCGTTGACAATGGTCATATCCGCATTGGGGCGCGGGTTGGCCAACACGGTGGTTGGTTCGCCAGGTTTCCAGCCGTGCCTTGCCAGGTAGTTCGCGACACTGCCGATCGCATCGGTGGTGTTGGTCCAGATATCCACCTTGCCATCTTCACTGAAATCCACCGCATAGGCGCGATAGCTTGAGGGCATAAACTGGCCAAAACCCATGGCGCCCGCATAGGAGCCCTTCAGTGCGAGGGGATCCATACCCTGCTCGCGAGTCAGAAGGAGATAATTTTCCAGTTCTTTGGTGAAGAATTCAGAGCGACGAGGATAATTGAAGGCCAGGGTGGAAAGTGCATCTAATACCCTGTAGCCCCCCATGTTGCCACCGTAGCGGGTTTCAATCCCGATGATCGCAACGATCATCTCAGCTGGCACGCCGTATTTTTTCTCGGCTTCCGCCAGCGCTTCGGCATTCTTATCCCAAAAATCCACGCCACCAGCAATGCTCTGCGGTGTCAGGAAAAGCTTTTTATATTCATACCAGGGCTTGGCCTTTTCCGCGGGGCGCTTGATCGCCTTGAGGATGGAGTCCTTGCGCTTGGCATTACGCATCAATTCCTGCATCTCTTTGCGGTCAAATTGATGCTCTTGCACCATATATTCCACGAACTTTTGCGCATCGGCATTATCGCCGTGGCCGGGCTCCTGCGCACAGGCTGCCAGTACCAGCCCCATTCCAATCAAAAGTCCCGAGGTCCACTTCAAAACCACCGCTCCTATCTTCATCTCGCGTCTCTACATCCAGTTTTTTATTTACGCCGCATGTCCATTAAAAATGCACCCTGCGTCGCTCGGTCCCTACGGCCATGAGAATACCGAATCCCGCCATCAAGGTAATCAGTGAGGTGCCTCCGTAACTGATTACTGGCAAGGGTACCCCTACCACTGGCAACAATCCCGTAACCATACCAATGTTTACAAACACATAGACAAAAAAAGTGAGGGTTATACTCCCCGCCAGCAGGCGCCCAAAGAGATGTTGCGCCATAAAGCTAATATAGATACCGCGGACAATCACCAGCACATAGAGTAAAAGCAGCAGTAAAACACCGCGCATTCCCCATTCTTCCGCCAGCACCGCGATAATGAAGTCGGTATGACTCTCCGGCAGGAAATCCAGCTGCGACTGCGTGCCCTGCAGATAACCTTTGCCATAGATCCCCCCGGAACCGATAGCGGCTTTGGAATTAAAAATATTCCAACCGGCCCCGAAGCGGTCGTCGTTGGGGTTCAGCAACGTGAGGATACGCTGGCGCTGGTAGTCTCTGAGTCCCCACTGCCAGATTGGCCAGGCGGAAACCACCAAGCCCATGGCCGCTACCCCGATCATTTTCCAGCTCAATCCGGCCAAATAAAGCGCAAACAGGCCGGAGGCAGCGATTAGGATAGAAGTCCCCAAGTCTGGCTGGCGCACAATCAAAGCGGCCGGAATCGCCACAATGGCCAGAGCCCCTATAACAGTCACAAGAGATGGGGGTTGGGCACGCTGATGCAGGAAAGCCGCCACCATCATCGGCACCCCCAATTTCATCACCTCCGAGGGCTGGAAGCGAAAGCCGGCAATCTCCAGCCAACGCTGAGCGCCCTTGGCGCCGGTACCAAAGAGCAACACTCCCACCAATAGGGCACACCCCCCCAGGTAAGCCCAGGGAGACCAGCGCCGGTAAAAATCCAGTGGGATTTGCGCAACAATAAACATGCCGGTAAAAGCCAGACACATAAAAATAGACTGGCGTCGCACGTAAGTCATATCGCCGCCAGAGGCACTGTAGAGCACCCCTAGCCCCACTGCGGCCAGAACCAGCAGCAGCACCAGTAGCGGTACATCCATATGTAGGCGCCGCGCCAGGCTCACCGGTTTTCGAAGGCTACCGTGGGCATCGGACAGCCGGTGGGAAAAATCTCGGCTAGCCATTATCCGCCCCCTCAAACAATCTGGTTTCCTGTGCCGTCTTCTGCTGGGTATCCGGGCGCGGCACCCACTCGGCAAATACTTCACGAGCCACCGGCGCCGCCACTTTGCCGCCGCCCTCGCCGTTTTCCACCAGAACGGCCACCGCGATTCGAGGCTCATCCACAGGCGCAAAAGCGACAAATAAAGCGTGATCCCGATGGCGCTCTGCCAGGGCTTCTGAGTCGTAGCGCTCCCCCTGGGCAATGCCCACCACCTGGGCGGTACCGGACTTACCGGCAACACGGAAATTCAGCCCTTTGCCGGCACGTTTACCAGTGCCATTGCTGTGGTTTACCACCGCTTCCATTCCCTCAAAGACCAGGTCCCAATTCTCCGGGCGCGCCTCCAGGTTATGTAAAATTTCCGCGGGTTGTTCCACACCGTTGATACTCTTCACCATCTGTGGGCGATAGTGAGTACCGCGGTTGGCGATGGTGGCAGTCATCACCGCCAGCTGCAGAGGTGTCGCCAATACAAAACCCTGCCCCAGAACCGCATTCAGGCTGTCACCAGGAAACCAGGGCATACCTCGCGCACCGCGCTTCCAGTCCCTCGAAGGGAACAGTCCCGCGCGTTCCATAGGCAGATCGATACCCGTCTTGGAACCCAAACCAAAGTGGGTAGCCATATCGTGCATGCCATCGATATGCCAGCGGTGGGCCATATCCCAGAAATAGACGTCGCAGCTCTGCGCCATAGCCTGAATCAGATCCACTTTTTCTCCATGCCCCCAGCGCACATGGTCGCGGTACAGACGCGGATCATTGGGCAGCTTGTAGAATCCGGGATCCTTAATTTTGGTATCTCGAGTGATCAATCCGGCCTCGAGCCCCCCTAATCCCATCAGCGGCTTCAGAGTCGAACCCGGCGGGTATTGGCCCTGCACGGCGCGGTTAAAAAGGGGCACATCGAGGGAATCGCTGAGAGCGCGATAATTGGCAAAACTGATCCCGGTCACAAACAGGTTGGGATCGAAGGAGGGTTTACTCACGAAGGCCAATACGCCCCCGGTATTCACATCGATAGCGACAACCGCACCGCGTTGGTCGCCCAGGGCATCAGAGGCCACCTGCTGCAAATGGGCATCCAGGTGCAGGCTCAGGTTCGAGCCAGGCTTGGGGTCCTGGCGTTCCAGCACCCGCAATACCCGCCCGCGTGCATTGATCTCCACATTTTCATAACCCACTTCACCGAGCAGGGTTTTCTCATAGGAGCGTTCCAGCCCCACCTTGCCGATACTGCGGGTACCGCGATAGAGGCGCACGTCCTCTTTGGTGAAATTACTCAGGTCGCGATCACTAATGCGCCCCACATAACCGACACTGTGGGCAAACAGATCCCCCAAGGCGTAGTAGCGCACCGACTCAGCTTCTACGGAGACCCCGGGCATACGGAACTGGTTGACACTGATACGCGCGATTTCCTCTTCACTCAGGCGAAACCTCAGAGGTATCGGCTCAAACGGGCGGCGGCGTCCCAGACGCTTGCGAAATTTGGCCACGTCGCTGTCGTCGAGGCGGATCAGGTGACCGATCAATTCGAGGGTCGCGTCCAGGTCCTTCACCCGTTCGCGCACGATGGAGAGGTTGTAACTGGCGCGGTTATCGGCCAGCAGAATTCCGTTGCGATCGTAAATCAGTCCGCGAGTCGGGGCGACAGGGCGCACCTGGATACGGTTCTCATCGGACTGGGTGCGGTAGTCGTCGTAATTCACCACCTGCAAGTTATAAAAACGCGCAATCAAAACTCCCAGCAGTGCAATCACCCCTACAATGGCCACCAACATACGGTTGCGAAACAGTCGCTGTTCCGTGTGCGGGTCCTTGAGGTGATGATCGTGGGGCATTGGCGTTTTTTAAACGATTATGACTGGCGCGGGAAAAGACTAATTCGGACTACATTACCACAGCGAGCGCGCGGAGAGAGAATCCCAGTTGGCAAATCTCTCCGCACTTGGTCGCAAATGTCCTATTTGTGATAGGGATGGCCGGCAAGCAGTGTCCAGGCGCGATAGATTTGCTCAGCCAAAACTACACGCACCAGAGGGTGCGGCAGGGTCAAAGGCGACAGGGACCAGCGCTGCTGTGCCCTGCTCAAGCAGTCTGGAGAGAGCCCATCCGGGCCACCAATCAACAGGCTGACATTTTCCCCCAACAGCTGCCAGTCGCGCAGCTGATCGGAAAGTTGCTCTGTGCTCCAGGGCTTACCTTTAACATCCAGTGCCACCACGTGATCGCGCGGACCAAGAGCGGCGAGCATTGCCTCGCCCTCTTTCTTGCGCGCCTTTTCAATCAGCGCCGCAGAGCTTTTCTGGCCCCGCTGCCCCAGAGGGATCTCCACCATTTCCAGGGCAATTTCACGGGGCAGGCGCTTGGCGTATTCGGCATAACCCTCTTGTACCCAAGTGGGCATTTTGCCTCCGGCTGCGAGGATGCGTACCTTCACCCTAATCAGCCCTGGTGGGGATCGCTGCCATCCGCCTCGTCGCGGGTATTCGGTGTCATAGACCAGAGTTTTTCCAGGTCGTAGAAATTCCGTACGTCTGCCAGCATTACGTGCACCACCAGGTCGCCGTAATCCACCAGTACCCACTCGCCCTGTTCTTTGCCCTCAACACCGATCGGGCGCACGCCCTCTTTCTTGAGTTCATCGACCACATTGTCTGCCAGCGACTTCACCTGACGACTGGAGGTACCGGTGCAGATCACCAGGTTGTCCATCACATCGGAAAATTCAGAAACATCCAAAGCAACAATGTCTTTGCCCTTGAGATCTTCCAGAGCGTTCAGCGCGATATCTTTAATATTTGTCATAACACCTTGATTCATTACTGGTCACCACTGGTGACCGATTCTGTATAGAGTTGATGGTCTTCAATATATTGCAACACAGCTGCTGGCAGCAAAAAGCGCGGCGATTGGCCGCTGCCCAGCAGCTTGCGAATCTGTGTGGCGGAAATTGGCAACAGGGTTTGCTCGCGCAAAACCAGGCGGCCGTAAGCGTGTTTGTGTAAATCGGCCACAGTGCCGGAATGCTGCTGTAGTAATTTCGCCAGCTCAGCATTACCACCCGGTTCACCCACTTCCGGCAAATGCCAGCCGGGTCTGGTCACCACGACCAAGTGAGCTAACTCCAGCAGCCGATGCCAGCGATGCCAGCGATGCAGGGTCAACAGGGAATCGGTGCCCATACAGAAACTGATGGACACTTGCGGCCCCAATTCCTCACGCAGTGCTTCGAGAGTATCCACCGTATAGGTATCACCGCCACGCTGCAGTTCCCGTTCATCCAGCTGCAATTCATCGCAACCCGCCAGCGCCAATGCCAGCATTTCACTGCGCTGACGCGAGGAAACACCTGGGCTCTGTCGGTGACGGGGCTGGTGGCTGGGTAGCAGACGCACTTCATCGAAATCCAGAGCCTGGCGCAGCTCCAGCGCCATGCGCAGGTGGCCGAAGTGCACCGGATCGAAAGTGCCGCCGAATAAGGCAATGGTCTGCCGCTTAGTTGCCAAAATTACCTCTTTGTTGGCTGCCGAACCCGGATATTATCGGCGGATATGCCCGTCACCGAACACGATCCACTTCTGCGAAGTGAGCCCCTCAAGCCCCACCGGTCCGCGGGCGTGGATTTTATCAGTACTGATACCAATTTCCGCCCCCAGGCCGTATTCAAACCCGTCGGCAAAGCGCGTGGAGGCATTGACGATCACCGAACTGGCATCCACTTCGGCGAGAAAGCGACGGCTACGGCTGTAGTCCTGGGTCACAATGGCCTCGGTATGGCCTGAGCCATAGCGGGCGATATGGTCCATGGCGCCATCCATATCCGCCACAACACGGACAGCAAGAATTGGCGCCAGGTATTCCTCACTCCAGTCGCCATCACTGGCGGCGTTGATCTGCGGCAGTATCTCGCGAGTGCGCTCACATCCACGCAATTCGACGCCCTTCAGCGTATAAGCCTCGGCCAGGCGCGGCAGCATTCTCTCGGCAATGGCCTCAGCGACCAATAGCGTTTCCATAGCGTTGCAAACGCCATAGCGGTGAGTCTTGGCATTCAAGGCAATTTCAAAGGCCTTCTGCTCGTCAGCAAGATCATCGATATAAACGTGGCAAACGCCGTGCAGGTGTTTGATCACCGGTACACTGGCCTCGCGGCTGACCCTTTCGATCAAACCGGTGCCACCACGCGGCACAATCACATCCACATAGTCGGGCATGGTGATCAGGGCGCCCACTGCAGCGCGATCGCTGGTATCCACCACTTGTACCGCGGTTTGCGGCAGGCCCACTTCACGTAAACCCGCACTGATGCAGGCGGCGATAGCCCGATTGGAGTTCAGTGCCTCACTGCCGCCACGCAAGATGGTCGCGTTGCCGGATTTCAAGCAGAGACTGGCCGCATCGATAGTCACATTGGGGCGGGACTCGTAAATAATGCCCACGACACCGAGGGGTACACGCATTTTGCCCACCTGGATTCCGCTGGGGCGATAGCATAAGTCCTCAATTTCCCCTACAGGGTCCGGCAGATCGGCCACCTGCAGCAGGCCTTCGATCATACCGTCGATACGCTCATCATTGAGTTCCAGTCGATCGAGCAGCGCCGCATCCAGACCTCGCTCGCGTCCGGCCTGCATATCAGCCGCATTGGCCTCGGCTAACTGAAGGCGCTGGGCCTCAAGCTCAGCGGCTATAGCCTTGAGAGCACGATTCTTGGTCTCGGTATCGGCGCGTGCCATCACGCGAGAGGCCTCGCGGGCAGCTCGGCCCATTTGTTCGAGCTTGTCGCGGGTGGATTGCTGATCAGTGGTAGCAGTCGTGGTCACTTGGCTCTCCGTGCGAAATCCGGTCGGCCGCGCAGTATACCCCAGCGGCCGGGGGTTTAAACGGCATAAATATGGAGCTGCAGGAGGATTGTTACAGTCGGGTCACTCCCGGCTCCAACGATCCAGGTTCTCGGCGATATTGGCGAGACGCGCTAGCGGATCTTCCAAACCCAGCAGATCCACCCTGGCTTTATCTTCAAGAGGTAACAGCTGGGCCAGCTGCCAGGACAGCGCATCGGCGGAATCGACATTATCAAACTTGAGCGAGAGGTCCTTAGCGCGTTCCTTTAACTCCTCCAGCACTGCCAACAGGCCATCGCAGTCGGCAGGTATCGGCCGGGGTGTGCTGTCTGGCAACCACTCCACATCGCCGAGCAAAAGACCGTCCTCAGCCCGCTCAGTATGATTTATGCGGAAACGCCGCCGTCCCACCACCTGCACATGCAGCAGCCCCTCCTCACCCTGACTCCAATCGACAATATGCACGTAGACCCCCAGGGGCCAAACAGAGGCATTACCCACCTCCCCGCCAGAGCGAATCAACACCACGCCAAAACCGCTCTCACTTTTTAGGGATTCGCTGACCAGATGTAGATAGCGCTGCTCAAAGATACGTAGTGGCAGGGCAACCCCTGGATATAGAGGCACACTCAGGGGAAAAAGGGGAATCTGTTGCAAAACGCTCTCTCGTCGGCTGTGTTTGAACACTAAAGATACCATTGCCAATAGGCTCACCGAGATGACTGATGAGACGTTTTAACGCCAATCCGGCAAACTGAGACCTAAATTCACCCGTATCCCGACAATTGTCGGTGGCAAGAGCGGCTTGCAGCCATTAAGCTGCAGCGGTTTATCAACGAATGGAGACTATTCATGCCCAAAGCAACAGCCCGCCATATCTTGGTTCAGACTGAAGACAGGTGCCTGGAATTGAAAGACCAGATTGAGAATGGCGCCGATTTTGGCAAAATCGCCGAGCAATTTTCCCAGTGCCCTTCCGGCCGTTCCGGCGGTGACCTGGGCGAGTTCAGCAAGGGTATGATGGTACCGGAATTCGACAAGGTCGTTTTCTCGGAGGAACTGCACAAGGTACACGGTCCAGTGAAAACCCAGTTTGGCTACCATCTGCTGGAAATCACCAGCCGCCAGGATTAATTGCTAAAGCGCAATTAGCCCAAAACCTTCAAGCGTCGGTTAGCTCAGTGATTATTGCTGACTGGTTGGCAAAAAATCCGGAATCCCTCCAAGGACTCCGGATTTTTTTATATTTCTGCCAGCCGGTGGCTGCAAACTACTTTGCCGTACCAGAAGAGTACCGAGTAATACGAGCACCTGATTGCATCATTCCCGCAATTGGAGGTTGCCCACAATAGGGGTTTATAGAAGCGAGACCAGCGTTTATATCTTGCGTAAAACGCTTTCCCTGAGCATGGCATCGCACCCCAAGAGCTGAGCGATATTTCGACTATCATCTAAGCCTGAATGCTGCCTACCTTTAAATTCAAGCCCCTCCAGCTGAAGAGCCCTGCCAAGGCCGACGCGCTGCCCCCTTTTCCGAGAGAATAGCTCTTTGATGTTTATATGAGGCAAATACTCCAAAGGATTAGACAACACCTTGGCACCGGTCTCCATTTGTATTTGCTCAGCATCGAATGCACCCCAGCTTCCCCATGCAGATAAATCATAGAGAGAAAGCCAATCACTAAACAATTTCAATACCTCTGCCAAGGGCGGCGCACGATCAACTTCGCCCTGAAGAATCCCAGTTAAGTCAGTACAAAATGAGGTTAACTTGCTGTGAATCGAAGGACTGACGTAAAACTGCCTTTCATCCAAGATGAGAAATGAGTCTCCTGACAATTTAGCAACAATGGCGCCCAGCTCGATAATCTCCATCTCTTCACGCGCTATAGCAGGTGCATCATTACAGGTACATTCGAGATCGACGATTAGAATTGATACCTGGCTTTCCATCAGAAATAATGATTTTTTTGACATACCTATAAGTAAAAGAGGATACAACCGTGCCTGCAGACTCAATATCAAAATACTGCCAATAGATGAACTTGAAAATAGCTTTAAAACGCCGAGTATTTCTTCAGCCCAAAGCACTAAAAAAATAAGCAGCCGACAATAGTGCCGACAATAGTATTGCAACCTGACAAGAATACTTCCGACTCAAACTGCAGGCCCCCTTTACTCATCGCAATACTCCGTCTTCCCTTTCAAGGGGGTCATCATTTTTTGACTCATTAGAGAGTTAAGCGCCCATCGGCAATCAAAACTTACTCCATAGCCATTCGCACTACAAAGTAAAAATCCCGCATTCTAATGCCTACAGATCATACAGCAAGACTATAATTTCCCCCTTGATGAAAAGGAAAAAACTATCTATTCAACAGCGCGATCTTTTACAAAAAATGTAACAGAAATATTCACTAAACTTGGCACACCGCGGCAACACACAACCAACACAGCAAACTCAACATCGTGTCGCAAAATATTTTTCTTTATGGAGCCGGGAAATTGGACACCGACAACCGTATAAATAGCTGGCAACCACCAGCGTTAGCGGACCCTGCCAGATATTTGAAGCTGACAGAGAACCCCTGGTTTAACCTATTGGTAGATCTACAAGACATCATCACCCGAGGAACCGCAGCATTCTGGAAAAAACGGGGCATTGGAACCGTTCACCTGCCAGTGACCACGGGAAGCATCTCGAGCCCAAATGGATTGGGCAGCGATTCAATGCCTGTTCGCATTCAAATGGACGGCCATGAAACTTATTTGGCCGACTCTATGCAGTTCCACCTGGAGCTGTGCTGCCGAATGAAGCCTCAGGGGGTTTATTACTTGATGCCCTCTTTCCGCGGGGAGGACTGGGATACCACGCATTTATGTCAATTTATGCACAGCGAAGTAGAAATAAACGGCGGACTGCACGATGCCATGGCCCTAGCCGAAAGCTATATCCGCTCACTCTGTAACGCTATCCTCGCTGAACAGGCAGAACCTGTTCTGAATGCCGCCGGCGGCTTAAGTCACCTAGAGGAATTAGCCTCAGGCAAGTTGGAACTCAAAGAGATTACATTCGATAAAGCCGCCGATCTACTTCGCGAAAAGCCTGGCTTGATACAGTCAACCAAATACGGTCGACATTTAACTCGAGAGGGCGAGAGGGAGCTGATTAAAACCATCGGGCCTTTTGTCTGGGTTACCAAATGGGATCACGGTGTTGTTCCATTTTATCAGGCCCTCGATAAAGATGGACACAAAGCGCTAAACGCTGATCTCCTATTCGGCTGTGGAGAGGTAATAGGTTGCGGTGAACGACATGTCGATCACTTGGCCACACTCGAAGCCATGCAGGCCCATGGCATAAATCCAGAGCTTTATGAATGGTATACAAATATGAAGCAACAATGCCCAAAGCGAACGGCTGGATTTGGTATGGGCGTGGAGCGGTTTCTTATGTGGGTCCTCAATCATGACGATATTCGTGATCTTCAGATCTTACCCCGTCGAAACGGATTCGAATTGACACCATGAATTCACTGGATGGCCAATCTCCAATTGGTAAAACCCTAGATCACAGCGACAACTTTACTTCGGAAAAAAATACCCAAAAAATCCCGAAGCACTTACGTCCTATGTTTTTATTTGTAAATTCATGGATTGAGGAACAGGAGGGGCCGTTAACGGTATCTATTGGTGGAAGTATTGCTTCCTGTGAGGCCGATGTTTTTAGCGATCTAGACTTTACATTTATATTCCCCTCTAATCTTGCACGCGATCTGGCCAAGATTCACTTCGAGCAATCTCTTAACAGACATTTTTCAATTTCAGTATCCTTTACCGCAGAACACGCAGGACTACCCAACCTACTTGTGTTCTACTCAACAGATAGCAACTGGGTAGTAAAGCTCGATGTGAGTTTTGAGACTTGCGTTGGGCCTCATTATTCCATTCCCGCGTCACAAATTTTCTTGCGCAAGGATATACCGGTCCAACTCAGCAAAAAAAATTACAATACCCCATTATCTGTGGAATATATATTGCGACGCTACTGCGGGTGGCTTTGGTTTACCCATACGAAAATCAAACGTGGTGAATATTTAGCCGCATGTGACTCCCTCGCTTTCACACGTAAACACGCAATTGTTCCATTAATCCAAATGGCCACGGGTACCAATTTACAAGGCGATAGGAGATTGGAAGAGCGATTACCCACTAGTTGGGTGGAGCAACTTCACCAGTCGCATCCCACAACGCTTACGGAAGAAGATCTTCAGTCCAGCCAATTGACTCTTCATCAAATTTTCTTACGCGCACTTAAAGGAGCCAGACAGAATCACTTACTTATTAAAAACCCGCAGTACAAAAAAATTATCGACATTTTACGGCAGCAAGGATTATCCCTTGACTGGCCAAACTAAGATCTGCAGCACCCAACCCATGCCGCCACGTGTGTTGATAATATGACTATTGCGTTTCGCCCTCGTCTTACACCTGGAAAGGCAATCGCTGTTTTCTCACCGTCTTCCAATGCGGCAAGTAAATACCCAGTCCGCTTGCAGCAAGGTATTAAGTCCCTAGGTGCCGCGCTGAATGTCGAGGTTGTACTACCCGCACAAGTCACTTACTCAACGGGATTTACCGCCGGGAGTGCAGCACAACGCGCACAAGTCCTAGAGGATTTATTACTGGACGATTCTGTTACAGCGATCATTTGTGCAATCGGTGGTTTTAATTCAGCAGAGATATTAGAGCACCTGGATGCAGAGGTCGTTCGCCGTCACCCTAAAGTGGTTGTTGGCAATAGTGACGCCTCCGCCCTACTCCTGGGCATCTACGCAATGGGTGGCTGGATCACCTACTTTGGCCCAGCAGTTTTACCGCAGTTCGGTGAATACCCTGATCCATTCCCTTTCACAGTTCACAACCTGCAAGCCGTTATATCCAATGAAACCGACTTTACAGAATTAGGTGATCCAAGGGCGTGGACTCAGGAATTTGCAGACTGGGGAAAGAATCCCCGTCAGCGACACTTGAAGACAGAAGGTAGTCAGCGGATTGTTTATCGAGCAGGTGGTGGGAGCGGCATATTATTTGGTGGGAACATTGAAACACTCAACATGCTGATTGGAACTCCATACTTAAAGGTTCCTATGGATAGTATTTTTTTCTGGGAAGCGCATGCTGAAGAGGCGCGCCTCGAACGAGTCCGACGCGCTTTAACTCATCTTCGCCAATCTGGTGTGTTCTCTCATGTTAGAGCCATGCTAATCGGCCGCTCTCCCCGATGTACAGAAGTTGCGGGGCTAACCTTAAAGGACATCGTACTTGAAGCCTGTGAGGATTATGATTTTCCGATTATTGCCAACCTAAGTTTTGGCCACACAGATCCCATGCTCACTCTGCCAATAGGAAGACAAGCCTATGTTGTTGCAAAACAAAGGGAAGAGGCTCGTATCACCCTTGTCTAATCTATCCTCTAAACAATCAGACTGTCCCTGTGGATATTGCTTTAACAGTTCAGAGGAAAAATCGCTGTTTACTGTTTTCAAGAATGACTGTGCCATTGCGATGATACCAGAGCGCCCGAGAATTCCAGGCAATGTGGTAATTATCCCCTATATTTATCACACTAACTTTACCTCTCTGAGCAAAAAGGAGTTTCACGGACTATTTCTATGTGTCCGCGAAGCCACGCTAGCAGTGGAAAGAGTATATGAGCCTGACGGCACAAATGTATGGTGTGACTGGGGTGATATCACAGGCCGATCTTATCAGCACTTGGTCTGGGAAATTGTGCCGAGAAATGATCGTAAGGAAGGCAGAAAATATCGCTATAAAGATATTCATTTGTGCCCCAAATGGACACAGGCACAACGTGCAGAAGAGGCAACACGGCTGAGAGAGGCCCTTCATCACTCAAGATAATTTCTATACTTTTTTAAATTTCAGAATAGCTCCTCGGTGTCTTTGGCTGTCAGTCTGGCTCACAAAATGACTCAGCAGAGAAATCATGGATTGATTATTTGGTTACTCTAACTTACAACAATCTGCGTTGATTTTATTGTGCCTTACACATTTCGAGTTCGACGGCCCTGTCCATTATGCACTCTAATGCACTCCAATATCCCGCTGATACAGGTCAGAAATCATGCCTGCCTGGCAATCAATCCGCGACAACGCAGCAGAGGAGCACTGCTGGTAATGCCTTTTGCTCACACTCACCATCTCACGGATTGTAATCCACAAGAGTTATCCGACATTAGTGATTTGACGCTAACTGGAATACATTTACTAAGGGAAACACTGGAACCTGACGGCATTCATACCTTCTGTAATTCCGGCATGGCAGCTGGACAGTCGGAAGATCACATGCATGTGCAAATCATTCCAAGATATGCTCAAGATCCATACTCTTTCGCACCCAGCGATGAAATACCTATTTCAAGCGACGATGAACTGATGAGCCTTGCGATCAGTTTACAGAGGGGCAATAAGAAGATTAAGTAATTCTACTATTCAGTGCGGCGGCGATCTGGGCGAGCTCAACAAGGTCATTTTCTCTGAGGAACTGCACAAGGTGCTCGACCCGATAAAACCCGGTTTGGCTACCACCTGCTGGAAATCACCAGCCGCCGAGACTGATTCCCAGTGGGATAATCTGCCAATAAAAAGCCGGGCTGTTGCCCGGCTTTTTATTGTTAGTTTTGTAGAGTGTCCCCTCAGGCCTTGGCCGCACCCTCAGGAATGTCCATCTCACCACTATCTACAGAACCGGCTCCCAGTGGCTTAACCATCACCAGCAGCAGTGGCAGTAACGTCAATGAGCCCAGCAGTGCCGCGGACATCGCCAAGGCGGTCAAGAGACCAAAGTAAATAGAAGGCACAAACTTGGACAGCGCCAAAATTGAGAAGCCGGCAATAATCGTGATGGCCGTGTAGAACATGGCACGGCCGATTGTGGCGTGGCTGCGATGCATGGTAGCCAGGTAATCGCCGTCTTTGGCAAACTCGGCGCGGAAGCGATACAAATAGTGAATCGCGTGGTCCACACCAATTCCCACGGTAATCGCGGCGATAGTGATCGTCATCATATCCAGCGGTATACCAGCGAGGCCCATACCACCAAGCACCACACAGGCCGCCAACATATTCGGCACCAGCGCGATAATGGCGATGGACAGCGAGCGGAACAACACCAGGAACATCAGCAGGATGCCCACAAACACCGCACCCAAGGTCAGGATCTGGGACTTAAACAGGCTCTGCAGCATATTGTTGTAAAGCACCAGCAGTCCTGTTTGGTGGATATTTTCCGGCGCTATGCCCATCTCGTTATGCGCGTAATCGTAAATGCGCTCGATCAATTCACCTCGGCGCAGATTTGGATCTGTCTCCATCACCCTCAAGGTAATACGTGCCTGGTTGTGCTCTGCGGAGAGATAGGGATCGACCAATACACCGCGAATTTCCGGCGGCAGGCTGGTATTGGCCACTGCCAGTTCGAAATCATTCAGCTGGCCGCCTTTTAGATCCCGCGCCACCTTGTACAGGGTAGCCAGGGACTGCACCTTGCCAATCTCGGGTTGCTCTTCCAGGTAGTCGTGCAACTGCTCCAGCGTGGCGAGACCGGCTACGGTAAACCAGTAACTCTGCTGCGGGGCCGCTTCCTCACTGCCGAAGGGGTCTTCTTCGGAAGCGGCGAAGGGATCCTCCTCTAGCGCAAACGGATCTTCTTCCGCTTCCACGGCAAAGGGATCTTCCTCGCCCTCGAAGGCCACCGCCTCTTCTTCGGGTTTATCGAGGATGATATCCAGGGTTACAGTGCCGCCCAGGCGGCGGTCAATCACCAGCATCCCCTGATAAATTTCGGTGGAGTCATCGAAATAATCGATAAAGCGGTTTTCCACTTTGAGCTGAGACATGCCCACCACACTAACTACCGCAGCAATCAGGGAGACCCCCAGCACCACGAACTTATGGCGCTCGGCAAAGCTGGAGAAGCGCAGGGTGAAGGCATGAGAATTATCCTCACTCACTCTGCCCTGGCGCTTAGGCAGGATCATCAGAAAGCTGGGGATAATCAGGAAGGACAACACCAGGGCCAGGGTGACGCCCATCGTCATCATCCAGCCAAAGTCGATTACCGGGCGAATGCCGCTCACCACCAGTGACACAAATGCAACGATAGTGGTCAGAGCCGTGTACAAACAGGGCTTGGCCATAAACCGCACTGTTTGCAGCACCAGTGTCTCACGGCTCCAGTCGGGGTTTTGCGCAATATATTCGCGGTAGCGCACCGCCAAGTGGATGGTGATGGCCAGGGTGATAATCAACAGCAGAGCGACAAAGTTGGCGGAGATTACGGTCATACGCCAGTCGAGCCAACTGAGCAGGCCAAGAATCATCACTGCGGTAGTGACGCAGGTCAGCAGCGGTAACAGCACCCAACGGGGCTGACGGAAGATCAGCAACAGGGTAAGGATAATAAAGGCGAGGATGCCCAGCCCGAACACCAGCAGGTCGCTCTTGATAAACGAGATCATATCCGCGGTGATCATGGTGACACCGCCGAGGAAAAGCTCAGCGTCATCGTCGTAACCGGCGAGAATTGCTCGCACCGTATCCACCCGCTGGTGGGCTTCCTGCTCTTGAACGGTGCGGTGCTCCAGGTAAACGGCACTCACCTCTTCCAGGCGCGCGGCCTCTTCCGGGCTCAGGCCCTCGCTATTGCGTTTGCGGCGCAAGGCATCGCGCTCGCGCACCAGTTCAATACCGCGGCTGTCCAGCGTCAGGTTGGCGAGCAGTGCCGTGGTCTGGCCGTCTGGACTCAGAATCAATTCTCGATAGATAGGGCTGGAGAGAAACTCCTGACGAGCCAGGTCCCGATCGGTGTCGGACTGGGACAGGGTGCGAATCTCATCGGTTATATCAGTTAGAGACAGTTTTGGGCTGTACAACAGCGGTACATCCAGAATGGACTGCACACTGGAAACGCCATCTACTCCGGCCAACTCATCGCGCAGCCTGCCCAGCGCCTCCAGGGACTCATCGCTGAACAGGTCGCCATCCTTGTAACGGTAAGTCACTACCAGGAAATCACCGCTGGCGTAACGCTCGGCGATCTCGCGGAAATAATCCAGCGATTTGTCTGCTTCCAGGGTGAGGGAGTCCGCCGAAGCATCGATTTTGAAGCGGGGCAGACCCATCGCTGCCAGCAAGGTGAGTAGGCCGATAACCACCAATACAGCCAGTGGCCGTTTGGTTACCAGGAATTCATAAGAGTTCTTCAGAGCTGACAGCATAGGTTTCCGCTTGTATCCAATAAATCAGTGGGCCGCAGTACGGCGCATATTTTGATCGCCTCGGCAGTGCTGGTGCAAATACAAAATTTGCGTTAACACGGCGCTATTGGAAATATTTTCAGGGAGTATCGATATGTCCCAGGTCGCGCTCGGGAAATAGCAGGTCCCGCACGCGCCGCTTGAGTTCTTTTGCTCCGGGAAAGCCGCCATCGCGTTTGCGCTCCCAGATCAAATTTTCACCAATTCGGATTTCGAATATTCCTCCAGTTCCGGGTTGTAATGCAACCTGTTGAAGGTCATCGGTAAAAGTGTGAAGCAACTCTTGGGCCATCCAAGTGGCCCGCAACATCCAGTTGCACTGCGCACAGTAGTGGATAGTTATGCTCGGTTTCACTATTTTTTATCTCCCGGTGACCTACTCACCCCAAGACGGTAGTAACTTTTGTTCCACGCCCAGCTGGTCGAGTAGTCTCGCCACCACAAAGTCGACAATGTCCTCGACCGTGCGCGGTTTCTGATAAAAACCGGGGCTGGCCGGCAGAATCATCGCCCCCATACGGGTGAGTTTGAGCATATTCTCCAGATGAATCTCCGAGTAAGGCGCCTCGCGCGGAACCAAAATCAGCTGGCGGCGCTCCTTCAGTGCCACATCCGCAGCGCGCTCGATCAGATTGTTGGAGGCTCCACAGGCAACCGCCGATAAGGTGCCGCCGCTGGCCGGGCAGATCACCATACTGGCCGGTGCACCAGTGCCGGATGCCACCGGCGAAAACCAGTCGCGCTTGCCAAACAATTTCAACTGGCCCTCTTGAGCGCCGAAGCGATCGGCGAGAAAGGCCTGCAGTGTATTGTCGTCCCCCTCCGGCAGTTGCAGGTCGGTCTCGGTGTTGATCACCACCTGAGCCGCCTCGGACATCAACAGCCAGACGCGCACGCCGGAAGCGAGCAGGCACTGCAACAAACGCAGGCCGTATTGGGCTCCGGAAGCCCCAGTCATGGCCAGGGTGACGGTTTTATTAAATGTGGCTTGCTGCAAGATCACTTCCCCGATCACTAAAGTGCTGACTCTGTTCAGGTCGAATAGTTATATTTTTGCTCCAGGGCTCCGATCAAACGCTGATGGATACCACCGAAGCCGCCGTTGCTCATCACTACTATATGGCTGCCTTCACCGGCGAGCTGTAGTACCGATTCGACCCCATTCTCGATAGTGTCAAAAATCTTGGCCGGCACCGGAGAGTGGTGAGCCACTTCATCCAGGGACCAATTCATGCCCTGGGGCTGATACCACAGGACCATATCCGCGCCGCTACAGGCATTGGCCAACTGGCCCTGGTGCACGCCCATGCGCATGGTGTTGGAGCGGGGCTCTATTAAGGCGATGATCTTGTCCTTGCCCACTTTGGCCCTGAGGCCCGTAAGCGTGGATTCGATCGCAGTAGGGTGGTGAGCAAAATCATCGTAAACGCGGATACCCGCCACTTCGCCCAGACATTCCATACGGCGCTTTACGCCCTGGAAACGCCCAAGGGCAGAGGCGCTCAACTCCGGCACCACGCCCACATGACGAGCTGCAGCCATAGCGGCGAGACCATTGCGCACATTGTGCATACCGGTGAGATCCCACCCCACACGCGCCACTTCGGCACCCTCGAACAGCACGCTAAAACTGCTGCCATCCGCGGCGATCTCCACCGCTCGCCAGTCGCCGGCACTGATCCCCGGCTGGCCTTCACTGGCAAAGCGCTGAACTTCACTCCAGCAACCCTGCTGCAATACCTGCTCCACATTGTCCTCAGCGGCGGCAACAATTAGGCCATTGCCGGGCACCGTGCGCACCAGATGATGGAACTGCCGCTGGATCGCCGCCAAGTCGTCGAAGATATCGGCGTGATCGAATTCCAGGTTGTTGATAATCACTGTACGTGGGCGGTAATGCACAAACTTAGAGCGCTTATCGAAGAAAGCCGTGTCGTATTCATCCGCCTCCACCACAAAGAAAGGGGATTCCCCCAAGCGCGCCGACACTCCAAAGTTACCTGGCACACCGCCGATCAGGAAGCCCGGCTGCATATCCGCCGCTTCCAGAATCCAAGCCAACATGCTGGCGGTCGTGGTCTTACCGTGAGTGCCCGCTACTGCCAGTACCCAGCGCCCGCCGAGGAAGTGGTCGCAGAGCCACTGGGCGCCGGAGGTATAGGGCAAACCTTGTTCAAGCACCGCTTCCACGGCGGGATTACCGCGGGACATGGCATTGCCGATAATCACCAGGTCCGGGGCCGGCTCCAGTTGAGCCGGGTCATAGCCCTCGGTAATTTGGATACCCGCCTGCTGCAACTGAGTGCTCATGGGGGGATAGACGTTGGCATCGCTACCGGTGACCCGGTGTCCTTCGGCTACCGCCAATTGGGCTAGGCTGCCCATAAAGGTGCCGCAAATACCGAGAATATGGATATGCATGGCGAAAATCTGTACTCCTGGGGGTTGCGGCGCAAGCTTAACACGGCCAAACAGGCCAGTAATTGCCAAATACCCCGTTTGCCATGCAATTTACTCGCTATTCCATTAGACTCCGCCCCCGCACAGATCGGCCTCACCCCCGTTAGGGTGGTAGGAGTTTTCCAGCTACGGCCGACACCCGATACGAGCTCCCGGAGTTCCCCACTGGCGCCGCCAAAGAGCGCTCGGCGGACAACCGGATCGGGTCACTTCCCAAGATCGCTATGAAATACAGGATAACCATGTCGAAGAAGAATGCCTTTTACGCGCAGTCCGGTGGTGTGACTGCCGTAATCAATGCCTCCGCCTGCGGCGTAATAGAAGCCGCCCGTGAAAATCAGGACAAAATTGGCAAAGTCTACGCGGGGCTGAACGGCATCCTCGGCGCACTGCGCGAGGAACTGATCGACGTGAGCCAGGAAAGTGTGGAAGACATCGCCGCACTGCGTCACACCCCCTCCGGCGCCTTTGGCTCCTGCCGCTACAAACTAAAGAGCCTGGAAGAGAACCGCGCCGAGTACGAGCGCCTGATCGAAGTGTTCAAGGCCCACGATATCGGCTACTTCTTCTATAACGGCGGCGGCGACTCTGCCGATACCTGCCTGAAAGTCTCGCAGCTGTCTGAGACCATGGGTTACCCAATTCAGGCCATCCATATTCCCAAAACGGTCGACAACGATCTGCCGCTAACCGACAATTGCCCCGGCTTCGGCTCCGTAGCCAAATACGTTGCAGTTTCCACCAAGGAAGCGGCCATGGACGTCGCCTCCATGTGCGCCACCTCCACCAAGGTCTTTATCCTCGAAGTAATGGGTCGTCACGCGGGCTGGATTGCCGCCGCCGGCGCCCTGGCCCAGGAAGAGGAAGGCGATGCACCGCACATCATCCTGTTCCCGGAAGTGGCCTTCGATAAAGAGAAGTTCCTGGCCAAAGTGCAAAAGACCGTGGACGAAAAAGGCTACTGTGTAATCGTCGCCTCCGAGGGCGCCCAGTACGAAGACGGCACCTTCCTCGCCGATGCCGGCACCACCGACGCCTTCGGTCACAAGCAGCTGGGCGGTGTGGCACCGACCCTCGCCAATATGATCAAAAGTGAGCTGGGACTGAAATACCACTGGGCACTGGCCGACTACCTGCAACGCGCCGCCCGCCATATCGCCTCCGCCACCGATGTGGAGCATGCCTACGCCGTCGGTCGTGCCGCCGTGGAAATGGCGGCAGCCGGCAAGAATGCGATTATGCCGGCAATTATTCGTGCGGAAGGTGAAGAGTACAGCTGGTCTATCGCCGAAGCACCGTTGTCTGAAGTGGCCAACGTCGAAAAATTTATGCCGAAAGAATATATTAGCGAAGACGGCTTCGGCATTACCGAAGCGGGACGCGAGTACCTGTTACCGTTAATTCAGGGCGAAGACTACCCGCCCTACAAAAACGGCGTGCCCCAATATGCCAAGCTGAAAAAGCAGCTGGTAGAAAAGAAACTGGATACTGAGTTTAAGGTGTAAGCGAAGATCTTATCGCCTAGAATAAAAAAAGCCCCCAACTAACAACGGGGGCTTTTTTATTGGGTGCGTTTCACAAATTTACTCTTATTATTCCATATCTGACCAAACCGCGAACTCATTGCCACTGGGCTCGGTAAAATGAAAACGTCGACCGCCAGGAAAAGAAAAAATTGGCTTCACCACGGTACCGCCACAGCGCTCTACTTTTTGCAAGGTATCTTCTAGGTCAGAGCTGTATAAAACTACCAGCGCTGCACCGTTTGCGGTTTTACTCTGCTGTTCGGCGAGGAAGAATCCACCATCGAGGCCAGCATTGGAAAATGCGATATATTCTGGGCCGTAATCGGTAAAACCCCAGGCAAAAGCCTCGGCAAAAAAATCCTTGGTCTTCTGTAAATCTTTGGATGGAAATTCTACATAATTAATTTTTTCATGATTGCCCATCTTAGCTTCCCTTCCATTAATTGTGTGAGTTGTGGGATTTAGGTGGCCGGTTTAGCTGGAGTCTCCACCACCCGAAAACTGCCATTTGCTATTGCCAGCGGTCTATCATTATGCACTATGACCGCTCGATCCAACATCAGGTCAAAATCCAACATCGCGTACAGTACAACACCACGACGCCCCTGGTAGACCTCTGGCCAGTAGATCAGTGTCGCCATACGCACCCCCATGGGTTCGTAACAATAACGCGCCTCTCCTACCAGCTTTCCCGAGGCAGTGACATAACAGCTGGAATCTGTGTCATAACTGACGATATAGGTGGACAGCTCGGGGAAATCCCCCTGCTTGGAATAACGGGTGCCAGTCCACTCCAGGCTTAGCCCGGTAAGACTTTCTAAGGTACGCGACATAAAGGATGCTGCCCTGCATTTCTATGTCTAACCATTATGGCTTCTCCGCCCAATTACAAAGGATGGGGATAGAATTTTTTCGGAAAAAAAACTGTATCGGAAAAATAAAAAAGACCGCACCACCAGGGTGCGGCCATTCGCTTCTAGGGAAAAGCTATCAACTCAAAGAATCCTGGTGAAGCGACGACAGGGAATGCAAAACCCCAGCGCCAGGGCAACCAGAATATTTATTATTAATCAATAAATGACATATATCAGCGTGGCCAGGAAATTTTTACTACTTGGGAGGCGCTGTCTTCTGCACCCTCACCATCACTCACTGTGAGGGTAATTTCGTAATTGCCGGTTTGTGCGTAGCGATGTAACGCCCAACGTCCGTTGCGCTGCACTCCATCCCCAAAATCCCAGTGGTATTGCAGTTTGTTATCCCCACTGTATTGGCTGCGATCTTCCACCCATACCCAACGAAAAAAGCGATGCAGCTTAAATTCGGCTTGCAAAGAATCGACAACATCCTGCACTTCTACGATCTGCTCCTGTGTGGAGACCGCACCGCGATCATCTTCTACTTGCAAACGTACCAAATAGTTACCCGGTGCATCGAAGTGATGACTGGGGTTTTGCTCGTTGCTGGTTACACCGTCACCGAAATCCCAGAGCCAGCTCAGCAGTTCACCATCTGCATCGCTGCTGCTGTCGATAAAATCAACCAACAACCCTTCGGATTCCCAACTAAATTCTGCCGTGGGTGCCAGGTTATCCGCACCCAGGTCCAGCTCGACAATTAAGGGATCGTGATCGGATGCGCGGAAAGGCCCGGTGGAATAGAGGTTTTCCTGTTGCTCGGCGCTCTTGTGCTCAATGTTGTAATCCAGCACACGGGGTTCGTCCGCATTGATGTGCCAATCCACCGCGGCGGTAACCAGCGGAGCCAGTGTGGGGCTGGCGAGTGCGTGGTCCAAATAGCCAGACTGGCCGTCGTAGACATAGGAATAAGCCTCTCCTGCCCCGTACCATTCGAGCAGGTCGGTATAACCCGCACCCTTCAAAGTGGTAATGGGGTTTTCCATGGCGTAGCTGTTGAGGTCACCCAGTACCAGCACGCGATCAATTCCGGTTCCGGTCGGATCACTGTCAACCCAGCTCACCAACGCATCGGCAGCTTGAGTCCGCAGGGCATTCCAGCAGCCTTGACCATCCCCCTGATCACTATTCAGGCTGCCATCATTAGGACAGCTGCCCTTGGATTTAAAGTGGTTCACCACTACGGCGAGCTCCTCGCCGGAGGAGAGTTCAGCGAAAGCCTGTAACAGCGGTTGACGATTGCCATCGTCAAAGGGGTAGTCCTGCAGGGTAACGGCGCTGCCGATAGGCGCAGCGCGGTCACTGCGGTAGATCATCCCCACGGCGATCTCATCACTACCCAGCTGCGTGAGGTCCGGCTGCACAAACTGGTAGCTCTGTCCTGATGCGGCAGCATTGAGCCCATTAACCAGATCCTGGATAGCGCTGTCGGCTCCATAGCCATCATTTTCCAGTTCCATCAGGCCGACGATATCGGCTTCCATACGCAGGATTGCAGAAATAATTTTATCTCTCTGGCGCTCAAACTCCTCCAGAGTATCGGCACCGCGCGAAGTGGGGAATCCACCTCCGTTGCCGTCACCATTGAAGTAATTCAGCACGTTAAAGCTGGCAACGCGCAGGCTGCCATCGCCCGGCAGAATCGGCGCTTCATCGCGGAAATTGACCGGAGTAAATTGAGGCACTTCCACTGGGTGTACACGGTAAGCACCAAAACCATAACCCATCACACCGGTGAGCCCTGCTAAGGTATCGCCGCTGCGCAGCGTATTAGAAGCGCTGAGACCGGAGGCCGGATAGGGCATTTCCTCAGGATTTTGTACGGTGGAGCCATCGTCTAGAATAATCTGGTTGAGTGCATTGGCTTCCACTTGAGCTGCCGCCGCGGCGCCCGGCATATTGTTGTGGGTAGGGATATACAGGCGACCGTTGGACAAGATCACTTCGCCATAGCGGCCCAGGTTGTAATGACCGTTGACGGTGAGGCTCTGCGGGAATTCAACCAGCATGCCTTCGAACTGCTCCAGCTCTTCTACAGAGCTAAATGGCATTTGCACATTAGCGGGCGTTACCTGATAGCCGCTTCCACAAATGCTGACACCGTCGATTTGGTTCAACTCAGTGAAATCAAAAAACTCATCGACGATACCGCCAACACGTACTAAGTCGCCAACCTGTACGTTCACACCAAAGGCATTGTCGTGTACAAACAGCCCTTCGGAAGTCGCATCCACGCCATCCTGATCACTGTCCTCTTCCTGCAGGAAGAAGCCGGCCAGGCCAGTATTGGGGTCTTGGAAGTTGCCGACAACCACCGCCTCAATTTCGTGGCGCTCGCCTTCAAGCGCACTGGCAGCACCGTTGCCCTGTATCTGACTGATTAGGGTTGCAGCATCACCACAGGCTCCCAGTTCGACTCCGCCATTGTCATTTCCATCGCCATCTCCGTTGTCATTGCCTCCATCGGCACCATGCCAACCGAGATGATCGAAGTTATTTAGGCCGGCGCTGGACCACTCCAGAGCGGGATCGAAAGCGCTGCTGCCATCGGTGCGACCAGTCTGCACATCCAGATTGCGTACCAGTGTCTGATTCTGTGTACCGAGGCTGCTATTGCCCCACTGGCTACCGGGATCTGTGCCAATTTGGCCGATCACATCGACAAAACCATTGGGGCCTACCAGCGCTACTACATCGTCACCATTAAACAGGCCACTGGTATAAATCTGGTCGGCCTGATCCAGCAACGCCGCATCGGCACTGCCGTGGGACAGAACAAATACCGCACCGCTCTGCAAGGTGCCACTCAAAGCGATATTCGCTGAGGCGCTATCGGAGCCGTTGAAAAAGAGCTGGATTGAGTAATCGCTCAAATCAATCGCAGTTTCGCTGCCGTTAAAAATTTCCAGCGCCTTATTGTTACCACTGCCCTCGATGTATTCTGAAATAATGAGGTCGCTGGCTTGGACCTCTGCAGCCATCAGTGGAAGACCCAGGGCTGCCAGAGCAGCCAAGCCAAATTGTTTCATCGTCGTTATTCCCAGTTGCCTGATACGGATTAAGCGGCGCACAGAGTGGCGGGGAATTCCTAAATTTCGATGAAACAAATGTTAAATTTCGGTTTCAATTCTGCGTGGTTAGAAACACTCGGCATTTGTTGATAGTGGAAAATGCGAGATCGCGACCAACTGCGACCAACTGAAAGGTTAACGGGATCACAAGAGTTAGGTGAAATCCCACAGCAGAAAGAGATATTCTACAATCATTTATATAAGCACTTATATAAATTCAACACTATGAAATACAGTCAGCTGGGTACTCGCCTCAGGCATTTAATCGAATTACTGGACGGCGATGTCGCAGATAGTTACCGCACCTGCGGTATTAAAAACTACAAGCCGCGTTATACACCGGTGATGCGAGCCCTTATCCACAAGAGCCCGGTCACCATCAATGAAATAGCGGCCAGTGCCGCAATCTCCCAGCCGGCGGTCAGCCAGACGATCAGAGATATGGTCCAGCAGGGATTGTTAGAAATCCTCACCGGGGAGGATGCACGCCAGCGCAAGGTCCGCCTCAGCCGTAAAGGCCAGCGCTTACTACCAAAGCTTGAAGTCCACTGGCAAGCCACAGTTGAAGCGGAACGTTCATTAAATCGGCAACTGTCTACACCTCTAACAGCACTCGTCGAAGAGGCGATTGCCACTCTGCAGGAACACCCCTATCTCGATCGCATTCAGCAGTGCATTGCCAAGGAGAATAAAAAACCATGAAACTGATTGTCGCCTTCAGCCTGGCCCTATGCCACACCATCTCTTCAGCGACTCAGGCAAGCGCCACCGATAAGGATTGCCAGTTTAATCCCACCGTAGTTATCCAATCCGCTGCAAGCGCTATTGCAGAAACTTATGTACTCGCAGACAAAGCCCAGAGCGTTGCCCTGGCGTTGTCTGAGATGGCCAGTAGCCCTGAAACTTTGCGCCTTTGTCGGGACTCCGAAAGTTTTGCCAAGCTAATTACCGAGAAAATCCGAACACTGTCTGGAGACAAACATTTCTATTTGGAGCCGGAAAGCCCTAATGAAGATTCCAACAACTGGATAGCACAGTGGCGAGCCGAGGCGCCCAAGAGCAACTATGGTGTAAAGAAACTAGAGTTATTGCCCGGTAATATTGCCTACTTCAAACTCTCTTCATTCCACACTTATGGAAATGCCCGACAAAGCCTGGCCGCGGCATTTACCCTGTTGCAACACAGTGACGGTCTGATATTGGACCTGCGCAATAATGGCGGTGGTGATAGTGATACAGCCACTGCCATCCTCGAGTCCTTTGTCGACCCCACCAAACCCCTGCCATATGTTATTGAAACCAGAGAGAAGCAACATTCCCCTGAACGCATCAAAGATCTTCCTTGGCCAGCCTATGGCACCCAGCGACCCATGGTAGTACTGATCAATGGGCGCTCCTTCTCTGCATCAGAAAGCATCGCCTTCTCGCTGCAACAACTGGGTAGAGCCACTATTATCGGTAGTGCCAGCGCCGGCGGAGCCCATATGATGGATGCGCCTCAGACCCTGCCATTTAGCTTTGAGATTGGAATTCCCTCTAGTCGCCCGGTTTCGACTTTATCTAAGGAGCTGGTTAACTGGGAGGGTCGGGGGGTGAGGCCGAATATTGAAAGCAGCGAGCAAGAAATTTTACAGGTGGCGTTAGAGGTTCTTAAAAAATAAACTGCGTTTTAAAGCACACCCAAACTTTAAAGCAATGGAATTGTAGAAATCAACAATGAGTACCTCTTTACAACCTATAACCCAGAATAACTATGAGGCGGTCTGCGATCTGGATGTCGCCGAAGCGCAGCAAGAATACGTCGCCTGCAATATGTGGTCACTGGTGGAGGCACAGTTCAATTCTGGATATGAAACTCGTGCGATTTATACGGGAGAAAAGCCCGTTGGTTTTCTTATGTGGGTGAAAGAGAGCCGTGAAAAAATTTCCATTTGGAGATTTATGGTTGACCAGAAGCACCAGGGGAAGGGGATAGGTAGGGCAGCGCTTCAGCTAGCCCTACAAGAAATCCGGCAAACACTCAATATCGAGCAAATAGAAATCTGCTACAACCCCAAAAATCCGGTGGCTAAAGGCTTTTATTCCGGTTTTGGTTTTACTGAAGTGGGCATGGATAAGGACAACGAAGATATGCTTGCCATTATCAATCTCACCAATAAAACTCCTGAAGAGGCTGATTCTATCTAAACGGGCAGGCGGGCTTAGTGCCACTCCAGACCGGTAAATCGAGATCTTCTTTATTGTCTGATGGCGCCCCTGTGCGACTCTTAAAAGAGCCTTCCTCTATGGTCAGGCGCATCAGGGCCGTACCCTTGCGCTCCTGTGGATTTGGAGCGCGCACCTGATTCCAACGGCCGGGTTCGATATCTTCGATAATGGATTTGAAAACTTCATCAAATTCCTGTGAATCCTGCACTCGTTCACCACGGCAAAACAAAACTGCCGAGCGATAATTTGCACTGTGGTGATATGCGGATTTAGCCAGGACCCATTCGTCATAGTGGGCAAAGGAAATACACACTTGCTGCCCCGAATCCAGTAACTTCTGCAGGCGGCTTTTATTGGCCACATGTAAATACAAAAAGTCCCCATGGCGCCATAGGGTCATGGGGATAACAATCACTTCACCATCCTGGGTAAAACCAATATGCCCCAGCTTCAGTTCATCGACCAAACGATAAATATCCTCGCGACGATAACTGGCCCTCTTGGCAGCACGGCGCACCCGGCTTTTCGCAGTTACCGGCAGTTCACTCTTTGCGGAATCTAAAACTACCATTCTTAAAAACTCCCACAACGATTTATCAAAAACAGATATCGCCAATATAGGGAGTTGCTGGTACTCTGATTAGATCCAGTTTTAATCAGTTAATGGTGCCAGTTTGAGCAGCCCCGATTTTGCCGACTTAACCCTGGACCCCAGGCAACCGTTACAAAGCCAGCTATACCGCAACCTGGTGGAGTGGATTTGCAGCGGCCGTCTCACAGCAGGGAGCAAGCTGCCCTCCTCTCGTAGACTATCCTCCACCCTGAATATCAGCCGTAATACGGTCACACTGGTGTTAGAGCAGCTCAAAGCAGAGGGCTTTGTTACCAGCCATGTCGGACAGGGCGTTTTTGTATCTAACACCCTGCCCGCTTACGTACAGAAACCACAGCACCAGGCATGGTATTCCCAAGACTCCGATGGCACAGCTCCCTTACCAGGGCTCTCAGCCCTTGGCCGAAAGCTGCAGACTGCCACGGCATTTAAAACCGACAGCGGTGTATCTCTACCTTTTTCACCGGGTATACCGGATCTCAATGCCTTTCCTTTAGCTATTTGGTCCAGACTCTACAGGCGCCACAAAGATAGGTTTCCACTGCTTGGCTATGGGCACAGCCAGGGCCATCCTCCCTTGCGCCAAGCACTGGCAGAATACCTGCGCAGCTGCCGCGGAGTGCTCTGTGATCAAGACCAGATCATCATGACCAATGGCGCCCAAGAAGCCTTAAGCCTGTGCGCACAAGTACTACTGGAGCCTGGAGATACCGCCACCATAGAAAATCCAGGCTACCGCCGCGCCCGCTGGGTGTTTCAAACCTGCGGCGCCAAATTGGCATTGGCCGAATTGCAGAATGGATATTTAGATGTGGATGCACTGATCAAAAGCCAACTGCACGGCAAAGTCCTCTACACCACACCAACCCACCAGTACCCCATGGGCGGAGTCATGCCGGCCAGTGAACGGCTAAAGCTGTTGGACTGGGCCAGCAAGACGCAATGCTGGATTTTGGAAGACGACTACGACAGCGAATTTTCCTTTAAGCACAAACCCGTCGCTGCCCTCCAGGGAATGGCAGAGCATACTCCCGTTCTCTATATGGGCAGCTTCAGTAAAAGTCTGCAGCCGGGTCTGCGATTAGGCTATCTGGTAGTCCCTAAACCCTTTGTGCAGGCATTTGCTCGCGCCAAGGAAATGCTCTCAGGCCACTCCCCACTACTCACCCAGGCAGTAATTGCCGATTTTATTGAGGAGGGACACTTCGTGCGACACCTGCGCAAAATGCGCCTCAACTATCGCGACAAATGGTTGCATTTTGGTGATCTGATACGGGAAAAACTGGAACCGCAGGCGCAACTTATCGCAAGCGGGGCTGGAATGCATGTCGTACTCTCAACTCCCAACAGGGATGACGTTGACCTATCGAGAAAACTTGCCAGGCACAACTTCGGCAGTACACCACTCTCTTTTTTCTATCCCGACAATCCATTGGATACGGGCCTGGTCCTGGGATTTGCCAATACCAGCAAACAACAGCGAGAGGATTGCATTGATATTCTAAAAGGCCACTTAATAAGCTGACGCAACCAACTCACTACTTTCAGTTGACTTGTCTTTGGTAATAGCTTTGACAATAAATGGAGGCGATAACAACGATAGATAAAGTACGTCTGCCATCTTATCCAAGTTTCTTACGCAATATCTTCCTTTACCCACCGTATCAATCCTAGCCTTGACTGATCCGAACCTTTAGCTGTCGGCAATAAGGGTTAAGCTGCTCTAATATATTTAATCTACAAGTTTTTTTGGCATACGTATTGAGATGTAGTTGCCTGATTCAACTAGGCTAGGGTTTATGCACAATTCCAGCCAAAGTTTAGACTCAGGCCAAGCAAAAACGGAAACCTCGCCAACCGCATGGCTAGGCATGATAAGTCTGTTTTTAGGCGCCGCCTGCATTCAGCTAGTCATTATGCGCTACTTTAATGGCGAGATGGCACCGCAGGCTTTCGCAATAGGATTAGAGCAGCTTATAAAAACCGAAGAAGCTCCGGCGGCCATTCAATCTTTAGCCATATTTTTCACCCCGCACATCACCAGCCTGACCTACTCACTGCATTTAGCCATTCTACTTGCCGGGGTACTCTTAGTATTGCGAGTATTGATAACTCTAGGCTCCCTATTAATGTTTATTAGCTTCATATTGTTATGGGGCCTTACTTATATGGGCGAAAATAGCTGGTTCTTTGAATTTTTATCACCAGCTTTATATGCATTAGTCTTAGCGGTAAGCAGCTGTAGCTTCACCTCAAATTTTCAGAAACCATCCGATCAAGCCTCATCTCATCCAACGCCCTATCACCAGCGTCTATTGGGCAGTATTCTGGCACCCAATATAAGCTTTTTGTCCTGGTGCCTCTGGGTGATTGTGGCATCTAGCGTGCTGTTCGCGATATTTTTGATGTCGCGTAACGGTGGCAATCACATACTTCTAGCCAGCCTTTTATCCAGTATCACCATTGCCACTCTAGCAATACTTTCAAAATTTTTAGACCGATATCGCATGGTCCTACAGACAGAACAATCCAATCTGCTAGTAGGGCGTTGGATTAACCTGTTCACCATCACCATTGGTGTTATGTTGATTTTCCAAGTTTATGAAGACAGCTTACTGAACTGGTTTACCGTAGAGGGCTATCGGGGGCTGGTGAACTCCTATGTAGAATACGGAAATACCCCGCTATGGTTTCGCAACGCATTAGCCTGGGTTGCAGAGCATGCCAATATTTTTATGCCCATTCAAAGGATTTTCGAAGTCTCTGCCGCAATCTGTATGATCATATTAGTTTTTCGGTTCCCTATTGTTCTATTAACTACCGGACTATTTGCCATTCTTTCCTTTACCGAGTTCGGCGTGACCAACGTTTGGCCCCCGGCACCAAGCAAGCCCCCGGCTTGGGTATTTGAGCTACTACTCACAACCTTAGTGAGTCTGACTTGCGGCCTTTATTATCTTTTCGGCGCATTAAAGTATAAATCCTGGCGTTTTTGGCTACTAGGACCCAGAGTATTCGATTCTCTATCCAGCCTGGATAAACGCTTATTATTTATCCTGTTCGTTATTCTAGAAATAATTGTATTTTCAGTGAACCCCACCAGTAAAGAAAACGATATACTAGCATTGCATTTTGTAGCGCTAGCACTTATCCCTTTGTTTTATATTTTGATATTTTTAGATAACTTCAGAAAAATCAATTCAAATCACCATTAAATACTATATCTAAAAGCCTTCAAGCAAGATCTGCAATTCGCTACAACATTTGATCACCCCATAAAAATTCAACCACTCGTTAAATTATAACTTCACAATCTAAATAAAATTGCATAAGATCAAGAAAACTGAGCAGTTAAGTCAACATTATGAGAAAAGGCTATGGGATTTGAGTTACCAGATTTGATTGAGGGGGAACTTGAGGTCGAGATGGGTGGGATAATAACCTTCAGCAAGGACGGGTCTTTAGGAGAACAAGTTGGCTACTCAACATCTATCAATGGTGATCCATTATACGGACTTGATGAGGGAGACTGGCAAGAGTGTTGGTACGTTATAGGTTTTGAAACACTACTTGGCGATCCAATTTTTATAAACCTCAATAAAGGTAGCTTACCAGTTTACACTGCACCACATGGGATGGGAGAGTGGATAGAAACCTGTATAGCAGAAACCTATACTAGCTTCATTTCCACCCTTTCCTTTATTGAGAAATCTTTACAGTCTGGAGAAATAGAAAATAAAAACTCCACCCTCCAGCACATCAAGAGTCTGATCGGCTCTGGAGAAATTAACTTTTGGTCATTACTCATATATTCAAACGACCATTAGAAACCGATGCACTAACAAAATATTTTCTATCGAAAAATCTATCTCACCCTAAAAACCAATCAAACCAAGAATTCGCTTTTGCAGCATAAGAATTTTCTCGACAGTTGCGCGGGCTCCAATACCCCCAACAAAAAAGAAATGATTTCCCGGCACTATCACTGAAAAATGATTACCTGAAGACCGGACAAATAACTGCAAACTTTCCCATTGGGAAGGTTTAAGAGTTTCCAATCCCTCCTTTCCCACTAACATCCTTATTAAGACTCGATCGCGAATAAACGCCCAATTGGAATTATTTAGCAGTATATTCTCAGCGTCACATATTGAGTTTCCATGAATAACCACAGGAAAAGGATAATCTTCATAGCCGAAAGTGTTGGCAGATTGGATAGTTTTCAATAAATCTTCTTCAAAGTGGCCATGCCTATACATCAATCCTGTACAAATCAATGCTACAGGAGTGGCGCCCAGAATCCTCTCTCGGTAAATATCCCTTGGAAGAATACTATGACCGTTATAGGTACTTTGATCCTCCAGAGCCTGGAAAAACCACGGATACAAGCTCTCACGATTTGCCAGTCCCTCCGGCGTCATAGCGATATTTTCAGCATTTGCCTTTGGCAAAAACCCAGGGACAGCTGGATCTCCCGACATGGCAACAAACATCTCTATTGAGAAGCTCTTACCAATCGCTTCCCTCCCAAGAGCTCCGGCAATCTTGCATCCCATACTCCAGCCACAGACGATCACCTCTTGCTGCAATCTATTCTCAGACACAATCTTGTCAATTACTTCCGCGACCTGCTTACCCCAGTCTGCGATGGTGAAATTGGGGTAATATCCCTCAAAGGCCTTATTGGCGATGGGGAAGGATATAGCGAGGAAGGGGTGGCCTGAATGATGTACCCAATAACTGATAAAGTCTTCTTCCCTGGCCTCGGGGCAGCCATAAAAGATACGGGCCAAATGAGAGTTACCCGGCACAAATACCATTAGAGGTTTGGATTTATCTGCAGCCATATAGCGATAAAGAACGGGGAATCCTGCTGCAATGCTCATTACCTCCCCTTCTTGCAATCTGCCAGATTCGGTGCTCCCCATGTCTTTTACCACAGCTAAATTGTCCTAGTCAGGAGACTTATTCGCTTTGAAGGCATCACTACTTGTGGGGTCAAAAAACTCCTCACTAATCAACTCTTACTCTTACTTTTTCCTTTACCCCAAACTTCCTCAAGCCGTTGATCCCGCCCACAGCGAAAGCGGTAGTATTTATAGCGTAGGGGATTGCGCTGGTAATAATCCTGGTGATAAGCCTCTGCTGGATAAAAAGTAGCGGCAGGCTTTATCTGGGTGACAACTTTCTTACCCAGCTCAGCCTCTACTTTCTTCTTACTCTCTTCGGCCAGCTTCTTCTCTTCTTCATTACCGTAAAAGATCTCAGCACGGTACTGATCACCCCGATCACAAAACTGGCCACCGGCATCAAAGGGGTCTACGTTGTGCCAAAAGATATTGAGTAACTCAGAATAACTCACTTTGTCTGCGTCATATTTAACTTGCACCACCTCGGCATGGCCGGTACCACCAGCAGAGACCTGATCATAGGAGGGGTTCTTTACATGACCACCGCTGTAACCCGAAGTGGTTTCCAGTACGCCATTCACTTTGTCATAAGGCGGTTCCATACACCAGAAACAACCTCCGGCAAAAATAGCGGTGCGGATGTTAGGGGAATCTTGGGCAAATCCTAGAGTGGCTGCAAAAAGAATAAACAGAGTAAAAATACTGCGCATAACCAATTCCTGTGAAAAATTCTATTGATAGGCTCTCTTCTGTCGGACCTTAGGAGCAATTTCTTACAGTGCAATATTGCCCTGGCAGGCCCGTAGGAAAATATCGCGATATTCCACGGCATTGAAAGAGATAGGGTTGCTACTTGCGGAGGGGTCTTCCGCGGCCATACAACCGATCTTATCGGCATCATCGGTTTTAATGCCGATATCCATTAAGGTATTTGGGATGCTCAATTGCTGACGCAAACCAAGGATCCAATTCAGCACCGCGTCAAAACCACTCTCGAACCTGTCTTTGCCCGTTAATTGCAGTGAGAGGGCCAACTGCCCCATGGGAATCTCTATGGCGGGCCGGTTGGCTACAAGCACATAGGGCATCAATATGGCGTTGAGTAAACCGTGGTGCTTGTCATAGAGGGCACCAAGTGGATGTGCCAGAGCATGAATGGCTCCCAAGCCGCGCTGAAATGCGGTGGCCCCCATACAGGAGGCCACCAGCATCTGTTGGCGGGCTTTCAACTCAGTGCCAATCATATAAGCACGGGGTAAATAGTTTTTAATCAGACGCATCCCCTGCAGTGCGATGCCCTCAGCCATGGGATGGTAAATGGGGGAATAATAAGCTTCCAGGTTGTGGGAGAGTGCATCCATGCCGGTGGCGGCAGTAATCTGGGGTGGTAAACCCAGAGTTAGCTCTGCATCCAATATAACGATATCCGGTAATAGTTTGGGGTGAAAAATCAGGCGTTTCAGCTTCGCCTGTTCATCGGTTATGACCGCCACCCGCCCTACCTCCGAGCCGGTGCCTGCGGTAGTGGGCACGGCGATTACCGGGACCATACCGTCGGGGTCCACTTGTTTATAGTTATCGCCAATATCTTCAAAATCCCAAATGGGACGACGCTGCCCGGCCATTAGAGCAATCGCCTTACCGGCATCTATGGCCGAACCACCACCGAAAGCGATTACACCGTCGCAGTTTTTATCTCGTAACAGCTCGACACCACAGTCAATATTCTCACCGTTGGGATTCCCCTTGATCGAGGAGAAAATATCCACCTCTAAACCATATTCCTTACAAGGCTCTAATGCGCGTTGAAGCAATGGCATGCCTGCAATATCGGGATCGGTTACCAGTAAGGGGTGCTGCATATTGAGTTCAGAGCAGGCTTTGGCAAGATCTGATATCCGGCCGGGACCAACCCAAATATTGGTAGGAAAATTCCAGTTTACCCGGTATTTATCCACATTAGCCTCTCTGCCTTTACCGCTTAAACATTTAAAATTTCTAGTTATCCACAAACTTTATGTATTTTGCCGATCAAATAAGGTTAAAAAACTGTCTGTTCATAACCTCACTGCTATCTACCTATCTAACCTGTCAAAGCTCGGCGCTATAATCCTTAGACCAAACTCCAGCTGAAAAAAGCACGATTTTCATTTTAGTAATTGGACCTATAGAATCAGTAGACGCATCATTAATCGACTACATCCTCAACAGGCTCGATAGATTCAATCACCTTAGTCACTGGTGTGAAATCTGCCGAATTACAGTCACCCTGAAAATGCGCAATTAGCAGATCATGCCCATCTCCCAGGAACCAATTTGCCAAACACCTTCCTTCCGATGAAAAAGTGACAAAGTAGCCTGAATATTTGCCAACCTGGATTGAGGAAACTGGATGTTCCACCGGATGGTTTTTTAAAAATGCGCTGGGATCACCCCCACTACTCAACATTCCTTTTCTGAGAATGAAGGCCATCAGGTTACCCGTGTGCTCCTGACGAGAACCAACCCCTACATCATTATTGTAAGGATCTTTGTATCTCGACCAGCCATCAGGAATCTCTAAAGTAATATTTTCATAAAGGTAAGGTTCCGCGCTTGATGCCAGAGGATAAATTAAAAACAATCCATAAATACAACAAGTAATCCACCTCACAAACTTTCCCTCTTTACTGGTTTGCTAACCCCTAACTTTAAAGTGAAATGATTTGGGCCTGGTTAGCTGCTCAAATCCAATTCTGGACAAGGTACATCCCCTGCCAGACTGTTTGACTCCAGTCCAGGCCAACTCCGGGTCCAGGTAGTCGCAGCGATTGAGGAAAACGGTGCCCACTCGCAAGTAATCTCCAATTGCCAGGGCAGTTTCTTCATCTCGAGAAAAAATAGCTGCTGTGAGACCAAAGCGGCTGTTATTCATCAATTCTAGAGCCTCACCATCGTCATGGACTTTTTGCACCCCTAAAACAGGACCGAAAGATTCCTCGCGCATTAGCCGCATTTTGTGGCGCACACCGGTGAGTAATTGCGGCGCCATATACTGAGTGCCGCGTTTGTCCTTGGAAAATTTATTACTCTGAAGATGGGGCTTGGCGCCCTGTGCCAGTGCTTCGTCAATTTGAGCGCGCACATTGTCGGCAGCCTCCGCATTGACCAACGGACCCAGGGTTGTTTGGGGATCATCGGGCCGCCCCAATTGGTAGTCACCCACTAATGTAGCGGCACGCTCAACAAATTCATCAAACAGATTTTCATGCACATAGGCGCGCTCAATACCACAGCAGGACTGGCCAGAGTTAAAAAAGGCTCCATCCACAACTGCTTCTACCGCCTGTTCAAGGTCTGCGTCTTCCCGCACATAAGCCGGATCTTTACCGCCCAATTCCAGCCCCAGCTGGATAAATCGGCCAGCAACAGTGCGCTCAATATTGGCCCCCGCATCTACAGAACCGGTAAAAGCAATATGTTGAATTTCATCAGCACAGGCTAAACGTTGTGTATTTGAATGATTGAGATTTAGAAACTGAAAAACCCCGTAAGGCAGGCCCGCCTCCCTAAAAGCCTCCACCATGCGCTCCGCGCATAAAGGCGTTTGCGCAGAGTGTTTTAATATGACCGCATTGCCTGCGAGCAAGGATGGCACCACCGCATTAACCGCAGTTAAATAGGGATAGTTCCAGGGGGCGATCACCAGGGAAGTCCCCAGCGGCTCACGGCGTATAAAGCGGGAAAATCCCGGTTTGATTGGCAAATGGATATCTGCGAGAGCCTCTTCCGCCAAGTTCGCCATGGCGATGGCACGCTCAGCAAAACCATCTATTTCTCCCGGCGCATAGCGAATGGGCCTGCCCATCATCCAGCAGATTTCCTCTGCCAGTCGATGCTTTCGCTCAGTAAAAAATTCCACCGCACGGTGGACTATGGCGATACGCTCTACCATAGGGGTCAAGCGCCAGGCCCTTTGCGAAGACGCCGACCTATCCAGGGCTACACGAATTTCAGCCTCGCCGGCCAAGGCCCGCTCTAGATACACACTGTTATCAACAGGGGAAATACAGCGCAGGTGGTGCATTTTAACTATCCGTTATCGCCGGTATCACCGGCATACATTGATATCCCTTCAATATAAAAAACCACTGAAGCGCACTGTTAGAATGCCATTTAAATAATTTCGAAATACCTATCCAATTCCCAATCGGTGACGTGACGGCGATACTCGCGCTCCTCCCACTCACGGCTGGCGGCGAAGTGCTCAATAAATTCGCTGCCGAATAATTCGTGAGCGGTCTCGGAATTTTTTAGGCGCTGGGTGGCATCCCACAAAGTGGTGGGTAATTCCTGCTGTGCCTCTCGCGCCAGGGCATAGGCATTACCTTCAATTGGCGCACTGGGTTGCCACTGTTGCATTACCCCGTAAAGGCCGGAACCCAGGGCTGCAGCCAGCGCCAGATAGGGATTGGCATCCGCTGCGCCCAAGCGGTATTCCACCCGCTGTGATTTTTCACTGCCGGGAATAGCGCGCAGCGCCGTGGTACGGTTTTCCACGCCCCAGTTCGCACCAGTGGGCGCCCAGAAACCGGGTACCAGGCGTCGATAGCTGTTAACAGTAGGGGCGAACAACGCCAAGAATTCCGGCATCAGGCGTTGCTGGCCGGCAATAAAGTGGCGCATGGTTTCACTTATCCCCTGGGGCTGGGAGCCATCAAAGAAAGCGGCACTGCCACTATCCAGATCTCGTAGCGACAAATGAATATGGCCACTCTGTCCCGGGTAATCACTGCTCCAGCGCGACATAAAGGTGGCCATCAGGCCCATACGTTGCGCCAGCACCTTCATAAAGGTTTTAAACAGTGCGGCTTTGTCCCCAGCAGCCTCTGCACTATCCACGGCAATGGCCGCTTCGAGAACACCCGGGCCGGTTTCTGTGTGGAGCCCCTCCAGAGGAAAATCCATGCACTCACCCATATCGAGGATTTCTCGGTAGAGTTCGGCGTGGACCGAGTTGCGCAGCATCGAGTAGCCAAACCAGTCCGGCGTGAAAGGCTTCAGGTTGCGAAAGCCCTTTTCCCGTACCGACTCAGGTGTTTCATCAAATAAAAAGAACTCATATTCCAGGGCCGCGAAGGGTTCAAATCCAATAGCCCGGCACCGGTCTACCACGCGCTGTAAAGCCGCGCGAGGGCAGACTACCTGGGCTCGCTCATCAAACTCCGCCAGAAACAACAGCATATTGTCTTCAAAGGGAATATCGCGGCAGCTGTGCGGCAAAATGCGTACCGGCGCATCCGGGTAGCCCGTATGCCAGCCGGTATAGCGGGTGTTATCGTAGAGCTGGTCTTTGACATCCCAGCCCAATACCACATCACAAAATGAGAATCCCTGCTCCAGGGAAGAGAAGAATTTTTCGCGACTCATATATTTGCCGCGCATCACCCCATCCAAATCAAACAGGCCCACTTTGACATGACTGAGGCCGCGCCCCTCAACGATGGCTCGAGCCTCCTGAACGGTTTTTACCTCCCGCGCTTTGATCATGGCCTTCCCTGCCCCATTGTTGTTATCAATGACCTACAGGATAGACCCGCCAGCCGAGCCTTGACGCCCCATATTTCCTTTAGGGGCGTGGCTTTCAGCCGTGCCGAACTGCATATATAATCCGCGCTCCAAATTTTTCGTTTTACCCAGTTCAGGAACAGCAATGAGCTTCGACAAGATCCCCGCAGGTAATGACCTGCCCAGCGATATCAACGTAATCATCGAGATCCCTGCCAACTCCGACCCCATCAAGTACGAGGTGGACAAGGACTCAGACGCCGTATTCGTGGATCGCTTCGTTGCCACTCCCATGTTCTACCCGGCCAACTACGGCTATGTACCCCAGACTCTGTCCGAAGACGGCGACCCCCTGGACGTGCTGGTAGTAGCACCCTACCCGGTAATGGTTGGCTCCGTGATCCGCTCTCGTGTGATCGGCGTTCTGAAAATGACCGATGAGTCCGGTGTTGACGCCAAGCTGTTGGCGGTACCTCACACCAAACTGACCAAGCTGTACGATCACGTTCAGGAAATTGGCGACCTGCCCGAGCTGCTGCTCAAGCAAATCGAACACTACTTCGAAAACTACAAGGCTCTGGAAGCCGGCAAGTGGGTGAAAGTGGAAGGCTGGGCCGACGCTGAAGAAGCGCGCAAAGAAGTGCTTTCCTCCCGCGAGCGCTACCTGAAAGAAGAAGGCTGATCACAGCTTCTTTAAAGCCCGGCACGATTTTGTATTGGCCGGGCTGACAGGCATAAAAAAACCGGCATTTAGCCGGTTTTTTTATGCCTGGGCGTTCCCTGTAATGGAAACTGCAAAAGATCTAATTGAGATCCCACTGGGGAATACTGACCGCTACAGCGGCTGTCTCAGCCCGCTCGCTCTCATCCAGTAACAATCCCTCCGCCGCACGTAGGCTGATATGTTCAGTGGACACCTGCACTTCCACCACCGGCTCGCGCTCATGATCTTTCACCAGGTTGCCCTCCATAGGCGCAAGCGTCCAGTTGGGAGCAAGAGGCCCTTCTGGTTGCGATACCTGCGTTGGCTCAGCGGTCTTGGATTCTGACGCACGCTTGGCGATATCAGAACCGCCCTCATTCTTGAGAACCACCTGAGCACCAACCTTGGCCAGGGTGGCTTGAAATTGCTCCGCCTGGGCGCGGCTGAGCCCCTTGCGAAGTACCAGCGGCCGACCACTAAACAGTTTTTCCACTGCCTGCGGGCTGCTCTTAAACAGGCGTGCCAAATTGGCCTTCACATCACCGGCGGTAAAGCCGGCAATCAGGTCGCCGCGGAATATCAGGCTATAGGTGGCTTGGCTCATCACTCAATCCCTATGTGTCATGCTGGTTGGATAATGCTTGGCGTGGCTACTTTATTCTTCGGAGCCCAGGGTTTGGTCCATGGTCAGAGCGGGGGCGCCCTCTATACGTCCTCCCACTTGACGTGCGGGGACGCCAGCCACGGTGGTGTGATCGGGAACGTCCTGCAGAACCAGGCTACCGGCGGCTATCTTCACATCCTCACCCACCCGCACAGGCCCCAGGATCTTGGCGCCAGCACCGATCATCACGCCGTGACCAATTTTCGGGTGGCGATCCCCAGAACCGCGGCCGCTGCCGCCCAGAGTCACCGAATGCAAAATGGAGACGTTGTCGCCCACCACCGAGGTCTCTCCCACCACCAAACCCGTGGCGTGGTCAATCATGATACCGCTGCCAAACTTGGCCGCAGGATGGATATCCACAGCGAACTGTTCCGACACACGGCTCTGGAAATACAGCGCCAGAGTCGTGCGCCCCTGATTCCATAGCCAATGGGCGATACGGTGCGACTGCAGTGCGTGAAATCCCTTGAAGTAAAGAAAGGGGGTGAGGTATTGATCGCAGGCGGGGTCCCGGTCATACCAGGCGCAGATATCCGCCAACATACTGCGGGATATACTTTCATCTCCCTGCAGGGCGGAGGCGATCACTTCCTGCAAGGCGGTGGACGTGAGGGCATTGTGATCGAGGACTGAAGCTAACTGGTCGGCAATCGCGTGCTCAGGTGACTTGTGGCGCAGCACGGTATTATGGAAGTAACTCGCCAAAATCGGCTCATCCCTGGCGGCTGCGGCAGCCTCTGCGCGCATGGCACTCCATACGTCTCTGGGCTCAGTTTGGCTGTCGATAATCTGTTCCTCACCTTTCTTACTCATTTTCCCAGGGCTTACCTTCCCAGTGCCGCCTTATTGTATCTAATCTGCTTGAATCTAATCCGGGCCCCTGAGCTCGCGCAGCTTCGCAGGAATATCAGGGGCTTTCAAGCGCCACTCATTTTAGGAAACCACTGCAGAATCCAGTGGCGCAGATCTTTCTCAGAGCGGCATTTCTGCCGGATAACAGTGATCTGGAATCCACACAAAGCGCGTATAGATGTGCTCCAGTTGATCGCAAATCGTGTCGCACAGCGCCAGGTCACTGGAGCGCAGCTGCGCTTCCAGGCGCTCCAGGGTCAACAGGTGCTGCAGCTCCAGGGCTCGCGGTGCATAGCTCAAATGCCAGCGTTCCGGTGCCACGCCACCGCGATCCTCGGCATAAGGGCGAAACAGGCCGTAACTCTGCCCTGCAGCTATGCGCTGGTCCAGCCACTGGTGAAAGGCACCGAAAACCCCATCATCAGCCACTTCTTGTGGGGTTAGCTGTACCTGGTAGTCCTCTGCTACAGCAGCGGCATCGATAATATCGAAATCAGTACCCCAGTGATGGCGCGAGGCACCAGGCAATGCCGACCAACGCAGTATGGCCAGCACCAGCTCCCCCTGTGGCAGCTCGGAGATTTCAAGCGCTTCTCCATCGTTGTTAAGCACCGGGCGCAGCCCCTGCGCTTTGCCATTCCAGATGGTGCGCTGGCGCTCAAAACTGCGAAAGCCGGAGACAACCTTGGGATCAAAGCCGGCATCGCGCGCATCGCGCCGCAAGCGTTGAAAGGCGACCAGGGCCTCCGGGTGCAGCAACTGCCCAGAGGGAGGATCGAGAATAACGTGATGATCGGTGAGCCCGAAGAGCATGCTCTTTAGTGGTGTGGATAACATTTGGCTCCTATCGGCAGGCGATTCTTATAGGGCGGTCTAAAGTGAGTAAACACCCGGCTACTCTACCAAAGAGCGGCGTGGAATAAGTGAGCCCACCGCAATTGGCTAGATAAAGTAATAGGCGCTTTCTTAAAGCCCTCGGCGGTAATCTTTGTTGGCAGTTTGTTAATGTATGTTAAGTTCAGTCCCGCGATTGAGGATTGATCGCAACCACTGGACGGAAAACCTTGCAGGGAAAACTGAATGCACCCCAGTCAATCAGAATTACTCAAGCTGAAAAATTTGGGGCTCGCCTCCGTCAACATCCTTCACTCCATTGGTATTCGCACCTACGAAGACCTCCATCGTATTGGCCCGGTTGAGGCCTTTATCAGTATTCGCAACCGCGGCATTAACGCCTCGCGTGTCATGCTCTATGCACTTCAAGGTGCCCTCCTGGACGTCCACTGGAACGACCTGGATCCGGATCTCAAGCAGCAGCTGGTCACTGAAGCCGATCGCCTGCTTGCCACGCAGAATTCTGACTAGGGACAAACAATAGAAGGAATACACTGCCTACCGAGCTGTAGGAAGCCTGTGGTATGAGTGCCAATTAAGAACTCACAAGAAGCTATTTTCGGCGGACCGCTAAATCAACACGTTCTTTATTACTTCCGCCCGGCAGTAACACTAAATTTTGTCACACAAACCACCACACCCTATCTAAACTTGTCTAAGGGCAAAGAGACGGAGAGAGCCGATGTTGCGCATTGGACTATTCCTGCTGACTAACCTGGCGGTATTGGTTCTAGTCGGCATTATTTTCAATATTTTCGGCATTGGCGGCATCCTCCAGGCCAATGGTGTCGACCTGAACCTGGGTGCATTGCTGCTTCTCTGTGCGCTATTTGGTTTTGGCGGCTCTTTTATTTCCCTATTTCTGTCCAAGACCATCGCTCGTATGAGCACCCGCACCCAGATTATCACCGAGCCGCGTAGTGCCGACGAGCAATGGCTGGTGGAAACGGTGCGCGAGCTATCGCGCAAGGCGAATATCGGCATGCCGGATGTGGGGATTTTTCCCATGCCCCAGGCCAATGCTTTCGCCACTGGCTGGAATCGCAACAATGCCCTGGTCTCTGTGAGTGCCGGGCTATTGCAACGCTTTAGCCGCGAAGAGGCGCGCGCGGTGATCGGCCATGAGATCGGTCACGTGGCCAATGGTGATATGGTGACCCTTGCGTTGATTCAGGGAGTAGTGAACACCTTTGTGATGTTCTTCGCGCGCCTGGTCGGCTTCTTTGTCGACCGAGTGATACTGCGCAACGAGCAGGGCCTGGGTATCGGCTACTACGTTACCTCCATCGTGATGGATATAGTCTTTGGTTTCCTTGCCATGTTTATCGTCGCTTGGTTTAGCCGCCGACGGGAATACCGTGCGGATCACGCCGGCGCCACCCTGGCCAGCCCCAACTCTATGATTGCCGCACTGCAACGACTCAAAGTGGAATCCGAGCGGGGTCACGAGGAACCGCTGCCGGGCAATATGAAAGCGTTCGGTATTTTCGGCAATATGGGCGCACTATTAGCCACCCATCCGCCCTTGGATGATCGTATCCTGGCCCTACAAAACTTCCGCAAGTAATAGCCAGGTTGCTGTTTACACGCTTCAGGGGCGGGTTTTAATTCATTGCCGCGCCCCCATCTTCACTCCCTCACAGCGAGCACAGTAAACTTTTCAGTAAAGTGATAAAGCGAAGACGGCAACCTATGATACCGCTTAAAACTCTGCCCATTATTCTGTCGGCCCTTTTGCTCTTTTTCACCGCCCCTCTGTACGCAGAGGTACCGGAGTTCGCCACCGATGACGAGCGCAACACCATGCAGGTGTTTAATTTTGCCAGTCCATCGGTGGTGTATGTCACCAATGAAACTCTGGTTCGCGATCGCAGAACCCTGCGCCTGCACGCGGTGCCCAAAGGCGCCGGCAGTGGGTTTATCTGGGATGAGCAGGGGCACGTAGTCACCAATTTCCATGTCATCGAAGGCGCGCGCCAAGTCACCATCACCCTGCAGGACCGCAGTGAATGGCCCGCCACTCTGGTGGGTACCGCACCGGAAAAAGACCTGGCCGTATTGAAAATCGAAGCGCCGAAAGGATTGCTCAAACCTCTGGTAGCAGGCACTTCAAGCAACCTGTCAGTGGGGCGCAAGGTACTCGCTATCGGCAATCCTTTTGGCCTAGACACCACCCTGACCACCGGGGTGGTCAGCGCACTGGGGCGAGAAATCGAGGCCGCCAACAACCGCACCATCCGCAATGTGATTCAAACCGACGCCGCCATTAACCCCGGCAATTCCGGCGGCCCTCTGCTGGATTCCCTCGGCCGCCTGATCGGGGTAAATACCGCTATCTATAGCCCCAGCGGCGCCAGTGTGGGTATCGGCTTTGCCATTCCGGTGGATACCGTAAAGAAAATAGTGCCGCAGCTAATTAACTACGGCCGCCTGGTTCGGCCGATTCTCGGCATCGAATCGGCGCCGGACCAGTGGAGCAGTCGCTACGGCTTTGAAGGTGTTGCCGTGCTGCGCACTGCGCCCGGCCTGCCGGCGGAAAAAGCCGGGTTACAGGGCATCTACCGCACACGCCAAGGGGGGTGGCAACTCGGAGACGTTATCGTGGAAGTCGAACAACAACCCGTCCGCAGCTATGACGACCTGCTGAATGCACTGGAGAAGTACCGCGCCGGGGACCAGATTACCCTGGGAATAATGCGCAACGGGACAATCCGCTACACCTCGATTACACTCGCGGCGCCCCAGTAATCAGGGGCAGAATCCGGCGCGTTTCTCCCCTGACCAACAAACCTGGAAGGGCGTGCCGTAATAACCAATAAATAATTGTGCCTAAGGCCGACCAGTTATGCAGAAATACTTCCTGTGTCGTTACGATGAGTTAACGGAAGGACAATCCAAAGGCTTTTCCCTCGGCGATACCGCCGCCGGCACCGACAATGTGTTTGCGGTAATGAAAGGGGGTGAGGTTTTCGCCTATAAAAACACCTGTCCCCATCGCGGTATCAATCTCGACTGGCAGGAAGACCAGTTTCTCGATCCCGATGGCGCATTGATTCAATGTGCATCCCACGGAGCACTGTTCACCATAGAAACCGGCGAATGCATTGCCGGGCCCTGTACCGGGGATGCTCTAACGCCTGTGCCAGTGGAATACGCTCAAGACGGTCTCTACGCCCTGCTGCCGGAATAAACTGGCCTCAATAAAATCGCAGGAATGAGATTTTATTGGCTGGCCGAATTCCGCCCAGCCAACAAACCAAATTCTCTCAGCGAAATGGCAAAGCTTCGCTCAGAACAATTTCAGTGGCATTCATCTGTGCCTTGTAAGCGAGCACCTGCACACCGGCAGATACAGCGCTATCGAGGGCCTTGGCATAAACGGGGTCGATCTCTCTCGCTGCTGCCACACTCTCGATACCGCTGTGTTGTACACAGTAAAAAAGCACTGCACGCACACCGCTCTCAGCCAGTTTCTGTAATTCACGCAGGTGCTTAGCACCGCGGGCACTTACCGCATCGGGAAAATAACCGCGCGGCCCATCTGCAAGAGTGACATTCTTGACCTCCACATAGCAGTCGCCGGCATCACCGGACAATAGAAAATCAATACGGCTATTTTCATCGCCGTAACGCACTTCCCGACGCAGGGATTCATACCCTTGCAACTCACTGACCACTCCGGAATTTATGGCCTCTTCCACCAGGGCATTGGCGCGCCCGGTATTAACGCCGGCCAAGGCGCCGTCTGGGGTTGTGCAGATTTCCAGCGTGTGACGGTACTTGCGCTTGGGATTGCCCGAATCCGAATACCAGCATGCGCCCCCTTCAACCCAACAGTTTTTCATAGAACCTGTATTTGGGCAGTGAATGGTAAACATCTCGCCATCCGCCATCTCCACATCGGCGAGGAAACGTTTGTAGCGACGCAACAGGGTGGCCTTTTGTAATGGAGGAGAAAACTTCACTGGCTGGCACTCTTGTACATTTCAGCGCCACAAAATAGCAGACAACTATTTGTGGCGCGAATCGCGCAGATTTGATAGCTTCCTCGCTCTCGGTCGCCGGGGGTCTCGGTAACCGAGGCAAGGATTAGCCTGCCACCGCAACTGCTTGAATAGGTGAAAAAAACATCACCCAAAAAGATTCCGGTCTAGGCTAGATTGAATTTGGTGGTATCGCCCCCATTATCGGGGGTCCGTAAAGAAAGAGAGGCAACGACTATGCCCAAAACTGCTGCGAGCACCGATTCTCTGCACGGCTTTGAGCCCTACAAGGAGACTAAGGGCGAAGAGTACATGAATGAGAAGCAGCAGGAGCATTTCCGCAACTTGCTGTTGGCCTGGAAGGCCGAACTGATGGCGGAAGTGGACCGCACCGTTTCCCATATGAAAGACGAGGCCGCAAACTTCCCCGACCCCGCCGATCGCGCGAGCCAGGAAGAAGAGTTCAGCCTTGAACTGCGCACCCGTGATCGCGAGCGCAAGCTGATTAAGAAAATCGACGCCACCCTGGAACTGATTGACCAGGATGACTACGGTTTCTGTGAAGCTTGCGGGGTTGATATTGGTATCCGCCGCCTTGAAGCGCGCCCCACTGCAACCCTGTGCGTGGACTGCAAAACCCTGGCTGAGATCAAGGAAAAACAGCTTTCCGGCTGATTTTTTCCCTTTGCATTGCGGCGATCACCCCAGATCGCCCAGCTGGACAGGGCGGTCGACGGGACCGCCTCTACCATCTTGAATAGCAAGACTCCCTATATCGGTCGCTTCGCTCCTTCGCCGAGCGGTCCCCTGCATTTCGGCTCGCTGGTGTGCGCACTCGGCAGCTATCTGGACGCCCTCGCGCATGGTGGGCACTGGCTCGTGCGTATGGAGGACCTCGATCCCCCCCGCGAGGAACCCGGCGCAGCCACGCGCATCCTGAAAACCCTGGAATCCCATGGACTGCATTGGCACGGTGCCGTTGAATGGCAGAGCAAGCGCCACTCACTCTATGAAGAGACCCTCTTTCGATTGCGCCAGCAGGAACTCTTGTACGTCTGCTACTGTTCACGCAGTCAGATCCGCCAAAACGGTGGTCACGATAACCTGGCCTGCCGAACTAGGGGTACAGGGGATAAAAACGATAGTGTCTGCGCCCTGCGCCTGCATTGCGCAGGCGGAGAAGAGCGCTTCGAGGATATCTGGCGCGGGACACAAAGCCAGTCAGTACGCGAAGACACCATTCTCAAGCGCCGCGATGGCCTCTACGCCTATCAATTGGCGGTAGTGGTGGATGATATTGCCCAGGGCATCACCCATGTCGTGCGTGGTGCCGACCTGCTAGACACCACCGCCGCACAAATCCGCCTGTTTCACCTGCTCGGCAGCGAAGCGCCGCACTTTGGCCATCTGCCGTTGGTCATGGGGCCGGGGGGAGTACAAAAACTCAGCAAGCAAAACCACGCACCGGCGATTGACGACAGCAAGGCCGCCAGCAACCTCTGCACCGCATTGGATTTTCTCGGCTTCCATGTTGCGGATGATCTGGAGAGAGAGACACCGGAACATATTCTCAAGTGGGCTGCGGCGCGCTGGCAGCGTCACCAGGTCGATAAGCGCGATCGGCAATTGCACTGATTGCTGGGGGCAATTAACATTTTTGCGCCAGCCGAAACCCGGCCAACCATTTACCTTTTCACCCTCCACGCGGATTTACATAACAACCTATGAGCAACCGCACCCTGCTAATTCTGCTCGTGCTGGTGGGCTATGTGTTCTCCCCCACCATATTTACCTGGATGATCAACCCCGTTGGCGCCTGGTATCGGCCCTTTATTCTCTGGTTCGTTCTGATCCTGCTGGCGATTTTTATCCAGTGGAGGCGCAAGTCGAATGAGCTTTGAGATAGCCCATATCGCCCTGATCGGGGTCGCCTATATCGCCACCCTGTTCTTTGTCGCTTTCGCCACTTCCAAGGGCTGGCTGCCCTCGCGCTGGGTGCGCCATCCTCTGGTATATGTGCTCTCGCTGGGAGTCTCTCTATCCGCGTGGACCTTCTACGGCATTGTCGACCTCGCCTGGCAATACGGTTACGGAGTGCTTGCCTATTATCTAGGCACTGGTGCCATGTTCCTATTCGCGCCGGTGGCGCTGGAGCCCCTGGCTCGCCTGGCCCAACGCTACCAGCTTTACTCCCCCGCCGATCTCTTGGTATTCCGCTACCACAGTCGCCAGGTGGGCACCCTGGCCACCCTGTTTATGCTGCTGGCGCTATTGCCGCTGGTGGCTCTGCAAATCCAAGCGGTATCGGAGACCCTGGCACTACTGTCGCGGGACAGCGTCGCTGCGCTTGGGCTGCCGGATAGCGGTGTCTCCAGTAAAAACCTGATCGCCTTCTTCTATTGCGTACTGTTGGCAGTGTTTACCAGTATGTACGGCGCCACCCGCGAGCGCGGTGAGGGCCTGGCCAGCGCCATGGCATTGGAATCCCTGGTTAAGCTGGTGGCGCTGACCGCAGTAGGGGGCTATGCGGTTTACGGTGTATTCGGTGGCTTTTCGGGACTCGACCAGTGGCTGCTGGAAAATAACGATATGCAACAGCTGCTCTACACCCCCATTGAGCAGGGTTCCTCGCATACGCTGCTGCTGGTCTTTATCGCCACCGCCGTGGCCATGCCCCATATCTTTTATCTGAGTATTGCCGAGCGGCCCACCGGCCAGGCCCTGCGCACCGCCAGCTGGGGATTCCCGCTATTCCTGTTGCTGATGGCGCTACCGATCTTTCCGATAATGTGGGCGGGCTTCGCCCTGGATGTGGCCGAACCGGTGCAGTACTTTTCGCTGGCGGTGCCGCGAGCCAGCGGCTCGGCGCTGCTGACCACCCTCGCCTTTATCGGCGGCCTCTCCGCCGCCACCGGCGCACTGATTATGATGACCCTGGCGCTGTCCACCATGGTGATGAACCATTGGTTACTCCCGGGCACCCGCTGGCATTCTGAAGACAATATGTACCGCCAGCTGGTGTGGCTGCGCCGTGCTTTAATCGCCGCGTTGTTTATCGCCGGTTTCGCCTTTTACCTGCTGCTGGACAATCGCCTATCCCTGTCGGATCTGGCCCTGCTGGCTTTTATCGGCTCTCTACAGTTCCTGCCAGGTATCTTCGCCGTTATTCACTGGCCGCGGGGCAATCGACGCGGTCTGATCGGCGGGCTTCTGGCTGGGATGCTGATCTGGGGTTGCGGCTTGCTGCTGCCATCGGTATTTGAGATTACCGGCATCACCCTGCCCGGTACTTCTCTGCAGATCCCTTTGGGCATGTCCATCTGGACCCAGATCACCACTCTGTCGCTCGGCGTCAACATACTGCTGTTCGTCAGTCTGTCGCTGTTCACTTCGACGAGCAGCCTGGAACAATACGCCGCTGACCTGTGCAGTGACGACACCATCGCCCAGGCTCTGCGTCTGGGTCTCGATGTGCAGTCCGCAGCGGACTTTCGCCTGCGCCTGGCGGAGAGCCTGGGGGCGGCGACCGCCAACACCGAGGTGAAACGCGCCCTCAGCCAGCTCAACCTGCCCGATGATGAACGCCGTCCCTACGCCTTACGCCAGCTGCGCAACCGTATCGAATCCAACCTGTCGGGGTTGCTGGGGCGGGTGCTGGCCGGCCAGATTATCGATCGCCACTTTCCCTTCCAGAACAGCGATCAGCCGGCCAACAAGGATATCCACCTCATTGAGACCCGCCTGGGGCGTTACAAACACCAGCTCACCGGATTGGCCGCAGAGTTGAACAACCTGCGCCTCTACCATCGGCAAATGCTCGAAGAGCTACCCATGGCCGCCTGCTCTCTCGGGCGCGACGGCGAGATACTGCTGTGGAATTACGCCATGCAGGATCTCACCGGTATTGCCGCTGTAGAGGTGATCGGTTCAAAACTGGAATATCTCGCCGAGCCCTGGCGCAGTCTGCTGGCGGAGTTCGCCGAGTCTACGGATGCCAGCCGCTTCAAGCAGCAGGTCAGTCTCGACGGCAACAGCCACTGGCTCAACCTGCACAAAACCCGACAGAAACGCAGCCGCAGCGGGCCAGCCCGTAACCAGCGCGGTGATGGACAGATGTTACTGCTCGAGGACATTACCGAAACCCAGATATTGGAACAGGAGCTGATTCACAGCGAACGCCTGGCTTCAGTGGGGCGTCTTGCCGCCGGTGTCGCCCACGAAGTGGGCAACCCGGTAACCGGCATCGCTTGCTTGGCGCAGAACCTCCAGTTCGATTGCGACAACCCAGAAGTGCTGGAAACCGCCGACCAGATCCTCAGCCAGACCCAGCGCATCAGCCGTATCGTGCACTCACTGGTGAATTTTTCCCACAGTGGCAGCCAGGAAAGTGAACGCGCGCCAGTGGACCTCTATGCCTGCGTGCAGGAAGCCGTACATCTATTGTCCCTGCAGCGGGATAAAACCGAGGTGCGTTTCGAAAATGCGGTGCCCGCAGATCTAATCGCCCCCGGAGATAACCAGCGCCTGATCCAGGTATTTATCAACCTGCTCAGCAACGCCCGCGACGCCAGTCCCGATGGCGGTCTCATCCGTATTGAAGGCCGCGAGGCCAGGGGCTGCGCCTGTGTGTCTGTTACCGACGACGGCCCCGGTATCTCGGCCCAGCACCGCGAGCGCATCCTGGAACCTTTCTTCACCACCAAAGAACCCGGAGAAGGCACAGGCCTCGGCCTGGCGATGGTGTACAGCATTGTCGAGGAGCACGGGGGACAGCTGGAACTAGAGAGCCCGGCTAATCCGGAGACCGGCCGCGGCGCCAGATTTACTGTGCAGCTGCCCTTGGCGGGTTAAGAATCCAGCCGGCAAACCGGCCAGATATTGGGCAAAAATAACCCGATTCTCCGTTTTTGAGTTGCATAGAAACGGCGGCCGGGTAAAACTAGGCGTTTGTTGAGCATTTTGTAACCAGGCGTAACATATGAGCCACATCCTGATCGTCGAAGATGAAGCCATTATTCGAACGGCGCTGCGCAAACTGTTAGAGCGGCACCGATACAAGGTCAGCGAAGCGGGCTCAGTCAGGGAGGCCCTCAGTAAATACCGAGTTAACGAGGTCGACCTGGTTATCTCAGATCTGCGTCTTCCCGGTGCGCCCGGCACCGACTTGCTCAAACACGCCGGTGAAGTGCCGGTATTGATCATGACCAGCTACGCCAGTCTGCGCTCCGCGGTGGACTCCATGCGTATGGGCGCTGCGGACTATATCGCCAAGCCCTTCGACCACGATGAGATGCTCGCCACCGTTCGCCGTGTCATCGGCAAGGCCGAGCAGAGCCGCGCTCAAGCTCCTGTGGATAAGGGCAACTCCGGCACTATCGCCGGGATGATCGGCGACAGCCAGGTTATGCGCGAACTCTACGGGCGCATCCACAAGGTGGCCCCCACAGATGCCACCGTGCTGGTACACGGTGAAACCGGTACCGGTAAGGAACTGGTGGCCAAGGCTATCCACGAGGAGAGCCGCCGCGCTGGCAAGCCGCTCATCTCCGTCAACTGTGCCGCCATTCCCGAGACATTGATCGAATCTGAATTGTTCGGTTACGAAAAAGGCGCCTTTACCGGTGCCCAGAGTGCCCGCGAAGGACTGGTTGCCGCCGCAGATGGCGGCACACTGTTTCTGGATGAAATCGGGGAACTCCCCCTGGAGGCCCAGGCCCGACTGCTTCGTGTGATACAGGAGGGCGAAGTGCGCCCGATCGGCTCTATTGAGTCCCACAAAGTCGATGTACGCCTGGTTACCGCCACCCACCGCAACCTGCGCCAACTCGCCGCTGAACGCAAATTTCGCGAAGACCTCTACTACCGCATCAACGTGGTACAGATGACCTTGGCCCCGCTGCGCGAACGCGGCCGCGATGTCCTTGCACTAGCAGAGCACCTTCTGGAAAAGTTCTGCACCAAAATTGAGCGGCCCCTGTTGCGCCTTTCTCCTGAAGCCGTCCAGGCTGTCACCACCTACACCTGGCCCGGTAACGTACGTGAACTGGAGAACGCTATACAGCGCGCGGTGATCCTCACCGACCGCGATAGCCGGGAAATCGATCATAGAACCCTGGATATCGACCTGGATTTGGTCCCTGTGGAAGAAGCCATCGGTGAACCCCGCCCACGCAGCCTGCACACAGATCCTCGCGAAGACCTGTCTCTAGAGGATTACTTCGCGCGCTTCGTTATCGAGCACCAGGACACCATGAGCGAGACAGAACTGGCGAAAAAGCTGGGCGTTAGCCGCAAATGTCTGTGGGAAAGACGTCAAAAACTGGGTATTCCCCGCAAGAAGGCCCGCCGCAGCGCCGTTGCCGAAGTCTGATCACCTTATTCTGGGGGCTAAGTCGCCCCCGATCACCTCCACCGGCCGCGCTACCCCGCTGCGGCACTTGAATCCCAAAAAACGCCACCCCTACGGTGTGCCCCGCATGCCGGCGCCCCCGCGCCCCTTGTACACCTCCGGTAACAAGGGGAAGTGTTACCCAACACCTACCTCAAGTAACAGTTGCCGCACCTTACGTAACGCAATGGCGCTTAGAAAAGTTCCATCAATTTTCGTAAAGATTGTAACTTATTGATTTATAAAGATTTTTAAAAGTTGGCACACTAAGTGCTTTACTCTTAGTACAAAAATTAAAAACGGCCAACAATAAAAATAAATGACCGTTAAAAGCCCTATAACTACTCAAAATAAGTGGGCGAAACACAATAAAAATAATGGGGCGGCCGATAACAAAAGCAATGAGTGGCCAAAACCGCAAGAACAACAATAAACAATAACAATAAATTCGAAAGAAGAATAAAAATAACAACAAGCGCGTTGCAAACTGACTGATTTATACCTGGGAGAGGGTGTTTGCTTGATAGCAAATTAAGAGCGCAAGGAAGCCGCTGCCTTCATACCTGTAATAATAATTCCCAAACTTTTCCCCAACTTTCCGGCACCCGCAGATTGCGGGCGCATTGCTTTGCGTGTGTTAGAATCGCGCCAGCGAGTCCTCCACACTGACAGCAGATGCCATTGCCGCCCCCTGTTTTGGACTTCGCCCCTGGCCAGCCCAGGTTCAGAGGCCCCAGTAGTGCAACAACTTACCCTAACTTTTATAGGGCAAGGAAAGTGCGGGTGTGAAGCCTGCCGCCACCGAAGATGTGGCCTCAGCACCAACAGGGCATTTTCGGTCACCAACAGATGGCAGCAGTCAAGACAGACAGCCGTATGCTCAATAATTTGATTAGTAGTATCAAACGCTGGCGCAAGCCGGCCAAGAAAGGCCCCAGGATTATCGCCCGCAGCGATCACAATATCTCCCGCCGGGACATCAGCCGCGCGGCCCTAACGGTCATGAAGCGCCTACAAGAGGCGGGTTTCCAAGCGTACATTGTCGGTGGCGGTGTTCGGGACCTAATGCTCGGCGGCCACCCCAAAGACTTCGATGTCGCCACTGACGCTACCCCAGAACAGGCCAAGACACTGTTTCGCGGTGCACGCATCGTCGGGCGGCGTTTTCGAATCCTGCACGCGCGTATCGGCCGTGAGGTCATTGAGGTCACCACTTTCCGCGGTCACCACAACGATGGCGAAGAGCACGAAGCCAAGCAGTCCGAACACGGTATGCTGCTGCGTGACAATGTCTATGGCGATCTGGAAAGTGATGCCGTGCGCCGGGACTTCACGGTGAATGCGCTCTACTACACCACCGATGGCTTCGCCATCCACGATTACACCGGCGGTGTGGAGGATATAGAAAAGCGTCTTATCCGCATGATTGGCGCACCGGCCACACGCTATAAAGAAGACCCCGTGCGGATGCTACGCGCGGTGCGCTTCGCCGCCAAACTGGATTTTGCCATTGAAGCCGGTACCGAAGCCCCATTGCAGGAGCTGGCCCCCCTACTGCGCAATATCGCCCCCGCGCGCCTGTTCGATGAGATTCTCAAGCTGTTGATGAGCGGCCAGGGCGAGCGCACTTTCGAGTTGTTGCGCCGCTACCATCTGTGGCAACACCTGTTCCCCGATAACGCCGCCCAGATTGAAAAGAACCCTGCGGCACTGGAGCTGACCCGACGCGCACTGCGCAATACCGATCAGCGTATCCAGGCCGACATGCGTGTCACCCCCGCCTTTTTGTACGCGGCCCTGTTGTGGCCGGCTGTGAATGAGGAACAGAAGAAACTCATAGAGAAAGGGGTGCCGCCGGCACCGGCATTGGCCCAGGCGGCACAAAAAATCACAAGCAACCAGCTGGCCCACACCGCGATTCCCAAGCGTTTCTCTATCCCCATGCGCGAAATCTGGGACCTGCAGCACCGCCTGCCACAGCGCGGCGGCAGCCGCGCACAGCGCCAAATGGAGCACCCCCGCTTCCGCGCCGCTTACGACTTCCTGCTATTGCGCGAAGAGTGTGGTGAGCTCGAGCCCGGCTTGGGCAACTGGTGGACCGAATTCCAGCAGGCCGACGAAGAACAGCGCCAACAGATGGTGCGCAAGCTCCAGCGCAGCGGTGGCGGCAACCGCCGTGGCCGCAACTCCCGCGGCGGTCGCCGGCGCAGGCCAAAGGCTGCCGAATAATGGAAAGAGTTTTTATCGGGCTCGGCAGTAACCTGGCTGAGCCCCAGAAACAGCTGCGCGGTGCCCTGAAAGCCATCGAAGAAATTCCCCACAGCCGCCTGCTGCGCTGCTCCAGCTTTTATCACAGTGCCCCTATAGGCCCTGGGGAGCAACCGGATTATGTCAACGCTGTAGCGGAACTGGAGAGCGCGCTGCAACCCATCGAGCTACTTAACCAGCTCCAGTTGATTGAGCAGACCCACGGGCGCGAGCGCTCGGTGCGCTGGGGAGCACGAACCCTCGACCTGGATATTCTGCTGTTCGGCGAGCTCCAGTTAGACGAAGCACACCTGCAGGTGCCGCACCCGCGCATGGCAGAGCGCAACTTCGTGCTGCTGCCACTGGCCGAGCTAGCCCCCAACCTGCAATTGCCAACTGGGGAATCACTGCAACAGCTGCTGCAGAATTGCCCTCAAAACCGCCTGGAGAAAATCTAACCAGCCTACAGTGCAGCGCCAAAAGTGCTCGACTGGCCGCCCCCCTTAATAGTATTTTTGCGCCTGCAGCCCATCAGGGAAGACCCCCAACCAAAGGAGTCAAACACGTGGTTATCGACAACAGCGAAACCAATCTGTGTGAATTTGACCAACCGGAAAGAACCCCACCGAAATTCATTGCTGTTGAAGGCAATATCGGTGTGGGTAAAACCACGCTGGCCAAGAAACTGGCCACCACTTTCAATTACGACACCCTCTTGGAGCTGCCCGAGGAAAACCCCTTTCTCGAGCGCTTCTACCGCGATCCCAAGAACGCCGCACTCCCAACCCAGTTACATTTTTTGTTGCAGCGCTCCCAACAGATCCAGGCCCTACGCCAGGATGATCTGTTTGAACCTGTACGAGTGGCGGACTTCCTTATCGAGAAGGATCAGCTGTTTGCCCAGGTCACCCTGGACGCGGATGAACTCGCACTCTACCAACAGGTGTTCCAGCATCTCACCTTAGAGGCGCCCAAACCCGACTTGGTGATTTATCTGCAGGCGCCATTGGAAGTTCTGCAGACCCGCATTCGCAATCGAGGCATCCCCGCAGAGTGCGCAATCAGCAATGAATACTTGGCCACACTCAACGATGCCTACACCCAATTTTTCCATTTCTACGACAGCTCACCGCTGCTGATTGTCAACAGTGAGGATATCGATATTGTCGATAGCCCCGAGGATTACCAGCAACTGGTGGAGTACATGCTCACAGTGACCAAGGGCCGTCATTACTACAACCCGGGAAGTTAACCGTTATGTATGCACCCTCAGAATTAGAAAAGCTCGTTACCGTGCAAACCCTGCGCAAGATGAAAGCGAACGGTGAGAAATTTATTACCGTCGCTCTCTACGATGCGCCCATGGCAGCTATGGCGCAGAAAACCGGCGTAGAAACCGTATTGGTGGGTGACTCTCTCGGCATGACCGTGCTGGGTTACGACAGCACAGTGCCGGTCACTATGGAGCAGATGATCTACCACGTGGAAGCGGTAGCGCGGGGCAATAAAAAATCCCTGATCATGGGTGATATGCCATTCATGACATACGCCACACCGGAGCAAGCGCTCACAAATGCCACTCGTATCATGCAGGCCGGCGCCCATATGGTGAAGATCGAGGGTGGTGCCTGGCTTGCCGACACGGTCAAAATGCTCACAGACCGCGGTATCCCCGTCTGTGCCCACTTGGGGCTCACCCCCCAGTCCGTTCATAAGCTCGGCGGCTACCGGGTTCAGGGGCGCGACGAAAAACACGCCGAGCAAATGCTGGAAGATGCGATCCTGCTGGATCAGGCCGGTGCCGACCTTTTGGTGCTGGAATGTGTACCCAGCGCTCTGGCCAAGCGCATTACCGAGTCCGTATCTATGCCGACTATCGGCATCGGCGCGGGGCGCGATACCGATGCCCAGGTTCTGGTCATCAACGATATCCTCGGCCTTACCGAGCAACCACCGAAGTTCTCCAAGAACTTCCTGGTGGAAGCCGGCGATATCCCTGGCGCCCTGCGTAAGTACGCAGCGGACGTCAAACTCGGCGTATTCCCCGAAGACAGCCACACTTTCAATTAGTCTTCTATTTGGGGCCAGTTAACACCAGCTTAAATGGCCCCGACATCTCCTCGGCGGACTGCACAACGTCCGCCTGTCCAGCGGTAACACTATGACCTTTGATGAACTTCTCCTTGAGTGGCGCAATAACCAGGGCGCAAATACAGTCCCCACAGGCTGGAGCCAGGGTCGAGCCACTTTTGGCGGCTTGGTTGCGGCCATGCTCTACGAAAAAATGGCGACGGAGGTTGCTGAGGTAGCAAGGGAAAGCAGCCTGCGCTCGCTCACCCTCTCCTTTGTCGGCCCGGTTAGCGCCGGTGCCTTAGGCGTTAATGCGCAAGTATTACGCGCTGGCCGCTCAGTAACACAAGCACAAGGCCAGCTGCTGCAGAGCGAATCAGTCATGCTCGCGGCGCTCGGCAGTTTTGGCAACGGCAGGGACTCCTCCGTAAAAGCTGTTCCCCCTGCCGCACCCGAATTTGCCGAACCGGAGAAATGCATCGCCCTGCCATATATCGAGGGTGTCGTACCGGAGTTCACTCAAAAATATGACTACCGCATTGCCCGTGGCCAAATGCCTTTCAGTGGCACCTCGGAGCGGCAACTGGGCGGTTGGGTACGCTTTAAGGACGGCAGTGAAAATACTGTAGGTATCAGCCATCTGCTCGCACTGATCGACGCTTGGCCTCCAGCCACTTTACCGATGCTAAAAGCGCCAGCACCGGCCAGCTCTCTCACCTGGACGGTGGAGTTCATGGAGCCCCTACCCAAGCGCAGCGCATCGGATTGGTGGCAATACCTGGCTGAAGTGGAGCAAGCGGAAGATGGCTATGCGGTGATTCAGGCGCGCCTTTGGGACAGTGGGGGCAGACTCGTCGCTTTATCCCGGCAGATGGTAACTATTTTTGGTTGAGTAGAATAACGGCCGCTCTTTTTTCAAAGCATCGAAATATATCCACAGTACTCATTTTTTACCCCTTAGCCCATCCACCCGCAGAGCCATACCCACCTATTACAGTGGATATGGCTCTACCATTCGGCTCACCCCACCAAGTCACCAAAGGATAAAACAGAAACGTGAAATAACCTGGGCTTAATTCGGCGGCTTTTGCCCGCTAAAAGTCAGGATAATCTCAACTGACTGACAGCTAAATAATTTTCCTATCATCAAAGACTGATATCCCCAGCTAAACACGCAAGCTCACACCATTTACTAAAAAAATAAAATAAAAAAAATCTTTCTTACTTCAATTTGTAATCTACGCTATCCATCATCCCACCCTCAAAAATAAAAAGTCCAAACATAAGAGGCTTGCTATTTCAGATCCCTGCACCCACCAGCGATAAAACTATGGAGAATAAAAAATGATAAAAAGAATCTGTATTTCCCTTGCCCTATTGATCAGCCATCCCGCCAGCGCTGCAGATTTCGAAGATGTCTGGGACGCTATTACCTCATGCAACTGGTTCGAATTTATCGATGATGTGGATGAGAGCGGATCAAAAGATCTGGATGGTTACGAATATGGTGACACTAGTTTTGAAGATGCCAACTCAGGCAGCTTTGACATGATGGTGTACAACATGGATGGTTTTTTACAATGTATCGGCGGCAACAGTAAGTCAGACTTCAAACAGATTATTCGCACTTTCAATGAAGACCCCAAGGATCTCTGGCTGATGCAGGAGGTTTGGAATAAAACCAAGGCCAATTATCTGGATGATGATGACAAACTCAGTAACGATACTGTCCCCTATCGCTCAAAACACTGGAAGGGAGGTGGTACCTCTTTTGGCAACGGTCTACTCACTTTTTCCAAATTTCCTTTTGACCGGGACAATCGCAATGATAACGACTATTCCTTTGCCACTTATGAAGAGGAAACCTTTAATAAATGCTCAGGTAATGATTGTGATACCGAGAAAGGCTTTACCGTAGCCAAAGTTGAAGTGACTGAAAATTATCATGTGCATATCTATAACACCCATATGGATGCGGGCCACAAGGACGCGGACCTGACTGCCAAAGCAAAGCAACTAGATCAAATCGCCGATATGATTGTCTCCCACTCAAACAATGCCACCGTTATTTTGGCGGGCGACTTCAATATGGCATTTGATGAAAATGATGACGGCTGGCGCGGCGTTAATTACCAAACCTGGAAGGCCTTCTTCGAAAAAACCGGCGGCAAGCACGCCTGTCAATATATGCTCACTGGCAGCGATACCAGCCTGGAGGCCTGTTCCGATGAGCTACAGAATGACACAGACCATGTAGTGGTGATTAACAACAACCCCAACTACACACTGGAGGTCACCAATTATTTTATCGGCTCTCCAATCTATTCTGGGTTAAGCGACCACGATCCAGTTTTTGTGGATTTCTCCTGGACTAAAAACTAAATCCACTCAAGGGCTCCTTCCAGGGCATATGGTGGGATATGGAAGGAGCCCTACAACCACTTTTTCCAAAAGAAAAATGCAATCTGCCCGCCAAGCGCAATAATTAGCAGCGCGCAAAATGTTAGAAAACCCTCTTGCGATTGGGCCCAGGGCATACCACCGACATTGATACCAAATAAGCCAGTCAAAAAACTGAGTGGCAAAAATACTGCGGCCACCACCGACAACATATACATACGGCTATTCAGCTGCTCGGAGTTATAACTCAATAACTCCTCCTGGGTGACTGAAGCACGCTCGCGCACCACATCAATATCTTCAATATGCCGTTGCAGGCGATCACTGACTTCGCGCAAATGCAATATATTGGTTTCGTGAAACCAAGGCATTTCTGCAGCCATAATGCCAGATAGGGCTTCCCGTTGCGGGGATAAATAACGCCGTAGGGTAATAGCCTGCTTGCGCAGATGCGCCAGTTCCGAACGCAGTTCACCACCAGCAGAATCCAGAGCCAGGCTCTCCAACTCATCAATTTTCTCTTCGAGCTGATCCACGGTGTCGCTCATACGGCGCACCAGTAAATCCGCCAGGGAGACGATAAAGTTTGAAGGGCCGCTGGGACCGCGACCAGCGCGCAGACGTCCGAGTAGATCCTCTACCGACAACAAGCGGCGCTTACGGGTGCTGATAATACGGTCTGCCTCTATCCACAGGCGGATCGAAACCATATCTTCAGGCTGCGAGGCCGGATTTAGATTCACTCCACGCAGAGCAATCAATAAGCTATCGCCTATCGGCGTGGTGCGGGGACGGGACTCCTCTGATAGAAGAGCCTCCACCACCAAACGATCCAAACCACTCTCTGTACGTAACCATTGGGCCGCGGTCTCATCGGTATAATCCATGTGTAACCACAGCACGCCCTGTCCGGGTTGCCAGTCAGCCACCTCTGTCCAGCTTAGCTCCCTGCCGCCACCACGGTGATCGAGAAGATAGGCGTGAATCAGCCCAGATTGCATTTTCCCACTCCTTCGCCGGCTGCGGATAAAGCACCAATAATCCGGCTTTCAAAAAACTGAAAAAAGACTGGCGCAGATACGCAAGCCTATAGATATCCCACCTACCGCCTCTTTGGAATCTCATCAACCATTCACTGGTCTATTAGGTAACGATTATTACTTTGCGGCGCTCAGGTGTGCCAAATCCGCAGCATTCTGCTCCCAATTCTGCCCGTCGAATGGCTTAACCTCCAACTCCGGTGGAACGCTATCAAAGCAACGCACATTAAGGCTGTAACCATCGGGATTGGAGCGGGGTATGTAGAAAGGCTTAACGCCGCAATGACGACAAAAATAGTGTTTCGCCACTCCACTGTTAAAGGTGTAACAGCTGAGATCCCCCTCACCCTGCTCCAGCTGAAAGTTTGCCGCCGGTATAATCAGGTGCAGGTAGCCAACCTTCTCGCACATAGAGCAATTACAGGCGTGTGCCACCAATGGCTCATCATTGTGACGTTGATGCACTGCGCTAAAGCGCACGGCACCGCAGTGGCAGCCGCCCTGCAGCTTGGTGGTTATTTTATTCATTAGCGGTTCGATCCAGATTGAATAGTGGGCGAGCCCACAAAAGGGAAAAAACAGAGAGCGCGAGAAGCAGGTGGAACCAATTTGTTCGGGCCAGGCCCAGCAGTCGTGAAGCACCGGTGCCAATAAATAGCCCGTTGATCACCACTACCAGCGCACCCGCACCAATCATCAGGGCCTGGTTTCGCTGGAGGCGCCTCGATGCTATCAACTCCAGCAAGGCCACCGACAGCCACAATAAAATCCCCACAGTAGAAAAGAGGTCAATTACCGTCTGGGTGGACATCCAGCTACTCTGCGCGAATCCAATCCCTCCTGCCAATAACAATACAAGGACCAGGTACGCCGGTGTACGATTATCTTGCCCCCAAGGTAGCTCCAGCCGCGCCCATAGGAGGGCTATACCGATCAACAGGAAAGAGACAAAACCGGAAATCTGCGTAAGTGCCCGGTGCAGATCAGTCACTCCGGGATCGATCCCATAACGATAGGCTCCCACCAGGGCGGCCAGGGCCATAATCATCAAAGCGGCCACGATGATTAGAGCTGCCGATTGAAAGCGCGCGCGGGTGAGATACCAGTACTGGTTGGCGACGAGCAGACAGGTTAGTCCGAGGAGCGTATCGAGAAGCCAGTAATTGTGCAAAATTTTCCCTCTTTTCGCAGAATTCTAACCGAAAAAACGCCGGCAAAAATGCCTTTGTGCTCTTAGCTACAGCCAATATAAGCCATAAAAAAACCCGGCACTTGGCCGGGTTTCTTCAGGCTTGATCAGCTCGAGAGGTTTAGGCCTCTTCGGAACCTTGTTTCGCCTCTTCGGAAGCGGCTTGCTCAGCCTTTACTTCCTTAATGGACAGCTTGATGCGTCCGCGCTGGTCAACGTCGAGCACCTTAACCTTAACCTTCTCACCTTCGCTCAGGTAATCGGTCACGGCATTTACGCGCTCTTCCGCGATCTGGGAGATATGCACCAGACCATCTTTGCCCGGCAGGAAGTTTACAAATGCACCGAAGTCCACGATGCGCACCACAGTGCCCTCATAAATAGCGCCGATCTCGGCTTCTGCGGTGATTTCCTCGATACGGGTAACCGCCGCTTCGAGGCTCTCGCCATCTTCCCCAAAGACTTTGATAGTGCCGTCATCTTCGATATCGATGGAGGCGCCGGTCTCTTCAGTGATGGAACGGATAGTCGCACCGCCCTTACCGATCACGTCGCGGATCTTGTCCGGATGGATCTTCAGGGTCGCGTAGCGCGGTGCGTTCTCGTTCACAGTGGTGCGCGAGGAATCGATCACCTTGTTCATTTCCGCCAGGATGTGCAGACGCGCGTGCAGGGCCTGCTCCAAAGCGGTTTCCATGATCTCTTCGGTAATACCTTCGATCTTGATGTCCATCTGCAGCGCGGTTACACCAGAGGCAGTACCCGCTACTTTGAAGTCCATATCGCCGAGGTGGTCTTCGTCACCGAGGATATCGGTCAGAACCGCATAGCCTTCGTCTTCCTTCACCAGGCCCATAGCGATACCGGCTACCGGTGCCTTCAGCGGAACACCTGCATCCATCAGCGCCAGGCTGGAACCACAGACGGAAGCCATGGAGCTGGAACCGTTGGACTCAGTGATCTCGGAAACCACACGTACGGTGTAGGGGAAGCTGTCCGGGCTCGGCAGAACTGCCGCGATACCGCGACGCGCCAGGCGGCCGTGACCGATTTCGCGACGACCAGTTGCACCTACACGACCCGCTTCACCTACAGAGTAGGGAGGGAAGTTGTAGTGCAGCATAAAGTAGTCTTTACGCTCACCTTCCAGGGCGTCGATGATCTGTGCATCGCCAGTGGAACCGAGGGTAGCCACTACCAAGGCCTGGGTCTCACCGCGGGTGAACAGCGCAGAGCCGTGGGACTTGGGCAGAGCGCCAACTTCCACAGCGATAGAGCGCACAGTTTTGCTGTCGCGGCCGTCGATACGGGGCTCGCCACGCACTACAGCGCCGCGCACCAGCTTCTTCTCCAGCTTGCCGAAGTAGCTTTTTACCAGTTCGGCGCTAATTTCTTCAGTGGAGAGTGCTTCGGCCGCTTCGCTGCGCAGCTCCGCCAGGCGGGTACTGCGCTCCTGCTTGTTGGTGATACGGTAGGCTTCGGCAACCTTCTCGCCGAATTGGCCTTCCAGAGCCGTTTTCAGCTCTGTGTTTTCCGCCGGCGCCTGCCAGTCCCACTGGGGCTTGCCAGCTTCAGCTTTCAGCTCTTCGCACACCTTGATGATGGCTTGCATTTCCTGGTGCGCATACAGCACGGCACCCAGCATGATGTCTTCCGGCAGCTCTTGCGCTTCGGATTCCACCATCAGTACGGCGTCTTTGGTGCCGGCTACTACCATGTCCAGCTCGGAGGTCTTCAGAGCCTGGTAGCCCGGGTTCAGCAGGTAACCGTCTTGCTGGGTGTAACCCACACGTGCGGCGCCGATGGGGCCTGCGAAGGGAATACCGGAAACAGACAATGCTGCGGAGGTACCGATCATGGCAGCGATATCCGGGTCCATGTCCTTCTCGGCAGAAAGTACAGTACACATTACCTGTACTTCATTCATAAAGCCGTTGGGGAAAAGAGGACGGATCGGGCGATCGATCAGACGGGAAGTCAGAGTTTCTTTTTCAGACGGGCGGCCTTCACGCTTGAAGAAGCCACCGGGAATTTTGCCAGCCGCGTAGGCTTTTTCCTGATAGTGCACGGACAGCGGGAAGAAGCCTTGATCGGGCTTGGCTTCCTTGGCACCGACAACGGTACACAGAACAACGGTCTCACCCATGGTAACCAGAGCGGAGCCCGTCGCCTGACGTGCGATGCGGCCGGTTTCGATGGTGACTTGGTGTTGTCCGTACTGGAAGGTTTTGCTTACTGGATTCACTAGTTTTTTTCCTATTTCCTTACGGTTACTGGCCCATTCCAGTAACCCCTACAGTGGTTGCCCGGGGGAGAAATCCAAACGCCTCTCCCAGGGCGGCACGGGGATGTGCCGCCACCGACCAGGGGTGGCCGGTGCAAACACTGCACATCCAGGTCGGGTTCTTTTCCGCTGGCCTGTGCAGTGCAACTTCTGAAAAATGACAGCAAGGCCACTTTTCAGCAAGCATTAAAAAAGAATGCCCGCCAGAGGCGGGCATTCCAGGGTCTTAGCGACGCAGGCCGAGCTTAGCGATCAGCTGTGCGTAGCGGTTCAGATCCTTGCGCTTCAGGTAGTCCAGCAGCTTGCGGCGCTGGTTTACCATGCGGATCAGACCACGACGGGAGTGGTGATCCTGCTTGTGCGCAGAGAAGTGACCCTGCAGTTTGTTGATGTTGGCGGTCAGCAGGGCTACCTGGACTTCCGGAGAACCGGTATCGCCTTCGGTTTGGCCGTGCTCTTTCAGGATGGCTGCTTTTTCAACGGCAGTCAGTGCCATAACGAATTACCTCGTCGTAATATGCTTTAAAAGATTCGGCTGGCCCGTGCATATTTACAGACCAGCTAATCGTGAATGCGGCTGTGCCGCGCGGGCACTTTCAAGTTCACCTTATATTAGCTTTCACCAATATTGCGGTTTCCACTCAAGTGCCACTTACCAGACGCCGCGGTGCTACGCACCCCTCGTCGGTAATTTCTCCTACGCCCAGAAAATCACCATTTTCCAGGAAGAGGCGCACCATATCACCTTCCGCACCGATACGATAGACCTGCAAATCCATTACCGACTGTCCCTGACGCACATAGTAACCAGAGTCATCCGGCAGGACGAGTTTGGGCAAAGATGACGCCGGAGAGTCCATCGGCAACAGGTGGTGATCCAGTACTTCCGCTTGGTCCTCTCCGCGCTCTTCGGTGAGCTCATCCAGAGTGACCGAGTCCGCTTCATCGAAGGGGCCGGCGGCGCTGCGGTGCAATACTTCCACATAGGCGCCCACACCCAGGGCTTGCCCCAGGTCTTCGGCGATACTGCGAATATAGGTGCCCTTGGAGCAGTGCACCTCAACTTCCGCACGGGGCTGTGGGCCCGGTGTAAAGCTCAGCAGTTCAAATTCAAAAATTTCCACTTCGCGCGCTTCGCGCTCCACTTCCAAGCCCTGGCGCGCCAACTTATAGAGCGGCTGCCCCTTGTGCTTGAGAGCGGAGTACATGGAGGGCACCTGCTTGATGCGGCCACGGAAGGCTTCCATCGCTTTCAGCACGGCTTTTTCGGTCAAACCGGAAGCGTCCTTGGTTTCCAGTACATCGCCATCGGCATCGCCACTGGCTGTAGTCATGCCGAAAACAAAAGTACTGCGATAGCGCTTGTCCGCATCGAGCAGGTACTGGGAAAACTTGGTGGCCTCACCGAAACAGATCGGCAGAACACCGGTCGCCAGCGGGTCCAGGGCGCCGGTGTGTCCCGCGCGATTGGCAAAAAAGAGTCGTTTGGCTTTTTGCAGGGCGTCGTTGGCGGTAATGCCGGCGGGCTTGTTCAATAACAGCACGCCGTGAACCGGCCGGCCCCATTTTGGTCTGCGGCCCATAGATCAATCTTCGTCAGAGTCGCTGTCGTCTTGGTGCTTGCGATCAGCACGCACCGCTTTGTCGATCAATGCGGAAAGCTCCTGGCCGCGCACCGAGGTCTCGTCGTAGCGGAAATACAGACGCGGGATAGTGCGTATCTGAATCGCACGGGCCAGCTGGCTGCGCAGAAAACCGGCGGCCTTGTTTAGCACTTCCATCGAGGTATTGATCTTGCTGCGGTCATCTTCACCCACAAAGGTGACAAACACTTTTGCAGTGGTCAGATCGCGGCTGACTTCAACATCGTTGATATTGACCATGCCCAAGCGCGGGTCTCGCACTTCCTGCTGAATCAGCTGGGCCAGTTCGCGGCGCATGGCGTCGGCGACGCGGTCGGCGCGGTGGAATTCTCTTGCCATTGTTTACCTATTGAGAATGGCGGTTTAAAGACAGGAAAACCCGCACGGCCAAGCCGCGCGGGTTTCTTCTTTACCCGGTCCGGAACGCTTTACAGTTCGCGGGCAACTTTGACGATATCGTAAACTTCAATCTGGTCACCGGGCTTCACATCGTTGTAGTCCTTCACCCCGATACCACACTCCATGCCGTTGCGCACGTCCTGCACATCGTCTTTGAAGCGACGCAGGGATTCCAGTTCACCCTGATAGATTACAACGTTGTCGCGCAGTACGCGGATCGGCTTGTTGCGGTATACGGTACCCTCGGTAACCATACAGCCGGCAATGGCGCCAAACTTCGGCGAGCGGAAAACATCGCGCACCTGGGCGATACCCACAATCTCTTCGCGCACTTCCGGGTCCAGCATGCCGGACAGGGCCTTCTTCACTTCGTCGAGCAGGTTGTAGATCACGCTGTAGTAGCGAATCTCCACCCCTTCGGTCTCAGCGGTCTTGCGTGCAGCAACATCCGCACGAGTATTGAAGCCTAATACGATCGCACCGGAAGTCAGTGCCAGGTTGATATCGTTTTCGGCAATACCACCGACACCGCTGGATACTACGTTGACGGAAACTTCTTCGTTGCCGATATCCGCCAGCGCACCCAGGATAGCTTCCAGGGAGCCGCGCACGTCGGCCTTGATGACAACCGGCAGCACCTTGCGCTCACCAGCTTCCATATCCGCAAACATGTTTTCCAGCTTGGCGGCCTGCTGACGCTGCATACGCTCGCGACGCTCACTATCAGCGCGCTGCTCAGCAACTTCACGGGCCTTGCGCTCATCGGCAACCACCATGAACTCATCACCGGCGTTCGGCGTGGAGTCCAGACCCAGCAACTCTACCGGAGTAGACGGGCCGGCTTCTTTAACTTGCTTACCGTGCTCGTTGGTCATGGCACGCACGCGGCCATAGCTCTGGCCAGCCAGGATAATATCGCCGCGCTTCAGTTCGCCATTCTGCACCAGCAGGGTGGCAACTACGCCGCGACCTTTTTCCAGACGGGACTCAATCACAACGCCGGTGGCCGGTACATTCACTTTGGCCTTCAGTTCAAGCATTTCCGCCTGCAGGGAAACTGCTTCCAGCAACTCATCGATACCCTGGCCAGTGTGCGCAGATACGTTGATGAACTGAGTATCACCACCCCAATCTTCTGGGATCACATCTTTTGCGGCCAGCTCATTTTTCACGCGATCGGGATCAGCGGCTTCTTTGTCGCACTTGTTTACAGCGACAACCAGCGGCACACCGGCAGCGCGAGCGTGATTCACAGCTTCTTCAGTCTGCGGCATCACACCGTCATCGGCAGCCACTACCAGAATAACGACGTCGGTAGCTTGGGCACCGCGGGCACGCATGGCGGTAAAGGCGGCGTGTCCCGGAGTATCCAGGAAAGCGATCTCGCCCTGGCTGGTTTTCACCCGATAGGCACCGATGTGCTGGGTAATACCACCAGCCTCGCCAGAGGCGACTTTGGTCTTGCGGATATAGTCGAGCAGAGAGGTTTTACCGTGGTCAACGTGACCCATCACGGTTACTACCGGCGCGCGGGAAACCTCGGTGCCCTCTTGAGCTTTGGATTGCGCTACCAGGCTGTCTTCCAGCTCGGTCTCAGAGCGCAATACCACCTTGTGACCCATTTCTTCGACGATCAACTGGGCAGTTTCACGATCCAGGGGCTGGTTGATGGTGGCCATCTCACCCATTTTCATTAGGCGCTTGATCAGCTCACCAGCCTTCACATTCATCTGCTTGGCCAGTTCTGCAACGGTGATGGTTTCCCCTAACTGGACTTCGTACACCTGCTTCTCCGTAGGCCGTTTAAAGACATGTGTCGGCTTCACCTTCACATTCGGACGAGACAGGGAGCGCGTGCTGCGCTTACTGGCTTCATCTTCCTCGAATACTTCCAGCGCCTGCTCATATAGGGCTGTTTTGCTGGATTTCTTCGGGCCGGATTTGGAGCGGCGACCGCGACGTTTACGCGGCTCATCATCGTTGCGATCTTCACTCGGGGTCGTTTCCAGCTTGCGACGCAGAGAGGGTTTAACCTCTTCGGTTTTCTCTGCAGGCTTCGCGGGCTTGGCAGGCTTCGCCTTGGCTGCCTGGGCAGCTTTCTCTTTCTTCTCCTGAGCGGCGCGTCGGTCGGCTTCCAGCTTTGCCTTCTTCTCTTCTAGCTCACGCTCTTCTTGCTCTGCCTGCTGCTTGCGACGTTCCATCGCGGCGATACGCATCGCCTCAATATCATCTACATACGTTGAGCGGATGGGTGCGGCGGGTTGCGCCTTTTTCGCTACATTTTCTACGGGTTTACCCTCTGCCTTTTTATCGGCTGTCTCTGCTTCTTTAGCGGCTTCTGCTGCGGCAGCTTCCGCACGAGCCTTCTCTTCCGCTTCGGCAGCGGCTTTCGCCTCTGCTTCAGCCTTTAATCGCGCTTCCTCTTCTTCAGCGGCACGACGAGCGGCCTCCGCTTCAGCTGCGGCTTTGGCCTCAGCTGCCGCTTTGGCTTCAGCTTCTGCTATTGCAGTAGCATCAACGCCTGTGCGCACTTCTTCCGCTTCGGTAGCGCTTTCGTTACCTGCTTCCGCTTCAAGCTCAGCCTGTGGACGCTTCACATAAGTGCGCTTCTTGCGTACTTCCACGTTTACAGTTTTGCGGCCGGTGCCAGAGCCGGTTTTCAGCGTGGTTGTGGTCTTGCGTTTCAAGGTGATCTTGCGCGGGCTCGCGCCCTGCTCCCCGTGACTGCTTTTCAGGAAACTGAGCAGGACCTGCTTTTCTTCATCTGACACCACTGCATTCGCAGAGGTGTGAGGCAAACCCGCTTCTTTCATCTGCTTGAGCAGACGGTCTTCGGTGGCACCAACCGATTTGGCGAGTTCGCTAACTGTTACTTCGGCCATTCTCTCTCCTAAAAGTCACTTGGTCGGAGGGGGGTTACTTATACGTAATACTTGTTGCTGTGTGTTTAAGCCTGTTCGCCGCTATCATCGGCAAACCAAGGCTCACGCGCTTTCATAATCAGCGCAGCGGCGCGTTCCTGATCGAGACCCTCGATGTCGAGCAGGTCATCCACCGCCTGTTCCGCCAGGTCTTCCATAGTCGCAATACCGCGACTGGCCAGCTGGAAGGCCAGGTGGCGCTCCATACCATCCATATTCAGCAGGTCTTCCTGGGGCTCCGAGGCATCCAGCTTCTCTTCAGAAGCCAGGGCCTGGGTGAGCAGGGAGTCCTTGGCACGGGCGCGCAGCTCTTCAGCGATATCCTCGTCGAAACCCTCGATTGCGAGCATTTCTTCGATGGGCACGTAAGCGACTTCCTCCAGGGAGGTGAAGCCCTCGTCCACCAGAATGCTGGCCACATCCTCGTCGATATCCAGGCGATCAATAAACACCTGCATAATGGAGCTGGACTCGGCTTCCTGTTTATTCTGCCACTCGTCGGAGCTCATGACATTAATCTGCCACTGAGTCAGCTCTGACGCGAGACGAACATTCTGGCCACTGCGGCCGATGGCCATAGCGAGGTTCTCCTCGGCTACCGCCACGTCCATTGAGCCGGCGTCTTCATCCACAACGATGGATTCGATTTCCGCCGGCGCCATGGCATTGATCACGAACTGGGCTGGATTCTCGTCCCACAGCACGATATCCACACGCTCGCCAGACAGCTCGTTAGACACAGCCTGCACACGCGCGCCGCGCATGCCCACACAAGCTCCAACTGGATCGATACGGCCGTCGTTGGTGTTTACGGCGATCTTGGCACGCAGGCCAGGATCTCGGGCAGCGCCCTTGATTTCAATGACCTGCTCGGAGATTTCCGGCACTTCGATGCGGAACAGCTCGATAATCATTTCCGGGCAGGAGCGGCTCAACATTAACTGAGGACCGCGGGCTTCCGGTTGAATTTCCAGCAGGATGGCACGGACGCGGTCACCGAGACGGAAAATCTCCCGGCCAACCAGTTGATCGCGGGGCAGGCGCGCCTCGGCGTTGTTGCCCAGGTCTACGGCGATAAAGTCGCGGGTAACCTTCTTAACCGTGCCGCTCACCATCTCGCCAACGCGGTCGCGGTATTCGTCGACAACCTTGGCACGCTCGGCTTCACGCACTTTTTGCACAATCACTTGTTTAGCGGTCTGTGCGGCGATACGGCCGAATTCTACATTTTCCACCTGTTCGCGGTAGATATCACCAGCTTTCAGCTCGGTGTCTTTCTCGTGGGCTTCCTCCAGGGTGAACTGAGTGCCCAGCTCCGCCAGGGTATCATCATCCACCACTTCCCAGCTGCGGAAAGTCTCGTAGTCGCCACTGCGGCGATCGATGATAACCTCAATGGTTGAATCTTCGTCGTAGCGTTTCTTCGTGGCCGTTGCCAATGCCGCTTCGATGGCCTGGAAAATAATCTCCTGGTCAACGCCCTTCTCGTTGGATACCGCCTCGGCTACCAGCAAGATTTCTTTGTTCATGCAACTGTGCCTCAAAATCGCCTGAGTTCAGGCGCCTACAGGTTACTTGGTAAATTGGGGGATAATATTTGCTTTCTCGATGCTGTCGATCGGCAGCAGGTATTCATTTTCGCCATCCACGCGCAGAACAACCTCATCCCCTTCCACGCCGGCCAGCAGGCCGCGCCATTTGCGCTGACCGTCGAGCGGCATACGCAGGCGTACCTCTATCTGGGCGCCGACAAAACGCTCGTATTGTTCCAGCTTATACAGGGGGCGATCGAGACCTGGGGAGGAGACCTCCAGGGTATATCTACCGCTAATGGGGTCTTCCACATCCAGCACGGCACTCGCCTGGCGACTGACTTTCTCGCAGTCCTCCACGCCTATGCCATTTTCAGAATCGATATAGATGCGCAGCAGCGCGTTGCGGCCGTGGGTCTGATAATCGATCCCCCACAGCTCACACCCCAGCGATGCCACCACCGGCGCCAGAAGTTCTTCCAGCAATTCGCGTTTGCTCGCCATTTACGTCACCACATACAAAAAATGGGCCTGCGGCCCACTTCGAAAAATATCTGCAACTTTTTTTGCAGATACGAAAAAGCCCCTGACGGGGCTTTGACCGCACATCCATGCAGCCAGTATGCATGAATGCAATTTGGTAGCGAAAGCAGATAACAATCTGAGACTTTCACTCGGCAATGCCGGCCAGAGAAGAAAAGGGGGCCCAAATCATCGGGCATCGACCTAAGCGCCACTGGCACCTGAATTTGGTAGCGGGGGCAGGATTTGAACCTACGACCTTCGGGTTATGAGCCCGACGAGCTACCAGGCTGCTCCACCCCGCAACAACACATGCGCATCAAAGCTTTTACATAAAAGCAAAATTGGTAGCGGGGGCAGGATTTGAACCTACGACCTTCGGGTTATGAGCCCGACGAGCTACCAGGCTGCTCCACCCCGCAACAACAAATGCACATCAAAGTTTTTGCTAAAAAGCAAAATTGGTAGCGGGGGCAGGATTTGAACCTACGACCTTCGGGTTATGAGCCCGACGAGCTACCAGGCTGCTCCACCCCGCAACAACTCCAAGAAACAAAGCCTGGTTGATCTTTGTTTCCCTGCGGCGGGACCAGCCCAACCACTCAAGAGGCTGCGCATTCTATGGTTAGCATCCCGATGAGTCAAGCCACAATTGGCATTTGTTTTCCCTTGCGGCGGAGAACAGCTCTGAATGTACCTCGCTGATCAGTATAGAAAAGGAAGAAAATCCCGCAAACATGGCTCCCCGCATAAGCAGGTTTTTATCCCAGTGCTTACCGCATATCTCTCTTTAGCCCTACTTCACAGCCATATCTCCCAACAGCAAGCCGCCGCTTAACGGGTAAGCTGATGCACTATGGCGCGACGCACCGGCGGGAAATGCTCACTGATACGCAATACCGCCTTGCGCAGCAATTTCGCCGGCAGACGATCATCGGTAAAGAGGTCCACCAGCCGATTGGTGCCCGTATATATTGGATGCGACTCCAGGCGATGCTGAACCTGATAGCGAGACAGGGCGCGGGAGAGCGCTGCCGACTGATACAGACGCGTTACATTGTGTAGCTGATTGGTCAGACTTTTCGCTCCGGCCAACCCCAGGTTAAACCCGTGAGCCGTGACTGGATGCATCCCCACAGCCGCATCCCCCGCCAGGGCAAAGCGTTCCGCGTAAAATCGATGGGCATAGACGGCCACCAGCGGATAGCTATGTCGCCGGCCGAACGCCTCTACAGCCCCCAACGCCCCTACACTCTCCCTCTGCACGTGCGCTGCAAATGCCTCATCGCCATAGGCCATAATTTCCTCGGCGCAACTTGCGGATACTGTGACCACCGCCGAGCAGGTATAAGCATCGGACATAGGCAATAAAGCCAGCGTGGAACCGTAGCGGAAGCACTCGCGAGCTATGCCGCCGTGCTCCCGCTCTGTACGCACCGCCCCCAGTATCGCGACCCTGCCGAAATCACGCATATCCGCACCGATCCCCGCCATGCGGCGCACCTCTGAAAAGCGGCTGTCTGCCGCCACCAACAGGGCTGCGGCAATATCCTGCCCACTATCCAGCTGCACCAGTTGCCGCGCTGCCTCGCAGCGCGTGCCAACAACCGCACTATTCGTCTGCAGCTGAATATTGCCGTCCTCACGTACCGCTTCATAGAGAGCCCGCCGGATTGCATAATTGGGCGCAATAAATCCCAGCGGCCCACGCCCACGCGTGTCGAAATCCAGATAAGTGGGAGAGTTGCCATCCACCACCTGCGCAGAGTGCAGCGGGCCCTGCTCACCGGACTTGAGCCGCTGCCAGACTCCCAAGGACTGCAGCAACCTTACAGACTGATGGGTGAGCGCAATTTCCCGTCCATCGTTCGCAGGACTCGCCAATATTTCTTCACCCTGACGCTCCAACAAGGTGACTCTGCAATCCCGAGCAGCCAGCATAAGCGCCAGTGCCATACCGGCGGGGCCTGCCCCCACAATCGCGACATCTGTGTGTAGCATCCCAAACTCCCTAAACCACCCCAAACCATTTACGACTCGCGATGAAAAACTCTTGTTATCCACCGCTCGACATGCACTGTATGCTGGAACCGTAGTCTCTCGACTGATACAAATCAGGAAAGCGCAAGGCAGAAAAAAGAGTAGATGCACAGACAAGGAATCGTATATGCAGCTCGAAATCGACATCATCAACGCCTTCACCGACACCCAGTTTGGTGGCAACTCCGCAGCAGTGATTATTAGTAAAGAGTGGCTCAGCGAGCCCTTGATGCAGTCCATTGCCGCGCAAAACAATCTTTCGGAAACTGCATTTTTGCGCAGACGCAGCGACAGCGAATACCAAATCCGCTGGTTTTCTCCATTAACAGAAATCGATTTTTGCGGTCACGCCACCCTGGCCGCAGCTTTTGTCGTATTTCGCAGGCATCCACACTTAAAAGGACTGAAATTCTTTGCCGAGGCAGTAGGTGATATGCACATCAGGCGCAATAGCGACGGCCTGATCTCCATGGACTTTCCCTCTCGCTCCCCACAGCCACTAGCCAGTATTCCCAGTGACCTGCTCGAAGGGCTGTCCATCACACCCACAGAGGTTCTGCGCAACAATCAAGCCTACTTTGCCATTTACAGCGCAGAAGAAGATATTTTGCGGTTACAACAGGATGCTGCCAAGCTGGCCAGGCTCGCTCCCTATGATGTAGTAGTTACCGCACAATCAAAGAAGTACGATTTTATTTCCAGGTATTTCTGGCCCGCTAATGGTGGCGCCGAGGACCCAGTAACCGGGTCTATCCACACTGGTCTGGCGCCCTACTGGGGAGAAAAGCTGGGCAAATCTAGCTTGATCGCCTACCAAGCTTCCAGGCGCGGCGGCCTACTACACTGCCAGCTAGAGGAAGAGCGAGTGATCATCTCCGGCAACGCCGTGCCATACCTTAACGGCATCATTGATGTAGCCGAATAATTTTTATGATTTGGTACGTATGTAGGCCCCTCCGCAATCACAACCATATGTTAGGGCCCCCAAATAACCCCGATTAAAAAAAGGAGTAGAAATGAATCACAAAGGCTCATGTCTCTGTGGCGAAGTGCACTTTGAGGTAGAGGGGGAGTTTGAAAGCTTCTTTCTTTGCCACTGCAACCACTGCCGCAAAGACACCGGCTCCGCTCACGCTGCAAACCTGTTTTCTTCCTCGGCAAAACTGCAGTGGTTAAACGGGGAAGAGTACATCAGGGTGTTTAGGCTCCCCTCGACCCGGCACGTAAAAAGCTTTTGTAGTCAGTGTGGCTCCGCACTGCCCTACGCAGATAAGGAAACAAGGCTTGTGGCCGTGCCCGCAGGCAGCCTCAACAGCCCCATCACCCTCAAGCCCACAGGGCATATCTTTATGGGCAGCAAAGCGGATTGGGACAAGGACCTGAGCAAAGCCCCAAAATTCGGCAGCTTTCCCCAGGAAGATAATGTTGATATTTCCTGAAAGAGATACGGTGCCGCTCACAAATAAGTAAAACTGCACCGCATGCTGTTTATAGGTTTAGCCGGGATGACCATCCACTCTGGGCTGAAATAATACCGGGGTGTAGTAAATCAGAAATAGGGAGTAGCCAAGCACCCAGGCAATAATCGCGGCGAGAAAGCCGCTGGGGGCCGGCGCCCAAAAAATACGGGCTAGAGCGGACAGAGCCAGCGCGGCAAACGCCAGCGGCATCAAACGCGGCGCCTGTAGGATACGACCGGTGTGCCCCAAACTCACTCGACTGGTCATGGCCAAAATCAAGCCACCGATGCCACCCACTGCAAAAGCGTGTAGCGCAGGGCTTTGCCAGGCGGGAGCAATTCCACTCCAAGCCAGGGCGGCGAGAAAACACCCCAAAATCACCAGCCAATAGCTCAGGTGCAGAGACCAAACCATAGGCTCAGCCCAGATTTTAGTGGGGTGCCAACGCAGCACCCTTATTAGCTGCAAAACACCTAGAGACAAAGCAAGCAGTGCCCAAACTATTCTGGGCAAATCCAAGGCAACACTGAGTAGCAGTAGTACTACCGCGATATGCGTACCCCATTCAACTAGAGGTAATTTTTCCCGGGGACTCAAGTGGAAGCGTCGCGCAGTAAAGAAAGGAATAACTCTGCCACCAATGACCAGAATGATCCCTGTCACCAAAAGCAGAGCCATCAGTGCTACTCGGCTCTGTGCACCGGGCAATAGCCAATGACAGGCCGCTAGCCCGGCAAAGGCCAGCATAGCCGGCAGCACAAACAGATTGCGCCACTGTTTTGTACGCAACACTCGTGCCCCCAGCAGGAATGCGGCCAACAGGAAGAAGGATACTTCAGCGATTACCGGCATCCACAGGGGCACTGCCGCGACCAGATACCCCAGGCGTGCTAGTAACCACAAGCCCACCAGGCTCATTAACTGGGGCCCCTTGGGCGAAGGGATTCCGGTCCAGGTTTGCATTGCAGTGCCAAGAAAACCCACCACCACCGCTGCCGCGAAGCCAAATAGCATTTCATGGGAATGCCAGGCGATCCCCACGCGCAGCGCGGGCAATTGCCAGCCGGACAAAGAAGCCTGCCAGATCAACAGAGCAACCATGCTCCACAGGGCGCCACCCCAGAAGAAAGGCCGAAAAGGCATGCGCCAAAATGGAGCGATGGATTCCGCGCTCGCGCGGTCGACAATGGGTATCACAGTCTGTTCTCCTTATAAAAAGGGAGGTTAATTCTCCCGGGACAATTGCCTGCCTTCACAATGGTTCTCTCCGCAGTTATCACTTACTGCACAATGCCAGTATCACTGCCTCGACATCGGCCATAAAAACGAACGAAGGGTCACAGGAAGCAGCACCAATAAGTCCCGCATCTACTCAATGTTCGGCATAGAGCCGACCCGATGATTCATCACAACGCGAATTAACGCCTGAGAGTCCATTCCAAGGATTGAGCATGCCGCTTATTTTCCCCCAATCAATCCCATTAGTTAATAGGAAATGATCATAGTTTTTTAATTTTATAACCCTATTTAAAAATAGGGTATTACCCGACCCCTTAACTTAAAGTTGAACTTTAAGTTAAATTAAATTGAGCTATATAAAATTGAGCTGCAAGCTTTTCTTATTAAAAATACAAACACCGATTATCTATAAAACCAATAACCATTCGGATCCAATCAGTGAAACACACTCAAACCAACGATTTATCTCTTCTGAACAATGCGCTCTCCACGCACAAACAAAATACACACCAGCAGTGCCAACAATGCTAGATAAGCATTTACTAAAAATGCACGATCAATCCCCGCAGATAAGCTCGGAGCCAGAGAGACAATGGTAGTATTCATTGCGAGGCCAATCGCCCCACCAATAATCTGAAACATAAAAACCAACGCTGCAGCAAGACTGGCCCTGCCAGGGCCAACGGCTGTAACGGCAGCCGTTGTGATAGTAGGAAAAAAAAGGCCCAGTCCAATCCCCAGTGATATCAGACCCGGTACTAAGTGCATATAGCGTGTATGTTCCAGCAAACTCGATAACAAGAACATTCCACCCCCAAGAAAGATGGCCGCAGCAGATAAGATCACTTTTGCCCCCAGCAAGGCATAGAGCCTACCGGCGATATAGGAGACAACCCCATAAGTCATCATAACTGGCAACAATCCAGCGCCTGACCAGGCTGCGGAAAACTTTAGCTCTTTTATCAGAAACTGAGGGACATAGAGCAACATTGAGACAAAAATAACCGAGAGTAAAAGCGTTGTAATGCCCACGGTAAGAAAGCGCCAATTAGTAGCCACATCCGCGGGAATAAGAGGATTGCGCTCGGTGTGTGCCTCGGCCCAGGCGAACATGCAAAATGCAAGCACAAAAACGAAAAAGAGCCCAATAATTAAAGAACTCCCCAACCCCATATCCACAACAAGATCCAGCGCCAGCAATAGTGCCAACAAGCAAACAGATAGGAAAGTTATCCCCGCATAGTCCACCTGCTCATCAGCATTCTCTGGAGTGTCATCATCAATCACTCGCCAACTAATCAGCATTGCCAAAAGTGCAATGGGAAAATTAATAAAAAATATCCAGCGCCAACTTAAAAAATCTGTTAGAAAACCTCCTAGTAGAGGACCCACCGAATTAGCAAACCCGCACACTGTCATAATCAACCCCCCAGCCTGCCCAGCCCTGCTCTCAGGCATTATCTGGTAGGTCATACCAAGGATCGCTGGCCACATCAGGGCCCCTCCCACCCCCATCAATGCACGGCTGCCCAACAACATCCAGGTATTGATCGCAAAGCCACCTAACAGGGAAAACAAAATAAATATACTGGTACCAATAAAAAAGAGCCGGCGACGCCCAAACATATCCGCCAGGCGACCGCCGGTTACAATCAATACGCCAAAGACTAAGGCATAACCATTGATCACCCACTGCATTGTGGAAATATCTGCATGAAAATGCTTCTGCATAGCCGGTATTGCCACAGAAAAGGCTGTAAAGTCATTGGCAATCAGAAATATCGCGAAGGTTAATGCGGTTAATGCAACGATCTGCTTTCGGGAAAGTGTATCTTTTACTACCTCCATAAATACTCCAATCTTTCGACACCTGAATACACCAGCCCCATATGTTCATAATTTTAGGGGCAATCATTCCTGGCTTTGGACAATAAGTGCAATTGGCAATGGTAGGCTCAGGCTGAAAATTGAGAGTTTAGTACCGCATTACCAGGAAATATTTCTCACAAGCCAAGCTGTTCATCATCAAGTCAGAAAACTTTATTCCCAGGACTTTCATACTTCTTTCTCATACCGGCTTCTCAATTTATCGTCAACACTTACCAATGTAATCAAACTGAAACAGGCAAGTTACCCTTAAAATCAAGAGGTTTACCTTACACAGCAGTGAGCCTAAGGCTACAGAGAATTAGCAGTTGCACACAAAATCATTCTGGTGAAGATGCAAATATTCTAGACTTGCAGCCATTAACGTAGTGAATACTTAATGTTGAGGATGGAAATGGTAAAATTCACTTCGTTGAAAAAATCCGCCAACGACCGGCATCCAGGTAGAGACAAGTAGTAATGCCATTAACAATGGCTTGGAAAAGGTTCTTTGTGCAGTTCTGAAACTTATCCTCCATTCAGAGCCGATCCAATGCAGTAACCCGACTTCGGCGCCAGGCATAGGCGGAAGCAGTAGCCAGCCGTTGAAGTCGGACTTTCTTTTACAGAACCAAAAGCAAAGAGCGCTCTTCCCTCAGTATACTTGAAGAATAAATACACTAGTAGCCAACTCCAATATTTCAAACAAAACCAAGCACAGTACATACTCCCTTCCAACTCTTAAGTTTCTCATGAAAGAATGGCGGAGCCGCAGCCACCCTCTTTAAAACAAGATCTAAAATTTAGTGAATGCCCCATCAATAATGGGGTATCTAATAGCTGATTTTCGTCAGGGATTTAGCATTACCCAGAGATCTTTGTAGTAAAGGAGCATCTCATGAAAATCTCTCCTCTTATCACCACCGCACTGGCTATCACCATCAGTGGGGGGGCGCTCGCCGACAATAACTTTGTTATCCTCAATCAATTTGGCACCGGGAATAGCGCCACCGCTAATAATGGCGACTCCGATGTCAATAACAGTTTGATCATACAGACCCAGATTGGGGTAAATAACACCGTGGACGCCCTGCAAATTGATGGCACCAGCAACAGTGTTATCAGCCAGACGCAAGTAGGCGTGACCAACAACAGCGAAGCCGCTCAGGAAAACACTACCGCTAGCAGCATCAGCACCGAGCAAACTGGGGACAATAACCAGGTCAATGCCGGCCAGGGAACGACAAGCGATAGCAGCAACTCAGTAATTCAGCTGGGAGCATCTAATAATGCTAATGCGCAGCAAGTAATTGTCACTGCCAGTAGCCAACAGGTACAACAGACAGGCGAGCACAATACGGCGGGATTCCTTCAGGAAAATACCAGTGACAGCAGCGGCATCCTCCGTCAGTTTGGTAGTGCCAACAGCGCTAACATCCTGCAATTCCTAAGCTCAGAGAGCAGTGCCGATATTTTTCAGGTGGGCTCCGAGAACAGCAGCCGCGTGGACCAGTTGGATAGTATTTCCGTTGTGGGCTCGATCATCCAGGTCGGCAGCAACAACTTCGCAAAAATTTCTCAACTTGATGGAAACACAGATACCTCACGAATAGAACAGGCAGGCTCACAAAACTCTGCGGAAACCAGCCAATGGGTCAGCAGATCCAACTCGGTTAGTATCACTCAGTTGGGCATACTTAACTCTGCCACCAGCAATCAAAATTTCTCCAGGGATGGCGTTATTAATATTAACCAAGCCGGGGGCGATAACAGCGCAATGGCAAACCAGAATACCCTGCTAAGCAGCGCTCTTATCAGTCAGGCCGGCAATCACAACGCGGTCACTTCCAGTCAGCTGGGCATCGATGTGCGTTTTTCCGCTTTCCAGGTAGGAGAGAGTAATAGTCTTACACTAGAACAAAATGGAAGCCTACTTACCATTACCTCGGTGCAGATCGGCAGCTTGAATACTGCAGAGATCAACCAAAGTGGATTGCGCAATAACCTGGAATTACTGCAAGTCGGCAGCGCCAATTTTAATCAAATCACACAATCAGGAACTGATGGCAACTCTATTGTAATTCAAATTGGCAACGCCAATACCCTGCATATTTTCCAGTGAGTGAATCAGTGTAATTTTGTCAGTATTGACTCTATAAGTTATCCACAGGTGGGAAAAACGGAAAAGCGCGAGAAAGGAGTAGTAAAAAGGTGACCCGGCGCTGGGGATGGTACCGGGTCACTTTGCAAGTGGGTAAGGGTTTGACAGGGGCGTTAACACACCCCTCTTGTTTTTAATTTTGGTAATCGATTGTCATATCAAAGTTACCTTCCACACACTTGGCATAGTCGCCTTCATTCAGTGCTGAGTAGGCCGTTTGGTAGTTCACCAGCTGACAAGCGAAACTCTCATTATTGGGATTATCGGCAGACCAGCCCCAATCTTTATCCCAGTAAATGTTCAGGGAGGCAGCACCGCCCGTCTCGAACTGGCCCATATTGGCACAGCCTAACTCTTCATCCGCGGGAATATCCACACCCAGGTACTCGGTGAAGCTTTGGTAGTAATCTATACGATTCTGGGAGCGGGAATCCTCTGAGCCCTTACTACACTCGATAGCGCCGTTCACAATATTGGTGGTCACACCAAAACCGGAGGTCAGGTTATTCGCCAAATCAACGCTATTGGGCTCCCAGGTACCATCAACGACATGCAACATGCTCGGCTTGGGAGGCTGTGGATATACGAAGAAGAAGATGGCACTGGCCAAGTTCAACCAGGTATCCGCAACTAGCTCCGGGTTCTCCAACAGGGTGTAAATATCACCGTACATGGCCTGAGAGAAGGGACCGTAGTTATAGTTCCAGCTCAGCTGTTTGGCGCCGCGACCAAAGTAACTCTTGTAGCCACCATCCGCATTGATGGCGCAGGGCCAAACATCTGCCGCCCAGCTGCTGCTGGATTCACAGGCGCCATAGCCACCAGAAGTCTCCTCGGTCCAACCGATTTCGCGAATCCAGTAAAGACCCTGGCGCCATTCCGGCTCATCCCAGGCAGCTGCATGGGCACCAGTCTCCTGGCCGAAGTGGGCAAACATCACCGCCAGTACCTTGCGACAGATGGCATCGGAATCGCGGCCATCGGTGTACTCACCACAGAAGGCTGGAAACTTAGCCACCGCGCGCAGGAAATTGGTGTAGGTATATTCCTCGGCCCGCAACGGGAACAGATAATTCCAGGTATCTTCGGAAATAACGCTTTCAACGCGCTGCACGTTTTCCGGATTGGCATTGCGACCGGGCTGAACCGCTTCCACAATACTGTTATCACGGGTCTCAACGGTATGCTTCACCTCTTGCAGAAGCGAATCGCTGGTACGGGCAGTCTCCTCCGCCTCGAGTTCACTCAGGCCCATCACATGACCACTGGCAGAGCCACAACCGGTTTGGTTGATGCTCACTTCCGCAACATCACTGGCCGCTGAGGAATCGGTAGCCGTCAACTGGAAGGTGTAAGTCACATTGCTGTACACCTCAGACAGGATCGCCTGGGTGGAACTACCCACGTAGTTGGAGAGCTTGATGGAGGGACCACCGGTCTGGCTCCAGATATAGCTCATGCCACTGCCGCCGGTGGATTCGGAACCATCCAAAGTGATACTGCCGGAACAACCCACACTATTGGCGGAAGCGGAGATCACCGCATTCACTGCCCCACCGGAGTTGTCATTATCGGTGGAATCGTCATCACCGCCAGTATCGACAGCGAAATTCTGCACAGTAATCTGTGCCTCTTCGGTGGTCTCGCCATCACTGACAATCAGGCTGAAGACATAACTCACATCATAGGTCGTAGCCGGCAGGGTCACAGAAGTGGAGGCACTGGCACCTGAGGCAATACTCGCTTCGGGGGAGCTCGGTGAGAGCTGCGCCCAACTATAGCTAAGCGTGTTGTCGCCACCGGATGCGCTGGCACTAAGTTGGACAGTACCGCCACCAGCCAGCTGCGATTGCGAGGAGGATACGTTTAGGGAGATCGGCGTGGAGCCTGAATTGCCATCGTTGCCGTCGCCGGTATCACCGTCATCGTCGTTGTCATTGTTTCCGCCATCGGCACAACCATCTGCCTCTTTGAGGATCCAGGGGGAGTCCCACGTATTTTGTGCGGTTAATGCATCAGAAGGTAAGTCGTTCCCATTGGCCCACCACTGAGCAAGGAAAACATCACCGGCATAGCAAACTTCACTGCCCTTGCGGTAGCTTTGTCCGGATTGATAATTGGCAACATCACTGGAACCGAAGCTGCCAGAGCCACCCGTACTACCGGAATTGCCGGAGTCTGAGCCTGAACTATTACTGTCATCGTTGCTGCCAGAATCACCGTTGTCGGCACTATCGTCGGAATCGCCAGTATTACTACTATCGCCCGAGTCCCCGCCGGAAGCATCACAAGCTCCCGCCTCTTCCAAAATCCAAGGGGAATCCCAGGTGTTTTGCGCAGTTAGCGCCTGGGATGGACGCTGTTCAGCAGTAGCCCACCACTGAGCTTTAAAAAGATCGCCGCCATAACAGACTTGACTGCCCCCTTGGTAGTGTTGGCCTTCCACATAGTCTTCAGCAGGCTGATCGGCAGCCGCGCTCTGGGCACCAATCACCAGTGCCGAAGCAATGGCAGTGCGTATAAAAAGGTGGTTCATAGAATCTCCGCTATTCGTTTTTAGGCTTCTATTAAAAACGTTGATATATGCGATGAGGTGGCTTAGCCGGCTGGCGTTATTTCAGGAACAATGAATTAAGAATTCGTGGATAAAATCTACAACGGTTTTTCTATCAATAATATATGACCCGAACGTCCCATATTTTCAGTCGAGCCTTCATTTACTGACAGGAATAATATTCCTAAACCCCGCTTACTCTTATTTCGGTACAAATAGCTGCACCAGTTAATATTTTCGACAAATACTTAAAATTGTTCTGTGCCCTAGCAAAAGCCCCATACAAGCACTGCAGATTCGATTGAGGCATGATGGAATGGTTCCCATAATGAAAAACAATTCTTTACAAAACGGAAAACCTAGAAAAGCCAAAAAGTACCCTAAAAGACTCCAAGCGAAGAACTTTAATATCGCTTTAAAACCCAGATAACTGAAAAATCGCCAGCCTTGCACAAGCAAAATAGAAATTTAATTTAAATAAATAAATCCAGAACCAAGAAAGCCAGCAATTTCAATAGAAAAATTTCTTGAATTAGAGCAGGTAAAAAAATTCTTCCATATTTCCTCCACATTTATAGGTTATCGGGTGTCACCTAAAGCCAATTTACAGGGCGCAAGGTAAGGAAAGGATCATCATAAGCTCTATCCAAGAGCAAATCCCAGCACTCATATTTAGTTCATAGAGCTAATACTTCGAAGGAAGAGCTGCCGACAAGGAACACTAAGTTTGGAAAATAAAAAAAATTCAGTATTAAGCTACAATAGCGGTGCTTTATTTTAGCAATACAAAAATCCAGATAGGCATCTCCTCTTCATGCTTGCCAAAAATAAGAGATACAAAATCTAACTTTCAAACACAAAAGATTCGAACCCCCAAGAAAATCTGCCTTATCTAAACAGCAACTAAGCTAATAAATTAGCAATGAGGCAGAAAAATGAATATTAATTATCCTCCGGTACTCATTGGCAGGCCTAAGCTAAAGAAGTAAAGGTAAGTCTCTTAACTATCGTTTTGCAAACCATACTCTACCCCCCTAGCCAATAAGACATTGCATTAAAGGCTTGCCAGGGAGAGCAGCGAAAACTAGGATACAACTTCTAGTCTGCTTGAGGTTGTTACAGATGGGTGATCCACAAGAAATAGATATTCGCCAAGTGTCGAAGCTTAGCGGGCTTCCCTCTTCGACCCTTAGATATTATGAAGAAAAGGGTCTGATTCAATCCATTAGCAGACGAGGTATCGCCAGAGTCTTTCATGCTAGTGTACTTGAGCAACTCTCCTTGATCTCCCTAGCACGCTATGCCGGCTTCTCGCTTGACGAAATTGCCTGCATGTTCACTTATAGTGACAAACCCAATATCGACCGTGATCAGCTGCTTCAAAAAGTAGATGCTCTGGATAAAAATATTCAACGCCTAGTAGCTATGCGCGATGGCTTTAAGCATTTAGCCAATTGCCCCGAAGACAACCAGTTGGAGTGTTCTAACTTCCAAAATCTAGTGAAGGGGGCAATGGATCTGCAACATGAGGATGAGCAAACTGTAAATCCGGGCAACTGTGTAAAAAAGACAAGGATAAAATAAGGCCCACGGTAAATATCACTAAATCCCAGGTTTACTTCTCCCCGTCAGTCAAGCTACCTAGCTGATTAGTTATTTAGTTGCTAGCGAATGGGAAGTAGAGTGATGTTCTGATAGTTGTATTCTTTCAAGGATATTTCCTCGAAGATCTATCCACTCTAAAGTGTATATCCTCTTAGATCGACCTTGATTAGGTACTCATAGCCACAAAAGGATTGATGCAGAAACCCATTCGCACTCTTCAAGATCAACCCTACTCCCGTAAAACACTATTTGACTAGGATAACGATTCTAGTCGATTCATTGCTGATTTTACGCCCCCCCCACTAACCACGAATAAAGGTTCGGTGGCAACTACCACTCCTGATTACTGTACTATTGTTGTAAATAAGAGAGAAAGCATCTGGTTTCTATGAAGGTACTAATTGTCGGTGCGGGGCCAACGGGTCTTACTCTTGCCGTGGAATTAGCACGTCGAAAAATATTCGCCAAGATTATAGATAAACGCGATAGCGCCTCGACTCTGAGCAGGGCTGTTGGAATTACCTCTAAAAGTTTGGAGTTACTCTCCCATTCAGGGGTATCCAAAAAATTGATTGAAGAGGGGGTACCCATTCAAACAGCTTGTATCTATCGAGGTAGTCACCTTGCCTTGACTATGCCCCTGCACTCCAGCTCCTCTTATTTTCCAACCATCTTAGGTCTTCCCCAGGATCGTACCGAAACCATCCTAGCAGAATCACTGGCTTCAAAGGGTGTGCAGGTCGAATATAAACTTGCGCTCAATACCTTTCGTGAGGAAGCGCAATACGTTGTGGCCCAGTTTTCTAACGGCGAGGAGGAAAACTTCGATCTTATTATCGGCGCCGATGGTGTTCATAGCGTAGTTCGACAGAATGCCAACATCCCCTACCCCGGATTCGATTTAAAAGAACTCTGGTCTATAGCCGATGTAGAGATTGATAATTGGCCTCACCCTCAAACATTCACGTTAGCCCAGATTAAGCCTGGAGTTGTAGTGGTTTCAGTACCTATAGGCAAAAATCGATACCGCTTTGTAGCAAGCTGCGAAAAGGCATTGGAGGCATTTCCCCTCCCTCTAAGGATCCACAAAGTACGACGGGAGGGCATTTTCAAAATCTCTATCCGCCAGGCAAGGAGCTACTCCAAAGGAAGAGTGCACCTAGCAGGCGATGCAGCACACTGCCATTCTCCAGTTGGGGGACGGGGCATGAATCTGGGGATTGCGGATGCGGCCGAGTTAGCCCGGTGTATCGCAGAAGATCAACTGGATGGATATTCTGCGCTTCGTCATCGAGAAGATAGGAAGGTCATTGATATCACTGAACATGGAAGAAAAATTGTCACTGAGCAATCTTTCCTCAGCAAAATTGAATTTAGCGCCCTCTTGGCTGCCGCCAATCATCTGCCTTTTATTAAAAGGAGAATTAGCAGGTTTGTGGTGGAGTTTTAATAAAAGGAAATTCTCCCCAAACAAATTCACCTCAAGTCACACTAAATTCTGTCATCATGCCAGAATCCTCATGCTCGAGAACGTGGCAGTGCACCATGTAAGGCATATCCGGCATTGCCTCAAGGGGGAAGCGAACATAGATCTCCGCACTGCCAGCATTGGATATGGGTACCGTATCTTTCCAGCCATGCATATATGGGGGCGGAGTGGCGTCGTTAAGCTTGATCAGGCGAAACTGGCAACCATGAATATGTACAGGGTGTAGCATTGTGTCGCTGCCTTCTGAAATGCGCCAGCGCAAATCCTTGTTAATGGGGACCTTAAAGCCCGGCTCAGTAAATGAAAAGGAAACACCACTGACCGCATTGGCTGTCAGCTGGGCTTTCAGTGGCAAAGCCGGTGCCTCGGTTATCAATTTGAGAACCTTAGCTACCACCGCAGGATCAGTTGTTCCTGAGTTAACCATTTTCTCCAGGCCTGTGGCATCAATCAGCTTATCGGAGATCTTTCGGCGGTTCATCTGCATAACCAACTGCTGACTGACCGGAGGTAATGTTGTGGGTATGTCTGGCATTGAGACCAACTGCTCAGGCAGGGTTCCCTGCCCCTCCGAATTGCTAGGCAAGACACTGAGAAACACCACTGGTCCATCGAATGGAGGCAGGCGCATCACCTGCTGTGGCACCGGCAAGGTTAAAAAATCAAAGGGCTGGCCATTGCGGGCATCCACCATCACCTCATAGCGCTCCCCAGCAGCAATTGGTAGTTCTTTCACCTCTACCGGTTCCGGCAAAAATCCACCATCAGTGGCAATCACATATAGGGGCCGTTGATCACTAGTGGAAAGCCGGTAGTTGCGACCATTTGAGCCATCCAGGATTCTGAAACGCAGCCACCCTCTGGGAGGTTTAACCACCGGATTGATCACGCCATTAGTGAGTAGGTGGTCACCACAATAACCGGCGGCAACAGTAATTTCATTAAAGCGATGAAAGAAACTGCCATCTTTATTGAAGCGTCGATCCTGGATAATCACAGGAATATCATCCAAGCCCCAACGCTTAGGTAGAGGCAGCGCATCACTATTCTCATCATCGATAATAATAAGCCCTGCCAATCCCTTGAGTACGAGCTCAGCAGTAGTGGGATAGAGGTGGGGATGAAACCAAAGTGTCGCCGCCTGCTGGATAATAGGCAGTTTTGCAGTCCAAGTCTGACCTGGCTTGATGGGCATATAGGGACCACCATCGGCATGGCCAGGTACAATTAACCCGTGCCAGTGTGCCGTTACATTTTGAGTCAGCAGGTTATGTACATTAGCGATCACCGTTTCACCTTTGCGGAAACGCAAAGCCGGCCCCAAAAAGGGCCCATTAAATCCATAGGTTGGCGTTGTTACTCCTTTCAGGAAAGTCTGCTTGGCTGGCTTAGCCACTAGATCAATTTTGCCCGATGAGTCAGCTCTCAATTCAGGGGGAATTGGCAGCAAGGGCCTTGTAGAAGAGTCTGCGGGGCCAGTGGATTGGGCCTTCGTATGGGCTCCAGTCAATAGAGAAGCCGCCAAGGTACCTAAACAGAAGTCCCGACGCGATAAACGAGACACGAATAACACCTCCTTGTAACCCCGGCATTAGCAGTTAGATCTTTTATAGTGCTGCTTGAACAGTTTGTTTACAGTAACCGCATCAAGCCTTAAGGCAGCATAGACCTTAAAAAACAACCAGTGAAATGGAAAATGAAATCGAAGCGCCAGATACTAAAGAAGCAAATGCAAAATCCAAAATTGACACTACGAAAAAACCATTGAGGTAGGCAATATATTTTCATCTCTAGCGGGCGAAGAAACCACATAACTAAAAGGATTATACGGAATCCAATTTACTGGATATCCTGCAGTTTTCCTACAAGCAAAGATATCTAGCCCCTTAGATAAAAACGGCTCTATATTGATGCAGACAAACATAAAACATGAGAAATTTTTCTCGCATACGAATCTCTTAAATTATCGACCCTGGCAGGGAAAACTTCTGTGCAATCTTAAATAAATGATCAGAACTTTCACTTTGATGCAGGTGGCACTCCCAAAACGGCACACAAGAAAACAATAAAAATGGTTTGGCCGCCAACCTATTGTTTATCACAGTTTCTCAATCTACCAACTACCCAAATTAAAAAATCGATGTCAATGAAGGACCTTCGTGAAAACGGATGCCAACACCATACTTTCTTCTCATATAATTAGTACTTATCTCTTATGGCGTGAAATCTGGCCTACTCTGATACTTTATGAGAAGTTTTACCCACATGCACGGAGGGGACTCAAAGTGAATAATCTGGCCTCACAATATCTGGTTACTCAATAAATGGTTGAGTGCAATTAGTCCTTCAACACAAGGCCTCTATCTTTTTTGGCTTTTTACAACCTGTTAAATAAGGTCATAGGTTTCCAAAAGCCGACCTCCAGTACTGACGATTTCCTTAGATTTAAGTAGTAAAGGAGACACTAATGCCCCCGTATATCAATTTTATTCCTGGGGTGCTTATTTTTCTCAGTGCCACGACTCTTGCGGTAGACAACTCTATTCCACGGAACCAATTAGTCTCGAAAAACAGCCTTAACAGCAATCAATTATCACTGGAAATCAACAACTCTATCGAGGAAATTCAGTCAGGTCATAACAATAAGACCATTATTGAACAAAAACCTGAAACTATTGATAGCAGTATTCAAACCACCCAAACTGGCCAGAGAAACCAAGCCACCATTTACCAGATTGGCAGTATCTCATCGTCTATTACAGCCCAACAATTTGGTAACGCCAACATAGTATCTGCTAGCCAGAATAATAGCCTCGATAGCAAAATATCCATATTACAGATAGGCAACCAAAACTCATCTAATGCCACTCAAAATGCAGGGGAAAACAATAGAGTCACAAACATTCAAGAAGGAGATGACAATATATTTATTTCCAATCAAGAATCCAGCACTTCCAGCAATATAGAAGCTACTCAAAATGGGAATAAACATCAAATTGTTGTAAAGGAAAATGAAACGAGTTTCTCCAACACCATATCGTCCCTTCAATATAACAAAGAAAACTTTGCCTCTATTTATTTGATTGATGTTAACAATAGCAATATTAACCTGCTCCAAGATGGCGGTAAGAATTTCATTGAGATATCTCAATCTTTGTCTACCGAAAGCAGGTTAGAAGTCCGGCAGTATGATGAATTTAATCGCGCACTGATTAGTCAGGAAAAAAGCTTTTTTAGCAATATTACGATGTTGCAAAGGGGCGAAGCCAACCAGGCCTCAGTTATGCAGTCTGGGATATACAATACCATTGAGCTCAACCAGAGGGGGAAAGATAACGATGCCCTCCTAAAGCAAGTTTCTGATCAAAGCACAATGGAAATTCAGCAATCCAAATCAGGTAATCAGATCACCGCTAACCAACTCATTACAGAGCTAAGCACATTAAAATCTAACCAATTTGGCTCAGACAATATACTCACAGCGAATCAGAGTGGTCTCTCCATCAGTATCTCCAGCGAACAGCTTGGTGCTAAAAATATTAGCGAAATTGAACAAGCTGGAGAATATCTTAATATTATCACACACCAGACAGGCTCTAAAAATTTTGCAATTATTATCCAGACAGGGGAAGATCTGAGCATATCTGCTAGTCAAGTTGGTGACCGAAACAACCTCTCTATTATCCAAAAAGGAACTTCAAATTATATTAAAAGCAAACAAATCGGCAATGAAAACAGACAGGATATCGTGCAAAACAGCCAAATTAATTACATCATGGTTATTCAGATTGGCCAAAACAATAGCAGCGTTATATGGCAATAAATTATTGATAAACTCAACTTTTAATACTGCGAAATACGTTAAATAACTCATCAATAAAAGCAGCATTATGTATCAACTACAAATATAAGATTATTATTTAAGTGAATTTTTAAAATCAAATATTTCCAGGCTATCATCATAAGCAAAACACGTTTATTTACCAGAAATTCCAGCAGGCCAAAGAATATCGCCCCTTCACTGATAAAGCATTCATGCGAAATACTTCATAATCGGCAAGGATTTTAGCACCTTGCTAATTTCCATTCCCTCCGTAAAGAAGCGCCTTAAAAATCCTTGATTTCGATAATATTAACAATTGGTAATGGCTAGCCTGAATAGCAGTCCTAGAGCGAGCCAAAGCAGAGGGTAACCGAATGAACTTTTTAAGTGGTTACAAGACAATCTACCTACCAGGATAAGAGAATTCCAGTTATCACTTGGAACCAATCGATGTTAACCAACCAGAGCTAAGTCTCTTCATCTTTTGATGTATCCGCTCACTATTAATAGTAATGCTAGTTATTCACGGAGTTCCAATTTTTTTCTGGAAAGCATTTAGATAGGGAACGAATGGTAGACTATCACTTCTGGATAAACTGCCATATGAATTTTTAGACTGATTAAAATGGTGCCAATAATTTTTACCGGCACCACCACTCTACTAACTAAAATTTTTCGTAAGTAAAGACTTTTAAATCTACTTCGTTAATTACATCCAAGTCACCCTGGATATCGATGGTTAAGGTTTTACACTTCCCGCCAGAAATTGAGGCGTTGTCTATAGTTAAGACCACCTCACTACGAAAATCTGAAATAGGTACATTGGTGTAAACATTCTTATTATCCCTGTCAGCTCCTATTGCCGTTCTACTACCATCTTTAGCAATACAGTTTGCGGTGACCCTAACATCATAAACAAAATCGAAAATCCTGGGATGATTTCTTGTGTAGCAATTATCCCTTCCGTATGTATAACGACAGATAACATCGGGGTTCAACCGACCTAAACCTGAAACGATTGCGGTAATATCAAAAGTTATTTCCTGCCCCTCATCACTTAGGATATCAATGTCGGCAACTCGCTGAGTATCTGAACTATGAGAGTAATCTGTGACACTATGCTTAACTCCGCTAATAAAAACCATTTCAGCAAACGATTGATTCATAAACAGTAAAGCCAGTGCGGGCAGCATATACTTCAAAAACTTCATTTTTCATCCTTAAAAAAAATATACGAGCAGGCAGTATAAATACTCTGTTATTAACTAACAAGAAATCACCAACCTCACTCAGAAAAACTGTTAAGATTCCCTAGCCACAAGAATCCCTGCACCGCAGTCATTTTAGGAGGCGGCAAATATACTTCGAGCTTTAAAAGCGCCAACATGCTTCTTAGAATGTACCAAGGTTCCACTAACTGACAAACAAATTGAGTGGCGACAGGTCTGGCAGATAAGCTTCTTATATGAATCTCGAAAACCCTTTTCAAGGGACCAAGAACATCAATAATTCCTCTGTCTATTTCGAGAGTATTTCTAGGCTTCGCGCATCAATTTTGTACTCTTGTGCTGAATTGTAAAGTGTAATGTTCTACTAAATCCGGACACCAATTTAGATGGTAAAGTTGCCACCGAAGATAGAGGTGTTAAATTTGCAAGCAACTTCGATTTTTTCTCCTGAATTTACACTAGCTAATCGTAGAAGAAAGCTATTCGGCCCTGGAACCAGCCCCATCAACGGGTGTTGTGCAACGGATATCCGGCATTGGGTTAAGCAACTAGAGGCTGAGCGTCGTGGATAGACGCCTACAAGTAAAGTGCTGATCACCAAGTAACAGAAAATTAAGAAGCATGAAGCTCTTATCAGTCGCTTAAAAAAGGAGAAAGAAATCCGAAAAAAGGCTACCGCATCTTAGTGTCTGACGAGATGAATCGTATGTGTTGATTGACCAATTAAGTAAACAGGAGTTCGTGGAACTGGTCCCGAAGCGTTTGAAATATTTCAACCAAGTTACCACGAATATAGGAAACAAAAGAACCCCGCTGATTTACCCAGAGTGTAACTCTGCTCCAAAATCATTGAGGCCTTCGAGCGCGGTCGTAGCTCTGCCAGAAACCGTACAATCGTAGCTTTACTCTGCGAGCAGGGGTACCAATCGAGCACTTTAAAGCTCGAAGGCTCATGTATGAAACGGACTTGGTATGTAAGCAACCTGGTCCTCATAAGTAAAAGAGAGCAATCGTAGAGCGCTTAGGTATAGCAAATAAACTTAACCACCAGTTTATCGTAGATAAGCCCATCCAAGTTTGATGAGGTGATATTACCTATATTCAAGCTGGTGTTATCTAGCGCCGTATCGTTGGGTAAGCCTTCTCCGGGCAACCAAATGGATCATTAGCTGTAAAAGGCCTGGAAACAGTGAGGAAAACCCGATGGAGTTATACTCCACCCTGATCATGATAGCCAGTATGCCAGTCATCCGTTCAGCCAATGGCTGTGACGCTACCAAATGGCTCAGAGTATGAGTCGGCATAGAAATTGCTGGGATAATACACCAACGGAAAGACCGTTTCGGAACCTAAAAAGTGAATGGATACCGTCTCTCGGTTACACATCCATCACAGAAGCAAGGCGAGACATCAGTCATTACCTGATGACTTACTACAATTGGAAGCGTCCCTAGCAACACAATGACGGAATACCGCCTGCGAAAGCTGAAACAAACCTTAACTTACTATCCGGAAATAGTTGATCACTATAAGTGATCGCTTTACTTCTTCCCTCTTGAGAGTCGTCCCACCCCATTTTAAAAATTGCCCTACGCATAGTGTTATCTGACATTGGCCGAGCCCTTTCCCGCTCAGAGGGGAAAAGAAGAGAGTGCTGGCCAGTTAAAGACTTCAACTCTTCAAGTGCAGCAAGAGCTTGTGAAGACAGCGGCACAATATGATCCGTGCCCATCTTCATACGCTCACCGGGGATTCGCCAAAGAGAGGATTCAAAGTCAAACTGTTCCGAACGTGCACAACGTAATTCACCCGGTCGAACAAAGGTGAGTAACAATAACTGGATAGCGAGCTTGGTTAATATCCGCCCTCGCTCCTGATAAAGCTCTAACTCTTTCAGGAAGCAAGGTAACTCTTCTCGTGGGAGGGAAGCCCGGTGGTTACTTTTTCTGCCACGCAAAATACCCGTTAACTCAATCGCTGGATTGTGAGTAAGTTTGCCAACCTGAACGGCATAGCGACAAACGCGGCGAATATCCTGTAAAACCCGTTGCGCAACATCATAGCATCCCGCTCCTCAATATCGCGGACAATGGCTATTACATCTTGGGGCTGAAGATAAGCTATGGGCCTTTGGCCAATTCGAGGGAAGGTATTATCTCGTAGCCTAGTCCATACACGGTTGGCATGGTCCTCTGTCCAGGTTCCTTTCTGCTGGTTCCACCACTCTTCAGCAACAGCAGCAAAACTCCGGTCAATACTGACTCTGGCTTGGTACTTCTCAACTCGTTTCTGTGCTGAAGGGTCACGATCCTCTGCTAGTAGCTGTTTGCTTCAGCTACTTTTTGCCTCGCCTGTTTGAGACTTACAGAGGGGTAAACGCCCAAGGCCAACGTCTTTTGTTTTCCTTGGAATCGATATTTAAGCCGCCAATACTTGGAGCCAGTAGGTTTGATCAACAGGCGCAGTCCCTGTCCATCCGTAAGCCACTGATCCTTGTCGCTTGGTTTGGCTTGTTTGATTTGAGTATCTGGCAGGACCAAGGTGGTGCTACCTGCTTCTAAATTGAACCGAGGTAGCACCAAATGTAGCACCAGATAGCACCGGATGACAATGAACTAGAGCGGAGGGCTGCGTACCCTTCAGACAGCAAAAAGCCCGGATTTACCGGGCTTTTTGGATGATTCCGAACTTCTTCGGATCTTGATGTGGTGCCCAGGGCGGGACTTGAACCCGCACGAGCATAGCTCACTACCCCCTCAAGATAGCGTGTCTACCAATTCCACCACCTGGGCTAAAACTTTACTGTTGTTCCTCGTCACCATCTTGACCAGCGGCTGGCTCTTGAGATTCGCCGCTTTCTGCTGGAGCCTGAGGAACATCACCGGCTTCCAGATCTGTTTCAAGTTGCGGTATATCGCTTTCGATTTGTGGCAACTCATTGGCCGGTCCAACTTGCTCTACTGCAGCAGGTACTTGCGGCAAATTGGGGTCGATGTTGGCATCTGCGTTTTGGCGAGCCAGGAAGGCCAGCCCCAAACTGGTGACGAAGAATACCGTCGCCAAAATTGCTGTCAAGCGGGAAAAGAAATTTCCGCCACCTTGGCTGCCAAAAACAGTCTGAGATGCGCCTGCACCAAAGGAAGCACCAGCCTCAGCACCTTTACCCTGCTGCAATAAAATCAGGCCAATGATACCTAATGCAACCAGAACATGTATACCTAAAACAATTTTTTCCATTTTCTGGAAACTCTCTGCCGGGGTTATACTAACCCGTTTTCAGTATTCCCTAATTCGCTCGCTGAATATTATCCAGCAGCGCGACAAATTGCGGCGAACTCTTTCGCATCAAGCGAAGCGCCACCCACAAGGGCGCCGTCAATATCAGCCTGCGCAAATAACGCGCTGGCATTAGCGGATTTTACACTACCGCCATATAAAATCTGTACTTCATCGCCCACATCTCCGAGTTCTCCTCGAATAAACTGGTGGACGTCCTGAGCCTCTTCAGGAGTTGCGGTCTCACCGGTGCCAATGGCCCAAACTGGTTCATAGGCCACAACCGAACGCTTCCAGACATCACTCTCTGTGATATCGCCGACAGCTTTAAGCTGGCCTGCGACTACCTCGAGAGTTCGCCCTTGCTCGCGCTCTTGCAAGGTTTCCCCCACACAGAGGATCGGAATCAAACCCGCCTCTTGAGCAGCCACAAATTTCTTGGCTACCAGCTCGCTTGTCTCCCCATAGAGACTGCGGCGTTCGGAATGCCCGACAATGACATAGCGGACATTCCAGTCGAATAACATTTCAGCAGATATTTCACCGGTGTAAGCACCACTGGACTCCTGACTGAGGTTTTGCGCACCGACGCTAAAGCGTTCCTTATTCTCTCCAACCTGGGAAACCAAGGGGATATAAGGAAACGGTGGACATACAACAACCTGAGCGGCAATAGCCTGCAAGTCGAAGTCAGAAAAAAAACGCTCGGCAAATGCTTTACTGCCGTTCATTTTCCAGTTTGCTGCTACCAGCGGTATTCGCATATGTGCTCCTTCAAGGGGCGCAAATCTTAGCGACATTGCCGCCAACATACAACCAAAAATATACGAGTTTGTTTAAGTCTCTGGTGGCGCCCTTTAGAACACAGCAAAGGCGATCCGAGTAAAGGGCTCAGCCGCCCCCAACCCTTTGCACTACAGAGGAAATTTGCTGTGCCAGTTGCTCTACCTGAGCGCTATCACGACCTTCCACCATCACGCGAATCAGGGGCTCCGTACCTGAGGGGCGCAACAACACGCGTCCATTCTCAGCGAGCTGAAGCTCCGCATCACTGACTGCGGCCACCACCTCTGGGTGATCGAGTATGCCATCGCGATGCCCAAGTCGCACATTGATCATGTGCTGGGGAAGCATCTGCATACGCGCCTTGAGTTGGTGCAGTGGTTGATCAAACTCTGATAGGGCACGAAGTACCTGGAGGGCAGCAACAATACCATCTCCAGTTGTGGAGGCATCAGCACAGATAATATGACCGGAAGACTCGCCCCCCAGCATCCAGCCATTTGCCTTCATTTTTTCAAGCACGTAGCGGTCGCCAACTTTCGCTCGCTCAAATGGGATCTTGCGCTCGCGCAGAGCCAGCTCAAAGCCATAATTGCTCATCAGGGTGCCGACAATGCCTTTACAACCGCCGAGATGCTCCTGTTGATACAAGCCGATGATAAAGAGCAGTTGGTCACCATCGACAAGCTCACCATTGCGGTCAACAAACAAGACTCTGTCGCCATCACCATCAAAGGCAATCCCCAGGTCTGCACCCTGCTCCACTACCGCGCGCTGTAGCTGCTTGGGTTTGGTGGAACCGCACTCCAGATTGATATTCAGTCCGTCGGGGCTTGCGCTCAGGGCTGTAACTTCCGCCCCCAACTCGCGAAAGACCTTCGGCGCTATGTGATAAGTGGCCCCATTTGCACAATCAAGGACAACCTTCAACCCACCCAGAGAGAAGTTCCAGGGTGTCGACGCTTTGCTAAATTCGATATAGCGTGAGGCAGCATCATCGACTCGATAAGCCTTGCCAAGGTTTTCAGCCGCTTCCATAGGAAGCTCCAGAGCCGCTTCGATCTCGCGCTCTACTTCGTCGGGAAGTTTATAACCTTCGCCACAAAAGAACTTGATGCCGTTATCATGGAAAGGGTTATGGGAAGCGCTAATAACTATTCCCGCTCGAGCATGGAAAGTGCGTGTGAGGTAGGCAATAGCCGGGGTGGGCATGGGGCCAAGCAATCCCACATCGACTCCGGAATAGATCAAACCCGCCTCCAGGGCCGCTTCAAACATATAGCCTGAAACCCGAGTGTCCTTCCCAATTAAAATGTAGGGGCGATTGGACCGTTTTCCCGCAGACATTTTCCCTAGCACTTTACCGGTGGCGTATCCCAACCGCAGCATAAAGTCTGGGGTAATTGCCCCCTCTCCCACATGACCACGAATTCCGTCAGTGCCAAAGTACTTTCTTTCCATAACATTTCTCTATAGCAGTGAATTACACCGCAATTAATTTCTCAAACTGTTTAATCAGTTGCCCACACAACTCTGGATCGCAAATAATTGCTTTAGAAATTAGGCTTTATGTTCATCCACAATTTTCTGTAAGTGCAATACATCTACCGTCTCGGCAACGTCGTGCACCCGTAAAATCTTTGCCCCTCGTTGGGCTGCCAGCATAGCCAGTGCCAAACTGCCAGGCAGTCGATCCTCTACCTCTCGCTGCAAAAGACGCCCGATCATCGACTTGCGTGATAAGCCAGCCAGTATAGGAGTTTCCGCTGGTCCCAGTTGGGATAAAGCCCTCAAGAGAGCAAGATTATGGGCGTCAGTCTTCCCAAAGCCAAAACCTGGATCCAATAGGAGGTGTTCTCGGCTAATACCCGCGGCCTCGCAGGCCTTAATGCGCCCTGCCAGGTAATTTGCGACTTCTGCAACGACATCTCCATAAGCGGGAGCGCTTTGCATAGTATTGGGCTGTCCCTGCATATGCATCAGGCATACTGGCAGACCTGTTTGAGCAGCAGCCTCAAGAGCCCCATCTCGCTCTAGCGCGCGAACATCATTAATAAGCCCTGCGCCCACTACAGCAGCTTCACGCATAACCGCTGGTGTACTGGTATCAACCGAGACGACAACATCCAGCCTAGCGCAAATAGCATCCACTACAGGCAGTACCCTGTCGAGTTCCTCCTGCTCGGAAATGGGATCGGCTCCGGGGCGAGTAGACTCACCGCCTACATCAATAATTGCGGCTCCCTCTAATAGCATTTGCTCGGCCCGACGCAAGACAAGGGATAGATCTAGCATGCCGGCCTGATAGTAACTACCGCCATCGGAGAAGGAGTCAGGAGTGGTATTTAGAACCCCCATCACCACAGGTGAGGAGAGATCCAGGGTGTGTTTTCCACAGGTAATTTTCATATACAGAGATAAAAAAACGGAATGTCGAATCGGGTTGGATTGACGCCATCCCGATCTACATTCCGTTTATGTCCTTTGAACTTTTTACTGAGAATCAGTGCTCGTTTAACGGACCACCAACCGAGTTACTTTTGTCAGCCTCGGTGGAAGCTTCAGAAGTATCGGTCTTATCCGTTTCGTCGGTTGAACTGTTGCCACCGGAGCCGAAGTTGTTGTCTTCCCAGTCTTTAGGTGGGCGCACCTTGCGGCGAGCCATCAGGTCGTCCACCTGTTCCGCATCTAAGGTTTCGTATTCCATTAAGGCATCTTTCATTGCCTCGAGAATATCGCGGTTTTCCTCCAGCAACTTACTAGCACGCTCGTAGCAGCTATCAATGATACGGCGAACTTCCTCATCGATATCATTAGAGGTCTTGCCGGAAACCGGGTTACCTTGCCCCGGCTGACCACTCTCATCTTCCCCATAGTGTAAGGGGCCTAGCTTTTCAGAAAGTCCCCATTTGGTCACCATACTACGTGCCAGGTCGGTAGCACGCTCGATATCGTTGGACGCACCAGTTGTCACACCATCTATACCCAGGGTCATCTCTTCGGCAATACGACCACCAAACAGTGAACACAACTGGGATTCAATCGCACGTTTGGAAAGGCTGTACTTATCCTCTTCCGGCAAGAACTGGGTGACCCCCAGTGCACGGCCGCGAGGGATGATGGTGACCTTGTGCACCGGGTCATGCTCAGGCACCAGGCGGCCAATAATCGCGTGGCCAGCCTCGTGATAAGCGGTATTCACCTTCTCCTTCTCATTCATCACCATGGACTTGCGCTCGGCACCCATCATGATCTTGTCACGGGCGCGTTCAAACTCTTCCATGGTCACCGTACGTTTGTTGGCACGCGCAGCAAACAATGCGGCTTCATTGACCAGGTTGGCCAAATCGGCACCGGAGAAACCTGGCGTGCCACGAGCAATAGTCTGGGCATTAACCTTGTCATCCAGCGGGACCTTGCGCATATGCACTGTCAGAATCTGCTCGCGCCCACGGATATCCGGCAGGCCGACAAACACCTGACGGTCGAAGCGACCCGGGCGTAGTAAGGCGTGATCGAGCACATCCGGGCGGTTAGTGGCGGCAATCACGATCACCCCTTCACTGCCTTCAAAGCCATCCATCTCTACCAGTAGCTGGTTGAGGGTCTGTTCACGCTCGTCGTGACCACCGCCAACACCGGCACCACGATGACGACCTACGGCATCGATCTCATCAATAAAGATAATGCAGGGAGCTTGTTTCTTGGCCTGATCGAACATGTCACGCACGCGGGAAGCACCCACGCCGACAAACATCTCTACGAAGTCGGAACCTGAAATAGAGAAGAAAGGTACCTTTGCCTCACCCGCAATGGCCTTAGCCAGCAGGGTCTTACCGGTTCCGGGAGGACCACACATCAGCACACCGCGGGGGATATTACCACCCAGGCGCTGGAACTTGGTGGGATCTCGTAGGAACTCTACCAGCTCCTGTACCTCTTCCTTCGCTTCATCCACACCGGCCACATCGGCGAAAGTGGTTTTGATTTGGTCTTCACCCAGCAGGCGCGCCTTGCTCTTGCCAAAGGCCATGGGCCCGGAGCGACCACCAGCACCACCCTGCATCTGGCGCATGAAGAACATAAAGACGGCAATAATAATGAGGATCGGGAAGCTCGCTACCAGCAACTGCTGCCAGATACTGGGGGACTCAGGTTCACGGCCAACGAACTGGGTATTACTGCGCACCAGCTCATTAGTGAGCTCATCGTCAATAATCTGTGGCTGGATAGTCTTGAAGCGACTGCCATCGGCTTTTTCGCCAGTGATCACCAGACCATCCACAACGACGCTTTTCACCTGTCCCGACTGCACATCCTGAACAAAGTCGGAATAGCTGAGAGCCTCATCCCGTGTCTGCGGCTTAAAGTTCTGAAACACCATCAGCAGCACTGCCGCGATGATCAACCACAGTACCAGGTTCTTTGCCATATCATTCAAAGGGATAGCCCTCTCGCTTTCGCACTCAAAATCCGTTCATTTTGCTGTGCCGATCCTATCTATACCCATCAAATCAGTATAGGTGTAGGAGACAACAGCCCTGCCGCCTTATGGAATAATGCTTATACCATATCCAGCCGACAGACTAGAAATACGCCGCGGCGCTTAACCGCCCTTAAAGCCCCTGGCCACCAGGTAGACTTCGCGAGAGCGAGGCCTGGATGCGCCAGGCTTACGAGTCACAACACTGTTGTAACTCGCGCGCAAGTCGCGGATCAGCTCGTCGAACCCTTCGCCCTGGAAGACTTTGGCCACAAAGGCACCGCCGGGCTTTAAAACCTGCCGGGCCATGTCTACCGCCAGCTCTACCAAATACATGGAGGCGGGCTGATCAACATCGCGTATCCCACTCATATTGGGGGCCATATCGGAAATCACAAGGTCTGCCATCTCATCGCCAAGATGTTGCAACAACTCATTAAGCACTGACTCCTCAGTGAAGTCACCTTGCACAAAGTCCACACCGGCCAGGGGGTCCATCGGCAAGATATCTGACGCCAAAACCCGGCCTTTGTGCCCTACCAGCTCCATCGCCACCTGAGACCAGCCTCCCGGTGCTGCGCCCAGATCGACCACGGTCATGCCCGGTTTGAACAGACGGTCCTTATCCTGCAGCTCCTGCAGCTTATAGCTGGCACGGGAGCGATAGCCCTCTTTTTGGGACTGTTTGACGTAATGGTCATTAAAATGTTCACGCAGCCAGCGGTGGCTGCTCTTAGATCGGCCCATCGGGTACAATGCCTACAATCACTACAGCTTAATTGTAAGAGCGACCATTGGTCGCGATCGAACACGCCGAACAACTAATGAGTGTTGGCTACGATCACGGCTAACTTGCCGCTCCCATATCGATATCCACAAAGTGGTAATGGAGTATTGTATGCCTTTAACCGCCGACCGCAAAAAAGCACTTCGCTCACTCGGTCACAATCTCAAACCTGTCGTGACCGTAGCGGGCAATGGGCTCAGCGAGGGCGTGATGGAAGAACTGGAGCGTGCACTGGAAGATCACGAGCTGATCAAGGTCAAACTGATGATCGCCGACCGTGAAGTCCGCCACCAGGTTGTGGGGGAGCTCTGTGAGAAATCCTCCTCGGAGCTAATCCAGGAGATCGGCAAGATTGCTTTGATTTATCGGGCAGCGCAGAAGCCGGATGTGCGCAAGTCCAACTTGCTGCGTTGAAGACATGACAAGAAGCGGCCTTAGCCGCTTCTTGTCAACTCCGTCAGCCGTCTGTATCAGCAGCAAACTTACATGACACAGGTAGTTCCCAAGACTCACCACTAGACAATCTAGTGAGCCAACACCTCTTCCCATCAGTAAGCAGCTGGAACTTGATTGGCTTCGCCATATTTCGGCCAATTAATGCCATATGCTGCCGATCACTCTCTACTACCAAAAGACTCTTTTCCAAAAATACATCAGGGCCTAGAGTAATTTTAATTCCACCCATAGCTTCTGATACCAAGGCTCGAATCTTCTCTCTAACTTCCGGACTAGTATCTTCTAGCAGCGCCGGCTGGGCACTTTGAATATTTGACTGAGAGGCACAGCCAAGACATATCAATGCGAGACAACAGAAACCTATCAGGGCTGCAGTTTTCATTCTATCTCACCATTATTCGATTACTGCGAGAAATTTCCTTTGGTACTTGAGCATTCGATAATGGAATACGTGTATTGACCCCAGACTCAGAAAATGCACTCACGGCGATTTCTCCACAATCCCCAGTTTCAATATAGTTAAGAGCCGCAGCAAAACGCGCCTCGTTAACATCGCCCAGTAGATGATTAAAATCATCGCCGATGTTACAACCTGGCAAATCAGCTTCTGTGCCGTAGGTGCCATTTGGTACAAAGCCATCAGAATAATCGCCAAATCCTTTGGCATTTACACCAGAAAACTGAATTGTGAAATAAGTAGTACCGCAATTATCCAGTGGATAAAAACCATAGGGCTTACCACAAGTTGTTTCACCAATCTGAATAACCTCTATATCTATTCCACGTAAACCATTAATAATGGCTTCACTGGCCGAGCAAGTATTTTCACTGGTCAAAACAAATACGCGTGGAAGATTTAGTGTAGGTAGAGAATCTCCTTTTAAAGACTCATCTATAAGCCCGAGAGCTGAAGTATGAAATGGAGTTGGGTCAATTGGCTCACCCGTGATTGGATTTGTTTCTGGGTGTTTGTCATTGAACTCAGCTCGTTCGAAGGGCTGGCCAAATGTAGCTGCACCAGCAATCATGTAGGCCAACTCCGCAGCGATATCCAAATAGCCACCGCCGTTGTAGCGCAAATCCAGCACCAAATCTTCAACTGCAGCAGATTTCAGCTGGGTAACCGCATTAATTAGTTCCGCCTCAGCTGTTGCAATATGATCATTGAAGAGCATATAGCCTACATTACGACCAGAGTCTGTCACCTCAGTTTTTACATACTGAACAGGGTCAGATTTCACTGCCGAGGCAACAAGAGTAACTTTTTCAATGGTAGATGAGCCAAATGGCCTAATTTCAAAGGTGTGGGATTCACCTTCATTCTCAGGCCACATGCCATAGTTTAAAGTGTCTACATCTTCGCCATTGGCCAAGTCGACACCATCCACGCTGATTACCTCAGCACCTCTGGTAATAACACCCGGCAGATTTCCTCCATCTTCTTCATCCAGATAGGCAACTACCGCTTTTCGCGGCGGCTTACTCGACAGAAGCGCCCATTGCAGGCCATAGCCAACGTATACTCCAGACTCAGTTTGCGAAAGCCACTTATTAGTAGGGACTGTGTAGTGAAAACGGTCCTTATCCTGACCGGAAGGTGTTTTCACAAAGGTTTTCAGCTCATCAAAATAAGCCAATGAGTCATCAAAGCTTGCCGGATTCTTATCTGTGATCTCATCGTACCAAAGATAGATTTCATTACTCATTGAGCGAAGCCAGTTGTTCTCATCTTCTCGCGTCCCTAGCTGATCGATATATTCATAACCGGTCGCTGGGTCAGTACCAGTTCTTGGAGAGACACACCTACCCATAAAAGTTGAGGATAAAAGGAAATTATTCTCTACCCAATTACCTCCGACCGGAGTGGGGGTATCGGCATCACCTGAATCGCTACCCGCATTCGCACCTCCCGATTCATTATTGTTATTGCTCCCTCCAGTACCACAAGCAACAAGACTAAGTGCTCCAAATGCAATCAATCCTCGAAGGACAAGCTCACGAAAATGGGTCCCCATCCCCCAACTCCTTTAAATTTTGTTAAAAATTGTAAAGGCCGGGAGATTATCACTATTGACAAAGGCAAGCGATAGTCAATTAAGCTTGAAAAGAATTATGCCTACCGAAAAACAAACGGGCCTGGAGTGTTTAATGCCAATCTGGCACCAACGACCCAAGCCCGAACGAAGCTACCTGACAATTCATTGCCAGGTATTGTTTAATCAGTCGCACACTTTACCAAGTACACCCTGCAAACTATCTTTGGCATCGCCAAATAGCATACGCGCGTTCTCCTTATAGAAAAGGGGATTTGCCACACCGGCATAACCGGAAGCCATGGAACGTTTAAGCACCACTACTCTACGCGCTTTCCAAACCTCCAATACTGGCATTCCGGCAATTGGCGAGCCCGGCTTTTCTACGGCATCGGGGTTAACCGTGTCATTGGCTCCGATCACCAGTACCAGGTCTGTACTGGGAAAGTCGGGATTGATTTCATCCATCTCCAGAACAATGTCGTAAGGCACATTGGCTTCGGCTAACAAGACATTCATATGGCCTGGCAGCCGTCCCGCAACAGGATGGATACCAAAACGCACCGTTTTACCCATGCCGCGCAGGCGATCGGTCAAGTCACTGACCGCTTGTTGGGCATGGGCAACAGCCATTCCGAATCCAGGCACAATGATAATACTATCCGCAGCCTTGAGATCATCGGCCAGCTCCTGCTGGTCAATAGCAATAGCCTCACCATCAACCTCCTCATCGGAGACTTCCCCACCGTCGGAGCCGAAACCACCGAGAATCACGCTGATAAAAGAGCGGTTCATGCCACGACACATGATATAGCTAAGGATCGCACCAGAAGAACCGACCAGTGCACCCACGACAATAAGCAGATCGTTACCCAGCATAAACCCGGTTGCCGCCGCGGCCCATCCTGAGTAGCTATTCAGCATTGAGATAACCACCGGCATATCGGCACCGCCAATTGCAGCCACCAGGTGAATGCCGAGCAATAACGCAATAGCTGTCATTACTAACAAATTGAGAACCGTGGCCGCATTTACTTGCGCAGGCACAAAGAGCACACCCAATACAATACAAGCCAAAATAGCAATCAGGTTGAGCCAGTGGCGGGCCGGCAACATCAGCGGCTTACCAGAAACCAGTCCCTGCAACTTACAGAAAGCGACTAAGGAACCCGTTAACGTAATGGCCCCAATAAAAACGCCGAGATAAATTTCGGTGCTGTGCACAATATGCGCTGAGCCATGCAAACTCACTCGGGGATCGAGAAATCCGCCCCAGCCAATGAGTACTGCAGCCAAGCCCACGAAGCTATGCAGCAGTGCCACCATTTGAGGCATCTGGGTCATAGCCACGCGTTTCGCCAGGGATAGGCCTATTACAGCGCCTACCACCATGGCAATGATGACCATCCAATAGGCACCGGAGGTAATACCGGCAATGGTAGCAATTATGGCAACCGCCATACCGACCATGCCGTAGATATTTCCACGTCGCGCAGTTTCATGGCTGGACAAACCGCCCAGACTCAAAATAAACATTACTGCGGAAAAAAGATAAGCCATTGCAATCATACCGTTCATTACTTATCTCCTTCCTTACCGGCGAAACATTTTCAGCATTCGGTAAGTAACAAAAAAACCACCGAATATATTAATACTGGCTACTAGAACTCCCACAAAGGCGAGCAGGGTAACAAGCCCCGAGCCAGTAGCCCCCAACTGCAACAGCGCCCCAACGACCACAATCCCGGAAATGGCATTCGTAACACTCATTAAGGGTGTATGCAGGGCATGGGTGACATTCCAAATCACCTGCCAACCAATGAAGATGGCCAATACAAAAACCGTAAAGTGAGAAACAAAATCTGGCGGAGCCACTCGACCTAGCCACAAAAGTAAAACTGCAGCGATTGCCCAGAAAACAAAAATTGACAGCGGCGACTTGCGCTTATCTATCTTTTCTTCAACTTTAACCCTGGCTTCTTCAGCCGTTTTAGGTGATTTCTTAGGCTGAGCAGAAACTTTGGGAGCGGGGGGTGGCCAGGTAACTTCTCCAGACTTCACCACAGTCGCCCCACGAATAACTTCATCGTCAAAATTCAGGTCTATTTCACCGTCCTTTTCTGGAGTGAGCTCGCTGAGCAAATGAGCAAGATTGGTAGAGTACAATCTTGAAGACTGTGTGGCCGCACGACTGGGTAAATTGGTATAGCCGATGATTGTCACATCACTGTGCACAGTTTTTTGGTGGGGCACGGTGTAATCACAATTACCACCCATTTCCGCCGCCAGGTCTACCACCACAGAGCCCGGCGCCATACTGTCGACCATATCGGCAAGCCAAAGTTTTGGCGCAGGCTTACCGGGTATAAGTGCCGTAGTAATAACAATATCGACTTCCTTGGCCTGCTCACGGAACAGAGCCATTTCAGCATCAATAAATTCCTGGGACATTTCCTTGGCATAACCGCCAGAACCGGAACCCTCTTCCTCTACCTCTACAGTGAGGAACTCAGCGCCCATGGATTCAACCTGTTCCCGCACCTCGGCACGGGTATCGAATGCCCGCACAATGGCACCCATACTTTTGGCTGTACCTATCGCCGAGAGCCCGGCGACACCGGCTCCGATAACGAGTACTTTGGCTGGTGGAATTTTTCCTGCCGCGGTGATCTGCCCAGTAAAAAATCGGCCAAAATTATGTGCGGCTTCGATAACGGCGCGATAGCCAGCAATATTAGCCATGGAGCTGAGCGCATCCATTTTTTGGGCACGGGAAATCCTGGGGATGGATTCAACTGCAAGCGCGTTAATATTGTTTTCAGCAAACTTTTGCAGGAGCTCGGCATTTTGTGCCGGTTTTAAAAAGGCGATCAGCGTTGCTCCTTTAGGAATCAATGCCAACTCTTCATCCGTGGGTGACTGTACTTTTAGAACAACATCCGCCCCCTTAAAGCAAGTCGCCATGTCTTCACGAATCTCAGCTCCAGCTTGCCGATAAGAATCATCATTGAAACTAGCCCTGTCACCAGCACCTGCCTGCACAACAACAGAAAAACCCAAATCAAGTAAACGTTTAACGCTATCTGGAGTTGCCGCAACACGCGCCTCCCCCTCTGCAGTCTCTCTAGGTATGGCTATTATCACCGCCGTGCCCCTCATAGTTAATATTATGAATTTACAACTACATCTACCTCAAAAAGGTCTGGGTTGCCCAATTTATAAACAGCCCGAGTGTAAACGCCGAAAAGAGGGATTGAAAGGGAAGACACCTAATAGCCACAATTGGTGAAATTTATAAGGCTAACAATCCTGTTTCAAATGAAACCACAATTCACGTACGTCGAACGGTTACAACAGCAACAGGAAATCGCTAAAAAAATGGAGAGAATCTCATTTAGCCGCAGACTATTGGATACCCAACACCAAAGTTTAAAGATTAATGTTTCTCAATATTAAAATTCTTACTCTTACCTCACTTTCCTTATCTAAATAGACCTCGCAGTGAGATTTCCATAACAAAAAGTGACACAAAAATAGGACCATCAAACTTTAACAATCAAAATTTAATGTGAAATATTTTTCCCATAGGGCCCCAAAGTTTTTTCGAAATAGAATTTCTACAGGATTTTCTACTAATCAATAACTCAAAGCCTCTATAAATTTCGCACTTGTACTAAAGATCCAATAGTCGCAAAATGGCGCGGCAAGAAACAATTTGGAACTCTCGCACACTTCATGGAACTAGAAGAATTTATTTTATTTGATCCCTATCGCACTTTTGGCACAAATTTTGATTAACTCTTGATAAATAGTATCAAGCCCTTGAACGAGTGCCATATCAAGCCGTGTCAAACATTAGCCCCGCAATCATGTTGGTTGACGACAACCATGAGCGTGCTCATTCGGTCCGTGAGCGTTTACAAGCTGCCGGATACACAATTGTTGCGCAAATAAGTAGCGCAGAAGGGCTTCTTTTCCAAGTGGAAAAGTATCGACCCGACATTGTACTAATCGATATCGAATCTCCCGATAGAGATATTTTAGAGAGTCTCGCTGTAGTTAATCGCGAAGCCCCCACACCGGTCGCTATGTTCTCCAGTCACAATAGAGCGGACTTTATTAGTCGCGCGGTTGAGTCTGGAGTGAGTGCTTATATGGCCGAAGGGATGACACCGGAGCGCGTTGCACCGGCGATAGAAATTGCCATGGCTCAGTTCAAGAGCTTCCAGCAACTGCGCCAATCTCTTGAGAGGACCCAACAGCAACTCAGCGACAGAAAAACCATTGAGCGAGCCAAGGGACTATTAATGGCAAAGAAAAATCTCACAGAGAAAGATGCCCACAAGATTTTGCGCAATCTTGCTATGAGTAGTAATGCAACCATGTGCGCAGTAGCCGAGCAACTTATCCACTATTTCCAAAGCGAGCATTGAATCACCGATGTCTTCTTTACTATGCCCGGAAAAAAAATTGATCAAACTGCTGTATCTGCGACTCACCGACAGTGCCCCTCTAATAGTCGCTCAGGAGAAAGGGTACTTTCACCGATTTGGTCTAGAAGTGCAGCTGCAAAGGGAGACTTCCTGGGCAACCCTGCGTGACAAATTGATTGCTCGCAAGGCCGACGCAGCAGCCATGCTGGCCCCAATGCCATTAACCTTGTCGCAAGCCTTGCCTGGCTGCAAAGAACGCTTCATCAGTGGTTTGATACTCAGCTGCAATGGCAACGCTATAACTCTTTCGGAAGACCTCTATCAACGCCTGCAACACTACACATCCCAAGAAACTCAACTCGATATTGCCTCAGCGTTAAAAGCTTACCTGCAAAAGAATACGGGGACTGCACCAATAAGACTCGCTACGGTGTATCCATTCTCCAGTCACACCTTACAATTGCGTCATTGGTTACAGGCTGCAGGTATCAACCCCGATCAGGATTTACAACTTATTGCGCTTCCCCCCGAGCAAATGCTAGAGAACCTCCACAGAGGAGTGATTGATGGTTATTGCGTTGGAGAGCCATGGAATAGCCTCGCGGCCTACAAAGGAACCGGTGTAATAGCCACCGCCTGCAATACCCTACTACCAGCAATGCCGGAAAAGGTATTGGCAGTCACTCAAAGTTGGCATGAAGCCAATCCAGCCAGTCATTTGGCGCTCCGCGCCGCATTGCTAAAGGCTTGCTCATGGTTGTCCGCCCGGGAAAACCGCCACGAAGCAGCTGGAATACTCTCGCAAAGGCATTATCTGGATTTACCAAAATCAGTATTACAAGGTTCCCTCAATGACCAAATTCTCTACCGTCGGAACACTGACATCATAGCTAATCCGGGCTGGCATTTGTTCGCTCATACGGATAATGACAACGGTCACCCCAATGAAGCAAAAGCCCAGCAATTGATAGAAATGTGCAACGACTTTAGCGAGACCGACTCAGCGAACAATCAGAACTTTAGATCGGACCTCTACCATCAGACTTTGGATTATCTCTGCACAAAAAAATAATGGCACATTAATTGAATGGAAATATATCGATGGTGCAATGTCCTGCCGCATGGCGCATACGCACAGTCAATCCCTCTTTCACCAAAGATACCGGGCAATGAAGTCCATTGACTGCGACCCAAAAAAGGGCGCGGCGGTGGGCTTTTTTTGTGCCTGCGGAGTTTGCAAACAAAGGAAATGCACATGTCCAGTGAATCCCTCAATCTTTTTTCTTTTCGAGGAAAGATAAAAATCCTACACCTAACCTGGGTGGCTTTCTTCATTACGTTTTTTGCTTGGTTTAACCATGCCCCATTATTGATGGCTATATCAGAGAGCCTATCACTCACGCCTGATCAGGTAAAAACGCTTCTTATATTAAATGTCGCCCTAACCATTCCCGCACGTATTGTGATCGGAATGCTCACCGATAAGTACGGCCCAAGGCTCACCTACTCCCTGCTGCTTGCAATCGGCAGTGTTCCCTGCTTTATCTTTGCCTTAGCGGAAAACTTTACCCAGGCAGCAATTGGGCGCTTTCTGCTCGGTTTCATTGGTGCGGGCTTTGTTGTCGGCATACGCATGGTTTCGGAGTGGTTCCCCGCTCGCCAGCTGGGTACCGCTGAAGGCATTTATGGGGGCTGGGGTAATTTCGGGTCGGCCGCTGCCGCTATGAGCCTGCCCACCATCGCACTGTTTTTTGGTGGCGATAATGGCTGGCGCTATGCGATTGGTATCACTGGGGTTATTGCGCTGGTCTACAGTGTGATTTACTACTTCTCCGTGACCGATACTCCCAAGGGTTCCACGTATTTCAAGCCGAAAAAAATTGGGGCAATGGAGGTCACCAGTTCAGGAGACTTCGTACTATTACTGATTATGAAGGTACCAATGTATGCAGCCCTAGCATTGTTAACCTGGAAACTTTCAAGTGGTGTCGGTTTAATCTCCAGCCTTGCTGCCACCTTGATTTATTGTGGGCTCGGCTTACTTTACCTGCTGGATGCGCGCAAGACATTTAGTATCAACCGCGAAGTTTTCACTAATCCCCCAGCTCCCGTACACCGCTACAAATTCAAGCAGGTGGCCGTACTCAATTTACTCTACTTCGCCACTTTTGGTTCCGAACTGGCCGTGGTCTCTATGCTGCCGCTGTTTTTCTCTGAGACCTTTACCCTGGACCCAGTAAAAGCGGGCTTGCTTGCCTCCGCTTATGCGTTTATGAATCTGATGTCCCGTCCAGCGGGTGGCTTGATTAGTGATCGCTGGGGACGAAAGTCCACCCTGCTGGTACTCACTGCGGGCTTGGCATTGGGTTACTTCACTATGAGCTTGATCGATGCCGAATGGCCACTCTACCTGGCCGTTGCCGCTGCCATGGCGTGCTCTTTCTTTGTGCAGGCCGGTGAAGGGGCGGTATTTGCTGTAGTCCCCCTAATTAAGCGACGCCTTACCGGGCAGATCGCAGGTATGACAGGTGCTTACGGCAATGTAGGTGCAGTGTTTTATCTCACCGTGTTGAGCTTGGTTTCCTACCAAACATTTTTTATGGTTATCGGCATCACTGCACTTCTCGGCTTCGTCGCACTGTTATTATTGGAGGAACCCGAGGGGCAAATGGCCGAGGTACATCCCGATGGCAGTGTATCAATGATTGATGTCGCCTGATAAAGAGCAGCATGTAAAATCTTCAGAAGAGGTGCGAAACCTCTCTGGAGTATCTGATAATTTGCAGAACAAAAAAATGGATGCCTTGCAAATTTTCAGCGCCACCTGTGCCGGCCAACGCCGGCACAACGACGATGCCTGTGCAGTGCGGCTACCAAAGGGGATAGAATTCAAGCGCTATGGTGCGCTCGCAGCTATTGCCGATGGTGTCGCCAGCGCTGAGGCTGGCGGGGAGGCCGCTCGCGCAGCCATCAATGGTTTTTTCTCCGATTATTACAGCACCCCGGAAACCTGGTCTACCCGCCACGCAGTGGCGCGGGTTCTCCACTCCCTCAATAGCTGGCTATATCGGCAAAGCGGAGGCAGTGTAGAAATTCAGCGTGGCTGGCTCACCACTTTCTCTGCCATTATTATTAAAGGTACCAGCGCCCATTTAGTGCATGTTGGGGATACACGCATCTACCGTCTGCGCGACGGCAAACTTGAGTGTCTCAGCCGCGATCATAGTCACCAACTGTCTCCCGGGCGCACTTTTCTCAGCCGGGCACTGGGTATGGATGTCCACATCGATGTGGACTATCGCTGTGAAGCGCTACTACCCGATGATATTTATTTGCTGAGTAGCGATGGGATACACGATTTCTTGCCCGAAACCTCTATCCAGGAAAGACTCGCTGATTTCGACAGGACCACACCGCAACAGCTGGTTGATGCGGCCCTGAAGGCTGGCTCAAGCGATAATCTGAGTGCAGTCGCTGCCAGGGTCAATCACCTGGACTTCCCGCAGTGCGACGAACTGACAATGCACAACCGGAAGCTGCCCTTCGCCCCGGATTTAAATCCCGGTCAAAAACTCGATGGCTTCCTTATTCTGCAGGAACTTTATGCCAGCAAGCGCAGTCACCTGTACCTGGCCCAAGATCTTGAATCCGGTGTACTTCGCGCTCTTAAAACCCCGTCAGTAAATTACTGCGATGATCCGCATTATATCGAGCGCTTTATCGCCGAGGAGTGGACTGGCCGGCGAATCAACCACCCAGGGATTATCAAGTTATATCCCCCAAGGGCAGAGCGCGCTTGTCTTTACCATATTCTCGAATATGTCGAGGGACAGACCTTACGACAGTGGATGCAACTTAATTCCCAGCCGCAAATATCCCAGGTACGGGAGCTGCTGGCGCAACTGGTAAGTGCCTTGCGCAGCCTGCAACGCCTAGAAATTGTGCATGGCGACCTGAAGCCAGAGAACATCATGATGCGCAGCCATGGGCGTCTGGTCATCATTGATCTGGGAGGGGTTGATGGGCCCGGCCTCCGGGAGCAATTACATTTCTCAGAAACTGGTGCTCCAGGCAGTAAAAATTATGCGGCTCCCGAATTCTTTTTTGGGGATAGTGCCAGCCACCGTTCAGATATCTTTTCCCTTGGAGTCATCGCCTATGAATTACTTACGGGAAAATACCCCTATCCCGAGCGCCTGGGCAACCTGCACTATCAGCTCAAAAGTTATCAACAAATGCGTTATACGAAAGCGTATACGCACCGTAGGGATATTCCCCATTGGGTGGATGGCGCCCTGCAAAAAGCCTGCGCTGCCGACCCCAGACAACGCTACGACAGCCTGTCGGAATTCATTCAAGATTTACAGCACCCCAACCCGGCCTTCAAACCACCCAATAGCCGCCCACTACTGGAAAGAAACCCTGTTTTGTTCTGGCAACTGATAGCGCTCATCCTGCTGCTTTCTCATCTCCTGTATATTTTCTAATAGCCCATCAGCGGATCTCAGTTTTACCTACCAGCAGCCCGAAAATAAATTCTCCACGCCTCCAATATTCCACAGAATTTCATTAAGCACTAATACAGAGCAGAAAATTATTTTTTCGCACCAACTTGTCGCAAGGTGTCGCCAAAATTGTGGACAATAGGCACAGATTGGCGCCATTCCAGGTCTCAATATTGGCACGGAGATTGAATACATTAAATGACCAACAAAATTTTCCCCCAATTCGAGGCAACGGCGCCTGTACTCTTCGGCAGAAGAGGAGGCGCCCCTGCCATATCAAGCGCTTCCCCTCCTGCCGAAAAAATTGACTTCAGATGGCAGGAATAGCAATGAAGGTAAAGAAAGAAAAGCAAAAGCTGGTTGTGATTGGTAACGGCATGGTCGGGCACCACTTTCTTGAACAGCTGGTAGAAAAAAATAAAAACATCGGTTTTGAAGTCACCGTCTTTTGTGCGGAAGCCAGGCCCGCTTATGACCGCGTACATTTGTCCAATTATTTCTCCGGGTGCAGCGCTGAAGATTTGGCCATGGGCCATATCGAGCAGTACCATGAATGGGGCTTCGAGCTAGAACTCAATAACCCCGTTATTGCCATTGATCGCGAAAAGCAAACCGTTACCGCCCAGAATGGAAACTTATATACATACGATCAGCTAGTACTCGCCACCGGCTCCTATCCTTTTGTGCCCCCCATCCCAGGACACCAGCACGAGCGCTGCTTTGTCTACCGTACCCTCGAAGATCTGGATGCTATCCGCACAGCCGCATCTACAGCGCAAAGTGGTGTGGTTGTCGGTGGTGGCCTACTCGGTCTGGAAGCGGCAAATGCTTTAAAAGCCCTTGGACTCGAAGCCCATGTGGTGGAGTTCGCGCCGGGACTTATGGCCACTCAGCTCGACGAGGGCGGCTCCGATTTGCTGCGCAAAAAAATCGAAGCTCTCGGTGTAAAGGTACACACCAGTATGGCCACTGAACTTATTGCAGAAGTTGATGGCCGCTTGCGTATGCAGTTTAAAGGAGGAGATGAACTGCTTACCGATATGATTGTCTTCTCCGCGGGAATTCGCCCTCAGGATACGCTGGCAAAAGCTTCAGGACTGCAGGTTGGCGAGCGCGGTGGCATAGTCATCGATAACTGCTGTCGCACATCAGACCCTAAGATTTTTGCTATAGGAGAGTGCGCGCTCTATGAAGGGCGAATCTTTGGCCTGGTAGCTCCGGGCTACAGCATGGCACGCACCGCTGTCGCACAACTTACCGGTGCAGAGATATTTTTTAATGGTGCCGATATGAGCACCAAATTAAAGCTGCTCGGTGTTCAAGTCGGTTCTATTGGCGATGCCCACGGGCGCAGTGAAGGTGCGGCCGCAATTACTTTTGTAGATGAGCAGGGCGGCGTTTACAAACGTATGATAACCGATGCCAAAGGCCAGAAACTGCTCGGTGCCGTGCTGGTGGGTGATACCGGGGATTACGATACTCTACTGCAATATCACCTTAATGATATTGAGCTGCCCGAGCACCCTGAGCAACTTATCCTTCCCTCAGTTGATGGTGCAGGATCGCCTCTCGGTGCCTCGGCTTTACCTGCCAGTGCCACCGTATGTTCCTGTTATAACGTGAGTAAGGGACAGATTATCGATGTGGTACACGGTGGCTGCCATACCCTAGCTGAAGTCAAGGATGTAACCAAGGCCTCCACCGGCTGTGGTGGTTGTGCGGCACTGCTAAAAAATATTGTCGATACTGAGTTAGCGGCACTAGGTATGGAGGTAAGCAATCACCTCTGTGCGCATTTCCCCTATAGCCGGCAAGAGCTCTTCCATATTATTCAGGTTGGGGAAATTAAAACCTTTGATGAGCTCCTCGATAAACATGGCAGCGGCCAGGGCTGTGAGGTGTGCAAACCCACCGCAGCTTCCATCTTCGCCTCTCTGTGGAATGAACATATTCTGGAGCAGGCCCACGTTGGCCTGCAGGACACCAATGACACCTTTATGGCGAATATGCAGAAAAATGGTAGCTACTCTGTAGTACCGCGTATTCCCGGTGGCGAAATCACACCAGAAAAACTTATTGTGATTGGCGATGTTGCCAAACGCTATGACCTCTACACCAAAATTACCGGTGGCCAGCGTATTGATCTTTTTGGTGCTCGCCTCGAGCAGCTACCAGAGATTTGGCGAGAACTGGTTGATGCGGGATTCGAAACCGGCCATGCCTATGGAAAGTCTCTGCGCACGGTTAAGTCTTGTGTAGGCAGTACCTGGTGCCGCTTCGGGGTGCAGGACAGTGTTTCTATGGCCCTGCGCGTGGAAAACCGCTACAAAGGATTGCGCTCGCCCCACAAAATCAAGATGGCCGTATCTGGCTGTACCCGCGAGTGCGCCGAAGCGCAGAGTAAGGATGTGGGAGTTATCGCCACCGAAAAAGGCTGGAACCTATTTGTCGCCGGTAACGGCGGCATGCGCCCGCGACACGCCGACTTATTCGCCACTGATCTGGATGACGAAACCCTCATTCGATATATCGATCGCTTCCTGATGTTCTACGTGCGCACCGCCGATAAATTGCAGCGCACCTCGGTCTGGCTGGAAAGCCTTGATGGTGGGCTCGACTATCTACGTGAAGTCATTGTCGATGACAAACTGGGAATCTGTGCCGAACTTGAAGCGCAAATGTCGCGCGTGGTTGATAGCTATCAATGCGAATGGAAGTCCGCCATTAACGACCCGGAAAAACTCAAGCGTTTTCGTCAGTTTGTCAACAGCAGCGAGGGTGATGACAAAATTGTTTTTGTTAAGGAGCGCGGTCAACCACGCCCGGCGACCACCGAGGAAATATTGGAAGCTGCAGAGTCTGCCTAGTGGCGTATTCCAAAAAGTACTTTCATTTGAATAAACAAGAATAAATTTCAATTTCTGATTTTTTTCACAATCCTGTAAGGAAGTTGTTATGTATCAAGCCAGCGCCAAACCAAATTCATTTAATTCTATTGCCATAACCCGCCCCCAATGGCTGCCAATCTGTCGACGCTCAGATCTGGTCAGCAATTCCGGGGTGTGTGCCCTTTGGGGCGATACCTCCTCAGAAAAAGCTGGCAACACGGTTAGATCTGAGAAGAAAAAAGGTATCGCCCTATTTTTTTTACCCGGGCAGGATCGACAGCTTTATGCCGTTGACAACTGGGACCCGATCGCACAAGCTGGGGTTATTTCGCGGGGAATAATTGCGGAGCTGGAGGGTGAATTAACTATTGCTTCACCACTTTATAAACACCATTTTCGCCTTGAAGATGGTGTTTGTATGGAAGACGCTAATATCCAGCTCGCCACTTACCCTTTGGCATTTAATGGAAATACCGTTTATATCGGTTGCAATAAGTAAGAATAATGGCAGTAAAGGAATACCTGAGCACACAGCGCTCCTGCACCACTTGTCCCTATTGCGGAGTAGGCTGCGGAGTAACAATTAACAAGGAAGAGCGGCAAAATACCTCTGTGATTTCCGTCACAGGTGATAAACAGCATCCCTCTAATTTTGGCCGACTGTGTGTAAAAGGTTCTGCCCTAGGGGAAACACTCGGAGATCATGGGCGGCTCTTACGGCCGCACCTGCATGGCGAAGCCTGTGATTGGGATACTGCCATGTCTTATGTCGCCAGCGAATTCGCCCGCAATATCCGCGAATATGGCCCTGACTCCGTAGCTTTTTACCTTTCTGGGCAGCTGCTGACCGAAGATTATTATGTTGCCAATAAATTAATGAAGGGTTTTATTGGTAGCGCAAATATTGATACCAACTCGCGTCTTTGCATGTCCTCAGCCGTAGCAGGGTATAAGCGCGCCCTAGGCGCGGATGCCGTGCCCTGTTGCTATGGAGATCTGGAAGAAGCGGACCTCATCGTTTTAGTTGGCTCCAATGCCGCCTGGACCCACCCGATTCTGTTTCAGCGTATGCAGGCGGGTAAAGCCAAGCTGGTGGTGGTTGATCCGCGGGCGAGTGCTACCAGCGAGATGGCCGATCTGCACCTGGCAATAACTCCCGGCAGCGATGCCGCACTGTTTAATGGGCTGCTTAATTTCCTCGCTCAACACAACCGCCTCAATCATCACTATATCCAACAACATACACAGGGTTTTGAGCAGGCACTGGAAACCGCCCAGCACTGGTCCCTACAGCAAACCGCACTGAGTTGTGGAGTGCCTGCAAAAAAGCTATTAGCTTTCTTCCGCTTGTTTGCCGAAACCGAAAAAACACTCAGCTTCTATTCCCAAGGTATTAACCAATCCAGTAGTGGCACAGACAAAAATAACGCAATCATCAACTGTCACTTGGCAACCGGGCGCATCGGCAAGGCTGGGGCGGGGCCCTTCTCAATTACCGGCCAGCCCAATGCTATGGGCGGGCGCGAAGTGGGTGGTCTGGCCAATATGCTCGCCGCCCACATGGAATTTAAAGATAGTGATATAGACCGGGTGCAGCGCTTCTGGAATGCACCCAATATGGCACTGAATCCCGGATTAAAAGCCGTGGATATGTTCCGCGCAGTGGAAAGTGGGCAGATCAAAGCAATCTGGATTATGGCCACCAATCCCGCCGTGAGTATGCCGGAAGCGGAGCGGGTGACTGAAGCTCTGCGTAAATGTCCGCTAGTGATTGTTTCCGATTGTATCGCCGATACCGACACCGCCCGCTGCGCCGATGTACTGCTGCCGGCCACTGGCTGGGCCGAGAAAAATGGCACTGTCACCAATGCTGAGCGGCGCATCTCCCGGCAACGCTCCTTTCTCGAGCCCACCGGAGAGGCTCGCCACGACTGGCAGGCAATCTGCGATTTAGCCAACCGCCTGGGGTTTGGCGAGCAGTTTAACTTTACCCACCCCGCAGAAATATTCCGTGAACATGCGCAATTGTCAGGATTCGAAAACAACAACAGCCGCGCCTTTGACATCTCCTATTTTAGTGATATCGATCGTAACGAATACGATACATTAAAGCCGGTACAGTGGCCGGTTAACTGGGAAAACCCCCAGGGCAGCGCACGACTATTTGGCGACGGAAAATTTTTCACCGAAACTGGCCGAGCCAATTTCATTGCGGTCAAACCGTGCACACCCCAACAGCAAATCGGCAACAGTTATCCCCTTTGGCTAAACAGCGGTCGTATGCGCGACCAATGGCACACCATGACCCGCACCGGCCGTGCACGCAAATTACTGGATCACAGTGAAACTGCCGAGATTCAAATAAACCCTGTGGATGCACGAAAATACGGTGTAGATGAAGGCGCGCTGGTGGAATTGCGCAGTGCCCAGGGTCGCATGTGTGGACGTGCAGTACTCAATAGTGGTCAAAAGCCCGGTGAACTGTTCGCTCCCATTCACTGGAGCCAGACTCTGGCTCAGGAATCGAAGGTCAGTGCCCTTACCAAAGCAGAGGTAGATCCAATTTCCGGCCAGCCGGAATTCAAACAAGTACCGGTGCAGCTGCAAGCCCTCCCCTGTAAGAGCTTTGCCACCCTTATTTGCCCGGAACCACTTGCACAAAATCTTTGGCACTGGCTGCAGACCCATCGGGAAGAAAATCTGCTGCACTGGTATCGAGTGCCCTGCCAAAACGGATATCGCTTTGAGTTGGCACTGAGCACGCCATTAAATGGTCGCCAACTGGGCGCACAATTATTACAGGAAAATTCAGGCGTTCACTGGCAGCAAATAGAAACACTAAACAGCCAACGTTGGCTCGCTTATAGCGAACAAATAGAACTGCTTATTTTTGCCAGTAACGATTGGCAGCTTCTTCCTGACCGACGCACCCTGGAGCGCTATCTACAACTGGAAGCCCCAGAAAATCCCGCCCATTTTCTCCAGGCAATTCCTCCTGGTGAACGCATTGTATGTACCTGTATGCAGATTTCCCGCCCCCAGATTGAAAAAGCAATCAGTCAGGGAGTTAATTCGGTAGAGGCATTAGGTGAGGCTCTTGGCTGCGGCACCCGCTGTGGCTCTTGTAAACCGGAAATCTCCCAGCTTCTGCGAATTAAACTACAACAAAGCGTACAGAAGCAGGAAGTTGCAGCGATGCTGGAAACAGAGATTGTCAGGCCCGCAAAAGAACTGCATCCCCAAAAGGATTTAGACAAGGTTTATAGTGCTTAAGCCCAATATTGCTCATTGATTCCAAGTTCATTCAAGTGCGGAGTGCCGTTTTTCTCGACCAACACTCCGCGCGAAGTCCTCACTAGATGCCTGAGACGCCCACTTAGCCCTCCAAGCCCGCCGATACTTAGAATCGGTATAACATTGGCGCAAATCTCTAAATCAGCACTTCTTACTGCCGCATCCAACGATCTATAAAACAGTGGCGGTTTTTCCTATAAGATAATTTATTCACCAGATTAATAATCACTAAAATTTCAGGAATTCCTGTGTTTAAGATTCAACACATTGATCATGTGGTGCTGAGGGTCAAATCCCTGGCTGCCATGCGCAATTTTTATGAAGATATCCTCGGCTGCACCATGGAGCGAGAAAATCAGGAGTTGGGCCTCTATCAGTTGCGTGCCGGGCACGCCTTAATCGACTTGGTTCCGGTGGATCAAACTATCGGTCGTGAGGGCGGTGCCGCGCCGGGTGTCGAAGGGCGTAACCTGCATCATTTCTGTTTACGTATAGATCCATTCGAACCCGATAAAATTATTGCTTATTTAAAAGAGAAAAATATCGAGCCCTCCAAGCCACAACAGCGCTACGGTGCCGAGGGCATGGGGCCATCGATCTATATTTCCGATCCCGAACAAAATCTGGTGGAACTCAAAGGCCCGCCAGTCAAATCTGAATAAGACCATCAATTTTTCGCCAAAGAGACATGCAACAATGAAAACCGAAGAGATTGATTACGCGGTAGATGGCAAGTCCTACAGTGGTTACCTTGCTTGGGATGACAGCACTCAAGAAAAGCGCCCCGGTGTCATGCTGGTTCACGAATGGTGGGGACACAATGCCTTTGTGCGCGAGCAGGCTGAAAAGCTCGCCAGACAGGGTTACTGTGCCTTTGCGGTGGATATGTTTGGTAGTGGCAAGCAAACGGACGACCCCGCCGAAGCGCAGCAGTTTCGCGATGAGGCGCTTGAAAATCCAGTCTCTCTGGAAGCCTGTTTCCGCACCGCACTCACCCTGCTGCAGCAGCACAGCGTAGTCGAGGAAAATCAAATTGCCGCACAGGGCTATTGCTTTGGCGGTGGCGTTGCCTTGACCATGGCGCGCCTCGGTGTGGAATTGCGTGGAGTAGTCAGCTATCACGGAGCCCTGGCCAGCGAGGTCCGCGCGAAAAAAGGGAAAGTCCAGGCGGAACTACAGGTTTACACCGGCGGTGCCGACAGTATGATTCCGCCACAGCAGGTCGGGGCTTTTGTCGAGGAAATGCAGGGGGCCGGTGCTAAATTCACCCTAGTGAGCTATCCCGGAGTACTGCACGGCTTTACCAATCCCGTCGCCACAGAGCGCGGTCAGAAATTTGGCTTGCCGCTGGCTTATAACCAGGAAGCGGCGCAAGACGCATGGCAGGGTACCCTAGATTTTTACCAGAAACTTTTCCAGTGACTTCAAGCAATAAAAAATTGTGAGAACTTCATTATTTTCTCAAGCGTGAAGCGCACCATTTGCTTTCCATTAGCTCACCAAGTCAGCTCCCCACATCCAGGTAGCGAGCCCCAGCGCCCTGCTCCGCGGCTTGATCTCCTGGGTTGCGGAGCGGACAGCTCTCCATAGACAGGCAACCACAGCCGATACAACCCTCCAAACGATCGCGCAATTGAGTCAACTGGCGAATACGCTGGTCCAGTTCCTCGCGCCAGCTGGCGGAAAGCTTGGCCCAGTCTTTGGCCGTGGGTGTGCGTCCATCGGGCAGAGTCGCTAGGGCTTCGCGAATTTCGGCGAGGGGAATACCGGTGCTCTGCGCCACCTTGATAATGGCCACACGTCGCAACACATCCCGAGAGTAGCGCCGCTGATTGCCACTGGTACGCCAGCTGCTGATTAGGCCTTTGCTCTCATAAAAGTGCAGTGCACTCACCGCCACATCACTGCGCTCAGCCACCTCGCCCACGGTCATCTCGCGACGGCACTTCTTATCGCCACAAGAGGATACTTTCTTTTCACTGGTACCAGGCATCAAAACTCTCCGGCTGCTATTGACCTCAATATTACTTTAGGTTTTACACTGCGCCGCATTCCATTGCAAGCTCAGGGAGACTACCGATGATCAGGAACAGCAAACAAACCTACCCCATTACAGAAACCCCCTCTACTAACACCACTTCTCTTTTAGTGGCTGCACAAAGCCAAAGTATCAGCCTGGCCGTGCAAGAGGGGCTGTGTCTATCGGTAACTCCGTCCTTAACAAAGGTGAGCAAAGGCAAAAAAGGGATTCGCCGATGATTCCTGCCCACATAGCACCGCCTCTCAGCGTGGCAAAACCCGCTATCTCGCTACAGATGCGGCTGACACTACTGTGTCTGGCGGCGCTCACAATAATGTCTGGCGCCACAGTGGCGCCATCACTGCCAGCCCTGGAGGCACACTTTGCCCAACATGAAGATATTGCCCTGCTGAGCCGGTTGATTTTGAGCCTACCGGCCTTAATGATTGCTCTATTCGCCCCTCTCGCCGGGTTTGTATCCGATCGCTATGGACGCAGGCGGCTGCTGTTGCTGGCGGTCACTGTTTATGCCCTGACCGGCATCTCGGCATTGTTGCAGGACAGCCTGGCAGGACTATTGGCCAGCCGTATCCTGCTGGGTATTGCGGTAGCGGGCACCATGACTTCAGTCACCGCCCTGGTAGGTGACTATTTCAACCCCGATCAAAGGCGTACCTATATGAGTCAGCAGGGGGCCTTTATCAGTCTCGGCGGGGTTATCTTCCTTGTGGCCGGTGGGCTGTTGGCAGATATACATTGGCGCGCACCTTTTGTGATTTACGCGGCGGCACTATTACTGATTCCAGCAGTAATACGCTACTTGCCAGAGCCTGAGCGCAATAATATTGAGCGATCGTCTGACCACTTTAGTGATGAAAAACCCGACTGGATGGCCTTTGCATTATTGCTCGGTGCAGCCCTGCTAAACAGCCTGGTCTTTTTTCTGATCCCCACCCAGCTCCCCTTCCTTCTCAAGGAAATTGGGGTCGATGCTCCCAGCCTCGCGGGTATTGCCATCGCCGCCAGTAATTTAATGGGCGCCCTGGCCTCACTGGTGTTCTATCCTCTGGCGCGCAACCACCTGGGGAAAAGTGGCGTTTTTGTCCTGGGTTTTGCAGTTATGGCCTGCGGTATGGGGCTAATCGCCGAGGCGGATTCATTTAACGCGATTATGATTGCCACTGCGATTTATGGTTGTGGAATGGGTACCCTGATCCCCCATATCTTCGCCACCGGACTGGAATCCGCCACCCCCAATATTCGTGGGCGAATATCCGGTGCTCTCGCCGCCAGTGTTTTTATTGGGCAATTTCTCTCACCACTCATCAGCCAACCCTGGATAGAACGTTTTGGCCTCGCCAGTAGCTTTTCCGCAGCGAGCGCTGTGCTGCTGTTTTTGGCCACCCTGGCGCTTTTCCTACATTGGTTGAAAGCAAAACCATCCAGTGAAATCATTTTGCAGTAGGATATAAACACGCCCAAAAGTATTTAGACCGGCTCGTTTTAGGATTTTACAAGGAGAAGAAGTGGAACCGATTATTTCCGTTAAAGGTCTCGACAAGACTTATAGTGGCGGGTTTAACGCCTTAAAAAGTATCGACTTGAATATTCAACGGGGTGAGATATTCGCACTGCTCGGCCCTAACGGTGCCGGCAAAACCACACTAATCAGTATTATCTGTGGCATCGTGAATCCCGGTCAGGGCAGCGTTACTGTTAACGGTTACGATATCCAGCGAGATTATCGCCGTGCCCGACGCGAAATTGGCCTGGTCCCCCAGGAAATTGCCACTGATTCCTTTGAGAGCGTGTTGGGCGCAATCAAATTCAGCCGCGGCTTATTTGGCAAACCACCCAACCCCTCTTACTTAGAGAAAATCCTGCGGCAGCTTTCCTTGTGGGAAAAAAGGAATAACAAGATTGTCACTCTGTCTGGCGGTATGAAGCGGCGCCTGATGATTGCCAAGGCTCTATCCCATGAACCCAGCGTGCTCTTCCTGGATGAACCCACTGCCGGTGTCGATGTGGAACTGCGCCAGGATATGTGGGAAATGGTACGAGGCCTGCGCGAATCCGGGGTAACCGTCATCCTCACCACTCACTATATTGAGGAGGCGGAAGAAATGGCCGATCGGGTCGGGGTTATTAATCGCGGTGAGTTGGTATTAGTTGAGGATAAAAAAACGCTGATGCAGAAAATGGGGGAAAAAGAGCTCAGCCTGCAACTACCCTCGCCCCTGGAAAGCATTCCCGATAGCCTCTCAGATTTGCCACTGCGCCTCAATGGCGATGGCAGCGAGCTGATTTACCGCTTTGATATCAAGAGTGAAAACACTGGCATTCCGGAATTCCTGCGCCGCCTCAGTTCGGCAAATATTGAATTTCGCGATTTATACACCCGGGAAAGCTCTCTGGAAGAAATTTTTGTCAACCTGGTGCACTCCGCACGTCACGAGGGTGAAGAGCAATTCAGTGGGGAGGCTCAGCCATGAACTGGTACGGTATAGCGGCTATCTACAAGTTTGAAATGTCGCGCACCTGGCGCACGCTGATACAAAGTGTCGCCTCGCCGGTGCTCTCCACATCCCTGTACTTTATTGTATTTGGCGCCGCCATTGGCTCGCGCATGGGGGATATTGAAGGTGTGAGCTATGGAGCCTTTATTATCCCCGGGCTGATAATGTTGGCACTTTTGGGGGAAAGTATTTCCAATGCCGCCTTTGGTATCTTTTTTCCAAAATTCTCCGGCACCATATATGAAGTCCTATCGGCACCGGTATCGCCCTTTGAAATTGTCGCTGGCTATGTGGGGGCTGCAGCCACCAAGTCGATCTTGCTCGGACTATTAATCCTCGCCACCGCGCGCTTTTTTGTCGACTATGAAATTCTCCATCCTTTCTGGATGATCTCATTTCTGGTGCTGACCGCCGTAAGTTTTAGTTTGTTCGGCTTTATTATCGGCATCTGGGCCGACGACTTCCAAAAACTGCAAATCATTCCATTGATGATTATCACCCCACTGACTTTTCTTGGCGGGGCCTTCTATTCCATCAGTATGCTGCCGGAATTCTGGCAAAAAGTGACGCTATTTAATCCGGTGGTTTACCTGATCAGCGGTTTCCGCTGGGCTTTCTATGGCGTAGCCGATGTCAACATGGGCCTCAGCGTGGGGATGACACTGCTCTTCCTATTTCTCTGCCTGACAACGGTCTGGTGGATTTTTCGCACCGGTTACCGCATTAAAACCTAATCATTGAGGATGTGGGGATGGAGGCAATTCACGAAGGTGGCTGTGTCTGTGGTGCCGTGCGATTTCGCGCCATAGGCCAACCACGCCGGGTGAGCCTCTGTTCCTGCAGCTGGTGCCGGAAGCGCACCGGCAGCTTAATGGGCGTATCGGTGTACTTCGACAAAAACAATGTCCAGTTCATCAACGCGGAACTAAAAACCCACCGGCTTTTATCCGACGCAGGCCGCTGGATCGAGTGCCAGTTCTGTGAGCACTGCGGCAGCGCCCTCACCTGGACGCTGGAATTTCTACCGGAATATCGCGGTATTGCCGGGGGCGCCTTCGACGACCCGATGTTTATCCAACCGGAGCGCTACGCCTACTACCAAAACAAACCGGAATGGCTGGAAATAAATGGAGATATCAGCCGCTGCCCTTTAATGCCGGAAAGCTCGAGCCATTAGCCTGTCAGCGGTAACCTGCATAATCAATCAGCGGTAGCTCCGCATAAATAGCGCCACAGCCCTGCGCACCCGTTCACGCCGCTCCTCCTCAGCCTGTACTTCACAACAACCGATCAATACCCGCATATGCCGGCAACCCAGCAAAATGCCCATAAAGTCCTCGGCGGCCTCTGCCGGATTGGCTACTTGCAGCTTGTCCATCTCGGTAGCGCGGCGTAGTAACTGTTCAATGTCCCGAAGGATTCGCTGGGGGCCCGCATCAAAAAACAACTGGGCCAGTTTTGACTCCTGCGATTCCTGCGAAGCCAGGGCACACAAAAGCCGTAACAGGCGAATACTATCCTTGCTATCCACCATGCTTAGAAAAGCCTGACCAATGCGCTCCAGTACCTCTGCCACCGAATCGCCCTCTTTCAGGTCGAAAATGGGCAGGGGCATCATCATCTCGCAGCGGGAAGTGATCGCGGCACTGAACAGCGTCTCTTTATCAGAGAAATGACTGTACACCGTCAATTTCGAAACACCCGCAGCAGAGGCCACCGCATCCACACTGGTGGCGGCAAAACCATTGGTCAGAAACAGCTCCTTGGCTGCATCGAGAATGGCCTGGCGTTTGGCCAAGTCCTTGGGACGCCCGCGCTGGGCGGCCGTCTGAGATTGTTCAGACATAGCACTCCATATACTGGACTCACCAGTTTAATAAATTTACTATACTCGCCAGTATAACATTACCGGCCGCCCGGCCATGACTTGTCCACTTCCGGACTTACCTTGTCGCCTCGCCGCCGAGGAAGGGAGCCCCTATGTACCGATCGCTACTCTTCGCCGCACTCTCGTTCAGCCTACTGTTGTCCGCCTGTGCGCCATCGGAGTCCACCGAACAATCAGAAAAACCCCGCCCAGCGGTGATGGTCCAACCTCAGTTGGCCAGCGCCCAACTGGATTTTTATCCCGGCGAGGTACGTGCCCGCTTCGAACCTGCCCTGGCCTTTCGTATCAGTGGCAAGCTGCAGCGGCGCCTGGTCAATGTGGGCGACCGCGTTGACCAAGGTCAACCACTGGCCGAACTGGACACCGAAGATCTGCTCCTGCAACTGGATTCCGCCCGCGCACGCCTCACCTCTGCCGAGGCCGACCAGCGCCTGGCGCGCAGCGAGTTGGAGCGCCACCGCAAACTATTAGAGCGCCAGTTGGTCAGCCACTCACAGTTCGATGCGGTGGAAACCCGCTTTGAAGCCAGTGATGCACGCCTGCAACAGGCAAAAGCACAATTAGATGTGGCGCGCAATCAGGCCGCTTACGCAGAACTGAAAGCCCCGGAGAGTGGAGTTATCGCCCGCCGCATGGCGGAGGCCGGCCAGGTTATTGCCGCCGGCCAGGGGATTTTCGAGCTCGCCGCCGACGGTGAACGCGAGGTACGTATCGATTTGCCGGAGCAGGCGATTGGCCATTTCCGCGTCGGCCAGCCCCTGACCGTTGAACTCTGGTCGCAGCCGGGCAAATCCTTTCCCGCGCAGGTGCGCGAGCTCTCCCCCGCTGCGGACCCGGTATCCCGCACCTTTGAAGCGCGCGTGGCTTTTACCAATAAAACCACCGGCATTGAAATAGGCCAGAGTGCCAGAGTCTTCGTACCTAAAGCGACAACCACCGATGTTTTACAAGTGCCCATGTCGGCAGTGAGCGCCGATAACGGCAAGGCCTTTGTCTGGGTTCTCAATCGCGAACATCAAACCCTGCATAAAACCGAGGTCACTGTGGGCCCCTATGGCCAGGAATTTGTACCAATTTTCTCCGGCCTGCGCGCCGATGATTGGGTCGTTGCCGCCGGTACCCACCTTTTATTGGAGGGGCAACAGGTTCGCCCTGTGGATCGAATGAACCGCCCGATCGATCCAGACCGCGCCCTCGCCCAGCAGGACTAACTAACGGCTACCCCAAAAATAAGAACTGGACCGAGCGCTAAAAAACGCTCCAATGAAATTGCCGAAGCGCGGCCAGCTCAATCAGCCCGCACTTCAACACAGAGAAATTGCCATGGGTTTTAACCTTTCCGAATGGGCGCTGAAAAACCGCCCGCTGGTACTCTACGCCATGATCGTACTGGGGCTGCTGGGCGCTGCCTCTTACACGCAACTTGGGCAGAGTGAAGATCCACCCTTCACTTTTAAGGTAATGGTGATCAACACTCTTTGGCCCGGCGCCAGCGCTGAGGAAGTCTCCCGCCAAATTACCGAACGGGTAGAGAAAAAATTACTCGAGACCGGTGACTACCAACGCATCTCCTCTTTCTCCCGCCCTGGCCAGTCCCAGGTGCTGTTTGTCGCCCGCGACGATATGCATTCGCGAGATATCCCCGATCTCTGGTACCAGGTGCGTAAAAAGGTCAGCGACATCCGCCACACTCTACCACTGGATATCCAGGGCCCATTTTTTAATGACGAGTTCGGCACGACTTTCGGCAATATCTATGCGCTGACTGGCAACGGCTTCGATTACGCCTTAATGAAAGACTATGCCGAGCGTCTACAGCTGGCGTTACAGCGAGTTAAGAATGTGGGTAAGGTGGAATTGCTGGGGCTGCAGGATGAAAAAATCTGGGTGGAAATTTCCAACACCAAACTCGCCTCCCTCGGCATTCCCCTTAGTGCGGTGCAAAGCGCGCTGCAATCACAAAACCAAGTTGCCGACGCAGGCTTTATTGATACGGTCAGCGACCGTGTGCGTATTCGCGTTAGCGGCCAGTTTCACTCGGTCGATGAAATTCGCCGTTTCCCTATCACCGCAGGTGGGCGCACCCAGAGGCTGGGGGATATTGCCGAAGTACACCGCGGCTTCAGCGATCCCGCGCAACCCCGTATGCGCTTTATGGGAGAGGACGCCATCGGCCTGGCTGTTTCCATGAAAGAAGGTGGCGATATCCTCAAGCTGGGCAAAAAGCTGGACGCCACATTTGCCGAGCTGCAGGAAGACCTGCCTATCGGCATGCAGTTACGTAAAGTATCCGACCAACCCGCAGCGGTAAAGCGCGGCGTAGGAGAGTTCCTGCAAGTGTTGGCGGAGGCGCTGGGCATTGTACTGCTGGTGAGCTTTTTCTCCCTCGGCACCCGCCCCGGCTTGATCGTAGCGCTATCGATTCCATTGGTGCTGGCAATGACCTTCGCACTGATGAGTTACTTCAATATCGGCCTGCACAAGATTTCCCTGGGCGCCCTGGTACTCGCCCTTGGCCTGATGGTGGACGACGCCATTATCGCCGTAGAGATGATGGCCATTAAAATGGAACAGGGGCTCAGTCGACTTAAAGCAGCCGGCTTCGCCTGGACCAGTACCGCCTTCCCCATGCTCACTGGTACCCTGATTACCGCCGCCGGTTTCCTGCCAATTGCCACAGCCGAGTCCGGCACCGGGGAGTACACCCGCTCGATCTTCCAGGTGGTCACGCTGTCACTGATCGTTTCCTGGATTGCCGCGGTAATATTCGTACCCTACCTTGGGCATTACCTGTTGCCCAATCTGGCGCGCCACGATCACAGCGGTGAGGTTCGAGACCCCTACCAGAAACCCTTCTACCAGCGCTTCCGCCGCCTGATCACCTGGTGCCTGCGCCACCGCAAAACCGTCATAGTGGCAACCCTCGCGATCTTTATTGGTTCCCTGGCCCTCTTCCGCCTGGTGCCGCAACAATTCTTCCCCTCTTCCGGGCGTTTGGAACTGCTGGTAGATCTCAAGCTGGCCGAGGGCGCATCATTGAAATCCACCGAGTTTCAAGCCAAGCGCCTGGAGGCACTGCTGGATAAAAATGAGCAGGTAGAAAACTACGTGGTCTATGTAGGCACCGGCTCGCCCCGTTTCTACCTACCATTGGACCAGCAATTACCGGCAGCTAGCTTTGCCCAGTTTGTGTTGATGACCCGCAGTGTCGAGGAGCGCGAACAGGTGCGCAGCTGGCTGATCGAGACCATGCAGGAGGAGTTCCCCACTCTGCGCAGCCGCATCTCCCGCCTGGAAAACGGACCACCGGTTGGCTATCCAGTGCAGTTCCGCATCTCTGGTGAGCATATTGGTGAGGTGCGCAGCCTGGCCCGCCAGGTGGCCGAGCGCATTCGTGATAATTCGAAAGTGACCAACGTGCACCTGGACTGGGAGGAGCCCAGCAAAACGGTCAACCTGAATATCGATCAGGACCGCGCCCGTGCCATGGGCGTGAACAGCGCCTCGCTCTCCCGTGCCCTGCAAAGCTCTCTCACCGGAATTACCGTGAGTCAGTACCGCGAGGACAATGAGTTGATTGATGTGCGCGTGCGCGGTGATGAGCAGGAGCGCTACGCCCTCAGCCAACTGGGCAGCCTGGCAGTACAAACCAGTAGCGGTCGCAGTGTCCCCCTAAACCAGATCGCCACCCTGGAATACGGGTTCGAGGAAGGCATTATCTGGCACCGCGATCGCCTGCCCACGGTGACCGTGCGTGCCGATATCTACGGTGAGGAGCTGCCCGCAACGATAGTGAAAGAAGTTTGGCCGCGCCTGCAGAGTATTCGCGATCAGTTGCCACCCGGCTACTTGCTGGAAGTGGGCGGCACTGTGGAGGAATCCGAACGGGGGCAGAAATCGGTTAACGCCGGTATGCCGCTATTTGTATTGGTAGTGTTCACTCTGCTGATGCTGCAACTGCGCAGCATGTCCCTATCCGCCATGGTATTCCTCACCGCCCCCTTGGGACTGATCGGAGTTACTTTATTCCTATTGCTGTTCGGCAAGCCATTCGGCTTTGTCGCCATGCTCGGTACCATCGCCCTGGCCGGCATGATTATGCGTAACTCAGTGATTCTGGTAGACCAGATACAGCAGGACATCAGCCAGGGCCTGAGTGCTTGGGAAGCGATCGTTGAGTCCACCGTAAGGCGTTTCCGCCCCATCGTGTTAACCGCTCTCACCGCGGTACTGGCGATGATTCCGTTGTCACGCAGTGACTTCTTCGGCCCCATGGCAGTTGCCATTATGGGCGGGCTGATCGTGGCTACCGGCTTGACCCTGATCTTTCTGCCAGCACTATATGCAGCCTGGTTCCGGGTGCGTGAAGAAAGCACAGAAACAGCAGTAGAAGCTTCATCGGGTTTAAATGGTGCTGAGCCCCAGGCGTCCTAATAATTTTTAGTATCTTAATTAAAAGACTTAAGCAAACGCCAAAGCAAAAAGGCCCGGGTATTTCACTCCGGGCCTTTTTTATATCAACAGTTTTTTCCGGTTTTAAATAGTCGGCCTCGAAGTATGGTCAGGACTTCTTGGATTTTGCAGCCAGGGAGTCGTAAACAATTCCAGTCCAAATATCCGGGGTCATAAAGCCCTTGCCATACTGCTCGTCAAAATCCTTAGTCGGTTTGGCAGCAAGCACTTGATCGCGGCTTTTACCACTATCGACCAGTTTCTGGATGCGATCCCGTAGGGTCTCCAGCATATCCCGTTGCACTTTTAACTCGGCGGGACTACTCAGGCGGCCATGCCCGGGAATAATTTTGGTATTTGGTCCAGATAGCGCCAATGCAGTATCCATAGCTTCAATCACGCCATCCACCGAGCCGCCAGACGACAGATCGATAAATGGATAGGCACCGTTGAAATAGATATCGCCCATATGAATCACGTCAGCTTTGGCAAAATGCACAATGGAATCACCATCGGTATGAGCCGGGCCGACATGCTGCACCATCACCTCATCACCATTCCAGTAAAAAGTAGTGGCATCGGTAAAGGTAATTACCGGCAGTGCTGTCGGCGGTGAGGGCTCAACCCTGCGCTTGAAAGCTTCAATAAATTGCTCGGTATTCATACGCTTGCGCACATTTTCATGGGCGACGATCAGGGCACCGCTTTTACCCAGGTTTTCATTGCCGCCAGTGTGATCACCATGCCAGTGGGTATTGATCACAAAGCGCAACGGCTGTTTTGCCAGACTTTCCACCGCTTTCTGTATCTTCGCAGTGAGTGGCGCATACTGGTCATCCACCATAAAGGTACCGTCCTCTCCAACCAGCACTGCGATATTACCGCCAGCCCCCTGGAGCATATATACATTACCCGCCACCGGTTCACTGCTGATTTCGACCTTGGCAAAACGGTCCTCCGCCAATATCGGCGTGCCTATTAATGACCCCGCCAGCGCCGCAATAGCTGCGATCTTTTTCATAAAGGTTGCTCTATTTTTATTGTCATATTTTTATCGTGACAGTGCTCAATTCAGGAGGCCTGCTCGAGCAACTTAGTCTCTGTTTTCGTCTCCCGGCCGGGCAACATGGCTATTAATAAATCCGGGCGGTCGGTAACAATACCATCCACACCCAGGTCGATATAGCGTTGTAGATCCGCCCGTCCGTTTACGGTCCACACAGAGACATGCAAATTGAGTTTATGGGCTGCCCTCAGGGTACCCTTAGTGACGACATCTAACCCCCAGAAGAACATAGATAATTGCATTGTCTGGTAGCGGGGCGCCAGCAAGCTCTCTGCCCGCAGCAGCTGGGCAAAAAATAAAAGACCCGCCTCCCAGCTAGTAGAACCTGTCGCCGTATCCGGGCTCAAGCGCCGAAATTCTTGAATAACCCTGTGGTTAAAAGAGGAGACAATAACCTGACTCTTCTTACCTCTAGATTCCAGCACATCACTCAAAACATGGGCAGCTCGTAGTTGCTCACTTTTTATATCCAAAATTAATGGTATCGAACCAACTAACTCAAAGGCTTCCTCTAGGGTGAGGATTCTTAAGGGCTTTTGGCGGTAGGGATAGGTCTCATCATCCCTACTCCAGTGGTAAGCGGCATTTAAATTGCGTAAATCAGCCAGGGTTCTGTCTTCAATAAAACCACTGCCATCCGTTGAATCTTCCAGATCCGGGTCGTGACGCAACACCAAATGCCCATCGGCACTGAGCCAGAGGTCTATTTCAATGGCATCTACTCCCAATGCCACCATATTCTGCAGATATTCCTGGGTATTCCCTGGAAAAAATCCATTACCGCAGTCATTGCCATGGGCTATGACCATAGGTCCTTTGCACGAGGAAAGTTTTAGTGCAGATTCAGGAGCGACACCGGAGCGTGCATAAAAGAAAAGCACGAGTAACAACACACAGAAAATAAAAAGCATCCACATCTATTTCAGTCACCTAAACTTAATAAAACGAAAAGACATTAAGCCTATTTATCCAAGCATCATCCCTCAAACATTTAGGCACCAGCGGTTTGCCCTGCAGGTACACTTTCTCCAACCGTTTCCTTATGATTATATCCATTTATCTGCACTTCATTTTGTGCCACCACAGTATCCGGCCTTGATGTATTGCGAGCTTGCCAGTAGGCTCGCTGCATCCAAAGTGGCAGGAATATAATGAGATCATAGGTACGGTTGAGCAAAATGCCACAATGCATTGAGAGAGTCGCTAAAAGGCGTAAGCCCGTAGCGAATAAATCCAGGAATAACACCAATAAACATCCAAATACGGTACGTGCAGAGTTTATGAACTGCTCCAGTGGTATTGCTATAAAAGCAAGAACCAGAGGAAGAATAAAACCCAGCAGCATTTGTACCAGCCCGAGTGCCCAGTAACTCTTTGCCTCCTCAAACCTAAGTTCGCTCACCCCAGGTATACCAGTAAGTAACTGATCGCCTTGCAATAATAGGTCCCTTGAGAGTGACAACCCCGCCTCAACACTGGAAAAACACAGCAGTAGGAATAATGCGGACCATAGTATACGTTTGCGTATAGGGTCTGCCAGGGAAGCAATAGAGGGAAATAAACGCGAAATCCGTAAAGATTCCATAATTACAAGGCCAACAAGGATTTGCAGGAAAATCAAAATTGAGGCAGCAATATCGGCTGTCGAGTAACTCCCTAGAAAGCCCCCACTTCCAATAATCTCTGTCATTGGTCGTGCGATTAATTGGTGATTCAGCCAAACCCCCGCTACTGCCACGAACATCACTAGTGAGGAAATTAAAAAACGACTGAAAGAAGAAACGGATAGAAGGTGTAAGCTGCGGTCGCTCTCCTGCAAAATATCCTCGTAGCGTGACATATGCTCATCCAACACTTTGCTACGGTGAATAACAGACTCCACGCTCCTATTAATTCGCCCCAGGTTTTTTAGCATTGCGCGCCAACCGGGCATCATCCGCTTCAGTAACTGATGGCGTTCCCTTATAGACTCCCGGTAAGCTTCCAGGGCTTTACTTTCAGCCTTGCGCATTGAGTGATTGATAGTCTCTAACACATCCGCCACAACCGTATCATCTGGAGTGGGAATTTCCGTGACAGAGCGAATCGCCCTAGCCCAATTTGACGGCTCGGGAGGCACCTCTGCGCTGCGCACATAGTCATCATCTATAGCCGCCAACTGCTCACAGAGTTGGCGGTGTAGCGAAGGATATTGCGTCAGCTCGCGCCTCAGGGAGTCTTCTATTCGCTCAAACTCCCGCTCAATTTGCCACTCTGTCATCTCGCGGCCTGTGGCAAGTAGCACTTCCCGATTGCGCTCACGCAGGCTCTGCCCGGCTAGCCCCACCGAATTAGCAGCAAACAATAAAGAGTGGTGACATAACCTTGCAAGTGAGTAAATCGTTCGATGTACAAGTCTCCTAAGGAAAAATAACGAAACAGACGCCAAACCAGCCCACAACCAAAGTGGTAGTAACTCTAATAAGTAACTCATGACATCACTTTTCCTATAGAACCGTGCGATAGGCCATCCTAACAGCTGAAGCACCGACAATCGTCCCAAATGTCACACTTTATGTTGCTTTATTGCGACACTCGTCTACAGCGTTCATTTCACACAACGATGATTTACCCGGAGGTAAAAAATTCCAGGCTTTCCTGGTTCAACTTCGACATACGCTTGGACCGTCTTCCGAGTTAAGCCTTCTGGCAATTTTCATAGCTTTAGTACAACCCTAACCGCTCCACCCAACGCCTAAATACCGAGGCTGCAATCCGATCAAACTCAAATAGAACTGAAGATTTACCTAGAAATCCATTAAGAGTGAAATCATGCCTTCGATATAAAACTCCCCAGAAATATTTATTTCAGAAAAACAATTCACCAACTAGAGATAAAATGTGCTACCAGACATAAATTTTTCTTCATCATCACCCCTACAAACACTCGCAACATCATCAGCAATAGAATTAAGTGACACGTATAAAACTGTACAATAAAATCTGAAAAAGCTTGCACGCTCAGTTAATTCAACGAATTAAACAGCTAGACGACACCCGTCATTGATGAACATTTTTAATACAAAATAAGGCATCTTTTTTTCCAGACGCCCTCACGCCCACGACTACACTCCAAACTAAATTCTCACCAAGTGAGTCATTTTCCCTAAAACAAAGAGGTGCTTTTCGTTAGCAGCGATATTTTCTAGAGATCATGAAGATCAACCAGGAAACTTTTACGACAGGAGTCGATAACGGATCCAGCTCTTAGCATTGGGAGCGGTCCATCTGTTTCAAGGAGAGGTACGAGGTATATGCCGGTTCTTTTTTTTAGCAATTCCGGCCTTCAGGGCGATCTTTTATTTTCACTGTTTTCTCAGTCCATTCCCATGCCATGGGAAAAAGCCTGCATAGGAAAACAGAGACACTGTCTACAACACTACGAGGCAATCATAATCGACTGCTGGCAGATAGGCATCAACAGCTGCTCCAAGGATTTTATCTCTGACTTAAAGAAAATCAGACACCCAAAAGCGATTCTCATCAACTTTCCCGCGGACTTACCAAACCACATCTCAGAAAAACTCCGCCAGAATGGCTTCTACTTGTTGTGTGACAGCAACATCAGCCAGGAAAAACTTATTCAGAGGCTCAACATTGCTATTCACAGCTGTGAAAGTAGCCACTCTGAAGGTATGCAGAACCCCTTACCCCTTACACGAAGAGAACAGGAAATCCTTGGGCAACTAACCACAGGAGAACCCAATAGTGTGATCGCAACCAAATTACATTTGAGTGAGCATACTGTTAAAAATCACATGTATAACATTTTTCGGAAAATCGGCGTAAAGAATCGCTTGCAAGCCAGCAACTGGGCAAAACTCAATCTCCAGGAAGAGCGAATATGAGATTAAGCCCGCTGATTTTCGCCTTCTTTATAGTTGCTGGAGTTGCTCAGGATGACACCACAGTCCCTGAAGCAGACACCGATTCAGGCAGACTGGAAGACGAAATCAGCGGGTTTAACATCGATCGAACAATTACCCGGACAGGTCATGATTTTGCTAGGTATCTCAGTGAATACAGAAATCTAAATTATCCAGATGCAACTTATAACTTAACCATTTATGAGCGTCCCTCAGCTCGCTGGGGGAACCTGATATGGGTTACCTATAACGACAAAATAGTATTTCGACGCTTTATCAGCCCAAGCACCAACAATATCCATCGCTTGGCCGATGAAGCCGCTCAATATATTCATCAGGCGGTGTTAAAAGACCGGGTGAGCAGCGCCTTTATAGATAATTTTGATTTGGGAAAGGACGAATTCTAATGAACCAAAAGTGCCTCATTTATCCGACATTATTGGCGGCCAACTTATTTACCTGTAGTGCTGCGCTTGCAACCGAATTAATTTATGAACCGGTTAATCCGAATTTTGGTGGCAACCCATTAAACGGTACTTACTTATTACAAAATGCACAATCGCAAGATGATCATGATGATCCAGATAAGCATGACAGCATTTATGAACAACCTAGCGCCCTGGACCGCTTTACCGACTCCCTAGAGACACGACTACTCAACCAGCTCTTGACGGATGTCGGCGATGGAAACAGTGGCGAATTAATTACCGACGATTTCGTCGTACAGATTGTCGACAATGACGGTGTTCTCACCGTGTTGATTACTGACAGAAACACGGGAGATAAAAGCGAGATTGTTGTTAGTGGGCTCAACCCCACAAACTAGATAAGAATCAACTCTGAAGGAAAACTGGCAATGCGCAATGCAATAAAAAAAGCCCTAGCCTTGCCCGCACTGGCGTTCACACTCACTCTAAGCGGGTGTTCTGCAGTAAAAAGTGTTGGTGATGCGCTCTTTGGTCCTGGGCGGACCGATGCCATGCTGACCCCACGTATGAATACTTTTCGGGATTTGATAAATCTTCCCGAGCCCAAGGGAAAAATCCTGGCTGCGGTGTACAGCTTTCGTGACCAGACAGGGCAATACAAACCCGCTCCTAACAGCAGCTTCTCCACCGCAGTCACCCAGGGTGGTGCAGCCATGTTGATGGATGTGCTCAACGAGTCTGGATGGTTTATCGCGTTGGAGCGTGAGGGCTTACAAAACCTGTTAACAGAGCGCAAGATTATCCGCGCGGGACTCAGTAAACCGGATGCGCCAGCCAATAATAGTATTCCGCTGCCAACCCTAATTGCAGCCAACGTACTCCTTGAGGGTGGCATAGTCGCTTACGATCAAAATATCCAAACTGGTGGTGCCGGGGCGAGGTACTTTGGCATCGGTGCTGATGAGCAGTATCGTGTTGATCAGGTAACGGTTAACCTGCGTGCGATTGATATACGTTCGGGCAGAATATTACACTCAGTATTGACATCAAAAACGGTCTATTCGAAAGCAATCAGTGCCGATGTATTTCGCTATGTGAAGTTCCGGCGCCTATTAGAAATGGAAGCTGGAGTAACCTATAACGAGCCCGCTCAGCTTGCTATGCTTTCAGCGATGGAATCTGCGGTGATTCACCTGATCAGCGAGGGCATTGTGCACAACTCCTGGGCATTGGCGAATCCCGATGATATCAACAACCCTATACTGCAATACTATCTAAACGACAGCACAGTTATTATGTAGCCTCGTGATGGGTATCAGTAGTTAACAGTGATAGAGGGAACTATGCCAAGCAGTCATAAATCTCCTGTTTTGCTCGCAACCGCTTTTTTCAGTTTATTCACAGAGGTGTGCGCCGCCACTGACCTTGATACCAACAGCGAGCTTGCCATAAGTAGCGAATTGAGTTCGGCGAACCTACTGTCCGTTTCCAACCTCACGGTAATAAACCAAGAAGGTGGCGTGAACAATGTTAATGTACGCCAGTCAGGGAGAACCAATTACACATCTGCACATCAAGATGGCAATAGAAACAATCTTTCGGTGACACAGACCGGTGAGAATAACGTTGTACTTTCACGTCAAGTGGGTGAACAAAACCTTAGTGGGCTAATCCAGGTGGGCTATGAAAACCTGATAGATATTGAACAATATGGTGTGGGCAACTCCGCCGGAATTACCCAGTTCGGTATGCAAAACAGCGCCCATGTGGAGGAAATCGGAATGCTACACAAAGTAAACATCTACCAGAGTGGCCATGGATTACATACCTCAGTCACCGTGATGGGTACAGCAACTACAACTTATATCCGCCAATTCGATTAAATATATGTAACTTACAAAGGCGCGCGGTCTCAAAAAAACCTCACTGAGACCTTCCCAGAAAACTCCCCACAAAGATGCCAGGCCTGTCATCCTGGCTTCTTCTGACAAACCTCAACAGACTATACTCTCTACTCCCCTATTAGTATTCTTCTCTATTTTGATCATGAAAACCTTCTAGCAGGTGATCCAATAAAATTTGGTTACGTAAAAACATGTGTATCCAATATTCACTTCCGCTTTACCCAGGCAAAAGGCATGAATTCAACTGAAAATTTAACCCAATCTGCCTATTAAAGAGCCAGGAAAAATAAAAGAACTATATTCCTACTTTTTAGTGACTTATGTCCTATAGCGAACCGCTCTATTAGCGGCAAAACTCTATACATATCTGATCGAATGTTGTTTTACACCTCTTGGACATTTTGTCATGCAGACATTAGGTTGTTTAGAGATCAAAGTCTCAAAGCCAAACTGGCCCTCTCTCAAGAGTGGTCCCCAATGCAGTATCTGGGAGACAACTAACCTCCCCTATCGGCAAAAGAGCAGTTAAGCCATCCAAGTAAAGTAAATTGGTAGATTGAAGTACTAATCGCTGATTATTTTATTCAGCAAGAATTCAACGATGCAGCTTTTCCAGGAGTAAAGGAATCCTGCATTGTGAATCCATGACATCTGGAAGATGTCAGTAATTTCAGCACAGTGTGTGCTGAATCTAAAACGTCCAGAGTAAAGGAGTATCGCATGAAGGCGTTAACACCCATCGCAGCCGCTATTCTGATCGCCACAAGTGGCAGTGTATTTGCGGCAAACAATACCACCGTGCAAAATCAAGCTGGTGTTGCCAACCTGGCTATATCTACTCAGGTAGGACCCGGCAACGATAATAACATAGTGACTCAAACTCAGATCGGTAATGTCAACTTCTCTAATGCGTTGCAAGCATTGGGCAGTGATACCAACCAAATAAATCATTCACAAGTTGGCAACGGGAACAGTGCAAATTCCTTTCAGCTTGGCGGAAGCCTGAATACGGCTTCTGTTACTCAGGTTGGTAATGGCAACGGTGCCCTTACCACCCAGGCAGCGCCCGCACTAGGCTCAGCAGCCGCTATTAATCAAGCTGGGGATACAAACTTTGGCTCAGTATTCCAGACAGCCTCATTGGGAGATGTCGGAACAGTTAATCAATTGGGAACCTCAAATTTCGCAACAGTCACTCAAATTCTAAGTGCTGGAAACAGTGCTCTTGTCAATCAAGCTGGCACCGCAAACATTGCAAATTTGGCCCAGGTTTTAGCCGTTGGTAATACTGCTGTCGCTAATCAGGCTGGCACCCTCAACATTGCAACCCACGCTCAATCTGGCCTACTAAATAGCTCAAGCTCTTCACAGTTGGGTACACTGAACAATGCCACAGTGCTTCAAGCTGGGCTGGCCAATGACTCAAACACTCTCCAAGCTGGTTTTGGCAATATCTCAATCCATGCACAAGCAGGCTCACTTCACGACGCCTTTACCGCACAAGCTGGCATAATCAATATTGCTACCATTACTCAAGGTGGTGTAGGGCATAGTGCACAGACCTTACAAGCTGGAACTCTCAATGTGCATACCACTGTCCAGCTCGGTTCCAACGAAACAGCTATGGCGAATCAAGCTGGAGCATTTAACGTCGGTTTCATTTTCCAGTAGCTCTTACTGTAGCTTCTTAGAGAGAGAATATCTTGTGGCGGTCATCATTTGACCGCCTTTTTTATGACTGGATTTTCTTTTACGAAAAATATTCTTTTAGCTTTATTAAGGTCAGCGGTCCAGAAAGATGATCAACCATTAGTAATTTGCGCGATATACATCACCCTATAACTCACTGCTATTTAAGTAAAAATCGTATGGCATTCGAATATTCACGCAGCTAAAAAACATACTTTCTTCCTAGATCAACGAAACTTATCTCCCATAGCCGTCTAGCGCTTTTCCCACAAAACTCTACACAGCATCAAGCTGATATTCACGAGGTACCTATGATTTTTCCTAGAACTCAAATGGAAAAATTTCCAATTGAAATCCTTGGAAAAAACCTCAACGATTTTCCCCTACACCAGGAAAAGCAATTTTCACGCAGGCTTCCGATGCTGTTTTGATAATCTCTCTAGCAAAAAAGCTTTCAAGCTAAATCTGATATCTCTAAGGAGTAACCGATGAAAAAGTACACCCCGATTGCTGCAGGTGTTTTCCTGGCAATTGCTGCAAGTGGCGCCATGGCTGCTAACACCCTGATCATTAATCAGAATGGTGCGGGAAACGCTGTCGCCCCCCTTCAAGATGGTACAGTGACCGACAGCACTATTTTCATTAACCAAACTGGAGACATGAATTTCTCCGCCCCACAGCAAATAAATAACACCAGTAATAGTTTGATTCTCCACAACCAATTTGGTAACACGAACGGAGCAGCATCAGTACAAGATGGTGCCTCCGGTTCATCCGCTGTGATTACCCAAGTAAATGACGATAACAGTGCAACTACTAGCCAGGTCTCTACCACCAGCTCAGCAATCGGTATCTCACAAAGTGGCTGGGTAGGCCAAGTGGCAACAGTTAATCAGTTTGGTACTACCGCAAACTCTGCTCAAGTCAACCAAACAAAGAATTTAAACACCGCCACGGTGAATCAGTTCAGCGGAACGGCTAACACAGCGGTAGTTACGCAAGAAGGGCATTTTATTGGTAATAATGAAATCGAGACAAATCAAGGAAATGGTGACTCTAACTCTATTGATGCCACCCAGATTGGTAACGCACAAACTGGACTCGTTTCCCAAATAGGAGGATCAGGTAATTCATCTTTCTCCTACCAGTTTGGTAAGTACAACGATATTAGTGTCGCCCAATCAGGAGATAACAATATCAGTAATATTGAGCAATACTGGGAGTCTAACGTAGCTGTGCATGCTCAGTCTGGTAGTAATAACTGGGCCATGACTCTACAGGACGGCATGTCAAACGTTGTAGGTGTGAACCAAATTGGCAACATGAACACCTCTGATATAACTCAATTTGGAGATATGAACCAAGGTTTCCTTACTCAGACTTCAAATGGTGGTATGTTTGTTGGTTTGCAGGACGGTAACTCAAACTTTTATGCAGTGAACCAAGCAGCTCCAGGACTGATAGTAATCAACCAGATTGGCGATGGTCATTTTGTTATTGTTCCATAGAGTTATTGTTTAGGCTCACACCAAAGCTGACCCAGGCGGGTCAGCTTTTTAGTTTAATGATGTATTTTAACAATTTAAATAATTATCAAATATTTTCATCAACCAACCCTTAAAAACACCTGCATACATATTTAAATCATCAAGAGATTTAACATTTCCACGTAAATCACAACCTCCAAATTAAGCCTGCCAAGAAAGATATTGATATAACCATAAATTTCTATCAAGAATAAGTTAACGAATAATTTATCGCAACACTCTAGAAGAACTAACAATCACTCTTGGCAAAAGAAAAATGCCAAATTTCATCAACCCAAAATCATCCCTACGGCAACAGATACTGTATATCACTAAAATGCTTATCAAAGTAGAATCATACTTTTCCCTTACATCAATGAGTCTTATCTCTCATGGAAAACGGCAAATTTCTCAACAAAACTATACATAACATCACGTGAAATACATCGAGAAGATGCACTAAATCTCAAAGTTAGAATTAAAATTAAAACTAGATCCATCATCTTTTCTATTTCTTTGAAAGAGAAATATTGAAGAGGTCACCCTGCAAGAAGAAAGCCCAAATGAAAGAAAGTTACTTACATTTAACATGTATTCTTGATCAGAAAATCTATTAAATTTATCCTGATATCCACAAGGAGTAACCATTGAACAAGTACACTCCAATTACTGCCACCCTACTGGTAACAATTACCACAAGTGGAGCCATGGCCAATACCCTAATTATCAACCAGAATGGTATGGGGAATTTAGTTACTCCAGTGCAAGAAGCTTCTGTAACTAATAGCGATATAATTATCAATCAAACTGGTAACTTTAATTTCTCTAACCCGCAACAAGAAGACAACACTACTGATAGCGAGATTACTCATACCCAAGTCGGTAACACAAATAGTGCCACATCTATTCAAGGCAGTACCGTAGAGACATCTGCCTCTATTACCCAAAGCTCCAACGATAACGACGCCACCACCAATCAGTTATCAACCAATATCACATCAACAACAATTTCTCAGAGTGGTTGGGGTGGACAAATGGCACTAGTTAATCAGACCGGCAACTTCTTATCAGATGCCATAATTAACCAGACCAAAAATTCCAATAGCGCCATAGTAATCCAGTTTGACGTGGACTCAAACCTTACAATAATAAATCAGGAAGGGCACTTTATTGGGGGCAATCAGATTAATACAATCCAATTTGATGGTTTAGCTAACTTTATTTCTTCCACACAAGTTGGCAACGCACAAATTGCCTACGTGTCCCAGGGGGATGGAGCTGGAAATGAATCTGCAACCTTCCAATTTGGTAAATACAATGAGCTAACTATCGCACAGTCAGGTTCAAGCAACCGGATCAATATAGAGCAGTACTGGGAGTCCAACATGGCTGTGCACAACCAATCGGGAGACAGAAATATGTCCTTTTCTGAACAGTTATCTCAAGAGAACACTGTTGGAGTCTCTCAACCAGGTGATATGAATGAATCCACCATCAGTCAATCTGGTGGTAACTTGAATCAATACTTTATCACCCAGTTTGGAGACAATAATATATTTAATGCGATGCAAATTGGTAGCTCTAACTTCATCTCGGTGGTACAAGCTGACGACAATAGCATAATGATGGTAAACCAGATTGGTGACGGAAACATCCTTATTATACCTTAGAAATCCCATCTAAAATCCTTCAAAAGATAATTCAAACATTATCTTTTGAAGGAAAGCAAAATTACCCATTAGAAAGCATCAACAAAAAAATGCTGAAAAACGACATTAATGAGAATTGACAAGAAGGCTACGTTCACAACCTTAATATAAACTGAACCCAACCCTCTAACAGCTAAAACCTTCTGATTTCGATTAGCAAACAGAACACAACCCCCAAAAGAAATTTTTCTATATTCAACCAAAATACAATAACAGGCATATTTTTATACTAGAAAACAAAGATAGCTAAGCAATACTGAAATATTAATATTTTTAGCACTGCTACCGCACTCACCAACCAGCCAAAATGCTGAGCACAGACATCAATAAATTAAAGAAAAAACCCTACCAGACAATACAAAAATATTTACAGTAACAGCTGTACAATAACAACCAATCTCTTATTTGGCAGCTAGCCTTGATAGCTTCTCGACAACAAGCTGACATCACTTTTAAATGCGAGCAATAAACATTAGAATAAACCTCTAATATCAATTTAAATCCTAACCTCTTAACAATTCACACAGTTAATAGCCATATACCACTCCAGTCAAATTGATAATGACACACTTTTATACGTATTTGTCAGTGTCAACAATAAAATCAGGTATTGACCTATTATGCCCCCAGCTCATTAACCGAAACTTATTTTAAATTCACAAAACAGATATAAGATTGTCATCTAACCTCCTCTCTATGACACCTAAAATACCCCACCCACCGCGCAGATTAAAAATTAGATTCAAAAAATCAAAGTACTTAACGCCATTAGACTTTACTCCAAATAAGTTAAGCTAAAGTTATAGCAGAAAGCGACTATTACCAATATTAAATAGGTATAGCTATTCCAGAAACACGCTGAACGATGATGGATTAAGTAGTATACAGGAGTTAAACGTGAGAAAGATTACAGCCCTGTCTCTGGTAATTATGGCCTCTGCCAGTGGGCTCACACATGCGTCAGGAAACACAGTAACTTTTGAGCAAAACGGCAACAATAATCACGCTTTGGTTGATCAAACTGACAGCAGCACTATCGACAGCACTGTAGAAATCTCTCAAAGCGGCAATCTTAATAACGCTGAGGCCGTCCAGACAAATGAAACGGATAGCCTTATATATCAGGTACAAGAAGATAAGTTAAACGAAGCTTATAGTTTACAAATGGGGGGCATCGGAAATGAAGCCTTGATTTTTCAGGGGGGCATGGATAACCACGCTAATTCGTTCCAGATTTCTGCTCAAAATAGCCAGGCCAAAATTCTCCAGAATGGCATGGGCAACGAAGCTGAAATTCAACAGCATTTAGGTAGTGATAATGTCTCAGTTATTGAACAAATAGGAAATATTCACGGCGCATTAGTAGGACAGTATGCCAGCTTTAATTCAGAGGCATATATTTTCCAAGACGGCTCTTACCACGAAGCAATGATCAGCCAAAAGGGAACAGGCCACTATGCCAACATCTCTCAGTCTGGCATGTCGCATAACGCCGAAATTTCCCAGTCCGATATGTATAACGAAGCAGATATCTTACAAAAAGGCGAGAGTAACAACAGTACAATTGTTCAAGTCTCTTGGTACAACAGTGCCTTTGTTACTCAGGATGGTTATCTGAACCAAGCTACGATTATGCAGTCAGGCAATGGTGGTTTGGGTGGTGGGCACATGGTAGTTGTTAATCAATCTGGCGGTATGAATACAGCCACAGTGATACAAAGTGGTTTTTCTGAGTCGGCAAATATCACCCAAACCGGCTACGGTAATACTGCCATAGTGAATCAATAAATATCTCCTATCCTAGTAGAAGCTAAAGATTAAAGTTGGTCTTTGGCTTCTATAACTATTTACCCCACCGTAGGTACAGCCCTTTTATGCTTACCTTTTAGCACTTATCTTTAAGTACCTACCATATTTTAAAAACTTACTTATAGAACCATTTACTGAGAATTAAGTCTCAAAAGTTACCCACATTTCTCTCATGGTGGCACTTATTTTTTGCATCAAGAATTAACAAGTACCCGAGCCTCCCATTTATGCAGTTGTGGAGAAACCTATGACGCATTTTAGCAAGCTACTTTTAGCAACCACCCTATTAACCGGCTACTCTCTTTCAGCTCAAGCTGATGACCAAACTGTTCGTCAAGTTCAAGTCGGAATTGGGAACAATGCAACAGCCATTCAACAGTTCCCCCTCAACCAGAGTAACTTAATCATTCAGGAGCAGATTGGTTTCTATAATGACGCAATAGCAAATCAAGCAGTCGAAGTCGGTAGTACCGCTGCGCAATATCAGACGGGACAACAACATTCATCTGAGGTCAGCCAGGCTTTCGGGAGTGGTAATGCTGGTCAAAGCGTGCAGATTGGCTCCAATAGTCAGTCAGCAACCTTTCAGATCAATCAGGTTCAAGGCTTCTCTTTACACACCCAGGATGGACAAAGTCACTTTGCTTTAACCATTCAAAAACTAGGGTCCAACAACAGTATTCAAATTCAGCAAAGTGACCGCCTGAATATAGCAACGGCCAGCCAGATAACAAACTTTAATGGTGACATCAATATTATGCAGGCAGGCCTATTAAATAGCGTTGAAAGTCACCAGCAAGGTTTTTCTCATGAGGCCTCTATAGTTCAGAGCGGAGGATTCAATAAGACCGATGCTATTCAGCTAGGCAGCAGTCAATGTGCAACGACGATGCAAACCGGAGTGGATAACCTGATTGATCTTGCTCAATCAGGTGACAGTAATATTGGATCAGTCACTCAGTTAGGCATTAGCAATGAAGCTTATGTGCTTCAATCTGGCATTAATCTCAAGGTAAACGCTGAGCAATTTGGCGGCTTTAATCACGTTTCAATTTCGCAATCCGGTATTAATCAGAGCAGTGACACTCTACAAGTAGGATTTAATAATCAAAGCCATATTGTTCAATAGGTGTTACCAATATCACTTATTTTCTGAAACCAAGTGCCAGTTTCTACTGGCATTTTCTAATTATTTCTTAATCTTTGATTTTTTCTTGGCCAAGACTTCCCTCCCAGCTAAATAGTACTTCTCTCCTATGGCTTTTTTTTATCACTGAAGCAACACTAAAAGGGACGGAACGAAATTATGGACTCCTAAGCAGTATCAGGGATGCCAATCAAAATGCGCCAGTTTTACCCCCTCTTCGACTTTGTATCAACTCGATCTTTTTACTTAAGCACTTTGCGTGCAAGTTTGCCTAAACAGTTTACAGGGGCGCTGCCAAAAAAAATTTAGCGCCTAATTGTAAAAGCTCACGCTAACTACACAGCATACCGGCTTAGCAACTTAACACTGTCCTCTATCGTGATGCTCTTTTTTTAAGTAGTAATGGAGATACTCATGAAAATTTTAGCCCCAATTCCTGCCACTATGGTTTTAATTCTAAGCGGTACCGCTTTTGCCGATAACAATACTGCTTACCAGGATCAAAATGGCTTTGGTAACAACGCCTATGTTGATCAGGCGGGACCCGGCAGCCACCACAATTACGTTAGTCAGGAACAGCATCAGGGGTTCAATACTGCCGTTAGTATTCAGGTCTATGAACACCACAGTACGGTTCTTCAATTCCAGGATGGGACTAGTAACTACGCAAATGCTTTCCAGAAAGGTGGGTCTGAAAATACAGCGATGAGTGAGCAATTTGGTATCGACAATAGCTCCTTAACTTTCCAGTTTGATGAGCACAGTAGCTTTTCTCACCATATACAGGAAGGCATTGGTAACACCGCTTGGACCTACCAACAATCAGGTAGTAGCAACCAAGCAACCATCCTACAAAACAGTGACTACAGTAACGCGACTGTAACTCAGGTAGGTAGCCATGGCAGTGAAGCCATGCTCTCTCAAGGTGGTGAAATGAATCAGGGTGATATTCTCCAAATTGGTGAATTTCACAAGGCCCACCTGACCCAGGGAGATGGCGGTAACAACGACGCCGACATTCGCCAGCTGGGCCACAGTCATGAGGCCAAAATGTATCAGGAAGGCTGGTATAACGAGGCGGATATTTCCCAGGCTGGTAGCAACCACTTTGGTAAAACCATGCAGTTTGGCCACGGGAATGATGTGTACCTGGGCCAAATCGGTGAAAATCATCACGCCGAAGCCATCCAGAATGGTTCGAATAACAACAGCCTCGTCGCCCAGTTTGGTTTCAATGAGACCGCCAAGGTTCACCAACACGGTGAAAACAATCAAAGTTTCGTTTCCCAGTAAAGCTGCTCCTGCCCCCAAGAAAAAAGGCGGCCTCTGGCCGCCCTTTTTCTTACTAAGAGATCTTTTATAGATGCTCTACAGTATCGATTTCATATTCCACTGCACCGGAAGGCGTGTGTACAACAACGACTTCCCCCACTTCCTTACCAATAAGTGCGCGGGCAATCGGCGAATTCACTGAGATTTTTTGTTTTTTCACATCCGCCTCATCGTCACCCACGATTTTATAAGTCACTTCAGCATCGTCATCCAGATGAATGATGGTTACCGTGGTGCCGAAAATTACCTTATCGCTGGGCTCAATCGACTTCACATCGATTACTTGGGCGTGAGATAACTTGGCTTCAATCTCTTGAATACGCCCCTCAATAAAGCCCTGTTTTTCCCGCGCCGCATGGTATTCGGCATTTTCCTTCAAATCACCGTGTTCGCGAGCCTCGGCAATGGCTTCCACCACCGCTGGGCGCTCGACTTTTTTCAGATTTTCCAATTCTGAACGCAGCGCTTCTGCGCCTTCGACGGTCATTGGTACCCGGTTCAATGTGGGACCTCCATTATTGTTACTACGCAACCGGGCCCTGTGTTGCCACAAGGCCCGGTCGGAAATGACGGATTGTTTTTAGATGATTAAGACAGCTTTACCACACGCTGGTGCAGGTCCTGCAGGCGGCGCACCTGTAGCGGCTGCTCCTGGCGCATGGCCATCGCCATGGCCTGAGCCGCCGCCAGGGTGGTGGTGTAACACACCTGGTGGTTCTCAGCACTGCGACGGATATCCGCGGAATCGCGAATCGCCTGGCGCCCTTCGGTGGTATTCACCACCAGCGCAATCTCGTCGTTCTTAATCATATCGACGATATGCGGGCGACCTTCACTCATCTTGTTGACGGTTGTAACGGGAATATCGTTATCTTGCAAGACCTTGGCGGTGCCTCGGCTGGCAATCACCTCGAAGCCAAGCTCCACCAAATCCCGGGCTACACCCACGGCATCGGCCTTGTCGAAGTCGCGCACAGAGATAAACACGCGGCCGGATTCCGGCAGGCGGTCACCAGCGGCAACCAAACCTTTGTCGAAGGCTTCTGCAAAGGTCGCGCCCACGCCCATCACTTCGCCGGTGGATTTCATCTCGGGGCCGAGAATCGGGTCCACTTTCGGGAACTTATTGAAGGGGAATACTGACTCTTTAACGGAGTAGTAGTCCGGTACGATCTCTTCGGTAAAGCCCTGTTCCTGCAGGCTGATACCGGCCTGACAGCGCGCAGCCACTTTCGCCAGTGAGGTACCGATGCACTTGGAGACGAACGGTACAGTACGGGAAGCGCGCGGGTTCACTTCGATCACATAGATCTCGCCGTCCTGGTAGGCCAGCTGGGTATTCATCAGGCCAACTACGCCCAGCTCGCGAGCCATGGCCTTCACTTCTTCGCGCATACGGTCCTGCACATCCGCCGGCAGGCTGTAGGGCGGCAGGGAGCAGGCGGAGTCACCGGAGTGAACACCACACTGTTCAATGTGCTGCATGATGGCGCCGATCACAACGTCCTGGCCATCGGAGACCGCGTCGATATCCACCTCAATGGCGGCGTTGAGGAAGTGGTCCAGCAGTACCGGCGCTTCGTCAGAAACCTGTACCGCTTCTTTCATATAAGTGAGCAGCTCGTCTTCTTTGTAGACGATCTCCATCGCGCGGCCGCCCAGTACGTAAGACGGGCGCACAACCAGCGGATAGCCCACGTCTTTCGCCGCCTGGATGGCTTCGGAGACAGAGCGCACGATAGCGTTCTTCGGCTGCTTGAGGCCGAGACGCATAATCATCTGCTGGAAACGCTCGCGGTCTTCGGCGCGGTCGATCTGTTCTGGGGTAGTACCGATAATCGGCACACCTTCGTTGGCCAGGTAGCGCGCCAGGTTCAGCGGAGTCTGGCCACCGAACTGTACGATCACGCCCTCCGGCTTCTCTTTGGCAACAATTTCCAGCACGTCTTCCAGGGTTACCGGCTCGAAGTAGAGGCGGTCGGAAGTGTCGTAGTCGGTGGAAACGGTCTCCGGATTACAGTTGACCATGATGGTCTCGTAACCGTCTTCGCGCATCGCCAGAGCGGCGTGTACACAGCAGTAATCGAACTCGATGCCCTGGCCGATACGGTTGGGGCCACCGCCGAGTACCATGATTTTCTTCTTATCGGACGGCTCCGCTTCGCACTCCTCATCGTAGGTGGAGTACATGTAGGCAGTGGAGGTGCTGAATTCAGCGGCACAGGTATCCACGCGTTTGTAGGAAGGGAATACGCCCAGCTTGTGGCGGAATTCGCGCACGGTCTTCTGGCTCACCCCCAACAAGTCCGCCAGGCGGCGATCAGAGAAGCCTTTGCGCTTGAGGAAGCGCATATGCTCCGCAGTCAGCGCCGAGGTGGGCAGGGACTTGAGCGGCTCTTCGATTTTGATCAGCTCTTCGATCTGCACCAGGAACCAGGGATCGATACCGGACAGGTCGTAAACTTCGCCGACGCTCATACCCATACGGAAGGCATCGCCCACGTACCAGATGCGCTCGGCACCCGGTACGGAAAGCTCTCGGCGCACACGGTTCTCGGCACCATCTTTTTTCGGGTTGACCTTGCTTTCCAGGCCAAAGCTGCCCACTTCCAGGCCGCGCAGGGCTTTCTGCATGGACTCCTGGAAGGTGCGGCCGATCGCCATCACTTCACCCACAGACTTCATCTGGGTGGTCAGACGCGCATCGGCTTCACCGAATTTCTCGAAGGTAAAGCGCGGAATCTTGGTGACAACGTAATCGATGGATGGCTCGAAGGAGGCAGGAGTAGCACCGCCGGTGATGTCGTTTTGCAGCTCATCCAGGGTGTAACCCACTGCCAGCTTGGCCGCGACCTTGGCAATCGGGAAGCCGGTGGCCTTTGAAGCCAGTGCGGAGGAGCGGGATACGCGGGGATTCATTTCGATCACCACCACGCGGCCCGTCTTCGGGCAAACGCCGAACTGTACGTTGGAGCCCCCGGTCTCAACGCCGATCTCGCGCAGTACCGCGATAGAGGCGTTGCGCATCAGCTGGTATTCCTTATCGGTCAGCGTCTGCGCCGGAGCGACAGTGATGGAGTCACCGGTGTGTACACCCATCGGGTCGAAGTTCTCGATGGAACATACGATGATGCAGTTGTCGTTCTTATCGCGAACCACTTCCATCTCGTACTCTTTCCAGCCGAGCAGGGATTCGTCAATCAGCAGTTCGTTGGTGGGGGAGAGGTCGAGACCGCGCTTACAAATCTCTTCAAATTCCGGCCAGTTGTAGGCCACACCGCCACCGGAGCCACCCATGGTGAAGGACGGTCGGATAATCACCGGGAAGCCGAACTCTTCCGGTACCTTCTTCGCCTCTTCCATGGAATGCACGATCTTGGCGCGCGGGGTTTCCAGGCCGATGGCCTTCATCGCCTTGTCGAACAGGTCGCGGTCTTCCGCTTTTTCGATGGCGTCTTTGTCCGCACCGATCAGTTCGACATTGAACTCTTTCAGGACACCGTGCTTGTCCAGGTCCAGGGCGCAGTTGAGTGCCGTCTGGCCACCCATGGTGGGCAGGATGGCGTCGGGGCGCTCCTTCTCGATAATTTTGGCAACGGTGCGCCACTCCACCGGCTCGATGTAGGTGGCATCGGCCATGGCCGGATCGGTCATGATGGTAGCCGGGTTGGAGTTCACCAGGATCACCCGGTAGCCCTCTTCGCGCAGCGCCTTACAGGCCTGGGCACCGGAGTAGTCAAATTCGCACGCCTGGCCGATCACGATGGGGCCTGCGCCGATAATCAGAATGCTTTGGATATCTGTGCGTTTTGGCATCTTTCTTCCGTTCTACTACCGGCTAAGGCCGGCTGCGCTAAATTTCATACGTGTCTTGATAAGGAGACTCTAAACAACTCCGTGATGCCTCTGGCTTGCAGAGCGGTTCACAATCAAGGCGCGGCTTCGCAGGAATGTCTAGACCTTTCAAGAAGTCGCAACGCGGAGTGTGAATCGCTCTGCAAGCCCCGAAGGGCGGGCCTTGAAGGCCACAGCTGCTGCGTTGCAGCTCTTGCAAAGGGCTACGGCCATTCGCGGCAAGCTGCGCCTAACATCTGCAGCCTTCAAGGACCCGCAGAGGTATTACGGCGTTATTCAGAGTCTCCTTATAACCGCCGCAAAAGCGGCGGTTATTTGCCCAACCCTGGGCGGCTGCACCCTTAGGCGCGCTCTTTCATCAAATCGATAAAGTGGTCGAACAGCGGCGCCACATCGTGTGGGCCCGGGCTCGCTTCCGGGTGCCCCTGGAAGCTGAAGGCCGGCTTGTCTGTCAGGCGAATGCCCTGCAGGGTGCCGTCGAACAGAGACTTGTGGGTAACTTCCACATTGTCCGGCAGGCTGCCGGCGTCCACTTCGAAACCGTGGTTCTGCGCGGTAATCATCACCTTGGTGCTGTTCAGGTCCTGTACCGGGTGGTTACCACCGTGGTGACCGAACTTCATCTTGGCAGTTTTGCCGCCCACCGCCAGGCCCAACAACTGGTGGCCCAGGCAGATGCCGTAGGTGGGGATACCGGCGTCGAGGATTTCGCGAATAGCGGTGATCGCGTACTCACAGGGCTCGGGGTCACCGGGACCATTGGACAGGAATACGCCGTTGGGATTCATCGCCAGGACTTCGGAAGCCGGGGTTTCCGCCGGTACTACCGTGATGTCGCAGCCGCGATCCACCAGCATGCGCAGGATATTGCGCTTCACACCGAAGTCGTAAGCCACCACTTTGAAGGGCTGTTCCGGTGCGGCCTTGTGGCCTTCGCCCAGTTCCCAGGTACCTTCGCTAAAGGGGTAGGCTTCCTTGGTGCTCACCACCTTGGCCAGGTCCATCCCTTTCAGGCCGGCAAATGCCTTGGCCTTGGTCAGGGCTTCTTCGCGATCAATATTGTCACCGGCAACGATGCAACCACTCTGGGCGCCTTTGTCACGCAGCAGGCGAGTCAGGCGACGAGTGTCGATATCGGCGATACCGACGATATTGCGATCGCGCAGGTAGTCTTCCAGAGACTGCTCACTGCGGAAGCTGCTGGCCATCAGTGGCAGATCGCGGATCACCAGGCCGGCAGCCCAGATATCGGCGCACTCCTCGTCTTCCTGGTTGGTGCCAGTGTTGCCGATGTGCGGATAGGTCAGAGTCACAATCTGGCGGGCGTAGGAGGGGTCGGTAAGGATCTCCTGGTAGCCGGTCATTGAGGTGTTGAACACCACCTCGCCAACAGAACTGCCGTGGGCGCCGATCGCGCGTCCTTCAAAGACGCTACCATCTGCGAGCACCAGCAGGGCGGGAGTTGTACTCTGCATAAAGTTGTGGGGCATGAAGGCCTCCGACGTAGGGACAGCTTTAGTCAAATTGAACTCCAATCTTCAGAACTGCTTCCGGGCGGGGTTTTCGGGCTTTGGAGCATACAGGCTCCTGACTGGCGCGCGCATAAAAAAGCGAGATGAAACATCGCAGCTTCATCTCGCTTTAAAAATCTATTCACGCGCGGCTCTCACAAATTGGCCGATGCTTGCCACCGGCTTTTAGCGGGCTCGCGCTGTGCGATTTAGCTTCGCGACACCAGCCCAAATTCGGGCGCAGATTCTACGCGAATTCCCCTCTGAACGCTAGTGCAAAAATACGCCAAACCAGGCAGGAAATCTTCCTCAGTCTGGTTTCTGCCCAAGACGGAACAAGCTGTTGCCCATTTTTAACTCCGCCTTCTCCAGCATGGTTTTATTCATGCGCAGCGCCACTTCGCCGCCGGAATCGGCAAACTCGATCATTCCGCCGGTTGCGGCAAAGCGATTGGCATCGCTCACCGTAAGAACCGGGAAGAATTCTACAGTAACCAGCGCTTTGAGTAGATTGGCGCGATCCATAGCGCCGAGAATTACGATCTGGCACTTGCGCGCGCGCAGTATATCCTTGAAGTCAATTTTCTCCAGCGCCACCTTGCGACCGTCAATACGCTGGTTTCGGAAGCGCTCCGCCAGCGTCTCCCCCAGGGAATCCCCTCCCATCAGGCACACCTTGAATGGGGCGGTGTAGTTATCAAACGCATTGACCGGCCACTGCAGGTTATAGGCGAAATGCACGATGTAATCCACCATCACACGCCGTCCCAGGGGGGTATCGGAGAGATGTACCGCGGCCTGAGTCAAAGGCGCAATCAGCAAGCTCAGTAATAGGGTAAAAATCAGGGGTAGGCTGGGAACAGAAGCTCTGCGGCAGTGTGTCTTCACGGTCAGTAAAACCCTGCGGTTTACACCAGCTGCCGGGGGCAGGGGCGGCCCAGGCAGAGAGTGTCTATCGGCGGATACCAGGGCAAACTATTTGCCGAGGCTTGATGAGCGCGCCAGCGAAAAGCCCGGCCACCTCTGAAGGTTAGCCCACTGGACTTAGTGCCGCCGGCGCCCCAATCAACATCGACTAATCAGACGTACTCTTCTCCAGGTCGACACTGCTCTCATTCGATTTTGTCGCCGGACGCCATTTGAGCGCCTTTTCAATCGACATGATCATAGACCCAGCAATATCTTTACGGGTTGCGCTCTCGATGCCCTCCAGGCCGGGGGAGGAGTTCACCTCGAGCAGCAGCGGCCCCTTGCGCGAGCGGATAATATCCACACCCGCCACTTTCAAACCCAGCGCTTTTGCCGCTTTAATCGCTATGCGCTTTTCATCTGCCGTGACCTTGACCACTGAAGCAGTTCCACCCTGATGGATATTGGCCCGGAATTCACCCGGCGCCGCCTCCCGCTGAATAGAGGCCACCACACGCCCATCGATCACGAACAGACGCAGGTCTTTGCCCTGAGCTTCGCGGATAAACTCCTGTACCAACAGGTTGGCCTTCAGGGATTTAAACGCGTTAATGACCGATTCCGCCGCTTTGCGGGTTTCCGCCAGCACGACACCGCGTCCCTGGGTCCCCTCCAACAGTTTCACGATCAGTGGCGCGCCACCGACCATCTCGATCAGCTCATTGGTATCCACCGGCGAGTTGGCGAAACCGGAGGTGGGGATACTCAAGCCGCTCTGCTGCAAGAGCTGCAGGGAAAACAGCTTATCCCGCGACTGACTGATCGCCGCAGAACCATTCAGGGCAAACACTTCCAGACTCTCAAAGTGGCGAGTCAGGGCACAACCGTAAAAGGTCTGGCTCGGACGAATTCGCGGGATAATGGCATCCAGATTGTTAAGGACTCTGCCATCGCGGTAATGCACCTCGGGCTCATCCGCATCCAGCTTCATATAACACTGGCGAACATCCAGGAAGGTCATGCGGTGGCCGCGCTCGGCACCCGCTTCCATGATGCGGCGGTTGCTATAAAGGTCCGGATTGGAAGCCAGCAAACCGATACGCAGGCCTGTGCCGGCAATATGGTGCTCGTCCCGATAAAATTCATCCAGCTGGCTTTGTGGCAAATCACCCAGGCAGAAACCCTCCGAAGGGTCCACCATCATGCGCCCAAGCATCGCTTCACGCCCAAGCAACATGCGATAACCCATGCTGTCACGATTGGTCAGGGTCAGCTCGATATCCCAAACGCTACCGCCGATGGAAAGTGCGGTGCGAATCACTGGGCGCCGCTCAGATTCACCGGAGGAGCTGCGCACCACACGTTTATCCAGCATTCGGGCCTCGCAGCGCACCGTTGGGCGGCGCTGGTGCTGCAATGGATGCGCCTCAAAGCTGACCCAGGGCTCACCGTCGCGCTTAAACGTCTGAATATTGTAGGCATGCAGGCAAGATGTCTTAGCCCCGGAGTCGACCCGAGCCTTAATCGCAGGAATTCCCAGACCGGGAAAAGCACACCACTCTTCGCTACCGACAATCAGCTTTTTTTCCAAACGAAAAAATCCTCAAAATATTTTTTGGTTTATCGAGCGAGTAAACGACCCGAATTACTGTCATCCATTGCGAGGCCAGGCCTCGCCAATTTACAGCATTGATTTAACCCATATTACCGATACCGCTTATGGGTAGAGTCTACGAAGTAGACCCGAGGCTAACCCACGAATAAAACTATTGCGGAGGGAAAATTAATTTAATCCCAGCACATCGCGCATATCGTAGTGGCCAGGGGCGCGCTGCGAGTAATCATCGCCGTTCAGCCACAGTGCCGCACGCACCGCGCCGCGGGCAAAAGAAAGACGGCTGCTGGCGCGATGACTGATTTCAACTCGCTCACCTTCGGCGAGAAACATCACAGAATGCTCGCCAACCACATCTCCTCCTCGCACAGTGGCAAAGCCGATGGTATCGCGCTCCCGAGCACCAGTCTGCCCCTCGCGACCGTAGATCGCCACTTTGTCGAGATCACGCCCCAGGGTCTCGGCCAGCACTTCCCCCATACTGAGAGCCGTGCCCGAGGGGGCATCTACTTTATGGCGGTGATGGGCCTCGACAATTTCAATATCCGCATCCTCACCCATTACCCTTGCAGCGGTCTCCAGCAATTTAAAACACAGGTTTACGCCTGTGGAAAAATTACTGGCCAGGCACAGTGGGATTTTTTTAGCGTGAGCGAGTACTTCGCTTTTCTGTTCCGCGGTAAATCCTGTAGTGCCTATCACTATGGGGCGACTGTGAGTGGCGCAATAAGCAGTATTTGATAGGGTCGCGAGAGGCGCGGAAAAATCGATCAACACATCAAACTCGGCTTTTTCCAGGTTATCCACAATGGCGACACCATTACGGCCCAAGCCCGCTACTTCACCGGCATCGGCCCCCACCAAGCTGGAACCAGGCCGGACAACAGCGGCACTGAGTTCCGCTTCCCCAGTGAGCGTCAGTGCCTCCGCCAGAGCCCGGCCCATTCGCCCACCAAATCCGCTGATCGCTATCTTTACCGCCACAACAACACTCCTGTCTACGCCCATAAGGTTGCGAATCTTACCCCGCTCTTCCTGAGGGCAGCTACAAAAACAATGCCTTTAAAAGTGATCACTTATACCTGATCTTAATCTGGCCATGAGATTGCTGCATGAGGAAATAACAAGGCACAACTTTATTACCAACTAACTGCAACTCAGTAAAAGCGATGACAAACCGCGATGCTAGGCTTAATCCAGAGGGGTAAATGGAGCGCCAACATGCGACTTATGATTCGATCAAACCACCTGCCACATTTATTGGTGGTGGTTATCTCTTTAACCCTGGCCTTTGGCAGTGCGCCCGTATCCGCACAACAGCAAAGCACAAACCCAGACTTTTGGGAGAAGTATGACGACATAACAGATTGGGTGACGCTGCGTCTGCAGCTCACCCCTGGCCAGGAAAAAGTAGTGCTGCCCATCATGCAAAAGAGCCTTGCAGAAAAGAAGGCCGTACTAGAACGCTATGGCGTATTGAACAACCCTAAACTGACTTTGACGCCTAAGCAGCGCGGGGAAATCGGTGCGCAATTGGCCACGATCACCGGCCAAACAAACAAAGAGCTGGAAGGGATACTAAAACAACAACAGATGAAGGAACTGGGTAAGATTCAGCACGAACTTTTGATGGAGCTGGCTGCTCGCCTGAGGGCCCGATCTGGCCAAGGCAACTAACCCGGCAGGGACACCGGGCTAGCTTTCGCTATTCTTCCTACTTTTAACCTCTCACAACCTCTCAAAGGTGCTCGTCAGTTAAGCAACGACAAGCTTTAGGTTGCCGATGGTCGAATAGCGATTCGGGATACGCGCTTAGAATTAAAGCTTCATATCGCCAAAGAAGTTCTTCACCCCTTCGAACCAACCGGTCTGACGAGGCGCATTTTTCTTCTCACTGAGGGTATTGGCGAACTCCTGCAGCAGCTCTTTTTGCTTGCTAGAGAGGTTCACTGGTGTTTCCACAACAACCCGACACAGCAGATCGCCAGTGGCGCCACCGCGCACAGGGGTTACTCCTTTGCCACGCAGACGGAACAACTTGCCGGTCTGACTCTCTGCGGGGATCTTCAGTTTTACCTTGCCATCGAGCGTCGGTACTTCCAGTTCACCACCGAGCGCAGCGGCGGAGAAGCTGATTGGCACTTCGCAGTAAAGGTTCTTGCCATCGCGCTGGAACAGCTCGTGCTCCTTCACCACGACCTGCACATACAGATCGCCAGCGGGGCCGCCATCGGGGCCGGCTTCACCCTCACCAGACAGGCGAATACGATCACCAGTGTCCACTCCGGGCGGTACTTTCACCGACAGAGTTTTGGTTTCCTCTACTCGACCGCGGCCGTGACAGCTGCCACAGGGGTCGGAAATAATAGAGCCGCGCCCACGACAATTCGGGCAGGTCTGCTGAACAGAGAAGAAACCCTGCTGCATACGCACCTGGCCAGCACCGCCACAGGTACCGCAGGTCTGCGGTGAAGAACCGGGCTTGGCACCAGAGCCATGGCAGGTATCACAGGAAGCCAGAGTCGGTACGCGAATCTTAACCGTGGTGCCGCGCACCGCGTCTTCCAGGTCTAGTTCCAGGTCATAGCGCAAGTCGGAACCGCGCGCAGGGCCGCCGCGACGGCCGCCACCGCCCCCACCGAAAATATCGCCAAATACGTCGCCGAAGATGTCGGAGAAGCCGCCAAAACCACCGGCGCCGCCACCACCCATTTGGCCTTCCACACCGGCGTGGCCAAACTGGTCGTAGGCCGCACGCTTCTGTGAGTCGGACAGTATCTCGTAGGCCTCGTTGGCCTCCTTGAATTTGTTTTCGGCTTCCGCGTCATCGGGGTTGCGGTCCGGGTGAAACTTCATCGCCACCCGGCGGTAGGCTTTCTTCAGCTCTGCATCCGAGGCGCCACGCTCGACGCCGAGGACTTCGTAATAATCGCGTTTCGACATAAAACTATGTTCTCTGGTCCGGCATCAAGAACGGCCAAACTCTTTCTACTTCTCGGTTTCTAACTAAACTCCGCGTGCGGAGCACCGTCAAACTGCACAATCACAGTAAATTTTGACGGATACCTGAAACAACACAGGGCGCGGGCCTCTGAAAGTAAGGCGCCGCGCCCCTGAAGTTCTCCGGCAGCTACTGTAAAAGCTGCCGCCGGAAATGCAAGCGAACGCTTACTTACCTTCTTTCTTGTCGTCCTTTACTTCTTCGAACTCGGCGTCAACCGCATCGTCGCCAGCGGAGGACTGCTGCTGTTCACCTTGAGCGCCTGCACCACCAGCGGCACCTTCGGCGCCAGCGGCCTGGGCCTGTTCGGCGTACATCTTCTGCGCAACCGGGCCGGAAGCTTCGGTCAGCTTATTGGTAGCGGCTTCCATAGCAGCCTTGTCGTTACCTTTCACCGCCTCTTCCGCTTCTTTGATGGCCGCTTCGATCGCAGACTTCTCTTCAGCGGTAGCTTTGTCACCAGCTTCTTCCAGGGTCTTCTTAGTGGCAGAGATCAGGCCGTCAAGGGTGTTGCGGGTCTGCACCAGCTCCTCGAACTGCTTGTCCGCTTCGGCATTCGCCTCGGCGTCCTGAACCATCTTATCGATCTCGTCCTCGGACAGACCGGAGGAGGCCTTGATCACGATGGACTGTTCTTTGCCAGTCGCCTTGTCCTTCGCGTGTACATGCAGGATGCCGTTGGCATCGATATCAAAGGTCACTTCGATCTGAGGTACACCGCGGGGGGACGGCGGGATATCGGCCAGGTCAAAACGACCCAGAGATTTGTTCTGGGAAGCCTGCTTGCGCTCACCCTGTACTACGTGAATGGTTACCGCAGTCTGGTTATCTTCCGCAGTAGAGAACACCTGGGACTTTTTGGTCGGGATAGTGGTGTTCTTGTCGATCAGCGGAGTCGCAACGCCACCCATGGTTTCGATACCCAGAGTCAGCGGGGTTACGTCCAGCAGCAGTACGTCTTTCACGTCACCGGACAGTACCGCGCCCTGAATGGCAGCACCCATGGCAACGGCTTCGTCGGGGTTAACATCTTTGCGCGGCTCTTTGCCGAAGAACTCAGTGACTTTCTGCTGAACCAGCGGCATACGAGTCTGACCACCAACCAGGATCACTTCGTCTACGCCAGAGGCGGACAGGTCGGCGTCCTGCAGGGCAATTTTCACCGGCTCCAGAGAGCGGGTTACCAGCTCTTCCACCAGGCTTTCCAGCTTGGCGCGGGTCAGCTTAACCACCAAGTGCTTAGGACCGGTGGCGTCTGCAGTGATGTACGGCAGATTCACTTCGGTCTGCTGGCTGGAGGACAGCTCGATCTTGGCTTTTTCTGCAGCTTCTTTCAGACGCTGCATTGCCAGGGGGTCGCCCTTCAGGTCGATGCCCTGGTCTTTCTTGAACTCGTCTGCGAGGTATTCGATCAGGCGCAGGTCGAAGTCTTCACCACCGAGGAAAGTGTCACCGTTGGTGGACAGTACTTCAAACTGCTTCTCACCATCGACGTCCGCAATTTCGATAATGGAGATATCGAAAGTACCACCGCCCAGGTCGTATACCGCTACGGTGCGGTCGCCACCCTGCTTGTCCAGGCCGTAGGCCAGTGCAGCGGCAGTCGGCTCGTTGATAATACGCTTCACATCCAGGCCAGCAATGCGGCCGGCGTCTTTGGTAGCCTGACGCTGGGAGTCATTAAAGTAAGCCGGTACGGTAATTACTGCAGCTTCAACTTTCTCGCCGAGGAAATCTTCCGCGGTTTTCTTCATTTTTTTCAGGACTTCGGCAGAGATCTGCGGCGGAGCTTTTTTATCGCCTTTCACTTCTACCCAAGCGTCGCCGTTGTCGGCTTCAGTGATGGTGTAAGGCACCATCTTGATATCTTTCTGGACAACGTCGTCCTTGAATTTACGGCCAATCAAACGCTTAACCGCAAACAGGGTATTCTGGGGATTGGTCACCGCCTGACGCTTGGCGGACTGGCCCACCAGGATTTCGTTGTCGTCAGTGAAGGCAACAATAGAAGGCGTAGTGCGATCGCCCTCGGCGTTCTCGATTACACGCGCTTTGTCACCATCCAGTACTGCCACACAGCTGTTGGTAGTACCCAGGTCGATGCCGATAATTTTTCCCATTTGTAAAATCCTCGATTGATGCGCGCTGCCAGATTTGTTCTGTCTACAACGCGCGAATAATTCTTCTGTTGTCAGCTATATTGGTGCCGGCCGATAAAATTCAAGGCCGTTTTCCACACCTGCCGTTACGGCGCTTTGCTAACCACCACCATGGCCGGGCGCACCAGGCGACCGTTGAGGCGATACCCTTTTTGAAACACATCCATCACCGTATTTGGCTCCACCTCCCCGTTCGGCACCTGGGTCATAGCCTGGTGCAATTCCGGGTCGAAGGGCTCGCCGGCCGGATCGACAACTTCCACGGAATTTTTCGTCAAGGTATCGACGAAAGATTTGTGGGTTAGCTCGATACCTTCCACCAGCGCTTTGTTGGCTTCATCTTTGGTATCGATAGTGGCGAGGGCACGCTCCAGGTTGTCTACAACCGGCAGTAAATCTTGCAGTAGTTTTTCTACTGCAAATTTGCGTGCGCGCTCCACATCTTGCTGAGCACGACGGCGAGCATTCTGCTCCTCGGCCTGGGCGCGCAGGGCGAGGTCCTTCTGCACCGTTAACTGCTCCTGAAGCTTGATAATTTCATCGTGCAGCGCATCCGCACTTTCGGCTTCTTCGTGCAAGGCTTCTTCAGCCTGCTCTCGCTCGGCTGCGGAGGGGTCTTCAATCTCCGCGGAAACCGCCTCGTCTGCCTTTGTCAGGTGCTCATCAGCCAGGGCTTCCGGCTGCACCCCCTCGGTAATCTGATCTTCTTCGCTGCGCTCTCTGGCCACTGCTTTCTCCGTCGCGTCGACTCTGTCAGTAATGAGTTGGGCCCGTCCCGCGGGCTCTGGGGGCTATATGGGGCCATCCCCGCACAGTTCAAGTGGTTTTTAGCGCCCAGGCATTCCGGCAGGGTAATGTGGCCCAGCCCCTATAGCTAACCGGATGGGGATACTGTATAAATAACCACTACAAAGTGGGCCGAAAGCCTATCGATACAACAAGGACATAAAAGCGATACCTATGTTGCTGCACCTGTCTATCAGCCAATTCACCCTGGTGGACCAACTGGAGTTGGAGTTCGGTCCCGGAACCAGCACGCTCACCGGCGAGACCGGCGCGGGAAAATCCATCACATTGGATGCTCTAGGGCTCGCCCTGGGCGGCCGCGGCAGCGCCGAACTGGTGCGCGCAGGTGCCCGGCGTGCCGATATCTGTGCCACCTTCGATATCTCCGGCTACCCCAGTGCGAGCGACTGGCTCCAATCCCAGGAGCTGGATAGCGGGCAGGAAGTCATACTGCGGCGCACTCTCGGTGCCGATGGCCGCTCACGGGCATACATCAACGGCCAGCCAGTCACCCTGCTGCAGCTGCGCGCCCTGGGCGAACAGTTGATTGATATCCACAGCCAGCACGAACACCAATCCCTACTTAAAAAAGAAACTCACCGCCGCCTACTGGACGAGTTCGCCCAAGCCCAAGAGCTGACCGCCGAAACCCGCAGCCGCTATAAGACCTGGCAGGACCAGTACCGCCGCTACCGCAATCTGGCCGACAGCGCCGAGGAGGCCGAGGCCCGACGAACCCTGTTACAGTACCAACTGCGTGAACTGGAGCAGTTGGATCTGAGTGAAGGAGAGATAGAAGCGCTGGAGAGTGAGCAACGGCAGCTGGCTAATGCCGGCGACATTCTTAATGGCAGCTATCAACTCGCCGCGCTTTTGTCCGGTGGTGAGGGGGATATTGCCGAACAACTGCACCGCGCCCTGCAACTGCTTTCCGCCATGCCCGAGCAGGCACCGGCCTTAGTTGAAGTCGCGCAAATGCTCGATAGCGCGCGCATCCAGATCGATGAAGCAGCTGGCACCCTATCCCGGCATATCGACCGTTTCGAAATGGACCCTGAGCGGCTCGCCGAAGTTGAAGAGCGCCTCAGTGCAATTTATCAATCTGCGCGCAAGCACCGCGTGCAGCCCAATGAGCTGCCCGCTCTTCAGCGACAATTGCAAGAGGAGCTGGACGATATCGGCACCGAGGACACCCTGGAACGCCTCGCCGACACCTGCAGCAAGTTAGAAAAGGAATTTCGCACTGTCGCCACAAAGCTGAGCAAGTTGCGGCAACAGGCGGCGTTAACACTCGCCGAGTCGGTTAACCGACAGCTGGTGGATCTGGCTATGCCCCACGCCAAGGTCGAACTTGCCCTACAGGCTCTGGATAAACCCTGCAGCCACGGCTTGGAAGAGGTGGAAATCCTGATTTCCACCAACCCCGGCCAGCCACCGCGCCCCCTGGGTAAAATTGCCTCCGGTGGTGAGCTTTCCCGGGTAAGCCTCGCCATTCAGGTGGTGACGGCACAGACCTCGCGCACCCCCACCCTGGTTTTTGATGAAGTAGACGTGGGCATTGGTGGTGCCACCGGTGATGTGGTTGGCCGTCTGCTGCGCCAGCTTGGTGAGACCCGCAATGGCTGTAGCGGCCAAGTGATTTGTGTCACCCACCTGGCACAGGTGGCGGCGCGGGCCCACCGCCAATATCTGGTAGAGAAGCACAGCGATGGGGAGCAGGCGTTTGTCGCCCTGCGCGAGCTAAAAAATGAGGGGCGCCGTGAGGAAATCGCGCGCATGCTGGGCGGACAACCCAGCCCCCAGTCACTGGCTCACGCGGAGGAGATGCTGACCAGGGCGCTATGAGCTGAACCTAACGCCCGCTTCAAGCCACCGAGACAAACCACCGAGACAAGCCGCCGAACGCATTATCCAACTGACCAGCAAGACAGCCCACCTCTCCCACTGAGGAGGTGGGCAATCATTGCGTGTAGATCAATAAATAACCGCCAACAATCCGGCAAAATAGCCGGCCAGCCGGTGATAAATGCCGTTTTAGGACAAATAGACCAAATATGACTGGGTGTGGCAGCGAAAGTCACCATATACTGGGCCGCTTGTTTGACTTTGTTTGAGTAGTATCGGCCGAGTTTATGCAGAGAACGATTTTTAACACCCCGATTGTCACACCGATGCTGCGCCAAGTAGCCAAGCTACTGCTGAAGCTACACGGTTGGCGCGTCAAAGGCGATCAGCAATCCCTGAAGCTGAAAAAATATGTCTTGATCGGGGCTCCTCACACCACTAATTGGGACGGCTATTACTTCATTCTGGCCGCACTTAAACTGAAGATGACTCCGCAGTGGATGGGTAAGGACAAACTGTTCCAATTCCCCCTCGGAGGCCCCATGCGCTGGTTTGGCGGTATCGCCGTGGACCGCAGCAAGGCCAACAACCTGGTGGATGCCACCGTCCGCCAGTTCAAGCTGCGCAAGGAACTGATCATTGCCATTCCACCCGAAGGCACTCGCGGCTTGAGCGAGCGCTGGAAATCCGGCTTTTACCATATTGCACGGAGCGCCAAGGTGCCGCTGGTATTGGGCTTTATCAACTTCTCCAAAAAAGAAGTGGGCATTGGCCCTATCGCGCAACTGGGGGAAAACCTGGAAGCGGAACTGAATAAACTCAGGGAGTTCTACGCGGATAAAGTCGGGAAATTCCCGGAACTCTATACTCCGCCCTGCCAACCTCAGCAGTAAGCGGGCATGTAATGGGTGCGGCGGCCGCCGCACCCGATAGGCTTACTTCTCTTTCGCCTTCACATACAGCACCAAGCTGTGACCTGTCAGCTCATAGCCATGCTCTTCGGCGATCTGGCGCTGTAACTCTTCGATTTCCTCATTGTGAAACTCGATGACCTTTCCGGTATCAGTGCACACCATATGATCGTGGTGATCTCCGCGATCCAGCTCGAATACGGAATGGCCACCATCGAAGTTGTGACGAACAACCAGGCCCGCGCTCTCAAACTGGGTCAGCACCCGGTAGACGGTAGCCAGCCCGACATCCTCCCCCGCTTCCAACAGTAGCTTATACACATCTTCAGCACTCAGGTGCTGCTCACTGGTGCTTTCAAGCAACTGCAGAATCTTAACCCGCGGCAGAGTGACCTTCAGACCGGCCTTGCGCAATTCCTGGTTTTCGTTCGACATGAATAGATATTTCCCGACAGGATTTATGAATTGTCTTTACTTGCATCAGCCCACTGAAGAGGTCTATACCCGAATAAGACCACAGATTCCCGCCTGTCAGCGAGCCGACTCTTCGGGTATTATCCCATGCCGAACGGAGTCAGCGGAACCCCAGCTATCCAGACAAGGGGAAATCGCAGCGGGAGGGAACTTTCCCTGTACACAGGGGCCTATTCCGGTTAGCCGTTAAATATCGGTGCCAGAGATGCCGTATGAAAGAACATAATGGAGCAATGAATGCCGCCTAGCCTGAAATTTATCGCCATTGCCAGTCTGTGCGCCCTTCTCGGAGCCTGCACACTGGTTAAGTTTCCCGGTGTGCACCGCATTGAGGTACAGCAGGGCAATATCATTACCCAGGAGATGGTCGACCAGCTGAAGCCCGGTATGACCCGCCGCCAGGTACAATTTGTTCTCGGCACTCCGCTGCTGGAAGACACTTATAATCCCAACCGCTGGGACTATATCAACCGCGTTCGCGACAAGAAGGGCAAAATCACTCAGAAACGCTTTAGCGTGTATTTTGAAGAGGATTCCCTGGTGGCCACCAGTGGCGACTGGCAGCCGGCAGGCTGGCCTTAAGCCTCCGGGCCCTCAGCGTCTTTCTTTTTCTCGGCCAATCGCTTGGCCTTCTCGGCGCGCTGCTTGCGCGCCTCCTTCGGGTCAGCGATCAGCGGGCGATACACCTCAACACGGTCGCCCGGTTGCAGCTCATAGCTTTCCGCCGGCGCCAACCCCTTACTGCCCAACACCTGACCAAAAATACCCATTTTGGCAGTGTCCGGGTCTACTTCCGGGTACTCTTTGGGAATACCCGAGCGAATCAGAGCCTCTCTTGCGGTAGTCCCCTCTTTTACCAGCAAGCGCATCAAGCGCTGCTCGTGGGGCAACGCGTACACCACCTCCACCGAAATCGTTTTTTCTTCCATCATTGGGGCTTCCCGTAAATTTCCTCAGCGCGCGTACACATCACCGCCACCATTTGATTGGCCAGATCGCTAAACAATTTGCCCGCAGCGGCGGCAATTAAGCGGCTTTTCATAGAAAAAGACAGAGAGAAAGTCACCTTGCAGGCGCTTTCCGCCAAGGGAGTAAATATCCAGTGCCCGGTAAAATTCTCGAAAGGCCCATCCACCAGGGTCAGAGTCATACTGGTTGGACGCATCAATTGGTTGCGTGTGGTGAAGCTCTGGCGAATACCCGCGCGCGATAAATCCAGACGCGCCTCCAGGGTTTCTTCATCCCGGTAGAGGATTTCGGCACCGCGGCACCCCGGTAAAAACTGCGGGTAACTGGCCACATCATTGACCAGATCAAACATTTGTTCCGCGCTGTACATCACCAGCGCGCTGCGCTCTATTTCAGTCATTCCTGTTGTCTAATCCAGTCCGCCAGGCGAAATCGCCTGGGATTGTCGTTCGGCCGCTAATTTTGCCAGTCGGCGCTACTCAAGCAAGACAATTCCTGTAACAATCGCATTTTTTGCCGGCGGGACAAACCCGACCCCGTCGGAATAACAAAAATGACAAGCTGTATCTGATAAAAAATAATAGCGAGAGTACTATGACCGCAGTGAGAGAGCATTTTGGGTCAAGGCTGGGCTTTATCCTAGCCGCAGCTGGTTCCGCAGTTGGCATTGGTAATCTGGTGGCATTCCCCGTAGCGGCCACCAAGAGCGGAGGCGGTGCTTTCCTACTGGTCTATGCACTCTTCGTTTTTCTGATCTGTCTGCCAGTCATGATGGCAGAGCTAGCTCTGGGGCGACGCACTGATAAAGACCCGGTTGGCGCCTATCGCCAGCTCTCCAACGGTTCACATCTGTGGCGCATTCCTGGCTGGTTTGCCCTGATCACGCCTTTTATGATTGCCGTATTTTATTTGGTGGTCACCGTATGGGTACTCGGGTACCTGGTTGAAACCGTCACTGGCAACCTCAACCTGCTCGCCACGCCCGATTTCTTTATCCACTTTATCAACACCCCCAAGGTATTTATTTACCTAGTGGTATTAATGCTGATTATTAATGCCATTCTCGCTATGGGCGTAAAAGACGGTATTGAGCGCGCGGCAAAAACCCTGATGCCGATGCTGTTTGTGATGCTGCTGGGCTTGGTCATTTTTGTTCTGACCCTGGACAACGCCCTCCTGGGAGTGAAGTACTACCTGGTACCAGATTTCAGCAAGATTGATGGCAATGTAGTGAGCAAAGCCATGGCCCAGGCCTTCTTCTCGCTATCTCTGGGTATGGGCATCATGATCACCTACGGCTCTTATATGAAGAAACGGGACTCTATCCCCGGTTCCTCCCGCGCCGTTGCCATCACTGATACTCTGGTGGCATTTACCGCGGGCCTGTTGATTCTGCCCAGTATTTTCCACTTCAACCCGCAGATTGATCCCTCCGAGCTGAGCGAATCCTCCGCCGGTATGATCTTCCTGTTTTTGCCGAAGATCTTCCTCGCCCTGCAGGACAGCATCGGTTATACCGGAGCCAGCGCAGTGGCCGCCGTGTTCTTCTTTTTGGTACTAGTGGCCGCGATCACCTCACTGGTTTCCATTATCGAAGTACCCATCGCCACCCTGCGCGACGAGCGCGATATGGAGCGTAAAACAGCCATTTACTGGGTTGCGGGAGTACAGTTTGTACTGGCCATCGCTTGCGCCGTCTCCTTTGGCATGGTCAACTGGTTCACTGAATTTGTACAGTTGGCCGGCGTTAACAAGTCCTTCTTCGATCTGGTAGAGATTATTTTCTACGACACCATCCTGCCCTTAAACGGCCTGCTGGTGTGTCTGTTTGTGATCTACAAGTGGAAGAAAGCCAACTTTGACAAGGAGCTACAAGAAGGCGACCCCGCCTTTGCCGGCTCTTTCTCACAAAAATACGTAAACTTCTCCCTGGGCACCTTTATCCCATTGATACTGCTGTTGATCTTTATCAACACCGTGGCCCTGAAGTTTTTTGGACACAGTTTTATCTAGTCATTAGAAGTTTTCATGGCCAAGAAAAAGAAAGCGCAAACATCCAATACCATCGCCCTCAACAAGAAGGCGCGTCACGACTACTTCATCGAAGAGAAGTTTGAGGCGGGCGTTGAGATGCAGGGCTGGGAAGTGAAAAGCTGTCGTGAGGGCAAAGCCCAGCTCACCGACAGCTATGTCATTTTCAAAAATGGCGAAGCCTGGCTGCTGGGTTCCAATATCCAGCCGCTCGCCAGCGCCTCCACTCACTATGTGACCGAGCCCGACCGCACCCGCCGCCTGCTGCTCACCAAGCGTGAGCTATCCAAGCTGATCGCCGCTGTTGAGCAAAAAGGCCACACCGTGGTTGCCACCGCGCTGTATTGGAAAGGGCATCTGGTTAAGTGCGAAATCTGCCTGGCCAAGGGTAAGGCCATGCACGATAAACGGGAAACCGAGAAGAAACGTGACTGGAACCGCGAGAAGCAGCGCCTGATGCGCGCCACGCACAAGTAGTGCACAAAAACCATTAGAAGAATAATTACGGGATTTAGTATGAGTGCACCCCGAGGACAATTCAGCTCGAATATTGGCTTTCTGATGGCCGCCGCCGGGTCCGCCGTAGGCCTCGGCAACATTTGGGGCTTCCCCACTAAAGCCGCCAGCAACGGCGGCGCCGCCTTTGTCGTGGCCTATCTGTTTTTGGCCTTCGCCCTCGCCTACCCAGCGTTGATGGCCGAACTGACCATTGGCCGCTACGCACGGCGCAATATGGTACAGGCACTGCGCGCCATCTCCATTGGCCCAGTCAGCCGCTTCTTCGGCGGCCTCACCGGCTTTGTCGGCATCTTGGTAGCCTCCCTGATTCTGAGCTTTTACGCCATTGTGGCCGGCTGGATGGTGGCCCACCTGGCAGAGCCTTTCGCCGCCCTTTTTGGCGCCCAGGAAGCCGTCCAATGGCTCACGGAAAACAGTACCCAACGCAATCTGATCTTTACCGCAATTTTCAGTGGTCTCACCATGCTGATTATTGCCAGTGGTGTAGAGAAGGGCATCGAGCGCTGGTCCACCCTGTTGATGCCCTCGCTGATTATCCTGCTGCTGCTTTTGATCGCCTATGTACTCACCCAGCCCGGCGCCTTTACCGGCCTGGAGGTTTACCTGATGCCAGACTTCAGTCACTTCACCCCGAAGTTGCTGATCTCTGCCATGGGCCAGGCCTTCTTCTCCCTGTCTCTGGGTGTTGGCACCATGCTGATCTACGGCTCCTACCTGAGCCAACAAGAGAGCTTGCCGCGCCTGGGCGCCCTGGTAACCCTGATCGACGTGGGCATTGCCTTCACCGCCGGCCTGCTGATCCTGCCCGCCATGTATGTGGCACAGGAAGCCGGCACCCAGATCTTCGCTGCCGACGGTGCCCTGATCGCAGGACCCAACCTGATCCTGCAGGTGCTGCCAGCCCTATTCGATACCATGGGTGAAGCCGGTGTGTTCGTCGCCATTGCCTTCTTTGCCCTGATGGTGATCGCCTCCCTCACCTCCTCTATCTCTATGTTGGAAGTACCGGTGGCTTTCTCTATCGAGAACCTGGGCATCCCCCGCCGTATTGCCACTCCGGTGGTGGGCCTGGTGATCTTTGCCATTAGCAGCACCATCATTTACAACTTCGACAGCCTGTTTGGACTGGCAGTCAGCATCAGTACCGAATACGGTCAGCCTCTACTCGGTATTGCCCTTTGTATTTTTGCCGGCTGGATCTGGCGCCGTGACCAGCTGCTGAGCGAACTGAAGAAAGGCCACGAAGGCATTGAGCATACCCTGTTCTGGAAAATCTGGCCCTGGTATGTGCGCATCGTATGCCCTCTGCTAATCCTGGTAGCCTTCGCCCAATCGATACTGTAACGCTTTTTCTAACTGTCCCGGCGGCCACCGCTGCCGGGACTCCCCACTCGCCCCCTGCCCCCTCATCAAAGCTCCCAAAAACTCCCTGGCGCATAAAAATTTATTGCAATGCCCAAGTTTGGGGTATACTTAGATGACACACGAGAGTGTTTCTTATCGGGGATGACTTGGATTCGACGCCGGTGACGAAACCTTGGGTGCATGCCGTGATGGCAGCGAATCACGTAAATCCAAAGCTGTATTTTATTAGTTGCCAACGACGACAACTACGGTGCCCAACTCGCTGCGTAAGCAGCTTGTGAAGCACTAACTAAGGGTTCGTCCCTTAGCAGTCTTCAGCAAGGTTCCAGTATCGCGCTGTAGACTGTTATATAGAACTGGATCGCCGCAAGCCATGTCCGTGGGCAAGCGGTTAAACAACTTACGGGATCGCCCTATACGTCCTGACCGCCGGGCTGTAATGGGTTAAATCAATTGACGGAGCTAAGCATGTAGAGCCTCTGGCAGAGTGCTGACGGACGCGGGTTCGACTCCCGCCATCTCCACCAAATCGCTGTCTTAGACAGCCCTCAAAAGCCCCGCAAACCTAGTGTTTCCGGGGTTTTTGCTTATCTGGACCATCCCAGTTAATCTAAGCTAACCCGTCCAAATCCAGCCTCAAGTGGACGGGTTATTGGACGGGTTGATAGTAGTGCCACCGTCCAACCCGTCCAAATTCCATGGAAGGTGAGCTATGCCGCTGTCTGACACCAAGGTCCGCGCCCTCAAGCCCCGCGAGAAGAAGTACATTGAGTCCGATGAGAAAGGACTGGCAATCGAAGTGACCCCGACCGGGGCCAAGCGTTGGGTATTCCGTTTCCGCCTGCATGGCAAACGCCCAGAAATGGCAATTGGGCTCTACCCCGATGTAAGCCTAAAGCGCGCCCGCGAACTCCGTGATGAAGCCCGCCAGCATGTTGCCGAAGGTATCGACCCTCGCGATATAAAACGCGTCCGCAAAGAGTCCGCCCTGGAAGCCAACCGCAACAGCTTCGCCGCCGTCAGTGATGAGTGGTTCGCCGCCAAGATGGCGCACCTCTCCAGCTCATCCAAGGACCGCGCCACCCTCGCACTAGAGCGTGACCTAAAGCCCTATTTGGGTAAGCGTCCTATCTCCGAGATAAGCCCGCCGGAAGTACTGCGGTGCCTGCGCCGTATTGAGAGCCGGGGAACCCTGGAGACTGCCCACCGGGTAAAGCGAGTAGCCAGCCAGGTATTCCGCTTTGCCGTGGCCACCGGAAGGGCCGACCGCGACCCCACCACAGACCTGACCGGCGCACTCACCCCCACCAAGAAGAAACATCTGGCAGCTATTACTGACCCCACTGAAGTTGGGCGCCTGCTAACCGCCATAGAGGAATACCAAGGCACCCCAGTAGTGAGAGCCGCCCTCAAACTATCCCCTCTCCTATTCTGCCGCCCTGGAGAACTGCGCAAACTGGAGTGGGCCGAAATTAACTGGGAGGCCAAGCAAATAGAGCTGCCCAGCGAAAAAATGAAAATGGGCCAGCCGCACATTATCCCTCTTGCAGAACAGTCGCTGGCAATACTGCGGGAGCTGGAGCCACTCACCGGCCGTTGCAAATATGTCTTCCCCTCAGCCAGAGGGCAAAGCCGTCCACTCTCCGATAACGGCGTGAGAACCGCACTCAGGTCACTGGGCTATGACAATGAAACCATGACTGCCCACGGCTTCCGCGCTATGGCCCGCACTCTCTTGGATGAGGTTCTGGGCTTCCGTGTAGATTACATAGAGCACCAGCTGGCCCATGAAGTGAAAGACACGCTGGGACGCGCTTACAACCGCACAAAGCACTTAGAACAGAGAGCGGCAATGATGCAGAAGTGGGCAGATTACCTCGACAGCCTCAAAGCTAGCGAAAAAGCAGGGAATGTCATCGCGGCGAACTTTAGCAATCGATAACGGACAATCGAATTTCAGCGCCTAGGGTAGCTCCCGAAAGGCCACAACCCTTAGTGGCTTGGCGCTGAATCTAAATGAAAGGGAATCTCTGATAGGGAGAGATAAAATAATGAAAGACTGGTACAACCTCGGCCTAACCTCATTAAATAAAGCATTCAAAGAAGACTCCCAGCTCGACCTGCACTCTCTAGCGCTGGCCATTGATAAAGGGGAGGTTCGTATTTATACGCACCTACCAGAAAGTAAACTCAATGGCATTTACTGTACCGACTCTAATGGTGACTTTGTTTTTGTCGAGAAGGAAACATGGAGAGCCTCAGGCTTTAACAATGAATCCGAAGTGCTTCAAATAGATGAGCCTTCAAGTAAAGGCATCGCCAACCACATCATGGTTAGCCTGACAAGCGAGGAGCAATTTAGCGCTTTAGAATCCGCATTACCTGAACAATGGATAAGTCTGATAGATAGTGAAAAGGCAGGGAAACTAGTCGCACTACAAAAAATGTGGTTTGCCGACTGGCCGGATAGAAGCAGAATCCCTAAGGATTTATTTGACCACTATATGGGAAGAATGGATTTTCCTGATTCACCAGGGGGGAGGTTCTTCGTAAAGAGTAGCTCCTTATTACACCCATCTATTGGGGGCCTGATGGTGCAGCTTGCAGACCTCCAGAAGTTCGACGGTTCGGCGTCTTCCGATATCGAGCCCAACCCTCCCAAATCTAAATCAACCCCCGGACATGGGGCCGCTATGGCCCCTCACTGGGGGGAGGGTCTCAGAACTATCATTCATTTATCAAATCGCATGTGGGGCCCGCATGCAGTGGACCCCTCAGATGAAGATACTTTCCCGCTCAATACAGAAGTCATTGCAGAGTTCGAAGCTAGAGGCTTTAACAATCGAATAGCAAAAGAACTCGCAAAAGCCATTCGTCCTGACTGGGGAAAGGTTGTTTCAAGAAAAAAGCTAATTATAGAGTGACACCGCCAAAGCTAGACCACACTTAGCTTTCCGCCAAAGTGTCACTATTTGGGTGTCACTGTGACACCCTTAAACCTGTTTTTTTATCCAGCTTTCCTGCATATCTTAAGTGTCAGCCCCAACAAACCCATAGGAGAGCTGACAAGTGCAGACCAATCTAATTCACCAACCAACCATAAACCCTTCCGCTATGTACCGGGCTCGAGATTGCGCCCGGTTTTACTCCATTGGTTTATCCACCTGGTGGAATTGGACCAAAACAGGCAAAGCCAAGCGAGGGACAAAGTTAGGACCAAAGACCACAGTGTGGGAAGGGGCCTACCTGCTTGAGCTAAAGCAAAAGCTAATCAATGAAGCCGAATGCTGCTAAGGGGGGAGATAACCATGGAGATAATCAAAACCGCCCCGGCACAGAGCGGTCCCGATACACAAGATAAGCCAAGCCATATTAACAACAACACCCAAGCCGCAGAACACTCAACCAGAAAGGTTTGGCGCGCCTTATCACCTAGACAAGTGCGAGCGCTGGAAACTTTGCTCACTGGTCCATGCAGCCGGGAAAAGCTCGACAGAGTGACAGGGGCCAGCAACGGCCCCAACGTAATCATGCAGCTCAGAAGACGCGGAATAACCATTCAGTGCCGGATGGAGGAGCATATAGACCGCGATGGCATTGCAGGGCGTCACGGCGTTTACTGGTTGCCTGATAGCGAGCGTCAACGTATTGGCTCCCTTAAGTTGCTGGGGGGCTAATGGCTGAATCTGCTAGAGAGCTTTTACAACGGCTTCTAGCGCGTGGTGATGGTGTGGCGGTCGATGGTGGCCGCCTTACCTTAGCCCCTGCCAGTGGCCACCCTGTGCCCGCTGAGTGGCTTTCCGAACATGAGCGGCCCCTTATCACCGAAGCAGCCCGTTTAGCTGGTGTGGAGCCCCTGGAATATGTCAGCTATTCAGTGGGGAACTATGGTCCCAGCAAGCGCGGTGGTGTATCCCTGCAATTCCGCAGCCTGGCAGATGGCAGCGAGCGCTATTCCGTATTCAACGTGGAGACACGACGCAACAGGACCACCAAGCACGGCAAGAAAGGCTCCCCCCTGCCCGCAGGACAATTCCGGATAACAACTCGCTTCAAGTTCTACGGGTTCTGGTTATCCACGGGCTTACCTGTGCCGCGGCGTCTAAGTGCCTTTCACGATTACATGGGCAAACTTGCCGGCTTGGTTTTCACCGGTACGGCGGCAGATGGTGAGCGCCTGAGTGATGTCCGCCCACTCTCACTATGCAACGCCGATTTACTGGAGCTAATGGGGGTGAATCTGCCGGACAACTCCCGGACAAGTGCCGGACAACTTCCGGACAACTCCCGGACAAAACTTCCGGACAAGGAAATCCAGCAAACCCAGCAACCACGGGGAATACAGCCAATTCAAACTACGGGTGAAAAAAAGCACGGTAATACGGTAATAAGGGAACGCGGGTATAAGGGAACACCTATTCCCCCCCAAGAACAGACCAATGAGGAATGGTTAGCCTGTTATGAGCGCGCGGGGTGATTTAATAGTTTTAGGTGCCCTATCCAGATTTGAGCAGCCAAACTGCTTGATTAAATATTGGCAGCACATTCGACGCCCGGCATTGAAAGGTTTTACACTGGGCAAGCATACTGGAGGCGTTGCGGCAAAATCCGTAACCGGGATTGAGACCCCGAAAATATCAGGCGACCCGGAACCGCCTACCCCTGTATGCGGTTTTTTTGTGTCTGGACCTTATGGTCTGTAGCCCTTTTTTGGTGGGCTGGCACAGGGGGCCTTGTGCCCGCCGTTCCTGATAGCGGTAGTCTCAACCTGTGTACAGCCCGCCACCCGATGAGATTGAGACCTCAAGGGCAGCGGCTCACCCAATATCAGGAGCCCAAGCCATGGCAAACCAAGCCCCAGTTGTTTCAACCCCTCAAACCGATAACTTCCTTGGTCGTTCAATCGATATCGCAAACCTCAGCCTGGAATCGCTGAACAAGCTGCGCACCCTCTTCCAGAGCATCAGCCAGATATCCGAGGATAAAACCACCAGCCAAGAACTGGCTGTTATCGGCGCCCACCTTGCCGATGAATGGGCAAACCTAATCGACTGTGAGCGTGAAGACCTGGAGCGCCTGGAGGGCAAGCAGTAAGCGCGAGGACTGCTCAGGCCCAATGTATTAAGGAATATTAAGGTGGAATCGGGAGCAGGCAGCCTCAACAGGGGTGCAGAACAGATGAGGTGCCTGCCTGGCCGTACAGAATTACTGAGAAATACTGAGGTGGCCTATTAGCGCCGCTGAGGCGGGTCAACACCAATACACCCCATGGCCAATAAAATAGCTCAGGGGGCCGCAGAGGCCCTTCCAGCTATAGGTACTCTCATGGAGTTATTGGGCGGTGTCGCAGGCTGCATTTACTGAAGACGATGAACTGTTGGTTGTGCCTGCTTCCCTATTGCTGAAAGCACCTGCGGCATAGATGTCCCTATGATTATCTCCATTAAGCAGTATGCTCGAATCTAGATTGTCGAAAAGAGCGTGCTGTTCAGCTAGCGGTTTAAATTTATCCTTGCCTTTTCCATAAAGACCGCTGTAAAAGAGCATGCCTGTTTCATAAACGGACAATTGCGAACGAATAATTCTGGCATAGAACTGCTTATCTTCTTTGCTTTTTCCTCTTTCATCAACAAATCTCAGTAAAGAGTATAGGTTCCTGAAATAGTGGCCTAAATCCCCTTCTGACTTATGGTAAACCCTTTCAAAAGATATCCTAATCTTATCTCGCTCACTAATACCCATGTCCCACTTGTTATTATACACTGCCCGTAAACGCTCATAAAAAACCCTGAAGCAATCTCTACCTCTTGTCTGCTTATTATTTAAGCCCACTAGGTCAATATCATTGACGATATCATTGTGCAGTTTGATTAACTGAAAAAAGGTATTCTCAAAATTCTGTTTTTTTAATGATTCACCCTGCTCTTTAAGAGCCTCGGCTGAATTCCTGAGCTCCCTGGTGGAGTTGTTGAGCTCTTCACTCTGCATGGAGATAGTCAGTAAAAGAGCCATAAGCCCCGCAAAGCCGAAAATAGGGTTTAAAACCCCGCCCATAAAATCACCAAAGGTGCCCCAATCCCCATTATCAGTAGAAAGCCCCCCTCTGAAAGTAAAGGCGTACATCAAGCCTGCACAAACGGCAATTATGAGTGATATAGCAATTAGTCTCTTGAAATCTCTTATTAGTGACCTCCATTTAGGAGAGGTATCTATTTGATTAGCATGTACTTTCATCCTGAAAACTCCGTTACTACTCAGCTATATCGCCTCGCACCCTATTCAGGGTCTCCGCTTGCGTCCATTACTTACTACAAAAGAATGGCTATGTGGCTCATTAGCCAGAATCCGAGAGAATAATGCGGATAAAGAGCCGTGTCGATTTCTCTGCCTGCCAACGATAAATAGGGGAGAGGCTTTACAATTTGATAGCGTGCCGCCGGTAGAACTAGCACCAAGGTACAACCTATAAGCCCAAATACTCAGGCTTTGCTAAGGCCAGGGCTCAGAAATCCGCCCCTTTATAGGACAGAAAAAATAAATAATCATAGAGGTGTCTCTCTGCCATCCTGGGCCTACTTATCGACGGGCACCGAATCCCAAGCCCCAACAGAGTTTTGCGACCAGTACGCGCGGGAGAGCTGCTGAGAGCTGACAAGCAAAATTTATAGGGGTACGCAGACCAAAATACCTATGCCTTGGGGAAAATAAAGGTTTCCAGTGGGTCGACCGGGAGTCACCTCCATACATTGCACTATCGTACGGAGTGCCCCCTGAGAATAGCTAAGATGCACCGCCAGCCGCGGCGTGAAATCTCAGCCCTTTTTTAGGACTAAAAAATAGGTGGATGCAAAAGAATTGCTCACCCTTCAAAATTTGCTTAGTCGGACTGCCCTGCCTTTCCATCAGAGTTCTAGGGAGTATAACCAAGCTACCCCCCACTAATACCAAAATGTCTAAGCTCTACTCATTGACAAACGTTAAATCCCCCACTCTAAAAGTATGTATCACATAACGAATGTTATTAGGGTCATAAACCATTCTTTTTGCAATATAATCAGCATATGCATACTTACCCTTTTGACATATGTTAGCTAAAGCACTCAAGCTTTCCTTTGAGTAAGAAAGCTTGGAAATATTCATTTGAAGCCTTTTATTTTTAGCTTTATGAAAGTAAACATCAAAGTGAATCCCTGAGCTCTTTCTATTGAAGTTGAAATCACATTTAGCAATTACCCCATCAATTTTTTTCATTCCCCGTTCACTTTCAGGCAGTTCAAGCTCAATTGAATTAAGTATAATTATCAACAGAATGCCTAAAACGATACATACAATGACAGGTAATGGTACGTTTTTTTAGAGTTATCTATATTCCGAATCATTCAGTTCCTCTGAGAGTTTTTTATTCCAAACGATATGCATTTCTTTCAACAGCAATGCAACCACCAGTTAAACATGTGGCGCCTGGATTAACTCTAACAAAGATAAATCAAGAAACAATCAAACTTACCATGAAACTCTGAGCGATTAAAACCAGAGTGATGAGCTCCCCTTAGTAGCTACAAGCTTTTGAGTGCAGGGCTCTCAAGTCCTTAGGAGTTTTGCGACCAGTAAGCGCGCTAGCAGAGTCAGGAGTCACATTTCAAACGCAACCCTTTAAGGCTGTCTCAGTGCGCGCAAGGTTTGCACGGTCGAAGCCCTAACCCGCCGAAATGGCGGGATTGGAACCAATGTGCCCGGGGTGTGCGCCTAGTGCTTACCCTTCTGGATTTCATATCTAAGAGCCTCAACCCTCAACGCCTTGGCCAAAACACCTGAATGGCGTTGCGTGATGGCTAAAGTGAAGGTTTTTTGAAAGTCGTTTGTGGGGGTTGGTTGCACTTATCGACCGCTTCCAAAGCATGGGGGTCATGTCTGATATGCCATTGATACTTATGGTAAATCACGAGATGAAGTCGAAGAGTTTCAGGGGCTGGCTTTAACCCTGCTGTCTGCGCCATGGGAGCCCTGAAACGGGGCCCCTTCGGCAAGCATCATGCAAAAATGCACTGCACTAAATCGCCCGGGATGATATGGGTTAGGCAAGATGTAAACTCACATCTTGGTATAGCAAGAGCATTGAATGCAGCCCCTCAACCGGTGCAATGAGCTCACCAGTGAAAAAAATGCACCGGTGAAAACAAAACATAAACCGGTGAAATCTGAGCACCCAACCGGTGAAAATGACTACACGCCTTTCTCTATTCAACCAGTAAGAACCAGTAATTAACCAGCAGGCACGAAACAAGGCGCAGGCATGCTTAATCGATGTACCAAAGTGTAAATTTACACTTTGAATCTGGACTCACCTCGCAGATGTAAAACTGAAATTCGTTCGAATTAGAACTGTGCAGATTTGCATGTTTTCTCATCATACATGCGAGCCCCTGATAAACAATCTCCCGCTCTGGGGGTGTAGCAGGAGATAGCACACCTATAGCAGCTCCTGGCATAGGGGGTGGGGTAAGAGATAGCACCAGAACCAGTCACTCTTCTGAACCAGTCAATGAACCTAATACTTCCCCGAAAAAATCTTCAGCGGAATGGAGCCTACAGCGAGGACTTCATGCTCTGGGCCAGAAAGACTCGCAACCTCAGCGACAAGGATTGAGCAAGAGGGGGGTAGGGTCGAATCTCTAAAAGAGGAAAAATCCGAAACCGCCGCCCTAAGTCAATTTTTACGTGCGTCGTTTCAAATCCAAAAAGCCCCACCCGGGATTATGGACACTACAAACCAGCACAAAAGGATGAATTTAGCGAAATCGCGCCGAAGCCACTTGAGAGGCTCTTTCGCGACCTGTAACTACAGGCCGCCAATCACGCCAAGAAAGAAATAAATCCCGGCAGGAGCGCTTAAAACTGCCTTGGAGGCGACCGAGAAAGGCAAAAGCTCAGAAACAATTCAAGCGAAGCTGAAATTGGGCATTTTCAACGCTATCCAAATGCTGACCCGCTTTCCCCAATCCACTTCCTGAAAAACCGGATACGGTAAATCCGACACAACAAAGTAAAGAATATAACAAAGTAAATACTGGACTAGGTAACCAGTCTGAGAGTGCGCTAGCGCATGTTGGATTATTCACAATATCCTCAGCCCAGATTCAACAGGGTCAACTTCCGGATTTGTTCCAGTATTATTATTCTCTAATGTATTACTCAGTAATGTATTACTCTCATTTAGGAAACCTAAATACCCCTCTTTAGGATTCCTAAAGGGGTCGTTTAGATTTTCTAAATACCCCCCCTTCAGTATCCTGAATAGGGTTCTTCGCTTTTTCCGAACACCTATTCGGGGTTCCGAATACCCCTTGGGAGCTTAGCCTGCCGTATCACCATACCCAGCCAAACTGACTACTTTTTGACCTACGCTAGAATTCTGGCTTAGCTCTGGAGCGAAGGCTTATTCACAACTGTCGGTCATTAGCTCAACAGGTAAAGCGAGTAAATATTCGGAATTGGAAATAATGATTATATACATGAAACAATAGAGATACCTCTGACACAAGGGCCTCGATTGAAGAGAAACTGAGCAAATTTTCCCGTTCTCAAGAAGGTTTCAGGGCTAGTCATCTTGCCCAGATTCTAAAGCCAATCCCTAAGTGTGGCATATCACTTCGGCTCTTAACTTACCTGAAATAAATTAAACGGCAAACGAAGCCAGAAAACTAAAAACTATTCAGAGAATGCAGCACTATGATACATTTCTTTAATTACCTCCCCCTCTATCAAAATATCAAAATTCAAGTTACTGAACATTCCCCACTCCTCCATTAATAGTTTAAATTCTGATGGGCACGGACCAAATAAACAATGGTAAAATAACATTACTTGCTCATACAGCGACAATTGAGACTGTATAATTTTCATATATCGCAACTTATTATCGATATCAGACCCACCAACAAAGTCCAAGACAAGGTAAACTCCCCTGAAAACATGTCCCACATCATTTTCATGTAAAGCATATTCCCGCTCATAAGCCTCTCTCATAGTATCTACAGCGTCCCGACCATCACTATTCTTATCGTCATACGTCTGCTTAAGAGACTGAAAAAATAAGTAAAAATACGCCCTTCCTTTTATAAATTTAATATCCTGCCCAGTAAAAAATTTCTTCAAGTCTTCAACTATATGGCTATGAAGTTTAATCATTTGAAAAAAAGAGCTCTCAAAAGTTTGAACTTTAAGCAGCTGAGACTGCTCCCTTAAGGCTGTCGCAGATATTGACAACTCACGGGCTGACTTTTTCATCTCCTTACTTTGAATATAAATCGTCGATAGCAGGGCAAGAAGTGCCAAAAAAGCAAAAACAGGGTTGAGAATCCCGCCTACGTAATCTCCAAAAGCCCCCCAATTTCCATGTTCATTAGAAAATCCAGCATCAAAATGCCAAAGATATATGCTAAAAATAACAAGAGCAAAAACAAAAGACATTGCAACTAATATCGCAAATCCTACTATAATTTTCCCCGAATTCTCTGAAGTTTCTACTTGGATATTAGAGTCTCTCATATTTCAAACGAATCTCTTTAAATTGCTGACCACTTCATTACCCCTCTCGTTTGCCCACTTCAAAAATCTATCCTGATAGATTAACTCTAGTCATATTAGATTAATCTACATATTTAATTAGAAAAAGTTTGACTCTGAGAGTATCTGCTTCTGACAGGTCTAAGCACCTTTATTCCCCTGGCAGACTTATGTATTCTTCGATGTCAGTATTACCGGGGAGGAAAGATACAAATGGGACACTACGAACAGCCAAAACCGTACTATTTGAAAGACCGCCGTGAAGTGGCTATTGATAGGTTTGTTTCAAAAGAAAATCTGAGCAAGGCCGACTACTTAGCGCTGAAAGTGGTCGACCAAGTAGAGGCAACTCTCGACAAGTACCGCCAAGAGTCTGTCACCATGTCGAGAAAAGAGGTGAGAAATGAAGAGCATGACTCTTCCCGGCTTGGTAGATTCATGGAAAAAAACGGGAAGCCTCACCCTGGCGGGAACTGTGATGCTCACGCAATAGTCTCAGGGGGCCACTCGATGGCCACACCGCTCAGAGCTATCTTAGCCCGCGTCAAAATCAGGATAGACGACATAAGGAACGGAACCTGGCTTCCCAGTAGAACCGCCGATACCCCACACCCCAAAATGCCCGCCGCTATTCCCCATTCTCGCATTCATAGAGTTGGTTATTACAAGTGGCTAGAGTTGGAGTTCGCCGCAATAGATATTGAAAACTTGAACGAAGCCGAGGTCGAGAAGGTTCTCAAAGCCATTGAGTACGACCTTAAATTCTCCAGTTTCCCTCACTATGTTATGTTGCCTGCCGATGAAGTCCGCAAACAAGCCGGAGTTTAATGTGGAATTTTACCAGCTCTCCCCAAACTACAGTGATTACATGAGCCCGAACTTCGATATTGATGAAGTCGAAGATAAGCGTGGGGATGATGATTTTGTAATCGATACTAGACCTATCAAATACGCTGACGACTGGGAGCCCCTGGAGATTCAATTCAGCATTGATGATGCCGTTCCTGCTATTCCTACACTTTCAAAGTGGCGGAACTACCTTGTATTGCATGAATCGGCTTATCAGGCCTTAGAGGGTGTTCTCGGCCCCTTTGGCGAGTTTCTCCCTTGCACCCATCAGCAAGCCAAGTTTTACCTATTCAACCCCCTGACAATTGCTGAAGACCTTAACGCAGTAGTGCCCGGCTCAGTAAGTAAGAATGGGAATCTGCTTTCGGGTATTGAGTTCGATAAAGTCAAGCTGAAGGGTGTTCCGGTATTTAGGAGTAAGGAATCCTATATAACCATCTACTGCACCGACGCATTCAAAGACGTGGTTGAGGCTGAGAAGCTCGACGGCCTACTATTCAGCACGAACCTGACACACTACTAGTCAGCCTGACAACTGCCAAGTGGGCCCAATCGGTGAAGGCTGCAACAGCTACCAGATATGGGCCTTAGCCTGAGAATACCTGAGGTCCACAACCGGCCAAGCACGAAATCTCAGCCCTTTTTATGGACTCAAAAAACTACCAACCGGGGTAGTTAGGCTCTTCATGGGTAGGCCCCAACGAACAGCGCTATCACACCAAACTTTTATTGGGACCAGGGCCTAGCACGGCCTCTATCCTCATCGTCAGACGCTCAGCAAGCTCTCCAGGTGATTCCCAATCAATGCAATTAAACTGCCGAATATCAAAGTGAAGGTCTTGCATATGGTCTTTCTTGCATGTCCATATTACTGGCAGGTTTAACCCCAATGCATAACCGGCTTCGAAGTAGACTCCACCTCGATGCCCAGTAAAATCTGCAACAACGAATCTAGAAGCCTTTATTTGTCTAATAATTTCATCGTCGATGCGGTTGATATGCTCTGCTTTATCTATTCGCAAGGAGTCATATCCCGCTCTCAAAATGCCAGCCTCAAACCCATCGCTGTATACGCTGTTCAACTCTTCAGCGAACCACATAGCTACAAACCCTCGGGAAGAAGCAGGGCTTGGAGTACTTAACTCATCAAGCTTTCTGTAACCAGCCGGGGTAATCTCATAGTCACCCCGCGAAGTGGTACAGTTCACCAAGTTTTGTTCTTCAAGAACAACCAAGAGATAGTCAACGTCCTCTCTCTTCGATGAGTAGGTGCTCACCTCAAAACGCGACGCTTGTAAATTGATATAAGCACCTAAATGCTCCAGGTTTCGACTAGCTTCTACGAGCAGCCGCATAGCTCTTTCTTCCACAGATGGTATAGGGCGAGTAAATATTTGCTTCAGGTTGCTCTTCGTAATTACTGGAATCCCGCCTGCTCGAAATTGTTCAAATACCCAGCCCGACACCTTGGTTCTTAGCTCCTCTCTAAGCCCATCCTCCAAGCTATGCAGAGCGGCATCAACAACCTTAAACTCTCCGCATCGAGGACATTCTTGGTGAATTCCATCAGAATCTCTAGCCAGCTCCTTAGCGAGCTCCTTCCTACAAACCACACAATTTTGCGGCCTTGAAATACTATGAACCATTCTCCCCCCCCTAATACATTGGATTTTGAAGGGAGGTTAGCGTATGTAGTGCCAAGCCCTCTACCCTCAATTGAGAGATAGCCAAATGTTTTATGGGAAACCACGCACAGCTAATAGCGACGTCGTAAGTATTGCCGAAGTAATAAAAGAACAGCCCCTCTGCCGGATTGGCACTTGCAGACACTCGCCTGCTAGGGGCCCTCAAGAGGAAGGTTTATCCACAATCAAGGGAACCCTCCACCTGTTGACAAATGTTGACATCAGCGAAGGTTTTGTTCGCGTCAGTACGGGGCTCCGGGAAGCCTGCCGGCGCATGCCACATTGGGCCAACCAGAGGCACAGCAGAGCCAGGTAACTAACGCGCCAAACTGGGGGTTACTTTGCTCTAGTGGACGGGTTTATTGACGGGTTTTGAAAAACAGGAAATATTTAATCTTTATTTATCAATGGGTTATAGCTATTTTTCGACTCCCGCCATCACCAAATCGCTGTCTCAGACAGCCCACGAAAGCCCCGCAAACCTAGAGTTTCCGGGGTTTTTGCTTATCTGGACCATCCCGGTCAATCTAACCCAAACCCACCAAATCCAGCCATTTTTGCTGGGCTCAATTATGAGGTCGAGCAGGTTTGCGCCACTGCCCCCATCAAATTGCCGGAGTGCAAGTAAGTACGCAGGGTTGACCCGGCGCACTCACCGCCACCAAGGAAAAGCACCTGGCAGCAATTACAGACCCTGCTGAAGTTGGGCGCCTACTAACTGCCATAGACGGATACCAGGCCACACCAGTAGTAAGAGCAGCCCTAAAACTATCCCCTCTCCTATTCTGCCGCCCTGCAGAATTGCGAAAACTTGAACGGACGGAAATCAATTGGAGTGCCAAGCACATAAAACTGCCCATCGAAAAAATGAAAATGGGCCAGCCACACTATTCCTCTTGCTGAACAGGCTCTAGCCTTACTGCAAAAACTGGAGCCGCTAACTGGTCATGGCAAATATATTTTCCCAGCAGCTCGATGGCCAGAGCCGTCCACTGTCTGATACCGGTGTGAGGACTGCGCTCAGGTCACTGATCTATGACAGCGAAACCATGACCGCCCGCGACTTCCGTGCAATGGCCCGTACTCTATTCGACCACGACACTCGGCAGATTTGATTTAGAATTCGCGTATTCATCAAGGAAAAATTGAATGTGGCACATGCATCTCAAATCAGAGAGGTAGAACACATTCTTCAATGGATTAACGAGGATAAAAGGATATGTCTATCAACGAACATGCAACCAAGGTACAGGTAAGTCGACTGGTTAACACCGCGCTGGTAGCGATTAAGAATAAAGATCCAAGATTTGATCAGACTCTGGCTCACACCTTGGATCAACTCAACTTAATTAGCCGCAACCTAAATACCGCCAAGCATAACGTGCAGCACTTTGGTGGAATAATGGCGAGCGGCGCTCATGGACAAAACGCCTACCGAGCCAATCAATCCATGAACTCGAAGCTTAGGACCCTCTCATCACTTGAAGCCTTCCTCGCAGAAGAATGGAAAAAGCTTGGTAAAGCAGTTGACGCATATAGGAAACAGCTACCATGGGATGGCAAGACCGAATTGGAACTCCTGGATATGCTTGCGGGAGAAATCGAGTCGTTCGATAAATTACTTAAGAAAAACGTCATTCAGGTTCCAAAGCACCAGTCCAATCCACATCAAACGATGACCCTTCAAAGAGAAATCACTCAATTAAAGGCAATGCCCGCTCATACAGCGCCAAGTATGCTTGTCTTAATTTCCATCGGCCTTCGGTTATTTGCGATGTACGTCGGTTCTAAAAAGTGACTAGCAATAGATAGTCTCGATTTCCCATTTAGCAGTTCACTAGGCACCGGACGTTTTTCATCCGACAGGCTCAATGCCTGTCGGAGCCCTCTAAATAAGTGGGGGCAGATCAACATTGTGTTAGGAATACCCACATTTATGGTTAAGCTATACGCGGGCGGCCCAGCAGCATTTTCGTCACCCGCCGGGCAAACTGTTTCTCGATAGATTGGACCAAACAGGATTTGTATCGCCCCCACCACAGAATTCCCGAGCACCGATACTCCCGATTGAAGTAACGCACATAAAAGGCGTAACGGGACACCCACAGAAGCTAAAGTATTCTACGCCACACACTTGCATATCTTATCACCCTATACAGAATGCTGATTATATATACAGTAACGACGCAAATATTACTAAACCAAGATCAAGCCTGATCGATCTATGCACAACGCCCTACTACCACTGGGTTTCCCGTTGTGTACGCCGCACTTTCCTGTGTGGACGCGACGAGCGTACCGGCCAGGGCTTTGAGCATCGCCAGCATTGGATAGAAAATCGTATTCTGGAACTCGCGGAAATATTCGCCTTGGACGTTTGTGCCTATGCAGTAATGAGCAATTACTACCATATTGTGCTGTTTATACACCAGCAACAGGCGGATGACTGGGTCCTAAAAGAAGTAATGTCTCGTTGACATTAATTATGCATTCACTCCACCCAAAATTGGACAGCCAAACACCAAAGTAAAATATTGACAGACCATTCGATGCCCAACATTGAAAGGCTTTACACTGGGAAAGCATACTGGAAGCGTTGCGGCAAAATCCGTAACCGTGATTAGCACCCCGAAACTACAAGGCGACCGGAAGCCGCCTACCTCTGTGTGCGTTTTTTTGTGCCCGGACCTCACCTATTCTCACCTTTTTATGGTGGGCTGCCTGGGGGGCCTTGTACCCGCCGCCCAATCGAGATTAGCACTTCATGGGTAACGGCTCACTCATACAAGGAGCCTAAGCCATGGCAAACCACGCCCCAACTGTTTCACCCCCTCAAGCCGATAACTTCCTTGGTCGTTCAATCGATATCGCAAACCTCAGCCTAGAGTCAATAAACAAGCTTCGCACCCTTTTCCAAAGCATTAGCCTGATATCCGAGAGCAACACCACCAGCCAAAAGCCAGCAGTTATCGGCGCCCACCTTGCCGATGAGAGGGCAAACCTAATCGACTGCGAACGAGAAGACCTGGAGAAGCTGGAACACAAGCAGTAAGCGCGAGGGCTACTCAGGTCCAAAATATTAAGCAATTTTAGGTCAAATCGGGAGCCGGTAGACTGAGCAACAATATAGAAAAGTTGGCCCACCTCAATGAGGCAACCACATTTATATACAGCTAATTATGACTTTATAAAAGTGGCAATTAGTGATTATTAAAACGATCGTACAAAAAATTTCTCTTTACCGGCACTTCCATATGACTAACACCTCAATTTAATGATGAATTTTTAATGCATAAAAATATTTGTCGATTAGAATAATGCTTAGCAAGTACTCAAAGGATTTATTCCAAAATGCTAGAGCGTCTGTTTGCTTCCCGCCGACACCCCTATATACCACATCGCAATGAACGGGAGAAGATTTCCATTGATCTCTCAGGAAACCGCGTGGAATTTTTTCTCCCTCCTCACACTTGTCACGATAGCTTTGCAGAATTCAAATTGAACTACCCCGAAAAAATCAATATTTTTGACGGTAGTGATTATAATGATGATAGTTATTGCGAAGACATGGAGCGTGAAGGTGTTGCCAGACAGTGCTTAATGGAACGAAGCTGGGAAATTTTTGGACCTATCTGGCGCAGCCGTCCCATTGGAACTATTGATTTTAAACTAATCTTAAATCGTCACGACACCCTTCCCTACAGTATGAGCTGTTTAAATTCTAAGCACTTTGAACAGGTTGTTATGCGCTGCCTATATTACTGGGGCCCAGGTAACCCTAACGATCATGTACAAAAAGCTCCTGTTAATTGGAAACTCTATAAATTCGGTGAGGCTACAGCAATCTTTCTTGAGAGGCATCGCCTTAATCCTCCAGAAATTCTGACAAAAAATCCCCATCATGAAACCTACTTTACCAGTAGTTTCTTTATTCCCCTGGATAGAGCCCACTATCTAACACTCAATTTTAGGTATCTAGGCTATGCCCCAGTTAAATACTGCTTAGTTGCTATGAATAGTATTCGCGATGCAGTTTGTAATAGCGTTAGCTTACAGCTTGGTATAGACATAAAAAAACAACTTGCTGAAGTACAACGACACCGACCCAATGACAAAGCTAGCACTAAACGTAAACTTGAGCCCTGGATTTATCCAGAGTGGCACAGAGGTGGTGAGTTTGATGAAGATATAATTATTACCAAGCCTGGTAGCCCACCGCCAGCCTGGCTGGATTAATTTTTATATTAAGCAAGGACAAGCTATGAAAAACAATACACTTCGTTGGATTGCCTTTGTCAACAGCGGTGAAAATTCCAATATTAACCGCAATGTATTCGTATCTTCACAATTGTACGACACTTGGATGACAATAAAGAATGAGCATATTGGCAACTACTATAAAACCAATTTAATAAGAGCTATCTATAGTTTAGCAACAACCTCCGGAGGTAGAAGTCTAAGTACTAAAAACTTAGATATAGACGGAGCAAAAATTAATTACCCGATTATTCCGTAAGGTGATGTTCGCATTCACTTTCTCGCTGTCACCAGTAACAACACCTTAGATAACACAGATCGAAGCTCGGGACTTTACCTAGTGAGAATGGATAGAATAACGCAAGAATGGACAGCTGACTCTAGGCAATTGCGGCCTATGGATTACAATCACCGTTGGAATAATGTTCAATCATGATTATTCTTACGGACACCGATCAGCACCAACAAACCAGCTTTGTTGGCACCAACCTCCGTGATCAACTTGATTTCTCAAATTCACTGTTACTGCTCTCAAAAGAAATTCCCTGGACAGGTTTTAAGCGCACTTTTGGACGCTGCTATTCTGACAGGATCGGTCGCCACCGCATCCTCCCTCGTCTTTTCTTCGGCCTACCAAGACTCAAATAACTGGAAAATTTGAGTGATGGAAATGTTGCATTTCAATAGAAACGCTCCCTACCATCAAGACTTCTGTGGTTTAAAATTTTCCCAGAATAAAGTTTCCTGCCACCCCATAGAATTGGTGTATTTTCGCACCTATATTGGTTAGCCCGGTGTTGAAAAAATTTTCGAAGTATCGATGCAATTCCATACCAACCCTATTGAAGCCAAAGCCGTAAATATCGACACTATCGTGCAAGATAAATCTATTTATTACTTACCCAACGGGTGGTAAGCTCGCGATCAAATTTCCAACCACTTTAATAAAATCACTCAACATAATGGTATTTAGCAGCGCTGAATCTATACCAAGAGATTAATAGAAATACGACTTAATTTGTGATTCTTTCGCTCTATCAAGAATGGTTCAAGCATAAAAAGCGGTAAGATATCTGCGTAAAATAGCAGGCACTCTTTTGCGGAAAGCGAGAAGAAGATTACCTGAGGATCTTTTAGACACATGTCAAGATAATTTTACGCTGTATGAGCATGTATTGAAACAACAGAAAAATGATAGAAACAAGATCTACAGCTAACTCGAACCACAAGTGTATTGTGCTGCCTGGGGTAAGGATCATAAGCCGCATAAGTATGGCAGCTAAGTCCCTTTTGTCTTTATAGCGAAAGGCAGTATTATTTTAATCACCAGAAAACTTTTACAATAGTAAAACCTCAGATGAAGTGATTGACATGGATAGCGAAGTTAAGGACCCAAGATTGAAGAGACCATATGTGATCGGGGCAATCAGGAAAAGAGGCTGGCAGAAGGTACGAAAATAATTTTACCCAAGCCTGCGTAAAAAAGAGATAATTCCTGTTAGTGAGAAAAGAAGAGAAAAAGTAAAAGTGTTGGCTTCGAGCGGTAATTAAACCGTTAAGCGAGCACCTAAAATTTGATTTCTACTGTCAAAGAACTTCTTTAAAGGCACCGCAGGTGATGCGATCAACCTTTTCATGGCCGCATACGCCTGGAATGTAAGAAAATGAATATTAAGGTACTGGAAGCTTTTTATTTCGCTCTAAAAAGGCACTTCCACCAATTTTTTTAGCCCTCTAATTCACACATGCTAACAATATGCTTTTTACATACACCTAAAAGCTGAAGTTGGCAAGAGTTATCTCATAAGCCCACGCTACCCGGTAGTGGAAATGGGTATTTGTTTTTTGTCAGGGTCGACTACTTAAATAGGAGGTTTACTATATGCGTGTAAAACCGATTCTGCAGTATCTGACAGCGACCGCCTTGGTTACATTACTGCAACCCGCGGCAGCAGACCCGGGGGAACAAGCTTCAGGGTCTCGTTCTCTGCAGTTGAGCGTGTCCCGCGAAGACGCGTCTCAGTCCGAGCGCAACAGGCAAGTCTGGCCGGAGGTGATCAGATATCATCCGGATGAAGAAGTGCGCATTATCATCGAACTGCACGGGCCTTCTGCTGCGGAGCAGGCTGGCTTGCGTGCATCCGGCGCTATCGGTACACGGCGGGATATGCGCGCTTTCGTCGCCCGACAGCAGGAGTTGAGCCTGCGCCAACGGCAAATGGTCGCCAAACTTCAACAGCGCAAACTAATCGCGAGCCACAGCCACCGCTTTACTCGTGCAGTCAACGCCATCAGCGCAACCGCCAGAGTGGATCAGCTGCCCGCTATCGCCGCCATGCCGGAGGTGCGCGCGGTAACCCGGGACCGGCAGGTGCGCGCTTTTCAGGCCGGCAGTCCACAGCAGGTACGCGCACCCGAGGTGTGGGCAATGCGCGATGCGCAGGACAGGGCCATCAAAGGACAAGGGACCAGCATCGCCATTATCGATTCCGGTATCGATTACACCCACGAAGACCTGGGCGGCTGCTTGGGCAGCGGCTGCCGCGTGGTCGGTGGCTACGATTTCGTGAACGATGATAGTGACCCCATGGACGACCACTTCCACGGCACCATGGTGGCTGGCGTGGCCGCGGCGGTAGCGCCCGCTGCCAAGCTCTACGCCTACAAGGCGCTGAACAGCTATGGCTTTGGCAGCGAGAGCGACATCATCGCCGCCATCGAGTCCGCGTTGGACCCGGACGGAAATCCGCAAACGGACGATGCGGTGGACGTGATTAATTTGAGCCTGGGCAGTGAGGGTGGAAACAACTCAGTTCTATCGGTCGCCGCCAACAATGCCATGCGCGCCGGTGTCGTAGTGGTCGCCGCCGCCGGCAATGACGGCCCCTCTCTCAATTCCATTGGCAGTCCCGGTTCCGCGGAGGAAATAGTCACCGTGGGCGCGGTGGATGGGGCGGGCCACCTGGCAGACTTCAGTTCCCGGGGCATGTTCGGTACCAGCCTGGACCTGAGCAGCAACAGCGTCAAGCCGGAGATAGTCGCGCCTGGTGTGGCTGTCTCTAGTGCCAACCTGGGCGGCGGCCTCCGCACTGAATCCGGCACTTCTTTTGCCGCGCCCCATGTGGCAGGCGCCTCGGCACTACTGCGCCAGTTACACCCAGAACTGACCAGCACCGAGATCAAGGCGCTGCTGGTCAACCGGGCAGCGCAAGTAGACGGCAAACTCGCTGAGGTAGGCAACGGGCAGCTAGATGCCTTCGCGGCTGCGAGCGCTCGTTTTCTAGTCAGCCCGCCAACTCTCTATGCGGGTCACTTCGGACAGGGCGCTCACAGTCAGAGAACCCTGCAGGTGACGGTTAAAAACCTGAGCGCTCCTGCCGAATTCACAGTTGCGAACGGGGGTAATTTCCCCGCCGGCGCCGACTTGGATCTTTCCGCCGACCAATTCGATTTGGAAGCGGGTGCGAGCAAAGCCGAGCTCGTTGAACTGAATGTCGATCACGGTCAGGTGCCCTACCACGAACCGCTGGAAGTCGCCTACGATTCAACGCTTGAATATTTCTCCGGCGATGAGCGGGTGCGCCTGCCTGTGGCCTTCCACCGCGCGGAGGTGCTGGCCATGCGTGAATCCGAGGCGCCGAGGGAATTCTGGTCCTATTCAGCATTTCTATTCAATGAGAGCTGGTATGCCTGGGAGCAGCTCTCCAATTTCGAAAGTACTGAGCCTGTCCTACACATGGCAGTGCGTGACGAACCTATCAATATTCTGTTCAGTACGGATGTCTCTGCTGATGGAGAGCATTATGACGTCTGGCACGCGTTCGAGAATCGACGTACGTCCGATGGTGAATTGGTGGTGCCTGCAAGAGTTCGGGGGGCTGGTATTCCCCCTCTGCAAACAGAAAGCGGCGAGGCGCTCCTATTTATGGATCAGGCACTTGAGCTGACCCATCCCGAAATGCCCGGGTCGGGCTTGAGCCTGAATTACAGTGGGGATGTACCGATGAGAACCCTACGCAATCTATCTGACAACTTCCATGTTAACTATATGGGCCTGGCGGAAGAAGGGAGCGCGCACCCGCAGGACCGCAAGCTGTATACGGTTAAGCACGGACAACAGGGCATGTCCGAAGATCTGCACTTCGATCTCAGAAACCCCGGCAGCGTGCAGTTGCTGATCGGCAACCCGCTCTGGAATCAGGAGGGCTATGCCGTAGGTTATGGGCTCCCTAGGTATAAGGTCATTACAAACTGGTGGACTATACCGAGCGAGTTAACCCACAAATCATCACTAGTCACCCTGCACGGAAATGAGGAGAGTATCTCAGCTTGGCCCACATTTTTGAATTTGCATGTACCCCTAGGGGAAGATTGGGCCACGGAGACCCATAGCAACGATATTTCCATTGGCCGTACTGCCTACCGCAAGCTACGGCGTAGCAATGAGGACTTTACTACCCCCGAAGTAATACTTGAACGGCCCAGTGGAATCATGGTCATGGGCCAGGGGCCCAGATATTTTACCGGGGGTCTGCGCAACGACGGCGGTAATCACCGCTTGCTCCCCAGCAATAATGGCAACATTTCTTCGAGCTGGATAATGGACAGCTGGGGCAACGGCTACAGACCGGAGTCCAGATACCGTGCCTTGTGCCTGCCCGATGCTAGTGAGTTGAGCAGCGACGACTTTATTCCAGAGTACTTGTTCTTCGCCGACAGCGAGTGCACCTCGGTGCAGATGGATGTCGAGTACACAACCACTCTCGGTGAAGATGAATATACCTCCAGTGCCCGGGTGCAACTCAACAATCTGGACGGTGCCACCGCGCCGCGCATCGCCATGCTGGAACTCCTGGACGACGGCGTGATTTCGCACTATGCGCGCCGCAACGCCAAACTGTATTTGTCGCTCGAAAGCCAGTTGCCACTCGACTCTGTGACCACCGAGCTGGCGCTGGACGGGGGTGACTGGTTGCCGCTGGAAACCGCACCAGAAGACGGTCGCTACCTTACCCTGCTGCCCGAAGTGTCGGAATCCGCCGTTGCCGACCTGCGCATTGTCGCCACAGACAGTGCCGGCAACAGTGTGCAAAACACGATTCGCGGCGCCTTCGTGCTGGGCTTGGATGCGGCAACGGTAGTGGATACCGATAATGATGGCGCTGTAGACAGCGAAGATGCCCAGCCCTTTAACCCCCGCTTCCAGCAGGCATCGAGCTCAGGAGTGAAGTTCAATTCGAGTACTGGAGACGATCGCGAGGCAAGTCCTGGTGAGAAAGATGTGGTGGTGCAGTTATTTAGCCTGGAGATGGACGTGGGTTCGGAACTCAACACCCTGACCTTGCAGGCATCCGGCAGCGGGGACGACGGACTGGATATCGCCCAGGCAAAACTCTACCTGGACAATAACAGCGATGGAAACCTGGATGAGGGCGACACCATACTTGCCAGCAGTGAGTTTCAAGCAGATGACGGTGAACTGACTTTCCAACTCGACATGCCGGGACCGATGGCGCTGGAGCCCGGCGAGAGCCATTTCATCGTCACTTACGATTTTGTGCAATGAAGGAGCACAAACTAATGAACGGGAAAAACTTCATTCTTAAATCTGCCGTCTCTGCTCTGCTGTTAATAGCTCTCAGTGCTTGTAGCGGCGGGGGCGGCGGTTCGGATAGTTCCAACAGCACCGACGGTTCCGGTAGCACCGGTGGTTCTGGCAGCACTGGCGGTTCCGGCAGCACCGGTGGTTCTGGCAGCACTGGCGGCTCCGTATCCAAAACCTTCTCCAGCAGTGTTACCGTCGTGGATGTTCGCCGAAAAGACAGCGGTGATTCGCTGCCGGTATCCGGATTGCCTGCTGAGGGCGGTGAAATTACGCTGAGCCAATAAATTGCTTTTGGGTATAGGAAACCTAAAAGCCTTTTTTGTCATCCACAAGTAAACACCAACCTTAACGGTCCACTTTGGGTTCTTTCGCAAACTTTGCGACAGAACCCAACAATAATCACCCTAATGGGCTTTGCACAAAAATATCTTCAGTTGCTTAGAGTTTCACAATCTTTTCCTCATAGGTGGGGCAACCCTCAGCTATTAAACTCCCTTCCCCCTTTCTAGTTAGCGGTCTTCCGCTGATATTCCCCCTCCTCACCAGAAGATAGTACCCCACAACCAAAAGATTATTATTTCATCAAACTCGAGTAAAAGTCTTATCAAAGAAGGAGCTTGTCCTAGTTTTTATGTGTGAGATCAATCAATCTGGAAGAGGCAGGCCCTTAAAAACAGTGGGATAATAAAATTGATAATGCCTAAAACCTGATTACGTGACCACCTTACAATATGCGGCTACTTTTATAGTCTTTGTGGTAGCTACAGTAACTGACAAAAAACTGCTCAAATCACCTCCTTTAAGCACTAAAGACAAGCCCCAAAATCTCCTTTAGTCTGAATAATTTTATAGAAAAAATATTGACCCTTAAAATGTTAATAAAAAGGAACGCATACGAACTCATCGCTTAAGATGTAGCTATTCATTACACTCAAAACCCAGCAAATTGACCGACTGAAAATATTGTAATCAGAAACAGTGATACTTCTTCGGCTGATAAGGAGATAAAGCCTGAAGTAGACCTTGACAGCCGTATGGAGAAGCTAATAAATATATTCATTGGCTATACAAAAATATGGACTTTCACCAACAGTGGATTGAAGAGCCCAACAGGATAAACGGCGTTTAAGGTTTATTCACCATCGAGATCCAATGGAAACCTTCTCTCATAGAGTAGACGCCTACCTTTTGAATAGGGTAGGAGAAAATGCCGAAAATATTGAGCGAAGAACATGTTGTTGAATACTCAACAGAGTTTAAAGTTAGAGTGGTCGCACTCACTAATCAGCTGAAAGTAGATACGACTACTATCGCCAACATCATTGGCCTACATCCAGTAATGGTGTATAGATCGCTACAAGAAAGTAGAGAAGGCAAGTTGGTTGAGAGGCCTAGCCGTAGAATAAGTATGACGAAGACAGCGAACCCTCAGTCTCAAACTGATGATAAAGAAATAAAACGCCTAAGAAAGCAGGTTGAGAAATTACAGAAGGAGAATGACCTCCTAAAAAAGTGGGAAGTGTACCTGAAAGATCAAAAGCTGAAAGATTCGCGTTCATAGCCCACAATCGGTGGGACTTTGGTGTCAAGTACTTGTGTAGATATTTGGATGTTTCACTTCAGGGATTTTATAAATGGCTTAACCGTATTGAAAGTGCTCGAGACATAGAAAATAAAAGAATTCTAGGGTGTATAGAGACTATCTACACACAGCATAATGGTAATTATGGAAGTCCAAGAATTTGCGCAGAACTGAAAGCTATTGGTGAGCGAATAAATCACAAACGCGTTGAACGCCTTATGCGAGAGGCTGGAATCGTGGGGAAAGCAGGAAGGATCTATCGTCGACGCCCATTACCTGGAAATCCTTGTATTAAGGTTGAAAATTTACAACGAGAACATGGTATGCCGACTAAACCAGACTCTCATTGGGTAGGTGATGTGACCTATCTGAAGATCAATGGTCAGTGGCAATATTTAGCTGTAATTATTGATCTTTACTCTTGAAAAGTGGTGGGTTGGGAATTATCAAATACTCGAACCGTTGAATTAACGCTGTCAGCGCTAAATAAAGCTGTCCGTCGTAGAAGGATAGAATCAGATCTAATGTTTCACAGTGACCGTGGGTCTGAGTACGGTGCTTATGCATACCAAAACCGACTCAAAGAACTAGGTATTGAGTCGAGCATGAATCGACCAGGATTTATGAATGATAATGTGTATGTAGAGTCTTTTTTTCAGACACTGAAAACTGAGAATATCAAAGGGTTTTACTTTGAGTCGGTTGAGGATCTTAGGGCTAACTTATCTTGGTACCTTGATAGATAATATAATTTGAAGAGAAGACACAATTCACTTGGGTTCAAAAGCCCATATGAATATGAAAGAATGGCCGCATAAGATGAATATAAGGTAGCGTCTACTTTAAGGGAGGAGGCTTCTAGGGCCCCTTAGAGCAGGGACCCTGTTAGTCGTTACTTAGAAGCTAATGCGCGTTGACCAGAACGTAAGTCGATAACAACGACACCTTTAATACCAAACATCCCATTGTCGTAGGCAAAGAGTCGACGGCCTTCTGCGTCAACAGCAAGGGAATCTAGGCTCGCTACCGCAATACCACCGCCACGACAGTCGGTATCACAGCCCTTACCGCTAGTCAGGGTTGATTGTGAAAAGTCATCCAAGTCGATAGCTACCAAATCTCCACTTTCAGTACCCACTAGAAGCTGATTGCCGATTGTGTCCAGGACAATGTCTGTAGGGATCTTATTATTACTGCCGCCATGTACTGACGAGGCGAAAGTACTCCTGTCACCAGTAGTCAGATCCACTTTCCAGATACCACCGATACCAGAATCACTGACGAACACTCGATTATTAGCGAGATCCAACGCTAAGCCCTCAACAGAGTCAAAGTAAGGAGCGGAACCGGTATGATTATCGAAGATAATTTCTCTGTCACCATTTTCAAGCTTGACGCTCATCAACCCAGAGCGCTGTAACAAAATCATACGATTGTTGTCGGCATCAAACTCCATAGCCCCTACAAGTCCGTAGAACTCTGGTCCCTCACCAATATTGGCCGCAGAGATTACCTCAACGCCACTGTCTACTAGATCAATCTTGAGCAGTCGATCTGAGTACTCATCAAATATATAGGCATGACCATCTGACTCGCCAGGGACAATTGTGGACGCTACTATGCGGGGAGAATCATTAGGGGCAAAGTGAGATACGATCGCACGGTTGCCATTCTGCAAATCAATTTCTGCGGCTACGCTGCCACCTTCTCCCGGAGCTGAACCACCGTCTTGGGATATCACCAGTAGCTGATCTGTCGAGAAGATATAATTTACATCGTGCCATGTGTAACTGGGCCCCATACCAACTTTGTTGGAGGAAACTATAGATCTATTGCCTGTACTGATCTCGACGGACATGATTACCGGATCAGCAGACCTTCCAGACACCACTAGGTGATCGCTATCAGCACCCCGGCCAATTGCTGCTGCGTATTCAAGCTGTAACCCTTCGCCCTTAGTTTTGCTGGTTACAACTGATCGATTACCGGTTGCAATATCCACTTGCAGAACATTTTCGCCACCAGTGACATATATTTGATCACTGTCAAGATCGACGATCAAATCTGAAGGAAATGCGGATTCGCCACTGCCAACACTATTGCCGCTTATAATTGCTCTATCGCCACTGGCAATGTCTACCTTGAAAATAGAGCCAGAAACTAGATCACCCACATATAGCTGTCCATTCGCCTCATCTAATGCGATACCAAACGAAGATAGCATATCTGGCCCAGTACCCACCGGGGATGCTGAACTAGAGCTGGATATTACAGAGTGATCACCGCTCGACAAGTCAAATTTAATAATCTCACCATAAGTATCAATACTTCCAAAAATTTCAACTGTTCTTGCTGCGTAAGCTTCACCTCCAGAGCTTGTTAGAGTCAGCCTTTTAAAGCCAGTGGAAATCTCAGGAATTGGCTGAGGCCAGGTGGTCAATTGCGTACGGTCACCGGTGCTGCGCTGGACGGAGTAGATACTCCCGTCCCTATTTAATACGACAAAGTTGTCATCGGCAGAATTGCTGCGTACTTCTGGAAAGTTTTGTTCCATATCAACCAGCCCCAGTGCTGGACCAGAGCCAACCGATGGTCCTGAAATCACCCGACGAGAACCGTCTGTGCCTACCTCAAATATCGTTTCCGCACCACTGTCAGCAAAATAACTGCTTCCAAGCAAGTTGTCGTAGGACACACTCACTGGTCGCGCTATTAACTGCTCGTTCTTTAGTGAGAGTGAATCCTCAATTGTTTCGCCAGTAACGAACTGGGCGGAGAGGGTGTAGGCATCGCTACCTTCGTTAATCGCACTATCGAGATACCAGACTGATGGGCTATTGGCGTCCTCAGTCGGTGATTGGCCACCGATAGTGATGCTAGCCAGTTGCCTGGAGGCACTTTCCAAATCAAGGACTCGGGCAGAGAGTGCTATGCTGGAAAGCTGCCCTCCCATATTGGCACCACCGGTCGGGAAAATGATGCGAGCCGAAGGTGTCGGTAGATTAGTTACAGTGACCTGCAACGAAAGCTGGTTCGCGAGCCCTTCGCTGTCGGCGGCACTAATTGACAGCTGATAATTGTTATCCTTATCACTATCCGCAGGCGACTCAAAATCTGGGGCAGTGTTAAAGCGGAGTTCTCCGCTGGCGGAGCCAATAGAGAACAGCGCAGCATCGATGCCGCCGCTCAATGAGTAGGTGACATCGTCTCTATCTGGGTCCTCGGCCGTAGCGGTATAAAAAATATCGCTCACACCTTCCTCAACTGTGATTTCAGTTGTGGAAGAAAACTCTGGAGCGCCATCGTTAACATCAACAACGGTTATTACAATTTCCTGGCTTGATTGGCCGCCGTTGCCATCGCTAGCCTCGACCGTTACCCGGTAGTCGTTGTCTCCATCTGCGTCTGCAGGATTCTCAAAATCCGGTGCAAAACCGAAACGTAGCTGGTTACCATTATCAATTAAAAAGCGGGACTGATCTTCGCCACCGCTAATGCTGTAACTTATGCTGTCTCCATCGGCGTCACTAGCAGATAGTGTAAGTAGGATGCCGGAACTATTTTCCTCGAAGGTGACTTCTGTTGTAGAGACGAACTCGGGCGCACTATTGGATGAACTATTGGATGAACTATTGGATGAACTATTGGATGAACTATCCGAATTGTCATCGTTTGAACCACCACCTCCGCCCCCTCCGCTACAGGCGGAAATTACGATAATAGAACTAAGACAAAGAGCTCTCTTAAAACTGCTCATTAATTAGTGCCCCCAAGAATAGATTTTAAAGATTTTTTATGAGCGTAACGCCAGGGCGGCGACTTTAACAAACAATCTGGAATTTTGAGAAATTTTTAGTTTTACTCCTTCACAATGTGTACTATTTTGATTGATTTATACTCAGGTACGATGAAATAGGATTCTGCAAGGTGATTTATTCTCATCATAGAACAGTAGCTAAACTTATAAATAAGCTATCGCTCGTTAACATATCCCTTGAGAAATTGCCACTCGGCATACTCTATTACCCACTTGATTACTTCGTATATCTCTATAAGATCCCGCGGGATATTTTGCGGAGCAACGATATCCCCCCCCCCCGCAACAGTTGTTATTTCAAATAAATTCAGGTCGTTAAATGAAAAAAATCATCACTATTCTCATCATTGCCCTCGCCACCAGCTCCTGCATGAAACTCGAAGTCAAACCGGGCCGGGTTATTGGAGATACCGTGGATGCAGGCAAAGATGCCTACCAAAGCATTCAACGCAGTCGCCGTGGCGAGGAGGAGAGAGGCTTCTCCCACAAGACCAGTTACGATTCTGCCATTTCTAATGCAGCCAATATTGCTGGCTGTAAGGAAGAGCTGTTGGAGGTCGTTAGTATTTCAGACCTGGTTGTATCCCAGGTGATTTCTGAGTCTTCAGAAGTATTGGTTAAAGACGGCGATAAAACCATCCACTGCTCAATGCAGGTGGTGGTGCGCCCTAAGGCTTAAGCACGGCTGCAGACTAAAGAACCCCCTGTGATTTCTTGAGAGTGAGCCCTATGAAAAATGCGGTGCTCGATTGGTTCGGACCGGATTTCGACCAGCTGAATCCACTTTTGCAAGAGCTGCATACAAAGGGTGCCAGGCTCAAGGTGAGGTGGATATTCGCTTTGGTTCCGGCGTTGCTGGCTGGATTGGCCGGCGAATGGCTCGCAAATTGGGGGGCCCCGCAAAGGCTGGCAAGGTGCCTTTCTCTGTGGAAATCCACCATTCCACCAAAACACTGATCTGGTCCCGCACCTTTGCCAACAGCCATACCTTTACCTCAGAATTTCACCCAGTAAAAACTTATCAACAAGGTGGTTACTGGGTTGAGTCCACTGGCCCAATCAAAATACAGCTTGGGGTTTCCACTGAGGGTGGCAACTGGCAATGGTTGCAACGTTCTGTGTCAATTTTTCGGCTCCCAATTCCAACAATATTCCGGCCAAAGGTTTCTGCTGGAAAAGCAATTGTGAATGAGCTCTACCAGTTTGAGGTGAAAATCTCCTTACCGGTGCTGGGTTTTCTCTTCGGTTACTCAGGCACGCTAAAGGAAGATGTTGAAGAAACGATCGGGTAGATCCGTGCGGTTAACTATGCACTTGCCGTAGGAAAAGGCACAGGATAGTCTCGATCAAAACGATAAGAGCAAGTTATGGAAAGTGAACTGCTATCACTCCGAGCAGAGCTAGCCCTGCTAGAGAGGGACAATCGGCGCCGACTAGAGACCTTCGAACGGCGGCTCTCTGCCCTTGAAGCACAACTCAGGCGGGGCAATACTGAAAATAAAGAAGTCTTAGCAGAAAGCACCGCTGAGTTAGAGGATGATTTAGCCCTGCTTATGGGCACACCTACCGAGCCCCGCAGGGTCATTGAGCAAGCTAAGCCAGCAATCTTAACCCCCACTAAGGCACCTGCTGAACCCAAATCACCGTCTCAAAAAGACAGAAAAGCATCAACGACCACACCATGGTTACAGGAAGGGTTCGCCAGCCTAGTAGAGCCAGCCCTGGAACCACTCAACCGCGTGTGGGAGCCCCTTATGGGCTTTTATCGCCACTACCAGCTTCAGGGTAAGGCTCCGGTATTCTTTATGACCGCAGCCGGCATATTGGCGCTGGTGTTTGGCTTCGCTTATTTGCTGCAGTTCTCTTTCAACAACTATTTGGGCCCAATTGGTAAGGTTACTCTGGGCTTTCTAGTCGCAGCAGTAACAACCTTTGGCGGTGTCACATTCAGCCGGCGAATGCCTCATATGGCCGACTACGGCTCCGGACTAATAGCACTCGGGGTGATTCTTCTCTATCTATGTGGGTACTTTGCCGGGCCCTACTACCAGTTGGTACCTATCCCCATAGGAGTCGGCCTGTTGGTAGTGACAACAGGCCTCTCCTACTTACTCGCCCTATTATTTGAGACACGAGTGGTGTCCATGGTGACCCTGCTGGGCGGCGCCAGCATGCCTTTGGTGGCGAATCATTTTGATCCATCGGCGCTTGTTTATCTCAGCTACTTATTGGCACTCGCCCTTGCCATGCTGCATTTATCCAGGCAAATACGCTGGCCACAGCTTGCAATGGTAACTATGGCGCTGAGTGCCGGCATGTTTGAGTTTTCGATCTCAAACCTGGATGAAACCGCCTCAACCTTGGGGCCACTGCTGATATTGCACGGCTTCTTTTATGGATTTGCCCATTACGCCTTGCGAGGACTGCGTACCGAACTGATAGAAACCAAAGAGCTGGAGCGAAAGCGCCTGTTTATTATTGCCGCAAACCTGCTGTTATTTATTCACATCAGCTGGTCGTTGGCCCCCAGCAGCCATGCGCTGGGCATAGTGTGGCTGCTTAACCTTCTACCCTGGATGGCGCTGGCCATTTATTCACGCTGGCTGTTTGGCTACAGCGCCACCAGTGTTTCCGCCCGTGTTGTACAGAATATGGCTCTACTACACGGTGGATTGTTGGCGGGTTTGGCAATCCTAGCGTTATGCAGCCCCGCTTTACTGGGAGTTGTCTGGTGCCTTGAAGGATTATTGCTGATTTTTCTCGGTGCCCGTTTTGGCTTTATCAGTGTAAGAAGCGAGGGTTATATCGCCCTTACTGCCGCAGGCCTTACCATGCTGTGGCAAGCTCTGGCCTGGGTAGCTGGAAGTGTTGTTCCCGCACCGATGTTGCTTTCATTAAGCGCAGACGCTGGCTGGGGTAACTGGCTGGCACTCTGTGCTGCTGCCTTCGCATTAACCCAGCTATTACGGCACTGTGCAGACCGAATCACTCCTGCAGAACACCGTTTAGCCACTATTGCAGATAATGCTTTTGCGGTATTTTTATCTGCAAGCTTCCTGCTATCAGTGGGAATCCTCTGGCCCCAAGGCATGTGGCTACTTGCCCTGTTACCAATGGGCTTTTTGATCTGTCGAGGCCAGCGCACTGGCTCAGCATTTTGTGAATGGTTGGGACTCAGCCATTACTTACTGCTGTTTGTCCCATTGCTGGCGAGTGCATCGATTGTGGGTAATTTACATTTCTACGATCAAATACCTTATGGAAAGATTGCCAGCGTGGAGGCCTTTCTCAGCCTGTGGATGATTGCAGCTCTGTATAAACACCTGGATATGGAATCTACAGGCTTCTCCCTGGCACTCAATTTGCGCAAGCTGTTTTACGCTCTGTTGCCGATATTTTTCCTACCGACGGTGATTTATAAAGCCAGCGACTACTTCCCCATGGCCGTTTGGTTATCTTGCGCTATCACCCTAGGGCTTTATATATGCCTAAAGCTGGAAGTATTAAAACAGGAACTACGGATCTTAATTGTAGGCGCAAGCTTTGTAGCAGTGAGCGGCTGTGCCCTGCGGGAATTTGCCAACTGGCAAGGCCTTGCTATGAGTGGGCTGCTGTTGGGGTTAGTATCACTGACTGCGTTGTTGTGGATCGGTCAAGGGTTGCGGCGAAAGCCCGTTGGCAAGGATTGGCAGTTGGCCCTGCACGGTGCACTCAAGCCACTCTTTCCTCTGGCTTTTTACTATCTCGCGGCAACACTGTTTATTATTAGCTATGCGCTAAGCCGGGACTTTGCACTGGCCCTCTTACTTTGCCAACTGTACTTCGCCAGTCTGTATGTTTTTAAATCCAAATTAGCCCCACTGCGCAATCAGTTGACTCCACTTTATATGTTGAGTCTGCGTCTGTTTGAGTTTATTACCTTGTTACAAGTTGCAGCAGTAATCCTCAATTCCAATAAAGCACCAATGATAGGGATTTATAATCTGGTGGCCTTGGGAGTTGCTTCGTTGCTGGTTTATCAGCGCTTCTTCGCCAATCGGGCCGTATGGCCAGGCCGTAGGTTGTTTAACCTGTGGGCATTGCACCTCACAGCAATTCCACTTTATATCGCTCTGCTGGCACAAATACTGGAAACCATGTGGCTGCCAGCAATATCTTTTGCCCTGGTGGTACATGCAACACTGCTACTATTCCAGACCCTGAAACCAGGTACCCAGCGGTTACTAAAACTTTCACTTATTTTGTACGGCATTGCCGCACTTAAAATTGTGCTTTGGGATATGCAGGACTTTTCTCTGATACAGAAGATTGTGGTCTGTATGTTGGTAGGGCTATGTATGCTGGGTGCGGCCTTCCAGTATCAGAGATTTTTATCGACCAAAAAAGAAAGCACTTATTGACATAACTTTTTACAAAAATATAAATGGGTCTCCTAGGCCCATTTATGTTTTTTCATTTAAACAACGAAATAAATAAAAAAACCACCTAGAAATTTATGCATCTATTTAAAAAAATCTAGAGAAAACAGGACCAATTTATCCAATCAGTTAACCTGTTCAACATTCACCCCATAAATTGATAACATCTATCACTAATTACGCCACAAAATTATAAACTGAAATTTTTTCTATAAAATTGATAAATTACAGCAAAAAATGTTGTCTCACAGATTGAAACGTATAGAAAATCCGTACTAGCAAGACAACAACACTATCAATCTAGCATTCAAATAATGAGTCTTTGCTTGTATTGAATTGTCTGCTTAAAACCCTATTTTTCCATCGAATCTCTGGAAGCTGGGATAAGAAAAATTCAAGCTGACAATATTTTTTTGCTTCGCACTTTTAGTGACCTACCGGGCGGTATCAGATTGCCAAAAAGGAGAATTTATCATTCGTGCCGACGCTGCGGTGGTCGTCCCCAATGACGACTCCGATACTCTGTATTTAAACGGCAGTGCATTACACTCATTTTTTCAGCGAGCATATCAACCATACGGCGCAGAACTACTTTTAGATGGTACTCGGGGCTGGGTCACGGGCTAGATGGAAGCTTATTAGTTCCTGGGGGCTGGCTAGGGGAAGTTGGTATTGACGTTGCCTTTGGACGGACAGCCATTGGCTATTCAATGGGGCTATTAAGTGCCTGGATATTGATCCCTTTGTTTTCTCCTTGGGGGCTGAATACCACTTCTGAGACCCTAGCCACCCAGTTTCACCCCTTTCATTCTACTAAACAGAATGAACAAGCCTAAATAGACTAATTTTCATTCTGTTAAATATAAATAAACTACTCCCTAACGACAGCGATAACCCACTTAGAGCGCGGCTCTATCGGCCTTTTCACAGTTTAAGGAGCATTAAAATGACCACTTCTACTTTATCCACAGCCCAGCCCAGCGCTAACCACAAGCTATTTGCGGGCATCGCAGATCTAAGTGGGCGTATCGGCCTGGCGGCGATATTCTTACTGGCTGGTGTAAACAAGATTCAGAACTATGAGAGCAGTGCCCAGTACTTAGCCATGGGCGGCCTACCAGAGTTTCTGCTGCCACTGGTGATTTTGTTTGAGATTGGCGGCGCCCTGGCGTTGATTGTGGGTTTTCAGGTACGCCTTACCGCACTTGCCTTTGCCGGCTTCAGCCTGCTGACTGCGGTTATGTTTCACAATAACCTGGCCGATCAGATGCAGTTTTTGATGTTCTTTAAGAATCTGGCTATGACCGGCGGCTTTCTGGTATTGACTGCTCATGGTGCCGGACGCTTTAGCCTGGACAGACGCAGAAGTACCGTTCAGTAATTTGCCAAACATACAATTATCTTCTATTGCCTTCTACTACCTTACCCTGGCGCCCCAGGGCCGGTTACCAGCGATACTGATTCAGGAGAAAAACATGGGACTTTTAGTAAACGGCCAATGGCAAGACCAGTGGTACGACACCAAAGATTCTGGTGGTGCCTTTAAGAGAGAGGCGGCCCAACTGCGCAATTGGATTACCAGTGATGGCAGCGCCGGACCCAGTGGTAGAGGGGGCTTTAAGGCGGAATCCGGGCGCTACCATTTGTACGTTTCCCTGGCCTGCCCCTGGGCCCATCGCACGTTGATTTTCCGCAAGTTGAAAAAACTGGAGGAACATATCAGTATTTCTGTGGTAAGCCCGGATATGCTCGAACAGGGCTGGAGTTTTAATACCGATGAAGGCAGCAGCGGCGATGCGTTGTTTGGCCACCAATTCTTACACCAGCTATATACCCGCAATAAGGCCGACTACAGCGGGCGCGTGACTGTACCGGTGCTCTGGGATAAACATCAGAACTGTATTGTCAGCAATGAGTCCTCAGAAATCATTCGTATGTTTAACAGCGCATTTAATGAAATTAGTGGGGATACTCAGGACTTTTTCCCAGAAAACAAACAAGAGGAAATTGAGAATATTAATCAACTGGTATACGAGAATATCAACAACGGCGTATACCGCAGTGGTTTTGCCACCACCCAGGAAGCCTATGAACAAGCCTACACTAATTTGTTTAATGCCCTGGATCAGGTAGAAAACATTTTAGCCAAGCAGCGCTACCTCGTTGGTGAGGAAATTACCGAAGCGGATTGGCGACTATTCACCACCCTAATTCGCTTTGATTCGGTCTATCACGGCCACTTTAAGTGCAATCGCCAGCGTCTAGAAGACTTCCCCAATCTGCGCAACTATGTGCGAGAGTTATACCAGTGGCCTGGTGTTGCCGATACTGTCGACTTTCACCATATCAAAAGGCATTACTATTTCAGCCATACCATGATCAACCCAACCCAGGTGGTCCCGGTGGGGCCAGATATCGACTATAGCGGTCCTTTTAACCGCACCACTGGCTAACCTGCTCTTTTGCAATGGCCCCAAACACTGACTCTCTTTTTGTTGATTGATGACAGTCTGGTAATTCACTGGTATCGATCAACAGCTGCTTGCACATTGCCTGCACAATTGCCCAGTAAACTGGTTTTTAGAATAAGCAGTCACAAATAAAGAGAACAACATGCCAAAAGACTCCGGAGCCTCTCAATTCGGTGGCCAGCAGACATGGAAATTTAGTCAAGGTGATTACGGCAAAATCACAAAGAAGCATCCTCACACCAAGGGCGGAATCTGTGAGGCATTAGCAGTAAGTTGGATTAGCAAAGCACTACAGTCCGGCCTTCAAGATGCGCTGTCCACCGGGGGTAGTATCGATAGCACAAAGATGGCCGTTGTGGCACAGCGCTTTGCTTCCATGTATCGATTCAAGTTTATGAATGGTACCGAGGGTCGCCCCAGTAATGCCCATGAAATGATGCGGGAGACAACGCAATATTTAGTATCTCAGGGTTTTGAACATTTACGACAAGTGGGAAATGGGATCGCGACAAAGAAAGTGAGCCCCTCTTTAGATGAGCAATTTACCACGGCATTTGGCGGCTTTGAGTCCAAAGATTACTTTACCCAACAATCTCAGACTCTTTTTTGTATGCTGAGAACGGCAGGTACCGGGTGGGGCCACGCCATGGCATTCCGTATTACTGCAACTACCGATAAAATCACTTACTTTTTCGACCCCAATAAAGGCGAGTTCAAGTTTTTGCGTTATACCCAATTTCGGAAGTGGTATGAGCAATATCATCGCCAATCCAGTATTTATCGCACATCGCGCGCAATTGGATTTGACGTGTTTAAGCATAAGGACCGGTAAATAAAGAACCAACCACCAGTATTTACTAGCCTTCAACTGAGCTAGTTCACAGTTTGATACGGCACAGGGACGTGCCATCGTCTTGCAGTTTCCTACACCTTCTCTCCTATAAAAGATTTCTCTCTATCACTGGCTTCCTTCCCTGAAACAAAGATTCCTTTAAGGTATTCGAGCGTTATCGCTTGATATTTTCGCTATTATTCGGTTTGGTCGAATAATAAGATACCCTTTAAGAGCGCATCTATCAGCGAGAGAAAGACCCATGCAAAAAACCACCCTGGAACAATGGAGAATGTTTAAGGCCGTTGTAGATGCCGGCGGCTTTAACCAGGCAGCCTCCGTAGTTCATAAGAGCCAATCCAGTATTCACCATGCGGTCACAAACCTGGAAACTGCACTGGGTATCAAGCTGTTTGAAGTGACGGGACGTAAGGTAGTACTCACTGAGGCAGGCCACCTGATGCTGCGCCGTGGCAAGTTCCTGCTGGAAGAGGTCTCCCGTATTGAGGCCATTGCAGACTCCCTCAGTGATGGAGTGGAGTCGGAGTTACGCATCGCCGTAGATGGAGCCTTTCCGCAGAAAGTGGTCTTCCAGGCTTTGGAAAAAGTGTCGGGAATCTATCCTCAAGTCAATATTGATATTATCGACACAGTTTTATCCGGCACTAACGAATTAATCCAGGAGGGCCTTGTCGATCTGGGCCTTTCTGCCTTTACCATGGACGATAGCCTCAATGATGAAATCTGCCGCATTGAGTTTGTGGCAGTTGCTCACAAGGCGCACCCACTACTCAGGTTTGAGCGTGATCTGACATTTGAAGATCTTAAGTCCTACCGGCAAATTATTGTGCGAGATTCAGCGCTGCAAACAAACCGGGATTCCGGCTGGCTAGGGGCGGAACAACGCTGGAAAGTGGGCAGTTTGCGTGCCTCTCTGGATTTAATTGCACAGGGTATGGGATATGCTTGGCTACCTATGCCACTGGTGGCGGACTTACTGAATGACGGCACCCTGAAACTATTACCATTGAAAAAAGGCGGAGCGCGCTCGACCAGTTTTTATTTAAACTTCAAAGATCAGGATAAGTTGGGACCTGTGGCTCGTGAGTTTATTGGAGAGCTCCGCCTGCTCACCCTGGAAATGCCGACGTCTGAACAATGATGTCGGTGCATTTTTCCTCAACCCATTCTTCCCTCTATTCTTTCCTTTTCCATTCTTCCTTTTTGTCTCACCTCTTTTAGCGGGAGAAGGCGCATAAGATAAACTTTTCACTAAACCCCATTCATTCTAAAAGAGCGAATTTACAGTCCATCTTTAACTAATATTGATTCTATCCTCAGCCAGCTATCATGGCCCTAACACTATTTATTACCTCACAGATGAGGATTAGGCTATGTACTACTTCAGACCTTCACAGGAACGTGGGCAAGCCCGTTTTGGCTGGCTAAACAGCAAACATACCTTTTCTTTTGGACACTATTACGACCCCAAGCATATGGGATTTTCCGCGCTACGCGTAATCAATGATGATACGGTGATGCCTGGAGCCGGATTTGATACTCACGGACATCGGGATATGGAAATTATTTCCTATATCCTTCAAGGTGCGATCGAGCATAAGGACAGCGAGGGTAACCGCTATGTAGTACCAGCTGGTGAGATCCAGAGGATGAGCGCCGGTACCGGTATTACCCACTCGGAATACAATTACTCAAAGTCAGATCAGCTGAAGTTCCTGCAAATCTGGATTGAGCCAAACCGCCGGGGTGTAAAACCCAGCTACGAACAGAAGTCGATCACACAGCACGGCAAACTGACCGCTTTGGTGACCTCCGATGGAAGAGATAACACCCTTTCCATACATCAGGATGCCAGTTTATACCGCCTACATTTAAAAACCGGGGAAACCATTACATTAGACACCCGTGAGCGACCCGGCTACTTACATGTCATTGATGGCGAAGCCAGTGTAAATGATAAATCGATACTGGCATCGGGAGATGGTCTGGGTCTATTCAAAGAAGAGATACAACTTCAAGCTGCAAGGGATGGTGTTACCGCACTGTGGTTTGATCTGCCTGCCAACTGAATTTGGCTCTAGATTCCAACAATAAGCGCACTACAGATCGTTATTGATACCTCGTTGTTTAACTCTCAATAGACGAGGTATCTCTTTTTTAATCGCCCTTTGTGTTTACCAGCCCCATGTATTTCTTACTCCGCTGAGTTCCTAAAAAAGTTATTTAATCGCATGAGCGATAAAACGCTTGACCTCATCAATAGGCTGCGGCTCCTTTATTGCCGGGCTAATAAATTGCGGTGCGCGCAGATAACCTTTATCGATCAATCGAGAAATAAGAGGCAGACATTCTATCGAGACCTTACCGGCCATAAGGTTATTGAAGTCTTCGCGGGTTTCCATGGCATTTAACATCTGATGAAAACCTTGTAGGTAAAGATAATCCTTGGTAAAGCCACCGCCTCGATAAACCCGGGTAGTAATCGTAAAGGCCAGGTTTTCTTCCACCTGATATTGCTCTTTAAGCAGGATAAAAGTGCGCTTAAAGTCTCTATCCTGCAACATGGATTGTACCGCGACCACCCGCAGTGCCAACACTTTTAATCTTGGTAAAGTGAGATAACCGGCCAGGTATTCACACAGGATCGCCAACCCTTCCTGGGAGGTTGTATTGACCGGACAGCCAAGTTCAAGCACTCTCAGCGGTTGGCTGCGGGCGTTTAGGGTCGTCACCAGGTGAACCCCTAATTCGTGGTGCGCTAGGGCGGATACCTCTGTTTCTGAGACACTGGCATGGGAATTGATTTTTACCGTACTGCCAGCGACCAAGGCATTGGCGATCATGCGATCATCGGTGCGGATATCGTAGGTGTAGCCCTGTCGATTGGCAAAGTCACTGAGAAAGCGCATCATCTCATCGGCATTGAAAAAACGATCAGCACTAGGTTCAAGATCATCGGGCAAATGCAAGATAAAATCTGCGTTGTTAATATCCTTATCCGTTGGCTCACCAAAGTAACGCAGGGAATCATAGACGAAGTCCGCTGTGCCTACGGAGCGAAACTGGTCCAGTTTGTCGACATATGACTCGACGATATCGCTGTAAAGCTGGGTTAAATCCTCATCTGGCAGAGTCTCGACTGGAAGGGCATAGAGTGCTCGCTTACGTTGGAATATTTCTACTTCGTGTTCGGCATAAACAAACTGTGGGTTAGTGGAAAAATTTGTAGAGAAAAAATCCTGTTTTTGTTCCCGAAAATTTTTTGGTTCAATAGCAGAGAGGATTTCTACTCCGCGCACCAATTCAAATAATTTTTGATCAAGGGCTTTTAATTCAGGATGTTCACTGGGAGATTGATGCACGTTTTCAGCCTTTATCGTTAAGTTTTATGGTCGAAAATGGGGCCTTTACCAATTGTTACTATCAGGATTTCAGACACCCAACCCTCTCATGCTTATATAGCCATTGTCCACCCGGCATAGCCAGGCGCCATACCGACTTAAGCTTGTCCTCACTCGTCTTACAGACTCAGACTTCCTCAGTAACTACCAACACACATACCATGCGTAAAGCATCGCATCCGTTCTCATAGTAACCTGGAAGCTGGGCTTTGATTTCAAATCCGCTCTCCTTGTAAAGCTTTTGCGCAGAGTAATTATTGATAGCCACTTCGAGTTGCCAGTATTTATAGTTATTACAGTTTAAGTAATGTTTAAATGCTTCGATCAATGCCCTGGCGAACCCCTTACCGCGGTACTCCAGCCGTACCGCAAGAGAATAAAGACGCGCCGGGCGAGGTAACTTGGGCGTTAAACAAATTCCGTAACCAACGATAACACCCTGAACTTCTAGTAACAGACAGCAGGCTTTTGCCTTTATCAGCAAGTAGCGCATTTGCCTTCTATTCAATAGATCTGTAGTAAAACTGTCATGCTCAATAGAGAGCAGATGATTTAGATCACCGATCTGTGCTGGGCGAATAGAGCATTGTTCCGCAGGCATCTAGTGCGCCCCACGCAATTCCAAGCGACGAAGAAACTCCGACATAATTTGCATGTAAAGCTCTTCCCCCAAATATTTATCTTCAATACCTTGATCAATATTGGGGTTGTCATTTACTTCGATCACGTAGGCGTGATTATCCTTCAATTTAATATCTATACCATACAGCCCTTTTCCTACCACGGCTGCGGCTTTCAGTGCAGCGTTCAATACACTACGAGGGGTTTCAAAGGTGGGCAAGGTGTCAAAGTTTCCACTCGTGTGCCGCTTAACCCCATGGTTGTAAATCTGCCAGTGATTACGTGCCATATAATATCGGCAGGCATAAAGCGCGCGACCATTTAATACACCGATACGCCAATCATAATCGGTATAAAGATATTCCTGCGCCAAAACAAGCGCCGAGTTTTTAAAGAGACTCCTCAGTTTGTCGATAAGCGCCTCACGATTATCGACCTTAAAAACCCCTCTGGAAAAAGATCCTTCGGGCAATTTTAAAACCATCGGATAACCCAGCTCTCGCTCCAGTTGATCCAAAGTACCGGGATCTGCTCGATTGACTACCAGAGTCTTCAGAGAAGGCACTTTTTGATAATGGAAGGCATCGTGTAAAAAAACCTTATTACAGCAGCGCAGAATGGAGTCGGGATCATCGAGCACTACAAGACCGTTCTGCTCCGCCTCACATGCCAGACGGTAGGTATGGTGATCGATCGCGGTGGTTTCCCGTATAAACAACCCGTCGTACTGGTTAATTTGGGAAATTTCATCCGCTGTAACCACATCCACCTGCATCCCCAGCCTTCTGCCAGCCCGAATAAAGCGCGAGACTGCGGCTTGGTTGCTCGGCCGGGAAGCCTCCTGCGGATTCACCAGCATCGCCAATTCCCAGCGGTATTTCTTCCGGCTGCTCTGCTTTCTCCAGCGGATACGTGCGTATTCCCCCAGCACTTGCCAACAAAAATGGCGCTCCTCTGCGTTTAGCTGAGCCAAGCCAATACGCTGAACCAGGATCAGGACATTCCCTTGGTCGGCACTTAAGGTAACTTCCAGCAAGGGCACAGGATATTGTTGAAATACTGTGGCGGCTAAGGTCTTCAGGCGGAAGTCTTGCACCTCTCCCATACAGATCAATGCGCGAACGGGTTTCTCATCGCGAAAAATCTCTTGATCTACGCGCTCAGCCTTGATCCAGATGCCCTGTTCATCGCCATTGCGCAAGGTATTGATGACCCGCACAGAGGGGAGAACATCGTGTCGGCGCGCCTCCGCCAAGAGAGAGCAGTAGTAGCCCTGGCTCAGATAACGGCGGGTATCGCACAAGTTAATTATGCGTATCCGCTTCTCATGTAGTTTGGGATAATCGCGGAGGTAATCTTCAAACGACAGGGTATTGGCTGGCAGGTCGGCGACATCCAGATCGTCATCGACCACAAGCAGAGTAGTATACATAGTCAGAACTTATCAAAGCGATGCTTGAGCACATCAGGAACTGACGGGGTGGGCACCAGCGTAAACACTAGTAAAGGCCTTCGACCCTTTGAACCCCGGGTCGATTTGGGCGAAGAATACCTGCAGCAATAGCTGAGAACCAAGCTTTTTTTAAGGCCCTCTACCATGGGCCTTGCTAGCCCTATTTATTGTTGAGCAGCCGATTGGTTTAGGGCAAAGATGAGAACATATTTAAGGGCGGAATAGTGTTTACAGTACTAAAAAAAGCATGCCAGAAGACCAGCTATCAGAAAGCTGGAATAGGTGTTCATAGCCAGTAGCAGCAAGTCCAGTGGCTTTACCCTGGAGCAACTTTTTAGTGAACCTCTCCATTAGTAAAGCTCCCTGACTCCCAGAATTTGCTGCCAAGTTCATAATCCCCTGGTTCTGTGGCCTTGTGGCATTGGGTACCCCTAAGAACACCAAGCAATCAAAACCCATTGAAAGGTTCAAGTTCATTAGGCACGCACTGAATAGAGTTCTAATAATCCCAGCACTAGATTTCTACGCCTGCCCTACTGCCAATTCCCACCTAAAATAGGTCGAGGCAATTAAGGATGGAAAAATGGGTGCAGTGAGCGACAGGGAAGGTCGCGGGAGTGAACAGGCCACACCGGGGAGATGGATTTCGCTACTCTCACCCGTAGCTCCGGCTATTGTCACCATTTTTTTGATGGCGCATATGCCAGACATCTCCGCTGGGAAGGAATTTTCCTTTGGTGTTACCTGGGTTGAGGCACTGGGTGTTTCCCTGCGATTTTATGTCGATGGCCTGAGCTTCCTTTTTGCGCTGTTGATTAGTGGCATTGGTGTTTTTGTTGCTATCTATGCCGCCGCCTATATGCGCGGTGATCCCGACTTGCGCCGTTTTTACAGTTACCTATATCTTTTTATGGTTGGGATGCTAGGTTTGGTGCTGGCGGGCGATTTGATTACCCTATTTGTCTTCTGGGAAATCACCACCATTTCCAGCTATCTGCTGATTAGTTATAACAATACCAGCGCCATTGCCCGCCGCTCCGCTCTACAGGCTTTACTGGTCACCACACTGGGGGGACTTTGCTTACTTGTGGGGTTGCTATTACTTGCGTACGTGGCGGGTAGCTTCGATCTACTGCAGGTATTAGCTGCCGGTAAGACGGTGCGGGCTAGCCCACTTTATTTACCGATCCTGATTCTGATATTAATCGGCGCCTTCTGTAAGTCTGCACAGTTGCCCTTTCATTTCTGGCTGCCCAATGCCATGGCCGCACCCACACCGGTGAGCGCCTATCTGCACTCCGCCACCATGGTAAAAGCCGGAATTTACTTACTTGCGCGTATGCACCCGGTATTGGCACACACCGAGTATTGGGAGTGGATTTTAACCTGTACCGGCGCCGCCACGGCGGCGGTGGCAGCCTTGGCGGCACTGCGCCAAACCGATCTAAAGCTGGCCCTGGCGTACACTACTCTGATTGCACTGGGTACCCTGACCATGTTCCTGGGCTCAGATGCCTCGGCCGCTGTGGCCGCCGCCATCACGTTTCTTATTGTGCATTCCTTTTACAAAGCTGCCCTGTTTATGGTGGTGGGCATCATCGATAAACAGACTGGCACGCGCAGCCTTAATAAATTAGGCGGACTCGGCCACTCCATGCATATCACGGTGATTGCGGCTTCAGCGGCTGCACTTTCCATGGCCGGCTTTCCGCCTTTTCTAGGCTTTATTGGCAAAGAGCTTAAATACGAAGGCGCTTTAGCGGTGGCCTCAGAACCGGCCCTGGTTGCCACAGTGGCGGTTTTTGTCAATGCCGTCACGGTAACCGTGGCGGGAATGGTGGCAATCAAACCCTTTTGGAAGAAGAAGCCGCAACATATAACCCATGTTCAAGAGGCGCCACCGGGCATGTGGATTAGCCCGTTAATTTTGAGTGGCCTGGGGCTAACTTTCGGTATGGCACCAGATCTCGTTGGTGGCGGCTTGGTGGAACCAGCGCTAAGTGCCATTTTGGGTATTCCTGAGACGATCAAGCTGAAGTTGTGGCACGGTATTAATATCCCCCTGCTGATGAGTATTCTCACTTTTGTTTTGGGAGTCATCATGTATCTGGGGCTGCGTCGTATGCGCGCCTGGTTGGCTTGGGATTTCAAACATGCACCCACCAGCGCCGACGAAATGTGGGATAAGTCCCTGGATTTACTCAAAGCCTTTGCGGCGTGGCAGACCCGTATTCTGCAAAACGGCATCATGCGACGCTACCTGACGGTGATTTTCACTACCATCTCCCTAGTTCTCGCCTATGCCCTGATTCGCGGTGGACAATTTCCCCTGGAGTACGCTTGGCCACGCCTGAATTTGAAGGAATGGGCGGCTTTGCTGTTGACCGTGGGGGGAGCCTATATGGCGGGTTCCGCGCGCAAGCCGCTGATCGCTATCTGCGCCCTTGGCGCCCTCGGTGTGGGCATCGCCCTGATTTATTTGTTTCTTGGCGCACCGGATGTGGCCATTACCCAACTTCTTGTGGAAACCCTGTACCTGGTGCTGGTGGCAGCAATCCTGCCGCGGCTGCCGGTGTTCAATCCTGGCCGCAAGGTACTGTTCCGCCCACGGGATGCCACACTCGGGGCTATATTGGGCTTGCTGGTAACCTTTAGCCTGTTGGCGGTACTACAAACGCCGCTCGATAGCCCTACGACTGAATTTTTTGAAAAAGCCTCTGTGCCCGAGGCCCATGGCCGCAATATCGTCAATGTGATCTTGGTCGACTTTCGCGCGCTGGATACCTTCGGCGAAATTATCGTTGTTTTTACTGCAGCCGTAGCGGCTGTCACTCTACTCGGTCACCAATTACGACGGGGTAAACAGTGAACTCGCTGATACTGCAGACCGCAACCCGAGTGCTGGTGGCACTGATACTGGTGTTCTCCATTTATATGTTACTGCGCGGGCATAACTATCCCGGCGGGGGGTTTATTGCCGGCTTAATTGCCGCCTCGGCATTTGTTCTCTTTGCCATGGCTTGGGGCGTGGAGGCCGCACAAAGCGCCCTAAAAATTCCGCCGAGCAATCTCGCCGCAACTGGCGTATTGATCGCACTGCTCTCAGGTATGCTCTCTCTATTTTCCGGCGAGGCGCCATTTTCAGGACAATGGCTACAAGTTACCGGCAATAAAAATTCCGGCGGTCTCTCCCTCAGCAATGTGCTGATTTTCGATATTGGTGTTTATTTGGCGGTACTCGGTGCAGTACTGACTCTGATTTTTGCCCTGGAGGATTCCAGATAATATGGAAGGTCCACTCGCTCTCGTTGTCGGCATATTAATCGCCACCGGTGTCTATCTGATGCTGGCCAGGAATTTACTGCACTACCTGTTTGGGCTGATATTAATCAGTAATGCTGCCAACTTGGCTATTTTTGTTGCAGGGAGAGTCACTCGTGCCGCGCCACCATTGATTCCGCAGGGTATGGAGGTTGCCCCGGGACCAATCGCCAACCCCCTGCCCCAGGCATTGATCCTCACCGCGATTGTGATTGGCTTTGGTTTGCTGGCATTTGCCCTGGCCTTGATCGCCCAGGCCTATAAGGTTCTCGGTACCCTGGATGTGGATACCATGCGTATCGCCGAGCCGATACCTCCCAAGGGAGAAAAATCTCCTTGAGTTGGTTACTGGCCCTGCCTTTTTTGATACCGATTCTCACCGCCCTCGCCACTTTCCCGGCACGCGGCAGAAAACTTCTTTGTGGCTTTATTTCAGTTGGCGGTTGTGCCCTGTTACTGGCCGCGACCATCGCCATATTGGTTCTGGTGGAAACCGGCGGTACCCGTGCCGCGCAAATGGGCGATTGGGCTGCGCCGTTTGGTATCACTCTAGTGGCCGATCGATTAAGTGCCATTATGCTTCTGATCACTGGCATCGTTGGCTTCTGTGTTTCCCTGTTTTCCTTATCCGATATCAGGAAATACCGAGTTAAACTGGGTTTTCACAGTTTCTTTCAGCTTTTACTGGCCGGGGTTTGTGGGAGTTTTATTACAGGGGATTTATTCAATCTCTATGTCTGGTTTGAGGTGATGTTAATCGCCTCCTTCGCACTACTGGTGATTGGCGGCGACCGTATCCAATTGGATGGTGGCATTAAATATGTCGCATTAAATCTGGTATCCACATTGCTGATGTTGACCTCTATTGGAATGACTTATGGGTTGACCGGCACATTAAATATGGCCCAGCTGCATATCTCTCTAGCCGCTGTGGATAACCCCTCGGCAGTTTCTGCCCTGGCGGTTTTATTTATTTGCGCATTTGGTATTAAGGCCGCAATTTTTCCGTTATTTTTTTGGTTACCCGCTTCTTATCACGCCCCGCCCGTAACGGTAACCGCGGTCTTTGCCGGCCTGCTGACGAAGGTAGGAGTTTATGCTCTGATACGCACCTTCACCCTGATTTTTCCCAGTGAACTGCAATTCCCCCATACCATTTTGCTGGGTACGGCATTACTGACCATGCTTACCGGGGTATTAGGTGCGGCGGCCCACTATGAATTTCGCAAGATTCTCGCCTTTCATATCATTAGCCAAATCGGCTTTCTGGTGCTGGGCCTTGCACTTAATTCCCCTCTGGCCCTGGCCGGGGCAGTCTTTTATATGATTCACAACATCGTTGCCAAGACTAACTTATTTCTTATTAGTGGTACTGCCAAGCGGCTTACCGGTAGTTTCGAATTAAGTGAAATCGGTGGTCTTTACCGGGCGAGCCCACTGCTTTCTTTCTTTTTCTTTATCGCCGCCTTCAGCCTGGCAGGATTTCCACCACTATCGGGCTTCTGGGCCAAATTGTTGTTAGTCAAGGCGAGTCTGGACCAGGCCGCTTATTTCGTAGTTGCTGTGGCCCTGATCACCGGCATCCTTACGTTGTTCTCTATGAGCAAAATCTGGGCAGAGGCGTTTTTAAAGGACCATCCGAAGGATTATTGCCAGCGCCTGACAGATATCCCCCGGTATGAACGCTATGAGCGCCTGCTACCTGTAGCGTTTTTGGCTTTGATCACCCTGGTACTCGGTTTAATACCTGGCCCCTTGATCGATTACTCCCTGGCGGCCGCCAGGGAGCTATTAAAGCCGGGGGAATATATTGAGGCGGTACTGGGGCTGAAAATTCAATATGTCGGAAACCGCTGATCATGCGCGTATTTTTACTTAACCTAATCTTAGCCATCAGCTGGTCAGCCTTAACCGGCAATGCAACGCTGGTAAATTTCTGTTTTGGTTTTTTCCTTGGTTACCTCGCATTGCGGGTTTCCCCCAAAATTCCTGAGGGCACCAAATACTTTCAGCGCCTGCCACGTTTAATCCGCCTAGCCAGTTTTTTTCTACAGGAGTTGGTGGTCTCAAGCTTGCGCGCTGCCTATGAGGTCCTTTCACCAAAACTACAGAGCCGCCCGCTAGTGGTGCGAATTCCCTTAGAAGTTACTGATCAGACGCAGATTTTTATACTGGCCAATCTGATATCACTCACACCGGGGACCGTAGTGCTGGAAATTACCCAGGATAACTCTGAACTGTTGGTACACACCATGTTCGTGGATGATCCAGATATTTTCCGCGAGGAAATCCACCAAGGTTTTGAAAAGCGGGTGCGGGAGGCTTTTTCCTGATGCACAGTACTATCGTTGATATCAACGCGCCATTAATTGTGGCTGCCATTAATATCTCATCACTCATTTTACTGCTGGCATTGGCCATGTGTTTTATGCGCATCTTTCTCGGGCCGACCCTGGCGGATCGAGTTGTGGCCCTCGACGTACTCAATATTCTTGCAGTGGCCTACTGCGCATTATTAGCCATTGCCTCTGGAGAGCCGGCCTATCTGAGTGCGGCTATTGCCCTGGCACTGGTGGCTTTTCTGGTGAGTGTGGCTTTCGCCCGCTTTATTGAAAAAAGTGGAAAAAAAACTGTTTTACATGAGGGAGGCGGCAGTGGTTTTCGATGAGATTTTTATCGCCACCCTATTGCTGGTGGGCAGCCTGTTCGGTTTTAGTGCGGCCTTGGGCCTATTGCGGATGCCGGATTTCTACACTCGCATGAGCACGTCAGGCAAGGCCGCCACTCTTTGCTGCGGGCTTTTACTGGGAGGTGTGGCCGCAATGTTCCACGATACCCAGGTAACCGCACGCGCAGTGGCGGCGCTGCTATTTTTGCTCTTCACCGTGCCCATCGGGGTGCATATGATTGCGCGGGCTGCCTATCGGGTAGGCACCCCTATGTGGCGTGGCAGGACCGCCAGCCCCCGCTTCAAAAACCCGAAGAGGGACTTAAAGTAGATCCTGCCCAGGTGAGTCAGTTACTGCTGATAGAGATCGGCAATCATAGCCTCACAGCGCTGAGAAAGCTCTTCTGAACTGTCATCCACCAGGATCACATGGCCCATCTTACGCCCGGGACGGAGCGTCTTGCCGTAGAGCCAAACACCCTCATTCTTGCCTGTTGGCGCTCGATCCACACCAAGCATATTGACCATGGCAGCGGGCCGTGGGCACTCGGTGTCACCCAGTGGCATATCCAATATCGCACGCAGGTGATTGGCAAATTGGCTGGTGTCCGCACCCACTAAAGTCCAGTGACCGCTGTTGTGGACCCGCGGGGCAATTTCATTCACCAGCAAGCCTTCACTGGTGACAAAGCACTCCACTGAGAGTACGCCCACATAGTCCCAGTCATCCATCAGCTTTTGCAGATAGGCACGGGCACTGGCTAATAATTGTTCATCCTGATAGGGCGCCTTGGAGAGTAACAGCGTTCCTTGGCGGTGTAGGTTCTCAGTCAGAGGGTAGGTCTTTACTTCCCCGGAAACAGAGCGGGCACCGATCAGGGAAACCTCACAGGAAAAATCTACCGAGGCTTCTACCACACAGGGCAGATCTTGAGCCTCCTTGATAGCTTCCTGCAGCTCTGCCGCATCTTTCACCCGCCACTGGTTCTTACCGTCATAGCCATTTTCACAGCTCTTGATAAATGCCGGATAACCGAGCTTATCCAAGGCATTCAGTAATTCACCGCGCCCCCTTGCCGGCATAAAAGGCGCAACCGGAAGACCACTCTCAGTGAGAGCCCGCTTCTCCCTCAAGCGATGTTGGGCTTTCTCAAAAACATGGGGATCTGGGTAAACTGGACAAAAGCGCTGCAGCTCTCTTAGCAGTGCTACATCCACCTGTTCACGCTCGGCGGTAATCACCTCAGGGCAGCCGAGTGCCTGAAATAAATCCTCACCACTGCCCGCCTCGTCCAACCTGATGACGGTGCCGAGCCCTTCGACACAACCCGCGTCCTCGCCCTTCTCCGCCAGGAAACTAAATGTAATACCGAGGGGCTTACCCTCTTGTGCCATCATCTGTGCCAGCTGCCCACAGCCGACAATAGCGATATGTCTGGTTACTTCACTCACTAACTTCACTCCACCGTTAGCGGAACCTGGTCAGTTTGACGCTCGCGCCAGGCGATCAATCGCTCCTGCAATTCAGTATCGCCCAGGGAGAGCATCTGTGCCGCTATCAGGCCCGCGTTATAAGCCCCAGAGGCACCTACTGCCTGGGTAGCCACGGCAATACCTTTCGGCATCTGTACGATGGAAAGAAGGCTGTCCATTCCGGTCATAAAACGGCTTTCAACAGGCACGGCAATCACTGGCAGCGGGCTCATAGCGGCAATCATTCCCGGCAGGTGGGCAGAGCCACCAGCTCCGGCGATGATCACCTGGGTGCCGTTTTTGTGGGCTTCACTGGCGAATTCCACCAGGCGCTGGGGGGTTCTGTGGGCGGACACAACCGCAGTGGCAAAAGGAACCTCCAGCTCGTTCAGGGGTTTGGTGGCATTGGCCATGGTGGGCCAATCCGATCGCGACCCCATAACGATGGTGACTTTTTCAAAGGGCAGTGATTTCACTTGCGGCTAACTCCAATGTTGAACAAACGCCAGGTAGACGGGAATCGCCACCAGGACATTGAAAGGGAACGTAATCGCCAGGGACAGTGTGATGGACACGCTGGCATTGGCCTGCGGCAGAGCCACAGACATAGCTGCAGGCACCGCGATATAGGAGGCGCTGCTACCGAGTACCGCCAACAGGAAAATTCCTCCCGCCGACAACCCCAGTAATGCTCCCAGGGCACCCCCGGCTGCACCGCCTAGCAGGGGCATAAATATACCAAAACTCAGCAAGAACGCACCCTGCCCGCGCACATCTGCCAGTCGCGCCGCCGCGACTCTCCCCATCTCCAGCAGAAAAAGAGCCAGCACACCGTGAAATAACTGACCAAAAAAAGGCATGACTGCTGCAGTACGCTCACCCGCCCAGGCGCCGATGGCGATCCCGCCAAGCAGGAGAAGAACCCCCTGATTGCAAGTCAACTCATGGGCCAGGCGCCCCTTATTGCTGTTCTGCATCGACTTCCGCGCCAGTAGAATTCCCACCACAATAGCCGGAACTTCCAGTAGAGCCACGAATAAGGGGAAATAGGCTTCGTAATCGATGCCCTTCGTCTCCAACAGGGCTACCGCCACAGCATAGGTGGCGACACTGACCGACCCGTAGTGGGCAGCAGTAGCCGCTGCATCCAGCCGACTCCATTTGCCTATCCAATAGAGAAGTGGGAAGGCCAACAAAGGGAGTAGTGTGCCAAAGGCCAAAACCGCAAGAGATTGAGGAATCAGGGTCGAAGCGGAATAGGCACTGAGCGCCGCCCCACCCTTGAGGCCTATAGCCAACAGTAGAAAGATCACACAGCTTTGGTAGAGACCTGTGGGCAGGCGCAAGTCACTACGTACCAGCTGCGCCAGGGCCCCAAGGATAAAGAAACCAACTACAACATCCAGCTGCATGATCAGTGCTTCCCGCGCTTAGAGCTTTCGCGGCGTTCAGAGAGCGGGAGGCGAATTTTCTTGGGAACCCGCTTCATTAGCCCGTACCCCACATTGGCAAGCAGTACCACCAGCCCGACCAGTATTAGTGCAGCGGCATCGATACCAACCAGCGCCAATACCCATCCAATGGACATGACTAACAGACCTACCAAGGTACCAAAGTAAAGTTGTGACTTGTGCATACAGGGTCCCCCTCCCATTCCCATAGATTGAAGTGGGTGCATTATCACTAGGTAGATTGATAGATAAAAATAGATAATTATTATGTTATATATCACCTTTTATCTATGATTGAGAAAAGTCATGCTAGCCAGCAGAGCCCACTCCCGCATCGGCACCGTCAGGCAGTTGGAGATTTTACTTACGGTATATGAACAACGCAGCATCAGTGGCGCCGCCAAAACCCTGCACCTGACCCAGCCCAGCGTATCCATGCAGCTGGCCAAGCTGTCTAGTGCCGTGGGCTTACCCCTCTACTACGCCGTGGGTAAGCAGTTGCAATTCACCGAGGCCGGACAGACCCTGGTAGACAGTGCTCGAGAAATCCTCAAAAGCTATGAGTATCTGGAGCTAAAGCTAGCCAGACTGCGCGGTCTAGAGACGGGGCGCTTACAACTGGCAGTTGTCACTACCGCCAAGTACTTTATTCCCCATTTGATTGGCGAGTTTTACGAACAGCATCCCAAGCTGGATATTCTCTTTCGCGTGGGTAACCGTCAGCAGATCATCGACTACACCGGTGAGGATGAGGATGATTTTTATGTGTTCAGCCACCCTCCCAAGAACCCCGATCTGGAATTGGTGGAATTCCTGCCCAATCGGCTGTTGGCTATAGCGCCGGAGAAGCACCCGCTAGCAGGCAGAAAAAAGATTCCCCTAAAGGAGTTTGCCAGCGGCCCCTTCCTGCGGCGCGAGGAGGGATCCGGCACCCGCCACGCTATAGAGCGTTTTCTGCAGGAGAGACATATCGATCTCAATATCCGCATGACCATCGAAAGCAATGAAGCCATAAAGCACGCCGTAATGTCAGGGCTTGGGGTATCTATTCTCTCCGAGCACACTCTCGCATTTGGCGGACATTCAGGGCTCGCCATTTTAGAAGTAGAGTCTCTGCCGATTATTACGCACTGGTATCTAGCCAGGCGTAAATCCAGACCATTATCTCCAGCAGCCGCAGAATTCCTTGAGTATGCCCGCAATCTGGAGACAGTACCGGAAGAGAGCGGTATTGCCTGGCCTTTGCCTCCGAATCAATAGCCTTGGATAAAAAAACACACCAAAACTTATATTGGTCCGGCTACCACTTGCTCAAATTGCACATTCAAATTGCACATTCAATTTACACACCCAAATAAAATGTCAGGCGACGGTAGCCTAGATCCCCCTGAGAAAAATCCCGACTGAATACTCGTCAAATTTTCGGCGTACCTGCCGAATCCTGCTACTTTTTGGATACCTATTGATGAGTCCAAAAATCATCCATAGGGCTATAGCCAAAAGGGACTGTAGGTAACAATCAAAGACACCATCCGTCATCGATTTTCACAGAAGGGTATAATGATGAAAATCCAGGGAATAGTTTTCAGATTTTTAATATTTCTTTTTGCGACCAGTGCAATTAACGCCAAAGCCCAGGAGGATTGGCGCAACATCGACTGGGGCGAATTTATGGTGCGCTTCGGTCTCAGCTATATTACGCCCAATGATGCTGGAACCTCCCTAAAATACCGGGTTCTACAACATTGGGATTTATACAATTCAACCTGGGAAATAGACACTGCCCAAACCTGGCAAATCTCCGGAGTATGGCGCCCTTCGGATCGCTGGGGAATCGAGTTGATGCATATTAACGGTGCTTCATACGATGTAGTCCTAGATAACTTTACCGGCAACCCAGGCAACAGCCAGATTAAATTGGGTGATTTTAAGACAACAAGCACTCTCGCCTTTGCAAACTGGTATTTTCTTGACCCATCTTATATTGCCCGCCCCTATCTCGGTGCGGGAATTAATTATACGGATTACCATACGGTATCTATAAGCCGCCAATTTGATGAGTATCTGATGGACTCTGATATGTCAGTGGCTCCCGGTTCATTCAATATGGGGCACTCCTGGGACTGGGCCCTTCAGGGTGGCGTCGACTTCAATTTTGACTTCCGCCAATTTCGTTATCCTTTATTAATTAATCTGGCGGCTCTTTACTACCTGTCAGATACCGATACCACGATAAATTTCCCTACAGAGCTGGGGTCAGACCGCCTATATGCGCACTTCGATTACGATCCCTGGATTATCAATATTGGGATTGGTACTAAGTTTTGAAACACAGGATTTCGTATATGAAACTATGCGCCGGAGTCACTGTGAAAAAAATAAATTCAAAAACCCGATATACAGACATCTTTAATAACCAACTGCTGATAACAATGGCTGCATTGGGAATCATCGCGCTTTCTCCAGTCAAGGCAACGGCACAGTGTACACCAGACAATCTGGGCTCCGACGGGCCGGATCAAATTATCTGCGACGAAGAGAATGACGCAGAAGAGGCCGATGTCGATGGATTAGGTGGTAATGACACTTTGGAGTTAAACGGTGGCACTATCAATAGCGCATTTGGCGGGAGTGGTGACGATGCCATTTATATTAAGGGAGCAGTAATCAACGACTCTGTATATGGAGGGGATGGTAACGATCTTATTGTGTTGGATGAGCGCAGTAGTGATGTAGGCGATTACATTAATGGAGGCGGTATTCATGGGGGGGCCGGTGATGATGACATCCAAGTTCTAGACGGCCTCACATTTCATGTTTGGGGTGGCGCGGGTAATGATCAAATCACCCTGGATGGCGGTTTTATTTTCAACTATTTAGATGCCGGTGAAGGAGATGATTATATCCACTGGGATGAAGGCATCAGTAATGAAATACGCGGTGGTCCCGGCTCAGATAAACTAGTCATCGACTCTTATTCCTTTGAAGGAGATGTAGTATTAGATGGCGGCGATGATCTCAGCGCAGAAGACGGAGACATCGATACACTGATATTCAAACTCGATTATCGAGTGGATGGTAACCAGCTTATTAACTGGGAACGAGTCGTTATTTGGGGTAGTTCAAAAATTATTTTTTCTGGGAATTTGAATGTGGGTGGTGGCCTGGATACTGACAACAACCCACTGGGCTTACACATTAAATGGGGTGGCCAGGCATTTATTGATACCGAGGAATATAGAATTACTGGCAACGTGGCTAATGATGGCACTATCGACTTAGTCAATAAGAAATTTAACACTTTAATCATTCAAAAAGATAGTGACAATAATTACGGTCACTATATTGGCGATAACGGACGCTTGTGGATGGATGTGGTACTTAGTGATAGCACTGCTAACAGTGATCAACTAAAGATCCGGGGAGATACCAGTGGCACTACTCACGTAACGGTTTACAACCTCAATGGTACTGGCGCACGCACTCAGGATAACGGTATCAAACTGATATCTATTGAGGGGGACTCCACTGACAATGCCTTTATTTTAAGTGGTGACTATATAACCAAAGATGAGCAACCCGCGACAATTGGTGGAGCATACGCCTATACACTACACCAGAATGATTTATCGGGAAACAATGATGGAGAATGGTATCTGCGCTCTACGATAAGTAATTCAAGCCATTTCCCCGAAGGCGGTATGGCTCGCTGGCAACCCGCTGCAGTAATGTATGAAACCCTTCCACAAATACTGCGATCCTTGAATATTCCCACCACATTGCGTAGTCGTGTGGGTAACCGCTACTGGGTTGGTAGTAGTTATCTCGACGTCAATAGCACCGATTATACTAGCTCACTGGAAACAGGCATTGATCGAAAGGGAATATGGATACGCAGTGGCGCACGCTATATAAGCACGACACCCAGTGAGTCCACCACTTGGGCGAGCTGGGATCAAACATACTATCAGCTCCAAATTGGTGCTGATCTCCCCATCGACTTGTTGGTTCTCGGTACTACTCCTATTGCCAGTTTGGCACTGCATTATGGCAACTCGAAAAATTCCGTAGAGTCTTTTTTTGGGGACGGTTCCATTAATGCCAAAACATACGGCGTCAGTAGCTACCTAACATGGTATGGCTACCAGGGTCTCTATGTTGATGCTCAATTCAAGCTAAGTTGGTTCGACTTTGACTTTGACGCAAAAGATTTACGCACACTCCGCAACAGCAGTGAAGGCTACGGTTACGGTCTGTCTCTGGAGGGGGGGTGGAGCTTCAAACTCTATGATTACTATTCGATTACCCCCCAAGCACAACTGATTTACACGTCTGAGGAGGCTGAAAACTTTGAAGATACCTATGATGTTAAAGTAGGCGATATTAATAACAATGGCCTTTTATTGCGCCTAGGGGCCACTTTTGAAAAGCGCAAAAGTCAACGTAAATCCAGCAGAAAAATGTACGGCTCCCTACCTCTGGAGCGCTTTGGATACTATGTCACTCCAGGGCTGATCTTGAATCTTGACCAGGAAACCGACCTGGTTGTTTCTGGAACAAGACTTTATCAGAAACCAGATACCTGGTATGCGGATTTACGTATGGGGGCCAGTTATGAAGAGTGTGGTGACCACTGTTCTATCTACACCGAAGTCTTTTTCAGCAGCGGCCTGAAGAACATTGGGGATAGCTTTGTTGGAGGACTGGAGCTTGGGTTTCGATATAAATGGTAGTTAGTCTAAGTCTATCCCCCATGCCTCAAACCCCATACCTCAACACTTGAACATTCCAATTTCACTAAAATAAAAAATCGCTAAACCTTTTGAAAAAAGGGCCCAAAATGAAGACTGACAATATATTTAGATAATCATAAATCACAAGTATTCTAAAACTTTATATTCAGAAAATACTCTTCTGATTTTATAATCGTTACCATACTTACCCTTTAGATTTTCACTTTGTAAGCGTTGAACTTTAGCTCCTTCTATTGTCAGAAATCTATCCCTCCAAGGGCGAAAGTCCGGTACTCGCGCAGCTCTTGTGCCCTGTCTAATACTCATCGCTTTAAGCCAAATATCATCTGCCTTAGGACACAACTTTAAAAACTTCTCACTATCAAAGGCATCCTTATGCAAAGCATTAGGATGATAAAGGACTCCACCAACACCTGTGGGAAATACCCGATGGCAAGGTTCGATATTAGATTCCCCACTCCATTTATCCCTCTCAGTACGCCATTTTTCGTAGGGAAGGATATTGCCTTTCTTATCCACTTCAATACGATGAGCACGATGACAGTAAATATTGGAAGGATCGCGTAGGTAGGCCTGATAAAGCATATCAATCATATCCGGTGGATATAATACATCATCATCCACAGTGATAATTAAACTGTTAGGAAACTGATTAAAAGTATAAAAGTACTTATTGTATGGGCCAAAATCCTCCTTAACAAAGAAAACCTCCAACCCTCGCCCTTGTTGCTTTTGTAGCATTTCTGGGAGCTTCCGATCTGGAAAATCCATCAACGATAACCATAATACGACTGCATCTGCCTTTAGTGATTGCTGGAACAGACTCTCTATACACAAATAGACATCGTGAATACGCTTATCAAAGGAAGTTAAGGAGACAACAATTTTATCTTTCTTTGTGTTGCCAACCCCTTGATCATTTCCCATCATGGCCTGTTGACTGAGCAAGTGAGAGCGTACCAGAGCCTCTAACTTCATGTTATTACCAAGATCATGGCGTTTTAGTTGTTTTTTTAAGAAATAATTAAGCATGACCTGACACTCCCGCCAATTTATTTATCTGCCTACAGCTAATTCAGGTGCTCCTATCACGCCCTGATCAAAAAATCAGCAATAGAAATTTTATTAGTTTGTCTGTTATATTCACTTTGCTCTGTAACAAGTGCCTTATTTATAACAGAAAATCTAAATTGCGAGAATATGAGAGATAGTTCTCATGAAGGAGGGAGAAAACGTTTCCCACCTTCAGCCTAAAAAATTCCATTAGCATTTAGTCACGGAAACTAGAATCAAGGCGATCCAACTTCCTCAACAATCCTGGCCAAACCAAAAGCCCTCCCTGATTACCGGTAACCATATCTCCCTCGCTAACGATCTTATCCACAATATTTTGAGGAACCGGGGTGAGGGGTGGATTGCCAGTAAGCGCTGCAACCTGAATTTCACAGGCGCGTTGCAATATAAACATTGCCAGAAAGGTATCAGCAACGGTGGAAGCACAGGTCAGTAACCCATGATTGCGAAGGATCATATAGTTGGCTGAGCCCAGGTCAGCCACCAAGCGTTCTTTTTCATCCTCACGCACAGCAATCCCCTCATAATCGTGATAAGCAATACTCGACAGGGGAAATAATGATTGCTGAGAAATTGGCAGCAGGCCTTCAGCATGGGCAGAAACCGCTACGCCTGCAGTAGTATGGGTGTGCATAACACAGTGGGCATCTTCCCGCGCCTCATGGATAGCACTGTGGATAGTAAATCCTGCAGGATTCACCATCGCCGTACTTTCATCCACCTTTTCTCCCTGCAAATCGATTTTAACCAAGCTTGAAGCTGTAATTTCATCAAAAAACATGCCAAAAGGGTTAATTAGAAAGTGGGATTCCGGTCCGGGAATACGCACAGAGAGATGGGTAAAGATGGTATCGTCCCAACCATAGTGGGCTATCAAACGGTAAGCCGCCGCTAAATCGACACGCAATTGCCACTCTTCATCGCTGACGCGCCCCTTCAGTGAAGGCATAGTTTCCAGGTACATGTTGCACTCCTTGATGTTATTGGAATCCAAATTCTGAATCAGCCCCGCTAAAAACACTGTCAAATTGTTTACACTTGACGAATGAATAATAAAATCAGCTTTATTGATAAATGCCCATTGCTAGCCGGCCTACCCGGTGAGGCTCGGGAATTACTAGCCCAGAAGGCACATTGCCAGCACTTCTCCCAGGGCGACACTATCTATCCCTCAGGTTCCCGCCTGGAACGCCTTTCTATTATTGCCAAGGGGCAGGTGCGAATCTGCTCCAGTAATTTTTCTGGGCGCGAGGCAACCCTTGCGATTTTAGGTAATGGAGCCTGGTTTGGTGATACCGTTTTTTGCCCAGGAACTCCGCGGGTATTTGGAGCCCGCGCCCATAGTGATTGTGTAATTGTCGATATACCCGGTGAATTGCTGAGGGAAAAAATGAAACAATACCCCGAAGCCTATCCAATAGCACTGGAACAAATCAGCAGAAGGCTTTGGACAGTGATGTCCATTATCCAGGACGATGTACTACGCGGTACTGAGGCTCGAATTGCTCGGCGCCTATTCTTTATGGCACAGATGCATAGTGGTGGACATAAAAATAGTCATAGCAGTTTTCGTCTCACCAAAGAGCTGCTCGCCAACACCATGGGAATGACCCGGCAAGGGGTACACCGGGTACTAAAAAATATTGAGTCTCAGGGGCTGATAGAATGCTCCTACGGTCGTATCAGCGTGCCAGATCTCTCACGCCTGGGTGCCTATATTGAGAAGTTAGATTAAAGCAATTGGACTGAAAGGGTTTCAACCAGCTCAGCCAACTTCCGCAGCACCCTCCTCTCCAGCTTCCCGCGCTTTCTTGCGGCCGTAGTACGCGAGTAACATCCCAGATGGAAACATCAGCACTCCATATACTGCAGAGGGTATCGACATTTCACTGGAATGCATTAAAGTGAGGGTCACCATAAGGCCAATGGTGCCGTTCTTAATACCCAACTCAGTAGCTACCGCTAATCCATCTCGCCGGGAAAGCCCGCAGAAGTGGCTGATGATTAACCCAGCCAACACCCCCAATAAATTCAGCAGAATTGTAGAGGGGCCAGCCAACAGCATAAGCTCCCCTATTCGGTCTCTCATTCCCCACACCAACCCTACTACCAGAATAAGCAGTACCAGTGCACCGAAAATACTCACAATGCCCTCGGCACGGCTCGCTAAGTGAGGGTTCCAGGCCCGTACTATCATACCGATTACCACAGGCAACAGGACAATGACCGATAACATAGCCACTGTCCTGGCAAAGGGTAGGACAATTTCCTGCTCTGCACCAAAGTACTGGCGCAAGGCAAAGTTAGTGAAAAAAGGTAGGGTTAAAATTGTAATTAAGCTTGCGGAAACTGTTAGCACGATGGAGAGCGCCACATTGCCGCGAGCAAGCAGTGTAAACAGGTTCGAAGTTGTCCCACCTGGACAGGCTGCAATAATCACTAGGCCCACAGCGATCGGAGCGGGCAAACTAAGCGCCCAACACAGAACAAAAGCCACAAGTGGCATGAGTATGATCTGGGCAAGTGTACCGACCACCAGCCCACCAGGTTTTACTGTCACCTGGTGGAAATCCCTGGCAGTCAGGGTCATTCCAATACCCACCATAATGATAAACAGCGCTATCGGCAGACCGATCGAGATCATAGGCCCTGATTCCACACTCGCCTCCTCTTTTTATTATTGTCTGGCTATAGGCCCCTAGTTCCAACACAGATTACGCTTTGGCGGACACCAGTAATCCACAGCATAAGAGAAAAAAGGGGTTGCTTGTTTTTATTATTTACAGCGTTTCTCGAAGATGAACCCTAGCACAACCAACAGACAGATGCCGCCTCTGGTAAAATCTGAAAGCCTTTTGTGAAGCTGATTGGGTTTTTATGAACGATAGATTTCCCTCCCCGATAGTCAATAACTGGTCCAACCTGCTCTGGTCACTGGGCAGTAACGATATCGCCAGTACTGCCAGTGATTCAAAAAACACTGTCAAACTGCCATGGCTGCCTATGGTACGTCACAGTCAACTGCACAGTTATTTTTCCCGCGAAGAAGTCAAACAACAGCTTGTCAATCAGCTTGAAATACACCTAATAGATAGCGACCAACATAAACCTACCAACCGCCTCGGCGTTTACTTTGAACGCCTCTGGTCATTTGCTTTTCAGTACCACCCCGATTACCAATTGCTACATCAGAACCTGCCTTTACGTATCGAGGGTAGAACCCTCGGTGAATTGGATTTTGTGGTCCACCATTTACCCACTAACCGCTGTGAGCACTGGGAAATTGCAGTTAAGTTCTACCTCGCACTACCCCGCCGCTACTGGGTTGGCCCAGGTCTCAAGGACCGCTTGGATATCAAGATAAAACGCATGGCGGAACATCAATTACCTCTTATTCAGCAGCAGGCGGTGCAACCTCTTTTAAACGCATTGGGGCTTCACATTGAGCAACAGTGGACACTGATGCCCGGCCGCCTCTTCAGCCCCCTGCCAATTCATAGCAATCCGTTTTTCTATAAGAAGCCGACCCACCTGCAAGACAAAAACTGGTGGGCAGATCTAGAAACCTTCAAGGGTCTTTTTCAAGGAAGTGACACAGCAGATCTACGCTGGCTCCACCTCCCGAAGAAAGCATGGCTAGCACCGATTGAATCGGATGAAGCTCGCGGTAACTCTTTTAAGCAACTCACTGCAGGGTTGGAGAATTCAACCATGAATAAGCCCCTATGCTTTGCGCTAGTGGGGGAGAGGGGTGAAATTAGCCGCGGCTTTATTGTCCCCAGTAACTGGCTGCAACGGGCGCTGGAAACCCTTCCTACTTAGACTTCCTAAGAAAGTATGCAACCTCTATCAACAACATCCCCCATTCACTTCCTCCCTCTGGCCAATGACTGCTCTTCGAGCAACTATCCCAAAAGCCCGCTATACAAAACTTTCTCAATTATTGATTGACTTAGGTCAATTTGCCTTTACAATTTTCAGAAATTTCTGAAAGTTAAGAATCTGATGAAACTTTCTAGTCAAGCCCAAGCCTTTGTCTTGCACTTTGGAGAAATGGGTAGCCGGTGGGGCTTCAACCGCACGGTAGGCCAGATGTTTGCCCTGCTGACTATCCACCCCTCCCCGCTCAACGCCGAACAATTAGCCCAGGCACTGAAGATCAGCCGAGGCAATGTGAGTATGGGCCTCAAGGAACTGCAGGCCTGGCGCCTTATTGAGCTGCAGCACCAACCCGGTGACCGCAAAGACTATTTCACCGCAGCTGGTTCGATTTGGGAGCTTGCCCGCACCGTATTTGAGGAGCGACGCAAGCGCGAACTGGACCCTACTCTAAGCTTGTTGCGCCAACTTCTCCTCAATGAGCCCCAGGATGAACAAGAGGTTCAAGCACAGGAAAAAATTCAGGAGGTTTACAGCCTGCTGGAGTTGCTGGATGAGTTTGCCAACACCCTGAGCAAGCTGGATCACGATGATTTACTCCGGCTAATGAAACTGGGCTCTGGCATCGTCAAGCTGCTGGAGTTGAAAAGCAAAATGACAGGGGGGAAAACTTCCGAATAAGCACCTGCCTGAATTGCCCCTTAGGCAGCAAAAATCGATGGTATAGGGATATACCGCCGCCGACCCCGCGTCGGCAGTCGCTCAAAAAATACCGCGGGTCCATACTCCTGCAATGGTGTTTGACGGGCACCGCCGGGCCGCTTAGGAAGCGTCGCCCGATTATCTGGTTAATAAATTAGTCCGACCAGCAGAGGCTCCCATGCTAGATACTCTGATCCTCTCCCGAATACAGTTTGCCGCCAATATTAGTTTTCATATTCTCTTTCCCACCATCACTATCGCCCTCGCCTGGATTATCGTTTTTTTCAAGCTTCGCTATGACCAAACAGATAACCCCGTTTGGATGCGTGCCTATCGCTTTTGGGTAAAGATCTTCGCCCTAACCTTTGCTCTCGGGGTCGTAAGTGGCATCACCATGTCTTTCCAGTTTGGCACCAACTGGCCAGGCTACATGGCGCGAGTTGGCAATATCGCCGGGCCTCTCCTGGGCTATGAGGTACTGACCGCCTTTTTCCTGGAGGCCACTTTTTTGGGCATTATGTTGTTCGGGATTAAGCGCGTCCCCAGTAAAGTGCACACCTTCTCGGCCTTTGTAGTCGCTGTTGGCACCACCCTCTCCGCCTTTTGGATCATTGCCTTAAATTCCTGGATGCAGACCCCATCCGGCTTTGAACTGCGCGATGGTGTCGCCTACCCCGAGAGCTGGCTGGCTATTATTTTTAACGCCTCTTTCCCTTACCGGCTCACCCACATGCTGCTGGCCTCGGGGCTCACGGCGGCCTTCTTTGTGGCGGGCATCTCCGCTTACCGAATTCTCAAAGGCGACCCCAAGCGAGCGCCGCGTCTGGCACTTAAAACCGGACTTATCCTGGCGGCTGTTTTTATTCCCATTCAGATTTTTGTCGGCGACCTGCATGGTCTCAATACCTTTAAATACCAGCCACAAAAAGTGGCGGCTATGGAAGGGGTATGGGAAACAGAAAGGGGCGCACCACTGCTGCTGTTTGCAATCCCTGATGGCGAAGCAAAAACCAATCACTACGAAATTGCCATACCTAAAATGGCCAGCCTTATCCTGACCCATGACTTAAACGGGGAGGTTAAGGGAATTGAAGAATTTCCCGATGATCACCCGCCGGTGGCTCCAGTGTTTTTCGCCTTTAGAATTATGGTCGGCATGGGACTTTTAATGCTGGCTGTGGCCTGGGGCGGCTGCTACCTCCTATGGCGGCGCAAAGAGCTACCCCGTTGGGCGCTCAAAACCCTTGTCGCTATGACATTCGCCGGATGGGTCGCTACATTGGCGGGCTGGTACGTGACTGAAATTGGTCGACAGCCCTGGTTGGTGACCGGAGTGTTGAGAACGGCGGATGCCGTAACACAGATCCCACCATCCCATGTGGGCTTTTCCCTCACGCTCTATCTTGTTGTCTATGTCGTCCTACTTTATGCCTACATTCACACACTTAAAGTGATGGCACTCAAGTCTGTCAAAGTGGAGGAATTTGAAACCGAGGAACCTCTCGCCGGAGGCAGCCTAACCAACTTGCCAGAATCCACCCAAAAGCAATCTAAGGGGGAATCCCATGAGTGAGGCCGCCACTTCCACAGCCTATTGGCTACCCGTTATCTTTATCGGCCTGATGGGTTTCGCAGTTCTGGTTTATGCCATTTTGGACGGTTACGATCTGGGGGTGGGTATTCTCCTCCCCTTGGCTGAGGAGGATGAAACCCAGCGAGATACCATGATCGCCTCGATCGGTCCCTTCTGGGATGCGAATGAGACCTGGCTGGTGCTCGCTATAGGCCTGCTACTCATCGCCTTTCCAATTGCCCACAACCTCATACTGATGCACCTCTATATCCCAGCGGCCATTATGTTGGTGGGCCTGATTTTACGTGGCGTGGCTTTTGACTTCCGCGCTAAAGCGGCTGTGGGGCACAAACTCGCCTGGGATCGGACTTTCAAGGCTGGATCGATCATCACCACTTTGGCCCAGGGTTATATGCTGGGACAGTATGTGATGGGTTTCCAGGCGGGCTGGCAGGCACAGCTTTTTTCTGGGGTAAGCGCATTAGGGGTGACCGCCGCATATAGCTATATGGGCTCGGCCTGGCTTGTTTTGAAAACTGAGTCTCAATTACAAGAACGTGCTGTGCGCTGGGCGCGCCGGGCTGGAAGAGCGACGCTTCTCGGAGTGGTCTCGGTCTCTGCAATCAATCCACTGGTTAACCCCACCGTTTTTGATCGCTGGTTTAGTTACCCCTTAGTGATGTTTGTACTCCTGATACCCACCCTGTGTTTTCTGGCCTTTATTTTTAATGACCTTCTGCTCGCTAGATTACCCAAAGCCAATGACAGACACAGTGCACTGCCCTTTGTCCTGGTAGTGACCATTTTCCTCATGTGCTTTACCGGCCTGGCCTTTAGCTTCTTCCCCGATATAGTGCCTGGGCAATTGAATATCTGGCAGGCAGCCAGTGCCACTGCTTCTTTGAAGTTTATTCTTGTGGGCGCACTAATTGTTGTGCCGGTCATTCTTATCTATACGGCCTTTTCCTACCGGGTATTTCGCGGCAAAGCTACCGAACTTCACTATCATTAACGCAACTTCTTCGAATTGTGTGGGATAGTAACACTTAATCAAATTCAATCTGCCAGCGCGGAACTATCCCACAATTCGAACAAAATCCCCTTGCTCCCCGAAATTGGTACGATAATAATCATCAATTCCAGAAGACAATTTTTTACAAGGAAGTAAAGCGCACTTCTGGCGCTTGCCAACTGCGCTTGTCTAAGGGGAGGGAAATTTGAACCAAATCGATCGACGGGCTATTAGCCGGCGCGACACTGCAAGTCCGCGCAAACCACAACGCAAAAACGGCCGCGAGAAGTATGAAAAGCTTCTTGATGCGCTGGAAACTCTCATTTCCGAGCAGGATTCCACGGATATCAGCCTCGCTAATCTCAGCCAAGTGGCCGGGGTTCCCGCTGCATCTGTGTACCACTTTTTCCCGAGTGTAGATGCCAGCCTGACCGCCCTGGCGGAGCGCCATTACAAGTCGTTTGGCGACGTGGTACTGGGGCACTCTGACTTCTCACCGGCAGATAGCTGGCAAGATATGCTCTACCATTTGTGCGATTTAGTGCGTAGTTATTACGAGGATAATATCTCTGCGCTCAAGGTGCACTATGGTCCACAATCCAGCTGGGCTTTGCGTCAATTACAGATGGAAAACAACTGGCGTTTGGCAGATACCTTAATTAAGAATCTGTCTCGCGAGTTTGAGCTACCTCCATCGCAAGATTGGCGCGACCGCTTTATGTGCGCCATCAATATCAATGATTCATTCTGCTCCCAGGCCTACTCGCGCTTCGGCAGAATTACCGAGGAGGCAGCCGCTGAGGGTAAGCGGGCAGCCGCTGCTTACTTGAAACTGTATCTCGGGGAGCTTTTGCAGCGCCGTCAGCTGCGCTTTGCTCCATTGGAGGCCTCAGCCTGAGCCTGAAAATTTAAATTTTACTAATTAGAATTTAAATAGCACTTCTGTAACAAAGGCCTGGCAGACTTTTCTGCCAGGCCTTTTTATTTGCGATGCAAATTTTACATTCAACTATTTAAATTCAATCGTTTTTCAGTGTAAAAATAACGACTGCTGCAATACCGAAAACCGTTGTTTTTTTACCATGCGCCGAACCTGTACGTATAAAAAAACAGTTTTTTATACTCAAAACCAAACACCTCCATAGACGTTCTTTAAAAAAACCCGGGCATTCTAAAAATCTATTTTGCTAGACTATTTTGTTATAAAAATCTCGGCCATCTGTTAGCTCTTATCCGTTAGCCCTCAGTTGGTAGCGATGGATCTTCCTCAAAAAAATGCCTAGCCGCCAGTTAGAACCGCTTTTTGAACTATTCGGGCCATAAAATGGCCAAACAACTAGCAGCCACAAACTGCTTTTTGTTTACCAAAGTTTGTGACCAGTGACTCACAAACTAAAATTATGCCAAGTGCTCTAACTCAATTGAGGGGAGACTGTATATGTCCATTGCCGCACATGAACTGGAGCTGGATTTTCCCGAGCATGCCGAAACCATCAAACAATTGATCAGGGACGACGTCGAATTCAAGCTGGACAATGACCTCTACCGAAGACTGGACAAACAGATACGAGGACTCCAGGACAGTGGCATCGGCACCGATGACGATCATTATTCAAGCCTGAAAAAACAGCGAGCCTACCTCAAGCAACATCTCTACAATCGCATTACCGATGTCGTTCCTCATCATTAGCATTTGAGAGATGTGCCCATCGTAATTAGCGGTGCTAGATCACGAACGTCTTCTCAATAAAACGCCAAAGTGATCCAGTGCCGCCATGCAACTCTATCTCACCTATTCTTCATCCTTAGTCTGTACAGATCGCATCTTGTTAAAGATGCTGGCGACCTAACACCACTAAAAATAATTGGGATCTAAAAACGCCCCACCAGGACATAAATGACGTAGGTTCGCAGACAGGTAGAAAAACCGCAGGCGTGAAGGTATTCTGTCGGAATTTCACTAGTAGCGTCACAATCATGTGGCTTGTCAACATTTGGGTTATTTTGAAGCCAAAGTCGGCATAAACCCTATACATTCAACTTTTTAAATATCACCCTTGTTACGCCCTTTTCTCATCTCGGCTTTAGACCAAAGACCTCAATTGAAGAGGAGCAAGGTTTCAATTAAGAGCCCTGGCTCCAGCTGCCAATTCATCCGCTCGAGCTCCTCTAACCCCAGGAAAGCGTCGAAGTACTACTGGGTCAGAAGGAAAGAATACACTGCGCTCACGACGCGCTGTGAATACATCCCTGTAAACTCGTAATCGGCATCCATGCCTCATACGGTCCCGAGCACAGTGTATTCTTTCCTTCCCCCTTTTGAGTAACTCCGTTAAATGAATAACACCCTTATTACCTCAATGACCTCAAGCTAAAATTGGCGCCGCTATACCAATCTTTAGCTAGCCCTGAACCGGAGTCGACATCGATGATGGCGAAAATCCGCACCATTCGCCGCTAAATGTGTTCCTTTGGCGGGTGAATAAATTCTTAGTAGTTCTCAGCCTTTCACAGGCTTCTCTAAACTGTCATATCCCGCCGATAGCCTGAGCGCTTTTTAGAGCCTAGCCATGCCTAACAGATCAAAAGGTCCCGCGTGGGTCCTGCTACACACAGCGCTAGTCATAGCGGTGACTTGCAGCCTGTTTAGTGGGTTGAGAATTGCCACATTGAGTAAACCTGCCATCGCCTCTATTGAAGAGCTGCTGCCCCAGGGGGAAGTTCACAGTGTGCACTTCCTCTCTGCAGTCCTGCTTTCACTGGTTGCATTGGCCTATTTATGTTCAAGAATTTCACGCCGTTATCAGGCCGAGCAGAAATTTGGACGCAAGCCATTGAATTACCACAGGGTAGTGACCTGGGGGGGCATTAGCCTGATTGGAGTCTCGCTGGCCAGTGGCTGGTTACTCTTTAGCGGAATTAGCAAACTACCACTAACCAGAACGCTACATTTTTACGCTGCACTTGGGCTCACAGCCTACATTTTCCTGCATGCAGGGGTGTATCTGGTTCAGTTTGGGCAAAACGCTCTGAAATATATCCTGAAGCCCGCCGCAACAAAGAGAGCCCAGCTGGTTTTGCTCTGTAGCTTCCTAACTATTTTTCTAATGGGCGGCTGGCTACTTCTAGCCAAGTTCACTTATTACCAACTACCGGTTTCCACAATCGCTGCAGATACGATTATCGATATTGATGGCCATGCCAATGAGTCCCAGTGGGCGGATGCTGATGTACTAGAGGTCAGTACCGATGGCGGAGCCAATTTTTATCAAGGCCGTACCGATGTCCGCCTCAAAGCTTTGCAAAATGGTGAGGAAATTTATTTCCATATCTCCTGGCAAGACCCCACGGAAAGCCTGGCTCACCTACCCCTGATAAAAACCGACCAAGGCTGGAAAATCCAGCAGCAAGGTTTTGAAAAGTTTGATGAAAGCCGCTACTACGAAGATAAGTTTGCCCTGTTACTCTCCGGTCACTGCGATTTTGCCGGTGCCGGTACCGCACACTTGGGCCGTTCACCACTGCCAGGTAAGCCCGCAAATTGGCATGGCAAGGGCTACCACTACAGCCAGTCGGGCCAATTGCACGATCTCTGGCACTGGAAGGCGGTGCGAACCAACAAAATGTATTTAGCGGATGATAATTTTATCGGTGCACCAGATAAAGTACGTGCAGGCATACGGCGTTATACCGCTGGTTACCAACAGGATGGTAAGGAGTCCGGTGCCTACCTGATGAACTGGAAATGGTATTCCCCCGATAGCATCACTCCCAAACGCCTACCCAGAGATACAAATGCCTTGGCCCCCTTCCAAAGTTTTGATCAAGAGCGAGCACTGGACTGGACTATCTCCTGGTTTGATTACCAGCCCTACTCAACTGAAAGTGATCAGCTAGCGACGGGTACCCTAATGCCTTCGGTACTCTATACCTCAAACCGTTTTGAAGGGGACCGCGCTGATGTTAGGGCCAAAGGGGTTTGGCATGATGGTTTTTGGTCCCTCGAATTAGTGCGTAAATTAAATACGGCCTCTCCCCAGGATATTCCTATCGAAGACGGCACCTGCCTATGGGTCTCAGCATTTGATCGTGCTCAAGTTGCCCACACCCGGCACACCAGGGCCATTCAACTGAATCTGAGTAAAGCGCTATGATCACACGGCTTTTTCTTATTTTTTTTCTACCCGCTTGCTTAATCGGCGCCGCAGTTATCCACACGCCGCAAGCTCCACAACCATCGCAATACTATTTATCTAAAGTGACTGCCGAAGGGGAAATGATCCATGCCTGGGATGGTCCCTGGTCTTGTGTCTGCGATAGACGCAGCGGCCTATTGTGGGAAGTTAAGACAGATAGTGAAGATATTCACGATGGGAAATGGACTTATTCCCGACTTTTACAAAATCAGGGCGTTGCTAATAACGGAGATTGTTATTTTGAGGCAGAGCGCTGCGATACTGAAGATTTAATCCGCCACATTAACCGGGAACAACTCTGTGGCTCAAAACACTGGCGCCTGCCCACGGCCAGTGAACTGCGTACCCTTGTGGTGACAGAAGTAAAACCCGGAAGCCCCAGTATCGAAACCGGATACTTTCCCAAAACCCAGCGGGGTGATTACTGGACCAGTGATGGCAATCTGCCCCTGAAGGGCGTGTACTCTTATCTAAAAGTCGGTGGAGCAGCGGTTAACTTTATAAATGGGGAAACCATCACAATTCCCTATCGCAATGCCGCTTTCACACGCTTGGTAACCAATCGTTCAAGCAGCTGTCACATCGCTCCCCAATAATTCCCGCGCGCCACCAACCTGCAATCATCCCCCTCCGGGCGGTAGCGCTCTCACAAGAAAAGGTCCCAACTTTGCAGAGGAATTCCCGCAATGAGACAACACATTGGCCGCGCTCTTACCATTTCGGCACTGTTGCTGGCAGTCGACGCCAGTGCCGCTACCAAACACTACCGCCTTGCCTGGGATGGCGATGCTTCCAATAGTGCCGTCATCGGTTTTTCCCCCGATGGCAGCAGTAGTAATCCCTATGTCAGCTACGGTTACTCCACCAATGAGAACAGCTGGAATAGCGCATTTGTCAATAATAGCGAAACGTTCGATGGTGGAATAACCAGCCACTTTGTGCGACTGCAAAATCTGAATGCCGACTCACCCATTTATTTTCGTGTATGCGACCAAAACGGCTGCGGGGAGAGATTTTGGTTTAAAACGGCTCCTGCGCAAAACGCACCTTTTGTTGTTGTTGCCGGCGGCGATACCCGTACAGGCCATACCACACGCCGCAAGGGCAATGAACTCCTGGCTAAAATACGCCCGCTCGCAGTGATGCACGGCGGTGACTTCACCAATGCCAATAGCGCTTCTGAAATGCGTGAGTTTCTCGACGACTGGGAGCTCACCTATTCCAGCGATTATATCCATGGCTATAGCTACAAGCGCATCTATCCACTGATCCCCACCCACGGCAATCACGAGGACGACAATTACTCGACCATCTGCGAAGTCTTCGGGGTGGATTTCAATAGTGATGGCAACTGTACACCCAGTGACACTTATGGCGCCGTACAAATATCGCCACTGCTGCGTGTTTACACCTTGAACAGCCAGTTCCAAAACGGTGGCTGGTCATCTTACGCCAGCGCGATGAACAACTGGTTATCGAGCGATTTGTCCACCTATGGAAGCTCCGCCAACTGGCGTTTCGCCCAATACCACAAACCCATGTTCCCCCACTACAGCGGAAAATCCGACAACCCCACGCTGTTTAACTGGTGGGCGCAGTCATTTTATGACTACGCCATGAACCTGGTGGTGGAATCCGATACCCACCTCACCAAGATGACTGAAGCTGTAATACCCAGTGGTAGCAACTTTTCCACAACCACCAACGGCGGCACCGTTTATGTGGGTGAAGGAAGCTGGGGAGCACCGGCTCGATCGGCCAACGATGCCAAATCCTGGACCATTGATATGGCCAGTATTCAGCAGTTCAAAGTCATCCAAGTGAGCGAAGAGGGGCTGGCAGTGCGTACCGCACAATTCGATGACACCGCCGAAACTTTGACTTGGGAAGAGCGCGCCGCAGATCCATTGGTCCTGCCAGACAATGTGAACTGGTGGACTGCCAACCGTCTGGGTGAAGCCATGAATCTGGTGACCAATAGTGCGGGCCGCAGTGTAATCGAGGAGAACGCGGACAACGGTGGCAGCTTTTCCTTACCAGTGAGTGATGATGTATTTATTTCCTCTCGCCATTCATCCAGTAATTTTGATGGCGATTCCGATGGACTACTTGCAGATGGCAGTGACTCCACCTATGGCACGCTCTACACACTGATTAAATTTGACCTCACAAACCTTTCCGGCTGTTCCTCCATCAGCTCTGCCACCCTGGAGCTGAATATTACTAATCGCTCGGGAAATACCTTTGGTATTTACCAGGCTGCTAATGACTGGAGCGAGGAGAGCGCCACCTGGAATTCTGTAGGTGGCTCATCGGTACGCGGCAATTTGGCAGAGAGCTTTGTACCTTTTTACACGGGAATAGAAACCATCGACCTGCTTTCTTCCGGGCTGATTGATAGCTGGCTTGGCGGTACCAATACTGGCCTTGTAATTGCTGCACGCAGTGGCAGCAATGGGGTGGACTTCACCTCCAAGGAAACCGGCATGTCATCGGCGCTAAAAATCGAGGCCAATTGCAACAGCTTTACCAAACTGGCTTTACCGGTAAATCAAACTGGTCAGAGAAAAGGCTTCATACCCCGCAGACTGCCAGCGGAGATGAAGCCATCGATCCTGATGCCAACCCTTCCCAGCATCACGCAATTAAGGGGTCACCAGGTTGAAGTTCCGATCAAACTTATCGAAGAGTCTGCCAAACTGAATCAAAGCCAGGGGGTTACCGCGCACCTTTAAGCGACCTTCCTTAATCATGGTGGGCGCACCGACCAGACCGCTGAACATCAGCCGTAGGTCGGTGCTGCTCAAGGCCAGGCTAGCCGAGGGGTCTTCGCTGTGGCGATCGGGATAACCGTGTAAAACGCCGTTTTTAACAACCACCAGGTATTTATTATTGTTGTCAGTCATCTCTATATTCAGGCGGATATCCGCATCCGCCGCCTTTTCCCCATTGAGACGCACTGCCATGGCATCAAATAAAAGCTGTAAAGGCACTCGCGCAACAATTTCTTCCGGCGGTCGCATTTCCTCACGAAGTTCAACCCCGTGGCGCAACTCCCTAGCGCCGCTCAAATAAAAATTTCGCCAGATGCCGGATTCCGCCTGATAACCCAGTTGCTCGAAAGCATCTGCCAATAGGTAACGGGCCTCTTGATTTTTTGGCTCAGCAAAAACCAGATGTTTTAGCACCATCGCCACCCAGCGGTAATTACCTTGGGAGTAATCCTCTCGCGCCCGCTTTATAATTTTTTCTCCTCCTCCCATATATTCCACATAACGAAGTGCCGCTTCTTCCTGTGGCAGGGGGTAGAGGTTGGCTGGATTGCCGTCGAAATATCCCAGATAGCGGTTGTACACCGCTTTTGCGCCCACATTGATGGTGCCGTAATAACCACGATTAGCCCAGGCGTTGGAGAGCGTCTCCGGCAGTTGCAGTTGTTCGGCAATTTCAACCATGTCGTGGCCATGGTTGGCCAGACGCAAGGTCTGGTCGTGAATATACTTGTAGAGATCGCGCTGCTTGGCCAGGTAGTCCATCGCCTCTCTATTACCCCAGGTCGGCCAGTGATGGCTGCTGAAAACCACCTGGGTACGTCCGCCAAACTTTTCCATAGCACGCTCTATATAACGACTCCATGCCAGTGCATCGCGGGTTTTAGCGCCGCGCAAGGTATAGAGGTTATGCAGAGTGTGGTTGGCAATCTCGCTCATACACAGGGCATCGAACTGGGGAAAGAAAAAGACCATTTCAGTGGGAGCTTCAGCCCCTGGGGTGCTCATAAAAACAATGTCCACCCCATCAATTGTCATTTCCGCCCCCTTTTCAGGGATCAGGCGGGTGGGTGTGGCGATTCCATGTTCTCCATCGGAAACCCGATTACCGAGCCCCGAGGATACAAACCCCTCCGGGCTTGAAGGCAATAAATCCCCAAACTGATAGAGCGCACGCCGCTGCATCACATTGCCCGAGCGCACATTCTCACTAATCGCCTCCTCGGAAAATCCATCCGGTGCAATAATATCTACAGATCCTTCAGCCAGCTGCTGCATGGAGACAACTCCCGATACACCGGCAAAGTGATCCGCATGGCTATGGGTAAAGATTACTGCGCTTACGGGTCTCTCCCCCAACGCCCTATTTGCCAAAGCCAAAGCTGCGGCGGCCGTTTCCTTGGAAGTCAGGGGATCGACAACGATCCAACCCGTTTCCCCTTTAATCAGAGTCATATTGGCCAGGTCCAGAGAGCGCACCTGGTAAATACCCTCGACCACTTCAAATAAACCATTATTCAAGGCGTTAAGCTGAGCTTGCCGCCATAGGCTGGGGTTTACCGTATCCTCCGAAGCCCCCTCGAGAAATTGCAACTGCGCCAGGCCATAGACCTCCCTTCCCATAGCATTTTTAATCTGCGCATCGGGAATCGTGGCAATAAATCCGCGCTTGGCCAGATGAAAATCCAGGTTGTCAGAGAAGGGTAACTGCTTCGCTACAGCCTTATTGTGGGCTCTGGTCGATTGGCTCGCTGGCTTGATATTGGCATTCAGTTCCTCTGGATGCTGGGTAACTTTTTGCTGGCTATCACCACAAGCAGTTAATAAAAGAAAAAACATCCCCCAAAATAAATATTTGCGCATAAAGGATCTCCTTATGTTGCTTAGCTATGGGCTTAACTCACGGCAAAGCGATAGAGCCATAGGCTGGCGTACTAGCAACGCAACAAACAATAACTACGTTTTAAGTGATTTTTATTTTCAATAAACCCAAAGAAACTACCGTTCATACAGCGTAAATACCACTATTACGAGAACATATAAAAAGCTGAGCCTATTATTTTCGTTTTATTCAACAATCAGCAGTAAATGTTACAACGCAAAACAGTCAAACCTAATCGATTTTATTTACATACAGTCAATATAAAAAATATTTACCGTCAAACTAGTGACTTACAAAACTCGCAATAATAAAGTCGCCAATATAGTCTATATAATCCTTTGGCCTCGGCATAAAAGCCCAATTTAAAAGAGCCTCGGCCCGCATTTCTTATCGTATGGAGATGATTGCAATGCAATTAATGAGATTCTCTCTCGGTACCGCTCTAATCATCACTCTGTCCCTGCTGGCATCAAATGCCTTTGCCGACGACGAAGAGGTAGTGACTGATCCAGTTACCCACCAAGGCCCTAAGGACTTTCAACCAAAGTCAAACCAATTCTGGTGGCCCAATCAACTGGACCTGCGCCCTCTACGGCAACATTCCCCCAGATCTAACCCAATGGGAGAAAACTTTAATTATGCCGAGGAATTTAAAACTCTCGATCTCAAAGCGGTAAAAAGTGATATAGAGACTCTGCTAAAAACCTCCCAGGATTGGTGGCCAGCAGATTTCGGTCACTATGGCCCCTTTATGATCCGCATGGCCTGGCATAGCGCCGGTACCTACCGTATAAACGATGGCCGCGGAGGTGCAGGTGGCGGTCAGCAGCGTTTCGATCCACTGAATAGCTGGCCCGATAATGCCAACCTGGATAAAGCCCGGCGCCTGCTGTGGCCCATCAAACAAAAATATGGTGCCAAGCTATCTTGGGCCGACCTCATGGTGCTCACGGGCAATGTCGCCCTTGAATCCATGGGATTTGAGACATATGGCTTTGCCGGCGGCCGCATAGACGACTGGGAACCGGATCTAGTTTATTGGGGCCCAGAAACAAAGATGCTGGCCGATGAGCGCTATACCGGCAATCGCCAATTGGAAAGGCCATTGGCAGCCGTGCAAATGGGCCTGATTTATGTGAACCCCGAAGGTCCTAACGGCAATCCTGATCCCAAAGCTGCAGCCATCGATATTCGCGAAACCTTTGCACGTATGGCTATGAACGACGAGGAAACGGTTGCGCTGATTGCCGGTGGCCACACTTTCGGCAAGGCCCATGGTGCGGTAAAAGCCGACTGTTTAGGCCCCGAGCCCGCTGGCGCCCCTATTGAACAACAGGGCTTGGGCTGGAAAAACAAGTGTGGCAAAGGCAATGCCGACGACACTATGACCTCCGGGCTCGAAGGGGCTTGGTCGGCTGCCCCCATTACCTGGAGCCAACAATACCTGGATAACCTGTTCAAATTTAACTGGGTAAAAACCAAGAGCCCTGCTGGTGCAGTACAGTGGATTCCCGATGATCAGGCTGCTGCAAACCTAGTTCCCGATGCTTTCGATAAAAACAAGCGGCATGCGCCTATCATGTTTACTACAGACCTTTCCCTAAAATTTGACCCCAGCTACCGGGAAATAGCCAAACGCTTTCAGGAAAATCCGGAGGATTTTAAACGGGCTTTCGCCAAGGCATGGTACAAACTGACTCACCGCGATATGGGCCCTCGAGCTCGCTATCTCGGTAAAGAAGTCCCTAAAGATGACCTGCTCTGGCAAGATCCTGTGCCCAAAATAGATCATCCTCTAATTAATGACGGTGATATCAGTCAGCTAAAATCAAAAATCCTCTCCTCAGGACTCACCGTGCCAGAGTTAGTAAGAACCGCCTGGGGCTCGGCATCAACTTTTCGTGGATCAGACAACCGCGGCGGAGCTAATGGTGCACGCATACGCTTGGAGCCACAGAAAGAGTGGCCTGTGAATGATCCAGAAGAACTGGCCAAGGTTTTGACGCAGCTAGAAAAAATCCAGCAGGAATTTAACAATGCACAATCCGACGGTAAGAAAGTATCCCTTGCCGACCTGATCGTTCTCGGCGGCTCTGCAGCAGTTGAAAAAGCAGCTGCAGACGGCGGACAAAAAATCAAGGTGCCTTTCAAGCCCGGCCGTACAGACGCGACCCAGCAACAGACCGATGTTAATTCTATTGCCATGCTAGAACCCACCGCTGACGGTTTCCGCAATTACTTCAGTAAAAACAACAGCCGCACACCCACCGAGATGCTGGTGGACCGCGCAAGTCTATTAACACTCAGCGTACCGGAAATGACTGTTTTAGTTGGAGGTATGCGCACACTTAACGCCAATACCGATGGATCAAAGAATGGCGTATTCACCGATAAGCCGGGGACTCTCACTAACGACTTTTTTGTCAACCTCCTGGATATGTCCACGGTGTGGAAAAAATCCGATAAAGCCGAAGGTGTCTATGAAGGTAGTGACCGCAATACCGACAAGGTAAAGTGGACGGCCACTCCGGTAGATCTGATTTTTGGCTCTAACTCTGAGCTTAGAGCTGTCGCTGAGGTCTATGCATTTAATAACTCTCAGCAGAAATTTGTGCAGGATTTTGTTAAGGCCTGGACCAAGGTAATGAATCTAGATCGTTTCGACTCACCTAATCAGTGATTAGAAGCTGTTTCATAACTTCTTTAACGTAATTAACATGCATGCAATATAGAAAAAAGCACGATAAGTGGACAAATATCGCTCCCATCTAACAACCAAACGGCGGTAATTTCCCAACCACGCAAAAGTCCGCTCAACTTTCCAACGGCGAGTATACCTTCTGAGCTTTCTACCATCCTGCCTTGAGGCTTTTTTCCTATTTATCCTGTGTGGACAGATAAGGTCGATTCCACGACTCAACAGACTATCTCTAAGAGGATCAGAGTCCGCCGCTTTATCATAAACTAAGCGATGAATCTTTGTATTTTTATACGTAACATCAAGCAATGGATGTAATAACTTTACTTCTGCTGGTGAGGCCGAAGTAATGGTGCCTCCCAGTGGAATACCTTCGCCATCGACCACCACCATCCACTTTGAACCCTTGCCCCGCTTGGTTTTCCCGACTTCGAAGCCCCCTTTTTTGCTGGTGCAAAGCTACCATCAGAAAAGACTTCCTCCCAGTTAAGCAAAGACTGTTGATCCAATAGCTCCAGGAATCTTCTCCATGCATGTAGCCAAGCTCCTTGCTCTTCCCAAAACTGAAGCCTTCTCCAGCATGTACTCGGTGATGGATAGTGTGAAGGAAGATCTTTCCATCGAGCTCCAGAACGCAAAACCCACAGGATGCCTTCAAAACAAGCTCGATTATCAATGGGTTTTGGGCCTCCCTTTCCTCGTTTTAACTCAGGAAGACAAGGTTCGATCAATTTCCATTGATCATTGGTTAACTCTGACTGGAATCGGCTCACTATTGCTGGACTTTTTTTAAGTAATTGCGTGAGAATAACCGATTTCAAGTTATGAAACAGCTTCTAGTTTTTACAAGAATTTTCACTAGGCAAACCGACATACCCGTCGGCTTGCCTAGTACCTTTATCTACACCGAACGCTATATTTTCACCGTACGCTATTCCAGGCTTGCAAAGATTATTTCTCCATCAATAAATTTCAGCTGGTGTGATGGGATAACACTAACTCGCTTATAATCGGCTGCAGATAATTTGTTCGCCAGTTTTTTCACCCGCGTACCACTTTTGCAGTAGACCAACACCACCTCATCACGTTTTAGTGTTAAGTGCTCGCTCATTTCATCGAAGTCGCCCAGAGGGATATTAATCGCACCATCTATGTGTCCAGCCTCAAACTCCTCCACTGTGCGCGCATCCACTAACACAAATTGAGATTGATCTTGTATATAGGCAGATAAAAGTTCTACTTCAATTTCCATAGATCCTCGATCTTCTTCCTGAGATAGCGTCCCCTCCTCAGTACCTACTACAGTACAACCAACGAAACCTATCAACGCAGCCAACAAAATTAATCTACCGCCAAGTCTGTTTAATATTATTCACCCTAATCCAATATGTTAGTGATCAGCCCAGAAGTTTCTTGGTAGCTTATTTAAAATCAAAACTTTATCTTCAAGATAATCTACTAGAAAGAAAGGGTAACAAAATTAACCAAACATTAGAAAAAATAAAACGCTGAATGAGTCAAACATAATTATTCTTGGGGTGATTGACAGATTGGTACTAAGAAATGAAAAACATCGGGGTGATATACGCGGCCCTATCATCAAGCCCCCAGGTATTATTTACCGGGAGGCCTGATATGCTGCAATTTATATATTTATAATTACCTGTCTTTACGTAAGTGTCGATCAAAGAAATCTTTGATCATGGTGTATTGATGAATACGGGTTTGTTTACCGCGTAAACTGTGCTTTTTACCCGGATAAGTCATTAATTCAAACTGCTGACCGTTATCCTGTAATTGCTTGATGAGGCGAGTCGTATTGGTAAATAACACGTTGTCATCTGCCATACCGTGATAAATCAATAGAGCCCCCTTGAGCCCCTTACTATAGGGAAAAACAGATGAGGCTTGATAGGCATCCGCATCGGTATTGGGGTTACCCATATAACGCTCTGTGTAATGAGTATCGTAAAGAGTCCAATCTGTAACCGGTGCACCAGAGACTCCCGCCTTGAAATAGTCACCCGCCTTGAACATACTCATCAGGGCCATATAGCCCCCATAACTATGCCCATAGATACCAATATTATCGCTATCGACATAAGGTAGCGAGCGCAGAAATTCTACCCCAACAACCTGATCTTCGACTTCGGGGCTACCCATATTTTTAAAGATAGGGTTTTCAAAAGCCGTCCCCCGGTTTGCAGAACCGCGGTTATCCAGAGAAAAAACGACATATCCCTGCTGAGCCATAAACTGGTTGAAGGCTTTATCCCAGCTATTGGTAACTACCTGGGCATGGGGGCCTCCATAGACATAAACCATCACCGGGTAACGCTTGGATGTATCAAAATTGGACGGCTTATATAGGCGATAATTAAGTTGATGCCCGTGAGGGGCCGCAAGGGTACCAAACTCTGGAGTAATCCAGTCAGCTTTGTAAGGGTACAGAGGATGCCCTTTAGTTACTGCATTTTCCTCCAGCCAGGTCGTTAGGTCGCCATTCGCATTGTGCAGGCTAACCTGCGGTGGGGTATTTACATTGGAGAATTTATCGATGTAACCCGAAGCATCTTGGGCAAACTCGATATCATGCATACCCTTTTTGTTGGAAATACGTTGTATTTCTCCATCAACATTAAATGGCACCCGGTATAAATGCCGCTCTATGGCGATATCTTTACGCCCAGTAAAATACAACAAGCCCTTATTTTCATCGACCGCTTCGACTTCATCTACAACCCAGTTACCACGGGTTATCTGATTTAACAGCTTGCCATTGAGGTCATACAGATAAAGATGCTTGTAACCATCTCTCTCCGAGGACCAGATAAACTGATCTTTATCTTCAAGAAAATAAAGGTCGTCACTCAAATTGACCCAGGTATCACTGGATTCACTCAATAGGGTTTTTCCGGTTCCTTTTTTCAAATCAAAAGAACGCAGCTGCAACTTTTGCTGATTGCGGGATTGCCACTGGTAAGTTAATAGATTGTTCCGCGCCCATTGCACACGAGGAATATAAATATCTTGTTCATCACCAAGATTCACCCAGCGGGTTTTACCCGATTCAACATTCAAAATACCTAACCGAATTTTTACATTCGCTCTCCCTGCTGCTGGGTAGCGTTGCTGAATCAGGTCAATACGATCAGCATAGATCTCACTGCGGGTTACCTCATCTACCGGAGACTCATCTACTTGCAAAAAGGCAATTTGGCGGTCATCCGGCGACCACCAGTAGCCGCTCATACGCCCCATTTCTTCCTGAGCAACAAACTCGGCCATTCCATTCTTGATAGGCCCCTGGCCATCTTGCGTTAACTGGGTTTCTTTGCCACTTTTCAAATCCACAAGATAGATATTTTGCTCACGGATAAAAGAGACATAACGCCCCTTTGGGGAAACCCGCACATCGGTTTCAAATGCCTCTGTCTTCGTAAGCCTTTGTACTGATTTTTTAGCCAAATCGTAGTAATAAACATCCCCTGCCAGGGGGAATAATAGAGATTTGCCATCCTCAGACCAGCTGTACTCCATAATGCCACTGCCATAGATGCGCTGACGCTCCCGCCGGGCCTTCTCTTCATCCGAAAGGGTTTCATCGCCACTATGCAAACTATCTGAATTCACCAGGATACGGGATTGCCCATCGGCAATATGATATTCCCATAGGTCATAGCGGTTGTAGTCTTCGTCACGCCCTTTCAGATAGGTAACCCGCCTACCATCAGGGGAGTATTCCAGTGCCCGGGGCGTAGAGCCATCCAGAGCGGGGGCTGAGAATATTCTCTCAATGGTAAGAGGCTCTGCGGAGCATATTCCCACAAAAGTGGTGCCAAGTAGGGCAAGGAGTGTTTTCTTCATAGTAGGCCCTTATGTCTCTGATTCCCTGCCTTGTATTCAAAAAAGGAAGACTTGAGGCGGGAGGAGGTTATTTTTCCGTATAGATTGATTAACAAACACGGATTTTACAATGTAATCGCCCCCTCACGTAATCTGTAGGAATAGCACTTGGATTACCCGGTTAAGCAAACTAATCCTCTAGAAAATCAAGGCTTTACAAATGTTTACTCTGCTTTACCGACGTTTGTACCAGGATAAGGTCATACTGAGATTGCAATTCTCACAGGATAAAAACAATGAAGTATTCCCTAATTGTCCCTATTGCGGTCTCTCTAATTGCTAGCAGCTGCAGCTCAACGCCGAACACTCCCACTACAGAATCTTTTATTACACATATCACCGAACTTGGTCATAAACGCTTTACTTACAAGGCCACTCTAGGTCCTGACCGACCTTCAGGAGAAAGACCTCGCCGAGCACCCTCCGCAGGAGGGCCTAGTGGTGATAAACCGAGAGGAGGGAAGCCCGGTGCTGGAAAACCTGGAGGGAGCAAGGCCAACTCCGGTGATATCAAAAAAATTGCTCTTGAGCGAATGGAAGTTTTGCTGGATGAGAGCGGCTTCTGTAACAACGGGTGGTTTCTGATTGAACAGACAATCGATCAGCGACGCGCAGAAATTATTGGAGAGTGTCGGGCAGTAGTACCTCAATAATTATAAAGTTACTTACTAAAAAGGCGGAAGAAAAGAATACGCTGCACTCGGGACCCTATAAGGCATGGATGCCGCTTACGAGCATACAGGGATGCATTCACAGCGCATCTTGAGAGAAGTGTATTCTTTGCTTCCGACCCATTAGTATGTCGTCAAAAGAGCATTGAGTTGGTCGAGGGGTACGCAATGAGGGACCACATCCATATGTTGTTAATGATTTCTCCGAAGTTCAGTGTTTCCAATACGGTTGGATTTCTGAAAGGGAAATCTGCGATCCAGATATTTCGGAAGTACAAGCATGTACAAAGAAATTTCACAGGAAGACACTTTTGGGCTCGGGGTTACTGCGTGAGTACAGTGGGGCTTGATGAGTAGATGATTCGAGAGTACATCAAGAATCAAGAGATAGAAAAAAAAGATGCAACTGGCGGGGTTGTAACTAGCCCCTCTGGGGGGCTTTCACCATGCCACCCGCTGTGGGGGTTGCTGATTTAAAGATTGATAATCTCTGGAGCACTATTGGTTTCCCCAGTCAGTATGCACGATAACCCTCCTAGGCTTTTTACGTCGTCATAAAGTCATTTTTAGAACATCCCAGACTAATCTAGCCGTCATCCTTAGTTGCACTATAAGTCCTCTGTAGACTTAGTTTTTAGCGTTACTTCTACACCACCTAGCCACGAGGATCGGGTGGTGTTGTAGATTCTTGTTTAATTCTTAAATAGGTTTTTTGGTTGATACCTACTTTCAAAGGACGCTCTCAAAGTTAAGTGTATATTGGGTTGTTTGAATGTATAAATTGTATGAGGTCACAATGTGATTATTTATTTTTGGTTGGTGTTTTTGCTGTATTATCTATTTAGTTGCAGCCCTATAGGCTAGCTAACCTTCTAAAAAATGAATAGGCAGCTATTAATTTTGTGCTTTTTTTTCGAGTTAAATTTTTCTATATTTGTAATAGCACTTTCGTACCAAAATTAAGCAAGGCTTGACTAGAAAACTATTAGTCGTTAAAGTAAAAAAATTAATTGTTTATATTTTCTAAGTGAAATTTTGAGGAGAAGAAAAATGAAATCAGAAACTAATATTTTGGCTGGACCAGAAACTGGCGTTGACCCTCTTCCGCCATCCCATGGCAATGATACAGTATAAAATATATCTTAATATCTAAGCAATTATATGTTGTAGTTTAGTTTTGATTTGGCAGTTGCTGGTTTTAGAGTCTGCGCTGTCAGGTCAAGTCTAGGTTGTCAAATTTTCCCACCTTCATTAGTCGCTTTCGCTATGCAACCTCAGTATTATCTTTCTTGATAGGTTTTATTCTTTCCTAATTACCATCTATGCTAAGCCAATTTTCAGCAGTCTTTCCGACATCAGTGGCGTCTGGAGTGAGACAAAAACAAGTCGAGGAATGAGTGCCGACTAGCCAAATCTTCGATTCAATCGGTATTGAAGCTCAGTCAAATAACGCTGCGCATATTTAGGTCGAATGGAATGTTAGGTACTACGTAGAGCACTCTTTAAATTACCGAGCACTGTAATCACCCAAACAAATTTAGAATCTTCAACAGAAGCCCGACCGCTACCACAAACAATCCTGCCATGCGCACAGCCAGCATTTGTGACGCGTTGAAACACGCAAGACCATCGAAGATCACTGTGCTACCGCTACAAAGGTGCATTTTACTCCAGGTCGAGATCTCGGCACTCTTGAAGCCCTTGATGATGGAGAGCTTGATTCGAGTAGGGCGCCCCTCCTTGGTGGTTTCAACGGCAGCTACAAAGGGGGTCCTGCCATGGGCTCCACGCTCTGGCTTGCATCCTGAACGTTCGGCACCGATCAAGGAAGGTATCAAATTACTTGAGCCCACTGGAATTTATGCTGGGTAGGCGTGTGTCACTTATGTTGGTAATCTGGGGTTCATTAATCTGCCAAAGTGCCTTGAAATGTATAATCGGTCATGGGGCATCAGTCATGGTTTCCTGTAATAGTTTCAGGCGCCATATATCCTGCTCCTTAACCCAGATACTGGATGTGAACAGCCAGTATCTGGGTTACCTTCAAAGCTGCCTTCAAAAGAGGTATACATAGTCATCAAGGCGGTTTCAGGTCCCAATGGCATTACTGAGATCTTGAAAGAGGGGTACTTTTTGATATTCAAGGCCTTGAATGTCGCAACAATTTGCTCTGAGGTTAAGGGTTTCTTGTAATAGGGTGTAACTACCAGACCATCTTTTGTCATTATTTCCTTAACGGTTTCCCCATTATGTTCCATGAATGCCGTTTTAAGGCTATCCATTCGCGACTTTAGCTCCATATCCAAGTTAGAGGCCAGGGTTGAGGCGCTGGCGAACGACAAGCCTCCGGCTATCAGGAGGTAGGAAATCAGTTTGATGCCCATTGAGTCACCCACTCAATCTGAAGTCCACGTTGCTCTTATCCGGCAACCGGTGGATAGATACTGTAACTACTGAAGAAGTTGGACCAATGCTAGTGTCCGCTAGAGGTCTGAACAAACAATGTAGCTTGGGTGGGATGGGTTTGAGCAATAGGAGAGGACTACGAATCCTGTTAGTCCTATGGAGATTGATAGAAGAGAGGGATTCGCAAACCACGGTAGTGTCCTGAGTTCTGTGTCATTTCTTTACCATTAACAAAAAGGTGATGACCTTTGACCAAACTCACTTTCGATATGGATGTCGCCGTCAAAGCCTCGCGTGTGGGCAAAGACCTCAATGGTAAAAATGGCATCCTGACCCCTCTGGATCACAGCCCTGTTTACCCAATTGTCTGGATCGATACTATCCACTACAAAATCAAGGAAAAGGACGTTATACCAGCAAGGCCATTAACACGATTCTTGGCCTCAATATCGAAGGCAAGAAGGAGTTGCTGGGGCTCTACCTGTCCGACCAAGAAGGCGCACTTCACTGGCTGAGTGTTCTGACCGACCTCCACAACCGTGGAAGATATCCTAATTGCATGTGTTGATGGCCTGCAGGGGTTCCCTGAGGCCATAGAGATGGTCTACCCCAAGACCGAGATTCAGCATTTTTAAATATCCGGAATACGTCCGCACCCAGGTCTACATCACTAATGCGGTGGAGGCTGTACACCGGCAGTTCTGCAAGCTGACCAAGACCAAGGGAGGCTTCGCCAATGAGAATAGCTTACTGAAGCTTCTCTATGCCGGTATACTAAAAACCTCCGAACGCCTGACGCACCCGATTCAAAATTGGAATCTGACACTGTCGCAGCTGACGATCCACTTCCCAGATCGTCTGGAGAAATACATCAGCCTATGAGGATATTTGGCTGACACAGAGTTTTGAGCACCCTCTCGGGAAACTCTATAAGCTCTCCGGTTTCAATCCGAATCAGCATGATGTCGCGCTCAGTTGCTTTGCCAATGTCCTCTGATAACCCTATCAGACCCCTATATGTCTAGCGTTGCCACATGCAAGTTGCTAACAAGTGGAACAGAATCGAGACCATTATTGCTGCCGACCTTATGGCGGATTTTCCTATTATCCGTTTCTACGGATTTTGCTCCACCATCCTTCAACGCTTCATGCAATTCTGATTTAGATATTTTGGGGTTTATATTTGAGCTATATACGTGAATGTTTATGCTGGATTGAATACCAAAGTGTCTGCAAGCCTTCATAATAGCTTCTGTCGTTTTTTCATATAACGACATATTCAATTTCACTAGCAGGGGTAAATTTCCTTCATGCCGTCATTCGGTATTTAAGTTTTTGATATAAATATTACTCAGTATGTCTCTGGGCTGAACCTGATAAAACTGTGAGGCAATGGTTACTGCATCAATGATATGGTTGGCATTTGTTCCATTAATACCGAAAACCCAAATTTCATTATCGATTAATGCCGCTTCTTTGATTGAGGCCCTCAACCGAGGGTAGAACGGAGATATGTTGACTGCATACTTGGCTTTCCATACAGAAAGCTGGTCATATGCCGTTCTTTATACGTATTCACATTCTTTGTTGCCATTTACTACCTAGGCAACAGCAAAGAATACTGTCGGTTCTTGAAAAAAATGATTTCACAAGTTTTCTATTTTTCTTGATGCTCTGTAAATCTGCATTTGTGCGACTCAACAATGTCTCACCTTTTTTCAACGGTTTCTTTCAGGTCCCTATATTTCTCATATGATTCCAGACTAATTCATCCGGGTTTAAGTCTGGTGCATATGGAGGCAAGGACACCATTTCAAGGTTTCCATCCTGTGAGCTGACATACTCCAACGCCTTCTTCGATTTGTGTACTGGATGCCCATCAACAATGAGAATTACAGGTCTATTCTGACTTCTCTGAAAATTTTTAAAGCATTCTACACACTTTTCTGCCGTGAATTTCCCACTGTAAATATTATACCAGAAGCCACCTCTGTTCGATAAAGCCGAGATCGCGTTAATTGACTGGCTTTGACCACTAGTTTTCACCACTGGAGTTTTTCCTTTTTCTCCCCATGTTCTTTGGAGTGGATCGTCTGATCTGACACTAGCCTCATATAGCCAAAATATTTCTGCTCCGTTTTTTTTCGCATAAGACTTAATCTTTGGGTAGACTTCCTTTACCCATTTATTCGCCGCTTTCTCATCTCTCTCGTAAGCTCTTCGTAGAGGCTTTTGTGGCGTCAGACCCAGCCGATGTAGAAGTGTACCGACACTGGAAACACTGAGGTCAACCTTGAATCTCTCACAAATCAAATCCGATACGATCTGGCGTGTCCACAACCCGTAGTCAAAACCATACTGCCTTGGATCACCACCAATAATCCAGCGCTTGACTTCCTCTTCTTCAATAGCTGACAGCTTTCTACCGCGTCCAGGTCTAGCTTTTGGAGATAACGCATCAATACCTTTCTCTCGAGCAATCCTTAACCATGGGAAAATAGTTCTGCTCCCCAATCCTAAGCTACGGCCAACCTCCGCCGCAGATTCCCCATCAAACACTCGCTGAACAGCAATTTTTCGTATGAGGTGCTGCTCCTCAGTACTAAGTTTTCTGGCATCATATTTCATGCGGATCATATTACCAGAGTGTACTGATTATTTCTGTCTCGCTAGTAATAGCAATCATAGGCGCTAATAATAGTTACTGGCTCGTATAAGTGAAACGCTGCCATCCTATAATCATGACAAACATACCGCTTTTATTTCCATCGAACACATAAAATAGAAACTCGATTAATAAGACTTTATTTCAAATAGTAAGTTTGACATTAACTTATTGATCTAGAAAAGAGAGCAGCATGCAACCTAATTGAAAGTATAAAAGGCATGAGGGCTGATCATAACTTTGCCAGGTTACACTGAGGCTCCCTAAGAGAGAAATGGTATTTACCCAAACTTCCTCTAAAAAAATAGAGATAAGTAAGATGCTGTAAGCTTATAAAAGCTTAAACACTTACTTATCTCTTCACAGCATCTCTAGAAAAGGATAAGGAAATCAGATCTTTTAATGATCCTGCCTCAATAGGAAATCCCCGTGGAAACGTAAATGCTCTTCGATAAAAGAGGCAATAAAGAAATAGCTGTGATCGTAGCCGCCATGTTGTTCAAATCGTAATGGATAGCCACAAGCTTCAGCAGCCATTTGTAAAGCTCCAGGTCGCAATTGCTGCTCTAAAAATTCATCCTCATCTCCCTGAGATACCAATATCGGTCGATGATTTATGGCACGTCCCACCAATACAGATGCATCGTACTCCTCCCAGAGTGTGGTATCCGCGCCCAAATAAGCGGCGAAAGCTTTCTCTCCCCAGGGACAAGCAATCGGATTACAGATCGGGCTAAACGCGGAGATTGAGGTATAGCGCTCAGGGTTTCTCAAACCGATGACCAGGGCACCATGCCCCCCCATGGAATGGCCACTGATGGCTCGACGCTGATTCACAGGAAAATGCTCTTCAATTAACGTCGGTAGTTCATCCACAATGTAATCATACATGCGATAGTGCTGCTTCCAGGGATCTTGGGTAGCATTCACATAAAACCCCGCCCCCTGACCCAGGTCGTAGGAGGGATCATCAGCAACCCCCTCTCCACGGGGACTGGTATCCGGTATCACTAGTACAATACCCAGCTCCGCAGCCACACGTTGCGCACCTGCTTTCTGGCTAAAATTTGCATCGGTACAAGTTAGGCCCGACAGCCAATAAAGTACCGGATACTGGCCTCCCTCTTTACTATCTGCACCCCGGGGCAGGAAGACCGAAAAATGCATAGTGCAGTTCAATACGGTGGAATGGTGCCGGTATTGTTGCTGTAGCCCATCAAAAGATCTTGTACTGCTGGTAAGCTCAATAGACATAGACTATCCCGCTTAGACGTTTTCGTAGTGGATAACGCTGCGAATACTCTTGCCTTTATGCATCAAATCAAAGGCTTCATTAATTTTATCCAGTGGCATCGTATGGGTAATAAAGTCATCTAGTTTAAATTCCCCAGCCAGATAGCGATTCACATAATCCGGCAGTTCCGAGCGGCCTTTCACCCCACCAAATGCGGTACCGCGCCAGACCCTGCCAGTTACCAATTGGAATGGGCGCGTGCTAATTTCCTGCCCAGCACCGGCAACTCCAATAATTACGGACTCCCCCCAGCCCTTATGACAGCACTCCAGCGCCGATCGCATAGTATTTACATTTCCTATGCACTCGAAGGAATAATCCACTCCGCCGTCGGTAAGTTCCACAATAACGTCTTGGATGGGTTGCTCATAATTCTTTGGATTAATACACTCTGTTGCGCCGAGTTTTTTTGCCAGCGCAAATTTATCTTCATTAATATCAATACCAATAATACGCTCTGCGCCAGCCATCTTGGCCCCAATAATGGCTGACAGACCAATACCGCCCAATCCGAAGATAGCTACGGTGGAGCCCGCCTCTACCTTTGCCGTATTCATCACCGCTCCCATACCCGTGGTCACACCACAACCTAGGAGACAGACTTCCTCAAGCGGCGCCTCGGGATTAATCTTCGCCAAGGAAATTTCCGGCAATACGGTATACTCGGAAAAGGTGGAGGTTCCCATATAGTGATAGATGGGCTTGCCATTGATAGAAAAACGCGTGGTTCCATCCGGCATCAGGCCTTTACCTTGGGTCGCCCGAATTTTCTGGCAAAGATTCGTCTTACCAGACAAACAAAATTTGCACTCTCCACACTCAGGGGTATAGAGCGGGATAACGTGGTCCCCAACCGCCAAACTGGTAACGCCCTCCCCCACAGACTCCACAACACCCGCGCCTTCATGGCCGAGGATCGCAGGGAATACACCTTCTGGGTCCTCTCCCGATAATGTGAAAGCATCGGTATGGCAGACACCTGTTGCCATTAACTTGATACGTACTTCGCCTTTCTGCGGCGGCATCACTTCAACTTCCTCGATAGAAAGCGGCTCACCCGCTTTCCAGGCCACAGCGGCTTTACAGCGAATCGTCTCTGCACCCATGGTGTTGTTCCTTATCGATATTTACTCAATTCAACAGATGCCCAGCATATCCTGCCAGTATTTACGTGGCAAAAAAACAAAAATCAAAAAAGGAAATGGAAGTAGGCAAGGCTCTACAGAGCAAATAATTTTTAAGAAGCGCTGAAATAAAAATCAGTGTTGCTGTTTGCGCCACTGCAGAGGGGAGTAGCCATGCACTACACGGAAGGCCTTGGAGAAAGCACTGATATCTGTATAGCCAAGACTCGCAGAAAGTAGCCCAATTTCTATATTTGATGAACGCAAATGCCATCGGGCTGTTTCCATGCGCGCCTCCTGCAGAAGCAGCTTAAAAGAGGTTCCAGCGGTGCTCAAGTGCCTTTGTAAAGTCCGTACCGGGGTGTTCATCAACTGGGCAACCTGCGCCAGGTTATGCTGCTTAGCCCCCAGTGTCTGCAAAATTAATGTACGTACCTGGCTGGCAATATCACCCCTTTTTCCCTGAATCAGTAGCTGGGTGAACTCCTCAAAATATTTCACCAGACTAGCATTCGGTGCGTTGAGAGGCCTCAGCAATAGTTGGGAGTCGAATATAAGACAGTCACATTCTTGGCCAAAAAACACCTCAGCGTCAAAATATTCACGATAGCGCTGAGGCGGGGAAACAGGGGCATGGCAAAAATGCACTTGGCGTGGGCGAATATCACCCCCTGCCAACTCCCTAAATAATTGGCAGGCGGCCCCTAAGGCCAATTCACTGTACTGTTCAACGTTTTCAAGGCTATGGCAATGGTTGATGCGATAAGCAAACAGGCTGCCATCTCGCTCCGTTAATCGCCAGTGGTCGGCTTGGTTGTGCAAAACCATATAACGGTGACTCGCACTCAATGCGGCATCCAGATTCCGCTCTTTTAGTAGCAGCTTGCCCAGCACCCCGAGCATACGCAGACCCTGCCGCTGTGCGAGCCGCAAGCCAAAGTCACTACAGTGCAGATCACGCACACACAAATTCAGCAGGTCGATCAGCGTAGTGATCGGGATCAAAATATCCGGGCGACGTGTGCAATCCACGGGCAGACCAACTTCAGCGAGTAAACGCGAAGGCACTCCGCCCAACTGGGGAACCAGAGTATTGAAACCCGCGAGAGTACCACTGCGGATTTCATAAGTGAGATTCATCAATTCATCTCCACTGCCCGTCAGAGCTGCATCGGCCATCATGATTGTACACACCAGCTAGAACTGGAGCAGTTGGCCAGTGTCAGACCGCGAATATCTTAGGGAAATTAAACGGGGGTATGATAGCAGGACGAATCTATTCGAGTAATGTACACAGGGCGAGATTGTGACGGAGTGCTAAGCCTCCGCCGCCAACAACCCCAAAGCGAAACTCTAGATAAAAAGAACTTCAGCCAGTTTTCTTAACGAACTTAGTCAGGATTACGATTCGCTGCCCCTCGACACGCCCTTCGATATGCTCTGGATTATCCGTCAGGCTAATTCCACGAACTGCAGTACCGCGTTTGGCTACCAGACTGGAACCTTTAACATCCAGATCCTTAATAATGGTCACATTATCACCAGCCTGGAGTTGAACGCCGTTGCTGTCGCGGTGAACCAGGATATCGCCCGCTTCGGGTAGGGCTCCGGCTTGTGCCCAGCTGAGCAAATCGTCATCCAGGTACAACATATCGAACAAGTCCTGCGCCCAGGTCTCCGAAGACAGCCGCTTGAGAAGACGCCAAGCCAGTACTTGTACCGCCGGCTCCTGGCTCCACATACTGTCAGAGAGGCAGTGCCAATGGGTACTATCGAGTTGAGTTGGATTATTCAACTGGTTGCGACAGGTCTGACACAGAAGCACCTGGGCCTCGGCCCGTGCCGAGGATTCCGGCAATTCATAAGCTTCCAGATTATTCTGTGATTTGCAAAGCTCACACTGACCACCACTGCGCTGAAGCAGCTGTTCCCGACTGACCGCCATGGTTTACCTCAAAAAGTGCGGAGTATACGCCCTCACTCGCTATTTCGCGTACTTCTCTGGGGGCTGCACTTCTCTAAGTACTGTTATGAGGACGAATAAAGGTAAGGACCCTATCAGAGAATACCTCTCACAGGGCCCAGAAGACAGTTTAAGCCCCGAGTATTGGGGCTAAAGGGGAGAGGCTAGTGATGCGCCGAGACCGCTGAAGCGAAGTGACCACCCTGCTTGCTGGCAATAGCCGAGGTAATATCCCCCAGGCTGAGTATACCAACCATACGTTTCTCACTATTCAGCACCGGCATTCGCCGCAGCAGCTGCTGCTCCATTTTGTGCACTGCAGAGAGGAGGTCATCTTCCTCCCAGCACCACTCAATGCCCTCGGTCATCACATCGCGAGCGGTCAGTGAGGAGAGGTTACCCCCCTGCACGACACCGCGGCATACGATATCCCGGTCGGTTACCATGCCCACCAAACGATCATTCTCACCGATGGGAACCGCACCAATATCCTCATCCCGCAGGATTTTAGCCAATTCCTGCAGCGAGGTATCTGGTGTACACCAAGTTGCTCCCTGGTGCATAGCTTGTTTTACTTTCATCGTGTTACCTCTACGAAAATTCTAAAAAGCTATATTCAAAGCGACCTAACCTACCGTTAGGAAAAAGAATTAATGCACTTCGATACGCTTTCTCTGTGGCGGATGCCCTTCATGTCTGGGAACGGTCAAGGTCAAAATGCCATCTTTGAAGTTTGCGTCGATTTCATCTTCGCGAACATCTTCACCTAAATTGAAACTGCGTAGGAACTTGCCATAGCGACGCTCTTGTCGCAGCACCCGGCCCTCTTTCTCTTCCTTAATCTCACGGTGCACTTCAGCCTCAAGGGTTAAAACACCATTCTCTAAGGTGATATTGATATCATTCTTGCCGACACCCGGTAGCTCAGCACTAATTTCATATCTGTTTTTTCGCTCACTCACATCAATTCGCGGTGAGAAAAAACCCTCCCTTTCATTGCCAATAGCACGACCGGGCGACAGCATCTGCTCAAACATATTATCTAGATCGAGCAGAGAACCTCTGGGTATCAGACTCATACTAACAACCTCCATCTACGGCTATGTCGCAAGAGGCGCAAGCTAGATCCCTAGATCCGGCTTACGCCTCTCACATCTTGACTTCATTCTAGGTAATTTAGCGCCAGTCGGTAGGAATATGTGACGAGTACAACCATCACAAAAGACATAAAGAAAACAGCGAGTATTTAGATTTTATCTAGGGCAAATAGCCCAATATGACCTAAAGGACCTTGAAGACTATCAGCTAAGGTAATGATCAAATCTCTGTTTTTACCGGTGTTTACCCCTTATTTCCTGAAAATAGTGAACAAATCTGAGCTTCTTATTCCAGGCTATGCCGTTAGTCGATGGCGCCAAATTTAACTAGCATAAGGAGGAAGTAAAAAAATGAGGATACGCTCATGGCTTTAGCATGGGTTCTTGTGGCCAATCAATCACAGGCCAGAATTTTTGAAGCACAAAAGCGCGCCGGCAATCTCCATGAAATCCAAGCCCTTCTCCATCCTCAGTCCAGGCTGTCAGGCCGAGAAGTCGATAGCGATGCTCCTGGGCGCAGTTTCGATAGTTATGGCCAAGGCCGCCACGCGATGGGAAATTTTGCAAATTTGCATCGCCGAAGTGGCGAAGATTTCGCCAGAGAAATCGCACATACACTGGAGCGAGGCCGTCAGGAGGGTCGCTTTGAGAAGTTATATATCGTAGCGGAACCTTATATGGTAGGTAGTTTGCGAGACGCACTCAAAACACCCACCCGAGCCACGGTTGCCGGAGAGACTGGAAAAAACTTGGTAGATAGTCAGCCAGATGAAATTCGGGCGCAACTGCCCATCTGGCTATGATTGACTCTTCTTGTGGGAGTCTTCTGAAAGGTGGGGCTGAAATACCAGCCCCTATCACCGATCTATTGAACAGTAGCTAAAAAAAGAGCATTTCTAGGCTTTTTTGGTTTCACTTAACAGATTACCAATAAGCTGATCTTTATCCTGCCAGAGCTTGTAAACCCAGCTATTAAACTCTGCGCGAAACACCTGATCATTCATATAATCAGCCGTAAAGAATTTCTCCGGGATACGAATCTGCTCTATACGAACAACTACGTGCTTCACTTTTCCCGCGAGGAAATCTGCAAAAGTGGGAATACCACCTGGATAGACAATCGTAACGTTCAACAAACGATTAAGCTGTTCTCCCATACTCTGTATGGCAAAAGCGATTCCTCCAGACTTGGGTTTAAGCAAATAGTTGAACGGTGAGCCCTGTCTATCGTGCTTCTCCTGAGTGAAACGTGTACCTTCGAGAAAGTTCATAATACTGGTAGGGATTAACTTGAAACGCTCGCAGGCCTTCTTGGTCGCTTCTAAATCCTTACCGCGCATCTCCGGATGTTTTTCCAAATATGCTTTGCTATAACGCTTCATAAATGGAAAATCCAGCGCCCACCAGCAAATCCCCATTACCGGAACCTTAATAAGTTCCTGTTTAATAAAAAACTTTAAGAAAGGAATTTTCCGGTTAAGAACTGTTTGCAAAACGAAGATATCCACCCAACTCTGGTGATTAGAAGTCACTAGATACCAGCCTTCTTTTTCTAGCTCTCCATCTACCTTCACATCCCACTTTGTCTTCTGGGTAAGTTTCATCCAGCCTATATTCAGAATGATCCAGGCCTCAGCAATCGACATAAAAATAGTCGAATAAGTTTTTCGCAGTGCGGCAAATGGGAAAATCAACCGCAGCACAACAAAAAACAAAATAGGAATAAAGCAAATAATCGTACTGATAAACAGCAGTATCGAGGTCAATATCAATAATACTGTCGAGGGAAGAAAATTTAACATCTCATATTTCTAAATTAAGTGGTAAAAAAGAGACTTATTACAGGCACCCGAGCTGGCAACAATTACCTGGCTATACTCGAGCGCACACTATCTTACTTCTATATAAAGTCTCCACTACAGACCTGACTAGAGGTTAGCTACCTCAATCATCATCGCGGTATACATTTTTAAATTCAGGCGAAACTGCTCAACCGTAATAAATTCGTGCTCAGAGTGCCCGGTGTAGGCAGCTCCAGGCATGGAGGGACCAAAACTCACGGCATTTGGCAGCAGCTTGGCATTGGTGGAACCTCCAATCGCCACAGGCTCAGCCTTTTCCATACCGGTAAAGTGGCGAAAAACTTGTAAGAGTGGTTTTACATGAGGAGCATCGTCCACCCTGTAGGGATTCCCCAGCGTAACTTTTGTATCTGTAAGTGCAATACCCGTGCGTTCCTGCCAATTGGCTAGGGCTGCGTGGATCTCCTTTTCCAGTTGGGGGGCTGTCTTCCCTGTTGGACGGCGCAGATTGAGATAGCTGGTCAGACCAGAGTCTGTCTCCTTCACCATGGTAACCGCTGCCGTCATAGGCCCCATAAAAGTATCGCTGTAAGCGATATCACCAAACTGCTCGGCCAGGATGCCAGTGCCAACCAGATCATTCAAATAACGCACCGTCGAACCAGCACTATTGGCGGGCCACTGGTGCACACTGAGCACGTCCGCTAAATACGCAATCGCGTTAACCCCATGTTCAGGCTCTGAACTGTGGGTAGCCACACCGCGAGCGATAATCTCTAAACTGCCGTTACCGCCAATAAACTCAAAAGAAGTGGCCTTGTGTTGAGCGGCACGAGCACGAATAGCCGCAACTAACTCAGTATTGACATTTTCCAGTACCGCACGAGCCTCATCAGGCACCTGACTGCGAAAGTAGCCCCCAGTGAAGCTTTTAACATAGGGTTTATCAAAGCTATTTGGCAGTACACCAGCTGTGGTGACTTGTACCTCACTCCACCCCTTCTCTGCCGTTACCACCGGATAGCTGGCATCTATGGTGATGTTGTAGGCGGGGGTGGGATAAGTTTTCAGGAATTTCTTGAGGGGTTCCCAGTCGGACTCTTCCGCTAAATAGACCAGAAGCTCAACCCGGCGCTTCATGGGTATTCCCTGGTCCTTGATCGCTTTCATCGCGTAGAGTGCTGTGGCGATGGGGCCCTTATCATCCTCACTGCCTCGGGCAATCAGCTTGCCGGGCTCGCTTTCTGCATCCAAGATAAACGGGCTTTTCTGCCATTTAACCGGGTTGGCTGGCTGAACATCCCCATGGGTAACAATACCCACTTTCTCTGCGCCCTCACCCAGGGCAATGACCACAACGTGACCAAAATCTTGGTATTCCAGCCCCAGCTCTCCAGCCTTCTCCTGCAAAGTCTTTTTAAAGCCTATAAATTCAGGGTTGCGATCCAATGGCAGGTCTTCGCGGGCTACGGTTTCAAAACGTACCAAGCTCGCCAGAGTCTCGGTCATGGCGACCTCGTATTTATCGACCGCATAGTCGGATGCATCCTGAGCCTGGGACGATACCCCGGCCACAACAGGCACAGACAGGCTTGTAGAAAGAAACAGCGGTAAAAGAGCGTGTCGTAACTTCATGAGCCCCCCAGGCAAATAAAAGTGCCATTGTACACGCCAGCCAATAGCATCACTCGCCATTATCCCCCAACCCTGAAGGTAATTATCGCCAGCTAAGAGCACCTGGGAGTGAGTGTGAAGTTTCGCCATAGTAAAACTTGGAACTGCCAACACTTTGAACTGGGCAATGAAATAGGTGAACTTCATCCACTTTCTAATCGCCAGCGTAATATTTAACCGGATATATGAATGTAAAGGTGTTTGAAGGGATCCCTCCCACCTCGGCCAGTAATAGGAATAGCTATCATCAGTTCCAAGCTTACATAGGCCTGTTAAAAAATAACCATTAAAGATGACAGACCAAACCAGCCTAAAGCCCTTATAAGCGCTAGTAGGCACTAGCATTCCAGGGCTACTAAAATTTTGGGAGTGCAACGCGAGACGTGAGTAGCATATGGCGACGACCAACGGCAAACATTTCCACCGCAAGCAGTGGCTGAGCGTCCAACAAGCCGTCAGCCACCTGAGTGCACTGGCGGAAGAGCCCTTAACCAGCACCCACCTGGCAGATTTAGCCGAGGAGAAGCTGCTCGATCTTTACTGGTACCGACCGGGACAAAAGCTGACTTTCCTCAACCGAAAAGGGCAGAGAGAGCTGGTCGAGCCCTTGCGCCTTTGCACAGATAATCACAGCGATTGGCGCGCGGTCGTCGGAATTCTCCGCCACAGTCCCGCCCTCCCCGCTTATGAGCAAGACACGCCCCTACTGGAGGATGCCGAGGGCAACCGCCTGCGAATCACATTTGACTACCACCAACGTCCAGAACCATTTAGCGGCCGCTGGTATCCCAGCTTGGCGGAGTTGGTGCTGAAACGCAGCGATTTGGAGCGGCTCGAGCCCAAGCTGTTTTCCAGCCAGGAGAGCGAAGACAAACTGGAACGCCAGTTACTACTCGACGTGATCTGGCAGCTTGAGCAGTTGGCCCTGGAGGGCGAGCGTCACTCCACCAGCTGGCTGGCGGAGCAGCTGGCACAGCGCTCCTCGGCACTGGATAGGGGGTCCTGCGAGCGGATTCTTCTCGCAGCAGAGCGCGAAGGTAGTCAAAACCGCCCGCATTAACCGAGCAATTACTGAGGTTTCCCGGTGGTTCTCACCACCAATCGTTATTGATCCCTCTCGCAAAGATTCCTGCCAACCATTGGTCACGGGCAACAAAAGCGATACCCTAGCGCCAAGTTTTAACCCGCTGATCGGACGGATGCGAAATTAGCCACCCTTGGCCTTCTTCACCCCAAAAGATCCAAGCGGTTAAGGGATTCGAGGCTAGCCAGACAGGCATCTCGAAGTCTCATCTTTTCATCCTATCAGCCAAAAAATTTGGAGATAGAGCTTGCAGACTCGCAATAATCAAAATCAATACGGCTGGGTCGCTATTGCACTGCACTGGCTGATGGCGCCAGCAGTCATAGGTGTCTTTGCGCTCGGCTGGTGGATGCGCCAGTTATCCTATTACAACCCCTGGTATCAACAAGCTCCCAGTATCCATAAGAGCCTTGGCGTTTTGCTACTGATCGCTTTGGTGCTTCGTCTACTGTGGCGTTCAGTCAATGCCACACCTAAAGCAGATCCTGGAACACCTCGCTGGCAGGCACTCACAGCCCACGGTATTCACGGTCTGATCTACTTACTGCTATTCGCCATTATGCTGTCGGGGTACTTGATCTCCACTGCCGATGGACGCCCTATTGATGTATTCGGGTGGTTTAGTGTAATAGCTACCATCCAGGACATTCCCAACCAGGAAGACATCGCAGGAAGCCTACACGAGATTCTGGCCTGGACTCTAATCGCCCTTGTAAGCCTCCACGCCCTGGCAGCGCTGAAGCACCACTTTATCGACAGGGATGCAACACTGCGCAGGATGCTCGGTCTGCCTGGCATGCCTAGCCGCCAGAACAAGCAAGACACAGTTACAACCACAAAAAAGGAAACCTCTATATGAAGAAGCTCACCGCCCTGCTTTTTGTCGCTCTACTTAGCACTACAGCCCAGGCAGCGGAATACAAAATCGACACTAAAGGCGCTCATGCTTTTGTTCAATTTCGCATCAAGCACCTTGGCTACAGCTGGCTGTATGGACGTTTTGACGATTTCAGCGGCTCATTTTTTTATGATGACAAGGCACCGGAAAAGTCCTCCGTTAACGTCGATATTGATGTGACCAGCCTCAACAGCAATCACGCCGAGCGCGACAAGCACCTGCGTGGATCCGATTTTCTCCACACAGAAAAATTCCCTAACGCAACGTTTAAAAGCACCAGCTTCGAACCATTGGAAGACGGTAAGGCACTTTTAAAAGGTGAGTTAACTCTGCGTGGCGTCACCAAACCGGTAACCATCGACGTCACCAATATCGGCGGTGGTAAGGACCCTTGGGGTGGCTACCGCCAGGGTTTCAGCGGTACCACTGAATTTGACCTGAAGGATTTCGGCATCGACTACAACCTGGGCCCAGCCTCCCAGAAGGTTGAAATGATCCTCGATATTGAAGGGATTCGTATCTAAGGGATAAGGACTCGCAAACTGCTTTAAAGTCCGGTTCACAGCGAACCGGACTCTCCCATCTCAACTCCCCATTGATACTCCCTGGCAGAAACTACCGCATAATTGGCATTTTTTAGCGGCGCAAGATCTATTAAATTAGTACCAACTAGCCAGCATCGAAGAGCGCTATGAATTAACCAAAACCTGCCACCGTTTATAACTATTGGTGAAGAAGGCGTCTAGCAGTTGGTCGGGGTAACTGCAAAGAAACTAAAGAAAAGCAAAGTTTTAACTAGTTCACACTAAGTGAGCACAAACTATTACGCTACTTTTGACGACACCGACGCTTTTCAGTGAAAATAGCAATTATTAGTAGTAGCAGTGATTGTATTCACTCCACAGTTGGGTATAAAAAGAATCTCAAGATTTCGCTGTTTCCAGCCTCCAATGTATGCTCTCACCTCCCGCCTCTTGGGGTGGAAGAGTCAACCTAGCATTACCCTAAAAAAGCGGGTTTCCGAGAGCCTGGGGCGATAGCATTTTGAGATCACTCTTTTTTGCTGCCGAGTGAGTAAACTCATCCGTAACAGTGAGCCGCCACCAGATGTGGTGAAAAGCTCCAACTCAGCCCCCGGCGTAACCCGGAGTAAAAGGACAAGACAATGGCTTGCTTACAGCATCCAGATAGGGATCAGCCCGTATACCTGATGGCCCACCACACTATCGGCCGCCGTCAGGGGGCCGTGGACACTCGCATCACCAGTGCCGAAATCTCTGGTATTCACGCGGCTATTCAGTGGACCGGTACTCATTGGAACATTCGCGACCTCAGCCGCAATGGGACCTGGTTAAATGGCCAACAGCTGGTTCCGGCCAAGAGCTACCCATTGCAAACCGGGGACAAGGTTTGCTTTGGCCGAGTCAATAACCCCGCTTGGGTGGTCGAGAATCTCGATGCCCCAGAGAACTTACTGATTGACCTGAAAACCGGGGAAGCCCAACCTCTAGAGCAGTACCATCTGCTGCCAGATGAAAGTGAACCCCTCGCCAGCCTACATTTCAGTCCAGTTACCGCCCAGTGGCAGTATGAGTTTACCGGCGATACCGGTGAGGACGGCAACAAGCGCCTGGTAAATCACGGAGATCGCATTGATTGCGGCCTGCAAAGCTGGCAACTGTTTCTCGCCGATAACCAGGGCGCAACCAAAGAGCTCTCATTGCAGCAGCTGTCTATTACAGACTTCGGGTTGCGCTTTTCTGTCAGTTCCCACGAGGAGCATGTCCAATTACAGCTGCAGCGAGAGGGAATGAAGCAGTCCCTGCCGGCGCGAATTCACAACTACCTGCTACTGTATCTAGCCCGGGCACGCTTCCGCGATATGCAAAATGGTATGGATGCAGACTCTCAGGGCTGGGTTTCTATTCAGGTAGCCACCCATGAGCTGGGCATCACCGTCAACCATTTAAATACTCAGATTTTTCGCGCACGTAAGCAAATCTCTGAGTCATTACCAGATGCGGTAGATACCTCAAACTTGGTAGAGCGACGCTCCTGGGAGATTCGCCTGGGTTGCCATCAGTTTGAAATCTATAAAGGTACTCAGCTGGAAGCAAAGACCGAGGTACAGGAAGCCTAATTTTTGGCCTCTGGCCTTTCTTCTTACCCCCAGTCGCCAAAAGATCGCTCTGTGCCTATTACTGCAATACTCTGACAGGCATGGAGACTCGGTCCTATCTCATAAGTCCTGGCTTACTGAATAGAAAGCCAGGCTTTTCTGTCATATATGACTATTGGTTAGGACAACTCCAGGCACGTGATTACCAAGCGACAACTCACTTGCTCTGCTTCTTAAAGTAAAGACTTTAAAAACCTTAAATTGCCGTTTTCTGCAACCGATAGCAATCCAAAAGAAATGGAATAACGTGAACCATTTCCCCTGAAGAGAGGACAGATGGCTTCACGAAAATGTACTATCAGGTAGAATCCCCTATCCATCCGAAAAGAACTAAATACAATGGACGTAGTTGCGCTGGAGAAAACTGAGGTATATCAAGGCCGCTATAGGGTAGAGCGCACCCTTGGCGCTGGCGGTATGGGTGTTGTCTATCTGGCTGAGGACGTAAAGCTAGGACGTAAGGTTGCCATCAAGCAGTTGCGCTCTGATATGACAGGTAACTCCGCCGAGGCCCGTTTTCGCAGCGAAGCACAATTATTAGCCAGACTGAATCACCCCAACATTGTACGTTTGTACGATGTCCTGGAGGAAGACCACAATATCGCCCTGGTCATGGAATTGGTTGAAGGGGTTACCCTTAAAGAATGGATGCGCGAGCGCAGCGCCACACTGGCTGAAAAACTCGACTTATTAATGCAAATCTGCCTGGGGTTAGGGAAAGCCCACTGCCTGGGGATTATCCACCGGGATCTAAAGCCCGAAAATATCCTGGTCACCAATGATGGCGTAGCCAAAATCACCGACTTCGGCATCGCTAAGGCCCTCGACTGCGACCAGCAGCTCACCAGAGAAGACCATATCGCCGGCAGTGTTCAAGCCATGTCTCCCGAGCAGTTGCAAGGCACCAACCTCGATGCCCGCAGTGATCTATTCAGCCTCGGCAGTATCGCCTATGAATTACTTTGCGGTCGTAAACCTTTTGAGCGTGGCGATAAGAGTGCACTGGCTTTTGCCCAGCAAGTTATCAGTAAGCCCCATATTCCACCACAACAGGCTTGGCCGGAAATCCCCAAGCCATTAGCCGCACTTTTAGACCGACTGTTGGGTAAGCGCCCAGAACAGCGGCCAGAATCTGCGGAAAGGGTTTTTGAAGCTTTAGAACTGGTGCGCAAGCATGGTATTGATGTAAATACACAGCAGTATTCTGAAACTGTCACCCAGCTATTAATTAAGCCACGCAAGAAAAACAAGTTTGTCGCTAAGGTTCTTACTTGCTCGGTAGCGCTAATAATAGCTGTATATTTAGGCTGGCAGTACTTTATGCAGTTACCAGCTCAATATATCGCAGTGCTACCGATAGAGATTAATGGGGAGTTAAAGGGAGGGAGCGATGCAGCAACACTTGTTCATGCGGTAGTACGCCAGGCTCTTATGAGTACGCCTTCAGGTCTCAGATCTAGCGCCTTGGTTAGCTATTCTCCTAAAAAGGGCAGCTCTTTAGAAGAGCAGCTGCAAGAACTAAGGGACAAAGGTGTGACAGATGTTCTGCAAGCACGACTAGACTGTATGCAGCAGCGCTGCAATATAGAGCTTCTCAGAGTCAACCCCATTGACAGCCAGATTAAGAATCAGAGTAGTTTTGTTTTCCTCAGCGATGAACGCCAGGAAGCACAATACACTATCCATAACAGTGCACTAGAGCTCTTTTCCCCAGATTACAGGCAGGAAAATATCAATGATATACGGATGGAACCTGCCGATTATAAGCAATACCTTACGATTCTAGCCAAACGCGGCAGTAGTGAGCCAATGCTGCCTTCTGACTTAGAATCCACTGAGGATCTAATTGCCAAATATCCAAAAAATATTAATCTTTTTTCTTTGTATGCCTGGGAAGCGGCCACCAGATATATGAAGACCAACAATACAAAAATTTTAACTAGAGCCTTGAGAATTCTTGCTAATGCAGAAATTCCAAGCAAACATCAAACTTCCTTACTTGAAGCTAAGCTATTAATCCAGTCCGTAGGTTCCGATGAAGAGGGGTTTAAGGCTACTCTAAGTAAATTACAAGCAAAGGGACATCCCTCAGCCCACTTGCTGGCTCAATTTTCCCGCTTTTTATATATACAGGGAAATTATATGCAAGGTGAAAAATATGCCAAACAAGCCGCAGCGTTACACCCATCAGCACTCCACCAATATCTAATAGCAATCAATCAGGTAGCAGCAGGAGACTATAAGACACCCAGACAAGTGTTAGAGCAGCTAATTAAAACATCCCCAAACTACTACCCCGCCTATGCCCTTCTAGGTGCGATTGAACTAGAGAATGGCAACTTACAACTTGCTCAAAAGGCAATTTTATCCGTACCAGAGAACGCCCGCAGCTGGCGCACCAAGTCCAACTTAGGAACCATTTTTTTCCTACAGAAAAAATACACTGATGCGCTTTCTACATACCTAGAGATACTGGAATCAACCCCAGAAAATACTCAAATGCTCATGCAGATAGCTGAAACCTACCTAATGCTGTCTGACCAAGTTAAGGCAGAGACCTATTACAAAAGAATATTAGAGCTTACTCACGGCAGTTCGGACTTGAGTGACAGGTACTTCCGAGCTCAGGCTTTAGCACATCTGAAGCAAACCCCTAAATCTATAGCTCTAATTAAAGAACTTTTACGCAAATCTCCAGATGATACTTTTGTTAAGTATGCTGCCGCCCAAGTCTACTCCCTTGCAGATGAGTGGCAATCTGCGAATTATCATTTGGAGCAACTCTTGGAGCAAGGGATGGGGGCGAGATGGTTCGCATTACCCGCTTTTCAACAACTCTGCACCCAGCCCCAAACTTCAAAAAAGGTAAAAAATAGTATCTGTTTGCATTAACCACCGTTATTGGTAGGCGGGAGCGGGTCAATCCCCGTCTTTGGATCACCAGAGACAAAATGCATCCCAGTTGTCGGATCTACACACATCCACAGGAAATTGAACCGGTCAGGAATGCGGTCCTTATCCCGGATTTTAATGACTAGTTTGGTATAGTCCCCATCGACTTCCCTCGCACGCGCACGGAACTGATGACGAAAATCTGGAGTTAATGCGATAATACCGTCTAACTTATGATCTTGCTTGTAGCGAACAAATTCCAACTCACGCCCTGGTACCTCAGATAAGTCTAGGGTGATTTTCAGCGTAACCACACCATCTTTATGGGTTTTGAAAAGCATATTACCAAAATGCTCTTCCGGATTATCGGCATTAAACAGCGGCCAGTACTGCGGCTCACCATCTTTTTGCTCTCTAGGCCGTAAAACCAGATCCAATTTCAAGCCTTCTTTAGGTACCTCGCACTCCAGTACGGGTAAATCGGCACAAGTGCTCATCGTTCATCCCCTTGTAAGCATTTGTTATTTGGTGTCATCCTAAGACGTTTTTTCTTGTGTAAAATACGTCTGTGACTGCGTCATGATAACCAGTTCCGTTTCGAAAAAAAGCCGGCAGTAGCAATCCTGCCGGCCCGGAATGATGGTCCCAACCATCGACGGTTACAACAACACTATCAAGAGCAAAATTTGGCATCCGTGCCTCGGGCAAGCTCATCCATAAGGTCCGACTAAGACTCTGCACCCGTCGGTTCCAGCTTGTCCGCTCAGCTTGCGCTGATTCTTCCCACTTCTCGCACCTCCGACAGTGCGAGAATACAAAATCCATCCGAAATGTTGTGGGGGCTGCCCATCCGTGGCAGGGAACCGCTTTCACAATCTCCCGTACCCCCTCAACTGGTAGCTACTTTACGAATTCAGGAATTACAGGTCTATCACGGCCAATTACAAGGAATTACACGCCAAGTATTTTATCCTTTCTCTTAGGCTGTTAGAGTCATCTAATAACAAAAAGCATCACCTAATGAGGATACGATGGAAGCGAATCTCGAAGATGTAAAAATTCTCTCTCCCCGACGCAACAGCACTGAGGCTACTAATATTGCGGAGCTTGCTCGGGAGCAACTCCAGCACTTTTGTATTGACCGGGAATCGGAGCACGGGCGTTTATTGGAGCAAACTGCAGCTCTGTTATATCAGGCCCAGGGCAACTTGAATCAGCTGTGGAGCCAGGTAAACGAAACGCTGAATCGACTGGATCGGTCCGACAAAATTGCCTACTTCAATGCCAAACGTTTTATGAGTTTCCAGCTGGCAAAACTGTTAGACACCCTGCAAAATCCACTGCGTGCCAGCTTTCAGAGCCTGCAAGGGGACGATTTCAATATCACCACCCGCGGTGGCTACCCACTGTTCGATAATATCCCTGCGATTTTTTCCGCTACCCCGGTTATTGCACGCACCGCTACTTATATCTATGCCTGTACCGAGTGGGTGGATGACGCCTTCCGCGGCCGTGAACCCAGTCACGATATCTACTCACGCCTACTCAACCCCACTTCTATCTCCCTGGCCAACGCCATTGTGGATCTGGAATGCGGACCGGCGGCTAATGAATATATGGCCTGGAACTTCAACTCTGGAATGGCCGCTATTGATGCGCTGCTTTCCAATCAGCTACGCCGCGACGATATTCTGATCGTCTCGCGTAATATTTATGGGGGCGTGCACCAGCTATTACAGGACTTTTATGCACGCCCCGATAAGCTGGCAATCCAGCTGGTTTGGTTTGATGGCACCAGCGGCGAAGACTTTGAAAAACTGATCGCCGACACCCAGCGCGATTATGCCGATGCCCTTCAGCAAGGCTCCAAACTTCATGTCTATATCGAGTCGCCCTGCAATCCCCACGGTATCATGTTGGATGTACCAGCTATCTGTAAGGCTGCGCACCGGGAAAATATTCTGGTCAGCTTGGATGCCACCCTGGCCACCCCTTTCCTCTATCAACCACTGCGACGCAAAGATCGCGAGGAAAGACCAGACTTTGTAGTGCACTCCTACACCAAAGACATTGGTGGCACAGGCGCCGCAACCGCCGGCGTAGTGATTGGGGAGAACCATCGTATGTTTATTCCCAAGGGAGACAGTGCTAAGGGGCTGAACTGGGATCAGTGCATGTTCTGGGATGTGTATTACATCAAAGGCGCTTTCCTCGATGCAGACAAGGCCTGGGAAGTGCACTGCGGCATGCGCACCCTGGAAATGCGTATGTTGACCAAGTGCATCAATACCCTTTGCCTCAGCCATTTCTTCGCCAGCCACAGTAAAATCCGGGTGAACAGTCATGCAGTGGAAAGCCACCCGAACTCAACGCTGCGTGAAACCCTGATGCGCTATCAGCTGCCGACGCCACTCTTCAGTATCGATATGGAAGCGGCACAAATTCCTACAGAAGCTTTCAAGAGCTTCTTTGATGCGCTGGAGCCCGCCTTTGGACAGATGGTAAGCCTGGGGCAGACCAATACCATGGTGCTCTGCCCTGCACTCACCTCTCACTCCGAACTCTCTCCTCAAGCCATGGAGGCGGCGGGAATATTCTCAACCACTATCCGTATTTCCGTGGGAGATGAAAACATGGCCCAGCTGGCAGCTCATGTGATCAGTTGTGCACGCCTACACTTGGATCCGGTCAGCCCAGGGTTTAGTGAGGGCTTTATGTCACCACAGGAGGCGGATGCAATTTTTACGCGCTTTTATCTGGAGTCGCATCAAAAAGTCGTAGAGTCACAACCGAAAATCATCGATTATCTATAGAGGGATTGAAAAGTGGTGGGTACGGCTAATATCCTCGGCCGTGCCCCGCTTGTTGCACTAGTCTATATCCCGTAGTATCACCGCTTCTGTCCATAATTTAATCAAACAAAAATGCCGAATTTTTCCGCCCAACTTCTGGCCTGGGTGCTCTTCTGTTTCTCAACTCTGGCTATGGCACAGGGATATGAGCAGCTTTACAGCGATTACCGTGGCAGCCTTTATCAAATCCGCCTGATCGAGAAATCTTCTAATTCCAAAGCCGGGCTCGGCTCAGGTTTCCAGATTTCTGCCGATGGCCTACTCGCCACTAATTACCATGTCGTCGCTCAAGCAGTCAGCGACCCGGATAAATACATACTGGAATATCTTTCAACCGATGGCACCAAAGGCACTCTAAAGCTTCTGGATATTGATGTTGTCAACGACCTGGCGCTACTGCGCCAGGACAAGCCGGGTAAGGAATATCTGCAACTCGCCACTGAAACGCCGAAACAAGGCGAAACCATTGTCTCACTCGGCAACCCCCTGGATCTTGGAATGACCTTGATACCAGGCACTTATAACGGTATCGCCGGAGGCAGTTTTTACGATCGTATTCATTTTGCAGGTTCTATTAATCCCGGCATGAGTGGTGGCCCTGCGATTAATACCCGCGGTCAAGTAGTGGGAATCAATGTGGCAACTGCCGGCAACCAGGTGAGTTTTTTGGTGCCGGTGGATAAACTGATCAACCTGCTAAAGCACTTCCATCAACGCAATGTGGCACTGGACCTACAAAAGGTCACCTACCAACAACTGCTCGACAATCAACAGCGTATTATTGATTCCATCCTGGAAGCAGACTGGCAACGGCGCTCTTTAGGTGAGGCCAAGGTCGTCGGAGAAATAGTTCCTGCCATTAAATGCTGGGGTAACAGCGAGGAAGACAGCGACAACCCCATCAAACGTATCGACAAAGGTTGCACCGGACAGGATGTGATATTTCTCTCCGATGAATTCAATACCGGCCGAGTGGAATACGAGTTTTTCTGGTTAGAGGCCGAAAACCTTTTACCGGCGCGTTTTTATGCGGAATACGAACACCAGATGAGCACCTTTTATCCCGGCAACAGTGCCGGCGAAGAGGATGTCACCAACTTTCGCTGCCGCCAGGGGTTTACTTCCCAGCCACGCAATGGGAATGGCAATGGTCCTCAATCCAAGCCTGAACGGAGTAAAAAGCCTCTAATTAGCCGCACCAGCTATTGTGTCAGGCGCTACAAAAACTTCCCCGACCTTTACGATATATTCTTCTTAAGCCTCAGCGTGGACCAAAAAAATCGCGCGCTGGTCAGCCACTTTACTCTATCCGGCTTTACCCGGGAGTCTGCCGACGCCTTTGCCGAGAAGTTCACGAGCGAAATCCAATGGCACTGATAATTGAAGAACTCAACCGCGCTCACCGGGTACAGATGCGCTATCACATGGATGGCGACAAATTCACCCTGGGCCGTGCTTACAGTAACGACGCTATTCTGGAAGATATTCATACAGATGGGCGCCACGCGGAAATCCGTCGGGAAGAAGATGGCAATTACATTCTGCACGACCTAAATACGGTCAATGGCAGCCAGCTGCTGGGAAACCTGAAGGACCGATCAGTTAAACCAGGGGAAATTTCCTCTCATCAGATTTCCTCTGGAGACCTGATACAGTGTGGCAAGTCGCGCTTGCGGATCTTCAATTGCGACGACAGCGTTGCCGAGGCCACGCCTCTGCACTCGCTGGAAAACCTGTTTGCCAGCCTGTCCCACCCTCTATACGCCATCCTCCTGGTGCTCGCCGTAGCTCTGTCCACTGCGCTGCTCAGCTATCTCGGCTACGCGCGCACTTACCAGTGGACTATTGCTGTCAATATTTTGGCGAGTGCGGTGATCGGCCTGGTTATTTATGCGGGCGTTTGGGCTTTCGTAGGCCGGGTGGTGCGTCACGAAACACACTTTTTTGCCCACCTCTCCATCGCCGCCATTGGCGCACTCACTTATGCCGTCTGGGAGTGGTTCGGCAGTGTGCTGAATTACAACTTTGCCATCGGCAATACCATGGAGGTCCTGGACTTCCTGGTGCTCGCCATCATACTGCCCGCCATGCTCTGGTGCGCTTGTTACCTGGCTACCAATCTTGGGCGTGCTTGGCGATGGGCCGTGGCTTTGATACTACCAATCGGATTTCTAGGCCTCAGCTTGGTGGAAACAATCAGCTCGATTGATGACTTCAGTGAAACACCTGAGATTTCTACCGAACTCAAATACGATAATATGTTGCTGCGTAAACCGGTGCCCATGCAGGAATTTATCACCGGTTCAGCGGCACAATTTGATATTCCCATCAAAAATGACGAGTCAGAGAAAGGAAGCAAGGACAGCTCTTCCGAAGAAGACGATAGCGCAGAGGTAGAGTAGTGAATACATCGTTTTGGAGTCCCGGCTTGGAGCAACTGGAGCCGTACACCCCCGGTGAGCAGCCCAGTGGCACAACCCTGATTAAACTAAACACCAACGAAAACCCTTATCCCGCCTCACCTCAGGCACTGGCACTATTAGCACAGAGGGATTTTGCCGATGCTCTACGGCGCTATCCAGACCCAGAGTCCTGTGAGCTGCGCGCAGCCATTGCTGAGCGTTACGGTCTAAATGATAAGCAAGTCTTCGTCGGCAATGGCTCCGATGAAGTACTAGCTCTGAGCTTTTACAGCTTTTTCCGCCGCAACGAACCCTTACTATTCCCAGCTATCACCTATAGCTTCTACCCGGTGTACTGCCAGCTCTTTGGCATAGAGTCTCGTAGCATCCCCCTTTTAGAAGATTTCAGCCTCGATGTAGTGGGTTTCTCAGGTGCTGCTGGCGGGGTTATTATCCCCAATCCCAATGCGCCTACAGGACGCCACCTATCGCTCGATAGGATTGAGGCGCTGCTGCAGCTGCAGCCAGAGCGGGTGGTCATCATTGATGAGGCTTACATCGACTTTGGGGGCGAAAGCGCCACTCAGCTAATTGAGCAATACCCCAACCTACTGGTAATTCACACCCTGTCGAAGTCCTATGCACTGGCCGGTCTGCGCCTCGGCTTTGCCATGGGCCAGGAGCACTTGATTGAAGGGCTGCTGCGCGCAAAGAACTCCTTCAACTCCTACCCTATCGACGCGATTGCCCAAGAAGTGGCAACTGCAGCCATTCGCGATAAAGCCTGGCACGAGGACAACTGTGACAAGGTGATCGCCACACGCTCAAGAACAGAGGAGGCCCTGCTGGAGCTGGGATTCGAAGTTATTCCCTCTATGGCGAATTTTATCCTGGCGAAGCCACCAGCCCCCGGTGCCGAGACCCTCTACCTGGCCCTACGTGAGCGGGGTATTCTGGTGCGCTACTTCGATAAGCCCCGTATCCGCGAGTACCTACGCATTTCCATTGGCACCGATAAAGAAATGGATCAACTCATAGGGAACTGCAAAGAGATACTTGCGTCACAGAGCTAGTACACTGTCTGTCTATACTCGTCGGGTCCGCGCCTCGCGCAACCCGACCACCAGACTTACCGGTAACTAGGGATTTATGTCTCTCTTATTTAAGCGCCCCAGACTGTTCGCCAACATCAAGTTATTCACCCGCTCATTGGTTATCGCCTCTGCCGCTCTAGGCTTCCAGGCCCAGGCCAATCCCTGGGAGGAGAGCGAGAGGCCCAGCGCTCAAGATTCAGCCAGCATAGGCACCTACACCAATGGCTGCCTGGCCGGAGGAGAAACCCTTCCACTGCGCGGTGAGGGCTACCAGCTGGTTCGCACCGGTCGCGATCGACATTTCGCGCACCCAGATACCATCGCTTTCCTGAGGGACTTTTCCCAAAGTGTCGCGCAAAGTAATCTCGGCAGGATACAGATTGGTGATATGTCGATGGCGCGCGGCGGCCCATTTGGCAGCGGAGGACATAGCAGTCATCAGACCGGCCTGGATGTGGATATCTGGTATTCACAGGACAGACGCGCCGCTGAGCGTGCGCTGACGGAATGGGAGCGCGATAATATCTCCGCTATCCCCTTGGCAGATACTCGCCAACATCGTTTGATTGAAGAGAACTGGGACGAGCGAGTACCCAAAATCCTCCGTATGGCCGCTGAAGACCAACGGGTCGAGCGTATATTTGTCCACCCCACCATCAAACGCCATTTATGTGAAGTTTCCGGTACCGACAATGAGTGGCTGCGCAAGGTTCGGCCCTGGTGGGGACACAATTACCACTTTCATGTACGACTGTCCTGCCCGGCCGGGAGCAACAACTGTAAACCCCAGGCCCCCGTGCGCACAGCACCCTGTGGCAATGACCTGGACTGGTGGTTTAGCGAAGAATTCTACGCAATACTGAACGGCACTAAGACCCAACCGACAAAACCCAAACCCAAGACGATGCCGCAACAGTGTCAGCAAGTTTTACTGGCACCCCCGGCCGGCACCACGACGGAATAACTCTATGATCAACACCTTGCTTATCTGCGGCGGTGGCAGCAGCGAGCACGAAGTGTCCCTGCGCACCGCAGACTTCATTGAAGGGCAACTGGCAGAATCCGAAGATATCGCCCTAATGCGAGTAGAAATGGACTCGAGCGGTTGCCTCACCGATAAAGAGGGCCGCGTCTACCATATCTTCTACGATGGCAAAATTCGCGATGAAGAAGGCAATGCCTGGAAAGTGGATTACGTTATCCCCGCGATCCACGGATACCCTGGGGAAACGGGCGATCTACAGTCCCAATTAGATATGTACGGTATTCCCTATTTTGGGTCAGCACCCGAGGCGAGCAAAATTTGTTTTAATAAAATTAAAACAAAAATGTGGTTGAGCGCACTGGGAATCGATAATACCCCCTATTTATTCTTACACAGCCTTGAAGCTGAGGAACTGGGTAAAGCCCACGCAGCACTGGAAGAATGGGAGGCGGTTTTTGTTAAAGCATCAAACCAGGGCTCCTCGGTGGGCTGCTTCAAGGTCAGTCGCAAGGAAGATCTAGAAGATGCGATAGCAGAAGCATTTACCCTCTCATCCTACGTGCTGATCGAGAAAGCTCTCAATGCTCGCGAACTGGAAGTCGCGGTGTACACTTTTGGCGAAGAGCTGATAGCCACCCATCCAGGTGAGGTCCGCGCACCGGCAGATACTTTTTATACCTACAAAGAAAAGTATGCCTCCGGTAGTCGCGCTGAGACTTTTATTAAAGCTGAGGGCCTCAATGAAGAACAACTCGCGTGGATTCAGGAAGTTTCATTACGTACTTTTAAGGCGCTCAAACTTAAAGATCTATCCCGCATCGACTTTTTCCTGACGGAGGAGGGGGAACTCTATCTGAATGAAGTGAACACCTTTCCCGGCATGACCCCCAACTCTATGTTCCCCAAAATGATGCAAAACCACGGTCATGATTTCACTGAGTATCTGACAGGCCAGATTCGCTCATCCGTAGCTCAATCAGAAAATTAATTACTGTTTTAGCTTTTGCTTAAAAAAGGGGTCCATGCCCCTTTTTTAATTTCAATAACTTCCCAAGAGTTAATGTAACAACCAGTCCTGCTGGCGACGACGGGAAAACTGACTGCGCAGAAACTCCATCTGATCCCCACGTATCCGCTCACTATTAATCAAAGCCAAATATTCCGCAGCATTGGGGCAAAAGGGCAAGGCCAGTAATTCCATATCAATATCTTCAAGCAAATAATTGCCCTTGTGCTGATTACAGCGGCGGCAGGCTGTAACTACATTTTCCCAGGAATCCATCCCTCCCTTCGACACAGGGATAACGTGATCTCTGGTCAACTCGAACGATTTGAAAATATTGCCGCAATAGAGGCAGGTATGGACATCCCGAAAAAAAAGTGCGCGGTTTGTGAGTGGCGGACGACTGCGTGGGCGCGCCATTCGAGCACCGCCACAAGCTATGATCGATGCCAGATCCAAGGTGGACCGCTCACCATTTCGATTAAACCCGCCGCGTACCCGCTGCACTATGCCCCCCAGAGACCAGGTAACCAGATCGCGTACATACAAGCAGGAGGCCTCCTGCCAAGTGAGCCAATCTAATGGTTGCCCCGCCAAATTCAGGCGTAAAATTCGCGCTTGCATGACCTCGCCTCCCCGCAATTAAACAGAAAAACCCGGCCCACTGCCGCTATAACGAGCAAAGTGGAAATTTTTAAAGCGCCCAAAAGTCCGCTTTGAAAGACCAACTGGAAACAAGAGAGAAGAAGTTGAACCTGAACAGGAGTGTCCAGTTTCGATAGGATATTGAAATGATTAGAGAGACGACCCGCTGATGATTTCACTGACAATTTGACAGCAACCCAGCAATGAGGGAATGCCAGGGCATAAACGGGCACCGCTAATGATTGATTGCTGAATGCGCCATCCTCCACCGGCCCGAGCAATTATGGCCGACCTCTCATCATTAAAGCGGATAAATATTACAAATTCCAGACAAGCACGAACTTAACTTACAATAAAATGGCAGCCACTAAGAATAATCTACTAGAGAAAGAGTCAAGAGTGTGAGGGGTAACTAGCAGGAGTTATTTAGAGAATTAGCTGGGGCTTGAAGCATTTAAAACACCGCCCAGGCAATCCGGCCCGGGCGGTGCGTCTCACAGGATGGTGCCCATATCCATAGGGCGAGCGGCGCATTCCTTTTATCCTTTGCCGCAGAGTTGCAGTCCCTTTTGCGTCCCTGCCAGTTAATTATGGACATCAAGCGAAAAAAAAGTAGGGGCAATCTGCTGAATTTTGTGTAAGACATATCTCACAAGGTGAAATATTTCTTTCATAAAAGAAGGGGAGACCCGATGGGAGCACTGTGCTAAAACAAGGCTCAGTGCATGAGCGCGGCCACTATAAACACCTTTATTTCAAGTTCAATCGATACAGGGAATAAGACGTTGAAATATACGCTAATTTTTTTGCTTATCTTCAGCGCCGTTGTTTCAAGCGCCTTCACTGTGGTTTCTTCGGGTATTAGCGTGCCCTGGCGCCAGATAACTGGTGGCGCAAAAACCAACGAACAGAAAGTTCTTCAAAAATTATCTGCTGCCACTGGCTATCAACTAGAACTATTCGCCGATGATGTGCCCAATGCACGCTGGCTGGCAATAACCCGTTCGGGGGATATCCTGGTTTCCCAACCAAAGAAGGGACAAGTTTCCCTTTTATCCCCCGACCGCAATGGTGATGGGCGCGCTGATAGCCAGCGCATCTTGATTGGCGATCTCAACCGGCCACATGGACTTCTACTGCATGAGAACTGGCTTTACATCGCAGAAAGCGATGCAGTCGGCAGAGTGCCCTTCGATCACTCCGATGCCCGTTTGGCTGGACGATACCATAGAATTGTCGAAGGCCTGGAGGACAGTGGCCACTGGACCAAAACCCTCGAGAAGGGACCGGATGGCTGGCTATACCTGAGTAGTGGCTCCAGCTGTAATGTCTGTGTAGAGAAAGATCGCCGTCGCGCCAGCATCATGCGCCTACGTCCCGATGGCAGTGATCTAAAAATATTCGCCACCGGTTTACGCAACAGTGTGGGGTTTGACTGGTCACCCAAAGATGGCGGTCTCTACGCCACCGATAACGGCCGAGACTGGCTGGGTGACAACCTGCCACCCGATGAACTCAATCTGATCCATCCCGACAAATTCTATGGCTGGCCTTATGCCTATGGCGACCGGGTGCCAGACCCTGACTTTATCGATGATGAAGACCCCACCATCAAAGAGATGATCGCCGCTTCCCTGCCACCAGTGCACGAGTTTGCCGCACACAATGCTCCACTCGGCATCCGCTTTCTGCGCAGCCCAGAGCAACCCGCAGGTTATCGTGGGGCCGCTTTAGTCGCACTGCACGGCTCCTGGAACAGAAGTGTAAAAGATGGTTACAAAGTGGTTTCCCTGCATTGGAATGAAGGTGGAAAGATCTCCCAGCGGGACTTCCTCTGGGGTTTCCTCAGCGAAAACCGCAAGGAGGTCTCAGGCAGGCCAGTGGCAATTGCCGAGGATGGTAAAGGCAATATTTATATTTCCGACGATTACGCAGGAGCCATCTATCGTCTCTTTCCCACCGCTACCCCACAAACCGCTACCCCACAAAAAGTAAAGTTATCAGCGGAGAAAGCACCTACCACACCTAGGGTACCCAAAAAACCGCCACCAACCGATGCCGCCGCCGCACGCGAGGGAAGAGCACTTTACCTCAGTCACAATTGCGCCCAGTGCCACCAACAACAAGTGCCATTAACCGGGCTCAACAAAAAGTACACACTGCAAAGCCTGGCGGACTATTTTGATACCCCAACGCCCCCAATGCCCAGGTATGACCTTACCGGGGAACAGAAAAAAGCACTGGCCCACTACCTGCTATCGCGCGAGGCCCTGCAATAACCCTCACCAGCCCTTGCCCCGTGCCAATTGACCCCTGCCGCGCCAACGGCTAAGGTTGCCCCGCAATTACGAGGCGATGCTATGGCGGCAAAGAAAAAATCGGCAAGTTTTGAACAGAGCCTGGAAGCCCTGGAAGAATTAGTGGAGCGTCTGGAAGCGGGTGATCTGCCCCTGGAAGAGGCCCTGGCCGACTTTGAGCAGGGAGTCAAACTCACCCGAGAGTGCCAGAAAAAACTCGCTAGCGCCGAGCAGAAGGTCAAAATGCTCATGGAGGAGAACGGCAGTATTCGCGAGCTGCCGTTCGAAGCCGACGACTCCACAGGCGACGATTAAATGAGCGCCCCAACCCCGCCCGCTGAGCTGAGTGCTTTCCTCAAGGGCTCCTCTCAGCGTGTCGAAACCCGACTGCGCGATACCCTGGCCGAGTCTGTTCCCGGAGCAAATAAGCTTTTCGAGGCCATGCGCTATGCTGCCCTTGGCCCCGGCAAGCGCCTGCGCCCGGCACTCGTCTATGCCTGCGCCCAGATCTTTTATGGGGTGGATTTCGATCCGGCCAAATGCGATGCCAGCGCCGCGGCCCTGGAGTGCATTCACGCCTACTCGCTGGTGCACGACGACCTGCCGGCTATGGATGACGACGACCTACGTCGGGGCCGTCCCACTTGCCATATCGCCTTTGACGAGGCCACGGCCATTCTCGCCGGTGATGCGCTGCAAACCCAGGCATTCGAACTGCTTTTGGCCGATAGCACCGAACCTACCGTGAAGTTACAGCTTATCTCTGAGCTCTCCAGGGCATCCGGCGGGCGAGGGATGGTGGCAGGCCAGGCCATAGACCTGGATTCTGTGGATAAAACCCTCTCCCTGGCACAGCTGGAAAAGATGCATCGCCTGAAAACGGGCGCCCTCATTCGCGCCAGTGCGCGCATGGGCGCCCTCCTCGGCGGGGCCGACAGAAGTCAACTGGAGGCGCTCACCCTCTACGCTGAGGCCATTGGCTTGGCTTTCCAGGTACAGGACGACATCCTTGATATCACTGCAGACACTGCGGTGCTGGGTAAAACCCAGGGCGCGGATGCCCTGCTCAACAAACCCACCTATGTCTCCCTACTGGGCCTTGATGGCGCCAAAGAGAAGCTGCAGGGCTTGCACAGGGAGGCCCTGGATGCCCTCAAAGCCCTACCGGGCGATACACTATTGCTGAGGCAGCTGGCAGATTATATCGTCCAGCGCGGCCACTAAGTCGGGGCTCCCGCCCCGCCACTGGGATGCAATATGCCCGTCACAGGCATACAATCCCCCTCACTAATACCATCTGTAGCAATTGAACCGTTTGATGCTCGAAGATATTCCACGCACTCGCCCGCATACGCCACTGCTCGACGCCATCGACGAGCCGGCACAGCTGCGCGCACTCGATGAACGCCAACTGCCCGAACTCGCCAGTCAACTGCGCGAGTACCTGTTGTACTGTGTCGGCCAAACCGGCGGACACTTCGGCGCCGGCCTCGGTGTGGTAGAGCTGACCATCGCCCTGCACTATATCTACAACACACCGGAAGACCGCTTGGTCTGGGATGTGGGTCACCAGACCTACCCGCACAAGATCCTAACAGGCCGCCGCGAGCAAATGCTCACCATGCGCCAACAGGGTGGCCTGTCAGGCTTCCCCAAGCGCAGCGAAAGCCCCTACGACACCTTTGGTGTCGGCCACTCCAGCACCTCCATCGGCGCAGCCCTGGGTATGGCCCTGGGCTCTCCCGACGAGCGCAAAGTTGTGGCAGTAATTGGCGACGGCGCTATGACAGCCGGCATGGCCTTCGAGGCGCTCAATCACGCGTCTCACACCGGCCGGGATATGTTGGTTGTTCTCAATGACAACAGCATGTCGATCTCTAAGAATGTCGGCGGACTAGCCACCTATTTCGCCAAGATTCTCGCCAGCAAAACCTATCTCAATATGCGCGAGGGCAGCCGCAAGATACTGTCGGCCATCCCCAAGGCCTGGCAGCTGGCGCGCCGCACCGAAGAACATGTCAAAGGCATGATCACCCCCGGCACCCTATTCGAGGAGCTGGGCTTCAACTACGTGGGACCACTAGACGGTCACAATATGCACGATTTGGTGCATACCCTGCGCAATCTGCGCAGCCAGCCCGGTCCCCAGCTACTGCATATCGCTACGACCAAAGGCAAGGGCTTTGGACCGGCGGAGGCCGATCCGGTGGGCTACCACGCATTGAACAAGCTTGAGCCTGAAAGCAAGGTTCAGGTGGCCGTACCGGGCAGGAAGAAGCTCCCCAAATACCAGGACATCTTCGGTCAGTGGCTATGTGACACCGCTGAAAAGGACGAACGTCTGATCGGCATTACTCCTGCCATGTGTGAGGGCTCCGGTATGGTGGAGTTCTCCAAGCGATTCCCCCAGCGCTTCCACGATGTGGCGATCGCCGAGCAACACGCCGTAACGCTTGCCGCCGGTCTCGCCTGCGAGGGACAGAAGCCGGTGGTAGCCATTTACTCCACCTTTCTGCAGCGCGGTTATGACCAGATGGTGCACGATGTGGCTATCCAAAATCTGGATGTCACCTTCGCTATCGACCGCGCCGGTCTAGTCGGTGAGGACGGCCCGACACATGCCGGCAGCTTCGACCTAACCTTTATGCGCTGCTTGCCCTACCTGGCTATCGCCGCACCCAGTGACGAAAATGAGTGCCGCCAGTTACTGTATACCGCCTACAAGCACAAGGGTCCCGCAGCGGTACGCTATCCCCGCGGCACCGGCATGGGCACGGCGATCGAAGAAGAAATGCGCGAGCTACCTATTGGTAAGGGCCGTCTACTGAGCAAGGGCAGCGGCGTGGCCATTTTGAATTTTGGTACCCTGCTCGCCCCAGCCATGGCAGCGGCCGAGCGCCTCGGCGCCACCCTCGCTGATATGCGCTGGGTCAAGCCATTGGACGAGGCCCTGATCGATGAACTCGCTGACAGCCATCAGTTACTGGTTACCATCGAGGAAAACACCATAGCCGGCGGTGCTGGCAGTGCCGTTATGGAGTACCTCAACAGCTCTGCGCGAACGCAACCCGTTCTGCAATTGGGACTGCCCGACCGCATCATTGAGCACGGTAAGCACAAGGACCTGCTCGCAGCTATAGGCCTCGATACCGAAGGTATCGAGGAACAAATCCGCCGGCGCTTACAGCTACTTAACCGGCACAATTTTAACGACCGCGCTGCAGCCGCCAACTAACCATACGGGCCCGATAGCCACCTGGGGTATCGGGCTGCCAGGTTCACAATTCTGCGGCGCACTATTGATTCGACGAGACCGCCTGGCCCAGCGCCTTTCTATCAATCGACTTCCGCACGCCTTGGGGGAAAGATGTCACTACTCAAGAAAACCTTTATCGCATCCATCGGCTTGTTTGCCAGCTTTAGCGCTGCCGCCATGGATCAGAAAGATTTCAAGAAGGCTTTTCGGGCTCTGCCTACAGAAAATGTCTCTGAGAGGCTGACTGCCCTGCAAGACCTGCGTTATCGCTGGATTATGGAGAGCTTTCCCAGCCGGGCCACTTATGAGGGCTATCCAGGCCAAAATGATCGCTGGGTGGATAATTCAAGCAGGGCCATTCAACAGCGGCAGGAACAGACTCGTCAGCTATTAGGCGCAACCAGAAACCTAAACGTTGACGCACTGCCCGAGCAACAACGGCTCGACTATCAGCTGCTCTACCAGGATCTCCTCGGCGAGGTAAAGGGCTTTCAGTTTCCTGAACACCTGCAACCCATCACCCATATGAGCGGCATCCAGCGCTATGTGCCGAGCGTGCTTAACAGCATGCCGCGCAGTAAGGTTGCTGATTACGAAGAGATTCTGGCGCGCTTGTCAAAGCTTCCAACTTTGGTAACACAAACACAGGCCCTGATGCAGCAGGGGTTAAGTAATGGAGTTACCCCACCGCAAATCACCCTGCGTGACTTACCGCGGCAGATCCGCGCGCTGACCCCCAAAAATCCCGAGCAGAGCCCTCTGCTCAGTGCTTTCGCAGAAATGCCCAAAGCGATCCCCCAAGCGAAACAAAAGAGCCTGCGCCAACGGGCCTTGGCCATCTACAACAGCCAGTTGCTACCAGCTTGGCGGGACATGGCGGAATTTATCGAGAGAGAATATATTCCCGGAGCACAGAAAGACATTGCCCTCAGCAGCCGCCCCGATGGCCTGCGCTGGTATGCGCACAAAGTAAATGAGAACACCACCACTGACTTAAGCCCGGAAGAAATTCACCGCATTGGCCTGGCCGAGGTGAAGCGTATCCGCGGTGAAATGGACATGATTATTCAGAAGACCGGCTTTAAGGGCGACTTCAAAGCGTTTACCGAATTTTTGCGTACCGACCCGCGCTTCTATCATACCAGCCGCGAGGATTTGCTAAGAGACTACCGGGATATCGCCAAGCGTATCGACGGCGAGTTACCCGCGCTGTTTGGCACCCTGCCCAGATTGCCCTATGGAGTAAAACCCATTCCCAGCTATTCAGAGCAATCACAGACCACGGCCTATTACCAGCCGGGCTCCAATGAAGCCGGGCGTGCGGGTATTTTCTATGCCAATACCTATAACCTGCCCAGCCGCCCCAAGTGGGAAATGGAGGCGCTGACGGTGCACGAGGCCATGCCTGGCCACCATTTGCAGATTGCCCTGGCCCAGGAGCAAGCCGATATCCATCCATTGCGGCGTATGGCACTTTACACCGCCTTTGTGGAAGGCTGGGGGCTGTATTCCGAGAGCCTCGGTTATGACCTGGGTTTGTACAGGGACCCCTATAGTGAATTCGGAGCCCTGACCTACGATATGTGGCGCGCAGTGCGTCTAGTTGTAGACACCGGCATGCATCAACTGGGCTGGAGCCGGGAGCAGGCGATTGACTACTTTATGGATAATAGCGCCAAACCTCTGCACGACGTCACCGTGGAAATTGACCGCTACCTGGTTTGGCCCGGACAGGCCCTGGCCTACAAATTAGGGCAATTAAAAATAAAAGAACTGCGCACAACAGCGGAACAGGAACTCGACAATAATTTTGATATTCGCAGCTTCCACGACGCCCTTTTAGGTGCTGGTGCACTGCCACTCAATATTCTTGAGGAGCGTATGCAAGCATGGATAGAAAATCAGGGCTCTGCATCGGCCCAGGCAATTCCTCCTTCAGTCCTGCAGACCTCTGAGGGCTAGAAAAAATAAAAGGGCAGGAATTTCCTGCCCTTTTTTATTACCTGGTAGCTACCATAAGAGCTCTATCCATTTATTCACCACTCAGAAGATGCAGACAGATAAATTGAACGGGGCTCTCCAGGAAAATATCTGTCACCAGTAAAATCACTGTAATCCGCCCGCTCCGCATAGGCTTTATTGGTAAGATTTAACACCCTTGCAGATAGGGTCCAGCGATCAGTTTTCCACTGGGCTCGAAAATTCAATAAATTGTGCCCAGAATATGCATGCTGATTTTGGGGGTCAGTGTAATAGCGCCCCTGGTGCAACCACTCTAGCTCGGTTGTGATCTCCTGCCGAGGTAGCCACTGCAAGCGATAGTTACCAAATGCTCTTGGAGCCGAGTCCACCAGATTGCCATTCAGCAATACGCCCTGCAGCTCTCGCTTGTCTCGATAGCGGTGCTCGGCATAGCTAGACGAAGTCTCAAGTCGCCAGTTCTGAGCAAATGCATAGCCAAGTGCCAGCTCCACACCGCGGTGTGAAGTTTTTCCATTGGATTGGTTAAAGTACTCCGTATCCCGAAAAATCACATTGCGCTTGCGCATACCATAAGCGACGAATTCATAGGAAAGGCGATTGTTAAAGGCTCGCACCCCCAGTTCAATGCTGCTGACCTCCTCGGAATCCAGCTCGGCGACTGTTTGCTCCCGCTGTAAACGATAGAGCTCTGTTGCCTGGGGAGCCCGATACCCCTGAGCAATATTGGCAAAAAACTGCAATCCTGGTGCGAAGTCGTAAGTGGCACCTAATTTGGGGGACAGATTCTGGAAACTGTCTTTACGGTCTTCTGGCCGATTAAACCTGCAACCACCAAAGCCACACGAGCGGCCATCTTCCGTCGTACGGCCAGACAACATTTTATTGTTATAGTCATACTGCAACGACTCGAAGCGCACCCCGCCGTAAAGTGTCCATGTATCGGTCATAGTCCAGGTGGCTAAAGTAAAAGGCGCTACGCTAAAAGCATCAACTTGATAGTCATAGTGCTTGCCAAGCGGAATAGTCTCCCGCAAAAAATCTGATCCTTCCGTCGGATTTTTCTGTAACTCACGTAAATGGCCGCGGGTAAATTCTGCATCAAGCCCAGCGATAACTTCGAGGTCATCACTCAAGGCAAAGAGGTAACTGCCTCGCAACCCGATACTCTCCTGACCATTTTCCTCCAATGCCTGCCCGGGCAAATAGTGCTGCAAAAAACGCATATCGGTTTTGCGCAGGTAGGGGGTCAATTGAAGTTGGCCGCCCTTGCTTCGATCCATAAGTATTTGGGAGGAAAGCCTTACAGAATAAGCATCGCGGAAAGCCTCGGGATTGCTATTTTCCCGACTGAGTGAACGTTCCCGATATGCATTCTCTCCATTGATATAGCCGGCAGTTTCCTGATTTAAATTGGATACCGCCAGCCTAGTACGCACCTGAACCCCATCAAACAAAGCCTGGTGTTGTAGTGCGATTTTCTGTTGAGCAAAACCCGAAGCGTCCCGGTAACCCCCGTCCGTAGTCAGGGACAAATCAGCCCTTACACCCGAGTTATTTCTAAGACCAGAATCCAATGTGACATGTGCCCGGTAGTAATCATGAGGGCCCGCTTCGATCGCGACCCCACGAAAAGGCAACCCTTCCCGCCCTCCCACTTCCGGGCTGATCAGGTTTATCACACCATGCATAGCATTAGAGCCATAGAGGGTACCTGCCGGCCCTCGTATCACTTCAATGCTGCGAGCCGATTCGCTGTGCGATTCAAATAATTCATTAATATTACAAAAGCCCTTGGCTCGCAGGGGGATACTATCTTCCAGGCTCAAAACACTACCGCAGGCGCCGGCACCACTAAGTACCGGAGAGCGCAGCGAGGGAAGATATTCCTGGCCATTTCCCCTCGCCAGATTGACACCGGGAACACTCTGCAATGCTTGCTGAATATGGTTGTGGGATATCAGCTCCAGATGTTCGGCGCTGAGGACAGAAAGGCTCTCCGGATATTCCCCGATATTTTTTTCAAAGGGGCTCGCCGTGACCACTAATGACTCAAGATAAGCCTCTTGTGAAAAGACCGGCAAACAAACCGACAACAGTGAAATTCCAACAATTTTGGCTAACCTATCCCTGGTTCCCATCCTATCTACCACCATGCTTTCCCAAATTAGCGCCAGGGATAACAGGTCAAAGCACAGAAGGTCAATAAAGATTTATTGGCCTATGTTAATAAGTCATAAAAACTTTTCATACCAGTGCTTTTATCCCCAGCCAACCTTTCGCTCTTGGCGGCTAGTTACTAGCTAACCTTTGGTAACGACCAGCATTTTTAGCTGGCTAAAAAGACAGACGCCAAGAGAGGACTACTATGGCCTGGTTTTACCTTTTGCTGGCTGGGTTTTGCGAAATAGGTTGGGTAATGGGATTGAAAATTTCCCAAGCGAGCACAACACGCTTGCTGGGCATTCTTATGGCGATACTTTTTATCGGCGTAAGCGGCTTTCTCCTATGGCTTGCCCAGCGGGAAATCCCTATCGGTATTTCATATGCCGTATGGACCAGCATCGGCGCCGCTGGGGCATTTATTGTAGGAGTGATTTTCTTTGACGACTCCGCCAGTATCGGACACTGCCTGGGTATAATCTTAATTATCGCCGGTGTTGTGACATTAAAATTATCCAGCTGAATAATCATTGTCTGGGGGACATAGCCCCCAAACAATGAAGTTATCACTCTCCAGAATACTTCCTTTTACGTGCCTGATCCTGCACCGACCGATAGAGCTGGGAGAGCGCTTTATCACCGGCGCGCTTTTGCGCCAAGGTTTGGTGATTGATATGAAGCTCCCGATGCAATTTCTCCCAGTTGCGCAAGCGGCGCTCATCCAATGTGCCTCCCGCAAGGGAAGCAAGTACTGCACAACCAGGTTCAGAACGGTGCCGGCAATCAGAAAAGCGGCAGCGCTGTGCCAATGACTCTATATCGGCAAACGCCTGTGCCACTCCCTCTTCGACATGCACCAAGCCCAACTCGCGCATCCCTGGGCTATCAAGCAACAATGCGCCACAATTGAGAGGGAAGAGCGTGCGACTGCGGGTAGTATGCCGCCCCTTACTGTCGTCTTCACGAATGGTTCCCGTAAGCGCCAGATCGGCTCCACTTAAGGTGTTGAGCAGAGTGGATTTCCCCACCCCTGATGAGCCCAGCAGGGCGATCGTCTCTCCAGGCAGGCACCATTCGCGCAAGGGCGCCACGCTGTCGCAGTCCAGACTGTTGACTAGCACCACGGGCAGCTCTTTGTAGGAACGCAAGGCCTCCAGATAACCACTCGGATCTGCACAGAGATCGGCTTTACTCAATACCAAACAGGGGCGACAGCCAGATTCCCGCACCAGTGCGAGATAGCGTTCAATGCGAGACAGGTTAAAGTCTTCGTTTAGTGATGAAACGATAAAAACACTATCTACATTGGCGGCAATTAACTGTCGCTGCAGAGCCCCAGGCGCCATTCGCTGAAACAGGCTGTTGCGCTCCAGACACCGGACGAAGCGATTATCGTCCCGCCCCAGTAGCAACCAATCCCCAATAGTTAAAGACTCCGCAGCCAATGATGGCGTTAGCGACAGGGTTAGCGCACCTTCTTCGCCAGCCAGTTCAAGTTGGCTGCGATGCACTGCCATCACCCGCATAGGTATACAGCTCCCTAGCTCATCGAGAGAGAGTTGCTGTTGGAAAAAAGACTTCCAGCCAAGTGCTCTTAGAGGTGACGTCGTGTGCTTGCTTGAGGCGCGCACAGAATTGCTACCGCAGCCAGTCTGAGGGCGACGGGAAAAGTATGATTTACTCAAAATTGAAATCCTCTGGGCACAAAAAAGTGCCTAGCAACCGTCATGTACGGTCAACAGAGCTTTCTTGTGAGAAAGCCCGACGTTAAGAACAAGATCGCCGGACTGAGCAGTTGGTTTACTGCTGGGGAGCCCGGCGGAGGTTGGAAACAATCATCAAAAGTCCTCCGCTGGTTAAGTGAATAAGAAACTTAGCATCACTGTCTTTTATAGACAAGTATCTGGGCGGGGCAGGTTAAGAGTGTTGGCGGGGCAAAAAATCTATAAGACTTCCCCGCTACAAAAAGCAAAGCCGGCAAAAGCCGGCCTTCGAATCCGATTACAGCAGGTGCATCACCTTTCTCGACCCACAGTAACCTGATCAGTAGAGTATAGAACCGACTTTCCTTCTCGCCACTTCTTCTACTCGCGAATCATCTTGTCTAGCGCGCATTGCCACAAGATGACGATTTTATAAAGGTTTTATGACACCCCCAACCACCTCCCCCAGACCTCCACCTCCTCGGGGTGGGAGGCCGTCAATGCGTGACTGCGATTCAATACCAACTGAGAGAACCGCAACAAGTACAAAAAAAATGGGAAGCGCTATGCCAACAACAAAATTTACAGGCCCCGGCACAAGGGCGGGGCTGATTCTGGGGGCAGTCTTCTGCTCCATCCAATTACCGGTTTGGGCATCTGATACACCAGATCCCACAGAGGTCAATATTCCCGGCAACCTACAAAGCCAACTGGGCTGCGATGGCGACTGGCAACCAGGTTGTGTCACCACCCTGCTCAGCTATGACAGCGAAGACGACAAATGGCAAGGCCACTTTTGGATACCCGTCGGCAACTGGGAGTACAAAGCCGCACTCAACAACAGCTGGGATGAAAACTATGGCTCGGGCGGCCAGCGGGACGGCGGTAATATTTCCCTCAGCCTGGATGAGGCCCGCGAAGTTAAATTTATCTACGACCACGAGACTCACTGGATCACCGACAACCACAATAGCGTGGTCGCCGCTGTAGCCGGCAACTTCCAATCCCTGCTCGGGTGTCCGGGAGACTGGCAACCCAGTTGCCTGCGCAGCTGGATGCAGGATGCCGATGGAGATAGCACCTACACCTTTATCACCTCAGCGCTTCCTGCCGGCTCCTATGAATTCAAGGTAGCCCTGCACGAAGGCTGGGAGGAGAGCTACGGCAACAATGGAGCCAACGTCAGCTTTACCGTGGCTGCCGATTACGATGAAATCTACTTTGCTTTTGACTCGAATAGTAAAGAAGTCACCGTCAGCAGTGATGGCTTCGCCAAGGGTGACCTGAGCAGCGATAAAGCGCACTGGGTGGATAGCAGCAGCTTTGCCTGGGATATCCAGGTGCAGGAAGGCATCGAGGTTAAATTGCACTACAGCAACAGCGCCGAGCTAAAACTGGAGGACGGTGATATCCGTTCCGATGGCACCATCGATCTCACCCCTCTCGCCACCCTGCCCGACAGCGCCCAACAAAAATTCCCGCACCTGGCCAGTTTCAGTGCCTGGCAATTGCCGGGGCAGGCTTCCACTGGTGATCTGGTCACCCAGCAACTCGCCCTCGCCGCTTACGATGCGGAGGGCACGTTACTGGATGCGACTGGTGTGCAGATGGCCGGTGCGCTCGATGATCGCTTCTACTACGACGGTGAACTCGGTGCCCGTGTCGGCGAGGAGAATATCCAGCTCGATCTTTGGGCTCCCACCGCACGGGCAGTAAAGCTGCACCTGTTTACAGACCCCAGCAGTGATAGCGCCGATCAGGTGGTATCCATGCTGCGCGATGAATCTACCGGGGTTTGGAGTGCCGATATCGATAAGCAGTGGGACCGCAGCTTTTACCTCTACGAGGTCGAGGTGTATTCCTACTTCAGCCGTCAGATTGAAACCAACCTGGTCACCGACCCCTACTCCCTGAGTCTCTCCATCAATAGCGGCAAAAGCCAGATCGTCAACCTGGATGACCGGGACCTGATGCCGCGCGGTTGGGACCGCCTGCGCAAGCCCAAGTTAACCCAACCGGAAGATATCAGTGTCTACGAGCTGCACGTACGCGATTTCAGTATTGCGGATCAAACTGTCCCCGAAGCAGAGCGCGGCACCTTCAAGGCTTTCACCCGCAAGCACAGCGACGGCATGCGCCACCTCAATAAACTGGCCCGCGCCGGCCTCACCCATATCCACCTGCTGCCGGCCTTTGACTTTGCCACAGTCAATGAGGATCGCACCCAGCAGCAGCAAACCCCGGACCTCTCAGACTACGCATCGGACAGCGGCGAGCAGCAGGCCCAGGTAGATGCTGTTCGCGATAGCGATGGCTTTAACTGGGGCTACGATCCATTGCACTACACGGTCCCCGAAGGCAGCTATAGCAGCGCTCCCGATGGACCTGTGCGCATTCGCGAATTCCGTCAAATGGTGCAAGGGTTATCCCACTCCGGCCTGCGGCTGGTGATGGACGTGGTTTACAACCACACCAGCTCCTATGGCCAATACGACAACTCCGTACTCGATAAAATCGTCCCCGGCTATTACCACCGCCGCAATCTGGAGGGCGGAGTGGAGATGAGCAGCTGCTGCGCAAATACCGCCAGTGAGCACGCCATGATGGAAAAGCTGATGATCGATTCCCTGGTCACCTGGGCCCGGGCCTACAAGGTGGACAGCTTCCGTTTCGATCTGATGGGACACCACAGCCTCAACAATATCCTCAAAGCGCAAGCGGCACTGCAATCACTGACCCCGGCAACCGATGGTGTCGATGGCAACGCTATCTACCTGTACGGCGAGGGCTGGAATTTTGGCGAGGTGGCTGACGATGCTCGCTTTGTACAGGCCCGCCAGGGCAATATGGCGGGCAGCGGTATAGGCACTTTTAACGATCGCCTGCGCGATTCCGTGCGTGGCGGCAACCCCTTCGGAGGCTTTGAGGAGCAGGGCTTTGGTACCGGTCTGTTCACCGATAGCAACGGCAAGTTTGAGGGAGAAGATGAGCGTGCCACACTGCTAACCCTGGCAGATAAAGTCCGCGTTTCCCTCGTCGGCAACCTGGCGGATTATCCTTTTGAAGATGCCAACGGCAATATCATTACCGGCAGCGAGCTGGTCTATAACGGCCAGCCCACCGGCTATACCGCCGACCCGCAGGAATCCATTAATTATATTGCTGCCCACGACAACGAGACGCTGTTCGACGGAGTACAGATCAAAGCCAGCGACAGCGCCGGCTTGGCTGAACGAGTGCGTATCCAGGCATTCAGTAATTCCCTGGTTCTGTTCGCCCAGGGAGTGCCGTTTATCCACGCAGGCCAGGATTTCCTGCGCTCAAAGTCGATGGATCGGGACAGTTACAACTCCGGTGACTGGTTTAATGCACTGGACTTCAGCCTCGCCACCGATAATTGGGGTGCGGGTTTACCTATTGCAGATAAAAACGAAGATAACTGGTCCTTAATGCAACCTTTACTGGCGAACCCGGAATTGGCTCCCGAGCGCCGGCACCGCTTGTGGAGCTCCGCTCTATTCCGCGAGCAGCTGGCGATTCGCTACAGCTCTCCCCTGTTCCGCTTGTCTGATGCAAAGTCCGTAGAGGCACATCTCAATTTCCTCAACACCGGACCCGACCAGATTCCTGGGCTGATTGTGATGGAGTTATCCGATTCCAATGGCAACATCGATCGCCGCTTTGAACGTATTGTGGTGCTGTTTAATAGCGATGACGAATCATTGGATTTTACCAGCGAAAACCTCATTGGTGAGTACCTGTTCAAGCATCCACGTCAGCGCCGCTCGGTAGACTCACGCCTGCGCGGAGTGAAGTTTGATAGAGACACAGGCACCTTTACTCTGCCCGGCCGTACTACCGCCGTATTTATACAGCCACGGCGAAGAAAGTAATCTCGCGAAAAAATAAAAAAGGCCGGAATTTCCGGCCTTTTTTATTGGGGGTGCTTTAAGAAGAAATAATTATTTTTCCTCGCCCTCTTCCTCATCCCCATTTTCAAACAAGTGACCGAGCTTGCCTTTCTTGGTGGAGAGGTACTTGGCATTGTGCGGATTGCGCCCTGACTGATGTGGCAAACGTTCGGTGACTTCTATCCCCAAATCCTGCAAGGCTTTCACTTTGCGCGGGTTATTGGTCATCAGGCGAATGGCGTGGATGCCCAGGTGATCAATCATCGCTTTGAGAATCGAGTAATCACGCATGTCGGCACCAAAGCCCAACTGCTCATTAGCTTCCACCGTATCCGCACCACAATCCTGCAAGTGGTAAGCACGAATCTTATTCAACAGGCCGATACCACGGCCCTCCTGGCGGAGATAAAAAATAGCTCCACGCCCCTCCATCGCTATGCGATGCATCGCATGTTGCAGCTGTGCACCACAGTCACAACGCAGGGAGAAAAGTGCATCCCCGGTCAGGCATTCCGAGTGAATACGGGCCAACAGAGGCTCTTCGGTATCGAAGTCACCCATGGTGAGCACGACATGCTCCTTGCCAGTTTCCACTTCCTCGAAACCATGCATCTCAAACATGCCCCAAGAGGTTGGCAATTTTGAGGATTCCACATAACGAATGGTCAACTTAATACCTCTTCACGTCAGTTGCGGGCGCGCAGTATCAGCACACCCCTCTGCTGTTCCATATCTAACCGGCCGAGAAAACTGTTTCCCAGAAGCACCACTTGGGGAAAGTTATCAGGATGCACGGTAGCTTCTACATTGTGCAATTTAATGCCACCGATAGTGACACTGCTGAGATTGATCAAATAAGCACTAGTGATACCACTGGCGGTCGACACCGGTATACGTTTGGCGCCGTTGAGATTTAAGCGCAGGCGCTGGGCGGTGGGGTAATTGATTGCCAGGGTGGTCGCCCCAGTATCCACCATCACCGGTACCCGCATCCCATTGATCCAGGCATCGGTATTGAAGTGACCGCGACTATCTCCCATCAAGCGCACCTCGGCGCGTTCGGCCTGGGCATAGCTGGCGGCGATGGGCGCATCCAGGGTGAGCTTCTGCTCTTGTCCATTCACACGGATGTGGGCGTAGCTGGTGGTGGCTTCTATCAGGCCAACTCCTTCCGGTGATTGTTGACCCGCCTTGAGAATACGCTGACGGCCATCGATTTCCAGCATGGCGCTATCGCCAAACAAACCCTTCAGTTGTACCTGTTGTGCCCAAGCGGTGCTGGAAACCAATAAGCCCAGCAGAAGCCAAAATGCCTTGTGCATCGATAATCCCTATCCGCTAAGCCCCAACTAACTAAGCCCCAACAAAAAACACGGTTATCTGTAATATCAAAGCCGCATAAACCGCAGCCAGTATATCGTCGAGCATAATTCCGACGCCACCTTGTACACGCCGATCTGCCCAACCGATGGGCGGCGGCTTGGCGATATCGAACAGGCGAAAGAGTACAAAACCGTAAAGTGCCCAAATCCAGCCGGCCGGGGCCATAAACATTGTGAGCCAGTAGCCCACCATCTCATCCCAAACAATGCCACCGTGGTCGTGCACACCGAGTTTCTTTGCTGCGGCCCCGCACAGGTAACATCCCACCAGGCCCGTCACCACAAGGATTCCCAAATACCAGGCCGCGGAGAGATCCTTCATCAGCCACCAAAAGGGTATGGCTACCAGGGTGCCGAAAGTACCCGGCGCCTTGGGTGCCAACCCCGAGCCAAAGCCAAAAGCTAAAAGCATAGTGGGATCGCGCAAAAGCTCGGAAAAACTGGGGTTATGTATTCTCATAGTCTTATTTCCAAAGCCGCTACCGGCACTTCCCGGTTAATGCCACCTAAAAATGCTTATAACCTGTCGCAGGTGGCGACCAGGGACTGCCATTATGCCAGCAACGCACTTCGGCCTCGCCCTCTGCAAGGGTGCCGATAGCAGTTACGTTCAGGTCCAGTTGTTCCAGGTCCGCAACCCGCTGCTGCGGAACGGTAAAACAGAGTTGGTAGTCATCGCCACCGCCTGTAGCCAGAGTTGTTGCTTTCTCTGCGGCAAGAGTCCGCGCCAAGGGAGAAACGGCTAATCGCTCCAGATGAATATCGGCACTGACACCGCTGGACTCACAAATATGTCCCAGGTCCGCGAGCAGACCATCAGAGATATCCAGGGCCGCACTGGCCAGCTTGGCAATCGCCGCAGCCAGAGGGAATTGGGGTTCGGGATAATAGAAGGCGCGCTCGCATTGCAACTGCAATTCGGGGGGTACCCGCTGCTCTCCCAGGATTACTGGCAAAGCGGCGGCAGCGGCACCTAGAGGGCCGCTGACATAAACGTGATCACCGGGGCGGGCACAGTCTCGGCGCAGCGGCGAATCCGTGTGTCCGATCACCTGAATGGTGATCGACAGTGGGCCCGCGGTGGTATCGCCCCCTACCAGGGAAACACCAAACTGGGCCGCGGTCTGCAGTAGGCCACCGGCAAATTTGCGCAGCCAAACCGCATCACTGTGAGGCAGGGTCAGGGCCAGGGTAAACCAGAGCGGGCGCGCATTCATTGCCGCCAGGTCACTGAGATTAACCCTGAGTGCGCGTGCGGCAATCGCGGCGGGGTCCGCATCTGCGGGAAAGTGCCGGCCGGCCACCAGGGTGTCCATAGAGGTGGCCAGCTGCCCCGAGGCCGGTGCCTGTAACAGGGCGCAGTCATCGCCTATTCCCAGAGCAACCCCTTCGCCCACAGGAGCGCTGGCGAAATAATCGCGGATGATTTCAAACTCGCCCGGCGCAGTTCCCATAAGCGTGACTTCAGGACTTCTTGTCAGCGGCCACTTCCGCAGCGCGCAGGTCCGCGGCGGTTTTATCCAGGATGCCGTTGATGAACTTGAAAGCGTCGGTGGGGCCGAATTTTTTCGCCAGTGCCACTGCTTCGTTAATCACTACTTTGTAGGGCACATCGATGCGGTTTTTCAGTTCATAAGTGGCCATGCGCAGCAAAGCCCGGGACACCGGGTCCAGATCTTCCACTTTGCGATCCAGATGGGAGGAGTAAGCGCCTTCTACTTCGTCGAGGTTCTTGGCAACCCCGTGGAAGATATCGCGGAAATATTCCACGTCGGCTTTGCTCATATCGTTGTCGGTATGGAACTCGGCTTCAATCGCATTGAGGCTGGCGCCGGCCATTTGCCATTGATAGAGCGCCTGCATGGCGTAGTGGCGCGCCTTGCGGCGGGCAGATGCAGTTACGGTCATTGTCTTTTCCGGTAGATACTTCTCAGAATGGGCAGCGCCGACGCAACTGGCCGGCGCTGTGGCAATTAGATTTTGCCGAGTAGGGAAACCATTTCCAGGGCGGTTTCGGCGGCTTCACAACCTTTGTTGCCAGCCTTGGTGCCGGAGCGCTCGATAGCCTGCTCAATGGAGTCCACAGTCAACACACCAAAGGTCACCGGGATACCGGTATTCAGGGATACCTGGGCCAGACCTTTGGTGCACTCACCAGCGACATATTCGAAGTGCGGAGTGCCGCCACGAATCACCGCGCCCAGTGCAATAATCGCATCAAATTTTTTGGTTTCCGCCAGCTTTTGCGCGGCCAGCGGGAATTCGAAGGCGCCGGGGGCATAGTAGATGGTGATGTCCTCTTCCTTGATGCCCTTGCGGCGCAAGGTATCGAGGGCGCCGTCTTTGAGGCTCTCAACCACAAAGCTGTTCCAACGGCTCACCAGCAGCGCGTACTTACCAGTGCTGCCGACAAAATCCCCTTCAATCACTTGAATGTTGCTCATAATGTCCAATCCGTATTTCTTTCCATACCCGTGCCATTTCAAATGCGCCGGGAAACATTCTGTTATTACTCTTCGACGTTCAAGTACTCTTCCACTTCCAGTTCAAAACCGGAAATAGCGCTGAACTTAAACGGCGCACTCATCAGGCGCATCTTGCGCACCTTGAGATCACGCAGTATCTGCGAACCGGTACCCACCTGCTTGTACACCAGATCCTGGCTGGGGCGCTGCTGCTTGCCGCTGATCAGCCAATCGATGCTCTCCTCGATTTCCTCGGTGGTCTCGTTGTGGCAGATCAATACCACCACACCTTTGCCCTCTTTCTCGATACGCTGCATCGCGCGGCGGAAAGTCCAGGGAACAAATTTTTCATCACCGCGCTGAATTGTAAGTACATCACGTAGGGTGTTACCCACATGTACACGCACCAGGGTCGGCTCCTCCGGCGTGGGCTCGCCCTTGATAAAGGCGAAGTGGCGCTCGCGGCGGGCCTTGTCGAGATAGGTGCGCAGCTTGAACTCGCCAAACTCGGTACGCACTTTACGCTCGTTCACACACTCCACGGTTTTCTCGTTGAGCGCGCGGTAAGTAATCAAGTCGGCAATAGTGCCGATCTTAAGATTGTGCTCCTTGGCAAACTTCTCCAGATCCGGGCGGCGTGCCATGGTGCCATCGTCATTCATGATTTCAACGATGACCGCGGCCGCCTCGAAACCCGCCAGGCGGGAAAGATCACAGCCTGCCTCGGTGTGGCCGGCGCGGCTCAGTACGCCACCGGGCTGGGCCATAATCGGGAAAATATGTCCGGGCTGCACGATATCGCTGGGTTTGGCATTTCTGTTGACAGCTGCGCGCACGGTACGCGCACGATCCGCGGCGGAAATACCGGTGGTCACCCCTTCGGCAGCTTCGATAGAGACGGTGAAGTTAGTGCTGAACTGGGCACCGTTATCCCGCGACATTAGCGGCAAGTCCAGCTGCTCACAGCGCTCTTTGGACATGGGCATACAGATCAGGCCGCGGGCATGGGTAGCCATAAAGTTGATGTCTTCGGCGCGCACCTGCTCCGCTGCCATCACCAGGTCACCCTCGTTTTCGCGATCCTCATCGTCCATCAGGATCACCATTTTGCCCTGGCGGATATCGTCGATCAGTTCTTCAACCGTATTTAATTCCATTGCTAACTCTGGATAAATTAATCAATTGCAAATTGAGCGGCTTTCCCTGCAGTTACACTCACCCGCCCTCACTGGCGCGGCATGCCGGGATAAAGCCAGCTAGCGCTTGTAAAACCCGTTCTGGGCGAGAAATTCGAGCGTCATACCACCTTCGCTGGATTTGGCCGCCTCCTCACCGAGAAGCAGGCGCTCCAGATAACGCGCGATCAGGTCCACCTCAAGGTTGACCCGGGTGCCGGCGGCATAGCCCTGCATAATCGTTTCCTGCAGGGTATGCGGCACAATGGTGAGTTCAAACTCAGCGCCGTCCACCGCGTTAACGGTGAGACTGGTACCGTCGACGGTAATCGAGCCCTTGTGGGCAATATAACGAGCCAGATTATCCGATGCGCGCAGGCGAAAACGCTCGGCACGGGCCTCGGATTTACGCCATATCACCTCGCCGATACCGTCCACATGGCCGCTGACAATATGGCCGCCAAGGCGGGTTTGTGGGGTCAATGCCTTCTCCAGGTTGACCCTATCCCCGCGCTTCCAGCTGCTGACACTGGTGACATCCAGCGTCTCCGCAGAAACATCCGCCCAATAGCCATCACCGGGCAGCTCCACTACGGTCAAACAGACCCCGTTGGTGGCGATACTATCGCCAAGCTGTACATCGGCGAGGTCCAGTTTCCCGCTCCTAACGCGCACGCGCAGATCACCACCGCGCGGCTGCAGATCAGCAATCTCGCCGACCGCTTCAATAATTCCAGTAAACATCAGCGCTCGATATCCGTGGTTGCGGTGATGCGCCAGTCGTGACCGACCGCGCGCATATCGGTAATCGTAATCGGCAGCACCGAGCCCATACGCTCGATGGGCAATTCAAACAGCGGCCGCGCCGTGCTGCCGAGCAGCTTGGGCGCCAGATAGACAATCAATTCGTCTACGTGCCCCCGGTAGAGAAACTCACCGGACAGGATCGCACCGCTTTCTATCAGTACTTCATTGCACTCGCGTCGGGCCAACTCTTTGAGCAGGGCGAGCAGGTCTACCCGACCGTCCTTGTCCTGAGGCAAAACGATAACTTCGGCACCGGCTTTTTCCAGGCGCTGACGGCGCTCTGGATCGGCGCGCTCAGTAGTGCACACCAGTGTGGGGGCGTCCCCCTGCAAAATAAAGGCCTTTGCCGGCGTGCGCAGCTGGCTGTCGACAATAACGCGCAGGGGCTGAACTTCTGCAGCCTGTTCCGCTTCGAGCAGCTCCAGCGCCATCTCATCCGCGCGCACATTGAGATTCGGGTTGTCGAATCGCACAGTCTCTACGCCGGTTATAACGGCACAACTGCGCGCACGCAGGCGCTGCACATCGGCGCGCGCAGCCGGGCCCGAAACCCATTTGGATTCACCGCTGGCCATGGCGGTGCGACCATCTAAACTCATTGCAGATTTGCTGCGCACCAGGGGTAACCCCAAAGTCATACGCTTGATAAAACCCGGGTTGAGCGCGCGGCAGCGCTCTTCCAGCACTGGCCCCTCTACCTCAATGCCCGCATCGCGCAGTTTCTGCAAACCGCTTCCGGCAACCCTGGGATTCGGGTCTTCCATACCGTATACCACACGGGCGACACTCGCCTGTACCAGAGCCTCGGCACAGGGACCTGTGCGGCCACTGTGGCTACAGGGTTCAAGGGTCACATAGACGGTGGCGCCGCGTGCCCGCTCGCCCGCATCGCGCAGGGCTTCTATTTCGGCGTGGGGTTCACCGGCGCGCTTGTGCCAGCCCTCGGCAATCACTTTGCCACTAGCATCGGTGATCACACAGCCCACGCGGGGATTCGGCATAGTGGTATAGAGACCGCGCTCCGCCAGCTGAATAGCGCGGCCCATCAGTGCCTGGGCACTCTCTACAGCCATTTGACTCATTGCGTTTGATTTTCCTTACTGGTCAGGCGCTCAATCTCTTCACTGAAGTCGCTGACATCTTCAAAGCGTCGATACACCGAGGCAAAGCGTACATAAGCCACTTCATCCAGCTCACGCAACTGCTCCATCACCAGCTCACCGATAGCCCTTGCGGGCAGCTCACGCTCGCCGGTTGCACGCAGTGCATGCTTGATCTGGGAAACCGCAGACTCCACTCGCTCAATGCTCACCGGGCGCTTTTCTACGGCGCGCTGGATGCCCGCCAGCAACTTATCTTCATTGAAAGGTTCGCGCTGGCCGTTTTGCTTGATGACTCTAGGCAACAGCAACTCGGCAGTCTCAAAGGTGGTAAAACGCTCATGACATTCGAGGCACTCACGCCGGCGGCGCACCTGATCGCCCTCCGCCACCAGGCGGGAATCGACTACTTTGGTTTCTTCTGCGCTGCAGAAAGGACAGTGCATGTGGGATCGTCCCCAGGGGAATGGAAAATGGGCCGCAGTTTATCACAGCCGTTGCCCCCTGTGACGGCACTGCACACCGCTGCAGTGCAGCACACCGTGATACAGCCATAAAAAAAGCGGCTCACCGAGCCGCTTTTTCCAGCAAAGCTAAATCAGGCTTTCTTGTACACAGGAAACTGTGCACAGATCTCCAGAACTTTTTGCTTCACATCGGCGATGGTGGCTTCAACATCGCCGCCTTCCAGCGCGTCCAGAATATCGCAGATCCAATGGGTCAGCTGCTGGGTTTCCTTCACGCCGAAACCGCGCGTGGTGATCGCCGGAGTACCGACACGCAGACCACTGGTGATGAAGGGAGAGCGCGGGTCATTAGGCACCGCATTTTTATTCACCGTGATATTGGCATTGCCCAGAGCTTCATCGGCATCTTTACCGGTGTATTCCTTACCGATCAGGTCCACCAGCATCAGGTGGTCATCGGTACCGCCGGAAACGATATTGATACCGCGGTCAAGGAAAGTCTCCGCCATAGCGCGAGCATTCTCTACCACCTTCTTCTGGTAAGCCTTGTACTCAGGGCTCATGGCTTCTTTAAAGGAAACCGCCTTGGCCGCGATAACATGCATCAGCGGGCCGCCCTGACCACCGGGGAATACCGCGGAGTTCAGTTTCTTCTCGATCTCTTCGTTGGCACGGGCCAGGATAATGCCACCGCGCGGTCCGCGCAGGGTCTTGTGAGTGGTGGAAGTCACCACATCTGCGTGGGAAATTGGCGATGGGTATTCACCAGCGGCAACCAGACCGGCTACGTGGGCCATATCCACAAACAGGTAGGCACCCACTTTGTCGGCGATTTCGCGGAAACGTGCCCAATCCATGACGCGGCTGTAGGCGGAGAAGCCGGCCACGATCATCTTGGGTTTGTGCTCCAGAGCCAGACGCTCCACCTCCTCGTAATCCACCTCGCCGGTTTCCGGATTCAGACCGTACTGCACCGCGTTGTAGATTTTGCCGGAGAAGTTGACACGGGCACCGTGGGTCAGGTGGCCGCCGTGAGCCAGGCTCATACCCAGCACGGTGTCGCCGGGGGCGCACAGGGCTTGATATACCGCTGAATTGGCCTGGGAGCCGGAATGGGGCTGTACGTTGGCGTAATCCGCACCGAACAGCGCCTTGGCGCGCTCAATCGCCAGGGTTTCCACTTTATCCACATACTCACAGCCACCGTAGTAGCGTTTGCCCGGATAACCTTCTGCGTATTTATTGGTGAGGCTGCTGCCCTGGGCTTCCATGACTTGTGGGCTGGTGTAGTTCTCGGAGGCGATCAGCTCAATGTGGTCTTCCTGGCGAGAATCCTCTTCGCGGATAGCTTCCCAGATTTCGGGATCGTAAGAAGCGAGCGTGACAGATGAATCAAACATGGTGTTCCCTCGGTAATGCGGGCTGAGTAGAGACTGGTGTAACTCGGTACCACTGTGCTCAGGCCTTGCAATTTGGCCTCAGGTGCCAACAGGCCCCACTGACTACTCAAAGAATCCTGAGCATTTTAGAAAGGCGCGCATTGTACACCAAGGTCACAGGGATTGCGCAAAAACGAAAACGCGGCCAAATGGCCGCGTTTTCACTGCTGGTTAGCTTAGAAGCGAACAACCAAAGAGCCTGACCAATAATCCACATCAGACTCGATAAAGGTATACTCTGCTTCGAATAGAACACTCTCGGTCAGCTTGAACCCGGCACCAATACCTGCCGAGGCACCACTATCTGAATATTCACCAAAACCGTCGACATCCAGCTCTTCATGGAGATAACCGAGCCGTCCCTTGAGGTAAATATCCCCCTCAGAACGGTAAGTCGCATAAATCGCCTGGGTCGCAAAAGAGTATTCCACTTCACTCCAGTAGTAATCGTACTCTCCTTCAACCAAGGAGTCAGTGAATTCGGCTTCCAGACCCCAACCCGAATTCCAGCCATAGCCAACACGAACCCCTGCATTGAGTGAGCTATCTCCGTCCGCATCGGTATTCATTACACCAAAAACTGCACCTACATAGGCGCCCTCTGCCTGAGCTGCTGCAGAACATACCAAAGCCACGGCGGCAACTTACGCGTTAAAACGAAAACGTATATCCATCCCCATATTTGTTGAGAAATAAAAATCGGGCGGATTGATTATAGGTGCCAAAGCAAAGTTTGCGAGTACACACTTACTCTGGAGAGATTTATATTTAGAGCTTAACTCAAAGTATGATCACCGAAATGACTCCAGAGGAGTCGGGTATTCTGCCTTAGAAGCCAACTTCAGAAGCGGTAGTTAAAAGACCCTGACCAAAGACCCACATCCTTTTCAAGCTGGGTGTACTCCAACTCCATCCGGCTATTGGCGGTTAAGGCAAGGCCGATACCCGCGCCAATAGCCACTCCAAAGTCATCACTGCTGTTACTGCCAACAGTCACATGCTCGTAGAGGAGACCCAGGCGTCCCTTAAAATAGAAATAGCCTTGGGACCTATAAGTCCCGTAGCCAGCCAGGGTATGCAGATCGACATCCACCTCTTTTCCCTGAACCTCGGTTTCCCCACCATATAAGGAGCCGTTATATTCGGCCTCAAGCCCCCCCTCCCCAATAGAGCCCCTCGGCAAATGTGCCAGAAGATAGCGCTAGAGTCAGGGTACCTAAGAAATTAGTTATTTTTTTCATAACTTTTCCAATTTGCCAAAGACTTAAATCACCTTGCGCCGAGTAATTTTTCTCTGTAAGCCTTTCACCGAATGGCAACGCCTCAAAAGCTACTGGATCGAAATGGCTGCCTGGAAACCCGATAAAATGGGGCTGAGAAGTAGGCAAAGAAATATCATCAAAGAGCGAGAACAAGCGGCCATGATTCTCCCCAGGTTGGAATTAGGCACAGTTCCCTAGTGGTCAAGCTTAAAGTAGCCAAAAAAACTACTTCAAATTTAGGGTATGGCATATAAACCCTATCCGGTATAGATAAATACTGTCACGACGGCTTTATTCACATAACAAGACTAAGGTTGACTCAAAACCAACTCTAAATTGCATATCACGCCATTTTTTGTCCTCCATCCTCAGACTTTCACATAGCTGATCTGGCAATTTACTTGACACTGACAATAAAACCGTAAAATTCCTTGTTTACTGCGCCAAAAGTTTTCAGCTCTAACACTATCTATTTGGTACTTGATCCACATCAATTCCCCTCTCGAGTCTGCTGGCAACAATAAGTCTCGAAACTGATCGCGGAGGTCTGGGATGAATAACATCTATCGACAGCTCTGTTTAGACCATAAAAACATGCAGCAAATGCTCAATGCCTTTGAGCGCTTGCTACAGGACCTTTTTGGGAGTAATGAGCGGGATCCTAATACCCTCTCACTAATTCTGGACGCACTGGATTATTTTTCTGTTTACCCAGACAAGTACCATCACCCGGTGGAAGACCTGATACTTGCCCGGCTACTGACCAAACCTGTGCACAATCGAAATGCGATTTATGAAGCACAGATGCAGCACGAGCAAATTGCGGCAACTACCAAGCACATGTGCGCGCTTTTCTATGCCGTAGCCAACGATGCCATGGTAGAGAGAAGAGTTTTACAAGGAGCCAGCCATACCTATTTGCAGTTGCAACGCAAACATATAGAGTTGGAAAATTCGGCAATATTTCCCCAAATGGAGCAGTACCTGGAAGTAGAAGACTGGAAACAAATACACAAGCAGGTGAAACAGCTGAAAGATCCATTCTTCGATCAAAAAACCAGAAACGTTTACGAATCTTTACGTGAGTATCTAACGCAGCCAGAATCACCCATACAGGCCTTTGCTTAGGATTGTTCAAACCACATTTCGAGCACACAGAAGGAGGAGATATGCAAATCAAACGCCACGGAATCTCCATTGGCATGGAGAGAATTGATAATGATTTCTTCCTGTATATTAAAGCCGTTGGGCAACTAACCCATGAAGATTACGAGTACATCACGCCTTTGCTTGAGTATGCCCTTGAAGGGGTCAAAAAACCAAAAGTACAAATGCTGATTGATCTGCGGGATTTTGAGGGCTGGGGTCTGCACGCGATATGGGATGAATTTAAATTGACCCTCAAACATGGCAACGAGTTCTGTCGTATTGCTGTACTAGGAGATGAGGGCTGGCAGGGGCTGGCCACCAAAGTTGGTGGATGGTTTGTGAGTGGCGAAGTGCGCTACTTTGAAAAGCAGCACGAGGCCATGGACTGGCTATCACAGGCACTGGAAAAAGAGGCAGAAAAAAAAGGTGCAGAAAAGGAATTAGCTTTCTCCACACACTCCTGATAAGTAGTGGATTAATGGGGCGGTTACGCCCCTTTTTTTTTGCCTAAGATAATCTCTTTAGGCCTCGCATAAAAATCCAGCCTCAGTGGGACACCCGTTGAAACTTACTGTCCCAGGATGGTGTCCCTATCAAAATATTATTGAGGCTCACCTCACTGCGACAAAATGAACAATAGATATTGTCATAGTGCAATTTATTCGCATGCAGTGTATTAATAACATCTACCAAAGTTGGATCATCCTTTCCAACCCTGTGGCGAATAGTCAATAGATCAGCTTCCATAACAGGCTTTATATTAGCCAACATTTTTTGATGGATAGGGTTATTTGGATCGAGTGAAGAGTAATCTTGATTGTGCTTATGTGCATTATCCAGAGCATTTTGCACATCAGTGTAAGACTCCCCTTTGATAAAAGGCCGAGTTACCCGTCCCAAAATTTGCCCGGTAGTGGTCCCATGGTATCCCTGGTATTTACTCAAAGTATAATTATGGCAAACCTTTCCTTTCTTAATCCATTCGTGATACTTCGCATTTCCAGAAAGCACACTGCTAATGCCCGGGTCACTTAAGGAATAACCATGGGGGGAGAAAAAGAAAATATTATCTCCTCCATGCCCGTTGGTGTAGAAATGCTGTTTGGTTGCAGCACCATGCGCAGAAATAACCAAATTGGAAGCCTCACCTAAGCGCTTCCCACTCGCAGTAAATATCTTAAATCTATCAAACTCTCTGACGGGCATAATCACTCCTTGGATTAGCAACTTATTTTTTCCGAATCATATACCCACAATTGCTCAATGGCAAAAATTACGCCACTAAGCTTAACGGAGGAGCCATCAAGAAAAGATCTACCCAAAATTAATCGGATACTGAAAGGATGACTAGCGCCAGAAGAATATTCACATTTACGCGCAAGAATAGATCGATGGCGGGCAATTGCTAGAGCAGGCTATGACTGGGGAATATTGGAGCACTAAGCTAGCTACTAACCCCTTCCTTGAAACGCTCGTCAGTAAAAATTGGCGAGCTAATCTCCGCCTTCATTATCGTAACCGCAGTGAGTTCCAGCCACTTCACTGAGCCCAAGCAAGTCCTGAATCTGTACAACCCTGCCATTCACCTTGATAAACCCCTGTTTCTGAAAACGGGAAAACAGCCGACTGACCGTTTCCGCAGTCAAGCCCAGATAATTGGCTATATCTGTGCGCGGCATGGATAAAATAAATTCGCAGGAAGAATACCCGCGACTGGCGTAGCGGCTGGAAATATTCATTAGCAATGCGGCCAGACGGGTATCTGCGGATCGCTTGCCAAGTAACATTAATATTTCATTTTCCTTGCGTAGCTCTTCAGAAAAAATACTGTATATCTGTTGCTGTAGAGCCGGAATCTGTTGCGCTAACAATTCCAGTTGAGAAAATGGCAACAAGCAAACACTACTGTCTTCGAGTGCCTCGGCATAGCTTGAATGAACACGCGTACTGTAAGCATCGAGTCCAAGCAATTCTCCCGGTAAAGCAAAATGTGTTACCTGAGTGTCGCCATCAGCGGCTATTACGACATTTTTAAAACTGCCAGAACGAATTGCGTAGAGGTTTTGAAATGAATCGCCAACCCGGTATAGGGATTCCCCGGCCTTAATCAGCCTCTTTTTTCCCGTGACCTGTTCAAGGCGGTCAATATCAACTTGAGACAGGCCTGCTGGTATGCATAGGCGTCTGACGGAGCAATTACTGCAACTTACCGCTGTTGATGAATCAATCATGCCCAACTGGCCGGTTAACATTTTGCAAAATTGTAACGGCATTGGCGGAGTGCGTCTTCACTTCGAAGCAAACTGCAAAATATTGGAAAAATTTTACTGAAATCAGCCAATTATATTTATCCTCGGCCTACTCTCTGAAGTTTTTAAACAACTCCAATCTTTATTTACCTCAATAGAAATCTGACCGCCGGGTACTATTCATCACAAATGGACAGTCAGAACTCTGGGCAAACAATAAAAACTGTGGGTATATCAGTGATTCGCATGCAGCATGGTGTCTATCACCATTTTTTGCTGCGCTTTGCCACTAGGGTCCGCATCCGTTTTGTAAGCACAAAACTCATTGGCCCAAGAAGAGGTGCGAACCCGCACCGGCGGATCATCACTTTCGACCACCTCCAAAACCACTTGCGCCACCTGCTCAGCAGTTTGATAAAGGCGCGCCGTCTGCTCGGGTGTACGTTGCTGAATTCCCCCCAGATACTGTTCGAAAACACCTCGATAATCCCCTTCAGCTAAACCTCCATCCGCTTGCAATTGAGACAGAACACTATTGGCAAACTCGGAATAGATGCCTCCAGGCTCAACTGCAGTGAATTGAATATTAAAACTGGGCTGGATATAGCTGGCCATAGCCTCTGTGTACCCCTCTACAGCAAACTTGGCGGCACAGTAAAGTTCATTGAACGGCTGCCCCACTAACCCGCCCACGGAGGAGATATTGATAATCCGACCGCTGCGCATCTTCCGCATATGGGCGAGTACCGCTTTGGTACAACGCACAACGCCATGGAAGTTCACATCCATTACCCACTGCATCTCTGCTTCAATGGCCATCTCCGTGGTTTTCACAAAACCGGCGCCGGCATTATTGACCAATATATCGATGCGTCCATGCTCCCGGATAATGGTATCCACAGCATTTTGAATAGTTGCCGTATTTTGCACATCCAGCGGTAAAACCCTAAGACTGTGACCACGATCGGCAACCTCAAGTAGTGGAGCCGCTTTTGCCAAATCTCTCATGGTGGCATAAACAACATATCCCAGCTCCGCCATTTTAGCGGCCAAACTCTGCCCCAATCCCGTAGATGTCCCCGTAATCAATACAACCTTGCTCATAACTTTCTCCTACCCGGAAAAAAAGTAAACTATCTGGTGTATATTACATCAACACATACAAAAGTAAACCACATAGTTTACTTGATGCAAGATATTAGCATCCCGCAGCGCTCTTCTCAGGACCTAACCCAACAGGCATAAGACTGACTTTTCAGCCAGTGAGTAGAAGCTGTTAAGATGGCCTCCAGTTTTATCTGGCTGCTTGATCAATGTAGCTTTCAGCTCAGGCAACAGCCCCAAATTTCTTTCCAATACAGTTATTACTATGAGCATCGCCGACCTGGATTTTATTAAAGCCCTGCCAAAGGCAGAGCTTCACTTGCACATTGAAGGCTCCCTGGAGCCGGAACTAATGTTCGAGCTAAGCCGACGCAATAAGATTGAGATCCCTTTTTCCAGCGTTGAAGAAATTAAGGCCGCCTATAAGTTTCACAATCTGCAGTCTTTCCTGGATATTTACTATCAGGGTGCCTCAGTCTTAATCCATGAACAGGATTTTTACGATCTGACCATGGCCTACCTGCAGCGCTGCCGTGAAGATAACGTTGTACATACAGAAATTTTCTTCGACCCCCAAACCCATACGGAAAGAGGCATTGATATCGGTGTGGTTATTCGGGGCATCCACAGCGCACTGAAAGATGCCGAATCCGAGTGGGGAATTAGCAGCCACTTGATCCTCTGCTTCCTGCGGCATCTGAGTGAGGAAGAGGCTCTCTCTACCTTGGAAGCCGCCAAGCCCTACCTGGAATTTATCAAAGGCGTTGGTCTGGATTCCTCCGAATTAGGCCACCCGCCCAGCAAATTCCAGCAAGTCTTTACTAAAGCCAAAGAATTGGGCCTGGAAAGGGTCGCCCATGCGGGAGAGGAAGGACCCGCTGAATATATTAAAGAAGCTCTGGATTTACTCGATGTAAGTCGGATAGATCACGGAGTGCGCTGTGTGGAAGATGAAACACTGATTGAGCGGCTTATAGATCAGGAGATTCCCCTCACTGTCTGCCCACTCTCGAACACTGCACTCTGTGTTTACGAGGATATGAACCAGCATCCAATTTTGCAGCTACTGGAACGCGGACTCTGTGTCACGGTAAATGCCGATGACCCAGCCTATTTCGGCGGCTACGTGAATCGCAATTACCTGGCATTGAGTGAAAGTCTGGGTATGACCAGGGAACAGGCAAAACAGCTGGCAATCAACAGCTTCAGAGCCAGCTATATTTCAGAAGCCCAAAAACAAAAATGGGTTGAGGTGATTGCCTCTATTGAGACTGTTGCGGAAGTGTAAAAAATCCCGAGAGGCCTGATCTTATACTCAACAGCAGGCCTCTTAGGTTAATTAGGGCTCTTCGACTTTTGATGAGTCCCAATTAATCCTCATCGTAACCGTAATGGGTACCCGCCAGCTCGCTGAGGCTGATCATATCTAGTATTTCCACTGCCCGGCCACTCACTTTAATCATTTTTTCTTTCTGAAAACGGGAAAATAATCGACTTACCGTTTCCGCCGTCAAACCCAGGTAATTGGCGATATCGGTGCGCGGCATAGAAAGTACAAATTCGCTGTGGGAATAACCCCGGCGGGCATAGCGACTGGAAATATTAATCAGCAAAGCCGCTAAACGGGTATCCGCCGAGCGCTTGCCTAGCAGCATCAAAATATCATTTTCCTGGCGTAGCTCTTCGGAAAAAATACTATATATCTGCTTCTGCAACGCCGTAACCTGATTAGCCAGTAATTCCAACTGAGTAAAGGGCAACAGGCAGACACTGCTGTCTTCTAGCGCTTCGGCGTAGCTCGGGTGCACGCGGCTACTATAAGCATCTAACCCCAACAATTCTCCAGGCAAAGCAAAGTGGGTAACCTGAGTGTCGCCATCGGCTGCGATCACTACAGTTTTAAAACTGCCTGAACGAATAGCATAGAGATTCGCAAAAGGGTCACCGGACCGATATAAGCTCTCGCCGGCTTTTACAATTTTTTTACGGCGCGTAACCTGCTCTAGTCGATCAATATCTGCTTGAGATAATCCCGCAGGCAGGCATAAACGTCTAACCGAGCAGTTGCTGCAGCTAACCGCTACTGAGGAGTCCATCATACTAAACCAGCCGGTAAACTAATTTGCGGCTATTGTACCTGCTGTGCAGCCAATCGTCTCCCATAGAAAATTAAAGAACACGAGAATATTGCGCATCGGTTTGTTGGCTGTGTAGATAAATATCAAATGCCGAGGCGACATTGCGTACAAACCAGCGCCCCTGTTCCGTGACTACGATCTTTTTCTCATCCTGGTAAATAAGACCATCGTCAAACATAGGTTCAAGCCGCTCTAGCTCATGATAAAAATATGTATTAAAAGCTACGCCTGTACGACGCTCGGCCTCAACTTTGTCCAGGCTTAGGCGACACATCAGTTCGGTAATAACCCACTGGCGCAACTTATCTTCATCACTCATTAACCAGCCTCGGCATGACGCATTACCCCGCTCGGCAACAGCCTGGGTATATTCCTTCAGGCGGTGCAGGTTCTGCCAGAAACCATTGCGACTGTAGCTGATTGCGGAAGCCCCCAATCCGACAAGTGCATCGGCGGGCATTAATGTATAACCCTGGAAGTTTCTTTGTAACATCCCCGCATGAGCGGCCTTGGCCAGTTCATCTCCCGGACGGGCAAAATGGTCCATACCGAGGAATTCATATCCGGCACGGCCCAGGTGCTCTACCGCAGCCAGCTGCATCGCTACTTTTTCTGAGGCGGAGGGAATGAGTTCCGTATCAATAAGGCGTTGAGCCTTAAAGCGATGGGGTAAATGCGCATAGTGGTAGAGGGCGATTCGGTCCGGCTGTAAATCTAGTACCTTATCCAGGGTACTGTGCAGGCTGCTGAGGTTTTGCTTGGGCAGACCGTAAATCAAATCATAGGAAATAGATTCGAATCCCCGCTCGCGTGCCGCAACCGTCAGTTCGGTCACCTGATCAGCACTGCAAATTCGGTTGATGGATCGCTGCACTTCGATATCAAAATCCTGCACCCCCAGACTCAGGCGATTGAAGCCGAGCTCCCGCAGGGTATCCAAGGTCTCCAGTTCCAGGGTGCGCGGATCGGCCTCAATGCTATATTCCACTCCATCGCCGGGACGCAAATCGAAAATTTCACCCAGCCCTTCCATTAGGCGACGCATATCTCCATCGCTGAGGAATGTGGGAGTACCGCCGCCCAAGTGCAACTGGGTAACTGGTACCTGGGCTACTCTATCCTGATACCAGCGCGCCTCCTCTAAAAGGTTATCCAGGTAACTGGAAGCAAGACCGTATTGAGAGGTTATTACTTTGTTGCAGGCGCAGAAATAACAGAGAGAGCGACAAAAGGGGATGTGTACATACAGGGATAAGCTGCGAATATCCTGAAGTGCATCCCAGGGTTTAATACTGCCATCCAGTGGCTTAAATCTATCGGCTGTGGGATAAGAGGTGTAGCGTGGGCAGGGGCCGCTATAGCGGGACAACAGCTCTTCCGACAGGCCACCCATACTGCTTTTTGTCTCTTGCATCATATTTCTACAACCTCAATCAAATGTTTGCGACAGCCTCCCGCACAAACTAAAAGGCAGCCGCCGAGTTCTCACCGGGAAAACCGCAGCGACTGCCACACCCCAAAACTAGAGTGTTGCCACCTTAGAAGCGGTAGCCGAGACCCGCCATATAAACCAGCGGATCGATATCAACATTGGCAGTCACTTTACCTATGCCGGGTACTTTGACGGTGGCGTCAGTTTCAATATCCATCCAGAACACAGACATATTGAACAACCAGCGCTGATCGGCGCCGAAGGCGAAGTCGATGCCCGCTTCGGCAGCTAGGCCGAAAGAGTTATCCAGGGACAGTTTGGAATCACCGGTGGCACCAATACTTTTAAGCGCTGCATTGCCAGAGCTATTGATCTCTTCATCGAAGAAAGCGGTGTAGTTCACCCCCAGTCCGACATAAGGCTGGATAGCGGATTGAGTATCCATTGGGTACCACTGCACTAACAGAGTGGGTGGCAGGTGCTTTGTTTCACCCAGATCAAAGTTTCCAAGACCTTCGCCAACAACTTCGATATCGTGACTGAAAGGCGTTGCGGCAACCAGCTCCACACCCCAGTGATCGCGGAACATATACACACCGGTCAGGCCCAGAGCAGAGCCGTTATCTACATCAACACCGGTATTAGTTTGGGCAGCCCCATTAACAGACAGTGCGCTGGAACTGGTGTCGGGCGCTACTGTGGCCATACCACCGCGCAAAATAAAGCTACCCTCTTCGTAGGCCAGTACCGGTGCAGAAAGTACGGCGGTCAAGGCGGCTGTCGCACAAGCAGTTATACGATTCATTAACTTCTCCATACATAGCGATTTAGCATTTTTCCCGACTTTGGAAGGCCCCCTCCAGGCACAATCACAAGTCGCAGGCAGGTTAACCGCTGGCTGCAATCCTGAGCTTGATCCAAATCAAGCTGTCGGATTTCGCGGAATTAAAAGCAGCGTATTGCCCACAACACTTGCTTGGCCAAATATCAGAGACCTTCCAAGCGGGGCGGCGAAGATAGCGATTGGGGTGCGCTGAAGGAACGGGGAGGGAGTTAGTAATTGGTACCTATTGCCAATTTTGCGAACTGGTACGGATTTTTAACGTTAGATGACATACAGACATGGCCCCCTCCCCGTTACTGGCCGGCACCAATCAACGGAGAGGGGGAGGGAGAAGGGAGAGCACGGAAGCCAGGTAACTTCTAGGCTACCAAGTCAGACCACCCGCCGGGCGGCGGAACATATTTTGGATGCTGGAAAAATCCAACTTCTGGTTTTCTTCACTGGCGCCGTGCAGCTGATAGAGGTTTTTTGCCAGAGCCCCCATAGGCGTAGAAGAGGCACTGGTAGCCGCCGCATCCATGGCGAGCCCCAGGTCTTTCAGCATTAACGCCACGGTAAAGCCACCAGCGTAGCCATTTGCCGCCGGCACATTTTCCATAGCGCCAGGGTAGGGGTTGTAATTGGCCAGGGACCAATTGTTGCCTGAGCTCTGCATCATGATCTCGCTCAGTACCTTCGGGTCCAATCCCTTATCCACACCCAACTGCAGGGCTTCCGCGGTGCCAGTCATATGGATAGCCAGAAGCAGGTTGTTACAAATTTTTGCCACCTGCCCTGCCCCTGCGCCACCGGCATGAAAAATCTTGGCGCCCATCGCCTGTAGCGGCGCCCGCGCGGCATCTACTGCCGCCTCCTCGCCCCCACACATAAAGCACAAGCTGCCCGCCTGGGCAGCTGCGGTACCCCCCGAAACTGGTGCATCAATGGCAAGCAGGCCCCGCTCAGACGCAGCCTCATTCACCAGGCGGGCATCTTCCGCTGAGATGGTGGAGCAATCGATAATCAGTGTATTCTCAGCCAGGTGATTCAGCAGCCCCTCTTCTCCCAGGTAGAGGCCTTTTACCGCCGCACCACTGGGCAGCATTGAGACCACAATAGCGGCCTCCTCAGCCGCCTGTATCGGGGACTCACAGGGTGTACAACCATCTTCTTGCGCCTGAGCCAGAGCCGTGGGATTGAGATCGAAAGCCGCCACGCTATACCCAGCCTTCACCAAGTTGGCCGCCATTGGGCCACCCATATTCCCCAGACCAAAAAAGGCTATTTTTTCCATAAAAGCCACTCCATATTTTGTTGTTGGTATCCCGTGCGTAAAGCGGCCCGGGTCGCTTTATAGATCCTCAAGCGGATGCGCTCCGTCCCAGGGCGCGCTAAAGCAGCTCTCCAGCTGTTGCGGGCTAATCTCCTCTAAGCTCTGAGGTTGCCACTTTGGCGTGCGATCCTTATCGATCAACAGAGCCCGCACCCCCTCCTTCAAATGGCCACTGGCACAGAGGTTTACCGCGAGCGCCAACTCCATCCGAAACACATCGGCCAAAGATAAGTGGCGCCCTCGGCGCAACTGCTCCCATACCACCCAAGGGGTCAGTGGCGAACCACCGGCCAGGGTGGTGGCGGCGCGTTGCAACCATTTATCCACCCCTTGATAGGCGCTGATTGCCGCGCAAACCTCCGGCAGGCTGGCAAAGTCCGTGAGCTGCTGGATCTGATCGTAGTGTTCGCGCAGCTGCGATTCCGGCCGCTGCAAGGGTGAGAGCTCGCAACTCTTAAGGCAGTCACTAATTAGACGGTGGTTAATAGCGTTACCGGCCGAATAATCCAACGCAGCCAGTGCCGCCAACACGGTCTCACGCTGGTCCTGCGCAATAATGCGATCGGCCATTCCGGCAAACAGGGCATCCGCCCCATTAAACTGCGCCCCGGTCAGCCCCAGGAAAAGACCCAGGCGGCCCGGCATACGGTTCAGGAACCAGCTACCGCCCACATCGGGAAATAGGCCGATTGTGATTTCTGGCATCGCCATACGCGTGGTTTCAGTCACGATACGATGACTGGCACCGGCCATAATGCCGATGCCACCGCCCATCACTATCCCGCCGCCCCAGACCACAATTGGCTTGGTATAGGTGTGTATTTGGTAGTCCAGACGATATTCGCGCGAGAAGAATTCGGTCGTGTAACGATATTCCGGCGGCTCACCGTAGGCGGCCGATTGCTCATACAGTGCCACCACATCGCCCCCGGCACAGAGGGCTTTATCACCACTGCCATCTATCCATACGGCGGCCACCGCATCGTCATCAGCCCATTGATCTAACTGGGCTGAGAGCAGATCAATCATCTGCAGGTTGAGCGCATTGAGCGCCTTAGGCAGGTTGAGGGTCGCGATCGCCAGTGCGCCGCGCCGAGAGAACAACACCGGGGAGTCCTGATCCATTTCTATCTGTCTTATTGCTCTTGTACTAATTAGCGTCGCAGTTAAGCACATATCAGATTCAACGTCAGCCACACGCGAGTACAGCGGCGACAAGCGCAGGGGTGCAGTTGCACTTTTTACGCAAACTGATAAGTTGCGCGCAAAATCTGAGCGATTGCAACACCCAGTTACGGAACCCCAAATGGCTGAATACGTATACACCATGAACCGGGTGGGCAAAGTAGTGCCCCCCAAACGCGAAATTCTGAAGGACATCTCCCTTTCCTTCTTCCCCGGCGCCAAAATCGGCGTACTGGGCCTGAACGGTGCCGGTAAATCCACCTTATTGCGCATTATGGCCGGGGTCGACCAGGACTTTAACGGTGAAGCCCGCGCCATGCCGGGCATTAAAGTCGGCTATCTGCCCCAGGAACCGCAACTCGACGCCAGCAAGACCGTGCGCGGCAACGTGGAAGACGGTGTGAGGGAAGCCATCGACGCCCTCGCCGGCCTTGAACAGGTCTATGCCGATTACGCCGAGCCCGACGCAGACTTCGATGCCCTGGCGAAAAAACAGCAGCAATTCGAAGACATCATCCAGGCCTGGGACGCCCACAACCTTGAGCACCGCCTGGAAGTCGCCGCAGACGCGCTGCGCCTGCCGCCTTGGGACGCCGACGTTAACAACCTATCCGGTGGTGAAAAGCGCCGTGTGGCCCTGTGCCGCCTGCTGCTGTCACGCCCTGATATGCTGCTGCTCGACGAGCCCACTAACCACCTTGATGCGGAATCCGTATTCTGGCTGGAGCGCTTCCTGCACGACTTCACCGGCACCGTAGTGGCCATCACCCACGACCGCTACTTCCTCGACAATGTTGCCGGCTGGATTCTGGAACTGGACCGCGGCCACGGTATCCCCTGGGAAGGCAACTACACCACCTGGCTGGAACAGAAAGAGAAGCGCCTGGAGCAAGAGCAGCGCGGCGAACAAGCCCGCGCCAAAGCTATGCAAAAGGAGCTCGAGTGGGCTCGCCAGAACCCCAAAGGCCGCCAGTCCAAGAACAAAGCGCGCCTGTCCCGTTTGGAAGAAATGCAATCCCAGGACTTCCAGGCCCGCAACGAGACCAACGAAATCTACATTCCACCCGGTGAGCGCCTCGGCGACAATGTGATTGAGTTTAAAGAGGTGAGCAAAGGCTTCGGCGAACGCCTGTTGATTGACAACCTGTCTTTCCGCGTACCCAAGGGCGCGATTGTCGGTATCGTCGGCGGTAACGGGGCCGGTAAGTCCACCCTGTTCCGCATGATCAGCGGCACCGAGCAACCGGACTCCGGTGAAATCAAGATCGGTGAAACCGTCAAGGTCGCCTACGTTGAACAGGGCCGTGAGAACCTGGACGACAGCAAGACCGTTTGGGAAGCCATTTCAGACGGCCACGATATGCTCAAGATCAACAACTACGAAGTGGGCTCGCGCAACTATGTTGGCCGCTTTAACTTCAAAGGCAGTGACCAGCAGAAGCGCGTAGGCGAGCTCTCCGGCGGTGAGCGCGGGCGCCTACACCTGGCTTATACCCTCAAGCAGGGCGCCAACGTATTGTTACTGGACGAACCCTCCAACGACCTGGATATCGAAACCCTGCGCGCACTGGAAGAAGCCCTGCTCAACTTCCCGGGCTGCGCCCTGGTAATCTCCCATGATCGCTGGTTCCTGGACCGCGTTGCCACTCACATTCTCGCCTACGAAGGTGAAAGTGAAGCCGTCTTCTTCGAGGGTAACTACACCGAGTACCATGAGGACTTCGTCCAGCGCAAAGGCGAAGATGCCGCACCGCACCGGATGCATTATAAAAAGCTGAAGACCTAAGAATAAAAAAGCCCGCGTAATGCGGGCTTATTTATTGAAAAGGAGTAAGGCTTAACCGATTGTAATCACCAGCTAGAAGGTTATTAATATATTACGTCTTGGTTTAAAGTAATAACTACAACCCCCTTATTTTGCGAGTAGATCATCTTTCAGCCCCATAAACAACTCACTCGGCGATCTTCCTCTTCGGCTAGATCTAAGCCTATCTATTCAGGCGATCCATTACAAATTGAATCTGCTCGCCTGCTACTATATTAAAGTCGGTATCCTTTGGGAATTACTGTCGAATGTGGCCGTTAGTATTTTCGTTGCCCCCTCATCTCCCAAGATGAATATAGATGGGCAAAATTAATATTGACTTATAACGCTTTTTCAAACGTTTCATGATCAGAGTATTCAAGACCATTGTCGAATGGTAATTATCTTGATTTTATCTTTGAGGCTTTCCATATGGTTTATGCGGCTTCAGCCTGCAAACATGATCGTTTTTAATCCTACCCATCAACAACGGACATACCATTAAATTGATCTTCAAGCGCCTCAGGACTAATATAATCATTGGCACCTTGATGTCGGAATCTATTGTTGTCTATCTCTTTATATTCAAACACTATTGCTCGCATAAAGCACCTTGTGGAATAGCGGTTTCCATAAATAACCTCAACTTTAAGTGAGTGAAAAAAGGTCTCCGCACAAACGGAATCGCAGCAATTATCCTTGACATTCATTCTGCACCGAAGATTATACGTTTTAATTAAAAATTGTTAATCTCTGGAGTAGTTTTGGCGTACCTTGTCAGTATGCACGATGAATTCTTAGGCTTTTACTTCGCCATAAAGCCATTTTTAGGGCATAACAGATAAGAGACTGCTTCATAACTTGAAATCGGCTATTTTCACGCAATTACTTAGAAAAAGTCCAGCAATAGTGAGCCGATTCAAGTCAGAGCTAACCAATGATCAATGGTAATTAATCGAACCTTAACTTCCTGAGTTAAAACGAGGAAAGGGAGGCCCAAAGCCCATCGATAATCGAGCTTATTTTGAGGGCATCCTATGGATTTTGCGTTCTGGAGCGCGATGGAAAGATCTTCCCTCACGCTATCCATCAGCGAGTACACGCTGGAGAAGGCTTCAATTTTACGAAGAGCAAGGAGCTAGGTTACAGGCATGGAGTAGATCCCTAGAGCTATTAGATCAACAGTCTTTGCTTAACTGGGAGGTGGTCTTTTCTAATGGCAGCTTTGCGCCAGCAAAAAGGGTCTTCTTGACTTCGAGATAGCCTGTTGCGTCGTGGAATCGACCTTATCTGTTCACACAGGAGAAAAAGCCTCAAAGCAGGATGGTAAAAAACGCCGCAGAAAAATATAAATCCTCTAAAAAATAAGTTTTATTATCCTTACCCCTATTTTACTTACAGTGGCTCCGCTCCACATAAATCCCTCTAAGGCAAAAATACATCTTTTCACCTTAGAGGTTCAACTATTAAGCGACAGACATAGTCATAGCTTGTGGGGGAGGATCAATTCCGGTTTTTGGTCCCGCTTGAATATCAGTTTCTGTATACATATGCTTGCTCCTTTAAATAATAATACAATAAGAATACCCAGCAATTCTCAACAATGCTGGATAGGATATAGCTTAACCTGCTTTTCTACTCCTAGACCACAATTAACCAAAATTTATGGGTGAGCGATCACAATCAGACTATTCGAATATTTTTGCACACAATGGAACGATTGTCTTAAATTGCCCGGATCCAAGGCCGCAAAACTCTCATCCAGTACTAACAACTCAGCATTCTGCAGAAGTGCTCTAGCAATAAACAAGCGACTCATTTCCCCGTGAGATAATCTCCAGCCCATTTCTCCCACTGTTTGTAATATGCCTGCAGGCATTTTTTCAAGTAGTGAAGTCAGCCCTAATTCGTCACAAATTTTATAGGCTCTTCTTATACTTTCAGGCTTAGGAGGCCAGTCATCACCCATCAATAAATTAAATAAGAAAGAATCACCTAGTACGTGATTCTCATGAAATTGAGGTGCCGATGCAACTTGTCTACGCCAATATTGCACGCCCGTGCTGGGTCTATCGTACCCATTAATAAGCAAAAGTCCCTCTCTTTGCTTTTGGATACCTGTTATCACATTCGCGAAAGTAGATTTTCCCGAACCCGAAGCCCCTTGCAATATTATGCGATCGCCTGGATAAATACTCAGATTACAGTTCTTTAAGGCCGCCCTGTCTTGATTCGGGTAGCTAAAACTTAAGTCACTGATATAACATAAAGGTTGCTTAGATCCTTTCATATCTCCTGGCACTTTATCAGCTCCAGAAAGCTTGCAAGCCCCCGATTTTGATGGAGCCTCCAAGGAAAAGAGTTCACAGACTTTTTCCCATCCTACAAGAGCACTGAGCCCACTGGAGAATCCGCTTATACATTTCAGCACTGCACGATAACCGAGTAGCATCCCCCCCAAAGCCGCAGCGATTTGACCACTCTCGGCGTTACCAATGACAAAAATTGGCGCAAGGCCCACTATTCCCAGCAGCAGCCAAATACGTGGCAATACTGCAGTTAGATGAGTCAAATTGCTATCCATAGCATTCGAGCTACGCAAATACTCTTCCAGCTCTTGATCTTCGCCCCGATGCCAATCCACTGGCTCCTGTTGCACCAATCGGGTTCGGTGGCCGAGCATTTTCTCAATTAAATGGTGAGTCATACTCAAGCGTTGATTGGTCCAATATCGACGAGCGTGGTATTGGCTACGTCCTAGAGCGAAGGCTATGAGTGAAAAAGTGGTCAAAACCCCTAACAATAGCGGGGCTCCTATACTTAGCAGTAGCACTATGGAAGCCATTACCAACTCTACACCGCCAAGAAGCAGCAAAAAGCTCGCCTGCAGAGCGTTGGTTTCTATGTTTTCTGCATCGTACACGCGCCCAAGTACCTGCCCAGACCCCATATGACGGACCTTGCCTGGATCTATTCGCAAAGCGCTAGCGAGCAAGCGCTGCTTAAGCAGGGCACCGATTTCCAGCGAGATTGAGCCTTGTAACCGGGCAGTAAAGAGCGAAAGGGGGATCTGTGTTATCAGCAATAGCACCCAGGCAATTAGCCAACCGCTATCAACATAACCGTCAAGAACAGCACGACCTATCAACCACCAACTGACAATGAATAAGACCATTTGCAGCGTGTGGCAGGCAATCATGCTTAAAAAGCGCAAATGTTGATGACGCTGGCGTAGCTGCTGCCAGAAAGGACGATGGGCCGGTTGACGCAATAGCCAGCAATCATCAATTTGTAACCCTGCCAAATTTACCAACAATAATGCTTCAACAGCTTTCTCACGCCGTCGCCCAGCTATATTGGTACTATCAAATAGAGTTGTAATACGCTCGCGCTGGGGTGCCTCCTGTGCGCTTATCAGCGCACTGATTACTTGTCTTGGACGCAGCTTTATAACTTTTTGGGATGGTGAAAGAATATGTAAAAAGCGACGATCACTGCCGCATAAAGCAACGAAATATTCATCAGCTCCAAAGCGTAATCGCACCAGGGCCGGTGCAGCACGCACCAGCATCTGCTCCAACTCGCCATATTTACAACTAACTTGCTCAATTTTTAAATCCAGAGCTTCTGCCTGTAACTTCAGACGGGTATCTATATCTTTATGTACTTCCGTGTTGGAGTCGTAGTCAGTTGCTGCTGGCTCTAGGCCAGTACGCAGAGCCAGGGACTTTAGGGCACTATCTAATTGAGCCGTGGGCCAACAAAGGTGAGGTAGCTTACTAAGGGAACCTTCAGATTTCACAAGCTACCTCTTGAGACCGCGCCATACCACTATTTTGCGACCGCTCTCTTATTTCAGGTTGAACCTCGGTGATTCGCCCTTCCTCCATATAAAGGTGGCGCCAATCTGTGCTCTGCCAACACTCCTGCCAAAGATTCTTCTCCGCGGCAAGAAGTTGGGCATATCTGGACTGAGTTTGCGCTTCCAGGTTTGTGGGTCTGCCATCCTCAATTATTTGCCCATCTTCCACCACTAATACGCGGGGAAAATCTCTAGTTTCAGAAATATCGTGGGTGATACAAATTAGCGTGGTGCCTTTCCACAACTGTCGCACGCGATTGAGCAAGCGCTGGCGCTGCCCACGGTCTAGCCCGCGAAACGGCTCATCTAAAATGGCACAGATTGGGGACTCTCGACTCAGAGCACGACCCAAACGCACACGTTGCCCCTCCCCTCCACTGACAAGCGCACCACTTTCCCCTAAGCTGCTCTGTAAACCATCGGGCAGGGAAGCCACTAAATTCAAAAGATCGGCCTGCTGTAATATTGGGTACAAGGAAGTAGAGGAATTGTTGCCGTAGTGTAAGTTATCCAGCAAGCTGCTATTCCAAAGTTGGATCGCAGGGTCAACCCAAGCACACCGTCGGCGAAAGCGGGACTGCAATTCACACTGCAGCTCTTCGCCATTGAGCAAAAGTCTACCAGTAGCGGGTTTATACCAGCCCAACAATAAACCAGCCAAGCTTGATTTGCCCGCACCGGATGAGCCAACAATTGCGATATGCTCTCCGGGAGCAACATCCAGATTAATATTCTTGAGAATACTTTGGCCACTGACTTTGACGCTGACATTATCAAAGTGAAAAGACGCAGCTCCTTTTAAGGGCTGCCCCTTTTTATTACCAGACGTCTCTTCACTGTCATCAACTGTGGCCGCCTGCAGCGGCTCCAAAGCCCTCAACAGAGTATTTCGCTGGCGAGGGTAGCTCCGCATTAGTTGCGCGATATCTTCCCCCAGTGGTGGCAGCGCCAGTACCCAGTAAATTAATAGGAGCAGATCGGGGCTTGCCCCGCGGACCTGGACACAATAGATCACTAGCGCGCAGGTAAGAATCCCGTTAACAATCAATTGTACGGTTTGACTGTTCAGCTGGAATCGCAAAGATGAGTAACCGGCTTTAATCCACTCGGTTAATAAGCTTTCGTGTTCACGACGAACAGATTCCCCAGCACCATGCGTGCGTATTGGAATGACTCCCAACAGCGCATCCATATAAAACCTAGCCAAGGCGCCAGCGTGAGTTTGCACACGCATATTATGATCACTGAGTACAGGCAAGAACAGCAGTGGAATAACTACTTGCAACCCAGCCATTAATAACACCAAGGGGGCGGCAGCGGGCGCAATCCAAATAATACCAACCACTGTAGCGAGTAATGACAAGCTCTTGAAGAGTATTCCACCTCCCAGCAATGGCAGTTCTCTTAGAGCAACTATTCGGTGACTTCTCTCTGCGGTATCCGAGGTGGGACGGCTTTGAAAAAAATGGTCGGGTATTTTCGGCAGGGAAGAGAGAAAACGTATGCGAAAGCGGTTTTCCAGATGTCTGCCAATCCTTAATTGCAGCTTGGTCATCGGCAATTGCACGAGTATAAGCGTTAGCATAAACCCCAATAACAAAATGACCGCACTCAATCTCTGTACCTCGGTGGCCAGTTCCGTGTGAATATCGATCAAACCACGAAACAGTAATGCTTCAACCATCACACCAAGTACTGCGGCCAACATTGCTATTAGTACTATGCTTGGAGCAAGTAGACCATCCTCTCGCAAAAACCCCCATAATTTCTGGAATGGGTTTATCGGTTGTGCTTGCAAAGCTTTGCTTAAGGCCTCGGACTTAGGCTTGACCTCAGCCTCCTCCCGCACCCCTCTCACGCTGACAATTACGGCGCCACTAAACTCCAACAGATCTGGCTCTAACTCAACTGTATTCGCTTCGTCAGTGCCAGGGGGGCGGGAAGGTTGCACACACCAATAGCTCTGCGGCACCAGGTCATAAGCGTTGCTAAAATCTTCTGTTAAGCCCCCTGTCAGCCTTTGCAATAACGCACTGGTTTCTGCCCCTCGTCGCACCGCACCTGAGTCAACGAGTGCTGCCAACATTCTTACACTGGCATCTAGGAAAGCCAGGGAGAGCCAATTTCCTCCCTTCAGGGCCCGCTCACACACGGCTTCGCTGATAGATTTTGAAATTCTTAACTGCCCTATCCGCTCTCGCAGGGGATCGATAAAATCTTTTCCACCAGCCCAGCTTCGCCACCCTTGTGGTGGAACGCGCATAGTATGGATATGCAGCTCATCGAGAAAACGTCGCGCACTCGGCCAACGCCTTCCCGAGGCTGGGTCCATAACCTGTATAATTCCACGATGATTGCGCCAAGCCACAACAAAGTGTGTGTTGCCGTTGGGCAGACGTACTACCACCAATCCCGGTAGGTAACCTGCTGAATCTAATAATAAGTGATCTTTGGGCACGACCATCTGTGCCGCATCCAACCCCAGCTCAACCGCAATTTTTTCCAGGGTATTAATAGAGGTGCCGTCCACATCGGTTTGGCAGGCATCACGTAAATGGCCGTAATGTACATTTACCCCAAAGCCCTCAAGCAAGCACTTAAGAGACGCCGGGCCACAATCCATATTGGAAGTTTGTACGACTTCGGGAACCAGCCAGCAGGTTTTTCCCTTCACTACTGGGTCTCCAACGAATTTGCGCTACTACCTGCTTGCCCTGATAACAAGTCGCCAGCTCTCTGCAATAGCAACTGATAGGGTGTCTTTACTCCGGTGGCAATCTCTACCCTTGCTGGTAGGTCATGCAATAGGGGTAACTTTGGGGGGATCTCTCCCTGTAAAGATAACTCAACGAGGATTTTTCCTTTTTGCACCGCGCTGGCCACCCGCTCTACCCGAGCCTGTAACTGGCCATAACGCGCCCAGGAAAACCCATCCAGTTTTACCCGCGCATTCTGTCCCGGACGGATATGTCCAAGAGCGAGAGCGGGAGGGAAAAACGCCTGCACGCTGATATTACCCTCGGCTTGTAATGTGGCAACTTGTTGCCCCGCGAGCAAAACCTCTCCTTCCCTAATATCTGCCAGCGAAGCAAGCTTACCCGAGATAGGCGCTCGCAGACGCTGCTCATCTACAGCCAGAGTGCTCTGTTGCATGCGAGTATCCACTTCAGCCAATTGTCTTTGGGTGTCTGCTCGACGCTGCCCCAATTCACTCACTGATAACTGGTACTCATTAGCTAATTGCTCCTGGCGATCATTGGCTGCACTTATTGCTGCTTCCGATGCAAGTGTGGCCATGGCCATTTGCTGATAGGTACGCTTTGCCGCAAGATAATCAAGCTCAGAGCTTTGCTGTTTTTCCAGTAGACGCTCATAGCGCTCTGCCACATCCGACTGAATTTGCTGATTACTCATCTGAAGCTTGTGCTGCTCTTGAAGTAGCCTCAGTTGATCCCTTAAAGCTTTATCGTCTTCAGCAAACTTTCTAGCCAGCAAGCCCTCTTCACGATCTAATGCCAGTAACTGATCTGAAAGACGCTGCAATACTCGGCTATCGCCATCCAGATCCAGAGCAAATGCCTTGGTATCCAGCTCTATTATTAAGTCCCCCTGATCTAGGGTATCGCCCAGAGAAGCTGCAATAGCAATGACCCTTCCGGCCCGGTGAGTACTGACATGAACTGTATTCTGTTCTTGCTCAAGCCTGGCCTGGTCACTAATGCTGAAAACCGTGATCTCCTTAAATAGGAACCATATCCCCCAGCCCATCATAAGGAATACACCTAAGGTGCTTATCAACCCAAGAGAGTTGATTGAATCGGATTTAATCGCGCGAGATGTTTGAATAAACGGTGTTGGCAATACAATTCACCCAGTCCGTACCAAATAAGGCAAGTAAAATAATTTATTCTGTTTTTGCGAAGCCAGCATGGGCTGTGATCCGCGGGGCCAAATCTAATTCTCTAGTATCGGATAGTCAAATTCGAGAAAATTTTGTTTGCCTGGACGGAGTCACAAACTTCTCAAACACCTCGTATTAACTCAAGTACGCCAGGAAATACTAAACAAAAGCAATTGAGTGATAAGTTAGGTCTTCATCCGGTTAAGCCTAATCACTCAGAATGGTCAAAGCGCTATATTGATTAGAGCTCCTGAAGCTTTCTACAGATCCAATACCCTTCGCTAGGTATCTAAACGATATGAATACAGTCAAATGACTAAAACGTTTGTCCTTGTACACGGATTGTTTCATGGAGGCTGGTGCTGGTCGAAGGTCCGTCAGAGGCTCATAAAGGCAGGTCACTGTGTCTATAGCCCAACACAAACAGGCCTGGGAGAGCGTCGGCACCTTCTTTCCCCAAGAGTGGGCATCGATACCTTTATTGACGATATAGTCAATTTAATTATATCGGAGGAATTACAAGAAATAACGCTGGTAGGGCACAGTTTTGGTGGCATTACGGTCTCCGCAGTAGCCGATAGATTAAGAGATCACATTCGGCATCTAGTCTTCCTGGACGCCGCTATCGCTCAGGATGGCCACTGTTTCTATGAGCAGTTACCGGAGCAAAATAGGGCCCAACGTCTGGCTAGTAGCCAGCTCGTTAAGGGAACCCGATGCTTTATGCCAATATCCGCCTCAAGTTTTGATATAACTAACCCGAATGACATCGCCTGGGTAGAACGCCACCTTACTCCCCACCCAGTGAAAACCTATTTAGATCCTGTAAAGATGTCAAAGCCTGCAGGAACAGGATTAGACTGCTTCTATATAGTCTGCAGTAAACCGATACATCCCTCATTTTCATTGAGTCGACACTGGGCAAAAACTCAAGAAAGGTGGGAAATTAAATACATAACGACGGGACACAGCGCCCCCATTACTGACCCAGGTATTGTCACTGATATCTTGATAAACCTAGCTTAGCCTCTCGCTGCTTAGCAGAAGTCAACAACCATGGGGAAGAAATAGGAAAACTGCTTAAATTATTTTGCTATATCTCGCCCTAAACAATGATATTTATCACTCCATTAATTTCCAAAACCAATACTCATTCTTGGAAAACTATCAACCCATTAACTAACAGCTACACTCTAAGTAGACAAGCTGTGTGAAGAAGAAAAATTTTCTTCTTATAGGTCCACCAGGAATCCCACGTATGTCCAGCTGCAAAATATTTGTAGAGTCTTCAAAATCAGTTCCAGAATCAGCAACAAGAATATTCAGCGAGATATTAACGAACAATTTGGAAGTACAAGAAACAAAATTACCAGTTGCTGTGATCGAGTCCAAGCAGGTTTTACCATCGGGTTGCTATATTGAAATTCTCTGTAGTAAAACACCTCATCGGACCCATAAGGTATTGCAGAGTATGGCTATTGAATTGAACGAGACGGCCAGAAGGTTATTTCAAATTGAAGAGCCTGTCGGAGTAAGAATTCAAATGGTAGATGAAGATTTTTTATTAGGTTTGAACTAAGGTAGGAAGTGGAAAATTACTGAAATTAGAAACAAGGAAGTCCTCCCTTTAGAGAAGACCTCCTGCAATCACATATCAATTTATAATAATTTTTCAGCTAGAACCTTGCACTTGCTCCAAATCGGAAATACCGAGGAGTTTGATACTCTTGATTCACACCCCAACTTGGATCTAATACACCAGGACTTGATTCAGCAAACTCATAAACTTCTGTCTCAGCATCCGCATCAAGAAGGTTAAACACCTCAGCCCTAAGCTCTACATCAGCCAAGCCAATACGGGTACTATAGACAAGGGATAAATCTATCTGATTGACCCAGCTAGTTCGCCCTCTACTGCCACGATTTGTCTTGATTAGATTTCCATTTGAATCAGTCACATAATAAGTATCCCCATAAGCCGGGGTTCCATTAGGATGACCAGCACCAAAGGAGTTAATTGGACGCCCAGATTGCAAAAGGAAATTTGCCCCTAATAAAAGGTTTTCCATCACCTGATAGTTCCCATAAATCTTTACTTTATGAGTCCGATCATTTGGCAAATATCCGTTGGCTCCATCCATCAACTCGGGGAAATCAAAATCTTGGGTAATCCCAGCATCATCCTGAGCATTGTCTGACTTAACGTACCCTTCACTATTACCCTTACTTTGAGACCAGGTATAACTCGCACTTAAGCCCCAAATACCATCAAAGGCGCGCTTCGCAGAAAACTCTAACTCCCTATAAGTCCTTTTGGCTTCCGGATAATCTAGCAGGTCTGCCGAAAAGGTTGTCATCTCAAGCTCACCAGTTCCATAGCGATCATAGGGTATAGTGATATCACTTCCTGGGTTTGCAAGTACATAACCATGGCCATCACCAGTGTGCTCATATCCCAAAGCGTCTACCGCATGGTCAATACTCACATCATCAATATGCGATTTTAAATCACGATAGGTAGCTTTAATTCCTAATGTCCAGTCATCAGCAAAAAGCCTCTCATAACCAAGAATAAACTCATCCTGATACATAGGCTTGAGGTCTTTGTCTGATAGCTGAGCACTATCCGGCACATTACCATCTGAAGTTACCCTTGCAGGTCCAACTTCTTCAGATGTAGGAACCCCATCGTCACCTACATTTGTAGGCGCGTATGTCTTCGGATCGTATTCACCATCAAAAATGAAATATCTTTCAAATCCCAATTCACCGCCAGATAAGCGTACATTGGTATTGGAAGCGATAGGCATAAAGTAACGGCCCCAATTACCAAATACCCTAGACTCGCCATCACCAGCTGGGTCCCAAGAGAAACTTAATCTTGGTGCCCATTGATCATCAATTTCAATAAATGTATCCCCTTCTCCATTAAGATTGGAGAAAGTTTCATTACGAATTCCTGCACTTAAGGTAAGTGTATCGGTAATATCCCAGGTATCTTCGATATAAAAAGCTTTTGACTCAACTTCAAAGTCTCCTTCCACATCGCCAACCCGATAAGAGACTATATGAACAAGAGAGCCATCACCATTTACATCGTCAACCACCGTGCCATTGGGGAGCTCTTTACCAGGTTTATATGAATCATAAGTGTAAAACACTCCCCGACCTTCCCTAAAACCTGTTCCAGAATAAGTTTCTTTGGACGAAGAGGAGTTAGTTTCCTGATCGTAGCCGAAGCGTATCGTATGATCATTAATCACCCACTCAAAATCGATACGATCAGCTACCCTTTCATCACCTCCAGTTTGAACCCTAGAGCTAGCTTGACAGCCAGGTCTGTCATCCGTATTTCCAGGTAAGGCACCGGTACTAAAGTCCCTTACGTAAGGGCACTCCATATCTGTCGTACTAATTGTGGTCAATGAATATTCATTCTGGCCATGGAGCATAGACACACTAAAATTATCTGTTATCTGGCCATCATAGCGAACCAGCCAGTTATCTCCGCCACGTTTATCCCACTTAGTGCCCGTATACTCTTTTTTATCTCTATTAAAATAATCGTAATCAAACTGATCATTCTCCCTGGTGCGCTTATCAGAGAATTGCATATAAGAAAGAATATGGTTATCGGTTATGTTCCAGGTTAAATTAGCCCCCCAAAAATCATCATCAATATCTCTCTCATTGTATCTTCCCGGGCTCCCTTTCGTGTTGAATTCCTCGGCTGTTTCCTGCTGTTCATAAAGGACATAGTAAAATAATTTATCCGGAATGATAGGGCCACTAACATAATAATCAGTTGTATACTTGGACAACTCATTTTCAGAATTTAAGTCGTAGAGAGTTCCATCGGCTGAGAGGGAGTCTGGAGCTTCTGCACGCAGGGCTGCCGGCTCATAATAGGCAACAACACCATACTCAAATTCGTTAGTGCCCTTCTTGGTAACAGCATTGAATACTCCCCCCAAAGAACGGCCAAACTCAGCGCTATACCCCCCGGTTTTTATTTGAAACTGATCATAAAATTCAAAGGGAACCGATGACCCACCCAACCCATTGCGGAAATTAGTGACATTTAGACCATCAATGTAATAGGCGTTTTCTCCTACTGAAGCCCCTCCAAATGATATCAACTCTTTCTCTTCGCCAAACCCAGAGTCACCCAAAACGGTACCCGGAGCCAATAAAGCAACCGATTCAATATTACGTGCTACCGGTAACATCTCTATATCTGACAAGCCAATATTCAGTGCCGATTCTGCCGTGCCAGTGCGAATCTGGGGAATGGCCTCCCCCACTACAACTACCTCCTCCAGATCTCCCAATGTCAAAGGTATATCCAACTTAGTGGAGCTACCTATTGAAACCGCAACGGCTTCAACTATCGCTGGCTGGTAGCCATCCTTCTGAACAGTCACTCTGTAAATGCCAGTAGGCAAATTCACTCGGAAGTCACTATTCCCACCTGTGGACATAGTCCTTCTAAAGCCATTTTTTTCGTTTTCTATAATAATAGTAGCGCCGCTCAGATCATTACCACTGCTACTGATAACTGTCCCATCAATCGACCCATTCACGTTACCTGCTGCCAGCGCTTGCCCCCCAATAACCGGCAAGCTTATAGATGCAGCCAGAAGCACCCGCTTGAAGTTCTTCATAAAGCCATCCTTTTGATTATCAATAAATTTATAATTTATTAGTTACAAGCTTTATTAAAACCGATGATCGTCCCCCAGCGACCTCATTATCAACATGAACAAAATAGTGATTCAACCAACTAGAAAAGCCATATTATTCCTCTTCAAACAGCCAACACAACAATCTTGAAACCACACTCAAGTGGGAAAATAAAAATAACGCCAGAAAATAAATTCCAGCAGCTACAACAAAAAAATAAACCGACAAATTAACAAATGAGCAACCAAAGCGGCGTCAAAAAACATCAAAAAGCTTCCAGAGCCACCAAGACAGGAATAAAGAAATAAAATTGGCGGGCAATAAATTAAAATCTCAAGGACTAACCAAAAGGCAAAAAGTTTCCATTAAAACTTCAAGAAATATTGCCCATTTATTCTGTCAAATTTAATAATGGAGAAAAAAGAAGGGGAGGAACAAAGGATAAACACTAAAAACCAGGCAACAAGCCAACGGGGCAGCATTAGCTACCCCTTGAAAATTCTATTTACGTAAAAACTCCAACATCCACTTGGCAACCATATTCTCGTGAATATCGTTTTGAAGGGAGGCCTGCCCCTTTTCCACTACATCAGAACCAAACACCTCTCGGCGCAATTCCATCAGGCTATTGGAATAAGGCTTGGTAAATTCAGGGTGGGCCTGGAACGTGAGCATATGATCATCAACCTGGAGCATCGCCATTGGGCAGAAATCATTAGAAGCCAGCACCCGGCCGCCGGGAGGTAGAGTATCCACTTGGTCCTGATGGGTAACCAGCAGGTTAAAGCTATTCGTAGGCTCCGACATCCAGGAGGGTGTTTCCTGCATTTCATAAGAATGTACCCCCAATCCCCAGCCCTTATCAGATTTGCGGGCCCTTCCACCCAGTGCCTGAGCGATCAACTGGTGGCCAAAGCAGATTCCAATGGTAGGTTTTTTCTGGTCGTGTAGCTTCCGCACGAAGTCCATTAGGGGTGGTATCCACTCCTTATCGTCATAGACACCGGTTTTACTGCCAGTAATCAAATAGGCATCCACTTCATCAATCTGGGCTGGGTACTGTCCGTGCTGTACCTCATAGGTAGAGAACTCCAGTGTGGGGTCCTGGCTGCGCAATAGGTCTGCGAACATCTCCGGGTATTCACCGTATTCGCCCACCAGTTCCTTGCGCACATCGTCGGTTTTTAAAACTCCAATCTTCATTATTTCACCCCTCGGTTGACTGCTGAGTTTTCGGATTATGGCATATTAAGAAATTCTGGGCGGCATGCGTGAGGCTCAAACAGACCACCTAAAACACCACCCCCTGAGTTTCGATTAGTTGTTCAGAGGTATCCCCTCGTTTCAATAGCCTGCCAAGATAACCCTCTTCTAAACAGGGTTTTACCCCAAGGTTTTACCGACCCACTAACCAATATCATTCCAGCGCCGGCATTCTTACCTAAAGGACTTTTGTGTATCATCGCGCCCTTAGCACATTTTTCAGCCAATTATTGGGCTAACGGGTATCCCAGAGGCAATTAGGGCCACTCGCCAACGAAATTGAGGACACACAATGACCACAACGACCTCCCCCAGCAACCAGCAGGAAAGCCCGCCGGGACGCAAAACAGCCTTTACCCGCTTCCTGGATGTGGTGGAGTGGCTAGGCAATCTGCTCCCCCACCCCATCACCCTCTTTGCGCTCTTTGCTGTGGGTGTGGTGATACTTAGCGGTATAGCCTCCTACTTTGGCCTGTCTGTGGCAGACCCACGCCCGGTTGGTGCGGCAGGACGCGATCCCGATGGGGTGATTGAGGTCTTCAACCTAATGAGTGGCGATGGCCTTCGAATGATCGTCACCAGCCTGGTGAAAAACTTTACCGGATTCGCGCCGCTGGGTACCGTTCTCGTAGCCCTGCTTGGGGTAGGTATTGCCGAGCATTCCGGCCTGCTGAGTGCCGCCGTTCGCGGTCTGGTGCTGCAGGCCTCCAAGCGCTCAGTCACCGTGATCGTGGTATTCGCCGGTATCATCTCCAACACCGCCTCTGAACTCGGCTATGTGGTACTGATCCCTCTTGCCGCTATGATCTTCCATTCCCTGGGCCGCCACCCTCTCGCCGGGTTGGCAGCGGCCTTTGCCGGTGTTTCCGGCGGCTACAGTGCCAACTTGCTGCTGGGCACAGTGGACCCGCTCCTATCGGGGATTACTGAATCCGCTGCGCATATGATCGACCCTACCTATAGCGTTGGGCCGGAAGTGAACTGGTTCTTTATGATCGTCAGTACCTTCCTGATCACCATTGTTGGCAGTTGGGTCACCATGGCCATCGTTGAACCCAAGTTGGGTAAGTACGACCCCAATGAGGCCTCCGTCGACCTGAGCCAGGACAAACTTGGTACGCTTACCGACGATGAAAAACGCGGCCTTAAGTACGCTGGCCTTGCGGTTCTGGCGGTATCCGCTGTTTTTGCCCTATCGGTGGTGCCCGAGTGGGGTGTGCTGCGCAACCCAGAAACTGGTCTGGTAGCCGGTTCGCCATTCCTGAAAGGTATTGTGTCTCTAATCCTTGTGTTCTTTGCGATCCCCGGCTTTGTCTACGGCAAGGTGGTGGGCACCATGAAGAATGACCGTGATGTCATTGATGCCATGGCCAAAAGTATGAACAGCATGGGGATGTACATCGTACTAGTGTTTTTCGCTGCGCAGTTCGTCGCCTTCTTCAAGGTGACCAATCTGGGGACTATTTTCGCCGTACTGGGCGCCGACGCCCTGCAGAGTATCGGCCTGACAGGCCCACTGCTGTTCCTGTTCTTTATCATGATGTGCGGATTTGTGAACCTGATGCTGGGCAGCGCCTCGGCACAATGGGCCGTTACCGCTCCAATCTTTGTGCCGATGTTGATGCTGCTGGGCTATGCGCCTGAGGTGATCCAGGCCGCTTATCGAATTGGCGACTCAGTGACGAATGTCATTACGCCGATGATGAGCTACTTCGGTCTGATCATCACCTTCGCCGCACGCTATAAGAAAGACCTGGGGATGGGAACATTGATCGCCACAATGATTCCCTACTCCATCTTCTTCTTTGTTGGCTGGACAGCCCTGTTCTATATCTGGGTATTTGCCCTGGGCCTCCCCGTTGGGCCCGGTGCAGCAACCTATTACGGTGGCTAAAGCCCCGATTTTTAAAAAGGCCCGCTTTTAGCGGGCCTTTTTAATTATGAAAGAAATGTGCAAGTTAAAGCGCCTCACTGGGAGAGAAAGCTCAACAGCGCTTCAACAAAATCACTATAATCTTGCGCTAAATTGGTACCATCGAGCCAATACCGCATTTTTTTGTCAGTCCTGACTAAAAAACTAATATTCCCGGTGACGCAGTCGTCATAAAACAAAAAGAGCTTAAAAAAGATAAAAGGGGATAACTTACCCCAAAAGGCTCAATAAAAAGATTTATTTTCCGCTAGGCAGTATTCGAGAAGCACCCTGAAGTTATCAATGGCCTTTAAAACATCTAAATAAAACGAGTAACATTACTTCGTAATAACATTTTGCGGAGATCGATACGCGGATTATCGCCAGCATAGACCTGCCCTGATCTAACTATCATTTATTTTTTCCGCTCAGGACGAGCACCGTGGTTGTGCCCTACCTTACCTTCTTCGAGAAGGTAAAGATTGCTATTGCCCTCCATTACAGACATTACAGGACGTCAATTCAGAGCAGGCCCTGGCCGAAGACTGTCCTCTAATTCAGTCGCTATAAAACCCCACTTGATAAATACCATGGGCCGTGAGGCTCTTTTTTATCCCTGGGTTCCGCCCTTATTCGATCTATTCCGACGGATTAACCCCTTCACCCTGGGAAATGTATAACAGCAATTTTTTCCCAGGGAATTCACAGGATTTATAAAAATTGACTCAACAAATAAGAACGACCCTGTTAACAGGCTTTTACGAGTTGGTGAGCCAATTAAAAGCTAGCCCTGAAGCCCTGCTAATCAGCTCACGTATCAACCCCCACCAGGTGGAAAGCCTGGATGGGTATCTGGCGCTTGATCAGGTCGCCGAACTGGTACATAAGACCGCTAGCCAATTGAACTGTGCTGACTTTGGCCTGCGCCTCGCTCACAGCCAAGGTGCCGCCGCACTGGGTTCCCTTGGGGCGGCAGTATTGCAGTCCCTTACCCTCGGAGAGTTTCTGAACGCAGCGATAAAACAGCTGGGTAACTCACCCTATAATCTGCGGGTTGAACTCACCAAAAAAGGCAAGCATACGCACCTGGACTTTCTTTGTGTCGATGACCTCGAAGCCCAGCTCGCCGAGGACTCCCCCCTCGCCCAGCAACAGTGCCGGGAATTTCTGCTCGGCGTATCACTCGTCGCCCTCCAGCACCTGTGCGGCAGCAACTTTCAACTGGAAAGCGTCCATCTAAAAGCCGAGCGGCCGTTACACAGCCATTACGAAAACTTTTTTGGGGTTCCGGTGCGCTTTGGCAAGGAAACAGATGCGTTCATCCTAAATAGTAGCTCCCTGCTACAGCCCACCGAGAAGTGCAATCCAAGCCTGCGCCCACTGTTGAAAACCTACATCGAAGAGCTTCTGCAGCAGGGAGAATCCAGTTTAATAGAGCAGGTGCAGCAGCTAATCTACTGCCTGATGCCATTAAAGCGCTGCAGCCTGCAAGAGGTGGCCAACCAGTTGGGTATGCACAAACGCACCTTACAACGGCGGCTGCGGGACCGTGACTTGGTATTTGAAGATCTGTTAGATCGCATTCGCCGGGAGCGCGCCGAATACTATTTAAGCGGTAAACAGCCACCCATGTCCCAGATTTCCGATATGCTGGGCTATCGCGAACAGAGCTCTTTCAACCGCGCCTGTTATCGTTGGTTTGGCACCACTCCGATGCGCGTCAGACGCCAGCTAATGGCGCAACTGGCTGCCCGAGAAGCGGCACAAGAGTTGGCGGAAGTCGAATAAGTAGAGCCACTATGGAGCTTTGGCTGTATATACTCTGAGACAGCCAAAGCCTTTATCCAGCATCTCTACTCACCATCACCTTTTTTTACTGACTATCACCTGTCCACCGGTTCCATCCAACCCAACCTAACCCAACCCAGCCCTTCATAGTCACCACTTTGATTATGGTTATTGCGAAGGCAAGTTCACCACTCTATGCCCCTGCGGGCGGCAACCCCGGTATTGAACGCGTGTTTTTCCGCACGCATTTCACTCACAGTATCGGCAATATCTTTCAGGTGCTGTTTGGCCCCTCGCCCGGTAATAATGACCGATTGCTCCCTGGGACGCTGTTGTATGGCCTGTAACACTTCTTCTTTGTCCAACCAACGGTAATTCAGGGCGTAGGTAAGTTCATCCAAAACCACCAGATAAACCCGTTCATCCCGCAACGCTTCCCGCGCCTTCTCCCAAAGTGCCATTGCCGCGGCTTTATCGGCCTCAAAGTCCTGAGTTTCCCAGGTAAAATCCGTACCCATTTGGTGCCATTGCAACGGGTGGGCAGCCCCCATTAACAGGTTCTTTTCTCCACACTCCCAGGTCCCCTTAATGAACTGAGTCACCACGGTGGAGTAACCAAAGCCCAGGGCTCGAGTGACAGTACCCATAGCCGCAGTAGTTTTGCCTTTGCCATCGCCGGTATAGAGAATCACGATACCGCGCTCATCCAGGGCTTTGGAAACTGCCTCATCCACAATTTTCTTACGGTTCTGCATTCGCGCCTTATGGCGACTATTTTTATCTTGTGATTCTGAGCTCATAAAAACCATCGAATACTAAAATAATAGGAAGGGAACTGATAAAGCTTACTTACATTCATTTTTAATCAGCCAGCGCCAAAAATTCAGAAATAAAATTCCAAATCAGATCGTCCTGCCAGAGGACATTATGACCACCGGAAAAAATAGCCAAACGTGCATTGGGTATCTGCTGGAATAGAGCCTGCTGATTTTCAAAAGGAGCAACACTATCATAGCGTCCCGCGCAGATCAGTGTCTCCACTTCCAATTCCGGTAAGCGCGCGAAGGTATCGTGACCCTTTCTCGCTTGGAGCTGTCGCGAACGGCATAGGGCACCCTCAGGCTTCTTCGCGGCCAGTTCACAGACTTGTCGATAATAACGACTTAAAGAAGCATAAAGCGCGGATTCTGAGTCTATTCCGCCGGCAGTTTGTAAACGCCGGTCCCCTGCTGTCACCCACAAATTTACTTTTTCCTCGAGGCTCATTGCCTCGATATCGTAATTATGAAATGGAAATGAAGCGCCTCCATGACCTCCAGAGCTGGTGACCAATAAAATAAGTTTTTGCACCATCTGTGGATACTGTAAGGCAAATTCCTGGGCAACCATACCGCCAAATGACTCTCCCAATAAAAAAGCCTCTCGCCAGCCGAGATGATCCATCAGGTGTTTAAGGTCCAGGGCATAATCGGCCATATTGGGGGAGTCGAGCGGCGAATTAGACTGGCCGATGCCACGGGGGTCGAAGGTCAGTATTTCAAACTGGTTTGCCAGCGGGGAATCAAAAATCGTCGGGGCTACTCTGAGGTCACTGAGAGTGCCGGGGTGAAATACCAGACGGGGACCATTTCCGCGAATTTCGAAATGCAATTCCACGCCATTATTACTAAATACCGCCACAAAATAGCTCCCGGAAAAAACCAGACGCTGCAATAGTAGCCGCCGGGAAGAGAAACACCGGAATTGAGTCGTTGAATTGTCAAAAGAGAGTGAACAGAGAGATAGCCCAAAGGGCCATCTCTCGAAAGGTTTTTACAGGCTAAATTCTATACCCGCATAAACTGCCGCGCCTGCAGTGTAATAACCCACAACTTCGCGATAGTTCCGGTCCAGCACATTTTCACCGCGTAGATTAATCCGCATATTGGGGGAGACCCGATAGACAGCATTAAGATCAACCTTGCTGTAGTTTTCCAAGGCAATCCTGGTATAACCATCAATACGATCCTCAACCCGCTGCCAGTTACCACTCAGAGTCAACTTATCTCCCAGCCATTGTTGGCTTAGGCCGAAGTTAAATACCCTCTGAGGAACTCCGCCACGCTGAGCGCCCGTGAAGTCCTCGGAGTTCAGCCAAGTGCCAGTTATAGACCAATCCAGGCTGCCATTAAGGTTGCCGCCCAAGGACAGCTCCACCCCCTCAGATTGACTCTCACCGTCATCCTGTTCATAAGACCAGGTTATGTAATTATAAAAAATAGCATCGTTGATCTCCTGGTCGAAGTAGGTCAGTTCAGCCTGTAATAATTGTGCCCACTGGTATTCCAGGCCCAACTCATAACCACGACTGGTTTCAGCTCCCAAAGAAGCGTTCGTAGTATGTTCGTACGGACTCGGAGCACGGTAACCGGTTCCAAAATTCGCGCGATATTTAAGCTGATGATCTTCACCTAGAGAAACCGGTAGGGCTGCAGAGACACGCCAGCTATTATGATTCTCAACCTCCAAACTATCCCGGCGATACCCCAAGGTATAAAATACTTTTTCAGCAAAGTCACTGTGCCATTCAGTAAATAAGCCTGTGCTTTCCAGCACCTCATCACCTGAAGTGACTCCAGCAAACTGTGTAGCATATTTCTGTTGTTCATACTCTCCGCCCCACAGCAGTTTTCCGCTGCTCAAAGTATGGCTGCCGATATAATTTGCCTCACGAATTTCACCGCTAGTTATAAAGGGAAAGGCCTCAGGGCTGAGCCCCTCTTCGCGATCAATCTCCTGCTGAGAAAGGCTTACTCTATGATTCCAGTTAGCAAACTGGTAATTACTACTAAAGATGTAAAATTCCTGGTCGAAACGACTCAGGCAATCATTAGGAAAACCCGAAAAACAGTTGTCATACTCGGTCTCAGTATCCACCTTGCGGTACTGGCCCTCGAGAGATAGGTTCTCATTTACTTGGTAACCGAGGCGTGCACTGGCGGTAAGATTATCGTAACCATCTTCCTCACCAGAAGTATCATTTTCGGTCGCATTAAAACCATCGGTGGAATAGTCGGAAACATTCAAGTCATAGTACCAGGACTCAATGCTTCCCCCCAGATTCGCACTGGCGCTCTGGCTTCCGTAACGGCCCGCCTCTACAGAGGCGCTGGCGTTAACGCTCTCAGTGGACCTCTTGCTGATAATATTAATCACGCCACCGGCGCCAGCACCGTAAAGCATGCCCTGGGGACCACGCAGGACTTCGATACGCTCAATATCGCTGGCTTGCAAGTGCTGTAATTGGGTACTTACCTGCAAACCCGTCGGGTCGGCAATATTCACCCCATCCAGTAACACCAGGGTGCGGAAGTTACTTTCACCGCGGATAAATAAGGAACTGACCTTGCCAGCACCGCCGCTGTTGCTGACAGCCACACCCGGCAGTGTGCGCATCACATCCAGCAAGCTGGTATAACCCAAGCGCTCGATATCGGCAGCATTAAGAATTGAAACAGAGACGCCCAGCTGGCTTTTGGGCAGATCCAGACGACTGGCGGTCACCGTGATTTCTTCAAGGTTCTCAGCCAAAGACAACAGCGGTTGCGCCGCGCTAAAAACGGCGACGGCTAATAAAGTTTTTTTCATTGTGGTTCCCCAATCTCGAACAGAAAAACGGATTGAGGGAGGGTGAGTACAATCGGTGCGCAACCCAGGCGGGCACACTGACCAGACAAAGCCCTCCGCTTTATCCTCGAGGCCGGATATAAAAACTCCGGTTTAACGCCGAGGGCCGGTATCGGGCTTGTCATTTTGCAAAGAAAAATGATTTACCGTTGCGGGGGCAGCGCCGGACTCTGTGTACACATCACCGGACTTCCCGTTTACCCCAGCCAAGTGACATTGCACTGCTGGGCACCCAAAGCGGCGGCAAGTATAACAGCGTGGCTGACGCTTCCCCAGCGAAAGTGAGACGTTAAATCCACGGGGTAATTTTCAATAAAAATCTGTTTTTCAAACGCCTCTCAGCCTCTTGCTCGCTTGCACACTTCTTTACCAAAAATCCACATTGTTTACGCATTCCTGAACTATGTTGGCTTGCAAGTGCTGGTTAAAAAATATCCCTGAGAAGGGGCTACCGGCCACCGGTGTCACCACAATCTGCACATTTGGGTACAGGCAAACCCCATCCGCCCCCAAGGAGCACACCATGCATAAAGTCATTTTACCTATCGCCCTATTGGCCTTGATTTCTACCGCTACGGCACAACCGCGCAAACCCCCTCAGGAGGCTTTTGATGCCTGTAACGGCAAGTCTGAGGGTGATGCCTGCACTGTGGAAACCCCGCGCGGTACTTTAGAGGGAACTTGCCGTAAACCCCCTCAGGAAGAACAAATACTGTGTGTGCCGACAAAAATGGAAGGCCGTGGACCTCGCAAAGATAAAGAAAAGGATTCGCAGTAAATTTTGCGGCCTCCCGGGGGCCGCGCAGTTTGGAAATGTCGTATGAAGAAGTGGTTTTTATTCAGCCTCGCCTGTGTTGCCCCTGCGGCCCTGGGCCATCTGCCACAAACTGCCGTTGAGGCCTGCCAGGGCCTCTCCACAGGCAGCAGTTGCACCATCAATCACAGCGCAGGACAGTGCTTCAACTTATCTGAACCGCAGAGCCTGGTCTGTATGCCAGACCAATTAGATATTGCCAGGGCCCCTATTCAGGATCGTGCTAATGGCAGACCACCGTCGCGCAAGCACCGGGTGGTACAGTCGGAAGGACTGCAATATAAAGTCCCCGCTGACCGTGACCCGATCACCTCGAGCCGTATTAAAGTCACTATTGAGGGCCCTTGGCGGGTGATTGAGGCCAACGGTATTTCCATACACAAAACCGGCGCCTTCCCCAACTCCGGTAATCCCCACGAAATAGAGATCCAGCGTTACAAATACCGAGTGCCTGCAAACCCCAAAGTGGCAAAAAAATCCACGCCGGTAACTCTGCAAAATTTTGGCATTGGCATTAACGGCGTGCCTTTTGATCCCAGCGCGGCGGAATGGTATTTGGGCAACCGCGGTATCTGGCGCTACGAGGCACTCTCCGGTGCCGTGCCTCTGGGTGTGGACGACAATTATGCCCATGTTCAACCGAACGGCGCCTACCACTACCACGGCCTGCCCACTGGACTGCTAACACGATTGCATGTAACGCCACAGCAGCATTCACCATTGATTGGTTGGGCCGCAGATGGTTTTCCCATTTACGCATTGTATGGCTATGAAGATGGCATGAGTGGGGAATCTAGTATCGTAAAAATGCATTCCAGCTATCGGGTAAAATCTGGACCTCGACCAAAAGGCAGTAAGCAACCTGGCGGCTATTACGACGGCACCTTTGTGGCGGACTACGAGTATGTTGAAGGGGCGGGCTCCCTCGATGAGTGCAATGGCCGCTTTGTGCGCACCCCGGAATTCCCCCAGGGCACCTATGCCTATTTCCTCACCGAAGAGTGGCCAATAATTCCGCGCTGCTACAAAGGCACACCGTCCGAAGACTTCCGCCGCGGACCCGCAATGGGGCGGCCGCAGCCCCCGCGCCGGCGATTTGGTTGAGATGAATAACTCTAGCCGCTGGATTTCCGCAACAAATCCAGCGGCACAAAATCGGCGATACCATCGCGCCAGCGGAATTCGCAACTCACTCCGTAAGCTTCGCCAATCAGCGCCGGGGTCAGCACCTCCTGCGGTATTCCCTGTGCCAGCATTTCACCATCCAGCATCAAGAGAATCCGATCACAAAATCGTGCCGCCAGGCTGAGATCATGCAGTGCCAACACCACGGTTTTGCCACTGTCGGCCAGACTGCGGAAGTTCTGCATCAGCTGAAGCTGATGACGAATATCCAGCGCCGCGGTGGGCTCATCGGCAATCAGCAACGGCGCCCGCCCCACTAACAAGCGGGCCAATTGCACACGGCGCAGCTCGCCACCGGATAATTGAGTGACCGGGCGCTGGGCAAATTCCTGCGCATCCACCAATAACAACGCCTGTTGAATTCTCTGCTCGCGATCCGGCAGACGCCCCCAAGGTAGTAATCCCAGCGCCACCATATCCGCCGCACTGAGAGACCAGGCCGGAGTTTCCGACTGCGGCAGGAAAGCCCCCAGCTGCGCGCGCTGGGCCGCCTTCATCTGCCCAGAGGCCAGACCATTTAACTCTACGCGCCCGCTACTGGGATTTTGAACTCCTGACAGACACTGCAACAGACTGCTCTTACCGGCCCCATTGGGCCCCACCACAGCGGTTAGCTCAAAGGGCTTAAATGCACAATGGATTCCACGCAGGACACTCTTGCGCCCACGCTCTAGCCCCAGCTCAATGCAAGCGGCCTCGATCGTTTGCTCAGCCGCAATACTCACAACCACTGCCCCCTACGCGCCGTCAGAATTAGCCAAAAGAAAAAAGGTGCACCGATAAAGGCGGTGACCGCACCAATGCGCAGCTCCTGAGCGCCGACAAAATTAATCACCAGGATATCTGCCAGCAGCAACAGCAACGCCCCAGCTAAAGCACTGATCCAAAGTAAGCGGGCGGGGTCCTGGCGCACCAGAGGGCGTACCAGGTGCGGTACCACCAATCCGACAAAACCGATGGTGCCAGCTACTGCCACGGCACCACCCACGGCACTGGCGATGCCCAGCAAAATAAGAAAGGGATAGGCGCGACTCTGGAAACCCAGGGAAGCCGCACTGTCTTCACCCAAGGCCAGCGCGCGCAAATAATTGCGCGTGAAAAACAGGCACAGCACCCCCACGGCCAAAAAGGGCAATGCCAAAAACAGCTGATCCCAGCCGCGATTGGCCAGCGAGCCCATCAACCAGAACACCACTTCCTGCATGGCGAACATACTCGGCGCATAGTTAAGCGCCAATGCAATCAGTGCCGACAGGAAAGCGTTAATGGCCACCCCCGCCAACACCAGCCGTCCGGCACTGGCGCCCCGCCCCGCCAACAGCCACACCGCCGCCGCCGCGCTAAAGGCACCGCCGATAGCCAGAGCCTGCAGCAGCCAACCGGATTTCCAGGCGGCGCCATAATAGAGAAACAGTACCGCCGCCAAGGCCGCACCGCTGGAAACACCGAGCAGCGCCGGCTCGGCCAGAGGGTTACGCAACATCCCCTGCATGGCCGCGCCCCCCATCCCCAAGGCAGCGCCCACCAGTATTGCCAACAGGGCGCGGGGCAGCCGCAATTGCCACAGGATCACCGCATCGCTGCTCTGACCACTCCAACCCTCAGCCAGCGCACTGGAAAGATCCACCGAAACCGGGCCGCTGCCCAGTGCCCCGAGCAGGGCCAGCGGCAGGGCCGCCAGCAATAGAAAAACCGCGTTTTTATTGTGCTTGAACAAGGGCTTCCCTCTTTTCCATCAGCTGCTGCAGCGTATCCACTACTGCCAATACCGGGCACAGGCTCAGTTGTTTAGGCAATGTGTAGGTGCGACCGCTATCGATATAGCGCTGTAGTACTGGGTGGCGAGCGGCCAGGTAAGCCAGGGCAAAATGCTCTTCACTGCCATAGAACACCAGCAAATCCGGTTGCAGGGCGATTACTTCTTCCAGACTGATACGAGCCAGGCCCTGAGAACTGGCGAGATTGTCAAAACCGGCGCGCTGCAACAACTGATGCTCCAACATACCGCTGCCATAGGTAATGTTATTGGCAGAGAGAATCACCGCGCTGGCGCGCTGTTTGGCAGTGGGCTGATCGAGCAGCTGCGTCAGCGCACGCTTCTGTTTTTGCAGCGGGGGTAGCGGACCTAGTACGGCTTCAAAAGCATCGAGTTGTTGTTGCAACTGCTCCAGGCTGTAGGCATCGGGAATGGTTACCACATTCACACCCAGTGCCTGCAGCCGCTCGGCCGCACGCTGGGCACCGTACTGCCCGGCGAGCACCAGGTCCGGCTTTAATGGCAGCAGCTCCTCGGCGCGGGCGCGGTTGAGTTGTACGTGTTCGGGTATCGGCAGCGAGCGATACTGCTCGGCGGCGGAGAGCCAAGTCAGAGAGGCAATATTCGCAGGTTCCGCCCAGTTCAGCAGCACTTGGTCCAGGCACAGGTTCAACGAAGCGATTCGTTCATAGGCCTGGGCTTTGGCGGCCAGCATGAACACTGCACCGAGTAATAGTTGCCAGCAGATAAGATTGCGCCTGGGTGTGCGGCCACTCATCCGGCTCAGCTCATGTCAATCACGGCGAGGGCTTCCGCCAGGGTTTTCACTGAGTGCATTTCCATACCCTCAATATCGTTTTTCAGGCGGTTGGCGGCGGGCACTATCGCCTTGCGGAAACCGTGCTTGGCCGCTTCGCGCAGGCGCTCCTGGCCCGAGGGCACGGGGCGGATCTCACCGGAAAGTCCCACCTCACCGAATACCACCAGATCCCGCGGCAACACCCGATTGCGGAAGCTGGAAACAACCGCCAGTAAAAGGGTCAGGTCAGCGCTGGTTTCCATTACCTTGACGCCGCCCACCACATTGATAAACACATCCTGATCGCCGACCAAGACGCCGCCATGGCGGTGCAGCACCGCCAGCAGCATATTCAGGCGGTTCTGGTCGAGGCCCACCGCCACCCGGCGCGGATTACCGAGGCTGCTGTCATCCACTAGAGCCTGCAGTTCGACCAGCAGCGGCCGGGTACCCTCCCACACGGAAGTCACCACCGATCCCGCGGCGATCTCTTCAGCGCGCTGCAGGAAAATAGCGGAGGGATTGGAAACTTCTTTCAGGCCCTGCTCGGTCATGGCAAACACCCCCAGTTCATTGACCGCTCCAAAGCGGTTTTTATGGGCGCGCAGGGTGCGGAAGCGGGAGTCGTGAGTACCTTCGAGCAGAATGGAGCAGTCAATAATATGTTCCAACACCTTGGGGCCGGCCAAACTGCCGTCTTTGGTGACATGGCCCACCAAAATCAGCGCAGTACCAGTCTGCTTGGCAAAGCGGGTCAGGTAAGCAGCACTCTCTCGCACCTGGGCCACGGAGCCCGGAGCGGACTGCACATCGCTCATATGCATCACCTGGATGGAGTCCACCACCATCACGCGTGGATTCACCTCTTTAGCCGCCAGGCAGATGCGCTCCACATCGGTTTCACTGAGGAGCTGCAGGGAATCGGTGGGCAGGCCCAGGCGTTTGGCACGCATAGCCACCTGCTGCAGGGATTCCTCACCGGTGATATACAGCGCGGGCATGGTAGTAGCCAGGTGGCACAGAGTCTGTAGCAATACCGTGGATTTACCCGCCCCCGGGTGGCCCCCGATCAACACCACCGAGCCCGGCACCAGGCCGCCCCCCAGCACCCGGTCGAGTTCCGAGGCGGAAGTGGGAATACGTGGCAGCTCGCTCAGGTCGATTTCCGAGAGCTTCTGCACCTTGCCAGCACCGGCGGCACCGGCATAGCCACTCTGGGCATCGGTGAAATTGGCCGCGCGGCTGTCTTTGTGCTCCGGCCCCAAACGCACTTCAGAGAGACTGTTCCAGGCACCGCAAGCACTGCACTGCCCCGCCCACTTGGTGTAGTCAGCGCCACATTCATTGCATACATAGGCAGTTTTGCGTTTAGCAGCCAAGGTTATTCCCCCAAAGCGTCACCCAGTCAAATTGGCGCACAGTTTACCCCTTATCTCCCTTCAGCGGGCAGCGCTTAACAGACAGATATGACTCTCCTTTACCCAAGTGGTGTATTGGCACTTTTTCCCACTTTCTCCGGGGTCTGCGCGATTGATCTAGATCAATTCTCCGTATTTTCACCGGGCTACTATCCGGCGCGTCTCGCCTCCTCCTAGAGGCAGAGTCACTACAACATCACTGACTACTCAAAACAGGAAGTAAATATGTCGTCTATTTCTCTTCGCGGTGCGCTTCTCGCACTCGTCATGGCCTCGACGTCCGCCCTGGCTGCAGATCACGAAGTTAAGATGCTGAACCAGGGCAAGGACGGCATGATGACTTTTGAACCCGCGTTCCTGAACGTTGCAGTGGGCGATACTGTCACCTTCCTGCCCACCGATATGGCTCACAACAGCCGCTCAGTACTCTCCCCGGCCGATGGCGACAGCTGGAATGGCAGCATGGGCGAGAAAGTCAGCGTGACCTTGAATAAGGAAGGCGTTTACCTGTACCAGTGCGATCCGCACCTGCCCTTGGGCATGGTCGGTGTAATTCAGGTAGGCCAGGCCGGCAATCTGGAAGATGCCAAGAAACACGCTCAAGGAATGAGTGAACGTATCGCCGTCAACAAGGAGCGCCTCAGCCAGTACCTTGACCTAATTAAATAAGAGGGGCCGCGGCGTGGACATTTTATTTGAGCAAGGCCCTCACCTGGTTGCGCGTTTCTGCGATCTGGTTAAAGAACAGAATGGCAGCGATGGAGTGCAGGCCAACCAGTTTGTGATTCGCCGCGGCACCCAGGGTGCGCTGATTGATCCTGGCGGTGATCTCACCTACACCCCCCTAACCATCGAACTCAGCCGCCACCTGAACCTGAACGATCTGGAATATATCCTGGCCTCGCACCAGGACCCGGATATCATCGCCTCACTGCCGCGCTGGATGCTGCATTCGCGCTGCAAGGTGGCGGTATCCAAACTGTGGTCGCGCTTCCTACCCCACCTGGTCTCCGGCTTTGTCGCCTCACGCGCCGGTAGTGAACGTTGGCAGGACCGTATTATTCCCATCAGTGACAAGGGCGCGGTGCTGCCTTTTGCCGACAGCGAAATCTGGGCCCTGCCCGCACACTTTATGCACTCCTGCGGCAATTTCAGTTTCTACGACCCGGTTAGCCGTATTCTGTTTTCCGGTGACGTGGGCGCTTCTCTCGGTGGTGAAGAGGGCGAAGTCAACGACTTCGGTTCCCATATTCCATCCATGGAAGGTTTCCACCAGCGCTATATGGGGGGCAACTGGGCCTGTCGCCTGTGGGTGAAAATGGTGCGAGAACTGAACCCGGCCATGATTGTGCCCCAGCACGGCGGTTATTTTGCCTCTGAGGAAGTTAAGGAAGGCTTCCTGAGCTGGTTGGAGCGCTTGGAGTGTGGACCCGATCTGCTGCGACATCAGGACTATCACTTGCCGCTGAGGAAACCCTAGAGGGAACCCTAAAGGCCTGTCTAAAGGGCAGTTTTCAGAAACGATAACCCTGTAAGCTCCGAATCAATACCGGCGTAAAACCAACGGAGAGCGGGACGCTCTCCATCACCCTCCTCCAACCTCTCGCGGTGCTTGCGCCCCCTGCTGCCCACACATACACTGACCGACACACTGCTCCAGGCCTACTTTATGTACACCGCCTACCTTCGCACCTTATTGCTGATACTGCTGCTGGCCTTTGCCGGCCTGGCATCGGCCGTGCCCTGTGCGGAACCTGCAGATATGCTGAGCCTGCAGAGCAGCGAACAAGGTCACTGTGAAGCGGATCAAGCCGATGATTGCCACAGTGAACACCGCGGCGACTGTGGTATCGAATGCGTTTGCTGCCCGGGATTGAGCAATAGCCTCGCCCTAATCTCCGCCAATATCCCGAATTTTTCGCGGCCAATTTCCCTGGCAACTGCTTGCTCAATATTTAAACCTTCCCCCGATCCGGAAAGCGCCCTGCGGCCTCCTATTGCCACCTGAGCCTCGGCTCCAGCAGTAAATTTCGCCAATAAATCTTTTTTGCCCACCACTAGCTGCACCGATGCTGCGCTGGCGATGTGGTGGACCAGTTGATATGAATGACAGGAGTAATTCCATGTACCGATCTTTTTTAATCGCGATTGCCGCGCTTATTACCACATTAGCCCTCAGTGCCTGCGCCGAACCCATCGAGCCCAAAGAATCTCAGGCGCAGCACCTGACTACCTATAAATCCGCTACCTGTGGTTGCTGCAAAGTTTGGGTGGACCACGCTCGCAGCAGCGGCTTCGAAGTAGTGGCAAAGGATGTCGATGACCTCAACGGCGTCAAAAAACAGCACGGAATCGAACCCCGCTACCAGTCTTGCCACACCAGTGTGTCCAGGGAAGGCTATGTTTTCGAAGGGCATGTGCCAGCCAAGCTGATTCAGCAATTTTTGCAGAATCCACCCAAAGGCGCTTTGGGGTTAGCCGTACCCGGTATGCCTCTCGGAAGCCCTGGCATGGAGATGGGCGATCGCTTTACCCCCTACCAGGTAATGCAGTTAAACAAGGACGGCAGCAGTGTGGTTTATGCAGAAATCAACGCAGCCGGAGAACAGTTCTGAGGACTGTCGATGACAAAACCTCCGCGGTGCGGCTCGGTTTCGCGCCGCACCTTTGTAACCGGAATCGGCGCCGGCATGGCCCTGCTGGGCCTGCCCGGCTTCCCTAACCCCGCCAGGGCGCGAGTACCCCCTCCCACGACTTTAACTGGCGAGAATTTCTCCCTGCAGGTAGATCAAAGGGCAGTTAACCTGACCGGGCAAACCCGCAACGCAATTTCAGTTAACGATTCTATTCCCGGCCCAATCCTGCACTGGCGCGAGGGGCAAACAGTCACTCTCAACGTCCTCAATCAGTTAGATAAAAACACTTCGATCCACTGGCATGGCATCAGGGTGCCCAACCCGATGAATGGTGTACCAGGGCTCAATTTCTCCGGTATTAGGCCTGGGGAAAATTTTCGATACCGCTTTAAAGTCAAACAAAGCGGAACTTACTGGTATCACAGTCACTCCGGCTTCCAGAGGCAGCAGGGACTCTACGGAGCTATCGTCATCGATCCAGCTGGGGGGGACCCGGTGACCTATGACCGGGACTATGTAGTGTTGCTCTCCGATTGGAGCGATGAATCTCCCCAGCGGATTTATTCAAACCTGAAGAAAGATGGCCACTATTACAACCGGCGCCGCCATCGCACCACCACAGATCTCTGGCGTGATGTGCGCGCGAAAGGCATAGAGAAAACCTGGCGTGAACGACACCCATGGAACTTCGCAGGCATGTCTGATCGAGATGTGTCTGATGTCACAGGCTACACCTACAGCTACCTGATCAATGGACAAACTCCAGAAGCCAATTGGACTGCCCTATTTGCACCCGGTGAGATAGTACGGCTGCGTTTTATCAACGCCTCTGCCATGACAATCTTCGACCTACGCATTCCCGATCTGGATATGACCGTGGTGAGTGCTGACGGCCAGAATATTCAGCCGGTGAGAGTGGATGAATTCCGCCTAGGTACTGGGGAAACCTACGATGTGGTGGTTAGGCCCAGTGGGGACAGAGCCTACACCCTTTTTGCCCAGGCGATCGATCGCGGCGGTTACGCTCGCGGTACCTTAACGCCCGCTCAGAATCTCTCTGCCGAAGTTCCCCCCATGGACCCAATCCCAATACTCGATAAACGCGATATGGGATTCACCCGTGCCAGTGGTGCTAGAGCTGCTGATAGACAGCCCACTGCAGAAGAACAAAATGCCAAACTGGCACCCGCCGGCCTGGGAAGCAATAGCCCCATCGTCCACCAGCCAACAGAAAAAGGCCATGGCGTAGCCCTACGCGCGCACGCGCCCCAAAATGGAGTGGATGACCCCGGTGTTGGACTGCGTGAACATCAGCAACGCCACAACCGCCGCATCCTAACCTACAGGGATCTTCGCAGCCTCACACCATCATTAGATCGGCGCCAACCGCAGCGAGAACTACAACTACATCTCACCGGTAATCCAGCTCGTTACCTATGGTCCATTGACGGTGTTAAATATGAAAACGCCACACCAATATTATTGGCTTATGGAGAGCGTCTGCGTATCACTCTCGTGAACGACACCCTACTCACCCAGCCCATGCACCTGCACGGTTTATGGAGTGAGCTGGAAACTGGTGACGGGGAGTATCTGCCACGCAAGCACACGGTGATGGTGCAGCCCGGTGCCAAGGTCAGTTACTTAGTAAATGCCGATACCCGGGGGCGCTGGGCATTACACTGCCAAATGCTTTATCGCACATACGGTATTTTCCGAGAGGTGCGCGTGGTATGAAGCGCACTGCCCATACCAAAACGACAGTGATAATCGTTGTTACCCTGTGCTTGCAACTGGGTGTTCAAGCAGCTAAAGCGCAAAATCAGCAAGACCAGCATCACAGTTTCCAATCCCGCTCAGTAGGCTCAGTCGTTCGAGAGGACCATGGTATGGTCGGGGAAGGGGACAAGCCAGTAGCCAAACTCAGCCTTGACCAATTCGAACGACGCGGCATGAACGGCGCGGCAATCGAAGGTGATTTCAGTTATGGAGATGACGTCAATAAAGTAGTGCTGGAAGTGGACTTTGAGCGGGGAGGCGGAGAAACAGAGAAAAATGAGCGATGGCTGGTCTACAGCCGATCCATTTCCAAAGATTGGAATTTCCTCGCCGGCTACCGACACGACCTGCAGCGGGAAACGACCAGCCGCAATTGGCTGGCGATTGGGCTGGCTGGAGAAACCCCTTATTCATTAGAAATGGATACAGTGCTATTCCTGGCAAGGAACGGCAGTACAGCTTTTCGCCTGGAAGGGGAATATGATGCAAAGCTCGCAGAAAAAGTGAGCCTTGTTCCGCGGCTGGAGCTAAATTTCTTTGGCCAAAATGATGAAATCGCTGGCAGTGGCAGTGGTTTGTCTCAAATAGAAACAGGCTTGCGGCTACTCTATGAAACTCACCCAAAATTCTCCCCCTATATTGGCGTTCATCATGAACGAGTCGTGGGCAATGCCGCAGATTTTGCCCGCGAAGAAGGGGAAAAGGTCTATAGCACCGTGTGGGTGATTGGTTTTCGCGTCTGGTTTTAGCCCCCTACGCTATAAAACGTTCTGTTTATAACTGACTAACCGCCAAGTAGATGCAGCAGGAAACCAGGATTTTCTTGGCTTACAGTTGTAATTCATACTTTTTCATAGAATTTATGAACAGAGGGACTTTATCGAAATTGAAAGGTTAGAAAGGCAATGTATTTATCCTGGAATATATTACTTACAGAAACAGACTCTAAGCTTGATAAAATGGCGTAATTCAGAGGCAGCCTCTCATAAACGTGAAATTATTACATCAGAGAAAAAGGGTCTAAAAAGGGCAAAAGGTGTCTTACATAAACCCTATAATTCTACTCACCATACACTCACTATCTCTACAGAAAGATTTCTATTCATTGAACATCATAGGTTTTACCAAGCCGATATGGGATAAGCGGGAATCCAGACGAGAGGCAAGTAAAATTCTTCTGCGTAAAGTTTTGATAGCTTCAGCGATGACGTTTTCCCTACTTAGCGGGATGCTGGCTATAGAAGGACAATCCCAGGAGGATTTACATCATGGCCTTCAGTATCACTCCACATCTGGAGTTAATAATGATGCAACCCTAATAGAAGACAAACCTATCGCCAAGCTCAGCCTTGATCAATTCGAGCTACAAGGTAATAACGGAGCCACCATTGAGGGGGACATCAGCTATGGTACAGACAAAAGCAAGCTATCCGCAGAAGTAGACTACGAGCGCTCCAACGGAGAGACAGAGGAGAATGAACTATGGGGCATTTACAGCCACTCAGTTTCTGCTAATTGGAATATTCTCGCAGGAATTCGTCATGATTTTTACCTGGAGAATACCAGCCGCAATTGGTTTGCAATTGGTATTATTGGCGAGACCCCCTACTCATTTGAGATGGACGCGGTATTTTTCCTTGGCAGAAGCGGCAGCACTGCCCTTCGTATAGAAGGGGTTTATACATTTAAACTCTCAGAAAAATTTAGTTTAGCGCCCCGTGCAGAATTTGATTTCTTTGGGCAAAATGACAGAAGCGCAGACGGAGGATCTGGTCTATCTGAAATAGAAATTGGCATACGTTTACGCTATGAACTTCATCCGAAATTCTCTCCTTATATTGGCATACATCAATATCGCAATATCGGAAAAACTGCAGACTTTGAACGCGAAGAGGGAGAAAAAGTATACGATACCGTGTGGGTTCTGGGATTTCGAGCTTGGTTATAAACCAAAGATAATTCCCCCTTAGCTAACATTGGTACTATTAAAATAGCGGCACCTCTGAAAATTTACCATTTTCATCCTATGAACCTTAAATCTTTATGTGCCCAACATCAAACAGGATGGCAAGAATAATTCGCAGAGGTGCAAAAAAGGTCAGCCAAGCAGCTAAAGCGTTAATCTTCTTTAAATATTTCCCTAATTCCGAAATTGTAACCCACCACTGGAACCGTTAGGTGATCCTCCCCCTTAAATACCTTTTTCGACAATTTAAGGCTAGGATAATTGCGCAACTCCAACCTGCGCACAAGTTGTTTCATGTCCTTCACCATAAACCCCTCTTCCTTACCGACAAACATGAATATATGCTTATTCATATCTGCATTATATTCCGCATAATGTCGTTCCTTGGCAAGAATCACTTTATCATCCCACCAGACACTAGGGCTTGCTATGATGTAACGATGGAAGCTATCTGGCTGAGTAAACAAAGTATGAAGAGCAAACAATCCCCCTAAAGAATGCCCCATAAAGGTCTGATCCTGTTGATCAGCAAGGAAAGTATTGTTAATAAAGGGCTTTAACTCTTCGTTGATAAACTCAAGAAACTGATTCGCACCACCCCCCTGAATTTCCCCATCCATCTCCACAGCAGTTGGCGTCAAATCGAGACGCCGAAACTTCCCCAAACTATCATTAACATAATCGATACCGACAAAAATAAAAGCCGGAATCTTTCCTGTTGCACTCTGCTTGAAGAAATTTGGAGCCATCATTGGAAAATCGAGATAACCATCCACCATATAAACAACTGGATATTGAACGGTATCGTTCTCGGGATCGTACTCTTTAGGCAATAGCACATCAATTTGGTACTGACGCGCCAAGAGGTCTGACTGGTAATAAAAAGACAATATTTCGCCACGAGTAAAAGAGACTGGCTCAGCAGTTCCTGCAGACGCCGCCCCCACAGAAGCGACAAGCACAAGAAAAATCGTTGACAATAATATTCGCATAAACCTTCCCTAGCTGAATAAAATCACTATCACCAATGCAATCAGCGACACCCCAGTTTTTAATTCAGCGCTAACCATAATGTCAACTCAGACACGAAAATTAATTGCCAAGCAAAAAAACAAGCAAAGAAGCGTATTTATTTAAAAATAAAAATCCCCACGAGAGTAGCTTTTCATAGCTTTAAGTAAAGCCAAACCAATACAAAATCCTGCAAACTTGTAAAAAAAGACAGAACCCTACCTTTTAAGACAATTTACTTAGGATCCACTCTAATCTTTACCTTATGCGTTGAATATGGCGACAGGCTCGATCCTTAAATAGCCTAAATCCAAAAATAGCCTAAATCCAATTTCCAAAGTGACTGTTATCAGCCGCAACAAAATATTGAGCGATCATTTTAACCCTGGATATTCAGACAACCTTTACTAACTAAAACGTAAAAATACCATTCAACGGTACACCTGCATTCTGACTCTCCTGAATCATCAGGAATATATTCCTCCCAGATTATCAATATGGCCAACAGCAGGGTCCAAGTGGATAATTCAGCTCTAATAAAATAGCGAAATTTTATGTCTTTTCATTACTTACAATACGCTTAAATACTTTCCCCGATAGACGTAGGAGTTGCGCTCGACTCAATAGTCGAGAAAGTAAAACCAGTGCCCACTTTTGCTTACCTGACAATACATAACTTTTTTGAGACAAGAATCCTTCCAACCCTACTTGAGCGACATACTCAGCAGTTTCGTAGATACTTTCATCCACCATGACTTGATTATTCGCCACCTCGGCAAAATTTGTCTTGGTTCCACCGGGGCAAAGGCAGGTTACTGTTACACCGGTCCCTTGTAGTTCATTGTGGAGAGCTTCCGAAAAATTCAGTACGTAACTTTTGGATGCAGAGTAGACTCCAGCATAAGGTACCGGCATCAGGGCTGCTCCAGAGGCAACATTAATGATACCTCCTGTTTTCTTGAGCCTCATCTCTGGTAGATATAAGTAACACAGCTCTGTAAGGGTATTAATATTGAGCTGCAACATATCCCTATAGGTGTCAAGGGTGAAGCTTTCAAAGCTTCCCCACTTGCCAAAACCTGCGTTATTAATGAGAATGTCAACTTCAACACCTATCTCTTTAGTTTTATCAAAGAGTTTTTGCGCAGATCCTTCCACGCTTAAATCCATAGGAATAAAGCTTGTATCTACTGGGTATAATTCATTAATTTTTGTTGCGATATTCGATAAGGAGTCTTCAGATCGAGCAACCAAAATTAGGTTTGCACCCCTTTTCGCACATTCATACGCAAATGCTTCGCCGATTCCCGAAGAAGCTCCCGTAACTAATACAGTCTTTGATTTCATTTACTACTATCCCAATACAACTCAAATCCTATTTATTTAGGTCGCCCATTCGATCCCGACATCGGGCAGGTGTGCAGACAAAATCCTTTATAGCCAGTGCTCAGGCAGAGCCCTTGCCCATATCCAACGAAGCTCCGGTTATCAATATAAATTGTTTATCCATCTGCATTTCCCTCTCGAAAGATACTCAACTGAGTTGGCAAGACCGTCTTTATGGTTGAGTAGCCAGCTCAACCTGTCCCTCTACAGTAAACTTCCTCCACCAGGGCTGTGTCGGGGCGGGCGTACGCACATTCACCGGAGCACCGATAACAGGAGAAAGAACTGTTGCCCCATGAGCTTCTGCGGCCACTAACGCGCGCTCTAGAGGTTCAAACCAGTCGTGCAGGGCAAGATCAAAAGTACTGTTGTGGATAGGAACCATGGCACGGCCACGCAGATCTAAATGAGCCTGCACACTCTCCTCCGGTAACATATGGACTTCGCTCCACAGATCGTTGTAAGCACCGGTTTCTATCAAGGTCAGATCAAAGGGGCCGAAGCGCTCACCGATTTCCCGAAAGCCACCGAAATAGCCACTATCACCGCTAAAGAAGATTCGTGCCTCGCGTCCTGTAATTACCCAGCTGGCCCACAAGGTTTTATCCCTATCAATAAGGCCGCGCCCGGAAAAGTGTTGCGCCGGAGTGGCCGTCAATTGCAGACTGCCTAGGGAAAAGGACTGCCACCAGGCCAGCTCGATAATCTTGCTTGAAGCGACTCCCCACTCCCGTAAGTAATCGCCTACCCCTGTAGGGACAACAAAGCGTTCAACTTTCTTATCCAGAGTGCGCACGCTGGTTTTATCCAGGTGATCGTAGTGATCATGACTGATTACTACGGCTTTTAACGCAGGCAGATCCTGCAGAGACAAAGGTAGCGGGTGGAAACGTTTCGGCCCCATCCACTGTACTGGTGAAGCCCTTTCGCTGAACACCGGGTCAGTAAGTACATACTCTCCATCAAGATGGATCAAAACGGATGAGTGCCCCAGGCGATAGATCGTGGGCTGTCCCTCATTGCTTGTGAGTACTTCCTTTGTGATCGACTGTAGGGGAAGAGGTGCTCTTGGTACCGGTGCCACCCTCTCAGCACGAGCATAGGCAGCAATGATGTCCACCATCTTACCCAGCCCCGCTCTATAGTCGATCTCCGTGTTTTGAAACTTTTGCGGCTGTGTAGCACAGCTATTAAACAGACCAACGGACATAACTATCACTCCTAGTAATAACCACCAGCGCTTCTTCATAGATGCCACCAAGTAAACTATACAGTGCAGTTTAATTACGGAAGAGGCAGAAGTAAACCAACTAGTGTAAAATTAATCGAAAAGTGTAATTCCCCGCCAGGCAGATCTACTGGTGCAAACAGAGATACCGAGAGTCACATGAGTGGAAAGAAGCCGACTAGAAGCGAACTAAAGCGCCAGGCTATTATTGATGCCGCTAAACAGGCCTTTCAGGAACTCGGCGTTCAGGGGACCAGCATGGATGAACTGGCAGCCCGAGCCCAAGTGTCCAAGCGCACGGTATATAACCACTTTGCCAGTAAAGAAGCGCTGGTGATGTTTTTGATTGGTGAGCTCTGGCAGCAGGCAACCCAGTCTCCCGGCTGTGATTACAACCCCGACAGCGACCTGCATGCGCAGCTTCTCACGCTATTGGAGCTGGAAATTAAAACCATCTGCAACCCGCAGTATATTGAACTAAATCGCATGGCCTTCGACTACTTCTTCCACCAACCGGAAGCCCTGCGTCAGGAAATGGAAAAATACAAAGCCCATGAAACCGGTGTACAGCGCTGGATTAAAGCTGCCGTAGCCGATGGCCGGCTGAAGCCACTGGACCCAGAAATCGCCAGCGGGCAGATACACAACTTAATTAAGGGAAGCTGTTTTTGGCCACAGATGTTACAACTTTCCGGCCCGCCTAGCTCAACCGAACAAGTCGCACTGGCGGAGCGTACTGCGGGGATGTTTTTAAGTCATTATCAGGTTTAATATCTAGATCTTTATGTGTTGGTAGATAGTCCTGAAACTACCAACACATTATTGACTCAACAAAACCCTATTATTTCAAGTGGCTTTCTAAGACTTATCCATAAATTTTCAGATAAAATAAAATTCAGTAGGATAACTACTTTTGAGCTAGGCCACGCTGCGATTAAACTTGCAACTTGCCCAGATGCAAATTAGTTATTAACATTTGAGCATCTTCCCCATTATTTGACCCACTCATATATTTGTATTTTCTTTTTGCCACCGCTGCAGCTTTTGCACCTCCATCCCTAAGGGCTTGGTGTAGATCCTTTTTGGGTATTTTAGGGTTTACATTATTACTCATAACCCAGAAGTCTATCCCTCCTGTATAGTCAAGTATCCGCGCAACCTCACGTATCGCTTTACTCACACCGGTATATAGCTTTTTATTCTCCTGAACCAAGTCATTTGGTGACATGATTCTTTCACCCTCAGCATTCAGATTTTTAACATATATTTCTTATAAATGCTTGAGGGGTAGTTTGATACCACTCCGCTGCAATTTTTACTGCAGCCACAATATCACTACTCACTGTAGAATCTATACCGTACACCCAAACTTCATTGTCGATAATGGCAGCATTTTTTGTTATAGAATCAAACCTTCTTTCAAAAGGAGATTTATTGATAGATCCAAAATACTTTAATGACCATATATCAATCGAATCAAAGCAGGTACGTAAGATCTTCTCTCTATTTTTAGGACTTCCAAATACCAAAGAGACATCCATTTCGAAGCTTGGATTGCCCTCAGCCATAAACATAGCAAAAGAATCTATATTCATTGCAACAACATCCTTATTAAATCTGCTACTAACTAGCTAAAGTCAGTCCCACTCCACTTCATCGTTATCACTTTCTTCACTTTCTTCACTTTCATTAAAGCTCATAGCTTCAGAAGAAATGAACAAAGCAAACTTTGGCTCACCTTTTCGTCTGGCAGTTTCAGCCGCACTCTCAATCTGGCTAAACTGCTCAGTATCTACCCACGACTCGGCATCATAAATTTCACATCGCAATACCTCACACAATTCCAGCTGTTTATCTCGCAATAAATGTTCAATTGAACCACTTGCCTCTTCAAAGCTACTTGAGGGAATCAGGCACTCGACAAAATAAAAATCAGACCCATCGTCATCTAACTGGCATCCATCCATTCGACGTGACTTAGTCGAAACGATCCATATATCTTTGTTATCCATATTCATCTCTCAATATCAGGCATGAGGGTTAACTTATCAAACACAGTACGGTAACACATACAACCCTGAGGAGTTCAGGTCATCTCACCGTTAATAACCAATACAAAAATCATTAGAAATTCCAGAATTTTAATATAAAATCAATAGCTATAACTCCAAATATAATCAATTGTTATTGGAAAAATATCTGTTTTTCATTTTGAATTTAACCCAAATATCAATCATAAATTTTTCCATCCATATATATTATTAAACAAAAATCAACACAGAAAATCAGCAGGGACGGCCAAAATATACTAATAGGCCCATGACGCCTGACTACCCACTTTGATACAATATCAACAAAAAAGTACATCAACAAAATGATTAGAAGCTACACCCCAAACGATATAGAGACCATACTAAATATTTGGCTAAAAGCCTCCGTTAAGGCACATAATTTTATCGCAGCTGACTTCTGGAAGTCTCAAATAGATAATATGCGCAATATCTATATACCAAACTCAGAAACCTATATCTATGAAATACAATCAAAGGTAACTGGCTTTTACTCTCTAGTTGACAATACTTTAGCCGCGCTTTTTGTAGATCCAGAATTCCAAGGCCAGGGTATTGGGAAACAGCTTTTAGAACACGCAAAATCACAGAGAAGCCCGTTAAATCTAACGGTTTACAAAGAGAATGTTAGCAGTTATCAATTTTACCTATCTCAAGGTTTTCACCTACTGAAAGAGCAATCAGATAACCATACAGGACATATTGAGTGCTTAATGAGCACAAATATAAAAAACACTCATCCATCTCCCTAAAATATAACTATACGTAGGAAACAATGCTCCCCGCTAAGATCTATTTGATCGACAAATCAAAAGAGTTGATTGAAGCCTGGTGCCAGGTTTTTGGTGATATCGAGATTTTTGAAATTATTGAGGGCGATTATTTCTCAAAACCTGCTGATGCAATGGTCAGCCCAGCAAACAGTTTTGGCATTATGGATGGGGGCCTCGACCTGCCGATTAGGAATGAACTAGGATTTGAGGTGGAAGATCGGTTACAAGAACGAATTAAATCTGATTTTCATGGTGAGCTACCCATTGGGTCAGCAATAGTGATTCCGACCTCAAATTCCAGGTGGCCATACCTGATTTCCGCACCCACAATGCGTATTCCTGAAGGCATATCAAATACTATGAATGCCTATCATGCTTTTAGGGCCATTTTAAACTCAGTGCGACTATTTAATGAATCAACTCCCACACAGAAGATAAACTCAATAGTTTGCCCAGGCTTGGGCACTGGCATTGGAAACTTACCGGCAAGGCGTTGTGCTGGCCATATGCGAGCGGCCTATAATTACTTATCCAAGCCTCCTAGAATCCCTAGCTTTAAAGAAATTCATGAAACCCACAGAAAACTGCAAATCACATACTAAATAGGGCCTATGCCCAATTGAAATAGTTCAACAGAAATAAAGCGCAACGTAAAATACAAAAAGGCCCCTAGTGGGGCCTTATTTGGTTAGTTGAATTTATAATTTTTCCCAAGCCATCTGCCAGTGGCTACCTCTGCCAGGTTCATACTGGTTCGCACTTCTGCTCCACTGTACACAGTAGCCAGAGTTAGGGAAGGGCTTACATTGATAAATATTTCCATCCCGAGCCAAAACTTTAGTGCCTGCGGTATAGCCTCTTAGGCCACGAGGGAAAACATAATCATAGTCATCTTCATCTATAGTCTGGCCGTCATCTCCGTTGTTTTGACCATCATCACCTGAGTTGTGATCGTCGTCTCCACTGTCATCACCACCGACCAGATAGAAGTTTAAAGTGTTTTGTTCAATCAGATTACCATCAAAGTCTTTTACAACTACCACTAACATGTGATGTCCAGCTTCAGATTTGGACAGAGCAAGTGTGGTATTAACACTTTCACCATCTCGTATATTGCTGGCATAGTTGGCCAGTGTCTCCTGATCGTGATTAACAACTTTTAATTCAGCTCGGATGTCACCAACTGCTGTTAGCGAAAGATCCAGAGCTGTTTGATCGCCGGTAATCGTATATTCATTCTCCAGGCCGGATATATTTAGCTCATAGTCAGGGATTTCGGTATTGATTTCATAACTGATTTCAACACGTTCCAGGCCGCTATCATTTTGCAAGTAGATCGGATTGGAACCGTAGGTGGGGTTGAAGCTATCTTGCCCATCGTACTCACCGGCACGGATCAAGGTTTGTTCCTGATTAATTTTCTCAGCCAGATCGTGTGTCCAGTTGGTGGCCATACCCTGATCAGCAGAAGTGATATCCAATACGGTGGAATAGGCTTCATTCTCTCCGCCATTGCCAAACACACGAGTGTAAACTTTGTCACCCACACTCAAGTCTTGAGTGGGGATAATAGTGCCGCCCTGGCTCCAGTTAGAGTTGTTGTCATCATTACCGTTATTTCCACTGAACTCCACATCAATCACATTGTAGAAAGCGTTAACAGTGTCACCAACATCCCATACCGCCAAAATAACTTGGTAACCTTCTCGCTCAGGAACAACACACTCGTGATAAACATCGTAGGGAGGTTGCTGGAAGTTTCCATCAACTTCACAGAACGGGTTGAGATCGAAAGAATCGCGAGTTAGTGGTTGGTTTGGATTCCAATCCGCCTTTGTAATATAGTATTTCCAGTCGCGGGTAACATGATTCGCAGTAAAGTGCCATTTAAATGTTTGCGTACCGGCACTGATAGGATTTTTTATCCAACGATCGGAAGTTTGTTCATTGAGTGTGGACCAGGAGCTATTGCCACCACTAGCAATTTGTCCATCCGCGGGACCACTCTCCGGAAACCCTTCGGGTCCTTCAATACTCTGTGGTTCCCACTGAACAGAGCCACAGTTAACATTCTTTTCTCCAGTAGTGGATTGGGCATATTTACATAGAGTTCCCCGCGCAGAGGCAACACCACCGTCTAATTCCTCGACATAGCCATGGCTCATTACATTTGAACTGACGCCAGCCAAAATCATCGCCAATAGCGTTTTATTTAATGCAGATTTATTCAGTGAAGAAACTGCTTTTTTCATTCGTAAAGTCATATCAACTGCCATTAATTATGCATGTGCGATTTCCTTCCTGGGTTGATTCACTTCCTTATTTTGCCCGACCAAGTAAACATCGCTTTATTTAAAAAATACTTGTAAGGCGTTATTGTCAGGTTAATGGACTACGCTCTATAAATACGGTTCCGAGAATTTTCGCTATTGCGCTAACAAATTAAGATATTGTCACCAAAATACAATTTACTCTTAGCAAGAGAAAATATCAGAAAATTTTTGGGAATTTCTATTTAGACTTCTTGTCTGGAGGAGAGAAAGTATAAATCGACTACAAACACATAGAGAGTTCTAGGCAGATAAACAATGGGAAGCAACCATCTAAAAATCCAAAAAGTTTTTTACTGAATATATGACCAAAAATTAGAACCTGCACAAAAAAACAATTAAGGATATAAGGCCAGCAAACACCTTATCTCCACTATGCAGTCATATGGCAACACATCCCTATGTTGCCTAGACCTATTAAGGGGATACCAAAAGGAAATAAAACTCCAAAGCCCAATTGCATAGGAACTTTTTTCCTCCCCAAAACCCAAACAGGCTAATGATTACGCCATAGCAGCACAGACTTGGCACAAACCTGTCACTCTCCTGTAGCTGGGCAGTTTTGTCGCTTACGGATATCAATCATTATTAGTAGGTTGGCGATAAACCAAAGGTCTTTGATGATAAATATGCCGCTTGAAGCCAAAATTCCGGGACTCTGCCAGCTTCCGGGATAGCTGAAGAGAAAGGTCTGAGTTGTCACAAAGACCGCACCACAGAGCAGCACTCCCGGCCAAAACAGAGGCCGCATGACTATGCCTATAGCCAGAATGATCAGGGCGACCAAGTCATAGATGCCAATCAGATTGGAGGCCTGTTGTATATTGAAGAAATGATAGAGCCATGCCATCAAGGGTGAACTACGCACCAGACCCTCAATGCCCTGGGCTTCTATTGCGGTGAATTTCATCCCGCCAATCCACAGCAAGACCAACCCCACCGGTAAATAGTTCAGCCAGATATAGCGCTGTGACTGGTAGGCATTGCGGCTCAACAGTGTCAGGCCAATCGCTGTGAGGGCAAAGTACTTGATCACGCCCTGCCCAGAGCCAATAGCGGGAAATCCACCGAGGCTATCGATCCAATGTGCACTTCCGAGGAGGCTCAGTAATGGGATCAAGGATATAAATATAATCAGTAGTGCCAGAGGGCGAATATATTGTTCTTTTAACAACGATAACAGGGCTAGCACGGCAGCTGCAGCAAAGACTAGCGCTACGGCAATTCTTACGGTGTTCAAGCCTGCCTCACTATCCACACCATAAAATCCGAAAATGGAGGCCAAGCCCCCACTCTGGCCAAGAAACAAAGCGGCAGCAATCAATGCAAATGAAAGGCCCAGTAGGGCCCTAGAAATTTTTTGTAAAAAGGTATTCATCATTCAGGGACCAAATCGTAAATAGCACTTGCGGAAAATCTAGTGGCTTCCACTCTCACTCTTCTTACAGCACTTCCCTATGCCCAAATGACCCATCTAGTATTCTAGGTCGGGTTAGCTGTGAAAGTGCCTGAAGGCCTATTAAAGTTGTCGGTCCTGGCTGTAAAAAATTACACCTTAATTAACTTATTAACTGAAAATAGACTGGCCTCTGCTGGTCGTGCTCACTTTATTCCACAGTAAGCGTCCCACGGTACATTTGCATCTGGCAACTAAAGGGGTATGTCCCCGGTTTGGCCGCGGGGATTTCTACCGTGGTTTCTTTATTGAGCGCTAGTTCAGCACTGATTTCGAGATCCGGGAAAATCACCCATTCGGAACAGGGACTGGGATCTTCCCGCAAAAAATGCAGGGTGGCAGCATGGCCCGCAGGCAGGCGAATATGATCCGGCTCATAGACACCATCTTTGACCAGAATTTTTAATTGTTCACTGGCCGCCACTGTCTTTGCCACTCCGCGCCTTGGGCCCAGCCAGAACCACCAGATGATGGCAATAATCAGCAGCACTCCGATGGTATTTACCAGGATCGCATTCATTAGTGCACCTCCGAAGGCTTAAAAAAGCGCAGGCGGTTGGCATTGCTCACCACGGTCAGTGAGGAAAGTGCCATAGCGGCGCCGGCCACAATCGGGCTCAGCAGCATGCCGGTGAGCGGATATAGCACCCCTGCGGCGATGGGTATACCTAAAGTGTTGTAAATAAAGGCTCCAAAAAGGTTCTGTTTAATATTGCCGAGAGTGGCCCGCGATAATTCCACCGCGTTGGCTACTCCATGTAGGGAGGAACGCATCAAGGTGACATCCGCACTTTCGATGGCGACATCGGTACCGGCGCCGATGGCAAAGCCCACATCGGCACGGGCCAGTGCCGGGGCATCGTTGATACCATCCCCCACCATACCCACGCGCGCACCGCCTTTTTGCAATTCCGCCACTATGCGCTCTTTATCTTCCGGCAATAGTTCCGCATGCACTTTATCGATTTTCAGCTGGCGGGCAACGGCCTCGGCACTGGCTTGGTTATCACCGGTTAGCATCTCCAAACGCAGGCCCAATTTACGTAAACGAGCGATGGCCGCTGCGGCATCGTCACGAATGGGATCGGCCACGGCGATAACTCCCTGCAGCACGCCATCCACCGCGCCGTACATCACTGTACGGCCCTGTTCTGCCAGACTGCTGGCTCGGGCCTGCCAGTCACCCAGGGAAATATTTTCCCGCTGCATTAACTTACTGTTGCCCAGCAGTACCTTTTTACCGGAAATAACTCCCATCACCCCATGTGCGGTAATGGCTTCGAAATCAGTGGGCTTTTGTAGATCGAGCTTCTTCTCATGGGCTGCAGTCACAACCGCTTCAGCCAACGGATGCTCCGAGCCCTGCTCCAGGCTCGCCAATAAACGCAGTAATTCATCGCTATCGCCTTCGCTTTCAATATCGGTGAGACGCGGTGAGCCCTCGGTGAGCGTGCCGGTCTTATCCACAACCAGCACATCCAGATTGCAGGACTGCTGCAACGCCTTGCCGTTGCGCACCAATACACCGTATTCCGCACCCTTGCCCACGCCCACCATCACCGACATAGGCGTGGCCAGCCCCAGGGCGCAGGGACAGGCGATAATCAGCACCGAGGTGAGCACCACCAGCATATGGGCGGCGCGAGGGTCCGGACCCAGGTTGAACCAGACCAGTGCCGCCACCACAGCGATGATCATTACCACCGGCACAAAAATGGCCGAGATTTTGTCCGCCAAGCGTGCAATGGGCACACGCGAGCCCTGGGCGTTTTTGACCATCTCGATAATCTGCGCCAGACGGGTGTCCGCCCCTACTTTTTCCGCACGGAACAACAGGCTGCCATTCTTATTCAGGGTGCCGGCAGCCAGATTGTCTCCCTCACCCTTTTTCACCGGCACCGGCTCGCCGGTGAGCATGGATTCATCCACCAGGCTGCCGCCCTCCAGCACTACCCCATCCACCGGGATCTTTTCACCGGGGCGCACGCGCAACTGGTCGCCGGCCTGAACCTGCTCGATCGGCAGGTCCACTTCTTTGCCATCACGCAAAACCCGCGCCGAGGTATCCTGCAGCTCCAGCAGTTTCTCCACCGCCGCACTGGTGCGCCCACGGGCGCGCACTTCCAACGCCTGCCCCAGGCTGATCAGGCCAATAATCATGGCGCTGGCCTCGAAGTACACATGGCGCGCGGATTCCGGTAGCAAATGGGGCACCAGCACCACCAACATGGAGAAAAGCCAGGCCGTGCCGGTACCCAGGGCCACCAGGGTATCCATAGTAGCGCTGTGGTGGCGCAACGCCTTCCAGGCCCCACTGAAGAATTGACCACCACAGAACACCAGAATCGCGAGGGTAATAAGCCCCATGGCGCCCCAGGCCAGCTGGTCGGCGAAACTGTTGACGGACATCTTGTCGGTAATCAGGCCCCAGGCCATCAGCGGCAGGCCCACACCCAGGGCGATAGCCGAGCGCAACAGCAGCTGGTGATAGTGGCGCTCTTCCTGGGCACGCTGCTCTTCGCGCCGCTGACGCTCGCTACTCTTGGCCACTTCGGCGTCATAACCCGCCTGACGCACCGCCTCGATACAGGCCTGCGGCGCCGCCGCGCCCTGCACCTTTAGGGTTTTATCGGCCAGGTTTACGCGGGCATCCTCCACCCCCGCAACCCCCTGTACAGCGCTCTCAATCTTATTCACACAGCCGGCACAGCTCACGCCACTGAGGCGGAATAGTGTCTGCGCTGATTGCTGCTCTTTCGCCATAATGCTCTCCCGCAATACCGTTTCTGGCGACAAAGTTACAACCTTACCCCTGGGGTAAGGCAACGGGTTACAGCCACAATTTTCCCTGCCCTATTCCCGGGCCGCCAATATCTAGCTTAGCGGCTGGACTGGCGCACCCTGCTCTGGCAAAAGCACGTAATAAAGAGCCACTGTAAAGGCCGCGCAAGCCCTACGCCGGAATGTTATTATCGCGCCATGAAACACCCCCTGCTCCCCGAAAGACCCCTGAGTATCTCCCCGACTCTGGCCGCGACTGTTGGCCTGGAGGAAGCGGTATTGCTCACCGCCCTGGGCGACCTGACACCTTTCCTGCCTGCGGAACCCTACGCCGGGCGGGACTGGTTTACCGCCACCGGCGAGCAGCTCTATCTACTGTTGCCCTTCTGGCAGGCGGCAGATATCCAGCGGGTAGCCACCAGCCTGCGCAATCAGGGTGCCCTGATGCTCGGCGCGGCTCCTTTCGGTAGCAGTGAGGTCCTTAAGTTCACCCTGCCCAGTGAACATCGCCGCCCAACAGTCCAGGCTCAACCCCCAGAATCGAGCCGCGCTCCGGCGCCAACCAGCCGCAGCGCTAACACCATTGCCCCCAGCTGGCAGCCGGATGCCGAAACCATGGCGCGCATCAGCCAGCTGGGCATCCCGGAACACTTTGTGCGGGAGCAGCTACCGGAGTTTGTCACCTACTGGCGCGAACGGGCCGAGCCGCGTCACTCCTTCGGTTCCCTGTTCCTGCGCCAGGTAAAGAGTAAGTGGGAGGCCTTTCGCGCTACCGCCCAGCGCAAGCAGGCCCTGCCGGATAACTGGCAGCCGAACAACGATACCCTGCGCAAACTGGCCGACGAGGGGGTACCCAGTACCTTTGTCAGCCGCGGCCTGCAGCGCTTTCTGGACTACCACCGCTCCAGCGGCAAGCAATCCATTTCCTGGGACCTGGAATTCAATGACTGGATCATGGAAGACTGGGAGAAGCAGGAAACCCCATTTATTGAAAAGCGCAAACCCACCGCCATGACCCGCGACTGGCAACCCAGCGAACACACCTGGGAGCAGCTGCAGCGCCTGGCAATCAACCCGCGCTTTGCCGCCGAACTGCTGCCGGAATTTATTTATAAATGGACAGAGCGCGGTGGCCACAGCGCGCGTTGGGGCGAACTGTTTATTGAATACGCCCGCGAGGAATGGGCCTACTACTGCCAGGGTATTGAGAAAAACCCAGTAGCCAAACCCATAGCGCGCAACTGGCAGCCCGGCAGCGACTGCCTGAGCCACCTCGTGAACCAGTGCGAGATAGACCGCGACTTCGCCCTGTCACTGGTACCGGAATTTATTATTTACTGGCGCGGCCAAAACGCCGCGCGCAAAAGCTGGGACGCCGTATTTGTGCGTCACGCTCGCCACCAATGGGCAGAGCGCAACAAGTTGGCAATAGGAAACTCTTATGGCAATCCACAAGACGCCCACAACAACGCAAACCAACGCACCCGCGACCGCTCAATCGGCGACATACTCACAGACACAAACTGGTAATGCGCAAAATCAGGAACTGCTGAACGAAAAAAAACGCGCGATTAACGAAGTATTCGCATTGTTTAAACTGAATTACCACAACCAGTTCAGTGCTGCATTTCCGGATACCGAAACCCTACACCACGCAAAACGCCTGTGGCTCGAAGCGCTGGCCGCTTTTGAAGCGCAGGATATTATGCAGGGCGCAAAGCGCGCGATACTGCAGAGCGAATACCTGCCCACAGTACACAAGATGCTGCAGCTCTGCGCCGCCGGCGAAAACGGCCTTCCAGAGGCCCGCGCCGCCTACCGCGAAGCCTGTAATGCCCCCAGCCCCAAAACCAACCACAAATGGAGCCACCCAGCGGTTTACCACGCCGGGCGTGAATCCAACTGGTATTTTCTCGCCAACAACCCAGAATCCATCGCCTACCCAGTATTTGCAGAGCACTACCGCAAACTTTGTGCGCGCGTACTGGAAGGAGAAAAACTCAGTGCCCCGGAACAATTAAAGCTGGAAGAAAACCCCGGCACCCCGCTTTCCAAAGAAGAGAATGCGCAAAAAATGGCAGCCCTGAGGGCTGAGTTAGGTATTTAAATCTTCTTCGCCCGGCGCTAGGGAATACCCTTAGCGTCCCCCCCCCTCCAACACTCCTATTTCCCCACATACTCCCAAAAAATATGACCGGATCTACAGAAAGATTTAGGTCACTTTGATCACTCTTTTTATCGAGCCACCACAAAAAGATAGAACCCCTCTTAAACTCAAAGAAATGTAGATTTATTGCTCTATCAGCCTCTGGCATGCACCATGGAACCATTTAGAAGTGGCAGATTGATTTATTATGTTTTTTGGGAGACATTAGCGCAGAAATGCGTTTGGAATAGAAATCAGGTAGTAGAGGTCCTGTTAATCACCATATAAATGTTTTTCTTAGGACTATTAATCGAAAATGTCTAAAGTAAATATTCGCACTGCAAATGAGCTAGATCTGGATAGGTGCTATGAGATTGAGTCTGTATCCTATACCGGTAACGAGGCCGCAACTAGAGAAAAAATTTTAAAGCGAATTAAGACCTACCCTGATGGTTTTCTCATTATAGAAAACAGTGAGGAAATCATTGGCTTTATTAATTCAGGAGCAACCCACAAGGTTGAATTATCTGATGAAAACTTCAAAGAACTAATAGGTCATGATCCGAGCGGAAAGTACATTGTCATCATGTCTGTGGTAGTTCACCCTAAATATCAAGGTAAAGGCATGGCAAGTAAGCTGATGGATAGATTTATTGAGTCCATGCGGGAGATAGGGAAAACAAAAATTTACCTTATATGCCAGGCTGAACTTATTGGCATGTATGCCAAATACGGCTTTATACACCTTGGAAAATCGGATTCTGATCATGGCGGGCTTAGCTGGCATGAAATGTCACTTACATTACAAAATACGGAGTGACAAAAAATACCAGCAATGAATATTGGATTTAAAAAATGCGTAGGAAGCGATTAAATCATTATGCAGATATAGTTTGTAAAATGTTTTTCGGCTGGCGCATGAGCAATGACCTAGAAATGATGTCCGACTTACCAGATGGCACTATCTTTGTAAATATTCTTTCGGGCGAAGCTCATCATTCTATTTCTGGCGCCGTAGATCTACATATAACCAAGCAGATTCAATCTTGGTTTAAGTATCAAAGCAAAAAAGGTAGTATTGACATTTCGCAACTAGAAAGTGCCATCCTGGAAGTAGACATCGACACAGACAAAGTAGCTACAAATAAAAAGAAAATTGTTTTATTCAATATGGAATGTCGCAGCACAATCAAAACTAGAGATAAAACTTACAAAGCGATTGTAAAGGATGTGAAACAATGGCACACCAGAGTCATAACCTAAAATTCGGTTACTGGCAGGAACAATGAGGCAACTACTAAAAACGTAATCACCGGAGTTATATAAAAAAACAATACAAACCAATAGTATGGCCATAGTGTCAGGTGAGTTTAAGGGCGTACAATCACTTAAGTACCTCAAAAATACCATTGGTATTATTAAAGCTATTACAGAAAAGGGGGGTAGTTTTTGTAATAGACTTTCAAGTCGCTTAGCTCTACACGGCTGATCAGTGGTCAGATACTTATTTTGAACCACGGAGACCTTCCCCCTAAAAACATGTTTTTCTAATGTACTCTCCGGAGAAAGATGGAATTAGGTTACATTCAAAGGGAATGCGGACATTTGGAATACCCGACATTAGCCTGGAGGGCTGGCCGGAAAAGCATCCCCATGATGGGCATAAGTTGGCAAGCAGATCTATAGAAATCTATGCAAAGGGTAAATTCCAGTAGTCCGGTATTGAGATCAGGCTTGAGGGGTTGCCAAGAGGTATGCTTACACAGCTCAAAGATGGACACGAAAACTTAGACTTAAAAAACTATCACATTGAGATAAAATACAAAAAAACAAAATAAATTGTAATTTTGAATTGAACACATACAAAATGAGGACATATTATTGTAGAGTATACTGACTGGTGAAATTTTACATCAGTAATGATTGAGCTAAATATTTTGCGACCTTTTCCCATTAAATGGATTTATTTATGGAAGAAAATCCTAAAAAACTAAAGTCCCTCTCACCAGGAAGATTAGAAGCAGAGTTAAGGCAAAACTTAGAGAAAATTACAGGTTCTAAGTTTCACTCAATTTACATAAGTCTATTCGAATACGCATCAGGGGGATACTCTGATGATGGTGCTATTGAATTTACGATAGAAATTGATTGTAACAACTGGTGAGAATAGAGGTAGACAATGGATTTAGATAGAAATAAAGACTTAATTTGTATTTCTGCAGAAGATCTCGAAAAATCTTTAACTGAAGTTATAGAAAAAATGACTGGAGAGCAATCCTATGAAGTTTCTGTTAGCTCTTTAGTATTCAAGAGATCTGAAGGTGGAAAACAACAGATACGAATGATCGCCAAAGTAGGCGAAAAACATAGTGTTAGTGGATGGTAAACATATATTAATGGTTATCTGTAATTATAGCCGTCACCCCCTAACGATACTCATCCGAGCATAAAATTTCAACACCAAGCCCCCTAAGTTCCTGGCAGTTTAAGTTGGACTTAGAGGGCTCGGCCTAGTTAATAAGTGAAAGTGATATTGTGATGATGCTTATTCCAGCTTCAGACACCACATAATATCATGACGAAAAAAGTGTATGCGACTGTATCAAATAATGTCAGACTTATTAACTGATTTCGAGCACCAGGAAGTTATTTAGATCTCGGAAAGATCGCCGTATGCAGCCTTAAAGAAAAGCTTAAATAAATTGAGAGGATAAAAAACAACTTTCATCTAAGCGCCCTCTACCAGACAAGAATAAGATAACAATTCAAAGATGCCAGCAAGCCTGCTACTTAAACCATAAACAACACTCTATATTTAAACTTTACCCTATCTGGATCCTAAGGCTTTAAAACCCTCCGTGAATAATTTGGAAATTTAAAAAGTATATTTTTTATGCCTATAAAAAAACTAATAATACTATGACCAATTTTAAGTATTACAAAAAAAGGAATGATATGTTTAACCCCTGGACATGAACTTCAACATTAATTCACAATAATAGTTTTGGCGTCTGCTGTAAAAAAGCATTAGAGTAGAAATTAAATCTATCATTTAACGATACTCAGCAAGAGCCTTACTGCTCACATGATTACTCATGGAACATGATTAGGGAAACCATATAAACTATTAAACCCGATACTGGATGAAAGAAAAACTAAGATAGCTGACCATTTCGATAACTTTATTCCACTTGAAATAGATTTTCTTGGTAAAAACGTCACTGGACAACACTTTCAAACACAGATGATTCTGAATTGCGTATTATAAGAAGTAACGAATTACTTTTTTATGATGATTGCGAACTTTATACTTATTTTGAATTATTGGCAGCTACAAAAGTGGCAAGCATGCATGAATTACCACTGTGGTTTAGTTAAGCGGATATCATTTCAATTATCTCAGAAAGCACCGTTTTTGTATTTAGAAGGGATACCACACAATGACTAACCGTCGTAATTTTGTTAAGGCACTAGGTGCCTTAACTGCAGCCTCTCTACTGAGTGGCACAAAGGAGTCATTTGCAGTAATGAATAGTAAAAGTACCTGGTACATGCCAGATGAAGGTGAGCCTCACCTGCGTACTTGGATGGCCTTTGGTGCAAGCCGTAAAATTTGGGGGCGGAAACTCTTACCGGAAGTCCAACGCAACTTGGCGACAATTGCCCTGACGATTGCGGAGTACGAACCCGTCTCAATGCTGGTCCGCAAAGCCGACCTGCCGATAGCCCGTCGGTTAATGGGGGATAAGGTTGAGCTAGTTGCCTATCCACTGGATGACTTGTGGATGCGTGATATAGGCCCTGTTTTTATTATTAATGATCACGGTGATAAAGCGGCAATTGACTTCAACTTCAATGGTTGGGGTGAAAAGCAGGAGTCTGACAATGACGCAGAGGTCGCTGCTTTCACGGCTCAGTACGCTGGAGTACCTAGTATCCAGACTAACCTGATTCTCGAAGGTGGTGGAATTGAGGTGGACGGGCATGGTACCGCCATCATAACCGAGAGCTGTGTACTCAACGATAACCGCAATCCTGGTGTTAGTAAGCAACAATGCGAGCATGAGCTAAAACGGCTTCTTGGCCTAGAGAAAATTATCTGGTTACCCGGCATTAAAGGCATGGATATCACCGATGGACATACAGATTTTTATGCCCGTTTCGTGCGCCCAGGTGTGGTTGTTGCGGGCTATGATCCCGATCCAAACTCTTTCGATCATGCCGTAACAAAACAGCATCTGAGGATTCTGCGCTCGGCGACAGATGCCAGTGGTCGGGAACTAGAGATTGTTGTACTTGAGGCACCATCAATCGTTCGAGAGCGGTTTGACAATGCCGATTTCGCCGCTGGCTACATTAACTTTTATATCTGCAATGGGGCAGTTATTATTCCTGAGTTCGGAGATCCTAATACAGATACAGCAGCCCAACGAAAATTGCAAAAGATATTTCCAGATCGCGATATTGTACAGGTCAATATTGACGGTATTGCAGCGGGTGGCGGAGGTATCCATTGTACAACTCAACAGGAACCGGAAATTTAACTGATCTTGATTTTAATTAATAAAGAATTTACTCCTTTAAATTCTTGTCAGCCTAGGTATTCGCCATAAATTATTATGTATTTATCTTGAATATATTCATGCCGCACATAATTTAATGGAGAAATATGTTGACTACATAACCACAAAAGAAGATAAAAATTACAACTAATTACATTTCCACGGTAAAAACCCCTTCCTTTCAGAAATCTATGGCAAGATAACAGACTTGCCATAACACTGATCATATTCTTTATAAAAGAGACAATTCAGTTATAAAGCTCCTAAAGTTGGGAAACAATAAGGATATATTATTGATGAATAATACACTTCGATTGCTAACTAAACTACGCTTAACCGTTCTAGCTATTTTCATGACATCCCTCAGCTTTCCATCATATGCAGACTCTGTGGATAAACTTATCAGGGGCATTATGGATAAGCGCCAGATCCCTGGCCTCCAATTAGCCATTGTTAAAAACGGTGAAATCATCAAGCTGGGAAATTATGGATTATCTAATTTGCAAGATAATGTGCCGGTAAGATCCAACACCGTATTTCCTATTAACTCAATGACTAAGGCGTTCACAGGCGTTGCATTGGTACAGCTCGCAGAGGAAGGACGCCTTTCCTTAGATGATGAGATTGGCAAACACCTTACTGACTTACCTGCCAACTGGAAGTCAATAAAGATAAAACATCTAATGGCACACACTTCTGGACTTCCCAATATTTTCAGTGGTTACCTTACTGATTTGATTGTTCGTGGCAATCCAAAGGCTGCATGGACCAAAGTACAAGAATTACCTTTAAAATCAGAGGCAAACACACAATTTAGTTATAATCAGACGGGTTATGTTATTATCGGTAAAATAATCGATAAATACGTACAAGGTGGCTTCCCTAAATTCATTACCGATAATCAGCTTAAAATCGCTAATATGCAATTAACAGTTGATGCCGGCTTTGAACACATGATGCGCCCTATAGCCAATCATGCAAGGCAATATCTCTACGATTCCGATAAGGGTCAGCACAAAAATAACTACGTTGAATTCCCTTATATTTTACAAACCGCAGCTGGCATGAATTCAACTGCAACAGAAATTGCGCAATATCTTATTGCCTTGCAGTCAAAAAAGCTGGTCAAAAACCTCAATTCACTTTGGACGCCAATCACTTTAAAGAATGGCCAAACGGCTGGGTTTAATCGTGTAGAGAATGGTTATGCTATTGGATGGCAAGTTATCGATCGGGAACATCACAGTGCAGTGAGTGCGAGCGGTGGAAATGCGGCAACTATGATCCACTACCCGGATGATAATCTATCCATTGTTGTTCTCACAAATTTAATTGGCGGACTGCCAATCCAGTTTGTAGACAAAATTGCAGCTGAATATATTCCTGAATTTAAGCTATAAAGTAACAGGGGATAGTTTAGGCAAGTCTTTTTAAGAGTTGGTCAATGAGCAAACATCATAACTTATACAAGACCTGCCTCAAAAATTAATCCATAAATGAGTCAAAAATAATTATTGGAGATACAGGGGAGCCTCTGAATAATTCTGGAATACCTCTGCGGACTTTAAGCGTTGCAGAGGTTGGGCACAGCTCACCGCGAATGGCCCCAGCCCTTTACAAGAGCTGCAGTGTAGCAGACATAACCTACAGAGCCTGCCCTTTTCTGCACTTTCATAGCGATTTACACTCAGTGTTTCAACCTTTAGAAAGGGCTAGATATTCCTGCGAAGCAGTGCCTTGATTGTGAACCACTCTAAAGAGCAGAAGAATCACGCAGCCCTTCAGAGATTTTCTAGGCTTAACAACCCATCAAACTTTTTTTGATTAAGATTTAATAGAAATTAATATAAAAAACAACGCTAGCTTACATCCTAAAGTAATAAATATAAAAAATATTTTTCATTATTAAATCTAGCTTATAACGAAGACCCAGCTCAATATTTTATCAAGAAACATTAAAGAAAATTAATCCAGGTCTATGCATAAGAAATTTAAATGACTAATTCTTGACAAAAACAGACAAACCCAGCGCTTCACTCACAGAATCCCAACCAACTAATTTAAAATTCTGCTTGGCATTGGGCAGACGATTTCTGCCATCTTGGACAACCAGTAGACCCATTGGATATTCCGGCCCAAGATTCAAGCTGGTAACAGCCAACCCATCGGTTTCAGAACTTCCATCAATACCTAATCTCATATTCACTGTTACCCTAAAATGATCAACAAAGTTATTACCATCACGTGTAAATAACGCATAACTGTCATTACCCTGGCTGGAGGCAATCAGGTAACCGCTATCCTCTGTCAGGTAGAGGGCGAGCCCTTCCACATCATCTATAAGGGTTTTACCATCTACTTCGGCAACCAACCTTGGCTGGGATTCACCATTCCGCTGCTTAACAAGATTCAATGACCAGATTCCCCGATCTTCCTCAGCGAAGAAGAGAGTCTGGCGCTCATCATCCACTACACAGCCCTCAACTTGGCTATTCACAGCCACTTCTGCCTGTGCTTTTAAGCTAAATTCGCTGGGAATCTCTCCAAGTTCAATAGCAAACTGATGCAAGGCCGCGTCTTTATCCGATACCCAGGCGAAAATCCGGTTATCGGTTTTTTGTAGGCACAAGCCATAGGGATCTTGTAAATCAATTGTACGCAGACCCAGGTGCTCAATTCGTCCCTCACGGGTGATGGCGAATAGATTCACACCTGGGATAGAACGATTGGAAGCTGCCGCCACTGCACTATAAAGGGGGTGATCAATACTACGAATATCTACATTGTTCACACGTCCCACTGGGAAGTGCTCAAGCATTTTTCCTGATAGGTCGTAGACATTCAGACCACTTTTCTTGTCAGTTGCTAAAATTAAACTATTTTGCGGCCGAAATTTGTTTACCCAAATTGCTGGATCATCGGCGGCATCTCCCAATGATTGCACAGACTCTGTCTGATTGCGGGCGAAGATACTAACGATTGAGCTATCACTCTCTGTCGCAATTACCGGAGGGTCATGGGGCAAAGAATCGGACTCTACCTGATCAAAAATCAGCAGCTGGTCTCTTCCATCATCCAGGGCGATGAGTTGGCCGTTTAATAACACTGGGGAGATTACCGTGTGGCTTTCATCAATATGGAGGTGCCAATCTGGCTCCTCTTTCAGAGAGCTCAAGTTGTAGCGACGTACCTGATCATCAACGGTCAACCACAAACTTTCATTTTGGGTATCGAGCCACAGATTGCCAAAGTCTTCACCAAGCCATTGGCCACTTAGCATCAACTCACGTTGCTCATCTTTTTCCGCACTGGCATTTAAACTCAGGATGCCGATAGGCGGTTGGGAGACTAACAGATGTTGTGTCTTCGAATTCACTGCACAAGCATTGACCTGTTCACCAAAATAAAGCGGGCGCATTTCTTGTAACTGCTGCTGGGCCGGTAAAAGTAAATATTCGTAGCCAATGCCATCCTCGGCGATAGTAAATAAGTGCGTTCGCTCCTCTTGACGAGAGAAGCACAGGGCACTTTGCGGAGCACGCATTTTTTGGCTGCTCAGTAGCCTAAAATCTAGTTTTCGTTCACCTTCGCTGGGTCTAATTTCATGTAAATTTAATTGCGCTTGGCCCTCGTCATAAGAGGCTACCAATAAATTTTTATTAGGCAGAACCTGCACTGCCAAGCGCTCTACCCGCCCTTCTTGAGCGGCGATTATTTCCCCAAAGGGATTAATTAAAATCAAACCGCGGCGCTCACTGGCAAGCAGTAAATAACCCTCACCACCCACTTGTACCGGTAGCATCTGCTCGGTTTCTATTGCACCAAGTGAGATGACCTGTTGGGGCAGTGCTTTTTTTATGCGTAAAACAGAGTCCATTTCATGACCACAGCCATAAAGCAGAGAGATGCAGAGAGTGATTGCAAAAGTAAAACGCAGCTTGTTCATGGGTAGCAGTTACATTCCAGAGAATAGACCCCGCCTGTGCAGGGTTCGGTAAATTGCGCATGTAACTGCGCTATTATTTTCAAAAAGACTTTAGAAGCGGCCTCATTAGAAAGTGCTGTAACTCAGCCCTAAGGCATAGGTTGGGCCATACTCTTCATATTGGCCGTTAAAGCCGGAGTTATGCACATAGTAGGGTTCATCGGTGAGGTTTACCCCGGTAAATGTCAGCTGCAGGCCATTGCTAAAACGGTAACGAGCGGAGAGGTCCAATTGTAGGTGATCCTCTTCGTAGCGATCGCGAGAGGCATCCTCCATGTCTACCTCCAATAGTTGCTCACTGCGGAAAGCGGCGGACAAGCGCAAGCTGAAGGCATCGCGCTCATAGCCGACAATAAAGTTCCCCACCAAATCGGCCTGGGAAGGTAGAGAGATTTTGTCACTACGCTGACGATCCGGTCCCAGGCCAAGCCGGGCCTCAGAATCGGTGAGTGTCGCATTGGCGCGTAAGAGAAAGCCGTTATCAAAACCCCGTGTCCAGGCCAACTCAGCGCCGTTAATTCGCGCACTATCACCATTGATGGGTTGCATTACCTCAGCCTCTTCCACTGCCAGGTTGCCGATGTACTGAGTCAAGTCCGCGCTAAGGGAAACATCGGACATCACAATAAAGTTGTCGATATCTTTATGGAACAGCCCAAGGGAGAACATACCCAGGTGGTCCGCATAATATTCCGCAGAGATATCCAGGTTACGGGATTCGTAGGGTTGTAAATTCGGGTTGCCAGCTTCCACTTCCAGCTCACCGTCGTCGTACTCAATTTTAGTCGGTGACGGATTCAGGTGAGCAAACGAGGGACGTGAAAGGGACTCGGTGTAAGCTGCACGCAGAACAATATTATCGTTGTAGTCAAACTTGAAATTGACACTGGGAAAGAAATGATCGTAGTCACGCTGGAAGTTAACCGCACTGGCATAGACCTCATCAGCGATAGGATCGGCATCGGGTACCGGCTCCTCGGATTCAATGACACGCATCCCTTCGGCACTGAAATCGGTGCGCTCATAACGCACACCAAAAACCCATTGGGCGCGATCAAGTTCGATGGTATTCATCACATAGAGTGCGCTGATATCTTCCTGCATCTTATAATCCCGCGCAGAGGAGAGCGCGGTTTCAGTTTCATCCAATTCAAAACTGGCGATATTGCGATTGATAAAGCTGTTGAGGCTACCAGGGTTAACTCCCGGCCCAAAAGTATCGAGGCCGTAGTCGATATCGTTGCGGACAAAATCTGCCAGCGTAAAGTCACCACCAAAGCCATCATAAACACTGGCATTCAGGTCACCGCTTTTTTCTCGCTGGCGTTCGTGCAAGCCAAACTGCACGGTTGAGGCATAATCCCCCCACTCTATTTCCCTGGAAAAATCCAAGCGTACACTCAGCTCCTCATCCTCGGTGAAGTTATCCTCAATCACCAGCTCGTCCAGCTGGTAATTAGAGGGGTCTATTATTTTTTCAGCATCGGAACGGCCCACCGCCATACGCGGGGTCTTATCGGCTTCCACATAACCGAGGCGCAGTGGTTCGAGGACAAAGTCGGTATCACGACGGTGAGGCTCGGATTCCTCCGCATGGGAATAGCCCAGCGCGTAGGACAGACCCCATTGTTCGAAATTGTGCTCACCACCCAGTACTGTCGAAATAATTTCCTGTTCTTCCAGGCGATCCTTCAGAGATTTTTCCAGTGCCGCCTCGTCCCAAATTGCGGAATTTCTGGAAATCATTTCCGGCTCATCGCGTTCCGCATCTAATTTCCAGGAATTGCGCTGACGGATCTCCTGATCAGAGAAGTCGGAATAAAGACTATGCAGATATATCCGCGCATCGCTGCTCAGTTCCAGATCAAAATTGGCGGCCACGCCGGTGCGCTCGCGGGTAATGGTGTAGTCCCGCTGCTCTATTTCAGTTGCGCCGATTCCCTCACTGCCATCTTCGGCCACAAGTTGTCTCCAGCTGCCATCGGTCTCGATATTTTCAGAACCAAAATCCCGTTCCTGATGGCTAACCGCCAGGGCAATACCGAAACGTCTATCGCCCTCGAGATCAATAACATTGGTCATGGTGGCTGCGTATTTGGGGCTGTGCTCTTCCTGCAGGTCGCTGTAACTGTTTTCAACGCTGAATTTATAGCGGCTGCCATCGTAATCCAGTGCGTTGATACTCTTGATCTCTATCGCCCCGCCGATGGAGTCTGCACTCATATCTGGAGTTAGGGTCTTAAATACTTCCAAACTGGCGAGCAGGTCTGAGGGAATCACATCCAGGGCCACAGCGCGGCTATCTGTTTCCGGGGCGGGCAGGCTCACGCCATTGATGGTGGCGGCATTTAGGTTGGGGTCTATACCGCGCACCCCCACAAAACGCCCCTCCCCCTGGTCGCGGGCAATAAAGACCCCTGGCATCCGCTGCAGGGCCTCGGTCACATTGGCATCCGGTAACTCACCGATGGCATTAGAGGTTTGTACCGCCACCAGCTTGTTGGAGTCCCGCTGGCGATCCAGGTCACTGCGCGCGTTGCTGGCTTGGGCGGTAACAGTCACCATTTCCATGGCGCGGGCCTGGTTGTCCTGTGCATAGGTATTAGCGCACAGAGCGACATTGGCGCAAAAAATTGCGGCGGCAAGTGTGGTAATGGGTGTATTGGGCAATCGAAAACTGATGTTTGAATTTTTCATGGCGTCCCACTCCGATTAATGCCGATGGCGTATTTAGTGGCTTATGAGTTGGAGCGCAGACTAGTGGGCGACTATGAACTTTACATGACGGTTTTTTTAAGCTGTCATCAAGCTTTCAGAAATGCCTGGGAATATTCCTGCAAAAATGAAATATCATTCATTATTTATTTGGCGTTATGCAAAAAATTTATTACTTATAACTTTACTGGCTGCAGACTGAAATAAATAGATGACTCACCAGTTGAGGTAGCCAGAAAATACAATAATTTTCACCTTATGATTTTTTAGTAGTCCAATAAAAGCCTTTTTCTCAGGTTTCCTGCAATGGAGCAGCTGTAATGAAAGATTTCCCGAAAAATCCCGGCCGTCGAAAGCTACTCAAAGCCATAGGCGGTGCCACTGCTGCTGGCGCGGCCACCAGTTTTATTCCTGGTTGTGGCTCGGAGCATAAACAGAAGAATCTTTCTTTTCAGGAAGTTCCCCATAGCCTGGATTTCAACCATCACCTGCCCCAGGGTTATAGCGCTGATATTCTGCTGAGATGGGGCGACCCCATTGTCGATAACATCGAGCAGTTTGATCCGAAACAACTAACCGCACAGAGCCAATTGCAACGCTTTGGCTACAACAATGACTTTATCGCCTTTATGCCACTGGCAGAGGGTACCCCTGCGGGGCGCGGTGATATTCACTGTCAGAGCGGCAATAGCGATCGCGGCCTGCTGTGTGTAAACCACGAATATACCCAGCCGCACCTGATGTTTTCCGGCTATAACGATGAATATAGTGCCACCCGTGGTGTCAGCGCAGAGCACGTCGCAATAGAAATGGCCGCCTGCGGGCACTCGGTTGTGGAAATCAAGCGCGCAGGCAAGGGCTGGCAGCCTGTCTTAGACAGCCCCTATAACCGCCGCATCACCTCAACCACGCCGATGCAAATTAGCGGCCCCGCTGCCGGGGATAAGCGCCTGCAAACCACTGCAGATCCCTCTGGCACCCAGGTGCTCGGCACCATTGGCAACTGCGCCGGTGGCAAGACCCCCTGGGGCACGGTGTTGGTGGCCGAAGAGGGATTTGGCGGCGCTTTCCAGGGTGACCCCGACAAGATCGAGGACCCTCGCGAGGCACGTAATCATCGCGATTTCGGTATAACACCCCACAACCGCAACTTGGGCGAATACGACCGGCGCTTTGATATCCAACACGAACCCAACGAGCCCAACCGCTTTGGCTGGATGGTGGAGTACGACCCCTACGATCCCCAGTCCACTCCGCGCAAACTGACTAACCTGGGCCGGTTTGAACACGAGGGCTTTACCCTGGTATGCAAGCCAAACCAGCCTGTGGTGGCCTATGGCGGCGATGATGACGAGGGCCAGTTCGTCTACCGCTATGTCTCGAAAGAGGCTTACCTTCCACAAGCTCCAGCCCACAATCGCAAGTTACTGACCGAGGGCACACTCTATGCCGCACGTTTTGATCAGGACGGCAGCGGACAGTGGCTGCCGCTGGTATTCGGGCAGGGGCCTCTAAGCAGTAAAAATGATTTTCACAACCAGGCAGATGTCTTGATTGATGCACGCCGAGCCGCCGCACTGCTGGGCGCTACCCCCATGGATCGCCCGGAGGATGTGGAGACCAATCCCCATAACGACTGCACCTATGTAATGCTAACCAAGAATAAAAGCCGCACCGAGGATGGAGTGGATGCTGCCAACCCCCGCGCACGCAACGCTGCCGGGCATATTTTGGAAATTGTTCCCCCTGGAAAAAGTGGCGTAAGAGACCACGCTAGCGACAAGTTTCACTGGCGGCAGTTTCTTCTGGGTGGTAACCCCAATGCCGAAAATCCCTTGGAGCGCGGCGCCTACGGCCAGCAATCCAGCTACAACATTTCCAGTCACGGTTGGTTTGCCAATCCGGATAATGTCGCCTTCGACCCCCAGGGCAATATGTGGGTGGCCACAGACGGCTGTGAGAGCTTCGGCTTTCACGATGGACTCTGGGCCATGGCCACTGAGGGCCCACTGCGCGCCGCGCCCAAGCACTTCTTTGGTTGCCCCCGGGGCGCCGAAGTATGCGGCCCAGAGTTTACCCCCAATGGCAAAACCCTGTTTGTCTCGGTGCAACACCCCGCCGATGCCCTCAATTCTACCTACGACCAACCACTGCACCGCTGGCCGGATAACAACCCAGAGCTACCACCGCGCCCCTCGGTATTGGCCATCTACCGGGACGATGGCGGCGAAGTAGGTAGTTAATATCATTGGGGCGGCGCACTTTCACACGGCGCCGCCAGCCCTGCTAGAATTTTTCTATTGAAGCCCTTTTTTGCGGCTCGCCGCCGGCCTCGAATAAGAGGCTGGCGGCCATTTAGTTGAGGTACCCCATGTTATCGAGGTGCGCCGCTGTTCTACGCCGCCTTGCAGTCATCCTGGTGGTGGCCACTAGCATCCCACTCCTGGGCCTGCAGCTTCAAGCTCAGGTACCAGAAAACCCCGTTAACTTACGGGGCAGTGGCGCCAGTTTTCCCTACCCGGTTTATGTGGAGTGGTTTCGCCAGTTCACTCATCGCGAAAACAATATTTTTATTTTTTACGAAATGACCAGTAGTGGCGACGGTATTCGCGATTTTCTCGGCCATACCGTAAATTTTGCCGCCTCCGACGCGGCCATAGAAATCGATGAGCTAAAAAAGGTCAAAGAGGGCGGTGTTGTATTGCCTGTCACCGCTGGGCAGGTGGTATTGGTGTTTAACTTGCCTGGTATCGACACATTAAAGTTATCACGGAAAGCCTATGTAGGCATTTTTATGGGCAAGGTCCGCCACTGGGACGACCCGCTTATCGCCGCCAGCAATCCCAATGTTAAATTGCCGCGTACGGAAATTTCCGTGGTCACCCGCTCGGAGAGCTCTGGCACATCCTATATTTTTTCCGGCCACCTCAGCGCTGTTAGTGAGGAGTTTCGCCAAAATATTGGGCTCGACCGCACTCCCGACTGGCCCAGGTTATCAACCTTCAAACGAGCACCCGGCAACCAAGGCGTGGCGGCCAAGGTGCGGGAAATTCCAGGGGCCATTGGCTATGTGGAGCACGGCTTTGCCAAAATCGTAAACTTACCGCTAGCGGTTTTAGAAAACCGTTCGGGTCGGTATATCGAGGCCAATGCTGAAACTGGGTCAGCCGCTTTGGAAGAAGTGGAATTCCCAGATAGTAAGCTACCGGTGAGCGGTGCTCCCAACCTGATCGCCTGGGTTTGGGACCCCGAGGGCAAGGATGCTTACCCAATTACCAGCTTTTCCTGGCTACTGCTCTACGCCAAGCAGGAGGACAATATCGCTCAGGCTTTGCGACAAATGCTGGTATTTATGTTGAGTCAGAAAGCCCAGGCGGAAGCCGGTAAAATTGGCTTAGTGCCCTTGCCGGAAAACGTTCGCCTCAGAGTGCTGAACGCCGTGACTTACGTACAGTAGTTCAGGATTCCACAGTTTCATACTCCAACACGCGGTTGCGCCCGCTCCTTTTGGCTCGGTAGAGGGCGTTGTCGGCATGCTGTAATAGCTCCAACACATCGCCCTGCCCTCGCAACTGCGCCACTCCAATACTAGCGGTAAATTGCACCGGGCCCTGGGCAGACTTAATCATAATCTTGGCGATATCCCTGTGGATTCGCTCGGCGACCACCAATGTGCCCGGACCATCAGCGCTGACCAGCAGTGCAAATTCTTCACCGCCTATGCGGCCAAACACATCTACTTCGCGTACATGCTGAGAAATCACCCTTGCGGTGGCACAGAGGGCCTGATCGCCAATCAGATGACCGTGGCGGTCATTAATGGATTTAAAACGATCGATATCCAGCATCAAAATGCCCAGGGGAATTCCCTTACGCTGAGCCAGCTTGAGCAGCCGATTAGACTCTTCAAAGAAGCTGCGCCGGTTGTGAATACCGGTAAGGGGGTCTGTGCGCGCCTCCAGTTCCGCCCTGGTCTTGGCTGCTTCCAATTCTCTGGTGCGAGACTGCACCAGTTCTTCCAGATCGGACTTGGAAATTTCCAGCTGCTGCAGATATTTTTTTTCCGCTCTGTCCTTCTGCAGGCGCAGGCGTTGCACCATTAAACCAATCGCGCCCATGATCGCCAGCATCTCCACAAAGGAGGCCACCGGCGGCCAGTAGTAGTTGACCGGGTTGTGTACCACAAAGCCGAGATCGCGCATTGCCTGCACCAGTAATCCCAGTACCAGGGTGGCCCAGCCCAAGGCAAAGACCCCTGCGGCATTTTCCCCCTGGCGCCAGCGAGTCATAGCGATGGGAACCACTATTGGGTAACACAGCAAAGCGATGATCATTGAGATCTGGGAGAGGGCCTTTAGCCCCAATAGCACACAACCGATCAGGAAAGCGGCATTGAGCATCATCAGCTGCAAAAGAAAATCCAGTTTTGGAGTGAACTGACGGGTTTCGAGAAATGTCCGCGCAAAAACAAGCCCGGCCATAATCGCCACAGCTCCACTCAGTGAGGCGTAACCCCAGTGGGAGCTGGCTGTCATCAGGTATTGGTGGGTATATCCCAACACCGTACCCCACACCAGAATTTTGCTGGCGCAGTAAAAAGAGTAGATATAGAGAATCTTCTCCTTAATCGCGATCGCTCCTACCAAGGCGAAGAGTGCCATTAGGAAGTAGCCCCCAAACAGAAACGCAATCAAGCTGGTTTCGCCTTTACTGTTCTGTTGCAACGCCTGAGGGCTCCAGATACGCAGGCTGGGAAATGCCACGCCCAAATCACCAACATCGAACCTCACCATCAACTCCTGAGTGGCCCCCGGTGCAATGGTAATTGGAAAAACAAAGCGGTTATGGGCCACCTGCCGGCTGGCAAAAGGTTCGTAAATAGAGAGGTGGCTGATCTCGCGGTAGAGATCACCACTAGCGGCCTCCCTACTGAAAGCCTGTAAACCCACCAGCTGGTGGTCAACGTACTCGATATGGAGGGTTGTAGGCTGGCTGTCACGATTGCGCAGAGTAAAATGAGACCAGAAGACACCGGCACTTAGGCCTGTGGAGCCAGCCGTCTCCAGAGTGCGAAACTCTCCAAGTTCATTAGCTTGTCGCGCAGTATAAATATCGCTCTCACCACTCTCGTCATGCCAGATGGCATGGAGACCGGTGGACTTTTCGCCGTTCTCGCTAAGAGTTACATCCAGGGGCGCATGTGCCCAGACCGGCGCATTGGATAAAAAAATCGTATGGATAAAGAGAAGTAGGAAGACACATAAAGCGGGACGAAAGTACCAAGATTTGAAAACAGCATGCCATAAATTAAGTAACCGCTGTCTTATTATTCTGTCTTTCATAATCCTGGCGCGCGGGAATAAACCTAACCGTTATAAATGCTTACCCTATAGCAGTAAATGACACCCTCTCACTCAACCTGGGACATTCTGGGTAAAAAGTACTTTTTAATAGGTAGGTTGCCGCATTTAACTTACCAAACAGCCCTACCTTAGCGTCTTAAAAGTACTTTAAAGATACTTACCGTATAAAGCTTTTATATTCAGGATAGTCTGTAAAAAAGTGAATATGCTTTTCGGAATGAGCCGCATTACTTCCAGTAAAATGGTCGACTGCTAAAAACCCTCGATCCACAGTACTCAAGTTGATTACATGACTTTTTGCAGTAGTGGGGTTATTTAACAAGACCTCAGTAATGGGAGAAAAGTAGCCCTAGGTAATGTTCAAATCGGGTCGGTCAGTGACCCCAGGTAAACACCCCGACAGGCTTTCGGGGTGTTTATTATTCCAAGCCTAGAGGACTTAGATGGAAAAGAACTGCTGAATCCCCAGCAATACGTTGGTGGTGGCTACTGAGGCGAGGATGAGCCCCATCACCCGGCTGACAATACTGGCGCCGGCATCACCGATAAAGCGGTATATCCAGTTCGCAGTGAGCAGCAACGCCAGCACAATGCCCAGCACCGCAAACATGGCAGTGGCGGTATTGAATTGGTGCATCATGTCGAAACGATGGTTATCAGTGAGCACCACGGCCGCCAACATGGCGCCCGGCGAGGCAATGGAGGGCACCGCCAGTGGAAATATGGCAGTCTCATGACCCTCGCGAACGATCTCCATCTCCTGCTCGGGCTTGCTATCGCCAAAGATCATGGTGAGGGCGAACAGGAACAGCACCACCCCACCGGCTACCTGGAAGGCGGAAAGCGGTACACCGATAGCTTCCAGCAGGAACTGGCCAGCCAACAAAAAGAACAACAAGATGCCGGCGGCCACCAATACCGCCAACCAGGCGATTTTACGTTTTTGCCATTCGGCATGACGGGAAGTGACCGCAATAAATACCGGCAGGGTGCCCACCGGGTCGATCACCGCAAAGAAAAAGACAAAACTACTGATCCAATCGTTCAATTGGTACTCCGGCGTGCCGTGCTACTATCCGCTTATTCCCTGCCGCGGGGAGATCGGCAAGCGCCGTGGCGGTAGAATCTGGAAAGGCACGGGATACTCCCGCCAGCCGCCCAAAACAGCTCCCCCGGACAAATGCTTAACCTGTAACCCAGAAACCAAGTCTAGTGCATGACAAATCACTCACCGACCGCCCGCCGCATCGCTAAGACCATCCTGAATGGTTTTGATGCGTATTTCGCAGACTACCAGAACATCACTCTAGGCGCCAAGGCACGCTTTGAGACCGCCTCCTGGCAGGCCGTTCATGATGCCAACAAGGAGCGTATTGACCTATACAAAACCAAGGTCAACCAGGTGCTCAAACTGGTGCATTCGGTGACCAGTAAAGACACCAGCCAGCTGGAACTTTGGAGAGATGCCCGCGCCACCTACGCGCAATTGATCGCCAATCACAGTAATTACGAGATCGCAGAAACCTTCTTTAACTCTGTATTTTGCAGCCAGTTCCATCACGCAGATATTCACGACAGAAATATTTTCGTCAAGCCCTCACGCGCTCCAGACGACAAACCGCTGCGGGATTACAGTATTTATATCAGCTACAGCGGGCGTGATGGACTCGAATACATGATCGAGGACATCCTCAAAGACTTCAGTTTTTCCGCCCCCTGGGAAAACATGCAGCGGGATATAGAAAATATTTGCGCGGCCCTGCGCGAGGCACCGCTGGCCAACCTGGAGAATGAGAAACAACTGCGTGTGGATATGCTGGAGTCAGTTTTCTACCGCAATAAGGCCGCCTATCTGGTTGGGCGTATGATTTTCAATGGCGAAGTGGTGCCCATTATTCTGCCCTGCTTGAATAACGGTCGCGGCGGCATTTTTGTAGATACCCTGCTGCACAGCAACGACTCCGCCAGTATCATCTTCAGTTTCACCCGCTCCTATTTTATGGTGGATGCGCCTATCCCCTCGCGCTTTGTACGCTTCCTCTCCACCATTATGCCGCTCAAGGAAAAGTCGGAATTGTACAATTCCATCGGCTTCCACAAGCACGGCAAGACGGAATTCTATCGCCATATCCTGGCGCATATGAAGGTAAGCAGCGACCAGTTTGTGATCGCCCCCGGTATCAAAGGCATGGTGATGAGTGTATTTACCCTGCCCTCCTATCCTGTGGTTTTCAAAGTCATCAAGGACCGCTTCGACCGCCCCAAAACCGTCACGGAAGAAATTGTGCGGGATAAATACAAATTTGTATCCCGCTCCGACCGGGTTGGGCGCATGGCCGATACCCAGGAGTACACCAACTTCATCTTCTATCGCAATCGCTTTAGCGAGGAGTTGCTGCGTGAACTGCAGGAGGTCGCGCCCTCCAAACTGGTCATTAATGAAAAATGGGTGATCATCAAGCATCTCTATGTTGAGCGGCGTATGGAACCCCTTAACCTCTATCTGCAAAACGCCAGCGAGGAGGAAACCCGCGAGGCCATGGAGGAGTATGGCAATGCCATCAAGCAGCTGGCAGCAGCCAATATCTTTCCCGGCGACATGCTCCTCAAGAATTTTGGTGTGACCCGTCACGGCCGTGTGGTTTTCTACGATTACGACGAACTTTGCCCCCTGACCGAATGCAACTTCCGCAAGATTCCCGAGGCGCAAACCCCCGAGCAGGAGCTGGCGGATAAACCCTGGTACACCGTGGATGAGGCAGATGTTTTCCCAGAAGAATTTCGCCTGTTCTTCTCTGGCAACCCCATCGCGCGTTCCGCTTTTGAGAGGCTACACAGCGATCTCTACGACTATCGTTATTGGAGACGTCTGCAAGATCGAATCCGCGCCGGACACGTGGAAAGTGCCTTCCCCTACCGACGCAAATGGCGCTTTCACCGCCGCGCCCCGGCCATCGCACGGAACAAATAAGCGCGCAAACTATGGCTATATTGGTAGGAGGCCCCCACAATTCGAACAGGTGAACAGTGCGCATATTTGCATGGGCCGCAACCCTCGCGGCCCTGGCTCTATTAACGGCCAGCGGCTGCGGTTATCTGCCCAGCGAAATGACCATCCCCGGCAAGGAAAAGGCACCGCCTCCTCACGCCCGTATCACCGGAAAGCCTCAAGTCGTCAGCTGTGCAACCCCTGCGCAAGGATTTCGCCAGATTCCTTTCGACAGCCTGTATACCTTTACCGGCAGTGAGCGTCAGCCATTTCAAGAGAAAACCAGTGTGCCAATGCAATACGATGTACTGGCCTATGTGTGGGGCAGCGAACGCTGTGCGCCGAGCGCCTTTTGCAGAAGAGGGAATTACTATTACTTAATCGGACGCGGACCCGGTAATGACTTCCAAACCTGGGTCGTTACCCCGCAGTATCCGCGTATGATTATTCAATCTCCCTGCGCCGAGCAATTGCGCATAGGGCAGCGCTACCGCTTCTCATTCAGCCGTGGCAAATTGGTGGGCTTCAGCCCAGTGAGATAGCGACTCGGCCAGCCACAAATGAGCCATCGTCAGATATCAATCAGGAATACCCTGCCTTAACGTTCTAATTTATCGGCCTCCACACTGGATTAATCTTCCTGGCCGAGGCGTTTCAGGTAACCGTAAATAGCATCCTGGGCGCGACAACTTTTTCCCTCTCGATTGGCCAGGCGGGTATTACTCTGCGTGGCATCCAAAATTCTCGCTTTCTGATTATCGCTCCACTGCAAATCCATAATATGCCTGATGGTCTTGCGATGCTCCGGGTTGGATACCGGAAAGGTGACCTCCACCCGCTGGTCCAAATTGCGCTTCATCAGATCAGCTGAGGACATCCACATAATCTCCTCGCCACCATTATGGAAAATGTACACGCGCGCGTGTTCCAGGTATTTATCGACCAGGCTGATAGCCTGGATATTGTCAGACAGTCCGGGAGTTTCACAGATTAGCGAACACATACCGCGAATCAGCAATTTTATTTTTACCCCTGCTGCACTGGCCCTATAGAGTTGCTCAATCACCTGGCTGTCGACCAGGTTATTGCATTTAAAAAACAGCCCAGCCTCACGCCCTTCCTTGGCCGCTTCTATCTCCCGCTCAGTAGCTTCTTCTAAGGAATTGCGCAGATTAAATGGTGAGACAATGATATTTCTATAAACAGGCCGCTTATCTGGAGAGCGCATAAATTCAAATACATTGTATATTTCACGGCCAACCGACTGGTCATTAGTCAGCAAGCTAAAATCACAATAAATACGAGCGGTGTTTTCATTGAAATTACCAGTGCCCAAATGAGTATAAAAACGGTTTTTGCCTTCCTCCCGCCGCACCACAGAAATTAATTTAGCATGTACTTTCAGACCCGGTATTCCGTAGACCACCTGAACACCAGCTTCTCTCAATTCATGAGACCAGTGGATATTGGCCATTTCATCGAAGCTCGCCCTAAGCTCCACTACGGCAATCACTTTTTTATTGTTTCTCACCGCATTGATTAGTGCGGCCACCACCCGTGAATTTTTTGCCACCCGGTACAGGCTGATACGAATTTCCCTGACCTTGGGATCTATGGCTGCCGACGCGAGGAAATTGGTGATCGCACGAAAATCGTGGTAGGGATAATAGAAAAGCTGATCCCCTAGCCTCAATTGTGCAAAGATACTCTCGTTGACCGGCAGGGTAGGCAATGGCGCCATGCGCTTGTAGCGATGACTGCGTGAGTCACTGGCAAAACCCATCAGGTCTTTGGAATTGTGATAACGCCCACCTGGGGTGTAGCTATCATAGCGGCCCATTTTTAACTTTTTCTTCACCAGCCCCAATAGTGCTTTGGGCATTTCCGCATCATAGGCCAGGCGCACCGGGTCCGCATATTTTCTCTGTTTAAGAGAGCGTTCAACGCGGTCCACAATATTCTGGGTAACCTCCTCACTGACTTCCAACTCTGCATCGCGGCTGATCTTAAACATATAAGCTTGAGCGGAGAGGATCGGCAGCACATGACGAAACACATCCATCAGGCAAGCACGAATGATATTATCCAGAACAATATAAACTTTTTCCCGCTTACCCTTGCGCGCCGGAATTTCCACAAAGCGCGAGAGGGTATCCGTTGGAATTTCCATAGCGGCATAGCGCCGCAGGTTACCTTTTAATGCAAGGGTAATTGCAAAATAAATATTCTTTTCGTTGAGCAACGGCATGGTATTGCGCTCATCGATAAAGAAAGGCTCCAACTCTGGCAGCACCTCGCGGTGAAAGTACTCTTCGACAAAAGCCCGCTGCTGCTCATTCAGGTGGGTTTCCCGGACAATGTGGATATTGTGCTTATCAAGGACCGAGAGCACTTCGGCATAGGCTTTGGAGTAGCGCCTTTGCAGCTGCAATACCCGACTATTAATTTGCCCTAGCAGGTCAGAAAAGTGCTGTTTCTGTTCCTCACCGATCGTAAATGCCGTGAGTCTACGAACATCGGCCACTCGCACCCGAAAAAATTCATCCAGGTTATTAGAGAAAATACCCAGAAAGTGTACCCGCTCGATAATGGGTACACTCTCATCTTCCACCTCCTGCAACACCCGTTCGTTAAAGGACAACCAGCTCAATTCTTTGGGGAAGAGGGGGATATCACTCGGCATCGGAAAACCATTTCACATAATTACCAGTTCAAACATCATAACAAGATCGACCGGGATAAAATCCCACAAAAAGACGAAATCTCTATGACAGGGGTATACTTAGCGCAAGCCGAGCTCTCTCAAAACAAACTCGTGCAGCTCTCCTTGACCCACAGGGTACTTCGCACTAACCAAAACTATTTGGTGATTTTGCAAGTGCAGGAGCGGTTTGCTCTATAAATTTAAGCAGGTGCCAGGATGCCTACACAAACACCGATTGAACGCTATGTCGCGCTCGACCTCGGTTCCAACAGCTTCCACCTGTTACTGGCAGAATTCCGTGGGCAGCGTATGGTGCGCCTGCATACAGACCGCGCGATGGTGCGCCTGGCGGAGGGGTTGAACGCCCATCACCACCTGGACCCGGCGGTGTCTGAGCGCGCCCTGGCCGCCCTTACCCGCTTCCAGCCGGTACTACAAAAACTGCCGGCCGATCATATTCGCGTCGTCGGCACCAATACCCTCCGTGCCGCCGCGGCCAATGCCGATGGCTTTCTCGAAGAGGCCGAGTCAATTCTCGGCGTGCCCGTGGAAATTATTAGCGGCATTGAGGAGGCGCGGCTAATTTACAGTGGAGTAATGGCCGCTGCCGACGGTCCACCGCGGCTTCGCTGCATCATCGATATCGGCGGAGGCTCCACCGAACTGGTGCGCGGTAGCGAAGCCCCTCAACAATTGCAAAGCCTGAACATGGGCTGTGTTTCCTACAGCCGACGTTTTTTTGCCGATGGCTTAATCAGCGAAAACACCGTCAACCATTTTAAGCGCGCACAGCGTGCCGCCCGTGCAGAGCTGCAGGAGCTACAGCACATCGCAGCCGAGGCGGAAGTAATCGGTTGCTCGGGCAGTGTGAAAGCGGTTTCCCGGGTGCTCAATGGAGGGGAAGTGGCGGATATCCTGCGGGAGGATATCAACCGGCTCGCCGAAGAAGTCTCCCAGGTGGAGCATATCGCCGAACTGGACCTGCCCAATCTCGATGAGGAGCGACGCCCTGTATTCGCCGCTGGCCTGGCAATCCTGCATGCCATCTTCTGTGAGCTGGATATCCAACGTATGGAAGTTTCCCCTTATGCCATCCGCGAGGGCATAGTGCACGACCTGGCGGGGCGACTGCACGGTGGCGATCGCCGCGCCAGCACAGTAGACGCCGTGGTACAGCGCTGGCAGATCGATCAAAACCAGGTGCGCCGCGTCAACGACACCGCACTTAAACTGCTGCAGCAACTCCGCCCCGAATTTCCACTCGAGGGCAGGCAGCGGCTGCGCTGGGCCATCCAGTTACACGAAGTAGGACTGGCGCTTACCCACAGCAGCTTCCGAAAACTTGGTGCCTATATGATCAAGCACGCGGATATGGCCGGATTTTCCAATGGTGAGCAGGAACACCTGGCCTATCTGGTGCGCAACCAGCGCGGCACCATCAAGCCTCCTAAAGAACACTATGGTTTCCACCCGAGCCCGGATTTACTGCTGTGCCTGCGCCTGGCCTGTATTATTCACCGCGACCGCACGGAGCGCACTCTGCAGGGTGTTAACCTGGCAGACCAAGGAGACGCCTTCCGCCTGCAGATAGCGCGGGACTGGCTCGACAAGAGCCCCGCCATCGAAGAGCTGCTCTACCAGGAGGAGCAGCATTGGCAATCGCAGAATCGTCCGTTGCGCCTACTGGCGGTTTAATCTTTTCAGCCAATTCAAGGGCCCGATTTAGAGCGAGCCCGCAGCCATTTGCAACCTACAATCAGTACCTATGAAGCTCAGAGAAGTTACCCTCAGCCACCACTACGCCGATATGGGCGATGTTTTTGGCCGCCGTATCGCCCCCACGCCTTTCAAGCACCCACAGCTAATCGATATCAACCCCGCGGTGCTGCAGCTACTCGGAATCGATGCTTCAGAGGCGACCAATCCCGACTGGGCCCAACTGGGCTGTGGTGCCAAGCTATTTCAGGGCAGCCGCCCCTTCGCCATGAAGTACACAGGCCATCAGTTTGGCGTCTACAACCCGGATCTGGGTGACGGTCGCGCCCTGCTGCTGGGGGAGATAGGGCACCAGGGCAAAGAATGGGAATTGCACCTGAAAGGCGCCGGCCAAACCCCCTACTCCCGCTTTGGTGACGGCCGCGCGGTGTTGCGCTCCACCATTCGGGAATATCTCGCCGGAGAGGCCTTAAGTGGCCTGGGCATTCGCTCTACCCGCGCGTTGAGTATCGTCGGCAGCGACGAGTCAGTGACCCGCGAGCAAATTGAAAGAGGCGCCATGCTGATCCGCGTGGCCGAGAGTCATGTGCGCTTCGGCCACTTCGAATACCTGTTTTACACCAAGCAACTACAGGCCCAGCAACAGCTTATCGGTGAGATTTGCCGGCGTTTTGTTCCCAATACCCAAGGGCTCAATGTCGGCGAGCAGGCCGAAGCCATGCTGCGTTTTACCACCAAACGCAGTGCCGAGCTGGTGGCCGGCTGGCAAGCGGTGGGCTTCGCCCACGGTGTACTGAATACCGACAACATGTCGATCATCGGCGACACCTTTGACTACGGCCCCTATGCCTTTCTCGATGACTACGACCCCACCTTTATCTGCAATCATTCGGACCATACCGGTCGCTATGCCTTCGAGCAGCAGCCCGGCGTGGTGCTCTGGAACCTGAATGCCCTGGCCCACGCTCTATCCGACTTTGTCAGTGTGGAGGCGCTGCGCGACTGCCTGGAGCAGTTCCAACCCCTGGTGACCCAAGCCTATGCTGAGAGAATGCGCGCCAAGTTGGGGCTTACCACCGAGGAGGATGGCGATCAGGCGCTGTGCGCCGATCTACTGCAGCTGTTACAACAAGGTGAAGCGGACTACACCCGCTTCTTCCGCGCCCTGTCCCACTACCGCGGCGAGCGCCCCGCCCAAGGACTTCAGGAATGTCTCGCCGAAGCCCAGCACAGTGCTCTCGAGCAGTGGCTGGAGCACTACGACCGACGCCTGGCGCGCGAGCACAGTGATTCCTGCGCCCGCAACCGAGCCATGCTGGCAGCAAACCCCAAATACCTATTGCGTAACTATTTGGCACAGAAGGTTATCGAGGCTGCCGAAGCCGGGGATTACCAGCCCTTGCGTACCCTGCGCCAGCTACTGCAGAGCCCATTTGACGAACATCCTCAGCACGAAGTCTGGGCCAGCGCCCCACCGGAATCCGGCAAGCGTATCCCGTTGAGCTGTAGCTCTTAAAGTGACCTAAAAAATCATGGGCCGCAATCACCATATGTAGGGAAACTTCGCGGCTCCGGTTCAATTCCTCAACCACCTGACCAATGCAATGCATCAGCACATCCTTGTCCTGCATGATCGCGCGGCCGTCAGCGCTCCGAATTACCATTGTCGGCAAAGCTTCAAGCAACTTTTGTGTCAAATGTGCAACGATCAAGTTTGATCACGTAGAACTTTATGGTCAGGACAGTTTCTTGACCAAAGGAAAGACACCTCCTAACAGCCGCTAGCGAGGAGCTGGCTATGAGCGTAAGATTTGAGTTAGGGAAACAACGGAGGTCAACAATGGCTAGTTCACCCGCAAAGAAAGATGAGTTCAAGCTTCGAGACTTCAGCGAGGTATCAACGGCTGAAATTGCAGATATTGCTCGCAAAGCTGGACAAGAAGCCCGGCAGGAGTCGCTCGACGCAGGTTGTGAGGTTGTGAGCGAAGACGAGCAAGGTAGAACCGTAATAACCAAGAAGCTGCCAGATGGAACCGAGCAGCGAGTAGTCAAGGGAGAGACTGAGGATGGCGGAGCGTAAGCCAAGGATGATATTGATTGCTGGACCAAACGGGTCCGGCAAAAGCACACTAACAAATAAGCTGATGTCTGAAGGTTTAGACTTCGGCGTTTATATAAATCCCGATGAGATTGCGGCTCGCCTCAAAGGGAGCGATCAGGAAAGGGTGAAGGCAGCGCAAAAGATTGCTGAAGCTCAACGCAACAATCTGCGCCAGACGAAAACAAGTCACTCCTTCGAATCGGTGATGAGTCACCCGAGCAAGATTGAGTACATGGTCCAAGCTAAGGCCGATGGCTTTGAAGTGATGCTTCTCTTCGTCGGCATCAATGACCCTCAGAAGAACGTGGCCCGTGTGGCTGACCGAGTTAAAAAAGGTGGTCATCCCGTTCCCGTCGATAAGATCCTCTCCCGCTACAAGCGAACCATGGAAATGCTGTTCGATGCTGCCATGGCCGCCGATCATGCCCTAATCTTTGACAATACTTCTGAGGACGGAATCAAGTTGGTCGCTGAAGTGAAGAACAGAGACTTAGTGAGCTATGTAAACGGCACGCCATGGGTTAAAACCTACTTTATGGACAAGTACAACGATCAGGGCTCCTGGTAGCCTTCTTCTCTCCTGGGTCGGCGTAGGCTATAGGCTATTCGACCCACTCCCTCACCTTGAGAATAAATTCGCCAGTTCTAGAGAAAGACACGGTTGTTTTGTTCACATTTTTCACACACAGCCTCAACAGCTGTCATATTCTGGCAAATCTTTTATTGAGTACCCTTAGTAACCAAAATGGTACAACTTGCGAACAAATTACCGGGATTTGCGGTCAAATGTCGTCTGTATGCGGTTATTTTTTTACCCGATGGTGACTTATGCGGTGTCGCTGCAAGTGACTTCCTGTAAGATCTGGGTCACCCACTGAATAGAGGAAAACCTACAAATGATAAGAAACCTGCTTCTGGCCACATTTGGCCTGCTGTTCGCCCTGCAGGCCAATGCCGCAGATGTTGTAGGCAAGTGGCGCACTATCGATGACGAATCCGGCAAGCCCAGATCCATCGTGGAAATTTATGAAAAGGACGGCAAGTACTTCGGCAAGATCGTCCAGCTGTTGCTGAAACCCAATGACACCATTTGCGAGAACTGTCCTGGCGACCTGAAGGGCAAGCCTATCGTAGGAATGGACGTGATCACCAATATGGTGAAAAAAGGCAAAAAATACGAAGGCGGGGAAATTATGGACCCGGTGAAAGGCAAGGTGTACGACTGCAAGTTCTGGCTGGAAAACGACAACACCCTGAAAGTGCGCGGTTACCTCGGTTTTCTCTACCGTACCCAGACCTGGTACAGAGTCGAAGAGTAAAATACAGGGCCCGCAATGCGGGCCTTTCTTTTTTCTAGTTTTTTTCTAGCGAGTAGTCGCTGGCTAGTCCGATTTAAATGACTAGCCCCTCTTAGTTCCGCTAGTTCTGCGCTCTGCGCAAATCCCAACTCTTCCTGTTTTTCTCTTTTTCTACAGAACCACTCTGCCACTCTCACCGGTAGAGGCGCGCGCGGAAACCACCTTGGCATCTTCACTGGTATCGATACGCACCTTGGCACTCATCCCTGCGCGTAGCGGCGGCGCATCCTTGAGGGGATAAAGGCGCAAGCGCACCGGCACCCGCTGCACTACCTTTTGCCATTCGCCACTGGCATTCTGCGGCGGGGTTGGCGAGAACTCACTGCCGCTAGCCGGGCTCATGCTGTCCACCTGGGCCTGCCATTCAAAGTCCGGGTAGGCATCGAGGGTCACCTCCGCCTGCTGGCCTGTGCGCACCCTGGCCAGTTCGGTTTCTTTGAGGTTGGCTTCCACCCATAGGCCGCTAGTGCCCACCATATACAGGAGGCTCTCACCGACAGTCGCCATCTCTCCGACCTGTGGCAGGGTATTGGCGATCACACCATCCATAGGCGCAATAATGCGGGTGCGCGACAGCTGATAATTGGCCTTGTCCAACTGCGCCTGAGCCACCTTGAGATCAGCCTGCTCTTCCAGGGCCACACTGGGGTCGCCGCCCAGCTCGGCACGCAGACTGGAGAGTTTCTCCGCATTGATGGTGATCTGTGCGCGGGCACGCTCCAGTTGCTGGCGGGCGCTATCCAGTTCCGCCTCAGAGAAAGCCACCTTGCCCAGCTTTTCATTGCGCTCCAGCTGGCGCCGGTAGAAGTCTGCATCTTTGCGCGCCTGCTGCAGGGCGGCATCCGCCTCGGCATATTCGGCGCGGCGCGCCAGCAGGTCATTGCGCACCTGGGCCAGGCGCGCCTCGGCCTCTGTCACCGCCAGTTCATAGGCGGTGCGATCAATTTGAATCAGTAGCTGGCCTTTGAAAACCGGCTCATTAGCACTCACCAGCACCTTGGTCACCACACCATGGACTTCCGGCGCCAGGGAGACCTTATCCGCCTTTACATAGGCGTTTTGCGTCTCGACGATATCGCCGCCGCCATACAGGCTCCAGCCGGCCGCCAGGGCGACAAGCGCCAACCCCAGGGCGCCCCCCAGCTTGCGCATCGCGCTCGGCTTTAGCTTCAGGTGCAGCTTTTCAGTCACATTCAATCTCTTCGCCTATCAAATTCTTGCGCAGCCGCCCGAGCAGCGCCTGCAGTTGCCCTATTTCCGCCGCAGTAAAGCCATCCAGGGCGTGATTGCGGGTCTCCTCTGCCAAATCACCCAGCAGCGCCATCGCCGGCTGGGCCAAATCGGTGGGATAAATCCTGAAACAGCGCCGATCCTGCGGATCGGGCCGCCGCTCCACCAGCCCTTCGCCTTGCAGCTTATCGAGCAGGCGCGCCAGACTGATCGGCGCAATCTCCAGGCGCCCCGCCAGTGCAGTTTGCTTCAGCCCCTGCTCTCGCGTCAGGTGCCAGAGCACCTGCCAGCGGGCATCGCTGAGGCCGTGATCCCTTGCGCGGCGGTCAAAGTTACGCCGCAGTAGGCGTGCCGCACTGTGCAGCGCAAAGCTCATCTCGGTTGCGCTGTCTTTTCCTGACTCGCCCATCCCTGACATAGTCTCTCCCTTTTTTGAGGGCGCTCATTATAAGCCTGCTTATTATTTCATCAATGCGCGGCTTATCAATAAAAAGCTGGCAATAAAAAAGCGGTCGTAACGACCGCTTTGGCTCTGCCGCATCACTGCTTGGCTTATTTTTCCAGCACCTCGATGCTATCGACCTTCTGGAAGCCCCGTGGCAGCTTGTTGCCCCGTCGGCCGCGCTCACCGCGGTAGTGCTCCATTTCCGAGATCTTGATCTTGGTATGGCGCTTACCGGCATGCACGACCAGCTGGTTTTTACCCTCTAACACGGCGATTCCCACCACCACTTCCTCGCGGCTTGCGGCCCGCGCGGCAGTGATATTGATAATCTTGTTGCCCTTGCCTTTCGACAATTCCGGCAGCTCTGTGACAGGGAATACCAGCATGCGCCCCTCTGAGGTCACTGCCGCCAGCAGCGCTTCTTCTGGACTGTCTAGCAACTGTGGCGGCAGTACCTGCGCGCCTTTAGGCAGGGTCAACATGGCCTTACCCGACTTGTTGCGCGACTGCAGATCGGCGAGCCTGGCGATAAAACCATAACCCGCATCGGAGGCCAACAGAACCCGCTGGTCGTCCGACCCCATCAACAACCCCTTGAAAGTCGCTCCAGAAGGGGGGTTGATACGACCACTCAGTGGCTCACCCTGGCCCCGCGCCGATGGCAGGGTATGGGAGGCGATGGAATAACTGCGCCCGGTGCTATCGAGCAACAGCGCGGGTTGGTTACTCTTGCCGCGTGCGGCAAAGCCAAGGTTGTCTCCAGCCTTATAGCTCAGCGCCGCCGCATCAATCTCATGGCCCTTGGCCGCACGAATCCAGCCTTTCTCGGAAACCACCACGGTGATGGGGTCGGAAGACAGCAGCTCAGATTCGCTAAACGCCCTGGCTTCTTCGCGGGCCACAATGGGGGAACGGCGCTCGTCGCCGAACTCCTTGGCCGCAGCCAGCAATTCTTTCTTGATCAGGGTCTTGAGGCGGCGCTCACTATCCAGGGTCTTGGTCAGGGTATCGCGCTCTTTCTCCAGCTCCGCCTGCTCGCCGCGGATTTTCATTTCTTCCAATCGCGCTAACTGACGCAGCTTGGTATCGAGGATGTAATCCGCCTGGATATCCGTCAGCTCGAAGCGATCCATCAGCTCCTGCTTGGGTTCATCGCTGGTACGGATAATCTCGATCACTTCATCGATATTGAGGAAGGCAACCAACAAGCCGGCCAACAGATGCAGACGCTTCTCTACTTTATCAAGGCGGAATTGCAAACGGCGGCGGGTGGTGGTGGCGCGGAAAGTCAGCCACTCGCGCAGGATCTTATCGAGGGACTTCACCTGTGGGCGGCCATCGATACCGATCATATTCATATTGACGCGGTAGTTGCGCTCCAAATCGGTGGTAGCGAACAGGTGATTCATCACCGATTCCATCTCCACTCGGTTGGACTTAGGCACAATTACCAAGCGCGTGGGATTTTCGTGATCCGACTCATCGCGCAGGTCACTCACCATCGGCAATTTCTTCGCCTGCATCTGCTGAGCGATCTGCTCCAGCACCTTGGCGCCGCTCACCTGATGGGGCAGCGCGGTAATCACAATATCGCCGTCTTCCTTACTCCACAGGGCGCGCATCTTGATAGAGCCGCGACCGCTGGTGTAAATCTTCCGAATATCTTCGCGCGGGGTAATAATCTCCGCCTCGGTGGGCATATCCGGGCCGAGAATATGCTCGCACAGCTCTTCCACCGTGGCCTTGGGGTTTTCCAGCAGTGCCACCGTCGCGTTGACCACTTCGCGCAAATTGTGCGGAGGAATATCGGTGGCCATACCCACGGCAATACCGGTGGTACCGTTTAACAGGATATTCGGCACCCGCGCCGGCAACACACAGGGCTCATCCATGGTGCCATCGAAATTCGGCTGCCAATCCACCGTGCCTTGGCCCAGTTCCGACAACAACACTTCCGAGTATTTACCCATACGTGACTCGGTATAACGCATGGCGGCGAAGGACTTAGGATCATCCGGGGAGCCCCAGTTGCCCTGGCCGTCGATCAATGGGTAGCGGTAGCTGAACGGCTGTGCCATCAATACCATCGCCTCATACACGGCGCTATCGCCGTGGGGATGGTACTTACCGATCACATCGCCGACGGTGCGCGCGGACTTCTTATACTTGGCGGTATTCTTCAGGCCCAGCTCGCTCATAGCGTAGACAATACGCCGCTGCACCGGCTTCAGGCCGTCACCGATGTTCGGCAGGGCACGATCCAGGATCACATACATGGAGTAATCCAGGTACGCCTTTTCGGTGTACTCCTTTAACGGCAGGCGCTCTGTGGCCTCATAGACAGAGGTGTCGGTCATACAGCACTCGTTATTCGATTCGGAAAGAGCGGATTATGGCGGACTGGGGCGGGAGGTTCAAAGGGAAGCGGCAGGTTCAAAGGGAAGCGGCAGGTTCAAAAAGTTGAACTGCATCAATGAAGGAGAACTATGACTATGGTTATCAACTGAATGCCTCCGAGAGCTTCAACCACATCCTTCTATAGTTAGGATGTGGTTAAGCCATCATGAGTCGCAGACTAAGTTATGTTGCGGGATAGTTGAGAATAAAAAAGTAACCCTCACAGATTCTCAATTTTCATCACCTAACTAATCGAACCAACCTATCACAGTCATAGTACTTAATTCATACGATAGAGATATCAGTACTTTAGAATACCAACCCCAAAAAAAACTATTAACTGCAAAGTTGTTTGCAAGTAACCCATAAAATGCCGCAGCTAAAACTAGAAAAACTAAATATCGGCCCACTTAAAAAAGTACGGTTGGAAATACAACCAGGAGAAATCATTTGCCTTTCAGGTTCTTCTGGTTCAGGTAAGAGCCGACTGCTCAGGGCCATTGCCGACATTGAACCCCATAGTGGTGATATCTCTCTTGACGACATAGATCAGAAGGAAATGTCTGGGCACCAGTGGCGCCGCCAAGTTATGTTGGCGCCAGCACAGAGCGCCTGGTGGTACGAGACAGTCGGGGAACACTTTAATCAAACGATGGGGAAAGCATTAAACACACTGGGGTTTCCCGAGGAGGCAACAGAATGGCAGGTAAGCCAGCTCTCCTCCGGAGAGAAACAACGCTTGGCGCTTATTCGCGCGCTCTCCTACGCACCACAGGCACTTTTACTGGATGAACCCACTGCCAACCTGGATGCAAACACTACGAGTAAAGTAGAAGCATGGCTTATAGCAGAAATCAGCAAACATCAATATCCGGTTATCTGGGTGGCCCATAGTAAAGAGCAGATCCAGCGCGTAGCCAGCAGACATTTTGAAATTAAAGGGAGCAACCTAATAGAGAGGGAGATATCACAATGAATGTGATCGATCTTTCCTGGTGGCAGCTATCAATGGCTGCCGCGTTGGTAGTCGCTCTGGCAATTTGCACCCATATCGCCCGGTTACAGCTCGGTAAACCGCTGATTATTGCGGCGGTGCGCACGGCGATTCAGCTGACGCTTGTCAGTTTGATACTGGAAGCGCTATTCGCCGTAGGCACCCTGTTATGGGTGAGTCTGTTAGGGCTGGCGATGTTATTGTTTGCCGGGCAACAAGTCGTCTCGCGGCAAAAATATCGCCTACGAGGCGGCTGGAGTTTTGCCATCGGCACCCTCTCCATGCTGGTATCCGCGTTTAGCGTCACAATACTAAGCTTGGTGGTACTGATTGCCCCCCAGCCCTGGTACCAACCACAATACTCCATTCCTCTATTAGGCATGCTGCTGGGAAATACCATGACCGGTGTCGCCCTGGGCCTGGACCGACTAACAGAAAGTATGCAGCGTTCGCAGGATATTATTGAAAATCGTTTAATGCTTGGCGAAACCTGGCGACAAGCCAGTATTGAATTTCGCAGGGATGCGATGCGCGCGGGGTTGATGCCAACGATCAATTCGATGGCAGCAGCCGGTATTGTATTTCTGCCAGGTATGATGACCGGGCAGATACTAGCTGGCACATCTCCTACAGTTGCAGTGAAATATCAGATTTTGATTATGTTTACGATTGCTGCAGGTACGGGGTTTGGAACTTTTGTAGCAGTTGCTCTATGTGCGAGACGAATGTTTGATAAGCGCGAACGCTTATGTATCGATAGGCTACTAGCAGGGCATTTTTAGTTTAACTATCTTGGTTTCAAGTAATAACTGTAATATTTTCATGCTGCAAGAAAATCATCTTGAAGCCCCATAAATAGCTCATTCGGTGACCTTTCACCCCGACTCAATCTTGCCTACTATTTAGGCAGCCCATTACAAATTAAACCTGCTGACCTGTTACTTTATTGAAGTCTGTATCCTTTGGGAAATTCTGCCGAATGAGACCGTTAGTATTTTTATTTATCCCTCTTTCCCAAGATAATAATGGGTGAGCAAAATAAATATCAGCGCCCAAGCCTTTCGCAATCGTTTCATGAACAGCGAATTCAAGACCGTTGTCGAAGGTAATTGTGTTGATTTTATCTTTGAAACTCACCATAAGCTAACTGCTGCTTCAGATAGCAAGTATGATCGTTTGCCAGTCAATCTAACAATAACGGTAAATAACGTTTTGCGCTCAACCATAGTCAGCAAAGCCTCGCCACGCCTCTAGCCTATAACAGTATCACCTTCCCAGTCGCCAATCCGATTCATTCGGTCTTCAACAGCTGGCCGATAATACTTTTCATACCATTTGCGATAGGGTTTTGATGCAATCCTAAGGTGCTTGTATAAGTCTCCACAATTTGCCCGATCTAAATAAATTAGTTGGTAGATCGTCTCATGGTGTAACGATACACCTGTATGTCTCTTTAAATAGCTTGCAGTTTGCTGGGGACTTAGTTCTTTCCAGGTTAGGGTGACTATTTGTTGCCACACACAATTAGTTACTTTCTGTGCCTTGTACCCTTGCTGGCGTCTTGGTTCTGCAAGCTTATTTGCTTGCCCTGGACGATATCCTCGCAAGCCTATATTGCGTCGTAGCTCTCGGCTGATCGTCGAGGGATGCCTTTCCAATAATTTTGCTATTGCTTTCTGAGAGTGTCCGGCTTTTCTTAGGCTGTAAATCTGGTATCGTTTGGTAGTAGCTCATCAGTGCCTTTCTCTTGGTCGGGAGAGGTGCGGTCTCTACCAGCCGAGCCCTCCTTTACCAATTGCACTTATTATCCGAAACCAAGTCCCATAATTATCATTCCCTAGATTTTTAACAATCATACTCCTTCCCTGTCTGACAGATTTACTTCCTAAGAAAGACAAACCACCCCAAAAGGAAAATCAGCGCACGCTTTCTATCATGCAAATGTAATTGTTTCAATAAAATTAAAACACTTATTGCAAAATTTTATTTAATAATCACTACCTAACACTTAAAGCAGTTCATAAAAAGATAGTCAAAAAATTTAAACAAAAGTGCAAAATAGATATTTATGAAGAGGTAGAGTTTTTGTAAGAAACTTGGAGGGATGAAAGAACCAGAAATAGAGTAGATACCAATCTAAAAAGTGCCGATTCATGGCTCGGCACTTTTAACGTTAAATCAGCGGCCCAAGAACAAAATAAGTACAAAAATAATTAAACCAATCAGCAGAATCCAGACACCTCGCAACATCAAAGAGCGTGCATACTCCGCTTCTTTATAACGCAGCGCATAGGGAATCCCGGTAATGGGTCCAAGAAAGATGGTTACAATACCCCAAACCCAATGCTTATTGCCCAAGGCAGTGAGTGCGGCCATAAGGCCTCCAAACCAACACAAGGTGACACCTATGACACATATCACTAGTGCGATTATGGACCACCATTGATTAGCCAGGAAAATTTCTACTATCTGTGTTTCTGTCATGGCAATTTGCCACTCCCTATTACTACTTGGTCATTCCACATTTTCAGGCCCTTTCTGCAGTTTAAAATGACTGCTTGTGGGAATCTCGTGTCACCCACAAGCTGTGCTGCGGGCACAGTTACTCATAAATCCAAATCCAAATCCAAATCCAAATCCAAATCCAAATCCAAAAGCACTGTTAGCGTCTAATAGTAACCTTAAAGGGGGACAAATGGTCCCCCAAATAGTAACTGGGAGTGTGTAACCACTCACTCTCCGGAAAATTCAGTGACCAACTCCAGGCCGGTGATATTTCTAGTCTCGTTGGCGAAGCTATAGTAAGTGGGCTTCTCATCAATAAATATCTGATGGGTCATTGTTACTTCTGGGGGAAGCTCGAAAATACCTGCAGGTACTGAATATTGCTGAGTTTCCTTTAATCGGTAGAAGAGATGGGAGCCACATTTTGAACAGAAACCACGCTCAGCCCAGTCTGAAGAGTCAAATACCGATACATGTTCTTCACCGGAGATTTCAACACTGGTCTGGCAGTCTACTGCCAACAGTGGACCACCACTCCATTTCTTGCACATACCACAATGACAGACCCCAAGGTCAGAAGAAGGCAATTCAGCCTTAATGGTCACAGAACCGCACAGGCAGCTTCCCTGGAGTTGATTAGAATCGTTCATATTTTTCTCTCTCTTCTGTAAAGCTATAGAAGCGTACACTTACTAACTCTTGCCATAGGACAATCTAAGACTCATAAGACTTGCAGCGTCGCTTGAACCAGTTGATCCTTTTGGTGTGATTCAGCGGGCAATTTTCCTTGCACAACCGCCCCAGATCTTCCAGGGTGGTTGCTTCTGGATAGTTTGCGACTTCCTCATCAGCAATGATGTGGCGAAATCCCGGCTCATCCGCTGTAATCAGGAAGTGATTTTCCTTATCACCAATTAAGATCTTCTCCCTGGCCATTGCGTAAACCTGGAATTCCCACATACCCCAGGCACTCCATTTATTCATTACCAAACACGTGCACATGGTTTTAAGGGGCTGCTGCTGTTCAACAGCAAATACAGAGGTTGAAAACAGTAATAGGAATAACAGGGTTATTCTCATATTCATTCCTTGAATATTTATTCTTTTAAAGGTATGAGCAAATAGTCGCAATAACAGTGGTAAATAGCACTACCTAAAGAGAGGTATTCACACATCAACTATGTCACAAAAACGAGAACCACATCAAGCTATATTAAAGATACCTATATTTGCGCTCTAGAATTCAGGTATCTAGCACACTAAATTCAACGGTCATATCGGCAATACTGATTAATAAAGCAACTGAAAAGATCACAAGAAACTTTATCAATGTGAAGTCCATATCTACATAGGAAATCGGTTAAGCTCTATCAAAAGGATAGTTTCCTAGAAGAAGCCTATTAAAAGGCTCTCCTCCATTATCAAAAAAACCAAGCCAACAATTTATAAGTTATTAACTTAGCTAATAAGCATCAACGTTAATTGGAAAATTCGACCCTTGGCTCACCGAAATCTCGCCCCATATAATCCGGAGCACAGGGGATCAGCTCCGCCGCAGGAATGCCAGCGTCAATTAAGTAGCGTTCAACCTTGCGACTTCGCTCCAAAGCGAGCTTCTCAAATTCTTCTCGCAAGATAATGGGCGGCCTACGATAAAAATTAGACAGGAAACGACGACTACCACGCAAGCCAATGGTGGAGTTGGGATACATTGCATTCCAGTCCCTGACATTGGCAATTCCACAAACCCCTGGACGGGCATCCGGATGTTTGTGCAGCACTGCCACCATTTGCTGAAGCTGTGCCAGGGCTAAACCGGTTAACTCCGCACTACCTGGAGCAAAGTCGATAGAATCAAATGACTTAGCCATAAACCGTCCCCAAGCCAATTTACCCAAAAGATAAATACCATAAGGGGTGAAGTAACTAAATAGTGCATCCATGATGGCTTTTTGCAGAAGCTCACTAAACACATATTCCATGGAAAACTTGGGATCACGAATATTACCAGTAACCGGCATACCAAACTTCACATTCCCTTTTCCATCTTTCAGCAACCAAAGAGCCAGATTCAGGGGAATAAACCTCTTTTTAACTGGCAATTCATCGTCTTTTCGCACTCGCCGAACCTTGATTTTTTCCAGCACGACATCGGCAAAGGCATTCAGTTGATTTTCGTGGACATGAATGTTAACCACAGCATCCATCTGCCCTTGTAGTATCTTGAAGCCAAGTAGTTTGGCCATATAGGGTGTAGCCGGTATCAGATTTACATTGGCCAAGTAACCGGTCAGATCTGCATTCCATTTTTGCTGTCCAAGATAATCAATCGTCCCCGCCAATTGAATATCGCCAAACCCACCGGGGCGGCCATTCGCCACTACAACAGCTGGAGGATGTTCTCCCAAATTACTGATGTCAGTGAGATTAAGGTTAATGTCACGCACCGGCAGGCGTGCGCGAAATTCATGCTTTCGGTCTACCCAGGTAAAAGTGCCGTGGCGCAAATAGATATCGCCGATGTGGTAAAAAAGTGGCGGCTGCAGTTTTTTCTTCCGGTGGATATACTGATTAATCGGTATGCCACGCAGCTCAGCAATTTCCCAAGTCACAGGAAACTGGCCCTGCTCATCTCGCAACAAAATAAAGCGTGGCTTCAAGAAATCGATAAAATCAATCGTTAGCAGCCCCTTACGTCGATCAAAACTTAAGGCTTTGATATGTAATAGCCTGAAGTCCCCAACAGTACTATGGCGTTCAAATTCCGGGGCACCAGGGTCCCGATTAAAAAAGTGGAAATGAACGGCTTCTCCCCAGGCAAAGTACCACTCTTCTGAATTCATGGAGAAGTGTGAAACTTCAATACTCTCCCCCTCGACTAGTAATTCGCCTTTTGGCGAAAAGAGATCAATATTCTCAACTTTAAATAGGGACAGCGTTAGTCCATGTGCTCCACTAAAATTACCATCTAGATCAACAGCTCCGAATTTAAGGCAGTGACTGCCTTGGTCAAAGTAACCGGCGGGAATACAACTGGCGATATCCAGGAGGCGCAGTTTTTGTACCCCTAAGGACCGGTCTCCAAAATGCAGCTGCTCGACCTGTAGTCTCTGGGTTTTTAACAAGGGAAGAGGTAGACCTTGAGGAAACCCCGCTTCGTGCATTTGTATTTCTGCCACACTGATGTCTCTGAGCAGAAATGTTCTCCCTGTTGATGCCTGCAGGCTTTCCATTCCCCCCAAACGCAACTGCCCCATTTGATAACAGGGGGCAAGCTTTTTGTCTTTTAACAGTCCCGCAGGTAAACAGCCACTGGCATTCTGAACCCTTGCCAGCGACTCACCTTCAAAGGAGATATTATCCAGCTGGAAGCTGGGAATTTTAATGGGTGGGGTATTTTTTCGGGGAATTGAGAGGCCGACCAAGTGTAACGAACCCTTAAGCGCAAAAGGCTTTTTCAAGGATATGCGCTGTAAACCGGGCATATATAATTCATCTATGCCATAACACCGCCGTGTATCCCCGGCTCTAGATCTCTCAAGTCGTTCGATTGTCACGGTCTTGCCAGAATCCGGCAGGCAGATCCGCGTATTGATAACCTTTAAATCGGTAACGGAAAAATCCTTTCCGCCGTTCCAGTTAAGTCCCCGCAAACTCAGCTTTTGCAGGCCAGCCTGAAGGAAGGCTTGACCTTTTTGCCAGAAGGCGATTGGACCAGCTTGTACCGTGCCAAAACTAAGACGATCAATACCCTGGTCGAAACCAATACGAATTGGGTTCCCAGTAAATTTTATCTGTGGGGTTTCAATACAATCGGCTAAATTGGCTCTGTCAGCCCCACCAGGCATTAAGCGCTGCAAACCACAAACTAAGATGTTATCGATAGATAAATCATAGAGATCGATAGCGCCTGGGGAAAAGTAGATCTTTGGAATTTCTAGCTTTGAGAACTGCCAGTGGGGCTCAGCAGAGACTGTACGGGTAAACTTAGTCTCCCCCAAAACCATGCCACTATTATTGATTGAGTGTAAATCCCGACTGAAAATGCAGTGCGGTAATTTTACTTGTATTCCCTGTTGCTGTGGCAGACAAGCTTGCAGGGATTCTGCAGACACTTTTTCAAACTTTATTTCTGAAGAAGCACTGCCATTGCGGGACCATAGAAATTCCAGAACAGGCAGGGAAAGTTTCTGTACATCCAGAGCGGCTACGTCGTCCCGCCCAAGCAATTGAACCCGGGCAATACTGGAGTCATTTAGGTTAGCAGATGCCTGTTGGCGACCAAATTCAAAATGAAACGCTTCGCCTAGTTGAAGTTCCTGAAAGTCTATACAGCGGATATGAATATCAGAGAACACAGCTATATCGGGTAGGCAGGTGTATAACGTCTTTAAATCACTCCCCGGCAGGGCTATGTAAGTGCTGAGTATGGCGGCTTCTGAGTGGCGGATTCTTACCAGTGGTAAATTCAGGTTTTTTATATTTAGTAGGGAGCGATTTTGTGCTGTGTGCGCTAGGGCCTGCTCAAGAGAAACCTCAGATGTGGCGATATCAATGCCTCCACGCCAGGCTATGCGAAGCGGCTGCAGTTGACGAAAGTCACGCAGGTCGAAGCAAGTAGGCATTTCTTCAAGAGGAAGTGAGTCGCGATAAATTAAGCGGGCCCAGGAGTCCGGCAGGCAGCCGTCCAGACGAAGTAAGCTAGCACTTTCCAGCTTGAAATTTGGCGCGTCCACGCTGGCTATTTGAGTACTGGCCAGTGGTCCTTGTTCCTCGAGACGCCCCTTCTCAGTGCCGTAATCCGCTTCAGTTGGGCCTATATCCGATGCCATAGCACTGGCAGCCCAGGGGTCTTCAACCGCTTCACGGCGATAATAACCGGCACCGCTGGCCATTTTTTGCAGTAAAAGGCCCTTATTGCCACTGGGGCTGTCTCCCAGCATCAGCCGCTGCACCCCCAGTTTGCCAAAAATGGCATAGCCGTCCTTACCGGGTTGCAGGGCAAAATTCCCCTGCCCCCGCAGACTACTCAGCTGGGCACACAGAGGCCCCAGGCCCTCCGGCAGCAAGCCACGCGATAGACAACCGGATAGAGATTCCAGGGAGAAGTCTTGAATGGAATAAGGCGTATCGGATGCCAAAGTGTCAATGCCGCCCCATTGTAATTGGCGCAGTTTCAATTTTTCCTCCGCCAATCCCTTCAACTGCATTTGTCCAAGATACAATGGCCCACTGGCAAATCCCCAGGGAATCGACTTTGGCTGCGAACCAAAGCGCAGTGCCACTTTTTCCTCTCCACGCAGGCCCGCCAAACGCACACAGTGGTCGGGCTTATTCCACAGCTCACCAGGTACGCAGCCACTGGCATTATCGACCGATAAACTGTCCACCGAGAGAACTCGGCTGGACATATCGAATTTCAGCGAACCCAACTGGGCCTGCTGTGCCGTTAGGGGCTGCCTGTGGGGTTGTGCCACATCCAGGTAGCGAACCTGTTGGGCATGGCTGGGCCCTGTGGCTATTTTTAGGTGCTGATTCCAGTCAAACTCGGTGGGCCCGGGGAGATTTAGGGTGGTGGCACGCACACAAAAATGATGCTCAGCATTGCGCAGGTGTTGTGGACACCAATCAAAGGCGGTAGCGCCTGCACGTCGCCACCGCAGCCGTTTAATTGGACGGATATAATCAAAATCGCGAATGGCAATGGTTTCCGCACGCCAATCCTGCCAGCGCTGATCACTGCGCCGCAACAAAACCCCTTCGCCGCGGGCGCGGCGCCACTGCGCCATGGCTACACGACCAAAGTCAAACTTTAAGTCCCCTGCAGCTCGCAACGTGCGCGCTGCCGCACAATGACCGATCAAGCGTTGCAAGCCGTGAATCGCATCGGCCCACTGCTGCGGTGGGCAACTCGAGAAATATTCAGCCTGAAAGGCATCGGCCTCGGTGAGTAGACTGGGCCAACGAAACTCTCCAGTCTTTAAATGAAAATATGCCAAGGTGGTGTTATATCGTGCAGAGTTTCTCTCTCGAGCTAACAATTCGTGCAATTCAATTTCTGCAGCGGCAATATCCACTTTGAGGGGAACATCCCCCTTACGCCACAGTCCCAGGGAAAAATCCCGCGCCCGCACATCGCCTAAATAAACGCAGGAAGCCCTCGACCAGATGGGTCTGTGCAAATAGCAGAGCTCACTATTACGTATGCGCGCCGAGCCGATTGTCAGTTGAAAATCCCTATCCTGCCGTTCGCCCTGAGTCAGGTTCCAGCCGCCCAGCTCCCAATCCCTTTGTTGATCTCCAGGAGTGGATTGCAGGTCTATATAACCGCCGCTGATCGAAGCCCGCGGCAGATTGGCGCGACCACGCAGCAACTGCCACCAGCTGTAGTCCAGCAGGATCTCCTGGGCGGAAAAACCACGCCCCTCGCGATTGATTGCACGCGAATCGACAACCAAGACACTTAGATCCAGCAGAGACACACGGAAGTGTTGCGCCTGAAAATCCAGCCCCCGCTCGGCCATCCATGCGCTGGCCTTATCGCGTACCAGACCGGAAAGCACCAGAGATAGCCCTTCGAGCAGCAATAATCCGCCAATCAGCCACCACAGCAGATGACGAAAGCGGGCATTATGACGGGCAGGCTCTGTTGGCATTAGAAAAATAGCGCCGCGAAATGAATTGAACGCAAGCTGCAACGACAGCTGAGCCCATAAAGTAAAGACCAGCCCCGTTGTTTTTTTTACCCTGACGCTGCGATTCGCGATAATGAAAGTTGACGTCGTGCTATCAGTCTCGTCCCAACTCACGCTGTCTAATATTTATCCAGAAGTAAATTTGCGCGGCGGGAGAAGTTGGCTGGCGGGCAATGGATTTACCCCAGCAATCGTTCCAGAGAATCAGTAGTGAGCAAAAATGCAGGAGCACCCTAACTACCAGGATATCGTTCTGGTCGGCGGCGGCCACGCCCATGCCATAGTGTTGCAAATGTGGGCTATGAATCCGTTGCCGGGCGCGCGCCTGACGCTGGTTTCACCACAGATTCAAACCGCCTATTCAGGCATGTTGCCGGGGATGGTGGCGGGCCACTACTCACTGGATGATACGCATATTGACTTGGCGCGCCTGTGTCGCGCCGCCGGTGCCCGGTTTATTCAGGCCTGTGCCCACCATATCGACGTAAAAGCCCGCACGGTCTCTCTGCTCGGGCGCCCCCCACTGGAGTATGACCTGCTCTCCCTGGATGTCGGCGCCACCCCAGTGCGGGAACTGCCGGGCTCTGAGCTGGCCATCCCCATTAAACCCATCGGGCACTTCTACAACTTTTGGCAAAAGCTACAAAAGCACGTACAAAAAAACCGTACCCCCCTGCGCCTCGGAATTATTGGGGGCGGTGCCGGCGGCTGCGAGCTAGCCATGGCCATGGCTCACAGCTTAGAGGAACAGCTCTATTCTGGGCGCGTGCAAATTCACCTGATCCACGCCGCCGACGAAATCCCCCAGGGCTACCCATTCCTCGCGCAAAAATTAGTAGCGCGAGAACTTCGTAGCCTCGGGGTAGAAGTACACCACAACTGGACCGTGGCGGAAATTAACGAACAGGGCGTGCGTAACAACAGCGGTGATTTATTGGGCCTGGATCAGGTGCTGCTCACCACCAATGCCTGTGCCCCTCCCTGGCTGGCAGACTCCCAGCTTGCGCTGGACGGCAAAGGCTTCGTTCTAGTAGACAGCAAACTGCGTGCCCAGGGTCATCAGGAAATCTTTGCTGCCGGGGATGTGGCCAGCTTTTCCGCAGGGCCGTTGCCCAAGGCTGGTGTTTATGCGGTACGACAGGGGCCCGTGCTCTTCCATAACCTGCGCGCGACACTCACCGGGCGCCCACTGAAGCGCTATCGCCCGCAGAAGCGCTTTCTCAGCCTGCTGTCCTGTGGAGGCAGGCGTGCTGTAGCGGTGCGCAATGGAGTTGCCGCAGTGGGCGCGCCACTTTGGCGCTGGAAGGACCATATCGACCGCAGCTTTATGCACCGTTTTAGCGATCTGCCCGTCACCATGGAAGAGATGCCGACCGCGCAACCCCGCGAGACACTGAGCCAACGCGAAGGTATTTCTCTGGCGAGCATGCGCTGTAATGGCTGCGGCGCCAAAGTGGGCCCGGAGGTATTGCGCCGCGCCCTGGCCAAATTGCCCGCGCAGCAATCCGATTATCTGTTGCGCGGTCTCGGGGATGATGCCGCCGTAATGGACCTACCTGCCACACAGTTATTGGTGCAAAGTTCCGATCAACTGCGTGCCCCAGTTGCCGATCCTTGGCTATTTGGAAGACTCGCTGCCCTGCACGCACTCTCCGATCTATTTGCCATGCATGCGCGCCCTGTGAGTGCGCAGGTATTGGCCACCCTGCCCACCGCAGCAGAGGAAATTACCCAGCGGGATTTACAACAACTGCTCGCTGGTGCGATTTACGAACTCAATCGCCATCACTGCGTACTTTCCGGTGGCCATACCGCCGAGGGCGCGGAAATGCAATTGGGCCTCACCGTAAATGGCTTGGCCGAGCGGGAGCAATTACTGGAAAAGCGTGGAGCTCGTCATGGGGACTGCCTGATATTGAGTAAACCTCTGGGCATCGGCACCATTCTCGCCGCCGAGGGGATGGGGGAAGCCAAGGGGCGCTGGCTGCAAAAGGCACTGGAAACCATGCTGCACAGTAATGCAGCCGCCGCCGGAATATTCGCCCAGCATGGCGCTCACGCCCTCACCGATGTCACCGGCTTCGGGCTGCTCGGTCACTTGCTGGAAATGCTGAAACCCGATGGACTCGGCGCCACGCTGATCGCCGAGCCACTGCCGATGATTCCCGGTGCCCGCCAGTGCATTGAGCGCGGCTGGCTCTCCAGCCTGCAGCCGCAAAATGCCAGCGCCTACGCTTATGTGGAAAACTCGCGGGAATGGCAATCCTTGCCGCACTGGGCATTGCTCACAGATCCACAAACCTGTGGTGGCCTACTCGCCGCAGTGCCTGCAGACAAGGCTGAGCCCTGTGTGCGCGCACTACTGCAGAGTGGTTGCAGCCAAGCTGCCATCATCGGTGTGATCAGCAGTAACGAGAATCCACAACCAAAGGTAAGCCTGCGCAGAGATGGCCACTGGCGGCAGCTACTTACCCGCGATAACGAAGCGGAACACAGCCAAGTGTGATAACCCCGTTTTTCCTCCAATTTTCATCGCCACTGGTTAGGGCCTGTTAATACTAATTGCTATCACTGCCAATGCAGGGGATACTGACGCCAAAACAAGCGCCAGCAGCCAAGTATTGCGGCGATAGGTCTTCACAGATCGGGGAGTCGGCTTATTAGCAATCGACAGGAAGACCACCCACCATGAAAAAAATTATGATCGTCGGCGGCGGCGCCAGTGGACTACACTTGGCCACCCGGCTCGGGCACTATTTCAGCCTTACTCCATTCCTGGGAAAAAGGCGTAATTCCCTCACAGCACAAGTCACTCTGGTCGATAAAAATCGCACCCATATCTGGAAACCCCTGCTTCATCAGGTTGCCGCCGGCGCACTGGACGCCAATATGGACGCCCTCAATTACCAGGTTCACGCTCGTGCCAATGGTTATGAATTTCAACTCGGCGCCCTGCAGTCCCTCGACAGAAAGCGCCATGTAGTCACCCTGGGTGCAGTGCTGGATGACGAGGGCAATGAACTGGTGCCTCCACGCGAGCTTGAATACGACTATTTAGTGCTCTGTATTGGGAGCAAGTGCAACGACTTCCACACCCACGGTGTGCGCGACCATTGCGTTTTTCTCGACAGCAGTGAGCAGGCACAGAAATTCCACCAGCAGCTTCTCAATCACTTTTTGCGCCTGGAGACCCACACCAATAAAAATTTGCAGATCGCCATAGTCGGTGGCGGCGCTACCGGGGTAGAGCTATCGGCAGAATTAGTCGGCGCCAGTAAGCAAATGGGCAACTACGGGCGAATCAGTGCCGACGCTATTGATATCACTGTCATTGAGGCTGGGCCGCACCTGTTGCCGGCCCTTCCGGCCCGTTTGGGCAATAACGCCGAACGCGAACTGAGTAAAATGGGTGTGCGCGTACTCACGGGTTGCAGTATCGCCAGTGCCAGTGACTCAGGTCTCACCACCGGCGATGGCAGGGAAATTCCCGCAGCCATTCGCGTCTGGGCCGCAGGGGTCAAAGCGCCGGAATTCCTCAACCGCCTCGACGGGCTCGCCACCAATCGCCTCAACCAGATAGAAGTGAAAACCACTTTACAGAGCCAAAGTGATCCACATATTTTTGCCATGGGAGACTGTGCCAGTTGCATCGATGGTGACGAGCAACGGGTACCGCCACGCGCCCAAGCGGCACAACAGATGGCCAAGCTCACCGCCACCAACCTGATCGCTCTGATTGAAGACAAGCCATTAGGACATTTTTACTACCGGGATCGCGGTTCACTGGTCTCCCTGAGTAAATACACTGCGGTGGGAAATTTGATGGGCACCCTGGTAAAAGGCAGCCTCACCATAGAAGGACGAATTGCCGGACTTGCCTACCGCTCCCTCTATCGCATGCACTTGGCGGCTATCCACGGTTGGCCAAAAGCCATGCTGCTCTATTTGATTGGTCAAGCCAACCGCGCGGTGAGCCCCCGTCTAAAATTGCATTGATAAAAAAATAATTAAATCAATAAAAGCAGCGGCCTATCCAGGCCGCCCTTACTTTTAAACCTACAAATGTTCACAGATCGTTCTACATTTTTACCCTACCCCAGGTAATTTAGGTTTTCTGGCTTCAGATAAGGTATTTTTCTCCTTAAACTAACCAGAATATGTTTATCTCTTAATCCCCACAGATTAGCGAACTTTTTTCTATGCAATATCAACGTATCGTGGTGCTGACCGGTGCCGGTATCTCAGCGGAATCCGGTATCCGCACTTTTCGTGGGGCCGATGGCTTGTGGGAAAATCAGCGTATTGAAGATGTCGCCACTCCCGAAGCCTTTGAACGCAACCCACAACTGGTGCAGCGCTTTTATAACGAGCGCCGCCAACAGCTGCTCTATGGTGATATAGCTCCCAACCCTGCCCATCGAGCCTTAGCCGAACTGGAAAAAGAATTTACCGGGGACTTTTTATTAGTTACCCAAAATATCGACGACCTGCACGAGCGCGCTGGCAGCAGCAACCCGATCCACATGCACGGTGAACTACGTAAAGCACGCTGCAGTATCAGCGGCCAGCTATTTTCCCTACAAGGGGAGTTACAGGTTACGGATCGCTGCGACTGCTGTGGGCTGTCCGGCACCTTGCGCCCCCACGTGGTTTGGTTTGGGGAAATGCCATTGCAGATGGAGACTATTTACGCAGCTTTGAGTCAGTGCGACCTATTTATCAGCATCGGTACCTCCGGCAATGTTTACCCGGCGGCCGGTTTTGTGGAGTGCGCTAACCTGGCAGGTGCGCACAGTGTGGAATTAAATTTGGAACCCAGTAGTGTGGGTGATGCCTTCGCCGAGCACCGCTATGGACCTGCCTCGAAGATTGTCGGCAGTTTTGTACAGGAGCTGCTCGGCTAGGAAGAATATCCGTTGAGAATTACTGGGTTTCCGAGTGCTCGGCCATTTTGTTTTCTCTACTGTCCTCACCGTAACGTTGTAGCAGGGTGGTCACCTGTCCGCGATCACGGATAACGATATAGAGTCGATCGTATTCATCCGATTCCCTGATCGGCGCACCCTGCTCCCCTCCGAGCAGCGCCACCATCTCCGAGGTAGTGTTGCTATGCCCCACCACTAATATGCGATCACCAGCCTGCTCCAGCTCCATAGCAAACTCTTTTAATTTGCGATAATCATAGCTTTTAATCGTTAAGCCCCGCTGCTCGGCCAGTGGGCGGGCGGTTTCCTTGGTGCGAATAAAATCGGTGCTGTACACCGCATCAATTTCCACACCTTCGAGTATCCGAGCCAATTGTTCAGCACGCGCTTTTCCGGCCGCTGCGAGTTGTGGATCTCTACCGGCATCCGGCCCCCGCTGTTTTTCCCCATGGCGCACCAGATAAATCACCTGGCTACTGGTATTTGATGGTGTGGCTTCCGCCCAGGCATTGAGCCCGCCCAGGGTTGTAATACAAAAAACTAGCAGACCGATAACCCGGGTAAACACAGAAAGACTCTCTCAATCCAACAATTGGCCGGAGGTTATGCAAAAGATATTAGGGAAAGTAAACCCGTATTCGATGAAACACAGGAAAATGCGTTTAATTTTTAAGAAGTGTAAAGATAACTGTGGTGAGAAGTATCCAGCACCGGTATTACCGGTACTGGATAGGGAGCCAGAGAGGAGTTAGATCTTCCACTCTTTCACGGTGTCCAGACCGTACTCATCGATCCACTGACTCAGCGCTTTAGGATTGCGCTTTTTCTTTTCTACAGTGGCACCGGTATAAGGGTTGCGGTAGTGACCGGTTTCCAGCTTAGGCTCGGCAGACTTGCTCGCAGCAGCAGCACGGCGACCGCGACGGGGGGTATCACCCTCTTTTTTCAGGTGACGAGCCACACGAGACTTAAGAGTCTGCACGTAGTCTGGAGCGTCTTCATCATTCAGCTGGTCTACCAGCCACTCAACGACCTGACGGCCACGTGCAACGAAGAATTCCTCTTCTTCCATGTGGTATTCGGCGGCCAGATTAACCAGCGCCTTATCAAAAGCAATAACGCCATCTTTTTTGCGCTCTGCCTGAGCCATTTGCTCTTGCAGTTCTTCTATTCTTGCCTGGTGTTCGGCAATTTGTTGTTCGAGTTGTTCGTATTCCTGGAACATTCAATAAACCTCAACGACGGTTATTAAAAATACAGAGTAAACACTGTGACGGAAACCGACACAGAGTCGAGCCCGGTTATTCGAAATATCAAAATTGTTAACAGCACCACTAGCCGATTACAGGCGGATAAGTGATGTTATATTCGGCATATTACGAATTAGCCGAATGCAAAAACGAGATATCGTTGCACCGGTCGACTCCAGTGCTAGATATGTTCGGCAAATACATTATTTAAAGCTAGCCGACTTCAGCCATCTCCGGTATTGAACCCGAAACACTGATTATATTTCTCGGCTGAGGTCGCGAATAATAATCTTTCGCCAACAAATATCAACTGTTTACGCCCTATCATTTGAATATAATAGGATTCTTCGCTCTTATCGCTAACAAAGTGTAACAAAGGCGGGGATATCTGCCTCAACAAAAGGATATTCAAACACTCCTGTTTTGGCTATATTGTATCCGCAGTCACCAGTTGCAAATTATTGCATAGACTTTTGTTATAGCACCCATTGCAAAAAACCATTGGATAACCATTGTAAGCTATGTCCAATACCCACAATATCCATCATATGCCCACTCTAGCGGCACTGATGACACCTTTTCCCTACCATATTGATATCGATGCCACGGTCGAGGAAGCCTTAGCGCTAATGGAAGAGCACAAGGTGCGCCATCTACCGGTGACCCGCGCCGGTGATCTGGAGACGGTTATCTCCAAAGGGGATATCGAAAGGGCCAATGCACCGGGACACCGTTTGGAAGAGCAGCAACTCTATGTCCACGACTTGTGCGCGCGCCGCCCTTTTATTGCCGATATCCACGATCCATTGGATAAGATTCTCATGGCCATGGCGGATACCGGTATCGGCTCGGTGTTAGTCATGCGCGAGGGAGAGCTGGTAGGTATCGTCACAGTGACCGATATCCTGCGCTTTTGCGGCAACTACCTTGCGGAGCTGGCGCAACCGGTGGACGACTCCATCGCCTGAGCTCAGAGGGGCCATACCCACAGCAGCATAGGGATACTCACAACCACTACCAGTATCTCCAGGGGCAGGCCCATGCGCCAATAGTCGCCAAAGTCAAAACCGCCCGGCCCCAGGATTAGGGTATTGTTCTGGTGCCCCACCGGCGTGAGAAAGGCACAGGATGCACCGATCGCCACCGCCATTAAAAAGCTATCTGGATTCACCGCCAATTGCTCGGCGGTACTGATGGCAATTGAGCACATCACCGCCGCAGTAGCCACATTGTTCATAAAGTCCGACAGGGTCATGGTGATGATTAATATCAAGGCCAAAGCCACTACCGAGCTACCCTGAGCCAGGTTATCCAGCAGTACTTGTGCCACCAGATCCGCCGCGCCTGTCCTCTCTATGACCTCAGCTACAGCGATCAGAGTGCCCAATAAGACAATCACCGATCCATCCAGAGCCTCGTAAATATTGCGCAGTGGCACAACTTTCAGCGCCATAAAAGCCAGCACACAGGTGGCGAATGAGACTGCTGCAGGCACCAAACCAAAGGCCGCCCCCGCCACTCCCAACGCCATGGCAATCAGGGCGATTGCGGCCTTCTCTTTATTGGGCATGCCGATATCCCGTTGGGCCAAAGGCACACAACCCTGATCCCGTGCAAAGTTGCTGAGGTTGTCATCGGGGCCCATCATCAAAAGGGCATCGCCCGCTTGCAGCGGTGTTGAGCGCAGCCGCCGCACGGAACGACGTCCCCGTCGGGACAGGGCGAGCAGATTGATCTGATAGCGGGTCGAAAGGTGTACAAACTGAATCGAGCGCCCCACCAGGAATGAATCGGGCATCACTACCAGTTCGCGAAGCTGCATTTCCTCGCCAGCCGGAACGCCCTTATCTTTATCCTGATCTTTTTTCCGCCCATCAGTATCCTCCAGTGGTTTCGCGCCGCCGAGCTGCACAACAACCTTTTTGTCTTTTTCCGTCTCAGTGCCGCCTACCATTTTCAGCCCCAGCCTGGATAAACTGGCAGCCAGGGATTCGGGCTCGGCCTCAATCACCAGAATGTCCCCGCTTTGCACCCGCTGCCAGGGAGCGACCGCTGCTACCCTGGCATCGCTTTGCACCAACCCAACCACCTGAGCATCCTCGGCACTAAGCACCTTGCCAATTTCCCCCAGGCTCTTACCCACCGCCGCACTCTTTTCCCCGACCAGAGCCTCAGTTAGGTAGGTTCCTGTGTCAAAACTAGCCGCACCCGTCTGGCCACGTCCGGGTACCAGGCGCCAACCCAGCAGGCCGATAAACAACAAGCCCACCAAAGTCACCACTAAACCCACTGGTGTGAAATCGAACATGCCGTAACTACCGGCGCCGGCGCTATCGCGGAAACCAGAGACCACCAGGTTTGGCGGCGTGCCGATCAAGGTGGTCATGCCTCCAAGAATGGTTGCGAAAGACAACGGCATCAGCACCTTACCCGGGGCTAAGCCCTGTTTTTCCGCCATATCCGCCGCCACCGGCATCAACAGTGCCAAAGCCCCTACATTGTTCATAAAGCCGGATAAGAGAGCACCGAGCCCGGTAAGCAATAACATGGATATTGTGATGTTACCGCTGCGCGGTACTACCCGCTGAGCCAGGGCCCCCATAGCGCCAGTATTCTGCAGGCCGCGACTGAGAATGAGCACGCAGGCCACGGTAACCACGGCGGGATGACCAAATCCAGCAAAGGCTTTTTCAGGAGGGATTAATCCGAAGAAAACACAAGCGAGCAGGGAGGACAGCGCCACCATATCGTGGCGCCAAGGCCCCCAGATAAACAGCACTATCGTAATCGCGAGAATGATTAAAATCAGCAGCTGATCGAGGGTCATATAGAGGAGCGCCTAATGCAACGCATAGGGAAATTCCCACAGGGCGACTTATTCAGGGTATACAAGGATTAAGGCTAAAGAGGAAAAATGGCGCCAGAACACTGGATTCTATTGAGAGGTATTTGTGCCGAAATTTACTTCTTCTGCCTTTGTCAGCGAAGTAAATCGCTCGGGAAAGAAATAGCGAGAAAGAGTTCCAATCGCACATCCCTGTGCGGTTTGGGGCCAGCGTTGCTGTCCTAATTAAGCTAAGGTGAAGGTCACCGCCCGCTCCTCAAGGGGGTAAAACTGGGTACCCACCTTGATACATACCCGCATAGTACTGCAGGAAAACCAACCTCGATATCCCGTTACCTGGAGGCTCCCGTGCGTTGTAGCCATCCTCTGCAACAGGCGCTGGGCCCAAGGTCTCAGATTTTCGCCGTCATAGCCCGAACCACAGGCACACACATGAAGATTTACGAAATTGGCGGGTAGTCCCTCTTTAATCAGGGTGCTCGCCAATTCAGCTGGCGTGTAAGTTTTCCATTCCCCCCCAGTCCACTTCGGCATTCCATTTACATACACTTTTTTCTGTACATTTTTTCCCACAGATCGCTCAGCACCGATCATTTGACCATCCGGCGCCCCCGTTCCGTGTGTAACGATATAAAGAGTATCCTCTGGCCTCAATTTACTGAGGCATTTATCGACCCAACGATACATCGCTTTCCCAATACCAGAAGTTACTTTATTCGCAAGTATCTGGTTTACTGGGATATTCCAGGCCCCAGCCAAACTCTTTGCGTACTCCTGCATTTCATCGCTATTAATGGGAATATAAATATAACTTTTTGCCATTATAAAACTTCCCTGGGTCACTGATGTTTCTAAAGGCAGTTAAACCCGTAGTAATCAATCATTGGTATAAATGATTGCCTCTGTTTAACCCGCCATTGAACCCAGCCCCAGCTTTAATCAACCTTGATAATTAATACGACTTTTGGGTACCCCCTTAAGCCTTCTTTAAGTTAGCCATATAAATACCGCTAAAAGCCAATGAAATTTGCAAAATGGAGTTGTCATAACGCGACACAAATTGAGGTTATTGATGGTTTATCTTTTATAGCTGAGGATTTAGGAGCTCCAAACTCAATAAATAAACAATTTCCATTAACGATAATAACTATTCAAGAGTAACTTCAGGAAATTGGTAAATTGCTTAAAGATTAAGAGGGTCTTTAATCTTTGTTGTTAAAGCCCATAGTAGAGAAGAGCATTGGAAATGAACCATTATTTAATCGCAAATGACTGGAAACTTTTTATTTTTTAATTTAAAGCCCTAAAAGTGCCTCTCCAAAAAAGGGAATACCGGATTTTTAATGAGTTTAAAATCTACCCCTTAGTACCACTAGTACCACGCTACCACTTCCATCGAGAATTCAAGCAAATCCTGGTTAGTTCTTGCTAACCTACCGGCATGACTGGGAACGCCTACCAAAAGGCTTTATTCAAAGCGTACCGACTCACTCCCAACTCCACATCCAAACTTATGGGTAAGAAAGCATCAAGGCGCGTTACAATTTGAGGACCAAACCTGCAATGGACAGGTCTGGGTACTTTACTCTCACCGCTTCAGAATTTGTGGAGACTCTCATTGCGGCACAATACTGCGAATTACCGGGGCCTTTTTCTCAACGATATTCCTCTACTGGATGTGCGTGCGCCGGTGGAATTCCAACGTGGAGCCTTCCCCTGTGCGGAAAATCATCCGCTATTGGATGACCAGCAGCGTGAGTTGATAGGTACCGAGTACAAGCAACAGGGTCAGCAAGCGGCTATCGATTTGGGCTGGAAGCTGGCCACTCCGGAAGTGGTTGAGCAAAGGCTGCAAAATTGGACTGCATTTATACATCGCCACCCCCAAGGTTATCTCTACTGTTTTCGCGGCGGCCTGCGCTCGCGCACTACACAAAAATTATTGCGGGAGATGGGAAGTGATTACCCATTGATTGAAGGTGGCTACAAAGCCGTGCGCACTTACCTACTCAACGAGCTGGACAACCTCAGCCAAAAGCTGCCGCTAGTCGTAATTGCCGGTCATACTGGCAGTGGCAAGACAGAACTGATCCAGGGCAGTAAACGTGCACTCGATCTGGAGGGAATTGCCCGACACCGCGGCTCCAGTTTTGGCAGCATTGGTTGTGAACAACCATCTCAAATCGATTTTGAAAACCAAGTAAGCATCGATTTACTCAAACTTTCCCAAGCAGCCGGACCCGTTTTTATCGAAGATGAAAGCCGACTTATTGGCCGCTGTGCCCTGCCCCCGATACTGCAAAGTGCCATGAAAAAAGCTCCCAGAGTCCTGGTGGAAGAACCTCTGGAACAGCGGGCTCGGCGTATTGTGTGCAGTTATGTGAGCGAGTCCCTGCCGCGCTTTAAAGCTACAGAAAAACCCGCGGTTGCCCTGGGGGAAGACCTGCGTAACAGCCTGAGTAAAATTCGTAAACGTCTCGGTGGATTGCGCTATCAGATGTTGGATGCACAACTGGCCGATGCCAACCGGGAGTTACAGCACAGCGGTAACAGTGAGATCTATATCCCGCTCGTTATGACACTGTTGCGGGAATATTACGATGGCAGTTACAACTACTTGATGGAAAAGCGCGACAGCACCATCCTGTTTCGCGGAAGTTTCTCTGAAGTGAATGAATGGCTGCAACAAGCGAGTGCAACTGCTAGTTAGTAACTATTAAATTTCAGTTAGTAATTCTTAAAACTAAGTCGGTATTTTGCCGTGGCGCATTGCGCTGTAAAAATTGCTTGTCCAAGAGGTAAAACTGAAGCTACGACCAAGCGGCCTATAAAAATTAATTAAACCTTGTGGGCCAAGCGGTGCAACTTAAAGCGACGCAATAAAATCCAGTCTCGCAATTTATGCGGTAACCAGCGCGCAAGCCAGGGCAACAGGCGGCTGCGATTGCCGATACGCACCAGTGTGCGCGGCCGTTTGCGTAGAATTTCACGTACTAACTTACGCGCCAGGGAACTGGCCAGGGTGGCATTCTGTTGAGATTCCTGCGCGCGTGCGCGTACCACCTCTTCCTGACGCTTATACATTGAATCTGGGGGCAAGAGACCACGCAGTGATACTTCCGCGTGGCGGCCGAACTCTGAGGCAATAGCCCCAGGTTGTACCGTCATAACGCGAATCCCAAAAGGTTTTAGTTCCAGGCGCAAGACTTCCGAGAGCGTGTGCAAGGCCGCTTTGGAAGCGCAGTAAGCTCCGGAGAAAGGAGTAGCCAAAACACCGGATACGGAACCGATATTACAAATTACAGCCCCCTTGCCCGAGCGCATCAACGGCACACTGGCGCGCGCCAGTGCCAGTGGGGCAAATACATTGGTGCGAAACTGATTTTCCAGGGAGCGGGTATCCAGCTCCATCAGCGGGCCCATCTGCCCGTAACCGGCGTTGTTGATCAATATATCCAGACGACCATAAGCGGCCTTGAGAGCGTGTAGCACCCGGTTAATATCTGCCTGGCTATTAACATCCAGAGCTTCGGTGGCGATCCCCAGATCTGCCAATTCCTGCAGGCTTTCCGGGCGCCGCGCGGTGGCGATAACGATTGTACCGCGGCGGTGCAAAGCCAGGGCCAGCTCGCGGCCAATACCACTGGAACAGCCGGTAATCAGTGCGACTCTGTCGGGCGCCACATAGCCCCGGCCAATTTGCACAAGGCTCTCTGCGGCAAAGCTATCGGGAGATTTTCGGAAACTGGATACTGGCGGTTTGTTCACGGGGACTGCTCCGTTTACTGGTTCGAACCCTCCGACACGACCTGAGGTTGCTCAATCAGGCCAATAATATTGCCGTAAGGATCGAGAAAACTCGCCATCAGTACGCCCTCGCCAACATCCACCACATCGCTGTGTTGTCGCGCACCCATGGCTCCAAGACGCTCGACTTGCGCGGCCATATCCGCAACCGCCCAGTAGGCGATCACCCCGTCCGCACGGCTGATCGCGCTGCGCGCATCAGGATTCAGGCCCAGTTCACAATGGCCGAGATGGAAACCCACATAGCAGTCGCTATCGAAATAGGGCTCCTTCTGCAGCAGCTGCGAATACCAGGCGCGGGCCTCCGCAATATCTGTTACACCGTAAATAACTGTATGCAAGCCGAGAAACTGCTCCATTGAGACACCCTGTTGTTTAATTTTTATCCGCTGGGTGGGGCACTATGGCGCAGCTTATTGCAGCTCCTGCTCCAGTTGCTCCAGCAGGTCGATGGGTTCCAGCTCCACACCGTCCAGCTCATCGTTCCAGTTCAGCCCCACCAGCAGTACATCCTCGTGCATACCGGTGAGCCAGTCATCCATAAATTCTTCCAGATCGATAGCTACCGCCTGGTAATCCGCCCAATCGCCCTCACAGTGTGCCTGGGCAAATTCCCGCTGGGACCAAAAGGGCATCACCTCGGTCTGTGGGCGCTTTTCGGATTCGCACAACGCAAAGCCCTCTTCCCCCTGCAGCGCCCAGACGCAGCCCTGTTCAGCGGCCTCCGGTAAAAAGCGTGCGCAGTTTTCTTCAAAATCGTCAGTTAAGGGTTCGCTTTGCATAACATCTTCGCTTAATAAGTTTGCCAGCAGTTTACGCCAGTTTGCCCCCCGCACCAACGCAAAGGCCACGGCTCTGGCATCAGGCAAAACTGCTTTACTTCCATCCCCCAGGACTTTTTAAATGACATACAGGGACGGAATAAAATTGAATAAATGACTTTAGGAATCCAGCTCAAATACCGCCATAGATTCCACATGGGACGTTTGCGGAAACATATCCATGACACAGGCCTGCTTAAGACGGTAACCCAGCTGAACCAATTCCCCGGCATCCCGCGCCAGAGTCGCCGGGTTACAGGACACGTAAACAATTTTCTGCGCCTTGAAACGGGCGATACCACGCACCGCCTGCAAGGCGCCATCGCGCGGAGGGTCCAACAAAATTTTATCGAAGCCACCGCTGGCCCAGGCCTTTTTCACCATTTCCTCATTCAGGTCGGCAGTGTGAAAGCGCACGTTGTTCAGCCCGTTCAATGCGGCATTTTCCTTGCCTCTTTGGGTGAGAGCGCCAACACCCTCGATACCGATAACCTCCCCGGCGCGTCGCGCCAGTGGCAGGGTGAAATTTCCCAATCCGCAGAAAAGATCCAACACCCGCTCGCCGGGTTGCGGGTCCAGTAACTGCACAGCACGGCTCACCATCTGCCGGTTGACCTCGAAATTCACCTGGAAGAAATCCATCGGCTGGAAGTGCAGGCTCAGGTCAAATTCCGGCAGACGGTAACTGAGGTAATTCTCACCATTTTCTGGCCACAGAAGCTGCATCGAAGCCGCATCACCAGGTTGTATATACATGTGTATACCTGTTGATTTGGCGAAGCCCAGCCAGCGCTGCCGATCCCCTTTCGACAAGGGCTGTAGGTGGCGCAATACCAAGGCCGCCACATCATCACCGACCGCCACTTCCAACTGGGAAAAGTGCGTGCGTCCCTCGCTCTCCGCCACCAATTGCTTTAACGCGGGAATATGTTGAGCGATAGAAGGGTGCAAAACATGGCACTCATCGATATCGGTCAAATCGTTGCTGCGCTTTTCGCGAAAACCAAAAACGAGTTTTTTGCCTTTTGCCGATTTCACCAGTCGAATACCGATACGTGCCTTGCGCCGATAGCCGTAAGGTTCGGCCAGCAGGGGAGGCAAAATTTCCTCGGGTTCAATACCACCAAAACGAGCCAGCTGATCCAACAATATTTTTTGTTTTTCGACAATTTGCGCATCGTCCTGCAGGTGTTGCAGGGAGCACCCCCCGCACAGGGACACATGAGGACAGCGTGGTGCACAGCGCAGTGGCGAAGCCTGAATTATCTCACTGGCAACACCTTCATCGAAGCGAGCGCGATGAGCGCTATAACGAAAATGCACCTCTTCACCAGGCAGGGCGTTATCGATAAATACTGTTTTTTTACCCACACGGGCAAGACCGCGCATATCGTGGCTGAATTTTTCCACACAGGCTTCTGCCTGGGTGGGCAAAGGTTTTTTTACCGTTTTGCGCGGAGTGATAAAACGCGGTTTTCTACTCATAGGAAATTACTGAATAATCAAAACAACTGAAATCAATGGGACCTGTCGGTAAATTCTATACCGTGAGGCGGTGGCCGTTATCGCGCAGCCAGCGGCGCAGCTCTTTATAGCGGGGGCAAACACTCTGCACCAGCAGCCAAAAATCGCGACCGTGATTATGGTGACGCAAATGGCTGACCTCATGGGCCACCAGATAATCCACCACTGGTTCGGGGGCCAGGCACACCAACCAGTTGTATTGCAACTCTCCACGAATACTACAGTGCCCCCACTTACTCTTGGTGCGGCGAATTCGCAGTATGGAAAACTGCAAGTCCAATTGTTCGGCCAAGCGCTGGGACTTTTCTGTTAACAGGGCCAACGCCTCGCGCTGGTAGAGGCGCTGTAGAGCTCCCTGTAATTGCTTCGGTGTAGGTGCGGGCACTAAGGTGTAGAGACGAATGGCCTCTTCGGTGATTGCCGCACCACCTCGATTAGACGCGCGCTCCAAGGGGCGCATTTTACCCAGCCAGGGAAAGTGCTCACCAAACTCAAACCGATATTGTGGCACCTGTGCCGCACGCTGGTTGGCAGCGAGCAATTGGGCGCGTACCCACTGGATATTTTCCTGTAAAAACTGATGGCCGTGGCGGGCGGCGCAGCGCTGTGGAATACGCACCTCCACGCCGGATTGCGCCAACACCAGCCCTAGGCGCTTGCGCCTTGCCGAACGCACCAAGCGGTAGGGAATATCCTCAAAAAAATATTCCCGCACTTCACTCATAAAAATCGCCCCAATAAAACTCGACGAAATTTACCCAGCGGCATGAGCCACAACCGCCATGGTAATCCGGGAAATACAACTCAGCTTGCCATTGGGGGCGTAAATCAGGATTTCCCATACTTGGCTAGTGCGCCCGATATGTACCGGCTTGGCCCGGCCAGTAACTTCACCTTCCGGCACAGGACGCAGATGATTGGCATTAATCTCCTGGCCAACGCAGTAAAACTTACTGGTATCCACCAACAGATTGGCACCGATAGATCCCAGGGTTTCCGCCAACACCACGTTGGCACCGCCATGTAGAATACCGAACGGCTGGCGAGTGCGATGATCCACCGGCAGCTTGCCCTCCAGGTAATCCTCACCGATTGCGGTAATCTCCAGGCCCAGATAACCGGGCATACACTGGGCGGTGCCCCGGTTAATCTCTTCCAGGGTGGGAGTAACGTGCCAAATTGCCATGGGAATAACTCTCTTGAAAATCCAAACTGGGACCGGGGGAAATGGCTGAATTGACTAGCCATATCAACCCACTAAATTCACCAGTAAAAAAAACCAGATGAAAAAAAGCCGCGCGGATAAAAACCCGGTGTGAAATAGTCTGGGCCGAAAAGCCCGTAGCGGTGTAGTTCTAAATCCAACATGCGCAACTCCCATTCGAGCCGGCTGTGCTGGAAATAGAGCGCACGCCTCTGGTTGTCACTATCGCTGTGCCTGAGGGCGTGATGCAGGGAGTAAAGTTCTCGCTCTAAATTATCCCGGCGCCACAATAAATCGCGATACTGCTGTGCTACGCGATAGTGGGCGAGGCCACGCTGGTAATTCTGCAAAAAAATATCCGCGGTGGGACCGGTGCATACGCCCTCATATTTTCGCCCCTGGCGCCCCTGAGCATAGCCATTCTCAGCGGTACAAAATTGTTCCACGCCTTCTTCGTGGCCCCGCAACCAGGCCTCACTGTCCACATAGATTTCGTAACTTTGGCATTCCTTGGCGATATCATGCACCAGCGCCTGGGAACGCCCGCGAGCGCCGTCATGTAGGCCTCGCTCATACCAGAGCCCACTACGGCAATCCGTCTCGGAAATAACAGCGCAACCACTAATAGCAGTGGCCAGAATCAACAGGAAAACACTCAGCTTTACAGGCATGGGAAGGGGCTCCCGATGGATTATTGTTTTGCCATTTCCACCAATTAGCCGAAACGTTTATCGGCGACGAACGGGTTGGTCTGACGCTCCTGGCCAAAAGTAGACATGGGGCCGTGACCGGGTACAAAGCGCACATCATCGCCCAGCGGCCACAAGCGCTCGGTAATCGAGCGGATCAAGGTGTCGTGATCCCCCTGGGGAAAATCGGTACGGCCGATAGAACCGGCAAACAACACATCGCCTACCAGTGCCAGCTTGCTCGGGCGATGGAAGAAGATCACATGCCCTGGGGTGTGGCCTGGGCAGTGATGCACTTCCAGTTCCTGGTCGCCGACAGTTACGGTATCGCCCTGCTGCAACCAGCGATCGGGAGTGAATACCTCCACTGAGGGAAAACCGAACATCTGCGCCTGCACCGGCAACTGCTCGATCCAGAAACCATCGCCCTCATGGGGGCCCTCAACCGGCAACTGTAATTGTTTAGAGAGCGCCGCAGTGCCACCCACGTGATCCAGGTGACCGTGGGTAAGCAGGATTTTCTCAATGTTGAGCCCGCGCTCTTGCGCCGCCGCCAGAATTTTATCGAGGTCGCCACCCGGATCCACCACTGCGGCACGCTTGCTATCTTCGCACCAGAGCAGGGTGCAATTCTGCTGAAAAGGAGTGACCGGGACCGAGTGAAATTGCAGCGACATGGTAAAACCCATCCTTATTCGGGAGTAGTAGCTAGTGCCGCAATTATACCGCGACTGCCCGCCGAGATCGCTGTGCGGATGCGCCTGCCTTCGGCTTAGTGTTTTGCAGAAGAGTGCTCAGGTCCTTGCTGAGCTGCTCCCACACCAATGCATTGCGCCAGTAATCCTCCGGTGGCAGTAGCTGTGGACCGGCCAGGGCATCGTCTGGATCGGACAGTGGCCTTGTCGCGTAATCCCGAAATACCGCTTGGTTGTAACTGGGGCTGAGAGGCTTTAGGGGCCAGCCGAGCAGGTCATTCGGATGATAGAAATTTTTCCAGCGGAATTGATACCCACGGGAGGCCGTAGCCACCGCCTGGATCTGATCCCGCTGCTTGGCCCCAAACCACAGCGGCGTGCCGGCCCCGAGGGTATACCAATGGCTGAGCGTTTTCAGGCGCAAAAAGCGTTCCCGTGCGGAGCCCTTGCGCACCTCGGCTGGCCCGCCATCGCGCCAGACACCGTGGTTTACACTGGGCCGCTGGGCATCCCACAAATAGTTGGACAAGCTAATACAGCTGGCCGAATGACTGATAAGCAACACCGGAGCGCAATCGCCAGCGGCGGCTGCAGCCTTCTGTAAGGTTCGATAAATGGCTGTCTGGGTTCTCTCGTAGAGACCACCACGGCTATAAATATCCCCCAATTGCGCCGAGTTCTCAGCAAGGGCGTTGAGCAAGAATTTGCGCGCGCGCAGACCATCCACCTCGCATTTGCGCATATCCTCAAATACTCGCTGGGTATTACCTGGCAGTGTTTCCACAGTAGGAAAAGTATCACAATGAAGGCGCGACCAGTCTTCACCCAGGGTTTCCCTGAGCATGGAAAACAACGGCTTTACACAACTCCTGTGTGCGTCACCTATAGCCGGCGCTGCCAAAACCACAATATCGGCCATAACTCCCTCTTTTTTTATTATTGTTGTCGCAGCCGCATCTACTTCCCTGACGGCATCAGTTATTCACCAAATTTTTTTCGAAAATAACTCTGTTTTTTCATAATCCAGTGATCCAAGAATCCCCCACTGCGTACAAACGTTTGTGTATTACGGCAACGAATGTCAGCCGGGAAAGCAGATAACGCTGTCGGGTAGCTCTACGCCGGTCTAGGTGAACACAGGGATGTGTTCCTGGCACCGGACACCGCAAGCCAAAAACTGGCCGCAGGATCTCTTTCTGATTATTTTGTCTCTTTGGGCTGGATCGGTAAGACTGATTGGATCCGCCGATCAATATACCGTCATAAGCAAAGCCACTTCTAGTATTAGCCAAAGAGAATCCAGCAAGTCGTCCTATCCTCGGCGCAAATCTGTCACAAAAGCGCTCCGCTAGTGCATAATATCCCTGTATAAAAATCAGACATTTAAAACAATCCTGCCCGCAGCGATGCTTTTAACTTCCAAATACAGCCTGCCGGACTGCCCCGAGCATACCCTGGTGCGCCCGCGCTTACTGGCACTGCTCGACGACAGCCACAGCGACCAGCTGCTGCTTGTGACGGCACCGGCGGGCTACGGTAAAACCACGCTGGTCACTTCCTGGGCCTCGGCGCAGGAAAATCCAATGGCCTGGTATACCCTCGATGCCAGCGACAATGAACCGAGCCAGTTTTGTCGCTATCTGGTAGAAAGCGTGCATCGCGCTACCGGCAAAGGCGTACCGCAAACCTGTCGCTTATTGGCGGCGCCACAAAGCCCAGATCCAACAACCCTCATCAGTCATCTGCTGGGTGAACTGCGCAGCTTACCCAGCGAACTGCGCATAGTGCTCGACGACTACCACCATATCGACAACCAGGCGGTGCATAGCATCACTCGCTTCCTGTTGCGCCACGCACCTCCAGGCGTCGGGGTCCTTCTCACCAGCCGCAGCCAGCCGCCCCTGGGGTTGGCCACCCTGCGTGTACAAGGCCGCCTATTGGAGCTGGGCAGCGATCAACTGGCCCTGAATACCGAAGAGATCGCACGTCTGCTGAAGCAGCGCTTGCCATTTAATCTCGATGGCGACCGCGCCGCACAACTGCACCACCTGAGCGAGGGTTGGCCGCCGGCGGTACAACTGTTCGCTCTGTCGGTGCGCGATCGCCAAGAAGTAGACCGCTACTTGACGGAACTGGAACAGGGCCACAGCCATATCCTCGACTATCTGGCCGAAGAAGTGCTGGAAAGGCTGGAGCCAGAGCTGCGCGAGTTACTCGCTCGCACCTCGATCCTCACCCGTGTCAATGCCCAGCTGGCGGAACGCTTGAGTGGCCGCAACGATGGCCAACAACTGCTGGAAGAAGCGGCACGACGCGGACTCTTCCTGCAGGCACAGGACTCCAGCCGCCAGTGGTTCCGCTTTCACCCGGTGTTCGCCCGCTTCCTGCAGCGCCAGCTCACCAATCGAGAGCAGCTGTTGCACCTGCACGCTCTCGCTTGTGATTCCTGGCAGGAAATGGAACAGCCGGTGGAAGCCCTGCGCCATGCCCTCGCTGGCAGTGACCGCGAGCGCCTGTGTCAGCTGCTCGATAGCCAGGGAGAAATACTGCTGCGCGGCGGGCAGTCGCGCTTGTTGCGTGATTGCCTGGAATGGCTCGGCAGTGAGGCGTTGCAGCAAAGTGCGCGCTTCACCCTGCTCTCGGCAAAAATGGCGCGGGAGAATTTTGAATACGACCAGTGCGAGAAAATGCTCGCCAGCGCCGAGAGCTGGCTGCAGCGGCAGGACCCACAGCAATGGCGTCAGTTTGAAGGGGCCTTCGCCACCATGCGCGCCCAGGTGGCCATCGCCCGCGGCCAGACCCTGCAGGCCAAAGAGTATGCCGAAGAGGCCCTGGGACTTTTGCAGCCCAACCAACTAGGCGAGCGGATTTCGGCACTGCTTGTCACCGGTGAGACCAGCTTTTGCCTGGGCGCATTAGAGCCCGCCGCGACCCATATGTTGGAGGTGGAGGCCCTGGCTATCGCCGAGGGAGATATTCCCAGCGCCGCCTGGGCCATCTGCCAACAGAGTGAGATCGCCTTCGCCCAGGGGCTTCTACAAAAATCTGCCTCACTGCAGAAAAAGGTGTCCAACCTGGTGCAGAAACACCACCTCTCCACCCTGCCCATCGCTGAGTTTGTCTGCCGCCTGCTCGGACAGCTGCAGTGGGAAAAGGGGGATTTGGAGAGCGCCGAGCACTCGGCCCGGCGGGGAATGCAGATCAACCGCAAAGTGGGTGAACACTGGCTACTGCCGGAATACACGCTGCTGCTGAAACTCGCCCAGGCGCGCGGAGAAAAAGAGGAGTCGCTGGAGTGGCTGGCCCGCATCGACCGCTTACTCTCAGATGGGCGCTACCACCGCGACTGGGTTGCCAATGCCGATGCCGCGCGTATTCGCACCTGGCGCGCCCTGGACAACCAACAAGCCATTGCCAGCTGGTTGGAGCAAGCTGCGCCAGTTGCGGACAGGCCCAGTAATCACTTTGAACAGTGTCACGGCCGCAACCATGTGCGCGCACTGATCGAACTGCACCGCTGGTCCGACGCCAATCGCCTGCTCAGCCGCCTGCAACAGCTCGCGGAAGAGTGTCATTTAGTCACCGATCGCCTGCGCAACCGTGTGCTGGAATCCCACCTGTTGTGGCTGCGCGAACAGCACGGTGAAGCCGTGGAAGCCATTAGCGAGGCGCTACTGCTGGCCGCAGGTAGAGGATTTCGCGCCAGCTTTCTACAGATTGGCAAACCCCTGATTGTGATTCTCAAGGCTGCGCTGGAACGGGGCTTGGATGAGGCATCCACCGACAAGGCCCAAGGGCTGATCAAACTCGCCCAGCAACAGCCGGAGTTGGACGGTGGCATTCGTATTGAGCTGGACGACACTATTATTCGCGAGATTCTCGCCAGCGACGCGGTACCGGATTTTCTGCGTCACTCACCACTCACTCCAAGGGAGTGGCAGGTTTTAAACGCTATTCATTCAGGCCTTTCGAACGAGCGTATCGCCAGGCACTTCAAAGTGGCACCGAGTACCATCAAAACCCATATCCGCAGCCTCTACCAAAAGCTGGATGTCAAAGACCGCCAGGAAGCGATTACCCTGGCCGAACAAATGCTGCGCTCGGTGCAGGACCGCCCATAGGAATAACTGCGAGTCGGGGCACAGGGATGTGCGCAAAACCCCACTGCAGGATTTCTCCACATCTCTATTTGAGCAGTTCCCGAAACTTGTTACTCCTGCTCTAAATCCCCCCGGTCAGCCCCTCCCCCCCTCTATGGGGAGGAGGAACGCGGCTCCGCCCTTCGCCATACTCACCCTATCCTTTCCTGAGTGGGCCCGCCCCACCCTTCGAATAATGAGACAAGGCAGTAATCCATGAGCGGCAACAGCACCGAGTGGTGGCGCAACAGCGTTATTTACCAGATTTACCCCCGCAGTTTCTGCGACGCCAACGGCGATGGTATCGGCGACCTGCCAGGTATCACCCAGAAGCTGGATTACGTGAAATCCCTCGGTGTGGACGCTATTTGGATATCCCCATTCTTTAAATCCCCCATGGTGGATTTTGGCTATGACGTGGCGGACTACCGCGATGTGGACCCGATTTTCGGCAATCTGCAGGATTTTGACCGTTTAATTGAGGCCGCCCATGCCCGCGGCCTGAAAGTTATTATCGATCAGATTTTGAGCCACACCTCAGATCAGCACCCCTGGTTCGAGGAGAGCCGCTGCAGCCGCGACAACCCCAAAGCCGACTGGTATGTGTGGCAGGACCCTAAAGCCGATGGCAACCCGCCCAATAATTGGGTATCTGTTTTTGGTGGTGGCTCCTGGCGTTGGTGTACCCGCCGCCGCCAATACTACCTAGCCAACTTCCTCAAAGAGCAGCCGGATCTCAATGTGCACAACCCCGAGGTGCAGGCGCAGTTGCTGGCGGATATGAAATTCTGGCTGGATCGCGGTGTGGATGGTTTCCGCCTGGATGCGGTGAATTTCATCTTCCACCAACAGGCCCTCAGCGATAATCCTCCGCGCCCGCTTAAGCTGGACCAAAAAGGACTGCCGCCGGTCAATCACTACGATTACCAATGGCACAAGAACGACAAATCCCAGCCAGAAAACCTGGTGTTTTTACAGCGTGTGCGCCAGCTGATGGATCAATACCCAGGCACCGTTACCGTGGGCGAAGTGGGTGACGATAATACCCATAAAATCATGGCGGACTACACCACGGAACAGCGCCTACATATGGCCTATTCCTTCGATTTATTAACCGAGGATTGCAGCGCGCAATTCCTGCGCGAAACCCTGGAAAAGAACCGCGCGGTAATTGAAAAAGGATGGCCCTGCTGGTCCATTAGCAATCACGATGTGCCGCGCTCTATCACCCGCTGGAACCGCGGCCTTAGTCCGGAGCTGGCGCAAAAGCGCGCGCCCCTGTTCCTACTGATGCAACTTGCCCTGCGCGGTAGCGTATGCCTGTATCAGGGGGAAGAACTGGGTCTGGCGGAAGCGGATATCGCCTTTGAGGATTTGGTGGACCCCTACGGTATTAACCTTTGGCCCGAGTTCAAAGGTCGCGATGGCTGCCGCACGCCTATGCCCTGGACCGATAGCGCTGATCAAGCCGGCTTCACCAGCGGGAAGCCCTGGTTACCGATCTCCCAGAGTCACCGGAACTTAGCCGTGAATCTGCAGCAAGACAGCCAGCACTCTATGCTCAACCAGTTCCGTGCATTGATCAAATGGCACCGGCAACTGCCCCAAAGTCTGGCAACCGCACAACAGGAAGTGCTTGATACCGGCAATGATTTATTGGTATTCGTGCGCCGCGCAGAACAGGAAGTGTACCTGGTCGCCCTGAACCTGGGCGCCACTGAGGAAAGCTACGCTCTGCCACAAGAGTTTTTTGGGGCCGAGGATATTACTCCAGGCCTGTTTGCAATGGAGCTGAGAGAAAACACGCTGGTTTTGCCCGCCGCTAGCGCCGGTATATTGCGAAACAATAATTAATTTCAGGAATTAATTTCAGGCTTTAACAGCCCGTCAAAAAATTTACCAGCTGGTGGCAACAACCACCGGCTGCCAATTTCAGAAAAACTTCAATACCTCTCCCAGGGCTATAAGTTGGTTTTTCTGTCTCTCTGCAACGTCATTTATCCTTTCGACGTCTGCTTCTCCGCCGGCCCAAAGCCGGCTTTTTTCACTTTGCTCTACTTACTTTGCCCTACTTACTTTGCTGTGCGCCTCATAGATCAGATTGCTTCCAGAGCTACCTTAGCCTGAGTTAAGGCAGTCTCTTTGTGGTCATCCCCCATATTCAGCCCTTCGGCATAAATGACCGTGACATCGTCAATGCCAATAAATGAGAGAAAATGCTTGATGTAGGGCACATGAAAATCAATAACAGAATCTTTATAGAAACCCCCAGATGTCGTGACCAAGACCACTTTGGTATCTCTAATCAAACCCTCTGGCCCATTTTCTGTGTACGTAAAAGTCACTCCGGCCCGCGCTAAGTGATCAAACCAAGCTTTCAGAGTAGATGGGCTACCAAAGTTATACATGGGTGCTGCAATCAGTACCGTATCTGCATTTTTTACCTGTTCAATAAGATTGTTCGAAAACTCCGTTAGCGCTTTCTGGGCTGCACTTTTCTGTTCCTCAGGGGTGAAGAAAGCACTTACCATTTCACCGCTCAAATGCGGAACCGGGTTAATACTTAAATCCAACTCGGTGACTTCAGTGTCAGCCTGTCGTGACAGCCAGTGCTTGGCCAGTGACCTGGAAGTCGAATGGTCCCCTAAGGCAGAGGTATAAACGGCAAGAATTTTGTGACTCATAGTCTCTCCAGCTAGTGAACATCAATGATGCGGAGACTATAATCTCTGCAAATTAGCAACTAAATTATCAATTTATGCAATCTATAATTGCATAAATGCAAAATGATGGACTGGAACGATCTTCGATACCTGATAGCCGTGGCAGATCACGGTTCCCTACAGAGTGCAGCCAAAGCCTTGGCGGTAAACCATTCCACCGCCTGGAGGCGTCTACAGGCCTTGGAAAAAGATCTTGGCTGCCAGCTTTTCGTGGCAGACAGGCAGGGCTATTTCCTCACAGACGAAGGGAATGCGGCTTTAGAACACGCCAGAAAAGCCGCCGAGAATATCAATGCCATTGCATTGAATACCGGCATTAAAAACCTGGAAATGGAAGGCATTATCCGTATTACCTCAATTGGCTCTTACTCTTATGAGGTGGTTCCAAAACTCTGTGCCGCCTTTCGCCTACACCACCCCAAAGTGGAATTTGAACTCATAGACTCGGCGGAACATCTATCACTGGAGAAGAGGGAGGCGGACATTGCCTTTCGTGGATCACCTAGCGCTCCGGATAACCTCATTGCCAAGAAGCTCTTTGATATCAACTGGCATATTTTTGCCCATCCAGACTTGGTTAGCGGTCCAATGACACTGGATGAAATTAAGCAGCAAAACATTATTGGTTATCGCGGCTTAAGTTTACCGATTGGTCGCTGGAGTGAAAAAACATTTAAGAATAGTCGCAAAGTAATTTACTGTAATTCGGTAATGGCGGCGGCAGGTGCAGCCAATGCAAAGCTGGGTTTTGCCATTTTGCCCGAAGGGGACCAAAAAATGGTGCAACCTTACAAACTAAAGAAAGTATTCGAGCTTAAAGAGTTTCAAAGTCATTTCTGGTTACTTTCTCATCCTCAAATGCGCAATTCAGCACGCGTTAAAGCCTTTTGGGACTTCAGTCTGGACACCTTTAAAAAAGGCTATCTTTAAGCTGATCAAGGTGAAAATTATTAGCTACCGGTATCCATCAGATCACAGCCTATAATGTTCAATTAATATGGATGCGCCGCCCAATCATTCAATAATGATTAGCCGTATTTAACCCCAACTGTCGTTAACAGGCGGACCATTCGACGGGAAATTATTTTCAACAGGCGGAATCGATCCGTGCCAATACCCGGGCCAAAATCCGAAAGCGGAAACGCCAGTAAAGCCGACTTAAAAGGCTCCCAGGTTGACCTGCAGAAAGCCGATTTACCCTCCGTTTACCAGGCACTCAATACCTCACCCCAAGGGTTAAGCCAGGCCGAGGCCGAGACACGGCTGCAACGCTATGGCCCCAATAGCATCCAGGAGAAAGAACAAAGCGCACTACTCAAGTTTCTGCGTTTCTTTTGGGGGCCCATTCCCTGGATGATCGAAGCCGCCGCCCTGCTATCGGCACTTATCGGTCACTGGCCAGATTTCGCCATTATTATGGCGCTACTACTTTACAACGCCGTCGCGGGATTTTGGCAGGAGCACAAGGCCTCCAATGCTCTGGCCGCGCTCAAGGCCAGCATGGCGCCGCAGGCGGAGGTGTTGCGCGATGGTAGTTTTCAAACCATTGACGCCGCCGATGTAGTTCCCGGGGATATTGTGCGAATCAAACTCGGCCAAGTGGTGCCCGCAGATGTGCGCTTTACCGATGGCAAATCCATCAGTATCGATCAGGCTGCTCTTACGGGTGAGTCATTGCCGGTCAGCAAAAAAATAGGAGACATCGGTTATTCCAGTAGTATCGCCAAGCGCGGCGAAATGACCGCCGTTACAATTGGCACCGGGCGCAATACTTTTTTTGGCCGCACCGCAAAGCTGGTAGCCGGTGCCGGCCAAGGCGCCTCCCACTCGCAAAAAGCCGTTACTCATATTGGCGATTTCCTGATAGTGCTGTGCCTGGTACTGGCTTTGTTACTGGTAGGTACCCAGCTCTACCGTGACATAGTGGTGGCCCCCAGCTGGCACTGGTCGGACATTATTAATATTTTACGCACAGTCCTGGTGCTATTAATTGCCTCGATTCCCGTGGCAATGCCCTCCGTAATCACTGTCACTAACGCACTCGGTGCCCTGGCGCTATCCCGAAAAAAAGCCATAGTCTCGCGACTGGAGTCTATAGAGGAGCTTGCCGGGGTCGATATTCTCTGCTCCGATAAAACCGGAACGCTCACCAAGAACCAACTAAGCCTGCACGACCCCAAATTATTTTTCGCCAAGAGCCCGGAACAGTTAATTCTCGCCGCGTCACTCGCCTCGGAAAAAGGTTCTAGTGATCCGATCGATCAGGCAATTTTTGCCGGCCTCAAAGATAAGAAAGCACTGAATAATTACCAGCTTAAAGAGTTCACTCCTTTCGACCCAGTAATCAAGCGTACCCAGGCCCAAGTAGTCGATGACAGTGGAAATTCTTTGTTTTATTGCAAAGGTGCGCCCCAAGCAGTGATGCAATTGTGCAAGCTTAGTGGTGATAATGAAAAGAAAGCCTCAGACTGCGTGCAGGAACTCGCCGCACGGGGTTTACGCTCCCTGGGTGTGGCGCGTTCCAATGATGGGAAAAGCTGGGACTTTCTTGGCATCCTCTCTTTAGAAGATCCGCCTCGGGACGATTCCAAACAAACCATCAGCCGAGCCAGGGAGCACGGGCTGCAGGTAAAAATGATTACTGGCGACGACGTCGCTATCGGTAAGGAAATCGCTGCTCAGGTGGGGATTGGGCAGAATATTTATGCCGCCGCCGATGTTTTTACCGACTCGGAGAATATGGACCACTTATCCAAGCAGGTGGTCGATTGTGTTGAACGCGCCGATGGCTTTGGCCGTGTTTTCCCCGAGCATAAGTACGCAATCGTAAAAGCCTTACAAGAGAGAGGGCACCAGGTGGCAATGACCGGCGACGGTGTCAACGATGCGCCTGCCCTAAAACAAGCTGATTGCGGAATTGCCGTTAGTGGCGCCACCGATGCGGCCCGTGCCGCAGCGGCGATTATTCTCACCGCTCCGGGCCTCTCCACTGTAGTGGATGCTATTGACGAAGCACGCAAGATCTTTGAGCGCATTATTAATTATGTGCTCTTTCGGGTATCCATGACCCTGGATATTATGGTGGTGGTGGTGTTTGCCACTATCCTCTTCGGTTTTTCTCCCCTCACCCCAGTCATGATCGTATTAGTGGCACTGCTCGACGATATTCCCATTATGACTATTGCCTACGACAACACCCTGCTGCCGAAAGAGCCCGTGCATTGGGAAATGCGTGATTTATTACTGGGTTCGACCATTATCGGTATTTTTTCTATCGCACAAACCATGGGGCTGCTTTTGATTGGTATGGAATGGCTACAAAACAGCCAGTGGCAATCCTGGATACCCCTGGATAAGTCACAGATCCAAACGATTATCTTTTTACAAATTGTCGCTGGCGGTCATTTACTACTTTTTGTCGTGCGATCTCGCTCTGCCTTCTTCGCAAAGCCACTGCCCGCAATGAAGTTATTTATCGCTATTGTCGGTACTCAAGCGCTCACGGTTTTAATGTGTGGATTTGGTTGGCTGGTACCTGCTATTCCCTGGCGCATTATCGGGCTCGTTTGGCTCTATATGATTTTGTGGATGTTTATTCTGGATCTGGTGAAAAAGCTGCTCTACCAACGTCTGCAGGATATTTAATCCAACCTGCATGGACAAATTATTTAACTTATCATGAAGAAATAAAACTATGAATTGCTTCGAGGCATTCCAGGTAAAACCCGGCAGCAAGATACAGTTAGATAAGATCGATGCCAGTTTTAAAAATTGCTATAACAATCGCGAAGAGGCCCAGCCGGTCATTGATAAATTAGATGAAAGAATTCGCGCACAGCAGTATCTTATGTATGCTGAGCACAAGCGCTCCTTATTGATTTGCCTACAGGGTCGGGATGCCTCCGGTAAAGATGGCACAATTAATCATGTGCTTGGAGCAATGAATCCCCAAGGCTGTACGGTGACCAGCTTCAAGCAGCCATCTAAAGAGGAAGCCGCCCATGATTTCCTATGGCGATGTCACAAAGTCACCCCCGCACAGGGACATGTGGCGATTTTTAACCGATCCCACTATGAAGATGTATTAATTCAACGGGTGCATAATATGGTACCAGAGAGCATCTGGTCCAAGCGTTACGACCATATTAACCACTTCGAACAGCTACTAGCCGACAATAACACCCTGACACTGAAATTTTTTCTGCACATCGATGCGGACGAACAACTGAAACGCTTTAAGCAACGTATCGATGATCCAAGCAAACACTGGAAGATCAGTGAGAGCGATTATACGGAGGCAAGCTACTGGGACGCCTACACCCAGGCTTTTGAGGATATTCTCTATAAGTGCAGCAAAGCTCATGCCCCCTGGTTCGTTATTCCCGCCAATCACAAATGGTTTAGAAATCTTGCAATTGCCTCCATTGTAGCCGACGCGATGGAGGCCCTAAAAATGTCTTTTCCCAAGCCCAGTGTGGATATCAATGAAATAAAAAGAAAATATCATAAGCTGGATGGCCTAGAGGAAAAAGAGGGACTCTTAGATGATTCAAAGGAGCATAAGAAAAGCTAGCAACCTCTCCTAAGTTCTAATCTTCGATAATTTTTTCACTTCAAAGTTGAATGAAGGTAACAATAACTATCAGTGGAACCTCAGGACTGTGAGGGCTATATCCCAGCGATCAGCAGAGTTTTTCAGAAGCCCAACAGGCAGTCCCCAATGATGCACCTTACGCTCGGTAGACGGCGCAATTGAAGCACCCCGGAAGCGCATTGTGAATATGAATATACTCCACACTCCCTAAGGAAAATTGCTTTTCAAGCACACCCTCAAGCTCCGCTCCCTGAGCAACCTCAGCAGTCTCCATTAGCCCCTCACAATTATAAGCGCGAATTGAAAGTAGCCTGTGTCGCAGCATCAGTGGAACTTCATTAGTATCTAATTTCGCGAGTTCTGCATGCTCCCGAATAAAGATAGGGCCTGAAGCACGATAAAAGGATGAAGTATTATGATGGCTATAGGGTAGGCAGAGTACCCTCTCCCCTGCTTTGGCATCCACAAGGGACACCCTGCAGGGATAACCGGGGTTCGCATCTACAAGCTTCCAGCAAGAATTTTTTTCTTTCAACTGAGCATCTGGAAGCATCAATAAATGGTAAAAATTTAGCGGGTTAATGCCTTGTATTTGAAATGCCATGGTAACTGCAACCTGATTGGTCAAGAAGAAACAATCATAACTTCACAGAACACCGAGTATCGGTCATTTTCGGAAGTGTAAATTTGGGCAAATGTGATAAAACTGTAAAGAATACACTAATGGGTTGAAGCGATAGGACTTCTCTATCTAATGATCACACACTCAGCGACAAATAAAACCAACAAAATTAACTATAAGCCAGCCTCAAGCTTACTCGATATACTACCTCTATACAGAGGAACACTTAGCAACAATAACAACACACTGAAAAGCTATTGGTGATACAGAAATCACCTTCTATCTATAATTTTTCTAATCTTCCCAGGTTTTTCACTAATTACACCAGGCTGTAGGATATCTATATTTAGTCTTGAAGCAGACTCAAGCCCAAGGAATATCATACGAAGTGTTAGATCAAAACTAGTCAACTCTCTATAAAACTCACCCGCCAAATACTCTTTTGCCTGATCATCAACAATATCTTTAGCTTCAATTTTAAATGATAATTGATCGTGCCCATCAATTTTATCGATAATGCAATGGTAAAAGGAACTGAATCCAGGAATGGATGTAACGATGTTTTCTAACACAATTGGATATATATTTCCCCCATTGATTGTGAACATATTATCGAGACGCCCTCTGATGGGACCCAAATAGGCTCCAGTTTGGCCACACTCACATGGCTCCTTATACATTTCAGCCAAATCGTGTGTGTTATAACGAATCAGAGGAAGAGCTTCACGTTTCAGAGCTGTTATTACTAATTCTCCTGTAACACCATCATCACATAACTTACCCGTATCTGGATCAATAACCTCCACATGAAAAAAATCTTCCCAGACATGTAAGTTATGATATTGGCATTCACTCGCTACTAGCCCAAATTCCGTATTTGCATACATGTTAATTAGCTTGGCGTTGAATACCCCCTCATAGTAACTCCGAAAAGTCTCTGAAAACAATTCACCCACTACGAATATTTTCCTGACACTCAAAGACACGGGCGATATGTTTTTTTCCAGACAGTAACGCTCTAGCCTCGGTAACAATGAAGGTAAGCAAACCATATAATTCAGCTTATCTTTTTGTAGACTCTGTAGCTGATGATCAATTCCTAGAAAGGAATCTGCAGGAATAGTGAGACCAAAAATTTCACTGGCAGCATGACAGATCATCCCACTAGGCCACGGACCATAAGTCATTGCACATAAACACTTGTCGAATGGTTCAACACCCGCAAGCAAATAGCTTCGAGCCTGAGAGGTTACTGCCAGCTCAATATCTTTACGTGTATAGGGCACGCGCTTGGGTGCACCGGTACTGCCCGAAGTATGACAATAGCGAACAATATTGTCATAATTCATACTAATTTCTGACATAGAAGTTGAGAACACTTCCGAACTTATAATTGGTAGCCTATATAAATCTTTACAACTTCTTATTCCCTCTATGTCAATATCATTACTTATAATTAACTTGCGATAGTAATCAGATTTTTCAAAGGCTTCTCGCAATAATTGCCTCACCTGTACATCTTTTAAACTCTGCCTTTGAATTTCAGGCTGATTATTGACATGTGAAAATTCAGTCTGCAGCTCATCATAATTCATAAAATCCACCAATTAATCACTTATAGTACTTAATCGGTTTTTCAGCAGAAAAATGTACACGATGTAATTCTCTTCGTTGATTATAATCATTGACGGCATAGTGTAAGACTTGGTGATTATTCCAAATAACCAAGGTCCCAGGACGCCATTGCACTCGACAATTGAATTCTGGTTTTTCTATATGATGAAATAAATAATTCAAGAGCCCCATACTTTCATCGCATGTCATTCCCTCAAATTGTGAGGTAGTAGTTCGGTTTACGTAGAGAAAAGGCTTACCAGTTACAGGATTTTTACAGACTGCTGGATGTATAGCAGATTCTAGCGGCATCAATTTGAGTGCTCGCTCTATACCAGATTCATCTCCATCTTTACCTTCTATTGACTTTTTCAGCGGCTGTTTTTTAAGCATTAACTCAGTAGTGTGTATCACATTGAGTGAACCGACTAACTGTTGCATTACAGTTGACAGGCTCTCATAAGCAAGCGTTGAACTTGTAAAGAGGGTATCACCACCCCTAGGAGGAATATCAATACCGTACAATGCGATACCTTTTACCGGGTTGGAGTAATAGCCCTGATCGTGATGCCATATTCCTCCTGTATTTTTCTTTTCACCAGGCTCCTTAATAATTTTAGCAACTTGTGGATAACCCTCTGAGTGACCTTGAAAGAAAAAATAGTTCTGCTGAAGCTCCCCAAACAAGCTGCAGAACCTAACAAATGCCTGAGTATCCAGGTCCATATCTCTGACAACTAAAAGTTCATGTTCATGCCATAAATTTTTTAATGTTTGCTTAGTGTCCAGATCGAATTCAGAAATTTCTTTTGCGGAAAACTCAATACCAAAATTTCCTGTTAAATAGTTAAAATTCATAGAATGCTCTCTAATTGAGATGTTGTATATTGCGACCAATTCACTAATTTTAATGCTTCTGGCAAATCGCCACTTGAACGCATTATTGCTGCCCTAGCTGAGCAAAAAGTCGCTGCTCGAATAATTTCTCTTAAACTATCCAGTTGGTCACTGATATTATTGAGAGCTGTCATTCCGCAGGGAACCAAATCCTGATTATTTCCTTCACACGAGAAACTCATCTGACGCACAGGTGTCGATCTAGCTTTTATTTCCTGGAACAGAGCCGACGATAACTGATGAATTCCTTTACAGTGGTTAAACGATTCAACATTTAAATTATCCGGCAGTCCTCCATTCAATCGATGATCCATCAAAATCAATATTTGTCGATCAAGCATTTCGGCTAAACGATGGATAATTTCCTGCATAAACTCGGCAGAAGCTGCCAATCCAATCGCATAAAACAATCCGCCATGCCATGGACCTGATTCAAGAATTAGAGGGTTATCTGCAACGGCAGTGGCTTCAGAACGTATTTTTGCCTCTGAATAATCCAATAGATCAAGGCAGTGGCCTAATATCTGGGGAGCACAGCGAACAGAATATCGCGCCTGTAATAAGCTTTTTTTACCCTCGATAACCCTTGAGGACCGCAGGTAATCACGTCGTAATTGTGTAAGTAATTGGCCAGCACGCGCATAACTGCCATGCACCTCTCCGTAGCTCAATCCCTCGGAGAAGTGTTCATCTCCCGCCCCTATGGCCATGGAGGTTAATGCCACAGATTTGAAACAATCTCTTAATAGCTTTCTTAGCTGATAATCATGCTCAATAGCCCAGGAAGCCATCATAGAGTTAGTATTTACAAGCCCAATGACATCACGGGGGCCTCTTGGCCCTTGTTCAAATAGAGGTGAAATAGCATGAGCCATGGAAATCAAATCACCACTGGCTCCAAGGCTCCCTTTTCGGGGTACTCTCGGAAGCCTTTCGCTATTGGCCAGCTTAAGAAGCGCTTGATATGTGGAAGGATGGATACCAGATAAGCCGTGCGCTGTTTTTAGAGCCTGTAACTTTAATGCACGCCTGACTACCGATTTCGGTAATGGCGCACCAACACCAACTCTTAAGTATTCCAGAAGATTGACTTGTGTCTCTTTCCATTGACTTGGATCTAGGCGATTGCGCTCATTCTCTCCATAACTTGTGTGCAAACCGTAGATAGGATTTCCATCACCTCCAAGCTGTTCCTGCAGTAATGCATAGGAATGCTTAACTCTAGAAATATCTATATCACTCGCAGTAATTGGGTTGTGTAAGTACCCCCACTCATACCAAGCATGTAGAGGAAAAGTTAAAACTGAGTTGAAATTAGTTTCATAAGTTACTGCATTACCATTCGCTACCGCTGGATAGCTTAGAGATGATGTAGACACCCTGACTCCAAAAATAATTTGAATACTAAGAAGGCGAAGAAATTAGCATGGGAGTTAAAACTTGAAAAATAGAACTGGTCGCTGGTTGCCATAGGCAATATCTATGGCAACCAAATAAATGTCGATGTAGACTCAACTTAAAGACTCTGGCTTTTTAAGTGGCTAAATAAGTTATTCCTATGTTTCCACACGCTGATGAACTCAATTATTTTATTGAGGTTGCTAAAACAAAAAATATTTCAAGAGCGGCAGAGAGGTTAGGGATTCGGCAACCGAGTTTAAGCGCGGCTATCAAGAGGCTGGAAAGACAGCTTGGTACAGAAGTAATCATACGAGAAAAAACTGGTGTGCAATTGTCTCGTGCAGGGTTAAGACTATTAAAAAGTGCTCAGCAGTTACTTGATGATTGGGATGAGGTTAAGTACTCAGCGCTGCGCGAAAACAAAGAAGCTGTTGGTCACTTCACCATCGGGTGTCACAGTTCCATTTCACTACATATGCTGCCCGATAGGTTAGCCGAATTCATTGCTCAAAACCCAGGTATCGAATTAAGCTTCCAACACGCGCTTTCTCGGGAAATTGTCGAATCAGTGGTCAGCTGGAAAACTGATATCGGCATTGTGGTAAATCCCGTACCCCATCCTGATTTGATAATAAAGCACCTCTGTCACGATGTGGTGAGCTTTTGGCATAACCCTGAAAAAATACAGTCCAGGGACGTATTAATTTATGATCCAGCACTGATGCAAACGGACTGGCTGCTAAAAAATATGGCAAAAAATAACAAATATAAACAATATATTACTTCCTCTAGCCACGAATTGATCACAAATATGACACTTGAGGGAGTCGGGGTCGGCATCATTCCTGGCCGAGTTGCTCAAGCAATTGGAAGAAATCAGCTTCAATGGGTTAATGAAGACCAACCAGGATTCAAAGATGAAATCTGCTTGGTGTATCGAAGGGAAATAACCCATAGCCTAGGTGCTGAGAAGTTAATTAAAGAATTTAAACTTACGAATTACAAAAAAATTTGATTAATAGAAGAGAATAGGAAACTATTTTTTAATCTATAAGCCAATTATTTTTGATCTATATTTCAAGCTCCTTCTCGATAAAATACTGCCAACCATACCGTCGCCTCACCAGAGGATGTCTCAATCACCCGATGCTTTCTTCCAGCCTCTATCAATAAGCAATCACCAGACTTCAGTTGGCATATCTCCCCGCAATCAAACTCCACCACCCCATAACCACTCAGTACAAGCACCCACTCATGTTCATCCTGGTTATACCAACCTTTCTCCGGTGAGGATTGGCCGTATGAAACAATTCTCTCAATTCGTACAGCATCACTTTTTACGATGTCCTGGAAGTGCTCAACCTCAGTGTTTTTCGGGAGATTCTCGAGAATATTTATCATATTTACTCCTGCCAGCTAGAAAAGTGATCCATTAGATAATCAATGGCCATTCTCGCTCGTATTGGTAAAAAGCGGCGATTCTGATACACAATCCAGCTACTGGCTCCGTGCCCCCAATAAGGCTCCAGTACGGGCTCTAATAACTGTGAGTCTAACGAGCGGTTAAAGCTGCTTTTTGGCATATAGGCAATACCTAGACCTTTTTCACATGCGTTTACCACTGTATGGGCATTATTACTTCTCCAACGACCATTAACGCGGATTGATTCTTCAACACCCTCCATATCGAATATCCAGTTATCATTATTCGCAACAATACAACTGTGTGACTTTAAATCTTGAGGATGGTTTGGCCTGCCGAATTGATCGAGATATTCCGTACTGGCAACAGCCATCATCTGGCGTCCCGCCAGCTTGCGGGCTACCAGTCCAGAATCCTCCAGGCGGCCATAGCGGATCGCAAAGTCGATACCATCCTCAACAAAATTAACCATTCGGCTGTTGAAATCGATATCAATCTGCAGGTCGGGATGCTGTAAAGCGAAAGCCATCAGCGCTGGTGCCACATACTGCTCGGCGAATATACCGGCACAGCTCACCCTCAAGGTGCCACTCAGCTCATACTGTTGCTGGCCAACCTGTTCATTGGCCTGCTGCAGACCCACAACTAGTTCTTTACAGCGCTGGTAATAAACAGCCCCAGCCTGAGTCAGGCTGACCAAGCGCGTTGTTCTAGCCAGAAGAGCGCTTCCCAGGCGCTCCTCCAAGCGAGCCACCTGACGGCTCACATGGCTGGTACTGCACCCCAACTGTTTGGCGGCTGCAGAGAAGCCCTGGCTCTCTGCCACAGCGACAAACTCGATTACGCCGTCAAATGTATCCATCCCAGCACTCTCTATTATTGCTACTCAGCAAAAGTATTTCACAGATAACCCCCATTATCATCCACCCAGGGACAACCTAGAATCCTCCCCACTGAATGCTTAACACAGAGGACAGATTCATGAAGAAAGTACTTATTCCCGTAACCAACCATGCAACCCTCGGGGAAACCGACCAAGCTAATGGCACCTACTCTCCTGAGCTGACGCACGTCGTGCATGTCCTCAAAGAGAATGGCATTGACTACGATATTGCCTCCATCAAAGGTGGCAAGGCGCCACTCTACGGTACCGATATTGAAGGAGATGAGGTCAACAGCCAGGTATTGGCCGATGAAGACTTCCAGAACCGAGTCAACAACACTATTCCAGTAAACCAGCTGAATACTGCCAATTACGATGCCGTGTTCTACCCAGGTGGGTTTGGTCTACTTTCCGACCTAGCCAGTAATGAAGATTTCGCTAAATTGAGTGCAGAGATCTATGAAAATGGCGGCATTCTTTCTGCGGTCTGCCACGGTCCGGCTGGCTTACTACCCATCACCCTGAGTAATGGTGAGAGTTTGCTGGCTAGCATATCGGTAACCTCCTTTACCCGAGAAGAAGAAATCGACTTCGGCACCATTGAGGATATTCCTTTCCTGCTTGAAGAAGCAGTTAGCCGAAAGTCTGCTCGATTTAACAAAGTGCAACCCTGGCAGGAATTTGTCATCGAGGATGGCCGCGTGATTACCGGTCAAAATCCAGCCAGTGCGCATGCTGTTGGTAAAGCGATCGCTAAGCAGTTAATAAACTAGCGATTAATAACGTATCAACAAAGCTGGCGCAAGCTGATGTTCCTGCGCCAGCTTTTCATAACTCTACAGCCCTACAGCTTCCACTGTGGGTCAACCCAACTCACCTACATCAGCAGTTATAGCCTTAAAACCCCTCCAGCGAGGTTCCAGCAGTGCCTAGCTCAATTCTTTATCCGTCGCTTATGTTAATTGCCGGAATCGGCATCCCGGTGATGGCCACGTTAAATAGTGGTCTAGGTGTGAAGCTTGGCAGCTCTGCTCTCGCTACGACGATTTTGTTTTTTGTCGGACTTACCATCTCTGCTATTTACTTATTTAAAACTGAAGGTTTCCAAGTAGCCGGTTTTCACAAAGATATCTCATGGCACCTTTATCTCGGCGGCATATTGGTTGCTTTTTACGTACTCAGCGTCACTTGGGTTTCACCAAAATACGGTGTTGGCAATACTATATCTTTTGTATTGCTCGGCCAGCTCTTTGCTATGGCCACCATCGATCATTTTGGCCTCTTTGGTGCACAACAAACCAGCCTGGACTCCAAACGAATTATTGGATTTATTCTAATGATTACAGGCATCTTACTAGTAGTAAAACGCAATTCATAAATATATCTGGAGATCAGACAATGCCCAATCTATATGTAATGGCAAAAGTGAAGTCTAAACTTGGAGAAACACAGAAAGCTAAGAACATTCTGACCAGACTGGCAACGAACTCTGAAAAGGAGAGCGGATGCCTGAGTTATCAGATTTTATGTTCGGGTGAGGATACAGATACCTTTATGACATTAGAGGTGTGGGATTCAAAAGAGAGTGAACAAAAACATTGGCAAGAGCCGCATTTAAAAGAAACACTAGCAGAGTTAGAACCAATTTTGGCTGAAGAACCAAGAATCGAAAAATATCAGGTTATTTCCGATTAAAAGCATACGACCATCTCCAGCAAAGTGAATGATCATAGGCCCACAACAAAGTTAGTGTGGGCCAAGGAGAATATTCAGGAAGTAAGGGAAGACACATGAATCATAATAAGTAGCGCATTCACAAATGCACTCAGCAGTAAAAAACTCAATTCACCCTGAATCAAAATACTACAAGCACCACTCTGTCTAAATACTTATGTCATTATTCAGGCAGATTAAAAACAGGATTGGTGGTCAACATTTCCGACCAGCTAACACGCTCTGCTCGGTAAATCGTGCTATCGTACACTTTTAATTCCCACGCAGTATCCGCTGGGCTAGTCGATGTTACCTCTACCAAGTAAGCATTGCGATCACTTCCCGTACTGATGTCCGATGGGCCACCGGCACAAAGCAATATATTTCCACCAGCAAGCTCATCAACATCACCCAAGGATTGAGTATACTTTGGCGCTATGTATTCCCAGGTTTGTTCAGCACTCATTGTCGATGTATTGAGCCGAAACTTTACTGCACGGCTATTGTAGATATTACCACTCAACTCAGCTTCATTTCTGTTGTCGTAAATCAGAATTTCATGATCACTTGTCAACATTGGCGCATGCTGCGAGGCCATCCAGGAACCAGTCTGTAGAGTAAAGAATTTATCCTTCAAATCGTTCTCAATATCTGAGTCCCTCCCCATTATCCAATTTATCGCACCAGACCGATGATCAATGCTGACCACCCAGCTCTGAGAGCGGCTAGAAAGTAAAATGGAATTATCCTGAGGAACATAATGCAGTGCATTAGAGTGGCTCCAGTCAAGGGCTCCGTTATCCAAAACCCTACTGGCCAAAGCACCGGGGAAACGGCTGGTATCCAAGTGATCAAATGCCGACCACTCCCACACTGTGTTCCCATCAGTATCGATTTCTAAAATGGCATCTCCTTGTAAAAAATGCTCACCAAACTGGCCCGTTTCGTTAGTTAACACCAACAAATTGCCATTCTCCAGCAATTGAACATCGTGGTGATAACTCGGCAATTCGAAAGAGGACAACACCTCTCCGGCGAAGGAAATTACTCGGGCCTCCCCGCTGAGTAGTAAAAGTAAACGCCCATCATGCAGATTTCTCGCTACTGGGGCACCAGTTAATGGGACATCACCGTGCAGATACCAAACAACCTCTCCCTCTTCATCAAATCCCCAGAAAGTGTTATCCCTCTCCGCTGATGGCGCAAAGATAGTAATGCCCCCCTCAGACTTAACCGTTTTATTCAAAAGTTCAACAGCGGGAACTCCCGTAGGCACCGACCCTGTTTTAAACTCTACGATTTCACTACGAACAACCTCACCACTATCTAAAAGTGCAACCGCAGTAAACCGATAGGTAGTATCAGCGCGCAGACCGACGACGGTTACTTCGTGGTCTGTGCCTAGCTCACTATACGCTGTACGTCGTCGACTGGTATCTGCAGAGTTAAACCTTATTGCCACTCTCGCGGTCTCCGCAGTAATTACACTGGCATTCACCATCAGATGGTTCTCAGGGTGAGCGCTGATTGTTAATTGAACAGCATCATCCTCCTGCGCAAAAACCTTAGGGACAATACCTGATAAAAGCAGCAAGAATACTGATTGAAAAACAGCCAACCTAATATATTTACTCATTGGGGATCTCACAGTTTGTTATGAATACAACTGTTTAACGCAACCATTGCCTTCTGGTTTACAGAGAAATTGACTTTTCAAGAGACTGTAATCGATCGTAATGGATGATTATTGACTAGACGCACCTAATGCTGCACTATGCGCCAAAATTGAGAACTGGTACGCATTTACCAAGCTTTGAAGAATGCATTACAGAATTTGATACTTCACCTCTCTGCCAATTCATCACCACAAAATACTCACCGCTGCCTACTTATCCAGGTAGGTGGTCTTTTATATTGATGTAAGGATATCCTTTGAAAAGATTTATTCTCAGCTCCGTTATCGCTCTTTCCGCATCCAATACTATGGCAATGGAAAACAGCTTCTACATTAAGTCATCTTATGGAAAGGTAGATACAGATATTTCTTCACAAGAAGCTCAGGAATTTTTCGGAACAAAACTCTCAGATCCTAACGGCTGGTTTTTAACACTGGGATACCGCTTCAATAATTTTCTTGCGATTGAGGGTGGTTATGCCGATCTGGGAGAGGCTGAAGCTAAAGACAGTCAAAGCGGCTTTATGCCTTACAACGATTATGAAACTGTTTATTACGACTATAGCTATAAATCCCAAATTAGTGCCCAAACAAAAATGTTGGGCGTGTTCCTATCCACCGATACCAATAAACCGTTTTATGCAGGCGTTCGAGCAGGGTATCAATCATGGGATGCCGAAATTGAACTCACAGGAAAAGTGAGCGAAAGTCTTGTATGGAGCAATGGCTACGATCAAACAGTAGAATTGTATTCCTACCAGGAAGATCTTTCTTATAGCGATGACACTGATGGCAGTGACCTCTACTATGGTGTTTCCGCTGGTTGGAACTACAACAACTGGAGCCTCAGCCTGGAGCACACTATTTTCGAGATGGATGACCAAAAGCCCAGCCTCTCCTCCCTGGGGCTGACTTACAATTTCTAAAGACCGCTTTTACTTTTTTCAGCAGCCAAATCGGCTGCTGAATTTCTCTCTAAAAACTCTAAAGCTACTTTATCCCCGCAAACAATACCTCAAACCAACGCAAGTCCTCCGGCCCCAACTGAGCATTTTTGGCCAGTTTCTTATTCAGATACACGTCCTTATATACATGATAAACCGCTCGCTCGGTCAACTCGCGCCAGCGCTCGCTATCCAATTCAGGGATTGAGCCATCGGCTAAATTGGGATCGGTCAATGGGTCATGCTGTGCTTCAGTGGTTCTCAGCGCTAATTCCAATTCTTGTAGAATCGGATTGATCACCTTGAGGGTATTGGATTCGGAAAACTGCTTGACCACTTCCTCCTCTGCCTGACGAAGCATTTTTTTGCCCTGTAATTCCGATAACTTTTCTCCGGCAGGGCGCAAGCCGAATTTATTAACCACTCCACTCACACCGGGCAATACCGCCTTGGCAGCCAGTCCAGCGCCTATTAAAGGGTTAAATACTGCTGTGGCACCCCCAACCAGCAACAGTCCAAGAGTTAGTTTTCTGTCGAGCTTGTCGATATCATCTGCCAGCCTCTCGAGAGAGCTTTTGCTGGAATTTCCCCTTTCCAGCGACAATTCGACGGCGCTCTCCACCATAAATTTACGTAAACTCCCCTCATAATGGGAGTTAGGAAAGTGAAACACGCGGCGTTTGGGTAGATCATTTACCTTGGGGGCATCATCGGGCAAACAACGCATTGTATGGAGAGTAAAGCCAGTTTCTGAGAGCCTATAAGGAATCACAAAGTAATGCTTTTCATCGTATTTTTGCACAAAATGATCACTGCGCTCAGCAGAGGAGAATATCGGCAGGCCGGCAACCACTTCTTGAAAAACTTTTAAGCTGCCGGTGATTTCTGCTGGCAGTTTACGAGAAAGGTCAAATAAACCCTTCTTGCTTCTATCGAAATATTGCTTCATATCCGTTTATTCACTGAGGAGCTAAGAATCACTTAGAGCGACTCTCAGTATTCCTTAGGCCTTTTTGAACCCATTTCCCTGTGAAAAATATCCCTTGCCTATTTATTGTTAAAAGAATAATACCCTTAAATAAAAATGTTTTAATTAGCTTCGGCATAAATCCAAGCTTTTGTACCAGATTTCAACCTGGCGGCAACCCGCTGATAGGCATCTACTTCATAGGCATCAGATTGAGCGAGTTCTTCGGCAGAAATCTCAAAGACCGTTCCCTCAACTTCGTCAGAGAAATTTCCGGTATATTTCAGAATGGGATGAAATTCCTTGCCACTAGTTTGAATAACCTGTGGATCTATGATTCTTATCTCGGAAAGCTGATAGCCAATTAAGACATCTCCAGATCCCTTTAACTTACGTCCAAAAGTTTCCAGCTGGACATTCTCCTGCTGAAGCGTACCGTAAGAAAATAAACGTTCCATAGTTCAAACCTTAATCCTGCTAATAACTTATTGGCTGCAACGTAAAAACACACCCGCTATATCGCCAGGGTATTTTACCTGTTTAGAATCGGATAAAAGTAGTGGCCCTATAAATTTAAGTTCTTACTCTTAAAACTGGGAAAACCTACCGGCTAGCTGTATTTCAGGTTAATAACCAGTGATTCACTTATTCCTTTTTGATGTGACTGGCCTAAGACACCGACCTTAACATCCCTTGGACCTGCATTGGTGAAAACCTGTGCTAACCCATCCCGCAGCTGAGGCTGAGTATATGGCGAGCTGCTTTGGGGAAATCTCTAACCTGCGCCTTGCCCCAACTAGGGTGCGCACGGATTTTGCCCCCCAGGAAGGCAATGGTTTGACTCTAAATCCATGGTTGTTTACACGGCCCACTGGCAATAGAGAGGTGTGTAATGCATAACCGACCTTCGCTGCAAAACCATCAAACTATACCTACACGACAGAAAACATCCCTACAAAAAGTACAAGGAACTCTACGTAAAAACGCTTCATTCGCCGCTGCGCTGATGGTTGTAGGATCGGCAATATTGGCCCCCCTGGCCTATGCTGCGGATTATTCCAACCCCTACTCCCGCCAGGGCTCAAGGTATGTCGCTCATCAGGGGCATGGAGGGCATTATGACCGGCACTCCAGATACAGCAGGGATTACAGGTACCGAAGAGAGTACAGAGGACACTCGCGATACGATAGGAATCAAAGAAGTTATTCTCGATACAACAGAAACCAAAGGAGCTATTCTCGATACGGCAGGTATCAACGGGCACAGCCACAGAATGGCCGACACATGTGGTTTAAAGCCAACGTGCAAGGCACACCGCGTATTGTGATCGACCTCAGTGACCAGATGGCCTACTTCTATAAGGGTGGACGTCTTGCTGGCATGTCTCCGGTCTCTACCGGTAAACCCGGCCACCGTACACCCACTGGCAACTTCCGTATTTCAGAGAAGAAATACAGTCACCGCTCAAACCTGTACGGTCACTATGTAAGTTCTCGTGGCTATGTAGTGCGTAGTAATGTGGATGTGCGCCGTCACCGTAAACCTGCCGGGTCTCGTTTCCGCGGAGCCTCTATGGATTACATGATGCGGATTAATGGTCCGGTCACCATGCACGCCGGTTATGTACCCGGCTACCCAGCCTCCCACGGCTGCATCCGTATCCCCTGGCATATGGCGAAAATTTTCTACAGCCACGCCAGAGTCGGAACTAAGGTATCCGTCGTGCCCTAGGCAAAACCTACGTACTTACTAAAAGGCACTATAAAAAAGGCGGACTATTAAGTCCGCCTTTTTCTTTGTCTGAAAAAACCGCTGTTATTGAGAGACTTCTGCCCCTTCTCGCTTTGCAGTTTCCATACGGGTGAAATAATCGTGAGCTGCACGGTTAACGTGTCTTGCCAGCAATAATGTAGAAAGCATGGTGGGTACGGCCATTACGGCGTACATACCGATGATAATGCTGTTAACCGCGCTCAAAGACGCGACCGCACCCAATACAATCAGAACCATATAGAGCCCGGTATAAAGACCCTGCCAGCGGCCACCGAAAAGAAATACGTAGCACTTCATACCGTAATACCAACAGGTAACGATGGTGCTAAAAGCCAGGGGAAAAACCATAAACAGCAGCAGAATGGGGCCCAATTGACCAAACACCTGAGAAAATGCCTGGGCAGTCAGAGTCACACCGGCCACACCCTCACCTTGTTGCCAGGCGCCAGTGAGTAGGATCACCAGAGCGGTACAGGTGCAGATCAGCAGGGTATCCACGATAGGCCCGAGCATAGCCACCACGCCTTCGCGCACTGGCTCGCGGGTTTTTGCCGCACCATGGGCCAAAGATTCCGTACCGATTCCCGCCTCGTTGGAGAAAGCCCCCCGGCTGACGCCAATGGTAATTACTGTACCCAGGGCACCGCCTGCAATCGCCTGGCCACTAAACGCATCGCTAAAAATCAGGGCAAATGCCGCGGGCACCTGCTCCCAAAAACTCGCTATCACGATCAGAGTCATTACCAAATAAAACAGTACCATGCCCGGTACTATGCGCGCGGAGAATTTGCCGATGCGCTGGATACGCCCGGCAATCACATAGGCAGAGGCGATCGCAATGAATAAACCAATGGCAAAATCAAACAATAGCGAACCACCCGGTGCGACCCAGCCCATCGGCTCGGCGAAGGATTCACGCAACAATTGAGTAGTCTGATTAGACTGGAATACCGGCAACATACCGCACAGCCCCGCCACGGCAAACAGCGCTGCCAGCGGTGTCCAGCGCCTGCCCAAGCCTTCGCGAATCACATACATGGGCCCGCCCTGCAGTTCCCCATTGGCATCACGGCCACGGAACATCACCGCCAGAGTCGCGGTATAAAATTTGGTAGCCACACCAACTAAGGCCGTGATCCACATCCAGAAAATCGCTCCTGGGCCACCGGCAGTGATGGCAATGGCCACGCCGGCAATATTGCCCAAACCCAAAGTGCCAGAGAGCGCGGTGGAGAGTGCCTGGCTATGGCTTACCTGGCCGGGATCATTGGGGTCATCATAACGGCCACTCAATAAGCCAATGCTATGGCTCAAATGGCGGTAGGGGCGGCCCCGGGAATAAATCAGCAGTGCCAAACCACCGCCAACCAGTAACACCAATAAAGGCGGCCCCCAAACAAAATTAGCGAAGGCCTGTAAGGCCCGATCAATGGCATCGAAAAAAGACATAAGCTTGCGTCGTTTTCTGTAAGACACCGCCAGTCTAGGTACGCTCACACCAAACTGTCAAAATGCTCCCATGAAATCCCATAGGTCAATCAATGCGAAGATTTTGGAAAAACCTGGAATCCCGGCAATAAAAAAGCCCCAAATAGGGGCTTTTCAAACGATCTTTTACAACTTTTTATCAAGCTGTAGCAGTTGCCTTTAATGCGGGCTCGGGTTCTGAACTCTCCCTCACAAGCGCTACCGATATAGCGCCAAGCAACATACACACCCCCGCCAGAACAATGATGTAAATTGCCTGGTTTTCGAACACTGTTTTCAATATCAAGCCAGCTACCAGGGCGGAAACAATCTGCGGGGCTGCGATAGTGAAATTAAAAATCCCCATATAAACACCGGTCTTATCCGCTGGCAGCGAGTCGGAGAGGATCGCATAGGGCATCGCCAGAATAGCGGCCCAGGCAATGCCCACACCCACCATGGGTAACAATAATCCCAGGGCGCCACTGGGTACGGAAACTTCTGTAATCAACAGATTCACCTGTGTGGGATCGCCCCCCTGGAAGAATAGGAAGCTGATGTATCCCAAACCGCCCAGTGCCAACGATAGGGAATAAGTGAGCTTACGCCCCAGCACCTGAGACAAACGGGCCAGGACAATAGAGAAGATCGCTGCGAACAGGGAGTAAGCAGCAAAAATAATTCCTACCCAGTCACCGGCAGTCCCCTTGGCAGCAGAAATATGTGCGGGAATTTCTTTGACACTTTCCAAGTAAACTGGATCAAACCACTTGGCTTCCACTCCCCAAACGTGTTGAGTGATCGCAGGCGTGGTGTAAACCCACATAATAAACAGGGCAAACCAGGAAAAGAATTGCACCAGTGCCAGCTGGCGCATGGTGCGCGGCATTTTAATGAGCAACTGGAAAAAACCGATCAAGCGCTTTGCCAGTGGGGCTTTTTGCTGTCTGTCCTGCTCCAGTTGCGCGGAGTCGAGACCTTTATAGGCATTGTACTGCTCTGGCGGATACTCCTTGGTGCGCAGCACAGTCCACAACACACTGCCCAGCAGCACTGTGGCGCCGATATAGAAAGCCCATATAACGGAGGGCGCCACCTCACCTGCACGGGCGGTATTTTCCAGACCAATCACATTGGTCAGGATAAATGGCAACATGGAGCCGAAGATGGCGCCAATGTTAATCAGCAAAGACTGTATCGAGTACCCCAGGGTACGCTGCTCTGATGGCACCATATCGGACACCAGGGCGCGGAAAGGCTGCATGGTCACGTTAAAGGCCGCATCCATCATTGCCAACATAACGCCGCCGAAAATAATGGGGGCCACTATCGCCACCACAATCCCGGCATTGGGCATAAACGCCATCCCCAGGGCTGCGGCGATGGCACCAAAAAGGATAAAGGGGTTGCGGCGACCGAAGCGACTCCAGGTTCGATCCGAGGCCGAACCCACGATAGGTTGCACAATAAGTCCCATGAGCGGCGCCACTATCCAGAATAGAGACAGGGAGTGAAGGTCCGCCCCCAGATCAGACAAGATTCTACTGGCATTGGCATTTTGCAGAGAAAAGCCAAATTGCACCCCGAGAAAACCGAGACTGACATTCCACACCTGCCAAAAGGGCAAGCGCGGTTGCTGGGCTTGCGGCGCAACGGCGCTGCTTGATGATTGGGTCATAGAGGTCACCGCATCACTAGTTATGCTTATTCTGCCATTCTCACACGCAGTCCCTGAGCATCCATCCTCCCCCAACGGGGGGGATGCGGGCCAGATTATGCGCTTTAGGATAAACTCAGGCCCAGCGTACGCGTCGGGCCAACAGAAACCAGTGAATCCTAATCAAGCAACTGAAGTCCCGCGCGATGATCCTAAAACTCCCACTCCTGCGCCTGGTGTGCCTCGCAGCTACACTCTGCCTGAGCGCTCAATCCCTGGCCGCTGAACAGCGCAACTACCGCGATCACACCATGAGCGAAGACTCACTAACTGTACAGACGAGTGAGGGCGAGGTCACCCTCACCCCGGTTGGTCCGTCAGCGCTATCGGTGCACTATCGTCGCGAAGGCCTGAAGCAGTTTCCCTCATTCGCGTTGGCCACCAATTCTGCCAACCGAGCCGAGGCGACGCTGGAGCAACAAGGGAACAAGCTCGTTTACCGCACTGGCTCGCTTACTGCGGTCATCCACAAGTCTCCCTTCCGAATCGAGTACTTGCGCGGTAGCGAACAAATCCTGAGTGAAGAGCGTGGTTTCTTTGCCACCGAGACGATGCGCGGATTCCGTTTCGCACTGTCGCCAGAGGAAAAACTGCTGGGTGGCGGAGAGCGGGTTATGGGGATGGACCGTCGCGGTCAACGCCTGCCTCTATATAACCGTGCCCATTACGGATACACCACCGAATCCAACCAGATGTATTTTTCCCTGCCAGCAGTACTGTCCAGCAACAAATACATTCTGCTGTTCGACAACTCTGCCACCGGCACCCTGGATCTGGGCGCAAACGAAGAAGATATCCTGCAATTTGAAGCTGTAGCCGGGCGCACCGCTTACATCGTGGTAGCCGGTGAGACTTATCCACAGTTGCTGGAAAATTATGTATCCACCACCGGCAAACAGCCCCTGCCCCCCCGTTGGGCCTTGGGTAACTTCGCCTCCCGCTTTGGCTATCACAGCGAAGCTGAAGTCCGCGCAACCGTGGATAAGTTTGCCGAGGAAGATTTCCCCCTGGACGCCCTGGTGTTAGACCTCTACTGGTTTGGCCCAAATATCAAAGGCCATATGGGCAACCTGGCCTGGGATAAGGAGGCCTTTCCCGAGCCAGAAAAAATGATGGCCGACCTAAAAGATCGCGGCATCAATACCATCCTGGTGACCGAGCCTTTTGTCCTCTCCACCTCCGAGCGCTGGCAGGAAGCCGTGGCGAATAATGCCCTGGCCAAAAACCTGGCCGGAGCGCCCAAGCGTTTTAATTTCTATTTCGGCAATACCGGCCTGATCGATGTCTTCTCTGAAGATGGCCGCGACTGGTTCTGGAATATTTACGACGGGTTATTGGAACAGGGCGTAGCCGGCTGGTGGGGCGACTTGGGTGAACCGGAAGTTCACCCCTCCGATACCGTTCACGCAATCGGTATGGCCGATGAAATCCACAACGCCTTCGGCCACGCCTGGGCGCAATTACTGCACGAACGCCAAACGGCAAAGCACCCTGAGCGTCGCCCCTTTATTATGATGCGCTCCGGTTTTGCCGGCTCCCAGCGCTACGGCATGATCCCCTGGACCGGCGACGTCGCTCGGGAATGGGGTGGCTTACAACCCCAGGTGGAATTGGCTCTGAGTATGGGCTTGCTGGGCTTTGGCTACACCCATTCAGACCTGGGTGGCTTTGCCGGCGGCGAGAAATTTGACCGCGAACTCTATATCCGCTGGTTACAGTACGGCGTATTCCAACCGGTTTACCGCCCGCACGCCCAGGAGCATATTGCTTCCGAACCGGTTTTCCACGATCGCCGCACCCGCGATATCCTGCGCGAATATGTAAAACTGCGCTATCGCCTGCTGCCCTACAACTACACCCTCGCCTTCGAAAACAGCCAGACCGGCATGCCACTGATGCGCCCGCTGTTTTTCGAAAATGAAAGTGACCTGTCCCTACTGGACTACAAGGATGCCTACCTGTGGGGCCAGGACTTCCTCGTTGCCCCGGTCGTGGAAGAAGATGTGGATGAGGTCGCGGTAAAACTGCCCGGCGGCACCTGGTTCGATTACTGGACTGATGAACAATATTCTGGCGATCAGGCCCTGGTAGAAGTGAACCTGAAAACTATTCCTGTACTGGTGCGGGCCGGCGCCATTATTCCCACCATTGACGATGTCCACAGCAGTCGTGATTACTCCAGTAAAAACTTGACCTTGGACTACTACGCGCACTCCTCAACAGCAAAGTCCGAGCGCTATGTTTATGAAGATGATGGCGCTACCGCGCAGGCTTTTGAAAAAGGCAAATACGAGAAGCTGCATTTCTCAGCTGAAAATAAACAGCAGGGTTTAACCTTCGCCTTTAAGAGTGAAGGAGACGGTTATACCGGTATGCCGGAATCCCGCAAGGTCAATTTAAAGATCCACAACTGGCAACAAGTGCCTGCGCAGCTTGATGTTACCGGCAAATCCCTGCCTATTTTCGACAGTGAAAAAGACTTTGCTCAGGCACCCCGTGGGGCCTGGTACAACAAGCGCAAGCAGCAATTGCTGGTTAAATTTGACTGGCACAAAGAACCGCTGGATTTAATGCTCAAAAATCCATAATTCAGCAAACCGCTGTTCACTGACAAAAAAATTCAAGTCATCAGAAAACAATGAAGAAGTTACATTCCCCGTTTATTGCCAAACTCCTTTCGGCTTCCCTACTAGGTGCTGCTCTATTCGGTACTTCCGGCTGCAGCCAGGAGAGCAGCCCGGAAGAATTACAACCCGCTGAAAAAGTTGCGGAGAAAAAAGCCGTTATCTACCAAGTGCTGCCGCGCTTATTTGGCAACACTAACAGTACCAACAAACCCTGGGGCACACTCGAAGAGAATGGTGTAGGTAAGTTCTCCGACTTTACCCCAAAAGCACTGAATGAAATCCAGGCGCTGGGCGCCACCCATATCTGGTATACCGGCGCCCTGCACCACGCGCTCGTTGGCGACTATACCGAATATGGTATCAGCAACGATGATCCAGATGTGGTCAAAGGCCGCGCCGGCTCTCCCTATGCCATCAAGGATTACTACAGCGTAAACCCGGACCTGGCCAATAACCCAGCAGAGCGATTACAGGAGTTCCGCGCACTGGTGGAACGCAGCCACGCGGCCGGTTTGAAAGTGATTATCGACATAGTGCCTAACCATGTAGCCCGCGCCTATCATTCTCTCGATAAACCCCAAGGCGTGCAGGATTTTGGAGCTGGCGACAACACCCAGGTCACCTACGCCCGCAACAACAATTTCTACTATGTGGTGGACGAAGACTTCCGCGTGCCCGTTGCAGAAGACAGTTATCAGCCTCTCAATGGCGAGGCCAATGATCTTGTCGATGGGCAGTTTGTAGAGAGTCCAGCCAAATGGACCGGTAACGGCGCGCGCAGTGCACAACCTGCCATGCACGACTGGTATGAAACCGTCAAAATTAATTTTGGCGTTCGCCCCGATGACAGCAAGAATTTTTCTGAGCTACCCCAGGAATATGCCGAGCGCGACTACCGGGCCCACGCCCAGTTTTGGGCAGACAAGAAAGTCCCGGACACCTGGGAAAAATTCCGCGATATCGCCCACTACTGGCTGGACTTTGGCGTCGATGGATTCCGCTATGATATGGCCGGTATGGTGCCGGTAGAATTCTGGAGCTACCTGAATTCCTCCATCAAAATGCGCAACCCCAACACACTGTTACTTGCCGAAATCTATACTCCGGAGCGCTATCGGGATTATCTGCACCTGGGCAAAATGGATTACCTCTACGATAAAGTCGGCACTTACGACGCTATTCGTGCGGTCATGGAGAACAAGGGCAGCACAGATAAAATCGCAGAGGTGCAGGCAAGCCTGGTAGATATCTCCTCTCATATGTTGCGCTTTATGGAGAACCACGACGAGCAGCGTATTGCCAGCCCACAATTTTCTGGCAACCCAGAGGCTGGCAAACCTGCAATGCTGGTGTCTGCCGCGCTCTCTCCAGCCCCTACCTTGGTTTACTTTGGCCAGGAGTTAGGAGAGCCCGCCAACAAAGATGCCGGCTTCGGTAAAGCCAGCCGCACCACCATTTTCGACTACTGGTCAGTACCCAGTGTGCGCCGCTGGAACAATGAGGGCGCTTTTGACACTGCACTGCTGACAGAAGAAGAAAAAGAGCTGCGCAGCTTCTACCAGCGCCTGCTTAATTTCTCCAAACAGAGCCCGGCCTTACTTGGCGATTACCTGGACTTGCACAACTACAACCGCAAGCAAAACTCTGGCTATGGGGAAAAACAATTCTCCTTTGCCCGCTGGAGTGAACATGAAAAATTGTTAGTAATCGCCAACTTCGATAACAGGGCAGTGGAGTTTGATTTTCAGTTGCCGACAGCACTTCTAGAGGCCTGGAAACTACAACCGGGCAGCTACCTGGCTGAAAGCCAGATATCCAATAAGGTGGCAAACCTTATCTTGGAAAAAGACCAAGCCTCCATAAAGATCCAGTTGGCACCCTACGAAAGCCATATCTTTGCAATATCCACTGCTCCCCAGAAATAACCTCTCAGCTTGGAGGGGACTAATCCCCTCCAAGAACACTTAAGCACAGCAATTTATACCCACCCTACCCCCCTTCTCACAACATAATCCCGACAATCCCTAACCATACTCATCAGGTAACTCGCTTGACATAAACACTACCCCATGTATATTGCCCGCAATTATATTGTGCACAACTTAAATAAAAGCCGAAATTGATATGCAAGGGGAAATTATGAACAGACAGTCTAGCTGCTATTTTTCACCGCTAAACCTAATTTTGACTGCACTTTTAGCATCAGTGGCACTTCCTACAATGGCTGAAACTAACAAGGCTGAACAGAGCGAAGCACCTATCCAGGTGACAGACGAGACTTTTAACTGCATCCGAGATATGACCAAGGTGCGGGGGTTTTATGTGGATAATTTACTGGGAGATCTGGATGGGACTCTAGAGGTCGCAAACTCCAGCACTGGAGGTGTTTATCCTCCTGGATCAGTGGTCCAGTTAGTCCCCGGGGAAGTGATGGTCAAACACCAAAAAGGCTTTAACCCCGCCACTAAAGATTGGGAGTTTTTTGAACTGGATGTTTCTGAAGAAGGCAGCAAAATCCGTAACCGAGGTTTTGTTGATGTAGTTAACCGTTTTGGAGGTAACTGCTTTGCCTGTCATGTTCAAGCCAAACCGCAGTGGGATTTAATTTGCGAGACCGGACACGGCTGTGAACCCATACCACTGACAAAAGAAATACTAGCATTGCTGCAAAAAACCGATCCTCGTTGTGAATCGAACCCAGAGTTAAATCAAGAAGAGATTGCAAAATTGCAGGCGCTACAACAAGCACTGCTGGCTAAAGAAAAAGAAAATAAATAACTAAAGAAGCCTGCAGACCAGCTTCCTGGCCTGCAGGCTCTTATCAATTACAGTGCAATCACACTATAAATCATGGTTTGATCATTCACCTGCACCTTGTAGCTTCCGCTTACAGAAGTGTAGATATCAGATCCACTCTGCTCCAAGTCGCCATCGGAGTCGCTATCGCCGTAGTTTTCACTCCAGTCAGCATTAACATCAAACTTGAAACGCTGCTGGGATTGACCATCAAAATTTACCTGGATTTCCCAGGTATTGTCGGCAACTAATTCCATAGCGTCAGCATCCCAACTATTTGGTGTGCCACGGAAATAAAGCGAGGAAAAGTTGGATGCGTAACTACCACAGTCTGCACAGGTCAGGCTGTAGCTCAAGGTTTCATCATTTACCTCAACAATATAAGTCCCTGATACATCGGTGTAGATATCATCCCCACCCTGCTCCAGAGAGCCATCCGCATTGTTATCCCCGTAGTTTTCAGCCCAGTCACTGCTGACATCAAACTTAAAGCGCTGGTTACTGCTGCCATCAAACACCACAGTGGCACGCCAGGTATTATCCGCAACCAGGGTCATCGTCTGAGTGCCCCAGCTATTGGGCGTACCGCGGAAATTTAATGCCGTAAAGTTTTGAGCATAACCCGCATTGGGATCAGTCACGGTGATGGTTGCCGTAGCACTATCGGTCAGGCCATCGTTGTCAGTAACAGTGACTGTCTCGGTATAAGTGCCCGCACTGGCGAAGCGCAAAGTCGTCGAGGAAGAACTACCACCACTGCTCCAGCTATAGGAAATCACACTACCGTCGCTATCAGTAGAGCTGCTGGCATCCAGGGTGACACTCTGATTGACCTCTACTGTGATGGATACTGGGGTCACACTTGCAGTGGGTGCCTGCTGGGAAGAGACCTCGGTGATCGAATAGGCCAGAGTCTCATCATTTACTTCAATCAAGTAGTTACCGGTTACAGAGGTATAAATATCTTCTCCGGTTTGATCCAGCGTGCCATCAGCACCATCGTCACCGTAATTTTCGGCCCAGTCACCATAGATATCCAACTTAAAGCGTTGGTCTGCCTGGCCATCAAAATTAACCACCAATTGCCAGGTATTATCTGCTACCAATTCAAAAGCTGTTGCTTCCCAATTATTCGCTGTGCCACGGAAATAAAGGCTGGGGAAACCCGTCCCAGAACATTCTTCACCACAGGAACCAGATAGCTGCCCACCGTGAATGGCAGCAGCGGAATAAGCTGCGACATTGAAGGTGGCATAACCATTGCTGCCTACGGAAATAACATCGCCACTGCACTCATCATCTCCCGCCAGGACATTGCAGTAGTCCCCTGCAGGAAGGCCTGTATACAGTGTCTGGCTGAAAGAATTACCCTCGTTATTGATAACGACATAGCCTTTATCACCGCGCCCAAAGGCAATCTGGTTATCTCCGTTATCCCACCAATTTTCCATACTGGTGCCATCGGTATAGTTACGGAAACCCACCATATTGGCAATATTGCCCCATCGGTGCTGACATACCCATTCGTTGTTTTCACAACTCTCCGGACCAGTATTGGGGGGACCAATATCGGTATCGGTAAAGTCATAACCTGACATTACCTTCGGATAGCCATAGGGGTGTGCCAGCATAAAAACGTTGGCCAGGTTGTACTTGTAGCCATCGTGATAGGTCAGGTTACCGCCACCCCCGTGGCCACGCTCACGATCGTGGTTATCGATAAAGTGAACTGCATCGCTGGAAGATAAAAGTCCCCAACTCTCGCCAATAGTGGCAAGATTTTTAATCTGACCGTTAAAGTTGCTGGCTACATCGGTGCCATATTTAAATTCAGTGACACGGCCTAGAAAAGTATAATTGTAAGGCTGGATTTCTGAGGCCTCGCCAGCAGCACCGATAACCTCGGAAAAGATCCATGGGTTGCCAGCTTGATTCACAATTGCCTGTAAATCGCCGGGGGACATGTGCTTGACCGCATCAATACGAAAGCCATCGACTCCCATGCCTTTTAATTTACTGAGGTAGCCAGCGAGTTCTCCCTGCACATAACTGGAGCCGGTATCCAAATCTGGCAAACCACTCAACCGACAGCTCCACACATGATTAGCATCATTGTAGTTATTAATGGTGCAATCGGAGTGATAGTCGTTATCAGAAAACTCCGGATGGTCCAGCAAGGACCACTGGGTGCCCCCCCAACCGGTGCCACCGCCATTCCAGGCCGCCGTATGGTTAATTACCGCATCGGCGTAGACTTTCACACCTGCTGCATGACAACGGTTGATCATACTTTGCAGTTCTTGCTCAGTACCGCTGCGACTGGTTAAGTTGGTATAAGTCACTGGTTGATAGCGCGCCCACCAGGTGGACAGGCTGATATGCTCATTGGGTGGAGATATTTGCACCGCATCAAACCCCTTAGGCCCGAGAAAGTTCTCACACTCACTGGCGATATCATTCCAGCTCCACTCGAATAAATGTACAAAAGCGGTACCGGCATTAACGTGGGCACTAGACAGTGTACCAAGCAAAAGGCCCGTACTGGCCAGTAGCCTTTTTAGGGGGAATGGATTGTTCATCTTTGCTTTCTCTTTACTCATCTTTTCGCTGTTATTTTTTAAAGCCAGGTATCCGAGCCCTCAATCACACAAACAGTGAGCCAAGGGGACTAGATCTCCTGAATTTGAAGACCGAAGTCACGGATTGAGAAACAGCAAGCTTTGACGCTGAGAAAGGTTATTCCACCAAAGGTAAACGAAACCAAGGGCGCAACAATCAAAATGAGGTTCAAATTGTCAAGCATTCACGACTAGGCTCAGTAACCGGAAACATCCAAGCGAAAAGCTGGTATCCGTGAGAGCAAATGACTGCCAGTGAATGTCAAACATGGAAATAAATAAACCTAGTTATTGTTGTTATACCTAACTCAAAAAGCGCTTCTAACCCAATGACTCTGGCACAAGTGTCCACCCTCTCTGGGGTGTGACCTATTGCAGAGTAAAGAAATGGTACTAACGCACACATCCCCCTTTAGGGGGGCGTAGTAGTTTTATCTGCAGAAATTTGAACTTAGTAACAAGAGAGGCAGTGCGGTGTTCAAAGAAAAACAGGATTAAATTTTAGGCGATAGCTGTCAAATTAAGTAGGGCCAGTGAAACTTAAGGATTAATAACTATTTAAACACAACCCTATTTGACATAGACCAATATCAGTTTATTTGCTAAATATCAGTCCATGGTAATTGGAGTAATTACAACTATCACCCTCATATAAATTACTAGTGTATCAATCACTATAGGGTTTTAGATTATTAGCCACAGACTGCTCTAATATTTCCTTTCCATTTACCAGGCGACCCTATTCTGCCTAAAGCCCACCGTTTTGATTCAACCTAAAGAAGTTAGGCATGTATCATTCATGGGACCAGGTTGACCTAGAGACTTCTTTCACTATGATCATTATTTTCGATCTAGCGAAATAAAAAATAAAATTTTTGAAGTCAACCTATTGGAATGGTAAGGAATTATTGAGATAGTCGTCACGACATGCGCACCGCAAATGTTACATTAGTGCCAAATTCATAAAAGCAGATTATTTAACTTATTTTTTGGTAGCTAAGGTTAAGCTACTTCCAGAATAGCAATCAAAATAATAGTGGTCATGATGATCACTATATAAATGTTAGCCCCTTGAAGACATTTACAAAGGCATCTTATATGACTCGATTTATGTTGTTTGTACTGTTTTTTGTATCCTCCAGCGTCTGCGCGATCGTTATTCGAGATGACGTTGACGATTCAAAATATAGAGTGCTTGGGTCTGAATATCCTGCTCTTGCAGACATACCTGGTGAGGGGCACGGAATACTCATTGCTCCTCAATGGGTAATAACTGCCGCACATGCGGTCACATGGCGCCCTGAACAGATAATCCTCAATGGCAAACCCAGGAATATAGAGCGCCTGATAATACACTCGGGATACAAAAAACCGTCACAGGAGCTACTTGATCATGCATTGGCCACTTGGGAGTGGACGCTGTTTGCAGTGCTGCTCTCCTCCTCAGATGACATTGCACTTCTCAAATTGGCACAGCCCGTTACTGATGTCTCTCCTGTCGCCATCTACAAAGGAGATAATGAGTTCGGTCAGAGCATCAAGATCATAGGAAAAGGCGCTACAGGTACCGGCTTCACTGGGTACAACTTTCATGACTCGCACCGTACTGAACTTCGTCGTGCGGAAAATAAAGTCACAAGCGCTCATGGCCGCTGGTTCTGCTATGTGTTTGATGCACCACCGGAAGCACTACCCCTTGAGGGCGGAGAGGGGAATGGTGATAGCGGCGGTCCAATCTTTATCCAAACTGATGACGATTGGCTGTTGGCAGGATTGACTTCATGGACAGCTCCACAAGGTGCTATCAGGAATCCCCCGGGGCAGTATGGGCAAATTAGTTGTAATGTCCGCTTGAGTCACTATAAAGAGTGGATTGGAAATGTAATCTCTGCACAGTCGCGAGCAGATAGCTAACACAAAATCACCGGACCAGAGCCACAAGCCACACAGGTCGGTGAATTCAAACGTAGATTTTATGGGGCATCTGGATGCTTGAATGGATTTTGATATTGGTGTTTGGTGGTAGTACCATTGTTACTCCTGAACCAATTTACATATCCGATCAACCGTTCTTAATCTCTTTTGACAAACCAATTACCGCTTATAGAAAATGGGCTACATTTTACGTTGATATTAGCCAATATTCTAATGAAGGCTTAGATTATCTGAAATAAAATCAGTATCTACGATCGATTTTCCCAGAAGGCTGTATAAAACTTATTGTTATTGGTGAAAATGGTAGTAAGTATAACTTTACTAATTCGGCCCTTGGGCGAAATAGTGCTACTGACATTTGGTCCACACTGAGCACTAGTGAAAATGTACCTAACATTAAATATGTATCTGCAAGAGTTTCATCTTGCAAAGCATTGTCAGCTATCCAAATAAGCTGGTTCAACCATGAAAAAATCTAACAATCGCATGCATAAAAAACCTAAGTATCGACAATTATGGTACTCCAGACGCACTTTGCTACAATTTGATCTACTACAATGTCTCCGGTGATACGGGCATTAGGCAGAGGCCAAAGTCATGGAAAGGTATAAATATAATATTTTTGGTAGAGAAGTCTTAGTTGAAAGAAGCAAAAATCACTGGAAAACCTTCTATCAGAGTTCTGAAGGCAAGCGCCGAGACACCGAAATATTTGTTCCGCCAGAAATTACGGAAGGTGAGTTAACTCAGTATTTATCTGATCTCTGCCATGAATGGGCAACTGAAAGGCACCCATTTGTGGTACGTCTCGGTAAAAAATAAACGGATATTTACAAAGAGTCCGCTTAACAGCTTCAAGCAGAATATTGAGGGTGTTAGTAGTAAGACTTATACACAATTATTAGACACCTTGTATAGTTAGATCTCGGCCTAACACAAAGGCAAGATCAGCAATCAACAAAATTTAGCCACACGGAAAAAAGCATGTTAAAGAAGATCATGAAAGCCACATTGGTTTATTCATTTTTTATGGTCCAAAGCTTAAATGCCTCTACTGTTGATTTTAATTTAGAGAACAACGATTTTGTTGGAAAATATTATCCATCTTCATCAGCTGAGCAGCAGGTTGCTGTATTGGTCCTGGGCGGGTCAGAAGGCGGGCTACCTGAAAAGCTCGCCCGGCCTGTTGTCGACGCAGGATATCCAACGTTGGCTTTAGCCTATTTTAATGCCGATGGATTACCTCAAGAACTAGAGAAGATCCCTCTGGAATATTTCACTGAGGCTAAGTCTTGGTTAAAGAGTCAGAATAATGTAAAGCCAGATGAGTTAACAATTGTTGGCTGGTCCAAGGGTGCCGAACTGGCATTACTCTTAGCATCAAAAGATGAACAGATTTCAAAGGTAGTGGCAATAGCACCAAGCTCAGTAGTTTGGGCAGGCATTTTAAAAGATTGGACAAAAGTACCTGCATCAAGTTGGACGGAGAAAGGCCAAGAGTTAACTCATATCCCTTTTAAACCCTCTGGTCCGGTAAACGGTTTGCGGGATCTATATGCCCAGTCATTAGCGAACCGTGTTGATGGCAATAAAGCAGATATTTCTGTTAATGATATAAGAGCCAGAGTCGTGCTGATGACCGGCGAAAATGATGCAATTTGGCCGGCGCCTCAGATGGCAAATGATATTTGCGATAAAATGAACGCTAAGAGTGAAAATCAGTGTGAGCACATTAATTACGAGGGTTTGGATCACTTGTTAGATTATAAGTTTTTAGACAAAGGTACGGCTATCAACCATACGTTTATCGATAAGCTTAAAGGTAGCTAACAAACATCGTCAGCAGATGTGTATCTCACTGCTACTTTGATCATTATTTGTAAGCGCATAATTGCGACACTAATCGTAGAGTGAGTTTAAGGCTACCATGATTCTAGAAACGATGATTACTTGCCCCAAGTGCCGACATCAAAAGACTGAGGCCATGCCTACGAATTATTGTGTCTTTTTTTATGAATGTGAACAGTGCCGAACACTGCTTAAGCCAAAGCCTGGTGATTGCTGCGTTTTCTGTTCTTATGGCACGGTAAAATGTCCGCCAATCCAGCGAGGACAAAACTGTTGCGGGTAACACACATAGCAAGGGTTGTAGTCGCTGCGAAACAACACGGTTGGGGCTACCTATGCTCCGCTCCAGCCGTCCCTAACCCGAACACCATAAATCATGAACAGGCTCAGCACACAAGATACTAAGAAACCTAACAAGTAATAGTGTAATTATGATCACTAGTGATCTAACAATCATAAGCGGTAGATCGCATATAAAGTCGTACCTCTACTTTAAAGAGTACGATGCACAATGAGTAAATTCAATTCGACTACCATCGCGATTTATGGCGGTCCTTTAGCGTTAGCATTTGGGCTCATTGCATTTGCGTTAAATTGGAATGTCTGGGGCGGAGGTATGCCTGGGTACAAGATATTTCTATTTCCAGGAAACTTGACTCTTGTATATGTTTGGCACCCACTGCTAACTGAGGAAATAGATTTCTGGCCGAAACTCTTTCTTCACTCGCTAGGTCAATTTGCAGTAGCATCTGTTATTGTTTGGTTAAATACTGTTACGATAAGAAAACTACTCGCTGTTCATTCCTTGTAATGTACAGCAGTAACTTCGATCTTACAGGCCTGTACTCACTACGTTACAGTGGGTGTTTTACTCAAGTAGGGAAACATGAGAAAACTAATCTCTTCAGGTTCTCATCTGGAAGAGCCGATAGGATTTTCCAGAGCGTGCCGAGTTGGAAACCTAATTTCTGTTTCTGGTACGGCACCTATCAAGGATGGCCAGACAGCTTACATTGGTGATGTGTATGCTCAAACGAAGTACTGTCTGGAGCTTTCGATGAAGGCCATACTAGAAGCAGGAGGGAAACCGACGGGTATCATCAGAACCCGTATCATGCTTACCGATATATCCTGCTGGGAAGAAGCAGCAAAAGCACATGGAGAGCTATTCTCTACAATAAAGCCTGCGTGCACGTTTGTTGAGGTAAGTCGCTTTATAGATCTGGCATGGCCTGTGGAAACAGAAATGGATTGTGTATTGGACCAGATATAAAAATTCGCTGAAGTACGCTCCACCCGTCACTGAACAAGTTTACGACGCGTTAATATTACCCGAACCGCCACCTTATCCCTGTATTAAGATTTTATATGAACTGGAAAGCACTAATAGAATTCGGAGCCCCTAGGCAATCTCATCAGCCGCCAATTATCAACTTACTGATAGCTTCAGGTATATTTTTAGGGCTAATTCCTTGGCTTGTGCTGGATGGAAAATTCCTCCTAACAAAAGGAAATTTCCGTCCAGAAGAAATTCTTTTAACAGTCAAAGATCAACCTGTATTTTTTTGGATTCTAGCCTTCTTCGCCTTCATTTGTGGTGTTGTGTGCTTGCTGTCTAGCGTTGGAGATTATCAACTGAATGTTTGAGCACAAAAACTTAATAATCGCAGGCAGTAAACTGGAGTTCTTACTGGTTCCTAGAGGATTACTCAGATAGCACCAGCGGTGAAAAACCATAATGAGAAATGGAACTTTTGTATTAGTTTGTTTGACTCCACTTTTTGTAGTAGCCTCATATATAATTTTTCACTGATAAAAGAAGGCCAAGGAAATTATCGCGAAGCCTATTACCTATTCAACAAATTGATGTATATGTTTGTGATAACTACGAGTTGAAAAGTAAAGCTCTCGATAAAGCCAAGTGCCTAAGAAAGTATTTAGACCAGTGAACTGCAGCTAGTGATTCAAGTAAACCCAGAGTGTAGAACAAAGGCACCCTCTGCTCTGTGGTCCACCTCTATACATTAACATTAATCTTCCCATTGTATATAAAAAGGATTTATATCATTGAACATCAACTTACGAGAAATATCAAAAGATAACTGGGTCGATATGATTGGCCTTGACATCACAAAAGAACAAGAAAACTATGTGGCTCTAACTTCAGAAGCTATTGCCGCATCCAAGTTTTATGATCATTACATCAATCGAGGCGTTTATCTTGGGGATAAGCCCATTGGATTTATCCAATATTACCCAAATCATGGCAATGGCAAGCCAAACGAAATCTTTATAGATCAATTATTGATTGACATCAGCTTTCAAGGTCAAGGCTACGGTTCAGAAGCAGTGAAACTCGTATTAGCAGAAATAAAGAAACTTGAAGGCTTTAATTCTATATCCATTTGTTACGTTGAGGGACATGACATCACGAAACCTTTTTTCGAACGCTTTGGGTTTAACCTCGTAGACCAGGATGAGTTCGATGAAACGATAATGGAGCTCCATTATACCTAAGGGCACTTCTTCGATATATATTTCTGATAGCGATAGGATTCATATTTAGCAGGTTAAAATGTTTAATGATTTTATAAACTTTTAAGGTATGGTGGCAGGCCTAGCAGTGTCGGCTACATATTTTTATTTATGAAATATACGATAAAACCACTATGAAAAAGACTTGATATTTAAAATTCTAGTAGTTAGTAGACCATGAATTTATCCAAAAAATGTATCATTACTGATGGCACAGTAACTATTAAGAGAAACTCTTACTGTGTTATCTTTATTGTTTTAGCAGGATTAAGCTTGCTAACTTTATATATCGCTAATATCACGCTGGATCTTGGTCCTGAGTGGGTTGTTCTCTGTGTCTCTCCTATATTGCTCTCCACTTTAATAGGCCTAAGGGGCAGCCTTTCCTGTGCAGACAAAAATAGACTTTAATAGAGAGATAGTGTTCATGAGAGGATTAATCCCATGGAAATGGAAGCCCATGTGCAGATTAAAATGGGGGCTAAAAGACCTATATATTTCAAGCTATATTATGAACACTAAGCACACACCAGCCGCAAAATTTAATACACTCTGTCTCAAAGCAGGATTGCGCGAATATGTGTTATTTGAAAGTATGGATGATTCGGCCATGAGAATGAAAGACTATATTTACGAGAATGCCCTCAATAAGAAAAGGCGTAAATAAACCCAAATGGAATAACTTATCTACCCACTAGTTAATCTCTGGAACACCTATAATAAAAACCCCCAAGCACGCCCAGCATAAGAAAAATACTGCCTGCGTAGACCATGACTTCCAGAGGGGTTGGTGTGGCTTCGTAACCAGCTATAGCAAAGAGCAACTGCCCTGGGATTGAGTCCTCCCGCAACAGCTGAGAGCTATCCCAGAGGGGCTCTTGCCCAGGCAGTAAATTTGCTTGAATAAATAATTGCGAGGCCTGTAGGATCATTCCGGCTGCCAAGATGGTGAGCAATATACAGGAGGTCATCAAAGTATATTTGGGTGATAGACCACATAGAAAGTAATAAAGTAATGCACCTAAACTGTAGCCGATACCGGCACCTAGCAATGCACCAATTATTACGGAGGGTAAGAGTGGTGGGTGCAGCCAAAAGGAAGTGAGATAAACATAAACTTCTGACCCCTCACGCATAATCGCGAGTGTGACTGCCAGTAGCATAGCGCCCTGTATGATGGGTAAATGGTATTGCTGCTTACGCCAATTAAGTAACAACAAGGTGGTGACTATTATTAATAATATATAGATTGTAATTAATATTCCGGCATTCAACAGCTCTTGGCCTGTACCATTTATTGCCTGGGAGACTCGCGTAAGGTTTTCACCATAGACGATTGCAGCGAATCCACCGAGTAATAGCGCGATATAAAACCAGCGGGCGCGAAGATCCAGCATTCGGGTAGTCGCCAATAGCACACTGAGCAGCAGCGCCACTTCCAACACTTCCCGCAGTACTACCATTACAGAGGTTAATAACATAAGTCTTTCGCTACTGTGCGATAATTTTTCCCTGAGCCGTTATGGGATGGAATTCACCAAAAAACAGATATTCACCTGCTGGCAAAGGGCCAATAAATAGCACTGCCTTGCTATTACCCATGATCACTTTTTTTCGGTTGAGCTGGTAACTCTCAAATTCTTCTGGGGATGCATCACGATTGTAGATCACCAGTTTAATCTCCGTATCGGCGGGTACCACCAGTTCGGAAGGGTTAAAAAGATGGTTGTGGATTTCTAATTTTACAGTGGGTTTATTAGTATCTGGGGCGCAGGCACCCAATAAAATTGAAACCAAAATCCAAAGGCCGGCAGCCAAAGCGTCGCTCTTTTTCTGTTTTTTATAGGTTTTTCTTCGCACCTGTAAGCAGCTACGCATCCTTGTCGTCCTTTGCTTTTTTAAAACGCACAGTTATTGAAAGCCCTTGGCCAAAGTGTGACTGGCCGAGTTCGATTGAAGCTCCGTGAAGGCGTGCGATATGCTGCACAATGGAAAGGCCCAATCCGCAACCGGGGGCAGTGCTCTGGTGGCGGTCGCCCCCCACTCGGTAGAACCGTTCAAAAACCCTGGAGTACTCTTCCTCTGGAATCCCCAGCCCGGAATCCTCTACTTGTAGAAGAATATCCCCTTTGATTAACCGGGTACTTACTTGCACACGGCCCTCCTCAGGAGTGTATTTCGCCGCATTGCGCAGGAGATTTTTTAAAAGAATAGTCAGTGCGAAACGGTCGCCACGCAGAAATACCCTACCGCCCAGCAGTTCCACCTGTTGCTTTCTCTGGGCAAAGATCGGGTATTCCTCTGCCAATACCTCTCGTGCCAGGGCATGAAGATTGAGTATCTCAAAGCGCGCCGGGTAGTGTTCGGGTGTAGTGCGAAATAAATCCAGCATTTGCTCTACTAAGTGCGCCATGCGCTGAACACTATCTTCTAGCTTGACCAGACTCTGGGGCATTACTGTTTGCCCAGCCCCCTCAAAATCACTCTCCAGATTATGCGCGTGTACCTGTATGGCGGCGATGGGCGTGCGCAATTCATGGGCAGCATCGGCAGAAAAGCGCCGCTCGCGCTCAAAAGAGGCCTGCAGGCGTGCGAGTAGTGCATTAATGGATTGCACCACCGGGAGCAATTCCTGTGGGGGATTACCCTCTGACAGTGGTGTCAGATCTTCGGCGCGTTTGCTATGCAGGTCTTCGGCGAGTTTTCGCAAACTAAAAAGACCGCGCCCTACTACAAACCAAATCAGCAACCCGGCAATCGGTAGACCCAACAGCATCGGTAGCACTGCAGCAATCGCCAGTTTTTCTGCCAGCTGGTAACGCAGGTCAGATCTCTCGGCAACGATAATCCAGTGGCCATTATCGGGAAAGTATTCGGCGAGACTGCGCCAACGGTAGCCCGAGAAATTTATTTCCTTAAAGCCAACGGCAAATTCACTGAGGGGTTGCGTCGGGGCATCGGCGGAGCGCACCAGTAATTTCTTATCCTCAGACCATACCTGCATCACCATGGCCTCGGGTTGGGCCACCACCCGCTCAGCCCCTGTTGCCACCGGCATATCTGCCAATAACCTGGCAGAGGCGCTTAATTGGCGGTCAAACAGCCGCTGCGCTTCCGCCATGGTGTCGCGGTAGCCGCGCAGTGCCGAGACAAAATTGACCAGCATGATAATACTGAGCAGCGCGATCAACAGAAAAATACGGATAGATTTCATGCGCCGCCAGCCGCTTCCAGTTTGTAGCCAACGCCGCGAATGGTCTGAATAAACTCTGGATAGATTTTTTTGCGTAAATTGTGGATATGCACATCCACAGTATTGCTGGAAACCTCCTCGCCCCAGCTGTACAGCTTATCTTCCAGCTGTTCGCGACTGAGAATATGGCCCGGGCGCTCGGCCAAGGCGCGCAGCAGGCTAAATTCCCGCCGCGACAGTTTTATTTCCTGCCCAGCCCTCGTCACGCTATGACTGGATAAATTAATGGCTACATCGCCAATCAGGATTTCCGCACTGAGACCGCTGCCCCCGCGCCTTTCCAGAGCGCGCAAGCGCGCCAGTAGCTCATCTACTGCAAAGGGCTTGGTCAGATAGTCATCGGCACCGGCATCCAGGCCCTGCACCTTTGAGGGGAGATCATCGCGGGCCGTGAGAATCAATACCGGCGAGCGAATTGATTTAGCTCGCAACCGTTTCAACACCTCCACACCATCCAGGTCGGGCAGGCCTAGATCGAGAATAATCACATCCGGTATCGCCGCCTGAGCCAGAGCAATACCCTCACTGCCGCGGGCCGCGTGATCAACGGCATAGCCCCCTCTCTGCAGGGCGGTGACCATCCCCTCGGCCAGGGATTGGTTATCTTCGATCAGTAGGATGCGCATTGGCCTGGGCTCTTCAGCAATGGAAACAGGTTAGGAGAGCGCTGTGCAACGCCCTCCCCCACCGCCAGAGCATAGTGCCTTTGCCGGGACGGTGGGTGGCGCGGGAGTGGTTGTTGAATTAGTTGTTGAATTGAAAAGGCCAGCGCGCTCAGAGCGCGCCGGGAGCCGCCTTATCCTGTACTGTTGGCGGAGTTTCCCCGCGGGCAAATTGGCGAACCAAAGGCAGTTTCTTTGCCAGCGCGCTATCCACAAGAGAGGGCAGGAGCGCATTGACCTTGATAAACAGGCGTTCGGGCCAGCCGATAAAGCGCCTGCGGCCGTGTTTACTCTGTAGTAAACGCAGACATTGGGCGGCGACAAATTGTGGCGAGTCGGACTTGTTACCGAGTGCCCGATTCAAGTCGTTGACTGCGTCACTGTTGAGAGAGGTATCCACCGCCCTGGGCGCCAGGTAGTGCACGCGCACCTTACTGCCCGCCAATTCCCGGCGCAGGGTTTCGGTAAAGCCGTGCAGCCCCGCTTTACTGGCGCCATAGGCCCCAAAGCCCGGATGACCGATATGACCAAAGGCGGAGCCGATGTTAATGATGGCGGCGTGTTCGCTGCGCTGTAGTGTCGGCAGCAAATCGCGAGTAAGCGCCATAGGCGCGATCAGGTTGGTGTTTAACAACCTGCCCAGCTCGGCATCACTAATATCGCTGAGCAGGGAAAAAGAAGCGATGCCGGCGTTGTTGACCAGCACATCCACACCGCCAGGCAATTGCTCGCAGCTACGCACCAGCTCGGAACGGCTCGCGCCATCACACAGATCGGCCACCAGTACCTGGTGCCTGTCGCTGTGGGGCAGCCCCACTTTTAACTTTTGCAGGCGCGTAGCGTTGCGCCCCTGCAATAGCAGCCGGTGGCCCTGCTCGGCCAGCAAGCGGCTGATGGCACTGCCAATTCCGCCGCTGGCGCCGGTAATCAGTACCGTGAGCGTTTCTCTTGCTGTCATATCAAGCGGCCTCCTGCACGTTAAAGGGGTTGTCCAGTTCGCGGAAAATATCCCCATACAGGCGGTACATAACCCGCGAGCAGTGCAGAATCGCGGCCTGGTCATCGGGGTTATCGATGCGATTCATCAGCCCCTTGAAGAAGTCCACATGGCCGATATCCAGATCGCCGTGAGAGAGCAGATAGCTAAACGCTTTGTTGGGCAGCCCGTGGGTTTTCTGGATGGCGCGCGCCGCTTGCGTTGCTACGGCGGTACTGGTGCCTTCAAGCACATGCACCATGCCGAAAAAGCCGAGGGGATTGCCGCGGGCGATATTGTCATAGGCGTAGGACACCATCAGTTCGGTACTCAGATTCGGGCGGCCGTTGCGCACCGCTTCCGCATCGCCGCCACAGGCAGCAATATCGTTGAGCACCCATTCCTGGTGACCGGTTTCCTCCTCGATATATTCCGCAACCGCCTCGCGCAACCATTCCTGTTGCTGACTCAGGCGACTGCCACAGGCCATCATCAGCGGCACCGTGTGCTTGACGTGGTGATAGGCCTGGGTGAGAAAGGCCACATATTCCTGCAAGGCAATCTCACCCCGTGCGGCGCGCTGGATAAAAGGTACCTCCATCAGAGACTGACGGGCGTCGGCAGTTTGCTGTTCAAGCAGATTGTAAAAACTCATGAGGAGATACCTCCATAAAGGCTATCGATAGAATTTTGGAACTGCGCGACGATGCGATCGCGGCGCGGGCGGCCGTTGGCAGTGAGCAGGCCATCGGCAAACGTTAATGGCGCCGGCAGCGCGGTCCAGGTGCGCACCTGAGCGTAATCCGGCAATTTGCGATTCACTGCCTGCAACCAACTGTCGAGTTGCTCGCGGCTGCTGCCGGGGCGTGCAAAAATCAGGGCGGCACAGTGGGGGCGAGCGTCGCCGACCACCACGCACTGTTGCACTATCGGCTCCAGCAGTACCTCGCTCTCAATCCACTCCGGCGAGATATTGCGCCCAAATGCGCTGATCAGGATGTTCTTGCGGCGCCCGGTGATGTGCAGAAATCCTTGTGCGTCTAACTCACCCAAATCACCGGTGGCGAGCCACTGGCTTTCACCACCCTCGGCACTATCCAGGTAACCCAGGTAGCGGGGACCGCGCACCATCACCTCGCCATTGCGAATGGCGATATCACAGTGAGACAAGGGCTGACCCACGCTGCCTGGAAGGTCAGCGCCTGGCACATTCAGGGCTACCACCGAGCCACATTCGGACAAGCCGTAGCCTTCATAAACCGGCAGGCCAAGACTGCGCGCCTGCAACAACAGCCGGTCCGAGACCTTACCGCCGCCCACGGCGACAAAGCGCAGTGAGCTCGGCGGCTGCCAGCCGTAGTGCTCACTGTACTCCAACAGCGCCTTCAACATCTGCGGCAGCAGGATCACGCTGTGGGGACGATACTCATCGATACAGCTCGCCAGCTGGGCTACATCCAGACCCGAGCTGCCTCTGAGGCCCAGGCGCCCTGTGGTCGGCACCACCACCTCACCACCACGTAACCAACTACTGTAAGCCCCGGCCACATTCTCCAGCAGAGTGGCCAGAGGCAGCAGGCACAGGTGCACACGGTTGCCCTGAGGCTGTAGTTGCTGCGCCAGTACACTGGCGGTGGTGAGCTGGGTTTGGGCTGACAGGCAGACACCGCGCGGCTTGCCGGTAGAGCCAGAGGTAAAAGTGATTTTGGCAGTGTGTTCCGGCAGCGCCGCTGTCGCTTCCGCATGGATATCGATCAGGGCCATACCGGCCAACTCAGCCCTAGCCTGACCTACCATATCGAGCGCGGTAAAACGTTCACAGCTATCGCTCAACAGGGCCTGCATACCACTCACGCGCAGGGTATGTGCCAGCTGCTGCTGGGAAAAGAAAACCGGCAGCGGTACCAAAGTGATCTGCGCTATCTGGCAGGCCAGGTCCACCAACAACCAATTGGGGCCATTGTCGGCATAGAGGCCCAGCACACGGATCTCGCGCGCCTGCAGATCCACGGCGATTTCCTCGGCGGCCGCCAGTAGTTGCCCGTAGCTAAATGTACGCTGCTCCCCCCGCAGCGCCAGCTGCTCGGGGTGATTCACAGCCTGCTGGCGAATTTGCTCTATCAATTGCATAGATTGGCTCCTCTCGCCGAGGTTGTGAGGACAGGCGACATAGCCTGGGCCGAGGCACGACAGGCCAGCAGAGTCTCGCGAGTGCGGGGATTTGCCAGCAGGGCGCGATGCTCAGCGACCATATCGATGGCGGTCACCGCCGGGGCCGACTCGTAATAACGACCCCACTCGTTCAGGTTATCCCCCAAACGCCGGCCGTCGGCTTCACATAAAACCGTCTGCCGACCCACCAGTTTCTGCAACAGGCCGCGCACTTCCGCAGTTGCGGTATAAATGGCCCAATGCACACCGGCGGCGGCAAATAATTCAAACAACATCAGGAACAGCATCTGGCTGCCACCGCGGCTGGTGGAGATCAAATTGCCGATCTCAACAATCTCCGTGCGTCTTACCGGACTCCCACTGAAGGCGGCGATCTCCTGTTCCACCGGCTGATCGAGGTACTGTTCCAGGAACAGCGGTCCGCTGTCGGCGCGGCGCAGCCCGAGGGCACTGCTGAACGCGCTCTCCTGCCAGGCGGATAGCAATAGCGGGGCAAACTGGTTCACCTGCGCACCATAGGTATCGGCAAACTTCTGCGCGATAAATCCCTGCACCCGGCTGTGGCCTGCCTGCCCTATACGGGTCAGGTCGAAATCCAGTTTGCGCCGCCGCAGCCTGCGCTTGGGCAACGCACTCTGGTCCAGGTATTGATAATGTCTTTGTAGCGCCATTGAAAACCCTCTTTGGGAGTGTCACGGCGAGAGTCTACGGAGACAAAATTAAGGCAAACTTAAGAAACGCTGAAAAACCCCGCCGAGGGTTCCCCTCCCCACCCGGCACTAATCGCACCGGCGGCCGGTCTTGATCTGGCTCAATACAGTCCTTCCCCATTACTTCATCATGCGCCGGCATTAGGGGCTGTCTGACGCGTTTTTCAACGTATTAAGACGACAAATTCTCCGCGCCTGAGGCCCCCCGTGATAACGTAGACCCAGGAGTCAACTGCATAAGGCAGGGACCGGAAACACCCATTGATCTGGAGGAAAGATGGAGCAGCAGAGCACCGTATTCGTGGTCGTGGACCCCAACGATGACAAGCATGTGGCCCTGGAACGGGCAATGAGCACTTCCCGCGGTCGCAACCCGCAGCCGCGCTTGGCGGTGTTTGTCGCGGTGGACGGCGAGGCAGTGGATACCCGCGCGGTGAACGACCACCTATTCCGCGATGAATCCTGGTTCCGCGAGCAAATCCGTGAACCCATCTCCGAGGCAGGGCTCACCTGCGAAATCACCGTGTGCTGGTCCAGCGACTGGCAAGCGGCCATTGTGCAGGAGGCCAAGCGCTGCGATGCAGAAATGATCTACCTGCCAGTACACAAGAAATCCAGCCGCCGTTTTACCTTCGCCGAATCCAAGTGGCGAGTGTTGAAAACCGCACGCTGCCCGGTGGTACTGATTCGTCCCGGTGCCAAAGCCGCGCGCAAAGTGGTGCTGGCCACCGTCAACTACCAGGCCAAAACCCTGGAACAGCGCCAGCTGAACCGCCAGATCAGCGAGCGGGCCACCTATATTGCCGGCCACTACGGCGCCGAGCTGCACCTGGTGAACGCCTACCTAGATTCCATGCGCTATCCCGATCGCGGCGCCCTCGCCAAGCTGGCCGATAAAACCGGCGTGCCCACACACCGCATTCATGTGAAGCAGGGCTATACCAGCGATGTGGTGGAAGCGGTGGCCAAGGAAATTGATGCGGATTTGGTGGTAATGGGCACCCTCAACCAGTTCGGCGAAACCGGCTCGCTGCTGCGAGGCAATACCGCCGAGCGGGTGATCGGCCAGTTGGACGTGGATGTGATGGTGTGCAACCAGTTCACCAACACCGATGTGTAAATTCCATTAGAAAGCTCTAAGAAAAAACCCGGCAATCATTTGCCGGGTTTTTTCTTTCTCGGGCCGGTTAAAAACCAGGGCTACTTTGATTGAGCTGAAAGCAGCAACAGATCCCCACCGGTATTAAAAGTCACACTGCCACTCTCAACTTTTGCACGCTCACCGGAATAGTAATCCGTTAACACCGTGCCATCGGCAAACACGCCTTTTACAGAAATACGCTTCTCCCCGAGGGGCAGCTCCATTGCCACTACCACCGGCTGCTCCCCGGCTAAAGTGCGAGCAAAAGTGTAGGGTTTATCGACGAGTTTTTTGTGCACACCGGCACCCACGGCGGGGTGTGCTCGGCGGAACTGGCCGAGCTTCTGCCAGTGGGCGAGCAATGCGCGGGTTTCAGCCTTTTTCAGGTCGTCCCAATTCATGGGGCTGCGCATGGCCGCATCGCCAAAGGCACGGGCATCGGTCATGGGTCGCGCCAGCTCATCGCCGTAATAGATCTGCACCGCCCCCGGCGCCAGCATCAGTTTACTGGCCGCACTGCGGGTCTGTTGGCGCTCGCGGTCGAAGGAGTGGTGGTCGTCGTGAGAGCCCAGGTAGTTGAGTATTCCCAGCCCCTTTAACGCGCCGTGATTCAGTGCGGTGGAATAACTGGAGAAAATTTTCTCTGCGGGCTCACCGGCCACCTGGGCAAAATCGAAGTTGATCAAGCTGTCGAAACCATACTGGTAAAAATCCACTTGCTGATCACTGTAATCGTAAATACGGCCGACAGTGGGGCCATAGTTATTCACACCAAAGTGATAGACCTCACCCAGCATAAAGAAATCGCGATCGTCGAGTTTCTGCTGTGGATGTTTTTCTTTCCACTCGGCCAGAGCCAAGTCCGCCTCTTTTTTCAGGATTGCCCAGGCTTCTGGCTCGACATGTTTTACCGTGTCCACACGAAAGCCATCCACGCCGTACTCCCGCACCCAATCGGTCAGCCACTTGATCAGGTAGTACTTGGGCGCGCGCGGATAGCCGGTGCGCTCGAAAAATGCATCCAGCTCGCTCAGTTCCTGTTGCAAGCGGCCCTCGCGCTGCCACTTATCCACAAGCTGCGGCGGCAGCGCCACGGGCTTATCGCTCTCGGTGAGGATATCGGTGAGGTTGGCATGGATCGCGCACTCCACATTGCCGGCGTAATCAGACCAATCGCATTGCGCGCCTTTGCGCAACCAGCTGGCGGGCCACTCCGGGTCCTTTGCGGTTATCGGGCCGGTGTGATTGAGAATCACATCGAGTAACACACGGATACCGCGCTTGTGCGCGGCCTCTATCAGCTCCGCTAACTCGGCCTCAGTGCCAAAGTTGGCATCCACCGCAGTCCAGTCTTTGGGCCAGTAGCCGTGGAAGGCATAGGTGCGCTTGTCGGAGTCATTGTGACCGTGGATATTCTCGATCACCGGGGACATCCAGATGGCATCCACCCCCAGATCGTTGAAATAACCCGCCTCAATCTTTTCGATCACTCCACGCAGATCGCCGCCGGCGAATCCACGCAGGTGTGCCGCGTCATCCTTGCGGCCATAGGGAAAGTCATTGGTTGTGTCGCCGTTATTAAACCGGTCCGGCAACATGAAATAGATAGTGGCATTGCGCCAAAAAGGGTCGACCGCTTCAGCGGCTGCAGCAATCTGCACAACCCCCAGAAACAGGCCCATCAGTAGGCTGGTGAATTTAACCATTGTTCCCTCTCTTATTCTTCGCGCTCAACCGCTCTTATGCGACGCGCACATTTTCACTAGTCCACTCTAATCCGCAATGGAATTCATACATCCTCCCAAGCGGGGGCGTAATCGGTAGGAAAGAGGGAGCCGGACAGAACCTGTAACAATCTACGCAACAGGCAGAGAGTGAATCAAATCCCCTTTGCGATGGGCTCCTGTGGAGAGTAAGGTAAAACCCAGGCATCACGGAGAAACCGAAGCGCTTTGCCGTGGTCAAAGGGTCACATTCTGATAGCAGCAAAAGGAGGCAGGGAATGTCGGAACAACAGTCTAGGCATGGGTGGATCATCGGAATTATTGTGGTGATCGTCGTCGCCGCGGCAGCCTATTGGCTGTGGACTGGCGAAGAAAAAAAGAAAGAGGTTCCCCCTACCAAAATTATTGAGGAGCCCCAAAGCACCCCTGAACCAGAAACACTGGAACAGCCTCAGGAACAAGCCGCCACCCCGGAGCCCCAGGAACCCGCACCGGTGGAAGAACCCAGCAGAGAACCCCCACCGCCTCTCAACGAAAGCGATAAGGCCGCTTATGACGATCTGATGAGCCTGGCCCCAGACAACGCCCTGTCGCGCTGGCTGGTAAACGATGAGGTGGTGCGCAAGTGGGTGGCCGCGGTCAACTCTGGCTCACGGGGAGACCTGATCCACAAGCACCGCCCACTGAAAACCATTCGCGGCCCAATTATTGTTACCGGCTCCTCAATGGAGGGCTACGAATTATCACCGGACAATTACCGCCGCTACGATCAGCCGGTGCGCCTGTTCGCCTTGATGGATACCGACACCGCGGTTGGCCTCTACCAATATTGGTATCCGCGCCTGGCGCAAGCCTATGGTGAACTGGGTATCCGCAATAAAACTTTCCACCAGGTGGTGATTGAAGCCATCGATAAGGTGCTCGCGGCCCCTGAGGTCGAGGGCCCGATCAAGCTGGTGCGCCCATCGGTCTACTATAAGTTTGCCGATCCCAAGCTTGAAAAACTGCCCGGTGTACAAAAGCTGATGATTCGCATGGGCCCGGATAACGCCGCACGCGTGAAGGAAAAGCTTAAGGAGCTGAAGCAAAAGCTGGAGGCTATGCCGGTTCAGCAGCCGGAACAGGCCCAGTAATCGCTTGAATATCATCGAGCCCTCCCGAGGGAGGGCTCAATGTAACACGTCCGCTCTTCCCCATTCACATCCCCAGATCCGCCAGCTGTTCAATATATTCTGCCTTGGGGTTGGGGTATATTACCGGCACACTTGGCGGTTAACGAAGTACTGCCGACCGGCGCTGTAGCAGGATCTACAGGCGACTATCGAGAGGCTCAGGAGGAGCTAGCGGTTTGCCGGAGCCGACCGGTAATTACCTTTGCTTCCTATTTAGCTCCTTTAGTTCCCTTCGTATCTGGATGCCCGCTGTAAAAACTATTGAGGCTCACCTTGAAATATCGTTTCCTCGGCCAATTGTTGGCTGCCACTCTTTTCCTTGTCACCTCATTTGCACAAGCGGCCCCGGAGCTGTTATTCAGTGCCACGCCTGAATGGGTGGAAATATTACAGCCGGTGGAATCAAAGCGCCCGGCGCAAGGCAGCGTGCGTGTGCACCTGTCCAATTCCCAGATCCGCCACAGGGGAAAAGACCAGCAGTATTACTTCCAGGTAATGGTTGAGCCCCTGAATCAGCAGGGTGTCAGTGAAATTGCCGAGCTGAGTTTCAGCTTCTTCCCAGCTTTCCAAAAGCTGTGGATGCACGATATCAGTGTACAGCGTAACGGTGAGCGACTGGATCGCCTACAAAAGGATGGCTTCAAGCTTTTCCAATCTGAGCAGGAGCTCGCGAATAAACTCTACTCCGAACAATGGAATGCACTGTATATACTGGAAGATATTCGCCCCGGCGATATTATCAGTTACGCCTATACCATTGAGGGCAGCAACCCGATTTTTGCCCGCAGCGACTTTGGCCGTTTGTACCTCTCCTGGCCCCAGGCGGTAGATCGCCGCTACGTGAAAATTAGCAGCGACAAGAAACTTAATTACCGATTTAACCATCGTGAATATCCAGTCCACAAAACCCATCAACAGAATAATTACGCTTACACCCTGGACTTGCGCGATGTTGCGGGAGTGCCAATGGAAAGCGAATATCCATACTGGCACGACCCGCTTAATTACATCCAATACTCCAGCTACGACAACTGGGGGCAGGTGAACGACTGGGCCCTGGGGCTCTACCAAGTCGACCGCTCATTGCCAGAGGCATTAAAAAGAAAACTGGATAACTGGCGGACACAGCTGGGGCTGGAGGCTGCGGTCAGCAAGGCGATTGAATATGTGCAGGAGGATATTCGCTACTTTGGCATTGAGTTGGGTATTAATTCCCACCAACCCAGAACCCCGCGTGAAACCCTGGAAAAACGTTATGGAGACTGCAAAGACAAAGCGCTTTTACTAACTAGTATGCTGGCACACATGGGAGTGCAATCCTACCCCGCCTTGGTCTCCTCTTCCCGTGGGCGGGATATCGGCGAGGATATTCCCTCCCCCGAGACTTTTAACCATGTGATCAACCTGATCGAACTAAATAATCGGGAATATTGGGTGGATGCCACGGCTTCAGGTCAGGGTATCGATATAAAGAATAAGGGCTTTTTCGATTATGAATTGGCACTTCCCATTGCCAAGCAGACCCGTACCCTGAAAGCCCTAGAACCCAGCTCAGAACAGGTCGCCAGCTACAGCGCCCGTATCGAAGAACAGTATGATATCAATGCGGCGGAAAACCGTGCGGAACTCCAAGTACGCTCTCATTTCTCCCACCTGAAAGCCGAGCAGGTGCGTCAATTCTTCCTCTCTGCAGATTCTGAGCAAATCAAAAGTAGCTATACCAATTTTATCGCCGGTTATTATCCGGGCGTAAGCACCAATCCAGAGATCACCTATAAAGATAGCCTGCAGGAAAACCAGCTGGAGGTATCCGAGCATTACCAAATCGGCGACTTTGCCCAGCTGAGTTCCGCGCGCAAGATATTTTCCTTGTATGGCTCCGCTTTGGTGCCCTATTTATCCAAGCCTCAACGCCCTATTCGCCAAAGCCCCCTGGCGCTGACACACCCAGTCGATGTCCAACAGAGTGCGACTGTGAATATTCGCGGGGAGCTTCTCTGGCAGGAGGAGCTGGGTACCACCACTATCGACAACCCCTGGTTCACCTTTACTCGCAATGCCAAACTGGATAACGGTGCACTTCTGGTAGACTACACCTTCAAATCCAAAACCGATCATGTGGAACCCCAAGATGTGCCCAACTATTTGGCACAATTCAATCAGCTCGACAAAGCACTGCAGTATAAGTTTTGGGCTAAAGGGGAGGCTTCCTCCGAGCGCAATAGAAGCCAGGAAATGAAAAACCTGATTAAAACCCTAATCAGGAAGTAAGCCATGAAGAAGCTGCTGATTTTACCCACCCTATTCTTACTGGCTTCCTGCGCCTCCCAGACCGCGGTCCAAACACCCGCAGATCCACTGCAGGCTTTAACCGAACAAGTTGCGCAAGCACCGGATTCGGTGCGATATGCTACCTATTGGAGTGAATATTTAAAATCACCCCAGCCTCTCAGAACCTTAGAGGCACAAGATCGTTACCAGTCAGAAATGATAGAGCTGGAAAGCGGCAGGAAAACTTGTACAGAAATAAATTGGGAAAAAATAACCCAACTCAACAGTATCTCGCTACTGCCTCACCTGAGCGCCGCCGAATGCTATGAATCTGCTGGCAATAGTGAGCAGGCCAACTATCACCAGAATATTTTTAACTTTATCGCCACTGGAATACTGTCATCGCGCAGGGGCGATACGTTCTATAGCGCCTATGAAATAGCCAGTTGGGCCGACGCTGAGGACCTACTCAGCATGTCTGGCTATGAAATACTCGATAACTATTTTGAATTTGCCGCGAGTCGAAGCGGCCTGTATCGAGTTTACAATGTGCGCGATCCTGACAACAGCAAAGTGCGCAAAATATACTTTGATAACAGTCGTTTCCTCCATCGCCTGCTCGAAATTCAATACCCCTTTGCCGGTCTCTCTGACTCTTTGTATAAAAACATCATTCAACCGCTGGCAGAGTCTGACTATGCCGCACGCCACGCCGTTGGACAGGTTCAGGAGGCTGAGGGGGAATTCCAGCAGGCGGAGCAAACCTACTTAGAAGCCATTGGCATGGGCTCTCTCACCGCGAATATTAGTCTTGGCAATCTGTGCCTCGAAGGCAACAGCACCATGTTTGCCGTGGATGAATGTGCCCAACTCTTTGTTGCCGCTGCAGACCTGGGGCTACAGGAAGGTAAAATTCTACTCGCTTATATCACCACTATCGGACTGGGTATAGAAGTCGATACAGAGTTAGCCAGCCAGTTGTTGGCGAGTGCTGCAGTCACCATGCTCAAGGGCGAGGCCGAATACGCAATGGCGCTATTACTGGCATCGAATCAATACAATATGCCGAGAACGGAGTTAGCAAAGCACTACCTGCAACTATCCTCCCAGCAAGGCTATGCCCCGGCACTGCTGGACCTCGCAGGCTCTCATATGAAAGGTAAGCCGGGACAAGAGGAAATCTTCGCAGACCTGATTAGCCAGGCTGCAGAAAAGAACTATCCCCCTGCACAGTTTTACTATGGGAAATATCTGCTTGAGGTCGCTGGAAACAACCAAATTCACGAGGGAATACATTTTCTACAGCAATCGGCCGGTGCCGGATTCCCCGCTGCACTTTATCTAAGGGGAAGAATTGCAGAAAACGGTCTCTACCAACAAAAGGAAGATGAACAGTCCGCGCTACAGGACTTCGAAAAGGCAGCCCTAAGCTGGCACCACCCAGCACAATTTCGTATGGGGGTACTCAATTCCACTGGAAAACTTGTACCGACCAATCACGAACTCGCCTATGGCTGGTATGCCCTCTGTGCCAAGATAAATAATCTCGAATGCGTGACCAATCTAGGCTATGCCTCTGCTATGGGTGCCGGTGTAGAGCAGGATTACCATCGGGCAATTAAAATCTATCAGTACGCCGCACAGCAGGGATCGGCCAGGGCCAGCTACAATCTGGGGTTACTCTACCAAAACGGACAAGGTGTTGAGAAAGATCTACATCAGGCGAGGCAATATCTAGCGCAGGCCGCCGAGGCGGGCTCCACCGAAGCAATGAACGCTCTGGGGATGCTTTATCTCAACCAAAGTGAAGACACACAAGATTATGCAGAAGCATTAGCCTGGTTTGAACGCGCTTCAAAACATCACTCCATGTATGGTCTCTATAACCAGGGGCGAATGTATGAACAAGGGTTGGGAGTAAACAAGGATCAGGGACAAGCTCTTGAATTATATAAAATTGCTTCTGAACTCGGTCATACGGGAGCCTCTTTAAAGCTGGCCAGAGCTTACAGCTCCGATGAGCTTAAAGAATATGATCTGCAAAAGGCCATACATTTTTTAACACTAGCCTCTGAGCAGAGCGGAAACAACATCGTCAGAGAAACCCTACTTAACTGCCAAAAAGCCCAATATTGCAGTGAGTTGGATATAGGTAAACTGGTTAGTCTCTTATCAAAAGCTGAATAATTTCCCTAGATTTACTGATAAAGCGGCCAACCGTCAAATTGGTCGCTTTACTTCCACCTGTGCACATAAGTGACAAACTGGTGACATAAAGAGCAATTTTTAGCCTGAAATTACAAGGCTATAAGAATTAAATATATATTCTGATAGGTAATTCAGAAGGTAATTTTCTAGATTTTTTTACTTTAATTTCGCCAAAAGTACCTAACAGGTATCAATTCCTGAATATTCACAGTAAAGCTCCAATATCCACCCGATTTCACAGAATATGCAGATCTCTAGCCTATAATCCTGCGCAAAATTACAGATGGATATCGAGAGCAATATGAAAGATTCGATAAAACTATTTTCAACCATCAGCTTGGCGGTATTCTTGACTGCTTGTGGTAGTGGGGGCGGTGACGGTGGCTCTGATAGCGCTGCAGGAAATGGCAGTGGCAGTGGCAGTGGCAGTCAAGAGACTGGCATCGGTACAATTAGCGGTGGTGAAGGCAGTGTTACCGAAGACCGCACAGTCTCTACGAGTGGCAAGCTCATTGATGATGCCAACCCCAGCCAGATCTTTGAAAATAGTAGTTTTCAAGGCACTTATGGCACCCTGACAACCTCAATTGATGGCAGCTGGCTTTATACCCTGGATAGCGCTCTCTCCGATCCCCTGGATGCGGATGAGCAGGCCACCGACTCGTTTACCCTCGGTGTGGGTAATGGCAATGACGTCACAAAAATTAGCATTCAGATAACCGGCGCTGACGACCCCTATTCTTTCAAACCTAGCATGCCCCTCTCTTCATTGGTTTTTAATGACAAAGAGTACGCCTCTGGTAAGTTGGAAATCGATGATGTCGACGGTAATACCCCCCTCTTCAGTGCAGACTCCATTGAGGGTGAATATGGTCAATTTACCCTTCAGAGTGATGGAACCTGGGAATACTCACTTAATAGCAACAGCGAGGCATTAAAAACAGGAGAAACTAGTGAAGACACGATCAAATTTCTACTTACAGATGGCAGCCAGCAATCAGTAGTTTTTTCAATTGCTACAACAGCCTCGTCTAAAAACAGTATCGTTTTTATATTTATGAATTTCTCCGACGCTATCGCCACCAGAGAGGCGGGGGTTAGCGAAATTGCCGACATGGTCTTCAATGAAGTCGATTCTCTTGATAATGCCTATCTGGAAAATTCCCAGGGCCAACTCAAGTTCCTTAGGCACCGAATCGATAACGATACTCTGCAGCATTATTGCTATGGTGAGGAGGGTGTAGAAAAAAGCTCTATTGACTGTATTACATACACTATTCCAGACCCTCAAAACGGGGGAACCTTAAGCGTTGCAGATGCACAAGCTCGCCAGGGCCAGGGTGGCAAGTACACCGATGGTGGTTTTTCCTGGAGAGACGATGCCCATCAGTGGGCCAAAAATAACTTGGTTGATGATAACGGTCAGCCTTTGAACTTAAGTGATTGGCGCCACCAAGTGTATATCTACCCTTCAGAAGCCGAAGATGCCGGTTTGATTGGTACCGGTATTGCCTCTGTGGGTGGCAAGTGGAGTATTGTTGCCGCACGTACCGATCAATTGGTGATGGGGCATGAGCTGGGTCACAATATTGGCCTTGGCCACGCAGGCTGGGACGAAGATAACGATGGTACAGCCGAAAATGAATACGGTACCGCCGGCTCCCTAATGGGCAACCGGTCAAAATCTCGCCTATTTGGCAGTGCCCACCGGGAGGTTATGGGTTGGTACAAGTCAAATCCAGAGTACACTACAACCGTCAGCCAGATCGCTGGCAGTGCCCAGGATATAGAGATTCAGGCCATAGAGCTGACAGCAGGTGAACTCTCCGGGACACTTCCCCAACAACTTAAAGTGCAAAGCAATGGTAGTAAAAACGGTAAAGATTACTACTATGTTAACTATCATATTGGCCACAACATTCTAAATCCAAGGTCTCATTATGCCAATTCAGTGACCATTCACTATTTGCATGATATAGATTCAAATCATGTCGCCGTACTGGAAAAACCAGGTGACTCTTTTAAAGATGACAATGTCGGCCTCATGATTACTTACAAATCTAACAGCGAGCCTGGTCAATCTGCAGTGATATCGGTCGAATATGATAAATAAGGACTGTGAAGACAGTCAGAGAATTACTTGAGCCATCAATCATTTTATTTAGAAGGTAGTCTTAATGTATAAGGTTTTATTAATCGTATTCAGCATTACTTTTAGCCTTTTCTGTCAAGCAGAGGAAGTCGTTACTGGAACTTTAGAGGAGATCATCTCTGAAGACTTTAAAACCGGTAAGGTAGAGCGTCGTTTCAGTATCAAAGATGAAGCTAGCGGTAATTATTATTTTATTGACGCTAAAGAAGTTAAGCAAAAGGGCATGAAATCTGGGGACCGGGTAAGAATTCGCGGTGAACGGGGCGATAAGCGGATGCTGCACATGAAGGAAACCAAGAAGCTGGAAAAGACTGTAGAATAATAGGTTCCTCAGAGCCGGGCTAATGAAAAGTATCCGGCTCTATCTTTTCCCTGAAAATCTTCAATTCACCCTAAGATAGTTTCAAATGGACTGCAACATCCTTAAATGTTCGCAGTGCGATCCAAAGTTCAATGCGCAACGTCTATTGAACTCCCGAATATCTTCAATTTTATATTTATTTGCCAAGTCACTGCCCGGACGCAGCTGTTGCTGATCTGGGTAGATACCCTTGCCTGTCAACAAGCAGTTCCAGGATACATTGGGAAAGTAGATATCCAGATTTTGATTTAGCAGTTCATCGGTAATATTCTTACCGGCCATCCAGGACTGCAAGATAGACCGCAGAGATTGTGAGATTTTTTCATTGGTGCTATTGGCAATCCAGTAATCAGTATCCCTACGCGAACTGATTCGGTAGTGACAGACGATGTAGTCACGTACGGCATCAAAACGGGCGCTGATGCGATTATTAAATTCTTCCCTATATTTATCGGTGTAGTCGCCATTGTTATAGGCTTCGATAAATCGCACCACGGTCTCTTGAACCATATCCAGGGCTGTCGCTTCGAGGGGTTCTATAAAACCCTGAGAAAGCCCCACGGCTAGGCAGTTTTTTGCCCAGTGCTGAGCTACCCGACCAACTTTGAACTTCAACTGACGAGTCTCTACATCACTATCCAGTAGTCCCAGATGGGCACGAATTTCTGTTTCTGCTTTGTCAGCATCCACAAAACTAGAGCTATAAACATAGCCATTGCCATTGCGATTGGTCAGGGGAATTTTCCATGCCCAACCATACTTCATCGCTTTAGATATTGTGTGAGGAGCAAAATTTTCTTCTTGCTCGGTCGGAAACACTATTGCCGAATCATTAAAGAGACTCTCCGCACAACTAATAAACGGCACTTTCAGTGTTTGCTGGATTAGGTTCCCACGGAAACCCGAACTATCGACATACAGATCCGCTTTGAGAACCTCACCATCAGTAGTTTTCAGGTGATCAATATTCCCCTGTGCATCGAGCATGGCGCCAGCCACTGACGCCTCCTTATAGCGAACGCCTTTCTGTTCTGCAACACGCCGCAGGAACTGGCCCAATAAACCAGAATCAAAATGGTAGCCATAGGCAATTTCAAAAGGGAAGTTTTCCGGCGCGACTGGAGATAATTTTTGCCGGATCATCTCAGTTGCCAGAAAGAACTGATCTGGGTGCCCTTCCAGATCGATGCCTTTTCTACGTAAGAAACTATTATGGAAAAATGCCGGGATAGTGAATTGATCTGGTTGAGCGACAAAAGGGTGAACATACTCGGTGAAACCTGGCTTCACTGACCAGTCTTTAAAGGTGATTCCCACCTTGTAAGTCGCATTGCATTCCGGCATCCACTCCGCTTCGCTAACACCAATCGTCTCCATGAAGCCTTTTAAAGGCGGTGTCGAGCCCTCCCCTACGCCAATAATGCCAATATCCGGTGATTCCACCAGGGTGATTTCAAACCCTTTATCCTGCCAATGGGTCGCCATCAAGTTAGCGGTAATCCATCCGGCGGTACCGCCACCCAGAATAATAATTTTTTTATTTTGACGGTTCATTTCTATTCTCAAATATTCAGAACCTGAACGAAATATCAGGTATTGAGGAATTTCCAACAAAAAACCACCCGGCAAGCAAGGCTCAGCGGGTGGTCTTTTATTACTATTCCAGTTTACACCGGATTAACTAGAGGCACTTAATAACTATAGTTTAATCCGAGATAAAACTGACGCCCGAATTCAGTATATTCACCGAGGGCACCATCCACCCCGTAAGATTTCACATCCGCTTCATTGGTCAAATTATTGCCGGATAAAACAATATCAACACCATTTTCGAAAGCATAGGAAATCTGTGCATCCACAGTTGTATATTCACGAGCAGGAACTACTGTAGAGCTACCAGGGATTGACATTACTTCTGTAAATTCATCTCTATAGCGCACATTTACATGGCTGCTGAAGTTCCCGATATCCCAAAATACCGTAGTACTCCACACGTTCTCAGATAGGCCTGGTAAGGGCATTGTCTCGCCAGCGAGATTACCACCAGTAACCTCTGTCTCACTTTCTGTGTAAGAATAACTAGCGGTCATACCTAGCCCAGATAGAACTCCTGGGAGCTGATCAAAGGTTTTCGTACCAGCCAGCTCAATGCCGCGAATATAGCCACCCTTATCATTGTTCACGTAGGTTTCAAATGCACCAGCTTCAAAGCCTACCGGAACATCGATACCCAAAGATTTAAACAGAGCTGTGCGTTCAGACTGGCTGTCGAGATAAATATACTGCTTCTCGATCAGACTCTCGATATCTTTCCAGAAGATTGCTGCAGTGACTGCACCACCATCTTCAAAGTAGTGTTCATAAGCTAAGTCAAATTGATTCGCACGAAAGGGATCTAGGTAGGGAGATCCTTTGGTCCAAACATTATAATCATTCTCTCCCGCTGAGTTCCAAGAACCTGCACCGCCCTTTAGCTGGCCAACCGGCGGGCGTCCCATAACTTTTGCTGCGGCGAAGCGAATGTAATCTTGTTCTGATAACTCAAAGTTTAAATTTAATGAAGGTAAGGTATCAGTATATTCAGGGCCATACTCGACATGGCCATAGTCGGTGCTAGTCACACCCAAATCATCAGTGATCGCGGTACCAAGTCCATCACCAATTTTTTGGATGCCTTTTGATTTAACGTCTGTTTCGACAATACGCACACCAAAGTTACCGGTTACAGGTATGCCACCCAATTGGGTATCAATATTCGCCATCGCATAGTAAGCGAATACTTCTTCAGTAACAGCTCCAGACTCAACAAAAGTCCAATCCTTACCATTACTGAAAGTTTTTACACCGTTGTAGTTACCAGCACCAAAAATGCTTGATGCAAGGCCATCCATATCAGTGATAACGAAATGATCGGGAGCACCTTCAACGGATTGAACTTTTACGAAACCATCCAGCTCCTGTGGCATGCATTCAATTTCTGAAAGGTTTTCTTCACAGTAACCGTTATACTGCCCATCGCGACTACCATATAGGAAGGTTCCACGATCAGAATCAAAAGTTCTCTCAGAGTAACGAAGACCAGCTTCAATAGAGGCGATTGCGCCCCATTCCAAATCAAATTGGTAGTCCACTTTGAAGGCTTCAACCTCGTCAGTGTACTCGTGAGGATACTCCTCATAGCGAGAAAGACGCATGGTATCCAGGTCAGTAAAATCTACCCCGGCAAAAGCAGCTGAAGGTATACCATCACCTTTCATTGAGTAAGCAAAGCTTTGATTTGCCGCTTCCTGCCAAGTCTCCAGCTCACCGCTATCGTCATACCCCAAGTCATACGCATGCATGGACACAATCTGGTCCTTACGAGTCTTTGTGCCTTCGCTGTATGAATAATCGAAAGTTAAAGTATGCTGATCAGCAAAACTCCACTCCAAATTCAAGCCAATACTGTCGCTATCTGCCTGGGTGGATTGATCTTCGGAGCGCGCTTCAAACCAGGGACCAATAGTTGTATCGGTGACAGTTGCTGTGCCTGAGGTTGCAACCCCCCCGTCGATTATTCCATAAGGGGTGTAACCATCGGTCTTTTCTAAGTTGCCAACAGTAATACCGTGGCGAGTATCAATCCGCTCAAATTCAGACTTGAAATAGTCAAGCTGAGCCTTGAAGTTATCTGTGGGCTGGAATACAACACTGGCCAGATAGCCATCGCGAGTATCTTTACCTGTTCCAGCCTGCCATTGGAAGGCTCGAGGTACATTTACTTCCTCTTCATCTTCCGTAGTTCCGGTGAAGTATCCGAGCTGATCGTCAGCACCTGCACGCGCTTTGGTAAAGTTGTTTGGCTGCTCAAGGTGGGAATAACCCAGAGCGACGCCCACCTTGTCATCCATAAATTTACCCATGTACGACAGCGTGACACGCTCACCGAACTCGTCGGCACCGACGTCATCGGCTGCGTCGTTAAACGACATGCGTACATTGGCATTAAAGTTGTGTTCTTTCTCGGCATCGAGAGGGTTGGCCGTTTTCAGCTCTACAGAGCCCGCTACACCACCTTCGATATGAGAGGCTTTCGGAGTCTTGTAGACCGCCGCCTGATTAATCAGCTCAGCTGGGTACTGGTCAAAAGAGATCCAGCGAGTACTTTCGGTATAACCACTGGTAGAGGCCTGCTCACGACCATTCAGGGTCGTCTGCAGGAAGTCGCCGTTCATACCGCGGATATTTAGCTGTGAGGACTGACCGTTGGATCGCACGGTGGTTACGCCGGGCAGCCGCCCCAGGGCGTCGGCAATAGATTGGTCGGGAAGAGATGACAGAGCGCCCGCATCTACCACATCGGCCACCACATCGGCGGCGCGCTTGGCTTCAACGGAGTCCAAAACGCTGGTGCGAATACCGGTAACTGTTACTTCTTCCAGTGTTTCCTGCTCCTGCGCATAGGCCCCAACCGAGGTGGACACGGAGGCCGCGATGGCAGCAGATAGCAAAGTGGGTCTGAGTGCCCCTTTACCTTTATTGGATAGACTCATCATCTTCTCCCTGGACTTATCGTTATGTTGAGACCCTGCATCCTAGGACGGCCCCCTATCCATAACATCCTCCCCCGAGGGGGGAGGAGGCGGGAGAAACTGTGACTTCAATCACGCTGGTATGCCGCATAATTACACGCGATGCGGCGAAGGTAAATTGCATCTAACTAGGTAGGCGCAAAGGGAGGTGTGGCTTGTAAGAGAAGCTTTAAGCCTTGCGGAGCCCCTGAAAAAAGTGACGATTTAGTGTTAACTTTCCCAAACGTTTTATAGGTACCCCTGAAACAAATAAGCTGATCTATTTCAGGGACACAGCTGGCAAATCAACCTTCCAATTGCACCGCAGCACCGATGAGGGCCTGATAGCCGGCATTCAAGGCATAGACCGGCACGGCTTGCATCCACTTTGCAACCCGCCCCTTGGTGAGAAAGCGCTGCTCAAACTCGCTTTCGGGCAACAACTCTGCGATACGAGGCAGTATACCTCCCCCCAGGAATACTCCACCACGTGCGCCCATATACAGCGCTGCATCTCCCGCGACACTGCCGAGGAAATTGAGGAAATCCAGCAGGGTCTCATGACACATAGGGTCGGAGTTATCCAGGCCACGAGTGCTTACATCCGGTGGTGTCAGCGCTTCAGGGGTTCGGCCATTCAATTCGCAGACGGCGCGGTACAGATTTACCAAGCCATTTCCAGAGAGGACCCACTCATTAAAAACCGGTGTACGGCTCTTCATGAGGATCTGCAGTAATTGCAACTCGCGCTCGGTGGAGACTGTTAGGTTAGCATGGCCTCCCTCGCCTGCGAGCACATGGTAGCGTCCATCGGCCTCAACCAGGCCCGCCACACCGAGGCCTGTACCCGGTCCCAGTACCACCATGGGCGCCCCTTGTGGGCGGGGCACATCTCTCAGTACCTTATAATCACTACTGGTCAGGCGCGGCAGGGATTGAGCCAACGCAGCGAAATCGTTGATCAACTCCAGATGGGGAAACTGAAACTCCTCGGCCAGGGCCGTGGCATCAATACTCCAGCCCAGGTTGGTCATGTAAACGCGACTACCGGAGGAAGTCTTTTCCAGCGGGCCAGCAGCGGCAATACAGGCTTTCTCAGGTCTGGGCTGATTGAGGCCATCCAACCAATGCTGCAGCGCAGCATCAAACCCTTCAAAGCGCTTGCAGTCCACTACTTTCAGCCCCTCGAGCTGATAGCCCTCCGCAACCGGTCTGGCTATCGCAAAACGGGCATTAGTGCCGCCGATATCCGCTACGATACTCGTCATAGTTATCCCTGTAAGATCCCCAAAAAAAGGCGATATAAGTTAAGGGGTGAGAAGAAATTATGCTAGCCCCATTGGTCAGGGTTGAGGGCAACCTAGCCCATAAAGTAACCGGGTAATCTACTACTGCCCCTGAAGCAAAGAAAATATGCCCTTAAGGACACAGGCTGAGTGTATTACTTCTCTTCGTACCTTTTTTCCCTATTAATGCAGAATAGCTATCACGGCGACAGCATGCTAAGCAGCTATTGACCGGAAAATATAATTTGGTCATTAGCACATAACTCTGCATCAATAATCACAGCAAAAAGATCAACGCACTTCAGCAGCAATCTCTCTTAAGGATTCAGCGAAAACTTGCATTTCCTCGTGGCTGAATTTGCTTTTCACTCTCTTTTCTGAAGGTGGCTGAAACTCGAGACCCACGCCTGGGCGCCGAGCCACTTGTGGACGAATGGGCCTTGGGCAAAAACCACCACCGCAATTTGGGCAAACGTTGCTCAGTATGTCTTCTACACAGGTGCGGCAAAAAGTGCACTCATAGGTACAGATCATTGCCTCTGTGGAATTAGGAGGTAGGTCCTTATCACAGCACTCACAGTTGGGTCTCAGTTGTAGCATGGGGAACTCGCCTTCAGAGTATGTAATTATTAGAATTGAGAAATCTCAGCTTTATTAAGCAGGTCGACTTTTATTCTTATAACTTCCCAATAAACAATAATTCTTAATAATCTTCAAGCCTTGGGAAGTAATCATCTAGGGTCAGGTGAATTCTTTGGGGAAAAGGCAGGAACCTTAAAGCAGTTCGTTTATAGCTGGAAGGTGGTTAAAAAAACACTTGCTTAGAGAAATACCGAAATGCTTCTTTAGGCGAGAGTATAGAGCATATTGGCAAGTTTACCCCATAGACCATCACCTCATGTACTCTCAAGTAGAGTAGACTGGATCATTACCTTTTTAAATCCTTCACAGAGTAATGGCTCTCACTCTCATTGGGCTACCGGAATCACCGGCCGACGTACCGATCCAATAAAAGGATTACGTATAGGTTTGGCAATACCATAAATAACGACTAGCCCAACGCCGCCACCGGCAGTGGCAATTTCTCGACTCAGATTATCATCCAAGACATCCTCACTGAAAGCCCGGCATCCAGCTCTGGCCACTCCATAGATTTCCATTGATATCAAACATCAGCCGGCCAGCGGTAAAGATGCCTCCACCAGAAAGTTTGATCTTCAGGAAAAAATACTTTGGTGGATATAATAGATAAGGAAGGAACATTGTAATTCTACGCTGTTTTCCCTCAGAGATTGGATAGCGCAGGTTAAACAATTCAAAGTACTTGTCAGCGTTAAGTGTTGCACATGACCTGAGCCAATCTTTAATACATTAAATGAACCTTGTAGCCTGCCATTTTCCAATTGTTGCGTATTGGGCCAAATAGAACCGATCGTGGTGATTTCATTTATGATCACGGCACTTGGCTTGATAAAGGGAAGAATAGCCAATTGCTCCAAGTACTGGTGGAACTTATCAGAGGTCCTACTACCCTTACTTTTAATATATAGAACTGAACCTTATTCAAGGTAACCATAGGTTAAACGCGCCTTCCCCGTATTATCCGCAATAACTTGATCAAGAAGCTGTGCTTCACGACCGGGTAGTACTTTCCATAGTTCTACCTGTACAACCTTTAGGGCTTTACCATCAGATTCTATGTTGATATCAATAGTATTCGAAAAGCTGAAGAATGGTTGTATTAGCGGGTATATAGCCAAGAACTAACCTAATCATTATTCAAGTAGGCTGATACCGGGGTAAATCGGTAAACTTATGGCATCAATATTATTTTTATGAAAAGGGTATTCTTCCATCACAAAAAAACCGGCATTCAAGGACTATCTGAGCAAACAATGAGAAGCCGGCTTTTATAAAATCTAGCGATCAATCAGGATCAAATACTTCCCTCCATCTCCACCACTAGTATACGAGCCTCTCCTTGAGGATGAGCCACATGTTCCGTACCTTCTGAAGCATAAAAGATATCACCGGGATGCAACACCTCAGATTTCACTTTACTATCTTGCTTATAAAACATCTCAACGCAACCATCGAGCACGGCAAATACTTCCTGACCATCATTTACATGCCAAACATAAGGCTTATCGGTCCAATGCAGTTTGGTAGTAACACCATTCATATTGGCAATGAGTTTTGATTCCCAGGCAACCTTTCCCGTGAAGCTCTTACTTCTTATAAATTCCATTAATAAATTAAACCCACATTAAATTCTAAAAAACAACTTGAATTACAACAATCAATCAAATGAAGCATTCAAAGGCTGATCCTCAGCTTCACCTTCACCAAACCCATCAGTAATTTCATCTATCCTACGCACACCAAAAGATACCGTCGGCGGTATCCCCATGCCAAGATCAATATCTGCTACCCGGTAATTTGAGCCCTTTGCCTTAAGAATTGCATTGACCTTCTCCTGTTTTTCCACCGCTTTAATAACGGTATTGGCTATCACTTCATCACTACTAAACGCTGTAACAGACTCGTTGACTTTTTCTCCAAGCTGCTTGGCTTTATCTAAAATCCCCAAATGCCTTCTCCCTACGATGCCCTGATGTATATTTTGATATGATATTGTACTGATAATATTTTTAATATTCAGTTAAACATACTATTTCGCGTTAATGTTTTAAGATCCGTCCTCAGAAACAATACCCCCCTAAACTACCATTTTGGCATGAGTATTTATTACTGCTCAACGGCTCGACTAGCTACACGCTCATCGAATAAGTCCACCGGTTTATTCAATGAACAAGTTTCTACTTGAACGCATTCGCGCTGGCGCTTTTCTTCCAGAAAGATAGAATCGATTACCGATAATGAGAAAAGAGAAAATACCGTGAAGAAACTACTCCTATCACTCGCTATCAGTACGTCGTTACTGGCCAGTCAGGTATCTGCTACAGATACCAATCCCCAGCAATTACTGGAAGACACCGCACCCAAAGTCATCGAATGGCGCCGTCACCTGCACCAGAATCCAGAGCTGGGAAATCGTGAATTTGAGACCGCCAAATATATTGAGAAGCATCTGCGCGCTCTGGGCCTAGAGGTTGAGACAGGGATTGCCCATACCGGGCTGGTGGGTTTTCTCAAAGGGAGCAAACCCGGCCCAACCGTCGCCCTGCGCGCGGATATGGATGCTTTACCAGTCACCGAAAGAGCCGATGTTCCCTTCGCCTCTAAGGTGAGAACTTCTTATAAGGGCAAGGATGTCGGTGTCATGCATGCCTGCGGCCATGATACCCACGTGGCCATGCTGATGGGAGCTGCTGAAGTACTGACAGGCCTTCGCGAGGAGCTGGCCGGCAATGTCCTCTTTATCTTCCAGCCCGCCGAGGAAGGTGCGCCAGATGGTGAGGAAGGTGGAGCAGAACTGATGCTCGAGGAAGGCTTGTTTAGAAAATACGAACCAGAAGTGGCATTCGGCCAGCATGTCACCTCCTCGTTACCCTCCGGTGTGATTGGCTATCGCTCAGGTCCGTTAATGGCCGCTGCCGACGAGTTTCGCATTACTATTAACGGCCGACAAACGCACGGTTCACGTCCCTGGGGTGGCGTTGACCCGATTGTTACCGCCGCGCAAGTTGTAATGGGCACCCAAGCTATTGTCAGCCGCCAAATCGATATCACCAAGGAACCTGCCGTTATTTCCTACGGCCGTATTGATGGCGGTGTGCGCAACAATATTATTCCAGACAGTGTTTACCTGAACGGCACCATCCGCAATTTTGATATGGAAAATCGTGCGGAGATTTTTAAACGCTTAAAAACCACTGCGAAACTGATTGCCGAAAGCTCTGGAGCCAGTGCAGATGTGGAAATCCTTGAGGGCTACCCAGTAACGGTCAACAATGCCGAGCTCACAGAAAAGGCCCTGCCTATTTTAAGATCTGTGGTGGGAGAACAACGTGTTGTGGAGGTACCCAAAATAACCGGTGCCGAAGATTTTTCCTATTACGCGAATGAAGTGCCTGGATTTTTCTACTTTTTGGGGGTAACCCCTCAAGGGCAGGATCCCAGCAAAGCCCCAAGCAACCATTCACCGCTGTTTTATGTGGATGAAGGTATGTTGCGTAAAGGAACTGAAGCTTTAACCTTTCTAACCTTAGACTATATGGCTAATTATAAGCAACAGTAATAGAAAGCGAGCCTCCTGAGAGGCTCGCTTTTAATATTATCTACTCTTCAACATCTAAGGTTATAGTTTTTTCAGTTGTTGCTCCATCATCATCCGTAATGCTGAATTTGAAAGACAAAGTGGCGGGCTCTGCTGGTGTCATAAAATAAGCAGTCAGCTTGTCCGCATCAATCAATTCAACTGCAGGGCCAGATACCTGCTCCCATTTCTGGCTCACAATAGTTCCATCCTGATCTATTGAAGCCCCACCGCTCAAGGTCGAAATTGTATTAGTCTTAACGCCGCCAACAGCCCCATATGCAACAACCATAAACGGTGGAATGTTCCCTTCTACGATTACCGTAAATATACTCGTTACTATTTGGCCATTGTTATCTTCAACCTCCAGCTCAAACTCCAGAGTAAACTCCCTTCCCGGGTTTTGTGGTACTATAAAACTCGCACTGCCATCAGCGTGAGTTATCAATTCAATATCCCTATCGGAGAGGGAGCTCCAGCGATAGTCGACAATATGCGCACCAGGGACATCCCAAAAGATGCCAGGAACCAGTAAGACATTTTCACCGGGCTCAACTTCTTGAGTAGTGCTTATTACTTTCGGGGGAACTAACTCGACATCTACGCTGACGGTCATTTCGCTTGTCGCCCCTCTGTTATCAGTGACACTCAATTTAAATGACAATACAGCTGGCTCTGCTGGAGCTTTAAAGTTGGCAATTAAATTATTAGCATCTACTAATTCAACGGGTGGACCCGATACTTGCTCCCATTGTTGCCTCACAATATATCCATCTGGATCATGTGAATAGGAACCATCTAAAGTCACATTTGTATTCGGTTGAACCACTCTTATAGTTCCAGCACCAATATTTGGGGGCATATTCTGCTTAACAATTACAGTAAATAAACCCGTGGCTGTCAGGCCATCGTTATCCTCGACCTCAAGCTCAAACTTCAGGGTAATTTCTGCATCCCAAGGAATTTGGGGTGCTATAAAGCTTGCGCTACCGTCGGCGTGGGCTGTCAATTCTATATCCATATCGGAGAGTGAACGCCAGCGATAATCTACAATATGGCCATCATTATCCCCAACCCACCCTTGAAGCAAGACTTCCTCACCTGGGTCAACGAATTGGTAACTCGAGATTATAAAAGGGGCAGCTAAAACGATGCTTTCAACAAAGATAGGAACTATTGATTTACTCTTCAAACCACCATTATCTTCAACCTCAATCTCAAACTAAAAAATCCTCCAATATTTTTTATCCCCAGAAAATACTGGGGTGACAAATGAAGCGGTTCCATCATCAAGATTTTTCAGTTCAACTGGTAAGCCTGATACCTGTCGCCAATGATAGTTAATAACAGGTCATAAGAACTGCTTGCAGATAATTTAACCTCTTCACCAGAAACAACTGACGCTATTGGATCAAGCAAAACTATAGGAGCCAAATTAGTTCCAATACTAACCGCCACTTTGCTAGTATTCTTTAGATCCTTATCATCCTCAACTTCCAGCTCGAAAATTAACTCCTGTACAACTCCAGTAATTTCGGAGGGCGCAGTAAAACTAGCGAAACCATTACCAGAGTCATTTAAGATAACAGGAGTACCGGAAATCTGTGCCCAGCGGTAAGCCATAATACTGCCGTCGGAATCTGAAGACAGAGTACCATTGAGCAGTACCGCCGAATTACCTTCAGCAGCTTGATTTTCACCGGCGATAGCCGTGGGTGGCTGGTTGATATGCCCAGCACCACCTTTTAATATAACCAATCCCTGTAACGGATTTGCGACAATGATATCCGCAATACCATCCCCGTTAATATCACCACTAGGCATACTCTGAGGGTTGGTATATATCGCACCTGGAATGGCCACCTGTTCACTCAGAGCCAAGGCTCCGTCATTTTGCTGCTGATAAATACTTAACAACTCTCCACTGGCCGGCAAGACAACTAAATCAGCAGAACCATCATTATCAATATCTTTGGTTAAAAGCTCTCCAGGAATACCGTCATAGCTGAGGACTTCAGGCTGCTGCAATAATCCATCTTCTCCCTGGTAAAATACAGCGATTCTTGAATTAACCTGTCCCTCATCGCCGAGTGATACTGAAATATCATTGCGGCCATCATTATTAATGATCGCCAATAGCGATTCCTTTTATTTGAATATCATCATCAACATCAGTATTTCCATCTAATTCAATACTGGCAATCTCATTCAAGATCAAGGAATCATCCGGCGATAGCACAAGCAAACGATTTTTGGGAAATCCCTTACCGACTAGTGAGATATCTGTTAAACCATCTCCATCAACATCACCCAGCCCCATCTGCCCAGGACTTTCAATCGCTAGCTCGTTAATGGGTCCCACATAATTAGGTGATTCTCCCATTTTACGACTTATTACAGCACCATACTCTTCCCAACTGATCCCAAGGATTCCTTTATCACCATTATTACCAAGTTCGGCAATAGCCACTCGTTCAGAATAGGAGTTCTCTAGAGATTCTGAATACACTAAACCGCCAGTAGGATCCTGCAGGTATATCTCAATTACGCCGCCATCAAGCCCGACAATAACATCATTTAAATTATCATTATTAAAATCACCCACTGCGATTGATTTAGGAGGTCTTTCCTCATTCCCAGCTAGCTGATAATCAACAGACTCCTTCAGAGCACCAATTTTATCCTGTAGAAATACCTTTAATTTAAAATCATTCTCGGGGTCAAAGTTACTCGATGTAGTTAGCACAACATCATCAAGTCCATCATTATTAAAGTCAGCAACAGCGACTGCCTCTGCCTTTGATCCAACGGAATGAACCTCTACTGGCTGAAACAGATCCCCTGCATTCGCAGTATTTGCAAGCAGAAAGTTAATAGAGGAAAGAGCAAAACATTTTGCTAGTAATTTAAGCTTCACAACATCTCCTTGTACAATATCGCTTTAAAAAGCGACGCTAATTTAGCACAGAATATGATTTCAAAAGGAAAATGTGATTAGCTGTGGAACAAATTGTTTGAATCAACCAAAAAGCAGACGCTGGCTCCAAAATCAAGTATATATAACTTCCATCGTTTATTAGAAGAGATAAAAGAAAAGAAAATATTCACAAAACACCAACTGAAAAATAAATATCTTTTTATAAAATCTGCCACTAAAAAACTATAAAAATCAATTAGAACTGGGAGTTAACAAACACAAAAAAAAGCGGCCTAAGCCGCTTTTTTTATTACCAACTACTCGAATTGCTAAGCGCTTTCCGAACGTCCTCTGCTGGGACGGCGTCTTGGTGCTCTCTGAGGTTTCTGGCCGTCACTGCGGCTGGATTCAGCAGCGCGAGTTCTGCCATTACCACCGGCTCGATTTCCATTACTGCCTTTACCGGCGGCGGCATTGCTGTTGCGGCCACCGTTTCCACGTCCTTCTGTCTTGCCGCGACCATTTCCGCGATTACCCCTGCGCTCATCGCTATTACCTCGCGCTTCACGCCCCCCCTCACTGTTACGGGAGCCGGTAGGGCGCTTGTTGGCGGCGGGCTTTTGTCCGCCACCCCGCTTGGGATTACCAGAGGCCGGCAGCTGGTGATCAGGCTCAAAGTCCTCAATCTCCTCGCGGGGGATTGGCTTGCCAATCAAGCGCTCAATATCGCGCAACTGCTTGATTTCATCGGCGCTGACCAGGGACACCGCCTGGCCACGCGCACCGGCACGGCCCGTACGACCAATACGGTGAACATAATCTTCGGGAACGTTAGGCAGATCAAAGTTAACCACTTGGGGTAACTGATCAATATCAATTCCTCGAGCGGCGATATCAGTGGCAACCAATATTTGCACTTTGCCCGCCTTGAAGTCGGCCAGGGCACGGGTGCGTGCATTCTGGCTTTTATTGCCATGAATCGCCGCCGCGCGGATATTGTCGCCCTCCAACTGCTTCACCAACCGGTTGGCGCCATGCTTGGTTCGGCTGAATACCAGAGCCTGGTGCCAGTCGTTATCGCGAATAAGGTGACTCAACAGTTTTGTTTTGCGTGCCTTATCCACAGGATGCAGTTTTTGACGCACGGTATCTGTAGTCGTGTTGCGCGGACTGACATCAATTTCCAGTGGGTTCTTCACCAGGCCTTTTGCCAACTGGCGGATTTCCGGGGAGAAGGTGGCTGAAAACAGAAGGTTCTGGCGCTCTGTGGGCAGGATACGCAATACCCGCTTGATATCATGAATGAAGCCCATATCCAGCATGCGGTCGGCCTCATCCAACACCAGGGCTTCGAGCCGATCGAAGCGGATAGCCCCCTGGCTATGTAGGTCCAATAAACGTCCGGGAGTGGCCACCAGGATATCGGCACCGCCGCGCAGCCTGGCGATCTGTGGATTGATCTTCACCCCACCAAAGACAACAGAGTGGCGCATTGGCAAGTATTTACTATAGCTCTGCACATTATCGAACACCTGCGCAGCCAGTTCCCTGGTAGGAGTAAGCACCAACGCACGCACCTGCCCTTTTTTTGCGCGCTCCCCCTGGCTCAAACGGTGCAACATTGGCAAGGTAAAACCGGCTGTCTTACCAGTTCCCGTTTGGGCCGCAGCCATAATATCGCTGCCCTGCATAACGGCGGGAATAGCCTGAGCTTGGATGGGCGTGGGCGCACTGTACCCCTGCTCTGCAACTGCACGGGCGATCTCCTGGGCAAGGCCCAGATCTTCAAACAACATAAATAACCTCAAACTGCGCCCTAGGCGCAATCAAACACATTCGCACCACAGAGGTGCAAATAGAAAAATCGGAGTTGGCATCCAGAGCAAGCGAGGCTCGATGCACACAGCCGTCAAATCACCGGCCAGCCGGCGCGCGGCATTCAGTAGAGGGTTCCGGGAAGAATTTAAGAAATGTTCACGGGGGGATACCGGTATATCACCGGCCTACAAATGACGCAGCTGAAAAAAATCAGCTGCAGCACTATAACACAAACAATCTGACTGTATAGTTCCAGCCCCTAAAACTAGTCCTCATAGCCATAGACACAGGGATTGTTAGGCACTCGGGCGAGACGACCGTAACATAGTTCCACGTTCGCAACGCGAGCGTCTATCTTTGTGATATCCAACCCTCGTTGCGAACCACAGATGATGCAGCCAAGTGCTGCTGGGATATTCACAACCATGTCACACAATCGCAGTGTCAGTAATGAACACCAGATCGAACAAGTCACTCTCGGTAACGGGCGCAGGGTTTCAATACGCCCTATTTGTCGCAGTGACAGCCAGCTGGAGAAAGATCTTATCGAAGATTTATCTCCAGAAACTCGGCGAGACCGCTTTATTGGTGGAAGCTGTAAAGCCAGCCAAAAATTGATTGAGCTACTCACCGATAATGATCACCAGATTCACGAGGCCTTTATTGCCCTGTGTACCAGTGACCATGCGCAAAGGGCCGTGGCCACAGCACATTACGCTGTAGATGCGGACGGACAAGCCTGTGAGTGCGCAGTTGTTGTGCGCGATGACTGGCAGGGATTGGGACTCGGCCGATTGATGCTTAAACGTCTGATCGACTGTGCGAAAGAGCAGGGCTTACAACGGATTTACTCTATTGAGTCGGCCGATAATAAACGCGTGCAGACATTTGCCCGCTCCATGGGGTTTGTTTGTAAAGCTGACCCGAAAGATTACACCCTATTAACCTATACCCTTAATCTCCAGGGAAATCCCCCTACCAATGGTTATGATTCAGCCTCCAAAGAGGCCGGGATTAACCTGGGTTAAAGGCCTCCCTCACAATTATGGCGGTTAGTGAATTTTATTTGGCTGCCGCCATCCCACTGCTTTACTGCACCCGACTTAAAAAATCTTCCTGTGCCCTTGTTTCCATCCACTAAGATACTTAATGACCTTCCGGTCAACTCGCTACCGAATCGGTATACCTAACGGGATAACCGGCAGGGCATAACACCAGGAAATAAACCTTTAAACTTACTAGCAGTTTTCACAGTTGAGCTTATTAAACACCAAAGAGTCACCACAGATCTAAAGAGATCGACTACCAGTACTATTTCTCGTTCTTTTGTGCACTTACATTAGATTTAATCGCTTATTTTATCCCTATAAGAATGAAACTAAAAAAACTGATTCCAGTTACTATATTCTGCGTATTGATTTCTGCTTGCTCCTCAAATATCGCAGACTATATTGCGCACTCTAAAAGCTTCCCTTACGACGAGATCGTTTCCAGTGAACAGATTGAAACATGGGGGTTTAAGAAAGGTAACTATCGCGATACATACAGAGATCTTAGTATCAGCTATCTTTATGCCGCCCCCCTGGAAAAAAGCAAAATCAAATACTCTATCGAAACCGACTCAGGTCAGAGTACAACTACGGTAGCTCTTGCCATTGATAGGAAGGCTCTGAAAAACAGTTATTCCGGCACTTTGATTCTGCTACACGGTTTCCGCGCCTCAAAGGAATTCATGCTCAACTCGGCACTTTATTTCCGATTATTGGGATTTCACGTTGTTATTCCAGACCTTCTTGGTCATGGCGAATCCGGTGGCAATAAGGAATATGGTGTTGGTGATAGCAAAATCATTAACAGACTGATTGATGACCTAATTGATACAGGCATTATAGAGAATCAACACATTTATCTTCTTGGCAACTCCATGGGAAGCCTTGCCGCGGCCAGAATTTCTCAATCTAGACAGGATATCAGCGGTCTAATACTACAGGCACCCATGCTGGAATTTGATCAGGCTGTTTATCTTTATGCTAAGGAAAACTTTCCGCTGCTTAGCAAAGCAATTTCTGAGAATGAGATTAAAATAGGAGCATTAACCGCACTGAAAGAAGCCAATATCAGTTCCCAAGATACAAAAATTGAACCCTTAATTATGAATTCTTCCATACCGGTGCTTTTATTTACTTCAAATACTGACCCTATATCACCCTATGATCACTTTAAAAACCTAGATCAGGGCCATATTAGGGTGGTAAATTTACCGGAAAGAAATCACCCGAGCATGGCCATTATCGGTGATATAGAGCATAGAATCTTACAAGAGTGGCTTACGCCCAATTAAGAATTCCAATCTTAAGAAAGCTCCCACTAGGGAAAATAATTGTACAAAGAGGCGACAAACTACCGTCGCCTTAGCCTAGAAACAGAATACAATCATACATCAGGGAATAGATCCAGACTCTACCCCGCGCCCCCTTCACAGGTAAAAGGCCCACTAAACTCCAAAAGCCCTTGTGGCACTTGAATGGATTCCACCAGACTGCCCTTTTTATAAAGAGAGAAGTTAATATTTGCCTGCATTGATTTCATGTAAATTTGGCCGAGGCCAAAAATAACATCTGAAGGAAACCTCTGCCGATAGAAACTTCCTGCATTAGCCCAGGCCTCAAGAATCAATTTATACTTTAATTTACTCATTTGTAGCTTTAGATAACCAGAGCATGGGTCCAGCTCACGTTTAACCGATAAATTTTTAAACGCTGGGTAAAAAATTAGATCATACTGGTCTGAAATATATCTCCCCGCCCACATCTCAATACTTGAGTCACCAATTTTTGCCCCAGTAAACATAAAATAAATGTCATCGGTAAGTCCCATAGTGTATATAACACCCGCACTGGATTCCTTATCAAACCAACCTTTATCCAGCTGAGCAAAGCCTTGCCCAATTAAAGATCGATCACCATCAGAAAAGCTATACTCTACTGGTGTTCCCACCGTATAGAGGAACCACTTTCCCCCCACCCCAGGCAACTCGGGAATAATGCCAAAGGGTGTTTGCCCAGGGTTAAGACCGTGCCAATAGTGATGATGGTCTCCGGCCCAACGCATGCTAAAGTTAAATTCAGCGTGATTGACCCATATCCCTGCCTCATCCGCTAAAATAATTCCAGGGACCTCGTAGTAGAATTCCCCTGAATTATCTGGATGCTTCAGGATGACTTCATCCAGAAAAAGGTCATACTTAACTTCTGTGCCATTCTTGGGAGAAAATGCTAAATGAATATAAGGCCTAGGAGTTGGCTCAGTGAAATCCGGAGCGATATAAGTTTGCAGGCTCACCTTGAAATATCCCACATCGGGTACAGCAATATTGTAAAACCATTGCTCGGCCCAGGTTTTATTTGAAGTAGGTGTATGAGCTTTCAGGTCATCCAAAGTGGTGGCCGAGACAAGGTGGCTTACTAACCACAGAATTGAAATGATCAATAACTTGATTTTTTTTTGATAAAACACCTTACAACCTCCTAATTTAAATTAATTTATAAAGATCCCTGAGTTACTACTTTTAAAATTCGGAAAACGCATACTATCAGTATGTCTACAACTTTTATGGAAATACCTGACACCCATTAGCAAGTTGAGAAAGCCCACACAATACTTATTTAATCCCATTAACACGCAGAAGCCATGACAAGGCCAGCGCCCCTAAAAATATAAGAGTGTTCTAACCAATCTGTAGTTATCCACAATCTCCCCCCTGCCCCTAATAACACAATCGTTCTTGGGCTCCCAACAAGAACAACACACGGCGTGAAATACCCCCTAACTATTGAGACAACACCTAAAACGCCTAAACTGTTGGTCACCCCCCCACCTGTTTCTGGTAAGGCAAATAATATGAATAAATCCATTCCCGCTCGCCTTCCGCTTCTCATTGACGGCAACTGGATACAATCCAATGCCGAGGAGTGGCTGGATGTGACAAATCCTGCCACGGGGGAGGTTTTAACCCAGGCTCCCTATACCACTGAGGCAGAGCAACTTAAGGCCATTGCCGCCGCGAAACAGGCGTTTTTATCCTGGCGGGATACTCCAGTCCCTAGCAGGGCGCGTATTATGCTCAAGTATCAGGCTCTGCTAAAAAAACACCAAGAGACCTTGGCTGAGATTCTCGCAGAGGAAACCGGGAAAACTTTCGAGGATGCCAAGGGGGATGTTTGGCGGGGTATTGAGGTTGTTGAACATGCTGCCAATATTGCCACGCTATTAATGGGCGAGACAGTTGAAAACGTTGCCAGCGCTATAGATTGTTATTCTTATGTTCAACCTATCGGTGTCTGCGCCGGCATTACGCCTTTCAACTTTCCTGCCATGATTCCACTGTGGATGTTTCCCCTTGCGATCGCCTGTGGCAACACTTTTATTCTTAAGCCCTCCGAACAAGATCCAATTACACCATGCAAGTTAGCCGAATTATTTGAGCAGGCAGGCGCCCCAAAAGGGGTACTGCAAGTTATCCATGGCGGCCGTGAACAAGTGGATTTCTTGCTCAAAGATCCAGACATTAAAGCCATTTCTTTTGTCGGCTCGGTACCGGTGGGTCGGCATATTTATCAAACAGGTACTCAGTATTTAAAAAGAGTACAGGCTTTTGCCGGAGCCAAAAATCACATGGTGGTCATGCCCGATGCTAATAAAAGTGCCACCATCAACAATATCATCGGTTCTTCTGTTGGGGCTGCGGGTCAGCGATGTATGGCAATTTCGGTAGTGGTACTAGTCGGTGAGGCACAGAGTTGGATCCCCGAAATACGGGATGCGATGGCAAAGATAAAACCTGGACATTGGAAGAGTCCACAAGCCGACTATGGCCCCCTAATCTCCCCCGCGGCAAAAGAGCGGGTGCTGGGTTATATCGAGACCGGCAAAAAAGAGGGGGCCGATTGTTTGCTGGATGGCTCACAAGTTACAGTTGATGGATATCCCCATGGCAACTGGGTAGGTCCCACCCTGTTTGCCAATGTCACTGCTGAAATGTCTATTTATACGGATGAAATATTTGGCCCAGTATTGTGCTTAGTGAATGTAGATCACTTAGATGAAGCCATAACACTGGTCAATAATTGCCCCTACGGCAATGGCACTTCGATATTTACTGCCAGCGGGGCTGCCGCACGGAAATACCAACATGAAATCCTTGTCGGCCAGGTGGGTATCAATGTGCCTATCCCGGTTCCACTGCCCTTTTTCAGTTTTACCGGCTGGCGCAGCTCTTTCTATGGGGACTTGCACGCTTATGGTAAGCAGGCCGTGCGCTTCTATACCGAAACAAAAACTATTACTGCTCGTTGGTTTGATTCAGATATCGAACACGCCGAACAAGCAAATATGACCATACAGTTAAAGTAACACCACTTAACAACTCAGTTTTTATTTTTTGGATAATACCATGGATAAAATCGTTGCCTTTCTCGGTCTGGGGCATATGGGTGCCCCCATGGCCTTTAATTTAATCAAAGCTGGATTCACTGTGAGAGGTTTTGATCCAGTGGAGACCTTACTCCAGGCGGCTGTAGAGCAGGGGGTGGAGAAATGCGCATCGGCGAAAGAAGCGGTAAAAGGAGCAGATTTTGTTATTAGCATGCTACCCAGTGATGCGGTAGTGGAGTCACTATATATTGATAAAGATCACCTACTGGAAGTTATCGAAAAGCAGACACTAATAATCGATTGTTCCACCGTTTCCGCAAGGAGCTCGAAGCGACTAATTAACGCCGCCCAAATTAAAGGGCTGCATGCCATAGAAGCACCAGTCTCTGGCGGAGTCAAAGGAGCGGCTGCCGCCACTCTCAGCTTTATGTGTGGCGGTGAGCATGAGGATGTGGAAAGGGCTAAGACAGTTCTGCAACATATGGGAACCAACGTTTTTTTTGCAGGCCCAGCAGGTGCCGGACAAACAGCAAAGATCTGCAACAATATGTTACTGGCTATTCATATGATTGGCACAGCCGAGGCACTCCAACTGGGTGTGGATAACGGCCTCGACCCTAAAGTACTGAGCGAAATTATGTCAAAAAGCTCCGGCGCTAACTGGTCGCTACAGACTTACAACCCTTACCCTGGAGTTATGGAGAGCACCCCCGCAAGCAATCATTATCGCGGTGGCTTTAAAGTGGCATTAATGTGTAAGGACCTGGGACTGGCTCAGCAAGCTGCCGACCATAGCAGAAGCTATACACCGCTCGGCTCACTGGCCAGAAATCTATTTGGCTTACACAGCTTGAAGGGAAATGAAGAGCTGGATTTCTCCAGCATCCAAACAATTTTCAATAAAGAGCCCTATAAATAAGATTGGTTATTTAGGCTCTCATCCCATTTAACCTATCTATCTGTCCTGACCGGTAGCGGCTATCTGAACTTCACGGATATTCACATGCTGAGGTTGGCTGTACATAAACATCGCCGTACGTGCGATATCCTCAGCATTGATGGCTCCACCGATGGAAGCTTTCCACTCTTCGTAAGCCTTAATAATTTCATCTGAGGTGGTATGGCTTAGCAGCTCAGTTTCCACCGCTCCGGGGCAAAGGGTCATTATACGTACCCCACTTGCGGCAACTTCTTCACGCACAGTTTCACTAATCGCCGATACTGCGTACTTTGTCCCACAATAGGCTGCATGATTAATAAAAGTCTTCACCCCAGCAATGGAGCTGATATTGAGAATCGTACCGCGACCACGGGATTTCATATCCGCCAGGACAACCTGCATACAGTTCATCAAGGCGAGCACATTCACATCGAACATATCCCGCCACTCTTCGGCATTCTGGGATTCAATGTTCCCCAATAACATCTTACCGGCATTATTCACCAGACAATCCACGGGCCCATAAAGCGCCTCTGCCTCCTGAATTGCTGTGGATAAAACCGCAGTGTCAGTTACATCGACCTGTCGACAGAGGGTATTCGGTAGATTCAACGCCTCTAACTTTTCCAGACGACGTGCCAACAATAATAATGGATGTCCCGCATCCGACATATGCTGAGCAATTGCCGCCCCGATGCCAGAACTGGCGCCTGTTATTACAACCAATGGCTTAGACATACTGCTTTTCTCTTCTGCAATTAATGACCCTGGGTACTGGATTAACCCTGCTGTATCGGCAGTATAGAATTTAGTATTAGAATGACTAACCCACTTAATCTGAAATCATTGTTTGGATTTTATGAACAATATCTCCTGGCGAGCCATTCGCGCCTTTATTGCCGTGGCCGAGCATGGCAGCTTTACCGCTGCAGCGGACCACACGGGATACTCCAAGGCCACACTTAGCCAGCAAGTCTCGGAATTGGAATCCGCCATGGATGTTCAACTATTGCTACGCACCACTCGTAAGTTACGACTAACCGAAGTCGGTGAAGGCTATTACCAGCGCTGCAAGCAAGCGATGCAGCAACTGGATAGCGCAGCTGATTGGGCAACACACTCCAGGGAGAAGGTTAAGGGCAAAATCCGTATCAACGCGGTGGGCGGGATTATCGGCGAGGAGATTATCGCCCCCCTGGTCATTGAGTTTCAGAAAACTTATCCCGAAATACAAATACAACTGGATTTTTCCAGTGTACGTGTCGATCTCATTGAGGATCGTTACGATTTAGTAATCCGTATGGGGGAGCTGCCAGATTCCACCCTCGTAGTACGCAAACTGCAGAGTATCAAAACCCGCTATGTTGCGAGCCCGGATTTTATCAAAACGCGTGGCCCAATTCTAAAGCCCATGGATCTCTCACAGGTGCCCCTAATTTACGGCAGTGTTGACCAATGGGTACTAACCCGCGGTAAGGCAAGCCATAAAGTTGACGTTGAACAAGGTATCAAGCTGGTCAGCGGCCGCGCGATGCGCCTTGCAGCACTGGCGGGACTTGGGGTAACCCGCCTAGCAGACATCTATGTTCAGGCGGATATCCAACAGGGTAAATTACAGGAGATATTACCTGGATGGTCAGAGTCCACCCAGCTTTCTATGGTTTGCCCTCCGCTGCGCCATCAGCTAGCCCGTGTACGCAGTTTAATGCAATGGCTGAAAGATCATTTTTCCAAGGAATATGAGCGGTTATTGGAAAAAGGATTAGATGAAAACGGATAACAAGCAGCTATCGGCAAAAATTCTGTAGTGATCTTAACAACGATATTTTAAACTCTATGCAATTTCACCCGATTTTTCCTGCTGTTTGACCGTTCCTTCTATAGAGCTTTCCTCGCTATCTTTTAGCTTCATTTCCGTATTTTCTTCCTTATCTGTATTGATGAACGGGTAAATACAAAAAACCAATGCCAGGAGCACCCAGAAAGCTGTTGCCTGTGCCATAGGCACAGTTAAATACAACCAAAATACCTGCTCTCCCTGAAGAACCGCATGAATATATACCGCTGTTCCACCCAGCCCTACCAACAAGGGGCTTATATAAGGAATAAAGTTGATCCAGTAACCTCGCAAATCACTAGCCATACGCTCACACCATCGAACCATAAAGGGTAATGGAAAATTGGCTAGAACAATCCCCAGTAAAACCTCAAGAAGCCCAATATTCCAGCCCAAATGAAAAGCCAAATAAGTAAAGATCAGCAGGTTAAGGGTAATACAGAACAATAGAACATAGCGAAAATAGGACATACTATGAATCCCTTCTAAGAAATCTGATTATTATTGACCTCGTCACCAGTCGCTCCCAACGTCCTCCAGTGGAAACGCCATAGAATTGATCATATTTATTAAGTGAAAATATTTTTAGATTACCTAGAGCGCTCTTGGTAAAGACTCCTGTACCCGCTCAATGGCTTTCAGCTCTTCTTCTGTCAGGGCTTTATAGCCTCGTAAATAAGGCCAACCATAGCCCCAGCGGAAAGGGGTTGGCAAGAATGGTGTCCCACCTACTCTGACACCAACTAGCATAAGCAACGCTACTTCTCTCTCCCCAGTTTTGGCAACACAAATTTCCAAATTGCGATCAGCCTCTTCACGCTGTGCATAGCTTCCACCCTTCCAGTAAGCGAAATCATGGGCATAACAGCAATCCAACCATAAATCACTTTGATCGAGTGTGCCATCAGGAAAGACGCTACAGCCATCAGAGTGAAAATCCTCTATCTCTACAGCGAACAGGGGCAGAACATAGAATAAAAACAACAACGGAAAATACTTCATAGAGACTCTTTAGATCTATTCTTTTCTCAACACACTCATGTTCAGATAAACAATCTGCTAGAGGCAAGACAAACTACCAAAAGAATATTGAAAACAATGTTACCGGCTGCTCTACCCTTTTATCCTTAATATGAAGATAGCCAGTTCGATTGTAATCTCGCACATAACAGGGATAAGGGCGACCACACAGATAGAGGATCAAGTCTCTCAGGTCAAAGTAAAGACATAGGCCAATAATGATATATTCAATTACAAATAAGAATCCAAAGACTCCCCAACCTTGATATATCTCAGAAAAATTCAAACTGAACCAAATAAAGAGTGGGCCGAACGTTACCAGATGGCAAATCCCTAGGGCTCGGGTATAGGGAATCACTCTGTCTAGATAGTAAACAACATGCATTGCCAAAAAGCGCGCCAAGAAAATCATTGGCCCCTCCCAGCGCCCAAAGAGCAAAGTGAAAGGCGCCAGGAAAAACTGTGGCAACACCATGATCTTGGCCCATTGAGCGACCAGCCACCCGGTGGGCGAGCCTGGCTGTTCCAATAATCTGCGGTGCTCTTTAATGACAAAAATCACTCTGATGACTAGCAGGCTTAGCATTGTCATATCCTTTAAAAGAACAAGTCTGTTATAAACAAAGGATAGAGTAGATGTTTAATTGTCATCTATAACCGGAATTAATAGGTCCGCAAATTCATCCCAACTGAATTTATCCTGATTTTCATATACAGTAAAATTTCTAATCCGACCTCCGACATCAGCAATAAAGTTCAAGCATTAAATATTCTCTTAGAAGACATGAAAAGAAAACACCCCTACTAGTAACGTTACTAGACGATACCAGTATCACTATTTAAACTTCTTGAAATGGAAGGAATTATTGGGAGTGAGCACATGTACTTCGGCATCCATGCGCAAAGTACATGCTATCTTTAAAAGTGGAAGAACAACATATATTGATATTTTGCGGATCTAAAGATTAACCCACTTCTGCCAAGTTACCCTTACTCTCCAACCACTGCTTGCGGTCCCCGGCGCGCTTCTTGGCCAAGAGCATATCTAACAGCTGATTACTGTCATCACCGGCATCGATATAAAGCTGTACCAGGCGGCGAGTGTTGGGGTCCATGGTGGTTTCACGCAGCTGCAAGGGATTCATTTCACCCAGACCTTTAAAGCGGGTCACCTGAATTTTGCCTTTTTTCTTTTCTGCGCTTATGCGGTCGAGGATGCCCTGCTTCTCTGATTCATCCAGCGCATAGTAAACATCTTTACCGATATCTATGCGGAACAGTGGCGGCATGGCTACATAGACGTGGCCATTGGTTACCAGTGGGCGGAAGTGGCGCAGGAAAAGAGCACAGAGAAGAGTAGCAATATGCAGGCCATCGGAGTCGGCATCGGCAAGGATACAAATCTTGTTGTAGCGCAGTCCTTCCAGGTTGTCGCTACCGGGATCGACACCCAGTGCCACGGCAATATCGTGTACTTCCTGGCTGGCGAGGATCTCAGCGGAATCCACTTCCCAGGTATTCAGGATCTTACCGCGCAGCGGCATGATAGCCTGGAACTCACGATCCCGCGCCTGTTTGGCGGAACCGCCGGCGGAGTCCCCCTCTACCAGGAAAAGCTCGGAGCGGGAGGTATCGGCGCTGGAGCAATCTGCCAGCTTACCCGGCAATGCGGGCCCTTGGGTAACTTTTTTTCGCGCGACTTTTTTGGCAGAGCGCATTCGCTTTTGTGCATTACCAATACACAATTCGGCAAGCTTATCGCCCTCTTCTGTATGCTGGTTCAACCACAGGCTAAAAGCATCCTTGGCCACGCCAGAAATAAATGCGGTGGCTTCACGGGAGGAGAGGCGTTCTTTGGTCTGCCCGGAGAACTGTGGGTCGGCGAGCTTGGCCGAGAGCACGTAAGAGCACTGTCCCCAGATATCCTCAGGGCCCAGCTTAATCCCTCGGGGCAATAAATTACGAATCTCACAGTACTCACGCATGGCGTCGAGCAGGCCCGCGCGCAGACCATTCACGTGAGTACCACCCTGGGCGGTGGGGATCAGGTTTACGTAGGACTCGGCGGTGACCTCACCGCCCTCCGGCAACCATTGTACTGCCCAATCCGCAGCTTCTGTAGAGGCGGCAAAGCTGCCCACAAAAGGTTCGGCCGGCAATACTTCCCAACCTTGATTGGCTGCGGCGAGATAGTCTTTGAGGCCGTCCTCGTAGTACCACTCGTCGGACTCTCCATCCTGCTCATTGATAAAGGTAACCGTCAGGCCGGGACACAATACGGCTTTGGCACGCAGCAGGTGCCGCAGGCGCACTACGGAGAATTTAGCGGAATCGAAATACTTGGGATCGGGCAGGAAGCGCACGCTGGTGCCCGTGGTGCGCTTGGCACAATCGCCGATCACCTCTAGGTCAGAAGCCTTTTCTCCATTTTGGAAGCCGATGCGGTGCACCTTGCCATCCCGTTGGATGGTTACTTCCAGCACTTTGGAAAGTGCGTTCACCACAGAAACACCAACGCCGTGTAAGCCACCAGAAAACTGGTAGTTTTTATTGGAGAACTTACCGCCGGCGTGCAGGGTGGACAGTATCACTTCGACACCGGGGCGCCCCTGTTCCGGGTGTATATCCACCGGCATACCGCGACCGTTATCACTTACCGAGAGCGAATGGTCCTTATGCAGTACTACTTCAATTTTTTTTGCGTGCCCGGCGAGCGCTTCGTCGACACTGTTGTCGATCACTTCCTGGGCCAGATGGTTGGGACGGGTGGTATCTGTATACATGCCCGGGCGCTTTCGCACCGGGTCTAGTCCCGTGAGTACCTCAATATCTTCGGCGGAATAATTGGCCATAATTTTTATAAATTACTGCTGGTTAAATAGAAATTCGACAATGGGATCGCAGTATCGCGCGAAGCCCTGAAAGCTGTGATCACCACCCTCTTCGACAGTTTGACGCTGCCCTTGATAGAAAGACTCCGCATCGCGGTAGTCGAGGGTTTCATCGCCTCGCTGTGCCAAAAGCCAATAGCGGCTGAGCAGCGGGCTGGGTATCTCTGCTTCCAATTGCGCCATGGTATCAACGTCCGCCCCGCTAAGGCGATACTCCTGTGACTCACCGCTATAAGGCTGTAACACCTGACCGACGTAGGACGGCATAAAGCGAGATGGGCGGACCGCGGGGTTAATCAGCACCGCCGGCAAACGATAGCGCTCACCGAGGTAGGTACACCAGAAGCCCCCCATCGAGCTACCGACCAAGCCTATAGGCCCAGTGTTGCCTGAGTCTAGGAAGCCATCCAGCAGGCGCAGCAGTGATTGCTGAGCATTTCCCGGATAGGGAGAGATTTGCGGCGCACAGAAAATGATCTGCGGGTGGTCGGCAGCAAGCCGCTCCCGCATCAGTTGGCATTTAAAGGACTGAGGCGATGAAAGAAAACCGTGCAGATAGATCAACAGCGGTCTTCCGTTGAGATTTTGTGTTTGCATAGTCGGGGATTATAGCGCCCCGCGGCAGCAATGGGGCCTGCCTCCTCACAGATCCCACTGATCACCAATCCCGATTACAACAGGGACCTGTCCAGGCTGGCAAAAGCCCGGCGTATATCCACCCGCATATCGGACCAGAAGGTGACACTGGTGAATCGCTCCAGCCGTCCACCCGGTCCGGACGAGGAACCAAAATTCTCGCCAATATCCCGTCGATCGCGGAAATGCATTACAGCGCTGCCGTTACGATCGTACAGAGTACCTACCATTTCTGCGTAGGCACTCTGCTCTGTATAGACACGCCAGGTCCAGGGAGACGGATCGAGCGGTGCCGCCAGGGAGAAATTTTGCAGTGACAGAGATAGCGTGTAATCGGCCTCCGCCTGATCCGACACCTGCTGTGCATTGCGCGGTTTTAGCAGCTTATCGTTAAAGCTCTGTGCCAACAGAGTGTTTAGTCGCTGTAGATCCCTCTGGTCCAGCTCATAATCTTTTTCCCGATATTGGCGCCTGGGCAGGGAGGAGAATCGCTTAGTGTATTCAATCTGAACCGGTGCGATATAAACCTTAGCACCACTGAGATCCAGGGCGAAAGCCGCGGCGACTTCATCGAGCTGGCTCGGCCGCACTTCCAAACCATCGCTGCGCTCCTGCAGAGCGGGCTGTTGACTGCATGCCGTGATCAGTAAAAGAAATGAGAGGAGTGGTAAAAAAAATAATTTTTGCATTTTTAACTTCCCATTTTCCCGACAGGATATTTATCCGGTGAGAGGCTCCCAACACAACATTTACTACCACTCAATTTCGAGCCTCGGCAATTATAGAAATCAGAATTAAATTCTTAATTGACCGCATCTTTCACCGCCCTTCGCCCATATTGAAAAAACACAGCTTAATACCGGCCCCTCATTGTACGGTGAGACAGTAGGAAAACCAGGGGGCTTTGGTAAAGAAATGCTTTCTTGCGCTTTACTAAAAAGGCGAAAGAAAGGAATGGAATGCACTTGGATAGTATGAATTAGGGATAACGATTACGCATAGGTCCAAGTTATTTTTTCATTATACCGGAAGCAGTGAATTCTTTACTCGAGAACCAATAACAACTTGCAGGAGAGAAGATGAAGAAGCTGTAGTGGAACGGAAGAACCGCTGCGAATGCGCAGCGGTTTGACTTAAATCAATATCCGGATGAGGCGAGATCGACACAATACTTGGAGATAGCCACCCGCTCCACGCCAGTTTCGTAAGTGCCATCGCTAAACAATTCAAACCAGCGGTAACCAGGCATCTCATCGTCTACAGCGAAGGGGCCGCTACCGGGAGTGAACTGCACAGAAGTGGAGGGCGTCGCATGCAGACCGAAATGGCCTCGGTTGCTGTCAAACTGCTGATGTACATGCCCCCAAACCAGGGCTTTTACCTGAGGAGCCTGATCGACCATTTGCAAAAAGGTTTCACAGCCCTCGCGCAGCATATGGCCATCGATCCACTTGCTACCCACAGGTACCGGCTGGTGGTGCATCATAATGATCACCGGATGATCGCGAGTTTCCCACAGAAGTAATTGCAGGCGCTCCAGTTGCGCGCTGTCCAGGCCACCGCAAATCTGTCCTGTTACGCTGGTATCCAACAGCAGTAAGCGCCAATCTCCCAGGGCGACCAAATCAGTACAGCGATTGGGAGCCAGTTTTTTCATTCGGGCACTGACATCGTGGTTGCCGGGCAGCCAGTACCAGGGCATGGGAAGTGTGCGGGTTTTTTCTAGGAATCGGCAGTAGGAAGCCTCAGATCCATTGGCACTGATATCGCCGGTGGCAACCAGGGCTCGGGCGCGGGGTAGCCCACTTCGGAGAGAGGTCAAAACTTCATCGAGGGTGTAGCCGGTATCCAGACCCAACAATTGATAATCGGGCCTGCTGCCGATATGTGGATCTGTGATCTGGATAAGACGGTGCGAAGTCACCCCCGGGGGTGAATCCGACTTGTTGTGCTCGCGAATCACTTGCTCACCTTGTGTTCACATCCATGTGTTCTGCAGCAGAATTAAAATCTCTGGCCATCCAACACCAGTTCAAATTCTGCACGACCATTTGCAAGACAGTACTCCAACCACTCGCCGAGAAAGCGATTGGCCTGGGGTCTCTCATCTGCACGCTGCATACGGGGATTTGGATAGGCGGTATCCACTCCTTTACCACCCACCGGCCCGCGACCATTGGCTTTTATCACCTCCGCCATGCACGCATCGTGGTAGAGGCGTACAGTCAGGTCTGGAGGCTCCAGCCACTGACACTCGTTGAGATTTACCTCCGCCGCCAGAGACACCTCCGTGGTGTATCTGGAGCGCTCCACTACTCTCAACACCAGAGTGCCACCGGGCAGCTGGTAGCGCCAAAGCGCTCTTTGTGAAAGCTCTGGCAACAATTTGGTCAAGCGCAGGTAGTTGGCGTCACAATCGGCATGATAAGACGACAGATCGACTCTATACACCACCCGCCCGTTGCCATTTGGCGACATTTTCGACTGCCTTCGCCGTCGCGTTTTAGCCTCGCCCAGTAGAGCCATTATCAACACTCCAATTCAGTGACCGCCGTGACTCAGCTCTCAATTTGCTCTATACGCAGGTAACAGTGCGCAATGCAAATGACCAGTCAGGCAGTTGGCCTGTGGTTTGTTAGTTTTGCCCGGTTCAATTGCAGCCACTGCATACAAATAATGGTGGCCGAATTATCGATAGGGTTCTCACCTGGAGCATAGTCCCCCGCCATGGTGGCGAGTATCGAGTCTCTGGAAAACACCCGCAGGCGGATATCTTCGTTTTCCTGCTCCAAGCCAAAGTACCCCTCTGCACTGCTCAAGTCCACCAGCGCACAATACAGGTGCAGCCGTTCGGAGCTGCCACCCACACTGGGCATATAACTGTGGATAAAGTGCAACGCCTGTACCTTAAGCCCCGCTTCTTCCAGCACTTCGCGACGGGCTACATCCTCCAGGTCTTCCCCGGCTTCCACCATGCCGGCCACTACTTCCAGGCACCAGGGGCCCGCCGGCCGCTCCAGCGCGCCAATGCGGAACTGCTCGGTAAGCGCAACGAGATCCCGATCAGGATCGTAGAGCAATACCCCCACTGCCGGACCGCGTACAAACAGCTCCCGCGTGAAGATTTCACTCCAGCCACCGCGAAAAAGGCGATGGCGCAGCCGCAGGCGCAACATGGAAAAAAATCCCTTATAGACCGTCTCCCTGGAAACAACTTCTACAGAATCTACGGAAAACTCCGGGGACAAACCCTTTTGACTCTTCATTTTTGACATTAGTTCGCTGACCTTCTGCGCGAGTGGGATCTGCATACTTGGGCACTATATGACCGGGATGCAGCTGTTATACTCTGCGCCCACCGTACCAGCCCCTATAGCAAGCGGCCATACGTATTATCTCCCTGGATTTTTTTAGAGACCGCACCACCATGAGAGTGCTCAATATCGCCTACCAGCAACTGCGCCGTTACGGTAAGACGCGGGTTAGCTGGGCACAGAAACTGACTTTTGGCCTGATCAAAAACGATCACTATACACAGGTGTTCAGCGACCGGGATGTGGCAGCCTTTGAAGCGCCCTTTGGAATCCGCGACTTGGGGGTGAGCAAAGCCAATCGTCGCCTGTTGGAAACGGTTGAAGCATTCGAGCCCGACCTGATCATCGCCGGCCACTGCGACATGATCAGTAACGACACCCTGAAGACTATCAAGCAACAACAGCCCAACTGTCTGATCGCACACTGCAATAACGATCCGCTGTTCGTGCCCAGCAATGTTGAACGTATCAAGCACCGTGCTGAAGTGGCCGATGCTGTCTTTGTCTCCACCGGCCGCCGCGAACTGAGTATTTTTGAGGGGATTAATGCTCGGGTTTACCACATGCCCAACCCGGTCGAGCCCTCCATCGAAAACCTCAATAATGCCGAGCGCACTGATCTGCTTATCGATCTGCTGTTTTGTAGCAACAGCAATAATTTCACCAAGCGCCTGCAAATGGTGAAAAATCTCAAGGATGCCCTGGGAGATTCGCTGAACTTCAAAACCTACGGCAGCTTTGGTGAAGCGCCAGTTTGGGGGAGGGACTACGATCGCGCACTGGCACAAACTAAAATGGGGCTGAACTTTAACCGCCAGGATACCCACTACTGGTATTCCTCAGCGCGTATGGCCCAGCTCGCCGGCAATGGTATTTTGCAGTTCACCAGTGACAAGTTGCACTTCGACGAACTACTGCCTGCAGAGAGCGTGGTTTACTTTTCCGATGAGCAGGACCTGTTGGAAAAAATCCGCGAGTTCCATGGTGATGATGCCAAGCGCCGCGCCTGGGCAGCAAAAGCCCGGGAATTTTTCCACACCGAAATGAACTCAAAACTCTACGCCCAGTACATTGTTGAGGCCACCAGCCTGCAACCCTTTAGTCACGACTACGCCTGGGCGCACGATATCAACCTGGATGGCACGCTGAAATAACGGGCCACTGGAAGAATTACACAGAATACGTTGGATTTATGAGTAACAAGCCAATTCGAGTGGCGCAGGTCCTGGCCGGTGCCGAGCACGGCGGTGCGGAAAATTTTTTCGTGCGCCTGGTAAGCGGATTGAATCCGCGCGCTGAGATTAACGAGAAAGCCTTTATCCGCAACCACGATCACCGCGTGCAGGCGCTGCGCAACAATGGTGTCGAAACCGAAGGTTTTAAGTTTGGCGGCAAACTGGATTTTCTCGGTCGCAGAGTCTACCGCGAGGCACTGAATAACTGGCAGCCGGACATCGTGATGACCTGGATGGGGCGCGCCACCATTATCACCCCCAACTCAAAAAACTACCTATTGGTCAGCCGGCTCGGGCACTATTACAACCTGAAATACTACCGCCACGCGGATTATTGGATCGGTATCAGTAAGGGTATTTGCCAACATATGATCGATGGCGGTATCCCCAGGGAGCGTATTTTTCATATCCCCAATTTTGCCGATGAGACTCCGGTAGAACCCCTACCGCGCAACAGTTTCGATACCCCCGAAGACAAACCCCTGATCCTCGCCGCGGGCCGCCTGCACATCAATAAGGGCTTTGATGTCCTGCTGCACTCCCTGGCGCAGATACCCGACGCCACTCTGTGGCTCGCCGGTACCGGCCCCGAAGAGGCCAACCTGAAAGCGCTGTGCCACAAGCTCGGCCTGGACCAGCGCGTGCGCTTCCTCGGCTGGCGCAACGACGTCACTACCCTGATGCGCACGGCCGATCTGTTTGTATGCCCATCACGGCACGAGGGACTGGGTTCCATCGTAATGGAGTCCTGGGCACATCGCTGCCCGATCGTCGCCACCAATTCCCAGGGGCCCGGCGAAGTGATCAGTGATGGGCACAGCGGACTTATTACTCCCATCGATGATGCCGATGCCCTGGCCAAGGCCGTCCGCTCGGTGCTGGATAACCCAGATTTACGCCAGAGCCTGATTGAGAATGCCGCGGAAGTGTATGCGCAGGGTTATTCGAAGCAATTTATCGTGGACTCCTATATTGAACTCTACGATACCCTGATGAGACGCGGGCGCCCCTAACTCCTATAAAAATTGCAGAAAGCCTTCAAAGTATTTTCACTGCCCAGCCTCTGTAGCCGTGAAAACAAAAAAGGTTAGTAATATTGCTACCAATAACTGGCAGCTCTCTGATATTTGAAGAGCATCGCCGGCCAATGGCCGGCGATGCGGGATGTAAGGTAGGGGAGCTAAAAAAATCGATAATAATTCGGTTCACTGATAGGCTGGTGGCAGATCCCGTAATAATTCACTGACGCCTCGTGAAATCAGGCGTTGACGCTGTTCAACACTATCGGGGCGGGTCAGCAGCTCGCTGGCACTGCCACCCCAAATTGTCACGCCATCAGGGCGACCAATCCCCACACTCATAATCACCAGTGGAGCATCGGTAAGTGGCGGCAATTCCACCACATCTTGCGGTGCGTTGCTGTCAAACTGCTTGTCCCAGCTTGGGTCCCGGGTATCTCCGGAAAAAAACTCATCCACCACAGCCACCTGATAATCCACGACCATATCCGCATCCTGGTCCTGGGCTACCTGACGGTAACCGCGCTGCTGTAATTGGGCCGCCACCGTGCCGCGCATTTCCTCATCCAGCTCCACCAATTGTGCAGAGGCATCCACATCGTTGAGGGGCGTTACTCCCCATTTATAAGTGGAAAAAGCCACCGGCTGGGCCCCCGTATTCACCCGTTCCACTTGCATTTCCTGGCACCCGGCCAAAAACAGCAGTGTCATTAGTCCCATGGTTATGTAACGCATAAATACTCCTTGACTTTATTACTTATTTGACCGGTTCTGCATAGTTATACAGCTCTATCTTAGGACTCCACTTATACCACTTGGGCTCCGCACGTGGATAGAGTGGGAAATGGCTGCCGGATTCCACTTCGAATCCCATAAATGGCGGCTCGGGTGTGGCAAAAGCAATTCCCCCCTTAATCAGGGCCTGAGCAGACTCAGTATTAATGTTGAGACCACTTTTCAGCCCAAAATTCACATCTACACCGCTGGCGTTCCAAAAAACTGTGTACTCGCGCACAAGCGGACGGTATTGCGGTTCGATATGCACATAGATATATACCCGGTCCGCCCACTCTCCCAACTCAAAACCGGTAACCTCCCCAACTTGAACCTGGCGGTAATAGACGGGACTGCCCGCCACCAGAGAGCCTCGCCTGGCGGCATCGAGTATTATCGTCAGACCAGGTCGACTCATGGTTTCGGCAAGGTCCTCTTTCGGGGCCTGTAACTCGGCATAAAATTCTGTTTCCGGGGGCCCTCCACCAGGCTCAAGGGCCAAGTAGCGGCCGGTAATGAGCGTATCCAGATGCTCAACTTTACTAATACCAATTTGTGGCGACACCACCCAGATACGAGTGCCCGCACGGGCAAAGTTGCCACCGCGGTGATAGAGCTTCGCTCTCGCCTGCACCTCACTGAGATCCCTGCCGAGACGCAAACGGGTTATTTCCCCAATTTGTACACCTTTGTAGCGCAATGGGGCCCCGACCTTAAGTCCCTCGGCACTGGGTAAATAAATGTGTATTTCAATGCCCTCCTCCAACGCTGCCTCGCGGCTGCGGTATAAGGGGAACTGGTCGCCATTTTGCACGGGCCCGCCCTTTTCGTGGTCATCGCGCCTCATACCAAATGCGACACCACCGCGCAGTAGCGACATCAGTGAGTCTGCCTGTACCTCGATACCGCTACTGAGGCTCGCACTAGCCCGTAGCCCACTGATATTCCAGAAACGGGTACCCGGCTTAACTAAGTGTGCATAGCGGGGTTCGATCACCACATACACCTCAACGCCTTCGCCATCTCTGCGCAATTCCATTCCCTGCACTTTGCCCACTTCGATACGGCGGAAATAAACGGGAGCCCCCCGCTGCAGTGAGCCCGGGTTGCGGGAGGTAAGACGCAAATGCAGCCCTGGCACCCTGGGGTCCATTTGTGGCGCCGAGGCACGAGCGGAAAAAGTGCGTTGGGAGCGCTGTCCGCGACGCAGCTCTACCTCAATGCGATTGCCCTGAATTAATTCATTCAGGCCACCACTAAAATCAAAGGTGGGCGGCGCCAACCAGAAACGCGTATTTTCACTGAGTAGGTCGTCGGTGGCCGGGTCCATCAGCACCCTGACTTCCATTCCATTCATACTGGCATTGGCTTTAGCACGACTGACCTCCCCCACCTTGATTCCCTGGTAGTAAACCTTGGTACTGCCGGGTGTTACATCGACACCTCGATCAAAATTTAGGGTGACAGAAATTCCCGCATCTGCCGCGGCAAAATTTTTATACAGTTTGAATTCTGTGCCGTTGACCGCCAGTGGCGACTGACGCTGGGATTCCGGCGTGTAAAAACTGACACCACCGGCAAACAAGGCAGCGAGAGATTCCAGGTTAATACTGATACCGCTGATTCCCCCCTCAATTGAAATGCCAGAACTGTTCCAAAAGCGGCTGCCCCGGTGTACCAGATAGGCGTATTCGCGACGGATAAATAATTCGATACCGACTTGGTTGCCGTCTTCATCGAGGCTGTAGTCTGCCACCTGCCCCACGCGCAACTGGCGGTAGTACACCGGCGACCCTCGACTGAGGGAGCCGAGCCTGCGGGACTTGAGCACCACGCGCAGGCCATCGCCACGAACAAATGCTGGCGGGCGATCCAGAGCGACAAATTCCCGTTTGCGTTTGCCACTGCCGGACTCCACGGCGATGTAGTTGCCCGATAGCAGAGTTTCCAATCCGCTGATGCCGGTAATGGACAGCTCCGGTTTCACTACCCAAAACTCGGTGCCCTCGACGAGCAGATACTCGGCACTGCGGTTGAGACTGACTTCCGCCATCACGCCATCGGCACCGTTTAATTCTTTAGCATTGGGAACCAGGCGTACATCTTGAACGACGCCTATATCCACACCAGAATATTTCACCACCGTTTTGCCTTTCACCAGGCCATCGCCGGAGTGAAACAGGATGCTCGCGTGCACATCCCCTTCAGCCATATCCTGGTAAAGCAACCAGGCGGCGATCAAACCGGCCACCAGTGGCAATATCCAAACAAGCGGCAGACCCCGGCTCCTGCGAACCTGCCCGCGCTGGGCGCCCTCATAAGCCCGGGGCTCTATGACTTCATTATCCTCAGGCACATTGTCAGCCATTTTCTGCCGCACTCCTGTGAGCCGTTTCCGGCTCTACCGCGGTTGCATACAGATCTCCATCGTGTGCATCCCATATCAAGCGCGGGTCGAAAGAGCGCGCCGCCAGCATGGTAACCACCACCACCGAGGCAAAAGCGGTGCTACCAGGGCCGGCAGCGACCTGTGCGATAAACCCCATATCCACCAGAGCCGCGAGAATCGAGATCATAAATAGATCCAATAGCGACCAACGCCCGATTCCAGAAACCACCCGATAAATTTTCATCGCCTGGGTCGGCACAAAATGCAATCGCAGCTGAATCTGTACTAATAGCAATATCAACCCCAGTAATTTCATTACCGGCACAGCAATACTGGCCACAAAAACGATTAGGGCAATCCCCCACATACCGCTGTTATAGAGTTGCATCACCCCGCTGATAATTGTGCTGGGTTCCCCGGCACCGAGGTAAATAACACTCATAATCGGCAGGATATTTGCTGGCAGTAACAACAGAGCACCGGTGATTGTCAGCGCCCAGGTAAGCATCAAACTGCCATCAATGCGCCCATAAACACTCGCATCACAGCGAGGGCAGCGGCAACGCCCTCCCCGGGCCGGTAAAATAATCAGCTGATGACAGCTCAGGCAGCTGGTCATTCCCTTTTTAAGCGCTTTCTGCGGAGCACTCATAGCGCTGCCTCGCGCAAGTCACGCCGCAGTGCCATACGTTGCCAAATAGCATTTTGATCGAAGCTGAGGGAGGAGAGGTTGGCCACCAACATCATGGCACCAAAGCAGTAGAGCCCCGGTTCCACATCCATTTTTCCCAGGTCCCTCAATTTGATCAGCGCCACCAGGATGCCCAGCATGTAGACATCCAACATGCCCCACTCCTTGATGTGCTGGTACCACCTCACCGCAAAGGCAACCGCCCGATCCAGGAACTTCCAGGCACTGCCGCAGCAGATAAACAACAGCAGTAGGAACTTCCCCAAGGGTGCCAATACACTGCAAAACAACACCAGGGATGCCAGCCAGATAAAACCCGCTTTGTAGAGGGAGTGAACCCCGTTCAATAGGGTATTATCGGCACCAAAAGAGAAAAGTGAGAATTTGAGTAACGGCAGACTGGCCGAGGGAATAAATAGCAATAGCCCAGTCAGACTCAGGGCAATAGTGTAATAAACGCTGTGATTGCTGTTGCGGTGCAGAGTGCAACGGCATCGCGGACAAACCAGTTTTTGGCCTGGCGGTGCCAAACCGCCGGTCAATAACAGGTCACATTCATGACAGGCACGCTGCCAGGGTATCGGCTTAGTGTTGCGCAGCTGATTCATGTGCCAGAGGTCCTTGCCTTATTCTGCACAATTTTTGCCGCATCCAAATACTTCGATGGCGCGTCTATTGCAATGTAGGGCCATTGCCCTATTCAATGCTGCCCTGATACTGCCAGGCAGTTACCGGTAAACGCACATTCGCGTCGGTTTAACGAAGATATACCAAAAAGCCCAAAGCGTCGCCTCGACGCTTAGACTAGCCGCGGGTACACTCTCGCGACTGCTAATTGGGGAGACTGGCAGCGCCATCAGACAATGCGAGCCAAAGGAACCCACCGAGAATCAGAACTCGAGTGCCGCTCCAAATAACTGACAGAAGCTTGAAGACCGCACCCGCCACAGGAAGTTGAAACAGATGAAAAGAAGTAACCGCAAAGAGCCGCGAGGCCGCCAGTTGCGTCCACTGAAGAAACTAATCGCCGCAACCCTGCTGGGCTTCGGCGCCATGCAGGCCCAGGCCGACACCCTGTGGGATATTTATATGCAGGCGCTGGATAACGACCCCCAGTTAGCCGCAGATCGCGCGGGTTACCACGCAGGAATTGAGGCAAAAAACCAACTGCGCGCGCCGCTGTTGCCGCAGGTGAATGCTCAAATCCAGGCGGCGAGAAATCATGAGTACTATCAGTCAGGTCAAGCAGAACCCTTTGATGAAAATGTAGATGATGTTGAGAATGTTGAACTCATTGATTTTCTTCAAAAAGACACGGGCACCTTTGACGATAGGCTTTACAATGCCACCCTGAGCCAAGCGATATTTGATGCTCCAGCCTGGTTTGGTTATCAACAAGGCAAGAAGCTAACCGAACTGGCCACGGCAGAGTATAGCGCCAACCAGCAGGATATGATGATTCGTGTAGCCACCGCCTACTTCGATGTGTTGCGGGCTTACGATGTGCTGGAGGCGGCCGTCTCTGAAGAAAAGGCTCTGGCCAAGCAGCTGGAGCAGACCCAGCAGCGCTTCGAGGTGGGGTTGACGGCAATTACCGATGTGTATGACTCCCAGGCTGCCTACGACAGCTCCGTAGCGCGACGCCTCACCGCCCAGGACAGCCTGCTCAGTAATTTCGATGCCCTCTCTGTGCTTACAGGCGGTTATCACGATGAAGTTGCGCCGCTGGTGGAGAGCTTCCAGGTGGCTCCGCCGGTGCCAGCGGACCGCGCCGACTGGGTCGATTTCGCGCTGGCCAATAACTTCACCTTAAAAGCCGCACGCCTGAATGCCGAGGCAGCCCGTTACAGCGCCCGCTCGGCCGCGAGTCAGCATCTGCCTACGCTTACTGGTGCCGTCTCATATAACAAAGCCACCTCAGAAGGTGACCAAACAAGGAGGGCAACTTTTGAAGGAGAATTTCGAGGCCGAAACCGAAGTACAACATTCCCTCGCGATCAGGATTTCCGAGATACCACCGTATCAATTACCTTAGATATCCCCATCTACACCGGCGGTCTGCTCAGTGCCAATCGCCGCGAGGCGCGCAACCTATCCTTCCAGGCCCAGGATCTGCGCAACCTCACCGAGCGCAATACTATCCAGACCACCCGTACCCTGCATCGATTGGTTGTGACCGATGTCTCCCGTGTATCGGCTCGGCAACAGGCGGTGGTTTCCGCCAAGAGCGCCCTGGAAGCAACCCAGGCGGGCTATGAAGTGGGCACGCGAAATATCGTCGATGTATTGCTGGCCCAGCGCACCCTCTTCCAGGCGGAAACGGATTATGCCAATGCCCTTTACGACTACATTCTAAATACTCTCAATCTCAAGCAAGTATCCGGACTGCTGTCGCCCAAAGACTTGCAGGAGTTGGACGCTATGCTGAACCCGGCACTGCATGTATCCCGCGTTGCCGAAGCCGGCGCCGCCGCTCCTTCCAAGTAGGTTTTACTGGCCAGTGAGTGGATTCAAATCCACTCACTGGCCTTCCAAACCAGGCATCAAGCCTTCGATTTCATCCAACAGACGCTGCAATGCACCGCTGTTTTCCTGTGCGACATCCCTGCCGCGCTGGCCTGCAGAGATACGTTTCTGATCATTTTCCAACCACTCATGCAACTGAGCAGCTAAAGCGGCTGCATCCTCGGCAATTTCCATACCACCTGCTTCTTTCAATAGCTGGGAAACGGTGGCGAAGTTATGCAGGAAAGGCCCGCACACAACAGGAACTCCCCAGGCCGCCGGTTCAATCATATTGTGCCCGCCAACGGGAACCAGGCTGCCACCCACAAAGGCCACATCACAGGCACCAAAGAAGCGCAGCAATTCTCCCATGGTATCCCCCAGGAGTATTTGATCGCGGGCTGACGGCGCCCGCCCCTCACTGCGCCTGGTCACTCTAAGGCCCCGTTCCTGGCAGAGTCGCGCGACACCCTCAAAACGCTGGGGGTGCCGGGGGACCAATACCAGAAGTAAATCTGCAAAAGTTTTGACCAGCACTTTGTAGGCATCCAGGATAATTTCATCCTCACCGGCGTGAGTACTGGCCGCCAGCCACACCTTACGCCCCTTTGCCCGCTCCTTTGCGCCACGCCACTGGTGAGCTAGAACCTGAGCCTCACTGGCCAGCCCCAGATCAATATTCAGGTCAAACTTAATATTGCCACTGGCCTGCACTCGCTGTGACGGCAAGCCTAAATCAATAAATCGCTGGGCATCCACGTCATACTGGGCGACAACCCTATCCAGGTTGGCCAGCATCGACCGGGTAAGCCTCGGTAGCTTGCCGTAGCCCCGGGCAGATTTCTCACTGAGCCGGGCATTGGCTAGCAACGTGGGAATATTGTGTTTTTTGCAGAGATAAAGAAGGTTCGGCCACAGTTCAGTTTCCACAATCACCAGCATATTTGGGCGCAAAGCCTGCAAAAATGGAGTCAGGCACTCAGGAAGATCATAGGGCAGGTAGTAGTGCAGCAAGCGTCCACCAAGAATGGGGCGCAACGCCTCGGTCACCCGCTCCGAGCCAGTAGGGGTACTCGTTGTCACCAACCACTGCCAATGGGGATGGCGAGCCGCCAGCTGGGCAATCACCGGTATCGCCGCCAGTGTTTCACCCACAGAAACTGAGTGTACCCAGAGCAACGGTGTGCGGCTGAGGCGTTCCGGCACTTTTCCCAGTCGCTCTCCAAGGCGCTGCCGATACTCGGGCTGGCTGCGACCGCGCCACCAGAGGCGCAGCAAAACAAATGGAATCGCCGCTCGAAAAATAAAGGTATACAGAACTCGCATCGACAAAAAGGGCTTCACAAGAAGTAAACAAATGCTGGTAGGCTGTACCACCAACTGTACTGGATTAGGCTTCACTGCATATAATGAGTCTTCTGCCAGGAAACCAAGGCCTGGTCATCATATCATTGGCAGAACATTTTCTTCTTGGTTACTCGGAGCTGGTCACTTGAAAGTTGTGCAACTACTGCCCGCCTTGAACTCGGGCGGAGTTGAGCGCGGAACCGTGGATTTTGCCCGTGCACTGGTCCGAGCAGGACATCAATCCATCGTCATTTCCAATGGTGGCCGGATGGTGGAGCAGCTGCAGCGCGAAGGCTCGCAGCATATCACCCTACCAATCCACAAAAAGTCCCTGACCAGCCTGTTACAGGTACGCCCTCTGCGTAGACTGTTACACGAACTAAACGCGGACATTCTGCATGTTCGCTCCCGAGTGCCGGCCTGGCTTACCTACCTGGCCTGGAAGAAAATGCCTGAGGAAAGCCGTCCCAGACTACTGAGCACCGCACATGGGCTCTACTCCACCAACCGCTACAGTGCGATCATGGCGAAAACCGAGCAGGTTATCGCCATCTCCAAATGCGTAAACGATTACCTGCAGGAGAACTACCCCAAGGATCTGCAAAGGCCCCCTCAGATTGTCTACCGGGGGGTGGATACCACCGAGTTTCACCCAGAGATAAACCTTCCGGCTGATTGGATGGAACTGACATGCAGCGAGTTTCCACAACTCCAGGGAAAGCGCTGGCTGCTACTGCCGGGGCGCTTGACCCGCTGGAAAGGTCAGGAAGATTTTATTGAGCTGATTGCCAAGCTCGCTCCCCTAAATCCCCAAATTCATGGAGTAATCCTCGGTGGTAGCGAAGCGAATAAGGTCCATTACGAACAAGAGCTAAAAGAGAAAGTGCAAAAACTGGGGATTGGGGATCACATCAGTTTTGTTGGGCACCGCTCTGATATCCGCTACTGGTATAAGCAGTCCACTCTGGTTTTCAATCTCTCGCAGCGCCCGGAGCCATTTGGGCGCACGGTGATCGAAGCGGCTGCGATAGGCACACCGATTATCGGTTATGACATCGGTGGCCCAGCCGAGTCCCTACAAGCCTGTTTCCCACAGGGGCTGGTGAATAAAGGGGACCAGCAAATGCTCCTCGAGCGCACATTGGAATTGCTGGAGGCCCCCCTGCTAAAACCTCATCTCACCGAAGAATTTACCTTAGCGCGACAGGCTGCCCATACCATGGAAATCTATCGCACAATGCTCGACAGCAGAAAGGGTGCGGCACAATGATAGATTTGAATGACCGTGAGCCATTCGCCAGTGGGGGCAACCGCTTTTGCTATCAGCATCCACAAGACTCCCTCTTATGTGTCAAAGTGATGCGCCCAGGACGCACACAGATACTGTTGGATAGGGCCCCCTGGTATAAACGATGGCGCGGCCTGGACAGCTTTGACGATAACCTGCGCGAGCAGGAGGGTTATAGTCAAAGAGCATTGCAACGGGAGCGAGCCGGTCTATGGCAACACCTACCTCGCTGGTATGGCATTCAGCAGACCAGTCTCGGGCCAGCTGCTGTCACAGATATGGTTTTAGATGAGAGCGGGGCTCCAGCCCCCACTCTACGCCAGTACTTAAACAAACACGGCCTGGATGAAGAAGTGCGCACGGCACTGCAGGAATTTGCCAGCTGGTTACTAGAATACGAAGTACTGACCAAAAACCTGATCGCTCACAACTTGGTTTTACGTCGAGAAAATGGGCGTTTACAGATCTACCTGATCGATGGTTTAGGTTGTGCCTCTTTCCTGCCGCTGCCGCGATTTTCCCGCTTTTTTGCTAGACGCTATATCCACCGTCGTATCCAGCGTATGTGGCTTCGAGTGGAGTGGGAGGTTTCCGATAAAAAGGTACCCTGGAGAAAATTTGAGGCGCGCGGCCTGAAAGGCTAATTTGCCAAAAGTCCGCAGCGACGCAATAGTGCCCTGGCACACAGAAGGTACTGGTCCAAAGGCTGACGCTGTGGCTGGGCCAGCACTTCTTCCAGGTGTTCGCTGACTATTCCCTGATCGATCAGCCTTTGCACCGCGGCACGGACCTTATTGGACTTACCAAGGCTAGGAACCCGGATCACCCCTACCCGTGCGCGACTCTGCAGCGACTCAAACAACATGGAAACACTGTCTTCACTCACCCAGATTTGCTCAGCTGTCGCCATCTGCTCCTGAACCCAACCGGGGGGGCATGAGTGCCAGTCGATAAGACTGGCATTATCTCCAGACAGTTCTTCCAGTGTGCCCCCTGGTGTTCGGCGGCTGTTAGAAATCTGCCACTCCAGGGGCTGGCTCAATAGTGGCGTGATCTGGGTGCGAATCGACTGAATATCCCAAGAATAATGCTTGCTCGGACCACCGAGAAGGATCAATCCTCTTCCAACCTGTGGAACAATATCGGGCAGCGGTTCGGTCAGAGCGCCCTGACTTAGAATAATATTCTCCAGCGGCGGCGGTCGATCATGCTCGGGCACAATCGCAAAATCAAACCAGCGGAACGGCAACTGTGGGCGGTTGATCGACACAATACGCCCACCAAAACGGTGGCGCGCAGCCAACATCGGTAGGCGACTTTTGCGCCCGGTGCCAATAAGGAAATCCGGTTTGGGCAGCTGGTTGAGCTCCTGTGCACGCCCCAGGAAGATGCGCGAGGCACTCAACTCTGCCGGGACATCAAAACTCTTTACCTGCCCGGCAAAACTTTTATCCAGGCCACGAACCAACGCCGCACTTTGTTTCTCATGCGCCCGGTTACCATCGAGAAAACGCCAAACCCTGAGCTGCAAAGCCAGTTAACCCCATTCTTAAAAGCCCGTAAGCATAACTTATTGCCCACCTGGCTACGAACAAGAGACATGAGATATGCCGAATACCCACCAGGGCAGGGTAGCAATATCTGATACACTTGCGCGCATGATTTTTGGGCAGCAAAGCCCCTCCAGCGACAGGTAATGGGATACTCATGAATGTAACGGTATTTGGCAGCGGTTACGTGGGACTAGTTCAAGCCGCAGTTTTGGCTGAAGTTGGCCACAATATTTTGTGCATTGATATTGATGAGAAGAAAGTCGAAGATCTGAAAAAAGGGGTTATTCCCATCTATGAACCCGGCTTATCCCCACTGATAGAACGCAACCTGAAAAATGGCACCCTAAATTTCAGTACTGATGCGTCACAGGGCGTTGAGCACGGAGAAGTCATATTCATCGCAGTCGGCACCCCCCCCGATGAGGATGGCTCGGCCGACCTTCGCCATGTGCTCGCGGTGGCCGGATCTATCGCCACTTATATGAGCAGCCCTAAAGTAATCGTCAATAAATCTACGGTTCCCGTTGGCACCGCAGATTTGGTAAGCCAGGCAATTACTGATCGGCTGGCTGAACGCAACGCCGAAGACATCGCCTTCGACGTGGTGTCAAATCCCGAGTTTCTCAAAGAGGGCTCCGCGGTCAGCGACTGTATGCGACCGGACCGCATCATTATTGGCACCCGCAGCGCCCCCGCAGAAAATGCCCTGCGCCAGCTCTATGCGCCATTCAACCGCAACCATGAAAAAATCATCACCATGGATGTTCGCAGTGCGGAACTGGCCAAGTACGCAGCCAATTGCATGTTGGCCACCAAGATCAGCTTTATGAATGAGATGGCACAAATTGCCGACCATGTGGGCGCTGATATCGAACAGGTGCGCCAGGGTATTGGCTCCGACCCTCGCATTGGCTACCAATTTATCTACGCGGGCATCGGTTACGGTGGCTCATGCTTCCCCAAAGATGTAAAAGCACTGATAGCGACGGCAACCCAAAAGGGCGTATCCCCCAGCATCCTGAATGCTGTGGAGGAGCGTAACCAAACCCAGAAGAGCTACCTGCTACAAAAAATCACCAAACATTTTGGTGAGGATTTGAAAGGGAAAACCTTTGCCTTGTGGGGACTTGCCTTTAAACCCAACACCGACGACATGCGCGAAGCGCCCAGCCGTACCTTAATGGAGCAGCTCTGGCAGCTCGGCGCAAAGGTTCAGGCCTTCGATCCTCAGGCAATGGAGGAGTGTCAACGGATATACGGTGTACGCGAAGATATGCAACTCTGTGGTACCAAAGAGGTTGCGCTATCTGGAGCGGATGCCCTGATTATCGCTACCGAGTGGCAACAATTTAAAGCCATTGATGCTAAGGCCGTTATTAATGCGTTGAACAATCCAGTTATTTTTGATGGCCGCAACCTCTATGAGCCCCAGTATATGAGCGAGGGTGGGATCGAGTATTATTGTGTAGGGCGCCCCAAAGGATAAGTCGCCCTTGCCCCACTGAGGGGGGACTCCCCCCCCCTCATATTCACTCACTAACAGCCCGGCCCTGCTCAGGAGTGCTCTTGCTTCGAAAAATATGAGTAGCAATCCCCGCAACTACAATGCCAAATATAAAATGTCCGCTGGAATAGAAAAGATAAGATTCGAAACAATTAGCAATCAGCCAAAGAATCATAAAACCAATATAAAAAAGGAAGAAATCCCCCGGTAAAAAGCCCTTACGCCAGCTTTTATAAGCTGCCAAGAATAACCAACAATTAAACGCTCCCCACACCAAGGCCCCTAGAAACCCATAATTCACGAGCAGGTCAAGATAACTGTTGTGCAGATGCCCGATAGAGTTTCTAAATTCCGGTGGCATATCCTGCAGGTTTTGAATAACAAGACGCCGACCTTTACCGCCCCAACCGAGCAATGGGCGTTCAGCTATCCAATTAACCGCAGCATGCCAGCTGTGTATCCTGACACCGATACTGGAATAGGGAATGGATTCAAGGTTACCTGAGAGCAAGGCATCAACTGTACTCCTCTCTAATCCAAGGCGCTTGATCACCACATCCCCAACTTTCACCCAAAGGGCGATAATAGCTACACCGATAACCGCCCCCCAAGACAGCAAGCGCAACCAAATGCCTTTACCCGGCTTGCGAAAAACTACCACTACGTAAACTATTAGTAGCGCAAACAGAGATATCGCTATAGCAAACCAAATCGCACGAGTCTGTGAATAAAGCACGGCCAGAGCACATAAACCAACAGCAACGGCCCAGGCTAAACTTGGAACAGATAACACTCCTGAATAGTTAAATATTCGCTTTGAAAAAACAGCCAATCCGAGCAGCGCAACACCAAAGATAATTGCCGTATGCTGGGCATTATGAAAGCCAAATTCGACCCGCTGCCCCATGGCTCCGTATGCCCACTCAGAAAATCCTCCTCCCGCAATCCAGGGAGCCAAAAGTATGGCGATTAAAGCCGTCAACCAGAGAATTAAAGTGTTGCGAGTACTGCCTCCCAGCCAACAGGCAATAGCAGCAAATAAAAACCACTGCCCCAGGCGGTGAAGCTTTGGCGAGGATTCGGCCCAGATAGGATGTTCCACCAGCATGCCAACCCAGGATAACACCTGCACTAATAAGGAAGCAGCGAAAAACCAGCCGACTGGTGAGTTCAGCCAATGTCTTCCGCGGGTGAAAAGCACCCAGAAAGTAAGAACAACTAAAAGTTTTTTAGCAGTATCTGCATAGTCGCTGGCTAATGGAAATAATGCCGCATAAAGGAGCAGCAAAGCTCCTCCGAGCATCTGTAGTCTGACTGACACATCGATCAACGCATTGCGTTGCCAAAACTGAGAGACAATACTTTTCCAGTCCTTCGCGAGGTTTTTAGTTGGTAACACCAATGACTCCCATGGCCCTGAATGACTCATTAAATCGGTATCCCATCAAGCAGGGTCAAAGATTGAACTCACCATTCAATGCTTTCGATTCACATTAAACCTGCGATGGGCGGACACCCACAGAATACAGAGGGATAATTAACTTGGGCATTCTACGAGAACAGCGGGCAGGGTACTACTTTCCCCTGGAGAAGAATTGGGGAGGGCTCTTAGGGCCCTCCTATCTGAAATAGGTTAAACCCGGACCTTATAGTCTAGGCAACGGCAATGTGGCTACCATTTTGCAAACCGGCATCATCCACATCACTCAACCAGCCCCGGTGTGCTGTGCTGCGGCCATGTACCACATCGAAATAAAGCCCCTGCAAGCGGCCAGTGATTGGACCGCGGCGACCACTGCCGATGGATCGGCCATCGAGCATGCTAATGGGTAGCACCTCTGCGGCGGTGCCGGTAAAAAAGGCCTCATCGGCGATATAGACTTCATCCCGGGTAATACGTTTTTCCACCACCCGATAGCCACACTCCCTGGCCAGCTCGATCACGGTGTCGCGGGTGATGCCATCCAGGCAGGAGGTCAGCTCTGGGGTATAAATAGTCCCGTCCCTGACGATAAAGAAATTCTCCCCACTGCCCTCGGCCACATAGCCCTCTGGGTCGAGCAGCAGCGCCTCTTCACAACCGTTGCGTATCGCCTCCTGCAGGGCCAGCATCGAGTTGATGTAATTACCGTTGGCCTTGGCCTTGCACATACTGATATTCACGTGGTGACGGGTATAAGAGGACGTATTTACCTTGATACCACGTTCCAATGCCTCTGGGCTCATATAGCTGGGCCACTCCCAGGAGGCAACGATTATATGGGTAGTTAGCCCCTCTGCGCGCAGCCCCATCCCTTCAGAGCCGTAAAATACCATTGGGCGCAAGTAGGCGTGCTGGAGGCTGTTTTCCCTTACCACAAGACGCTGAGCTTCATTCAGCTCATCCGCATCGTAGGGCATGGGGATATTCATGATCTTCGCAGAGCGGAATAAACGGCGGGTGTGGTCCTGAAGGCGAAAGATACTGGCTCCGCGATCGGTCTCATAAGCGCGCACCCCCTCAAAGACTCCCATTCCGTAATGTAGGGTATGAGTCAAAACATGCACGCGGGCATCCCGCCAAGGAACCAATTCACCATCAAACCAGATAACGCCGTCGCGGTCGGCAAAAGACATGGGGCAACTCCTACAAATCCTGAAAAACAGTTTAATCGGGCAGCAGGGTGAAGCTGGGGTTTAACCAAGCAATTGCTGCCAGTTTGTTAGAACGGTCTTTCTTTCCGCTGTGAAGCGGTCATCGCTCACTATCCCTGGCAGTTGTTGTAGTGCCAGGCGATGACCTTCAGATCGGTAGGCTTTGTAGGCGTCGATCAGATGCTCGACCTGTTTGGCCGGCATCAGGCCCGCGTCATTCAGACTTTCGAGAATGCGAATGTTATCGGTGTATCGCACGATCGAGGGCGAAGTTTGTGCCCAGGCCAGAGCAGCATATTGAACCAAAAATTCAATATCGACAATACCGCCCAGGCCGTGTTTCAGATCGAAATTTTGATCATTGCTCTTATCCAGGTGGGAGCGCATTTTATCGCGCATCCCAACCACTTCCTCGCGCAACTTTCCCTCATTTCTCGGCTCGCAAAGCAATCTCAAGCGCAGGGCCTCAAAGTCACTGCAGAGCTGTTCGCTCCCTGCAACCGGGCGGGCGCGCACCAACGCCTGATGCTCCCAGGTCCAGGCGCTCTCGCGCTGATATTTTTCAAAGGCTTTCATGGAGGTGACCAGTAGGCCCGAGTTACCCGAAGGGCGCAAACGGGTATCCACCTCATACAACGGTCCACTCAGGGTACGGGTTTGCAGGATGTGGATCAGGCGCTGCGCCAGGCGGGTATAGAAACGCAAATTATCGATGCTGGTTGCGCCGTCGGTAGCAAGCTGGGGGTCCGCATCGTGCACAAATACAATATCCAAGTCTGAACCGTGGGATAACTCCAACCCCCCAAGCTTGCCGTAGGCGACAATGGCAAAGTGCATGTTCTCGGCGGTTGCCCCTGCGGGTAGGCCGTATTTGTCCACCATCTGTGCCCAAGCCAAATTAAGCGACTGTCGCAATATCCCCTCTGCCAGCCAGGTGAGGGAGTCGCTCACCTTCATCAGTGGCAAGGCTCCGCTGACCTCTTGAGCGGCAATTCGCAGACTCTGACTCTGCTTGAAATAGCGCAGTGTTTCCATCTGCAGTTCCAGATCTGCGGGATCAACACGCAATAGCTCAAGCCGCAGCTCATCGGCAATATCCTCCGCCGTGGCCGGTGCCAGCAGGCGACGGGAGTCCAATAGTTCGTCCAACAAGATGGGGTGGCGCGCCAGCTGCTCGGCAATCCGTGGGCTGGCACTGCACAGTTGTACCAGCTGGCTGAGCACCGGGGGATTTTCATTGATCAGTACCAGGTAGGCACTACGGCGCAGTACCGAGCGCACCAGAGGTAGAACCCGACCGAGCACCAACAGCGGTCGCTCCTGCAAGCTGGCTGCGGCCAGTAGCAGGGGCATAAAATGATCCAGCCGCTCGCGCGAGGACGCCGGCAGTGCCATCACCATAGGGGAGACACTGAGATCCCGCAGCAGGTCCAGGGCCTCCGGCGCCGGAGTGAATCCCGCATTTTCCAGAGTCTGTAGATTGATCTCTTTACCGGTCTCGTCGCCACAGCTGCTCCACAATCCCTGCCACTCTTCCGCCACATGGGGTTCGGCGATTTCCTCCGGTGGCGCAATGACCGTATCGAACTCCCGCTCCACTACATTGCGAACGGCTGCCAACTCCCCAACCAACTGATCCCAGCTGTCACGGCCAAGGGCGAATGCGAGCCGCTCGCGCTCTGCTGAGTCCTGCGGCAGCGCCTGGGTCTGCTGATCCTTATAGGCCTGCAAGGCGTGCTCCACCCGGCGCAACAGCAAATAGCAGTTGGCCAGTTCATCGGCAACCCCGGGCTCCACATGGCCGTCAGTTTCCAGCAGTGGCAGTATCTTTAATAAATTGCGCTCTCGCAGTGCAGGCACCCGTCCGCCACGAATTAACTGGAAAGCCTGCACAATAAATTCCAGCTCGCGAATTCCTCCGCGCCCCAGCTTGATATTGTCGATCAGTCCGCGGGCACGGACCTGTCGCTGTATCAGAGCCTTCATCTCGCGCAGGGCGTCGATAGCACTGAAATCGATATAGCGGCGGTAAGTGAATGGCCGCAACAACTCCATCAACTCAGCGGCAACGCCTTGATCACCAGCCACCGGGCGCGCCTTAACCATGGCGTAACGCTCCCACTCGCGCCCCTGGGTCTGGTAGTAATCCTCCAGCGCAGCGAAATGGCTTACCAAGGGACCGCTATCACCATAGGGACGCAGGCGCATATCCACGCGAAACACAAAGCCTTCTGCATTAATGACATTGAGGGATTTGATCAGTCGCTGACCCAGGCGCTGGAAAAACTTTTGATTTTCCACGCACTGATCGCCGTCAGTATGCCCCGGTTCGGGGTAGGCGAAAATCAAGTCGATATCGGAGGAAAGATTCAGCTCGCGCGCGCCCAGCTTGCCCATGCCGAGCACCACCATAGACTGAGCCCGGCCGCTTCTATCCCGGGGCTCGCCATATCGCTGTGCCAGCTGGCTGTGGTGCCACTGCAGGGCCGTGTTGATAGCGAGTTCTGCCAGTTCACTGAGGCGCAGGCAGGCCCTGGGGATATCCCACTGGCCAGCAAAGTCCCGGAAAATAACCTCGGCGGTCGTTCGGTTACGCAGCTGCCGCAGGGTCAGATCTAGAGCTTCATCGCTATCAAAACTGGGCAGCTGCAGACCCAGATCATCCTGTTGCAGTAACTCCAAGAGAAAATCCGGATGGCGCCGGCACTGTCGATAAAAGAATTCAGAACCGATAAAGCTGCGTGCCAGTGCCAGCTCAAGCGCTTGATCCTTCAGCAACACCTTTACTTCGGCAGCCACTGCGGGGCCCGCAGCCTCACTCCAATCTCGCCACAGAGTCTGTAATTGCGGGCGCAGAGGTTCGGGGCAGATGGCGCTATCAATCATGCGGAATCGATCCTTATTTCCAAATGAGAAATTCTGCAGGGGCAGCACTCCCGCCCCACAGTTTTTATCCCAAGCTACTTGTATTCCACACTTTATCCCACACTTTTTGTAGCGGAAATTTAGCTCTATTAAAAAGCGATATCCGGCGGTGGTGCCACACGTAATACTTCCGCCACGGTCGTTAGGCCTGCTGCCACTTTCTTGGCCCCCGATAAACGCAGACTATTCATACCCTCGCGCATAGCTTGGCGACGAAGCTGCTGCAAGTCACAGTCGGGAGTGATAATGGTTTGCACCGCTTCACTGAACGGCAGGATTTCATAGATACCCTGGCGGCCCTTGTAGCCGGTGTTGCGGCACTCCAGGCAGCCCTCGGGGGCATACACTTTTTCCGGTAAAGGCGCTTTCCAGGGGCGAACCAGGGAATGCCAGTCGGCCTCGTCGATGGTGTCTTCGCGCTTGCACGAAGGGCACAGGGTCCGCACCAGGCGTTGGGCCATAACACCGAGGATGGTGGACTTGAGCAAGTAGTGCGGCAAACCCAAATCCAACAGACGAGTCACCGCCGTGGGAGCATCGTTGGTGTGTAGAGTGGAGATTACCAGGTGGCCGGTAAGTGCCGCCTGCACTGCCATCTGTGCGGTTTCCAGATCTCGGATTTCCCCCACCATGATGATGTCCGGGTCCTGTCGCATCAGGGTGCGAATGCCCGCGGCAAAATCGAAGCCGATAGCGTGGTGCACCTGCGTCTGGTTAAAACTCTCCTCCACCATCTCGATGGGATCTTCCACGGTGGAGACATTCACTGCACTGGTGGCGAGCTGCTTAAGGCCGGTATATAGGGTGGTGGTCTTACCCGAACCGGTAGGGCCTGTCACCAGCACAATGCCGTTAGGCCGTGCCAGCATCGCCTGCCAGCGGGCCAGGTCGGTGCCGGCGAGTCCCAGATCGCTGTAGGAACGCGCCAGTACCTCGGGATCGAAGATACGCATCACCAGCTTTTCGCCAAAGGCGGTGGGTAGGGTGGAGAGACGCAGCTCCACCTCGCTGCCATCGGGGCGTTTAGTCTTGATTCGGCCGTCCTGGGGTTTGCGTTTCTCGGCCACATTCATGCGCCCGAGGATTTTTAGGCGACTGGTTACCGCCGCATTGACCTGGTCGGGCAGTTCGTGGATCGGATGGAGGACCCCATCGATGCGGAAACGTATACGCCCTACTTGGCGCCGGGGTTCGATATGAATATCACTGGCACGCTGGTCGAAAGCGTGCTGCAACAGCCAGTCAACGATATTGACGATATGTTGGTCGTTGGCTTCCGGGTCTTTCAGGCTACCCAGCTCTAACAACTGCTCGAAATTATTCGCCGCAGAGGTGCCCTGCAGCCCACTGGCACCGGAAATAGAATTCGCCAGGGAGTAAAACTCCACACAGTAGCGCTTGATATCTGCGGGGTCTGCCACCACCCGCCGCACCCGGCGTCCGCTGGTGTGTTCCAGCTGCTCCTCCCAACCGTGGGTAAAGGGCTGGGCCGTGGCCACGGTTAGCTCTTCTGCACCAGCCTCGACACACAGAATCTGGTGGCGTTTAGCGAACTGGAAACTCATCACCTCGGTCACTGCGCTCACATTCACCTTGAGCGGGTCGATATGGTAGAGGGGGTGATCAGCGCTCTCCGCCAGCCAGGCACTGAGCAACTCGTCGCCCAGCAAAATACCTGGGGCCTTCTGGTTGGCTAGGTCGCAGCTGGCGATATAACTGAGCGGATGCATCTGTGCCTGCTCTGCGGTACGCGGCGTGCCCACAATACGGTTCGCATCCAGCCTGCTCACGTAGCCCTGGGCAACGAGATCTTCCAGCAATCCACGTAAATCCAGCAACCTGTCCGCCGCCTTGCTCTCTGTCATCGGCATGCCCCCTTATTCTCATATGACGACGCATTGTAGCCCTATCAACTATCGGAGACAGTGCATCGTTAACGCACTATTACCGAAGTGGCCCCGATTGGGGTACCATGCCGCCGTTTTCGCACCCTGAGCAATGGAGCAAACCATGGCCCTGTCGAATATTGCCAATCTGTTTGGCCGCTCACCGATCAAGCCGATCGAGAAGCACATGGCTACGGCCCACGAGGCTTCGGCCGACCTGATCCCGTTCTTCGACGCCTTGATTAAAGGCGATTTGAAGGAGGCGGAGCAGATTCAATTGCGTATCTCTGCTACAGAGAACCGCGCCGATGACATCAAGAGAGACTTGCGCCTGCACTTGCCGGACAGTCTGTTTATGCCAGTCTCCCGCTCCGACCTGCTGGAGCTGTTGCACGCCCAGGACGAAGTGGCCAACACGGCACAGGATATCGCCGGGCTGGCAATTGGCCGGAAAATGCAGATTCCCGAGAGCCTGCAATCTCTGATGACCACATTTGTTGAAAGCGCCGTGGCCACTTCCGCCCAGGCCCTGCGCGCAATCAATGAACTGGATGAATTGCTGGAGAGCGGCTTTGCCGGGCGCGAGGTGACTATCGCCAAGCGCATGACCGAAGAGCTGGATGAGCTGGAGCGCAAGTCGGACAAGCTGGAAATTGAAATTCGCGCCTCTCTGTTCGCAATCGAAAAAGACTTACCGCCGGTAGATGTGATGTTCCTCTACCGGGTGATTGAATGGATCGGCGAATTGGCCGATCGCGCCCACAGCGTGGGTAACCGTTTGCAGTTGTTGTTGGCACGTTAGGGGGTTCAACGTGGAAGTTCTTAGTCAATATGGCCATATTCTGTTGATATTGGCCTGTGTCGCGGGCTTTTTTATGGCCTGGGGTGTTGGTGCTAACGATGTCGCCAATGCCATGGGCACTTCAGTCGGCTCGCGGGCACTGACTATCAAACAGGCGATTATTATCGCCATGATTTTCGAATTTGCCGGCGCCTATCTGGCTGGTGGCGAGGTAACCGCCACGATCCGCAAAGGCATTATCGATTCTGAGATCTTTGCCTCACAGCCTGAGCTGCTCGTGTACGGCATGCTGTCCGCCCTGTTCGCCGCAGGCACCTGGCTGCTCGTGGCCAGTATTCTCGGCTGGCCAGTATCCACCACTCATTCCATTGTTGGCGCCATTGTCGGTTTCTCTGCGGTGGGTATTTCTGCCGATGCCGTGGCCTGGGGTAAGGTAGGCAGTATTGTGGCGAGCTGGGTGGTCTCCCCATTGCTGGCAGGAACCATTTCCTTCCTGCTGTTCCGCAGCGTGCAGCGCCTAATCCTCGACACGGAAGATCCATTCGCTAACGCCAAGCGCTATATCCCCTTCTATATGTTTGCCGTGGGCTGGATGATCGCCATGGTGACCCTGACCAAGGGCCTGAAGCACGTTCTCAAAGATGCGGATATCAAGCTCAGCTTCCTGCAGGATGCCGGTATCGCCGCGATCATCGGTTTGATCGTCGCCGGGATTGGCGTCACCATGCTCAAGCGTATTAAGCGCGACCCCTCTATCGAAGCAGAAAACCGCTTTGCCAACGTAGAGCGCGTCTTCGCCATCCTGATGATCTTCACCGCCTGTGCCATGGCCTTTGCCCACGGCTCCAACGATGTGGCCAACGCAGTGGGCCCGCTGGCGGCGGTAGTCAACACCATCCAAATGGGTGCGGTAACCGCTAAGGCAACCATGCCTTCCTGGATTCTATTGCTCGGGGGCCTGGGTATCGTGGTCGGCCTCGCTACTTACGGTTTCAAAGTGATGGCGACTATTGGCCGCAAGATCACCGAGCTGACACCCAGCCGCGGCTTTGCTGCGGAGCTCGGCGCCGCCGCCACCGTGGTGATGGCATCCGGCACCGGTCTGCCAATCTCCACCACTCACACCCTGGTAGGTGCGGTATTGGGGGTTGGCCTGGCTCGGGGCATCGGCGCACTGAACCTGCGTATGATCACCACGATTGCCGCCTCCTGGGTGGTTACCCTGCCCGCAGGTGCCGGTATTGCGATCCTGTTCTTCTACTTCTTCAAGGGATTATTTGGCTGATAGCAGCCACGCAGTATCCGTCAAAAAAGGGAAGCTCAGCTTCCCTTTTTTGATTTCCAATATATTCATTGTTGGCCCGCTGCTCCCCTGGTAAATGCCCCAATCTCTCCCCGTTATCTCCCCTCAGAAACTGGACTAAGCTGTCCCAGACACGGCTTCACCTGCCTAAGCCCGCCTCCATACCAGGCTTTCACCCGCTGAAAACGAATATCGCCCCATGAATACACGAGAAACCAAGCACTGGACCGTTGGAACCTACCTGGCACAGCGTTTAAAAGATGTGGGGATCAACCACTACTTTGCCCTGCCTGGCGACTACAACCTGGTCTTGCTCGACCAGCTACTGCTGGAATCGGACCTGCAGATGATCAGCTGCTGTAACGAGCTGAATGCGGGATATGCCGCCGACGGCTATGCGCGGGCAACCGGAGGACCCTCCGCAGCTGTGGTGACCTTTTCTGTTGGCGGGCTCAGCATGATCAACGCGGTTGCCGGTGCCTATGCCGAAGACCTCCCCCTGATCGCTATTTCCGGGGGGCCAAATACGAATTCGGAAGCCGAGTGGGAATACCTGCACCACACCCTGGGGAAGGTGAATTACGGCTACCAGCGGGAGATGTATTCATACGTCACCGCAGAAACCGTAATCATCCACCACCCCAGGCTGGCACCCGCGGCCATTGATCGCGCCCTGGACACCGCCATGTTGCGTCGCAAACCGGTCTATATCGAGATCGCTGCCAACGTTGCCAACGCTCCGACCTCCGCCCCCATTCCGCGGGGTTTTGCCCGCCGACCGACCAGTGACCCCGACTCCCTCGCCGCCGCAGTGGAACATATCGCCGATTTCCTAAACGCCGCTGAACGCCCTGTACTGGTAGCCGGCAGTAAGGTGCGCGCGGCAAACGCCCAGGGAGCTCTGTGCCATTTGGCGCACAGCTGTAAATACGGTCTCGCCTCCATGCCGGACGCCAAGGGCCTGCTTCCAGAAACTATGGAGAGCTTTATGGGTATCTACTGGGGGCCGGTAAGCACTCCTGGCTGCAGTGAAATAGTGGACACCGCAGATGCACTCCTATTTGCCGGCCCCCTATTTACCGATTACACGACTACAGGACACCAGCTGTGCTTCCAAAGCGAAAAGGCCATCATTGTTCAACCCACATCGGTACAACTTGGGGAGACCTGCTACAGCAATGTGCATATGAGGGATCTGCTGGATGCCCTTGCCGGACAGTTGAGCGCAAACGATGGCGCCCTGACCGCCTACCGCCGGGTTAGTAGCCCCAAGTATATTCTCAAGCCCGGTAAGCCGGACACGCCGCTCACCTCCCGACAGCTGTTTGCGCGAATACAAAAATTGCTCGATCGCAAAAGTACCCTGCTTGTGGAAACTGGGGATTCCTGGTTTAACGGTATGGAGCTCTCATTACCCGAGGGGGCACAGTTTGAAATTCAGATGCAATATGGAAGCATCGGTTGGTCTGTGGGGGCGAGCCTCGGCTACGCACTCGGTATGAGCAAAGGCCGCCTGATCTCCTGCATCGGCGATGGCTCCTTCCAGCTCACCGCTCAGGAAATCTCCACCATGATTCGCTACGGGGTTAACCCGATTATTTTTCTGATCAACAATGGCGGATACACCATTGAGGTGGAGATCCACGATGGCCCCTACAATACGATTAAAAACTGGGATTATGCCAAGCTAGTCGAAACCTTCAGCGCCGGGGAAGGCAACGCCTGGGGGTGTAAGGTCAGCAGCGAGGGGGAACTCGATAAAGCCATTACAGAAGCCAAGAAACGTAATGGCCTATGCCTGATTGAAGTGCTTATCGACCGCAATGATTGCAATGTGAACCTGCTGCGCTGGGGCAACCAGGTGGCTCGCAACAACAGTCGGGCTAATCGCAGTATATAACAGCAACGCCATCCGGCGTGGGCGATGCTCTAGCCCCGGCACTTTCGATTGAGTCATCCCCATTGCCTGCCTCTCACGGCTGCGGATGGCGGCCACTTCCATTTATTGTTCGCCCAAGCAATACTCACCCGCTATTGCTAGCCGTATATTTTCCGCTCCCGAGAAAGCATCACCATGCCTCTATTGATCCTTGTCACCCTGCTCTGGGCCTTTTCATTTAGCCTGATCGGCGTCTATCTCGCTGGCCAGGTAGACAGTTATTTCTCGGCGATGACAAGAGTTTTATTAGCCGCGCTGGTGTTTTTGCCCCTGCTGCAATGGCGACGTACAAGTGCCCGCAGCGCTATTACCCTGATGGCGATTGGCGCCGTGCAATTGGGCGCAATGTACCTATTTTACTATCAGTCGTTTTTACTACTCAGCGTGCCTGAGGTGCTGCTGTTTACCATATTTACCCCTTTATACATTGCACTGCTTTATGATCTGATTGAGCGACGCCTGTCACTGTGGAATTTGGCCATCGCACTGCTGGCAGTCTCCGGGGCGGCCGTTATCCGATGGGACTCTCCCAGTGGCAATTACTGGTTGGGCTTCGCCGTAGTCCAGGGGGCTAACCTGTGCTTTGCTATCGGCCAGGTCGCCTACAAGCAATTTATGCAGCGGGAACAAGCGCTTCCCCCAAGGCAAACTTTTGGCTGGTTTTTTCTGGGAGCGGCAGTCGTCACCGTGAGTGCATGGGTAATTTTGGGTGGACCCAAATACCCGCAAACCACCACCCAGTGGGGCGTATTGCTATGGCTCGGCCTTATAGCCTCCGGCCTCGGGTATTTTCTATGGAATAAGGGCGCGACCCAGGTCTCCGCTGCAACCCTTGCCGCAATGAACAATGCCCTGGTACCCGCCGGCCTGCTGGTCAACCTGTTAATCTGGAACCGCGATGCGGACATTCCCAGACTGGCTCTAGGTGGATGTGCGATCGCGCTGGCGGTTATCCTCAACGAGCGACGCAACAAAACAAGGGACAATCCCCATGGCGCCTATCGCAGTACCTGAGTTCAAGACTCAACTTCGGCAATTAATCTCCTGCCCCAGTGTAAGTGCCACCGATCCAGCACTGGATATGGGTAACCGCCCCGTGGTAGAGATACTCGCAGACTGGCTTGAAACCCTGGGCTTCTCTGTCGAGCTGATGTCCCTGCCGGGTAGTCCAAATAAAGCCAACCTCATTGCCACTCTGGGCGCGCGCGAGGGCGCCGGAGGCGGTCTGATCCTTTCTGGGCACACCGATACAGTTCCCTTCGATGATGGACGCTGGCAATCGGACCCTTTCAGCCTGCAGGAGCGCGACAATCGCCTCTATGGCCTGGGTACCAGCGATATGAAAAGCTTTTTCCCCCTGGCCATTGAAGCCGCCCGCAGCTTTGTCGATAAACCTCTGCGCCATCCCCTGACCATTCTCGCCACCGCCGATGAAGAGACTTCCATGACCGGCGCCAGAGAACTGGTTAAAGCAGGGCGGCCCCACGGCCGCTATGCGGTAATTGGCGAACCGACCGGCTTGCGCCCGGTTCGCATGCACAAGGGCGTAATGATGGAGGCTGTACGCATTACTGGGCAGTCCGGGCACTCCTCCAACCCAAGCCTCGGTGCCAATGCCCTGGAGGCCATGCACTCGGTAATTGGAGAGTTGCTGCACCTGCGCGGAGAGTGGCAGGAAAAGTACAAAAACCCCGGATTTATCGTCCCCGTTCCCACCCTAAACCTCGGCTGTATTCACGGCGGTGACAACCCCAACCGGATCTGCGGCAACGTAGAGCTGCAATTTGATGTACGCCCTCTGCCCGGCATGTCCCTGCAAGAGCTGCGCAACGAGTTAAATGGACGGCTGCAGGCTCGTATCGACAAACACAGAATTCACCTCGAAATGGTTTCTCTGTTTCCCGGCACCGAGCCCTTCGAGCAGGACCCAAATTCTGAGTTGGTCAGGGTTGCGGAGAAGCTCACCGGTTACAGTGCCGAGAGCGTCGCCTTTGGTACCGAAGCCCCCTACTTGAAGAGCATGAATATTGACACTATCGTGCTCGGCGCCGGCGATATAGACCAGGCCCACCAACCGGATGAATACCTGGGGCTCGACCGGATAGAGCCGATGGTAAAAATATTACGCAATCTGATCGGGCGTTTTTGCCTCTAAGCGGTTAATGCCTCCCCGGTTTCAGATGACTATCCACCCGCGCCGATACACAGGCAAATACTTTATTAGACGGAAAGGTATTAGTGACCGACGAGAACGCCTCCCTCAACTGGTTCCGCCACGCGGCGCCCTATATCAACGATCTGCGCGGTCGCACCCTGGTTGTCGGCATTCCCGGCGACGGACTCGAACACAGTAACTTCCGCAATCTGGTCCACGACCTGGCACTGCTGGCCAGTCTAGGAGTCCGCTTGGTCGTGGTGTACGGTTGCCGAGTACAGGTAAATCGCGCCCTGGAAGAACACGGTATAGAAAGCCGTTTCCACGGCAGCAAGCGCATTACCGACCGGGAGAGTCTGGAAATCATAAAAGCTGCGGTGGGCAGGTTGCGTTTTGATATCGAGGCGGCCTTTTCCCAGGGGCTGCCAGACTCCCCGATGGCCCGCTCGGCCCTGAAAGTAATCTCCGGCAACCTGGTCACCGCGCGTCCCTGTGGCGTCCTGGATGGCGTCGACCTGGGCTGGACCGGTACCGTCAGGCGTATGGAGATCAACACGATTGAACAAGCCCTGGACCAGGGCGCCTTGGTATTGCTCTCGCCTCTGGGTACCTCGCTGACCGGAGAGCTTTTTAACATCAATTACCTGGACCTGGCCGCAGAAGCTGCACGGGTTCTGCGCGCTGAAAAGTTAGTTCTATTCCGCGAACCCGCTCAGCTGATGCTCGACGGCAACCCTGTCCATGAGCTCAGTATTGTGCAGGCAGAACAGGCCGCCAACCGGGTACAGAGCGAAACCTTGCGGTGTGCCATTCAGGCCTGTAACTCCGGCATTGCCCGGGTTCACCTACTCAGCTACTGCCAAAATGGCTCTCTGATCCAGGAGCTGTTTCGTCGCGAGGGTGCCGGAACCATGATCTATCGGGATAGTTACGAAGTGGTGCGCCGGGCGCGTATTACCGATGTGGGAGGGATTCTCGGGCTGATTCGTCCACTGGAAAACCAGGGCGTCTTGGTAAGGCGCTCACGGGAAAAGCTCGAAGCGGAGATTGATCACTTCACTCTGGTGGAAGTCGATGGCACTCCCGTAGCCTGTGCCGCACTCTATCCCATCGGGGATGACAACGGCGATACTTCTGCGGCTGAGATCGCCTGCGTGGCCAGCCATCCAGATTTTCGCGGAGGGGGCCGCGGCGCCAAGCTGATGCGCCACCTAGAACGCCAGGCGCGCACAGTCAATATTCACGAACTCTATGTGCTCACCACCCAGACCGAACACTGGTTTATCGAGCAGGGCTTTGAGCAAGTGGATGTCAGTGACCTACCGGCCTCACGTAAATCTTTGTACAACATCCAGCGCAATTCACGCATTTTGCGTAAAAACCTCGGCCAGGATAACGGCTCTTAACACCTCCCAACCGAAATACTCATCCTAGTGAGAAGCGCGGTGACTCAACACTGCGCGAAACTATCCCGAATATCGGCTTTTTGCTAAGCTGGCACTCTAATTTGCCCAGCCGGATGCTTGTATCATGCCCAGATATCGTTCCCGTACCTCCACCGCCGGACGCAATATGGCCGGCGCCCGAGCCCTGTGGCGCGCCACAGGCATGACCGACGCGGATTTTCACAAGCCGATTATCGCCATCGCCAACTCATTCACCCAGTTTGTACCGGGCCACGTGCACCTGAAAGACATGGGGCAATTGGTGGCAAGGGAAATCGAGCGGGCCGGCGGTGTCGCCAAGGAATTCAACACCATCGCCGTGGACGATGGTATCGCCATGGGCCACGACGGCATGCTCTACAGCCTGCCCAGTCGCGAGATTATCGCCGATTCGGTGGAATATATGGTCAACGCCCACTGTGCCGATGCCCTGGTTTGTATCTCCAACTGCGACAAGATCACCCCGGGAATGCTGATGGCCGCCTTGCGCCTGAATATCCCGGTGATCTTCGTATCCGGCGGCCCCATGGAGGCCGGCAAGACCAAACTGGCTGACCACAAACTCGATCTGGTGGATGCCATGGTCATCGCCGCCACAGATAGCGCCACCGATGAAGAGGTGGCCGAGTATGAACGCTCCGCCTGCCCCACCTGCGGCTCCTGTTCCGGCATGTTCACCGCCAACTCCATGAACTGCCTGACCGAGGCTCTGGGTCTCTCGCTGCCGGGCAATGGCACCCTGTTGGCCACCCATGCAGACCGCAAAGAACTGTTCCTGCGCGCAGGCCGCGAAATCGTTGCGCTGACTAAGCGTTATTATGAAAAAAATGACGAGAGCGCCCTGCCCCGCAATATTGCCAACCGCACGGCATTTTTGAATGCTATGGCTCTCGACATCGCCATGGGTGGCTCAACCAACACGATTTTGCACCTACTCGCCGCCGCCCAGGAGGGCGATATCGACTTCAACTTACAGGATATCGACCGACTCTCCCGCGAGGTGCCGCAGCTGTGCAAAGTGGCACCCAACACGGAGAAATACCATGTGGAAGATGTCCACCGGGCCGGTGGCATCATGGCGATTCTCGGAGAACTGGAAACTGCGGGGCTGATCGATGCCTCCCTGCCCACCGCTTATGGGGGATCACTAGCCGATGCTCTCGAGCAGTGGGACATCTCCCGTACCGACGAGCAATCGGTACAAGACTTCTATAGAGCCGGACCCGCAGGTATTCCTACCCAAACCGCATTTAGCCAGGCTTGTCGCTGGCCTACCCTGGATGCCGATCGACAAAATGGCTGTATTCGCTCCGCCGAGCATGCCTATTCAGCGGAGGGAGGCCTTGCGGTACTGTTCGGTAACCTTGCTGTAAATGGCTGCGTTGTGAAAACTTCCGGTGTTGACGAGGCGTTATGGAAGTTTGAGGGCCCGGCCCATGTTGTCGAGAGCCAGGAGGAGGCCGTTGCCCATATTCTCGAAGGCAAGGTACAAAAAGGCGAAGCGGTAATAGTGCGCTATGAGGGCCCCAAGGGCGGCCCAGGTATGCAGGAAATGCTCTACCCCACTAGCTACCTGAAATCCAAGGGACTGGGGGAGCATTGCGCCCTGATTACCGATGGTCGTTTTTCCGGAGGTACTTCCGGCCTTTCCATTGGGCACGTATCCCCGGAAGCCGCCTCTGGTGGCAATATCGCTCTGGTTCGCAATGGCGATCCAATCCGAATCGATATACCAGCGCGCAAAATTGAGATTGTTATTAGTGAGGATGAACTCGAGAAACGCCGTCAGGAAATGCGTGATCTCGGCCAGCAGGGCTGGAAACCCAGTGAAGAGCGCCCCCGCAAAGTCAGCAAAGCGTTGAAAGCTTATGCACTACTCGCCACCAGTGCCGATCGCGGCGCGGTAAGGGAAATTGATTAGGCCAAAATTAGAATATTAAAAAACGGCCCAGATGGGCCGTTTTTTCTTTTACTGTGCCAATTTATAGGTAATGCGATTGCGCACTCCATAGCGCTCGATGGGCTGACCATCCTCCACTTGCGGCTGATATTTAAACCGCTCTGCCGCTGCCAATGCCGAACGATTGAATACATTGGTTGGGTTACCGGTGCTATCGAATCCACCAACTACCCGAGCATCACGCACAGCTCCGGTTTTCGTTATCGTAAATTCCACAACCACATAACCTTCAATACCCCTGCGCATAGCCGTGGTCGGGTAGCGGGGCGCTGGCTTATAGACTGGCAAAGGATCTCTAGACACCAAGTCAAAAACACCATCGTTGGTCACCGCCGGGGGCGCCACTGTTGTCGAAGTATTTATAACCTCAACTTCCTTTACCTCTCTGGAGGGCTCAAGCGGTGGCGGAACATCCTGAGGAGTGGGTGGAGCCTCATACTTTTGCTGGGTAACCACTTTCTTATCGGTCATATCTATAGGTTGAATCGTCGGTAACGGCTTAGTCACCGGCTCCACAAAATTAGTGGAGATCAACTGACTCATTGCAAAAATCAAACCGAGAGTAGTTAGGGCTGCGTAGGCCAAGCCTTTGGCATAACCAGTAAGCAGATGGGTAGGGAAAAAAACTGGGCTGGAAAATGGCGTGCAAGCTCTATCCATAACACCTCTCCTATTGTTATTAGGGTGCGTAAAAGGCATCCAAGTGCCGAAATGGAAAAAGCTGATCAGCTGACCTTAATCATTAGCCAATTCACACAAAAATGCAAATAGTCTGTTAATACAGGTTAAATCCATATTTTGTATTGCCGCAAAAAGACAAAACAGCACAAAAAAAGCCGCACATTTCTGTGCGGCTTTTTTGAAGCGTGAAATGTAGCTAGGTATTAAATTGCCAGCTGCTTTTCACGTTGCTGTTCACCCTTCACAAAGTCTATCCACTGCTTGGCAAACTTCTCCGAGCGCTCATCCTTTTGTGCAAGTTTGAGGCTCTTCATTGCTGCGTCATAGCGCTTCAGGTTGGCATTTGCCATACCCATTACGATATGCAGGGTATCTACGCGCTTAACACCGCCTTTAGCGAGCGCTTTTTTACCCATAGAAATGGCTTTCTCATTCTGGTCCAGATCAAGATAGATACCGGCCAAACGCGAGTAGATTTCACCCTTGTCAGACAGCTGAGCTGCGGCTTCCAGCTGGGGAATTGCCTTTTGCAGCTCTTGCGCCATTTGATAAGCCTGGGCGAGGGTTTCCAGGTTCTTGGCTGTACGAGGAATCTTCTTCTCTTGGATACCCTTGGCAATCACCTTGGCACCTTTATAAGGCATTTCATGCCCCATAAAGAGATAACCCATATTCAGCAGATCCCTATCTTTCTCCAAAGCACCAGCAAGATAAGCCGCTTCCATCATGTGCAGCTGATCTTTATCACGCTTCAGCTCACCATACATGGCCGCCAGTGTTTTGTAGTACACAGGCTTGGGATAGTGCTGTACCAGCTTCTCAAGAACACCGGCTACTTTTTTGTAGTCGTTGCGCTCGAAGTAAATGTACTGCTGAAGACCGTACCAACCTTCCTTGGGTACCTTGCCCTCTTTCTCGTACATGGAGACCGCGACATTGATATCCGCAAGTGCTTTGCTCTGATCGCCAACCTGGTTATAGGCCTGGGCGCGCAGTGCATAGGAGTCCGCAGTAATACGATCGGAAACCTTGAACCATTGGTTCAGGTAGTTGATCGCCTGCTTGTAGTCCTCGGTAACAAAGTAGAGCTGCGCAAGAGTAAATAGAGTTCCCACTTCAAGGGCAACTGGCAGGTTTGCTTCACCCTGGTTTAGAACCTTCTTAAAGTATGGGATAGCCTCTTTGTAGCGCTCGGTGCTGTAGTAAACGACACCGAAGAAATTGTACATCTGCGCTATTTCATAGCCGTTGAACCGTTTCTTGCTGGCATCCATATCTTTCAGCGCTTCGAGAGCAGCCGCCCAGTCTTCTGCGTCAGCAGCTTCCTGGGCTTTTTCCAGCTTTTTATACGCGGCTTCGCGCATAGCTGGTACTTTGCGGCTCTTCTGTTTGCTGGGCTTTTTTTGCTCCTGCGCCAGGGCAGAGGCGAAAGGTGCGGAAACACCCGCTGCTTCGAGCACGGTAACGCTGACCGCTGGTGCCAGGACCAGAGGCAACGCTACTGAGGTGCGCAGAGCGAGCTTGGACAAACTTTTGCCGATGCTTGTCAACTTCATAGTGCTTCCCCCTTAGTCCTTAGCCATGTTAAAGCTGATCTTAGTCCGCACATTGGGGACTTCGGTCGGCTTGCCATCAACTACCCGCGGCTTGTACTTATACTTCAGCGCGGACTTGAGCGCGGCCCTGTTGAAAACAGAGGTCGGCTTTCCGTCCAGGGTAAAGGCTTCGATCACGATCGGATCGCGCACGGAACCGTTAGTGGTCACCGTGTACTCAACGATCACATAGCCTTCCATCCCCCGCTGAAGAGCGCGGCGTGGATACTGAGGCTGAACCTTAACGATGGGCAGATAATCGCCCTCGCCAAAGCTAAAGCCTGACAGCTTGACACCACCGGACGCCTTAGGCGCAGAAATGCTAATACCGCCATCGATGTCCGGCTCTTCGAACTCTGGTTCAGGCATTTCGGGTGGCGGAGTTTCAGGGTCCTCCGGCTTCACCGGCTTGGTCGTATCGTACTGTGTTTCAATCTTCTGCTCAGGCATCACCACATCGGCAACTTTGAACTGCTCCTTATCCTCTGGAGCTTTCATATTTGCCTGAATCAGCTGATGCATGGTGAAGATGAGGCCAAAGGTTGTGGCTACCGCCAGCGTACCTGCCCCAAGAAGTCTTACCGGATTCATAGCTGTTAACTCTTTTCTGTCGCGACCGAAACTTTCTTGATACCAATCTTCCTGGCTGCTTCCGCAATCAGGGCGATCTTCTCAATACTCGCTTCCTTATCGGGCTGAATCACCAACCACCCTTTCGGGTTTTCCGAGTAGAGGCGCTCCAGGACAATCTTCACCTGGCGCTCATCAACCTTCTCTTTGGCAATCCAGATCTCATTACTGTCGTTGATCGCTACCAGAATAGAGGTGGCTTTGAGTTCTGCGGTTGTCGCTTCCGGCTTAACAACATCAGCACCGGGTTCCTTGATAAAGGTCGCAGTGACGATAAAGAAGATCAGCATGATGAACACCACGTCCAGCATGGGCGTGAGGTCGATAGCGCCGGCTTCTTCTTCTGCCGTATTTTGTCTTTTGCTCATAGCAACTCTCTTAGCGAACTTTCTCGGCGAGGGGCTCTGGGAGCCCCCCGTCGAAAATTTCTGGCTTGGCTAAACCTTCACAGCAAATAAGCTGGCCTATTCGCTTATGTGTGCTTAGTGATCCATGGTCAGATGATCTTCCAACAGCTGGGTTTCACGCTCGGCCTTACGGGCGAGGTAGGTGTTGGCAAATACACCGGAGAGGGCCGCAACCATACCCGCCATTGTCGGGATAGTTGCCATGGATACACCACTGGCCATCTGCTTGGCGTCACCACCACCGGTGATCGCGAGAACATCGAACACGTTGATCATGCCCCAAACCGTGCCCAACAGCCCGAACAGGGGCGCTAGGGCAACACAAGCCTGGATCATGTCCATATTGTCCTGAATCTTCTCGGAAACCCGGGAGATCATCGCGTAGCGGATCTGGTGGGAGGCCCAGGATTTGCGCTCGCTGCGCTCTTCCCATTGGTCTACCGCACCTTGAACGTCACTCTTTAACGCTTTGTTAAAGTAAAAAACACGTTCAAAAATCAGCGTCCACATAAAGAAGGTCAGGCCGGCGATCAGGAACAGTACTGGCCCGCCCGACGCCATAAAGGCGTTGACGGCGGCCCATGCGTCGATTAATGCGTGCATGTTGCCGCCTCCTCTTATTTACGCTCGGCGTTTTCCGCCACGATACCAGCACTCTGCTCTTCCAGAATGTGCAGGACGCGCTTGGCACGAGCATTAACAATGGTGTGCATCAGTACGGTGGGGATAGCCACACACAGACCGAGAACGGTGGTGATCAGGGCGGAGGAAATACCACCAGCCATAGCCCTGGGATCACCAGCACCGAAGATAGTGATCGCCTGGAAGGTTACGATCATACCGGTAACGGTACCCAGCAGACCCAGCAGCGGAGCTACCATGGCGATAATCTTCAGCAGGTTGAGGCCGGACTCGATGGCCGGGCGCTCTTTCAGCACCGCCTCTTCCATCTTCAGCTCGAGAGTCTCACCGTCGACACCTTTGTTCTCTTCCGCAACAGCCAATACACGACCCAGCGGGTTGTTGGTGTTCGGAGTTGAAGAGCGCAGCTGTGCACTCACCTTGGCGCTAACACCGGTCAGCACGATCAGGCGGAAAATGGCCAGCAACATGGCGAAGACACCAACAGCAGTGATGATGTAACCAACGATGTCGCCCTGATGCCAGCGCTCAACGATGTCGGGGCTGTTGATCATGGCTTTCAGGTAGGAACCACCGGTAGGACCAGTCGGGTCAATACCGAAAGCGCTGAAACCTGCCGTGGAAGCCTGCAGATCTTCCGCCATCTTCTGGAAGCTGGCATCCGGCTGGCGGATCAGCTCTGCCATTTTGTAGGCGTCGTTCATTTCCAGGTATTTACCGTTGGAAACCAGGTTGAAGTTACCAACACGGACAACTTCCTGTTGAGCCTGCTCACCACTGGGCTTGATCACAGTAGCGTTGAACTTAACAACTTTGCCGGATTCAATAGTTTCACGCTGAATTTCAAACCACAGACGCTCGATTTCCTCGATAGTCGGCAGCTTGGTCGCTGTACTCATCTTGGCCAGCAGACCGTCGATAAACTCGGTACGACCAGGGTACTGTGCGGAAACCAGAGAGGAACCGATATTCGAGCGCAGATCCGCAGCAGCAGAGGACATGTGGCCGAACAGCTCTTTCAGGGAGCCCATACGCTCATCCAGCTGCTGACGCTTCTGGTCTACAGCCACTTCCTGCTCCTGGTATTTCTTTTCCAGTTCAGCAGAACGATTTTCTTCAGCGGTACGGGTGTCTTTGGCTTTTTTCAGCAGGGCTTGCTGATTGGCCTTCTGACGGCGGAACTCAGCTTCGCGCTGCTTGTGCTCTTTGGATTCAGCAACTTTGGATTGTTGAACCATTTTCAGCAGGTCGTCGAGAGAAGCTGCTTTTTCCTGGGCAACAGCAGAGAAGCTGATCAGGCCAGCCGCTGCTGCAACTAGTACGCGTTTGGCGATAGAGGATTTCATTGCGCTGCCTCCGGTGCCGCGATCGGCATAGTCATGATATCGATAGTGGCCTGTTTCTTGGCGATCTTGAGGCCATTCATGAGGGCGCGGCGGTATTCGCCAGCATCGATCTCAACCCAAGCTTTCTGGCCTTTGTCATAGGCGAGGGAAATCGTGGAGTCGGTGGTTTGAGCCAGCAGGGCGATACGGCCAATCTGCAGCACGTTTACCTGGCGCTCCTGGCCAGCTACGTTCAGGGTATCGCCGTAAGTGTCGATCTTACGCGCGTATTCCGCTTCGAAATTGTACAGTTCCAGTACCTGGCGGAATTTCTCCGCAACAGTGATATCGGAACGATCCATATTGTTCTTAACGCCTTCGAGGTTGCCCATGCGCTCGTCCAGCTTGAACGGAGCGTCCAGTTCGATGAACTGTTCCAGGCCGTCCAGCATGCGCAAAATCAGCGGCTGGATCTGACGTTCAATTACGGTAACGTTGGCAATGGACTCATCCAGCTCATTGATCACTTCGAGCTGATTGGCCAGCTGCTTTTCCAGCTGACGGTTGTACACACGCAGACCATCGATTTCCTTGTTGACCACCTTGAAGTCCTGCAGAAGGCTGCTGGTTTCTTCGGCAATCTTGTCGATGCGTTTTTGCGATGCCTGGGCCGCAGTGGTTTTCTGCTGGCCGACGGCGAGTACGTTATCGAGAGTATCCGCAGTGGCTACGCTGCCGTAGAGCGCGCCGGCAGACAGCGCAGTGGTCAGCGCCACAGCCATGAATCGCTTGGTTTTCATTAGACCCCCCAGTGGGTTCAATATTTCACAACATGGTCGCGATGAGATAGCTGCCACAACGCGGTGTCCTTTTGTTTTAAAAACATTGGTTAGAAGACAGCTAAGAGCCGCACATTGTAAACAGCCGATTTGATTATTCAAATGCCGATTGTCAGCATCGGCCCGCGTGGGTAGCAAGGTAACAACCAGGTAACAAAACCGGGTCACTTGCACACATTGACGGCGCTGTTTCCTCTGTAGGCTGTCGCAGAATTTAACAGATTGATCAACTTTTAATCAAATTGTTTTTATTTGAATCTGTCGTACCGAACTAATGCGTAGTTGTACTCATTCTTTTCAGAGGCAGGGTAACACTCTCGTGCAACTTCGACCCAAGAGTCATCAACTTCGGGAAAAAACGCATCTCCCGCCACTTCAGCATCCACTTCGGTGACATAGAGCCGCGCGGCATGAGGCATGCTGAGGCGATAAATCTGTGCTCCGCCGATCACCATCAACTCGCTGGCACCTGCTTCCTGTGCATGCTTATCGGCAAGTTCCAGTGCAGCCTCCAGGGTGCTTACCACCTCGACACCCTCGGAATGCCAATCGGGGTTGCGGGTAACCACGATATTGGCACGCCCGGGTAGCGGGCGGCCTATAGACTCAAAGGTCTTGCGCCCCATCACCACGGGTTTGCCCATGGTGGTGCGCTTGAAGAATTGCAGGTCGCCGGAGAGACGCCAGGGCAGCTCGTTGTCTCTACCGATAGCGCCATTGCGGGCCACAGCTGCGATCAGGGCAATTGGAGTTTCCACAGCTTCTCTCCTGATTAAATCGCGACTGGAGCGGGAATATGCGGATGTGCCTGGTAATCCTGCAGTTCAAAATCCTCGAAACGGAAGGCGAACAGGTCTTTGACGTCCGGGTTGAGGCGCATCTTTGGCAGGGCGTGAGGCTCACGCTGCAGCTGCAGGTCTACCTGCTCCAAATGGTTGGAGTAGAGATGGGCATCGCCAAAGGTGTGAATAAACTCACCCGGCTGGAGGTTGCACACCTGCGCCAACATCAGGGTTAGCAAACTGTAGGAGGCAATGTTGAACGGTACACCAAGGAAGATATCAGCGCTGCGCTGGTACAACTGGCAGGATAACTTGCCATCCGCCACATAGAACTGGAACAGGGCGTGACAGGGAGCGAGCGCCATACGTCCTTCGCGGGCATTATCCGCCGGGGAGACACCTTCATCGGGGAGATCTGCCGGGTTCCAGGCACTGATCATCAGGCGACGAGAATCGGGACGGGTTTTCAGCTGGTGTACCAACTGCTCCACTTGGTCAATCTTACGCCCATCTGGCGTGGGCCAGGAACGCCACTGGTGACCGTAAACCGGCCCCAAGTCCCCATCTTCGGTCGCCCACTCATCCCAGATGCGCACCTTGTTTTCCTGCAGATAGCGAATATTGGTATCGCCCTGCAAGAACCACAGTAGTTCGTGGACTATGGAGCGCAGGTGACACTTCTTTGTGGTGATTAAAGGGAAACCCTCTGCCAGGTTAAAGCGCATCTGGTAACCAAATACGCTGAGGGTCCCGGTGCCGGTGCGGTCCCCTTTTACTGTGCCGTTTTCGCGCACATGGCGCATTAGATCGAGGTACTGCTTCATTTCTAACTAGGCTCCGCCATTTACCTGAGAACGGTTTTCTTTATTTCCACCTTTACCGCGCCCCTCTGGCAGCGGCTGGGTGCGATAACTCCACACCAACAGGGCGATACCGGCAATAATCATCGGCAGGCTCAACAACTGTCCACGGGTCATCCAACCGAACAAATCAAAGCCGATATGGCCATCCGGCTCCCTGACAAACTCCACCAGGAAGCGGAAAATACCGTAGAGCAAGACAAACATGCCGCCAACGGCGAGGCGCGGGCGCGGCTTGCTGGAGAACCACCAGAGCACCGCGAAGAGCACCAACCCTTCCAGGAAAGCCTGATACAGCTGCGATGGATGCCTGGCCAGCAATTCCGGGTCTTTGGGGAATACCATGCCCCAGGGGCCTTCGGTGGGGCGCCCCCAGAGTTCCTGGCCAATAAAGTTACCCAGGCGCCCCAGTCCCAGACCAATAGGTACCAATGGGGCGACAAAATCAATCAGTGCAGGGAAGGTTGTGCCAATTTTTCGGGCATAGAGGACCGTAGCCAACATCACGCCGACCAGGCCGCCGTGGAAGCTCATGCCCCCCTCCCAGACTTTGAACAGGGAGAGAGGATTCTCCATCAGCTCGGGCATGTTGTAGAAGAACATGTAGCCGAGGCGTCCGCCGACCACCACGCCGATAGCGCAGTAGAGGATCAGATCCTCCACTTCCGATTTGATAACCGGGGACCAGGGCCTGGTGCTGCGCCGCAATGCCAACCACCAGGCAGCAATAAAGCCGAACAGGTACATCAGCCCGTACCAATGTACTTTTAGGGGGCCAATAGCAATGGCCACCGGATTGATTTCTGGATAAGTCAGCATGGGGGAATCGAGATTGTTGGCGAAACGCCTATTATGGTCGCAAAGCGCCCCCCAGCGAAAGAGGCGCGCCAAAAGCCTTCTGCCGGGAAAATACTATGTGTCTACTGCTATTCGCCTACCGCTGCCATCCAGACTACCCGCTCCTGCTGATCGCCAACCGGGACGAGTTTTATACCAGACCGAGTGCTCCCGCCGAACCCTGGAGAAAAGAACAAGAGATCGGACAGGGCAGACAAATAGTCGCAGGGCGGGATCTGCAAGCTGGGGGTACCTGGGCTGGGATCGCTGCGGGACGGGTAGCGGCAGTTACCAACATTCGCGAACCGGGCAGTGCCGAGCCAGAAAATGTCCTGTCACGGGGGGAAATTCCATACCAGTTTCTAACCGGCGGCGACTCACCTGAACAGTTCGCAAGAGAGCTCCAAGGGCAGCGCTACCGGGGCTTTAACGCGCTGCTATTCGCCCTAGATGAAGAGCAGCCTCTCTATTGCGCAGGGAATAGGCACAGCCCTTTTGCCTTTTCCGCCGGAGTGCATGGCATCTCTAACGGGGCCCCCGACGCCCCATGGCCCAAGGTGGAAAAGGGCAAGGCGGGGCTGGCGCAAATTACCCAGCAACTTAAGGGCTCTATTAGCCGGGAGAACTTTATTGAACCCGCCCTCAGCCTTCTGCAGGACAGAAGTCCGGCTACCGATGCGATGCTGCCCAGCACCGGCGTAGGTTTACCGATGGAACGGGCCCTGTCGCCAATATTTGTGCAGGTAACCCAGAGAGAGAATCAGCTGCCAGGCAACGTGGATTCAAGCGCCTTAAAGCAAGGCTATGGCACTCGCGCCAGCACCCTGATCGCCGTACACCGGAGCGGCCAGACCCATTTATGGGAGCAAAGCTTTTCCCAGGGCAATCTGTGGGGCCCCCTTCGCTACTTTTCCCTCCCCTGACACTCTGGCCAAGTCCCTGAAATAAATAGGGTTTTTTGGGGCTATTAAAATTATTGGCCGTATCTAGTCGCTCAAGGGATATCTCATTGATAGAAAAATTACGAGCAATAGCAAAACCTTATTGCGGTATGGACGGAATTTTGCGGCCTTTCTACAAGGGCTACCGGATCACTTATCCTCAGAAGAAAGAAACGCCAAGCAAATTCCGCATTTATTGCCATACTTAGTTTCACAGGCTGAAATTGGTTGAGTTTCGCGCAAGTGTGACGCCAATTGCGGTCTTAAATAAGAGGAAGTCGCGCGGGACGCATGACAAGTGCGAGTCATCGCTAGACACCTAACAGTCTCTGGATGGGCTCGCCACAGGTTCGGAAGGTATGAACGATCTGGCGCCCGGCATTATCCACAAGACAACACCGGGCCCCTGCAGTATCGCTGAGGTACCATGTCTTATTTCAACCCAGAGCAGCGTAAACACAAACCCTTACTGCCCCTGCTGATGCTCGGCAGTCTCTGCGTCTCTATCCTCTATTACGCCTTTTCTGCCAACCAGAAAACGGTGCCGGTATTACCGGAGAGTGCGGTACGCCCACATTTGGTGCACTGGCTGGAGGAGAATCCAGACGCCTGGCCAGCCCAAGACCCCATCTTTAACCCCGCGGCAGTGCGCAGGATTTACCAGCGTACCAACTACCGCCTGCTCTGGTTTGATAACTACAACCTGAGTGACAGCGCCAATGATCTGCTCAAGCAGCTCACTGCTGCCAGCTCCGGCAATCCCAGCAGCATGGTGGATTACCGCTACCACCTAGGCTACTTTGACCGCACCTTGCGGGACACCCCCCAGCGCTTAAAGATGGCCGCAGTGCTGGACATCCTGCTGACCGATGCCTTTGTCTCCTATGCACAGGATACCCAGCTCGACCGGATCAACCCTAAAAGTCGACCGCGCCGGGGAATTACGCCGGTGCTGCGCGAGCATCAGGGGTTTCGCATGGTCGCCTATAGCAATGTCAGCAATGTGGCCTACGGCAATGCCCCACAGCAGGCATCCAGCGAGCCCAGTGGTCGCAAGTACTTCCGCGGCTATGATCGGGCGCGCATGATCGGCGGCAAAGCACGTAACCGTTACTATTCCCGCGATTACAACACCGATAACGAGCGCAATCTCTCCAGATCCACGGACACCCGCAGCCAACGCACTCGCTACATCTCCGCCAGCGACAATAGTGGCAATTCAGGTACTCGCAGGAGTGGCAGCAGGGTTTACTACAACCAGAGCCGCAACAGCAATCCGCAAGAAAGGGACACTGTTGCCCGCTCAGATACCCGCTCAGAAAATAGCGAGGGACCTTATTTCGAGGAAAATACCCCTTACGGCAGTGATGTCTACGCTCTGAGGAACGAGCTCGAACGCCTGCGCAAGATCTCCGATAGTGGCCGTTGGCGCCCGATACCTCCAGGACCAGTGATGACGATGGGTGCCCGCCATCCCCATGTGTCCCGTCTGAGAGAACTACTAACGCTCTATGGGGACTACCAGAGTCGCTATAGCTACGGCGGAAGCGATCCCAATCGCTTCGATCGGGGCCTTCACGAAGCGGTGCTGCGCTTTCAAAAACGTCACGGCCTCAAACCCGATGGCATCGTGGGCCGCGGAACCCGTAAGCGGCTCAACCTCTCCCCTACAGCACGGGCAAAAATTATCGAGATGAACATCCAGCGCAGGGAAGAATTACCTGCCAATCTCGGCGATCGCTTTATCCAGGTCAACATCCCCGCGTACCGTCTCCAGTATGTGGAGAACAACCGGGTGAAGCTGGCTATGAATGTGGTCGTAGGCAAGAAGAAGCACGCCACTCCAGAAATCACCACCCGTGTCAGCAGGGTGATTTTCAACCCTACCTGGACAGTGCCTCGCAGTATCCTGGTGAATGAACTCTTGCCTAAGGCGCGCAAGGATCCCTCGGGCATGGAAAAAATGGGTTACCGGGTTGTCGGCGGCAGAGGGGAATACCTACCGCTGACTCCCAGCAATCTGTCAGCCGCCGGGGCAGGCTCCTACTTATTACGCCAGATGGGCGGTGAGGAGAACATCCTGGGGCGCGTGAAATTCGAGATCCCCAACAAGCACGATGTCTACCTGCATGACACTCGCGCCCGTACCCTCTTTTCTCTGACCGACCGGGATTACAGCCACGGCTGCATCCGCCTGGAAAAACCCCGCCACCTGGCGGAAGCCCTCCTGCGCCCGCAGGGGGACTGGGACCAGTGGCGCATAGACCAGCTCACGGTTGGGGAAAAGACCACAGCGGTCGACTTGCTCCGCCTGGTCAAGGTCTATATCACCTACTGGACCGCCTGGGTGGACGGGCAGGGCCGGCTGAATTTCCGGCCGGATATCTACGGCAAGGATGGGTTAAGCGACAATCAATTTTGAGTTCGCTGGGGCGGCCTTCAAGGCCGCCCTTAGTCTCCAGTAACCACTCCCTGTAGTCTTTTTCTCTCTGCGTATAGCCGCAAACCATTCCTCGATATTATTAAGGGCCCGCCAGTCACAAGTTACCAATGTGAGCAGTGCGATCAATCTCTTTGGTCCGACTTCGCTTACTGGGGTGACTTATGGGTGCAGGCAATCATTCCTTCTCGCTGAATAAATCAATCCAGGGTGGCACAATGGCTTTGATGCTGGCCATAGCGCTGAGCATCGACAGCCCTCCAGTCTCGGCGAACACAAAGACCGACCTGGATCTACCGGTACCGGGAAGGGATCCTTTCTCCCCCTATGGCCGGCAGTACACACTTCTCAGCGAGGAGCTGGCTCGCTATCGGACACTGGCCCAGAACGATCAATGGCGACCGCTAGACGCCGGACAACCGATTACTCCGGGGAGCCGGGGGCCGCGAGTAGCCCAGTTGCGCAGCCTACTGATGCTCTACGGCGATTTCCGCCCCAGCGACTTTTCCAATAAAAACACGAAGGAGGCGCATACCGGTGATGTCTACGACAAACCTCTCCAGGAGGCGGTACGCCGCTTTCAGCGCCGCCACGGCCTGAAAGGTGACGCATTGGTGGATGAGCGCACCCGCAACCGGCTCAATACCAACCCGAATAAACTCGTGCGCATACTCTCCGCCAATATCGAACGCTGGGAGAGGCTCCCCAAGGATCTGGGGCCGCGCTATATCGTGGTCAATGTGCCCGAATTCAATCTGCGTCTGATTGAGGACGAGCGCGAGCAATTCCGAATGAAGGTGGTGGTGGGGAAACCCAAGCACAAGACTCCGCAGTTGACCACGCGCATGACACGCTTGGAATTCAATCCCGTGTGGCGGGTCCCCCCCAATATCGCATTGCGCGAGTTACTACCCAAAGGCAGTTCAGCACTGAGCGCCAAGGGTTACCGTTTAATCAACCACCGCGGTCGAGCCGTCCCCTTTACCCGTGGCAATGTCGCCGCAGTGCGCCGGGGCCAAGTGTCTCTGCAGCAAAAAGGTGGACCTGGAAACGCTCTGGGGCGGGTCAAGTTTGTGATCCCCAACCGCCACGCCATATTCCTACACGACACCAACAGCAAGCACCTGTTCAAGAAGTCCCAGCGCGCCTTCAGCCACGGCTGTATTCGCCTGGAAAAACCCCTGAAATTCGCTCGCATGATGCTCGCTCAACAGAACCGCTGGAACAATGCTCGCATTGAACGCGCCCTGATGAGCGGCCGCACTCACGGTGTCGCGCTAAAAAATCCCCTGCCGGTATACATTGCCTATTGGACCGCCTGGGTGGATGAAAATGGCCAACTGCAGTTTCGCCCGGATATCTATAACCGCGACAACGCCAGCAATGGAGCAAACCGTGGCTAAATATGACCACTCCGCTGGGAGTTCACAATGGCTTGGTATCCTCGTCACCTAGGGCTAATCGCCCTGCTGATAGTGGCCATAACCTCTGCAGCCTCGATAAATAGTGGCCAGACTTCCAGGGAAACCGCGGCCCTGAATATTGCCCTTATGGGAGAACAGCTGCGCAGCGAGGCCCTACACTATCGAACCCTAGCGAAATATTGGCGCCCGGTTCCGCAAGGGGGGCCCCTGCAAGCCGGAGATCGAGGCGAGCGAGTACTGCAGCTTCGTAAACTGCTTGAGCTCTACGGGGATTACCGCGGCCAACCCGGTCCGGTTTCCGCGCCGCAAAAGGACCCGATGCGCTTCGATAGCGCACTACAGTCAGCGCTCGAGCGCTTCCAACGTCGCCACGGCCTCGTTCCGAGTGGTATTGCAGAGGGGGCGACCCTCGCAGCTCTGTCGGTTTCCCCCATCGAGAGAGCTGAGCAAATGGAGAGGAATGCACTGCGTTGGGACAAGCTCCCTCCTCTAGAGGAAGAGCGCTATGTACTGGTAAATGTGCCCGATTACCGCCTGCAGCTGGTGGAAGATGGACGTATCAAACTAGACATGAAAACCGTAGTGGGCAAAAACAGCAGCCGCACACCCAATTTACACACCCGCATCACCAGTGTGGTCTTCAACCCCACCTGGACAGTACCACGCAGCATTCTGATCACAGAGCTGCTCCCCAAAGCGCGACACAACCCGGCCGCCATGCACCGCCGCGGTTATCGAGTTATCCAGTATCGCGGTGGCAAAACCTCTCCTATCACCGATGAGAGCCTGGAGCGGGCTGCCGGTGGCCATGCAACCCTGCGCCAGGTCAGTGGGCCGGACAATACGCTCGGCAAAGTGAAATTTGTCATCCCCAACAAGCAAGCCATATTCCTGCACGACACCCAGGCACAGAGCCTTTTTACCGAACACCACAGAGCCTTTAGCCACGGATGTGTGCGCCTACAGCAGCCCGAGGAATTAGCCTATAGCCTCCTTCAAGCCCAGGGCTGGGACAGGACCCGCATCGCCGAGGCCGCAACAGGCGCAGAACCCCTGAGAGTGTCGATTAAGCCCGCCCCAAAACTCTTTATCGTATACATGACAGCCTGGATCGACGCCGAAGGGCGCCCCCAATTCCGCCGGGATATCTACCACAAGGATCAATAGCTTCCCCCCAAGATGCCCCCTAAAAGCGCTTCAGACACCGTTTAAAACTATTCAGTCGCAAAAAAAATGTTTTTTTACGCTTTATCTATTAATGACAACGCTGTCTCTTGTTTTTAGTGCCCACTTCTCGTGACTAGCGACAAGCGTTTCGAAAGAGCTAGCCGCCAGGGAAAAATTTACCAGCCGAATTTTCAAATATTTCCTAATTAGCAGGTCACAATTTGTAACAAATGGTTATTTTTTGTACATTTTCCGCCGTACCCGGATGCGCCCACTCAAGGGCACACCGAAGAGATTTAACGACGAGGCGGAATTATGAAGAATCCATCCAGACGTCGATTCCTGGCAGTGACCTGCGCAACTGCGGCGGCGGTCAGCGCCGGGCCGACTTTCGCGAAAGTAGGTAGCTCCCGCACCCTGAAGATGCGTAACCTGCACACAGGGGAGAAGCTGGAGGCCGCCTACTGGAGCAACGGGAATTACAGCAGTGGTGGCTTGAAAAAGTTCAACAAGCTACTGCGGGACCACCGCGCCAACGAAGTGACTCGTATGGACCCGAAGCTGTTTGATATCGTGTATAAGCTGAAGGAAAAGTTCAATTACAGCGGTACCATCGAGATTATCTCCGGGTACCGATCGCCCAAGACCAATGCGAAATTACGCGCTGCTGGTCGGGGTGTTGCCAAGCGTAGTTATCATACGCGCGGTATGGCCTTGGATATCCGGATGCCCGGTGTCCCTCTGTCAAAACTAAGACAGGCGGCATTGAACCTAAAGGCGGGCGGAGTCGGCTACTATCCGAAGAGCAACTTCGTCCACGTGGACACGGGTCCTGTACGTCGCTGGTAAGACTGCAGATATCTTACGAAAAACCCCGGCTTTTGCCGGGGTTTTTCGTATAAATCAGTCTTCCGTTGCCGGTAGCGAAACCGGCATCACGTCCTTTTTCGATACCGGCACCTCTGTGGTACCGGTCATTAAACCCGCCATCCGCTCCAGTAATTTGCGCGCCTTCGCCAATTGCCCCAGCTCCGCCAGCTCGAACGGATCTTCCATCTTCAAGAGCAGGGCTTCAAAGTCCGAAAAGGTCTCCTCCAGAGCATTGACCTGGTGTCGGTCGAGTAACACTTCCGCCAAACCGCCACCCCCGGTGGGAATCCAGTTGGACTGCAGGGTTGCCATAATTGCCAGCAGGGCCTGCTTGGAATCCGCCGCGCGACCACTTTCCACGTCGCTCTCGGAACCCTCGGGAAGACGGCGCAAAAGCTGCTCATCGATAACCTGGGTATGCGCCGAGCGAATCTGTTGCAATCGAGCTACCGGGCCCAGCGCCAGGTACTCGCGGGACAGGTTGTTGGCCGAAGTGGGCCAGCGGCGCGCCAGTCCAGCCATATCCTCTTCAATACCCTTGGCGATCAGGCTAGTCAGCTCGCGGCGGCGGTTGGCAGCCAGGGCCTCGGGCTTCTCACCCTCACTGACCGCGACAAAGTCTTCCGCCATTCTCTCGCTGGTGGGGCCCCAGAGCATTACTTCGAGCGCATGAAAACCAGTGCTCGCCTCTTCATGTGCGGTGAGGCGGTGTTGTTTGCGCAGATTTGCCAGAGTCAGTTCAATCGCGGTGTCATTGACGATGCCGCTATCGGAATAACCGGGCACGGTGTCCAGATAACCGGGCTGGGCGGGCCAGCTATCCAGTGCCAACAGCAGCTTGCGCCCCTGACCGCGCAGGTCTGAGGGAGAAAAAGCCAGCTGAATATAGGGCAGAGTTGCCGCGAACTCTCGGTGCGCATCCAGCCAGGCGAGCCTGGCCTCCTCCAATTGATCTTCATTGGGCTGTACCAGCAGAGCTTCCACCGCCCTCTGCAGGGTTTCCACTGAAGCATGAGCATGTAACACCTGGGCCTGCCCCGCCTGCCAAATTGCCAGGGAGAGATCCGAGGCCGCCTTTTCATCAACCTGCTGAGTCACCGGGGCCCGCTGTTCTTCCTTCAGTGGCTGAGGGGTTCTCTGTTCACAGCCATTTATGAAAGCCAGTACGCACAGCAGCAGGGCTGTGGTCATAGTCCGAAGGCAATATCCTTTCACTCAATTCCTCTTTTCATCTGTTCCAAGGCCGCAGTTTTCATTTGGCCAAAACCTTCATTCAGCCCTGATCGCGCAGGCTGATAATCGGCCAACCTCGCGCTTGGGCCTCGGCGCGTAAGCGGGCATCGGGGTCGACCGCTACCGGGTGTTCGACCTCGGTCAGCAGTGGCAAATCGTTGATGGAGTCGCTGTAAAACCATTTCTCTCTGCCCGCGAACTCGGGGTTTTGCCCCAGCCATTGGCGCAGACGCAACACCTTGCCGGCCTGGTAACAGGGCTCTCCCACAACGCGACCAGTAAAATGGCCCTCATATTCCTCAGGCTCAGTCGCCAGCAGGGTATCCACTCCCAGGCGTGCGGCAATCGGCTCCACCACAAAGCGATTGGTGGCGGTAATAATCATGATGTGGTGGCCCTTGCGGCGGTGTTCCCCAATAAGTTCGTGTGCCGCCGGCAGCCACAACTCGCTGATCACCTCCTGCATAAACTCACTTTGCAAGTTTTCCAGCTGACCGCGGGAGATTTGCGACAGGGGCTCCAGAGCGAACTCCAGGTAGGCAAAGATATCCAACTCACCCTTCTGGTAATCCTGATAAAAGCGATCGTTGCTCAAGCGGTAGTGTTCGCTATCCACATGCTCTCGCTCCACCAGGAATTCACCCCAGGCGTGATCGCTGTCGCCGCCAATAAGCGTGTTGTCGAGATCAAAAATTGCCAAGTGCATCGCCAACTCCCCCGTAAACTATAGATTCGCAAAGGCTATTTCACCGCCAGGGTAAAGCAACCACCGCTACAGTGGCGGTCGATTTTACCGCGCACTTTCCCACATCACACGGACTGCGTCACTGAATTGCTGTAAACCCACCTCTGTGGAACAATGCGGGACAAGTAAGTGCAGCGCACGGCAGCACACAACAGTATTGAGGACGGTATTTTGGGCGACGGCAAACCGGCACCTGCCGGGCGAAGAAACCGCCGTAGGCCTGCCAAGCAGTCAAATCGCACCGACACCCCCAGCGGCAGCAATCGCAACCGGGGACAGGGTGGCGACAACAGCAGCAATATAGACGCAGAGGGTTTCCGCCCCAATGTCGGTATCATTGTGCTGAATGCCCGCGGTCAGGCACTGTGGGCTAGGCGGGTAGGTGGCAAGGACGCCTGGCAATTTCCCCAGGGTGGTATTAATCCAGGCGAAACTCCTGAACAGGCACTATATAGGGAGCTATACGAAGAAATCGGACTTACACGCGATCAGGTCAGCCTTATTGCCTGTACTCGTGGCTGGCTGCGCTATCGCCTGCCACAGCGCCTAATACGCCGGCGCTCTGAACCCCTTTGCATCGGCCAGAAACAAAAGTGGTTTTTACTAAAACTAGAGGCCGAAGAGTCCTGCATCAGCTTTGATAATGGCTATAAGCCCGAGTTTGACCACTGGCGTTGGGTGAGCTATTGGCACCCGCTCAGTAAGGTGGTGACTTTTAAACGCGAGGTTTACCGGCGCGCGTTGGCCGAGCTGGCCCAACAACAAATTCAGCTGGAGAGACGCTGGTTGCGCGATCGGGGCGAATAACCCCTAAGTGCCCGCTGCGCTCCGGTACCACCCGGCTTCAGGCTTTCCTGAGCCAGTAATATTCTCCGTTGACTGGCGAGGAAAGGCCATTGCTCGGATCTTTGCGCAGTATCGTTCAGGAAGTTAACTCCGCCAGGGACCTGCCTGCGGTGCTTGAGATCATTGTGCGGCGCGTGCGCGAAGTGATGCACACACGCGTCTGCTCCGTATATCTGCGCGACAAGGAAACCGGCAATTACGTCCTGATGGCCACCGACGGCCTGCTTCCCAGCGCCGTGGGGCAAGTATCCCTGGCACCGGGAGAGGGCCTGGTAGGCAACGTAGTAACACGCGAAGAGCCTATCAACCTGGAAAAGGCCGAAGCGCACCCCGCCTTCCAATATTTTCCCTCCACTGGCGAAGAGCGCTTTAGCGCATTTCTCGGCACACCGATTATCCACCACCGCGCGGTGCTCGGTGTCTTGGTCGTCCAGCAGGAGGAGCAGCGCCGCTTTGACGAAGGGGAAGAGGCGTTTTTGGTTACCCTTTCGGCCCAGCTTGCCGGAGTCATTGCCCATGCCGAGGCCACCGGCATGCTGGCCACCATCCGCCGTCAGCGCCAGGAAACCCATTTTTCTGGTATCGCTGCGTCCCCCGGCGTTGCAATCGGACGCGCCCATATCGTGACCCCCCAGGCCAATCTGGCCACGGTGCCCTACTCCCTGTGCCTCGATATCGAAGAGGAATTAATCCTTTTCCGACAGGCACTCACTTCCGCCAGGGAAGAGATCCGCGAGGTGGGCGAACGTCTCAAGGACGAGCTCAACCGCGAAGAGCGCGCGCTCTTCGATGCCTATATCAGCATGCTCGACGATAACTCTCTCGCCGTCGAAGTTTGTGATCGCATCCAGCAGCAGCTGAGCGCACCCAGGGCCTGGGCCGAGGTCATGCTCGAACATGTGCGCCGCTTTGAGGCCATGTCCGACTCCTATTTCCGCGACCGCGCCGCCGATGTCCGCGACTTAGGTGCGCGAGTCCTTATGCACTTGCACCAGCAACAAAACAGCGAGCGCGACTACCCGGATAACACCATTTTGGTGGGAGAGGAACTCACCGCCGCGGTGTTGGCCGAGGTGCCGCGAGAGAAACTGATCGGGGCTGTTTCTGTAAAGGGTTCCTCCAACAGCCATATGGCCATCATCGCCCGAGCCATGGGGCTGCCGGCAATCATGGGTGTGCAGGATCTGCCCTATGAGACTATCGACGGCGTCGATATGGTGGTGGACGGCTACCGCGGTGACCTGCATATCCATCCCGGCACTGAACTTAAGCGCCGTTACGATGAGATAGTCGCAGAGGAGGAGCAACTCGCCCACAGTCTGGATCATCTGGCCGAACTGCCTGCTGAGACCGCTGATGGGCACCGTGTGCGGCTGCTGGTCAATACCGGGCTGATGGCCGATGTCACTCGCTCTCTCGAGCGCGGTGCCGAAGGCGTCGGCCTATTCCGCACCGAAGTCCCCTTTCTCTTGCGCGACCGTTTTCCCTCCGAAGAGGAACAGCGGGAAATCTACCGGGAACAATTGGAAGCCTTCGCCCCCATGCCAGTCACCATGCGCACCCTCGATGTGGGCGGCGACAAAGCACTGGCGTACTTTCCCATTGAGGAGACCAACCCTTTCCTTGGCTGGCGCGGTATTCGCGTAACCCTAGACCACCCGGAAATCTTCCTGGCACAGGTCCGCGCCATGATGAAGGCCAGCCAGGGGCTCGACAACTTGCGCATCATGCTTCCAATGATCAGCGGACTCAATGAACTCGAAGCCGCACGCAAACTGATTGAGCGGGCCTACCGGGAACTCCTGGAGGAAGATTATGAAATTGAGATGCCACCGCTCGGGGTCATGGTGGAGGTACCCTCGGCCATCTACCAAATTCGCGAACTGGCCGAGCGGGCCGACTTTATCTCGGTGGGCAGCAACGACCTGACCCAGTACCTACTGGCTGTGGATCGCAATAACAGTCGCGTTGCCAATATTTACCACGCCCTGCATCCCGCAGTATTGCGCGCCCTGCAGGAGATTGTCAGTACCGCACACGCCGAGGGCACCAGAGTCGGCATCTGTGGAGAACTGGCCGGAGAGCCAGGCGGCGCCTTACTGTTGGTGGCCATGGGCTACGACATGCTTTCAATGAACGCCACCAATCTACCGCGGGTAAAGGCAACCTTGCGTGCGGTACGCCAGGCGGACACCAAGTTACTTCTGCAACAGGTGATCCAGATGCAGTGTGCAGAAGAAATCGAACACACTGTGGGCGCGTTTCTGCATAAGATCGGCCTGAAAGGCATTCTTCACCCGGTGAGCGCCGAATAACTTCCCACCAAAAACAAAAAACCGCTGCGAATGGCAGCGGTTTTTTTACTCATCGAGCTTGAGGAATTAGTCCTCAGACTCCGAGCGATAGGTATCGGCATCCAGCATATTATCCAGCTCGCTCACATCGCTGGGCTTAATGCGGAAGAACCAGCCATCGTCGTAAGGAGAGGAGTTTACGGTTTCTGGAGACTCTTCCAGAGTTTCATTCACCTCTACGACCTCACCGGATACCGGGGAGTAGATATCGCTGGCAGCCTTAACAGACTCAACCACACCGGCTTCGTCGCCGGCAGCCAAAGTGCTGCCTACTTCAGGCGTTTCAACATAGACCACGTCACCCAGTGCGTCCTGGGCATGGTCACTGATGCCGATAGTAACAGTGCCGTCCTCTTCCAATCGCGCCCACTCGTGGCTGGAGAGGTATTTCAATTCGTTGCGGATTTCGCTCATGCTGTGATCCCTTGATTAAGCATCTGAATATATTGTCTTAATGGCGCCTACACCTTTGGTGCGACGCTTAAATAACCGATTTGCCGTTGCGCACAAAGCAGGGCTTAACCACCTTGACCGGCTGCAGTTTCTTGCGGATTTCCACTTCGGCGGTATCGCCGACACTGGCCGGTACCCGCGCCAGGGCGATGGAGTAACCCAGGGTTGGCGAGAAGGTTCCGCTGGTGATGATACCGCGCTCGTCGCTACCGTCTACCATCACATACTGCCCGCCGCGCAGGACGCCGCGCTCCTCCAGAACCAGGCCGACCAGCTTATGTTCGATGCCCTTGGCCTTCTCTTCTTCCAGTGCCGCACGGCCGATAAAGTTGCGGCTCTCCGGCGCCCAAGCGACAGTCCAGGCCATATTGGCGATGAGAGGAGAGGTCTCCTCGTCCATTTCATGGCCGTAAAGATTCATACCCGCCTCAAGGCGCAGAGTATCGCGTGCGCCCAGGCCGCAAGGTGCAACACCGGCCTCGTCCAAAGCGCGCCAGAAACCGCTGGCGTCTTCGCCGGGCAGCATAATTTCCAGGCCGTCCTCGCCGGTGTAACCAGTACGCGCCACAAACCATTCGCCGCGGGCCACGCTCTGGAACACTTTCAACGCATCGATCGCTGCAGTCCAGTCGATGCCAAGAACTTCTTTGGTCTTGCTGAGGGCATTGGGACCTTGAATGGCAATCATCGCCAACTGGGGGCGCTCGGTGAGCGTCACCTCAAAAGATTCCGCCTGCTTATTCATCCAGGCCAGATCTTTCTCACGGGTTGCGCAGTTCACTACTACTCGGTAACCGGGATCGCGCAGATATACGATCAGGTCGTCGATGACACCGCCCTTTTCATTCAGCATGCCGGTGTAAAGTGCCTTGCCGGGATTGCCGTCGAGCTTGGCCACATCGTTGGCCAGCAGGTAACGCAGGTAGTCGCGGGCACCCGCGCCATCGACATCGACCACGGTCATGTGGGAGACATCAAACATCCCCGCATCGGTGCGCACCTTATTGTGCTCATCCAGCTGCGAACCATAGTGCAGCGGCATATCCCATCCACCGAAATCCACCATTTTGCCGCCCATAGCGACATGTGTGTCATACAGAGGCGTTCTGTTTCCCATTTTAAATTCTCAGTCCGTCAGGTTCCGAAGCGGCGTATTCTAGCGGCTTGGGTACAGGCCTTGCCAGCGGGCTATGCACTGCGACATATCTGCACAGAAGCCTAGCAGCCACCGGAATCAAAACCTGTGCAGCATGCCGGTGACCGTCAAAGATTCCGCCGGGGCTAGCGGCGGTATAAAAGTGCGACCCAGGAAGCGCTGAATTCACTCCTCGCGCCCCTGTCGACCTTCGCGGCCTTCCTCCCCTTCTCCAGCTTCCTCTGTATCCTGCTCCTGCTGGGCCGACTCATCCACCTTGAGCCCATGCCTCTTTGAGCGCCAGCGCCACAGGCGTTTGGCCAACTCCTGGCGATCGGGGGTTTTATCCGCTTCATCGACAATCTCCTCGCCGAGCAATGTCTCGAGAAGATCTTCCAGGGTGAGTACCCCCTCCAAGCCGCCATATTCATCCAACACCGCACTGATCTGTACCCGACGCGACAGCATTTTCTGGAACGCCTGATAGATGGTCGCCGTCTCCGGCAACATCAGCATTTCGCGGCGAAACTCAGAAAGTTTGCGATCGCCCTCCCCTTTGGCGTAGGCGAGCAGAAGTTCCTGCTTGAGCACAAAACCCACCACGCAGTCCTGATCGCGGTTTTCATATACCGGGATACGGGAAAAGCGCCCCCTCTCTGCCTCTTCGTAAACCTCGGCCAGGGTGGCATCTTCAGGCAGGGAGAAAACTACGGTGCGCGGCGTCATCACCTCGCGCACCGAGTGATCGCGCAAGGTAAAAAACAGGTTGCGCAGAATGCTGGACTCGCGCTGCTCCAGCTGACCCTCGGCCTCCCCGATCTCCGCCATAATCGCAAACTCATCGCGGCTGAAGCCCGTGAGGGTGGGGCCGTGCGATAAGCCCCGTGTCAGCCACTCGGACATCTTCACGAAGGGATAGAGGAACCACACCAGTCCGCGCAGCGCATAAGCGGTAAATGGAGCCAGTTGGCGCCAGTAAACCGCCCCCAGGGTCTTAGGAATAATTTCGGAGAAAACCAAAATCAATAACGTGAGGATTGCGGAGGCAATGCCCAGATACTGATTGCCGAAAACCGCTGCGGCCTGGGCACCGGCGCCAGCGGCACCCGCGGTATGGGCAATGGTATTCAGGGTAAGAATCGCAGCCAGGGGCGCATTAATGTCCCCCTTTAGCTTGCGCAGCAGAGGTCCCGCCTTATGCCCTTCCCGCTCAAGCAGCCTCACATAGGGCGTGGTGACACTGAGAATGACCGACTCGGCAATCGAACACAAAAAGGAAAAGCCGAGAGCGATAAAAATATAGGTAATTAAGAGAAACATATGTCCCTGGTTACAGCAGAATTAGAGCTGAATTCTTGCGCACTGTCGGTGAGACAACAAGTCTAAAATCAGGTAATAGTCCCAAACAAAAATCTATCTGGATGCGTGAAATCTGAGCGGACTCCAGTTTTATTAAGTTGCGGGAAGAGTAAGCTTTATAAGAAAAGGGTTATCCCACTTTCCCTTCACCCAATATCCGCTCTGCGTAGCGTCTCACCTCCCGTGCTGGCAGAGGCCCTCCATGCCCCAGGTAAAAGGTCTCGTGCCCCTTATCGAGCAAATGAAGTAACTGCCTGGCGACTTCCACAGGGTTTTCCTCAAAAGGAGGCTGGCGCGCCCTGCCGGTCAGCATAATGCCACCGAGGAAGATTCCCGAAGCCACCAGGTCACCAACCAGTGCGCGCTTGACGCTGAGGGTGATAGATATAGAGCCTTGGGTATGACCCGGTGTTGAGAAAACAACACCGCTTATTCCGAATTCAGAAAGGTCAAAAACCTCCTGGTCTTTAAGCAGAATATCCGGAGTAAATTGATCGTAGGGGCGCAGCGGCATTCCCGATTTCAGCAGCAACCGGCCAAACCAGCCGGTAGCACAATAGGTCATCGCCTTTTCCTGCTGAAAATAGGCCAGGTCTCCCCGATGGGCAAGGATTGGAGCGGCACATAATTGCTGCAGTTTTCCGGCACTGCCAGCGTGATCTGCATGTGCATGGGTAACAACAATCAGATCAATATCTTTAAAGGAGAGCCCCAGCCGCGACAGAGATCGTCCTATTTTTTCCTCGGAGCCAGGCACCCCGGAGTCCACCAATATTTTGCTGTCTGAGCCTAAAATCAGGTGGGCATTAATCATGCCCAGGGGAAATATTGGTATTCGTACAATATCCAACTGTTCCATTGAGGCTCACCATCCTCGCAAGATCCAAGCTATCCCAGGAATATCTGAATCATTTCGAAATGCCTAGGTTGGGGCAAATCTCCGGGCGCCTCCCAGGGCACAGTACACAAGGGCAATTATCAGACCACTGAGTAGCCCGCCAATATGGCCCGCATTAGAAATCGCCACCCCAAATAGCAAAGTCACAATACCCAGGATTCCCACTAGTATCCAAGCCAAAAATACGATGGAGATCTCTATTGGTATATCCCGCCAAAGAGGCTGGAAGCGCTGTAAAACCAGAGCGAAACCCACCAGGGCATATATGACGCCGGATATACCTCCGAACTTTACTCCAGGCTGCCAAAAATACTGGGCCAGGTTGGAGGCGAGGGCACCGAGTAATACCAGCACGATAAATAAAAAACTTCCTCCGCGAGCCTCTATTGGCCTGCCGAGAATCCAGATGCCCAGGGCATTAAACAGCGCGTGGGGCAGGGAAAAATGCACAATTGCCGGAGTGAATAATCGCCACCACTGCCCCTGCCCTAAATGCCAAGCCAGTGAGGATTCTGAAAAAGTGTCCCCACCGCCCTGATCGGGATAAATCATCAGACCACTGCTTAAATTATTTACCTGCAGAAACCAGCCAAAAAAACACAGGGCTATCAACAAAAGACTGATGGGAGTCGTATCCAGGGGAAAGCTCGGTAATACAGATACTGCATCGCCATTTTTTTTATTGGGATTACCTTCAGTATCACCAGCCTGGGAGTCAGTTGCTGCCGCAGAGACCTGTGTTGCTTCGCTAACGGGCACCCCGTCTTCAATCCGCTGCATTTGCACTTGATCGAGATCCAGCTCTCCAGAATCCCAGCGTTGCAATAGAGGCTTAAGCATTTCCGCCAAACCTGCATCCGGGCAGAGTAGTAGCTGCTGATTTTTTTCCTCGGTGATACGTAGAGGTAATTGGTAGCGCTGAATAAACCGCGCAAGCGCACCGAGATCCTTGGATAGAGGGAAGCTATAAATAGAAATCCACTGACTCAATTCGGGAAACCTTTATTGGCAACTATTTCCGGCTATTTCAGATATGTGTTGCGGGCTTTATTTTTATGGCCATCGGTCAATTTCAAGCTGAGCGATGGGCAATTTAAGGTAAGTCCACACTAAACCGCCATAGCGCGCATGATGATACGTTTCTTTAACATGGGGCTGGCGTCCACCATGCTCAAGCCGGTATTGCGCAACCAGCGCCAATGCAGCTCGCCGGCACCGAACAAGGATTTGAAGGTGCTCATGGCCTTCAATGTAGCGGCATTGTCGCCACGGCGGCGGCGCTCGTAACGCGCCAAGACCGAGGCGTGTGCCGGTTCCAAACCGCGGGACAGTGCGCGGTCTATTTCATCGGTGAGGACACGCACATCCTGGAAGCCCAGGTTTACCCCCTGCCCCGCCAGTGGGTGAATGCTGTGAGCGGCATCTCCAACCAGCACCGCGCCGGGCCCGCGATAGCGCTCTGCATGTCGCGCACGTAAGGGGAAGGAGAAACGTTCACTGACGGACTCCACTTTGCCGAGGCGACCCTCAATAGCCTTTTCAAGATTGAGGGCAAATGCCTGGTCGTCCAACATGAGCAGTTCGCTTGCGAGAGCATTATCCGCCGACCAGACCACAGCGCAGTGGTTATCATCGCCAAGGCCAGCCAGGGGTAAGAAGGCCAGGGGGCCGCTTTGCATGAACCGCTGCCAGGCAGTGTGTCGATGGGACTTCTCACAGCGGGCCACACAGACCAGGGCGGTCTGGTGATAATCGGTTTCCTGGCAACGGATACGCAATAAATCGCGGACCTTGGAGCGGGCGCCATCTGCACCGATCAGCAGGCGAGTTTGCACGATTTCTGCCTGCTCCCGCAGACCTTCGACCCCGTCGGACTGCTCACCGCGCGGCTGTAAGTGCCAGAGACCACAATCGCGCCACCAGCTTTCCAGGCGAAAGCCATTAACCAGCTCTACATTGGGTAACGCCCCAAGCCGCGCGCGCAGGGCGGCGACGATAATATTGTTCTCGACGATGTGTCCTAAATTGGGTAACTGCACATCGCGGCTATTGAAGCGCACCGAGCCCGTACCATCGGCATCCCAAACCCGCATTTCCACATAGGGGCAGGCTCGTTGCGCGGAGATTTCTTCCCAGGCTCCAACCTCTTCGAGTAGTTCACGAGACGCCTGAGTAAGTGCCACAACCCGCGGCTCATAATTATCGGACAGCTGCACTGTGCTCTCGGGAGAGGCCTCCAACAGCGCCAGGCGCATCTTCGGATGGCGCACAGCGAGTAGTGCAGCCTGAGCCATACCCACCATTCCCGCACCGACGATGGCAAAATCCAAACGGTGTCTATTCATATCTAGCCATTTCCACTGTTATGCCCAACTTAGTGCCAATCCCGATAATGAAGGCCATGAAGTAAAAGTACCCAACCATTTCAGGTCCAGAACTAAAGCCCAAACCCTGCGGCCTGTCCGGCAAACTGCTGTCGCAGTGGCGGTACCAGTGTAAGACCAAGCATCCCCATTTGACGCACCACTTGTTGAAAAGAGTTGGCCGAGGAAAACAATGCCGGAATCCGGTCACTGAAACCCACTGTTAACTGCTGGTCGAGCCTGCGGTTTTCCCCATAGGCTGCCAGGCACTCCAACTGCCCCACGGTGCCGGACTCTACCTGCGGTCGCGCCAGTGCCTGGGCCAGGGCATAGCAATCGCGCAGGGTCAGATTGAATCCCTGACCCGCCACCGGGTGCAGGAAGTGTGCGCAATTACCCAACAGCACTAGATTGCGCCGCCACTGCTCACGGGCCAGAGACAGACTGAGCGGGTAGCCCTGTAAGGCACCCGTCCTGACAAATCGACCGGCGCGCCATCCAAATTGCTGCTGCAGTCGTTTTAAGCGCTCCTGTTCAGGCAGTGCACAGACCGCATCCGCCTCCTCTTCGGCACAGGCCCAAACCAACGCAGCGCGGTGTACCCCCTCACGCCGGGGCAGAGGCAACAGCGCCATCGGACCTGCGGGGGTGAAACGCTCATAGGCAACGCCATCGTGGTCCCGCTGTAGAGCAACAGTAGTGACCAATGCCCGCTGCTGGTAATTTACTGTGTCAATTTCCATCCCCAGCTGTTTGCAAAGAGATGAATCCACTCCATCGGCGACGACCAGAAGGCCACAGTTCAGTAACTGTTCGGAGCCGCCATCCGCGCCGGTCCAGCACAAGTGAGCGCCTTCACTATCCATGCGCACCGAAGTTACCCGGGCTGGAGAGAGAAGCCTGACCGGGGTGTCATTCAAAGCATTGTGCAGGATGGGCCCCAGAGCCGCATTTTCGATGACAGCCCCTAGCATCCCGGCAAAGCTGGCCTGCTTCTGAGCGCCAGCCGAGAGAGCGGTACCAAAGGCATGGCCCCGGTCACTCACCTGGATACGTCTTATTGGCGCGCTGTATTCCTGCAGGGCAGGCCATAGACCCAGCTGCTGGAAAAGCTGCAAGCTACCAGCAGCAATCGCGGTGGCTCGGGTATCAAAGCTGGGTAATTGCACGCTGGCAGAGGCATCGGGCAGAGATCTCTGTTCCAGCAACCGGACACTGAGGTGAGGGCAATAATGTGCCAGCATCAGTGCCAGGCTGGCCCCAGCCATGCCGCCACCGACAATAGCCACATCCACCCGCTCTAGCCGCTCACTCATAAAAGTCTCCCCCCTACCCAGTGCCCGCAATAACTTTGCACACAGAAAAATAAAATCTCGAAATACATTAACGGGTCAGTAAATCCCGCCCGTGGCGCATGGTGTATTCAATGTCGGCCACGGTTTTTGGTACGGCCTCAGAAAGCACTCTCACCCCATCGGCAGTAAGCGCGACATCATCCTCGATGCGAATCCCCATACCGCGAAATTCGGAAGGTATCCGCTCATCGTTTGCCGGAATATAAATACCAGGCTCTATGGTCATCACCATGCCCGCTTCCAGTTGCCGCCAGGCCCCTTGCACCCGGTAATCGCCCACATCGTGGACATCCATTCCCAGCCAGTGCCCGACGCGGTGCATATAAAAGCGTTGGTAAGCGCCTGAATCTATCAGTTCGCGCAAGTCCCCTTGGAGCAATCCCAAGTCCAGCAAGCCGCGTGCGATCACTTCAACGCTGGCCACATGTGGCTGATCCCAGTGATTGCCCACACATACCTGCTCCATCGCCGCGGCCTGCGCCGCCAGGACGATTTCATACACTGCCTTTTGCGCGCCGCTAAAGCGGCCATTGACGGGGTAGGTTCGGGTGATATCGGCGACATAGCCCTGGTATTCACAGCCCGCATCCACCAACACCAGGTCGCCATCACGCATCCGCGCCTTGTTGCTGCAGTAGTGCATGATAAGCGCATTGTGACCACTGCCGACGATTGTCGGGTAGGCAGTTTCCCGCGCACCAGCGTCCATAAAGCTGTGTAAGAGTGTCGCCTCCAACTGGTATTCATAGAGTCCCGGCTGGCAGCGCGCCATGGCGCAGCGATGTGCCGCAGCACTAATCTCACCGGCGCGGGCCAGCAAATCCAACTCCCGCTCGCTCTTTATCAGGCGCAGCTCGCGCAGCTGATAATCCAGATCCACCATTTCCGGCGCGCCATTGCTGGAAGGCGCCTCCTCAATCGCCTGTAGGTAAGCCCGCAAGCGTCGATCCAGATGGGCATAGCGCCCCATGGGGAAGTAAATACGCTCTCGCCCTTCCAGCAATCCGGGCAGGATATCGTCGAGATCGCCGATGGGAAAAGCATCCGAAAGACCAAATTGCGCCACGGCGCGCTCGGGCCCCAAGCGCGGCCCCTCCCAAAGCTCTTTTTCCGCATCGCGCTCGCGACAAATCAGCAGAGTGTCTCCCTGACTGCGGCCGGGTAAAAGCACCAGTAAGGATTCCGGCTCCTCAAAGCCGGTTAGATAGAGAAAGTCGCTATCCTGCCGAAACGGGAAGAAGGTATCACGGGAGCGCAGCTGCTCCCCGGCCGAGGAGATAATCGCCAGGCTATTTGGGGCCAGCTCAGCCATTAAGTGGTCGCGGCGGCGGGCATACTCCGCCATGCTAATCACTGGATCTTTTGCGCGTTCGCTGTGGTTCATCAGTGAACGGTGGGGCCATTGCCGGAGTGGCTACCACGCACTTCGGTAAAAATATTGAGCACCGCAACCCGCACATATTCCTGCAGTTCAATTAATTGCTGTTCGGTTTCCTCACTCTCTTCAACATGATCGGCATCCACCTGTGAGATGGCACCGATATCTTTGAGCGCTTCCTCACTGGTGGGCTGCAGCTTCACCTTGACACTGCCAACGCCAAATCCGTGCAGAAAACCCTCACACCAGTGCCCCAAGGCCAGGGCTCGGCTGACAATATCTTCGTCATCACAGAGGACCAGCTGGAAAGAAAAATCCGAGCCGCCCAGTTGCTTGTGGCTTTCCTCTGCCAATTGCAGCAAATCCCGATCCAGATCCGCTGGCATCGCCTCCAAATCGAGTAACTCCGCCAATTCTTTCTGCCAGCGCTTTTTATCCGGTTCGGCCCCGGCAGCCAACACACCACAGGTAAAGCCGTGTAACTCGCTGGGGTCCACCTGGCCACCAGCGGAGAGGATGGCGTTTGCGAGCTGCTCAAATCGGTTGTTTTCTGAAGTCATGTTTACCGCACAGTTTTTCTTAATCGGAATGGATTCGATGCGCTGCGGTGGCAGCAACAGGCCTGAGAACTGGGTCCTCGGCACAATTTTGTGATTGTTCGCGCAAGTGGAGCGATTGACCCACCATTTCGCCGGCAATATAGTAGCGGAATCCCTCGCAGTCTGTCGTGTTGCGAACCCAGACGTAGACCTCAAACGCAGGAAATATGGATAAGCTGCAAGCGTTAGAAAGCACCGTAGATTCACTGATCGCCCGCTGCCAACAGCTGGCCAATGACAATCGTGAACTGCGCCGGCAGGAAGCCGATTGGCTGCGCGAACGCCAGCGCTTAATTAAAAATAATGAGGCCGCCCGCTCGCGGGTCGAAGCCATGATTAATCGTCTCAAAGGGCTAACGCAAGAATCCTAATGGCTGACACTGCATTAACTTCTGAAACCGTCACTGTTTCTATTCTCGGCAAAGAGTACCGTGTTGCCTGTGCCGACAGTGAGCGCGCTGGACTGTTGGCTTCCGCACAATTACTCAATGAGCGCATGTCTCGAATCCGCAGTACTGGCAGCGTCATCGGCGCAGAGCGTATCGCAGTAATGGCCGCACTCAATATTGCCCACGAGCTGATTCAGGCGAAAGCGGAATTGAGCAGCATCCCGCTACAGAAAGAAATTTTAGAGCGGTTGCAGAACAAGGTACAAGGCGCCTTGAGTGATACCGACCCAGAGAGTAAGGGACAGTCATAACTCTTTTAGGGTAGCGAGGCAAAACATCAGAATTTGCGGTTAACAGCCCCCCTTTCAACAAGTTATAATTGGTACATACCCTGGGGTGTTGGCCAGCAGACTATGTCCTTGAGCCGATAATCTTACCCTGGTGGTTTCCAGCGGGTGCTGGTGCGCAGGTCCGCCATGCAGCGGAAAGCCTTATGTACTCCGGAGACCGCCACCTTGAACCTTACGGTTCAAGGCTCCGTCTACAGCCGCATACTCGGGGTTCCCATTTCTTTTCCAGTACTCCCCCAATTGATGAGCGAAAATAAAACGCAACTGCGCCGGCGTATGCGTGCAGGGCGAAGGCAGCTCAGCGCCTATCAGCAACGCTTGCACGGACGCGCGGCAATCACACTCTTGAGCCGGATTCCACAGATGAAGCGCGCCCGCCATATTGGGATCTACTGGCCAATGGATGGTGAGCTGGATATCCGCCCGTTGTTACAACGCTTTCCCGAGAAATACTTTTACTTACCAGTATTACCAGTGGAACCGCATCCGCATCTAGGTTTTAAGCAGTGGAATGGCGGCCCACTACCTTTTCGCAACCGGTTCGATATTCCCGAGCCAGTGCGAAGCCCCAGTCGTGCCGCGGGGCTATTGGACCTAGTGCTTGTGCCCTTGGTGGCCTTCGACCCCAATGGCGCTCGCCTGGGTATGGGGGCAGGGTTTTACGATCGCACTTTCGAACATAAACAGCTGTTGCCCGGAAGCGGTCCACAGCTAATTGGCGCCGCCCACCAATTGCAGTGTGTGGAACAACTGCCGACAGATAACTGGGATATCCCCCTCGATATGGTGGTGACAGAACAGCGTATTTATCGCTGTCGCTAATCGATGCAAAGGAAATAACCAGGCGCCCCTCGCCCAACCTTCACCCGGATAACTCAATTACGACACAGAGAACAAAAAAGGCCGGACACCCAAGGTATCCGGCCTTTTTTGTTTGTGCTCGGGCAGAGCGCCCCCCGGCATCAGCCTAACGGGTAACCACTCCCTGTTGCAGAGCCGCTGGCGGTTCCTTTTCCGAGGCAAACACCTCGGTAAAACCACTAGTGCTCAGCAGAACGCCCGCGACAAAGACAACCACAGCGATTGTCAGCGCATCGGCTTTCATTGGGACCATCCTGTACGATCAATTTTTTTGTTATATGCGTTTCACTTCGCTTAAGACCAAAGCTATAGCAAAAGTTCCACGACAAAAGAAGATACTCAACAATCGTCGGAATAGTAACCGTTTGTTGAATATTTTCTGCGTTTTTTGTCGCATTTTTGCACAAGGAAGTTCGACAAAACTAATGCGCTGGTCTACGGGAGGAAAACTTGCTGAGACATCTTACTCAGCAAGCTCCTCGGTCGAGTTCAGTTACCCAGGAAAAAGCGGTAAGCGGGGTTTTCAGTTTCATCCCAAAAAGGAAACTGTAATTGCTCCAGCAGATCCAACAACTGCTCACGTTCGGAGGGCTCTACCTGCAGACCCGCAAGAACCCTGCCATAAGCGGCACCGTGATTCCGATAATGGAACAGGGTGATATTCCAGCGGCCCGCTAATTGCTCGAGAAACTTGCGCAGCGCACCGGGGCGCTCCGGAAACTCAAAGCGGTAGACAACCTCGTGACGCAGGCCTGGAACCCGCCCACCGACCAAATGACGAATATGTAATTTCGCCATTTCATTATCGGTGAGATCTGTCACGCTATAACCTTTGCTCTCCAGCCGTTTAACCAGTTGGCTGCGATCACTGCCGGCAGACACCTGCAGACCAACAAAAATATGCGCCTCGCCATCCCCGGCATAACGGTAATTAAACTCGGTTATCGCGCGGTCCCCGAGGTCGCGACAGAAGCGCAGGTAGCTACCCGGTCGCTCTTCGATACGCACAGCCAATACCGCCTCGCGCTTCTCGCCAATTTCTGTGCGTTCACTGATATAGCGCAGCCGGTCGAAATTGATATTAGCGCCACTACACACCGTCGCAAGTGCCGCATTGCGGCCGCCACTTTCTTCTGCGTATTTTTTTAAACCGGCCAGGCCAACGGCCCCGGCTGGTTCGGCAATTGAGCGGGTGTCCTCAAAAATATCCTTGATCGCCGCACAGATTTCATCGGTGCTTACGGTGATCACGCCATCCACCGTTTCGCGCAAAACACGGAAGGTCTCCTCACCAATTTGCGCCACGGCAACCCCATCGGCAAATAACCCCACTTGCGGCAAGCGTACGCGCTCACCGCTGTCCAGGGCTGCTTTGAGGCAGGCGGCCTCCTCGGGTTCCACGGCATAGACCCGGGTTTCCGGCCTCACATATTTAATATAAGCAGCCATACCTGCGGCGAGCCCGCCGCCACCGACGGGGATGAAAACCGCCTCGAGATTACCGGAATGCTGGCGCAATAGCTCCATAGCCACAGTGCCCTGGCCCGCGATCACATCTGGATCATCATAGGGATGTACAAACACCAGATCGCGTTCCTGCACCAGCTGCTGGGCGCGGCTGGCAGCCTCATCAAAGGTATCCCCGTGCAACACCACTTCGGCACCGCGCATGCGAACGGCGTTGACCTTAATTTGGGGAGTGGTCTTTGGCATCACAATCGTCGCACGCACCCCCAGTTGCGCGGCTCCCATTGCCAGGCCCTGGGCGTGATTGCCCGCAGAAGCGGCTATCACGCCGCGCGCGCGCTGCTCCTGGGGCAATTGCAGCAGCTTGTTATAGGCGCCGCGAATCTTGAAGGAAAATACCGGCTGCAGGTCTTCCCGTTTGAGCAGAATCCGGTTTCCCAGGCGGTGCGACAACTGACGCATCGGCTCCAGGGGCGTCTCGGTGGCGACATCGTAAATGCGCGCGTCTAAAATGCGCTTGATATAGGACTTGGGCATGGCTGTATCAACTGCCGTTGCGGTTAATTTCTGTGCGCGACTCAGGCAAGCGTAGTAGCAGGAGCGGGCGGTAAGGCAACCGCCGCATGCGCAACACCGGCAGGCCAGTCTAATTCTTGATCAGCATTATTGCCATTTTTTTAGATATATTGCGCTTTTTTTTATCGAAAGAAACAAATAAAGCAGAAATAATTGCAAAGGAAACTATCCAGCCTATGACCCAGGATGAACTGAAACAGGCCACCGCCCGCGCCGCCATCGACTATATTTCCCCGCGCCTGGAGCCCGACTCCATCGTCGGCATCGGCACTGGCTCCACGGCCAATTTCTTTATTGACTACCTGGCTGAGATCAAAGGCCAATTTGACGGCGCCGTAGCCAGCTCCGAAGCTTCCGCGCAAAGGCTCAAGGCCCACGGTATTCCAGTGTATGGACTGAACAGCGTGGATGGCATGCAGTTTTATGTGGATGGTGCCGATGAGACAAACCCCGCTCTGGAGCTTATCAAAGGCGGTGGTGCAGCTCTCACCCGCGAAAAAATTGTCGCTGCCTGCGCAGATGAATTCATCTGCATTGCCGATGAAAGCAAGTGGGTGGAAACTCTGGGCAACTTCCCCTTGCCAGTGGAAGTGATTCCCATGGCCCGATCGCTGGTGGCCCGCGAGTTGGTCAAACTGGGAGGAGATCCGGTCTACCGCCAGGGCGTGATTACCGATAATGGCAACGCCATCTTGGATGTGTATAACCTGAAGATCAAACAGCCGAAAGATCTCGAAGATACCATCAACAATATCACCGGCGTGGTCACTAACGGGATCTTTGCCATGCGCCCAGCCGATGTGCTACTGCTCGGCACCAGTACCGGAGTGAAAACTGTCACCGCTCAGTAATGCTAAGAAACTATGGGAAAGAATAATAAGAAACTGCTAGCCACACTGCTTGGCGCCTTAACCCTGATCGCGGGCTGCACCACCAGCCCGCCCAGTAACCCGGATAACGTCTGCTCTATTTTCCGTGAGAAGAAGAGCTGGTACCGGGAGGCCAAGGCCGCAGAGGAGAAATGGGGGTCACCTGTGGCCGTTATGATGGCCATACTGCACCAGGAATCGCGCTATGTGCACGATGCGCGCCCTCCGCGCACCAAAATTCTCGGCTTTATCCCCGGCCCAAGGCCCTCAGACGCCTATGGCTACGCCCAGGCCCTGGGTAGCACCTGGCGTGGATACCAGCGCTCCAGCTTCAACTATGGGGCGGACAGAGATGATTTTGGCGACGCCATCGATTTTGTTGGCTGGTACAACAACACCAGCGCGCGCCGATGCCAAATCCGCGCAAACGACGCCTACCACCTTTACCTGGCCTACCACGAAGGGCACGGGGGCTTTAACCGGCGCAGTTTTAAAAACAAAGCCTGGCTTAAAAGGGTTTCCCACAAGGTTTCTGCGAAAGCACAGCGTTACCAACAACAACTCAATCGCTGTGAGCAGTCACTTCCAAAGCGCCGAAAATTCCTCGGCCTGTTTTAGCCCCAAGCCACCACCATAAAATTTGCCGCGGTGGCGGGGATTGGCGCCACAGCCTCTCTGAAACTGACTACCCTGAAACTAATGTCTCAGAGTTGATTGCACTAGTGCCATCAACTGCCAATGGATTCCGTAGCAACACCTGGGCACTTGAGCAGTGTGGCTGGGTGTTTTCTTTAGAGAAGCAAAAGCGCCCCCCAACTTTCAGGAGTGCCCGATGAAATTCCCTTTTAAGTATCTCGCTCTTTTCGCTCTGTTATTCACAGTGCCCCTTGCCTCCGCACAGACACCATCCTCCCAGGCCGAAGCTCCAAAAGCATCCTTCAGTGAGCCCCAGCTCAAGCAGTTTGCCGATGCTTATCGCTCGATTGTGATGCTGAGCCGGGAATATGCGCCCAAGCTTAAGGCCGCTGCCGATATCAAAGAGGCTGAAGCGCTCAATAAAGAGGCCCAGGGCAAAATGGTCGCGGCTATTGAAAAGGCAGGGCTGTCAAAGAGTAAATACCAGGAAATTGCCAGCAGCATTAAATCCAACCCGGCTCTGCTGGAAAAGGTCAATAAAATACTGCAGCAGAGTCACAATCAAAAACCGCAGTAATCGCTGTAAAAATATTTCACTGCAATCGCTAATCTGCTCAATTAACCAATAATTAGATTTCGTCGCCGGCCTCTGGCCGGCGCGACTTCTACAAATATGCGTTTGTCTGCCCTGATTTCGGTGAGATGGGAATCAGTATGCCCTATGTGCCTTAGTAGTAGTGCCCTACCGCACTTTATAAACACTAGGCACTAAACACTGAGCATCAAGCAGGTCCTAGTCGATGTTGACCCCTAGCACCTGGCAAATCGCCGATAAGTTGCTTTTTACCCAGTTGCGATCGAAGGAGCCCCAATCGCGGAGCAGGTAATAGCCATCATTGTGGCGAACACCCTCCTGAATAAATTCCACTTGAGTGCCGTGGCCTGGCAACCCCTTAGCAATAATGTCCTGTACCGTGCGTCGCGGCCACCCGGTGGCCTCTTCTAGGACCGGGTTGTTGGGGCGGGGAATCTGTTCAATTAAATAGGCAATCAACATCCGCCTACATATGGTCGGATTCAGCTGGCTTTCGACAGACGCTGAGGGCATTGGGCCACTCCTTCATTCGCATTTAACTTATTCTTATCTTACATGACCTATCGGTCTACTTGATGGCTACCCGACTTGAGACCCTATCCAAGCGATAACGGTAAGGATTGCCTGCCTATTTATACCCCCTGTGTCAGGAGAAAACATAGCCACATGAGCTCCTTATTTCCCAAATAATGAAATTAAAGCAGTTCAGGTCACTTGTGCTCTTGTCGATAAAAATGGCGATTAATCGGTACATCTGCAGCTAAATTCGATGAAAACCCCCAAAATTGCACAGCTTCAGCCGGCAGAGCTTAACCCTGCAGTTCGACAGGATTGCCCTTTTCTTACACTCTCCGGGGATAAACCTGACTTTCACGCTCGCTTTGCGCATAATCCCTGCTTGCATCTAAAAATTACACGCAGCAAACAAGATCATGTTGAGGGCTGAGACAGTGGAAAGCGAGACTCCCAAACTCCGCGAAGCGGACCCAGGTATCCTCGCCGCGGTAGTTCGCGCCCAACTGGTGGGCGCCGAGGCAGCGGGGCTGGACTGCAAACAGCTGCTGCGAGATAGCGGGATAGATCCTGGCCAACTCGACGATTCCGACAGCCGTATCGGCCGCGAGCAGATGGCCAGCCTACTGCGCCTGGAGTGGGACTTGCTGAATGATGAGTCCGGTGGCTTTCTGGCCCGCCCCTGGCTGCCCGGCACTTTTGCCATGATGGGACACGCCTGCATCAGCTGCCCCAACCTGCGCCGAGCCCTACTGCGCTCAGCGCGTTTTATCAGCATGGTCAGCGACGACCTTCACATCAAACTGGTAGAAGATGGCGAAGAAGCCAGACTAATCATTCACCACAGCAACGATAAAAAGTTACCCAATCAGATTTTTGTAGAGTCCATCGCGGTCATCTGGCTGCGCTTTTTTAGCTGGCTGATCGATCGCACCATTTTACTCGAGCGGGTGTTATTGGCTTTCCCGCCGCCGGATTACAATGAGGACTACAGCGATATGTTCCCATGCCGGCACTACTTCAACCAGGCCGAAACCTGCCTGGTATTTAACACCCGTTATTTGCAAATGCCACTGGTGCGAGACGAGCAACAACTGGCAGATTTCCTCTCTAGAGCACCGGAGTGTCTGCTCACCCAATATAAATCCGACCACAGCTTTACCGGCCGCATACGCCGTATGCTGCAACAACAGAACAGCATTGAGAATCTCTCCCTAGACGATGTGGCTGCTCGCCTGTTTACCTCCCCACAAACACTGCGCCGGCGCCTTAAAGACGAAGGCAATAGCTGGCAAGACATCAAAGATTCGGTGCGCCGAGATATGGCCGTATACCAACTAAAACAGCAGGAAACCGCTGTAGCGGAAATTGCCGAGCGACTCGGCTTTTCTGAACCAAGTGCTTTCAACCGTGCATTTAAGAAATGGACAGGCCTAGCTCCCGGCGCCTATCGGGAGAAATTTCGCAGCTGTTAACGGTTATTAATCCATACATAAGTGAAAGAAAAACTGAATTCAGTCTCATCAAATAGCCCCGCAAAAATGCGGGGCTATTTAATTCGGGAACCAGGTTATTTCGGGAACCACGGTCTTAAAAAATCCTACTCAGTGGTTACCACCCGAACACTAATGCGCTCATTTTTCTTCTGCTGATCTGACGTTTGTCCAGCCGCACTTTGTGGCAGAGGCTTGGCGGAGCCCATACCAGTCGCAGTTATACGATTGGCCGCAATGCCCTTTTGCAATAGCAATTCCCGCACAACATCCGCCCTCTCCTGAGAAATCTCCTGCTCTTTAATTTCATTGCCCTCACCTTTCACATGCCCTTCAATGGCGACAGTGAGATTTGGGTTTTCCTGCATAATTTGTGCGAGCGCATCAATATCCGGCGCTTTAGGATTTAGGAGTTTTGCGGTGCCCGGTTCAAATTTCACCTGCAGGATAAATTCCTGGTTGGGATCCCGGTCAAAGCTCTTTAAATAGTCGCGAAGATTGCTGGAGAATTTATCCGGCCCCAGCTGTGCCTGGGCATTACTTTCATTGGGAGGGGTGTCTCCCGCCGGCTCCGAAGGAGACTCCATAAAGGCCTGCTCCTGCGGGGTCTCGAAAGGCTGATCGGCAGCCTGCTCCTGCCTGCCCTTATTCATACACATATTTAGCGCATAGAGGGCAACCAGCACCAATAACAATGGAAAAAACCAGCTGCTGAAGCTCACGGGCTTTTTCTTTTCCCCATGCCCATGCAGTGCCTGCTCCCGCGGTTCCTGGGGCTTCGCATGCCCATGGGTGACCAAAGCCGCCCCAAGATTGTCAAACCCTTTTACATCCAGAGCGTCCAGGAGCGCATCGGGGACCTTGTCACGCAAGAGCTCCCGCTGGCCTATTAAAAAAGAAGCCAGATCGGAAACATCCATTTTATGTGCTTTCACCTGAGCCCCTAAGAGAGCCGTCACCAATGGCAGTACCATTTTAAGCAGGCGTCCGCCTTCATTGCCGGGCACTTCCGTGGTGGCAACCTTGGTCACTTCATCGACCCGGGTACCAAATACTTTTTGCAGGGTCGCATCACCGGCCGGGAGGGATGCCTCTAATTTTTCCTTGTCTGAGAACTGCGCCAATACATTGGATAGCTCAGGAGCTTCACTACCAGTGACCATATTGAACAGATAAGCCATACCGGTTTTACTGCTGGCTTTATTCAGCATGCCCGCCAGAACGAATGCAATACCGGTATCCAGTGCTGACTGGCCTTTCTCTGCCGGAAGATTGAGTGCGGCTGCCAGGGTACCAATACCTGAAGGGCCCAGTTGGCTCGCCGCCAGTTCCAGTAGATTCTCTGCCATAGTCAATCCTCACTGCCAGATTACCGCAAAGTTTGGGTCGCCCCTTGAATAGCGCTGCTGAATACTCAACCTAGATAAAGGCTTTTCCTGCTAGCACGAACCCACAATAAAATATTTCGGCAGGGCTATTGCGGCCTATATGCGACGTTATCGACCATCATTTATTGGCCGAAAATAAAAAATAAAGCGCCTTATTTGAGTGTACGGCAGACCACTCATCGAGTTAGTTTGATTTGGAATAAACAAGGCTAGAAACTTCTCTGCATTATTTAATTGGGCTGACATCCACGTCACCGCCCCTGGCGTCTTTCATCATTGCGCCAAAACCCCACACGACTATGGTTGAACCCACAAACAAAAATAAAGAGGCTATTACCGTGTCCACAGAAGCCTATATTTACGATGCGATCCGCACGCCGCGAGGTAAAGGGAAACCCAGCGGTGCTCTACATGAAGTCAAACCCATCACCCTGCTCTCAAACCTTTTGCGCGAGTTACAGCAGCGCAGCCAACTGGATACCGCCAAAGTCGATGACGTAGTAATGGGGTGTGTCACCCCTATCGGTGACCAGGGTGCAGACATCGCCAAGGTCGCCACCCTCAGTGCCGGGTGGGACTGGGATATCGGCGGCGTCACCCTCAACCGATTTTGCGCTTCCGGTGCCGAGGCGGTGAATTTAGCCGCCGCCAAGGTGCGCTCGGGCTGGGAACAGCTCGTGGTGGCCGGTGGTGTGGAGTCTATGTCGCGGGTGCCCATGGGCAGTGACGGCGGCGCCTGGGCCATGGACCCACAAACGGCCATAGAAACGGGCTTTGCCCCCCAGGGCATAGGTGCCGACCTGATCGCCACCCTCGGGGGCTTCTCCAGGGAGGATGTGGATAACTTTGCCTTGCACTCCCAGCGTAAAGCCGCTGAAGCCTGGCAGCGGGGCGCCTTCGCCAAATCTGTTATCCCAGTGCTGGATCAGAACGGCCTGCTACTGCTCGATCACGATCAACTGGTGCGACCGGAGACCTCCCTTGAGGGGCTCGCCAACCTCTCCCCATCATTTGCCGCCATGGGCGACCTCTGCTTCGACAGCATAGCGATCTCCCGCTATCCCCAGGTGGAAGCCATCGACCATGTACATACCGCGGGCAACTCCTCGGGCATAGTGGATGGTGCCGCCGCCATACTTGTCGGCAGTGACCAAGCCGGGCGGGATCTGGGTCTAACACCCCGCGCGCGCATCGTCTCCGCCGCCGTAGTTGGCACCGAACCCACCATCATGTTGACCGGACCGGCTCCCTCCGCACGCAAAGCCCTCAAAGCGGCAGGCCTGAATGCCCATGACATCGACCTCTACGAAGTCAACGAAGCCTTCGCCGCAGTGGTGCTGCGCTTCCAGCATGAACTGGATATCGACCCGCAGAAAATCAATGTAAACGGCGGCTCTATCGCTATGGGCCACCCACTCGGTGCCACAGGCGCCATGTTGATCGGCACCGTTCTCGATGAATTAGAACAGCGGCAGTTGCGCTACGGCCTGGTCACCCTTTGTGTGGGTGGCGGTATGGGCGTAGCAACCATTATCGAAAGGGTCTAGGGGGAACTATGAAATCTATACGCTTGGAAAAAGACGGTGACAACATTGTCCACCTGATTATGGACAACCCCAATGCCTCGGCCAATGTTATGGACCGGGATTTTACAGACTCCCTTAAGGCTGTTGTGCAGGAGTTAAAACAACAGGAGTACGCAGGAATTATCGTTCGCTCGGCAAAGAAAACATTTTTTGCCGGCGGAGATCTTAAATCTCTCTATGCCGCTAAAAAAAGTGAGGCCCAAGAATTCTTTGCTTCCTGTGAGGCCCTCAAGGCTAATTTGCGCTGGCTGGAAACCCAGGGTAAACCCGTGGTTGCAGCAATCAACGGTGCCGCGCTCGGCGGTGGCTGGGAGATTGCCCTCAGCTGTCACCACAGAATTGCTTTGGAGGACAACTCGGTAAAAATTGGATTACCAGAAGTCACCTTCGGCCTGCTGCCCGGAGGTGGGGGCTGTGTGCGTATGCCACGCTTATTGGGTATTCAAAATGCCCTGCCCTTCCTACTGGAAGGCAAACAAGTGAAAGCCAAGCAAGCCTTGGAAAGCGGTTTGATCCAGCAGACAGCCAAAGATACGGAAGACTTGCTCAACAAAGCCCGCGACTTTATTCGCGCCAACGGTGACCAGCCTAGCCTACAACCCTGGGATCAACCCGGCTACCGTATGCCCGGTGGAGATGCCAAAAATCCGAAAAATGCCCAGCTGCTAATGGTCGCCCCCGCCATGCTGGAGAAAAAAACCCACGGCTGCCTACCTGCCCCGGAAGCAATACTGGCGACAGTGATCGAAGGCTCCCAGGTAGACTTCGAGACAGCCACGCGTATCGAATCGCGCTATTTCGTCAACCTCGCTTGCGGTCAAGTGGCAAAAAATATGATCGGCACCTTCTGGTTTGCCCTCAATGCTTTGAAGGGCGGTGCCTCCCTTCCCCAAGCCGCGCGTGAATCCAAAACCACGCCGATTAAAAAGGTCGGCATACTCGGGGCTGGCATGATGGGCTCGGGTATCGCCTATGCCTGTGCCAGTAAAGGCGTTGATGTTGTACTCAAGGATATTTCCATGGAGGCAGCGCAAAAAGGTAAGGCCTATGCAGAGAAGGCTCTGCAAAAACGCTTGGAACGCGGCCGCACCGATGAAGCGCGTGTAGAAACCATCCTATCTCACATTCAGCCTACGGATAATGCTGCCGACTTAAGCGGATGTGAACTGGTTATTGAAGCAGTATTCGAAGACCGCGAGCTAAAAGCCGAGGTCACCCGCGAGGCAGAGGCCCAACTAGGCAACAGCGCCATCTTCGCCTCCAACACCTCCACACTCCCCATCACCGGACTGGCTCAAGCCTCCAAACGCCCCAGTAATTTTATCGGCCTACATTTTTTCTCTCCTGCAGACAAAATGCCGCTGGTGGAAATCATCTGTGGTAAGGAGACCGATGAAGAGACCCTGGCTCAGGCATTTGCCTTTGTTTCACAAATCGGTAAAACACCTATTGTCGTTAACGACAGTCGCGGCTTCTTCACCTCCCGAGTATTTGGCTGCTTTACCAACGAAGGGATCGGCATGCTCGGCGAGGGAATAAATCCCGCCACTATTGAAAATGCCGCATCTCTGGCCGGATTCCCGGTGGGGCCACTGGCAGTGAGTGATGAAGTCTCACTCACGTTAATGAGCAGGATTCGTCAACAGACTATCAACGACCTGCAGAAAGAGGGTAAGAGTGTTCCCACACACCCGGCAGAGTCTGTAATCGATCATATGCTGGAACTGGGGCGTGCCGGCAAGCTGGCTGGTGGCGGATTTTACTCTTACCCGGAAGGAGGTAAAAAACATCTTTGGCAGGGCCTACAGCAGGAATTCCCTCCATCAAAGCAACCACCTGTTGAGGATATCAAGGAGCGCCTGTTGTTTATTATGGCGATCGAGACACTGCGTTGTTACGAAGAAAAAGTCCTGCGCAGTGTTCGCGAGGCCAATATAGGCTCTATTTTTGGTATTGGTTTCCCCCCATGGACCGGCGGGGCCCTGCAATATATTAACCAATATGGCATCGCTGCTTTCGTACAGCGCGCGCACAAACTCGCAGAAACCTACGGCGACAGATTTTCACCTCCAGAAATATTGCTGACCCTTGCCGAATCCAAGGGTGAATTGAAAGATACTGAATAGTCACTCAAGGACCGAAAAGTCACTCAGTAGCGTAGAAACTTGTCTTGAATCGCGGGGCTGCTTCACCCGAACAGCCCTGGCCTAGCCCAAGTTTGAAAGGTCTACAATTCCAGATAATAAAAACGAATGTTGGAGTTCAGAATGATACCGAGAACCGTTTACAACGAGGACCACGAGCATTTTCGCGATACCGTGCGGAAATTCCTGGAAAACGAGGCCGTTCCATTCCACAGCCAGTGGGAAAAAGATGGACAGGTTGATCGCGCCCTTTGGAATAAAGCCGGGGAAATGGGTTTTCTCTGCCCTCAGATTTCCGAATCCTACGGTGGCTTGGGGCTGGACTACGGTTACAACTCGATTATCGATGAGGAAATCGCCCGAGCGGGTCTTTCTGGCGTCGGCTGGGGCCTACACTCCAATATTGCCGTACCCTACATTATTAATTACGGCAGCGAAGAGCAAAAAAAGAAATACCTTCCCAAATGTATCAGTGGTGAAATTGTTACAGCCATCGCCATGACGGAACCCGGTGCCGGTTCAGATCTACAGGGAGTGAAGACAACGGCCATCAAGAAGGGAGATCACTATCTTCTCAACGGTTCTAAGACATTTATTACCAATGGACAACATGCCGACTTAGTGATTGTCGTTGCAAAAACAGACCCCAGCGAAGGCGCATCGGGGGTGAGCCTTCTCTTGGTCGAGGCTGAGCTGGCAGGATTCAAAAAAGGGAATAACCTGGAAAAGATCGGCATGAAAGCCCAGGACACCTCCGAACTTTTCTTTGATGACGTTAAGGTTCCGGTGGAAAATTTATTGGGAGCCGAAGGTCAGGGCTTTGTCTACCTAATGCAGGAATTGCCACAGGAAAGGCTCAGCGTCGCTATTTTTGCCATATCCAACGCGGAGGCTGCATTAAGTTGGACAATTGATTACGTCCGTGATCGTAAGGCCTTTGGTAAACCCATTGCCGCATTTCAAAACACTCAATTCAAGCTGGCAGAGTTGGACAGTGAACTCTCTGCTCTCAGGGTTTTTGTAGATCGCTGCCTAGAGCTGCATTATGAGAAGAAGCTTGATGTTACCACTGCGGCTAAAGCCAAATTACTGGCGACAGATTTCCAATGTAAACTGCTAGATGAGTGTGTTCAGCTTCACGGTGGTTTTGGCTATATGTGGGAATACCCAATTGCCCGCGCCTGGGCAGATGCCAGGGTTCAGCGTATTTATGCTGGTACGAATGAAATTATGAAGCTGATTATTTCCCGCGACATCCTCCGCGATGGTTAATCCCCTAACCCGGTGATCGTGTAGATTACCGGGCTTACCCCGTTATTTGATTAACCAAAGAGCTGTAAATAAATAAACTCAGCTCATAGGTTAATAGCACTAAATTTTCTCGGTGAGCACCGAAGAAAACGGTACACGAAATACTCTAATAATAATGTTAATTGATATTAAAAAAAATGGATAATTTTACTGCCCCCCTGCAAGGCCTTAAAATACTCGATTTCACCACCCTATTACCCGGCCCCTACGCCACTATGCTTTTAGCAGACATGGGCGCAGAGGTTCTACGCATAGAATCCCCCAATCGCCCAGATATGCTAAGGGGCCTTCCTCCCATGGTCGGCAGCGCAGAGCCCGTTTCCGCAGCTCATGCAACGATAAACCGTAATAAAAAATCCCTGGCCCTGGATTTGAAAAGCCAAGAGGCAAAAAAGATTATCGAGAGATTGCTCAGCGAATACGATATTGTTATCGAACAATTTCGCCCAGGAGTAATGGAAAAAGTTGGATTTGGTTATCAAAACCTTAGTGAGATACGCACAGATATTATTTATTGTTCAATCACCGGATACGGACAAGATGGGCCCCTGAAAATGCGCGCCGGGCATGATATCAATTACCTGGCACTCTCCGGGCTGGCCAGTTATTCCGGCCGACAGGATAGTGGACCCAGCCTGAACGGTATGCAAATTGCCGATATTGCTGGAGGCTCCCACCATGCAGCAATGGCTATTCTTGCCGCAGTGTATCACCGCCAACAAACAGGCCGCGGCGGGCATATTGACATCAGTATGACTGACTGTGCCTATGCCTTAAATGCCATTTGCGGTGCCAACGCCCTCGCCAATGGCCAAGATCCAGAGATGGAAATGGAGCTGCTCAATGGTGGTAGTTATTATGATTACTACTGTACTGCCGACGACCGCTACTTATCCGTTGGCAGTCTTGAACCCCTGTTTGCCGAAGCTTTTTTTCTGGGTATCGGCCACCCCGAATGGATGGAACGTGTACTCGAAAGCGACCAACAAGAGAGCTTGAAACAAGACATTGCCGCTATAATAAAGAAAAAGAAACTCAGCGAATGGAATAGTATTTTCTCTGATATCGACGCCTGTGTAGAACCGGTTCTTAATTTCAGTGAAGCCACAGAAAGTAAATTAATTCAAGATCGTCAAATGATTGCAAGTGCAGCCACAAAAAGTGGCGACACTCTCCTACAAATCAACACGCCGTTTAAATTCAAAGGAAGGAAAAATAAAAACCACCAGGCAGGATCTACACTAGGCGCAGATAGCCGATCGATCCTAGAGTCACTTGGATATAGCTCCCAGGATATTGATCGACTACTTGCCAATAAGGTTATTGCTTAGAGTATTTTTTTAAAAATATCGAGAAGTATATTGAGGAAAATCAATCTCCACCGCCGCCGCAACCTCCACTACAGCCACTGGAGTCACTGCTAAAGCTATCAAAAAATCCGCCAAAGGAAGAACTTGATTCAGAGTCTCCCGAATCCCCTGAGCATCCTGAAGCACAGGAAATATGAGAAGCACAGTAATCGGAAGTACCCCCGGAAGAACTACTACGCCTACAATTTAGAGAGTATTGAAAACCATCCTTTATATTTAATTTCTGATCAATGGCAAATAATAGCGGCAGATGTCCAGGACTCTTTGGGTTAGCCCCCTCCCTGAAGCAGGAGATGCGCCATACCCTCTTGATACCCTCCTGAGCAGAGTTTGGGGTTGGCATTGCCTCTGCGGGTGTGTGATGTAAGAAACGCCCAAAAGCTTTTTTACAAAATTTCTGATAAGAGCGTGTATACAAAATAAATTCATGCCAAGCGACATCGACAACTTGAGAAGGCATAGATACCATTTTCTTTCCAGCAACTTGACAAACGCAGAAATACTCCCGAAGAGCCTTCAACACTATATCCAACTCTTGACTGGATAGATGTGGATAAACTGTTTTTATTTTGTCTTTAATCTTCGAATGAAAGATATAAGTCTCCAGGAACTTAACCCTAGACCTTTTCCTTATCTTATAGACTAAGAACACGAGAAATATTAAAAATACAAACAAGCCAATCCATTTAAACAGCAAAACTCTTTCCATAAAACAATATTTCTACTACTTACTTAACCCAAACAAAGAAAATCATGATTAAGAAAAAATTTTTCAACCCCAAGCTCTACACCAAAAAATCTATCTCAGCAAATCATGGTCAAATATTTAAGAACACCCTTTTTCGAAAGATCAAAATGATATAACTTCTAACAATTAAGTAAAATTTTATTTCTAGTAATTGCCTACTCTTACCTTAAGTGGTGCAGACGTATCAATTTGAGCATCGTTCAGGTCAATTACATCCTAAAAACAACTCAGCGCACACCATCGTGCCAGGATAAAAATTGGCACTTAAACCCAACTTATACAACTTTTCAAATGCTAATATCCCCAAAACCAACCTCCTAAGCACATCAACAACATCCTGTATGTTTATGGATAAAGTTTATATAGGCATCAATTCAAAAAGGGACCCCCTTTGAAGACACTGAGACTTATACTGGGCGACCAACTTAACCATAAGCATTCTTGGTTTAGAGAAAACCATCAAAATATTTATTACTTTATTGCTGAGATGCAACAGGAGACAGACTACGTTGCCCACCATATTCAAAAAGTGGTTGCCTTTTTTGAATCAATGCAAAACTTTGCCGAATGGATTGAATCAAAAGGCCATCAAGTAATTTACTACCAAATAGACAACAAAAAAAACCAGCAAAACCTTGAAGCGAACATTCAAACATTAGTCAATCAGTTGAATATTCAGAAATTTGAATACCAGCTCCCCGATGAATATCGCCTTGATACTCAACTAAAGACAATCGTTAAAAAGCTATCAATTGAGTCTGAAGTCTATGACACCGAACACTATCTAACCAAAAGGAACTATCTGGAAAGTTTCTTCTTGGAAAAGAAATCTTATTTAATGGAAAGCTTCTATCGTCATATGCGCAAGGAGCACAATATTCTTATTGACAAAAAAGGCGAGCCTATTGGCAATCAATGGAACTTTGATAAAGGTAATCGAAAAAAATGGAATGAAGATAAAGAACCCCCTCAACAATATCTATTCCGAAAGAATGTTGAAAAAACACTTAAGCGCATCCAGAAAGAAAAAATAAAAACCATTGGTACTATCAATCCAAAACATTTTACCTGGCCAACGAGTCGTGCAGATAGTCTCAAACTGCTCAATCACTTTTGTAAGCAATTGTTGCCGCACTTTGGTGATTATCAGGATGCCATGGACCCTAATGAGGCGTATCTGTTTCATAGCCGATTAAGCTTTTCTCTCAATTGCAAATTGCTATCCCCCAGCGAAGTTATTAACCATGCGATTGATCACTGGGAATCCAATAAAAAGAGTATCCACATTAATCAAATAGAGGGCTTCATCCGGCAAATTCTCGGCTGGCGAGAATATATGCGCGGCATTTATTGGCAGGAAATGCCAAGCTATAGCAAGCTAAACAAACTACGCAATTACAATCCTCTTCCCAACTTCTACTGGACAGGCGAAACCGATATGTACTGCCTAAAAAGTGCTATCAACAACAGCCTGGAACACGCCTATGCCCACCATATTCAGCGCTTAATGATTACCGGTAACTTTGCGCTACTAACACAAACGGACCCGGATCAGGTAGACACATGGTATTTGGGTATATATATCGATGCCATACAGTGGGTAGAATTACCTAATACACGAGGTATGAGCCAGTATGCTGATGGTGGACTGGTTGCAACAAAACCTTATATTAGTAGCGGCTCATATATAAATAAAATGAGCAACTACTGTCAAAACTGCAGATACGACGTAAAGAAAAGAACTGGCAGTGATGCATGTCCCTTTAATAGCCTTTACTGGAATTTTCTCTTGCAGAAGAGGGACCATTTTAAGAAAAATCCACGGATGTCTATGATGCTAAGTCTTGTGGAAAAATTAACCAATAAAGAAAAAAAAGATATCCAAGTTCAAGCTGAAAGCTTCATCAAATCTATACATAGAAACTAGAAGCCAGCTTTTATCGAAAATTAAATAGAAGAATAAAAGTGCACAGAGAAAGTGTTGATAGGATTGATCTTTCTAATGAGCCCGCCAGACAATAAATAGTATCTAGCGAGCTCAATTCATAGATTTAACTATGGCCCGAACTTCACTTAAACATCAGTTCCGGATTAACCATAGTCTTCATCTCCAACACGTTACCGTTGGGATCCTCAATAAAGAAAGTTTCTTGTTCGTATTCACTGCCAACGAAGCGACGGTAAGGCTTATCCAGGTACTCCAGACCAGCAGCTTCGATACGGGCTTTCAGCGCCTGGAATTCGTCATCTGGTAGGTGAATACCGAAATGGGGAACAGCAACTGCTCCCATATCTACCTTGTGGCGTACGTTGGGTAGCTTTTCTTCGCTCTGGTGCAGAGTCAGTTCGTTACCCCAGAAATCGATATCTACCCAACGCCCCTCTTCACTGTTTCCGGTTTTACAACCAAATACGCCACAATAAAATTTCTTAGCTACCTCAAGGTCCCCCGCGGGGATTGCAAGGTGTAAACAATTAGATTTCATAAAGCCTCCCACTCCCGATTGCTCTTCACCGTCCCTCTAGTTAGCCTGTATTCGCAAGCCAACCCCTTGGATTCGGTTCATCAAACAACCAATTTGTATATGCGGGATCAACCGACCCCGATTTATTATTTCTGTCACCTGGTCGCAGAGCATCAAGCTCTCCAGATGGCAAGAGGACAACAAGGCACGTCAGCTAAGCCTCTTTCTAAGCCCCATATAGAAATACTGCTTCTATTTATAGGGCAGTGTATAAACCTTCCCCACCGAGTGCTCAAATAATCAGCAGATGGCAGATTCAGGTCACGACTAACCGGCTAGCCTTGAAATATCCTCCTAATTGAGAGCCGCACTTTAACACATGTGTTTCTAAGAATAACTGACCAGCTTTAATAGTGGAGTAACTCACAAGTCACAGTCTCACTAGGACTCTCCATTCTATAGGTGTCTCTATCGCACCTTTACTGTGCACCTTAATAGTGCACTCAAAATACAAATAGCAGCGGACCAAAAGCGGCCGATCCTTAAGAAGGCAGATCTATTCACATGTCCTATCTCGCCTAATGCCTACTGCATACCGATAGCAACTATCTCTCTTTTAGCCTCTTGCATCCTTCTTGTACCTTTCTTGCAGCCTTATAGTCTTGCCCCCTTATAGTGCTCCTTATAGTGACTCCCGCCCAATTAGGAAGCCCGAAGTGTTCGGCGTACAAAACCTTCTTTATAAACCCCTGCTCAACGGGGTCAAAAATAAGGCTACCTCTTCAATAGGCCTTTTTTCCTATTACCGGCTTCACCAACAGCCAATCGGTATTTATTTTTTCATTTTAAATATTTGTTAGTACTTCATTGCTTTAAGGCTGCTCGCCGAGAGGCGATTGCTGAAAAAAAATACTGGAAAACAGTCGGTAAACTCGGGTATATTCCGCGACTATTTTTTAACCAACTGCCGACCTGATTGTCGGCCGCCAGTGCGATTTCCGCCTGTCGTTGTAACAGAGGTAATAGAATGAAACCAACCAAGCCCCTGCTACTACTGGCCTCCGGCCTGTTGTCCGTAGCTGCTCAAGCTGAAATGACTTGGAGCGACAACAGCCTCAGCCTGCTGTATGGCCGCGACTATGAAATGGCTTACAGCAAAACCACCGATGACGAAGAGCGCTCCGTAGTGACCTTTGAGCACGCCAGTGGTCACAGCTGGGGCGACCTGTTTATCTTTGCCGATTATCTAGATTCAGAAGATGGTTCCAAAGAACTCTATTCAGAAATTTCTCCGCGTCTGAGCCTGGGGAAGCTCAGCGATCGTGAACTGGCTTGGGGGCCAGTAACCGATGTGTTGGTAGCAACTACCCTAGAGCTGGGCAATATGGATGACCCCGATCACCTCACTGCAACAGGCCCGCACTTCACCAATGTTCTGGCAGGCCTCGGTTTCGACCTTGCGGTACCAGGTTTCTCCTTTGTTCAAGTGAACGCCTACCGCCGCGATAACGATGACAAGGCCAGCAACGAGCAGCTGACCCTGGTTTGGGCTATGCCGTTTACCCTGGGTGACTCCAGCTTCGTATACGACGGTTTTATCGATTGGACCAGCGCCTCCGAAGATGCACACCCAAGCATGAACTTTACCTCCCAGCTCAAGTGGGACGTAGGCGCAAATTGGGGCGAGCCAAAAGCCCTGTATGCCGGTATCGAATACGTACATTGGAATGACAAATTTGGGTTCAAAGATGGAACCTTTAATACCGACTCCAATGAGCGCAATGTTAACCTGCTAGTAAAGTACCACTTCTGATATGAAACCCTCTGATATCCAAACATCAGCGACCCCAGGGTCTGGTATTCCCCAGGCAGGCGGCGACGCCTCTTTACTGGAAAAGCTGTTCAAGCTGTCTGAGCGTCAGACGAATGTTCGCCGGGAAGTGATTGCCGGTGTGACCACCTTCCTGACCATGGCTTACATCATTTTTGTAAACCCGAACATCCTGGCCGCTGCCGGCATGGATAAGGGCGCCGTATTTATGGCGACCTGTCTTGCTGCGGCGATCGGCTGTTTGATCATGGGACTCTACGCCAACTACCCCATCGCCCTGGCGCCGGGAATGGGCCTGAACGCCTTCTTCGCCTACGTGGTGGTGGGCGAGATGGGCTACAGCTGGCAGGTGGCTCTGGGAGCGGTGTTTATATCGGGGGTAGTATTCCTGCTGCTCAGTATCTTTAAGTTGCGGGAGTGGATAATCGATAGTATCCCCACATCCCTGCGGCAATCCCTGGCAGCCGGTATCGGTCTGTTCCTGGCAATTATTGCCCTGAAGAGCTCGGGAATTGTTGTCGCCAGCCCGGCCACCCTAGTGACACTGGGTGACCTCAAATCCGTTGAAGCTCTGCTGGCGGCCCTGGGCTTCTTTATTATTGTGGCTCTGTCCTATCGCCGCATGCTCGGCTCTGTAATGATCGGCATTCTCGCGGTCACCGTTATTGCCCTGGCGATCGGTAAGGTAGAGTTCACCGGCCTGATTTCCGCACCGCCGAGCCTGGCTGCCACTTACCTCGAATTGGATATTGCCGGCGCCTTCGAAGTCGGTATGATCAGCGTGATCTTCGCTTTCCTGTTCGTAGACCTGTTTGATACTGCCGGCACCCTATTGAGTGTCTCCGACCGCGCCAAGCTTTTGGACAAGGACGGTAAGCTGCCGGGTATGGGCAAGGCTCTGATGGCAGACAGCTCGGCTTCTGTTGTGGGTTCCGTACTGGGCTCCTCCACCACCACTTGTTATGTTGAGAGCACCGCGGGGATTACCGCGGGCGGACGCACCGGTCTCACCGCAGTTGTCTGTGCCGGTCTGTTCTTGCTGGCGACCTTCTTCTCTCCGCTGATCGGCATGATCCCCGCTTATGCGACTGCCGGTGCCCTGCTGTATGTCGGCGTTCTGATGACTTCCGGTCTGTCTTCCATCGACTGGGATGACATCACCGAAGCCGCTCCAGCGGTAATTGCGGCAGTGATGATGCCACTGTCATTCTCCATCGCTCACGGTATTGCACTGGGCTTTATTGCCTACGCAGTCATCAAAACACTGAGCGGGCGCAGCAAAGACGTCAGTATCAGTGTCTACGTGTTGTCAGCTCTCTTTATTGCCAAGTTCGCCTTTTTCTGAGGGGTACACAGATGAAAAAGCACTTTATCAGCGCACAGCAACTTCTGATTGATTCCTACGCGCTTGCGGAGCAAATCTATCAGAGCGGCTTCCGCCCCAATTACATCGTTGGTGTATGGCGTGGCGGCGCTCCGGTAGGTATTGCAGTACAGGAATTGCTGCACGTGATGGGTGTGGATGCGGACCATATCGCGATCCGAACTTCCTCCTACCTCGGCATCGGCGAACGTGGCAAGAAAGTTCGTGTGCATGGCCTGAACTACCTGATCAAGCGCCTTGAGTCCCACGACTCTCTGCTGATCGTTGACGATGTACACGACTCCGGCCTGAGTATTGAGCAAACTATCGAAGACCTGCGTGCGGCCTGCAAAAAGAACACGCCGGAGATTCGAATCGCGACGCCTTACTACAAGCCGAAAAACAACAAGGCCAAGCGCGAGCCGGATTACTTTATCCACAAGACCGAAGAATGGCTGGTATTCCCTCACGAAATCGATGGCCTCTCACGGGAAGAGATCCTGGAGAACAAGCCTGAACTGGCCCCTTACGTTGACCGGATTGCTACTGCAGTCTGACCCTCTCCCGTATCGGGGGTCAGTGCCCCCGATACTGCCTCTTCATACCCTTGATCGGGGCATATCGATTAATTCCCCATTGCCGTACCACATTGCTTAATAGTCCTCGGCGATTACCAGCACAAGACCTCCCTGCCTGAATCACTCCCACCTTAGCTACCTCATTTAAAGTTACACATATTCAATACCGCTCTCATACTCCAAACCTTTCTCAAAAGCCCCCACTTATGCAACTAAAGTTAGTTTTGAGCGATTTATTAAATGGAAAAGTTGGTCCAGAATTGAGAAGACCCTAAATAATTTCACTGGCCTCGTTAAGGCTTAAAGAAGTAGCAAGAAATTATTCAGGGATTACTAAAGATAAATGTCCCAATTGTCGGAAAATAAAAATGAACGACAAACTCGCAGGGCTCACCCAGAAACAACTCGATGCCCACTGGATGCCTTACACCGGCAACCGTCAGTTTAAACGAGACCCTCGTATCATTACTGCTGCCGAAGGCTGCTACTATACCAGTGCCGATGGTCGCCCAATCTTCGATGGCCTCTCCGGTCTGTGGACTTGTGGCGCAGGGCATAATCGAAAAGAAATCACCAAAGCCATCAGCCAGCAACTGGAAACTCTCGACTACGCCCCCTCCTTTCAGTTTGGCCACCCTACATCCTTTGAACTGGCTGAGCGCATCACACAATTTATGCCCGCGGGTCTCAATCGTGTCTTTTTTACCAACTCCGGATCTGAAGCCACTGAAACCTCTCTGAAAATTGCCCGTGCTTATTGGCGTAAAAGAGGCCTTTCAGCAAAAACCAAACTTATCGGCCGCATTAAGGGTTATCACGGGGTAAATTTCGGAGGAATCAGCGTTGGCGGTATCGGTGCGAACCGGGCAATGTTTGGTCCGGCACTCGATACCGAGCACTTGTCACATACACTGTTGCCCGAAAACCGTTTTTGTATGGGACAGCCCCAACTGGGTGCCTATCTAGCCGATGAACTACTCGAATTAATTGCACTGCATGATGCCAGCAATATTGCTGCAGTAATTATTGAACCCATGGCCGGCTCAGCGGGTGTACTTCCACCACCGGAAGGCTATCTGCAACGGCTTCGTGAAATCTGCAATGAACATCAGATATTATTGATTTTTGATGAGGTCATTACTGCTTTTGGCAGAATGGGCACGGCTACCGCAGCGGAATTTTTTGGAGTGGTACCGGATATTCTCAATACCGCCAAACAAATTACCAACGGCGCTTTTCCTATGGGCGCCGTCGCAGTGCACCAGAGTATCTACGATACCTTTATGGAGTGCGCTGGACCAGACTACCAACTCGAGCTGGCCCATGGCTATACCTACTCGGCCCACCCAGGGGCCTGCGCTGCTGCGCTGGCTACCTTGAAAATCCTTGAGCGGGATAACCTTTTCAAGTGCGCTGCAGAACTGGCCTATGTACTGGAGGAGTACATTCACCAACTCAGAAATCTACCTCTGATCAATGATATTCGCAATTGTGGCCTAGCCGCGGGCCTAACGATTGAATCCGCTCCAGGGGAACCACAGCAACACCCCTTTCGAATCGCCATGAAAATGTGGAGTAAAGGTTTTTATATTCGCTATGGTGGCGATACTATCCAACTGGGAGTGCCATTTATTTCCACTAATGAGGAAATTGACGGCCTGGTCAATGCCCTAGCAGAATCTATTCTAGAAGTAGCCAATGGGAAATAGCTGCCATCACAGATAATCTTAGAAAGATCCAGCCTTTTACCGCAGACGAACGACACCTCAGCGCACAATTCTGACTACTATACCTGTATCAATTAAGCCCCTAGTACAATTATATTTGTACCCCTACCGACAAAAATTTTAGTTCGAACAACAGAATTATTGTTAAAAAAATCAGAATAGTTACACCGAAAAAAGTAATAAATAAATGTGAGAATGCAATGATTAAAATCAGTGAACGAACCACTCCAAAGCTTGCCTGCGCACTACTATGCACGGTCATGCTAGCCGCCTGTTACCAGGAACCCAGCTCTTTTCAGTCTCAAGGCGATACTATTGCAATTCCCCAAAGAGCCGAGACATCGGGACTCTCCGAAGAATATGCCAGGCTGCGAAAACAACAAATCGCACAAGTTGATTATCGCCTGAGTGTCAACCTGGATAGCACCAGTGAGAGTTTTACTGGCACCGTACACGCCGATATCCAGTTCGAAAAAATTCTGCAGCAACCGCTTACCATGGATTTTGCCGGCGGCACCGTCAAATCATTAACAGTGGACGGTAAAGAAACACCTTTCAAATATAATGGCTACTTTATCGCTGTTGCCTCACAACACCTGCCAAACCGGCAGCACGTGATTAGCATTAACTACCAGCATCCCTATTCCAATAATGGCTCTGGATTACATCGCTTCGAAGATCCGAAGGATGGTAAAGTCTATATGTATACCGACTTTCAGCCCTATGATGCCAACCGCCTTTTCCCACATTTTGATCAACCAAACTTAAAAGCTCGCTATACCCTAGATGTTATGGCCCCCAAAGATTGGGTAGTCATCAGTGCAGAACGGGAAAGCAGAGTGGAGAAACAGGAAGAAAAGAAACACTGGTTCTTTCCGCAATCGCAAAGATTTTCCTCCTATATATTCTCCCTCCATGCAGGCCCCTTCCATATATGGGAAGATAATGCAGATGGTGTTCCTCTACGGCTGATGGCCCGCCAGAGTCTGGCCGACTATGTAAAAACCGAAGATTGGTTTACATTTACAAAACAGTCTTTTGAATTTTTCCAGCCATATTTTGAAATAGACTACCCCTTCAAAAAATACGACCAAATTTTGGTACCTGACTACAATGCAGGTGCCATGGAAAATGTGGGGTCAGTCACTTTTAATGACTCCTACGTATCCCGCGGGGAAAAAACCCAGGCTCAGCGAATGCGCTTGGCCAATGTCATTGCCCACGAGCTGGCACACCAATGGTTTGGCAACTTGGTTACCATGGACTGGTGGGATGGTCTTTGGCTGAATGAAAGTTTCGCTACCTATATGGCTAACTTATCTTTGGCTGAAAATAGTGAGTTTACCAACACCTGGGAAAATTTTTATCTTGGCACTAAACAGTGGGCCTACTACTCCGATCAAAGGCCCACCACACACGCTATTCAGCTACCGGTGGAAAATACTGACGAAGCTTTTACCAATTTTGATGGTATCACCTACGGTAAAGGTGGCTCGGTACTGAAACAGTTACCCTACTATCTGGGTAAAGAGGAATTTCGTAAGGGCGTTAGCCGTTACCTGAAAGAACTCTCTTTCCAAAACTCAACACTCGATGATTTTATAAGCCACTTGGGTAAAGCAGCCGGTGTTAATCTTGAGACCTGGCAACAACAATGGCTTTATCAAGCTGGCCTTAACACTATTGAGGCAAGCTTCCAGTGTGACGACGATCGAATTACCAACCTCACCCTCACACAGACTGCGTCGGAAGAATACCCTACTCTACGGGAACAACGCACTCAGCTTGGTTTCTACCGTATGGATGGGGAAGGTATGAAGCGCTACGCCACCCTACCGGTACTTTATAGAGGCGCAACAACTAGAGTAGAAGATGCCCAAGGCCTACCCTGCCCACAAATTCTCTATCCTAACGAGAGTGACTGGGCCTTTGTAAAAGTGAATCTGGATTCGGTGACACTAAAGAATATGGCTCAGCATATTAATGCGATTGAGCAACCTTTTGCCCGCTTAATGTTGTGGCAAAGCCTGTTTGACAGCGCCTACGATGCAAAGTTACCACTGGATGAATATATTAGTTTTGTAATTAGTAACGGGGCCGCCGAGCAGGATATCAATGCTATCCGTCTCAATAGCCGCTATTTAAGCTATGTTTATAGTTATCTCAATCAGATACCTATTGATGACCAGCGCCGTGAAAATCTGCTAAAAGCCATAGAAGAATTTGCTTGGCAGCAGTTACAACAAGCTTCACCTACTAGTGATCAGCAAAAGACCTGCTTTGAACTCTTTACCGAAGTGGCCCACTCAAAGGTAGCTCTGAATAACGCAAAACAATTATTGGTGGGCGAACACGAGATTGATGGCTTGAAACTCGATCCCGATATGCGCTGGGAATTAATACGCCTGCAGAATCGCTACCTCTTTGCCGATTATGAACAAGCGATTACTCAAGAGTTGAGAAAAGATCACTCAGATAGAGCCAAACTCAATGCCATAGCGGCAGAGGCGATCAGGCCCCTGCCCGAAGTTAAGGAAAAGTGGCTTCAGAACCTTATCCACAATCGGGACGAATTCAAATTAAGTGAACTTCGCAAGGCCACTTCAAACCTATTTACCGATGAACAACTTCCGCTATTTTATAGTAATAGCGAGCGCATTTTTTCCGAATTAGATAAAATTAATAATGAGGATTCTCCCGAACTGATTAGCACCTACACCCGTATATTCCCCCTAATGTGCTCAAAAGAGGGCGCCCAACAAATTAGCGATGCACTTGAAAAAAAACAACAGCTCAAACCCATGCTGGTGAAAGCATTAAAGAACCATCGCTATACCAGCGAGCGCTGTACAAAAATGGGGCAAGCTATGCTCGATCAGAAAAAGGGGTGAGCTCACACTCGACAAATCAAACATAGCCTAATCACCTAAGTGTTTATGTAGCTATGAAGAGCATCAACAGCTAAGACTGGCCAAAGGGGCCCAACGGCCCCTTTTCTTGTATCAATACACCCCCCAAGAAAAAAAACTATAAATTGCCAGCAATAATTAGTTAATATATCTATTAATAATGCTTGCAATAAAAGACTTTCCTCCATGAGCATAGTGGTTCAAAAAGATAATCTTTCAGATGGCGCTATTATTGAGCTACTGAAGTCCCACTTAGAACAAATGTATCTGCATTCCCCTCCAGAAAGCGTACACGCCTTAAAACCAGAAAAATTAATTGATCCCATAATCACTTTCTGGAGCGCGCGGGTCAATGGCGTTCTAGCAGGCTGTGGGGCTCTCAAGGAAATATCCCCTGTTCTAGGAGAGATAAAATCCATGAAAACCAGCCAGGGCTTCCTGCGCAAGGGAATCGCTAAAGCCGTGCTAAAAGCGATACTGGATGAAGCCCAAAAGAGGAACTACCGAGAAGTAAAATTAGAAACCGGCAGCAGTAAACATTTTGCTCCAGCAATTGCACTTTACCAGCAATATGGCTTTGAACCATGCAGGCCATTTGCCAACTATAGTGAAGACCCACACAGCCTATTCTTTACAAAGAAACTCTAAATTACTGTCAATACAAAATATTATCTAAGCAATGAAAACCTACAATAAAATATGCTACTCAAGAAGAAGTTTCTTAAAGCTTACTGGTTTGTCACCTCTACTACTGGGTGGAACTGGCAGCAGAGCTGAGACACAAAGAAATAAACAGAATATAATTTTCACAGACCTGCCGAGTCTTGAAACACCAATACAGGAAATATACCCCTCAGTTTTTGCCGGAGAGATTTACATCTCCGGAGGCTTTATTCCATCCTCTACGCCTACTTTTTATGGTCTCGCACCTACAGACAGCACCCATATATTTTCACCAAAAACTCATACCTGGAGAAGCGGCCCAACCCTTCCGAAAGCTACACACCATCTGGGGATGGCAGCGAACTCTAAATACCTGTATGGTATTGGTGGCTTTCATGGACAAAAAAGTAATGCCTGGCAAGCTAAGTCTACCGTTTATAAGCTCAGTAAAAATGATAACGACTGGACTTCTGCCCCCTCTCTCCCTATCCCGATTGCCGAGGGTATCTATAGCAATTCATCAAAAGGTATCCATGTTATCGGCGGGAAAACACCCAATAGCCAACAAAGAAATATTGACTCAAATAATCATTTTATTTTAACTGACAATACTGATTGGGAAGTTGCCGCCCCAGCAACGATCAACAGAAATTCTGCAGCCGGAACAACAATGTGCAACAGGATTTATGTTATTGGTGGACGCCAGGCTGGCAATACAACTAAAAGGGCAAGAAACTTAACCTATGGGGAAGTTTATGATCCCAGCCTTGATAAATGGGAAAAAATACGACCATTACCACAAGCGCTCGCTGGGCTTTCAGCTGCACCGCTAAATGGAAAGATTATAGTAACCGGTGGTGAAGCCTTTGGTCCCAATGGTTATTGGAAAACAGGAACTGCATTTAACGCAGTCTGGGTATACAACCCCATTAGTGATCAATGGAACAAAGAGAGCGATCTTCCAACGGCCCGCCATGGGCATGGTGCTGTGACTATTGAAGATACAATTTATATTATGGGAGGCGCAGCCAAAGTCGGCCCACAAGAGACCCTCGCATCTTTTATAAAATTGAACTGGAAGCCATAACTCCTAAGCTGCCAAAATGATTTTAGGGCATGGTCAAAAGAGAGCCCTCTCTTTTGACCGACAGTTAAAGCCCTATAGACGCTAATGTAACCAAATTTCATGGCTTATCTCTGCCTGTTCACCGGAATAATTTATAGCCTTATTCATTGAGGTTTCGAAATTGGCAATTAAGACGATAGTAGCTGGGGTCTAAACGATCGAAAACGGTCAATATCATTCCACATTCTGAAGATATCCATTACGCTCAACACCAAGATAACCAATATATCGATCCCGAATCTCTCGCACATACTTAACCGGTTCGCGTCCTCGTACGTAGCCAAAACGGCTTTTTCGGTAATATTCCGGCTTGGATAACAGCAGCATGGCCTGCTCCACATGGCCAAACCACTGATTAGGGTCCAGCCCCAGCTGTCGAGCAAGGACCCTGGCGTCTTGAACATGGCCGTGTCCTGCATTATAGGCAGCCAGGGTAAAGTATATTTTTTGTTCCAGGGAAATATTATGGGGGAATCGTTGGTCCAGCCAACCGAGATAGGCTACCCCCGCACGAATGCTGTTTTCAGGTTCATAGAGATTTTCTATCCCCAGTTGGCCGGCTGTGCGTGGCAGCACCTGCATCAGGCCCTGGGCTCCAGAAAAGGAGCGAGCGCGAGGGTTGAACTGGCTCTCCTGATACATCTGCGCAACTACCATACGCCAGTCTCGATCGGTTTTATCCGTGTATTGATGCACTATAGGATCATAGGGAGAAAGGGCATCACTGTTGCGCAGGCGGTTTTCCTGATGACGAAGAATATGTTTTTTTTCCTTGAAGTATTTGTTGTAAGTGACATTAAAAAAAAGATCGCGATCGTGTTTATTCAAAAAATTATTTAATTGTTCCAGCAGGCGGCTTTGGTCCGTACGCACAGCCCAAGCTATATCTCTAGTATTGGGCAACTCCGCCACTACCCTAAAGTCATCACGATAAGTGCTTTCGATCGCCACCAGGTGGGAATCTGCAACGGTATAGGGAAATATTCCCTGGGCAACGGCATCAATCAAATACTCGGTGGTAGCGCCTGGCTGCTCGGATATCTGAATGGGAGCAACTCCCCGCTCCCGCTCCCGCTGTAGCGTAATCATTTCTGCAAGGCTTTCGTGGTAGCTGGTCTGTGGATTAACAGCCACCATTTTGCCCGACAGCATTTGCTCTAAGGGGACATCCCCTTGCAGGGAAACATCTGTACTCGGGGCAATCACCTGTTCAGTCACCTGGAGATAGGGCCGTGTAAAAACCAATCCCTGTTGCCGACGTGTTTCGGTAACGGTCAGAGAAGCAGCGATCATATCGCCCATACCTGCCTGCAGAGCATCAATCAAATCCATATCCGCATCGGGCACTACCATACTGAGGCGAAGCTTATGATCCCGGGCGAATTTTTTTAGCAGGTCATAGTCGAAGCCCATCAACTCCCCACGCCAGATAAAATAGGAGGCTGGATGGTTGCGGGTGAGCACACGCAGTGTGCCGCCCTCTAAAATTTCTTCCCAACCCCTGACGGGTTTACTGGAGTTTTGCCCGGCTAATACCAATTCAGCCGTCAGGAATTCGTTGAGCTCCCGCCTCAACTCGGTGGCATTAAGGCGCACTGCCCAGGCGATATCTCTACTGGACTCCAACTGATCGCTGGCTGTGAGCTGTGGGTAATTGGGTAGGAGCGCATCGGCCAAATTACTATCCATGACGGTAGCCTGATACTCCCCTGCGGCAACAGCAGCTAAAAGCGTACTGTTGGCTACAGCCCCATCCAGCAGAGTCACGTTATAAGCCTGCTCGGTATCCTCTCTGAGAGTTTCGGCATAGGCACTACCGCGGCGCACCGCCACTTCTTGTAGTGGCTTATCCATATCCCGCAGAGTGATCAGTAATTCGTTGACGGCTTGCAGTGGCCGTGTGAACGCGACTTGGCTGCGGCGATTGGGCGTGCGGGAAAAGTTAGTCGCAATGACATCGCCACGACCTTCTCTCAAGGCGGGAATCAGAGCCGCAAAGTTCTCCACATACACCCACTGAGGCCTCAGGTTGCGGCTGAAGGCAAACTTCTCGGCGAGCTGCCGCCACTCCCCCTGCGGCAAGCCGCCACGCGGCAGGGCATCCTCTTCAGGGCCTCTCGGCGCGAGTAAGCGCAATATGCCGCGCTCTTGTAATGCGGGAAAGTCTCCGCGCTCTAGGTAGTTTACGAAAGCGCTTTTAGTCTCTTCAGTATTTTCTGAGAGTGCCTCCACGGGTTCCCCCTGCTGCGAGACGCGCTTTTCACAACTGACCGAAAAAATAAGAGAAACGAATAGAAAAGCTACCGTAATTAATATTTTTTGCACAATTCAACCTTTTTCAGCGAATTTTTATTGTTATCAACCTGCATAATAATTATGGATCAGGTTAATGCGGCATAAAGAATTACCGCCGCCGGTCTTAATCGGTATGCACAAGTCGTGCAGCACTAGTCTATGAGACTTTTAATACTCTTTTCCTCGAATGACGAACATTTACCAGGTTTCAATACTAGCGATAGCGAGTCATCTTTTTCATTGTCAGTGATTAACAGGCCCTAGATCGCAGTATAAATAAATCGTACCAGTTTTCCGCGCCACCAATAAAAAAGCCCGGCAAGGAAATTGCCGGGCAAATATACGTTGGCGACTATGGGTTGTCTCTTACAGCAAGTGACAGCCCCTCTGTTATTTTGCGAGCGTCTTATGGTTATTAGCTGGATTTAGGTTTGCCCTGTAGCTCCGCCAATCTCATTTTTATTTCTCGGTTCTGCTCCTCATCCGGGAGTTCGAACATCAGCGGCTTTGCCACCCGTGCAAAGTATTCCGCATTTTTCTGCTGGTACAACTCTTCTGCCAGCCATTGGGCAATATGCAGCTCTCGAGGTGCGCGGCTATAGGCCTCCTCCAGTTTGGCTAGATATTCTTCTCGGGGGTAACCCAGCATTTCCATGGCCATGGCCAATCCAAACCAGTGAGAGGCATTCTGCGGTTCCCTCTTCACCAGGTAATCGAATTCCTCACGGGCCCTTTTCAGGCTGCGTAAATCGCGGGCGTCGTTAGGTACCGTGGCCTGTTGATTAACCGTTAGCCAGGCGTGGGCATTCAAGTACCAGGGTTGTTGGCGATCTTTTTTCGGCACACTGGCGAGCAAGTGACTGGCCTGGGGGAAATTCCCTACACGCAAATCCGCACTCGCCTTAATGGCAGCCAGTTCAGTGCTGTATATCCCTGTGTGGTAGGAATAGGTAATCAGGTCGTCGAGCGCCTGCAGGTTATAACCGGACTGGGCAATAAAGTTCGCCAATACATTAACGGCCTCACGTTTGTGCAGGCGCTTCACCTGGGGAGTTACTTCCTTAAACTCAGGGGGAATGACGCCACTGACCACCTCATACTCTCCCGAGTCGAATGCGGCGACATACGCTTTTTCCAGTTCCTTCACCGACATGCCCAGAGCTTTTTCCAGTGATTTCACCGGATCGGCACCATCGTTGTAGTCTTTAACAAACTGCTTAAATTCCTCTGCCTTGTCGCCCTCCATCATCAGCCAGTGGGACAGCAGCCAACCGCTGGCATACACATCCGCTTTCTCTTCGGGGTCGGTGTCGTACACCGTTGCACGAAGCAAGCGGTCGAGAGGCATCAGCCCTGCGTACATCAATGTCTTGGCGCGTTCCTGGGGTATTTCACCTAACTCATAGCGACCCTTTTCAGGAAAGGACATGGTCGCCATAAATTCGGCAAAGCCCTCGCTGTACCAATAGGGAAAATGGGTGGTGTTGCCGTTATAGCTGAGGAAGTGGGTGTATTCGTGAAAGAGAAATTCACGGGCCTTGAGCTGCTTTTTAACACTGCGACCATCCAGATTCACCAGGGCATAGCTACCCTCGGCTGAGGTATCGAACAGGCCGTTAGTCATATCGGCCAGTTCGGCCCCAACCAGGCCCGCATAGGTATCGCGGTCTCCGGCTGCATAAATCGTGAGCTTGGGAACATTGGGATCAACTTCCAACAGCTCTATGGCTACGGCGCGATAGCGCTCCAGGTCGGCCACTAGGGTTTTTACCGCATTGGGATCACCATCGGTAATAACCTGGAAGTTCTTGCTGTCTACCTGATACCAGATCTCCTCGCCGAGATAGCGGGGGGCGGCATTGGCAGAAAGTAAAAAACCGAAAAAAAGTACTAAGAAAACAGCTGAGCGAGAAACCATAGTTCAGGCCACCGAGTCATTGTTGCCGAAGCCCTCCATGGCCAAATCGTAGAGGCCACACACTAACGGTTTTTGCTGATCAAAAAAAGAGCAATATGAATAAGAAATGAACTTTTCAGGTTGTTTTTATCTGACTCATTAGACAAATAAGCGTAAAAAATTGGGCTGGATTAACAGGGATAAATGACGAGACGCGTAACGAGACAAACGTCTCATTTTTTACCGAAACAGCATACAAATAAGCGGCCGGCTTCTATATATTGCGCAGTTGACCAATGTGTTACACAGGGTCAAAAAATATAAAAATAATTTACTTTGATGAGAGAAAAAAATGAAAACTGCACCACTACTGGCACTGCTTGGCAGCGCCATGATGTCAGCCCATGCCTGGTCGGCACCGGAATATATCTCCGATCTGGATATCACCTCCTTCGATGGAACAGTACTTGATGCCAACCTGTTTATCCCGGAAACACCGGCACCGGCAGGGGGTTACCCCACTGTCATCTTCACGAACAGCTGGGGCCTGGAGAAGCGCCAGTATCACTTCCAAGCTAAAGAACTGGCGGAAAATGGCTACTTGGTATTGAGCTATTCCACCCGCGGCTTCGGCCATTCGGATGGCCTGGTAGACGTAGCCGGGGAAAACAGCATTGCCGATGTGGGTGTGCTGATCGACTGGCTCGAAACCAATTACTCTGTGGGTAAGCTGGGTATGGCCGGTATTTCCTACGGCGGTGGAATCTCTTTGCTCAGTGCCGCACAAGACCCCCGTATCGATGCGGTGGCCGCTCTATCTGGTTGGGCGGATGTAGTAGAAGCGCTCTACCCCAACGAGACGGTTAACCTGGTCTGGGGCAGCTTACTTGTCACCACCGCCTTCGACAAAGAAGCCGAATTGGAGCAAGTGTGGAGCGATCTGCGCAGCGGGCAGAACCTGGCACAGGTGATCGAATTTGGAGCCAAACGCTCGGCGATCAGTTATATAGATCAGCTGAATGAAAATGGCACCGCGGTATTGGTCTCGAATAATTTCGCAGATTATTTGTTTAAACCCAATAGCATGACCGACTTTTACTCCCTACTCGAGGGACCGAAAAAGCTCCTGCTAAACCCCGGCACCCATGCCATCACCGAAACCCTCTCTGGAAACGATGGGCATATCTGGTCTACCAGTTTCCGCTGGTTTGACCACCACCTGAAGGGAGAGGACAACGGCATTGACCGCGAACCCAAGGTGGATATGACCGTGCGCATCAGCAACAAACTGGAGCACTACGATGACTACCCCGTGACTGAGGAGAGCACTACCTGGTATCTGCAACCGCGCTTTACCATGTTTAACAGCGGGGGCATGGAGACTGGCAAATACGATGGCTGGAGCTGGAGCAATGAGTTCCACGGAGGCTGGGATACCTTTGCTGGTACCGGCATTCCATTGGTTTCCGATGCCTTAGAGGGTTTCGGCATTCCGGTGTACGCACCGATGATGGCCATCAATGGCTATTATGCCATCGAGTACAAATCGCCAAGGCAGTCTGACACTCTGCAGATTCGCGGTGCGCCCAAGCTTGAAATGTGGATTGAGCCCAGCAAGAGGGAAGTACAGCTGAATGTTCATCTGTACGACGTCAACATGTTTGGACTCGGCCGCCTGATCACCCACGCACCTATTACTGTGCGTACTGATGAGCCCGGCAAGAAGCAGAAAATCGCCCTTGAGCTGTTCACCACAAGCTACGACGTTCCCGCAGGCCACCGTGTGGTTATGGCCATAGACACCCAGGGCCCTATCTACAAAAAGCCACAAGACACCAACTACACCATCGAAGTGCCCTACAGCAGCAGCAAGGTTTCCAGCTTGACCGTGCCGCACCTGTAAATTTTCCCAGCAACTCCACGCCCGGCCCTGGTGCCGGGCGTGGCCTTCCCATCGAGCTCATCTCCCCCTTCCCTTGGCCTCACAGACCCACGTAATTTTCCGTCAAAGCGGTACAATGGCCTTTTTTTGGCCAAGTACCCCATCGCTCTATGAACAAGAAGATACCGCTCGCCCTGCTGAGCGCGGCGCTGTTATCAGTAGCAGTCGCCGGGTGTAACCCGGCGGAAAAGGCCCCGCAGAAGATCGACCAGGAATCCAGCACGCAAATGGCGGCCCTGGATATCAGAGAAGCCCCTGAGGGCAAACTCCCCCAGGGTGTAGAGCCCAGCGCCTATCGCCTGGATCTGACCCTCGATCCTCGCAAAGATACTTTCAATGGCCGTGTCGCTATCGACATTCAGATGACCCAGGCCAGCAACCATATCTGGTTGCACGGCAAGAACCTGTCGGTTAGCAAAGCCACTGTGCAACTGGCAGACGGGCGTGAGGTGCAAGCCAGCTACCGCGAGGTCCTCGACAGCGGCGTCGCCATGGTCGAGTTTGACGAAACGCTGCCGGCCGGCAGTTTCACCCTGCAGCTGGATTACGCAGCCGATTTTGATCGCAACCTAGCCGGTCTGTTCAAAGTGGAAGAGCAGGGCAATGCCTATGCCCTGGCCAAATCTGAGTCCATCCAAGCGCGTAAATACCTGCCGGGCTTCGACGAACCCGGCCTCAAGGCGCCATTCTCCATCAGCCTCACCGTGCCCGAAGGCTACGCCGCCATCAGCAATGGGCCGGAACTAAAACGCGAGGCCGTGCCGGGCGGCATGGAAGAAGTGACTTTTGCCACCACTCCGCCCATGTCCACTTATCTGTTGTCTTTATCGGTGGGTCCCTTCGATGTGGTTGAGCGCGCAGCTATTCCGCCGAGCAAGTATCGCAGTGAGCCGATCCCTTTACGCGGTTTTGCGCGTCAGGGCCGCGGTGGTGATATGAATTACATTCTCGATATCACCCCCAAAATGGTGGAGACCTTCGAGAATCAATTACAGCGCCCCTACCCCTTCAAAAAACTGGATATTATCGCCGCCCCCCAGTGGCCCAGTGGTGCCACCGAGCTGTCTGCGGCCATTACCTATCGCGAGCAACGCATCCTGGTGGGCGATAACCCCGCACCCGGCGCGCGCCTGGCTTTGGTGGAAGTACACGCCCATGAAATCGCTCATATGTGGTTTGGCAACCAGGTAACCCCGCCCTGGTGGGACGACCTTTGGCTAAAAGAGGGCTTCGCCACCTGGGGTGAGCCGTTGGCGCTGCGTATCATGGAGCCCGAAGGCGGCCACGACCTGAACGCCGCCACTTACGCCATCGGCGCCATGCAACTGGACTCCCTCGCCAGCACCCGCGCCATTCGCGAGCCGGTGAGCGACAACAACAATATCCGCAACGCCTACGACTCCATCACCTATTCCAAGAGTCTGGGCGTCATCAATATGGTGGATAACTATTTCGGTGCCGAGCGCTTCCGCCCGGCCCTGGGGCGCTACCTGGAAGCCTTTAGCGGCGGTGAAGCGGACTCCCCCTCTTTCTACAAAGTGATCGGCGAGGAAACCAATACCCCGGAATTAACGGAAACTTTCCGCAGCTTTGTCGAACAAAAAGGTGTGCCGCAACTGGAGCTGGCCCTGGACTGCAGCGATCCGGCCCAGACCAAACTGCATATCACCCAGAGCCGCTATAAGCCCCTCGGCTCTCCTATTGCCGCAACTGGCCAGCAGTGGAGCATCCCCTTTTGCTTTAGCAGCGATAGCGGCGCACAGCAGTGCCAGATTCTGATGGCTAAAGAGGAAACCCTGGAGATTGCTTCAAGCAGTTGCCCCAGCTGGGTAATGCCCAACGCCCAGGGCAGTGGCTACTATCGCTGGAACCTGCCGGAGCCCCAGTGGCAGGCCCTTACCGAGCGCTTTACCCAGTTCACCCCTACCGAGCAACTCTCGATTATCGACAGCGCCTTCGCCGCCTTCGAAGCCGGTAAACTATCCGCTCCTCGGTTACTCGATGTCGTGCGCCAATCTGCCAAGGCAGACAAGCGCCAGGTAATTGCCATGCCCCTGAGTTACCTGCGCAAGTACCGCAATAATTATCTAAACGATGCCCAGCGCTTGGCCTTCCTAAACTTTGCCCAGAACCTGTACCTGCCGCTCTTGAGCAATAGTGCGAGCAGCGAAGATGCCGACCAGCAAATGCTGCACAGCGCCCTGCTCGGTTTTATGGCACTGGTGGCGGAAGACCCGGATACACGCAAGCAATTAATGGAGAAGGCGATTGCTTTTACCGGCTATAAAACCGGGCGCGATCCCCAGGCATTGAATTCCGATCTTTACGAAGCTGCACTGACCGTGGCTATCCAGGATGCCGGTCAGGGTTTCCTCACACACCTGATTAAAGTGCGCACCGAGCTGGATGATCCCCGTTTTGAAAACGCCAGTGCCAACGCCATCGGCAGCAGTAATAGCCCCAAGCAAATAGAGACTATCCAGAAGTTAGCACTCAGCGAACAGATGGGTCCGCGTGAGTCTTTTGCCCTAATCCGCTATGCCCTGGCGCAACCCCTGTTGCAGGAGCAACACTGGGCCTGGCTGCGGGATAACTTTGTGCAAGTCGTGGATAAAATTCCGGCACAGATCCGCCGCCATACGCCCGCATTCGCCAGCGCCTTCTGCGATGAAAAGCGCTTAGATGAATTGCAGCAGCTGTTCGCCCAGCACGGCAAGCTGACACCCGGCTACCAGCGCAGCCTGGCGCAGACCGAAGAGCGCATTCATTTGTGTATGGCACTGCAGGAAAAAGGTCAGTCGCTGATGGAAGCTCTGCCAAAGTCGGTGGACCTGGCAAAACAATAAAACCGTTATTTTTTCTCTCTGTCGTGCAGGGTAAGAATATTTTCTTACCCTGCACGCTCAAAACCTCTCTGCCAATAACCAGTGCAGATACTTTGGTATTGCACTGGCCTCTTTCTGCAAGCTCCGCCTTTAGGTCTCACCGTTATTGTGTTTGCGCAGGCGAAACGCCAACCAGATCATAGGAAGTCCAAAGATAATGGCATAAGCCCCGATCACCCACACCAGTGCCAGGGCGCCCGCTCCGGGGCTCACCAATATTGCCAGGCCAAAAATTACCGAGAGCACACCAATCGCGATCAACAACCACTCGTTGTCAATTTCCTTGCGCAGTCGGATCGCCCCGACAATCTCAAAAATTCCCCGCACAAAAGCCCAGGCGCCGATAAAAATCACCAGTACCAGCGCGGTTACCTGGGGAAACATAAAAGTCACGATACCCGCGGCCAGGCTGATCAGGCCAGACACGATCAGCCACCATAGAGGCGTGCTCGCATGACGCCCCATAACCGCTGCGACCAGAGAAAAAATACCATCGAGCAGGGCATAGATACCAAAGAGAAAAACCAGGGTGAGCAGTGACAGCCCCGGCCAAATAAATGTCAGCACACCAAAGATCACCGCAATTACGCCGCGCAATAACAGCAGCCACCAGTTGGCGGAGAGCACCTTCAATATAGGGCCGGTGGGGAGGGAGGAGATATCAGTGGACATAAGCAGTCCCCGAGTTACAGATCTCCATTAAGTTAAGCGCCAGATTGGGCAGACTTCCAGCTCAGTAAGTATTTTCCCAGGATAAACAACAAATTACGGGAGAGGCGGCCCACGAGCGCGACCAAATAGTCGACTCTGCAAAGACTGTGATCGCGCCGCAGGCCGCTAATTCCAGTGTAGCCGTAACCGACAAAAAGACGCAGAAAGCGCAAAAACCTGGAGAGTAAGAAAGTTAAAGAGCGAGGTTGTGTATGGGCTCAAGGTGTAGGGCTTGGAAAAGTTCGCGGGACTATTAACGGCTAACGACAAGTAAAAATAACGGCGAGAGAAACAGAAAAAATCAAAGTGAAAAAATAGAGAGGGTACCGGCAGCTATAAAGCTGCCGGCAGAGGGTACGGATTAAGCCAGCTCGCTGATCACGCCGCGCAGCTTATCCACAATCGCATCGATTTCGTGCTTTTCGATAATCAGCGGTGGAGACATACACAGGGCATCGCCGATTCCACGCGCCATGACACCGGCCTCCCAAGCCATCCCGGAAGCCTTGCCACCGAACTTGCCTTTGAGGTTTTCAGGGGCGCGCAGCTCGATAGCACCAACCAAGCCGTAGTTGCGCACATCGATCACATTGTCCAGGTCCGCCAGGCTGTGCAGGGCGTTCTCCCAGTGTTGGCCGATCTCACCGGAAGCACGGGTGAGCAGGCCCTCGCGCTCGTAAATATCCAGAGTCGCCATACCCGCGGCACAGGCCACCGGGTGTGCGGAATAGGTATAGCCGTGGAAAAATTCCACCATACCTTCGGCGGCTGCATTCATAACAGTGTTATGGATTTCGTCTTTTACAAACACCGCACTCAAGGGCACTGCCGCATTGGTAATACCCTTGGCAGAGGTAATCATATCTGGAGTGACATCGAACTCGATGGAGGCAAAGGCGGAACCGGTACGGCCCCAGCCGGAAATCACTTCATCAAAAATCAGCAGCAGATCGTGCTTATCACAGATCTCACGCAGGCGCTTCAGGTAGCCCTTCGGTGGCAGTACCACACCACCGGCACCAGCAAACGGCTCAACGATTACCGCAGCAATTTGATCGGCACCGTGGAAGGCCACCAGGCGCTCCAGATCTTCCGCCAATTCCACACCGTGCTCCGGCAAGCCGCGACTAAAGGCGTTGCGCTCGATATCCAGAGTGTGACGCATATGATTAGCTTTCACCGGCTGGCCAAAGCCCTGGTAATTGGGGGCGATACCGCCCACAGAAATACCGCCGAAGTTCACGCCGTGATAGCCCTTCTCACGGCCGATAAACATAGTGCGAGTGCCCTTGCCACGCGCACGCTGGTATTGCAGAGCAATTTTCAGCGCGGTCTCTACGGCCTCGGAACCGGAGTTACCGAAAAATACATGATCCAGGCCATCGGGAGTGTGCTTCACCAAGCGCTCGGAGTATTCAAAGCCCAACTCGTGACCAAAATTGAAGATGGAGCTGTAGTCCAGGGTTTTCGCCTGGTGATAAATCGCTTCGGCAATTTCTGTGCGGCCGTGACCGGCATTGCTGCACCAGAGGCCGGCGGTGGCATCGATAATCTGGCGACCACCTTTTTCGGTGAGGTAAATACCCTCGGCGCTCTCCACAATCCGCGGGGCGGATTTAAAGGTGCGGTTGGGGGTAAAGGGCATCCAGAAAGCGTTAGTTGGCATTTCAGACATAAACTGTATCTCCGCAAGTTCCCTGAAACTTCAAAATATTTGCAAAGGGGAGTCTGCGACTCCCGCGAATTTGTTCAGGCGCTTGTGCTCTCAGACAAGCGCGCAGCACTGCCGTTCGAAACGAAAAATCAGGCTCCGAAGCAGCAGTATTTGGTCTCGTAGAATTCGGCCATACCTTCGACACCGCCCTCGCGGCCAATGCCGGATTCTTTGTTGCCGCCAAAGGGCGCTACGGTGGTAGAGAAAACCCCGGTGTTACAGGCGATCATGCCGTATTCCAGCGCTTCCACCACTCGGTTCGCGCGGCGAATATTCTCACTCATCACATAGGCGGCCAAACCGTAGGGGGTGTCGTTGGCACGGCGGATCACATCGGCTTCATCGGTAAACTTCTGTACCGCGGCGATGGGACCAAAGTTCTCCTCCTGAGCCACCCGCATAGCATCCGTAACACCAGTCAGCAGGGTGGGCGCAAAATAGTTTTCTCCATTGGGCAGCTGCTCACCGCCAATCTCGATTTTCGCCCCGGCTTCTACCGCATCCTGTACCAGGTCCTGTACCCGATCCACCGCGCGGCGATAAATCATCGGCCCCATGCTGACACCCTCTTCGGTGCCATGGCCAATTTTCAATGCGGCCACTTCGGCACGCAGCTTTTCCACAAACTCATCGTGCACCGACTCGTGCACATAAATGCGATTGGTGGCCACACACACCTGGCCGGCGTTGCGGAACTTGGTCGCGACGCAGGCCTGTACCGCCGTCTCCATATCCGCATCGTCGAATACGATAAAAGGCGCGTTGCCGCCCAGTTCCATGGACATCTTCTTCACGGTGCTGGCGCACTGAGCCATCAGCAGCTTGCCCACGGCGGTGGAGCCGGTAAAGGTAAACTTGGCCACGCGCGGGTCCTGGGTCAGTACCTTGCCGATGCCCGGTGAATCGCTGCCGGTCACCACATTGATGGTGCCCTTGGGCAGTCCGGCCTCTTCTGCCAGCTGGCACAGCGCCAATGCGGACAGCGGGGTCTCCAGCGCTGGCTTGATCACCACGGTGCAGCCGGCTGCCAGCGCCGGTGCCGCCTTGCGGGTGATCATGGCGTTGGGGAAATTCCACGGGGTAATGCAGGTCACCACACCCACCGGCTGACGGATGGTGCTCAAACGCATTGCCGGATTGTGAGTGGGAATCGTCTGGCCGTAGGCACGGCGGCACTCCTCGGCGAACCACTCGATAAAAGAAGCGCCGTAGATGATTTCGCCCTTGGCTTCCGCCAGCGGCTTGCCCTGCTCCAAAGTGAGAATACGCGCCAAATCATCACTATTGTCCACAATCAGCTGGTACCAGCGCTTGAGAATGGCGGCACGTTCACCGGCAGTGCGGCGGCTCCACTCCGGGAAAGCCGCGCTGGCTGCGGCTACCGCCGCCTCTGCATCCGCCGCTGAACCATCGGCCACTAAGCCCAGTACTTCGCCATTGGCCGGATCGCGCACCTCTGCAGTGCCCGCGGCATCCCGCCACTCTCCATTGATATAGTTCTGAGACTTCAACAGGTTTGGATTCGCCAGTTTCACCAGAAAACTCCTGATAATTTAGTGTTATTAATGGTATTGCGGCGATTCTGGCCGCAGCAGCCCGGGGAGAATAGTAGTATTTCTCGAACTAAAGTTTATATTTATCAAACTTAAGCGTGAAGTGGCTTTGACCACCCAGCCCTCCCTCCGTAGGCAGTGGATACGCTACGGCAAACAAACTCAGAAAACACGGGGTAAGTTGGTAAATGGGCAAAACAAAAAGCGCCTTAGGAGGGCGCCTCAGTGACATAGACTTGCGTTTGCTGCGGGTTTTTCGTGAGGTAGTGCGCGCTGGCGGCCTAGCCCCTGCCGAGGTGGCACTCAATATTGGCCGCTCCACCATTAGCGTACATATCTCGGACCTGGAAACCCGGCTGGGTATGCAGCTGTGCCTGCGCTCCCGCGGCCGTGCCGACTTTAAACTGACGCCTGAGGGAGAATCCCTTTACCAGGCCATTCTCGAATTGGATGGCCACCTGGAAGCCTTTAAAAGCCAGGTGAATGCCATTCAGTCTCACCTTACCGGGACCCTGCGTCTGGTGATGCCCGACGATGTGCTGGAGATACCACAGCTCGACCTGCCGGCAACTATTGCCCATCTGCGCCAGCAGGCTCCCCAGCTACACCTGGAAGTACAACTTGCCGCTCCGCAGGAACTGGAACTGGAAATACTCGCCGGCCGCGCTGATGTCGGTATCAACCCCCTGCACTCACGCCGGCCAGGCCTGGAATACCAGCCGCTGTTTCAGCACCAGTCCACGCTCTATTGTGGCGCCCAACACCCCTGTGCCCAGGCCGACCAGGTCAGCGAGGAATTACTTACTCAGCAGGAGCTGGCCGCACCCAGTCACGCCGTGCTGTCCGGCGCAGCGCATCTATACCGTCTCTTCCCAAAACGATCCACCGCCAATCATATGGCCGCGCGGCTCTCGATGATTCTGTCCGGCTGCTTTGTTGGATTTCTGCCTGATTACCTCGCACAAAAATATGTGGAAACTGGCAAGCTAATGCCACTAATGGCCGAACGCTTTCACTACCGAATCCAGAATGCGGCAACTTTTAAAAGGAGCGCAGCGGAGCACCCGGCTGTGCAGCTGTTTTTACAGGCTTTAGTGATTAAAAACTAGCTCCAGAAAAAAATACAGAAACTTAAAGTGTGTAGAGACTAGCAGCCCAAGGTGAGGACTGCGGCTTTCCTGATTTGTTAGTAAGGTCAAAAATCCAGCTGACCACTCAACAAGCAAGAAATTTTTCACTATTAAAAAAGCGGATCATCTATACAATGGGTGAGCGTAAGAATAATTCACATGGAAGCGTTATGATCGATTTTAAGAGTTCACCCATATTCAAACTCAAGCCTATTGAGATCTCCGATGCTAGAGATGACTTCAGTAGGTTTTTGATTGATGGAGAGGCTATTTTCGCGGGCTTCAAAACCATTCGGGATCAGGTGGTTTTTACTAACAAGAGGATTATCGCAGCCAATGTCCAGGGAATAACGGGTTCCAAGGTCGATTATACCTCACTGCCCTACAGTAAAATCCAGGCATTTTCTGTCGAGAGTTCAGGAACCTTTGACCTGGATTGTGAAATAGTGGTTTATCTCAGTGAAGTGGGCGAAGTCAAGTTTGAAATCAAAGGTTCTTTTGACCTTATCCAATTTAATCAACATATCAGTAAGTATGTGCTGGCTTAATAAAATTGAAAGGCTTCACATTCTGGAGCTTCAATTTTAGCGTCAAAAGCGTATATTTAACCCACCACAGATTTCATACACAAGAGAGGGAAGTTCATGTCACACATGTGGTTAGAAAGTTTAATTACCGAAAATGCTCAACAGGGTTTTGAGCTGGCCATGAAGCTGTCCAGAATGGGAGTGAAATACACCCAACCTTCGGACGAAGTAAGAGGCAAGTTGAGAGCTTCCTACGAAGAAAATGCAGATAGCTTGATCGCCTCTTCCCAGGTAGTTGCCATCAACTTCCAGACAGTAGCTGCCGCCAATAACTACTGGCGCGGTTAAGGGCATTGCGCGCTTTATAGTAAATTTAAAAGCTAGCCAAAAGCTTTAAGCTCTGTAAAGCGCCCCTTCTCCCCTCCGAATATAAATACCAAATCCTGCTTTACTTGAATCTACCCCCTCTCTGGCTAATTTTCAATGGCGTTCATTAGATACATTAAGACGCTTCGATATCCTCACTTTTTCAATCTATATTGCATATATTCTTGTGGATACCGATGGCAGAAAAATCCTATTCTCGACCATTTTATTAATGTCGATATAGGGTTAAGCCCCATTGAGGTGATCTTAATGCCATAGGTACCTATCTCCTTTTGAACTATGGAGCGTTGATAGATATGAGTGAACACGAGGAGCGACTTGTTTCGGTCTGGGAAACCCACACAGCTGCCGAGTTTGAACTAAAGGATGCTGATGCCGCCATTGCCACTATGACCGAAAACCCAGTATTAATTCATGTTCCGGTAAACACAGGAGCAACCGGAAAAGAACCTCTGAGGCGCTTCTATCGGGATATTTTTATTCCGCAGATGCCCGCAGACGCTAACCTGGAGTTGCTGACTCGTACAGTAGGGAAGTGCAGAGTTATCGATGAATTTATCCTGCATTTAACGCACTCCCTGCGTATGGATTGGTTCGCTCCAGGCATCGAAGCCACGGGAAAGAAACTGTCTGTTCCCCATGTTGCAGTAATCGACTTTGAAGGCGATAAAATCAGCTCGGAACATATCTACTGGGATCAAGCCACCGTACTCAAACAAATGGGACTTTTAGATAATTCACTCCCTGTCCTTGGCAAAGATCAGTGTAAACGTTTACTTAATATCAATGCGCCGGTAAACGAACTTATACCGTAAGTTCAAAAAGATAAACCCTAGTGGTATGGGACACTCCTCTCAGTAATATCAACTCAATAAGTCAACCAATGGAGCTGACTCATTAGTATCAGCTATTGTGGTTTATTAAAATTTTTGCCCTAATGCATCTAAAGAAGCCCCGTGCCACGTCAAAGCTGTATGGGTCTATCAAAGGGAGCTGATATCGTCTTTCCAGTAACTGCTGGCTAGGGGTAACTGGGCAAGACACTCATCTTGGTACCTGAATACCAGCTGTATCAGTTCCCAACAATAACTTAAGAGGAGATTGGTGTGCGCACCCTGGGTAATTTTTTGTGGTTTATTCTCGGCGGGATCTTTATGGGTCTTTGTTGGTGGTTTTTTGCTCTAATTGCCTTTATCAGCATTGTCGGGATTCCATGGGGAAGGGCCTGTTTTGTAATGGGCAAACTCTCATTCTTTCCCTTTGGGCGTGAAGCCATTTCCCGCAAGGAGCTCACCTTAAATGAGGACATAGGTACCAGTGGATTCGGTTTGATAGGCAATATCATCTGGTTCCTATTCGCTGGAATCTGGCTCGCAATTGGTCATTTGGTTCATGCAATTGCCTGTTTTATCACCATCATTGGTATTCCCTTTGGCATTCAACACCTGAAGCTAGCCGGTATTTCTTTATCTCCGATAGGTAAGACCGTTGTAGATAAGGAAGTGGCACAAGCGGCAAGAATGCGTAATGCCAATGCTACCGTTTCCCAAATGCGCGGTAGTATTTAGTCCCGCCAGAAATAGAGGGGCTTAAAAAGCCCCTAAACTGCGACCCCACTAAAAATCGGGCATTACAGGGAGAGCTTGAAATGGTATTCGCTTTACTAGCCCTTTGGGATTTAGCGATTTCTAATTTCAATGCTTTTCAGTTAACCATTTAGTGTGGAAAGTGCCAAGAGGTAACTCTGACACTTATTATCGAGAGATTTCTCTAAATATTGAGACTGGCAGCATCAGTGGAGAAGCTGTACCAAGAAAATAATAAAATACTTAAATACAACGAAAATAAATCGACCTGATATTAAAAGGAACTTAATAATGCAAGGTATTAAAAAGCTTATTACTTGCACCCTCATCTTTATACTTAGTGCCATGAGCTTGGCCGTAAACAGCCACCCTGATCAAGATGTAAAAAATGAATCAGAAAAAGCCCAGATAATGCTTTTTGGTACCTTTCATTTTTCTAATCCTAAGCGGGATTACGTCAAGTCAGAAGTTCTCGATGTGTTAACCCCTGAGAATCAGGACTACTTAGAAGAGCTTACCAGTAGACTAGCCGATCAATCACCTACTCATGTAATGCTGGAGTGCGATCCATCTCAGCAAGGAGAGATTAATGAGGAATTTATCTCTTATCTAGCTGGCAAGTACCAATTAAAAAATAATGAAAATGAACAACTGGGCTTTCGTATTGCCAAGAAAGCCGGCCTAAACGCAGTTTTATGCCATGACGAAAGAGAAGTACATTGGAATGGCGAGGCGCTTATGGCATACATGGAAAAGTATGAGCCTGAAAGAAATGCTAGTAACACCGCCTTTTTTAAAGAGTTGAGCAAAGAAACCGGCGAGCTCCATAAAACTTTATCTTTAAAAAATATGCTTCAACTGCATAACGATCCTACTGAAGACCAGCAGAACATGAACCTATATCTTATGAACAACGATATTGCTGCTGGAGAAGCTTTTGCCGGAGCCGACGCCTCCGCTAGCTGGTGGCATAGAAACTTCCGCATGTATGCCAATATTCAGGCCAAAGCAAAACCGGGAGCTAAGATAATCGTCATTGCAGGCTCTGGCCATACCGCCATTATGAAAACTCTACTTGCCACTGACCTTCAACGCCAAGCCTGGGATATTAACGACTATCTCTAGGGTTTTCCTGCAGCTTATATACAACTAGGGATTGAAAAAAGCCACTTCAATTCACAAATTCACACCCTTGAATACCACACTATTACCAGTGTGGTATTCATGCTCTCAAAATGAACGTTAATCACCTCTAACTTAAGAATCTCCTACTATAACGGCTTCTTTTTAGCTTCTAGGCAGCTGTTTCTCTAGAGCGGCCCGATCCCACTCACCAGTGTTCGCAGCAGCTTCATAGGTACTCTGCAAAAAAGTCATTAGTGTTTCATCTGGAGAGATAGATCTCCTAACCTCAGCATAGGGAAGGACAAACTCAGCCAACGCCTTGGAATAAAAAGCCGCATTCGGTTTAACCTGTTTATCTGCAAATTTCTCAGGTGCAGGATAGGCGTAAGAATAAAATGCCGCATCCTCAAAACCACCTCCACCCGGCCAAAATCCGGCACTACTGACTTCATGAGAGTATGCCTCTTGTGCAACCCAATCAGGGAAGTTTGGTACTCCACCGGGATGCAGAGGCGCCTCTCGGCCAGAAAATCGCGTAACCGCTAAGTCAAAACTCCCCCAAAAAAAATGTACAGGACTACACTTTCCTATAAAGCGAGAGCGGAACTCTTTGAAAACCCTATCTATTTGGACTAATGCTTGCCAGAAACGTGTGACAAATTCAGAATTATATTGGCAGTGCCCCATATCCTCTTCGAAAGGAGTCCCATTGGCAATTTCACTTGGCGTGGTATAAATATCAACAGAAAGGCCAAAATCTTTCATTACACTCATGACTTTCATATAAAAGTCTGCAACGCACATTGGCCTTAAAGGTATCTTCTGTTTTCCACCGTCGCTAATCAATATTATTAATTGATGGTCAAGAAGATCAAATTCAACTGAAAAAGCCCTTCCTCCATAAGGAATAAGAGAGCTATTCAACCCTCTTGCGGTAACATAAAACGGCACATGCCAGGAATGATTAGTCCAAGGTGACTGAACCAAACGAATCTTTCCAATAATCTGTGTCCACAGATGTAATGTCGCTGCTGTATCTGACCAATCTTGAAAGTGAAGCTCTGGCCAATCTGTGTTTTTTGAACGATTTAAAGGCGCTTTCATGCTCTACTCCAATTATTCATGTAATAAAACTCTCAAGGACACACTGTCTTCTATATAAACAGCTATAACACCTAGCTGGTCTTTATAAGCTGAATCAACAACTTCTTAGGGTTTGAGAGATTTTATCTAGCAGAATTCCTGGAAAGACCCTTAGAAATAGCGCTTATACCCCATGGTTAAAAGTATAAAAGCGTCACAAATTTATGAGTCCAGCAAAAGTGGACCCCATATGACAAAGAAAATAGCGACTTAAGAATGCAGATTAGACACATAAAGGTACTTCACCAATTCAGCAAATTCATTTCTCAAAGATTACACCCAAAATAACGTCACAGCGCCCAAGAACACCACTTCTTCACGTTGGTGAGTTGCGAACTACACTCTTTATCCAAGCTATTAAGTAACCAAATTGTTCTTACGCCACTCCAACTCAAAATAAACTAACACGCGTCAAACAATGCGCCAGAAAAGCCACACTGTTCTACTAATTCCTGGAATTTTTGATCGTGGTAATGCTCTCTTAAGAATGCAGCGCGCACTCGCTGAAACTGGCTTTGACGCCCATTATATTCATTTGCGCTACAACTCAGGCTGGCATGGCATGGAACATCTTTCGGCCCAGTTAATGGCAAAAATGGAAAAGATACTGAACGAAGAGGAGACCTGTACGCTGGTGGGATTCAGCATGGGAGGAATTGTCGCTCGTTATTATTTACAAGCCATGAGTGGTATTAGCAGAGTACATAAGTTTATATCTATTGCCTCCCCACACCACGGCAGCTATTGGGCAAACTTTCTGCCATACAAGGGTGGGCAGCAACTGCGTATCGGTAGTGACTTCCTGAATTCGCTGAACAGCTCGATGCACTTGTTAGAAGAAACCGATCCCGTCTCGATTTGGACCAAATACGATATCACAATAATGCCACACAGTAGTGCTCAACTGGGAGTAGGCATTTCTTATGAAGTTCCAGTCATCTTGCATCGGCTGATGCCAATGAGCAGCAAGGTTATTTCACTAATGAAAAATGAAGTGATAACCGGCATGAAATAGATATACAGGATACTTATGACATTGAAGAATAAGCATTTAAATTCAATTACAAAATACAGGGCATTGGCCTAGGGAGTCAATTATGGCTAATCCGGAGCAAGAGCCCAGCCAACCGGAAAGTGCTGTACACAATTATTATCGTAAATTTGAAAGTTTTATCGCCCTTCTGCTCACCTTTATTATTATTGTAATTGTTATAGTTGCTATCAGCCGATTAGCTTATTCCGTGTATTCCATGCTGCTAGTAGGCATGAAGGATCCTCTCGATCACAAAGTTTTCCAGACTATTTTTGGTGAAATTATTACTTTATTGATCGCACTGGAATTCAGTCACACTCTGCAATATGTAGTAACCAGACAGCAGAGTATTATTCAAACTACTGTCGTGGTTTTAATCGCCATACTAGCACTTGCACGTAAATTTATAATCCTGGATCTGGATAAGGTTAGCGCAGGGGAACTACTGGGACTTGCGGCTGCAACACTAGCCTTAGGTCTGACCTACCTGATCCTAAAAATCAAGAGAAATAACTATTAGATTTTATTAAGTAAAAATCGCCATATAATTGAGCGAAACGGAGCTTCACCGCTCGCCCAATTAATATTTATCATCAATTATTCGCTATTATCCCGCAAAGAATGATGTAACTGTACCGGTGCTGTCTTACTCTTTTTCTTACTACGCAGGCGCAAATTAAGCATTTCCACTGCCATTGAGAATGCCATGGCAAAATAGATGTAACCTTTGGGCACATGCACATCGAAGCCTTCCACGACCAAGGTCAAGCCCACCATAATCAGAAACGCCAACGCCAGAATTTTAACGGTGGGATGACGATCGACGAAGTCACCTATCGGTTTGGCAGCAACCAACATAACCATCACCGCCAAAACAATTGCGATCGCCATAATGGAGATTTCATCGACCAGCCCTACAGCGGTAATCACTGAATCGAGTGAGAATACGATATCGAGAATGGCAATCTGTAGGAGAACCATGCCAAAGCCGGCTGTCCCCAGAGTTGCGGCATCAGTCTCATCACCTTCCAGACTGTTATGAATCTCATGGGTGGCTTTACCGATCAGAAATAAACCGCCTCCGACCAAAATTATATCGCGCCCGGATATCTCCATAGAAAAAACACTAAATAGTGGCTCCACCAGCCCCATAATCCAGACAATAGAAAACAACAATGCCAGGCGTGTCACCATGGCAAGCGTCAGGCCGATAAAACGTGCAGGCTCTCTCTGCTTGGGTGGCAAGCGTCCCACGAGAATTGAAATGAAAATAATATTATCGATGCCCAGCACTATTTCCAACGCCGCCAACGTGGCCAAAGCAATCCAGGCTTCCGGGCTGGCTACCCACTCGAACATAAACAATTCCTTTCCTATTAGCTATTCTTATCAACCCCACCCAATATAAATGAGGTTAACAAATAAAAGTTTTATTTATTTTTTAAATAATTGACGCTCTCTTCACCTATAAAGTCAATAAATCTGCAAGGAAATGTGGCAATCAAAAACCACTCTACTTCTCCTCAAGCAACCAAACCATGGCATTTTCCTCTGAATCAAATACTTTGTATTCACCACCGATAAACCAGCTACCTACTTTACTGGCGATTTTCATCCAGCGTTTATCGGAGATAACGGCAATTCGGTTGAAATCGCGTCCGTGAGATAGGCCCAATTTCAAGTCATCCCAAGCAGCGCGAGGCTCCCAACCTTCTAACTCGCTGGCATCCATCAAACAATCTATTTTGGGGTTTTCCACTCCAGCAAGGGCAGAATTGAGCATGGGGACCATGGTTTTATAATCTTCATGAGTCAGCTTTCCGCGGGCCCGCAGTGTCAAAAAGAAATGATTTCCATGCTGCTCCAACCCAATAGAAACACCGTGAGGAAGATCGCTCATAGGTCATCCTGAAAATAAAAATAATGCTGGTTTTACTGTATGAACTGTGAATAAATTTATACAATTAAGAGCTAAAAGTTGGCAAGCTTCTTTCGATTAACGTTAGATTGCTTATTCTAATATGCCTTTATTTCAAGCAATAACTATTAACTGATTTCTATTTTTTCTGAAAATGATTTAGCGAACTAGTCTTCGCTGACAGCTGGCCTTGTCTTACCACATTGCCAACAATAATCGAATGCCGCCCCATTGTCTTCGCCACAATCGAGGCAGGACCATCCAATCTGTTCAGCCTCGGCATCTTGTAACAACTGGCACGCGTGTTCGTAATCTCGATCACGCTCAAGCCAAAGCTCCAGCCAGGCTTGGCTGGGCGCCAACTCCCCAGATGCTCCCTGCGCAAATTCATTCTTTAATTTGACCGCTATACCGGCAACTTCCAGGCGACTTTTTGCCAGCTCTACCAAGAGGCGGTTTTCATGGGTATAAATCAATTTCATAGCGTAAGAGGTCCTTTTCCAGACCCCCAGATTACCCACAACCAGTGGAACTAGCCAAACAAATATCTTCTACGGTTCTCACTGCTCTGCCGAAGCCGAGCAATCGACATGCCTGCAGTATTCATCATGGGGAACAGTGATAATTTCCAGGACATTTTCCACGGAATTGAGTGCATTCCGGCTATTGATAAGAACCCGCCCGGAGCGACTGGCAATATACTCGAGCACAGCCCTACCTCTGTTGCTTTTGTACATGGCTAAAAGCTGTCCCTTTTCCACCGCATCGCCATGGCTGACGAATACTTCCATCCAATTGCCAATCAGGCTGTGAACCTGTGTATTGCGTACGGCTTGTGCGTAGATTCGTTCCGCACTGACCAGCCCAGCAATCTCTCCAAACCTGGGGGCCTCCGCTGCCCGTAAAGTTGTTATTCCGCTTGCCGCCAGGATAACGATAAACAGGCAGATTTTTCTCAAGCTAAATCTCCTCAAACTGGTTTATTTCGCAACTCAAGCCCAAATAGGGCGCTATGTCGTCGAAGGCTTTTATAGAGGGCGATAACTTAGGTATAGCTGACTAGAAAAATCACGCCAGATAGAGCACCCAAGTGACAGTCAAAAGAGGGAACGAGAAAGTAAAATATAGATAAGGAGGGTCAAAAAAAGGGCCACAACTTGTGGCCCTTTTTCCAATCTATGCTATGGGGGGTCTAGTTTAGATCAATCCAGGTAGATTTCAGCTCGCAATACTTATCCAGGGCGTGCAGGGACTTGTCGCGGCCATTCCCTGACTGCTTAAAGCCGCCGAAGGGCACGGTGATATCCCCGCCAAAGTAATTGTTCACCCACACTGAACCCGCATAGATATCACGGGCCATCCGATGGGCACGGCCCAGGTTATTGGTCCAGATACCCGCCGCCAGGCCATAGATGGAGTCATTGGCGATAGCGAGCGCTTCCTCTTCGGTCTCGAACTCAATAACCGACAATACCGGGCCGAAGATCTCCTCCCTGGCGATCGTCATATCACCGGTCACATTGCGGAAAACGGTGGGCTCGTAATAGTAACCACCGGCTACTTCATCCACCGGCTTGCCACCACACACCAGTTGTGCGCCCTGTTCCAAACCCTTCGCTACATAGAACTCGACGGTGTCGAACTGGCTGCGATCAATCAGTGCGCCCATTGCAGTATTCGGGTCTTGTGGGTGACCAGGCTTAAAGCGCTCAGCGGCCTTGCTTACCTTTTGAATAAACTCGTTAGCAATACTCTTTTCCACCAACAGGCGCGAACCGGCGGTGCAAGTCTCTCCCTGGTTGTAGAAAATCGCCAATGCCGCGGCATCGGCAGCTTTATCCAGGTCTGCATCGGCAAAAACGATATTCGGGCTCTTTCCACCCAGCTCTAAGAATGTGCGCTTCAGGTTCGACTGGCCAGAGTACTCGGTGAGGGTCTTGCCCACTTCGGTGGAACCGGTGAAGGTGAGGCAGTCGATGTCCATATGCAGGCCCAATGCCTTGCCCAAGCTGCTGCCGGGACCCGGCAGCACATTCAGGACGCCATCGGGCAGGCCCGCCTCCTTGGCCAAGCCGGCCAATTTAATCGCTGTCAGCGGGGTATTAGAGGCTGGCTTAAGAATTACGCTGTTGCCGGTGGCCAGAGCCGGGCCCAGCTTCCAGGCGGTGGTGGACAGTGGGAAGTTCCAGGGGACAATCGCCGCCACCACCCCCAGAGGCATACGAGTGACCAGTCCTAACTCACCAGGGCCAGTAGGCGCCACCTCATCGTAGATTTTATCGATGGCCTCGCCGCTCCAGCGAATAGTGGTGGCCGCACCAGGGACATCTACGGCCATGGTGTCGCCGATAGGCTTGCCCGCATCCAGGCTTTCCAGCAGGGCAACTTCAACCTGGTGCTCTTCGATCAACTCGGCGAAGCGCACCAGGATTTTCTTGCGCTGCATCGGTGGCATTTTTGACCAGACACCGGACTCAAAGGTCTCCCGCGCCACACGCACAGCCAAGTCGGCATCCTGTGGGCCACAGCTGCTGATTTGCGCTAGCTCATCGCCATTGGCGGGGTTATAGGTGGCGCGGGTTTCCCCCGATAGGGCATCCACATACTCGCCATTGATAAAGGCACGGCCTTCGATCTTGAGAGAGGCCGCCAGGGCCTGCCACTCCTGCAGGTTTTGCGGGATGTTATTTTTTTCTTTCATGGCACACCTCGTCTGAGACTGTTAGTTTTTTCAGGTTATATCGAAAATGTGATCACAAATCAAAAGAATGATGGCACGGTGGGCTTTAAAGGGTACGAACCAAGGCGGCCGGATACGGGTCAGAGCCGCCCACGGAATTACACGACCGTCGTCTCCACCTGCAACCAATCATCCTGAAGCTGCATCATCAGCTTATCGCCGTGATGCAACTCACCGACACCCGCCGGCGTACCAGTCAGTACCACATCGCCGGGTTCCAGAGTGAAGAAGCTGCTGATATAAGCCACCAAATCTAAAATTGGAGTGAGCATATGCTCAGTTTTGCCGCGCTGACGCAGCTCGCCGTTTAGCCACAGAGAGTAACTGAGCTTGTCCCAATCCGGCAGCCAGTCCAGTTTGACAAAAGGAGAGAGTGGGCAGGAGTTATCGAAGCCCTTGGCCTTTTCCCAGGGGTGCCCGGCCTGCTTTAGCGTCGCTTGCAGATCGCGCAGGGTCAGGTCTAGTGAGAGTCCCAATCCAGCGATGGCGGGGGATACTTCCGTGGCATTGGCATTGCACAGTTTTTCACCCATTAGCAGTGCCAGTTCGCCCTCAAAGTGACAGCTGCCCCGCCCTGTGGGCAGATGAATAGGCTTGGCCATCTCTACCGCCGCAGTGGCAGGCTTGATAAACAGCAAAGGCTCTTCCGGCACCGGGTTATTCAGTTCCGCGGCGTGGTCGGCGTAGTTACGCCCCACACAGATAATCTTGCCCAGCTTGTAAGGAACTTCACTGCCACAAGTAAATTGGTGTTGGTACATAAATAAATAAGATAGTTAGGATAGAAATTTCGAATAAAGCGATATAAGCAGCATGTGCTATGATCGCGCCTTCGCCAGACTTCGGCACATCTATTAGAAGTGGCAAAGCACTTTTTACACCGCGTTATCCGCACTCAGTGAAGAGATAGTTTATGGCTCCGCACAATTCCGATCAAAAAAAGTCCCTGCAAAAAGACAAGATTCGCATCCTGCTGCTGGAAGGTGTACACCAGTCGGCGATCGACCTGCTGGCCTCGCGTGGCTACACCAATGTGGAGTACTTGAAAACTTCACTGCCCGAAGACCAATTGATCGAAAAGATCGCGGATGCCCACTTTATCGGTATTCGTTCACGCACTCAGTTGACCCGCAAGGTATTGGAAAATGCCACCAAACTGATTGCCGTCGGTTGTTTCTGTATTGGCACCAACCAGGTAGATCTGCAGGCGGCAACCGAGCTCGGTATCGCTGTATTTAACGCGCCCTATTCCAACACCCGCAGTGTGGCAGAGCTGATCATCGCCGAAACCATTTTTATGCTGCGTGGCATTCCCGAAAAAAATGCGGTGTGCCACCGTGGTGGCTGGCTCAAGTCCGCTGCCGGCTCCTTCGAAGCCCGCGGCAAGACCCTGGGTATTATCGGCTACGGCGCCATTGGTTCGCAGGTTTCGGTCATGGCGGAAGCCATCGGCATGCGGGTCAAATTTTACGATGTCATCACCAAGCTGCCGCTGGGTAATGCCAGCCAGGTGAGTTCCCTGGAAGAGTTACTACGCGAGTCCGATGTGGTTTCCCTGCATGTACCCGAGCTGCCCTCTACCAAGATGATGATAGGAAAAGAGCAGATAACGCAGATGAAACCCGGGGCGATTCTGTTGAATGCCTCCCGCGGTACCGTGGTGGATATTGAGGCTTTGGCGGAGGCCCTCAATAGCAAGCACCTGGCCGGCGCCGCTATCGATGTGTTCCCAGTAGAGCCCCGCGGCAATGACGACGAGTTTGTCTCACCACTGCGCGGTATCGACAACGCCCTGCTCACTCCCCATGTGGGTGGCTCCACCATGGAGGCGCAGGAGAATATCGGCACAGAGGTGGCGGAAAAGCTGGCGCACTACTCCGATAACGGCACCACCACCAGCTCTGTGAACTTCCCCGAGGTGGCACTGCCAGGGCATGCAGGTACCCACCGCCTGCTGCATATCCACAAAAACGTTCCAGGCGTTCTAAGCGCGATCAACCAGGTGTTCTCAGAAAATGCCATCAACATCTCCGCCCAGTACCTGCAGACTAACGAGACAGTGGGCTATGTGGTGATTGATGTGGATGCAGCCTACTCAGACCTGGCCCTGGAGAAGCTGAAGAATATTCCCGGCACCCTACGCTGCCGTGTATTGTTCTAATACGTTTTAAAGCCCCTTTGGACGGGTGTGCAGTCCCTCTGCCGCCCGTCTTTTAGCGCCTTCGGCTGGTCGATAAAAGGATTGATCCACCCTGGCGCTCACTTCTACAATAGCAACGCCTATTCTATCTCTGTTGGCTCAGTGCCACACGCAACCCCTCGCGTGCCCTGGCCCAAGCCGACATCATATTTTTCATAGCAGGTGTCCCCTTGCGTACTAACGATACCGCCACCACCGGTCTGCTCGCTGGCGTTGCCGCCTTCCTGATTTGGGGGCTGGCTCCGCTCTACTTCAACCAGCTGCAGGGCATCCCCGCGGCGGAAATCCTCGCCCACCGCAGTCTCTGGTCGCTGGCTCTGGCACTGCTGATTATGCTGCTTTTAGGCAAGCTGCCCACTCTCAAGGCCACGCTGCGCGATGGTAAAAAAGTCCGCACCCTCGCCCTCACCACCGCACTGATCGGTGGCAATTGGCTGGTCTTTATCTGGGCTATCAACAACGGCCACCTGCTGGAGAGCAGCCTCGGTTACTACATCAACCCGCTACTCAATATTGTCCTCGGCGTTTTGTTCCTTGGTGAAAAACTGCGACGGCTGCAATGGCTAGCGGTCGCACTTGCGGCCATGGGAATTATTCATGAACTTTGGCAGTTTGGGCGGGTGCCGGTAATTGCTCTATTCCTGGCGGGATCTTTCGCGCTCTATGGGCTTGCGCGCAAACGCGCCCCGGTAGAGAGCCTCACCGGCCTCGCCGTGGAAACCCTGTTTATGATGCCGGTAGCCCTGATCTACCTGTTCTTGAGCACAAGTCCCACAAGCAATCTGCTACATAACAACTGGGAGTTGAACGGCCTGCTGCTTTTAGCTGGCCCTATTACCTTAGTGCCACTGCTGCTATTTACCATCGCCGCACGGAGGCTCAATTTATCTACCCTCGGCTTCCTGCAATATATCGGGCCCTCGCTGATGCTGGTGGTTGCTACACAGGCATTCGGAGAGCCATTTAGCGAAGGCAAACTCACCACCTTTATGTTTGTATGGGTGGGCCTAGCGCTCTACTCCATTGATGCCCTGGCGCAAAGGCGCAAACTCCATTTACAGGGCAAGGCCACACTCTAAGGAATAGGCTCCTCTAAGCTTCAAATGCCCAAGTGTGTAAAAATGGCGGCTACCGAGAAGGATTAAATACCGTCATGCACCAGAGCTCTCAACGTTCAATTGACCTGCTGCCGCTACCCAGCCGGCAGCAGGTACTCACTGTACTGCTCGCTACACTGGTGTGGACCCTGCTGCTAGGGCTCTACTGGAAAGGCTCTTATCCAGAGCTGCTCGTTCGCACCTACAGCTCGGCATCGGCTGCGCTGTTGTTTTACTGCCTGTTGGAACATTGGCCAAAGAAATTACCGCAATCATTACCTCGCTGGGTCCTTCAGGTTGGTGGCGTAGCTCTATCCATCCCCATGGCCTTACTGATGGTCTATGTGGGCACAACAAAAGAAGGTGAGCCCTCCTTTTGGCAAAACCACGACCAGCACCTGGGGTTTCTTGTCATTATGGTAAGCGGCATACTGTTTGCCCCCTGGATCGCCATGTCCGCCCTGTTACGCCAGCGGGATGAAATAGTACGTAAGCAGGCCAGGCAATTTGAACGTGAACGGGGTGCCCTGGAGCGGCAGGCACTCGATAGTCGTTTGCGATTGTTACAGTCCCAGGTAACGCCGCACTTTCTTTTTAATACACTTGCCAATGTGCGCGAGCTGGTGGATTCCGCCTCTCCGCAGGCACCAGCATTGCTCGACAGTCTGATCACCTACTTACGAGCGAGCATTCCACAGCTGGATTCAGCCCAAAGTACTCTTGGCCAAGAGTTGTCCCTAGTAGAAGCTTACCTAGCTCTGATGCAAATGCGCATGCCTGATCGCCTGCAGTTTTCCATAGATGCCGATGAAAAGGTTCACTCACTACCCTGCCCCCCCTTGGCTTTATTGACACTTGTTGAAAATGCCGTGCGCCACGGCATAGACCCCAGTGAAATAGGTGGAGAAATAAAAGTCTGTGCACTCCTACACAAAGGTATATGCCGGGTACAAGTTCAAGATACCGGTGTTGGTTTACAGGGGTTAACCAGCGGGATGGGAACAGGTCTTTCAACATTGCGAGAACGTTTACGCCTTACTTTTGGAGAAGCAGCTTCGCTGGAGGTGTCCGCCCAACAACCTCACGGGCTACTCGCAGAAATTCTCTACCCTATCCCCGAGGAGCACCGATGACACTGTGCACTGTTACTGCCCTAGTCGCTGATGATGAGCCTCTACTCCGTCAGGCCCTTATTCGTAAACTTGCCGCTCATTGGCCTGAATTAAAAGTTGTAGCAGAGGCACGCAATGGCCGAGAAGCCATAGAGCTGTTTGAACTCCACCAGCCGGATATTTGCTTTCTCGATATCCAGATGCCCGGTATTACCGGTATTGAAGCCGCACAAGAGATAGGTCGCCGCGCTCATTTGATCTTTATTACCGCCTACGATCAATATGCCGTGAAAGCCTTCCAGCAAGGGGCCCTGGATTATCTGGTTAAACCAGTAGAAAATGAACGGCTAGCCGATACCGTGTCTCGCCTGCAAGAACGTTTGCAAATGGAAAAACCCATAAGCAATACACAGATCTCTCTGGAACAACTAGCTGAGCAACTTAGCAAACCGCATGTAAAATCTCACTTACGCTGGATTAAAGCCTCGGTTGGTAACACACTGCGTTTGATCTCAGTGGATGATATCCACTATTTACGATCCGATGAAAAATATACGCTGATAGCATGGAGTGAAAGGGGAGAGAAGATTTCTGAAGTACTAATTAGAACTCCCTTGAAAGATCTGATTGACCAGCTGGATCCACAACTCTTCACACAAGTACATCGCTCAGTGGTAGTAAATTTAAATGCTATACAGCATGTAATTCGCGACGGAGACACTGCGCAAATTCACCTGAAGTCCTGCAAAGAAGTCCTTCCTGTCAGCCGGCGATATATACACCTGTTTAAACAGATGTAATTGAGAAAGCATAAGAGCCCCACTACTCTCTAATAAACACTTCTCAACTGTAAATACAGCATTCTTAGAGTTAACTCCAGAAAGCAGCGCCTATTAAATAAGTCCAGGCCACATCATCGCCCCTAGTAATTTCCTATGCATCTTTATCCGTTTAAGAGTTATAAAGCGTCTTAAATATTGATACGAAAAAACCTGATGGAAGTTTTACAAATCCGGGCTTACTCTTGGATGAATCAAAACACACAGGCTGGCTAAAAATGCCAAAATTACGCATAGCAGCTTTCTTTACTACTCTCGCCCTGTTAATCCTCTCGAATCATCTGGGGGCAGAGCAACCTGAATCTCTTCGACATTACCCCCCCTATGTGGAAGATGATGGCAAGATGCATATCTATTTTTGTGGCACCGGAACTCCCGATCCGGCCTATCAATGGTTGCAACACCCCGCCTGTGTAGCAATACGCAGTAGTGGAAAGCTTTTCCTTGTAGATGCGGGCGAAGGTGCGACAGCGCGCATCGGACAGCTGGATCTTAACTTGGCACAAGTAGATCCCATATTTATTACTCACTGGCACTCCGATCACTTTGGTGGCTTGGCAATGGTGATCAATGAGTCCTGGTTTGTAGGCGCTAATAAGCCGATTAACGTCTATGGGCCCTATGGCATTTTTAATATTATGGAAGGAATAAAAAAGAGTTTTGGGCCTGATATTCTCTATAGATCTGCCAATAGACAGGGAATTCTCGATCCCGTTTTAGCTGTTGCCACTCCACATCTTATCAATATTGCTGGTGAACAGTCGGAAGTCATCCAGAAAGTCTGGAATCATGGAGACACAACAGTATCTGTCTTCGCTGTGAATCATGAACCCGTATTTCCAGCATTTGGTTATGAAATACGCTTTGGCCCCTGTAAAGTTATTATCACCGGAGATACTCATGTATTCGATGGTTTGGAAAATATTGAACGCGACGCCGATCTATTAATTTCTGAAGCTCTCAGCTATGTCCAATACATTAGTAAGCTCAAACAAACCGGAAATAATCGTAGAGCACGACTTCGCTATGAGAAAGCAAACCAAATCATTCACTATCACTCCAACACGTTGGATATTGCCAAAATGGCAACTAAAGCGGGAGTAAAATCTGTTGCCCTGACTCACCTTATTCCGCCCCCGGTAACGGAAGCCGATAAAAAGGGATTTGTTGCCGGCATGAGTCAATACTATTCAGGTCCCATTCGAGTGATGGACGACCTTGATGAAATAATACTCTCCGATAGTGGGCGCGGGCAATGTAGTGTGGAATATCCATCAGACAGTAAGAATAGAAAAATTAGCCAGAATTCCACAAATAAGAAAGAGATACAAAAAAAGCAATCACCAGAAGATAGAAACTCTAAACTCTAGTCAGCAAATTATATGGGAGTTCCCTATGAAGTGTCTTCAAACTATGATACTTGTATCCGCCTGTCTAACACTTCCCGTAAGCACCATGGGCGAGGTAGACATTGGTGATGTAACGTTCGAAAAATTAGTAGCTTCGACTAAAGACTGGGAGGGGCATAAACTTCCAGAAATGAAACCTGGTCAACAAGAGCTAACTATTGTTCGCGTAACAATCCCCCCCGGTAAACAAATGCCAGTACACAAACATCCTGTTTTAAACGGTGTGTATATTGAAAATGGCACATTGACCATTGTTCTTCCAGGACAAAAAGAAACACTAACTCTCGGAGAGGGAAAAGCATTTATTGAAGTCACCAATAAATGGCATTATGGACGTAATGATGGTAAAGAACCGGTAACTATCATTCTTTTCTACTCTGGACCAGAAGGGGAGCCAACAACTATTTTCAAAAACCCAGAGGAGAAAATAAATTAAGGCATACAAAAAAATTTAATTGATTTTTACATAAGCCTGCTTTGTAAACATACCAAGAACAGCCAGCACACTTAAGGCTGGCTATTCTATCAAAACAGCAACTTTACCCTACTCGATGTAAGGCACAAATCTTATTGCCATCAGGATCACGCAAATAGGCAATATACAATTTACCAGCAACACCCTCACGTATTCCCGGAGGGTCTTCACAAGCAACTCCGCCGCTGGCAAGGCCTGCCTGATGCCAAGCATCAGTTTCCTCAATACTCTTCGCACTAAAACCAATGGTGCCGCCATTGGCATGAGTAGCCTCTTCCCCATCTATAGGCTTAGAAATTGCAAAGACACCTGTTTTGGTGAAGTAAAAGCAACGACCCTTCTCATCAATAACACCAGGCTCATAGCCTAAGGCACCTAAAGTAGCATCATAAAATGCTTTAGACCGATGAATATCATTAGCACCAACCATAATATGGCTAAACATTACTTCCTCCTGCTCAATAGTAAATGACAAAGCAACCAGTCAATACATCTTCACACCGGATCGCCTAAGTAGCAATAACAGAATCTCTTGTCCCCTATCTTCTACGGTATGGCCAGCACCTAATTTGACTACATTTTGGCCAACACTTTATCCCAGCATACCGCCATTCATCCCTCCCATTAAGCGTCTCATCAATTTCTAGATAGAAACAGTTATAAGGCGAACATAAACTCTTATACATAAGAAGCCACAGAGGATAAATAATAGTCAACCATCAGAATATGATTTTCACATTGTAAATTAAATGACCAAAACTAATATCAGCTGCTATAAGCCAACTGAAATTATGCAAAGATCACACCGTAATAGTCTATGCATGGAACTCAAATAATTTCTTAGGAGCATAAAATGACCCAAAGAGAGTATGCCAGACTTTCTGGACTTGTATACTTATTAGCTGTTCTAACTGGCATGTTTGCTCTAATGTATGCTCCTTCTCAAATTCCGATAGTATGGGAGAGCGCACCAGCAACTGTCAGCAATATCCTGAAGCAGGAATTCTTTTATAGACTAGGGATTTTGAGCGAGATACTTTGCTATATATTCTTTTTAATATTGCCAATAATTTTATATCGTCTACTGAAAACAGTAAATAGAAACATTGCCTTAATAATGGCTGTACTGGCCATAAGCAGTGTTCCATTTTCCCTCTTCAATGTTATCAACAAAATTGACGCGCTCACCCTATTGAGCGGAGCACAATATCTCAACGCCTTCGTACAAGAACAAATATATGCACAAGTATTGCTACTCTTAAAATCATACAGCAATGGAATTCAAGTCATCCAAATACTTTGGGGCCTCTGGCTATTTCCTTTTGGATACCTGGTTTATAAATCAAATTTACTACCGAAAGTATTTGGCCTGCTATTAATGGCTGGTTGTTTTGGTTATTTAATAAAATTCTTTGGAATCCTACTCTTCCCAGAAACTGAAATTCCAGGATTTGTAAGAATTCCTGCATCTCTAGGTGAAATTGGAACCTGCCTATGGCTTTTACTCATGGGAGTTAGAGCGCAAGAAATAGAAACCAACTCAAACAAAGAAATAGTCGAACATTAAGTCTAGGAGATATCATGAGCAACAAAAAAGAAACAAGAAAAATAACAGACAGGTTAGCTGAACCTTATGTCAATGTGAAAATTAAAATATCTGCATTGTGGGCTTCAGTAGTGTTTTGTTACATATACGGTGACTTCTTTGGGTTATTCAGGACAGGAAAAATTGAGAGAATTATAGATGGCTACGGTCCATTCGGTACGGTTACGCAAGGCTCACTACTGTCAGTGGCGATAATAACATCAATTCCATGTGTCATGGTTGCACTATCTTTAATGTTAAAACCGAATATTTCCCGATGGCTTAATATAATTGCTGCCACAATATTCATTATATTCTTAGGTGCCACAATGCTCATATCATCATGGTATTTCTATTTTTATCTGGGCTTTATTGAAATACTCCTAAAGCTAATGATTATTTGGCTGGCATGGCAGTGGCCTCTAGAAGACCATAAAGACACATAGAAAACATTAAAGAGCGCAGCAACAATAAAACCCCGCACTCACATACGATCATTTACCATATAATTCTAGTGTGAGTGCAACACAATAAATATAAACCCACCCAAACCTAACACATAAACATTCCTATGATAAAGATGCAAAACTCCAACCCGAACATTTATATTTTCTTCATACTTCCCTAAAGCCTGCTAAGAAATTTTAGCCAAAACTAATTTGAAATATTCTCCATATTTCCACCATGATTAAGTACTTTACCTATCGCAAACATAGTTACTTTTACTCGGAAGTTGTAAAGCTCACCAACATCATATTCCACTGCGAATATTTTGGAACTTATCAAATTTGGTAATATGGCCCAGAGAAACTCGATTTTTATAAATTAATGCTGGTCATTGTGACTACTAGCTAAATCAAAAGAACTATCCAAACCACTATAAAGCCTCTTTATTCATAGTGTGAGAAGACCAGTGGAAAATCTGCATAAATAAAATGGAGAATAAGAGGCTCACATAGCTTATCTATTCAACCAGTCATCCATAGCGGCCAGTATCTGATGCCTATAGGGCTGGGTTTCATTGATCATCTGGTGACGGGCACCGCGAATCAATACTCGATGACAGTGTGGAAAACGATCGCGGATTGCGCGCATATCATAGCGCCAATCGACAGTGGCATCACCGGTACCCTGAACAACCAAAATTTTTCGGGGATTACGCGCAGTTTTAGGGAAGGTCTTGATCCAATCTACCATGGCGCCGAGCCAGCACATGGAAATTACTCTGGATTGCAGGGGATCACGCAAGGCCTGGCGCCGGGAAAACTCGGCATCGTGGGTATTAATAGTGAACTTGCGGCTGGGTTCGTTAATAAACAACCGCCCCAGATAGTACTTCCATTTCACTATGTGCCAGTTGGCCGGTCGCACCAGAGGAGCCAATAAAAAAACCTTATCCAACGGTTGCCGGCGACTGTACTGCAAATGCGCCAGTAATGCCGCCCCACCAGTGCTTTGCCCCAGGGCATGCCAGGGTTTGGGCAGCTTGTCTTCAGCGATGGATAAAAGACGGTCAAACACTTGGCGATATTGCAGGAAAGTCTGGATAGCAACTCGCTCGCCACTGGAGAGGCCATGGCCGGGAAAATCGAAAATTACCACATTGAGATTACGCTCGAGACCGAAGCGAATTGCGGGGCCATAAATACCAGTATGATCGAAATAACCATGACAGATAAACAGCGTACCGCGAGGTTTTTCTACCAACCAATACTGGGAAACCAACTCAAAACCCGCCGCTGTAAAAGTGCCAACGCCCGTTTTATAAGAGAGAGGAAAATGTAAATCGTAAAAATTCCGATAATCCTGCATTTCAGTCAACAGCGGTGCCGTATCATTGGCAAAGTCGAGCTGCGGCAACTTTTGCCGTAAAGCCGAATAGTCCGGGCGTTGGGTTACCGGGCTGCTTTCGTAAACGCTGATGTCTTGCAAGGTTTCCATTGAACCAATGGTACTGCATTTTTGCCAGGGAGGAAGAGGCTGGATGAGTGAACAGTGACTTATCTATTAAAAAGGCGGGCACAATGCCCGCCTTTCCTACCTACAAAAGAAGTAAGCGCTTACTTAATTTGCGGTTCCAGCTCTCCAGCTGCATAACGCTGGCTCATAGCATCGAGGCTAAGTGGGCGAATCTTGCTGGCTTGACCGGCGGTGCCAAAGGCCTCGTAACGCGCAACACAGATTTCCTTCATCGCCTGCAAAGCAGCTTTGTAGAATTTGCGCGGATCGAACTCAGAAGGGTTCTCTGCCAGGAAGCGACGAGTGGCGCCGGTGGAGGCGAGACGCAGGTCAGTATCGATATTGACCTTGCGCACGCCGTGTTTGATACCTTCGCAAATCTGCTCAACCGGCACACCGTAGGTTTCAGGGATTTCACCACCGAATTCATTGATTACCGCCAGCCACTCCTGAGGCACAGAAGAAGAGCCATGCATTACCAGGTGGGTACCTGGGATACGCGCATGGATTTCCTTGATACGGTCAATAGCGAGGATGTCGCCAGTGGGCGGACGGGTAAACTTATAGGCACCGTGGCTGGTTCCACAGGCAATTGCCAGGGCATCTACCTTGGTTTTCTGTACGAAGTCAGCGGCTTCTTCCGGATCGGTCAACAGCTGATCGTGAGACAGCTTGCCCTCTGCACCAACACCGTCCTCTTCGCCGGCCATGCCGGTCTCCAGGGAGCCCAGGCAGCCCAGCTCACCCTCAACAGAAACACCACAGGCGTGGGCCATATCCACCGAACGCTGGGTAACATCCACATTGTATTCGTAGGAAGCCGGAGTTTTACCGTCCTCACGCAGGGAGCCGTCCATCATCACGGAGCTGAAACCCAGCTGAATGGAGCGCTGGCACACTGCCGGGCTAGTGCCGTGATCCTGGTGCATAACCACTGGAATTTCCGGGAATTCCTCGATAGCGGCCAGGATCAGATGGCGCAGGAAGGGCGCACCTGCGTATTTGCGCGCTCCGGCGGAAGCCTGCACGATTACTGGGGAGTCGGTTTCCTTAGCCGCCTCCATAATCGCGCGCATCTGCTCCAGATTGTTTACGTTAAAGGCCGGTACGCCGTAACCATGCTCCGCGGCATGGTCCAGCAATTGGCGCAGGCTGATAAGAGCCATAATAAATTCCTTTCTCGTCTACTCGTCGTATTTGTAATTTTTTGCTTTTATCGCACTCCGCGCTAAGCGGAGTGCATTATTGTGTGCTCAGTCTTCGGCGCGGGATTCAAGGATCGCCACTGCAGGCAGTTTCTTGCCTTCCACATATTCCAGGAAGGCGCCGCCGCCAGTGGAAATATAGGACACTTTGTCGGCAATACCGTATTTATCCACAGCCGCGAGGGTGTCACCACCACCGGCGATAGAGAAAGCATCGCTATTGGCAATAGCCTTGGAAAGATGCTCGGTGCCAGCACCAAACTGATCGAATTCGAATACCCCTACAGGGCCATTCCAAATAATGGTCTTGGCGCCTTTGAGAATCTCTGCCAGTTTTGCAGAAGACTCTGGACCAATATCAAAAATCATATCGTCCTCAGACACAGCATCGGCGGCTTTAGTTTCCGCTGCGGCTGTCTCGCTGAATTCCTTACCGGTGACGACGTCGACGGGTACAGGAATATCGCATTGCTGCATCAGACTCTTGGCGGTATCCACCAGGTCATGCTCACACAGAGACTTGCCCACCGGTTTACCGCTCGCGGCGAGGAAAGTATTGGCGATACCACCACCCACAATCAGCTGATCCACTTTATCCGCCAAGCTCTCCAGCACGGTGAGTTTGGTAGAGACTTTAGAGCCACCCACAATCGCTACCAGTGGGCGGGCAGGTTCTGCCAGGGCTTTCTCCAGGGCATCCAGTTCTGCTGCCAGCAGAGGACCGGCACAGGCAAGAGGGGCAAACTTGGCCACACCGTGCGTGGAAGCCTGGGCTCGGTGTGCGGTGCCAAAAGCATCCATTACGAATATGTCGCACAGTGCCGCATAGGCCTTAGCCAGGTCTTCGCTGTCTTTTTTCTCGCCAGCATTGAAGCGCACGTTCTCCAGTAACGCCACCTCGCCATCGGCTAGCTCGACGCCATTGCGCCACTCCTTGATTAGGGCCACTTCGCGACCAAGCAGTTCGCCCAGATGCGCCGCTACCGGAGCCAGGGAGAATTCCTCTGCATACTCACCCTCTGTAGGGCGACCCAGGTGAGACATCAGCAGCACTTTGGCTCCAGCATCAATGGCGGCCTGGATAGTGGGGAGCGCCGCGCGAATACGGGCATCAGAAGTGACCCGGCCATCTTTTACCGGTACATTCAGGTCCTCGCGAATTAGTAGGCGCTTACCCGCAAGCTCCAGATCTGCCATCAATTTGACCGCCATTCACCAATCCTCTTCTACTTCGATTAACTGAAAATGTGGGCGCGGAGTATATCAACTGCGCCGCACCGCTGCCGACAGGAAAACAAGGAAAAACATGGCAGATTCACTCATAAGACCGGAAAAGGCAGGGATTCCCCTAGAGACTGTTTGTCCAAAGCACTGCCAGACACCAAACGCCAAACCTGAAACCCCATCCATATAAGCCAGCTACACATGCGCCTCGACGTTTTTGGTGGGAAACTTGTACCAAGTACTCAATAAACAGATATAGCTTCAGGTACAGGCTCTGTCCCTGCTGCCAGTATGCGGTCCTCAAATGCTCCAATTTCGCACTGTAACCTGTTGATACGAAAGTTCTTTTCGCTCAAAAGCCACGCCGCTAGAATTCCCGCCCCCTTCAAAAGCACAATGAAACAGGACCCGGCGTATGCCTCAGTAGCGGCGGGTGCACATAAGGAGATTAATTACCGATGGAACAATCCGACAGCGATATGGTTTTTCAAAGTTACGGGCGCTGCTGTAACAATGAGGAATTCTTTAAGGATTTTTATGATCGCTTTATGGGCAGCTCTGCAGATATTCGTAACCTGTTTGCCAATACGGATATGAAGGCTCAGCGCCACCTACTGCGCAACGGCATCATGCAGCTGGTGCTATACGCCCGCGGCATGTCCGATACCAAGCTGCGCGCCCTGGGTAAAAGCCACGACCGAACTGGATACAATATTCGTCCCGAATGGTACCGCCTGTGGCTGGATGCGCTTATAGCCACCCTGCGCCAGCATGACAGTGAGTTTTCTCCAGAAATTGAAGCCGCCTGGAACCGTGCCATCACGCCGGGAATCGATATTATTCGCCAAGCCTACTAAGCCGCCAGGCTATAGAGAGCTATCTGAAGAGGGAGCCATCTGCGCGTAAACCAACGTGTTTGCCAGACGCTCCCTCGCCCGCTATAAAACCCAGCATTTCCGCTAGAGTATTTGAGAATCTTTAACGGCTTACAATAGACCTATCGCCTGAGCCTTTAATTGTGTCGCACAGGTAGCCTTGCCATAAACTAGCCACCCTAAGAAAGCGACCGTTGATTTATTTTTTCAAAATAATTTAATCATCAGCAGCCCTAGCTAGCGATAGAGCCTTTATTACCAGTTACTCGAAAGCTCCTTAAACACGAGTATTAAATAATTCGACAAGGAAATCTTATGAAAATTGTACGAAGGTACAGCATCCCCCTGACACTAGCATTGGCCATATCCGCTTGTGGGAAAGCGCCATTAGGTGAGAATCGCGAAGCGAACTCTCCTGACCCCACCCTAGCCTCCACAATAAGTACCACAGCCCCACTTTCCATCAATTACGAAAAATTTACTCTGCCGAATGGTCTGCGCGTTATCGTGCATGAAGACCGCAAAGCCCCCATTGTTTCTGTGGGCGTCTGGTATCACGTTGGCTCCAAGGATGAAAAGCCTGGACGCACAGGTTTTGCCCACTTATTTGAGCACTTGATGTTCAATGGCTCGGAAAATTACAACGACGAGTACTTCAAACCTTTTGAGCAGGCCGGTGCCACGGGAATGAATGGCACCACTTGGCTGGACCGTACCAATTATTTCGAAACTGTACCGACTAACGCCTTGGATATGGCCCTTTGGATGGAATCGGACCGTATGGGCCACCTGCTGGGGGTTATCACCCAGGAAAAACTCGATGAGCAACGCGGGGTGGTTCAGAACGAAAAACGCCAAGGGCAAAACCAGCCCTATGGAAAGGTCTGGGAACGCATGCAAAAGGCGATCTACCCAGCAAACCACCCCTACTCCTGGACCACCATTGGCTCGATGGAAGACCTCAATGCGGCAACTCTTGAGGACGTGCATGAATGGTTCAAACAATACTATGGTGCGGCCAATACCGTGTTAGTTTTGGCTGGCGATATCGATGTGGAAACGGCTAAGGCTAAGGCGAACCATTACTTTGGCGATATCCCCGCTGGACCGCCGTTAATCAAGAAAAAAGCTTGGATTGCCAAGCGGGAGCAATCCAGCCGCGAGCAAATGTTTGATCGCGTAGCCCAACCCCGTCTTTATAAAGTCTGGAATACACCCAATCTCACCCATGAAGACGCCAATGCTATTGCCCTGGCCGCAGCGGTGCTCGGAGATGGCAAGAATTCACGCCTGTATAAACGCCTGGTTTATAAAGATCAAATCGCCACCAACATCAGTGTTGGCCTGTATGAATTCGAACTTTCTTCCATCTTCCCTATTACCGCAGACGCTAAGCCCGGAGTGGCACTTGCTGAGGTCGAGGCCGCCATTGAGGAGGAGTTAGAAAAGTTCCTCAGCGAGGGACCAACCCAGGAGGAACTGGCCAGGGTTAATATGAGCGATTATGCCTCAATGGTGCGTAACCTCGAGCAAGTCGGTGGCTGGGGCGGTAAAGGAGTGCTCCTTGCGCGCGGAGAGCTCTATCAGAGCAACCCCAATGCCTACCTGGATGCACTGACTAAAAAACAAAAAATCACCACTCAACAGGTTCGCAAAGCCGCACAGAAATGGCTATCCAGCGGCGATTACAATCTTGAGGTTCTGCCCTTTCCCGAGTATGACGTAGCTAAAAGTGGGGCAGATCGAAGCAAGCTCCCCGAAACAGGTAATTTCCCCAGTGTGCCCTTCCCCAAGTTACAAACTGCCGAACTTTCCAACGGTCTTAAAGTAATCCTGGCTGAACGAAATTCAGTGCCTGTTGTGGATATGCGCCTGCAGTTTGATGCCGGCTATGCCGCAGATCAAGGCAACAAATTGGGCACTTCCAGTTATGCCATGTCCATGCTGAAAGAAGGCACCGGAAAGCTGGATGCCTTGCAAATAAGCGCGAGAGAAGAAATGCTGGGTGCGCATATCAGCTCAGGGGCTGACATCGACACTTCTACTGTGCGCCTTAACGCATTGAAGACCAATCTAGATGATTCGGTAGCATTATTCGCCGATATTGTTATGCACCCGGCTTTTTCAAAAGAGGAAATTGAGCGTAAACGAGCGCGCTGGATCGCAGCTATTCAACAAGAAAAGACCCGCCCTGTACAAATGGCACTGCGCAGCTTGCCGCCATTACTCTATGGAGAGGGCCATGCCTACAGCGTACCGTTTACTGGCTCCGGTACAGAGGCATCTATTAAGTCACTCAATCGCGATGACTTGGTGAACTACCACAAAACCTGGCTTCGCCCAGACAATGCCACCCTTATTGCCGTTGGGGATATCAATCTGGAAGCACTTACACAAAAACTGGAGCAACACTTTGGCGACTGGAGCGCACCAGAAAGCCCGCTGCCCCAGAAAAACCTCGCTCAGGTGGCGCATCCCCAAAAAGCCAGTCTGTACCTGATCGATAAGCCTGACGCAGAGCAAAGCATTATCATCGGTGGCTTACTGGCACCATCTGAAAAGATTACCGAGCGCGATGCGATGCATATGATGAATGATATTTTTGGAGGGACATTCACCGCACGCTTGAATATGAACCTGCGCGAAGATAAGCACTGGGCCTACGGTGCCTACTCTTTTTTGACCGGAGCAAAAGGCCAACAACCACTAATGGTTTATGCCCCAGTGCAAACGGATAAAACCAAAGAATCCCTGATGGAATTACAGACTGAGCTACGCAGTTACATAAGTAGCAAACCCGCACGGGAAGAAGAGTTGCAAAAGGTCAAAGACAAAAAGGTCAATGAATTGCCTGGCAGCTTCGAAACTATTAAAGCTGTCGCCAGCGCAGTTTCGAATATGATCACTTACGACCGCCCACTGGATTATATGGATAGCTATACAGACAAAATCCGGGAAGTCAATCTATCAACCATACATAAGTTGTCCCAAGACACCATTAAGCCGGATCAATTTACCTGGGTGATTGTTGGTGATAAAAGGAAAATTGAGAGCGGTCTTCGAGAGCTTAATATTGGCAAAATTATAGAACTCGACATCAATGGCAAACCAATCGAAAAGATAACCCTCAATTAACCCGCGCTTAAAGTAGTTAGACGCAGCAATGCGTCTAACTACTAATTTATGTACAAGCAATCTGAAATTTAAATACTTAAGTAGTATTTTTTATTTTTAAACCCGCCGTAAATAAACGTTTCCAAAAGAAAACCTTTCAACAAAAAAAGCGCCAAGTTTAGCCAACTTAAAAAAAGTGTATTTTTTTATATAAAAAGGTCGTTTTTTATTTCTCAAAAACCAAAAGGTTGTTATTTTTTATGTCGGGGAGGGCGGGATTTACTTCTCGCAAGGATTTTTCCTCTCCAAAAATAAAATAATATCTGTTAAGGAGTAACTCATGAAAAAGGCCCTTTCGATATTTGCCAGCGGTGCCCTGGCTTTTAGCTTCGCAATATCGGCCAGCGCCGAAGACAAGCGCTATATCGTCACGTTCAAGGAAGGCAAGGGGGAGGCCGTCAGGTCTCTGGTACAACAAAATGGAGGGCAAAGAGCCCTTGAAATTCGCAACCACAACGCCATGGCCGCACACCTTCCAGCAAAGGCGCTGATGGCACTGCGCAGGAATCCAAACGTTGCCTTTATAGAAGAGGACCTCAAGCGTTATCCCCTGTCCCAGGAGATGCCTTATGGTATACCTATGGTACAGGCAGACCAACTCAGCGACCTGCAGGCCGGCAACCGCACCGTATGTATCATTGACTCCGGTTACGACCTGGGACACGAAGACCTGTCAGGTAACGCGGTTACCGGTAGCAGCGACCCAGATGGTGCCGGCAACTGGTATGAAGACCAAAATAGCCACGGCACCCATGTAGCTGGCACTATCGCCGCTATGAACAACGACACCGGTGTTGTAGGGGTAATGCCAAACAGCAATATCAATTTGCACATCGTCAAAGTCTTTGGTGCAGACGGATGGGCCTACTCTTCATCGTTGATTGCCGCTGCTGAAGAGTGTGCAGCCAATGGTGCAAACGTGATTAATATGAGCCTCGGTGGCGACAGGGCAAACTTCTTTGAGAGACGCGGCTTCGATAACCTCAACAAGCGTGGCATTCTCTCTGTTGCCGCCGCAGGTAATGATGGCAACACCCGTCATAGCTACCCGGCTTCTTACAACTCCGTTGTCTCCGTAGCAGCGATCGATAGCGATAAAAACATCGCTGGTTTTTCCCAGCAAACCAATCAGGTTGAACTCGCAGGCCCTGGAGTTCAGGTACTTTCCTCTATTCCCACTGGCAGTGGCCAGGCAGCCACTTTGGAAGTAGCCGGCACTGCAGTCGAAGCCGCAGCAATGGCAGGTACCCCCACTGGCGTTATCACTGGAGCCCTGGAAGATTGCGGAACGGCTGAATCTGCTTGCGTCAGCGCAGCAGGAAAAATCTGCCTGATTCAACGCGGCAATATCAGCTTTGCGGAAAAAGTCCTGAATTGTGAAGCCGGTGGCGGTGTTGGAGCGATCATTTACAACAATGTGCCCGGAATGCTTTATGGCACCCATGGTGGCGTGGAGACCCATATTCCATCCGTGGGTATCTCCGATACCGATGGCAGCGCCTTGTTAACTCAACTGGGTGCCAGTGCGACTATCGAAACCGAAGCTAACGATTATGCCTACTTTAACGGCACATCCATGGCGACCCCACATGTTGCTGGCGTTGCTGCTTTAGTTTGGAGCCATTACCCGAACTGCAGTAATTCAGAAATCCGCACTGCCCTGCAGGCTACTGCAGAGGATTTGGGTGATTCGGGCCGAGATAATGCTTATGGCTATGGTTTGGTCCAGGCCAAAGCCGCCTTTGATTACTTGGCAGCCAATGGTTGTACTGGCTCCATGTAATTCTTAGCAGGCCTTTCCTGTTTGGGGGAGCGGCTTGCTCCCCCTCAGGCATCAGTTATTCTCAATGAATAACTCTTTCCGAGTTAGGGTATCTATTTTCCTCCAAACGCCATCAATTACTTTCTGCCCCTTATACGCTTGACGACGCCTTAGATCCTCAAGCTTGTGTGCTTTTCCTGGGCGGTATCTTCAGTAAATAAATTCGCGTAAAAAGACCCACCAATAAAGACTGAAAATTTAATTATGATTAAACCGTGCTCAACAATAAAAAAGAGCACAAAAATATAGGAAATATTAGGTAGCAGATATTATTAAATGACTGAAAAATTAAAGAAGCTGAAAATTACTTTCAGCCTCTTGTTATTATTCCTTATTTACCTGCCACCCGTTTTACCTGGTCATTTAGCACTGCATGCTGCATACCTATAGTCCCCAGAGCTTCTACGGGGAGGAAAACCTTGTTATTCGACTCAGCCATTTTATCGAGGACTTCCAGAGTCCTATAGGCTAAGTATTTATCAGTTACTGACTTGGCCAGCAGATCATTGACTTCTTTTTGTCCAATCGCCTTTTCACGGGCAATAGCACGATTCATCTTTTCCCGCTCCAGATCGCGCTCCATTTGGATTTTCTGAATTTGAAATTGTGCTTTTTCCTGCTCTATCAGCTCACGCCGCTCAGCTGCGCGCTCCTTAGCCTGCGTGATGACCTTGGGGAACTGTATATCGGCCAGACCCAGGCGCTTAACCTCAATGGGTGTGCCTTTGAGGGCTTTAGAAACCTCACTAAACAACTCGTGACTGAGGGACTCTCTACTGGAAGCAATCTCATTGATAGAATATTTAGCTACCACACGGCGCACTACATCCCGAATTACCGGCTGAGCATAAGTTCCATAGACACGATTTACCGAAATATTATTATTCTCTGGAGGAATACGGTCGAAGACACTATCAATGGCATCATTGCTGATGGCACCAGTCATGCGAATATCAAAGCTCATATTAAGCTGGTCTTTGGGCATAAAGACCTTGAATTTTTCCAGATGACCAAAATCTGCAATTGTCATTGTGACCAACCTGTCACAGTAAAACATACACATATCCAGGCGAAATTTAGAAGGCGGTACCACTTCGGGCTTATAGCCACTCTCAGTTAATACTTTTCCCACATGCGCAGGCGGTACTTCAACTCGCTCACCACATGCAGACACTAAAAGAAGAGAGGCCATCAGACCCAAGACTGAAACAAAACGCATTGTTAACACCATGCAATGAAAAAAATAAGATATTGCAATTATACATGTACAACAAGGCGGAGTAATAAGGTGAAAGATGCTACAATCTGTATAAAATTTTTTATCTTCCTGAAAAATTAAACTTAAATTCAACTTACTGAAATAAAGACATGCAACTGGAATTCATCACCGCAACGCTATTTAATCTCGGCATCAACCTGCTTTACACCATATTAGCCCTTTTTGTTGGAATCGTTGCCTTAATAACCATTGATAAAAAATTACTGCGCACAGTGGATATTGAGGGCGAGCTGAAAAACGGCAATATTGCGGTCTCCATCTTTGCCTCCACAATTTTGATTTTTGTTGCCATCATCATTTCTTTTGGCTTAAAAGGATAGAGCTGTGAGCCGATGGATAGCCCCGTTGTTCATTTTCTCTACGTTGTTAATGCTACCGGAGATTTTCCGCAATACCGTACACAATCCAAGCGCGCGTACTCCAGCAGGCCAGCCCCTTACATCCGCAAGTAGAGCCTATAGTTCTGCCAATACTTCCATAATGGATCGGCAGAACGGGGTCGTGAGAGTCACGGGTACCAGTTATCCACTATCCGAGAAAACCATCCAGAAAGTGGTAGCCAAACGCTCCCTGGAGGAGAGCGCCCATGTTTCTATTTGGAACTGGCAAGGGTTAGAGGCCGTCACGGCTTCAGCGCGCGGTTTGGATAAACAGCATCATTTTGCCAATAGCTATCTGGTAGGCTTTAAGCCCTTCCAAACCCGGGAACTTTGGGTACCACTATATACTCTGGCAATGCAGAAGGAGTATCAGTACGACCACCTGCAGTACGCTGGCCTTTCCGATATATGGCAGACATCCCGCCAAGCTTATTTTCAAAAACGCGGTGACTGTGAAGACCATGCAATCTTACTGGCCGACTGGTTGATTGAACTTGGTGTGGATGCACGAGTGGCATTGGGTACACATAAAGGCCAGGGGCACGCCTGGGTGGTGGCTATAGTGGACAACCAAGAATATCTGCTAGAAGCTACCAGCAAGCGACGTCAGGCCAGCTGGCAGGCGATGCCACTGGCGGCCCTGGCTGAGGGTTATGAAGTGGAATTCCAATTCAATCGCAACTTCTTTTGGGCAAAGCGTAATTCCGCATCCACAAGAAAGTATCGCGGTATTCACTGGATAAAAAAATCCCAGTTTATTCGCAGTTAATCCTGCCTAAGAATTCACCCGGTAATTTTTCCGGGTGAATTAATTAAAGCCCCAAGCTCAATGTTTAACATTACCTAGACAGGACTCAAATTGGTGATCCCGGTGGCATCGCCTTGATATCCTCGGCCTTGACTTCCAGCTCGCCGCGCATGAATGACTCAATACGCTTAGCCTGGAAATAATAATGTGCGTTGTATCCCTGGGTATCTTCACCAAATAACTTCTTCTGCCCAAGTGCCACTTGGAATTTGGCCAGCTGCAACTGCGCCTTAGCCCTTACCGATTCTGCAGCGGTGCGGTCACTGGCGAGCAGCATCAGATGCTGGATATATACATGATTGGCGCGCTGGTGAATCGCCGCCTGCAAACCCGAATACGGTGCATCATGCAAAGCTAACGTAGTGAGTCGCCCCAATAAGCTGTCGAAAGCAGGAATCTCACTACTGCGCGCGTTTTGCTGATCCATACGCGCTGCCCGCTGCGGGTCCAATAGAATCGACAGGGTATGACCCGCTGCGGCCTCGGCCAAGGCCACTGCATCAAACGCTACGCCGGTATGGGAGGGAAAACTCTCCCTGGTCCGTTCATAACCATAAGACTTAGGGGGAATCAGCTGTAGAACCTGTTCCGGCAAGACCAGAAATTCTGGTGATAAGGTTCCCACTAGCATATCTATGGCTTGCTGCTGACGCTCGGCGGGCACGAGTGTGTAGCTATTCTGCTCAGCACCGTTATATAAGTAATCGTAATCCAACCCACCGATCAACTTACCCACCGCTTCCGCCTGATAGCGATGCCCGTAATAAACCGGTACCAGCGTCTCCTCCAGATCGGAACGAGGTGCAGATTTAGGATTTGCCGCACGGGAAAAATTCTCCAAGGCGTGGCGGCGCAACTCTGTCAGACGGCTGAATTCCTCCAGGGGGTCCTTGCCGTTATCCCATAAGTGAGAGGAAGCATGAGCATTGTTGATCACGCGGGAATCCGGATCGGAGATAAAACGCAGTTTTTGTTCCCCTGCCTCGGCAATGATCCTATCCAGATAGGATTGCTCCTCCTCGCCATTACCGTAGCCATAGCGAATTGCCAGCTTATCCCAGGCGCCGATACCTGTGGCATAAGCCTTGGAGAAATCCAACTCCGTGCCCAGTAAAGAAACCAGTGGCGCCGGATAATCCATTACCGAAGCGCGCTCCGCTGCACTCGCGGCAAAGTTATGGGCAAGGCCCAGTGTGTGTCCCACTTCATGGGCTGATAGCTGGCGAATACGAGCCAGCGCCATAGCCTGTAAGGCCGCAGTATCAGCAGATTCGTCGGTATATGGTTGGAGCAAACCCTGGGCGATCAGGAAGTCCTGACGCACACGCAGGGAACCAAGAGTCACATTACCCTTTAGGATTTCGCCGGTACGGGGGTCAAACACAGAGTAACCATAAGACCAGCCGCGCGTGGAACGGTGCACCCAGTTGATTACGTTGTAGCGCACATCTAGGGGGTCCGCGTTTTCCGGCAGGATTTCCACACGGAAGGCATCCTTATAACCGGCTGCGGTAAAAGCCTGGTTCCACCAGCTGGCCCCCTCTACCAACGCACTGCGTACCGGTTCTGGTACGCCTGAATCCACATAGTAGACAATTGGCTCAACCACTTCATCACTACCCGGTTTTTTCTCTAGACGGTGCCGGTAGATAAAACGCTGGTCTAGAGGTTGGTCGATTGCCGAGGCGTAATCGCGGAAAGTGAAAGGAAAATAACCACTGCGACTGTGGAACACTCGCGGCTGGTACTCTCGATCGGGAAGTTCGATCAAGGAGATATGCTGGCGCAGGGAAACCAGAGTCGGGGTTGGCACCACCTCGCGCAAATATTTACCGGGTTTGCTACCAGAAAAGGTCAACTGAGCCTCAAACTCGCTGTTCTTGGGGAAATTCTTAGTGCGTGGTAAAAAGATCGCGGACTTGGATTTATCCACAGAATAACTGCCCTGCTCCGCCTGTTTCAGGCGAGCCCCAATGCCGTGCTGATCACTAAGCAAGAAGGGGGTGAAGTCCACCAATGTAGCACCATCATTTTGTGCTAAAACTTCAAATCCCCAGAGCACTGAAGAGGCAAAAGCCTCTTCTACCGCAAGGCGCTCTGCCAGATTTTCAGACTCAGCGCGGTAGTGAGCGTTTACCTGGTGTAAGAGTACCTTGTTGCCTACACGCTGGAACTTCACCAAACGGCTCTCACCCACCTGATTGCGGTCCAAGCCCACAGGATTAGACCCCAGCCCCTGAGCCAAACCGGTGAGGAGCAGCAGCTCACGCTCAAACGTATCGATCTGCAACAGCACTCGGCCGCTATCCTCATCCCAGTAGAAATTGTGATACCCACTGTATTTACGCATATCCGCCGTATACTCGGCGATACCCTCGGCTTGAGCTACTGTGCTTAATAGCACCAGGCACAGAGCCATCAAATGCCTGCTGAATGACATTTGCCGTCCCCCAATTTTTAATTATTAAAAGCCAATACCCAGCGGTACCCTGACCACATCTGGATTGCGGCCAAGGGTAGCATTTAGAGCAACCCCAATCTGTACAAAAAACAGGCTAAAAAATTTTCTTACCTTCTGCATCCATTTGCACTTCCCATCTCGTCTGAAGGGGAAAGGCACAAAAACAGAGATTCAACTATGTGGAAACCACTTGCGATTTCAACACTAATTGGTTTTGGTGGAGCAGGACAGGCAATGGCACACGGGTCCATTCATATCGATACCGACAACTGTGAGTCAACTCTCGACTACACAGTAAAAGTGGGGCCCGACTTCTTCGAAGTGCACGAGGATGGGGATAAGCAACAATTGGTGTACTTCCATTCACCGGCACAGCTACTGGTAAATGGAAGCCAGATAACTCTGGATGCCCAACAACAACAATTGTTGCAGGAGTATCGCCAAAAACTACACATCGCCGGCCGCGACACCCTTTTAGTTACACTGGAAGCCGTTGATATCGCCATGGACGGATTGTCTATCGCTATCAGTGCTCTCGCGGGCCCGGATCACCCAGAGAACCAGGAGCTTAAACAATTCTCTGCGGATTTAATCCAGCGTACCGAGGATCGCCTCAATCGTGAGGGGGAAATTTACTATCTCGGCGATACTGAGATTGGCAACTTTATAGATGAGACAATCTCCAAAGAGTTTGAACCCCGTATCGAACGCCTGGCCAAGGATGCCGCGGGTACTATCGCCTGGCACGCTCTCAAGGCTGCCTTCACCGGCGGACAGAGTATAGAGGAGCGCGCTACCGAACAGGCAGAGCAGTTATTGGAACAGCGTTCAGAACAGATTGAGCAAACTGCCGAGCAACTTTGCGCCTCTATGCAGTCCATCGACCAACTGGAAACACAAGTACATCAAGCCGTGCCCGAGCTGGGCGACTATGACCTGGTCAAATAGTATTAGTGCCAACCGGCCTTAATTTTATCCCCCAAACCTGGCCGCTCTGCGGCCTTTTTTTATTTATTGCAGTTGCAGATTTTTAAGAAATTTCTTTGCATCGCGAACACTGCCCTTCGCGTGTTCCACATGCGTCATATGTCCGACTTTTTCGTAGGCGATCAACTTACTATTCGGTATTTGATGAGAAAAATATTCGCCTACCTCCAGAGGAATAATTCGATCTTCTGCTCCCCAGAGAAATAAAACTGGAGTCTGGATATTTTCAAGTCCTAAAAGCGGCTGAAAATTAACTGTGGCATTAGCGACAAGATTAATAGCCGTGCCACGATTTTTCTTATAGCGAGAGAGCAGGTAAATACGCTCTACCATTTTTTCCGGCAGCGCATTTGGATTGTAGAAAAAACGGGCCCTTAACATTTTTCTCAGCAGCCCACGGCTACCCAGGTGAGAAACAAAGCGTCGCCCCCAGTAACTGAGTACGAAACGCGCCATTACGGGAGGCATTTTCAACCCCTTGTCACATTGATAACCGCCCGGTGCAATCAGGATTGCGGCCTCAGCAGCATCGGGATGTTCAATCAAGTAGCGCAGTACCGCATTGCCTCCAAAGGAGTGACCAACTAGAACAAACCTCTGCAATCCCATTGTCTCAATAAATCGCGCGATGAAATCTGCCAGGTGCTTCGGGGTATAAGTTCCCCCCGGCAAGGGATCTGTGAGACCGTGGCCAGGAAGGTCCACCAGTATTAGATGGTAATCCCTAGCCAAAACTTTTGCCCACTCCCCCCAGCCGCCCAAGGAGTCTCCACCACCGTGAAAGCATAAAAGCAGTGGGCGCCCCTCCCTGCCTACTTCCCGGTAGTTCACCGAGAAACCATCGGTAAAAGCCAACTGGTTGTAGGAAAAACGAGATAATTCGTTGCGGCTCAGATTAGGACTGAAAAACGCGATTCCCAGCAACCAGATAAAAATCAGCAGAAGTATAAGGACAATCCAGAATGTCATAATCACGACAGGGCCTCCCTGGCCCTTACTGATTGTTTAACAAGACAGCGTAATCAGAAAAACCATTATTTTATCGAAGTCAATGTCAGCCCTTTGAGGCTGGTCGAGGCGACAGCCACATAAAAGTGCATCAATAAAATCATAAAGAGACCACCAGCCAGAATAAGCCAAAACCGGTTGTACCCCAGGTGACGCATGGTTAGGAACCAGGCACCAAGATTTAACACCTGTAATACAGCAGATAATCCCGCCAGTAGCGCCGCTTCGGTATAGGCCAGCCAGGTGAGATTAAAAGCAAGGGAGGGAGCCTGAATAATCACCGCAGCAGCCCCCAGCAAGGCTGCAGCCAGGCCGACATTACGCACTGAGTCGAAGGTAATTTCCAAGGCCCGAGGATAATCGCTCATTTGCTCCCTGTGTCCATTTACCCCGTTCTGCCCAATTAAAATCTGTGGGCCAACCAGAAGAATAGACCGCATTCAGCAATGGAGTTCTGAATCCATTAGATAAGCAGCTTTACTGAGGCTTAGTAGCTATTGCCATCGCGTATTGCGACAGTGCCAGGCCTTGTACACAGGAACTGCCAGGTTATAAGCCGAATTTATTACTTAGCCTCAAGCACCTGTTCCATCGCCCGGCGGATAGAATCCAATGACAAAGTAATATCCTCCGCCGTGGTAGCCCAAGAAGAGATGCTGAGACGTAACGCCATTCTCCCCTGCCACACAGTCGTACCGAACCAGCACACGCCCTCCTCCTGCACAATACCAACAATCTGCTGCAACGCGGATTCGTCATTGATACTGGCGACCACCTGATTCAGCACCACTTCATTAAGAATCTCAAAGCCCAAATTGGCCAGGCCATCAGCAAACTGACGGGCAAAGTCGCAGCAACGCTCCACCAAATTAGCCACACCTTCACAGCCCATCTCCTGAATCGCCGCCCAAACCTCAACGCCCCGGGCACGGCGGGAAAACTCAGGCACCATATCTTTCGGTGGTACCTGGACATTAGCCTGTAAATAAGGCGCCTGTGTAGTCATAACACGGTGCACTGCCTCGGCCTCGCGACAGATAGCAACACCACAATCGTAGGGGGTATTCAGCCATTTGTGCCCATCAACCGCCCAGGAGTCCGCCAACGCCACAGCCGCGGTCAGGTGTCGCAGCCTAGGTGAAGCCGCCGCCCACAAGCCAAAAGCGCCATCCACATGTACCCAGGCTCCAGCCGCCTTCGCCCTTGGAATGATTTCTTCAAAAGGATCAAAATGACCGGAATTTACATTGCCTGCCTGCAAACACACGATGGTGGTTTCATCTAATGCGGGGAAAGAATCCACAAGCACCCGGCCCTGATGGTCACAGGGAGCTTTCACCAATTGGTCTGTACCAATTCCGAGAATCGACAAGGCTTTATGCACTGTGACATGGGATTCTTCAGATACAATAATCCTCAGCGGCGGTGCTCCGGCGACTCCCTTTTTAGCCAGATCAATATCCAGTTTCTCATATTGATGGTTGCGCGCCGCAGCCAGACAAACCATGTTCGCCATAGAGGAACCAGTGGTAAATCCAACACTACTTTCTTCCGGCAACTCTAATAATTGCAACAACCACTGAGCGGCAATGCGCTCCAAGTAAATTGCCGATGGTGCCGATGATTCGAGTACTGCTACCTGATCCCAGGCCGCATTTAAAATAGAGGCCCCCATTGCCGCTGGAGTAGAGCCTCCGACCACCAAACCAAAAAAGCGACCACCGGTACTCGCCACAGTGGCGGGAGATGCGTAATGATGGAGGTCTGCAATCACCTGTTGCGCATCCTGCCCTTTGCGGGGCAGGGAAGAGTTTAATCTTGCCAACTCAGCCAACTCCAAGGATGATGGACTAACTCTTCGTTCGCGTATTTTGGATATATACTCCTCAGCACATCGACTTGCCTCAGACAGAGCCTTCAAAGATTCCAAATTACTGGTGATGTTATTATTTCCCATCTTTCCGCCTCACACTTCCCTTTATCAAAATTCCTCAACATTCTTAGGCGGTAGCGAAAATTTCGCAACAAAAAATAAAATATCGATCAAATATGAACGATTGATAAGGTCATAAATCACATCCATTCAAAGCAGATAGCCTAAAAATAATTTTTCGAAATAAAATCCCAGGTCTGCTCACAAAGTAATTGATGCCCAACGGGGTTTGCATGGAGCCCATCTTCAGAAAGCAGCGGAATAATCTCCAGTGAGCCCCATAAACTTTCAAAATCCAGAACGGGGGTGCCCTCACTCAAGGCCACCTCTCTCACCACTTGGCTATACAGCTGTGCGTCTTTTTGAAAGAAATAGCTATCACTATCGCGATAGGGCGTTGTTCGCCGCTCATCAAAGGGGATGCCGGTCATGACAAAGCTGGGGGCGATTTTACTGGATGCTTGCAGTAGCTCCAACATCGCTTGACGAAAAAAATCCAAGGCTACCGTATTCTTTGACTCTTCCCCACCAATACGGCAAATATCATTATAGCCGGGGTAGAGTCCTATTAAATGAGGTCTTCTCACAGAGAGTTCCGCAGAAACCCGCTGAGTAAGCGATACAACACTTTCACCAAATATTCCCAATGCGTAGACTAAGTTTTTGGGATTCAAAGATTCGAAACGGAAACGAAACCTTTGAACGAATCCTCCCAGCTCCGTATCACCTCGGCCATAGATGGAGCTGGAACCAATAAAGGCTAACTTTTTGGGAACTCTTCTAGTCATAGGAATAACCTACACGTTAATTTGGATTGCCTACACGCTACAAGTCACCACCAACAGAAAAATAGTTTAAAAAATAAATGAAACGCGAACTTAAAGAGCAATTTTTCAAGCAATATAAAATTCCTATATGAATAGGCGGGTAATACACCCATTTACCGCCCGTCAACAAATTTCAAATGATATTCGATAGTTATGCAGGAATTTCTTAAGGCCGACGTTTGAGAAGTCAATCACGCGAGAATCCAATCTTCTCCGCGCCCAGTTTTTGCTAAGCGCATCCTCTAATATCCATTGACCCAGACTGCCTGCCAGGTGGTTGCGTCTCTCACTCCAGTCTAGACAAGACTTGCACAATGGAAGCCGAGCATTTTTCAACCCCTCAATATCAACACCTAGATTTGAGAAAAATCCCCTCCCTGTTTCGGTCAATTCCGCACTCTGAGACTCTTCGATGATGACACCTTCTGCCATTAAAGAATCATATAGGGCAACACCGAGGCTCCCGGCCAGGTGATCGTAACAAATTCGAGCTTTTCTCAGGTCCGGATTTGCAGGGCCAGTATCAACACTTCTTTGCGCCAGCGTACTACTTATGTTGAGTAGCTTCTCTAGTATTTCCGCCACCTGATGATCGCGCAACTGAAAATACTTATGGCGCCCCTGTTTGCGCACCAACAGTAAACCACCCTCGGTGAGCTTGGATAAATGCGTACTCGCTGTCTGAGCACTAATATCAGCCTCACAGGCCAACTCGGTTGCCGTCAGGGCTTTGCCACTCATCAGTGCCATTAGCATTCTCGAGCGAGTCTTATCACCAATCAGACCCGCCACCAGGGAGATATCAGGCTCCATACACACACCAGATAGTTCGTTGTAGATCGAAGCATAAAAAATGCCGAGCCATAGAATGCAACTTATTCCAAACAGAGGCAAAACCTATGACGATTACCTGTTTTATCGAGTATCGTATAAATCCCCATCAACTGGATGAATTCAGAGAGTATGCAGTGAATTGGGGAAAAATTATCCCTGAGTGCGGAGGCGAACTCTTAGGCTATTTTCTACCCCATGAAGGCACAAATAATCGTGCCGTTGGACTGATCAGTTTCGATAGTCTGGCAAGTTACGAGCAATATAGAGCACGACTAAAATCATCGGAAGATGGCCATAACAATTTTTTATTTGCCCAAAGGCATCAATTTATTCTGGGGAAAAGCGCTCATTCCTCACCGCTGTCCCATCTACTTATATACACTTGAAGGGAGGCTAGAGCCTTGATTGCAGTAATCTTTGAAGTTAAACCTAAAAAGGACAGCAAAGAGGTCTACTTTTCCAAAGCACGGGAACTGAGAGAGTATCTCGAACAGATTGATGGGTTTATCTCTGTGGAGAGGTTCGAGAGCCTCACCAACCCAGATAACCTTCTTTCGCTATCTTTTTGGCGGGACGAGCAAGCCGTACGATCCTGGAAGTGCCAGTTCCAGCATCGGAATGCTCAACAACTGGGCAGAGACAAGCTGTTTGATCACTACCGGATACGAGTTGCCAAAGTAATAAAGGATTATGATATTGATCGAAATGATGAGAATTAATCCTCTCTAGCTTTCAATTTCAACCACTACTCTCAATGGGAAGTATGCTTCCCTATTGAGAGGAGTTCTGAGTTTCAACAATCGATATCCAATTGAAAGAAAGGGATTATCAAATTCGCACCGTCCAGAAAAGGCGGATAACATTTGCAGAGAAACTATAGGCTGGCTCGCTTCCAGGTGTTATGGCACTGCCATCATCATGCACCGTTACGTCTAGGAAGTCTTCATAGTCAAAAAGAATATGATCCCAGTAGAAACTAATACTGTTCTTTTGGTTGAATAGCGACCAGCGTTGTGGCAACTCATAGGAAATCCCCAAACCAAAGGCCAGGGTGGTAAAATTACTCATTTCCTTATCTCGCGCTCGGAAATTAGTGGCATTCAGATAAGGAAATAAGTCGCTATAAAAATCGGCGCTGGATTGTTGGTAATAGCGGATCTTGCCTTCTAGAATCCACTCATCTTGCTCTTCCAAGGGATGGGTATAACGAAATTCAATATTATCCGCATTTATCCCCCAACTATCCGCATAGCGACGATACTCACCTTTTATTGATGCACGGTAGGGCAGCCGATATTTAGCCCGAATAGACACGGCATCACTGTTGCGTGTTCTTGGGTAAAGTTCAGCCTGGTAACTAAAACCTGTACCAGATGCAGGGTCCAAGTAGCGTACGCTGCGGTAGGGATTGTTGAGAAATCCCTCATCGGAGACCGTCTCGACACTCAACTCAGCAATCAACTTTTGAGTAAGTATCTGGTTCCAGCTGAACGCGTAGCGGCGATGTTCCGCTTCATCAGCAAAATTATCGTCGCCATTTCGATATACATCGTCGCTACCATAGCTGACACGTAGATCAACGGTGCTAAGATCACCGAAAAATCCCTGGCTGATACCAAAAGCAACTGTCTCTGCCTCATAGTCATTTTCCGAACTATTGGTATAACCCACACTAATGGTTGTTTTATCTAGCAAATAGTCTGCACCGAAAGAGTATTGATCTCGCTGTTCAGAGTATTTACTGGCAGTTGCTTCCACATCAATAGAGGCCCCGGAAATCATATCCACATAGTAATTTGCAGAGAAGGAGACATTGCTACCAATATTCTTGCGAATCAATACCGAGGGGCCATCAATGGTCACGCCTCCACCACTATAGGCATGATACATATTATCGGCCCGCTCCTCAGGTAACACAGCAGCAGAAACGTAGGCCGGAAAAAATACCCCTAAAGCGAGGCAATAGCGCAACAATTTAGTTACAACCACATCCGCCTCCACTACCACCTTCGGCTCCCCTGGCCGCTTCACGAGCTTCATAGACATGGTTCATATAACTGGCGGCAACCGGATCTCTTTCAAAACTCATAATTGGGTCCGCCAGATATTGACGTTCGTAAGGAGCAATCCAGGGTGTTACTGTGCAGCCACTGAATAGCGATACCGACAACAGCGGCAACAAGTAGCGCAACATAACTATTACTCTCGGATTAATTCTTTGATAATCTTTTTATAGGCTGCCTCATCACCGTCGCGATAGCCTTTATGGATATGACGGACATTGCCATCTCTGTCTATAAAAACGGTGCTCGGCATAGCATCAATACCGTACATTTTGCTCACCTCACTGGTGCTATCAAACAAGATGGGGAAATCCACCGGTATTTTCCCCAATAATTTCTCAGCATCAGATCGATGTGCATCCACATTTACCCCCCAAACCTGAAAACCAGCTGCAGAGTAACGCTCGTGTAACTGATCCAGTAAAGGCATTTCTTGCCGGCAGGGCCCACACCAGGATGCCCAGAAGTTCAGCATAATCACTTCACCACGCTGTTCCGCCAGGCGCAGGTTTGCTCCTTGATTAGAAGCCAGAGTGAAATCTCTAGAAGGTTCGGAAGCACTAATTCCTATCGACGATACAAGTAATACAAATGAGACAACGAACCGTAACATATTAAAAATCCTTATCGACTATTTTTAAAATAATTAGAAAAATACAGTAAATCCTAATTGGCTAGACAGGTTGTGGGTGGTTTGTGCCTCGCCAAATAATTCGTGTTCAAATACGTGATCACGCACATCAAAACGTAATGCCAACCAATCATTGGCCAACAAACGCACCCCGACACCGAAGTTGTAGGTAAAATGTTCTTCATCTGCAAAAGAGGTATTTCCGGCGCCACTTACCAAGTAAAAGTCAGTGTTGAATACCCAGTCATCCGAGATAAAATATTCTCCTTGAAAAATATTCCAGCCCAGTGAGAAGTTGTAATAGCTCAGCTCCCTTTGCTCATCGGTCAATAGAGGAGCAGCACCACTTAAACGCTCAAAGCTGGACTCACCTAACTCAGTTTGCGCATAGGTGCCCTCCATAAATAAATCTTCAGTAATATGGTAGGAAACTGATGTACCATAAAGTGCATTGGAGCCAAAGTCTTCTACATTAATAACCCCGGCAAAAATACCCAGCTCAATATTTTCACTATCAATCAGTGCATCACGCACCTCACGACGCTCCAAATCTGAAACGACAATATCTGCGATAATATCCTCACCTTGCTGGGCAACACAGGCTTGGGCACTAAACAGTGCGGATAGGGTTGCAGTGCCTACAGATATACGTCGAAACCAAGTTTCCACTCGACTATCTCCTGATTATTTTCCCGCGAGGTGAGCAGGTAGTGATTGGCGTATTCCGCCTTAAGGGCAAAACGGCGCGATAAATAGGTTTTTATCCCTATGCCTGCCAGCATGACTGTATCCTGGCGATCTTCTGTAGCGATAATAGTTGCGTTAGGCGATGTGATATTCAGACCAGCACCAAGTAGAAAATAAGGAGACATTCGCCAGTGTGGGAACGGCTGATGTACTACTGCCATTTGATACACTTGGCTATCAGAAAACTCGCCGACAGCCTGAGTAGCCCGCAATTCGGTAGCTAAATTAGAGGTAAATTGGTAGCCGAGCGTTGTCCCCAAAGAGTTGGCTCCGGCAAAATCGCCATAGGAGAAACCCAGATAAAAGAAACCTGCATCCACGTCCCTGAAATCTGGTAGGGGAACTCGCACCAGCTCACCTTCCTCGCCATAAATTTCCTGCAGATCCGAAATCCGTACCCAACCGGTTTTATTACGCGGTGCCAACACTTTTACCCAATCGGTACGGCGCTTAAGCAACCAGATTTTTTCGCCATATTCAGCTACGTGAAAAATCGGATAGCCACGACCGGGGCCTCGATAAATATTGATATATGCATTACCCACTGTAACCCGCTCAGCGTCGTCAGGTATGTCGGGTTGAGCATCAATAACAATGGGATTTATTCGGTTCGCTTTTTCTTCTTCTGCTGGGCGTCCCTCTGGTAAATTCTCCAAAGCTGTTTGCACTTCAACTTCTACCCCCTCAACGGCTTGTGTAGCGTTGGCACCATCTGCAAATACCAAAGCAGAGAGCAAGTTGGTTCCCAACAGTAGGGTCGTTAAAACATATTTTTTAATAATGGACATAGATCAATCAGCCGGCGCAGCAAAAGGATCGTTATAGTACTGGGCGCCGATATCCAACCACTCAGCAATCAGGCGCAATTCAGCTGGTTGCAATAATCCCGCGTGCGCACCACCGGGAGAGAACACTGGAAAAAAAGTACTTTCTGCCGCATTTTCAGCCAGAACTGAAGAGCTGGTTACAACAACCATCACCGGAATAGGATTACCATTCGCATCGAGAATTAAATTGCCATCTTCATCGGTTTCAAACACCGGATTGCCCTGGTTATCCGTCTCCTGTCGCATCCGCGGAGTTAAAATTCCGCCGACAAGATCCAATATCGGACTGTCAACCAGTAGCTCGGCATAAGAGGTAAACCAAGCATCGTTTGCATTGGATGCGCTGGCGGTGAGATCCAGTTGCGCAGCGGGGACTCGTGTAGCGCCAGCGGCATCTACTGGGGAGTGACAGGCTATACAGGTGTTGTCACTAATCACTGTGCCGGTGTTATCCACAACCTGACGTGGTAACTCCCAGATTGGCTGAATATGCTGTTCGTAGTGAATAACACTCCGACAATTGCTATTCCAATTATCTAGACAGACCAGCGGCGCAGGGATTTCAGTCAATAAATTGGCGTAGGTCAGGGATATATCAGTATCTTTGGCGCGAACTGCTGGATCGGTCCAGACATCAGAAAAGTGTATATCCCCTTTTAATCCAACTTCTCCAACAATCCGAGCCAATAACTGCGCCATGGTTTCACCCATTTCTGCCTGCAGCGCGGGCTCGGTATTGGCAAAGGGCGCTGCAGAAGTCGGGGCTCCCTTCCAGGCAGATTCCAGCTGCATATCCTCGCGACCATGCGCGACTTCACTCTCGCTAGTGTGACAGCCATTACAGCTACGTACTTCGCCAGGTCGCAACTGCAGCCAGTTATTGTGCTGCTCAAAAATTCTCTTGCCCTCAGCATCCACTACTGAAATTGCGAAGGGAATATCAGCTGGTACTTTGACTCGTACAGAACCATCGGGTTGTATAGGTGTATAACCCAGGATTTCACGCATACCCTGTCGACGGTTGCGCCCAAAAGCCGAACCATCAAAATCCAGAATATCATCGTCTGGAATCGCCACCGCTTTAACGATACGCAGGAAACGCGCGGGACGCTCATCGGCAGTAGTGATAGCAGGATCAGCGAGAGTTTCTATTCCCGCTATATCCTCACCATCAAAATCGTAGACGCTACGGATATCCAAAATACCCACAGATTCCTGCACTAGATCGCCATCTACGTCTATTCCAGGAATTGGGTCGGGAATATAAGTTGGCTCCGTGTGGGGCTCCAGGGCCACACCCTCAGAAATCATTTCGCCTTCTTCTGCGACGATAATTGGCAATTGGGTGCCGGCCTCGTAATCATAGATCCACAGGCCAAAAAGAGGATCAGCTAAAACCGGCTCCTCTTCTTCCCCTATTGTTTCCGGGCAAGGACGCAGTAGCTCCGTTTCTTCCTCCACAGTACGACATTCACTCCAGGAGACGAGCAGTCTGCTAGTGCCATCGTAGAAAGGCCACGCTGCAGAGAATGTGCCATGGTATGAGAATGTCCCATCAGTGGTGACTTCAGCAAAGGAGATAGAGTGCTGACCAACCAGCTCACCCTCGCCGCCGGCCTCACTGTAGGCTTCGCTGTAATTTATTCCATCGATAGCCACTAGGTCGCCGCCGTAACTTACTCCCGCAGGTGAACGCAGGTTTACCAGTAAACGTCCATCAGGCATTTCACGCGGTTTGGAGAAAGTCGCAATAGAGTTTTCGGTTCCGGTTTCCTGGCTGTGGTAACCATAATGGAATGACAGGTCACTACCATCTGGTTTGATGGTATAGAGGCTTAAACGATCTACACCGGCGGCATTATCCCAACGATTAAACAGGATACGCCCATTATTCAGTACAGTGGGATTGAGATCGTGGCTTTGATTGAATGAGATCTGACGAATATCACTGCCATCCGCCTCCATCACATGTAATACAAAAGCGGGGGCATCCTGATCATCTGTCAGAGCAGAAAATTGAGGCTTATTATCATCCAGTAACAAAGCACGCGCTCGGCGTTGGCGACTAGAAGAAAAAACTATACGTCCATCTGGCAAGAAAGCCGGGGCAACATCCTGCCCTTCCTCTGCAACAAGGTCGGATTGTATGACTCTTTTCAGTTCTTTGGTTTCAAGATCATATAACCAGATATTCCAGGTGGGCTGCTCATCGTCATCAGCATCTTCCAATTCCGGTGCGCGCATCGAGAATATCAGGCGCTGGCCATCTGCTGAGGTATTCAGGTCTTTAACATCGTAGTCACCGGTAAAAACTTCTGCGGTAATTACCTTCTCTGCAGCACTTGCTGTAGCCCGATCCTTAAGGACCAGCTCGGCTCCAGCGAAAAAATCCTGGGGTTTGTATACGCTGTCTGGCTCCAGGGTACCTTCATCACCCTTAATAAGCTGGCGACGCACGAAGGCAATAGGGTAATCCACTGCCACCGGATCTTCCGCCTGCTCCCCACCACTTGAGGAACCACCGCCACTACAAGCAGCTACCAACAGCAGTAGCGGCACTGCACGCAAAGATTTCATTATTTTTTATCCACCCGGCATAGGCACCAGCAATATGCCGGTAATATTTGCTGAAGGCCCTTCATTATTCTGTGCGCGGTTATTACCGCTGAGGGTAATTCTCGCAAGTTGCGCACAAAAAGTTTGCCAACTGGGACGCAAATATTAAAAGTCATTCTGACATTATCGAAATTCGCTTTTAGTATGCCTTGACATACCCCACTGACCCCATCGACAAAATAATCCAATGAAAAATAATTCGTCCCGAGCGCGTAAGATCCAGCTCACAGTGGTAGGCGCAATAATTGGGGCCGGCCTTTGGAATCTTCCAGCACTCGCTGCCCCACAGGATCAGGCCCTGCAAATTCATAGTCGTATCACCGGCACTATTCCCTCTGAAAGTGTATTGCTGGATATGGCCGAGGACATTGCTAACGGCGATCCTGCCAGCGCTGCCTATACAGCGATGCAACACGATGATTTCTTTAATGTGACCCTTAAAAATCTGGCCACTCCCTGGACTAACGAAGAGCAGGATGTGTTTGCGCCATTGAACGATTACAGCGCAACCGTTATCGGCATGGTGCGGGACGATATGGATTTTCGCCAATTGCTATCGGCAAACATTCTGTATACCGGGAATGTTTCCGGGCTACCAGGCTACAGCACCAGTAATAATGATCACTACGAAGCTCTGGAAGCTGGTGGTTATTCCCTGAAAGAAAATCTCACCCAACAGAGTCAGTCATCCCTCAATGGACTCCCTGCCAGCGCCACCGCTGGGGTGATTACCAGTCGCGCCGCAGCAAAAGCCTTTTTTAGTGCTGGCACCAACCGAGCCATGTTCCGTTTTACTCTGCTCAACCACATGTGCCGGGATATGGAACAAGTGCAAGACAGCACTCGGCCACCGGATCGAATTCGCCAAGATGTGAGTCGCAGCCCAGGTGGGGATAGCCGGGTATTCCAGAACAACTGCGTCAGCTGTCATAGCGGCATGGACCCTATGGCTCAAGCATTCTCCTATTACGATTATGTCTACGATGCGGACAATGATCCGGAAGGTAATAACGGAGCCCTCGACTATAACGGCGCAGGAGATACAGACCCGGAAACCGGCAGTCGCGTGAAAGCCAAAAACCATATTAATGCGGCAAATTTTCCCCACGGATATCAGCTACCCGACGATCGCTGGGATAACTACTGGCGTGAAGGGCCCAACCTTCACCTGGGGTGGAGCAACGCTCTGCCCGGTAGCGGTAACGGGGCAAAGTCACTCGGTGAAGAATTCGCTAATAGTCGCGCTTTCGCCACCTGCCAAGTCACCAAAGTTTTTCGCCAAGTGTGCTTACGTGAACCCGAAGATGCCAGTGATCGCGCTCGCATAGAAACCATCACGGACAACTTCAGTAGCTCTGGTTACAAACTGAAGCAGGTATACGCCGACACTGCAGTTTATTGCGCGGGGGATTAATAACAATGAAAACTTTTAAGAGCCTGCAGATATTCACCTTCCTGTGCACAGCCGCATTTCTTGCCGCTTGTAGTGGCGGCAGTGGCCAGGATACGGAAGAGCAGCCAAATACCAACCAATCCAATAATGGCGCCAGCTATTCAGGGCCTGCACCGGAAACCGAAGATGTCAAACAGTACAAGCGCTATATCTGGGATAATCTGGCCGAACAAAATCGCTGTGGTAGCTGCCACGTAGAAGGCGCACAGAGCCCCCATTTTGTGCGTGGTGATGATATTAATGCAGCCTACGATGTTGGTCGCGAATTAGTAAATCTGAGCCTCCCAGAGGAATCTCGCCTGGTGACTAAAGTAGGTGGTGGGCACAACTGTTGGCTCTCCAGCGACGACGCCTGCGCTGAAATTATTACCAATTATATTGAAGAGTGGGCCCGAGCCAGCGGCGGCCTCAGTAATACCGTCACATTAACTCCCCCTATTGAACGCGATGTGGGTGCGAGTAAGAGCTTCCCGGTCTCCAGTAGTAACTTCGGTACTACCGTTTACCCGGTACTACGTAACTACTGTGCCAACTGTCACAGTGAGGATGCCGCGCTCACACAAAAACCTTATTTTGCCAGCTCCGATTTGGATCTCGCCTACGAAGAGGCGAAAAGCAAAATGAACCTGGACACCCCCGCGGACTCACGCTTCTCCGTCCGTCTGGGTAGTGAATTCCACAACTGCTGGGATGATTGCTCAGATAACGAAACGGAGATGACAGCTGCCATCCAGGCCTTTGCCGACAGTATTGCTCCTACTGAGGTCAATCCAGATTGGGTCCTTAGTAAAGCCCTGCTTCTCACCGATGGCATCGTCGCCAGCAGTGGAGGCCGCATAGAAAATAATGCGATCGCCCTGTATGAATTCAAAACCGGCAGCGGCACCACGGCCTATGACACCTCCGGGGTAAACCCAGCCATTGATTTAGCTCTTTCAGGCGATGTGGAGTGGATCGAGTCCTGGGGTTTACAGCTGAAAGGGGGTAAGGCCCAGGGCGCTACGGCTACGAGTCGCAAGTTATACGAAACCCTCACAGCCACCGGCGAATACTCCATTGAGGTTTGGGCCGCGCCGGCCAATGTCACCCAGGAAGGTCCCGCGCGTTTAATCACCTATTCCGGCGGCGACGATATTCGCAACTTCACCCTTGGCCAGGCGCAGTACAGTTACACATTCCAGAACCGCAGTGACAATACTGATGCGGACGGCATGCCAGCGCTAATGACTGTTGATGCAGACCAACTGGTACAAGCCAGCTTGCAACATGTGGTCACGACCTACGACCCCATCAATGGGCGCAAACTCTATGTAAACGGCGCCGATACCGGAGAAATAGACCCCAGCGAAGCGGGACTACTCAGCACTTGGGACGACACCTTTGCCCTAGCGGTTGGTAGTGAAGTGAGTAACGGAAATAGCTGGCAGGGTTCTATCCGCATGCTGGCGATTCACTCTCGCGCACTCTCTGCCGAGGATATTGCCACCAACTATGAAGTAGGTGTCGGAGAAAAATACTTCCTGCTGTTTAAAGTTGAAGAACACACCGGCATTACTGAAAGCTATGTAATGTTTACCGTTCAGCAGTTCGACAACTATGCCTACCTGTTCAGTGAACCTACCTTTATCAGCCTGGATGAAAGTGTCGATCCGAAAGGTATCGCGATCGAAGGCATGCGTATCGGTATTAATGGTCGCGAAGCGGAAGTGGGCCAGTCTTGGGCTAAATTATCCGCCGAAATCGATGATAGTTACGTGCCCCTGCAAGGCCAAAAGCTGTCGAGGCTTGGCACTATCATTACCCTCGATAAAGGCCCCCTGGAAGATGAGTTTTTCCTAACTTTCGAGCGTATCGGCAACGCTAGCTTTACTCGTGTAGAGCCCACACCTGCCGAACCACCGGAGCCAGCAGATCTGGAGGCCCAACCGCGTATTGGCCTGCGCCGCTTCGAGCAGATTAACGCCAGTCTCTCTCGCGCCACCGGCATTTCCAGCGCCCACCCGGATGTGATGGAAACCTGGGAAGCCGTGAAGCGCCAGCTACCTGTCTCCAGTGATATCACCGGATTCCTGGCTGCACAACAAATGGGTATCACCCAACTTGCCGTGAAATACTGCAGCACCCTGGTGGATTCCAATGCGCGCGGAAGTTATTTCCCAGGTTTTGATTTTAATGCTCCCGCTAATACAGCTTTTGACAGCGCTAGTAAACGAGCACTAATTATCGATCCACTGAAACAGAACTTACTCGGTCACGAAATGACCTGGCACGACGGTAGTCATTCACAGCTCGCTAGTGCACCCCCTTTATTTGACCAGGATTTAGATCAGGATGGAAAGTTTGAAATACAAGGGTTGGAAGATGAGTTGAATCGACTCATTAACACTATGACCGATTGCGGGAATAACTGTGCATCAGATCGCACCGAAACCACGGTCAAGGCGGTATGCGCCGCTGCCATGGGCAGCGCTATGATCCTGATTCACTGATTAAAAAAACGGGCTGGCACCCAGGTACGGTTTTAAGCATCGTACCTGGGAAAATTAATCACAGCCTAGACAAGATTGTTGAAAAAAATTTTAACAATCTGCTAAAAATTCAAAAAATAATTTACCGGCATCCCGGATAAAAATCCGCAAAGATTATGAGCAAGAAAAAACATTTTGAGCTGGACCAACCCCTACGGCATCCGGACCACCATCGTCCAGTAAGCCGACGCGATTTTCTCGGCCAGGGTTTTCGTACGGGCATGGCTACCATCCTCGGCGGCTCGATATTCAGCATGTTCGCCAATCCACGTAATGCCCATGCAGCTCTATCTTCCGATCTGGAAGGCCTGCGCAAGAGCAACGGTGGCCCTTGTGATGTAAGCGCTTTCGGCGCCGGTAAAATCCCCTTTATCTGTTTCGACCTCGCCGGTGGAGCCAATATCGCTGGCTCCAATGTATTGGTAGGCAAACAAGGTGGCCAAATGGATTTTCTTGGCACGGCCGGTTACAACAAACAGGGCCTGCCGGGCGATATGATCCCCTCTGCGGGTGCAGGTTTTGTCAACACCGACCTGGGCCTCGCCTTCCATAGCGACAGCGGCATATTGCGCGGTATCTTGGAAAAAGTGAGCTCCGGCACTGCTACTGCTACCAACGGTGCGGTGATCCCGGCGCGCTCGGAAAACGATACCGGCAATAACCCCCATAACCCCATGTACGGAATCAACAAGGCCGGGGCCAATGGTTCCCTACTGGCCCTGATCGGCTCTCGCTCCAGTGATTCCGGTGGTAACTCCATGGCTCCATTGGCAATGATCAACCCTGAAGTTCGCCCCACCAAAGTGGACAGGCCTTCTGATGTTACCGGCCTCGTAGATGTGGGCGACCTGGTGGGCCTGCTCAGCCAGGACGATACCGTAGCAGTCATGGAGTCCATGTACCGTATTTCTAATGCCAAGCTGAGTAAGGTAAACACTCGCGTAGGAACCGATGCAGTTATCAAGGAAATGATTCGCTGCGGCTATATGAAGAGCGCCGACCTGGCCGACCGCTTCGGTAACCCCGCCGTTCTAAACCCCGAGGCCGACCCGGATATTGTCGGTCCCTCCGGTATTTTTACCAGCGCTGAACTGAGTGGGGATGGGGAATTCCGCAAAACCGCCTCAGCGATGAAACTAGTGGTGGATGGCTATGCCGGTGCCGGCACTATCACCATAGGCGGCTACGACTACCATACCGGCGACCGCGCCACCGGTGAAATGCGCGACCTGCGTGCCGGCCGCTGTATTGGCGCCTGTCTGGAGTATGCTGCACGTCGCAACCAGCCGCTGATGATTTATGTCTTCAGCGATGGTTCGGTTTTCTCCAACGGAATGATCGACGACTCTGTCGAAGGTCGTGGCAAGGGCGTGTGGACCGGGGACGATCAGCAAACCGCTGCTTCTTTCTTCCTGGTATACAACCCTGCGGGGCGCCCGCAATTACTCGGTGGCAGTGCCGACGAACAGGCAAGACACCAACAGCTGGGTTATATGCGTTCCTCCGGGGATGTAGAAACGTCCTCAAGCCCCGCCGCCAACAACGTCAATCTATTGGTGGAAACTGTAGTGTTGAACTACCTGGCCCTACATGGTGAACAAGGTAACTTTGCCAGCCTCTTCCCCAACAATGGACTCGGAAACGGCACTCTCATAGACAGCATGACCGCTTTTGCCCCCATAAGATAATGTGAAATCGAAATGCTGCGTTTTATTCGATCCATCCTAATAGGCAGTGCCGCTCTCTGTGCAGCACCGGCACTGGCCGAGTGGCATTATGCCGAGCGTGCAATTATGGGGACTGAAGTCAGCCTGCAGCTTTGGCATGAAGATGCCAGTGAAGCGGAAAACCTGATTGAGAAGGTGATGGCAGAATTCCACCGCCTGGATAACCAACTGTCACCCTACAAACCAGAGAGTGAATTGTCCCAAGTCAATCGCGAAGCAGGTAGAACAGCGGTCAATATTTCTGATGAGCTGCTTTCTCTGGTGGATAAGTCTCTCTGGTTTAGCCGCCTGACCGATGGAGCCTTCGATATCAGCTACGCTACTCTCGGCAAGCATTATGATTTCCGCAATAAAAAAAGGGCTGACACGGCCCTTACCGATTCTCTGTTGGAAGCTCTGAATTACCGTCACTTGCATCTAAATAAAAAGTCAAAAACCCTACGATATGGTCACAAGGAGACAAAAATTGACCTAGGTGGCATTGCCAAGGGTTACGCTGTGGATAAAGCCATTCAGATTCTCGAACAGGCTGAAGTCTGTTGCGCCAGTATCAGCGCCGGTGGCGATGCACGAATGCTCGGTGATAAACACGGTGAACCCTGGTTGGTAGGCATTCGCCATCCACGAGAGAAAAGCAAAAATGCCGCTGTGATCCCCCTAAGTAACACTGCCATTTCAACTTCCGGTGATTACGAGCGTTTTTTTATTGATGAACAACAAGAGCGTGTTCATCATATTTTTAATCCAAATACCGGAAAGCCAGCTGATACCACAGTTGGAGACAGCGATAAATTGATCAGTGTCAGCATTATCGGCCCAAGGGGTTTTGATACCGACCCGCTTTCCACCAGCGTTTTTGTCCTGGGTAAGAAAAAAGGACTGGCACTCATTGATCGCCTGCCCCAATTTGAAGCGGTGGTTATCGACAGCAACAAACGCCTGTTTTTCAGCCAGGGACTGATAAATCCATAATAAACGTTCCAACGTCATAAAAAAATTGCCAACGGGATCACACCAGATAGCTGCGCCCCTGACATAATTTGCGCCATTACACAATAAAGCCAAAAACAATCGAAAGGCCTTCCATGGGACGCGTTCTCCAGCTGCTTATTTTCTCACTCGTCCTCGTGTTGAGCGTAGCGTCTCAGGCTCAGCCAGAGTCTTTTTCCGCTGAAAAGCTGGAAAATCTAAAGCGCGATGTCATTAAGTTAAACCGGGATTTGTTAATCCTGGAAGAGGACCTACTCTACCCGGCACAAAGCCAAGTGGCTTTTTATGTTTCTGTGGATATTGGCCACTATTTCCAGTTGGACGCAGTCAAATTACATATCGACAATAAACTCACGGCTAGCCACCTGTATACCGAACATCAGCGCAATGCCCTTGTTCGCGGTGGTATTCAACCCCTGCACAAAGGCAACCTAAAATCTGGTAACTACAACATTTCCGCATTCTTTACTGGCCTTGGGCCCGAAGGACGTGAGTATAAGCGGGGTGCTACTTTAGAGCTGGAAAAGACCGACGAGCCCGTTGTTATCGAGTTACGCATCTCAGATAAAACCGGTAAACAGCAGCCGGACTTTAAACTGATCCAATGGCCTACGCCCTGATTACCCATGTGCTACCGGCCTCTCTCCCACATAATCTTCCTGAGTATCGCTCTGTTAGGTACCAATCTGCCGGCTTACAGCGCAGAGACCGAAGGTACCTCTGAAAAAATAGCTGCTCAGGAAAAGGCGCAATCCGAAGACAAAAAGTATCGCCAAGCTCAGGATATGTCTTATGGAGCAACCCTGTATGAGTACTTTCAGGGCAATAACTTCGATGCCCTTAGCACCCTGCTTGTCGCCAAGCAACGTGATTCAATTAAAGTTCACCGCGACAGTGCCGCGTTGATTGAGGGGGGAATCAGCCTCAGCTTTGGTCTGCATCGGCGCGCTGCCGAACTTTTTGAGTTACAGCTTCAAACCGGCAACCAAAATACAGATTCCAAACTGCACCAGGCAGCCTGGCTGAAACTGGCAGAGCTGAACTATTTGCAGGGTGACTTTTCCTTAGCGGCAAAAAATCTGGAAAAATCTGGAGCCATAGATTCCTCCACCCTCCCCCTTAACCTGGCCTTGCGCAGTGAAGAAATCACCTCAGCCCGGGAATTCCTTAAAAGAGCTAATCTGCCGTTGGCAGAGCGCCTACTCGGGCATATCAATCTAGGCGCAGCCTTGGCCCGAAGAGGGGAGTTAGTTGCCGCCGCCGAGGAATATCGCTTCGCAAGCCCACTGGCAACTGAGCAGGACGAACCCTCAGAGGATATCCTGATACTCGCGGACAAAGCGCATATCGGCGCTGGCTACGCTCTGGCATTGTCAGAGCAGTTTTCCCAGGCCCAAGCTGAATTTTCCCAAGTGCGCCTGCACACCCCCTGGGCAACCAAAGCCCTGCTCGGGCTCGCCTGGTCTTCGATCAATAGCGAGCAATACCAGAAGGGTGTAGATGCCCTGCTTTTTTTATTGGCAGAACACCAACACAGTCCCTCCGCACGGGAGGCCAGGGTCGCCCTGCCCTATGCCTATGAAAAGCAGACTGAACGCAATAAAGCCCTAAGCGCCTATAGTGATGCAGCCACATATTTCGAGAGCACTTTGCAGCAGCTGCAGTACCTACAGCGGGCACTGTCTTCAGAACCGCTGGCAGACGCCAGTCAATTTAGCCAGTCACAACGCTACGGCTGGCTACAGCTGGCTCAAGCCGCACCCTTACTGCGGGACAACCAGCATTTTCTCTTACCCATTTTACAGAGCGATCAATTCCAACTGCGCCTGTCGGAGCTGCGCGACTTGCAGCAGATGGATAGGGTGCTCTATGACTGGTCGCAAAAAATTCCACAATGGCATTCATTGATCGAAGAGCGTCACCAAAGGCGCACCGGCATTATCGGGCAGTACCAGAGCGCTGAGTTTGACCAGCAACTGCAAATCGCCAAGCAACACTACCGCAATCTCAACGATGCCCTGGCCCAAATAGAACAGGAGCGTGACGTACTGACTCTGCTCGAAGCTACCGGCAACGGGGAGGGCGGAAATCACAGTGAGATATTCGAGATGCTGGAGATACTCCAGGGCGCTGAGCAACGCTATCAACTGCTACGCAGTAACGGTAAGGGGTCCGACTACCAGGGCGAGACCCTGGCTAAAGCCCGTGGCATTTTATTGTGGCAAGCCAGCGAACAGTATCATCACCGCTTGTGGCAACAGCGCAAAACTCTGCAACTACTCGAATCCAGCTTGCGCAATGGTGAGAAGCAGCTAGGTAAAACCTCTGTAGAAGTGGGGCGCGCACCGCAATTGACCCAGCTTACAGAGCGTCTGGCTAGCACTGCGGCGCAATTATCCGGCCAACGCGCAGCCATAGCCAAAACGGCTTCAGAGGTTGAGGCTGCCCTTCGCCGAGATATTATTGCTGAGCTGGGGCGAGAGCAGTCGCGGATTCACGGTTACCAGGCCCACACCCGCCTCGCTATCGCGCGCTTACAGGATGTCTCAATGCTAGAGGCCGCCAACCAGCCTCCGCCAAAAAACCCTGAGAAAAATACTCAGGTGGAAACGCAACATGGCGAAAATACTCACGAAAAAGGCAATGCCATAGTAGAGAAAATAACTGAGGAAAAGACCGCAGAAGCTCTATTGCCCGATAATGAAGGGGGGCAGAGTGAATAGGTTTGGTTCCAGAAGCTTTTCCCTGCGCCTGCTCACTGCCGCTATCTGCTGTATCAGTACCGCCTGCAGCAATCAGTCCGCACTGACACTTGCAGATCTGCCCACGGCCACGGCTACTTCCACAGAAGAACCTGTATCAGCGCCCCCTGGGTTGATATCGGTTGATCTCGCCACTCTGGTGCAGAGCTATCAACAAGCACTGGCCAGCCAGCCAGACCCGCAGATTCGCGCACAGATTCGTTTGCGCCTGGCCGATCTGGAAATGGAGCGACTGGAGCAACATCAGGCGGATAACCCGGAAGTTTCAGTCGGTTTTGCCAGTGCGGTGCAGCACTACCAGACACTCGCCAAAGAGAGCCCTCGAGACGACTATATTCTCTATCGCCTGGCGCGAGCTCGTGCTATGGATGGCGAAATGCCAGGCGCACTGCAAGCACTGGAGCGCATCGCCCAGAGCACACCTGACTCACCTTTTATGGGGGAGGTTTTATTCCGCCGAGGCGAAGCGGCTTTCAATCGCAAGGAGTATTCGGCAGCGGCACGGGACTTCCGCGCATTGCTGGAAAAGGGCGAAAGTCCATTTTCCGATAATGCCCGCTATATGCTCGCCTGGTCAGAGTTTAAATCCAGCGATTACCGCCGTTCCACGGAGATATTTCTCGAGTCTCTAAATATTCTGCAGCGGCGTGCCAGCGAAGCAGAGTTACCTCTGGGCCAGAAGCGCCTGCGCGAGGATAGCCTTCGCGGCCTGGCCTTGAATTTTAGTTACCTGGGCGGTGCCGAAGCTATCGAGTCCTTTAATCCCGATGGCAAACCACGAGGTTATCAGCACCTGCTGTACAGCGCTCTGGGCAATTGGTATCGAGAAAAAGAGTTATTCCGCAACAGCGCGGATACCTATCTGGCTTTTGTTAAGCACTACCCCAATAGCACTGAGGCGCCATCATTACATTTGCAAGCTATTGAAACACTGCAAAATGGCGGCTTACACGATGAGGTGCTTCCAACCAAGCGGGAATTTGTACAACACTATGGCATTCGCAGTGAGTATTGGCAGGAGGCAGAGACAAGTCAGCGCGAAGCCCTGGCACAGTCACTGCGCCCCTGGCTTGAGGAGTTAGCCCAATTTGACCACGCGCGCGCGCAGGAACTTGCTCAGCTAGCAAGCAAGGCACCGGCTAATAAAAGTAAACAAAAACAGCAGCTAAAAGCTCAGTCTCGCAAAGCTTACCTAGCGGCAGCGGAACTCTACCGGCAGTTTTCCCAGACTTTTCCACAGGACCCCCGCACTCCACCAATGGTCTTCCTGATGGCCGAATGCCTCGAGCAGGCTGGCGACTACGCTGGAGCCTGGCGCGCATACAGCCAGGTAGCCTGGGAATATCAAGATAAGGAGCATGGTGCGGAGGCTGGTTATGCAGCCATTCTTAGCTCTGCACAAGTGCATAAAGAAACACCGGATCAGGATGCCGAGGAAAAAATCCTGTGGATGGATCGCAACATTGAGGCCAGCCTTAAATTTGCCCAGAGCTGGCCACAGGATAAAAGAGCCTTACCAGTACAACTATCTGCCGCAGATAAGCTGCTACAACAGTCACGTTTTGCCGAGGCTATTGCCGCTGCACAAGCGGCAGATCAGTGGAAGCCACCAGCGAATAAGGCTCAGCAATTAAATATCGCGATGATCCTGGCTCACAGTCACTTTTCATTGAAAGACTATATGGCTGCGGAAGAAGCCTATACCCGTGCGCTGAATATACAGCCTAAGGATAGCCATTTGCGCGAGGACACACGCAAGCAACTTCAACTTTCCATCTATAGGCAGGCAGAGTTGGCACTTGCGCAACCAGCACTCACCGAGGATGGCAGAGAAATTCCCAGTGAGGAGGCATTGCGCCACCTGCTGCGAATCAGGGAAAGTGGCCGCAGCGAAATTGCAGCCACCGCCCAGTATGACGCGATCAATTACCTGATGGAATTACAGCAATGGCAGCGTGCCAGTGCTGAACTTGCAGACTTCCGGAGTTTCTATCCTGCACATCAGCTGGCACCTACCCTCGCCGCCAAGGCGGTCGTTATTTTTGAAGCCTTGAAAATGCCTGCCGCTGCGGCGGGCGAATTACTGCAACTTGCACAAAATGATCCCGACCGAGAAGTGCGTCGCCAATCCTTATTCCTCGCGGCGGAAAGCCTGCAAAAAGCAGGTGAGCATCAAGGTGCCATTGAGAGTTACCGTAACTACAACAAGCTCTGGCCAAAGCCTGCTGAACAGCGTCTGGAAGCACAATATCAGTTGGTGCAACTGTACGGGCAAACCAATCAACCTAATAAACAGAATTATTGGCTACAGCAATTAGCAAAAAATTCAGAAAAATCCCCTCGGGGCCGCTACCTGTCCGCCTATTCCCAAAGCGCATTGGCAGAGCAGAGCTATGAAAAATTCGCTTCATTAAAATTGCACTTGCCGCTGAAAACCAGTCTCGCCAATAAAAAGCGCGCGATGAAAACCACCGTGGCCGATTATCGCAAGGTTCTCGAGCTGGAAATTGCGGAATTCACCACCCAGGCTAATTTCCGTTTAGCTGAAGTTTATCGACAGCTCAGCCATGACCTGATGGAATCTCAGCGCCCCAAAAATCTGACTGACCTTGAGTTAGAGCAGTACGAAATCCTACTCGAAGAGCAGGCCTTCCCTTTCGAGGAGAAGGCGATAGAGCTGCATCAGGCCAATATTCAGCGCACCAGTGATGGAATTTACGACGACTGGGTCAAACGTAGTTTTGCCTCCCTCGGCGAACTGTTGCCCGCACGCTACAAAAAACCGGAAGCAACCCTGGAGTGGAGCCATGCACTGCATTGATTTGCGCAATTGCCCCAGTGGTATCTTTCGCTTCACAGCAACACTACTGATTCTGGCGACCCTCAGCGCCTGTGGCAGCCTTCCGTTGGGTAAAAATGCTCAGCCGAAGGACGCCTCAATTGAACATGCAGTTACGGAAAATCCTTATTTGGCGAATGCCAAGCGGGTTCCCAAAGAGGCCAGCGTCGCTATGGCCCAGGCACACGAGAGCTTTAACAACGGAGATAGCTCAACCGCAGTGCAGCAGCTACAGCAGGTCATTGAACGCTGGCCAGAACTCTCTGGCCCCTGGCTAAACCTCGGGATAGTACAGCAAAAAAGTGAACAGGCTGAGAATGCGGAAAATAGCTTTCGCAAGGCGATTAAGGTCAATGACAGTAATGTATTTGCCTGGAATCAGTTGGCTGCCCTACTACGCGACGCAGGCCGTTTCGAAGAGGCTGAACAGTGCTACCTGCAGGCGCTAAACCTTTGGCCCGACTTTAGCGATGCGCACCGCAACCTGGGTATTCTCTATGACCTCTATCTAAACAGGCCGGAAGAGGCATTACAGCAATACCGTTTGGCCCAGAGCAGTCGTGAACAAGAAGACAAATTACTCGGCGCTTGGATATTGGAACTGGAGCGTAGACTCTGATGCGAGATAAATTAATTATTCTAATGTCCGTAATATGCACCGGCTTCACCGCCCGTGCAGAAGAAATTACCACACTGGAATCCACGGTAATCGGCAGTCAGGAACAGCCCAAGGTGCTGTATATCATTCCTTGGAAGCAAGCCGACAGCCTGCAGCGCCTTGATAGTTCTCTGGCCCAGAATTTTAATACCGTTTTCAAGCACCAGGAGCTCTCAGAATTCAAACGGGAAATTCAACTGCTCAGTGCCAAGCCGGTTGTTGAAGAAAAAAATGAATAGAAAAAATAATAATACTCATAAAGCACCACAAACTAATGTAATCATGCTTTTTTGCTGAAACTCAGCACTCCAGTGGAGCAGGGATAAGCCACCGCAGGTATTTCACTTATCAGGAATTTATTGTAGAGCCCTCATCCGGCTCCACAATATTCATCATCATGCCCAATGTCCATGGAATGGCCGTTTGGCAAAAAATATCACTAATTAAACACTTACTTCTGTGGAGACACTTATCATGGAATTTACTCAGGCGTTATTGCGCTTTTTCCAGAATGGCGGCCCTTTTATGTATCCTATTGCCTTGGTGCTGGTTATCGGCCTCGCTATGGTAGTGGAACGCTGGATTTTTCTTTCCCGTGCTAAGAGCGCCAATCGCCGCGCTTATCTGCAGGTATTACCGCTACTGCAAAAACGCAGTTATCAAAATGTATTACAACTGGCCCGGGACAACGATGCTGCGATGGGTCGTATTGCCGCCGCCGGTATTAATACCCTGCAATTCGCCAAGCGAGAGGAAAATATTGCATTGGCAATCGAAGAGGGCATCCTCGAAGCGGTACCACGCCTGGAAAAGCGCACCAACTATCTGGCTACCCTGGCCAATATTGCCACCCTACTCGGTTTGTTAGGTACCATTATGGGCCTTATCGCAGCGTTCACCGCTGTAGCCGCTGCCGACCCTGCGGAAAAAGCCACAATGTTGTCTACCAGTATCTCCGTAGCAATGAATACCACCGCTTTCGGGCTTATCTCAGCAATTCCCCTTCTGCTATTTAATTCCATGCTGCAAAACAAGACCAATGAAATTGTAGATAGCCTGCAGATGGCCGGAGTCAAGTTCCTAAACCTGTTGACTATGGGCCGCCCACAAAAAACGGAACAGCAGCGCGCAGTGAATGCCTGAGGGCTCTCGCCATGTTGAAATTAAAAATTCGTCGCCGTGGACACGAGGAAGCAGAACTGGACATCACCTCTTTTATGAGCCTGATGACTATCCTGGTTCCGGTACTGCTGCTCAATATGGTGTTTTCCCATATCTCAGTTTTAAAACTCAATCTTCCAGGCATCAGTGATGGAAGCAGTAGTGCAACTGAACAGGAAAATCGACAGTTGGAACTGGTATTACGCACCGCACATGTTGATATCAATTACCCGGCCGGGCAACTAGTCAGGCGAGTGGAGAATACCGATGGTGAACCAGATATGGAAACGGTTTCCCTGATATTGCAGCAGATAAAGCGTAGCTTACGGGAAAAATCCATCGAGAAAGACGACTTGGTTATTCTCTCGGAAAAAGGTACACCGTATAAAACCCTGGTGGCAGCAATGGATACCGCACGCAGTTATCGGGCAGTAGTTGCCGCATCAGTCGTCGATGCCGAGTTGTTCCCACAAATTTCCCTGGGCGATGCCCCCCAGCAAACAACCGTAGTGGGGAAATAAAATGATGTTTAACGCAGCCGCCAAATTACAGGAGCGGCGTCAGCGACAGAAACGACAGCAATCGAAGCTCAATCTGGTTTCTCTAATGGACATTTTCACCATTCTGGTATTTTTCCTATTGGTGAACTCCACTAGCGATGTACAGGTTTTGCAAACAGACAAAACCATCAAGCTACCCAAGTCTACTTCTCAGCAAAAGCCGGAAGTTACTACCGTCGTGAGGGTGAATAACCAGCAACTATTCGTTGGTGATCGCATGATCGTCAGCATTAACGATATTGACGCTGGTAAGGAAAATATCGAGCCCCTCTTTAAGGAACTGGAGTACCGCGCCGAACGCGCCGGTGAGCTCAGCAACGAGCAAAAGCAAAGGGGACGCTCGGTTACCATTATGGGCGACGAGCAGGTTCCCTATGAGTTGCTCAAACAGATTATGCAGACCTGCGCCCAGGCAGATTACCGCGATATCTCTTTTGCTGTGGAGCAGACAGCACCAATAGATCCCGCGGGGGTGGAAAGCTGATATGAGCACTGCAACCAGCCGCTATGCCCCCTGGCAACTACAGGAAACCCTGTTGCCCTGGTCTGCTTCCAATCAGGAAGACCAGCGCTTTATAAAGTTCCTGCGTGCAGGGCTTATTGTCTTCGCCGTTTGTGGTTCCATCGTTACCTTTGCTCCAGTGCCGGAGCTGACCCGAGAACAAGCAGAGCGAGTGCCACCACAACTGGCCAAGGTTATCCTGGAGAAAAAGGAGCTCCCCAAGCCGAAGCCCAAACCCAAGGCCAAACCGAAGCCTGAGGAGAAAAAGCCTGACGCAGAAAAACCCAAAGAGAAACCCAAAGAAAAACCAGAACCTAAAAAAGTCGAGAAGGAAAAGCCTAAACCGGCTCCCCAACCCGAGCCCAGCAAAGTAGAGGCACCCCCTGTTGCCACTATACAAAGAGCGCGGGAAAAAGCGGCAAGCAGCGGCATCAATGCCCTGGCCGACGATCTATTGGACATGCGTGAGAGTTTTGATACGGGTGAAGTTACCCGCGGTCAGCTCAGTACCGGCAGCGCCACTGCCGCACAAACACAACGCAATATGATCAGCGATAAATCCAAAACTTCGAGTGGCGGAGTCAGGGCCGGGAGTATCAGCACTGACACCGGAGGCGTATCACTGGCGGGCCGACAAACCACCCGAGTTGAGCAGGCTCAGGCGAAGGGCTCCGCCAAACAGGCGGCGAGGAGAGTCAGAGGTGAGAAGTTGGCGCGTACCGATAATGCCATTCGCGGCATAATGGAGGCTAACAAGTCGGCGATCAATGCGATCTACAACCGCGCCTTGCGTCGTGATCCCACCCTGCAGGGTAAAATTACTGTGCAGCTGGTCATTGAAGCTAATGGCACCATTTCGTCTATCAAATTAATTGAGAGTGAGCTGAACAACCCAGCCCTGGAGCGCAAGCTGTTGGCGAGAATCCGCATGATTAACTTTGGTGCTGCGGATGTAAAAGCCACAACCCGCAATTACTCTATCGACTTCCTGCCATCCTGATCGGGATTTTAGATAATTGACATTGGCACAGCGGGGCAAATCTTTACAGCTTGCCCGCTGTGCCAATTTTTCTTTCGCACTAATTAATTCAAATCTGCAGCGTATTGTCGCAATAACTGTAGGGGTACTATCTCCAGAGCTTTCACATGGGTACGCTGTAAAAAAACGCGCGGAGCCCTATCCTGCTGCTGGGCCTCCAACCAGCGGGCGGCGCACAAACACCAGCGGTCTCCTGGAGCCAATCCCGGGAAACCGTACTCCTCGATCGGCGTACTCAAGTCGTTACCACGGCTGCGGGAAAAACCTAGAAACTCTTCAGTCACCTCCACACAAACTGTGTGTGAGCCCTGATCCTCCTTGCAGGTGTTGCAGCAGCCATCGCGGAAAAAACCGGTCATCGGCTCCAAGCTGCAGGGAATAAGAGGATCACCAAATACATTTACTGAGTTGTCCATTTCCATGTTCAGCCCTCTGCCTCGGTGCCATTGATCAACTCGATATCCACCAACTGCCAGTGCAAGCCGTTGCGCTGCATAGTCAGCCGCAGCTCCGCTCGGTCAGCCTCACCATAATCCGCACTCAGGTGGTTAATATCGGTAAAACGCCACTTGAGACGTCTCCAGCTGCTCTCAGGCTTTTTTTCAGATTCCTGCTGGGCTTGTGGATAGAGATCTGCATCCGGGGCGGCATACTGACCAAACAGTCTTCGCTCCATCCCCTCCAGGTCCTCGCCGCCCCGCAGCAAGGCTGCTATCCCTTCCGGGGTGACAAATTGTTGCATCAACGGCCCCATAACAAAATTCGCACCAGCGGTCAGCAGTTCATCGAATTCCTGAGGGATCGAATTACCAATAGAGGAGCGCAGCTCTTCTTGTAGTCGCACTCTTAAATTGTCACGTAATACCGGAAAATCCACATAGCGTTCCAGAGTATCGATACTTTCACGCCTTTTTTCTGGCTCCTGGGCACCCGCCATTTGTGCGGCACGCTGCAACTGCTCCATCGCATAAAAAGGCAAAGCCACATATCCAGCAACGATTAACGCCAGTACCACAATCCCCGCCCAAAGGGTTTTCTTCATTATTACTTCTCCTTTTACGTCTAGAGGGAATTTTATGCTGAGAAAGATCCATCACCTAATTTGTCCCTGTACTGGCGTGGCATTGTTCCTAAATCACGCCTATGAGATATTCGCCCTCAAGACTCTGCACATCCAACCAGTTAACTTTTAATAAGGACATCAGACAGGATGAGTGATATTTATCAGGCTCCCCAGGCACAGCTCGCCAAAGGAGAGGAGGGTAGTGACTTTGGCTCCATTGAGAAAGGCATTGCCGGTGATTATTCGTTTGCGATTGGGGATATCATCAGTGAGGCCTGGAAGCGCACCAGTGGTAACAAAGGCACTATATGGGTCGGTGCATTGCTTTATATGGTGGGTTCGATCGGCATCAGCATTGTGGCTGCTTTGCTTACTGGTGCCGGTGGTCTTGCAGCGTTGGGAACAGGTAGTGCGGATCAGACATCCCCATCAATTATTGCCGCTCTGATTTACCAGCTGATCACAATTATCGCTGCAGCTCCTTTGGCAGTTGGTATGGCGATGATTGGTATTAAGGTAGCCCGGGGAGAACAGACTTCCGGCACAGAAGTATTTTCCTACTTCGACAAAATCGTGCCATTAGGCGTTGCTACGATTTTGATGTACCTGCTGGTATTCCTCGGTTCACTACTACTGATCATTCCCGGCATTTACCTATTAATCGCTTACCTGTTGGCAATGCCCCTGATCGCTGACCGCAATCTAGGCCCATGGCAGGCGCTGGAAACATCGCGCAAGGCGATCTCCAAAAACTGGTTTTCTTTCTTTGGTCTGATGATTGTGCTGCTGCTGATCTATATGGCCGGCGGTTTGGCATTACTAATTGGTTTGATTTGGGCGCTACCTCTGTGCAGCATTGCTTACGGAGTTGCCTATCGCAAAATCTTCGGCAGCCCCAATCAATAAGGCTTGTTTTTTATCAATCCAACAGGAGCGGTGGCTTGCTGGATACCACCTATAACGTCGAAACCCCAGAGGGTATCGATCTGCGCGCACGGGCCGCCGGGCCTGTGCCGCGCATCCTCGCCTTTGCCGTGGATGTGTTTTATCGCACGCTGATACTGGCCGCTCTCGGTATAGGCTTGGCCTTTGCCAAAACTGCCGGTATGGGGATCTGGCTGGTCTGCTCCTTCCTGCTGGAGTGGTTTTACCCGGTGTTTTTCGAGGTGCTGCGCGGCGGCCAGACACCGGGCAAAAAAGCCTTTGGCCTGATGGTGGTGAACGATAACCTCACCCCCATCTCCTGGGGCGCCTCTATCGTGCGCAACCTTTTGCGCTTCGCCGATTTCCTACCTTTCGCTTACGCCACCGGCATAATCGCCATGACACTGGGGCGTAACTTTCAGCGCTTGGGCGACCTGGCCGCGGGCACTCTGGTGGTCTATCGCGATACGAAAAAGGTGCCCATGGCTTTACCGGATGCAACACCGCTTCCACCGCCGCGCGACTTCAAACAGCAAGACCAGCTTGCGCTGATCAGCCTGCTGGAACGCCATGAGGATTTGAGCGAGGCGCGCCAACAAGAACTCGCCAACTTGCTCGAACCTATCACCGCCAAGAGAGACAGTGCCGCGCTGGAGTATCTGCGCTCAGTGGGCAGTTGGTTGCTGGGTGGCAGGGGCTAGAAATTCATGAGACAGAGAGATTTCGAAAATCGTCACCGCGATAGTTGGGCGCAGCTGGAAGCCTGGTTGAAAAACGACCACCACAGCGCCGAAGTGGCCGCATTGGACTTGCCCGCCGCCTACCGGGAACTGTGTCAGCAATTGGCAGTAGCTAAAGAACGCCAGTACACCAACCGTTTGATCGACCATCTCAACCAGCTGGTTACCGCCGCCCACCACCGGGTTTACCGCCAGCAGACCTTGCGTCGTAAGGGGTGGTTGCACTACCTACTGGCCGGCTTCCCCCGAGCCGTGCGCGCCAATGGTCGCGTGGTGGCCCTGGCTTCTGCACTGTTTTTACTGCCGGCCCTGGTGATGGGCATTGGCACCTATAACAACGACGCCCTGATTTACGCAATGATGTCGCCGGGAGACGTGCTCTCGCTGGAATCCATGTACGACCCCGGCAACCGGGTATTGGGACGCGAGCGCGGCTCGGACACCGATCTGGCCATGTTCGGTTTCTATATCAAGAACAATATCGGTATCGCCTTCCGCACTTTTGCCGGCGGCATACTGTTTGGCCTCGGCTCTATTTTTTTCCTGGTTTTCAATGGTCTCTATCTGGGCGCTGTGTTTGGACACATCACTCGGGTGGGATTTGTCTCTACGTTTTACCCCTTTGTCATCGGCCACGGCGCTTTTGAACTGACCGCCATCGTGCTGGCCGGTGCCGCCGGGCTACTACTGGGCCGCTCCCTTGTCGATCCGGGACAGCATCGGCGCTCGGTGGCTTTGCGCCTGGCCAGTGTCGAAGCCATGAAAATTATGTACGGCACTTTCCTGATGCTGGTGATCGCCGCCTTCCTCGAAGCCTTCTGGTCATCCAGCGCTGCCACACCCATAGCGATCAAACTCGGCTTCGGTGCTCTTCTATGGCTGCTGGTATTCGCCTATTTCGCCCTGGCCGGGCGCGGGGAGTCCCGCCATGCAAGTTAAAAACCTGGCGGTGCGCGCACGCCTGCGATCGCCGTGGGAATCCATCGACCTGGGTATCGCTCTGGCACGCAAGCACTGGCTGCCGATGTTTCTGGTTTGGCTGCTTCCGGCGGCACTACTGCTGTGCGCCCTGGCCTGGGCTTTTCCCGGCCACCCCGGATGGTCGATGTTCGCAATCTGGTGGTTAAAACCCGTTTTCGACCGCCTGCCGCTGTTTATGATCAGCCGCGCCCTATTCGGTACACCGGTATCTGCACTGGCGGCCCTGAAGGAATTTTTCAAACACAACCGCACCGACTGGCTCGCCTGGATCACCATTCGCCGCCTAAGCGCCACCCGCTCCTTCGATATGCCGGTGACCGTGCTGGAGCAATCAAAAGGCAGTGCCCGCAGTGCGCGTCTCAGCGTGCTGCACCGCAAACACTCCGGGGCAGCCACCTGGCTGACCCTAACCGGTATCCATCTGGAGGGCTTCCTCCTGATTGCCGCCTTTATCCTGATTTATCTGTTTATTCCCGAGCAGGTTGCGGCAAACATCGACTGGGCTCCGCTGCTTCGCGGTGAAACCCTGGCGCTGGAGTGGGTTTCCAACGTTCTCTGCGTACTGATCATGGCCGCAGTGGCGCCGTTTTATATCGTCAGTGGCTTCTGCCTGTATATCGGCCGGCGTATTGAATTGGAGGGCTGGGATATCGAAATCCAGTTCCGCGACTTGGCCGAGCGCCACCAACGCAGCCTGCAGGCAAGTAAATCCGCTCACAATCGATCTTCCCCCCTGGCCTCGGTATTACTGTTGTGCACGCTCGCCTGCACGACTCTGACACCGGCGCCACAGGCCCAGGCGGAATCCCAGGAAAGCCCCCAACAGGCGCAACAGCGTATCGACGAAGTGCTCGCCGGCGAGGACTTCCACAATATTGAGCAGGTGAGCGGCTGGCGCCTTAAAGACCTCGGCGAAGAAGAGCAGGAAAAAATACCCGAGTGGCTTATCGAACTGTTCGAGTGGCTGTTCAAGTGGCTTATGGAAAACCCTCCCGAGAGTGACGATTCCTCAGAGATCAATTGGGGATCGCTGATCGCCAAACCCATCGAGCTATTGCTGTGGATTGCTGTAATCGCGGGCTTGATTTACCTGGGCTGGCGCCACCGTGAAGCCATTCTCAGTAGCCTGCGCTGGCAACACACTCCCAAGAAGAAAGTGGAGGTGCCAGAGACCCTGTTTGGCCTCGATGTACGTCAATCGAGTTTGCCCGACGACGTGTGCGCAGAGGTGCTGCGCCTGTGGCAGGCCGGCGAAAAGCGCGCCGGCCTCGGCCTTTTGTACCGCGCCACCTTGTCTCACCTGATTGAGGACTTCCATTTCCACTTTGGCGATCATCTCACCGAGAGTGAATGCGCCCAATTGGTAAGCCGGCGTCATGGGACCGCAGACGATACGCTGCGTCCGGTAAGCGCCCCGCTGAGCCAGTTTGTACAGCAACTCACTGGCAGCTGGCAGCAGCTGGCCTATGCCCACCGCCCCCCCGCAGACCCACAGGTAAGCGAGTTGTGCCAGCAGTGGCAAGAGGTATTTGGCAATGACCACTAAACGCCTGTTGATCGGAATCGCCTTACTGCTGTGTGCCGGGCTGGTATGGCTGTTCCTCACTTTTTTTGAACGCTATACAGAAGAAAAGGATCGCGGCTGGGGAGCGGAGGCGCGGCGCAATCCCTTCCTGGCTGCCGAGCAGTATCTCTCCGGAGTAGGGCTGGAACCGCAGCAGGCAGAAAATATCTCCGTGCTGAATACCCTGCCAGTGGACGCCACTCTGTTTATCGCCAGTTCCAGCCAGGTCTATAACCCCCAGCGGGTCGAGGAACTGCTGCAGTGGGTGCGAGGCGGTGGCCATGCCATCGTCGTCGCGCGCACCGAAGGCTTTGATTTCGAGGAGGGGCGCAGCGAAGAGCGCGACTGGCTGCTGGAAGCCCTCGGCGTCTCCATGCTGGAAGGGCATGGGGACTACTATTTTGAGCATCCACTGCAACCGCTGCTGGGAGAGGATGCCGAGCTGAAACCCGAACAGAGCCCGGGAGAGGCCCTGCGCGAATACAACCGCCGCATTGAAGAGGGACTGGAAGGAGAGCTGGCGGAGTCTGAAAAGGAAAAGCCGCGCAATCCCGACGTGGACCCCGAAGATCTGATCACCCTGCCCACCGCTGGCGGGAACGAAGCTCAATTACACTTCGACGCCAGCCACCTGCTCTACCATCCCGGCATCGAAGACAACACCATTGAGGGCGCACCGGTATTTTTTGCCAAAGTCTGGCGCGACGACGAGGGCGTGCCCTTTATGCAGTTTGCCCAGGGGGAAGGCGTTATCACCCTGATGACAGACAGCACCATGTGGCAGTCACACCGAATCGGCCACTTTGACCACGCCTACTTTTTACAGTTGCTGGCCGGAAGCGGTGATTTTGTTTTCCTCACTAGGCCACGCTTCGACTCGCTGGGATTTCTCGCCCGCAAGTACGCTGCCGAATTTTTTATCTCTGGCCTGCTCGCCCTGCTGGGCTGGCTGATTTTGCGTGCGCGCCGCTTCGGCCCATTACAACCATCCCCGGAGATAGCGCGGCGCTCCCTGTTAGAGCATATCTCCGCCTGCGGCCACTACTACTGGCGAGACGATCAGTGCCAGCGGCTACTCCGCGGGCAGCGCGAGGAGCTGTTGCGTCGCCTGGGAGCGACGGACGCCAGCTCGTCTGCGCGCCAGACTCTGAGCAAGAGACTCAGCGCCACAACCAATCTCAGCGAACACAGCATCATCGCCAGCCTGTGGGGCAAACCGGCGACCAGCGAAGAATCCTTTACCGAACAAATGCGCACCCTGCAGCGAATTGAGGCAGCCCTATGAGCGATACTACCCTGAATCCAGAACCCCAAACCCACAGCGAAGCACCGGACTGGCAGGCCGCGGCCGCCCAACTGCAGCTACTGCGCAACAATATCAACCGCCTGTTGATCGGTCAGGAACAGGTCGTCGAGCAGGTGCTGGTGGCTCTGCTGGCCTCCGGCCATATCTTGCTGGAAGGCGTCCCCGGCCTCGGCAAGACCCTTCTGGTGCGCACCCTGGCCAGCTGTTTTGGCGGCCACTTTCGCCGCATCCAATTCACCCCGGACCTGATGCCGGCGGATGTTACCGGCCACGCCATGTACAACATGGGCGAGAGCCGCTTCGAAGTGCGCCGTGGGCCGGTGTTTACCAATCTGCTGCTGGCAGATGAAATCAACCGCGCCCCGGCCAAGACCCAGGCGGCCCTGCTCGAGGTGATGCAGGAGAAGCAGGTCACTATCGACGGCAAGGCCTTTGCCGTACCCAGTCCCTTTATGGTGCTGGCCACTCAGAACCCCATCGAGCAAGAGGGCACCTACCCACTGCCAGAGGCAGAGCTGGACCGCTTCCTACTTAAGGTTCTGATCGACTACCCCAGCCTGGAAGCCGAATTGCAACTGGCCGCTGCTGCCAGTAGCGGCCGCATAGAGAAGCACCTGCGGGAGAAAGCTGTCGGTGAGATAACCGTGGAGCAGTTGCAGCAACTGCAGGCCCTGGTGCCCCAGGTAGCCCTGGACCAGCAGGTATTGGACTACGCCGTGCGCCTGGTGCGCGCCACCCGTGAAGCCAACCAGCTGCGCAGCCCAGCGGGTCCCCGCGCCAGTATCGGCCTGTTGCAGGCAGCGCGCGCCAGCGCCCTGCTGCAGGGGCGCGAGTTTGTCCTGCCAGACGACATCAAAGCCATGGCGATCCCGGTCATGCGCCACCGCGTCAGCCTGTCCCCGGATATGGAAATCGACGGCGAGACCACCGACAGTGCCCTGGCCATGATTATCGATAGCGTCGAGGCGCCGCGACTGTGACACAAAGCGCCGTCGCCACTGAAGTTCCGAGCACAAAGTCCAGTCTCGGGCGAGCAGGCCCCAGCCGCCGCCTGGTGAAACTACTCGGTTACTGGTGCCTGGCCGCTCTGGCGGTGAGTGCTGCACGTATCTGGCTGCCTCAATCTGCACAGCTGCTGCAGACTCTCTGGTGGACCGCTGGCGCGCTGTTAATCGGCGCGGCCCTGCTGGATTTCCTCACCGGTCGCAGGGTTCTGGGCCTGGAGGGCGAACGCAAACTGCCCGGTAATTTGGCCCTGGGCGTGCGCAACAGTGCGCGATTGAAATTGCACAATCGCGGCCAGCGCAGCCTCACACTATCGGTGTGCGACAGTGTGCCGCAACAACTGGGCAGCAGAGGATTACCGCGCCAGGCGCTGCTGGAGCCAGATCAGGAAGTTGCCATTGAGTACACCCTGGTGCCGCACCGCCGTGGCAGTGCCGAATTCGGCCGAATCGAAGTGCTCGCCGACTCTCCCTGGGGTCTGTGGCAGACTCGTGTATGGCTCGGCAGTGAGCAAACCGTGAAGGTCTACCCCAACTTTCTCGGCATCTCCTCCCTGCAGGCGCTCTCCACCGAGCAGACCCTGCGCCATCTCGGCCTGCACCAACAGCAGCGCCGCGGCGAGGGTATGGACTTCCGCCAATTGCGCGAATACCGCCAGGGAGATAGCCAGCGTCAGGTAGATTGGCGCGCCAGTTCACGGCTGCGCAAACTCATCAGCCGCGAATACCAGGACGAGCGCGACCAGGAAATTATTTACATGCTCGACTGCGGTCGGCGCATGCGTGCCAAAGACGGTGAGCTGAGCCATTTCGATCACGCCCTTAACGGCCTGCTGCTATCCGCCTATGTGGCGATCAAGCAGGGGGATGCAGTTGGCCTACAGGCCTTCGCCGCCGCACAGGACAGCTCCGGTGGGCAGCTGCCGCCGGTGAAGGGTGAGAGTGCGATCAACCTGTTGCTGAACAACGTCTACGATCTGCACTCCGGCACCGGCAGCGCGGACTACAGCGGCGCCGCCCAGAAGTTGCTGGCGACCCACAAGCGCCGCGCACTGGTGATCCTGATCACCAACCTGCGCGACGAAGACAGTAGCGAACTGCTCACCGCCGTGCGCCTGCTCACCCGCAACCACCTGGTGATGGTGGCTAGCCTGCGCGAGACCGCCGTGGACCGCGTGGCACAAAAGCCTATTGGAGATTTTTCCGAGGCAGTCGAGAGCGCTGCCGCGCGGGATTTTCTGCGCCGACGTGCGCGCCTATTGCAACAATTGCAGGCCTGTAATGTACTAGTGGTGGATTCCCGTCCGGAGCTTTTGCACCAGGCACTGGTGCAAGCTTATTGGCAGCTCAAGCGCAGCGGCAAAATCTGACCGGCTATCAGGTCGGGGATCCAAATAAGTGGATGTAAGAAGTAAAAAAGAGTGATGTTTACGATGTTCCAATAAAAATAATCCCACTTTATAGGGAGATAAAATTGACTATGTCCCAAGTCACTATCGAGCGGCTCAGCAGTGCCGAAGTAAAGCCTTCCCCCTTCCCCCATTTCTACTTAGAGCGCTCCCTGGCCTCCGACGAGGCCAGCGCCCTGATCGCAGACTTCCCCCCTCTACACAAAGGCGGCAGTTTCAACATCAAGGATGTCAAAACCTCGGAGCGCCTGCGCAGTTTTGTCGAGCAATTTGGCAGTACCGAGGTGCGGCGTATTCTCGGTGAAAAATTCGCATTGGATCTGTCTGATAAACCGATGATGGCCACCTTACGTGGATACTCCCGGGCTAAAGATGGACGCATTCATACAGACTCCAAAACCAAACTTATTACCGTGCTGATCTATCTGAACAGCGACTGGTCGGCACCTACTGGACGCCTGCGTATCCTGCGCAGCGGCAAAAGCCTGGACGACTACAGTGATGAACTGCTACCCGGGCCGGGTTCTCTGGTGGCTTTCAAGGTGACCGATAATTGCTGGCACGGCTACCCCAGCTTTGTCGGTAAACGACAGGCGATCCAAATCAATTTTCTAAGCGGCGACAAGGCCAAGAAAAAACACCAGTTTTTTCATGGTATCAGCGCGCGATTGAAGTCTCTCTTGCGGTAAAAATATCGGTTAATATTTTTATTTGATAGCAGCAACATAAAATAATTGAACTAAAAAATAGCCAAAAGCGGCCCCTAAAAATTCGTTATTGGTAGTGGCACTTTTTACAGCCAAAGGGTAATCTGTTGCCACTTGCCCTCGGGGATTTATTAAGTCCACCCCGATAACTTCAAGAACGCTATTTATGAGTCGCGCGCGCACCCGTAAAAACCGTCCACACCTGTCCCAGTGGCAGGCACTGCTGCTTTTACTGGTTTTTCTCAGTGCCCGCGGTTTGGTTCCCGCAGGGTTTATGCCCGCCGATTTCTCTGCGGGCACCCCCTACGGTCTTTGTCACGGCGACAGCCGCAGCGCCCTGTTATTAAATAGCCTGACCAGCCAGGCGCAGGATCATCATCACAACCTTGGTGATAACCACAGTGGGCACAACCACGATGCACTGACTGCCCATTCCTTTGCCGACAACTACTGTAATTTTTCCGCCGCTGCCAGTCTTGCCCAAGCACCAGCATTAGACCTGCATTTATTCATCGAGGGGAATATTCTCCCCCCTCGCAGCAAAGGCATTAACCCCGCTCTTTCTTTACACTACAGCCGTCCCCTTATCCGCGCTCCTCCCGTTTAAAACCACAGTTTTCCTTATTTTTCACCACACAATATTCGAGGCCTGTTTCTGCGCTTCGCTGTACTGCCTTTGCCCGCATTCTTGCCGCTTAGGGTGCTGCAACAGCCGTAGACCCACCTCGCGACAACTGTAATTCCCGCGACTCAGTCAGCGGGGGCAAACCTGTGCGCGCTTTTTTTACCGCGCTCCTCATGGCCGACCCGACCTTCGGCCCAGAAACGGATAAGTCAGAATGCGAAAAGTTAAATCCCAAAAGAACAAGCCATTACACACTCCATTGAGCCTGGCAATTATTGCCGGCTGCACCTTTCCCGCAGCCTTAATGGCCAGCGAGGTCAATGAAAAAAAAGAGCGTGAAATGGAGCAGATGGTGGTCACCGGAGTAAAAACCGAGCAGCCACTAAATCTGCTGACGGACCCGAAAATGCCTCGCCAGCCTCTGCCTGCCAATGACGGCGCCGACTATCTAAAAACCATTCCCGGATTTTCCGTGGTACGCAAAGGTGGCACCAGTGGCGATCCCCTGTTGCGGGGCATGGGTGGTTCACGCCTGGGCATGTTACTGGATGGAGAGTCTCTTATGGGCGGTTGTCCCGGCCGTATGGACCCGCCTACCGCCTATATTTTCCCCGAAAGCCTCGATGAAATAGAGGTAATTAAGGGCCCCCAGAGCGTCGCTCACGGACCGGGTAATTCCGCTGGGGTTGTACTTTTCAATCAGCTACAGGACCGTCCAACCGAATCCGAATGGGATATGCATGCGAGCCTGCTCGGCGGCAGCGCTGATCGAAAAGACGGACTCTTTGATCTGGCTTATAAAACCCCGGAATTTTCCCTGCGCGGTTCGGCGACCTCTGCCTCCGCGGATGATTACGAAGATGGCGACGGTAATCCGGTACATTCGAACTACGAGCGCTGGAGTGGCAAGGCCAATCTGGCCTGGACCCCTGACGATGACAATCGTCTGGAATTCGAAACTGCTTTTAGCGATGCCGAAGCGGCCTATGCCGACCGCGGCGTAGATGGCAGTAAATTTGCGCGCGAAAGCTACAAAGCCAAATACCGCCGCAGCAATATCGGCAATCTGCTGAATACCATCGACGTGCAGATCTATTACAACACCATCGATCACATCATGGATAATTACAGCCTGCGTGAACCCTCGGGAATGACGACTACCCCAGTCGTCATGAATTTAGACAGCGAAACCATGGGTGCCAAGCTGAGCCTGCAGCTGAATCCTGCGGATAACATTGAGCTGACAGCAGGCCTGGATACCTGGGAAAACCGTCACCGCGGCCGCATGAGTATGAACCAGTCGATAGTGGATTATCGCTCACTAAAGTGGGATGCGGATGCGGAATTTTCCCAGCTGGGCATTTTCTCCGAGGCCAGTTGGCAGTTTGCCCCCAACCAACGATGGATCGCCGGCGCCAGGCTGGACGATTGGGAAGTGAAAGATCTGCGCGAGACCATCGCGGTCTCCATGATGGCCAAAGTAGATAACCCAACCGCCGGCGAAAGCCGCTCCGAGCGATTGCCCAGCGGTTTTATGCGCTACGAGTTAGCCCTGCCGAGCGCTCCCAATAGTTCCGCCACTCTTTATGCCGGACTCGGATACAGCGAGCGCTTCCCAGATTACTGGGAACTATTCTCCCGCGAAGCGGCGGACTCCTACAGCGCGCTCAATATAGAGTCGGAAAAAACCAGTCAGCTAGATATTGGCGCTATCTATCGCACCGAAAAGTTGTCCGCCAGTATTTCCGCATTTGCCAGTGATATCCGCGACTATCTATTAGTACAGAATGATTACCAGAAGCCGGCGTTGATGTCAGGTATGGACACCATGTCATCCATGGATGCTGCAATGGATATGGGAGAGTCGGCAGATAGTCGGACTGTTGCGGTAATACGCAATATCCAGGCACGTACCTGGGGTTTGGAATTGGATGCCAGCTATCAATTGAACGATAACTGGCGCACCGAATTCACCGTCACTTCAGTGCGCGGTGCCAACGATACGGACAAGACCACCCTGGCCCAGCTACCCCCATTGGAAACACGCCTGGGGCTGCACTATGAGCAGGCTCAATGGTCGGCGGGTATTCTGTGGCGGGCCATTGCCAGCCAGGATCGCGTCGATGTCGGCAAGGGTAATATTATTGGGCAGGACTTTGGTCCCACGGATTCTGCCGATGTACTGTCCATCAATGCCGGCTGGCGTCCAAACCAGCGACTGCTGTTAACCGCTGGTATCGACAATTTGTTGGATGAGACCTATGCCGAACATATTAGCCGTGCGGGAGCGGAAATCCCCAATTTTCCGCAGCTGGATAGGGTCAATGAGCCCGGCAGAACCTTATGGATTAAAACCATTTATCGTATTTAAAATGTGCTGATTATTTTTCCGGCCTAAAAAACCGGCCATGGCATGTTAAGCGGGAAACTACTCGAATTTCCCGTTTAACATAAAATTTTTTTAAAAACGATAGGAAAAATTCAGACTTAAAGTACGCAGGTGACCCAGGTTCACTCTATAGACAGAGTTGATATCGTTGTAGTTGTATTCGATAGAGGTATCAAAATCCTGGTTCCACATAAATCGGTAGCCAAGCCCTAAGTTCCAGAAAGAATCGCTGCCACTGGCGTCTATCACATGGTAATAATGGCCGTCGTAATACCAGTCTTTTCCCTTGTCATAAACATCATACTGATGCCACTTATCTTTATGGTGATACCAATAACCATGTTTACGCACATCATTCAGATCCACGTCGGCATAGTTCCAGCCCGCCATCCAGTAGAGGCACTGAACATAGCAATTTAAGGTAAAATCCACCTTAAAATTCAGACCCACCTGATTGATTCGCACATGGTTATCATTGAAGCGGGAAAATTGTAAATTTACCTGCCAAACACCCCCCGCGGGCGTCACTCCTACACTGACATAGCCAAAAAAATCTCGTTGATCATTGAGCTGCAGCTCTCCAGAACCCAATCCCAACGTGGTAATAAGCCGATATTCACCCGACTCAATACCATCGAAAGGATTATTCCACTCCTTCGCAGCGACTGTTGACGATAACAGCAGAGCCAGGATACATAACACTGTCTTCATTCAATCCATCCTTGTAGCTCGATACCTATTCGCTCACCAAACTCGTTCAACAAACCTATTTATCTTTTTACCTTTATGGCGCTATCAGGATTATTTGGTAGAAAAAATAGGCCATGCACAACAATTCCAATTTGTGCAGCAAGACAACCCTATACACTCTCGACATCAATAATGGCCCAGATTCCGCCGGCAAAAGCGGGGTTATCACGCAAATCATCCACCTCCTGAGGTTGAGGCATTGGTTTCCCGGCTATACGTAACTCCTCCAGGCGCTGAAATATAGTTTCCGCCATTTTTTGCAGGGCGCCATCCAAGGTTTCGGCATAGCAATGACAATGCGGCAGGTCCGGTGCTATGGCACCAAAGCCGGCGTATTCGATGTTGTGAAGCACAACCGGATAGCGCATTGGAAAATTCTCTTATACATTGGCTTTCCAAAGCGTAGACGGGTTTCAATACTGCGAAGGAAATATGGCAAGTAAAATCAATTATTTCCCCAATGCAATTAATCCTGCGCAACGATTCTTACTACCCAGAGAAAATATAAAGAGAAAACCATTCATACTCGGATTAAATTTCTGGATTTAAATTGAAATACATTTCGGGGAATTGCACGTTTTCCTGGAATACGTATTAGAGGAATGGATAAAATACGATTGCTGTTGAAAGATATAAAAACGATATGTTGTGAGATTGACAGGAAAATTAGCGCGGCATTCTTCCGAGAAGCGCCCGGCGGGAAAAGATCATGCCATCTAGCGTGCGCCGCAGGGATTGTTGATTTTCCGATTCGGAATCTGCCAAAGCTTCTTGTTGCCGCTGTAACCAGGCAATTTCCTGCTCCAGCTCTCTGCGCAAACAGCGAATTTCATTGGGATCGAGCGCTTTGCTGCTCACCTGGAGAGGCATGGTCCGGCCTTTTAAGCTGGTGAAAAAGTTGTTTAGAAAATAAAGGAAGAGAATAATTTTCGCCCCCACCGAAGTGAGGGCGAGGCAAGCTTAGTTTACAGGGGACTCTGCAATGAGCAAATCCTGCCAGTCGTAAGATGCATCACCGATTACATAGAAAAATGGATTCAGCAATGAGTCTTTACGGTTGTAACGCAATAGCTTGAAGGAATCGTCCACCACGATGCCACCAGCAGCCTCAACCACCGCCTGGGCCGCGGCTGTATCCCACTCACAAGTGGGCGCGAGTCGCGGATAGAGATCAGCATCCCCCTCAGCCACCAGACACAGTTTGAGAGAGCTACCCATATTTTTACAAGCCACCGCACCAAGCCTGGATTCGATACGCTCTACCAATTGATCCACGGCACCGGCACCATGACTGCGGCTGGCAACCAGTTCCACCGCTTCGCCTGCCTCCAGGCGCGGCTTCAGTGGGCGCACGCGAATTTCGGTATCCCCAGACTCGGTGCGTTTAAAGGCACCATCGCCCTTGCCTCCGGCATAGGTGATACCCAATACCGGCACATGTACCACCCCCAGCACGGGCTCACCATTCTCAATAAGAGCCACATTTACCGTGAATTCGCCGTTGCGGCGGATAAATTCCTTGGTGCCATCCAGCGGGTCCACTATCCAGTAACGCTGCCATTGGCTGCGCTCGGCAAATGACGGCATTTCCTGCTCTTCGGATAATACCGGCACTCCCTCAATCAATCGCGCCAGAGCCGGCGCCAAGATTTTGTGGGCCGCCAGGTCGGCAGCAGTCACCGGCGAATCATCCGCTTTAGTATCCACCTCCAGCTCAGCGCTGCTGTGGTAAACCTCCAGAATTGCCTCGCCGGCGTTTTTGCAGATAGCAATCACCTGCTCCAATAATGCCTTATTCATTAAAACTCCCTTACTTTCAGCTGGTGAGTATAAGGCTTCACGCGGAAAAGAGGTCTTTTACAGACAGATAACGCTCACCGCTGTCATAACTGAAAATCAGCACACGGCTGCCTGGGGCGAACTCGCCCTCGCGTTTTTTCAATGCCGCCAGACTGGCACCGGAGGAAATGCCCACAAAAATTCCCTCCTTCAAAGCGCACCTGCGCGCCATCTCGAAACTGTCTTCCCCACTCACCAAAATAGTGCCGTCGAGCATCTTGGTATTGAGCACTTCAGGAATAAACCCAGCCCCAATCCCCTGCAGTCGGTGCAGGCCTTTATCGCCACCGCTGATCACTGGAGAATTTTCTGGCTCGACAGCAAAGACCTGCAATTTGGGGAAGGACTCCTTAAGCACTTCACCGCAACCGGTAATATGGCCTCCGGTGCCAACACCGGTAATCAAATAATCGAGTCCCTCGGGGAAATCTGCGAGGATCTCTCTGGCGGTGGTCTCGCGATGCACCTGGACATTGGCGCGGTTGCAGAACTGCTGTGGCATCCAGCTATTTTCATGCTGCTTCAGCAGTTCCTCGGCCTTGGCAATTGCACCGCCCATGCCCTGCTCCTTAGGAGTGAGAACTAACTCTGCACCCATGGCTTTCATTACTTGGCGGCGCTCCATCGACATGGATTCCGGCATAGTGAGAATCAGGCGATAGCCCTTCACCACCGCTACCATGGCCAGACCAATGCCGGTGTTGCCGGAGGTGGGTTCGATAATCACACCACCGGGCTGCAAAGCGCCGCGGCGCTCTGCATCCTCAATCATCGCCAGGGCAATACGGTCCTTGATACTGCTGCCGGGGTTAAAGCGCTCCACTTTCATCCACACCTCGATATCCGGGCGGAACAGGTGGTTGATGCGCACATGGGGGGTATTGCCGATGGTTTCCAGAATATTGGCTGCCTTCATCGATGAAGCTCTCCGTTATTGACTCTCCCGGCAGACAGCAGCCTGCCGACAAATAATTTCCTGTGCGCAGATAGTAACCCAGATGTGCACTGCCCCAAGAGACCCACAAGAAAATCCAAGTGACACAACATGCGCGTAAACCTCCCTGCAAATAGTCGCCGTCATCAACAGGGGCTGGTTTTCGGAGCTTGTTTCACGCAGATCTATGAATTTATGGCGACCCGGTTGGTGGCAACACTTCTTTGTGCCACATTTAGTTAGTGGCTAGCTTCATTCCAATAACCATAAAAACCAGTATTAAAGGCGCTGCTATGAATCCGAATATGACCTCCGATGCCCGTGGTGCAAACCACACAAGTCCATTTATGCCCACCGCATTTTTTTTCTTTGCCGCTGTTTTTATGCTGCTCGATGGTTTGGCGATTCAAGGGCTGTGGATGGCTTCGCTGAAAGCACTGCCAATCGCCATACTTGCCCTGATGGCCATGCGCCATCTAGAGGGGCTCAGCCGCAGCCTGACACTGGCGGCCCTGGCTTTTTCCGCACTCGGCGATGTGCTATTGGAAATGACATTTGCCCAGCAGTTTATCTTCGGCCTGGGCGCCTTTCTGGTGGCACAACTCCTTTACGCGGCTAATTTCCTACGCTGTGCCGACTTCCGCAATCGCCGCAGCCTGATACGTATCCTACCGGTGATTTTGGTCGCAGTGGGACTGGCCCGTTGGATACTTCCCGCTGCGGGAGAGCTGGCGCCAGCAGTGCTTCTTTACTTACTTGCCATTGTCGCCATGGCGCTTGGCGCCGGGGCTCACCGGGGCAATTCCGGGCTGCTATTCGCCGGCGCACTCACTTTCATGCTGTCCGACACGTTGATCGCCGTTAACAAATTTATTGCACCGCTACCCTTGGCCGATACGGCAATTATGCTCACCTATTACGGCGCTCAGATTGCCATCCTGTACGGCATACGCCGCGCCCAGGCATAATGCCAACCTTCATACTGGGGATATGTTGGGAGAACTACACTTTGGCTTCCCACCCCACCACTGAGAGGTAGACAGGCCCCATGCTCGACTGGCGAAGTATCGACACCGTGCTGCTGGATATGGACGGCACCCTGCTGGATTTGCACTACGACAACCACTTCTGGCTCGACCACCTGCCCAAACGCTACGCCGAGGTACACGGCCTCGACCCCGAGCGGGCCCAGGTGGAACTGCAGCGGGAAATCGATGCGCGCCGCGGCACCCTGGAGTGGTACTGTCTGGATTTTTGGGCGGAAACCCTGAGGCTGGACATCCTCGCGATACTGCGCGAGATCGAGGAGCGCATTGCCCTGCGCCCCCACACCGAGGCCTTCCTGCAAGGGCTGCGGCAACTGCGCAAGCCCACATACCTGGTCACCAATGCACACCGCCACGGGCTCGATCACAAGCTGCAAATCACCGGCCTCGAGCACTGGTTTGACGACATCATCTCCTCCCATGATTATGGACACGCCAAAGAGAGTGAGAGCTTTTGGCATGCCCTGCGCGAGGAGGTGGCTTTCGATCCCGGGCGCACCCTGTTTATGGACGACAACCAGAGTGTACTGGCCGCCGCACAGGATTACGGCATTGCCCACCTGCTGTGTATCCGCCAGCCGGACAGCCGCGGACCCAAACGGGAGATCAGCGACTTCCCGGCGATTCACCACTTCGATGAAATTATGTCGCTGCAACACAGCAGCAAAACGCAGCAGTAATAAGCCCGTATAACCCGGGCCCAAGTTTATATTGATCAACAGGATTCGATGGAAAAAGTACGTATCGACAAGTGGCTCTGGGCCGCACGCTTCTTCAAGACTCGCAGCATCGCCAAACAGGCTATCGAAGGCGGCAAGGTGCACGCCGATGGACACAGGGTCAAAGCCAGTAAGGACCTCACCGTTGGTGCGCTCTTAAGTATTCGCCAGGGCTGGGACCTGATTGAAGTGGAGGTTATCGACCTCTCTGACCAGCGCCGCGGCGCCGAGGTCGCCCGCACCCTCTACCGCGAGACCGAGGACAGCATTGCCCGACGCGAAAAGGAGCGCAGTGAGCGCCAGGCGGCCAATGCCGGAATCCAGCGCGAGCGTCCCAATAAAAAACAGCGCCGCCAGATTCACCGCTTCCTGCGAGAACAGGAGTAGCGGCAAATGACAAAATTGGTGAAATTTCCGCCATTTTTATCTATAGCTGCTAAACTGCCCCCACTTAACCCGATAGAAAACAGCCACGATGAAACGACTGATCGCCATCTCTTTGCTGCTTTTGCTCGGAGTGCAGACGGCCCTCGCCGATAGCCGTGAACACGAGCAACTCAAGCGTTCGATTATCAAGATTTACACCACAGCCGCTGCTCCGGATTACTTCAATCCCTGGGCACTGCTGAACCCCAAGCAGCTATCCGGCTCCGGTGCGGTAATCCGCAACAAGCAGATACTCACCAATGCCCATGTGGTAGCCAATGGCAGCTTTATTCAGGTTCAGCGCCATGGCGATGCCAAGAAATTCCGCGCCCGCGTAAAGTTTATCTCTCACGATGCGGATCTGGCCCTGCTCACCGTGGACGACGACAACTTCTTCAATGACACCCGTCCCCTAACGCTAGGCAAACTGCCAGACCTACAAGAAGAGGTCACCGTGTACGGCTACCCCATCGGCGGCAAGTCCCTGTCGATTACCCGCGGCGTGCTGTCCAGAGTGGAACATCAGTACTACGCCCACGCCGAGAGCTTCCTGATGGCCGGCCAAATCGATGCGGCCATCAACCCCGGCAATAGCGGCGGCCCGGTGATCTCCGGCGGGCGTATTGTCGGTGTGGCCATGCAGACCAACCAGAGTGCCGAAAACCTCGGTTACTTCGTTCCTCCCAGCGTAATCGCCCACGTACTGGAAGATTCCGAAGACGGGGAGCACCAGGGCTTCCCCGAGCTGGGCGTGGTCACCCAGAGCCTGGAGAGCCCCTCCATGAAGAAGGCGGCCGGTCTCGATGAAGACCAGGACGGCGCCATGATCGTCAAGGTCTTTAGCGACTCCCCCGCCGCTGAGATTTTCCAGCCCGGCGACGTACTGCTCGAAGTGGATGGCTTCGAGGTCGCCGCCGATCGCACCGTAGAGTGGCGCGAGAACCAGCGCACCAATTACCACTACGCTGTAGACCGCCACCATGTCGGCGACAAACTGCCGGTCCGTTTCTCCCGCAATGGCGAAGAGCAGACCGCGCAAGTGGCCTTAGCGGCCGCACCGCCCTCACGTGCCCTGGTGGTGGGTGAACAGTTCGATCGACAACCGCGCTACTACATCTATGGCGGCGTGGTCTTCGTACCCCTGAACATGAATCTGATCAAGCGCTGGGGCAAGAGCTGGCACTCCAAAGCGCCAATCGATTATCTCTATGCGCGCAACCAGTGGGGCGAAGAAAGCCGGCGCGAGCTGGTGGTCGCCCTCAAGGTGCTGCCCGCCAACGTCAACCTGGGTTACCACGACTGGAAGAACTGGATTATCGATTCGGTGAATGGCCACAATGTCGCGGACTTCGATGAGTTTGCGCAGCTGATGGAAACCAACAAAGAAAACTTTGTGGAGCTGCGCGACCGCTCCGGCTACCGCATGGTGCTGGATCACGCCGAAGCCCAGGAACAGGAACCGCTGATTCTGCAGACTTACCATATCCCCCAGCGCCACTCGCAGGGGCTGTTCAGCAGACTGGCCAATAAAGAGGAGTAAGGCCCGCAGTATGGGCTAGGGAGAAGCCGTGAAACAACTGAGAGGAATCCTATTCGGCAGCCTGCTAGTGGCTGCCAGCACCAGTGCCGGTGAACTCTACCGCTGGGTCGATGCCGATGGGCGGGTACACTTCAGTGACCGCCCACCTGCAGAGGTCAAGGCCCAGGATATCTCCGGGCAACTGGGCCCGATCAATGCCGCTGAGGCCACCAGGAAACGACCGAGCCTGACCACCTCCGGAACCACCAGCGCAGATCGCGAATTCCAGCAGCGTCAGCAAAAGGAACAACGGGCGCAGCAGCAGGAACAGCAACGCATTTGCAGCAATGCTCGCCAGCGCCTGCGCTCGATCAATGGGCGCGTGGCCTTTATCGACAAGAATGGCAAAGAGGTGCGTTATTCAGAGCGCGAGCGCCAGCAGATGGCCGAAAAGCTCAAGCAGGAGATCGCTCGCCGCTGCGGCTGAGGCGCACCCCATCCCCAACGCCGGCATCCCACTTGCCGGCGCCATAATTGTCCGGGCCGGCTACCATTTAGACATATCCACCTCTAAAATCCCGCGGTTTTAATACCGAGGCACTCGATCTATGTCCGATCAGCTGGAACGCTTTATCTTTTCCCAACACGATATTCGCGGGCAGATGGTGACCCTCACCGATGCCTACCGCGAAGTGCTGAAGCACAATCCACTGCCGACTCCGGTAGCACATCTGCTGGGAGAGTTTCTCGCAGCCGCCTGCCTGCTCTCCACAACTCTGAAGTTCGAGGGCATATTGAGCCTGCAGGCCCGCGGTGAGGGCGATGTGCCGATGATTATGGCCGAGTGCACCCACCACAGCGATCTGCGCGGCATAGCCCGTATCGCCGAGGGCGCACAAATCAGCGAGGACGCCAGTCTGATGGACATGATCGGCCCCCGCGGCGTCATCGCCATCACCCTGGAACCCAAGCGCGGGGAGCGCTACCAGGGGGTGGTGCCTCTGGAGAAGGGCAGCCTGGCCGGGTGCCTGGAGGATTACTTTGCCCAGTCGGAGCAGCTGGAAACACGCTTCTGGCTGGAGTGCGATGGCAGCAACGTGGGCGGCATAATGCTGCAGGTTTTACCCGGCAATAATGCCGCCAGTGCCGAAGAGAATAGCGACGCCTGGGAAACCGCCCTGCACTTGGCAAACACCGTGACCGCCCAGGAGCTCTACGATGTACCCCACGATGAGCTGATTCACCGCCTGTTCCACCAGCTGAAACCGGCTACCCTGGGCACCGACAGTATCCGCTTCAAGTGCAGCTGCTCGCGGGAGCGCAGCGCGCGTGCCCTGGTTTCCCTCGGCGCCGAGGACGTCTACCGATTATTGGAAGAGCAGAACGGTGAAATTATCAGTGATTGCCAGTTCTGTAACGCGCAGTACCGCTTTGATCGGGAGCAGGTCGAATCTCTGCTCAATGCACCGCCCCATACCCTGCACTAGAGAAATCGTCGCCGGTGAGGAGCTCTCTCCGCCGCCGGTGACACCCTCTTTTTCGCACAAAAATTCATATAATCTATAGGGTAAAAATACTACATAGATTGCATGAATTTAAAACGCTCTAATTTGCAATGACAGCGCTGTCAAAGCGCAAAAAGTGATCGTGTTTGCTATCCGCTTATTTTGAATTTTGCCATAATGCGCCCCCCTAATTTTGCCTGGCTGTCTAATACTTGGGCGGCCCTAATTTTTTTACTATCCAACATTCACGGGTAATCGACGAATGGCACAGATCGACGACACCGCGCTGGTTTATAAGAACCTTTCACCAGCACAATTGGTAGAGCAGGCTCTTACGCGCGGCGAGGGCAAACTTTCCGACACCGGCGCGCTGGTCACTGAAACTGGTGCCCGCACCGGCCGCTCCCCGGCGGACCGCTTTGTTGTGGAAGAACCCTCCACCGCCGACAGCATCGCCTGGGGCAATGTGAACCGCCCCTTCCCGCAGGACAAGTTCGATGCCCTGTGGGACCGCGTAGAAGCGTTTGTCGCCGGCGCCGACAGCTTTGTACAGCAGCTGCACGTTGGCCAGGACGAAGATCACTACCTGCCGGTTGTCGTAACCACCCAGACCGCTTGGCACAACCTGTTCGGCCGCAACATGTTTATCCGCGCCGAGAAGTACAACCCCAAAGGCAAGGAAGAGTGGCGCATCCTGCACGCGCCTAACTTTGTGTGTGAGCCTGAGCGCGACGGTACCAACTCCGAAGGCTGCGTTATCATCAACTTCGGCCAGCGCCGTGTGCTGCTGGCGGGCATGCGCTACGCCGGTGAGATGAAGAAGGCCATGTTCTCCGTGCAGAACTTCCTGCTGCCGGAAAAAGACGTTATGCCCATGCACTGTGCCGCCAACGTTGGCGAAGACGGCGATACCTGCCTGTTCTTCGGCCTGTCCGGCACCGGCAAGACCACCCTGTCCGCAGACCCCGAGCGCTACCTGATCGGCGATGACGAGCACGGCTGGAGCAAGGGTGCAGTATTCAATATGGAAGGTGGCTGCTACGCCAAGACCATCGACCTGAGCCAAAAGAATGAACCGGTAATCTGGGACGCTATCCGATTCGGCGCTATCGTCGAGAACGTAGTGACCAACGAAAACGGCACCGCCGACTACTGCGACACCAGCCTCACCGAGAACGGCCGCTGCTCCTACCCGCTGGAGCACGTTGAAATGCGCCAGCTGGAGAACCGCGCCGGCGAACCGAAGAACGTTATCTTCCTCACCTGCGATGTATCTGGCGTACTGCCTCCGGTATCCATCCTCTCCAAAGAGGCTGCGGCATACCACTTCCTGTCCGGTTACACCGCGCGCGTCGGCTCTACCGAGCTGGGTGCAGAGGCTGGTATTCACCCGACTTTCTCCACCTGCTTCGGCGCCCCGTTTATGCCCCGTGCCCCCCGTGAGTACGCGGACCTGCTGATGAAGCGTATCGAGGACTTCGGCTCCAAGGTATACCTGGTGAACACCGGTTGGACCGGCGGCTCTGGCGACAACGGCAAGCGCTTCCCGATCCCGGTTACCCGCGCTGTGGTAGCCGCTATCCAGAGCGGCGCCTTAGAAGGCGCTGCCACCGAGCACCTGGAAACCCTGAACCTGGATATTCCTCTGGAAGTACCGGGCGTCGACAAGGCCTACCTGAACCCGCGCGAAGCCTGGGAAGACAAGGCCGCCTACGACGACCAGGCCGGTAAGCTGGCCAAGCTGTTCGCCGAAAACATTGAAAAATTCAATGTCAGCGATGAAGTGAAAAGTGCCGGCCCCAAGGCCTAATGCCTTTTAAGTAGCCTTCTTTAGAAGCACAAAAAAGCCCCGCTGCCGCAAGGTAGCGGGGCTTTTTTATTTGCCTTTTCTTAAGCGGAGCGGCATTTAAGCAGCGTGTCGATTTTTGCGGCTATAGTGTTTAAAGAAGCGCCGACGAAATAGACGTCCGTGCGCAGACTTACACGTCTCAGGCCAAATTTCGGAGCTGTAGCCGCACCCCATGTCTGAAGGCAATTCCTTTACTCGCTTCAGGACACTCTACCCCCACCAGCCTCCCGGCCGGCGCACCAACTTTGTTGTGGTGGCCAGCCTGACCCTGCTACTTGCTGGCGTGCTAGCGGCCCTCTGGTTGTGGCTGTGGTTCAAGTCGCAGGAAAAACCCTATGTGGAAACTCGCGGCTATCGCATCGCCAGCGAAGAGAGTTTCGAGAGTTTTTTGCGCAGTAACGACAACCGTGCACGGGTGCAGGCACTCAGTGACTACCTGCAGAGCCAGGGAATAGGCGAAGTCACTGCGGTAAGTGATCTTTTGCGCCAAGGTAGCGAATGGCTGGAAATTGAGAAGCCCCCCTTCTCTCTCCCCCCGCAAGATCAGTGGCCCAAAATAGTCGCCACCCTAAAGCTACTGCAGGAGCAGATTGTGCCTCTGATCGGCCCGGTCGCGGTGGTCACCGGGTTCCGCAATGACAGCTATAACCGCGAGCTGGAGCACACCGATAAATCCCGTCACCGGGCGTTCTGCGCCCTCGACCTGATTCCAACATCCCATATCAGCCACGGTGAACTTGTGGAAGAGCTGCAAGCCCTGCACGCGCGCCTGGGGCCAGAAAGTAATTTCGGCCTGGGTCTCGGTGAAGGACTGCTCTTTCATATCGATACCTGTGGCTATCGCTCATGGCAACTGGTGGATTGAAGCATGGCTATACAAGACAACAGTAATCGTCAATCAGGCATCTCTCGAACCCGGCGCCGCTGGCTACTCCTTCTCGGTGGGCTGCTGCTCATCGCCATTATGATTGCGCTGCTATTCACTTCGGAGAAAACGCGCGATTTGGGCGAGCGAATCCTCAGTCCCATTGAATTACTGCCACTACCGGGAACCCCAGAGGTTTACGATATCCAGGGATACCCTGCAGCCTCAGAGCGGGTCTTTAGCCGCTTTCTCAAGCAGAAGGAAAACCAGGCTCTATTTGCCAAGCTAAAGAATTACCTGCACATCAATCGGGTGGACCAGGTAGTAGCCCCCTTTGAACTCCTGCGCCAGGGCAGCGACTGGCGAGATCTGGATGAACCTGCCTTCGCTATTCCGCCGGTGGAAAACTGGGGATTAATGATTTACACCCTGAGGGTGCTGCAACGGGAAATAGTGCCACGCATCGGCCCCGTTACCGTAGTCTCCGGCTGGCGTACCACCAGCTACAACAGTAAGGCCGGCGGTTCCAAAGGCAGTAAGCATTTGCGCTTTTGCGGCCTGGATATAGTGCCGCAGAAAAAATTCACCCGCGAGCAATTAGTTCCTGTCCTGAGAGATATCCACAAACACAAAGGCAAGCAATGGAATATGGGGCTGGGCATTTATAAAGGTATTCGCTTTCATGTAGACACCTGTGGTTACAGGCGCTGGTAAATCCCCCTTGCTTCTGCTTAGATAGATCGCAAATTAGGCGCCCGATACCACAGGGCTTTGCAGAAGTAGAGGGAGTTCCAGTGCAGGAAAAATTAGAAAGGCGCTCATTTATTCTTTCGCTGATCTTGGTGTCAGTGGCTTTTATGGTGCTGATTAAACCCTTCTTCACACCAATTTTTTGGGCTTGTGCTATCGCCCTCATTTTTTATCCCGTGTACCGCCTATTAATGCAGCGCTTTCCCAGCTCTCCCAATTCCATGGCGCTGCTGACCCTTTTTATGTGCATCGTGTTATTGGTGATACCAGTATTGGTGGTGGCCACCTCCTTTATCAATGAAGCGGTAACGCTTTATCAGAAGGTGCAGGAGGGACAAATTGATGTATCTAAATCCCTAGAACAGGTACGCAGCGCCTTTCCGCGCGTCAACGATTTCCTTGAGGGTATCGGTGTAGATATCGACGAGGCCAAGAAGCGTTTACTTGGCGGGGTAATGAATGCTGGCAGTTTTATTGCAAAAAACGCAATAGAAGTGGGGCAGAACACTGTCAATTTTTTTGTCATGCTCGGCCTGATGCTCTACCTCACTTTCTTTTTAATTCGCGATGGGGAGAGACTGGTCAACTTGATTATTCACGCACTGCCACTTGGTGATGAGCGTGAGCACCTGCTACTGGCTAAGTTTGCCGAAGTCACCCGAGCCACTATTAAAGGCAACCTGGTAGTCGCAATTACCCAGGGAAGCCTGGGCGGCATTATTTTCTGGGTACTCGATTTGCCCGCCCCCCTGTTGTGGGGTGTGTTGATGACCCTATTATCGTTACTGCCCGCCGTTGGTGCGGCACTGATCTGGTTTCCTGCGGCGATCTATCTGTATGGGGTTGGCGAGCCAGTCAAGGCCACCATACTACTGGCCTACGGATTTACCGTAATCAGCCTGGTGGACAACTTGCTGCGCCCCATTTTGGTAGGGCGGGATACCAAGCTGCCAGATTACCTGGTGCTGTTTTCCACCGTGGGCGGCCTAATACTGTTTGGCATCAGTGGCTTCGCCATGGGCCCTCTGCTAGCCGCATTGTTCCTCGCTTTCTGGGAAATCTTTATGCGGGAGTTTGTCCACCCGGAAGATATGCTGATGCCACCGAAACCCGAAGGCAACGATATGCTGATGCAGCCAAAGAAAGATAGCGAGTAATTTGAGATCACTTTCTTTTTTTACGCTATTTAACCGCGCTGTCGAAACCTGAACTCGGTGTACTGCAGCGCTTTCGAACAGTACTTGAGCTGACTCATAGTGTGAGCACTGGTCAGTCATATTTGGTGAAGATGGAAGATGCGGCAGGTCTTAGCCATATAAGCGTCATATACTGATGTGAGGCACACAATGGCAATAGATTAGACGCCACTTTTGCCAGAGCGGATGTCCCTATGAAATATTGGTTAACCCTGATTGTCGCCACCATGCTCAGCTTGCCGCTGATGGCACTGGAAGTCGGGCAAAAAGCGCCCGACTTCACCTTGCGGGGCACAGATGGAAAGACGCACTCGCTGAAAGACTATGTGGGCAAGACCGCGGTGGTTATCGCCTGGTATCCCAGGGCTTTTACCAAAAACTGCACAATAGAGTGCAAATCCCTGGCTAAAAACGGTGACCAAATCCGTGCCTTTAACGTCACCTACTTTATGGCCAGCACCGATAAGCTCGACGAAAATGTCCGATTCTCTGAATACAATTCCGCCGACTTCCCCCTGCTCAGCGACCCCACGGGAGAGGTTGCGAAAGCCTACGGTGTACTCATTCCTATTATCAAACTCGCCCGGCGCGTCACTATTTATATCGGCAAAGATGGCAATATTCTAAAAATCGATAAAGATATCAATCCCGCCACCAGCGCAGAGGATATCGCCAGTAATCTGGCCAAACTTGGCGTGGAGAAAACAGAAAATGCGGAGAGGGTAAAACAGTAATCCGCATGCAAGCCCGGTCGCCCCTGAACCGGATTCATAAGGCAGATTACAGTACTTCTCTCAGTCACTAATAAACGAAATGCCGAAGCAGCACTGCTGCCCTTCAAAGTCGTCGAGCCACTTGCAAACACTCAAGTTGGCCCTGCCCTCAGAGGATTTATCGATAAATTCATGAGAATAGATGGGATCTCCTGAGGCGAAGACCTTTAAGTCATCATCTCGTAATTCCACAGCGTTATCCGACCAGGGCAGCTGCGCATCGGTCTTGCCTTCCACTTCCTCACCGGCCAACTCACAAATTTTACGATTTCCCCAGAGATATTTTCCCTGCCGGTCTTTTACCCAAAACAGGAATGGCACTTTTTCAACAACAGAAAGCTCTTCAATTTTCACAAAAACTCTCCCTTATCGTTTCAATAATAAGAGCTACAAATTCACGCTAATGAGAATTTTAGGTGCTGAAAAGAATATTTCCTTTTTTGGCTTCTCTATTTTTTTGCCGATTAAAAGCCCGAAATTACTCTCCGTTCATCCCCAATTCCTTCAACTTCCTCGTCAGGGTGTTGCGTCCCCAGCCAAGCAGATCCGCAGCATCGCGCTTGCGCCCGGCGGTGTGTTTTAACGCGATTTCTATCAAAGCTTTTTCGAAGGCGGGTACGGCTTCGCTGAGAATTTCCTTGCGTCCGGCGCTGAGCGCTTGATCGGCCCAGATGCGCAAGGCTTTTTGCCAGTCCAGCGGTACTTCGGTCTCATTGCTCTGCTGGTGCAATTCTTGCGGTAGGTCTTCGATATGCACTTCGCGGCCAGAGGCCATTACGGTAATCCAGCGACAGGTGTTTTCCAGCTGGCGTACATTGCCGGGCCAATCGAGGCCGGAGAGATATTCCTCGGCATCTTTACTCAGAATTTTTGGCTCTACACCGAGGTCTGCGGCGGCGGCATTGAAGAAGTGGCGCACCAGCCGCGGAATATCCTCGCGCCTGTCCGCCAGGCGCGGGATGTGAATTCGAATCACGTTCAGACGGTGGAATAAATCCTCGCGGAATTTATGCTCGCGCACCAACTCTTCCAGATTCTGGTGGGTGGCGGCAATGATACGTACATCCACTTTTACCGGAGTATGACCACCAACCCGATAAAACTCCCCATCCGCCAGAACACGCAGCAGCCGGGTCTGGGTCTCCGCCGGCATATCGCCAATTTCATCTAAAAACAGAGTGCCGCTATTGGCCTGTTCGAAGCGACCGGCCCGCTGGGCGCTGGCGCCGGTAAAGGCGCCCTTCTCATGCCCGAACAGTTCGGACTCCATCAGGTCTTTGGGGATGGCGGCCATATTGAGGGCGATAAACGGCTTGTCACGGCGGGGGCTGTGGTTGTGCAGGGCCTGGGCCACCAGCTCCTTACCAGTTCCCGATTCGCCATTAATCAGCACGGTGATATTTGAATGGGACAGGCGTCCAATAGCGCGAAATACTTCCTGCATGGCCGGCGCTTCGCCGATGATTTCTTTGTTACCGGTGCCATTATCCGGCTCAGCCCGTTCTTCCTGGACCTGCTCCTTGGCGTGCGCCAATGCGCGCCGTGTGACTGCTACAGCCTCATCGATATCGAAGGGTTTGGGTAAGTATTCGAAGGCCCCACCCTGGTAAGCAGCAACCGCACTGTCGAGATCGGAGTGCGCAGTCATAATAATGATTGGCAGGCCCGGACGCTCCGCCTGAAATCTTTCCAGCAATTTAAAACCATCGGAACCGGGCATGCGAATATCGCTGATCACTACATCCGGGGAGTCGCTATAAAAATCATCCAGGGCGCGATCGCCGCTCTCGTAGCACTGGGTCTCAATCCCCTCTCGCGACAGCGCCCGCTCCAGTACCCAGCGGATTGATCGGTCGTCGTCAATAATCCAAACGCGATTGCCCATTCTCTAGGTTCCTGTATTGGCTGATTCGGTAACAAGTGGCAGGTAAATCTGGAAGACACTGCGACCCGGTCGGCTGTCGCATTTAATTAGGCCACGGTGCTGGTTGATAATATTTTGCGAGATAGACAACCCCAGTCCCGAGCCCTCGGCACGACCGGAAATCATCGGGAAAAAAATGCGCTCGCGGATCTCCTCGGCAATGCCAGGGCCGTTGTCTTCAATTTCGATACGGCAAACCAGCGGGCAGTGGCGTCGACCAATGGTGAACTGGCGCTGCACGCGCGTGCGCAACACGATTTCCCCATTGGCGAGGCCGATGCTCTCATCAATGGCCTGCATGGCATTGCGGGCGATATTCAACAGGGCCTGGATCAACTGCTCTGGGTCTGCCGGCACATCGGGAATCGAGGGATCATAATCCCGGCGAATTTGCAGCTGCCCCCCGCATTCGGCCTCGACCAGTTGTGCCACCCGCTCGAGTATCTCGTGCACATTGCTGGGCACCAGTTGTACTGGCTGGCGGGGCCCCAGTAGTCGATCGACCAGATTACGCAGGCGATCCACCTCTTCGATGATGATCTGGGTGTACTCTTCGAGGGAGGCGTCAGGCAGTTCGCGCTGCAGTAACTGTGCGGCACCGCGAATCCCGCCGAGGGGATTTTTCACCTCGTGGGCCATGCCTCGCACCAGGTTGCGTGCGGTTTCCTGAGTGCTGAGCAGTGCATCCTCACGGGCAATGCGCAGCAGGCGATCCATCGGCTGCACCTCCACCAACAACACCCCCAGCTCCGGCACCGGGCTCACGGAGTAATCCACGGTCCGCGTTTTCAGGTTATGCAGGCGCCAGCGGGCGCGACGCACGGTGAACTTTTCCCCGGTGAGGAGCGCGTTGTGCAGCGCCTTTTCTGCGGCGACGGACTCCCGCACTACCTCCTGCAGTGGCATACCCTCGACCCGCGCACTGGAGGCAGCCAACAGATCCTCAGCGGCATTATTCAGGTAGCAAAGCAATAACTGGTCATCCAGTACCAGTACCGCTGAAGTAAGACTGTCTAAAAGCTGACGCAGCTGGCGATCATTAAGCATTCAATCGTTTCCGCTTTCTAACGGGCCCGGGCACTCTCCTGCGTCCGGCGCGATAACCCCTTGTCTCTAGCCAGTGCAAAAAGCAAACCAAAATGGCGCACAGAATTATCGGGGGGCGCGCCCAGAGGCCCCAGGGTTCTCCCCAACCTCCAAGCGTGCACGACCATGAGACTGGTTAAGCCGCCGCAGGCACAGGCAAAACTGCTGAGACAAAATCGTGTGCGCACCATATTAGTGCGTAGAGCAAAATTTAACCAGGCGGATCTGGGGTGGAAGCCACCGCCGCAAAAAAAGTTATTTGCAGTGGCGGCATGTAAGGAAGCCGCTTAAGGAGCGGCTAAGGCAGTGGATCAGGGAGTGGGCTGAGCCTGGGGAATACCCGGTCCCAGCGGAGCCTTGGGAGCTTGCGGTGCACGCGGCGCCGGGTTATCTGGCAGCTTGCCGCCAGGGCGTTTCACATAGAGCGTAATCACTTGGGATTTGGCCAGTACCTGGCCGTTGGCATCGGTAAGTATCGCCTGCACGGTGTGGGTACCCCGCTCGAGCAGGGAGATATCCAGGCCCGCTCCCGAGGAGCGACCACTCCAGGGCTTGCCATCCACCACTGCAAAGAAACTCGCCCCTTCCGGGTACACCGGCTGCACATCCACCTGCAGCGGGATAAAACGCTGCCCAGGAGGGATGGTGGCGTCATTTAAGGGGCTCACTATCTGAATAGAAAACGGGCCAGAATAACCGTCCTTGGCCTTGTCACTTTCATCTTTTGGCGACAGCTTGCGGGTCGGCAGGGTCCGCGGCAGAGCGATTGGCTGTACATTAATTGGGGCCAACTCGACCTTTTGCGCCTGCCCATTGGGGGGCGGCGTATCGCTGAACGTCACCTGGCCATCGGGGCCGACAACCTTGTAAATGGTACTGGAGGTGGTTCCGCCATCGGTGCCGGCGAGGGCCAGCAGGGGAACGGCAAGAAAAAGTGCCTGCAACAGTTTTAAATATCCCATAGCTCAATCAGCCGCGAAGCGGTACTCCTTGTGCTTGCCTACAAACGGGCTCCAATCTGCAGAGGGGCAGGCTTTCTAATCCACAAACGCTGTATCGGCCACAGACGGCGAAAGTAACCCCCTCAACCGACAGTGTACCCCCAATAAAAAAGCCCGCACCAGAGAGGGGCGGGCTTTTCGAGAACGGCTCGGCGGCATCGGCGTGATGCCGCTCGCCATTACACGGAGTAGTACATATCGAACTCAACCGGGTGAGTGGTCATGTTCAGGCGCTCAACCTCGGCGCGCTTCAGGTCAATGTAGGCATCGATAGCGTCGTCGGTGAATACACCACCTTCGGTGAGGAAGGCGCGATCCTGATCCAGTGCATCCAGGGCACCTTCCAGGCTGGCGGCAACAGTCGGGTACTCGGCCAGCTCTTCCGGCGGCAGGTCGTACAGGTCCTTGTCGGCAGCGTCGCCGGGGTGGATCTTGTTATTGATACCGTCGAGGCCCGCCATCAGCAGCGCTGCGAACGCCAGGTATGGGTTTGCGGTCGGATCCGGGAAGCGGGTCTCGATGCGCTTGCCCTTCGGCGAAGTCACATACGGGATACGGATGGAAGCGGAGCGGTTGCGCGCGGAGTAGGCCAGGATAACCGGGGCTTCAAAGCCAGGCACCAGGCGCTTGTAAGAGTTAGTGGATGCGTTACAGATCGCATTCAGGGCGCGCGCGTGCTTCACGATACCGCCGATGTAGTAAAGGGCGGTTTCGGACAGGCCCGCGTAGGCGTCGCCGGCAAACTGGTTGACGCCGTCCTTGGTGAAGGACTGGTGTACGTGCATACCGGAACCGTTATCGCCTACCAGCGGCTTGGGCATAAAGGTTGCGGTCTTGCCGTAGGCGTGCGCTACATTGTGCACGGCGTACTTGAGAATCTGTACTTCGTCCGCTTTCTTGGTCAGGGTGTTGGCGGCAACGCCGATCTCACACTGGCCGGCAGTGCCCACTTCGTGGTGGTGCACTTCAACGCGCAGGCCCATCTGCTCCATGGCGGAACACATGGCGGCACGCACGTCGTGCAGGGAGTCAACCGGAGGCACCGGGAAGTAACCGCCTTTCACACCGGGGCGGTGACCGATATTGCCCTCGGCAAAGCTGTGGCCGGAAGACCAGGCTGCCTCTTCGGAGTTGATCTTGTAGAAGGCGCCGCCCATTTCGGCACCCCAGGTAATGTCGTCGAATACGAAGAACTCGGGCTCGGGACCGAACAGTGCGGTATCGCCCAGGCCAGTGGACTTCAGGTACTCTTCGGCGCGCAACGCGATGGAACGCGGGTCGCGCTCATAGCCCTGACCGGTGATCGGGTCGACGATGTTACAGCGAATAATCACGGTGCTTTCGTCGGTGAAGGGGTCGAGGAAAGCGGTCTCGTCATCCGGCATCAGGATCATGTCGGACTCGTTGATGCCTTTCCAGCCAGCGATAGAGGAGCCATCGAACATCTTGCCCTCTTCGAAGAACTCGTCGTCAATCTCCGACACGGGCACAGATACGTGCTGTTCTTTACCCTTGGTGTCGGTGAAGCGCAGGTCTATCCACTTAGCCTCACTCTCATTAATCAAACCGAGCGTTTTCGCTGACATTGCTGTCCTCCAGGTCTTAAAAAGTATTTGGTCGCTATGCCTTTGCTGCCGGCATTCGCTCTTTACCTGGCGTGAAATAAAGCAAAGAGTGTGCCAAATTAGGGCAGTGGCGTCACAGCCGCGACTGGTGCCGGTGCGGGCCCCAGCACTGGGCCGACTGGGGCAGGATAGATGTATTGTGGCCGTGCAGCCACAGCTAAATGCACCAATTTGGCACATTTGCTCTCCTGCTCGCGCAGAAACAGTGCACAACCAACTTGCCTCCGGCTAGTTTATAATGCCGCACCTTCTATCAACATGCGGTACCCCACGGATTCCCATGCACTTTGTCGTCAAGTTTTTTCCCGAGATCACCATCAAGAGCAACCCGGTGCGCAAACGTATGTCGCGCCAGCTCAAGGACAACCTACAGCGCCTGCTGCGCCAGCTGGACGACCGAATCCAGGTGCGCAAAGACTGGGAAAAGATCGATGTGATCGCCCCGGATGCCGTGGCCCACCTTGGCAGCCGCATCGAAGAGGTGCTCTCTCACACCCCCGGCATCGCCAACTTCTCCCGCGTGCGCCAGTTCCCCCTGGGCGACCTGCACGATATGTACGAGAAGACCCTGTCGGTGTGGGGCCCCGCCCTCAAGGACAAGACCTTCTGTGTGCGGGTAAAGCGCACCGGCGACCACGACTTCAAATCTCTCGATGTGGAGCAGTACGTGGGCGGCGGCCTCAATAAAAATACCGAAGCGGCCGGGGTGAAACTGAAAAACCCGGACATCACGGTGAAGCTGGAGATCCGCCACGACAAGCTCAACGTGGTCGAGGAACAGCATGCCGGCCTCGGCGGCTTCCCCCTGGGCACCCAGGACCCGGTGCTGTCGCTGGTTTCCGGTGGTTTCGATTCCACTGTGGCCAGCTACCTGACCATGAAGCGCGGAATCCGCACCCACTTCCTGTTCTTCAATCTGGGCGGACGCCAGCACGAGCTGGGCGTTAAGGAAGTGGCCTACTACCTGTGGAACAAATACGGCGCCTCCCACCGGGTGCGCTTTGTTACCGTGCCCTTCGACGAAGTAGTGGCAGAAATCCTCGAGCGCGTGGATGACTCCCATATGGGCGTGATTCTCAAGCGTATGATGCTGCGCGCCGCAGACGTTATCGCGAAAGAGCTGGAAGTGGATGCCGTGGTAACCGGTGAGGCCATCGCCCAGGTTTCCAGCCAGACCCTGAAAAACCTGTCCGTGATCGATAGCGTCACCAACACCCTGGTACTGCGCCCGCTGATCACCAGCGATAAGACCGATATCATCCGCACCTCACGGGAGATCGGCACCGAGGAATTCGCCGCAAATATGCCTGAATACTGCGGTGTAATTTCAGTGAAGCCCACCACCCGCGCCAAAATTGAGAAAGTGGAATCCGAGGAGAACCGCTTCGACTTCACCATCCTCGACCGCGCCATTGGCAACCGTTCGATTCAGAATATCGACGAGGTGATCGAAGAGGTGGACGGCGAAGCGCCGGAAGTGGAAATCCGCGAGGAGGCCGGCAACGCGGTAGTCATCGATATCCGCCACCCGGATGAAGAGGAGATGGACCCGCTGGAGCTAGAGGGCGTCGAAGTAGAGACGATCCCCTTCTATCGCCTCAATAACGGCTTTGCCAAGCTGGATCAGGAGCGCGAGTACCTGCTCTACTGTGCCCGCGGCGTGATGAGCCGCCTGCATGCCTCCCACCTGCTGGACGAGGGCTTCCGCAATGTAGGCGTGCTGCGCCCACAGATCCCGCACCGTCCCGACGGTATCAAGAAGTAGCAGTCATTGCCTGGCGCGGGCAGAGCTGTCGCCCGCGTCCTTCTCGCTTTCTTCTCGCGTTCTTCACCAGGTCGCCATTCTGCACACGACCGGTGATCTTTTACTCAAAATCACTCCCAATTGTCATGCGGCCCCCCTATAATCGCCGCCTTTGGCAAAGCTTGGAAATAGCGTTTTACACTCGCGCCAGAGGCACCCCAGCTGGAGCATCAACGCCGGGCAGCTTAGGGATAAGCAGTGAAAGCGCCCCAAAAGCCTCGAAGCTTCGACTCCGAATTTATCTTTATAGCCGGATAGCCGGGAACCTGGCCCGCAATAACTTAACCCTCACAAGTGACCGCTAAGCGCTCTGCCAATACCAGCCGCAACTTCTCCTGCGACATAAAGCCCCTCAGCCAGCCTCCGGGCGCGCCGGAGCGGTTGATCAGTAAAGTGAAAGGGGTGGCGGGAATGGAGCCCACCTTATCGAGCAGCTTGCTACTCACCTGAAAGGCGGGGAAGTTCGGACGCAACCTGCGGTATTCCGCCAGCAACGCCCGGCGGGAGCCATTGGTACCCACTGCCAGGGGCTGAAACTGGCTGGGGCACTGGGCTAAAAGCTGATTGAGCGCCCTGACCTGGCGAAAACACCAGGAGCACTCGGGCTCAAAAAACACCATCACAGTCGCCTCTCCCTGGTATCGCAAAAGATCGATCCGCTCGGGGCTAGCGAGACTTCTCAACTCCAAGTCCAGCAGTGATTCTCCCTGCGCAACATAAGAAGCAGCCGGTGCACACAGGGTAAATAGGACTAGCCACAGGAAAAAGCAGCGCACGACTACAGATTCCAGTCAAAGCCCAGGTAGAACTCCCGACCGCGCAGCGGGCCGTAGATATAAGCAACATCGTAAGCGCCTGTGGCATCCCAAAACAGCGGCGATTCGGCCCTGTTAACCTGGGTGTAGTCGGTGAGATTGTTGCCGCCAACGTAGACGCTCAGATTTTCACTGACGTCGAAGGAGGCTTTCATATCCACCGTCCAGTAGCCTTCCGCTGTCAGGCTTTTCTGCTCTCCATTGGGCTGGTTGTAGCCCTCATAACCGTAGTCTTGCAGATCCCGCTGGCCCACCCAGCTGGCGCTGGCGTAAACCATCCAGGGCCCGTTACCGTAGTCCAAGCTCAGTAGGGCGCGCTCTTCCACCGGAGCGATAGCGTAGGACTCCTTGAAAACCCGGTCATAGGCGTAGCGCTCCAGGGTAAGGCCGAACTTGAGGGCCTCATTCAGCTTGTAGCCGAGACTGATATCCCCGGCGCTAACCGCAGCATCTTCCTGCATTTGCGCCAGCAGCGGGACGCCGGCTTCCGTTTCACTCAGTGCGGCCAGGTGCTCAACTTTTGTGTGTGCCAGTGACAGAGTGCTACTCAAGCGCTCACCCTCATAGCTCAGCGCATAGGTACTTGAGAGGGATCTTTCCAGTTTATCGACCGCAATGGAAAAGCCATCACCGGCATCGAGAATCCCGTGGTCCGTTTCAAAGAATGACAGCGGCGCCCGATAGCCTCGCCCGAATGCCAGCCGCGATGTCCACTGATCATTGTGCAGATAGCGCATATCGATGCGTGGAACCAGTAGGGTCTCTTCAATTTCGGTGCCGGGTTTCTCCTCGGCCATAAAGTCGGCGCGCACCGTATCCAGACGCACGGCGGCGGACACCTCCAGTTTTGGCGAGACTTGCCAGGTATCCTGCAGGTACAGGCCACCGGTGCGGTAGTCGAAGCTGTCCTCCACATAGTTGGCACTCTCTGCCCCGGCAACAGAGTCGGAGCGCATGGCCTCATCGCGCATGTCTGCCCCAAAAGTCAGGGTATGCTCCTCATTCACTAGCAGATTATTACGCAGGTCAAAATAAAAGAGGCGATCGGTAGCGGTGTAGTCAAAACCCTCGTAGAAGGAATCCTGCTGGTGTTCAGACCAAGCCAGGGTGAGCATGGCATTGTAATTTTCATTGAATTCGCGCAACCAGTTGGCAGAAGCATCTGTGCGCTCTGTATCAATCCACTCGGTGGTTTCCCAGGGCTTGCCGATATACTCATCGCGCACATCATCATTGACAAACAGGTGCTCGGATTCGATACCGTCGTAACCACTCAGCACTTCACCGATGGAGTAGCCCTGGGGACCACCAAAAATAGTGGAGTCGGTGTAAGCCAGCCGCAGCACCAGATTATCGCGCTCGTTGAAATCATGGGAGATACGGCCGACATAGCTGGCGTTTTCCTGGAGGGGGCTTCGCTGACGCCATTGTCGTCGTTATCGGCCTGGTGATGCTTGTCGTTTTGATATAGCAGGCTGGTGCGGGTGCGGTCGTCATCGCTGACATGGCTGCCCATCATGCCCACGAAGAAACTGTCATTATCCTCCCAGGAGGCATTGAAGCTGACAGCACTTTCCTGCGGCTCCTTGGAAATCACATTGATAGTGCCGCCTATGGCCTCGGGGGCGAGCAGCGAGGCTCCGGCACCGCGCGCCACTTCGATGCGCTCCACGCCGGTGGTGGCAAGAGCGTCCACCGCATAATAACCAGCCATCATGGTGTGCAGAGGAATGCCATCGGTGAGGATAGTGGAATGCTCACCGCGCATCCCGTTTAACATAATGCGCTTGACGCCGCACATGGAGCACTCGTTCGAAACCCTCACACCGGGGGATTTCTCAATGGCCTGGGTCAGGTTGACCGCCTGCATCGCCTTGATTTGAGATTCATCCACCACTTCGGTTTTTTGGATGGCATCCAGCAGTGTACCTGCGTCGTACAGGCGCTGACGCACTCCCACAACCACCGTCTCTTCGATAACGTCGCTCCGGGGCCCCTCAGCCAGCGGGCCAGCCGCAAAGGCCGTCGGCAGGGCCGCAGCAAAAATAGCGGATGACAGCACGGTGTGACGATAAACAGACATGGTAATCTCCGGAATCCCAATTCAATTTGATTTACATATGCAAATGTTAATCATTATCATTTTGTTTTCCATCCTCCAATAGAGGTATAAAACCTTCAATAGCCGATCTACCCACTCGCAAACCCCATCCACTAATAGAGACCGGTGATTTTTTACTCAAAATCACTCCCAATTGTCATGCGGCCCCCCTATAATCGCCGCCTTTGGCCGGAATGCTGCTGTAGAAACCCCGCAGGCCCCCGCCCCGATTTACCAAGATTTAACGCCCAGAGGCCCCCAGTGATAGAGAATCTGCGCAATATTGCGATTATTGCCCACGTAGACCACGGCAAAACCACCCTGGTGGACAAGCTGCTGTCCCAGTCCGGCACACTCGACCGCCGCGACGAAGGCGCCGAGCGGGTCATGGACTCCAATGACCAGGAGAGAGAGCGCGGCATTACCATCCTCGCCAAGAACACCGCCATTCGCTGGAACGACTACCGCATCAATATCGTGGACACCCCAGGGCACGCCGACTTCGGCGGCGAGGTAGAGCGCGTACTGTCCATGGTCGACTCCGTATTGCTGCTGGTAGACGCGGTGGACGGCCCCATGCCGCAGACCCGCTTCGTTACCCAAAAGGCGTTTGAGCAGGGCCTCAACCCCATCGTGGTGATCAACAAGATCGACCGCCCCGGCGCACGCCCCGACTGGGTAATGGACCAGGTCTTCGACCTGTTCGACAGCCTCGGCGCCACCGATGAGCAGCTGGACTTCCCGGTTGTCTACGCCTCCGCCCTGAACGGCATCGCCGGCCTCGACGACACCGAACTGGCCGACGACATGACCCCGCTGTTCCAGATGATCGTGGACAAGGTAGAGCCGCCCAAGGTAGACCCGAAAGGCGCTTTCCAGATGCAAATTTCCGCCCTGGATTACTCCAGCTATGTGGGCGTTATCGGCGTTGGCCGTATTACCCGCGGTACCCTGACCCCCAACCAGCAGGTGGTAGTACTGGATCGCGAAGGCAAATCCCGCAAGGCCAAGGTTCTGCAGGTGATGGGTTACCTGGGCCTTGAACGTACCGAGGTAGAGCAGGCCAGCGCCGGCGATATCGTCTGTATTACCGGTGTGGGCGAACTGAATATCTCCGATACCCTGTGCGACCCGGACACCCCTGAAGCCCTGCCCGCCCTGAGCGTGGACGAGCCCACCGTGAGCATGACCTTCCAGGTCAACGACTCTCCCTTTGCCGGTCAGGACGGCAAGTTCGTCACCTCGCGCAATATCAAGGAGCGCCTGGATCAGGAGCTGATCCACAACGTGGCCCTGCGTGTGGAGCAAGGAGATTCCCCAGACAAGTTCCGCGTTTCCGGCCGCGGTGAGCTGCACTTGTCGGTACTGATCGAAACCATGCGTCGCGAAGGCTTCGAGCTGGGCGTCTCCCGCCCGGAAGTGGTGCAGAAGGAAGTGGACGGCGAGATCCAAGAGCCCTACGAAGAGGTGGTGATCGACGTTGAAGACCAGCACCAGGGCCCGATTATGGAAGAGTTGGGTCTGCGTAAGGCCGAACTGACCAATATGGAGCCGGACGGCAAAGGCCGCGTTCGCCTGACCTTTATCGTGCCCTCCCGCGGCATGATCGGTTTCCGCAACCAGTTCCTGACCCTGACCAGCGGCTCCGGCATCATGACCAGTATCTTCGACCACTACGGCCCAGTAAAACAGGGTGAAGTGGCCAAGCGCATCAACGGCGTGCTGGTATCCATGGTAAACGGCAAGACTCTGGCCTATGCATTGTTCGCCCTGCAAGACCGCGGACGCCTGTTCCTCGGCCACGGCGAAGATATCTACGAAGGCCAGGTGATTGGTATCCACTCCCGCGGCAACGACCTGGTAGTGAACCCCACCAAGGGCAAGCAGCTCACCAATATCCGTGCCGCCGGTACCGACGAAGCCCTGACCCTCACTCCGCCCATCCGCCACACCCTGGAGCAGGCGCTGGAGTTTATCGAAGAGGACGAGCTGGTTGAGGTGACTCCCAACCATATCCGCATACGCAAAAAAATCCTGCAGGAAAATATGCGTAAGCGCACGAAGAAATAATTAAAATTTTCTTCAGCTAAAAAGGGCCCTTCAGGGCCCTTTTTTGTTTTTACTTTTGGCGACAAGCTGCATTTAAAATTTAAGCAAGTTGAAAAAATGCTTTATTCGGGCAAATAGCGTTTATCGCCATTTATTTTTTGAAAGCGCTAACAGCCACACATAGAAAGCTGCCTCTAGGTATCACCTGGACCAATACTATTTTTATTTTTTTGGCCAAAATCATAAAAATTAATTCTTAAATATATCCAAGAATTCGACCATCATCACCAGGCATTTACTACATAAACGCCAGGGCGACAGAAACAGATTTTATCCTGCAAAAAGTCATTTACATCTTTATTCTTTCACTTTTCTTGCACAATTTACCGAGAATAACGCTCTATTTATAACGTTTTTCTCAGTTTCAAACGGAACTTTTACCTCCCCAATTTCTTCCAATTTGCTCAACGATAAAGTTCAGTTCTATAACACTAAATTTCATCATAATTAAGGCCCATGGGAGGTCACTGTAATGTTTTCTTTCCTGCAATCTCAGGATCGAACAGGGATGTTAGTGGGGTGCCGCAATGAGCGCGGATTTGGATTAAAAAAAGTAGCAACACTTGCCGCAGCACTCGTGTTGAGTGCTAATGTCAGCGCTCAGGAGACCAAACGTGTTTCGGCCTATTGGGCCGACTGGGAGTATTGGGCCGACTCCTCCTTCACCCACGATAACGTGGATTTTTCCAAACTAACCCATGTGCAATACGCCTTTGCCTGGAATGATGAAGAGGGCACCATCTACTTCACAGATCCCTATGTCTTCTACGGAATGGGGGCTCAATCCTTCTCCGGCGGCGCCGGCAATGGTCCGGTCAAATGCTCGCCGCCGTTCTGGCATCCCTACAGCCAGTACGATGCAAGCAAGCAGGACGCGGTTTGCCAAAGCTGGAACGATCACGAATCCGGTTTCGTAAAGTCAGTACACGACGATGGCGCCAAGGCGATTCTCTCCGTAGGTGGTTGGACTCTCTCCCATAAAGTCTCTGAGATGATGGAGAGCGCCAGCACCCGTGCGGCCTTTATCGAAAATGCGGTAACCCTGCTAACCGACTGGGATTTCGATGGTCTCGACCTCGACTTCGAATATCCGGGCTATGCGCCCAATGGCGGACGCTCCATCGACAAAGACAACTTCACCACACTGCTGAAGGAGCTGCGTGCGCGCTTCGATGAAGTCGAAGCCGAGACCGGCAAGCGCTTGGAGCTAACCGCCGCCGTTGCTTGCGGCCCATCGATTGCACAAGAGGGCTACGATTTTGCCGAGGTCGGCGCAACACTCGACTACGTCAACCTGATGACCTACGACTTCGGTGGCGACTGGGACTCGGTAGCTCAGCATACTTCTCCGCTGTACCCCTATGCCGGCCAGGTCAACGAAGGCTTCGACGCGGACAGCTGTCGCAACATGTGGATGACCGAAGGCAATATTCCGTCCGAGAAAATCATCCTGGGTATGTCTCACTACGGCCGCAGCGTCGCCAGCGCCACCGCGATCGGTGAAGCTGCAGCGGGGCAGGATGTCGCTCACTGGGGCTCCGACACCGAAACGCGCTACTACCAAATCGTCGAAAAGATGCAAAATGATTCATCCTTCCAGACGGCATACGATCCGGAGGCGGTAACTCACTATGGGTGGTTCCCGGATGGCGGTTTCATTTCCTTCGAGGACACCACCTCAATCGCCGAGCGCTCCCGTTACGTGATCGAGCAAGACCTGGGCGGTGTAATGATCTGGCAACTCCGGGGCGGCATGCTGCGCGAGAATAACCAATACCAGTATCCACTTCTGGATGCGGCGCTAGAGGTCTTCGGACAAGGCGGATCGAGCTCTGGGGATGATGGCAACGGAGACACTGGAAGTACTGGCGACACGGGTGACACTGGAAATACCGGTGATACCGGGGATACTGGAAATACCGGGGATACTGGAAATACCGGGGACACCGGAGATACGGGTGACACCGGCGATAGCGGCAACACAGGAAATACTGGAGACACTGGCGATAGCGGCAGCACTGGAAGCTCTGCCTGCGAAGCGTTTGAACAGCCCTATGCTGGCGATCCAGGCTATGCGGTCGGTGATGTTGTTGTCTTCGAGGGTGTCGCCTACGAATCCACTCATGCGCCAAACTGGTGGTCTCCGAGTGCGGCACCATCGTTGTGGAGTGAAACTACCTGTCAAACAGGCGGCGACAACTCTGACAACGGCTCCGATACAGGGTCTGACGACAGCACCGACACCGGCTCCGATAATGGCTCTGATGACAGCACCGATAGCGGTGCCGATGACAGCTCGGATGACAACACCAATGGCGACGAAGGTTCAGCAGCCTCCTGCCCCGAGTTCCAACAGCCCTACGCGGGTGACGCCGGCTATGAAGTTGGTGATCGGGTGACTTTTGAAGGCCAGGTGTACGTCTCTACCTTCGGACCCAACTGGTGGTCCCCGGCCGCAGCACCGCAGTATTGGGAAGCGAGCTCCTGTCAGTAAATATCTTTAAGATTTTACTTTTCCAGGAAATAAAAGGGCCTTCGGGTCCTTTTATTTTTTACATATAATATTCAGGCCTTTTTTCTTAGCCCTCCCTTTTCAACCCTCAACTTCCAATCCTTTTCTTCTCCGCACTCAATTGTCTAGGCGCCGTTAGCCCAAATTTTCAGCCAATCACGGTAATGCCTGTAAGCCTCAGGATTAAAATTTTCAGAACAACTATTCATAAATCCATGCGAAAACCGTGTTTTATGTAAAGTCACCATCGGCATGGCGGAGAGTTGGCGAGAGAAATCCAAGACATTAAAAGAAGGTTCTCTTACTGCAAGAAAAAAATCTACACCTCTCTGCTTTGGCCTCTCATTGAGAAAATCACGAACTCTTGAACCATAGAAACAAGCCGTTTTATTAATTGTTCCAGCAGTAATTCTACAAGCTAACAACCAAGCTACCGTTGCCCCTACACTGAATCCCAGCAAATTACAACTATAATGCTGCTCTTGAATATAACTACTTACAAAAGCATAGTACTTTTCCATGCCGCATTCATTGATAAAATATTTATAAGCATCTCCCTCACTCTCAAAGTTCTTCTCACTGCCGGAGTATGGGTCCAGGATTATGTAATCCTTAAAAGTTCGCAAGTAAAGGACGCTCAAAGCTTCTGTCCGTCCCCAAATGTCAGAAACAACAATTACCTTCATTAACATTTATACCTTATAGTTTTTACAACTTCCGAAGTAGCCAACTTCCCGACAACAATAAATCAAAACTGACCCCCATGAAGATACTTAAATTTAACAAAAGCACCAAAGAATCACAGGTACTCGCTATTCACTATGCCAAAAAACTCGAAAATCACCTCCTTCTAGAGTTTGTATCATCCAGAAAAGGAATAGAGTCCTCTGAGGAAGCCACTTTAATAGCCCTGGGATTTTGGGATATGACCGACTTGTCAATTGAAGACCATACCAGCAATAAATCTATTGAAGGCATTGACAATATCGAGTTCTGGATGCAGAAAATTTTTAACAAAGTGTACGGTTATATGGTTAAAAATGGTTACAAAACCCAGTGGCAAGAAATATCTAACAAGAGATAATCGATCATCAGAGTCACTTAAACTGACTTAATCGCCAGCCATCCAAATTTGCTACAGGGTATAATTTCAGCTCCAGGAATCAGCCTGGAAATTTGTACCCTGCTGTAATGAGAGGACTCCACACCTTTGTCTGTGAGAATTGACTTCTCTGATACCCGTTTAATACCAAAGCCAATTTTCTGGTAAAACTCTACCCTTTCTTCAATAGATTGTTCTGAGAAAACGCTGACAATCAATTTTCCGTTATGCTGGCATACACTCCGCATAACCTCGATAACTTTACTTGCGGGGTTAATATTGCCAATCGTGTTGTACATGGATATGGCAATAGAGTATCTACTTTCAGAGGTATAAGTCTTCGCATCGGCAAGTAGAAACTGGAGATTGCTTATTCCCAGACTGAGGTTTCGTGCACTCTTAATATGCCCAGGATCATTATCTATACCCAAGCCGAATAGAAGGCGATCCTTCAAAAGCCTGAGATGACGACCATTACCACAGCCAAAGTCAATTAGGGTCGACCCTTTTAAAACCAGATTCTTTAGAATGCAGTTCTCTTCATCGAGATATTCACCAAGACCGGAGTATTGATAAACCTTGCGAATTATGTCGTCTATTTCGTATGGAACTGTTTTAAATTCCATAACGCATTACACTAAATAATTTATATGTGCGTATTCTATGGTACCAAGCACACCATTTTAATTCTTATATAGATCTTTTTTAGCTAAGGAAACGTCGCAATCCTGTTTCTGGGTGGCATTCATGATAGAGAGCCCATCCCTGTCCATGGGGCACTACGGCCACTTCGTGGCTCAATAAAAGCTGCATCCCAGGAGCAAAGCGACTCGCATATTGCTGCGCGGCGGCATAGATAGCTTTATGGGTGGAGTGATGATGTACCCAGTTTTCCAGATCTGCCAGGGAGGCAAACCAGGCGATAGTTTCCGTATCCGGCCGACCCAAACCCGGTTGATCATCATTTAAAAGGCGCGCGCTAAGGCAACGCGATGCTATTGGTTTTTCCTGCAAGTAGCGTACTCCCTGCTCATACTCAGAGCACAGGGATTCCCGATAGGCATTTCGCTCAGCGAGGCTAGCTGCCGAATAGCCCTGAACCGTACGAATCATGCACAAATTTTCGGGCAGGGGTATTTCTTTATCCGCCCGCTCTCGAGTCGCTATTGGCTGCAGGTCTTGCAATTGACCAAGAAGCCCATCATTTTCCGCGGCGCTAATTCTGTCTCGCATTGCGCCCCAGTAGGCATGATCATGCTGTTCACAGATATCAAAATGTCGGAATATTCCCCAGTCAGCTGCAGGCGTAGAGGAGGAAACTTCAAAATGCGAGCGCGGAGCGGCTAGCGCCTCATACCAAAAACCCGACTTGCCCCGAATAAATTCCTGTACTTCTTTAGAGCCCTCCCTCAGCCATTGCCCCATTGACTCCTGATTATTCCAGTAGGCAACTGCGATATCGTTATATGCGCCCTGAGTATCGATATGACCCGCTCGCTCAAAGTGCAGTAGACCTTTGGCGTTGGATAAAGACCGGGCCAACAACCGAAACAGTGATTCGTCACGCTGACCATTCGCAAACTGTAAGGCAACTTGGCATTGGACATACCAAGTGCTAGGCGGAAGATCTAACTCCCAGGCGGGATAAGGCGGTGTGAAATTGTCTGGACACTTTTTCAAAACTCTTTCCCCTTCGCCCTATATTCCTCACTCCTCACCCTTTACCCCTCTCTCTATCCCTCTTTCTACTCCTCCCTCTCGTTTATGCCTCTCTCGCCGTTAATACTTTTATTATGTGGTTTAAAACCTTTGGCCACATTTAAAGGTCTGTGAAGAGATTTAAGTTGTCCTAGAAGTAATTAGTTCGATCGTACAATTTTGATTCTTACACTGTGAAAAAACGTCGCTCTATCCGCTTCCACTCTCCAAGGGCGGCGGGGGAATGCAGGCAAACAGTGAGTTGATCAAACTCCGTGGTATGTTCATTAAGCACTTCCAGGGCTTGATGTGCAGCAATGCTATGGGGAAACCGGTTGGTACCCGCGCCCAGTGCGGGAAAGAGAATGCACTTCAGCCCCCGCTCCTTCGCCAAGCGCAGCACACTCTCATAGCAACGCCTTAGCTGACCAATTGCCAGGGCTCCCCATTGATCACCGCTACTCCACTGAGGGGTTACCGTGTGCAATAGGTAGTCCACCGACAAGTGGTAAGCGTTAGTTAACCGCGCCTCACCAACAGCACACTCCGGCTGTTTGTCGCATTGGGTCGCAAGCTCAGTTCCACCCTGGGCATAGACCTGGGCCGAGAGGCCGCGCCCACGGATCAGATGTTTGTGTGCGGGGCACACCAGCGCATCACCGCGTAACTTCAGGATATTGCCCCAAGTCAGATGAATTTGTGTCACGGCTTCTCAGTTCTAACGTTTGCTTTACAGATACTGTAGCTCGCGGCTTTGGTCGCCGGGCGAATCCTCCTATACTCGGCGCTACTTCACTCCGCCGCTGAAAAGGGTGACAGGTATGGTGCTCACCACCGGCGGAAGTTGCAGTCTGTACAGCAACAGAGACGACTATGAACTCAGGGTATAAAAAGCATAACCCCTCTCTGAACACGCCCGTGGAAGAGTTGGAGCGCATCGATCTACGCCGCCGCATCATGGCCTCTTCCTACATGTTAATTTTTGCCATGGCGGTAACCGGTGCCATGGCGGTGATAGCCCTGAGCGCCACCGATATTCTGCAGGCCACGACCCTCTCCGCCGCTGCAGTAGTGATTCTCTGCGCCTATGTCACCATTAATGTGATGGGCCCGAGCCAAAAAACGCCGCTGCTGGTCGGCATTCTTTTGCTGGTGCTCTACTTTTATCTGCTCTTATCCGGTGGAGTTAACAATACTGGCCTGATGTGGGCGGTGATGTTGGTCCCTGGATTTATCAATCTGTACGGCTATAAGACCGGCACAGTCGCACTTATCGCCATCGGCCTGGTTACCGCTATGGCGCTTTTCTACCCGGATTTTCCCGGCCTCAAAGCAGAATACGATACCGCCTATCGCGCACGTTTTATTGCGGTATTTGGCGCACTCACTGCGCTCACCGCATTACTCGATAGCAGCCGCCACCATACCCAGGAGTTACTCGAGCGCCTGACCGGCGAACTGGAAAAAAGTGCTTCCACCGATGCCCTCACCGGGCTGGCGAATCGTCGCGAGGCCTACCGGGCAATCCACGATATGGAGCGGCGCAACAAAGAACTGCAGGGCCAGTATGTGATATTGATTGGCGACCTGGATAACTTCAAAGGTATTAACGATACCTACGGGCACGGCTTTGGTGACCGCATACTGAAGGACGTAGCCAAAATCCTAAAAGAAAACACCCGCACGGAAGATATTGTCGCCCGCTGGGGTGGAGAAGAATTTCTGTTGCTATTGCCAAATACCGATGTGCGCGGTGGCAGCGTGCTGGCAGAAAAACTACGCCGCAAGGTAGAGGCCCTAAGCCGCCGTTACGTACAGCCGGTGAAAGTTTCAATCAGCTTTGGCGTAGTGGAGGGCAGCGGCAACCCCCACAATCAACTGTTAGCGGAAGCAGACAGGCGCATGTACCAGGCAAAAAATAGCGGCCGCAACCGGGTGGTGGCAGCCTAAATCAGTTAATAACGTCGCGCAGGAAGAAGCCAACGGCGAGTGCCAGTGCGGCGGCGCCACCACCAAACACCAGGGTTTTGAGCCCCGCCATCCAAACCCTTTGGGAAAATACCATCCCCTTGCACAGGCCGATGGCGAAGAAGGTAAAAGCCGCCAGAATAACGCTGCTGTAAAACTGTTGCGACGAATTGAGTGGTGGAAGCAGATAGGGCAACAGCGGCACAGTACCGATGCCGATAAATGCAAAAAAAGTCACCAGGGCGCTGCCCATAGGTTTGCGTGTTATGCGGCCGATTCCGTACTCTTCTGCCAGCATGGTCTCTATCCACAACTGGCGGTTTGCGGTAATGGTGGCAACAATCTCATCCAGCACCTGTCCGCGAAACCCCTTGCGTTGGAATATTTGGCGAATCTCCTCTCGTTCCCCCTCGGGTACCAACTCGATATGCTCGCGTTCGATACGCGTCGCCGCTGCAGCCTGTTCACGCTCCACGCTGACGGCCTCGTAATTACTCACCGCCATGCTGAAGCCATCCGCAATCAGGTTGGCGAACCCCATCACCAACACCACCGACTCAGAGAAACCCGCACCGAAGGCGCCGGCCACAATGGCAAAGGTGGTGACGCAGCCATCAATGGCTCCGAGAACAAAATCGGAGACGCGCTGGGATCTGGGCTCACGCCCCAGACGCGCGTGGATGCGCTCCGGGCGATGCTCCTCAAGCAAGGCGCGCCGGGATAATGTCTCGCCCTCTTTATCCGTATCTTTCATTCCGCGGACCCGGTAATAGGATACAGAAACAGTGCAGGGCCAAGGTTCGTGACGGAGCTATAAAAGCCGAGTTGCCGAGCGACTTCATAGCACCCGATGAACTCAGAACCCTTTGCCGTATTTCCGCACATTGCCTTGGCCTCAATCAGCCCGGTTTATTTCACGATAAAACTACCCCTGTCGACACCGGTATTTCCGGTTTTTGCGTCATAAGCGTAAACCAGTATTTCATAGACGCCGGGTAAATCTGTGGCAAAGGGCGCACTGAAGGTATTCATAGTGTCCTGTATTTTCAGCGGTACTGTGGCAAATTCACGCCCATCTTTTTTTATCAGGGCGGTGACTTCGACCTTGCTGCCATCCCACAGGCCGCCATCGGTGAAAGGACAGCCGCACATCATCACCACATTGGCGCGAATCTCAAAAGGGCTCTTATCCAAACCGGTGTAGAAGTGCGTCTGCGGGCTGAGTAGGTCCACCACCATACCGGGGATTTCTACAATCAAACCCTCACCGCTGATGGGCTTACCCGGCACCAGCCAAGTCTGAGTCTGTGCCACTACGCGAGCCTGCTTCTTAATATAGGGCGCCAGTACTTCAACGGTGAGAAACACCGGCTCGCTGATATCCAGGTTAGCGGAGAATTTAGCGGCCCCCTCGGCGATAGGCACATAGCGCTCTTGCGGGGTTTTCATAATCGTCCCTGTATCGCCGGTACTCCCCTGGGTAAGGCCCTGAGCGAGAATTTTCCCGGTATCTGCCGCACGGATAATGACCATGGCACCCCCAATTGAGGAACCGATAAACTTGGCGTCCTTGGCTTTGGCGCGCACGGTGATCTCTGTAGTTGTTGCTTGGGCAGTTGTATTGGCCCATAGCGGTGCAGCAGCTATCTGAGCAATAAAAACACAGAGAAATATGGCTATTTTTTTCATTTAAATTCCTTATCTAAATCACAAAAAAGATTATATAAGCCCCAAAAAAGAAAACGCACCAAATCACAGCACCAAAGAATAACCAGAGACAATTCAATAGTGTGAATTTTTTATTGGCCCCTCCTTTCTCATCTCCACAAGCAATATTTGCGGCCATTTGCGCAGAGAGTAATGGCAATGCAATTACCGGCACCATGATCACACTAATAAAATCCAGAATCGTCAATTCCTCAGAAACCGAGGACAAGCGATCACTAAAATAACTGAGTAGGACAGCCACGATATAAATAATGGCCATCACTTTTGGCCGCCATTTGTAAGGCCTTTCAGCCTCTTCGAGACGAGCCTGGATAGTGATAAACAGAGGGTAGGCAAAAAACACAGAAAATATCGCGCGCATTACTGGTAGCATGTTTTCACCACTAGCACGCTTATATTCTTTCCAGTGACGGTAAAACCAATAAATAGAATAAATACCGAAAGTGCCAAAATATAACACCAGAAATTTGGCCTTCGTCACCACATAAAATTCTGCCCCTCCGGCAGAATCATTTTCCAGATTGGCCTCTGGAGCACTATAGATGTTGCTATCCATTTTGGTCCTCAAACAAAGCTGAGAAAACCCCATTAACAATTTTTTAATTGTTGGACTGAAAATACGCCCATTAAAAAAGCCGGGCAGTGCCCGGCTTTTTTTCAGCAGTTAGGCTGGTTTTAAGCGCTCTTAACAGAGTCGACCCAAGCAGCCACTCGGCTCTCCAGAACCGGTACCGGCAGGGCGCCACCGCCAAGCACGGTATCGTGGAAGCCGCGGATATCAAATTTATCGCCCAGCTGCTCCTCGGCCTGCTTGCGCAGCTCCTGAATCTTCAGCATCCCGATCTTGTAGGCGGTAGCCTGACCCGGCCACACCAGATAGCGGCGTACTTCGGAGCGCACGGCTGTTTCGGGAATCGCAGAGTTTTCCAGGAAGTATTCTACCGCCTGCTCCTCGCTCCAACCCTTGGCGTGCATGCCGGTGTCCACTACCAAGCGGATGGCGCGCCACATTTCTGCGGTCAGATGGCCAAACAGGTTGTAGGGGTCCTCGAATGCACCCATCTCCTTAGCCAGTTTCTCAGAGTACAGGGCCCAGCCTTCTACATATACGGTGAAGTGCGCCTGGGTACGAAACTGTGGGATATCCTCCAGTTCCTGGGCGATGGAAATCTGCATATGGTGGCCGGGGTTGCCCTCGTGGTAAGCCACAGTTTCCATATCGGTAGTGGAGTAGGCGCTCATGTCAGACAGGTGCGCATAGTAGATACCCGGACGGGAACCATCCGGGGTGCCCGGATAATAGTGCTGGGCGCCACCATCCTGCTCGCGGAAGGATTCTACGCGCTTAACCACCAGCTCGGCCTTCGGCAATAGACCGAAGTATTCCGGCAGCTTCTTGGTAATATTGTCGAGGAAAGCCGTGGAGTCATCCAGGTAGCCCTGGCGGCCTTCGTCGGTGTTGGGGTAGTAGAACTGGCCGTCTTCGCGGATAAAGGTGAAGAACTCCTGCAGGTTGCCCTCAAAGCCAACCTTTTCCTTGATGGTCTCCATTTCACTGCGGATACGCGCCACTTCCTTGAGACCGATATTGTGGATCTCATCAGCGGTCAGGCTGGTAGTGGTGGTATTTGCCAGGCGCTGGTTGTAGTAGGCCATACCATTCGGCAGGCTGCTGGCGCCCTGAGGCTCTGCAGAGGCCTTCTGTACATCTTTCTTCAACCAGGCAATCAGGTTCTGATAAGCGGGCAGGAACTCGGTTTCCAGAGCCTTGCGCGCGTCAGCGGTCAGCTTATCGGCCTGTTTCTGATCGATCTTGCCAGCTTCCACTAGCTCAGCGATTTTGCCTTTCGCACCAGCCCACAGGGGGGCGTCCTCACCATCGGTGAAAGGAGCACCGTCGATCAGCTTGCTGGACTGCTCAATCGCGCCCTCATAGGCAAAGCGCGGCGGACGAATGCCTTTTTTGGCAGACTTCTCGGCGCGCTCGCGCAGCTGATTGATAGCGCGGGAGATACCGCCGATACGAGTGATATACGCCTGCATATCCTCGATATTGTCTACCTTGTGGAAATTCAGCAGGAAGTTTGGCAGCTGTGACTGCACACCACCCATCTGCTCGAAGATATAGCCGTGGTTCTTGAAGGGCTCGGCGGCTTTGGCCTGCTCAAACTGGTAAACCCAGATATCGTAGGAAGTTTTCCCTTCCTGGCTGAGCTTGTCGTAGTCGAAGTTCTTTTTGAGCTCGGCAACAGTCTTTTCCTGCCAGGCCAGTTGGCGCGCCTCTGCGGCTTCGCTCATATCGTCGATCTGGTCGTACTGCTCTTTGCGGCCGAGATAGGACAACTGCATGGGGCTGAACTGCAGCTGCTCTTCGTAACGCGCATCCAGCCACTCGGTCAGGCGCTTGGTCTCTGCCACCGCATCTACGGCGACAGGGGCCTCGGCAACGGCACTTTGAGCTTTGTCGGCATTCGCTCCTGCCTGAGCGCTCTTATCGCCCTGACAGCCCGCAAGGATAGCGACAGCCAGCAGGCTGGGGATCAAAGGGTTGTTCAGCTTAATCGGCATTTTCCTATCTCGGTCAAAAGTTGTACAAAAAAACGCCGCTAACTTTGACACGAAATCTTAGAACTGTCGATTCGAGCTCCTCCAAACGCTATATCTATGCGTCGAGCCGAGGGGCTGGGGGGAATTTCACCTCAGCTGGCGGGACTGCCGGGGTCCTGTGTTATAGCCTTTGACTGGGCAGGAGAGTCCTGCCCGGATCGCGCCGCGGGCTCCTGCACTATGTGCAGTTCCCGCTGGGGAAAGGGAATCGTCAGGCCCGCAGCCTCCAGCGCGGGTTTCAGGCGCTTCATTAGAGTCCAATAGACATCCCAATACTCAACGGTCGAAGTCCATGCGCGCAGGTGCAGGTTGACCGCGCTATCTCCCAGGGCGCGAACCGCATAGTTGGGTTGCGGCTCTGTGAGGATACGCGGCTCATCGGCTACCAGCCGGTGCAATACCTCCATGCCTATCTCGATATCATCCCCGTAGGCAATGCTCGCCACTATTTCGATGCGGCGGGTCTGATTGTGACTGTAATTGGTGAGTGTCTGCCCCCAAATGGCGCTGTTCGGCGCAGTGATACGCAGGCCATCGCTGGTATCCAGCGCGGTGGTAAAAAGACCCACCTGGCGCACCGTACCCATAGTCTGGCCGAACTGAATCACATCGCCGACACGGAAAGGACGCAAGCTCAGCAGAATAAAACCGGCCGCAATGTTTTGCAGGGTGTCCTTCAAAGCCAGTCCCAACGCCAGACCGGTGGCACCCAGCAGGGCGATCAGACTCGTGGTATTGATCCCAAACACATCCAGGACCACCAGCGCCCCGATAATATAAATGGCCCAGGTGGCAATATTGCGCAATACCGGCACCAGGGTTGCATCGAGCCGTCCGGTTAATCGGCCTATGGCACGCCTCGCCAGGTGAGCCACCCCCAGAGTCACCGCTATAACCAGAAGCGCGGACGCCAGCCGCAAAAATCCAACCGTGAATAAGGGCCAATAATTATCGACAATAGCTTCCAGGCTCATGGCGGCCTCCTATTAAATAGCCAATGCGTCAATGGCGAATGCGTTGAGAACGCAGAGAATACAGGCTGGAAATTGTTTACCCCTAAACGGATATGCTCTTTTTAGAGTAACCCAGCTGCCTCGGCTTCATCCAGGCAGCGCTGGCGAGCGGGGCATGTATGCAAATGGTCGTTAACCATACCTGTCGCCTGCATATGGGCATACATGATGGTAGAGCCAACAAAACTAAAACCGGCTTTTTTAAGCGCCTTGCTCATCGCATCCGACTCGGCTGTGCTGGCCGGTACCTGCTTGAGAGAGCGGGGGCGGTTTACTATGACCTTACCGTCGGTAAACTGCCAGAGAAAGTCAGAGAGTGATTGCCCCTTTTCCCGCAGGGCCAAAGTTGCGCGGGCATTTTTGACCGCGGACTCCACCTTGAGGCGATTGCGAATAATTCCCGGATCCTGCAATAATTTTTCTATTTTACGCGGCGTATAGCGCGCAATTTTTTCCGCATCGAAATTATCGAAAAGGCGGCGATAGTTTTCCCGCTTATTTAATACGGTTATCCATGACAACCCCGCCTGGGCCCCCTCCAACAACAGAAATTCAAATAGGGTGGCCTCATCGATTACCGGGCGGCCCCACTCCTCGTCGTGGTATCTTTGATACAGCGGGGTGGACAGGCACCAGCCACAGCGCTTCTCTTCCATAATCGGCTCCTAAAGCTCACTTTCCTTAATTTCACAAAATGGCTGCGCTCGGCAAGAAACCGAACGCCGTCAACTAAAAAGGAGATGGTTGAGCGCTATTGCGCCCCGGAAAAGAAATAGTGCTGGATCAATTGCAGAACCAGCAATAGAGAAATCAGGATAAAAATAATATTACTGCGATTCACTTTATCTCCAATAAATTTTGCTCTACCAACCAGTCGCGACATTCGCACAACATGGTATCCAGTTCCACCTTTGATTGATAACCGAGTTCCCGCTCGGCCTTGGCACTACTGGCCACGACCCGGCGCGTAACCAGAGTGGCCTTCTCCGGGGTAATTATCGGTTCCTTCCCACTCATCCGCGACCAGACATCGGAAAACCAGGCGATAGACTGAATAACGAAGGCCGGGGTTGTATGCCTGGGCACAGGCTTGTGCAATAACTCGGCAATTTTTCCAAAAAATTCCAGGAAACTGGCGTCGGTGCCGGCGAGAATATAATTCTCTCCACAACGACCCTTCTCTACCGCATCGATATGCGCTCGCGCCACCGCACCCGCGTGACAAAAAGAACCCCAGCCCGGCGGCACACCCGGCAGTTGGTTTTTATCGATCAGAAAAAACGTCTGTGCCCAACTGCTGGTATCGAATTTTCCCACGATTGCACAGGGGTTGAGAAATACCGCATCCAACCCCTTGTCGATCTCTTTTCGTACCGCGATTTCCTCTCGCTTTTTGGTATATAGATAGTGATGGCGAGGATCATCCGCGCGCTTTTCACTCTCTTCGGTGATCGTATCCTGATGATAGCCGTAGGCGGAAATTGAGCTGGTCACAATCATGCGGCCAACATTTTTTTCTCTCGCGACCAGTGCAATATTCGCCGCGCCCTCGACATTATCCTTCCATTGCTGAGCATTGCCACCGCGCCACATACTGGTGTTGGCCGCCATATGGAAAAGAGCATCGACATCGTTCGGAATAGCCGCGCGCAGTGAGTCAGGGTCGTGCAGTGAGGCCTCAACCAGATCTGCTCCCATGGAGCGCAGCCTGTCGGTTTTAGAGGTCTTGCGGTGCATGGCGGTTACGTGCCAGCCATCGGCTTTCAGTTGCTCGATCAGATTGGACCCGAGGAAACCACTTCCTCCGGTTACAAATGCATGTTTCATAGATCCACCGGATGATTATTATTTGTTATTCATACCCAGTGATAGCCTCCACCAAGACTTCCGCTCCCCGGTAGGGCAAACCGCAGGCAGTACTACAGTTTCGGCAGAGTGGGCTGCGCACCAACATTAATGATGAAACAGCCCTTAATTAAAGCCAATCTGAGAGTATTCACCGGGAGCCTTTAATTGCCCCCGGTATCCCATAAATTGGTTTAATTCGCGAGGCTACTCGATTTTCATGCCCAGCTGGTAGGCGAGGAAGCTCCACTGGTTGGCAAAGTCTTCCACCTGCATCCACACTGGCTTGCCAGCACCATGGCCTGCCCGTGTCTCCACCGCAAGCCATACCGGCTTGTCACAGGCCTGATCCCGCTGCAGGGCGGCGGCAAACTTGTAGCTGTGCCAGGGCACCACACGGTCATCGCGGTCGGCGGTGGTGATCAGGGTAGCCGGGTAGCAAGTGCCCTCGCGGGTATTGTGTACCGGAGAGTAAGCGTGCAACGCCTTAAATTCCTCACGGTTTTCACTCAGGCCGTAGTCACTAGACCACTGGCGCGCGTTGGCGGAAGCGGTGTGGTAGCGCAGCATGTCGAGCACGCCCACCACCGGCAGTGCCGCGGCAAACAAGTCCGGACGCTGCACCAGGGTCGCGCCTGCGAGTAATCCGCCATTGGAGCGCCCACTGATACCCAGCTTCTCCGGAGAGGTAACTTTCTCCTCGATCAGCCACTCGGCAGCGGCGATAAAGTCATCGAAGACATTCTGCTTTTGAGTCTTGGTGCCCGCCTGATGCCAGGCATTACCGTACTCACTGCCACCGCGCAGGTTGGCCAGTGCCAGGGTGCCCCCCATATCCAACCAGCCCACGAAACGATTGTAGAAGCGCGGCAGCTGGGCAGAATTAAATCCACCATATCCATACAACAGCGTGGGGTTGGAGCCATCGCGCTTCATACCCTTCTTATGCACCAGGAACAAAGGCACACGGGTACCGTCCTTGCTCTTGTAGAAGTGCTGGCTCACAGTCAGGTCGGAAAAGTCCGCCGCGTATTTTGGCTGTTTAAATAATTTGGTTTCACCGGTCTGCACATTCAGGTGATAGATACTCGGCGGGGTAATGAAATTGGAAAAAGAATAAAAGGTCTCCACCTCATCCGGCTCACCGTAAAAGCCCTTCACAGAACCCACGCCGGGCAATTTCAGCTCGTACTGCTTCTTACCATTGGTATCGGTTACCAGGACCCGCGACTTGGCATCTTTCAAGTAGTGCAGCACGAACCGGTCGCCAATATAGCTGGCACTCTGCAGGGCGCTGTCTGCCTGCGGCACCAGATCACGCCAGTGTTTGCGCTGCGGCTTCGCCAGGTCAATAGCGATTACCCGGCCCAGCGGCGCACCCGCACTGGTCTCGAAGAAGAAGGTACTGCCCTTATTACCGAGAAACTGATAGAGGCCATCCCAGTCATCCAGCAGCTTGATGACCTTGCCGCTATCATTGCGCAGATCGCGGTAGTAGAAGCCGTTGGAGTCGTATCCATCGAAAATGCTGAACAGCAGATAATTACCATCATCGCTCACCTCGGCATCGGGGTTGCGGGTGGGATGGTCGGTAATGCGGTATACCAATTGGTCGCGCTCCTGGGGGTCTCCCAGGCGATGGAAATAGACCGCTACCTGCTTGCTATCATCGGCACCGCCATCCTTGTTGAACGGGTAGCGGCTGTAATAGAAGCCCGATTCGTCCGGTGCCCAGCTGGCATCACTAAACTTGATGCCGGTGAGTTGCTCTTCCAGGTCCTTGCCGGTCTTTAGGTTGCGAATGCGATAGTCTGTCCAGTCAGTGCCGCCATCGGAGATACCGTAGGCTAGGTAACGTCCCTTGGGACTGACCTTGAGTCTTTTGGCAGCGATGGTGCCGTCCTCACTCAGACTGCGCGGGTCCAGCATGGGCTTACCTTCCTGGGCAAGCTCCCCGGTGCGATAGAAAATATTCTGGTCCCAGTCACCGTTGTTGTAGTCGTAGTAGTAACTATCGCCTTTCTTATAGGGCACGCCATAGCGCTCGTAGCGCCATAGCTCCGTAAGGCGATCGTTGATCTTCTGCCAACCTGGCAAGTCCTTCAGGCGTGGTAACGCATGCTTGTTTTGTGCCTTGACCCACTCTTTCACCTCCTCGCTAGACATATCCTCCATCCAGCGATAGGGGTCGGATACCTCGACACCGAAGTATTCATCCACATGCTCAATGGACTGACTCTTTGGGTAAGTCTCCACCGCCTGCACACCGGCTGTGGCCAGGGCCCCAGCCAGAAGTGCCATTAACTGTTTCTTCATACGGTATTCTCGGTTTCTCTGCATGAATCAGTCCGCTAATCTAGGCGATTTACTGGCAGGGTTCCAGAGAGACAGAGAGGTCTGAGATGAAAGGATTAATCCAACGGGTCAGCCACGCCCGCGTAGAGGTGGCCGGCCAGTCGGTGGGGGCTATTGAGCACGGCATACTCTTGCTGTTGGGAGTGGAGTCTAAAGACAACCGTGAAAGCGCAGACAAATTACTACATAAGGTGTTGAATTATCGGATTTTTCCCGATGAAAACGGCCGTATGAACCATAACGTGCAACAAGCCGGCGGTGGGCTTCTTGTCGTGAGCCAGTTTACCCTGGTAGCTGAAACAGAACGCGGCCTTCGTCCCAGTTTTAGCCGAGGCGCCAGCCCACAGCATGCCGAGGGCCTGTACGATTATTTTCTTGAGCGCGCTAATGCCCAATTTACACCGGTAGCCAGCGGAATCTTCGCCGCAGATATGCAAGTGTCTCTTCTCAATGACGGCCCGGTTACCTTTCTGCTGGAAACCTAAAGTCCTTAAGAGTTTCATTCGCTAAGTCTGAAGTGCCGGGGCAAATCCTCGTAAACTTATTAAGTAAAAACTGCATTTTTATAACATCGTCTCACTTGAGAGATTCCACCACCAAGGAGAAAAACCGCATGCGGTTAACGGTAACAGAAGATATTTATCTGGAATTTCTACAGGAGAAAGATTCCCAGGAGCTTTTTGATCTAATAGAAGATAACCGCCCACTTTTGGAAAAATATTTGTACTGGGCAAAGTCAGTACAGGATATGGAGTCGACCAAACAATATATTTGCCAGCGTATTTATAGTAAACACAATGGCTCTGCCTGGTACAAGATCATTTTTAATGACCAACTCTCTGGAATAATCGGTGTCAAAGAAATTGATCAGAAAAACAAGAGTGCCGAAATTGGCTACTGGCTATCGGCTCACTGCCAGGGCAAAGGTGTAATGGCGAAAGTTGTGGCGAGGATTTGCGAAGAACTAAAAAGACAAGCTGGTGTAGCCCAGATAAAAATACACTGCCTTTCTGAAAATACCGCTAGCATTGCGGTTGCAAGACGGGCCGGTGGAATCCACAGTAGTACCATCCCCGCATACCTTACGATCGATGGAAAGTCCCAGGATCTAATGATCTACACCGTCGCCCTCTAACAACATCCACCATTAAAATATATTATATAGAATTTACTCGGGCTGAATCGTTACCGGACTCCACTCCAAGCCATCAGCCCCCTGACCAGCCCTAAAAATTCTTTTGATTTCCCACTTGTCGGTATCTATTTCGACCACCTTCCCGTCTCTCTGTGATCCGGCATATAGAAACTTACCATCGGGAGTAAAGAGTAGTGAAGCCGGTTCCCGTGCAGCGGCAGTGCCTAAGTCAATACTCTTAAGCTCTTTGCGGGTTGCCGCATCGTAAATCACCACCCGGTTTCCCTGTAGATCCGCAACTGCAACCAGCTTCCCTTTGGGATGGAAACTTATGCGAATGGGAAGGTAACCAACATCAATGACATCCTTCTTTTTTAAACTAGCCGTGTCAAAGATGAAAATATTTTTTGAGCGATTATTACCTATCCATAGCTCTTTCCCATCGGGACTGACCCATACCGCCTCAGGACCATCACCGGCAGGCAGAGTCTTTTTTAAAGTCATAGTGTCCGTATCGATCACGCTGAAGGTATCCGAGCCACGGCTAGTGACGTAAGCGGTTTTATTATCTGGAGATAAAGCCAGTAGGTGACTACCTATCTGGTCCGTTGATACAGAACCGAGCACCTTGCCTGCGACAGTATCAACCTTAATCACATCATGAGTTTCTTCAGTGGTCACGATAAGGTCATCACCACTTCCCAGCCAAGCAATACCATGAGGGCCCATATGCGGGCTAATATCGATAATACTTAAGCGTTTGCCCGTAGCCACATCAAAGACATTTAACTCTTCGCCAACGTAGCCATCTTCCAAATAGGAAACCACCACAACCTTTGATTTATCTGGGGACAAAACAAGTTCGTGTGGAGAGCCACCAGTTTCCCTTCGCTTGATTTCCTTCCCATTTTCCAAATCAATAAAGCTGACTGTACCTTCATATTTGTTACCCACGATTAGGGTACTGGCAAATGTAAAACTACCCAGAAACAGGCTCAGGAGAATCAAGCTAGAAAGAATCGACCAGCGCATTAGAGCACCTCACCACTTGGTCCCAACTGCAAGTTATTCACATGGCACAACTATTTAGGCGCCTATGACCTGTCAGTATAGTTAAAAGTGCAAGACACCCTCTGGCCAGGGCCTAGAAACAGGCTCTGACTGTATAGTTTTATAAGCTCTAGTGTTATTTGAGCTAATTACTAACAGAATCCATGGATAGAGCTGTGTATAACTCCGGGATATCCACGCTCAGGCCCCTGTTTACGTGGGGCCCTTTTCAGCGGGTAAAAAAGCACCAGCCATTTATCCACTTTCCACAGGCTGGCTTTACTAACAGAAAGCCTGGATAGACTTGTGCATAACTGCGGTATATCCGCGCCAGGGCCCGTGGTTGCTCAGGCTCACCAAAACGTGCAAAAAATCACCGAACTTTTTATTGATATTTCTGGTCAGTTTTTTAGTGCAATGACTTTTTTGTACTGGATATCATTTTTTCATTTCGGAGGATTTTTTTGCGGTATGTGAGATGCGGATTAAATAACGTGGCGTATTTTTCTGTATTTCTTATTTTTTGCTTGACGTAAATATTGAGAAAAATGCTTTGTTTAAAGGGCTGGAAGCCGTTCGGACTTTTTCAGAGACTTTGTATTTTTCTGGGGTTTTTGTCGAGCTGGATTTTTCGGCGGAAGTATTGCGAGTAAAAATTCGGTTGGGGTTTGAACGGAGTTTTTATTTTTCTCCAGAGCACATTTTTCTTCCAACTCTTTTTTTATTTTCTGTTTTTATTATTTTTATTAACTATTTTTTCACACATAAAAAAAGGGCCACCCAATGGGTGGCCCTTTCGGATTAGAAGCCTGACGATGACCTACTCTCACATGGGGAGACCCCACACTACCATCGGCGATGTTGCGTTTCACTTCTGAGTTCGGCAAGGGATCAGGTGGTTCCACAACTCTATTGTCGTCAGGCAAACTGGCTTGGGTTGGCGTTGGTCTTATGGGCGTTTGCCCTGCGCTGCCGTTTGACTGTTCGTTTGCCACTGAGTTTTTCTCAGTTAACAATCAACCCAAATAATTCGGTGAAACAATCTGTAGTAATACACCGCAAGCGATTGTATGTCTCTAACTCACAATCCGCTAGCTTAGCTAGTCGTTAGTAACCATCTCTGTTGTATGGTCAAGCCGCACGGGCAATTAGTACTGGTTAGCTCAACGCCTCACAGCGCTTCCACATCCAGCCTATCAACGTGGTAGTCTTCCACGGCCCTTTAGGACTCTCAAGGAGTCAGGGAGATCTTATCTTGAAGGAGGCTTCCCGCTTAGATGCTTTCAGCGGTTATCCCGTCCGAACATAGCTACCCGGCAATGCCACTGGCGTGACAACCGGAACACCAGAGGTTCGTTCACTCCGGTCCTCTCGTACTAGGAGCAACTCTTCTCAAATCTCCAACGCCCACGGCAGATAGGGACCGAACTGTCTCACGACGTTCTAAACCCAGCTCGCGTACCACTTTAAATGGCGAACAGCCATACCCTTGGGACCGGCTTCAGCCCCAGGATGTGATGAGCCGACATCGAGGTGCCAAACACCGCCGTCGATGTGAACTCTTGGGCGGTATCAGCCTGTTATCCCCGGAGTACCTTTTATCCGTTGAGCGATGGCCCTTCCATACAGAACCACCGGATCACTATGACCTACTTTCGTACCTGCTCGTCATGTCTGACTCGCAGTCAAGCGCACTTATACCATTATGCTCATTGCATGATTTCCGACCATGCTGAGTGCACCTTCGTACTCCTCCGTTACTCTTTGGGAGGAGACCGCCCCAGTCAAACTACCCACCATACACTGTCCTCGATCCGGATAACGGACCAGAGTTAGAACCTCAAACATACCAGGGTGGTATTTCAAGGACGGCTCCACAGTAACTAGCGTTACTGCTTCAAAGCCTCCCACCTATCCTACACAAGTAGGCTCAAAGTTCAGTGCAAAGCTGTAGTAAAGGTTCACGGGGTCTTTCCGTCTAGCCGCGGGTACACTGCATCTTAACAGCGATTTCAATTTCACTGAGTCTCTGGTGGAGACAGCGTGGCCATCGTTACGCCATTCGTGCAGGTCGGAACTTACCCGACAAGGAATTTCGCTACCTTAGGACCGTTATAGTTACGGCCGCCGTTTACCGGGGCTTCGATCAAGAGCTTCGCCGAAGCTAACCCCATCAATTAACCTTCCGGCACCGGGCAGGCGTCACACCCTATACGTCCTCTTACGAGTTTGCAGAGTGCTATGTTTTTAATAAACAGTCGCAGCCACCTGGTCACTTCGACCGGCCTCAGCTTAGGGAGCAAGTCCCATCACCAAAACCGGCGTACCTTCTCCCGAAGTTACGGTACCATTTTGCCTAGTTCCTTCACCAGAGTTCTCTCAAGCGCCTTGGTATTCTCTACCTGACCACCTGTGTCGGTTTAGAGTACGATTCACTATTACCTGAAGCTTAGAAGTTTTTCCTGGAAGCAGGGCATCAACCACTTCACCCACTAAGTGGGCTTCGTCATCAGTTCTCAGCCTTAGGGACCCGGATTTGCCTAAGTCCCCAGCCTACAACCTTAAACATGGACAACCAATCGCCATGCTGGCCTAGCCTTCTCCGTCACTCCGTCGCAGTAATAGCGAGTACAGGAATATTAACCTGTTTCCCATCGACTACGGCTTTCGCCCTCGCCTTAGGGGTCGACTAACCCTGTCCCGATTAGCGTTGGACAGGAACCCTTGGTCTTCCGGCGGGGAGGTTTTTCACCTCCCTTGTCGTTACTCATGTCAGCATTCGCACTTGTGATACCTCCAGCAGACCTCCCGATCCACCTTCAACGGCTTACACAACGCTCCTCTACCATGCTCCTAAGAGCATCCGCAGCTTCGGTTACCAGTTTTAGCCCCGGTATATCTTCCGCGCAGGCCGACTCGACTAGTGAGCTATTACGCTTTCTTTAAAGGATGGCTGCTTCTAAGCCAACCTCCTAGCTGTCTGGGCCTTCCCACATCGTTTCCCACTTAACTGGTATTTGGGACCTTA